>NZ_JBLHEN010000001.1:0-2754211 GCF_048695475.1 Gluconacetobacter brunescens | reverse complement strand
CGGTCCGAAGCGGTAGTGCCGTTCGGTGAAGCGGCTTTTACGGGGATCGAGGGGGGATGTCAACGCGCTTCAAAACAGCCCTGAAACACTCTGTTTTTCCCAGAAACCCGGCCCGCCCAACCGGGAGCCCACACCCCTCTGTGGATAAGGGGTGGATAAGAAAATGAACTTTTTTCTGCTTTTCCATGTCAGGACGGCGAAAAAGGCCGCAGACGGGGCGGCGCATCACCGTGCGCCGCCCCAAAAACCGCTCAGTCTTCAGCGATCGACCGACCGTTGATGGTCAGACCCTTGTCATCGGCCGACACCTTGATCCGCTCGCCGTCATGGATGGTGCCATCCAGCAGCAACCCGGCCAAAGGGTTCTGCAAGCTGCGCTGGATCACCCGCTTCAGCGGACGCGCGCCATACACCGGATCGTAGCCTGCCTCGGCCAGCCAGAGATGACCCGGCTCGTCCAGGTCCAGTTCGATATGCCGCTCGTCCAGCAGCTTGCGCAGGCGCCCGATCTGGATATCGACGATCCGCGTCATGTCCGCCCGCTGGAGACGGGAGAACAGGATGATCTCGTCCAGGCGGTTGAGGAATTCCGGCCGGAAATGATTGCGCACCACCTTCATGACCTCGGCCTGCACCATATCCGTGGATTCGTTGTCCGGCAGATGCGCCAGGACGTCGGACCCCAGATTGCTGGTCAGGACGATGATGGTGTTGCGGAAATCGACCGTCCGCCCCTGCCCGTCCGTCAGGCGCCCGTCATCGAGCACTTGGAGCAGCACGTTGAAGACATCCTCGTGCGCCTTCTCCACCTCATCGAACAGGATCACCTGATAAGGCCGGCGCCGCACAGCCTCGGTCAGCACGCCGCCTTCCTCATAGCCGACATAGCCCGGGGGCGCGCCGATCAGGCGGGAGACCGCGTGCTTCTCCATGAACTCGCTCATGTCGATGCGCAGCAGCGCCTTCTCGTCATCGAACAGGAAGCGGGCCAGCGCCTTGCACAACTCGGTCTTGCCCACGCCGGTCGGGCCGAGGAACAGGAACGAGCCGATCGGCCGGTTGGGGTCCTGCAAGCCCGCGCGGGCACGCCGCACCGCATTGGCCACCGCCTTCAGCGCCGGTTCCTGGCCCACCACGCTGCGGCGCAGTTCGTCCTCCATCCGCAGCAGCTTGGCCCGCTCGCCTTCCAGCATGCGGTCCACCGGCACACCGGTCCAGCGCGACACGACAGACGCGATACCCTGTTCGGTCACAGCCTCGCTGACCAGACCATCGCCGGCGGCGGCACTTTCGTTGGCCTCCTGCGCGCTGGCGATCTTCCCTTCCAGATTGGGAATGACGCCATACATCAGTTCCGACGCCCGCCCCAGATCACCGCGCCGCTGCGCGACCTCGACATCCGAGCGTGCCTGGTCGAGCTGTTCCTTCAGCTTCTGGATCGCATTCACGCGGTCCTTCTCGGCATGCCAGGCCGCCGACATGGCGTTCGATTTTTCCTCGATCTCCGCCAGTTCGGCTTCCAGCTTCACCAGACGCTCGCGGCTGGCGGAATCATCTTCCTTGCGGATCGCCTCGCGCTCGATCTTGAGCTGGATCAGCCGGCGATCGAGTTCGTCCAGTTCTTCCGGCTTGCTGTCGATCTGCATCCGCAGGCGGCTGGCCGCCTCGTCCACCAGGTCGATCGCCTTGTCGGGCAGGAAGCGGTCGGTGATGTAGCGGTTGGAGAGCGTCGCCGCCGCCACCAGCGCGTTGTCGGTAATCCGCACGCCATGGTGGAGTTCGTACTTCTCCTTGATGCCGCGCAGGATCGAGATGGTATCGGGCACCGACGGCTCGCCGACATAGACCGGCTGGAAGCGCCGGGCCAAGGCCGCGTCCTTCTCGATATACTTGCGGTATTCATCCAGCGTGGTCGCACCGATGCAATGCAGCGTGCCACGCGCCAGTTCCGGCTTGATCAGGTTGGACGCATCCATCGCCCCATCCGTCCGACCGGCACCAACCAGCGTGTGCATCTCGTCGATGAACAGGATCACCTGCCCCTCGGCGCTTTCGATCTCCTTGAGCACGGCCTTCAGCCGTTCCTCGAACTCGCCACGGAACTTGGCACCGGCCACCAGCGCGCCGAGATCGAGCGACAGCAGCTTCTTGTTCTTCAGCGCCTCCGGCACGTCGCCATTGACGATGCGCAGGGCCAGCCCTTCGACGATCGCGGTCTTGCCCACGCCGGGCTCACCGATCAGCACCGGATTGTTCTTGCTGCGCCGCGCCAGCACCTGGATCGCCCGACGGATTTCCTCGTCGCGCCCGATCACCGGGTCCAGCTTGCCCTGCTGGGCGATCTCGGTCACGTCGCGGGCATATTTCTTCAGCGCGTCGAAGCTGGCTTCGGCGTTCTCGCTGGTCACGGTGCGCCCCTTGCGAATGGCGGCAACCGCCTTGTCCAGCGCCTGCGGCGTCGCACCACCGTCACGCAGCGCACGGCCGGCCGGCGTTTCCGACGCGGCAATCGCCACCAGCAGGCGGTCCTGTGCCACGAACTCGTCACCGGCCTTCTGCGCCGCGCTCTGCGCCGCATCCAGCAGACGGACCAGATCCGGCGTGGCCTGCGGCTGGCCGGCGCCGCCACCCTGCACGCGGGGCAGCTTGGCCAGCGCAGCCTCGACAGCCGCCTGGATGGCAGGCGTCTGCCCGCCAGCGGCGCGGATCAATGCGGAGGCCGCCCCTTCGGGGTCGTCCAGCAGCGCCTTCAGCAGATGTTCGGGCGTCAGTTGCTGGTTGTACTCACGCACCGCGATCGTCTGCGCGGCCTGGAGGAACCCGCGCGACCGTTCGGTAAATTTCTCGATATTCATAATCCCATGTCCCTTTCACTCAGGCGACCTGAAGCTGGGGGCGCCATCCCTTCAGGAGGCAATGGCGCACCACACTAAGGCCTAGATGGGGATAATGGGACGTTGTTACAAGGGCATGGTGACGCGATGGCACATGACTGCCCCGCCCTCCGCGCGGTCGTTTTCATGACACCGGTCATTGAAACCGGGGCGAGACCTCCTTAACCGCGGCAACCGCGCAGGCTTCGTCCAGGTCGCCGCCGGGCGCCCCCGAAACACCCAGGCCCCCCAGCACCGAGCGATCCGCCCGCCGCAGCAATACGCCACCGGGCACGAACAGCACCTGCGGAATCGTGTTCAGCGCCCCATTGGGCGGCCCGGTGACCTTGGCCGCGATCAGGGCACTGGTCGTGTCCTTGTCGAAGGTCATGCCATAGGCATAGGCCGTGTAGGCCTTGCGGTAGGACACCGACAGCGATTGCAGCGGCACCGTATCGCCCTTGATGATCACCTGCTCATGGCCGGACGGATCGACCACGGCGGCGGTGACGGACCAGCCGCGCGCCGCACAGATCCGCACCGCCGCCGCCGCGAGCTGGTCGGCGACTTCCCACGACAGTTTCTGGGTGGTGATGACCGCCGGCCCGGCGGCCCGGGCCGGCTGCACCGTCATCAGGCCCGCGACCGTGCCGGCCGCGAGCATGCAGGCCGCAATGCGGCGATAGAGTGCCATGGCGCCTCAGCCCTTCTTGATCGAAGGGCCGAGCAGCAGCAGATCGGCCGCCGACAGGCGATCCGATGCCGTGCTCGCCTGATGCCAGTAGGGATAAAGCAGCGGCGGGGCGCTGGCCGCGTCCAGACGTGCCATTTCCTCGGCCGACAGAGCCAGTTCGGTCGCCTTCAGATTATCGGCCAACTGGGCATCGGTTCGCGCCCCGATGACAACCGAGGTGATCGCCGGACGATGCGCGACCCAGGCCAGCGCCACCTGCGCGGCAGAGACACCCCGTTCCGCGCCGATCGCCACCAGGACCTCGACGACATCGTACAGCTTCTCGACGTCATGGACCGGCGGCTCGCCCCAGTTGGCCAACTGGCGCGTGCCCTCCGGTTCGGGCTTGCCGCGCCGATGCTTGCCGGACAGCAGGCCGCCGGCCAGCGGGCTCCATACCTGCACGCCGATACCCTGATCCAGCGCCACCGGCAGCAATTCATATTCGGCCTCGCGCGCCTGAAGCGAATAATAGATCTGCTGCGCGACCGGGGCGATCAGGCGGTGGCGCTCCGCCGTGCTCAACGCCTTCATCAGGTGCCAGCCGGAGAAATTGGACACCCCGGCATAGCGGATCTTGCCCGAGCGGGTCAGCGTATCCAGCGCCTCCAGCGTTTCGTCCAGCGGGGTCTGGCCGTCCCATTCATGCAGGTAATACAGGTCGATATGGTCGCGACCCAGCCGGCGCAGGCTGGCTTCGGCCGCCGCGACGATATGATAGCGCGACAGGCCGGCATCATTCGCGCCTTCGCCCATGCGGAAGCGCGTCTTGGTGCTGACCAGGATTTCCGACGACCGCCCCTTCAGCGCCGCCCCCAGAATCTCCTCCGACACGCCGGCGGAATAGATGTCGGCGGTATCGAAGATATTGATCCCGGCCTCGATGCACATGTCGATCTGCCGCTGCGCGCCCGCGAGGTCGGTATTGCCGGTCTTGGCGAATGCGCCCTTGCCCCCGAACGTCATGGTCCCGAGCGTGAAAGCCGAGAGACGCAGGCCGGAACGGCCGAGCTGACGATACTGCATGGATTGCCTCCTGTAACGGATCGGTCAGCGGGACTATGGGCGCGCCGGCCGGAGAATGATAACCGTCAAAACCGGAAAACAGTTTCCGGAAAAGGCGAACGATGCGCGACATCGACGAGATGCGGGTAATGATCGAAATCGTCCGCCATGGCGGCCTGTCGGCGGCGGCGCGCCATCTGGGCCTGGCCCCCTCGGTGGTCAGCGACCGGCTGGTACGACTGGAACGCCGGCTGGGCACGCGCCTGCTGGTACGCACCACACGGCGCCAGACCCTGACCGAGGCCGGGCGCGTCTATCTGGATGAAGCGACCGCGATCCTGGCCGCCACGGAGATGATGGAAGCACGGGTGCGCGAGACGGTCAGCGCGCCCGGCGGCATGCTGCGCGTCACCGCCCCCACCCCGTTCGGACGCCTGCGGCTGGCGCCGTTCGTCGCCGATTTCGTCCGCCGCCACCCGGGCATCCGCGTGCATCTGACGCTGGAGGACCGGATGGCCGACATTGTCGGCGAAGGGTTCGACATCGCCATTCGCGGCGCGCCGGTGGTGGATACCACCCTGACCGGCCGGCGCCTGATGGAAAGCCGCCGCGTGCTGGTGGCCAGCCCGGACTATCTGGCCCGCCGGGGCATCCCCGATACCCCCGCCGATCTCGCCCACCATGACTGCCTGGTGGCCAACATGACAGGCCAGTGCCGGGCCACATGGCGTTTCGGCCGTGGGGACGCCGCGCGCCCATGGCGGATCGACGGCCTGCTGGCCTCCAGCAATTCGGAACTGCCGGTGCAATGGGCGCTGGCCGGCATGGGCCTGACCCAGAAATCCCTGTGGGAGGTCGAAGAGGCCGTGCGGGCCGGACGGCTGGTCACGGTAATGGAATCCTGGGAGCCGGACCCCGTCACCTTCTATGCCATCCACCCCGTCAGCACCGCCCACTCGCAGAAGATCGCGCTCTTCATCGGCGACCTGCTGCAACCAGGCAGTATCACGACCGATCAGGCCGCGCCGTAGGTCACATCCAGCGTACCGACCCCGACACAGCTTGCATGCAGCACATCGCCCGGCTGCACCGGGCCGACACCCGCCGGCGTGCCGGTCATGATCAGATCACCCGGCGCCAGTGCAACAAAGGCACTCAACTGCGAGATGATATCGGCGACCGGCCAGATCATGTCCGACACATCGCCCTGCTGGCGAACCTCGCCATTCACCGACAACGTGATCGGCCCACGCTCCGGATGGCCGATCGCGGCCACGGGCGCCACCGGCCCGATCGGGCAGGACTGGTCGAACCCCTTGGCCAGCGCCCACGGCCGACCGGCCTTCTTGGCCGCCGCCTGAAGATCGCGGCGCGTCATATCCAGGCCCAGCGCATAGCCATAGACATGCGACAACGCCTGATCCGCCGGAATATCCCGCCCACCAGTGCCGATCGCCACCACCAGTTCGACCTCATAATGCAGATTGGCGGTCTTGACCGGAAACGGCAGCACGCCGCCGCCGGACACGACGGCATCGCCCGGCTTGGCGAAAAAGAACGGCGGCGCGCGATCCGGATCGCCCCCCATCTCACGCGCATGTTCGGCATAGTTCTGCCCGACGCACCAGATCCGGCGCACCGGGAAACGGGCCTCGGTTCCCGTGACCGCCAGACTGGGCTGCGGCGGCTGCGGGATGACGTAATCGGTCATGATCGGTGTCCTTGCTGACTGAACCTGTCCCGATCTTATTCCCACTCTCCCGCCACACGAAAGCCGAACAGCTTGCGCATCCGCACCAGCGGCACCGCAAGGCCGTTCACATTCGCTTCGACTGTTTCGACGGGCTGGTACCCACTGGCGGCGTACAACGGCTGACCGCTCAACGTCGCCATCAGTTCCACCGTGGAAAACCCCTCGGCGCGGGCAGCCTGTTCACATCCCGAAAGGATCACCCGCCCGATGCCCTGCCGTGCACAACGCGGGTGGGTGTACATGGCCCGGATTTTCGCGGCATCACAGGCAGGATCGAGAAGCTGGGGGTCGCGCAGGCTGGTGCTGTGATCGCCGCCATAAAGCGTCGCGCGCCGGCTCCAGCCGCCGCACCCCACGATCTCGCCGTCCCTTTCGGCCACTAGGTAAGTGCCGTCCGCCACAAGCTGGGTGTCGAGCCCCATGATCGCACGGCTGGCCGCGACCTGTTCGGGCGTGAGGAACGCCGCCTGCAAAGTTCCAATCGCCAGCGCGATCAGTGATTCCAGAGCCGGAAGATCGGCCTCGGTTGCCCATCGTGTGCTGACAGCCTGCATCAGACGACTCCTTTCGCGCAGTCCCACGCGACGATCGACACCGGAAAACGAAACCGGCTTCCCCTCGGGCCGTGCCATGTGCCGACACCGAGGCGGTCCTGCCCGGCAACGCCATCTGGCCATCCATCACTCCCGAGGCATACCGGCGGCCTCATTTCACCCGGTCGATGCCGCACGCACCGCATCCCAGTCCAGATCAAAGCGTGCAAGATATTTGCGCAGACGATCCGCGTCGTTCCTGCTGGCTTTCTCCTGTCGCGACACCGCGAACAACCGCCGGCCGGCGTCGGACAGCGAGCGCGCCTCACGGCAGACGCGGATCACGGCGGCAAGCTGGGCGCGATCGAATGCATCAATGGCGGACGGGTCCTCGACGAACGCCCGCAGCAGCGTCATGTCGGGATCGACAGCACTCAGGCCCCAGCGCGCCGTCAAAAGCGCGATTTCCTCCTCGACCATGGGCAGCGTGACCCGGCCACGCTCGGCCAACGTACACAGACGCAGGACCGATGCCTCCAGATCGCGGTAATTGCCCGTCCAGCGCGCCGCCGGATCGCGGGCAAAGCGCAGATAACGCGCGCCTGCATCGGTATTGAAGCCGGTCCTGATGCCCAGGCGACGTTCCACCGCCTCGCGGGCATGGGCCAGTTCCTCTTCCATATCCTCCGGACGTTCGCGCAGGGCCGGGATCCGCACCATCCACGACGATAGCCGCGCCAGCAGATCGGGCCGCAGGACGGACGGATCGGACAGTTCGGCTTCGGTGCGGCACGTGGTCGCAATGAGGTGAAAACGGCTCGTCACCTCATTGTCCGATCCGAGGGGATAATAGGACCCCATCTCGATCGCCCGCAGCAGAAGGGCCTGTTCCTCCAGCGGCAGCAGGTCGATGTCCTCAAGCAGCAGAACACCGCCGCCCGCCTCGCCAAGCAGACCCACACGCTCGGTCCCGGCCAGGCCGACCACGTTACGCCGCTGCCCGAACAGGGCCGCCATGGCATGCGGCCCGCGAAGTGCGGCGCAATGCGCCTGAACCAGCCGCCCCTTCACGCGCCGCCGCTGGAGCTTGAGCTCGTACAGCCGCCCGGCCAGCGTACTCTTGCCGGTGCCCGCTTCGCCCAGAAGGAAGACCGGTTCGTCGGATCCCGTGGCAACACGCTCCAGCCGGTCGACCAGGCGGACCATCGCCGGATGCCGCGTGACGATTCCGCCGCGCAGCATATAGGAATGTTCGCGGGCAGCCGCCTCGAAACGCCGTTGCAGGGCATTGTAGCGCGCAAGATCGAGATCGATGACATCGAGCGTTCCCTGCGGCGCCCCGTCCGGACGTGGCGGCCCCGTCTGCACTAGGCGGGCCGGAACATGACGGCTCTCGGTCAGCAGGAACCAGCAGATCTGCGCGACATGCGTGCCGGTGGTCAGATGGACGTGATAGCGCTCGCGATCCTCGTCGAAGCCGTACGTCTCCGCGAAATCATAGAGCTTTCCATAGACCTCCTGAAAATCCCACGGATCCGCAAGCTCCATCCGCACGAGCCGGACCTCGGTATCGGGCGATATCCGCCCGATATCGCGCATCACCCGCTCGGCGACGGGCTCCGCGTAGAGCGGATAGAGCAGTTCCAGCCGGTCGATCGGGAAGTCCGGATGCGCGCAGAGCTTCACGGACGGCTGCCAGGCGCCGCGTCGCACCTGATCCAGCTTGGTGCCGAGAAAACCGATGACGACGTTCTTCATAAGTTTATCCTGCCAGATAATATCCTATAGCACAGGATAGAAAAACCAGCCCCCTCTCTTCGCCGAAACGGATAAATCCTTTCCGGAACAAGGCGTTGAAAGCGATTTGCGATTTTCTTCGCCCGCCGCCTTCCCCCTGCGAGAATGACCGCAGACGAAAGGAGGGCCCGAACATGGTCAACAAGGATCTCTTCACGACATTCCCCGGGCCCCCCATGCCCGGTGCCACGGGACGCGATGCGGCCGGTGCGCCAGCCTACGCATACGAGGCGCGGCACAAGCTGGCCCAGATCGCCTGCACGGGAACATTCGCCGACCGTTTCTATCAATCCGCCACGCACGAACTCGCGGACCTGCTCGCGGCGGCCCGTCTTGTCGATCATGAATTCCTGGCGCAGGTGGCGATCCACGCCCATGAAGTCGGCCATATGAAGGATATGCCGGCCGTGCTTCTGGCCCTGCTGTCCACCCGTGATGCCGCTCTGTTCGGACGGATCTTTCCCAGGATCGTCACCTCCGGGTCCATGCTACGCCGGTTCGCGCAGGTGATGCGATCGGGCCTGATCGGCCGCAAATCGTTCGGCACACGGCCGAAGCTGGCCATCCGGGCCTGGCTGAATGCCGCGACCGACCGTCAGTTGCTGGCCGCGTCGGTGGGGGCGAGCCCGTCACTGGCCGATGTGATCCGCATGGTCCATCCGCGCCCCGAAACCCCAGCACGGGAGGCGTTCTATGCCTGGCTGATCGGGCGGCCCGCAATGGTTTCGGCGTTGCCGGAGGTAGTGCGCGACCTGCTGGCGTTCCGGGCCGGAACGTCCGACCGGGTGCCCGCCGTGCCGTTCCAGCTTCTCGCGACGCTGCCGCTGACCGGCGCGCAGTGGGGCGAGATCGCGCGAACCGCATCGTGGCAGACGCTGCGCCAGGGGCTGAACATGCTGCATCGCAACGGGACATTCCACGATCCGGCGATCATGGCGCATGTCACGGCGACCCTGCGCGACCCCGAGCGGATCCGCGCGGGCCGGGCGATGCCCTACCAGCTTCTGGCCAGCCTGAAGGCGCTGGACGCCAGGATCGACCCCGCGGTGCGGGACGCGCTTCATGACGCCATGGAGCGTTCCGTCTCCGCGGTGCCGCGACTGACAGGCAGCATCGCACTCTGCCCGGATGTCTCGGGGTCGATGCGTTCGCCTCTGACAGGCTATCGCCGGGGCGCGACCTCAACGATGCGTTGCGTCGATGTCGCGGCCCTGATGACGGCGGCGATCAAGCGCGGCAATCCGGATGCGCTGGTCCTGCCGTTCGACGAGACCGTCCGCGATGTCGCCCTCGAACCGCGCGACACGATCCTGACCAATGCCGAACGCCTCGCGGCGCTCGACGGCGGCGGAACTGACTGCGCGGCGCCGCTGGCGACGCTGAACGAACGGCATCTGGCGCCCGACCTGGTGGTGCTGATCTCGGACAACCAGTCCTGGATCGGCGCGCGGGGAGGAAACCAGCCGACGAAGGTGATGCAGGAATGGGCGTTCATCCGCCATCGCAACCCGGGCGCCCGCCTGGTGTGCGTCGATCTTCAGCCCTACGGCTCGTCGCAGGCGCTCTCGCGGCCGGACATCCTGAATATCGGCGGTTTTTCCGATGCGGTGTTCGGCCAGATCGGCGATTTCGCGGAAGGCCGGATGACGCCTGACCACTGGGTCGGCCAGATCATGGCCGTCCCGCTATAAAGACCGGCCGGGACCACGCGCCCCGGCCGGCCCACTTGGAACAGACCCCGGCGAATGCCGGCGGGACTACAGGTAGAGCGCCCGGAAACGGGAGGGCACGGGTTCAAGTCCCGTCCTGCATCCATGCAGGTAGCTCAGAAAAACCGTCCCGCCATCCCTTGTCGCCGGACCCGACTTCATGACCGGCGAATGCCGGAGAGACTACAGATCCCGGCGCCCCTGCCTCGCGGCAACCGCCATAGTCTCTCCACCTCCTTGTCGCCGGTCCCGAACGCAGACAGGCACGGCATAGGCCGGCCGCCATCATGGCAGGAGCGGATCATCATGTCCGATACCACAACAGCGGCGATCGATGGGGCCCATCTGATTGCATGGGGCCACCATCCGGGGCCCCGTTTTCCCGAACTGCTCGCGCGCGCCAACGCGGCCTGCGCGGCGGGCGCCGATCTGGCACAGGTCCAGGCCGCGCTCGCACCCGAACTGGCGCCCCCGCCCCCACCGCCCCTGGCATTGCAGGCGCCGGACAGCGTGCCACTGCATGTCTCGATCACGGCGGAAACCGACGACGAATCCGCCAACGTGTCCCGCGTCCTGGAGACGATGCGGGAAGTCCTGCGCACACCGACGGTGGAGGCCGGCGCGCTGATGCCCGATGCCTGCCCGGCGGGGCCGCTGGGGACGATCCCCGTAGGCGGCATCGTCGCCGCGAGAAACGCGATCCATCCCGGCATGCATTCGGCCGACATCTGCTGTTCGGTCATGATGACGGACCTGGGCATGGCAGACCCGAAGGCCGTCCTCGACGCCGCATCCGGCACGACGCATTTCGGCCCCGGCGGCCGCGAACAGGGCAACCGCTTTACCGTATCGCTGAACCTGCTGGACGCCTTCCGGGCCAACCCGTTTCTCGCGCCCGACAAGGTGCTGCATACGGCGCAGGCCCATATGGGCACCCAGGGCGACGGCAATCATTTCCTGTTCGTCGGCCGCTCACGCCGCACGGGCCGGACGGCGATCGTAACCCATCACGGATCGCGCGGTCCGGGCGCACAGCTCTACAGGGCAGGCATGGCCGTGGCGGAACGCTATCGCCGCCGGCTATCCCGCGAAACCCTGGTGCAGAACGCCTGGATCCCGGCCGATACCGATGACGGGCGCGCCTATTGGGAAGCCTTGCAGTTGATCCGCCGCTGGACCAAGGCCAATCACAACGCGATCCATCAGGCGGTCGCCGAACGGGTACGGGCCGAACCGGGAGACCGGTTCTGGAACGAGCATAATTTCGTCTTCGAGCGGGACGGGCTGTTCTATCACGGCAAGGGCGCGACCCCGGCGTGGAACAGCTACGCGGCGGATGCGAGCGGCCGGGTGCTGATTCCGCTCAACATGGCGGAGCCCGTTCTGGTCGCCCGGGGGCACGACGCGGGCCATGCGCTCGGCTTCGCCCCCCATGGCGCGGGGCGGAACATGACCCGCACGGAACATCGCCGCCGCATGGGCACGGCAACGCCCGAGGCGATCCTCAAGGCGGAAACAGCGGGGCTGGATATCCGTTTCCAGGCTGGTTCGGTCGATATTTCCGAACTGCCGTCGAGCTACAAGCGGGCCGATTCGGTCGTCGCGCAGATCGACAGGTACGGGCTGGCGGAGATCGAGGATTACATCGATCCGGTCGGCTGCATCATGGCCGGCGACATGGCCCCGCCCTGGCTGAACCGGAAAAGAAGGCGATAGCGGTCAGGTCAGCCGGGCGGGCGCAATCGCCCGCCCGGCCTGTATCCTGATCAGTTGCGGGTCTTGTCGACCAGTGCGTTCTTGCCGATCCACGGCATCATCGCGCGCAGCTTCTCACCGACCTTCTCGATCTGGTGGGCGTTGTTGCGGGCGCGGATGGCCTTGAAGCCGACATTGCCGGACTGGTTTTCCAGGATGAAGTTGCGCACGAACGTGCCGTCCTGGATATCGGTCAGGACGCGCTTCATCTCGGCCTTGGTCTCGGACGTCACGATGCGCGGGCCGGTGACGTATTCGCCGTATTCCGCCGTGTTCGAGATCGAGTAGTTCATGTTCGCGATGCCGCCTTCATAGATCAGGTCGACGATCAGCTTTGTCTCGTGCAGGCACTCGAAATACGCCATCTCGGGCGCATAGCCGGCCTCGACCAGCGTCTCGAACCCGGCGCGGATCAGCTCGACCAGGCCACCGCACAGCACGGCCTGCTCGCCGAACAGGTCGGTCTCGACCTCTTCCTTGAAGGTCGTCTCGATGATGCCAGCGCGGCCGCCGCCATTGGCCGAGGCATAGGACAGCGCGATTTCCAGCGCATTGCCCGACGCGTTCTGCGCCACGGCAACCAGCGAGGGCACACCGCCGCCACGCTGATATTCCGAACGCACCGTGTGGCCGGGGCCCTTGGGCGCGATCAGGAACACGTCGAGGTCCGGACGGGCCTCGATGATGCGGAAATGGATCGACAGGCCATGCGCGAACGCCAGCGCCGCGCCCTGCTTCAGGTTGGCTTCCAGATGCTCCTTGTACAGCGCACCCTGGCCCTCGTCCGGCGTCAGCACCATCACCACGTCGGCCCAGGCGGCGGCGGCGGAGGGGTCCATGACCTTGAAGCCCGCGCCCTCGGCCTTGGCCACGGCGGTCGAGCCCGGACGCAGGCCGATCACCATCTCGGTGACGCCGCTGTCCTTCAGGTTGTTGGCATGGGCGTGGCCCTGGCTGCCATAGCCGATGATCGCGACCTTCTTGGACTTGATCAGGTTCACGTCGGCGTCGCGATCATAATACACGCGCATGATAAGACCTCCTGTTGAGACGAAAGAAAGAATGCATGACCTGCGGTCAGATCGTCCGGGGGCCCCGGATGATCGCGGCCACGCCCGTGCGGGAGACTTCGGCCAGGCCGAGCGGACGCATCAGGTCGATGAACGAATCGAGCTTGTCGGTCGCACCGGTCAGCTCGAAGACGAAGGATGTGGCGGTGGTATCCACCGCGCGCGCGCGAAAGGCCTCGGCAATGCGCAGGGCCTCGGTCCGGGCCTCGCCGGTCGAGACGACCTTCACCAGCGCCATTTCACGCGCGACATGCGGGCCCACCTGCGTCAGGTTGGCCACGCGATAGACCGGCACCAGCCGCCCCACCTGGGCCTTGATCTGCTCGATCACCTGCGGCGTGCCCGAGGTCACGATATTGATGCGCGACTGGTGGCGCGACTGCTCGACCGGCGCCACGGTCAGGCTTTCGATATTGTAGCCGCGCCCGGAAAACAGTCCGATCACGCGCGCCAGCACGCCGCTTTCGTTTTCCACCAGAATGGAGATGACCGCGGAGACAATCGTCTCGTCCTGCATGGTCATAATGAGAATTCCCGAACAGAACCCGGCACGGGGCGAACCCCGATGCCGGTATATATAAAAGGAAGCGGCCGCACGGGCCGGGGGCGAAGGAGCGTCGGATCAGACCAGCATGCGGCCCTCGGCGCTGACCTTGACCTCGCCTTCCTGCTCCGGGCCCAGAAGCATCTGGTTATGGGCCGCGCCGGACGGGATCATCGGGTAGCAGTTCTCGTCCTGCGCCACGCAGATATCGGCCACCACCGCGCCGGGCTCGGCCAGCATGGCGCGGATCACGTCGTCCAGTTCGCCCACGCAGGTCGCGCGCATGCCCTTGGCATGGAAGCTCTCGGCCAGGCGGATGAAGTCCGGCAGCGCCGCGCTGTAGCTTTCGGAATAGCGCGAGCCATGCAGCAGTTCCTGCCACTGGCGGACCATGCCCATATACTGGTTGTTCAGGATAAAAATCTTCACCGGCAGGCGGTACTGGGCGATGGTGCCCAGTTCCTGAATGTTCATCAGGGTCGAGGCCTCGCCCGCGATGTCGACCACCAGCGCGTCGGGATGCGCGATCTGCGCGCCCACCGCCGCCGGCAGGCCGTAGCCCATGGTGCCCAGCCCGCCCGAGGTCAGCCAGCGGTTCGGCCGGTCGAACTGGAAATGCTGCGCCGCCCACATCTGGTGCTGGCCCACCTCGGTCGAGACGAACGTATCCCGCCCGGTTTCCATCGCCAGCTCATACAGCCGGCGCACGGCATGCTGCGGCCGGATGATCGCCGAAGGCGTCATATCCTGGTCGAAATGCAGGCTGCGGATGCCGCGCCACGCCTCGATCTGCTGCCACCACTGAGCCAGCGCCGCTGGATCGGACGCGCCGTCCTGGCGATCCCATTCCTCCAGCATCATCTCGATCACCCGGCCGGCATCGCCGACGATCGGCACGTCGACCTGCACGATCTTGTTGATCTGCGACGGCTCGATATCGGCATGGATCTTGAACGACCCCGGCGAGAACGCATCCAGCCGTCCGGTCACCCGGTCGTCGAAACGCGCGCCCAGCGCGACCAGCACGTCACAGCCATGGGTGGCCAGATTGGCCTCGTAGGTGCCATGCATGCCCAGCATGCCCAGGAATTGCCTGTCGGTGGTCGGATAGCAACCCAGCCCCATCAGGGTCGAGGTGCAGGGGAAGCCCGTCTTGCGCACCAGCCGGCCCAGCGCCTCGCTGGCCTGCGGCCCCGCATTGATGACGCCGCCACCGGTATAGAACAGCGGGCGCCGCGCGCGCTTCATCGCCGCGACGGCACGCACCACCGCCTCGCGCTCCGGCTCGGTGCGCGGGCGGTAGGACGGATGCGGCGCGCGCGATGCCGGGGCATAGGGCGCCGGCCCCACCGAGATGTTCTTCGGCAGGTCCACCACCACCGGGCCGGGGCGGCCGCTGCGGGCGATATGGAAGGCCTCGTGCGCCACGCGGGCCAGATCGGCCGGGTTCTTCACCAGGTAATTATGCTTGGTGGCCTGACGGGTAATACCCGTGGTGTCGGCCTCCTGGAACGCATCGGTGCCGATCAGCGGCACGCCCACCTGCCCAGTGAAGCACACCACCGGGATGGAATCCATCAACGCATCCACCAGGCCGGTCACGGCATTGGTGGCACCGGGGCCGCTGGTGACCAGCACCACGCCGACCTTGCCGGTCGAACGCGCATAGGCCTCGGCCGCGTGCACCGCCGCCTGCTCGTGCCGCACCAGCACGTGGCGCACCGCGTTCTGCCTGAACAGCGCGTCATAGATCGGCAGCACCGCGCCACCAGGATAGCCGAAAATGACATCGACCCCCTGATCGACGAGAACGCGAAGCAGGACCTCGGCACCGGAGAGGACGACATCCGCTCCGTGGGCATGAGTATTCGGCTTCAGATCGTTCAGGTTGGGTGTCGCGTTCATGTCCCTGCTCCTCCATCCGGCGTGTTTGACGCGGGACCACAGGCCCCTCCGGACGGAATGTCGGCTGGGTTTAGGGAAACTGACGACCGGCGTCAATCCGGTTTAGAATAAAAGAAATGACGTCGCCGTAATTCCTTTCCATTTGTTGCGCATCGGTGCCGATCCGTGTGTCGATCACCCGCGTATCCGCCACATTCGCAATGTTATGATGCGCGAACCAGGTCGTCTGCCGCCGTGTATAACGCCCGGTCGCCAGCACCGCGCGGTTCGCGGCCTCCTCCAATGTCAGTTCCCCGCACAGATGGGCGGCCAGTTCCGGCACGCCATGCGCCCGCATCGCCGGCAGGGCGGGCGACAGGTCCTGCGCCAGCAGCGCCCGCACTTCCTCCAGCGCCCCCGCCTCCAGCATCGCCTCGAAGCGCCGCGCGATGGCGGCACGCAGCGCATCGCGCGGCGGCTCCAGCCGCACCGCCACCCGGTGGCAGGCCAGCGGCGGCAGCGTCGCGGTACGGCGCCAATGGGCCATGCCGTGCCCGGTGCCCGACCAGACCTCCCACGCGCGGGCCACGCGCTGGCTGTCGGAAGGGCGCAGGGTGGCCGCACTTTCAGGATCGACCGCCGCCAGCCGCGCATGCAGCGCCGCCGACCCCTCTTCCTCCACCAGCCGGCGCGCCTCGGCCCGGGCCTCGGCGCCGGGATCGGGGATGTCGGTCAGCCCATCGGTCAGCGCGCGCATATACATGCCGGTGCCCCCGCACAGCACCGGCAGCCTCCCCGCAGTCCACGCCGCCTCGATTTCTTCCATCGCACAGGCACGCCACCAGGCGACACTGCCGGTCTCATGCGCGGGCAGCACACCATACAGACGGTGCGGCACGGCCGCTTCTTCTTCCGGCGTCGGCCGGGCCGTCAGCACCCGCAGGTCACGATAGACCTGCATCGAATCCGCGTTGATGATCACGCCATCCAACGCCAGCGCCACCGCCAGCGCCAGCGCCGATTTGCCCGAGCAGGTCGGCCCCGCGATCACCACCACCGGCCGCTGCGACAGATCCACCGCTTGCGTCATGCCGCCTTCCCTGTCACACGCCTGTTCGTCATGTCGCTGTCCCATACCATCACGCTCGTCGCCCGCCGCGACGCCACGACCCTGACCGACGCCGATGCCCGCGCCGCGCGGGACATGGTGAAGGGCGGCGTCCCCGTCATCCTCTCGCCCGGCGAGGCCGTGGACATCCCCAGCCCGGCCCCCCATCCGGGCATGCCGACGCTGGATACGATGCGCGCCGTCTTCGGCCCGCGCCAGATCGACGTCCTTCTGACCCGTTCGCGCGGGCGACGCAAAGGGCTTCTGGTCGCGGACATGGACAGCACCATCGTCACCAACGAAACGCTGGACGACCTCGCCGCCCACGCCGGCATCGGCGAGCGCATCGCCGAGATCACCCGCCGCTCGATGAACGGCGAGATCGATTTCGCCGCTGCCCTGCGCGAGCGCGTTTCCCTGCTGGCCGGCCTGCCCGCCACCCTGCTGGAAAAGGCATGGAAAGATGTGCGGCTGAACGAGGGCGCCCGCGAACTGGTGGCGACGATGCGCAAGCATAATGCCCGCACCGCGCTGGTCTCCGGCGGCTTCACCTTCTTCACCGGCCGCGTCGCGGCGCTGTGCGGCTTTGCCGAACATCACGCCAACAGCCTGCAGATCAGCGGCGGCACCCTGACCGGCACGGTCGGCGAACCGATCCTCGGCCCCGACGTCAAGCTGGCCCACCTCCGCCGCCTCGCCGAGGACGGACGCCTGAAACCCGCCGCCACCATGGCGGTCGGCGATGGCGCGAACGACCTAGCCATGCTGAAAGAGGCCGGCCTGGGCATCGCCTTCCACGCCAAGCCGATCGTCCGCGCGGCTATCGGCAACCGGGTGGACCATGCCAGCCTGCGGGCGCTGCTGTTCGCGCAGGGATATCCGGCGGCGTCGTTCGTAAGCGGCGAGTAAGGACTTTCTTTTTCTGAAGAAAAAGAAGCAAAAAGACTTTTATCCGTTCAGGAGCATCGCGTGTCCCCAGCACAAGGCTCCTGACCGAATCAGAGTTTTTTGGTTCTTTTTTTCAAAAAAGAACAGTCTTCACTGCCGCCCCTTCGCCATCCGCGCCGAGGCATCCTGCGCCTCGATAAACACATGCGTCACCTCGGGCACCGCCTTGCGGATCTGTTCCTCGATCCGCGAGACCGTCTGCTCCACCTGCCCGGCACTCTGGCCGTTATCGAAATCCAGGCTCAGCGCCACCAGAACGTCCGACGGGCCGAAATGCATCGAGCGCATTTCGTTCAAGCCCAGCACGCCGGGTTCGCGCAGGGCCAGCCCCCGAACCTTGGCCAGGGATTCCGCCGCCATGCCCTCGCCGGTCAGCAGGGACTGGGTCTCCCGCGCGAGGAAGGCGGCGGTCACGGTCAGGATCACGCCGATCAGGATCGAGGCCACGCCGTCGAGCATCGGCAGGTCCAGCGTTTCCGCCAGGATATTGCCCAGCAGCGCTACCGCCAGACCGCACAATGCCGCCGTATCCTCGAACAGCACGGTGAAGACGGTCGGGTCCTTGCTATGGCGCACGGCCTCCAGCCAGCCGCGCCGGCCCTTGCCGTTGCGGCGGAACGCCCGCAGCGCCGTCAGCCACACCGACCCCTCGAACAGGATGGCCAGCGCCAGCACCACATAATTGACGACGACATGATCCACCGGCTGGGGATGGCGGATGCGGCTGACCCCCTCGATCACCGAGACACCGGCCCCGAGGCCGAAGATCAGCAGCGCCACGACGAAGGTCCAGAAATACAGCTCCAGCCCGTAGCCGAACGGATGCAGGGTGGTGGCCGGCCGCGCGGCACGGCGCAGGCCCACCAGCAGCAGCATCTGGTTGCCGGTATCGATCAGCGAATGGATCGCCTCGCTCAGCATCGCGGCGCTGCCGGTCATGAAGGCGGCGACGAATTTGACGACAGCGACCAGCAGGTTACCCCCAAGAGCCGCATAGATGACGAAACGGGACGACGAGGAGGCCATGATCACTCCGGATAACAACTTCTTATAAACCGGATTCCGCCCACGTCGAAGAGACTGTAACGAAAACCAGCCCCCCGAAAGCGGGCGGCAGTTGCGGGCGGATCGGCCCGCATCTTATAAAGAGCCGCTGACGATCCCCCCTCGTGGATCGGACCATGGATCGGCCGGCCGGCCGCATCCGCCTTCGCACGGAGTGTCAGGTGCGCACCACAGTCGTCCAGATGGCCCCCGGCGCGTCCCTGCCGGACAATATCGCCCAGGCAGGCGCGCTGATCGCGGCCGCCGTCGCCGCCGACCGGCCCGACCTGGTGGTGCTGCCGGAAATCTGGAGCTGCCTGGGCGGCACGGCGGAGGTCAAGTTCGCCAATGCCGAGGAACTCCCCGCCCCCGGCGCCACGGCGGGCGCCGGGCCCCTCTACCGCTTCCTGTCCGAAACCGCGCGCACGCACGGCATCACGCTGCATGGCGGGTCGATCGGCCAGCGCCATGGCGACCGGCTGCTGAACACCAGCCTGGTCTTCGGCCCGGACGGGGTGGAGCGGGCGCGCTACAGCAAGATCCACCTGTTCGACATCACCACCCCCGGCGGCGAAGGCTACCGCGAGAGCGATACCTATGCGCCGGGCAGCGAGGTCGTGACCGTCCCGGTCGGCGCCTTCACCGCCGGGCTGGCCATCTGCTACGATCTGCGCTTCGCCGAACTGTTCCTGGCCCTGCGCCGGCGCGGCGCGAACGTGATCGTGCTGCCGGCGGCCTTCACCGCCGAGACCGGCGAGGCTCACTGGGCCACGCTGCTGCGCGCCCGCGCGATCGAGACCCAGTGCTGGGTCGTGGCCTGCGGCACCACCGGCACTCATATCGACGCGGGCGGCCATGCGCGCCGCACTTACGGCCATTCCATGATCATCGACCCATGGGGCACGATCGTCGCCCAGGCCTCGAACGGCACCGGCTGGGCCACGGCAGCCCTGAACCTCGACCAGGTCGAGCGTGTCCGCGCCGGCATGCCCGTACTCGCCCATCGTCGCCTGAATACGTGATGGCGCCGTACCCGGCCATGACCGCACGATGACCGAAGTCCATCCCCCCGTCTGGCCCCACGGTGCCGCGCCGCGCCGCCTGAGCTTCATCTCGGCGCCCAACGAGCAGGCCCGCCGGACGCGCGAGGAGCTGGTCGCCCGCTACGGCCAGTACGCCCCGCCCGACGCCGACGCCGTCATCTGCCTGGGCGGCGACGGCTTCATGCTGGAGACCCTGCACAGCATGCTGGGCGAGCCGACGCCGGTGTACGGGATCAATTGCGGATCGGTCGGCTTCCTGATGAACCCGTCCCTGCCCGACGACCTGCCGGCGCACCTGGCCCGCACCCAGGCCGCCACGCTGCACCCGCTACGCATGTGCTCGGTCGACCGGGCCGGGGTGGAGACCAGGGCCCTGGCCCTGAACGACGTGTTCCTGTTCCGCCAGACGCGACAGGCCGCGAAGATCGAGATCGCGGTCGATGGCCGGGTCCGGATGCCCGAACTGATCTGCGACGGCGTGCTGGTCGCAACCCCGGCGGGGTCCACCGCCTATAACCTGTCCGCCCACGGACCGATCGTCCCGCTCTCGGCCAATCTCCTGCCCCTGACCCCGATCAGCGCCTTCCGTCCCCGGCGCTGGCGCGGCGCGCTGCTGCCCTCCACCGCGCGGGTCACGCTGACGATCCTGGAAAGCGAGAAACGCCCCGTCGCGGCCGTCGCCGACTTCACGGAAGTCCGCGACGTGGTGCGGGTCGAAATCGAGGAAGATCGCACGCTCCACGCCACGCTTCTGTTCGACGCGGACCAGAGCCTGTCCGAACGGATCCTGGCCGAGCAATTCACGGTCTGACCTGAATCGCACCTCAGAGACTGACCTAAAATGCGCGCTGGCGGCGATCCAGCGCGCGTTTTAGGTCAGGCTCTCAGACATGACCGCTCCACAAACCTGCCAGAAGGCACACGCATACAAGTTTTGTTTCATTAAATGTAGTTGAGATTAATTATCATATGCATGATAGTGCGCCCCCTGAAGCGGAGAGCGCAATTGACTGCCGAAACACGTCGCCCCAGATCCTTTTCCCTTGCCGTCGGGTTGCTACTAGCAACGACACCGGCCCTGGCGGCAGAGAGCAGCCAGCCCGTGCCGGCCAAACAGGTGCAGGACGGGAAAACGCAGGCCACTGGAACGAAAGCAACCGGCACGAAAACCAGCGCCACGGAGGCCGAACATATCGTCGTCCGCGCGCACCGTGCCGCGACCGTGGCCGCCTCGGCCACCAAGAGCGACACCCCGCTGATCGACACCGCGCAATCCGTCACCGTCGTCACGCGCAGCGAAATGGACGTACGCGGCGTGCTGAACCTGAACCAGGCGGTGCGCTACGCGGCGGGCATCACGCCGGACCTGCGCGGCGGGGGCGTGGGCTCGCGCTACGACCAGTTCCTGCTGCGCGGCTTCATGATCCCGACCTTCCTCGACGGGCTGAAACTACAGGACAGCCCCACCGGATACGCCATCGCCCAGACCGACACCTCGCGCCTCGACCGGCTCGAAATCCTCAAGGGCCCGGCATCCTCGCTCTACGGCCAGTCCAGCCCCGGCGGCCTGGCGGCGCTATCGAGCAAACTGCCGACCGACCTGCGCTCCTACGGCAGCGTGGCCGCGACGGGCGGCAGCTTCGACCTGTATCGCGTGGATGCCGATGTCGGCGGCTACGCGACCAATGACGGCCTCGTCCGCTACCGGATCTACGGCACCGCCAACGGCCAGCACACCCAGCTCAGCAAGACGGGCAGCCGGCGCTTTTCCATCAGCCCCTCCTTCACCTTCGGCGGCGACGGGCCGACGACGCTGACGCTGCTGGGCAATTATCAGTACGATCCCGAAAGCGGCACCTATGGCGGCGTGCCGCTGGTCGGTTCGCTCAAGCCCGCGCCCTTCGGCTACCTGCCGCGGAACTTCTATGACGGCGACGTGCCGTTCGAGAAGTTCAACCGCCGGCACGGTTCGGTCACCTATATCTTCAACCACCGCTTCAACGAGGACTGGAGCTTCACGTCGCGCGGGCGGTACGACGATATCATGACCGAATATCGCAGCGTGTATGACAGCGGCTACTACAATCCCGACGGCACGCTGGCCCGCTCCGCCTTCGGCACCAACGAACACACGCACAACCTCGCCTTCGACAGCCAGTTCAAGGGCCATGTGCGCACCGGCCCCCTGCAACATATGCTGATGGTCGGCTTCGACTACATGCAGCAGAGCGCAACGGAGCAGGGCGCCTACGGCAGCGCGCCCGACATGGACGTGTTCCACCCCGATTACCACATGGCCATCCCCGCGATGACGCCCTACGTGAATTATCGGACCAATTCGCATCAGGTCGGCGTCTATGCGCAGGACGAGGTCCACTGGCGCGGCCTGGTGCTGACCGGCAGCCTGCGCAACGACTGGTACCGGTCGCACCAGACCGAATATCTCTCCCAGTCGACCTCCAACCAGAGCCCGAGCCAGATCACCTGGCGCGCCTCGGGCCTGTATCATTTCAATTTCGGCCTGGCGCCCTACATCAGCTATTCGACATCTTTCCAGCCGCAATCGGGCCTCGTTTCCCCCGATGGCGGGCAGACGTTCCGCCAGGCCAATCCCTCGATGGGCAAGCAGCTTGAAGGCGGCCTGAAATACCAGATTCCGGGGACCACGGTCCTGCTGACCGCCGCCGGCTTCCATATCGAGCAGACCAACGTCCTCGTTCCCGTCAGCAACACCGTCTACAATATCGCAAGCGGCCTGGTGCATTCCGACGGTTTCGAGTTCGAAGCCCACGCGGAAGCCTTCAGGAACCTGATGATCGACGCGGCGGTCAGCGTCCAGAAGGTCCATGACGATTCGACCGGCAAGCCGCTGATCCAGTCGGGCAAGGGCAATGCCTCGCTGTTCGCCTTCTACACGATGCCGTCGGGCCCCGTAAAAGGCCTGGGCTTCGGCGGCGGCCTGCGCTACACCGCCAAATCCTATGGCGGCGAGGCCGATTACGGCAGCGTCTGGGTGCCGCAATATGCCGTCTTCGACGGGTCGCTCCGCTATGATCTGTCGAATGCCTCCCCCGCTCTTCACGGCTGGACCCTCTCGGCCAGCGTCCGCAACCTCTTCGACAAGAAGTTTGTCGCCAACTGTCTGGCCTATGCGTCCTATGGGCAGGAATTCTGCTACTACGGCGAACGCCGCAATGCCCAGGCCACTATTGGCTACACCTGGTAATTCCCGCCAGGCCGCCATGCGCATGGGCATGATCCTGCGCGTGGCGGTGGCCATCGTCGGCGGCTACGCCGTCGCGGCCCTGG
This sequence comes from Gluconacetobacter brunescens, assembly GCF_048695475.1. Lineage (NCBI taxonomy): Bacteria > Pseudomonadati > Pseudomonadota > Alphaproteobacteria > Acetobacterales > Acetobacteraceae > Gluconacetobacter > Gluconacetobacter brunescens. Next base: position 2,731,103 of record NZ_JBLHEN010000001.1, on the reverse strand, counting down.
CCGGGATCGCACTCTCCACCTGCCTGCCCTGGTCGCGCGCCGAAAACGTGACGGCCGGCCTTCTGGCGGGGCTCCTGCTCTGGCCCGCCATGGTCATGACGGGCTTCGCACTGCGTACGCTCCTGCATGTCTGCGCGGCGATCACGGGCATTGCCGCGTTGCTGGCCGCCCTGGCGCTGCTGGGCGGATGGCGTCCATGAAGCCCAATTTCCGCGCCGCGATGACGTGGCTGCACGACTGGACGGGCATCCTCACCGGCTGGGTGCTGCTGGCGATCGTGCTGTCCGGCACGCTCAGCGTCTTCCGCCCCGAAATCACCGTCTGGATGCACCCCGAACTGGCCGGGCGCACCGCCGATCCGATACGGGCCAGCGTTGCCGCCGTCGACTGGCTGCGCACCCATGCACCCCATTCGCCTGCCTGGTACCTGACGGCAGCGGGACCACGCGCGCCCTTTACCTGGGCGGTGTGGCAGCAGCAGGACGGACAGTTCGTCCAGCGTGCGCTTGACCCGGCATCAGGCGCTCCGGATACGATCCGCGATACACTGGGCGGCGAATTCTTCTACCGCTTTCACTTCGAACTCCAGATTCCCTATCCGTTCGGCCGGCTGATCGCCGCCATCGCCGCCCTGGCACTGGTGCTGGCCCTGGTCACCGGCATCGTCGCCCACCGGCGATTTTTCACCGATTTCTTCACGTTCCGCCCCCGCAAGGGGCAGAGAAGCTGGCTGGATGCCCATAATCTGCTGGGCGTGACCGTGCTGCCGTTCCACCTGATCATCGCGTTTTCCGGCGCGGTCACGCTGGCCACCCTGCTGCTGCCCTGGGGCATCCTCTCCGCCTATCCCGGCGCGCCGGCACAGTTCGAAAACGAACTCTCCCCCGCACTGACGGAACCGCCGGCAACCGGCACCCCCGGCACGCTGGCCCCGATCGAGCCGATCCTGCGAGATGCGGCCCGCCACTTCGGCCCGGACGGGATCGCCCAGATCTACGTCTACAATCCCGCCGATACCGCCGCGACCATCATCGCCTTCGGCGGCAACGGCGCGCATGTCGCCTTCAATACCCATGTGCTGCGCTTCGACGGCACGACCGGGCGCCTCCTGGCGGATTATACAGAACACAGGCCCCTGATCTCCGCTTCCGCCGCCCTTTATGGGTTGCATGTCGCCCGCTTCGCGCCGTTGCCCACGCGGTGGCTCTATTTCACCTGCGGCCTGCTGCTGGCGGCCGTGATCGCCAGCGGCCTGCGGCTGCGCACGCTGCGCCGCCGCAGGCAGGGCAAGCCCACCGAAGCGGTCGAACGGCTGAATGCGGGCATGATCGCCGGCACGCCCATCGCCTTCGCGGGCTATTTCCTGGCCAACCGCCTGCTGCCCGCCACCATGCCCGACCGTGCCGGGCACGAAGTCCAGGCCGTCTTCATCGTCTGGGGCCTGATGCTGGCCCTGGCCCTCGCCCTCCCGTCCGCCCGGAGTTGGCGCGTGCTGTCCGGACTGGCCATGCTGATGCTGGGGGGCGTCGCCGCCTTCAGTGCCCCCTGGCTGAACGGCGTGGACCAGGGCACGGCCGCCGTTGCCATCCTGCTGGCAGCGGGCTTCGCCTGCGCCGCCTGCCGCCGGGCGAACTGACATGCCCATGATCCCGATCCTGTGCGAACTGGCCGGGGCGCTGCTGGTGGCGGCCGGCAATGAACGGGGCAGCCGCGCACTGCTGCGCCGCCCTGTCCTCCCTGCCCCGCGTCGCCTGGCACGGATCGCCGGCTTCGGCCTGCTGGGCACGGCCTTGTGGGTGCTGATCCGCGATGACGGCAACCTGCTGTTCGCCCTGACCGCCTGGGCCCTGTCCTGCGGATGGGCCTTCGTCGCCGCCGCCCTGGCCTGCACGATACGGGACAGGAACTCCGCCCGGGCGCCCGTATCCGAGCGGGTCCGGACCCGTCAGAACGCCACCGACACCGTGCCGTAGAAAGTCCGGGGCGTCATGGGATAGGCCGTATAGCTGGTCGAATCACCCGGCGAGAGGCTGGACCAGGTGCGGGCATCGGTCAGGTTGTAGATATTGAACTGAAGCGTCAGCGCGCTGACGCGCGGGATGTCGTGGAATGTGTATTTCGTATTGAACCCCATGGTGAACCGGGCGGGCGCGTAGAGCTGGTTGGTATAGGTCCCGTGCCGGATGTCCATCCACTCGCCGTTCAGCTCGGCCTGGAACCCGCCATACCCGTAGCGCAGCACGAACTTGTCCGACCATTGGGGAATTCCCGCGACATTATCCCCCCTGATCCGGTACAGGGTCGTACCACTCGTGAAATCCTTGTCGTAGACGCTGCGGATATACGAAACCGCGTCATAGAGCGAGACATGCTCGCCAAGACGCACGCTCCACGCCGCATCCACCCCGTCGGTGGTGACGCTGCCCAGATTGGCAACCGTGCTGCCCACCCCCGAGATCCCGGCATCCGGCGGGGTGATCCTGCCGATCCGGTTTGCGAAATCGACGTGATAATACGCGATCTGCCCAGAAATCGCCCGCAGGATGCCGGCATCGAGCGGCCGTGCCGTACGGATACCCACTTCGTAAGTCCACGAGGTCTCCGGATGACCGTTCTTACGGAACGCCTCGAAATCCTGCTGGGAACTCACGCCCCACGGCGAGGCACCGCCATATCCGTCCTCGGCATAGGAATTCATGTTCTTCTGGATATTGAAGAACATTTCTTCATATCGGGTAAAATCCCACACCGCGCCGACCGCCGGCAGGAACGGCCTGAACGAGGACAGCGTGCCGCCGGCCACGGTATTCGTCCGCGCATTCAGCGTCACGGCCCCCTCGGTCGCGGAAGACTGCGCCTGCGGCAGCGAGGCAACCGGCAGCGTGCCGTTCGTATTCACATGCTCCAGCTTCATGCCGGCCATGAGCCGCAGATGCGGCAGGACGTGATACGTGTCCTGCATGTGATAGACGAACGTGTCGGTATGGAAGACGTTGACGAACTGCGTAATCAGCGGATTCTTCGGCATGTCATAAGGCGAAAGCGTATCGGTCGCACTGAGCGGATACCAGAAGCGCCCCTGCGCATTGTCGTTGCGCTCGTACCAGATGCCCGCCTCGACATCATGCCGGCCCGCCCGGTAATGGACGGTGCTGGTGATGCCACCGCGATTGTCGTTGTACTCGGTCGTACGTACGGCAAAACCGGTACCACCGGTCCTGTTCCAGACCACCGGGTCGATGCCGTTATTCGCGTAGGTAAACTGGCCATTCCTGATATATTGCGAAGCCGTCGGGTCCAGATAGGCCCCCAGGATGGTCAGGATGGCCGCACTGCGGATAGACGTGGCGACAAGGCCCGCACCCCGGTCGTGATGGTAGTAGAGGGTATTGTCCCACCTGACCTGATCCGAAAATTGATGTGAAATATTCAGATAGGTCAGATAGTCCGTACGCTGCGCGGCCGAGAAGTAATATTGGTTGTTCGGCGCCGAAGGGCTGGCCTGCGTTGACGACCGGGCGGGATAATTGGCCATCGCGGCGCCGAGATCGGGATAGAACGCCCCGCGCGTATAGGCTTTGGCCGGATTGTCCAGCCAGTCGTTCGTGTTGATGCTGAGGCCCTGCGTATTCGGCTCCACCTTGTCCTGCCAGTCGAAATAGGCCGCCACCCTGGTCTTCTCGCCCTCATGGACGAATTTTCCGTTGACCTGGTATCCGCCCTGCCGGTTGGCCGGCCCCAGGTTCCACGGCCGCGCATCCTGCCGCGCGAAGGCGAAATAGGCGGCGTTGCCATCGCCAAAGCGGCCGGTATCCACCCGCGCGAAGGTGCGGAAGGTGGCAAAACTGCCGAATGTCTGCTTGAGGATCGCCCCGGCCCGCATGGCGGGGGCGGATGTCTTAAAGGCGATGGTCCCGCCCAGATTGCTGGTAGACGCGGTGCCGAGCGCGCCCGTGCCGGACGACAGCGACACGCTGGCGATATCCTCGCTGATCGCCGCGCGCTGGGATGACAGGCCATTATAATTGCCATAGGCCCCGGCACCCAGGGGCACGCCATCGAGCGTATAGCCCAACTGGGTGGTGGAAAACCCATGGACGTACATGCTCGCATTCTGCTCGTTGTTTCCCCACGGATCGACATCGGTGAAGATCACGCCGGGCAGGATGCTCAGGGCCTGCATGGGGTTCTGTCCCGGCATCAGGTCCTGGATCTGTTCGCCGCCGACACTCATCACCGACCGCGTCATCCGCTGCCCGGTCGCCACGATATCTTCCCGCACCACCCTGGCACGGCGCGCGGGCACCGACGCCGCGCGCGCGGCATCGCCCCTGCCGATCATCAGGCCGCCGGCCGGCGTCGCGCGCAGGGTCAGGCCGCTACCGGCCAGCAGCCGGCGTGCCGCGTCCTTTAGCGTGTAATCCCCTTTCACGGCGGGCGCCTGACGCTGGCCGACCACATCGGGCGCGAACAGGACATTCTGCCCGGCGGCGCGGCCGAGTTCCATCAATGCCCGGGCCAGGGGCTGACGTGCCATCTCCACATGAACGGTGCCCGACGGCGCGGCAATCGCGTCGGGCCCGGCCGCCGGCAGGGCGGACACAGTGGCGAAAAGAAGAAGGAGGCGCGCGCGGATGACGCCGTCTGCCATGGTTCCGGTATGCCCCTCGTCGCCCGGCCACCAGCGCGGCCCCGCAGCACAGACAGCCCTGATGCCGAAAACTTTCAATACCGCGAAAGGATCTTCATAAAATCTTCACGGAACCCCACGCCGGGCCGCTCATACCGGAATCAGCCGGTAGCCGGATGGATCGACAACGACGCCCAGCGGCAGCAGGCGTGACAGGATTTCGAGAAAATCCCGTTCCTTCCCGAAATTATAGACGCCGCTCAACCGCATGCCGGCCAGACGCGGCGTGGAGAGGACGATCTTGCGCGTCGTATAGCGGTTGATTTCGGCCACGATGTCGGCAAGCCGTCCGTCGCGGAACACCAGGTTACCCCGCCGCCAGGCCAGAAGCTCGTCCAGATCCGGCCGATCATGCTCCAGCCGTCCGCCTGCAAGAATCCGCAGGCGCTCGCCCTGCCCCAGCCACATCGCCCGTCCATGCTGTGGCGCCTGCACCATGACCCTGCCGCTGACGGCGGTCACGCCGGTCAATGCCGCCTCTTCACGCATATCGACTTCGGCGCGGGAAAAGAACCGCAACACCAGCGGCCCGGCGCGGAAGGCGAACGGGTAGGCGGCCCGCCAGTCCATGAAAACCTGCCCCCCGTCCAGAATCCCCTGTCGCCTTTCGGGAAACAGCGTGACGCGGCTGTCGGTATCCAGCCGGCACACCGCCCCGCCATCGAGCGCGAAATCGCGCGTCTCGCCCACCCGCGTCCGCAGGATGCGCCGCGCGTTCGCTGCGGGCGCCAGGGGCACGACCAGTCCCGCCACGCCGCACACGGCGACCGCCATCGCGTAGCGCCGCGACAGGGCGGGCATGGGCAGGCGCCGCGCCACCACCGCCGGCGGAACGGGCAAGCTGATGCCGCCCCCCATCTCCCATAGATCGGTCAGAATTTCGAACGCCCGCGCATGGGCTGCATCGGCATGAAGCCAGTGCAGGAAACGCGCGCGATCCTCATCGGTGCAATCATCCGCATGGAGACGGGCAATCCAGAGCGCAGCATCGTCCCGAATGCGCCCGGCTTCAGAGCCGTCTTTCAATGCTCCATCCATGATTGCAGAAAAACCAAGGCCTTGGCCATTTCCTTCTCGACCGTGCTTTCGGAAATGCCCAGCGCGGCCGCAATCCGCCTGTAAGGCATCTTCTCCACGCGATTCAACACGAAAACCTGCCGCATCCGCCCGGGCAGCCGCGCGCACCCTTCCTGGAAGCGGGCCATGCGCTCCCGCGCCTCGACGATCTGGTCCTGCAACGGCGCGACGTCGCCGGCCTGGCTGTCCAGGACGGTCCAGTCCACCGATTCCGCCGGTGCCCCCTGCTCCCGCCGGCGCTCGTTATGCGCCAGGTTGACGGCGCTGCGCACGATATACGCCTCGGGATGCTGGATGCTGCCTTCGGGCCGCTCGATATAATTCAGCAGGGCGGCCTGGAGATGATCGTCCGCATCGTCGCGTCGTGTGGCCGCCCGCACCCGCCGGGAGAGGCTCTGCCATGTTTCCTGACACAAGGACCAGTATTCCGCCATCGGAGCCGCGATTCTCACCCTGGAAAATTCGCGCATAAGTAATCACGGGGCGGGGCTCGCAATGTGAAGTTTTGATGAAACGCCGCCAGCGCGCAACCGGTGGCGTCTCCCGGCAGCGCTTGTCGTCAGCCCGCTCCCCCGGCCGGCATGGCGCAATTGACCCACAGCACCCGGCTTTCGCCATCATGCGCGTTCATGAAACGATGCGGCCGGGGGCTGGCAAAGCGAAAACTGTCGCCGGCTTCCAACAGCATGTCCCGATCTTCCACGATCAGCCTGATCCGGCCTTCCAGCACCAGCCCGGCCTCGATTCCCTCATGGGTGTACAATTCCTCGCCCGTCGTGCTGTCCGGTGCCAGCGTCACCATGAACATCTTCAGCGGCGCCTCGTCCTGCGGCGTCAGCAGCCGCTTCGCGATGCCGTTCTTCAGCGCCACCGGGGGCCGGCGCGTCCGCCGCACCATGATCGGATCCGGCACCGTCCCGGAAACGCCCATGGACCGATCGCCGGACGGGTCGAGGAAATCGCTCGCCGAAGCGTGCAGGGTCTCCGCGATCCGGATCAGGTCGCGTACCGAGGGCGAGGACAGGCCGCGTTCGATCTGGCTCAGATGCCCGACCGAAATACCGGCCTGATCCGCGATCCGTTGCAGGGGCAGGCCCAGCGCCTTCCGCCGCTGGCGCAGATGCCGCCCCAGGGCCCCATCCGGATTGTCCATGCGTCGATGCGTCGCCTTCGCTTGCGGGATGATCAGCCTGCCCGATATAGCCGGATTTTTCACGAGCGTGAAAATTTTCTTGCCCGCTCATCATATCGTTCCTACAATGACAGGGACAATCCAGCCATCATTCGCGTCCTGATCCCATCCGGCGCACCGCATGGAGGGGCCTGCGGAATCACGTCCGGAGTCGCGCGCCCATGTCCGACCACCCCGCCTCCCGGCCCGCGATCACACGCCGCGATTTCATCAACGGCCTGGCGGCCACGCCCCTCCTGGCCGGTGCCCCCTTCGGCATGGGCGCGGCCCTTGCCGCCCCGGACCCGAGCACCGTACCGCCACCCCGTCGAACCGGCCTGCGCGGCAGCCATCCCGGCGCGTTCGAAGCCGCCCACGCCCTGCGCGACGGCACGCTGAAACCGACGGCAGGCCATGATGACGGCGAGATTTACGATCTCGTCGTGGTCGGCGGCGGCCTCAGCGGACTGGCCGCCGCCCATTTCTTCCACCGCTATGCAGGCGCCGGCAAATCGGTGCTGATCATCGAAAATCACGACGATTTCGGCGGCCATGCCAAGCGTAACGAATTCGTCGTGGACGGCCACCTGCTGGCCCTCAACGGCGGCACGCTCGAAATCGAATCCCCGACCCGCTACGGCGAATGGGCCCGCCGCGTGCTCGACGACATCGGCGTCGATCTCACGGCCTATCTGCGCGAGAACCGGCGCGAGGCCGGCCTGTACGAGCGGCTGGGCATGGATCGCGCCTTTTTCTTCGACCGTGGCGCCTGGGCGTCGGAAGCCCTGGTCCCCAGGCGCATCCCCTCCGGCGCGTCCTGGTACGGCTTCGGCCCCGATTTCGTGGCCAACGCCCCGCTGGCGGCAAAAGCCCGCGCCGATCTGACCCGGCTCCTGGCACCGCAACAGCCCGACTATCTCCCCGGCTTCAGCCCCACGGAGAAGAAGAAGCGCCTGGCCGCCATGCCGTACGACCGCTACCTGCGCGACTGCGCGAAGGTCGATCCCTCCGTCGTCCAAGTCTTCGCCAAGGCCGGGGCCGGCGTCTTCTGCGTCGGGGCCGATGCCATGCCCGCCCTGTTCGCCTGGGCCATGGGCTATCCCGGCTTCTCCGGCCTGGGACTGGGCGACCTGCCGCGGGGCCTGCTCTCCGACCTGCCGGGCGGCCAGCACGGGCGGCAGGCCGAAAGCGGATCGTCGGTGCATTTCCCCGACGGCAACGCCACCCTGGCCCGCCTGCTGGTCGCCGGCCTGGTGCCCGCCGCCACCCGCGCGCGCAGCCAGGACGACATGGGCACGGCGGCTTTCGATTATGCGAAGCTGGATATCGCGGGCACACCCACCCGCATCCGCCTGTCCACCATGGCCCTCAACGTCGCCCATGACGGCCCGCCCGACCAGGCCGAAACCGTCTCCATCCTCTGCGCCCCGGCCGGCAATCCGCATCCCGACGCCATCACCCGCGTGCGCGCCCGGCAGGTCGTGCTCGCCTGCTGGAACATGGTCATCCCCTATCTGGTCCCGACCCTGCCCGCGCCGCAGCGCGAGGCGCTGTCCTATGGGGTGAAGGGGCCGATCGTCTACGCCAATGTCGCCATCCGCAACTGGCGCGCGTTCCACAAGCTCGGCGCCGCCGACATCGACTGCCCGACCCAGTATTTCGAGCAGGTGCAGCTTGCCGAGGCCGCGTCGCTCGGCGGCCTCAAGGCGTCCTCCGACCCCGCGATGCCCAATGTGGTGCGGCTGATCAAGACCTACGGCGTGCCCGGCCTGCCCACCAAGCGCGACCAGCACCGCGCCGGCCGCGCCATGCTGCTCGCCACGTCCTTCGAGACCTTCGAGACCGAAATCCGCGCGCAACTCCAGCGCATCCTCGGCCCCGGCGGCTTCGATGCCGGGCGCGACATCGCCGCCATCACCGTCAATCGCTGGCCGCACGGCTACGCCTATACCTACAACAGCCTCTACGACCCGCCCGAATGGGTCTTCACCGAAAGCGCGAACCGCCCCTGCGTCATCGGCCGCCAGCCCTTCGGCCGCATCGCCATCGCCAACGCGGATTCCGCCGCCAGCCCGCATACCGATGCCGCCTTCGCCTCCGCCCACCGCGCGGTCGTGGAACTGCTGGACCGGCAGGCCTTTCCCTTCGTCGCCCCCTCCCCCGGCCCGGCCACCTTCTAAGCCGGACGCCCCCATACCCGGGCCGGGCGGCGCCCGGACAACGGAAAGGAAAGCCCATGGCGCCCGGCAGCACCGAACCCACCCAGGCCGCATCGCTGCGCATCCGCCATATCACCATGATCTCGCTCGGCGGCGTCATGGGGGCGGGCTTCTTCATCGGCTCGTCGGGCGCCATCGCCATGGCCGGCCCGGCGGTGCTGCTGTCCTACGCCGTCGCCGGCATCCTGATCTTCTTCGTCAACCTGATCCTGTGTGACCTGCTGGGCCGCTCCCCCCATCGCGGCTCCTTCGTCAGCCAGGTCGGCCATATCCTCGGCCCGCGCTACGGCTTCGTCATGGGCTGGACCTATCTGCTGGTCTGGATCACCACGCTGGCGGCGGAAATCATGGCCGCCGCCTCTCTGCTCGCCCCGCTGGTGCCACTGCCCTACGGGCTGCTGGAACTGCTGGTGCTGGGCAGCATGACCGCGCTCAACCTCGCCTCGGTGCGCGGCTATGGCGAGACCGAATACTGCCTCTCCTTCACCAAGGTCGCCGCCGTGGTGCTCTTCATCCTCATCGGCGGCGTCACGCTGGCCATGGGCCACCACGTCCCCCGCGCCGCATTCGCGGCCGGCGGCCTGTTTCCGCATGGCGGCGTGGCCATTCTCAGCGCCGTGCCCATCGTCGTCTTCTCCATGGCAGGCACCGAAATCGGCACCATCGCCGCCCTGGATTCCGACCGGCCGGAAAAGAACATCGCCCGCATCGCCCGCACCATCGCCATCCGCCTGCTGGGCTTCTACCTGACTTCCATCGCCGTCATCCTGTGCCTCCTGCCCTGGCGCGCCATCACCCCCGGCCATTCGCCCTTTCTTCAGGTGCTGGACGCACTGCACATCCCCTTCGCCAACAGCATCATGACCATGGTCATCCTGGCGGCCGTCCTCTCGACGCTGAATTCCGGCCTCTACGCCTCCTCCCGAATCCTGCGCGACGTCGCCCTGGCCGGAAACGCCCCCGCCGCCCTCCGCGCCACGCACGCCGAAAGCGCCATTCCCCATCGCGCCATTCTCTGCGTGGCCGCCGCCAGCGCCGCCGTCGCGGCCTCGGCCATCCTGTCGCCAACGGTAGTCTTCGCGTTCCTGATCAGCGTCGTGGGCGTCTTCATCATCGCAGGCAACATGATGATCGTCCTCGCCCGGCTCCGTCTCGTGCGCGACGGGCGCCATTCCGCACTCTTCACCCTCGCGGGGCTCACCGCCGTGCTCGCCGCGATGGCGGTCGATCCGCAGGCCCGGCACGAACTCGCCCTCGGCGTCATCGGGATCGGCGGTATCTTCGTTCTGGAACGTATCGTGGCGACCCTGCGCCGGCGGGCTCTGCCCGCACCCGCAAGGGGCCAGTCGGCCCCTTGACCCCAATTCGTCAAAAACAAATGGTTTCCAAAGGCACCGCCTTTGGCGGGGTGCGGGGCAGAGCCCCGCTCTTGCGTCACCTGTTCTCAGGCAGCGCGTAAACCACCAGCGCATCGCTCACCGGCGTCATCATGAAATGATGCCCGCCCGCCATGATGGCGACATACTGCCTGCCCTTGTGCTCATACGTCATCGGCGTCGCCTGCCCGCCGCCCGGCAGCACGTCGTTCCATAGTTCCTTGCCGGTCCTGGCATCGAACGCATGCAGCATGTTGTCGGTCGTCGCGGCCACGAACACCACGCCGCCGGCCGTAATCACCGGCCCGCCATTGTTGGGCGTCCCGATCGTCAGCGGCAGATAGGTCGGTATCCCCCACGGACCATTCGCCCGCGCACTGCCCAGCGGATGCTGCCACAGCACCTTGCGAGTATGCATATCGATCGCCGTGATCATGCCGTAGGGCGGCTTGTTGCACATCATGTGCGTGTACTGGTTCCAGAACGGCGACACCACGATGCCATAGGGCGTATCGGCCATGGCGCCATTGCCTTCCGCCCCGCCGCCACCGGGCTTGAAGTTCGGATCGTCGATCGGCATCAGGCCCAGTTGATCGGCCTTCTTGCGGGTAACGAGCTGATCGTACATCGGCGTCACGTTCCAGTTGGCGATCAGCACGCCCGTCCTGGGATCGTACGCCATGCTGCCCCAGTCGCTGCCGCCGTTATAACCGGGATACTCGATCCACGGCCTGTCCACGCTGGGCGCCGTGAACTCACCCTCATATTTGGCCCGACGGAATTTCAGCCGGCAGAAAAGCTGGTCGATGGGCGACATGCCCCACATATCGCTTTCCTTGAAGTCCGGCAGTCCCAGGCGCGGCATGCCGACCGACCAGGGCTGCGTGGGCGAACGCGGATCGCCCACCACATCGGTCGCGGTCGGCGCCGGACGTTCCTCGACCGGCAGCAGCGGCTTGCCGTCGCGGCGATCGAGCACGAAGGTCTGGCCGCGCTTCGTCGGCACCACCAGGGCCGGCACCGGGCCGTCCTGGCCGGGGAAGTCGATCATGGTGGGCTGCGACCCCATGTCGTAATCCCACACGTCCTTGTGCACGGTCTGGAACACCCAGCGCGGCGAACCGGTCTTCACATCCAGCGCCACGATCGCCGACGACACCTTGTTTTCCTCCGGCGAGCGCATGGCGGAATAATAATCGGCCGCCGAATTGCCGGTCGGCACATAGACAAGCCCGAGTTCGTTGTCCCCCGTCATGGTCGCCCACGAATTCGGCGTGCCCCGGCTGTAATGCTGGCCTTCGGCGGGCTCGCCATGCGCGTCCGGACGGTTGACGTCCCACGCCCACAGAAACTTGCCCGTCTCGGCGTCATAGCTGCGGATCACGCCCGAGGGCGCCCAGCGGCGCTGCCCATCCAGCACCTCATGATTCACCACGATCGCACCGTTCACGATCGGTGGCGGCGCCGTCATGGACACGAAGCCGGGCACCGACTCCCCCATGCCCTTCATCAGGTTGACCTGGCCGTGATAGCCGAAGCCTTCGCACAATTTGCCCGTATCGGCATCGACCTCGATCAGCCGCATATCCAGCGTGCCTTCAAGGATCCGGTTATGGCAGGGCTCTCCCTCCGGCACGGTCGAGGAGGTATAATACACCACCCCCTTGCACGCCGCCGTGTAGGGAATGCTGGCATATTTCACCCCGGCCTCGTGCCGCCAGACTTCCTTGCCGGTCGCCGGGTCCAGCTTCACGATGTCATTCATGGCCGAGCACATATACAGCCCGTCACCCACCTTGATCGGCGTGGTCTCGGCCGCCCATTTGTTCACCTGCCCCGGCGCCGGCTTGCTGCCGGTGTGGTAGACGAACGCGCGCGCAAGCTGCCCCACATTCGCGGGCGTGATCTGCTCCAGCGGCGAAAAGCGCGTGCCATCGGTATCCCGCCCATAGGCCGGCCAGTCCTCACGCGCCGGATGGCTGCTGATCTGCTCGACGGCCGGCGTCACCTCACCCGGCTCGGCGGGCGGCCCATCGGGAATATTCGCGGCATTCACCCCCGGCGCCTGCGGCGCGAAAGGCGACGGGCCGGCGAATTTGTCACTGGGCTTCTTCCCCGGCGCGTCCGCATCCCCCGGTCCGGGCGGCGCGGGCTGATAAGCGCTCTGGGCCCGCGCCGGCGCAATGCCCGTCCCGGCGGAAAGAAGCACAAGGCCGCACAACGCCGTAGCGGCGGAAAGATCTGTCCTGGACATCACGCAATCCCCTTCTGCACCAAGGATGTTCTCTGCACGCGACGCAGAACGGGAATGGTCAACACCACGAGCACGGCAATCAGCGTCGGCCCCAGCAGGCGCGGCAGCAGCCCCCAGCCATCGAACCCGACTTCCCACAACGCCCACGGCCAGGTCAGCAGCCACGCCAGCAGATACAGCAGCGCCCCCGAAACCGACCCCATCAGCATGAGAATGCCACCGGCAATAATCGCAGCGCCCGCCAGCACATAGTAAAGCGAGCCCCCGAGCAGGGCCAGTTCAGCCCCCATGATCAACAGGGGAAGCCCAAGAAGAACGAGCAGTACCGCAACCGCGCACGTCGCCCATTCGGCGGCCCTTCGAGGCCTGTATAAACCTGCCATTCGACAATGCTCCAAACAAAACACAATCCAAACGTTTCGGGAGCTACCGGGTTCATTGAAAAAAAGACCCGAACAGAACATGGCAGTTCAAAATAAAGTGCGACCACTATCGGGGAATATGCGCCAAAGCCGCCTTCGTTCTTTTTTGAAAAAAAGAACCAAAAAACTTTGATTCGTTCAGGAGTTTTGTGCCTGGAACGCGTAATGGCCCTGAACGGATAAAAGTCTTTTTGCTTCTTTTTCTTCAGAAAAAGAAGACAGACTTCTTACCCGTTTGACCGCTCACGTTCCCGGATAAGCGGAAAGTTCTGCCGCTTCCTTCATCGCCTGCTGCGTCAGCCTCTTTTCATTTTTCCTGAGAAAGAGGCCCGAACCGACCAGGCCGATGAGCGTCACGATGCCGATGGCAATGCCCGTCGGCCCGGAAACCTGCGAAATCTTGCGCCCGAGCATATAGGTGCCCAGCGCATAGCCGCCCGCCCAGCATGTGCCCCCCAGCGTATTGAAGAGCATGAAGCGGCGCCAGCGCATGTTACATGCCCCGGCCAGCAGCGCCACGAACACCCGCAGAAGCGAGACGAAGCGGCCGATAAAGACGATGGCGCTGCCATGGCGGCTGAACAGATAGCGCCCGAGGATCAGCCGTTCGCGGGTCAGGCCGATGCGGGCGCCATGTTTCTCGAGCAGCGGCATGCCGAAATGCCGCCCGATCATATAGCCGAAATTATCACCGATGATGGCCCCGGCGATGGCAGCCAGCGCCACCCCCTGGATGGCCAGGTGATGCGTCTTGAGGCAATAGAGCGACGCCGTGATGATGCAGGTTTCGGCCGGAATGGGAACGCCCATGCTCTCCAGCAGCACGGCCAGGGTCACGATGCCGTAACCATAATGATGCAGCAGGCTGTCCAGGTGCTGAAGCAGGGGAGGCTTTCCTTGTGCTGATCGACCACCCTGTGTGATGGCGGCAAAACCCCCTCGGAGGGAAGAGGGAATAGCGCATGACAGCCCTTCCCCATCAGTCGACAGAGGCTAACACGACAAAAAACGGCGGCGGCCATGGCAACCGGCCCACGGTCGAAAACGGACAGGCCGCCTGAAAATGCGCGCAAGGCGGCGCCGACGGGCGCCGCCATCCGTCACATCACGCGGCGGCGCCGAAAATATCCTGAAGCGCACGTTTCATGACGCTGGCATCGACCGTTTTTCCCAGCCACAATTCAATGCCGATCACCCCCTGATTGACGAGCATCCCCAGGCCATCGAGCGCCGTGCAGCCCCGCGCCTGCGCCTCGCGCAGAAGGCGCGTTCGGGGCGGATTGGGAACCACGTCAGCGACGACCTGCCCCGCCTTCAGGCTGTCCAGAGCGATCGCCGGCATCGCGTCCCTGTCGCCCATCCCGACAGGGGTGGCATTGATGACGATATCGATGCCGTCGGGAACCGTCGCCGCGCCGTCCCACGCCACGGCCGACGCATCGCTTCCGGTATTGTCGCGCACCAGCCCCGCGATGACCTCGGCCTGCGCGGGGTCGCGATTGACGATCGTGATATGCGCGGTGCCGGCCAGCCCCAGCTCCACGGCAATCGCACGGGCGGCGCCCCCCGCCCCCAGCAGCAGCACCCTCTTGCCGCGCGGGTCGGTCACCTCCTTCAGCGAGGCCAGGAAACCCTTCCCGTCCGTATTGTCGCCGGTCAGCCGGCCATCGCGGATCGTCACGCAATTGACCGCGCCGATAATCTTCGCGGCCTCCGACAGCGCATCCAGATGCCGGATCACCGCGACCTTGTGCGGCAGCGAGCAATTGAAGCCCACCCATTCCATCGCCTTCGCCCCTCGCACGGCATCGGCCAGATTATCGGGCGTCACATCGCAATTGATATAGCGGGCGTCGATGGCATGATGCCGATAGGCTGCCTCGATCATGGCAACCGTCGGGTTGTCGGCGCATGGCGTGGAGAAAGATCCTGTGAGGATACTCAGGAAGTTCTTGTCACTCATTCGGCGCTCCGAAAACAGAGGGTGCGGTCTGGACAGCTATGCATAACCGATGTCTGGATGTCCAAGACTGAGACATGACACAAAGTTTAAAGGCAAGATCAGGCGCCATTCCGTGCGATCGATTGTGCTTCGGTCACGTTTTACGAAATCCAGATCCGTACTGTCTCGCAAAAGGATCTGGAATGATGCGGATAAAGGAAAAATGCGATGCACACCGGAGGTAGGATGCGGCAGAATGGCAAGGCAAAAGGCGCGGCATTCACACTTTGCGCGGTCCTCGCGCTGGCACCATGGGGCGCCCGCGCGGCAGACAGCGTGGATCACGGCACCGCCCCTTCGGGCAACGTGACCATCGCGGCGCGCTTTGCGGACATGCAGCCCTCCGGCATCGTCGTCCTGCCCGATGGCAGCGTGATCCTCGGCTTTCCCCGCAGCGCGCAGGACCATCCGGGCCCCAGGCTCGCGCGCCTGACACCCCACGCGGACAGCCACCCCGAACTGACGCCCTACCCCGATGCCGCCACCCAGGCCCGGCTGGTCTCGCCGCTGGGCATGACGCTGGACACACGCGGGCGCATCTGGATCGTCGACGAGGGCACCGTGGCCGGCACATCCGGCCCCGCGAAACCGACCCTCGTCATGATCGACCCCGCACGGGGCGGCGCGGGGGTCAGGATCCTGCCGCTGCACGCCCCCGCGATCCGCCCCGACAGCCACGTCAACGACGTGCGCATCGACCTCACGCATGGCCGCGCGGGCCTCGCCTTCATCACCGATACCTCCCTGGCCGACCATCCGGCGATCATCGTCGTCGACCTGGCCGATGGAACGGCCCGGCGCATCCTCGATGCCGATGTCTCCACCCGCCCCACGCCCGGCTTCGCGATGGCGGTCGACGGCCAGATGCACCGCTTCGACCTGGCCCACCCCACCATGGGCCAGGGCGGCGCCGACGGAATCGCGATCAGCCCCGACAGCAGCATGCTCTACTGGCAGCCCCTGTCCGGCCGCCGGCTCTACAGCGCCCCCACCGCCATCCTCGGCGATCCCCACGCCACCCCGGCGGCGCTGGCAAGCGCGGTGCGGGATGAAGGCGAGACCGGGGTAGTGGACGGCATGGCCACCGCGCCGGACGGCAGCCTCTACCTGACGGATCTGGAACGCCACGCCATCGTGCATCGTGCGACCGACGGCACGCTGTCGATGGTCGCGCACGATCCGCGCCTGATCGCACCGGACGGACTGGCCCTGCAAGGCGACACGCTATGGCTGACGATCGGCCAATGGTCCCGCCTGCCGGTCTTCCACAATGGTCAGGACCGGCAGGGACGCCCATGGCTCCTCGCCCGCATCCGTCTTCCCTGAAAACCTGACCTGAAATGCGGGCTGGCGGCGATCCGGCGCGCTTTTCCTGTGCTTCGCGGCGGCCGGCCATCAGGGCCGCTCTCGCTCGCCAGCCCACATTTCAGGTCAGGCTCTGAAGACGCCGCACCTCACCCGTGCGGTTTCGCGGGCAGGTCCTGCGGTATCTTCTCACCGCCGGACAGCATCGCCGCACGGGCCGCCACGCGCGTATCCTGCTCGCGGATCAGCCAGTAGACGACGCCCAGCGTCAGCACGGCGGCCGAGAACGCCATCATCTCGACCGGATGCACCTCGTTGAGATCGAGGATGATGAACTTGCGCGACACGGCCAGCAACGCAATCAGCACGATCGTGCGGACGCGCACGACATCCTTGTTATGGGTCAGGCTGATCCGCAGCGAGCTTTTGAATTCCAGGGCGATGATAACGGTGAAAATGCTGCCGAACACGCTCTGAAAGGTCGGCGCGTTGGCCGGATTGATCTGACCGACCCACACCAGCCTCCAGACGTCCTTCGTCAGGCTCCAGGTTGCAATGGCCGTAATGACCATGATCAATGCCGTCAGGATCAGCATGATCAGCAGTTCGAAGCCTTCGTAGAGATTCATTTCCCGAAAGATGCGCCCCAGACGCAACGCTTCCCGAGAAAACGGATCATGCGGCTCCCGCCCGCCCGTCGGTCCATCCATTCCAATGCTCCCCTCACCTGTCACATCGACAATCCAGCGGAAAAGACACCGGGCCCGCCACAAACCCCATACAGGCCATCGGATACGCCGGAAGCGATAGAAGGACACCTCTGACACGAAGCATACGATCTTCCCGGAACCGGGAAGAAACGACGGCACAAAAGCAGATTCCCACGTATTTTGGACAAAAATCACCGCCGCTTCAAGCGTCTGAAAATGCACGGGCAGAAATCGCGCACGCCACGATCCACGCCCCCTTCTCCAGGAGACTGAGCCCATATGTTATTTCAAATAATTAGATAAGATTTTGTATAAGAGTCCCCAACAGAATCCCGTCCGACCGAACGAATGCCAGCAACCCCGTCAGAATCCGCTTTCCGGCATGGCGATAGGCAGAACATAGGCGAGATGCTCTATTTTCAATCTCGAACAGGGCATCCCAGTCATCCGACCGCGCGCAGGCCGCCCCTCGGATTTCGTAAGAGCCTGTGAAAACAGGGTCAAAGCCGCCATCCATTTAGTTTTTTCTTGACAGATCATCTGGCGGTGTCCGATCGCGGACACCATGTCCGATTCCGAACCGGTCTCTATCAGAGGTTGAAAAAACATCCGTTTTTCAACTGGATAAAACCCATTGTTTTGCTGATACATTGTTTTTCAAGAGGAGAAACGGTACATGGATCGACCAACGTCCAGCAGTTTGTCGGCAGTTGACACGCCCCGTGTCCTTTCGGGGGCAGGGCTGGATCAGGCTGTGCCACTGTCACGCTGCGCGCTCCTTCTCCACCGGGCTCCGCGCTATGGGCGGCCTCGTCGCGTGGATATGCTCGACAGTCGGATCGTCGTGTCTGTGCGAAATGCGATCTGACGCATTCCCGCGCGGGAAAGGGTCGAACATGCTCTCGATAGTCTCGGATTTCTGGCGGCTCGCCACCCGCTACAAGCTTTATGCCACGTTGAACGTGGCAGGGCTCGCTCTGGGTATCGCCACCTTTCTCACGCTCGCGCTGGTCGCGCGTTACGAGCTGAGCTGGGATCGCTTCTATGCGCACGCCGGCTCCATTTACGAATTGCAGAGTGACGCCCGGATCGGCAGCAGCACCTTTCACATGGTCCATCAGCCCGCGCCCCTGCTACCGGGCATCCAGACCCGTTTGCCCAGCCTGAAAGCGACCCGCTCCGAAGATGGCACGGCAGATATCGAAAATCCGTCCGGTCCCGACAGGACCGTGCGTAATGACGTCGGCGTCAATTTCGTCGACCGGAATTTCTTCGATCTTTTCGACCTGAAATTCGCCTCCGGCTCCGCGGCCGCACTGTCGTCACCCGACAATATCATCCTTTCCACCGACATGGCGCGAAAGCTCTTCGGCAACGCGCCGGCGATGGGAAAGACGCTCAACGTAACGCGGAACAGGAAGACGCATGTCTATCGCCTCGCCGGAATCCTGGCGCCCCATCCTGCGAACACGACAATCAGCGCGGACCTTGTCGCCCCGATCCCGAACGAAGTGGCCGAGCGCCCGTGCGAGGGCTGGAACACGCTCTGCGCGCACACCTACGCCATTCTTCCTACCCTGACCGATCGGACGACGTTCATGCGCATGGCGCATGATATGTTCGACAATTCCCCGATAGCCAAACAGATGAGCCAGAATGGCACAGGCGGGGACAAAATGGATTTTCACCTTGTCCCGCTGACGGATATTCATTTCGGATCAGATGGCGTCGCCAATGATGGCGCGTCACGCGATGTGGTGCTGGCGCTCGCGGTGATCGGCTTTCTTTCACTCACCGCAGGGGCCCTGAACTACGTCAATCTCGCGACGGCACAGTCTCTCGGCCGGGCACGGGAAGTGGCAATCCGGAAGGTTCTTGGCGCATCACGCATGCGGCTCATGATGAGGTTTCTCGGCGAGGCGTTTGTGCTGACGCTGCTTGCCGCCGCACTCGGCCTGGCACTGCTTGAAATGGCGGTCCCGACCGTCGCCAGCCTGTCAGGCTGGCCGGTGACACTCGATTATGCCTGGACGCTCCCCTTGCTGCTCGGTGTGGTGTTGGTCCTCACACTGGCTGCGGGCTTCTATCCGGCGTTTCTGCTGTCGTCTTTCCTGCCCGCGCCGGTCCTGGCCTCGGCGCGACTGCCCGCGCAAGGGCGATTCGGCGCGCGGATACGGCTCTTTCTGGTGGGTTTCCAGTTCGCCTTCGCCGTCACGCTCGGGATATGCACGCTCGTCGTCAACGCGCAGGCGCTGCATCTGCGGCATCTGGATCGAGGCATGACAATCCCCGGTCTCGTTGTCATCTCGACGACGAAACTGAATGGACTCGACGCCCACCAGGCGGCGGTTGTCGACGCCATCCGTGCCATGCCCGACATCCATAGCCTGACGGTGTCGTCAGGCGGGAGTCTCGGAGGATTTACGGTCGGGGGCGTACGGCGCGCGTTCGGGCAGAAAGCGTTCATGGCGCAGACCGTGCCCCATGACGCGACATTCTTTCAAACCTACGGAACACGTCTTCTCGCGGGACGCATGGCAACGCCGGACCGTGCGACGGATGTGACGACCACGAAAAATGGCGAGCCCGATATTCTGGCCCAGAATTTTGTCATCAGCCGCGACGCGGCGCGCAAGTTAGGCTTTTCCGACCCGCAGGCGGCGATCGGCCAGACTTTTCTTTTCGGCGAGAGCGGCCGTGCCGACAAGCGCACCATCGTCGGCGTGGTTGAAGACGTCATTCTCAATTCCGGCCAGAACACGCTACCGCCCGTCATTTACGAACTGGAGGCGGGTCCGATCACGGATGCCATCATCAGCTTCCGCGCCACGCCGAACGCGGTGCCCCGCGTGCTGTCATCCCTGCGCGCTGCCTGGCCGACGCTGGCTCCGGACGTGCCGTTCGAACCGCAGGCGATGACCGAGATCATTGCCGGCACCACCCGTAACGACACAGCGCGCGGCAAGCTCTTCACACTCGGCGCGGGTGTTGCCATTGCCATTGCCTGCCTCGGCCTCTACGGGCTCGCCGCGTTCAGTGCCGAACGCCGGATGCACGAGGTCGGCATTCGCAAGACGCTGGGAGCGACAACAGGGCAGATCATGCACCTCATGCTGGCCCAGTTTCTGCGTCCCGTCCTCTACGCCAGCCTGATCGCCTGGCCGCTGGCATGGATGTTCATGCGTAACTGGCTTGCGGGTTTCGACAACCGCATCACTTTGACGCCCCTGTATTTCGTTCTCATCACGCTGCTGGCCGCGCTGCTCTGCGCGCTCACGGTCTTCAGCCGCACGATCGGCCTCGCGCGCGCCGAACCGGCTCGCGCCCTGAGAGTGGAATAAACGCCATGAGCATCGCCATGATCTTCACGGCTTTCCCGCGCCAGATGCGCAGGCACCGGCTCCATACCGCGATCGACAACACCGGTCTGGCGCTCAGGCACCGTCGCTGGTCGAGAAGCTGGTGCCCGCGTAGAGGGCGCCGCAGGAGCCGGTGTTGTCGCCGGTGTTTCCAGCCCTGTCGCCGGCGATCAAGGCAGCTCGTATCGAGCTACCTCTGCCGGACGTCCACGGTCGTCTGGTCCAACCTGGCGACAATTCCATCGAGGCGGGCGCGATCGACGGCGCCACGCCGTTCGCCAGCAATCAGGAGCCGTCTCCGGCGCCGCAGCCTGTCTATCGCCGGCCCCAGATTCCAGTTCAGCGGGCGCAAACGCAGCAGTCTCCGAGCCATCCCCACGGGCGGACGGTCGAGGATTATCTGGAGAGTCTGGGTTTCCTTGCTCCGCCGGAGTGATTGCGCCTGATCAGTATCGCCTTTTTGCCGATTTCAGAACCCGATGCGCCTACGCATGTGAGATGTGCGGTAGCGGGAGTGGAGAATGCTTTCAGCGCTGGCTTGACCCATTGGGCAGTATTATCGGCAATGGGCGTGCCTTTTACCCATTGCCGATCGTCATACTTGCAGGTCGACAGCCCGATACGTCCCACGGCACTTATGGGGCAAGGCCAGACGCCATCATCTCTTCAGCAGGTCGATTTTCTGCTTTAGAGAGCGCTCCACCCAGCGGGCAGTATCACCAGTGAGAATCTCGATCCCCAAGGAACGGGCAACATGGCGAAGATTATGTTCGGGCTGGGACTCATCCTCGACTCCCAATGAGGTCTCTTTGCCAACTGAGGCAGAAACATCAGGCAGATATTTCAGATTATCGTCGAACTGTTTTTGCGCCCGCGCGAACAGATATTTCGCTCTCGTGTAATCCTCAACATTGTCAGTATCTCCTGAAAATTCGAGATATGCCAGGAGAAGGGCACAAAGTTCGATCAAAAGCTCCGCAAGGTGCTCAAGAATATGGAAAAGCAACTCAAACGAGCTTTCTCCTTCCCCATGAAAGAAGCCTATGGACCCGTTGATGGTCACTGATACAAGAAACAAGACACCAAAGCAGAACAATAACTTACTAATTCGTTTCAGATATCTTACCGCACCTTCCTCCGGCTTTGTTTTTCCGGAGTAATACATGAACTGATCATCGATCCAGCGTGTTTTTAAATCCCGAAACGCATCGACAGTCCGGTCCGTGGACACTTTTCCGAAACGAGTTCCCTTAAGAGCGTAACTGACACGCTGGAGAAGGTCTTCTTCATGATGCATATAGTGGAGGGACACGCCGTCTCGAACACCGATGGTATTCCAATGGTCCTGTATGCGGAGCCCTTCGGTCAGTGCTCTCTGTTCGATATAGTCTTCCGGAACGCCTTTCCATCCCCGGCGATACAGCAAATAGGCAAGCCCAAGCAACGCGAGCAGTTGTCCCCACAACGAAAGGGTGACCCACCACTCCGGATCGCCGGGCGCACGGCTGCCGATCAGCAACGCAACCGCCATAACGACAAAAACCAGTTTCAGCCGACCCCGCCTTTCACTGATCTTTTTCGTCACAATCTTGTCGACAATACAGCGCGTTCCCAACAAGGGCGTTCTGAGCGGATCTGGTGCGGTGGAATATTCCGACAAGGAGGCTGGCCAGCCCGGTTCATGCTGAAGGGCTTTCTGAACATTGCTGTTCCAAGAAACTATCTTGTTCAGGCTATCGAGAATCTGAGGCGTCTCGTGTTCTCCGAAAGTGCTGGATTTCGAGAATAGAACGGCCAGACTTTCTTCTTTTCGTATATCTTTTTCTTCTCTTGAGCTTCCTGCTGTCCACTCCACGTCATGAAGTTTACATCCATCGGCGACAGATCCTGCCGCGCTTTGCCGGTCGCAGAAGATCTTGCAGACGAGTCCGGTTTCCGGCGGATAAAGCGGATTGGTCGGGAGCAGCATATCGCGAATGCGCGGCGTCACATGCCCGGACTGGCTGGTGCCTTCGAGATCAAGATAGCCGGTCTCGCGAAAATTGACGATCTGCGCAGTGCCTCCCAGACCCACAGCCGGTTTCCCATCCCATAACGCAATTAGGATATGACTGCACTGGGCCATTTGAATCCCTGCTTCCGCGTATTGCAGGTCCCGGTGAAGTCCTTTCTGTGTCACATCCTGTTCTGAACCAGGAACGACGACACGAACCGTGGTGCAGGTCTCCGCCTGCTTGCAGAGTATATCGAACTCGCTCTTCGACTCCTCACTTATGAAATCGACCCTGTAGACTTCAGGTGCGAGCGGTAAAATGACATGCAATTGCCAGCCGCAATCGAGTGCCAGTTGCGCAAACAGTCGATCCGCCCCTTCAGCCAGAGCCGAGAGCGCGTAGAGCGGCGTATTTGGAAAGCGCGGCCGAATGGCTTGCAGTTGCTCGCGTAATATCTCCCGGACTTTATCAGTATCCCTGATGTCACGATGGCCCGTGATACCAACGGTAATTGGGAGGCCATAAACAAAATTTTTGTAATCAGACATAGCAGTCAAATTTCTTTCACATATTCAGTCAGCATAATACGCTGCGTTGATCGTTCTGATATGCTCGGCCTCGCGATAAAGTGGCTCCGCATCGATGTCGCGGCCCTCATCTCGATACAGGTTCGCCAAGCGGTCAAGGCTATCCGCGATATCGAGATCGTCTGCCGAGAGGGCTTCACGACTGATCGCCAACACCTCAAGATATAGTGGTTCCGCATCCGTATAACGGCCTTGAATTTGATACAGAGAAGCAAGATCGTTGAGACTTTTGCACAGGTTATAAAACTCTTCTTGATTTATTGGAATATCCGAATCTTTGGAATCGATAGCATTACGAACTCTATCCAGTACTTCGCGGCATAGTTTTTCTGCCTCGTCATTTTTTTTCAGTGTCCGATACAGGCCAGCAAGATTCCGCAAGCAATCGACGATACGTGGATCGCTGTCGGGGAAGGATTCGCGACTGATCTCCACCGCCCGTCTATAAAATGGTTCCGCACCCGTTTTTCTGTCCTCTGCCTGATAAAGCCCCGCAAGGCTGTTAAGGGTTGTGATGACTTCTTGAGCGCTGACTGGGAGAGCCTTGCTGAGGATGGCCAGCACTTCTTGATAGAATGGCTCCGCATCCATGCGGCGACCTTCCCAGCCACGATACAGTTTCGCAAGCCTCTCCAGAATCACGATAAATTTCGGATCATCGGTGGAGAGTGCCTTGCGCCGGATATCCAATATTTCCAGGAGCAGTGGCTCGGCTTTATCATAGAGATTCTGCGATAGATATACGTTCGCGATGTTATCCAGACTTTGAGCAATGTCCGGCTGATCTATGGGAGGAAACTTGCGACGGATATCGAGAGCCTCGCGATAATAACTCTCCGCCGCGGGGTAGCGGTTATGCTGGAGAGAAAGCTTTCCAAGACTATCCAGAATCGTTGCCATGCGAACATCATTAGCTGGAAACACCTCGCGAAAGATGGTCAAAACTCTGGAGAGGAAGGAATTAAGGTATCTTGGTAATATTAAGCCATAATTAACCGATGATTTTTCAGAAGAGAATTCTTTGTTCAAGGCGCTTAATGCTTCATTATAAAGAATTTCCGCTACACTGCGATAGAGACCATCTGCCAATGCGTCATGACCTTGCTTCTTGTACAAGCCCACGCTGTCCAATATCTTATCTAAAAGATCGCCAATACCCTTATAACGGCTCCCCCCTGCCTCACAGACCATAATGTGGAGCCTCTCACCGTAGAGACGCACTGCCTCCGGATAGTTGCCCTGTGCCTTGCAAACATCAGCAAGCTTTGTGATGGCCTCGGGAATGCCTCCATGACCATCTGAAAAAGACTCCCTAATAACACTTAATGCTTTTCGATAGAGACGCTCTGCTGCCGGATAACGACCTTGCCCGTTAAATACATCCGCGATATTTATCAGGCTCTGCGCTATCCTTTTATTGTCGAGCGGGAGAGCCTTGCGATGGATGTTCAGCACCTCTCGATAAAGCCGAACCGCCTTCGTGGAACATCCGCGCTTCTGAGACCGGCCAGCATAGACATTCAGAGCTTTGATGATACCCTGGCTATCGTCTGAAAGATACTTGCGACGGATATCCAGTGCGTCGCTCTCAAGCGCCGCCGCCTTATCATAAAGTTTCTGAAACCAATATATGTCCGCGAGATTGTCGATGGTTTTAACGAGACCTCTCTTATCGTCCGGTCGATACTTACGGAAAATATCCAGCGCCTCGTTATAAAGCGGTAATGCCTTCAGATAAGGCTCCTGATCCGGATAACTGCCCTGTTCTTTATACAGATCCGCAAGATATGTCATTGTCCACAGCAAATCAGTATGGTCGAAGGAACGAGCCTTGCGGAGCATGTCCAGCAACCCTTCAAGGAGCGGCCCTCTCTCGTCGAAAGATCGCTGCATGCGCCCCTGATCATCTTCATAAAGAAAAGCATTGCCCGGATTTTGGTATTCTTCGACGGAAACGATATTCTTTACGAGCCATTTCACTTGATATACTGCCTCGCAGACAGCAACAGAATCGCTACGATCCTTGAAATATAAGATTAATTTCCGTCGCTCTTCATCGAATTCCGTGTCTGCCTTTAGCTTACTCATATCAAATTGAGTTCTGCGTCGTCGCTTCTGAGACGCCTGGCGCAAAATGGCGTGCATCAACGTCATGCGTCCATCGTCATTCAGGCAGAAAGGGGAAAGACGCGCAAGCAACGGGGCGAGAGTATGGTCCGGCAAGCGGGGTTTGCCGCTTTCGGGTTCGAGAGGGTCGTTCGGAGAGGCCAGCAAGCTACCGAGATCGGAAGGACGCAAGCCACGCCAAGACGCTGTCATCAGACGAACAGCCTGGGTTGCAAGACCCGAGTGCTGGTCATCCGCGAAATCGCGATCCATCTCATTCAGGATATGGTAGAATAGAGCGTAAGCATCTGAGCAGACGAGAAGCTCGCGCGTCTTCTCCGTCAAGTTCTCATATCGCGCGTGAACCCGAAGTTCTTCCAGCACCAGCCTTAGAAAGAGTGGGTTCTCGCACTTTTTTTCCGATGCAAGGGTCGGCATCAGGTCTGTAGGAAGATCGGACGAGAAGTTTTTACTGTGGATTCTAAGAAATTTCCTGATCGCGTCCTCACGTTGCGTCTGGTCAAGAACGGGTAATGCGATGGGTTGGGCTTCGGGAACCGTCTTGTCCGGTGTCGTGGACATGATCAGCACAACGCCTTCAGGCAGCCGCAACGTGCCCAGGCGCCGGGAAACCTCGGCGGCGACGGCGGCGGCGATGTTCTCAGGAGTCGCTTTGGCGTTAGCAGCCTTCGCTCGGGCTTCTGCACCAGCGTCAGTGAACTGGTTGATGGCGTCCAGCAGCAGGACAAGGGGTTTTCCCAGCCATTTGGCGCTTTCGCCCAACAGGAACGGAAGGCTGTCCCAACGCTCTTCATCCTGGTCGAGCGTCGAGGAAATCGAGGGGCCACTTTTCCGGAGGAAGGCGATCAATCGGTCCCGCCAGGCTGTCAGTTCGGGCGAGCCGTCTGCTCCGACAAAATGAACGAATATCGTGGCATCGTCGTCGCCCGTAAAACGTCCCGCAAGGTGGGCCAGAAACGCGCTTTTACCGTAGCCGGACGGAGCCGTAACCTGGATCGGGCGGCTATCGGGCCGGATTCTGGCCATTCGGAACGCCGTAAGAACCTGATCTTCGACGTCCTGCAAGGGGACGTATGCTTGACACCGCGACAGGGCGTAGAGCGCGTGGGCACGCGTAATGCGTTCATCGTGGCTCGGCATAGCATCTGCGGGAAACCACCGGTCGAGTTCATCGTTCAGGAAATTCTTTACTGCCTCACCGAAGGCTTCGAGGCTCTTATAGTCATCCAATCCCATATAGGATGTGGCACGCAGGGCTTCCTTGAAACGGGTGAGGCGCCCGTCCGCCGGATCATAAAAGGCCGGATCACCCGGAGCGATTCCGGCCTTGCGAGCAATTTCGTCCGTAAATGTCCTTGCACGCAGAAAAATTCGCCCGCGTGTTTCATCTTCTTTAGGAGAAGGCTCCAGCAGTGCGACCCGCATTTCCAACTCAGTGACGCTGATCCTGTCCTCAAGTGCGGATTTGATCCGCAGAAGATAGGGAGAGGCCGCATGGTCCGTCCAGTAACGTCCCAATTCCTCTGACTTGGGAATCCAGCCATACCGTTCGCCCAGAAACCCTATGAAGAATGGCGGCGGCCTGATGTCCCGGCACCGATCGATTTCATTGAGGCAGACTTCCACAGTCCGACCGTTCTTGGCCTCGTCCTCCGTTATACCCCATCGCAGATCGATTTCGGTGAAGGTGACCAGCCGTTCCAGGCAGAGAGTGCGAAACACCGGAAAGACATGGGTCAGGAGGTAATCGCGTTCTTCTTCCATATCTCGAAACGTTGAAGACAGAAAAACCCGGATTTCGCGGGATGCGGGTATCGTCAACGTCATAATGTTCTCTCTTTCCAATGCATGCCGTGTTCAGGTCAGGAAACAGGGGGGGTGTCCTGTATCCTATTGTATCGAAGTGCCATTACGTCAGCCATCGCATTGCCTCGTATAAAATGTTCCTGAAGTGACGATTGTTGCCTTACCTGAAATGCTCCCTGGAATGATATTCGGGGCGCCGGGGATGAGGCGGGTCAGTATGGCAACACGTGATGAAATCATAGCGGCGCTGCAACGACGCTACGTGAGTTCAGAGGTGGACCCATCCGTTCGGACTTTTTTTGGGTTTGAATAAGCTATACCCGGTTGTCGTTATACGGCGCTGCTGTTGACCCTCTGGTCCGGGATTAGGATCTGTTAGAGCTTGAAGATCGTTCCCATATACCGGAAATGACCGAAAGCAATGCGACGCAGATTTTCACCGACGAAGCCTGGGCGGTTTGGGAACCGCTGATCGAAGCGGTGCGCCCGCAGGGCAAGACGCCGCCGAAAGATCTGCGGCGGACGATTTCGGCGGTGTTCTGGCGCCACCAGAACGGTGCGAAATGGCGCAGCATTCCTTCAGAATTGGGTCCGTGGTGGCTGGCGGCGCAGTTGTTCATCCGCTGGGCCAAACGCGGGGTCTGGGAACGCTTGTTCGCCCTGGTGCAGGAACGTGGGCAGGCTCTGGGTATGGTCTTTCTCGATGGCACCAACATTCGTGCGCATCACAAAGCGGCCGGAGCCCAAAAAAAGGGGACGACAGCCGACAGCGAGACCATCGTGAAGCACTTGGCCGCTCTCGTGGTGGCTATGGAACCAAGGT
The DNA here is from genome assembly GCF_048695475.1 of Gluconacetobacter brunescens. Classification (NCBI taxonomy): domain Bacteria; kingdom Pseudomonadati; phylum Pseudomonadota; class Alphaproteobacteria; order Acetobacterales; family Acetobacteraceae; genus Gluconacetobacter; species Gluconacetobacter brunescens. The sequence continues at coordinate 2,703,181 of NZ_JBLHEN010000001.1, read as the reverse complement.
CTGCGTAGTCGCTGACGGGCGTGGCCGTGCCGTTACCTTCACCCTGGCGCCCAGTCAGACGCACGAACTACCACTCCACCCGCCATGCTCAACCGCCTGCCACGCGAACCATTATGGGTCATCGGCGACAAGGGATACGCCTCCAATGCCTTCCGGGAGCATGTCTGGGCCATAGGGGTTCGACCAGTGATCCCGCCCAAGCGCCGGGACGCCGCGGTCGCCTGTCCACAATGGGCTTATCGCAACCGCCACCTGGTGAAAACCTCTGGGCTCGTCTGAAGGAATGGTGGGCCGTCGCAACGCGATACGAAAAGACCGCCGCTTCATTCCTCGCTATCCTTCACCTCGCCGCAACCGCAGATTGGGTCAAGATCTAACAGGGCCTAGCCCGAAGCCACCATCCGCTCCCTGAGTTCATCCAGGGAAACCGGACGGTAATCCCAGCAATCCACCCCCACGTCGCAGGACTGGCGCGTGGGTTCCCGCTGTCCATGGACATGACCGTAAAGGTGCAGGCTCCCGCGATAAAAGCCGTTCCATTCCGCGATCGGGTAGTGGAACAGGATCAGCCGGACGTCATCCAGCTTCAAGTCGGCATAGGGCTGCACGCTCGCCCAGCCGTCCCACACCTGAGCGGACGGCCTGTCGTGGTTGCCGATAATCAGATGCTTGCGGCCATTCAGGTGCGGTCCATACCTGTCAGGCGACCCCCGGCAGAAATCACCGAGGCACCAGATGTCATCCCCTGGCACCACCCTGGCGTTCCAGTTGGCGATCAGGGCCGCATCCATCTCGGTCACCGATGCGAAGGGCCGGTTGCAATGCTTCAGGATGTTGGCGTGGCCGAAATGCGTGTCGGCGGTAAACCAGGTGGCCATGGGCAATACTTTATCACCGCCGGGCGCAAATGTCCCGAAAGGAGGCTCTCTATAATGAACCGAGGCAATGAGGCCGAGGACGATGTCGGCATCTTGTCAGACCAAGCACCGGGGGTGAGGGCTTTGACGTCAACAATAGGTCTGGCCTGCATCGTCGACCCGACCGTTAACGCTAGATCGGACATGGCTACCCCATCAAAGTCCGGACGTCCCAAAAGTCCGCGTAATTCACAGCCTGGGCGACTTTTGCGACATTTTCGAGATCGATCCCGTCGAGGTATTTCTTTACCCCGACACTTCCCCGCCCATATTCGTGGCCAAGGAAATCATCGATCCAGGATTCGCGGATACCATGCTCCCCACTTTCCGGCATATTCCGAAGCTGGGTGGACACATTGTGGCGAAAACTGTGGAACACGACCTGGGCCGCCGGTATTCCGAGGCGATTCTTATACACTGAAAAGGCGCCGCCAAAACCAGCGCCACGCCTCTTGTCGCGCCCGACGAACCTGAGTTCATCGAATAGATAGTAACCCGCGACCTCGGCCAATTCGAGAATTCCCGCCGCGATCAGAGGGAATGGCAGATTTCCTTCCGGCCCAGCGCACACCGAAGGCGCACGGGCACGGCAATCCGAAAATAAAATCCGGTCGCGCGGCGTTGAAGCACGATAGAACTTTCGTTCTGTCCCCGGAACGTATGTAAGAAGTTATGTAAGAGTCCAGGGGTCAGGTTGTGGATAACCTTGAACCATATCGTGATTTCAATATCTTATATGGTGCGAACTGCGGGACTCGAACCCGCACGCCCTTGCGGGCGCAAGATTTTAAGTCTCGTGCGTCTACCATTCCGCCAAGCTCGCCCGGTACGCCCTCTAGCACACTCGCGTGACGGGTAAAATCCGGCGGCGGCGGTTTTTGGCAGGTTACGCGGCGCGTAGCAGAGCCGGTCCATGCCGGCGCAGCCAGGCTTCCGCCATATGGCGATGCGGCGTCAGGCCAGCCACCAGCACCCAGAAATCCGGGCCGTGATTCATATGCCGCAGATGCGCCAGTTCATGGGCGATCACGTAATGCTGCACATCCACCGGCGCCATCACCAGCCGCCAGTTCAGCATCACCGTGCCATCCGCGCTACAACTGCCCCAGCGGCTGCTGGTATCCTTGATCACCAGCCGTCGGGGCCGCAGGCCGGACAATCCCGTAATCTCCGTCAGCCGCGCCCCCAGCCGATGCCCGGCTTCCTGCCGCAGGAACGTCGCCAGGCGGCGGCGCAGGAACGGCGCTTCACCGCTCACCTTCACCACCCCGTCCTCTATCCACACCCCCCGTCGCCCATCGGGACAATGGGCGATGCCATGCGCGCACCCATCCAGCACCACCTGCCCACCATCATGCCACGGCGCGGCCGCCGGCAGATGGTCCAGCCGCGACAGCGCCCAGACGGCATGGCTCCGCAGCAGCGCCAGCCCGGCTTCGCGCTCCGCCCTCGGCGGCAGGGTAATGACGATTTCGGCCGCGCGCGCATCGATCCGCAACGACAGCCGCCGAGCCCGGCCCGACCGGCGCCAGCGCACCGGCACATCCCGCCCGGCCAGTCGCACGGTCTCGGCCTCCACCGGCATCGGCCCGGACAGGCCGACCGTCATGCCCGGTCGCGCGCCCGTGGCCGGCGCGGACGGGGCATCCTGCCGGGCCAGTCGACAATGTGATGCTCCAACGGGCCGGCCCGCCGTTCGCTGATCGCCCGCCCCCGCACCGAAACCCCGGCCTCATGCACGGTGTCGGGCGAGCCCGAAACCAGCGGATGCCACCATGCCAGCGGTCGCCCCTCGGCCAGCAGCCGATAGGCGCATGATGGCGGCAGCCAGTCGATCTCCGCCAGGGCTTCGGGCGTCAGTTGCACGCAATCGGGCACCTTGCGCCGACGGCACGCATAGTCCGAACACAGGCAGGTTTCCAGATCCAGCAGCCGGCAGGCGACATCGGTAAACAGGATCTGCTCGGTCACGTCCTCACGCAGCTTGTGCAGGCAGCAGCGTCCGCAGCCGTCGCACAGCGACTCCCACTCTTCGGTCGTCATTTCGTCCAGCCGGCGGACCTGCCAGAACGGCTTCATATCGGTCATGGCGACCGTCTTACTGAATCCGGGCGGCAGAGAGAAGAAAAACGCCGCCTACCCGTCGAGCACGCCAACCAGCACGGCCCCCGCCACCGCCAGCACCGCCGCGACCAGCGCCGCCGGCCCCAGCAACGGCAGCCACAGGCCACGCAACCGGACTGCCCGCCCCGCCCCCAGACCTGCCGCCGTCCGCGCCAGCCCAGGCGGCAGCCGATCGAGCGCGCGCAGAAGCGGCAACAGAACAAGCGGAACCAGGCAGGCAGCCTGCACCGCGACAGGCCCGGCACCACCATCGCGCCAGGGGCCGGACAGCATCACCGCCCCCATCCATCCCGGAATTGCCAGTGCGAGGGCACCGATCCGGGCGCCCGACAGCACGCACCGCCCCTTCGGCCCCACCCGCAGCAGCAGGCCGAGTCCGCATGCGGCTCCGGCCGCCCCCCCTTCCACCAGCAGACTGACCGCCAGCGCCGGCACCGAGAAAGCCGGCAACCCGGTCATGGCGCAGCCAGCCAGTCCGCGAAGCGTTTGGAGAGATCGGGCAGATGCTCGTGCCAGAAGGCGGCATCCATCAGCAGCGGCTGGGCCGAGCCCACATCGCCATGCGCGTGATAAAGCGACGCGAACCGCGCCACCTGCTCTGGCTGGGCCATGAAATGCAGCAGGCTGCGCGCCCGGTCGCGCGCCGCCCGGTCCAGATCGGGCGCAACACCCCAGGACAGGCCCTCATCCAGGCTCTGCTCCCATTGCAGCCCCACATCGCGCTGGCCGGTCCCGGCCGCCATCACCTCGCCCCCGGCCGCACTGGTCATCAGCACGCTGCCATTGCCGATGATACGCGCGGATTCCACCGGGCTGGTCCACCACTCGATATAGGGACGCAACTGGCTGAGCTTGCGGAAGGCCCGCGCGACACCCTCGGGCGTGCCCAGCACGGCATAGACATCGGCCGGCGCCACGCCATCGGCCATCAGCGCGATCTCCAGCGTCGAGCGCGGATCACGGCGCAGCCCCCGCTTGCCGGGATAGCGCACGACATTCCAGAAATCGCTCCAATGCGGGGCCACCGGAATACGTCCGCGATCCCACGCCAGGGCGATCCCCTCGCGCAGGGCCGGCACGCCGCAGGCATCCGCGCTGCCGGGGGCACCGCCCAGACGCAGCAGAAATCCCTGCATGCAGGCGGCACGGGCGGTACTGTCTTCCATCAGCGCCACGGTCCAGGCACGGCCGGCATGCCCCGGCCGGGGTTGCGGATCGCCGTCCCACACATAGCGCAGGATGCCGACCCCCATCTGCGCCGCGAAGGGGCGGAAAAACGCCTTGTCCTGCGCCGAACTCAGGGCGCCACCCAGGCTGTTCACCACCAGCGCATGCGTGCGCCAGCCTGTCCGGGCATTCCCGCCGGTCGGCACGATCGCCAGCAGCAGCAACCCGATCAGAAGACGGCGGAGCGATCGGAAGATGCGGGGCGGGCGGGACAGGGGAATGGACTTTCGCAGGAGGCAGGACAAACAGGCGGGCACGCTAGCCCATTTCCCCCCGAAACGGAAAGGCCACCGCATGGGCCGGCTGCCACGCCAGCCGCGCGGTCCGCCCGGGCACGAGCCCCGTCAGGTTCTGCGCCGGCGGCCGGCGGACCAGGACCTCCTGCCCGTCCTCGAGGCGAAAACGCAGCCGGATATGGTCGCCCATATGGTGCAGCCCCGCCAGCACCGCCGGCAGCGTGTCCTCGCCATCATCATCGGCGGCGGCCCGGCCGGTCGGAAACAGGGTGGCGATCCGGTCGGGCCGGACGCACAGCGTGCACAGCATGTCGTCGGCCAGCCCCTGCCCCGCCATGGCCTCGACCCGCGCACCGCTGGCCAGATGGACCGAGGCCAGATCGTCCTCCACCCACGCGACGCGCCCGGTCAGCGCGTTGGCATCGCCAAAGCCGGTGGCAACCCGGTCGCAGGCCGGCCGGTCGAACAGTTCGGCCGCATTGCCGGTCTGCAACAGCGCACGACCCGACAGCACGCCGATCGCATCGCCCAGCAGCAACGCATCCTCCCGATCGCCGGTCGCCAGCAGCAGCGTCAGCCCCTGCGCCCGCGCCACCCGCGCCAGCAGGCGGCGCATCGCCAGCCGGTCGCCACGCTCCAGCCCAGCGAACGGGTCGTCCAGCAACAGGACGGGCGGCGCGAAGACCAGCAACCGGCCGAGACGCGCCCGCCACTCGTCCTGCGGATCGAGGGCGCGCGGCCGGCGGGACGCGCATCCATCCAACCCCAGCAGCGCCAGCACCGCGTCCACCCGCGCCGCGATCGCCGGACGCGCCATGCCCCGCGCCTCCAGCGGAAAGGCCAGGTTCCGCCGCACTGTCAGATGCGCGAACAGCGGATCGCGCGCGCTGAACAATCCCAGCCCCCGATGGCCCGCCGGCAACCCCGCCACGTCCTGTCCGTCGAGCAGGATTTCGCCGGCCACGCACGGCAGATGACCGGCCAGCGTGTCCAGCAGGCGGGAGAGATCGACCGCGCGGTCCCCCAGCAACGCCAGGCACCCGCCGGGCGCGATCGAAAACGACAGCGCGGGCGTGGAAGGCTCCACCGGCGCGCACACAAATCCGCGAACATCAAGACGTGGAGAGAGGGGAGCCATGCGAGAAGCGAAACCTGCCAGGACGGAGCGAAAGCCGCCGAGTGTAGACCACCCACATGAAAGATACGACCGATCTCGCGGCGCGAGCCCGTAAAATCGCCCGCAGCACGCCGTGAAGGGCCGTTTCCGTCCCGCCATGTACCAGGGCGCAACCCGTGGGCCAGCCCACGCACCGGGGGCCCACGGGTCGTTGCCAAGCCACGCGAAGTGGCCGATCATCGGGCCCGACATCCGGGCCGCCGTGCGCCGAACGCGACCGGCGGCCATCGCCAGCCATGCCGCGATCAGCTATCTGGCCGGGCGGGCATTCCGGCGGAACGCCCGCCAACGAAGCAGAGGGAAGAAGCAAGGACCATGAAGATAGCCGAACTTGGCAAAGCCACTGTCCAGGCGGAACTCACCGTACGCCGCGAGATGGCCATCCGCATCGGCAGGCAGGTGGCGTTCCTGGTCGTCGCCGGCGTGTTCGGCCTGCTGGCAATCCTGTCGGGGCACGCGCTGCTGTGGGCCTTCGCCTACCAGACACTGGGGTTCAGCGTGCTCGGCGCGGCCATCCTGGTCTTCGCGGTCGATGCCATCATGGCGCTGCTGTTCCTGCTGCTCGGCCGCCGTTCGATCATGACCGCGACGGAAATCCGCGCCCGCTTTGCCCGCGAGCACGCACTGAACGAGCTGCGCCAGGCCATGGCCCTGACCGCCGTGACGACCGCAATCGCCGGCCCGGTCGGCCGCCAGGCCCTGCGCGCGATCATGCACCTCGTCCGCTCCGTCTTCGGCCGCAAGGGCATCTGACCCCTCCGATCAGCGCCGTATCGCCTGAGAGTCTGACCGCAAATGTGGGCTGGCGAGCGAGAGCGGCCCGGAACCGGTCGCGCCCAGCGTGTGTTTCCGAGCATCGGAGCGGAGCGGCCTTATGGGCCGCCCGCCGCGAAGCACAGGAAACGCGCGCCGGATCGCCGCCAGCCCACATTTGCGGTCAGGCTCTGAGAAACGCCAAAGCCGGTTGGGGACCATGCTGAAATTGCATTGGCCCCCGCCCGCCATTTCTGGAAACGTATCCCTCGTCACAATTTCATGAGCACGCAGACCTGATGCGTCCTCATGACAAGTCAGGGAAACCGGGTAGCTGTGGAGATGGCGGACTCCGAGCGTAGTGCGCGGGCACGATCCTTTGGACGTCGTCTGACCCATAAGAGTGCCCCCCGGCAGGGACGGCCCGGCCGTGATCCGTTGCATTGCGGTCCGGTCACCGCAGGCGCGGCAATCCGGATATGAGCATCCGGCTGGTCCCTCCCCACACGGCGCTGCATTTCCCGCGCTCGCTGGTCCGCTTCGGCGGTTTCGCCTTCCCCGACTGGAAGGCCCTTTCACCCACCATCGCCTACAGCATCCGCGCGCTGCTGGCCGTGGGACTGGCCCTGTTCCTGGCGTTCTTCCTCCAGCTCCAGACGCCGATGTCCTCGGTCACGACGGTCCTGATCGTGGCCAACCCGGTCGTCGGCGCGATGGTCTCCAAGAGCTTCTGGCGTATTTTCGGCACCGTGATCGGCGCGACGGCGGCGGTGCTGCTGATGGCGGCCTTTCCCCAGTCGCCGATGCTCTATTTCATGGGCCTGTCGGTCATCATCGGCATCGCCTGCTGCGTCTCCACGCTGCTGCGGTTCTACAAGGCCTATGCCGCCGTGCTGGCGGGCTACACCATCGTGCTGGTTTCCATTTCCACCTTCGCCGACCCCGACCGCATCTTCATGGCCGCCATGTCGCGCCTGTCGGCGGTCACGGTCGGCATCGTCAGCACGGCCGTGGTGTTCCTGGTCACCTCGGTCAGCCGGCCGGAGAAGGTCCTGCGCCAGGTCGACCAGACGCTGCGCAACATCACCGGCCAGTTCTCGCACCCGGCGGACCTGGAAGACATGGTCCCCGGCCAGACCCCCATGCCGGACGATGGCGGCCAGCCCTTTTCGTTCCGTGCGATGACGCTGACCAGCTATGACGCACGCGCACGCCTGCTCTCCCAGGCCAATGCGCTGGTCGAGGCGATCGAATACGCCGCCGCCGACAATTTCGCGTTCAGCCGACGTGCCGATGGCCTGCGCGCGGGCGTGGCCCGGTTGCTGGGGCTGCTCAGCACCGATCATCCGATCTGGCGCGACGACCCGCCCGACAATCCGCAATCCGCGGCGGCCCGCGACCTGGTGCACGAGGTCATGGCGAGCTTCGCCGTCACGCCCCCCGAGAACCTGCATCTCGACGATCCGGCCGGCATGCGTGCCCGCCTCGCCACCGCCATCGACACCCTGGACGACCTGTCCGAGCAAACCAAGGACCTCCCCACCATCGCGTTCATCGACAACGAACGCGACATCCTGGTGCAGTTGCGCAGTGCGCTGGACGATTTCGTGGGCCCGCAGGCGAATGTGCGTCCCATCAGGCTACGATTATTCTTCGACTGGCCGGCAGCGCTGCGCAACGGCACGCGCGGCGCGTTCGTCACCCTGCTGGGCTGCCTGACATGGTACGTCTTCCGCTGGTCGAACGGCGCCGCCATGCTCGCCTATCTCATCCCGGCTTCCTGCCTGCTGGCCACCAGCCCGGTGGCATCCCGCGCCAGCGTCATGTTCGCCAGCGGCACCCTGGCCGCGATTCCCGCCGCCTTCATCTGCCAGACCTTCCTCCTGCCCCGTATCGACGGCTATCCGCTGCTGTGGCTGTCCCTTTCGGTCTGCCTGCTGCCGGGCATCTGGCTTCAGTTCCATCCCCGCCACGCCATGCGGGGCTTCGGCTATGCGGTGTTCTTCAACGCCATGGTGCAGATCCGCAACCCGATCTCATACGACGACCTGTCGCTGATGAATGTCTGGCTGTCCTACCTGATCGCCCTGATCGGCCTGGCGCTGGTCTTCCGGGTCATCCTGCCGTCCGACCACCGGCTGGATACCGCCCGGCTGGTGATGTCGATGAATCGCGCCACCCAGCAACTGGCCAGCCTGCCGCTGAACCGCCACGTTAGCTGGCCGGTGTGGGAAAACCTGCAAATGCAGAAGATCCTGCGCATGATCCAGCGCTTCTCGCTGGTCGCGCCGCCCACCCGCGTCTATGAAACCACCGATGCGGCGTTCATCTGCGTCTCATTGGGGCGCCTGATCGCGCGGCTGCGGCACCTGGTGCAGAATCCGGCGGTTCACGAACAGGACCGCACCTGCACGCTGGCGGCTCTGGCGTCGTTCCAGCATCTGTGCACCCAGCCCACCCATACCGCACTTATCCTGCGCACGGCGGCGCAGGACGTCATGCGCGACGTCGAAGATCGGCCCGCTGCATCCCACGTTCCCACCCGGCGCATTGCCGCGTGCCTCGAACAGGCATCGCTGCTGGTAGACTCGGCGCCCGGATTCTTTCACAAACAAGGTCCGCTGCAATTGCCTGGCGACATGCCGGGCGCCAATAACAGGCTGAATATGGCCGTCCCACCCCAGGCGCGTTCGTTCGCAATGAGAGTCGCGTGATGCTGACCGAGTTCAATTTCTTCGGCGTCTTCATGGCGCCGATCGTCGTCTATGCGATCGCCGCGCTGCCGGTGACCATGCTGATCCGCTTCGTGCTGTGGTGGACCGGCATCATGAAATGGTTCTGGCATCTCGCGCTCTTCGAGGTCGCCCTCTACACTTGTGTTCTATGCCTGATGATCCTGTTCGTCTGAGAAACGGTCGAATAACTGCCCCTGCAAGGTCCGAGATAGACAATGCCCCTTCTACGCACCCTGATCCGCGTGGTTCTGACCCTGAGCGTCGTTGTGCTGGCGATCGTTCTGGGGGTGACCCTGTGGGACACCTATATGATCGCCCCGTGGACACGCGACGGGCGCGTGCGCGTGTATGTGGTGGACGTGGCGCCTGAAGTTCCGGGCACGGTGGTGCAGGTTCCGGTGGTGGACAACCAGTTCGTGCACAAGGGCGAACCGCTGTTCGTGCTGGACCCGGTGCGCTTCCGCCTGGCGATCCGCGAGGCGCAGGCGCGGCTGGATGGAGCGGAAGAAGACCTGAAGCTGAAGCGCAACGACGCAAAGCGCCGCATGGGGCTGGGCGGCATCGTGTCGGCCGAAGAGCAGGAAGTCTTCAACTCGAACGTGGCAACGCAGGTGGCGGCGGTGGACGCGGCACGGGCGGCGCTGGATCTCGCGAAGCTGAACCTGCAACGCTCGGTGCTGTATTCGCCGGTCAACGGCTACGTGACCAACCTGAACCTGCGGGTGGGTGATTATCTGACGGCGGGCCAGCCCCGGCTGGCGGTGATCGACGCCGATTCCTACTGGGTGAACGGGTATTTCGAGGAAACCAAGATGTGGGGCGTGCATGTCGGCGACGTGGCCCGGGTCAAGCTGATGGGCTACAAGCAGATCATCCCCGGCCATGTCGTCTCGATCGCGCGCGGCATCAACGACCAGAACGGCAATCCGGACCGGCTGGGGCTGCAGGACGTCAACCCGATCTTTACCTGGGTGCGTCTGGCGCAGCGTATTCCGGTGCGCATCCATCTGGACCATGTGCCCGAGAGCGTGACGCTGGCGGCGGGCATGACCTGCACCGTGACTGTCGGCCCGGAAGCACGCAGCCAAAGAGGGCATCTGACCACCTGGCTGCAAGACCATCTGTAAGGCCCCCGGCGCGAGCATGACCATGATGACGAAGACCCGACGGGCCGGCCTGGTCCTGACCTCGGCGCTGGTAATGGCGGGTTGCACGGTCGGTCCGCGCTACCAGCCGGACCGGATGAAAGTGCCCGAGCACTTCACCGAGGACGAGCATCCGGCGACCGATGCCGAGATCGCGCGCACCAATGCCGAGCTGAAGGATTGGTGGCACCGCTTCAACGATGCGGAACTGGACCGGCTGGTCGATCGCGCGATCGGCGGCAATTACGATCTGCAGATCGCCGGCCAGCGTATCCTGGCCGAGCGGGCGCTGCGCGACAGCCAGGCCTCGGCCTGGTATCCGCAGGTCGACGCCAATACCACCAACGGTGATTCGCGCTACTCGCTCAATATCGACAACTGGCCGCTGCGCCCGGGCAACCCGGTCAACCGTCCCGGCGCGTCCTACCTGTCCTATGGCGTCAGCGCGAGCTGGCAGATCGACGTGTTCGGCCGTATCCGCCGCAGCGTGGAAGCGCAGGAACGCGCGGTCGAAGAGACGATCGAGGACCGGCGCGCGGTGCTGATGACGATGCTCTCGGCGCTGGTCAGCGACTATATGGTGCTGCGCGATACCCAGTTACGGCTGGAGATCTCGAACCGCAACATCAGCGTGGCGCAGGAAGCCTATGATCTGACGCAGCGGCTGTATCTGGAAGGCGTGGGCAACACGTTGCAGATCGCGCAGGCGAAGGCGGAGCTGGACAGCCAGCTTGCGGCGCGCGAGCCGTTGCGCACGCATATCGCCCAGATCACGCATGCCATCGACGTGCTGATGGGGCAGATGCCCGGCACGACGGAAGCCGAACTGAAGATCGCCCGGCCGCTGCCCAAGGTGCCGGATTTCCCGGCGACCATGCCCTCGATCGTGCTGGCCAACCGGCCGGATATCCGCCGCGCCGAACGCGCCTACGCCGAAGCCACGGCGCGGATCGGGGTTGCGGTGGCGCAGATGTATCCGAATTTCAGCATTCCGCTGAACTTCAACCCGAATGCGTCGGCGATGTACCAGCTTTTCCAGGCGGGGGCGCTGAGCTGGCAGTTCTTCATGCTCGCCTCGCTGCCGCTGGCCCATGGCGGCAAGCTGACGGCGCAGGTGCGCGGGATGCAGGCGGCGGCGGAAGCCAGCCGTCTGAGCTATCGCCAGACGGTGCTGACGGCGTTCCGCGAGGTCGAGGACGCGATGGCGGCCTGGCATGACGACGTGGAACATACCGAGTTGCTGCACCGCGCGGCCGAGGACAGCCGGCTGGCCAGCGACCGGGCGCGCAAGCTCTACAGCGCCGGCCTGGTCGGCTTCCTCGACGTGCTGACGACCGAGCGCACGGCGCTGGCGGCGGAGAATGCCGAGGCCGAGGCGCGGCTGGAGCGGTTGCAGGACGCGGTCAACCTCTACACCGCCATGGGCGCGGGCTGGCAGGGCGTGGCCGTCACCGCCACCGCGCTGCCCGTCTCGCTGGAAAAGCAGAACATCCTCGCCCGCGCCTTCAAGGAGTAATCGGATCGCCTTTCTTCCTGTCCTGACAAGGGAGAAAGGCGACCGAACATGCCGGCCCTGCCTCTGTACCAGCGATGCCAGCCTGATCATCCAGCATAGTGACACTGTTCTTTTTGCACAAAAGAACCCAGGATGGCACACGCCCTCCTTCTACATAACCACGAAGAAATAAAAACCGTATCTTTATTAAATATTCACTCTTTATCCGCATAAAAAGACCGACAGACAACCCGGCTTTATGCGTAGGGTGATAAAAATTTTTACCTTATATTTACTTCCAAGCGGTATCCAGCGGAAGAGATATCCATTTTACAGACTCTTGCGCTGGAGGAATATTGTGATTCTTTATTCTTCAATTCAACATATATTAAAAACTGAAAACGGAAAAATCGTTCTTCCAGAGGACGTTTTCAAATTCCTGATAACCTCCTACCTGAAGACCGTGCCGTTTGACGAAGCGGCCTATCTGCGGGCGAACCCCGATGTGGATGCCGCGATCCATCGCGGCGAACTGAAAAATGGCCATGACCATTTCACCCAGGTCGGTTTCTTCGAAGGCCGCGACACCGACGGCAGGGAATTCGACGAGAAATGGTACCTGAAAAATAATCCGGATGTCGCTGCCTCCGTCCTTCGCGGCGAATGGACCAATGGCAAAATGCATTGGCTGACTGTCGGCCGCGCGGAATTGCGGGCTCCATCCAAGGCGCTGGAACCAGTCTATGACACCTGGCGCGGCTTCTGCGTCGCGTAACGTCCCCATGACCGAACAGGCCGGCGCATAATGGAGACGACGATCGACAGCTTCGTGCGGAACATCTCCGCCCGGTACGGCGACGTTCTCTCGTCCCGCCACGAGGAGCTGGAAGGCGTTCCACAAACCCCGGAAGCCATCCTGCCCCGGCTGGAATATCTGCAACGATCCCATCCGAGCGCGCGCGACATCACGCTGGGGATCGGCTTCTGCCGGCTGGCACTGCACGAGCCACGCGCTTCGGAGGCTTTCGAATTTCTCTCGTCGGTCACCCTCTCGCCGCTGGCCCGATTTTTCCTGCTGATCACCCGCATGCGTTTCGGTGCCCACGACCGCGCCTTTGTCGAACTGCGTGCCCTCCTGCGCGAAACCGCGGTCATTTTTCCCGATATCGCCTTCCCCCTTTTCAGCGCCATCGCCGAAGCCAATCGCTGTTCAGGGTGGTGCGCCATGCTGCCCGACGGGCGCCTCGTCGCCGGCCTGCCGGACCATGCCGCCCGCGACCTCACCCTGCGCCATGACGGAAAGGAACGCCCCGCCGACCTGACCTTGCTGGCCCACCCGCCCGGCTACCAGGTCTGGGAAATCGGCAATTTCACCCTGCCGTCCCATCTGCCACGCATCGACATCCTTCATGAGGGTCGCGGCCTGCTGGGCAGCGGCATCGACAGCCGAACGGTCTGGACCTTCGAAGGATTCATCGAGGGCGCCACCGAGGGTCTGAGCGGCTGGTGCCGCTACCCCAACAATCTGGCAGCCACCGACCATATCCAGATACGCATCGCCGAAGACGACCGCACGCTGTTCGATACAACGGTCGGACAGACCGGTGACGAGCGGCATGACGAACCGCTCTGGCCCGAAAAGCCACGTACCGACTTCATCATTCCATGGCACGACCTCCAGGGCGACCGGACGCCGGCGGTCAAGGTCACCGACCGCTTCGGCCGCGCCTTCTACGGCAGCCCGCTCGACCCCCTCGCCGGCGGACGCTACGCCCGCACCCAGGCGGAATGGGTCGCCACGCAGTTTCCCAGCACGCACCCCACAGCGGTGCGGCCAAGTTTCAACCAGCCCTTCCCGACCCTCTACACGCCCCGCTTCGCGGTGCCCGAAACCGATGCGCCCACCATCTCCGCCCGCCGGGTCGCGGTCATCATTCCCGTCTATCGCGGCTATGAGGTCACGCGCACATGCATCACGCTGGTCCTCCAACATCGCGGACCGAACGAACGGGTGGTCATCGTCAATGACTGTTCACCCGATGAGCGGATCACCGCCTTTCTCGACACATTGGCCGATCTGGATGGCGTCACGGTCCTGACCAACGCCCGCAATGGCGGCTTCACCTTTTCCTCCAATCGCGGCCTGCGCACCGTGGAACGGGATGAAGACGCCATTCTGCTGAACAGCGACACGCTGCCGCCCTCGCACTGGATCGCGGCCCTGCGACGCACCGTCTATCGCGCGCCCGATATCGGCACCGCCACACCGCTCTCCAATGCCGCGACGATTTTCAGCTACCCCAGAGCAGACGGCCAGAATCCCGTGCCGATCTATGAGGAGGTCGTCGAGACGGCGAAGCGCCTCGCGGCATGCGAGAGCGACGCCCTGATCGACGTCCCGACCGCGCATGGCTACTGCATGTATATCCGCGCCGAGTGCCTGCATCAGACCGGCCTGCTGCGCGAGGACGTCTTCGCGCAAGGCTATGGCGAGGAAAATGATTTCAGCCGCCGCGCCGCCGCCCTGGGCTGGCGCCATGTGGCCTGCCTGCACACCTTCGTCGGCCACGCGGAAGGGCAATCCTTCAGCGCCGTGCGCAACGACCTGATCCGCCGCAACCTGGCAACCCTCAACGGCCTGCACCCCGGATATGACCGCATGGTCCAGGCCTGGCAGGCGCGCGATCCGCTACGCCCCTTCCGCCGGGATCTCGATCTTTCCCGCCTGCGCCACGCCATCGCCGGGCGACCCGTCGTGGCGCTGCTGACCCATGACCGACAGGGCGGCGTCCAGCGTTTCGTGACGGAGCGCGCGCGTGAAAATCTGGCGGCCGGCCGTGTGCCGCTGATCATCTCGCCCCACCGGTCAGGCAACGAGGGCGCGGGCTGGACGATCATCCCCTTCCTGCCGGAGGATTATCCGAACATCACCGCGCCGCGAAAGGGCGCGGAGCTGCGCACGCTGCTGCTCGACCTCGGATGCAGCAGGATCGAAATCCACAGCTATATCGGGGCCGGAATCCGCGACGTTCACTGGGTCTCGCGCAGCGGCATCGATTATGTCGTGTATCTGCACGATTATTCCTGGTTCTGCCCGCGCATCACGCTGGTGTCGCACAACAATCTTTATTGCGGCGAGCCGGCGCGGGATGTCTGCCAACGCTGCGTCGCCGATCTGGGCCCCCTGAACAGCGACGACGCCCCCCTGGAACTGCTGCGCGACCTGAGCAACGATCTGTTCCGGCGTGCCGGCGCCATCATCGCCTCCTGCCAGGATGTCGCGGACCGCTATCGCCGCCATATCGACGCCCCGATCACCCTGGGCCAGTGGGAACCGCCCGTCCCGACCCACCCCGCGACCTTCCTGCCGAAGGCGCCGGACGAGATGCGGCGCATCCTCCTGATCGGCGCCATCGGGATCGAGAAGGGTTATAATATCCTGCTCGCGCTCGCCCGGCATGTCGCCGATCACGACCTGCCGATGCGCTTCGTCATCATCGGCTACACCTGTGACGATCCAAGGCTGCTGGCCACCGGCGTCGTCGAGATCACAGGCCGTTACGGCGAGCACGAACTGGCCGCCCTGATCCGGCACCACCCGTGCGACTGGGGCTTCCTGCCCGCGATCTGGCCGGAAACCTGGTCCTATATCCTGACCGAATTCTGGCGGCGGGACATACCGGTCATCACCTTCGATATCGGCGCGCCGGCCGCGCGCGTCAGGGCAACGGGCACCGGCCTGGCCGTGCCGCTGCACCTGCCCATCGCCTCCCTGGCCACCGTGCTGCTGACGCCCTGGCTGCTCCGCATCCATTGACCCCGGCCGACGACAAGGACGCGATCATGACCCCCATGGACCAGCCGGCGGAACGACCGGCCACGAAGCCCGCATGGTGGCAGTTCGATGCCACCTGGTATCGCCACCGCTACGCCTTCATCCCCGCCATCGCCGACCTGCGGGACGAGGCGGATATCCTGGCCTTCTACCAGGAATGCGGCGAACCCCTGGGCCACTCCCCCAACCCGTTCTTCGACGAGGAATGGTATCGCCAGGCCTATGCCGACGTGGCCGATGCGATTCACGCGCACACGGTCCCGTCGGGCTTCGCCCATTATTGCGCGGAAGGCTTCAGGGACCGCAATCCGAACGGTTTCTTTGACGAACCCTTCTATCGGGAAACACAGCTCGGCCTGTCGCTGGAAGAGATTGCCCGTCACGGCCTGCGCAACGGCTACGATCATTTCCTGTCCTACGGCGCCAGGGAAGGCCGGGACGCCTCTCTTTTCTTCTCCACCTCACTCTTCCTCAAGGAAAACCCGGATTTCCTCCATGACAGCCGCCTCGGCCCGTTCGTCGCCTTCATGGAAAACCTGCACGCACCAGAGAACGCCGCCCGCCGGACATCCTGGTTCTTCGATCCCGCCTGGTACCTGCGGGCCTATCCCATTGTCTCGGACCAGATACCGGCATGGGGCCACCCCCTGCGCCATTACCTGATCACTACGACACCGGCCGCTTTCGATCCCCTGCCCTTCTTCTCCGAACGGTTCTACGCAACCAGCCACCCGGACGTGGCCCATGCCGTCGCGACGGGCGATTTCCGCAACGGCTATGCGCATTTCCTGCGATACGGCCAGCAGGAAGCACGCCGGCCCCATCCGCAGGTCGATCTCGCCGCCTATGCGAAAGACCCCGGCGTAATCGAGGCCATCGGCCTCCAGCACTACCCTACCCCCTTCGCCGCCTATGCCGCCCTCTCCGGCAAGCTGCCGGCCGGCGAGAAGCCAGCGAAAAACGCCGAACTGCATTGCCGCCGCGCCTTTCGCCTGCTGGCCGAGGCACGCACCAGCACCCTGCTGGCCCACCCGCTCGATTTTTCCTGCGACCTTCCCGATTTCAGCGTCGTCATGGTCGTCCACGACCAGTTCGCCTTCACCATGACGGCGCTATCCTCGCTGCGCGCCGCCTGTCCGGAGCCGGCGCAGGTGATCCTGGTCGATGGCGGCTCGCGGGACGACACCACCCGGATCGAACGATATGTCCATGGGCTCGACATCGTCCGGCTGGCCGAAAATATCGGCTTCCTCGTCGGCTCCAACGCCGGACTCGCACGGGTCGCGACCCCCTACGTGCTGTTCCTGAACAACGATGTCGAGATCTTCCCCGGCGCGATCGAGGCCGCGCTACACCGCCTGCGGCAGGAGCCCCGCACCGGCGCCGTGGGCGCGAAACTGATCCGCACCACCGGCCAGCTTCAGGAGGCGGGCAGCATCATCTGGAATGACGGCACCACATCGGGCTACCTGCGCGACGCCTCCCCGCTCTGCCCCGAAGCCAATTACGTGCGGGCAGTCGATTTCTGCTCCGGCGCCTTCCTGATGGTCCGTACCGAACTGGCCAAATCGCTGCACGGCTTCGATTCGCATTTCAGCCCGGCCTATTATGAGGACACCGACCTCTGCGTCCGCATCCGCCAGCAAGGCTTCGACGTGCTCTACGACCCTGACGTGGCCGTGCTGCATTACGAGTCAGGTAGCGGCAATCCGGCTGACATCGACACCATCCTGGGCCGGAATATCGGCAGGTTCTTCCACAGGCACCGCGACGAGATCGAAGGATACTACACGCGAGACAGCGCGAACCTGCTGCGCGCCCGCACCAGCACGCGCGGGCGGAAACACATCCTATTCATCGAGGACTTTCTTCCCCAGCCCGCCATCGGTGCCGGCTTTCCCCGCTCGAACGACATCGTACGCCTGATGGTCGATGATCTGGGCCTGCATGTGACCGTCTATCCGGTCTTCCCGCCGCGCGAGGCACCGGCGGGCCGCTATCGCGACCTGCCGGACCGCGCGGAAATCATCTGGGATCGCGGAATCGCCGACCTGGAATCCTTCCTGCATGCCCGATCGGGCTATTACGACGTCCTGTGGATCGGCCGCACCCACAATGCCGCCCGCCTCCGACCCATCATCGCGTCCTGCCGCGCCCAATTGACGGGCTGCCGGATCATCCTCGATACCGAAGCGGTCGCCTCGCTGCGCGAACGGGGCCGGATGCAGCTGGAAGGCCGGCCGGACCTACCCACGCTGGCGGGCATGCTGCACCACGAATTCCGCGCCACCGATTTCATCGACCGGTTCGTGGCCGTCAGCCCGGCCGAAGCCGACCTGCTCGCCCCGGTGGTGCACCGCGACGTCGCAGTGCTTGGTCATGTCAAAACGCCTGCCCCGCAATCCCGCCCCTTCGCCGCCCGCGCGCATTTCCTGTTCGTCGGCGCGATCCAGAACCCGCAATCCCCCAATCTGGACGCGCTGAGATGGCTGAACGACCGACTTCTACCCGAATATGGCCACCTCCTGCCCCCCGAAGCCCGCATCCGCGTCGCCGGCCATCTCGCGGATGGCATCGACCTCGCTTCGATCCTGACACACCCGCGCTTCGATCTGCTGGGCTTCGTGGAAAACCTGCCGCCACTCTACGAAGCCCATCGCGTCTTCATCGCACCGACCCGCTTCGCGGCCGGCATCCCCTACAAGATCCACGAAGCCGCCGCCCACGGTCTTCCCATCGTCGCAACCGATCTCCTCTGCCGGCAGATCGGCTGGCATCCCGGATCCGATCTCGCCTGCGCCCCGGCCAACTGTCCGGGAACATTCGCGGCGGCCATGAATGAGAACTACACGGACGAGGCGCTATGGAACACGCTGCGAAGAAATGCGATTCACCGAATCTTCATGGAAAACAGGAAGAATGCCTCTCTGGGCATTCTGGAATCGATCCTCGGCTGAAAAGAAAGACCGCATCTCCGCACGCAGCCGCACACAGGAACGGGAAAACAATCCTTTCAAGACAAGAGACCTGCGATGACCGAGAAAAATGGATGGTTCGACATACATTTCCACACCACGGACAGACTGGAAGATTTCGGATATCTACCGGACCCCCATAAAATTTCCTACGGACCCCCCCTTCTGAGCGCGCCCACTCCTGCCATTTTGAATGAGGACGCCATCGGGAACAGGACGATCGTCGACGGTCACCACAGACGGGAATCCGTTCCGGGAATAGAGTACTATTGCCTTCCCGGAAAAAACTTCACCCTGGGCAGCGCGGGTTTCATAAGAAATAATACAAACGACATTTTCTCAAATAGCAATATTTATTCCACATTCGTTTCCGGCGCCATTATTGATTCTCTTCCAGAAAGCTGGCGAGGATCCATTTTCAAAAAAAATGCCGAATCTGTCTTCCATGACGAACCAATCGTGATCCTGATCAATTATCCTTTCGTCTACGGGCATGTTCTCCTGGAAATGTTCCCGAAAATCTATGCTTATGCCAGACTTCAGGAAATGGGCATACGATTCAAAGTCGCAATCCCGATATCCATTCCCGGATGGATGCATGATTTTGTTTCTATGTTTATCAAAACAAAAGATATAATCTACTATGATCACGAGAATGTCGTCATGGAAGCAAGATCCTTTATCATGATTTCCACTCTCAACCGTGGATATATCTTCCATCCGGAAATGAATTGCTTCGTCGGCGAAGCCATCCGAAAAATCCGGACCATTCCCCAAAAGGAAGAGAATACAAAAATCTATTTATCCAGAAGGCTTGCACGCGTCAGCGAACGCGGCGTCGAGAACGAAGAAGCCCTGGAATATTTTTATTCGGGCATCGGATACCAGATCATATACCCCGAGCAGCTCACCCAAAAAGAACAAATCTATATTTTTTCTCGCGCAACAAGAATAGCGGGCCTCTTCGGGTCCGGACTTCATAATACCATCTTCTCACCCCGCAGTGCAAAAGTACTCTGTATCGGGTGGCTCAATGCAATCCAATCCTATATTTCCAATCTGAGAGGACATACAATAGCTTACTACCTGAATGACACTGAACACGGAACGACGATCGATGTCCGGCACATCGAAGACATAACCTGTCAGTATCTGTCATAAAATCATATTCCTCCCTGATGCCCCGACCCGGAGAAGGACCGGAGAAGCACTTGCGGGGCATGCGCGCCGTAATATTCCGAGCAGGTTCCCGGCCGAACGAGAACCCCGCGCCGCGTTACGCCCGGCATGTATTTTCAAGCCTTTGGGCGAAATGCGAAAAGAGGGCGGTTACAGGCAATGAACCACGCGCGCTTAAGAAGCATGATCCTGATCATCGGGCTGTCTTCCAGCATCATCGCTTCTACATCGGGCGCTTTGGGAAAACGTCCTGATAGTCCGACGTCCCTACCAGACGACCGACATGATATTCTCATCCGTCAGGACGGCTCAATACGGCAGCAGGGCCCCGTTCCAACCCCCGGTCCTGATGACCAGGACCTGATGCTCTCGAACGATAACGGGGGTCTGGACGTCAATCGTTCCAACAACTGGCAGGACGAGTCTCCCGTCGTGTTCCTGCATCATAACATGACCCGCCCGATGAATGCCACGAATGGCAGCGGAACCAACGCACTGAAGACCGAATGCGACCAGCGTGCGATGCAGACCAGACAACCTTATTATTGTATCAATTCGATCATGATCGCACGCGGCTATGGCGGCTGGGACAATAATTCGGCAGGTAATTTCTTCGCTGTCCGGCCATCCGATGCGCTGGCCGATGGCAACGGCCATCGAAACCTCATAAATGGCGCCGATATCGGTGTTCGCGACGAGACCGGTTCAGAAGATGGCGGCGGCATGCTGGGCATGGAAGTCGATCTCTATGCGGATGGGCAGGACATTCACCAAAATCGCATGGTCCAGATGATCACGATCGGCGGCGTGAAATCGGACGCCGGCATGACGGCAAACGAGGGCCTGGAGGTCGCCGCAGGCCATAATGCTTTCAACTTTCCGATCAACATATCAGGAAAGTTCAACAAGGCAGCATTTGCATCCTGGGCTGCTACCCCAGCCTGCCGCGATCTGAACGATCTCGGCACCTGCGCTCCCGGCCTCTGGCTTGGTGACAACCAGCGAATCGTCCTGGATCAGGGACAGGATACATATTTCGGCCTGAACAAGAAAACCCTTCGGCTGGACTGGATTGTCAACAACCTCATGGCCCTGTCATTCGACCGGAATGCCGATGCCGAAATTCGGCAGAACCTGAAAGTCGATGGCTCGTCCGCGCTCGACACCGGGCGCATCGCCACGGACGGCAACGGCAACCTGACCGTGGGCTCCCTTCGTTCCGGCGAGGTCCAGGCAACGCATGAAAGTCATTTTTTCTACGATAGCTTTACCGATCCCGAAATCGGCATTCGTCGTGACGCCAAGTTCGGAAGCCAGGGCATCTCGTCGGTCGGAGACATCCATACCAACGGAGATATGGCGGCACGCGGCAATATCAGCGCCACCGGCTACATCACCATCGGCACGCACAGCAAACGGGAACTTCTCTCCCGACGGGCACCGGACGGAGCCATTGCATTCTGTTCCGACTGCCGGCTCAACCATCTGAAAGGCGCATTCGCCGTCTATCATCTGGATATCGGGGCCTGGACGGACACCATGAACAATCCCCTGCGGTAAAGGATTTTCGGATGGCGAACCCATGGCCAGACAGCAATGACCAGGCGGGTGCACGCCCTATATAAGGAACCGCACCTGCGAGATGCTGAGATACCGATCACGTCCCGGAAGGGATATCGTCACTTTTCTAATGGCGTCATTTATTTCTCTTATCGAGATATAGTCCCTGCTGGCTGTCGTTCCACTGCCGAACGACCTGACCGTTGTTTCACCATTCTCATCTTCAAGAATGATATCGAACGGAAACAGCCTGTCCTTGACACCCTCCTGATCGAAGCGGTTGACGACGACCACTTCCCTCAGAGCGACGCCTCGACCGAAATCGGCGCTCCACCATGGATTATCCTGCATGGCGGTATGGTTGTAATTATCGGGACGCATCGAACCATTGGTCAGAAGAGCAGAATCATCCTTCGTCTCTTTTCTGATTGCCCACACAGGATCGACAGAACTCTGCGATGTTTCGATATTTCCTTCATATTCCGGCAATGCAGGCATTTCCCCACATGCCTCTCCTGCCGTGATATGGTCTCCCCGGACCCGGTTCGAGATATCAGGGTATTCGTCTATTATTTTTCCAAAATCTGTAGCCAGTTCCATCGTGTATTTAAGCACCATCTGGATGCACTTATCCTTGTAATCCACGATTCCGGTATATTTCAGTTCACCCCCCAGATAAAATCCGGCGTCTTTTTCGAATATATTCACATTCGGCCGGACATTGAAAAAATCATGATTTTTCAATATCTCCTCAGGACTATTCAATAAAATATTGAATGGATGAATATAATGGCTTCCCGTTCCCTTTTCTGTTTCCGCCCGACCTGCTGCGGTAATCTTCAGCCGTCCTATCACCCATTTATAGATATCCTGCCAGCCGGAGCGTCTGGGATAATGAGAGATGGAAACCTTCTCGGACCTGAAGGAATTCATGGGTATGCCATCCAGATATCCGCAATGGTTTCCGGCATGAATGGAGACGATTCCTTCGAGATTCCCTCTGACGATGACCTTGAAGACATCGAGGGAACTTTTCGTCCGCCACAGAAGCCGGCGCGGAACATTCCTTTCATGACCGTCATCAAAAATACTGTCCGTATAATTGAACATATCCAACGAGACGCTATCGAAATTCTTCGGAATCCCCGCCAGATAGCGTTTCAGGTCATTGCCGACTCGCCTGACATCGACAAATTCGTCCGCATCGAAAAAGAGAACCCAATCGGCAGAAAATCTGTCTTTTGCCAGATTATACAATACGGTATTTCTATTACGTTCATCAAAGATCACACAGCGTCTCTGTATGATGGAAACGGGCAACCCTTCCCCGATCAGGGAATGGACGATGTCCGCCGTATTGTCATTGCTTCCGTCGTCCATCACGATAATATGGTCCACAAGCGCCAGATGATGCCGAATGACGGATTCGATAATATCGTTTTCGTTCAAGGTTCGCGTTACGCCGACCAGCTTCATGTCACCTATCCATCACGCATTCCGTCATCGCCGTGGAATCGGCGAGGATTCCACCGCTCCGGCAGCCCGGAGCAGACCGGACATTCAAACCAGATTCATCTTTACAAATGGTTTGCGACTGCCGGGATGGTCCGAAATAACCGGCCCGGATCAGATGGATATGAGGAAAGACAGATCAGTAACACGCGCTCTGGCGGCGGCGCGGCGACAGGGCGCCACGCCGCCTGCCGATCTTACGACCAGCGCCAGGCCTCGATTTCCGGCAGATCCCGGCCATGCTCCGCGATATAGCGGGTATGATCGACCAGCTTGTCGCGGATCGCCTGCTTGGCATAGGCAGCCCGCGTGGCCAGCCCCGGCACCCGGTCGATCACGTTCGACACCAGGTGGAACCGGTCGAGATGGTTGCGCACCACCATGTCGAACGGCGTCGTGGTCGATCCTTCCTCGCGGAATCCATGAACATGGAAATTCCGCGCATTGGCCCGGCGATAGATCAGCTTGTGAATCAGCTGCGGATAGCCATGGAAAGCAAAGATCACCGGCCGGTCGAGGGTGAACAGCGCGTCGAAGCTGGCATCGTCCAGCCCATGCGGATGCTGGCTGGGAGAATCCAGCGTCATCAGGTCCACCACATTGATCACGCGCACCTTCAGGTCCGGCGCATGCTCCCGCAGCAGCTTCACCGCCGCCAGCGTCTCCAGCGTCGGCACATCGCCGGCGCAGGCCATCACCACATCGGGCGTGCCGCCCTTGTCGTTGCTGGCCCATTCCCAGATGCCGATCCCTGCCTCGCAATGGCGGATTGCGTCATCCAGCCCCAGCCATTGCGGCTCCGGCTGCTTGCCGGCCACGATCACGTTGATGCGGTCCCAGCTTTGCAGGCAGTGGGCGGTGGTCCACAGCAGCGTATTGGCATCGGGCGGCAGATAGACGCGGACGAACTCGGCCTTCTTGTTGATCACATGGTCGATGAACCCCGGGTCCTGATGGCTGAAGCCGTTATGGTCCTGCCGCCAGACATGCGAGGTCAGCAGATAGTTCAGCGACGCGATCGAGCGGCGCCATGGCACCTCGGCCGCCGTCTTCAGCCATTTGGCGTGCTGGTTCACCATCGAATCCACAATGTGGATAAACGCCTCATAGCAGGACAGGAAGCCGTGCCGGCCGGTCAGCAGATAGCCTTCCAGCCATCCCTGGCAGGTATGCTCGCTCAGGATCTCCATCACATGACCGTCGCGCGCCAGATGGTCGTCATAGTCGAACGTCTCGGCGTTCCACGCGCGATTGGTCGCATCCAGCACCGCGTTCAGGCGGTTGGAATTGTTCTCGTCCGGCGACAGCACCCGGAAATTGCGCGATTCCAGGTTCAGCTTCATCACGTCGCGCAGCCATTCGCCCATCACGCGCGTGCTCTCGCCGGTCTCATGCCCCGGACTGGTGACCGCAACCGCATAATCGGCGATATCGGGCAGCCGCAGAGGGCGTTTCAACTGGCCGCCATTGGCATGCGGGTTGGCGCTCATGCGCAGCGTGCCCGTGGGCGCGAGGGCCGCGATCTCGGGGAACAGCCGGCCGGACTCGTCGAACAGTTCTTCCGGCTTGTAGCCGCGCAGCCAGGTCTCCAGCGCCTGAAGATGGCCCGGATGCGTCAGGTCGGAGAACGGCACCTGATGCGAGCGCCAATAGCCCTCGGTCCGCAGCCCGTCGATCTCCTTCGGGCCTGTCCAGCCCTTGGGGCTGCGCAGCACGATCATCGGCCAGGCCGGGCGCTCCGTCTTGCCGTCCTCGCGCGCCGCCTTCTGGATGGCGGCAATGCGGTCGAACGCCAGATCCATCGCCGCCGCCATCTTCTGGTGCATCGGATCGGGGTCATGCCCCTCGACGAAGATCGGATCATAGCCATAGCCGCGCAGCAGCGCCGCCAGTTCCCTGGGGGCGATGCGGGCCAGGATCGTCGGATTGGCGATCTTGTAGCCGTTCAGATGCAGGATCGGCAGCACCGCGCCATCGGTCGCGGGATCGACGAATTTGTTGCTATGCCACGAGGTCGCCAGCGGCCCGGTTTCCGCCTCGCCATCGCCGATCACGCAGGCGACGACCAGGTCCGGATTGTCGAACGCCGCGCCATAGGCATGCGAGAGCGAATAGCCCAGTTCGCCGCCCTCATGGATCGAACCTGGCGTGGTGGCGGCCGCATGGCTGGGAATGCCGCCGGGGAACGAGAACTGCTTCATCAGCCGTCCCAGCCCTTCCAGATCCTGCGACACCTCAGGAAAATATTCGCTGTAGGTGCCTTCCAGATAGGTGCTGGCGATCAGGCCCGGCGCCCCATGCCCCGGCCCGGCAATGAAGAGCACGGAGGTCTCGCGCGCCCGGATAATGCGATTGAGGTGCAGCCAGAGGAAGTTCAGCCCCGGCGTGGTGCCCCAATGGCCCAGCAGGCGCGGCTTGGTATGTTCCAGTTGCAGCGGCTCGCGCAGCAGCGGATTGGCCATCAGATAGATCTGGCCGACGGACAGGTAGTTGGCGGCATGCCACCAGCGGTTGAACAGGGCGAGTTCGGTTTCCGAAAGAGGCGCGACCGACGGAACCTCCGACAGGGGCTCGTTCATTTTCGTTCCTTCCCTTTGACGTTGCCGGCCGGCGTCATGCCCGTGCCGGACTACGAGACTGTCTGCAAAGTCACCCTACCGACGATCCGACGGGTCTTTTCTGCGCTTCGCGGCGGGCGGGCATCAAGCCCGCTTCGCGACACTCTCGCTCGGCAGACCGACTTTGCAAACACCTCTATGCCTGCATGAGACTGGCCGCGACGTGACGCCGGATCATGCTTTCCTCGTCCGTCGGGATCACCCGCACCTCCACCGTGCTGTCCGGCGTGCTGATCACGGCCGCATGGGCCTCATTGGCGGCCTGGTCCAGCCGCACGCCCAGCCAGGACAGACGGGCACAGGCCGCCTGCCGCATGGCGGCGTCATGCTCGCCGATCCCGGCGGTGAAGACCAGCCCGTCCAGCCCGCCCAGCACCGGGATCATGGCGCCGATCTGCTGCACCAGCCGATAGGTGAACATCTCCAGCGCCTCGCGGGCCGCCGCATCGCCGGCCGCGCGCTCCTGCAGGTCCCGCACGTCGCTCGACACCCCCGACACGCCCAGCAGGCCGGCCTGATGATACAGCACCTTCTCGATTCCCGCCGCATCCAGCCCCTCGGCACGCATCATGTACAGCAGCACACCGGGGTCGATCTGCCCGCAACGCGTGCCCATCACCAGCCCGTCGAGGACCGAGAACCCCATCGTGGTCTCGGTGCTGCGCCCCGCCGCCATGGCGCACAGGCTGGCACCATTGCCCAGATGCGCCACGATCGTCCGCCCCGCCGCCAGCCGGGGCGACAGACCCGGCAAGCAGGAGGCGATATATTCGTAGGACAGGCCATGGAAACCATAGCGCCGCACGCCCTTCGCGCCATAGCTGGCCGGCAGCGGCAGGCGCGTCGCAGTCACAGGCAGCGTATGATGGAACGCGGTATCGAAACAGGCGATCTGCGGCAGATCGGGCTGCAACGCCAGCAGCACACGGATCGGCCCCAGGCTGGCCGGCTGATGCAGCGGCGCCAGCGGCGTCAGCGCCTCCAGCCGTGCGAGCGTCTCGGGCGTGATGCGGATCGGCGCCGCGAATTCGGCCCCCCCATGCACCACGCGATGCCCCACCCCCAGCAGCGGCACATCCCCCAGATGAGACGTCACCCAGTCCAGCAGGCTGGCCACTGGGCCATGATGCGGGTCTTCGCCCTCGGGGGCGGGCGCCGGCCAGGTCTGGTCGACCAGCACAGTGCCATCGGCACCGGTGGCGCGAAAATGCGGATGGGTATGCAGCCCTTCCAGTTGTCCATGCGCGATGCGGCGCGCCTCGGCTCCCGGCTCCTGATGGAACAGGGTGAACTTTACGCTGGAAGAACCGGCATTGAGCGCAAGAATTGCCGTCGCCATGGAAGCCCCATTCCCTTGTTGTCCGCTACGCCACGCATCCTAACGTCCGACAGGGGCGAGGCTCATTGACCCGTATCAAGATTCTTGGGGGTCGCGTTGTTGTTCTTTTTTGAAAAAAGAACCAAAAAACTTTTGATTCGGTCAGGAACCTTGTGCTGGGAACACACGATGACCCTGAACGATTAAAAGTCTTTTTGCTTCTTTTTCTTCAGAAAAAGAAGATCTTACGCGATATCCCGCAACACCTGCACAGCCCGCGCGCGCGCCTGCGCCGCATCACGCCCCAGCGCAATCAACGCGGGAATCTGCACCGGCCGACGCAGCACACTCAGCAGGATGCCCCCCAGACCGATCCCACCATCGGGCTGCAACGCCAACACCGCCGCCGGCGGCAGCGAACGCCCGGCCGGGTCGCACACCACCCGCAACACCGCGAACGGCAGGCCGGCCCGTTCCGCGCCTTCGGCGACGAAACCGCTTTCCATATCCAGCCCGGCGCAACCAGTACTACGGAACAACGCGCCCTTGCGCCCGGCCGTCGCCACGATGTCGTCGCTATGCAGCAGATCGGTACTCACCCGGTCAGGCCGTCCATCGCCCAGCCATGCAAGCAGAGCGGGCGCCGCCGCCAGAAGCCGCCCGTCGGGCAGTCGCACATGCCGGGGCACCAGCACCGCCCCGGGCCGCAGATCCGGGTCAAGACCAGCCGCCAGCCCGAAGGAGAGAAGCGCCTCCACCCCCTGCCGCACCAGATCATCGACGGCGGCGCGCGCACCCTCGGCCGTGGCGCCACTGATGCCGATCCGCACAGCGGGCAACGCCGCCCGGACCAAAGCAGCCTCAGCCTCCATCCCGACCACGACGCCCAAGTGCGCGGCCGGCAGCACGTCAGGTGCGGACACGCTCAGAAACCGAACGCGACGCGGCGGGTATTGCTGGATTCCAGGTTGCGGTAGCGCGCCAGCGCCATCAGCGGGAAAAACTGCCGATAGCCGTGGTAGCGCAGATAGAAAACCTTGGGGAACCCGACGGCGTTATACGGCTCTTCGTCCCATTCGCCGTCTTCCTTCTGGGTGCGGGCCAGATAGGCCATGCCCCGCGCCACGGCGGGGTCGTCGCGCAGGCCGGCGGCCATCAGGCCCAGCGTCGCCCATGCGGTCTGCGACGGCAGGCTTTCGGTATAGATGCCCGGCGTGGCGCCTTCGTAGCTGGCACAATCCTCGCCCCAGCCGCCATCCTCGCGCTGGACGGAGCGCAGCCAGTCCACCGCGCGCACCACGGCCGGATCGTCATGCGACACACCGGCGACGTTCAGCGCGCACAGCACCGACCATGTGCCGTAGATGTAATTGGTGCCCCAGCGGCCGAACCAGCAGCCCTCTGCCTCCTGATCGTTACGCAGATAGGCGATCGCCCGCTCGATCACCGGCTGATCCTCGGGGTGACCGAGTTGCGCGAGGAACGAAACGCAGCGCGCGGTCACGTCGGCGGTCGGCGGGTCCAGCAGCGCGCCGTGATCGGCGAACGGAATATGGTTCAGGAGGTCCTTGTTATTGTCGATGTCGAACGCGCCCCAACCGCCATTGGTGCTCTGCATGCCAATGATCCACTGGCGCGCGCGCTCGATCGCATCCCGATGAGCCGGGTCACCCTCGCGATGCAGCAACATGCCGACCACCGCCGTATCGTCCACGTCGGGGTAATAATCGTTGTTGTACTGGAAGGCCCAGCCACCGGGGGCCACATCGGGGCAGTTGATCGCCCAGTCACCCTTCACGTTCAGGATCTGGCGGTCCCGCAGCCACTGCGCGGCGTCGGCCAGCTTCTTCTTCGTCTCTTCCGGGCGGATGCCCTCGGGGCCGGACGCGGCCTCGATCATCGCATGGCCTGCCAGGCCGGTATCCCAGATCGGCGAGACGCAAGGCTGGCAATAGGCCTCGTCCCCATGTTCCACCAGCAGGCGCCGCACCGATTCCCACGCCGTCGCGGCGCGCGGGTCGCTGTCGGGCACGCCCAGCGCGCGATACATCATCACGGAATTGGCCATGGCGGGATAGATCGCACCCAGCCCATCCACCCCGTTCAAGCGCGGCTCGATGAAATCGACCGCCGCCTTGATCGCACGGCGGCGCGTCGCCTCGGGGATCAGCCGCTCACCGGGGCGGACGACCATGTCCACATATTTGAACACCCGCCCCAACGGCGAGCGATAAGGGCCACGGATCCAGTCCCGCACCCGGTCGGGCGGGGTCACGAACAGTTCGGGCACATGCACGCCGCGCGGATTGACCGCGCGCGGCCGCAGGGCCGCCAGCACCAGCAGCGGCGCGATCACCGTCCGCGACCAGTAGGACATGTTCCAGACCGAGAAAAAGGCCTTGCGGGGCAGCAACATCAGCTCGACCGGCATCGCCGGCGTGGCATGCCACGGCACCTCGCCGAACAGGGCCAACTGGAAACGGGTGAAGACGTTGCTGCGCTCCGCCCCGCCATGGTCCAGGATCGCCGCCCGCGCCCGCGCCATGTGCGGCGTGTTGATATCGTCGCCGATCGCCTTCAGCGCGAAATAGGCTTTCACCGTGGCCGAAAGATCGAACTTGCCGCCATGATAGAGCGGCCAGCCGCCATGATCGCCCTGGATGCGCCGCAGATAGACGCCGATCCGCGCTTCCAGATCCGGCTCGATCCGGTCCAGGTAATGTTCCAGCAGGACATATTCCGCCGGAATGGTGGCATCGGCCTCAAGCTCGAACACCCAGTGCCCGTCATCGTTCTGCCGGCGGTCCAGCGCCGCATGGGCGGAATCGACCGCCTGATCGATTTCGATCACCACCGGGTCCGCTGCATCGGCGGAAGGACGTTCAAGGGTATCGGTCGCGTTCACCATCATTCCATTGTCTCCCGCCCCATCGGCGGGACCTGTCCAAAATGCCAGCCATTCACAATTCCGGCGGCTGGCTCATCGCCGGAGAGGGGCGCGGGCGGCATGGGCCGCAGTCACCCCGGACCTGATCGCACCTTCGATTGTCGCGGGCAATCCCGTCGCCGTCCAGTCCCCCGCCAGAAACAGGTTGCCCAGATCGGTACGCACCGACGGCCGCAGCCGTTCCTGGGCCGGCGTTGCGGCAAAGGTCGCCCGCCGTTCACGCACCATGCGCATGGGGGGCATGTCCAGCGGGAGGGGGCGCGCCAGGGCCGGCCCCACCGCCGCGCGAACCTCGTTCCAGATCACGGCCGCCAGTTCGTCATTGTCGCGGTCGGCATAGCGGTTGGCGGCACTGACGGTCACCGACAGGATATCGTCCTTGACGAACACCCATTCGCTGATCCCGCCGACGACACCGATAAAGCGGGCACGGCCCAGCGCCCCAAGCGCCACGGGCGCCGGATCGAGGCGGAAATGCACGTTGACGATGCTCTCGAACGCATCGGGCACGCGCAGGCCGGGCAGCACACCACCCAGCAGATCGGCCGCCACCGGCGCCGTGACGGCCATGACGAGAATATCGTCTTCATCCAGCGTCACCTCGCCGTCCGGCAGGCGCAGGCCGGTAACACAGCCATCGGCGGCCATAATGCCCGACACGCGGCACCCGGTACGCACCTCCGCCTTCATCAGCGCCAGATGGTCCAGCGCCGGATCGACGAAGCTCTCCGACAGGCCGACGGCAGGGAAGCGCGGCAGGCAGGCCCGCCCGCCCTTGGCCAGGCTTTCGCGGATCACCGCCCCCAGCAGCGCGGCGCTGCCGGTCTCGCATAGCGTGTTCAGGGCCGAGATCGCAAACGGCTCCAGCAGCCGGGTCGACAACATGCCCGGCAGCAGGCACTCCGCCACCGTCTGCTCCGGCCCCGCCTGCATCAGGCGGGTGAGCGACCGGATCTCGCCCAGGCGCATGCCCGGCACCCGCCGGTGCTTCGACAGCAGCCAGAACGGGATCAGCCCCCGCGACAGATCCAGCGTCCAGCGCGAGCGGTCCCCCAGATCGACGAAGGGAAAGATCGGCCGATCCGGACCAACCAGCGTCTTCTCCGCGCCGATCAGTCCCAGATAGCGGAACACCGCATCATTGGCCGACAGCAGCAGATGGTTGCCATTATCGATCCGGCAGCCCAGATGCCGGTCGTGATAGGACCGCGCCCGCCCGCCACAGGCCGGCCCGGCCTCATAGACCGTCAGCCGCCCACCGCTGCCCGCCAGCTCGACCGAAGCCGACAGGCCGGCCAAGCCGCCGCCGACGATATGGACATGCCCCGCCATCGCCTTATCCGACCAGGGCGCGGGCGGCGATCAGCAGCTTGCGCGGCCGCGAGAGCGACACCCGCCGTTCCGGATGGCGCCAGCCCTGCCGCTCCTGCGCCGTCAGGATGGCGCCGTAGGTCGCCCCCATCAGCCGGGCTGGCCGCATCGCCAGCCGGTTGCATCGCGCCATCGCCCGATGCGCGGCGCGGAAATGGTCGCGCGCACGCCCCGCCAGCACCCGGCACACGCCTTCCAGCCCCTGGGCGCGCGGCGCCCGCGCCGGGTCGAGCGGCACATTGAAGCGGGTGAGCAGCTCGCGCGGCAAATACAGCCGGCCAAGCCGCGAATCCTCGGCCACGTCGCGCAGGATATTGGTGATCTGCAAGGCGCGGCCCAGATGATACGCCACGCGGTCGGCATCCTCCGACGCATCGCCGAACACCCGCACCGACAGCCGCCCCACCGCCGAGGCCACCCGGTCGCAATACAGGTCGAACGTCGCCTCGTCCGGAGCGACGACGGGGCCGCGCGCATCCATCATCATCCCGTCGATCACCGCGTCGAAATCCGCCTGACGCAGTGAAAACCGGGCAATCACCACCGCCAGAACCCGGTCCAGCGCATCATTGGTCCGGCCTTCGTACAGGCCGGCAATCCGCTGCCGCCAGGCTTCCAGCCGCGCTTCCTTGTCATCGACGGCGCCCTCGTCGTCCGCCACGTCATCCACCAGGCGGCAGAAGGCATAGACCGCATACATGCCGTAGCGCCGATCGGGCGGCAGAATGCGCATGCCCTTGCCGAACGACGTGCCCGACGCGCTCACCACCGCCTCGACCTGCGCCAGATCGGCCGGGTCGCATCCCAGCGGAGGCGCCTGAACCGTGCGTGCCCGCGTCAATTCCATTCCCGCCTTCCCGCTTCCATCATCCGTTCACACCGCAGCAGCGGTTTAGGGCGGATTGCCGCCCAAGACAAAATCCCGTTCATCAAGGCAGCACGCGCAGCGCGCCCATCAGCGCGCCGGCGGCATCACCCCGCGTCAGCTTCACCCGGCCGGCCAGCGGGTCCTGGCGCCGCAGCCGCGCGGCAAGGCGGCGTGCCAGACCGACGATCAC
This sequence comes from Gluconacetobacter brunescens, assembly GCF_048695475.1. Lineage (NCBI taxonomy): Bacteria > Pseudomonadati > Pseudomonadota > Alphaproteobacteria > Acetobacterales > Acetobacteraceae > Gluconacetobacter > Gluconacetobacter brunescens. Next base: position 2,670,999 of record NZ_JBLHEN010000001.1, on the reverse strand, counting down.
GGCACATTCCAGCCGCATGCGCCGGTCGCGCACCAGGCCCGGCAAGCGCCCGGCCTCGTCATTCAGTGCATCCACGCGGTCCAGCAACGCATTCATCACCCGCCGCAACCCCGGCGAGGCATGGCCCGCCCGCAGATCGTCCACCGACGCACCCTCGCGCGCCAGCCAGGGCAGCGGCAGGTAGCAGCGATCCAGCGTGCGCAGATCGTCCGCGCAATCCTGCAGATGGTTCAGCACCTGCAAGGACGTACACAGCGCGTCCGACCGGCCGAAGGTGGCCGGGCTCTCGCCATGCAGCCCCAGCAGGAAACGACCGACCGGATTGGCGGAATACCGACAGTAATCGGCCAGCTCCTCCCACGTTTCATACCGGCTCTTCACCGCGTCCTGGCGGAAGGCCACGATCAGGTCGGTCGCGGTTTCCACCGGCACCCCGGTCACGGCCAGCGTCCGGCCGACGCGCACCGCCGTCTGGGCGTCGCGGCGCGGCGGGGCCTCGCGCCGACCCCGCACCACATCTTCCATCGCATCCAGCCGCGCGATCTTGGCCTCGGGCGTCAGCCGGTCATTATCGACGATATCGTCGATCACCCGCGCGAAATCATAATAGGCATGCACATGCGGGCGCAGCCGCCGGCTGATCAGCAGCGAGCCGACGGGAAAATTCTCGTCGGAAGCCCCCTTGCCGGACGACACGTCCTCGGTCCCCCAGACATCCTGGTCGGTTCGCGGGAGGGTATCCTGCTGGCTCTGGGTCGCGTTCACATGCTGTCCTGTCATTTTGGCGGGGCGTTCCCGTTCGGTTCGCGATAGGCGCGGCTTTTCCACACCACGCCGCGCCCCCGATGATGGTCGATGGCCGACCCGATGGTGGCGGCGGTATAGAACAGTGCGACCAGCGGCAACAGCAGGGCCCAGGCCGGCGAAAGGCGGAAGCGCCGCAGCGTCGGCACGAAAGACGCCATCGAGACGATCCAGGCCACCGCCCCCAGCAGGCGCGGCAATCCATGGCCGAACAGCGCCAGCAGCATCGGCGCGATCCAGACCAGCACCATGCCCAGCACGGTGCCCAGCAACAGCAGCGGCGAATAGCGCAACTGCACATAGGCGGTCCGCGCGACCATGCGCCAGACATCGGCCGGGTGCGGATAGGGCCGGATCGAGCGCGCCAGCCGGCTATGCCCCAGATACAGCCGCCCCCCGCTGCGCTTCACATGCGTGGCCAGGGTGCAATCGTCGATCAGGGCACCGCGCAGCGATTCGATGCCGCCGATGCGCGCCAGCGCCTCACGATGGATCAGGATCGACCCGCCCGCCGCCCCCGCGACGCGGCTGCCCGGATCATTGACCCGCGCGAACGGGTAGAGCAGCGCGAAGAAGAAGACGAAGGCCGGCACCAGCATCTGTTCGGCCACGCTGGCGCAGTTCAGCTCGACCATCTCCGACACCATGTCCAGGCTGTCGGTCCGCGCCTTGGCCACCAGGGTCGCGATATGGGCCGGATCATGCGTGATGTCGGCGTCGGTCAGGAACACATATCCCGCATCGGCGGGCAACTGGCGCCGCACCTCCGCCACGCCCTGCGCCACCGCCCACAGCTTGCCGCTCCATCCGGGGGGCCGTTCGCGACCGGTCACCACGGTCAGCCGGCACAACGGGTCGGGCACCGCCAGCGCCAGATGGCCAGTACCGTCAGTACTGTTATCGTCCACCAGAACCAGCGATAGCGGGCCGGGGTAGGACTGCCCCAGCAGCGACCCCACGCAGGCCTGAACCGACCCGGCCTCGTCGCGGGCCGGAACGACGATGCAGACCGGCGGCCAATCGTCCCCGGCAATGGGAACCGGGTCCAGGATCGGCCCCCCCTGCCAGAAACGGCCATGAAAACAGATCAAAACCAGCCAGACCAGGGCGCAGAGCCACGCCGTCAGCAACAGGACCATCGTCTTGGCGTCCGTCTTATTTCAGCATGCCATTCTGGCGGAACCACGCCACCGCATCCGTCACCGCGTCAGCCGCCGGACGCGGCGCATAGCCCAGTTCCCGCTTGGCCTTGTCGGAGGAGAAGAACATCTTCTTTCGCGACATGGCCAGCATTTCGCGCGTCACGCGCGGCGCGATGCCAAACCCGCGCGACAGCCACTCCGACACCACCGCCACCGGCCAGATCACCTCCTGCGGCAGGCTGACGCGCGGCGGCTTCACACCCGCGATCCGCGACGTCATGGCGAACAGGTCGTGCAGGGCCAGGTTCTCGCTGCCCAGGATGTATTTCTCGCCGATCCGGCCGCGTTCCAGCGCCAGGACATGGCCCTCTGCCACGTCATCGACATGGACGATATTCACGCCCGTATCGACATAGGCCGGCATGTTGCCCGCCGCGCAATCCAGGATCATCTGGCCGGTCGGGGTCGGCTTGATGTCGCGAGGCCCCACGGGCGTCGAGGGATTCACGATCACCGCCGGCAGGCCGCGCTCGCGCACCAGACGCAGCACTTCCTGCTCCGCCCGGTATTTCGACCGCTTGTAGATGCCGATCACCGCATGTTCATGCACCGGCGTGGCCTCATCCGACACCGTGCCGTCACCGATCAGCCCCAGCGCCGCCACCGACGAACAATAGACGATCCGCTCCACCCCCGCGTCCTGCGCCGCCAGCATCAGCCGCCGCGTGCCCTCCACGTTCGCCGTCATCATCGGCGCCGGGTCGGGCACCCACAGCCGGTAGTCGGCAGCGACGTGGAACACATAGCGGCAGCCGCGCACCGCTTCAGTGAAGGTCGCGGGGTTGGAGAGATCGCCCTCGACCATTTCGGCCGGCAGGTCGCGGATATTGCTCAGGTCGGCGCCTTTGCGGGCCATCAGCCGCAGGCTGTGTCCCCGCTGCAACAGCGTACGGGCAACGGCCGAACCGACGAATCCGGTCGCGCCGGTAACAAGCGTGGGGGCAGTCATGATCCGATCAAATGCTCCGGAAGGTCCCATCCGCACGGCCCCGAAGGGCCGCCCGGACGGCGGAAGGCGGGGCACCATTTATCCCGACACCACATGGTGGCGCCAGACCCTCCTCTGGTGTAAGTCAGGCGCAACCCATGCGTCGGCACCCTCCCCGGCGGAGTGGCCATGGCGCGGCAGACGAAGTGCGGTCAATCCTTGAAAAAACTCACGATCCTGCTGGCCTTCCTGGGACTGGCCCTGATTACCGGATGCACCGCATGGCTCGGCGCGGGGTCCGTGCTGAAGGCGGTCCTGTCCATCGGCATCGTCGGATTCGGCGCCACCATCCTTGCCCAGCTTGCAGTGGATGCAATCCTGGGTGTTGCCTGGCACGCAGCCTGCCGCGAGATCGGGCTGGCCCATCTGACGATGGCCCGCATGGTCCGCGACGCGGCGGCGACCTGCCTGCCCTTCTCGCAGCTCGGCGGCATCCTGATCGGTATCCGCGCCACCGGCAAGGACGCCTCGCCCGGTTCCAGCGACCGGTCGATCGACTGGCCGGAGGCCGCCAGCGCCAACATCGTCGATCTCACGACCGAAGTCATCGGCCAGATCGTCTTCGTACTGATCGCGGTGGTGTTCCTGGTCGCGCACCAGCAATCCAGCCCGTTCGCCAAGCCGGTCATCATTGGCACCCTGCTGCTGGCGCTGGGGATCGGCGGCTTCATCTGGACCCAGCAGCATGGCGGCACCATCCTCAAGCGCATGGCGCGCGGGCTGAGCCGCAACATCGCCTCGCAATGGCACAGCGCGATGCTCAGCAGCGCCGACACGCTGCAAGAGAAGCTGGATGAGGTCTGGTCCCATCCCGGCCGCATCGCCGAGGCCGCGGCGACCCATCTGGTCGCCTGGATCGGCAGCGCCGCCGCCATCTGGGTCGGCTATTATTTCCTCGGCGCGCATCTGAGCCTCAGCGGCGCCATCGCGATCGAGGGCGTGGCCTGCGGCATCATGTCCGCCTCGTTCCTGGTGCCCGCCGGCCTGGGCGTGCAGGAAGCCGCCTATATCGCGCTGGGCTCGGCCTTCGGGATCGACCCCTCCATCTCGCTGGGCCTGTCGCTGCTGCGCCGGGGCCGCGACCTAGTCATCGGCATTCCCGTCCTGCTGCTGTGGCAGGCCGCCGAGGTGCGCCGCCTGCGCGGCAACCGCGCGAACGCCGCCCGCGAGGACGGCGCCTACCCCGCCTCCGAACGCTCGCGCTGACCGCCCCCCGCCATGACCGACCAACCGACCGATCCCGCCCTGCCCGCCGCCCCTCTGTTCGACACGCTGGTCGTCATCGGCCCGGGCCTGATCGGCTCGTCCATCCTGCGCCGCGCCCGACGCGACGGCACGATCGCCCGCGAACTGGTGGCCTGCGACATCGACCCCGCCGTCCGCCAGCGCGTCGCGGAACTCGGCATCGCCGACCGGGTGGAAGCCGATCCCGTCCATGCCGCCGCCGACGCCGACTGCGTCATTCTCTGCGTGCCCGTGGGCGCGATCGCCACAGTCGGCGCCCAGATCCTGCCGGCCATGAAACCCGGTGCGATCCTCAGCGAGGTCGGATCGACCAAGCAGTCGATCATCAACGCTATCGCTCCCGCGCTGCGGCCCGACATCCCCTTCGTGCCCGCCCACCCGATGGCCGGCACCGAATATTCGGGCCCCGACGCCGGCTTCGCCACCCTGTTCGACGACCGCTGGTGCCTGCTGACACCGCTGGAAGACACCGACCCGGCGGCCACCGCGCTGATCGAGACCATGTGGCACCGCCTGGGTGCCCGCACCCGGATCATGGACCCGGCCCATCACGACCGCGTCTGCGCCATCGTCAGCCACCTGCCGCACCTGCTCGCCTTCACCATCTGCGGCACCGCCGACGACCTGGCGGACGAAACCCGTTCCGAAGTGCTGGATTTCGCGGCCTCCGGCTTCCGCGACTTCACCCGCATCGCGGCGTCCGACCCGGTGATGTGGCGCGATATCTTCCTCAACAACCGCGAGGCGCTGCTGGAAATGCTGGCCCGCTTCATGGAAGACGCCCAGGCCATGGCCCGCGCCATCCGCTGGGGTGACGAGGACTTCATCGTCGACCGTATCGAACGCGGTCGCCACATCCGCCGCAGCCTGCTTGAGAACCGGCAGGCCTGAGGCAACGGCGGGCCATGCCGCGGCTCTGCCCCGGCACCCCGGCAGGAGGCTCGCCTCCTGCACCTCCCTGACCTGGCAATGGACATGGCCGACAGGACGCACCGCTACGCCGTCAAGGTGATCTGGACCGGCAATACCGGCACCGGGACCGAAACCTGTCGCGGTTATGCCCGGTCCCACGATATCGCCGCCTCCGGTAAGCCGACGATCGCAGGCTCGTCCGACCCCGCCTTTCGTGGCGACCCCGCCCGCTGGAATCCCGAGGAACTGCTGGTCGCCTCGCTGTCGGCCTGTCACAAATTATGGTTTCTCGGCCTCTGCGCCCAGGCCAGCATCGTCGTCACCGCCTATGAAGACGCGGCCGAAGGCGAGATGACCGAAGAACCCGACGGCGCGGGACAATTCACCTCGGTCACCCTGCGGCCCCGCGTGACAATTTCCGCGACCTCGGACGAAACAAAAGCCATGGCCCTCCACCATCAGGCGCATGCCATGTGCTTCATCGCGCGATCGGTGAATTTTCCCGTGACCGCCATCCCCACGATCATCCGCGCAGAAAATCCCGCAGGACCAGCGCATGATTGTGCGCCTGATCATGGGCCGCATACAGCAGCGTGAGCGTCCCGTGCCGCGCCAGATCGACCAGCTTCGCGATATCCGCGTTTCCCGCCGCCAGTTCCTGCCGATACCGCTCCTGAAACGCCGCCCACCGGGCCGGATCATGCCCGAACCACCGCCGCAGGGCAGGACTGGGCGCCGCATCCTTCAACCACAGATCCATGGGCAGATCCGCCTTGCGCATTCCGCGCGGCCATAGCCGATCCACCAGCACGCGCACCCCATCCCCGGCCTCCGGCGCCTCATAGACGCGCCGTATCCGGACATCGGGCAAATGACTGCCTGTCACGATGCCCCCTTTCCCACCTCCCGGACGGATCAGATGACCAGTGCGGGATCAGCCGCCGATCCGAAGAATTCATAGCGGATCTGCGCGGCGGGAAGTTTCTCCTCCCGCAGAACACCGACCATGTCCTTCATGAACGAATCCGGACCACAGATATAATAAGTCGCGGCCCGATCGAGCGTTTCCCGCAGCCAGCCGGTGCCGATCCGCCCCGCATGGCGCGTAATGCCGGGCACGCCCTCCACCGCAACGCCGTTCTCGCGCGCATAGAAGAAATCCGCCGTCACCACACCACGCGCGGCCAATTCCACCACATCGGCGACAAACGCCGCGGAGTCCTCGGTCTCCGCCCCATGCACATAGCGGATCGCCCGCCCGCTCCCCGCTTGCGCGAGCTCGCCCAGCATCGCGATCGCAGGCGTCAGCCCCACACCGGCCGTCAGGAACGTGACGGGACCATTCCCCGACTCATCGAGGACGAAATCACCCGCGGGATTGGCCACCTGAAGCTCCGCCCCTTCCCGCACGCTGTCATGCAGCCACAACGACACCACGCCCCCCTCCGCGCGGCGGACGCTGATCCGGTAATGATCCGCACCGGGAACCGACGAGATGCTGTAATTCCGCCGCTGCGCCCCATGTCCCGGCACCTCCAGCCTGAAGCTGAGATACTGCCCGGCCTTGTGCCGCGCGATCGGCCCGCCATCGACCAGCACCAGCTCGAACGAGACGATCGACGGCGTCTCCCGATGCCGTGCCCGCACGCGGAACGCGCGCCACCCCGTCCAGCCGCCGGGCGCGGCCGCATGTTCGCCGTAAATCTGCGCCTCGCGACCGATCAGAATATCCGCCAGGAACGAGTAGGCCTTCCCCCACGCCTCCAGAATCGCGGGCGTCGCCGCATCCCCCAGAACATGGGCAATGGCCCCCAGCAGCGCCTCGGCCACATACGGATAATGCTCCGGCAGGATATTCAGGCCGACATGCTTGCCGGCGATCCGCTCGACCATGCCGCCCAGCGCGCCGAGAGTGTCGATATGCTCGGCATAGGCCAGCACCGCCAGGGCCAGCGCGCGCGGCTGCTCGCCGTCGCGCTGGTGCGAGAGATTGAAGAGATCCCGGATTTCCGGCCGGGCCAGCAGGCGCTGGTACATCTCGGTCGTGATCGCGACCCCATGCGCCTTCAGCGCCGGAACGGTCGCCCGAATGATCGCGCGGGTTGCCTCGTCGAGAGGTGCGGACATGAAGTGATCCTTAAAGATATATTGTTAATGCACCTTTTCGAGCCCGTTGGAAAACCTGTCAAGAGCGCGCATCTTCCGAACCATGAAACTGACGCTGCAAACCGACTATGCGCTCCGCGCATTAATCTATCTGGGGATCAGGACCGAGCGGCTGTCCTCGATCCGCGAGATCGCGGAGGCCTACGGAATTTCCGAAGCGCACATGGTCAAAATCATCCACCGGCTCGGCATAGGCGGTTTCATCGACACCATCCGGGGCCGCAATGGCGGCATCCGCCTCGCCCGCCCCGCTCCCGACATCACCATCGGCGCCGTGGTGCGCTACATGGAAGACGACATGGCGCTCCTGGCCTGCATGGCCGACAATCCGGAGGCCGACCCGCGCGGCCAGTGCACGCTGATGCCAGCCTGCCGCCTACGCGGCGTCTTGGGCGAAGCAACGCTGGCCATGACCAACGTGCTGGACCGCTACACGCTGGCCGACGTCATCACCCCGTTTGAAATCAGCAGGTTCCAGACGCCACATCCCGCCAAAGCCGTACCCGCCCCGACGAAGGCTCTCCCATCTTAGAAGAACCATCCACCGCACATCAGCGCGCGCTATCCGGCATCCACGCCGCCACCGAAACAGGGCTATGGGCAAAGGCGGGAACCGTCCGTTCCAGATCTTCCATGCTCCGGACCCCGGCCCCCTGCACAAACCCGGCGGTCAACAGCACAGGCGCAACAACCAACGGCGTTCCCACCGCCACACCCGTCAGCCGCAACGCCAGCGTACGAACACAGACCGCCCCCAAAACCGACGGATTGGTTCCCGCCGTCGCCACCCAGGGCGTCCCCTTGCGCCCCAGTTCACGAATGACCTGATCGGTTATATCGCTGCCATAAACAGCGCGTCGTTCGCCCGCACCCGGCGCCATATTCCGCAACGCCGCAACCGCCCCATAAGCAAGCTGATCCCACGGCGCATAAACGACATCCACCGCCGGGTCCCGCCGGATCGCCCGCGCAATTCCATCCTCCGCCTGCCGGCGCACGTCGCCCGTGGAAGGCGTCTCCAGCGTCCGCCCCCGCCATCCCGCACCGCCGACGATTTCCTGCCAGGCCGCATAGCGCCGGTCGGTTTCCGGAAAGCCCGTGACATGGGCAACCAGCACCTGCGCGGCCCCCTTGTGATCAACGAGCGCCTGACGCGCCACCAGCCGCGCCATCGCCGCATCATCCTGCCCCACCCGGACCACACGAGGGTCTGTCTCCGTGGAATCGAAGGAGACCACCGGCATCCCCACCCGAAACGCGGGCGCCAGAACGGCATCGACATCCGGCCCGACGACATCATTCAGAATAACGCCCCGCGCCTTCAGCCCAATGGCCCTTTCCACCGCCGCGCGCTGCGACCCTTCGGTCGTGCCTGCCGGAATCACCAGCAGCGTCATGCCCAGCGCCGCCGCCGTTCGCTCCGCCCCCATCCGATAGCTCGAAAAGAAATCGGACCCCGTCACGCGCGAGACCAGCGCCACCACCATCCCGGACGTCGGCAGGCCCCGCCCGCTCCCGGCCCATGCGCCCGTGGGCCAGAGCGACAGCAGCATGATCAGGCAGAACCTATGGCATTTCATGTCGATTGCACCCATGCGGGGCTCCGCCCCACACCCCGCCAAAGGCGGCGCCTTTGGAAACCATTCGTTCAGGAACATCGTATGTCGCCAGCACAACAGTCCTGAACGAACAAAAGTCTTTTTGCTTCTTTTTCTTCAGAAAAAGAAGATCACTTCGTCGCCCGCACCTGCTCACGCAACGTCTCCACAAACCGCCGCAGCAACGGCGTCGGCGGCTCGGGCCGCGTCGCAACGGCCAGCGTGGCGCGCGGCGCGGTGCCGGCAATAGGCCGGAACACCGCCCCACCGGCATGGATCTGGTCCAGACACGCCGGCACGATCGACACCCCAAGCCCCGCCGCCACCAGCGGCACGGCGGCCGTGATCTGCGGCGCCTCCTGCCCCAGTTGCGGCGTAAAGCCCGCATTCTGGCACGCCGCCAGAATCGCATCGAAGAAGCCCGGCCCCAGCACACGCGGAAACAGGATCAGCGGATCGCGCGCCACATCCTGCAACGCCACCGTCGCCTGACCGGCCGCCGGATGGCCCACCGGCACGGCCAGCAGGGTCGGTTCCTCGAACAATGTCTCGATCGTGAACACCCCACCCGGCGCGGGCGGGCGAATAATCGCCACGTCGATCGTCCGCTCCGTCAGCGCCGCACACAGCGCGGGCGTATTGCTTTCCTCCATCGTGATCACCGCATGCGGCAACGCCAGCCGCAACTGCCGGATCGCCGCCGGAATCAGCGGCAGCAGCGACACCGCCCCCGCCAGCCCCACCCGCAGGCTCCCCCGCTCGCCGCGCGCCAGCCCGGTCGCCACATCCACGAATTCCTGCCGCATCTGCAACAGGATCCCGGCGCGCTTCACCAGTTCGGCCCCCGCCTCGGTCGGCACCGCCCCCTGCCGCGAACGCACGAACAGCTTCAGCCCCAACGCCTGTTCCAGCGCGCGGATCTGCTGGCTCAGCGGCGGCTGTTCCATATGCAGCGCCCGTGCCGCATGCGTGAAGCTGCCATGCTCGGCGATCGCGGCAACGTAGCGCAGATGGCGGAATTCAATATTCATATCTCAGACATATGGATAACGATGCTCGCATATATTGGACAGAAGAATTTTCGGCTCCCAGTCTTCCCCCACGCAGCCGGGACGAACGGGTCGCCCCGGAAACCACCGGGGGAGTCATCACCATGACCACCACAGTCGGCCAATATCTTTCCGCCCGCCTCGGCCAGATCGGCCTGAAGCACCATTTCGCCGTCGCCGGCGATTTCAACCTGATCCTGCTCGACGAGCTGCTGACGGAAGGCTCGACCAAACAGATCTATAGCTGCAACGAGCTGAATTGCGGCTACAGCGCCGAGGGCTACGGCCGCGCCAACGGCGCCGCCGCCATGATCGTGACCTTCAGCGTCGGCGCCCTCTCCGCCATGAACGCCATCGGCAGCGCCTACGCCGAGAACGTCCCGGTCATCATCGTCTCCGGTGCCCCCAACACCAACGATCACGGCTCGGGCCACCTGCTGCACCACACGCTGGGCAACACCAATTACGGCTACCAGGCCGAAATGATGCGCCACATCACTTGCGCCACCGAAGTCATCTTCTCCGCCGAGAACGCCCCCCACCAGATCGACCACGCCATCCGCACCGCCCTGCGCGAGCGCAAGCCCGCCTATATCGAAATCCCCTGCAACCTCGCCAACGCCGCCTGCGCCGCCCCCGGCCCCGTCAGCAGCCTGCTGTCCGAACCCGCCGCCGACCCGGCCAGCCTGGAAGCCGCGCTGGAGGAAACCGGCCGCTTCCTCTACGCCCGCGACAAGGTGGTCCTGCTGGTCGGCAGCCGCATGCGCGCCTCCGGCATCATCGACCTGCTGCCCGCCCTCGCCGACCGCATGGGCTGCGCCGTCACCGTCATGGCCGCCGCCAAAGGCTTCTTCCCCGAAGACCATCCCGCCTATCGCGGCGTCTATTGGGGCGAAGTCAGTTCCCCCGGCGCGCAGGAGATCGTCGAAGGCGCCGACGGCATCCTCTGCCTCGGCCCGATCTTCAACGACTACGCCACCGTCGGCTGGCGCGCCACGCTCAACCCCGAAAATACGCTATTGGCCGACCTGCACGGCATCACCGTCAACGGCCGCGTCTTCGAAGGCTTCTCCATCCGCCAATATGTCGAAGCCCTCACCGCCCGCGCCCCCCGCCGCGCCGGCTCCGCCGAAACCCCGCGCCAGCCCCTGCCCACCATCGCCCCGGCGGCCCGCGACGCCCGCCTGACCAACGACGAAATGGCCCGCCAGATCAACGCCCTGGTCGACAGCAACACCACGCTCACCGCCGAAACCGGCGATAGCTGGTTCAACGCCGTCCGCATGAACCTGCCCGGCGGCGCCAAGGTCGAAAGTGAAATGCAGTGGGGCAGCATCGGCTGGTCCGTCCCCGCCGCCCTCGGCGGCGCGCTGGCCGCCCCCGACCGCCGCCACGTCCTGATGGTCGGCGACGGCTCATTCCAGCTCACCGCGCAGGAAGTCGCGCAAATGGTGCGCTACGAACTGCCGATCATCATCTTCCTCGTGAACAACCACGGCTACGTCATCGAAATCAAGATCCATGACGGCCCGTACAACTACATCAAGAACTGGGACTACGCCGGCCTGATCGCCGCCTTCAACGCCGAAGACGGCCACGGACTCGGCCTCCGCGCCACCACCGCCGGCGAACTGGCGGGTGCCATCGAACAGGCCAAAGCCAACACCAACGGCCCCACCCTGATCGAATGCGACCTGGACCGTTCAGACTGCACCGAAACCCTGGTCAAATGGGGCACCAAAGTCGCCGCCGCCAACAGCCGCCCGCCGAAGGTGAGTTGAAGAAAGACCCTTCTTTTTCTGAAGAAAAAGAAGCAAAAAGACTTTTATTCGTTGGCCTCTGGCGGATTGTTCCGTCAGAGACCTTAAGGAGAATTGGAACCCTGAATAGGATCATTTAATCACGAAAAATTTAACAATGATAACCAGTCAAATATCAGAAAATACCCTTTCCGATTTCCATATTATTTCTGACAATCCAATCTTTATCCAAATTAGTAAAAGCGCCTCTTGCATTCTCTATGTTAGTCGCGTCTTATTCTCCAAGCATAGTCTGGCGAGGAAATATGAGCAAAGCGACCATAAGCGGCTGGGAAAATGCCTTTGCCGTGATGCGTGATAATTATGCGCTGACAGATGATAGTATTGGCGTATTCGCTTTAAATTTACGATTCGGTTTAGATGATATTAGAACAATTGCGAGTGAAGCTATAACCGGCGGTGGCGACGATAAGAAATGTGACGTTCTATACGTTGATAAAGAACGCGAAATCGCGGTCATTGCTCAATGCTACGTTGCAAAAACTCAGAAGCAAGCAGCTCCGGCCAACAAAGCATCTGATCTGAACACAGCCCTAACCTGGCTCCTTACTCAACCAATAGATGCGTTGCCAGATAGCCTTAAGGGGCGAGCCGATGAACTTCGATCTGCGATCCGAGCTGGAGAAATCAAGCAGTTCTATATCTGGTATGTGCATAATTTACCGGGATCAAAAAATGTCACTACAGAACTACAAGCCGTTGAACAGACCGCCCGTTCCGCTTTAAGCTCTTATCAAACAGGATCCGAAATTAGCATATTCGCCCAAGAAATTTGTAGAGCAGAAATAGAAAAAATATACAATCAAGCGGAGAGAACCGTAATTGTTACAGATGTAATTGAAACAGACATCCCAGGATTTGTCGAAGTTTTAGGAACAGACTGGTCGTCACTAATGACAACAGTAAGGGGGCAGTGGCTAAACACACTATTCCACAAATATAAAACAGATTTATTTTCAGCAAATCTCCGAGGATACCTAGGATCACGAGAAAGCGACAGTAACATTAACAATGGCATAAAAAACACTGCGCGAGACGAGCCTAAGAATTTTTACGTTTACAATAATGGAATAACCGCTCTTGTACTCGATTACAAAACATACAAAAAAAGAGGAAAACAACATCTTTCGATAACGGGAATTTCCATTGTGAATGGTGCCCAAACGACAGGATCTCTCTCAAGCATATCTGGAAGCATATCAGAAGATCTTCAAGTATCAATACGATTTGTAAAAGCAAGCAGAGAAGAAATAGTCGAAAATGTTGTTCGATTCAACAATTCTCAGAACAAGTTGCAAGCTGCTGATTTCCGAAGTACCGATCTGATTCAGGATAGGCTACGCACAGAATTTGACGCTATCCCGGATGCTGATTACGAAGGCGGGCGGCGAGGTGGGGCCAGCGATGCCATTAAACGAAGCAAGTTCACCCTCCCCTCATATACAGTAGGGCAATCTCTGGCAGCTTTCCATGGAGATCCAGTAACTGCATACGACAAAAAATCAGAACTTTGGACCAACGAGAAAAATTATCGTCAAATATTTACTGACAGAACTACAGCACGCCATATTGTATTTTGCTATTCTCTTTTGGATTGTATAACAAAAAAGAAGATACAACTTTCTCAAAAAATAAAATCTGATGCAAACTCTGTTACTTCTGTAGAGTCGGCGGCTTTTGATTTTCTTTCAAAAAAAGGCTCTACATACCTAGTGTCTTACGTTATTTCACAATGCATGGAAACTATACTCGGACGCCCTATTGCAAACAAATCTGATCTTCACTTTTCAAAGAATTTAAGCCCCGATCAGGCCGAGCAAATTTGGTCCCCGATAGTTGACATAATTCTTTCATTAAGCTCCCATCTTGATAATGCCTTTTCTCGAAATCGAATATCAAACGAGACGGTGCAAAAATCTGTTCCAGGATTCGTCGGAATCATCAATTCGATAGCCAATCTTCAGAAAGAAAATTTTGAAAAATTTGCTAATAATGTAAAAATTGGATGATCTTGAGAAAATACCCCTCTTGAAATGACTACCCAGGAAGCCAATCCTTGGCTTTCTGGGCGTTACCCAACAGGCAGATAACGTACCCCGAATAGCTTCGATTTCATTACTAGATACACAGCTTTTTGTTTTTCACGTCGAATTCCCATTCGACATTACGAACCTAGACCGCCAGCACGGTCGTTGGTTGGAACTCCGTTGGTAAGACAATTAAGACGGATTACCCTTGTTTTTTCATCACTAGATATCAAATAATCAGTCTATCCCTTTCATTGTGAAAGGCCGGATTAAGAGCAATTCTGTAATGCTTCACTAATTACTTTATCATGGTCCCGTACACAAGAATATTCCCAATTTGTATATTTTATAAATACGTGGCCAGAAATACAAAAGAGGCTATATCCTCAGCCTCCCGCCACCTGCTCAATCGCCCCATATTCCGGGCTGTAGCACATCCCCTCGATCCAGGCCCGGATATCCTCCGGACGCGGCACCGTCGCCATCCCGTTCGCGAACAGATACTCCGCCAAGCGGCAAGCCGACGTCACCTCCACTTCCAGAATCTGCGACTGCGGCGGGTAAAGCATCCCCCGCGCCTGCGCCGAAGGCGAAACCTGATCGGCCAACGCATGCGCGGCCTCAATGATCAGCCCACCCGTAATCAAACGCGGCCGCGTCGCATAAACCGCCAGCCCCAGACCAGGGAAGATATAGAAATTATTGGCCTGCCCGGGCCGGAACACCATATCCCCACGCATCACCTGCGGAAACTGGATACCGGCCGCATACAGCGCCCGCCCGTCCGACCACCCATAGGCCTGCTCCGCCGTGCATTCCGGGCGCGGGATCGACAGCGGAAAGATGATCGGCCGCGCATTGATCTCGGCCATCAACTCCACCACCGGCTGAGTAAACGCCCCTCCGGCCGTCGAAACCCCGATCAGCACGCTGGGCCGCACGCGGCGGATCGTCTCCAGCAGATCGCGCGTGGGTGCTGCTGCATGGGCATAACGAAGCTGCGCCTCGCTCAGATCGGTGCGCGAAGGCTCCACCAGCCCCTTCACATCCATCATGACGATGCGCGCCCGCGCTTCCGCCGTCGTCAGCCCCTCGGCCTCCATCGCGGTCACCAGCAGGTCAGACGTCCCCAGCGCCGACGACCCGGCGCCGAGGAACAGGAAAGTCTGGTCCGAAAGCTGCTCGCCTTTGATCCGCAACGCGGTCACCAGTCCCGCCAGCGTCACCGATGCCGTGCCCTGAATATCGTCGTTATAGCACAGCACCTTTTCGCGATACCGCTCCAGGTACCGGATCGCGTCCGTGCCCTTCCAATCCTCGAAATGGATGCAGCAGGCCGGAAACACCGCCTGCACCGCCGTCACGAATTCCTCGACGAACGCATCCAGTTCCGCTTCCGGCGGCGGCTCGCGCCGCAGGCCCAGATACAGCGGATCGGCCCGCAACGCCGCATTGGTGGTGCCGATATCAAGCTGCACCGGCAGCGTGGTATGCGGCGGCACCGCGCCGCAGGCGGTATAAAGCTGCAACTTGCCGATCGGGATGCCCATGCCGTTGGCCCCGATATCCCCCAGCCCCAGAATGCGCCCGCCCGTCGTCACGCACAGGAAGCGCACATCGGGCACCGGCCAGTTGCGCAGCACCTCGGCAATGCGCCCCTTCATGTCCAGGCTGATATACATGCCCCGGGGCCGGCGATAGAGATGGCTGAACGACTTGCAGACCTCGCCCAGCGTCGGCGCGTAGACGATCGGCACGAAGCGCGCCGGGTCCGACATCAGCACCTTGTAAAACAGCGTCTCGTTCCGATCGACGAGCGCGGAGAGATAGATATACCGCTCCAGATCGGTCGGCTTGGCATCCAGATGCGCCAGCACCCGCTCGGCCTGCCGCTCCAGCGTCTCAACCTGCGGCGGCAGCAACCCCTCCAACCCCAGCGCCCGACGCTCGGCGGCGGAAAAGGCGGTCCCACGGTTCAGGAACGGATCGTTCAGCAAAGCCGTGCCGCGCAGGCTCTGGCGATCGGATGACGTCATGTTCGGGGTCCTCCATGCACTGTTCAGCGGCCGAACTAGCCAAAGCCGCCCTACCGGGTCATTTCAGCAATAATCCTCAAAAAACCTGCCCGGACATTCGGGCTGGCGAGCGAGAGCGCCGCAAGGCGGCGCGCCCGTCATGTGTCTCCGAGCATCGGAGCGGAGCGGCCTCAACGGCCATAAGCACCGAAGCACAGGAAACACGCGTCGGATCGCCGCCAGCGCGCATCTCCAGGCAGGTTTTCACACGCCCGGCAATTCGTTGACGGCCACGATGCGCCACGCTTCGGGAAAGCGCTCGATGATCGTCAGGGAAAGATTCTGGATCGAGAAATGCAGCGCCGTATCGGCATGCACGCGCAGCGCATGCGCCAGCGCCGCGCGGATCGCTCCGCCATGGCTCACCACGACCATGTTCCGGCCTTCCTGCGCCTCGGCCATGCGGTCCATCGTCTCGCCCACGCGGGCGCACACATCCAGCATGCTCTCGCCGCCGGGCGGCCGTTCCGAGGCCGAGACCGACCAGAACAGATGCGGCGCCAGCTTCAACTGGTCCAGCAACTCATGGTGGCGCAACCCGTGCCATTCACCCAGCGACTGTTCGAGAAACCCGGGCTCCACCGCCCAGTCCCGCTCGCCATATCCGGCCTCCTGGATGGTCCGCGCGGTATGCTGCGTCCGCCCCAGCGGCGAGGTGAACCACAGCGCATTCTGCGGCAGCCGCGCGGCCAGCGCCTCGTACATGCCCCGCTGGGCGACCAGACTGTCCGGGCACAGCGGCACATCCAGCGTGCCATACACCCGCATGCGGGCATTTTCCTCGACCACCGCATGGCGGATCAGCCAGAAGCGGGTGACACCATCCGTCAGCTTGGGGGTGTCGAGGAAATGACCGTGATTCTGGTTCATGCAAGCCGGTCCAATCAGGGCAGGATAACGGGTGGTCCGGTATCCATAGCCGGAAGCGGCGCGTAGGTCTGTACCGGGTCGGCCGCCGCCAGCATCTCCCAGTAGCGCAGGATCAGCCCGATCTTGGCCAGAACCCGCTGCGCATCGGCGATTTCCCGATCCATGCGCAGATCGGGCACCAGCCCGTCATGCGACGGCTCGCCCGAAACCAGCCGCGCCCCGGCCGACAGCCGCAACGCCCCCGCCACCCCGCCGGGCAGCATCGGGTGCGGCAGCGGCACCGGCTGGCCGACATGGCACAACTGCCCGGCCAGGGCCCGATCCGCCCCCGCCGGCACCACGCGCGACAGATCGGCATTCAGCCATCGATAGAGCGCGCGCGCCGGCTCCAGCCCCAGCGGCACGAAATCGTCCCCACAGGGGGACGAAGCCAGCGGATCACGCACGAAAAAGCTCAGGATGGTGCCGCGATCGTCCCACGCATCGGCCAGGGGCGGCCGCGCCGGATGCGGCACCGCCAGCCGCCGCAAGTCCGGGTCGGTGTCGATCGCCGCTTCCAGCGCGGTCAGAAACCGCGCCAGCCGCGCCCGCACCACCGGCCGGGGCACCTCCCGCAGCGCCGTCATCTCCGCCAGCGCGGCATACCAGCGCAGCATCAGCCCCACATTCTCGCCCGCTGGCAGCCCCCGCGCCGCCGGCATCGCCGGCCACGCGGCCCGATGGCAGTACTCCGCCAGCCCGGCCGGCAGCTCCCCATCCCGCAACCGCGCCGTCACGCCCTCAGGCAGCAGCAACGCCCCGCAGAAAGGCGGCCCGGTAAAGAATTTGGAGCCGGTGATCATCACCATCCAGCCCCGGTCCAGATAGTCCCGCACCCGCGCCGGGTCCAGCCGCGCCTGGCAGGCATCCACCACGATGTCGGGCGCCGGCGCGCCCTCGGCACGGGCGGCCTCGGCCAGCCCGTCCAGCATCTCCAGCCCCGGCGCCAGCAGCCCGGTCTTGGACAGGTCCAGCCGGTGCAGCAGCACATGCCGCCCCGCCTGCCAGGCCCGGCGGGCCAGTTCGATGCAATCCCGGTCGATCTCGGCCGGCGCGCGCGACGCCCCATCCGGCCGGCGCAACGGCACGGCCAGCAGCAGCGTATCCGCCGGAAATCCAGCGATCAGCTCGCCCTTGGCCACCTGCGCGCCCAGGGCGGTGTCATTCGCGAAATGGCAACCTTTTGCCGCTAACGGTACGCCACTCCCGGTTTCCTCGGGGGCGAGAAGGATGTTGCTGACCGGATGTCCATCAGAACCCAGCATCGCCAGGGCCAGGGCATACAATTCGCAATCGGTCCCCGACGGCGCCAGCACCACGCCCTGGGCCCCGGTCATCCCGTAATGCGCCGCGATCCGGCGGCGGACCTCCGCGACCATCTCCGCCCGGACCCGCGCCCCATCCCCCGTCAGCCCGCCCTGCACCAGCCGCACGCGCGCCGCCTCGGCCCCCGCGAAACCCCGTTCGGACACCGAGGACGCGGTCGAGGACGCATAGGTCACGGCCCAGGGGCGCGGCCGGTGCGACGATCCATAATGATTCAACCCGGTCGCCGGGTCGATCGCCAGCCGGGCATCGCCGCCTTCGGCCATCAATTGCTCCGCCGGCCCCAGCAGCGGCCACAGCGCCTCCAACCGGACAGCCAGCTGCGCGAATGCGCCCGCATCGACGCACTCCGGCGCAACCGGCGGCTGCAAGGCCGCCAGTTCGACCCAGATCTGCCGCAGCCGCTCGGCACCGGGCGGCGCGACGGCGGCCATGTCGGCATGCCACCACGGCCCCGGCGGCGCACCCGGCCCATCCAGTTCCGCGAACAGGGCGGCGGTGCGCGCCGCGCACAGCCCGGCCAGCACGCCGTCACCGGGCACGGCCTCGATCAGGCGCGCCAGTTCCAGTGCATGCCGCAGCACGACCGGCGCACAGGCCGGCACCCGCAGGCACGGCGCCCCCAGCACGACCATGCCATCGGCCCGCACCACGAACGGCCGGTCCAGCGCCGTATCCAGCCCGATGCGCCGCCCCCCCGCGATCACGCGCAGGTCGGGGCGTTCGAGGACGCAGGCCAGGTCATGGGTCAATCGTTCGGCGAGCACGCAAAAATCCCTGTTGCCATCATCACTATGCGCGCAGGCCCCCGGCGCGGCAATCGCCCCACCCCCCGACGGACCATCACGAACCATCAGGAAAGGCGCGCCCCATGACCACCCCAGGATCGGAACCGACCCCGATGACCAACCTGTCACACCTGCACCCCTATCGCGCGAACTCCCCGGCGGCAAACGACCCCACGACCGAAACCGCGATGAAAGGCATCCTGCTGGCCGGCGGATCAGGCACGCGGCTGCACCCCATGACGCTGGCCACCAGCAAGCAGTTGCTGCCGGTCTATGACAAACCGATGATCTATTACCCGCTGTCGACGCTGATGCTGGCCGGCATCCGCGACATCATGATCATCTCCACCCCCGACGACCTGCCGCAGTTCCAGCGCCTGCTGGGCGACGGCACACAATACGGCGTACGCTTCAGCTACCGCGCCCAGCCCAGTCCCGACGGCATCGCCCAGGCCTTCCTGATCGCCGAGGACTGGCTGGCCGGCGCCCCCTGCGCCCTGGCGCTGGGCGACAACCTGATCTTCGCCGATCATCTCGGCACCCTGCTGCAAGGGGCGGCCAGGCGCGACAGCGGGGCCACGGTGTTCGCCTACCAGGTGCGCGACCCCGAACGCTACGGCGTGGTGAGTTTCGATGCCGAAGGCCGCGCCAGCGCGCTGGTCGAGAAACCCACACACCCGGCCTCGCAATGGGCGGTCACCGGCCTGTATTTCTACGATGCCCGCGTCAGCAGCTTCGCCCGCCAGATCCACCCCTCCGCCCGGGGCGAGCTGGAAATCACCGATCTGAACCGGATCTATCTCGAGGAAGGCTCGCTCCAGGTCGAAAGACTCGGCCGGGGCTGCGCCTGGCTCGATGCCGGCGTGCCCGATGCCCTGCTCCAGGCCGGGATGTTCGTGCAGACCATCCAGTCCCGCCAGGGCATGCTGGTCGGTTCGCCCGCCGAGGTCGCCTTCCGCATGGGCTTCATCGACGCCGCGCAGCTACGCACGATCGCCGACAGCGTTTTCAAGACCGAACTCGGCCGGCAACTGCATGACATGGCCGAGACCGCCGCGCCATCCGCCCCCCTGCCGATCTCGGCATAAACCGGCGCGCGGTGGACATCCTGCCTTCCACTCCCGATGCCCCTCCGCCCTGGTCCACAAGCGGACCGGAGGCGGCACCCTCCTGGCAGTCCGTGGCACCCCAGCCACCCCGCCGCGCCCCCCGGGTCGCGATCCTGCTCTCGACATTCAATGGTGCCGCCTGGCTTCAGGCCCAGCTTGATTCGATCCTGGCGCAGAGCTGGATGCAATGGATGCTCCTGTGGCGCGACGACGGATCGGCCGACGGGTCGGTGGCCATCATGCAGGCATTCCAGAACGGGCCAGGGGCCGGACGCTGCCGGGAAATCGATCCGGGCGGCCGGCACCTGGGCATCGCCGGCTCCTACCAGACGCTCCTGCGCGCAGCTCCCACTGCCTCAACCATCGCCTTCGCCGACCAGGACGATGTCTGGCTGCCCGAGAAACTCGCACGCGGCCTGGCCAGCCTGGCCGACATGGCGACGGACGGCCCCGCGCTCTATTGCGGCCGGCAGATCCTGGTGGATTCCTCCCTGCGCCCCCTCGGCCTGTCCTCGCCCCACACCGAAAGGCCGGGCCTGCTCGCGGCGCTGGCGCAGAACGCGGCCACCGGATGCACCGTCATGATGAACGACGCAGCGCGCGCCCTGGCCACATCCAGCGCCCTGCCGGATACGCCCGTCGCCCATGATTGGTGGGCCTGCCTGCTGGTACTGGCCGCCGGCGGCACGGTGCGGGTCGATCCGCACCCCACGGTGCTGCACCGCCGGCATCGCGGGGGGCTACGGTACGGCCCCAATCGTTTCATGACGGCCTTCCGCCAGAATGTCCGCCAGTTGCTGACTCACGAAGGACTGCTCTCCGCAACGGCCCGCAGCGATCTGGGCCAGATCGAAGCCGTCCTGAACGGCCGCCGCCGCGACCGCCTGCGGCTGCTCAGGACCATGCCGGGGTTGCACCGGCACCAGCGTCTGGAAAATCTGATCTTCCGACTGCACTTTATCGCCGGGGCGTGAGTCTTCGTTCTTTTTTGCAAAAAAGAACCAAAAAACTCTGATTCGGTCAGGAGCCTTGTGCTGGGAACACGCGATGGTCCTGAACGGATAAAAGTCTTTGGGGCTGGCATAGGTAAGCGATTTATCTGGACCGCGGTGGTGGCAGGTTAACCCATTGGGTGAGGATTTTCACGAGCTTTGCGGGCGAGCGGTAGTTGAAGCGCCATTCGCATTCCGCGAGGAAGAGATGAAAGTCTTTCCGTGGTATTCCGTTGTATCGACGCAAGTGACGCTTGGCCTGGCTCCAGAAATTCTCGATGCCGTTGATATGGTTCGTGCCGTCAGCGAAGCGCGTGCCATGATGGATGCGATAATGATGGAACTCCGAGACATCGAGTTTGTCGTATGCGTGCCATGAATCGCTATAGACAATTGAATCAGCCTGAACTTTCTCCCTGATGATCGGCATGAGCGTCTTATGGCCGGCGTTGGGTATCATCACGGCGTGGACCCGACCGCGACGTTTGAGCAGGCCAAAGACTGCAACCTTTCCCGCAGCGCCTCGACCATGCTTGCCTTTGCGGTGTCCGCCGAAATAGCTTTCATCGACTTCGACCTCACCCTCGATGGGTGCCTCATGGGCGATCTGTTCTGCGATCGTCTCACGCAATTTGCGATAAAATAGTGTTGCCGTATTGCGATTGACGCCCACGAGTTCTGCAGCACTGCGCGCCGGCGTGCCAGCAACGAAGTGCTCCAGGAGCCGTTTTTGGGTGCCGACAGGTAGGCGGCTGCGGCGACGTAGTTTCATGCGACATATCAAGCCTCTGTCGGCTTACCTATGCCAGCCCCAAGTCTTTTTGCTTCTTTTTCGTAAGACAAAAGAAGATCTCCTACCCTGCCGGCCGAATATGCCCCCGCCAGCGGCGCGAAGCCTGCCGCGTCACCCACGCCCGGATGCGCTCCAGCAGCAGATAGACAACCGGCGTCGTGTAAAGCGTCAGCAACTGGCTCATCACCAGCCCGCCGACCACCGCGATGCCCAGCGGGCGACGCAGTTCGATCCCATAGCCGCTGCTGAGGATCAGCGGCACCGCCCCGAAGGCGGCGGCCAGCGTCGTCATCAGGATCGGGCGGAAGCGCTTGGCGCAGGCCTCGCGGATCGCCTCCTCGGGCGACATGCTGCCGTCACGCTCGGCATGCAGCGCGAAATCCACCATCAGGATCGCGTTCTTCTTCACGATGCCGACCAGCAGGATCACGCCGATCATCGCGATCAGCGAGAATTCCTCGCCCGTCATCCACAGCGCCAGCACCGCCCCCACCGCCGCCGACGGCAGGGTGGAGAGAATGGTCAGCGGATGCACATAGCTTTCGTAGAGAATGCCGAGCGTCACATACATCGTCGCCAGCGCGGCCAGGAACACCAGCAATTCGTTGATCAGCGCGGTCTGGAACTGCTCCGCCTGCCCGGTAAAGCCACCCTGGATCGACCCCGGCACATGCAGCCGCACCATCGCACTGCGGATTTCCGCCGTCGCCTCGTCCAGCGACCGCCCCGCAGCCAGGTTGAAGGAAATGGCACCCGAGACGAAGCCATCGCGATGCCCCACCGAAATCGAGGTCGGGCGATCGTTGATCGCGGCCACCACCGGCAGCGGCACCATCGTCTCGATGCTGGACGACACGGCCGACCCGCTCGAAGCCCCCGCCCCGCCCGCCAGCCGGTTGGCGATGGCATTGCGGAAGGATTGCTGGCTCAACGCGGTAGCCTGCGACGTATCGCCGCTGCTGGGCGTGGGCACGCGCACCGTGTTGGAAGCCGTGCCGCCCCCGGCAGTCCCGCCCGAGGTCGAAACCCGGAAAGCCTGCATGATGTCGGGCGACTGGCGATAGGCCGGCGCAACCTCCATCACCACATGATAGGTGGCCAGCGGAGTGGAAATGTTCGAGGCACTGCGCTGGCCATAGGCATCATACAGCGCCTGGCTGACCAGTTGCGGCGTCACCAGATAGCGCGCGGCGGTATCGCGGACGATATCGACATGCGTTGCCACCCCGTGACCGGTCAGGTTGGTGGTGATGTCGGTCATCACCTTGCTGCCCTTCAGGGCCTCGACGATGCGCGGCGTCCATTCATAGATCTGCTCGGCATTGTCGCTGCGCAGCACATAGCGATAGGCACCCTGCTGCTGGCGGCCGCCTCCGCCATTCACATCCCCCGCCGAAAACAGCGACAGCCGCACGCCCGTCAGCCCCTTCAGGCGCTCGTGGATGCGGGCGATCATCTCGTCCGGCCCGTCGCTGCGTTCGTGCTTGCCGACCATCTGCGCGAAGGCCTGGCCCTCCACCCGCGTATCGCCCGAGAACGCCGCCACCGATTCCGTATCCTTGTCTTCCATCATCGCGGCACTGACGGCCCGGATCTTCTCGTCCATTTTCTGGAACGATCCGGATTCGTCCCCCCGGAAATAGCCGACGATCAGCGCGACATCCTCCTTGGGGATGATGCTCTTGGGCATCAGGACGATAATGGCCACCGTCGCCACCAGGCTCAGCGGCAGGGTGGCCAGGACCAGCCACCGATGCCGCAGCGCACGGTCCAGCGAGCGGACATAGGCGTTCAGAATCGCCTCGAACACCGCCTCGATCCCGTCCGACAGGCGGCGCATCCCCCGCCGGAGCGCCGACGCGCCAGCGGGCAGGGGCGCTCCATGGGCCACATCCAGCAGCAGCCCGCACATCATCGGTGTCAGCGTCACCGACAGGAACAGCGAGACCGTGACGGCGGTCGCCAGCGTCATCGCGAATTCGAAGAAGATCTTGCCCGGCGTGCCCGGCATCAGCAGCAGCGGCAGGAACACCGCGACCAGGGCGATGGTGATCGACAGCACGGTAAAGGCGATCTCGCCCGAGCCCAGCAGCGCGGCCTCGCGGCGGGGCATCCCGTCTTCCATGTGGCGGGCGATGTTCTCCACCACCACGATCGCGTCATCGACCACAAACCCTGTGGCGATCGTCAGCGCCATCAGCGACAGCGTATCCAGCGAGAAGCCCAGCAGGTACATCACCGCCAGCGTGCCCGCCAGCGAGATCGGCACCGTCACCGCCGGAATCAGGGTCGAACGCGGCGCGCGCAGGAACACCAGAACCACCCCCACCACCAGCAGCACCGAGATCAGCAGCGTGAGCTGCGTATCGGCCAGCGAGGCCCGGATCGTGATCGAGCGGTCCATGCCCGGCGTCAGCGTGATGCCCTGCGGCAAGGCAGCCTGCATGCTCGGTATCCGGGCCTGGATCGCATCCATCACATGGATGACGTTGGCGCCCGGTTGCGGCCGAACGACCGCCATGACCGCGCGATGCCCGTTGAAATAGCCGGTCTGCCGCTCGTCCTCGACCCCGTCGGCGATCGAGGCGACATCGGCCAGCCGCACCGGCCGTCCGGAACGGTACCCGACCACCAGGTCGCGATATTCCGCCGCCTGCCGCGCCTGGTCGTTGGTCGCGATCGTGTAGCGCTGCGGCCCGACATCGATATAGCCCTTGGGCGTGTTGGCGTTGGCCGACGCCAGGGCCGAACGGATATCCTCGAAGCCGATACCGTATTTGAACAGCGGGTAAGGGTTCATCTCCACCCGCACCGCGGGCGCCGAACTGCCGACGATCTGGATCCAGCCCACACCCTTGATCTGCGACAGCATCGGCTGGAGATGCGTCTTCATGATATCATACAGTTCGGACATCGGCCGGCTGTCCGACGTCAGCGTCATGATCATGATCGGATTGTCGGACGGATTGGCCTTCCAGTATTGCGGCACCATCTGCAAGGTGGTGGGCATGTCCTGCGTCGCCGCCCGCAGCGCCGCCTGCACGTCATTGGCCGCGCCGTCGATGTTCCGGCTGTCGTCGAATGTCAGCAGGATGAAGGCGGTGCTGTCGGTCGAATCCGATTCGAGCGAACTGACACCGGCAATCTGGCCCAGCCGCCGTTCCAGCGGCGTGGTGACCGACGTCGCCATCTGCTGCGGCGAGGCCCCCGGCTGGGTCGCCACCACATAGATGACCGGAACCGAAATGTTCGGCAGGTCCCCCACCGGCAACGCGCGGTAGGCGAACAGGCCCGCAAGCACCAGCGCAACCGCAATGAGCGTTGTCGTGACCGGGCGCAGAATGAAAGGACGGCAGGGGTTCATACGGGAATGCGCATAGCGGATGACAGCAGCCTATGCATCAGCTTTCCATCGTCCGCGGCCGCCCCCCGCCCCGGCCGTACCACAGTGCCGCGACGAAGAAGCCCACATAATAGCCGATATCCGCCCCGCCCAGCCATCGGGCGACAGGACCGGTATAAATCTGGCTGGTCGAGAAAAGCAGAATAGTCACAACCGAAACGATCATGAAGATACTCGCCCCGCGCGTCCAGCCCGAAGGCACCGGATGCACCGTACGGTCGCCCAGATACCAGTCCGCCAGCACGATGCCGATCCAGGGCGCGATCCAGTACATCGTCACCACCAGGTAATCCGTATACAGCGCCGCATATCGCCCGGCACCGGCCACCGCCAGCCCATAGCCCAGCAGGGCGGTCACGATCGCCGCAAGAACGCGCGGAATATGCACGCCGGCCGAAATCAGGCTGTAGCTGGCGGTATTGTCGTTGAAGGCATTGCCCGTGATCGACGACAGGGTGATGACGGCCAGCACCATCGGCCCCAGCGGGCCCGCCGCGTGCTGCAGGCTGGCGATCACCGCCGTCGGCGACGGCTCGGCGATGCTCGCGGCCGTCAGCAGGCCGAGAATCTGGAACGGCACCGCCGACCCCAGCAGCCCGGCCAGCGCCAGCCACACCACCCGCCCGGGCGGGGTCTCCGCCGGCAGGTAACGCGTATAGTCCGAGGAATAGGAGGCCCAGGACAGGTTGAAGCTGGCCAGGATCGCCACCGCCAGCAGCATGGTCGCAACACCGGGCGCATGCGCCGCATGCGGCAGCGCCACCCCATGCCAGGCCGATTGCAGCCCGATGATGGCAAAGGCCGCCAGCAATGCTGCGCCGAGATATTTCTGCAACGCCTGCACCATGTCGTGGCCATAGATGCTGGCCGCCATCTGCACCATGGCCAGCACGCCCAGCGCCAGCCAGAAGGGCGGCGCGGCCCCGGCCACGATCGAGAGAAACGCGATCAGCGCGGTGGCGGCGGGCACGTTGTTCACCGCGTCCCAGCCGACGCAATAGACCCAGTTCAGGAAGGCAGGCGGCCGCACACCCAGCCGCCCCAGCGCGCGGCGCGAGGCTTCCATCTGCGTCAGCCCCGTCGGCGGCCCGATCGCGGCCGCCAGCGCCACCGGCAGCGCCCCCACCACATTGCCGATCACGATCGCCAGCAGCCCGAAGCGGAAATCCAGCCCCAGCGAGACCAGCAGCGCCCCGGTCACCCAGCCGCCGGGGCCGAGATTGGGCGAGAAATGGCTCCAGAACACCCGGTCGATGGGCATGGTCTTGCGCTCGGCCGCGACCGGGCGCGACACGGCGGCGGCGCCAAGCTCCTCCATGGCGGGGGGACGCAGAAAGGACATCGGCAACAGCCCGGACCCCCGATCATGATGACGTCGCGACAATCGTGACGTGAACCCTCACCGCTGGCAAGCCGTCCGTCAGGACGACATGCCACCCGTCTCGGGCATCGACCCGGCCTGACCGGCCGGCTGGCGGTTGTAATAGAGTTCCGCCACGCGCGGCGGCAACAGATCCATCAGCCGCGACCCGGCCACCAGCCACCACGGAAACACGATCCGCCGCCGCCCGGCCGCCACCCCGCGCAGGATCGCGGTGGCGGCGTCATCCACCTCGGTCAGGCCCGGCATCGGAAAATCGTTGGCCGCCACCATCGGCGTGCGGACAAAGCCACAGCAGACGCTGGACAGCAGAATACCGTCCCGCACCGTATTGCCCCCGGTCGCGACCATGAACCGGTCCACCGCCGCTTTCGACGCGCAATAGGACGGTGTGCCGGGAAACGCGACCAGCCCCGCCACCGAGGCAATGGCGCAGATCCGTCCCCGCACGCCGCGCCCATCCGGCGCCTGCCCGCCCATGACGTCCAGCGCCGGCAGCACGGTATTGATCACGCCCCCCACATTCACATCCAGCACGCGCCGCACCTGCCCCGAGGATTCGCGCGGTGCGCCAATGGCACGCGCCGCCGTGGACGCCGTAATGCCGGCACAGGCAAACACCAGGTCCAGCGGCCCGGCACCGCCGATCCATTCCGCCATGCCCTCCGCGTCGCGCACGTCCTGGCGCCGCGTCAGCACCCGCGCGCCGCGCGCGGCACAGTCCCGCGCCACCGCCTCCAGCCGGCCCCGATCGCGCCCGCCCAGATGCAGCAGCACCCCCGGGGCCGCCAGATGAAGCGCGATCGCGCGCCCGATGCCCGACGAAGCGCCGGTAATCAGAATCATGTCCTGTTTCATAATCGCCAGAATAGAGACTGCCTGATAAAAGACCGCAAATCCGTGCCGAGCCGGCGCGGAACGGTAACGGGAACGGACCAGGATCGAGGGGGATATGCCGACGATGACGCCCAGCAGGGAACGACATGGCCCATCCACCCGGCCGCACGTGGCGCGGCGCGGGGTCTGCCTGGTGATCTCGGCGCCCTCGGGTGCCGGAAAATCCACCATCGCCAATGCCCTGCGCGCCGCCGAGCCCCAGTTGCTGCACTCCGTCTCGGTCACCACCCGCCAGCCCCGCCCGGGCGAGAGCGAGGGCGTGCACTACCATTTCCGTACCATGGAACAGTTTGAGCGGATGGCCGCGACCGGCGACCTGCTGGAATGGGCGACCGTGTTCGGCCGGGGCTACGGCACGCCGCGCGGCCCGGTCGAAGCCGCCCTGGCCGAAGGGCGCGACATGGTCTTCGATATCGACTGGCAGGGCCATCGCCAGATCCGCGCGGCATTGCCCGACGACGTGATCAGCCTGTTCGTGCTGCCGCCCTCGCTGGCGGAACTGGAACGCCGCCTGCACGGCCGCGCCTCCGACCACCCGGAGGAAATCGCCAAGCGCATGACGGCGGCACGCGACGAAATCGCCCATTGGCGGGAATTCGACCACGTCATCGTGAACGCCGACCTGGACCAGGCGATCGCCGAAGCCCGCTCGATCCTGGTCGCGGCCCGGCTGCAGACGGCACGTCAAAAAGGTCTCCCCGCGTTCGTCGCCAGCTTCGACGGCTGAAAAGCGACACCTGCGAGGCAGCGCCATGCTGCCATGCATCCGTATCATCCCGCCGGGCGGCGGCCCCTGTGTCGTCGCCCGCCTGTCTGCTAGGAGGGAAGGGTGAACCAGATCGATACCTCCCAGACCGAGTCCCGCGCCGGAGAAGGCTCCCTGCTGGGCCTGACCCAACGCCAGCCCCCCGCCAACATGCAGGCGGAACAGGCCCTGCTGGGCGCGCTGCTGACCAATAACCGTGCCTATGAACGGGTATCGGACTTCCTGACCGGCGCGCATTTCGCCGATGCGGTCAATGGCCGGATCTTTGATGCCATCGCCCGGCGAATCGAGGCCGGGCAACTGGCCGATCCGGTCACCCTGCGCGGCGAGTTCGAACATTCCGGCGTGCTGGAGCCGGTGGGCGGCATGGCCTATCTGGCCCGCCTGCTTACGGCGATGGTCGGCATCATCAATGCCGGCGATTACGGCCGGGTCATCCACGACGCCTGGGTGCGCCGCCAGTTGATCGAAGTCGGCGAAGACGTGGTCAACAACGCTTTCGGCGCCCGCCCGGAGCTGTCTGGCGTCGACCAGATCGCGGCGGGCGAGGAGGCACTGTTCCGCCTGGCCACCGACAAGGGGCAGGATGGCGGCTTCACCAGCTTCGACCGCGCCCTGGCCGACGCGCTGGATGTGGCCGAGAAAGCCTTCCACCGCGTCGGCGACGTGGTGGGCCTGACGACCGGCCTGCGCGATCTCGACAAGAAGACCGGCGGCCTGCATCCCTCCGACCTGCTGATCCTGGCCGGGCGCCCGGCCATGGGCAAGACGGCACTCGCCACTAAGATCGCCTTCAGCGCTGCCCGCGCCCTGATGCGCGAGGCCCAGGAGGCCGCACCGGGCACCCAGCCCAAGGGCTCGGTCGCCATCTTCTCGCTGGAAATGTCGGCCGAGCAGTTGGCCACCCGTATCCTGTCTGAACAGGCCAGCGTGTCGGGCGAACGCATCCGCCGGGGCGAGATCGGGCAGAAGGAATTCGACCGCTTCGTCCACGTCACGCGCGAACTGGCGCAACTGCCGCTGCATATCGACGACACGCCCGCCATCTCGCTCTCGGCCATGCGCACGCGCTGCCGCCGCCTGGCCCGCACCAAGGGCCTCAGCCTGGTGGTGGTCGATTACCTGCAACTGATGCGCCCGTCGGTAGGCACGCGGCCGGAAAGCCGCGTGCTGGAAATCTCCATGATCACCCAGGGTCTGAAGGCGATCGCCAAGGAACTGAGCGTGCCGGTAATCGCGCTGTCCCAGCTTTCGCGTCAGGTCGAAAGCCGCGAGGACAAGCGGCCGATGCTGTCGGACCTGCGTGAATCGGGCTCGATCGAACAGGACGCCGACGCGGTGATGTTCGTCTATCGCGACCAGTATTACCTGCAACAGCGCCAGCCCAAGGAAACGGCCTACGATTCGACCGACAAATTCCAGACGGCGCTGGAAGACTGGCAACGCAAGATGGACCTGGCGCACAACCGCGCCGAACTGATCCTGGAAAAGCAGCGTCACGGCCCCACCGGCACCGTGCATCTGTTCTTCGAGGGCGAATTCACCCGCTTCGGCGATCTCGACCTAGTGCATGAAGGCGGATACCCGCCTTCGTAATCAGGACCCGCGCCTGCCCCGAAACAGCTCTCCCCCCTGCGATGCCGCCGAGACTGCCATGCAAACCATCACCATGTCTCTCGCCGCCTTTACGGCATCGGCGGCCATTTTCACCATGTCGCCCGGCCTGGACACGGCAACCGTCCTGCGCACCTCGACCACATCGGGAACGAGGAGCGGACTGGGCGCGTCGCTGGGCATCACGGGCGGCCTGCTGGTCTGGGGCATTGGCGCCGCGTTCGGGCTGACGGCGCTGCTGGCGGCATCGACGCTCGCCTTCAATATCGTGAAATGGGCCGGCGCTGCCTATCTGTTCTATCTCGGGGCCGGCATGCTGCTGCGCCCGCGCACGGGTTTTTCGGGCGAAACCACGTCGGCAGCCCGGAAACTGTCGCCCGCCGCCGGCTTCCGGCAAGGGTTCATGAGCAATATCCTCAACCCGAAGGTCGGCATTTTCTACATCACGTTCCTGCCGCAGTTCATTCCTCACGGCGTCAACGTCATTCTGTTTTCCCTGTTGCTGGCGGGTCTTCAGGCCGTCATGTCCATGTCCTGGCTGTCCCTGCTCGTCGCCCTGACGGTTCCGTTCAGCCACATTCTGTCACGTCCCGCCGTCGTCAGAAGGCTCGATCGCCTGACCGGCTGCATCTTCATGGGCTTCGGCCTCAAACTGGCCCTGACCGACAGGCACTGAAAAACGGCCAGGTCCGCGCACACGGGTCTGACCCCAGAGAGCCCCAGAGACAGAAAAACCCGGCCGAAGCCGGGTTCTCGTCATGCAGGCGTCTCAGTATCCGCCGCCGGGTCCGCCACGGCCACCATTCCCTCCGGAATTATAACCGCCGCCGCCCTGGTGGTATCCGCCACCGCCCCACCCGCCGCCACGCCCGTCATGATGCCCGTGCCGCCGGTCACCACGCGGCCCTTCGCAAGCCGAGAGCGAGATCGCCATAGTCGCTATGGCCAGAAGTGTAAGGATGCGCATCGAATACCCCTTTCGCACAGAAGGCCAGATGCCTCCCCGCACAAGATTCACGACCGTATCACGCTCCCCAGAGCCGTAACAACGCTCGACATCGTATAGGGTTTCGCAAGAACCGGAACCTCCGAGAACGCCTCCATCGCCGACGAAGCCGATCCGTACCCCGTGGCGAACAGGAACGGAATGCCCCGTTCGGACAGGGCCCGAGCGACGGGAAGTGAGCTTTCACCCGCAATATTGACATCTAGAATGGCCACATCGACCGGATATCTTTCCAGGATATCGAGCGCGGCCCGAGGCGTGGACGCGATATGGACGTGGGCCCCATGTTCCATGCCCAGCACGTCTTCCAGTTCCATCGCGATGATGAACTCGTCTTCCAGGACAAGGATGGTCCGGTCTTTCACGGTCGCAGGCTCCGCTGCCTCATTCTTCTTTTCAGCAGAAGAAAGATCATCGGCGGGCAGATGTTCCACGATGGCGGCGCACGGCAGGCAAATATCCAGACCGAACCCCTCCGGATCGAAATGACGGGTCGCCGTTCCCTGGAGATCATGGGTCACGGCCCGGTCGATCAGCAGGCTGCCGAAACCGGATCGCTCAGGCGGCCTGACAGGGGGCCCGCCCCGCTCCTGCCAGCGGATCGAACAGGTGTCGGAGAGCGGATCATGCCGCCATGTCACGGCCAGACTGCCCGCAGGGGCCGACAGGGCACCATATTTGACGGCATTGGTCGTCAATTCGTGAAACAGGAGCGCGAGAAAGGTCAAGGCACGCCCACTCAACCGGATATCGGGGCCAAGAAGCGAAATCTGATTTGTCGCGGTCCGGTAAGGAGAAAGTTCGATGGTCAGAAGATCATGCAACAGGATTCCGGCTCTCCCGCTGACGGCAAGATCATGTGCATTGGCAAAAGCCTCGATGCGCCTGCCGATTGTCTCGCGATACGTGAAGGCGGTGTCCTGTGCATCCGGCGGGCGGGAGACAAGGGAGCGGATAACGGCAAGAATATTTCTGACGCGATGGTTCAATTCATCGTTCAGTACGCGCTGCATGGCTTCCGCCTGGGTGCGCTCCTGCAATTCCCGCTGACTGACCAGCGCAACGACTTCCATCAGTGCTGCACGATACTGGGCCGCCAGTTCAAGATCGTCCGCGGTCCAACTGGCGGAGCGGCTGCGGACTTCCTCCGTCCAGGTTTCCAAACCGCTGCGCAGTGTCAGGCGCGGCCCGACGGTCTGGACGATCTCGCGACGAAAGAGAACCAGGCAATCATCATGCCCCGGCCAGACGGGAATGATCATGGCACCGCACAGATCGGGCACGGACGGAACGAAGCCCGCGCAATCACGCGTCATACTGTCGGTGTACCAGATCTGGTTGTTCGCAACCGTTCCGGCACACTCCAGCAGCCTGCGGATATCCGATTCCGGCAGCGCCAGTCCCGAGGCATGCCATCGCTGCTCCGTCCAGAGGCCGCCCCCGTCGCAGGGCAGCAGGGTCAGCAGTTCGGGCAGACGGGCGGGAACGTAATGCGCAAGCCCCGCCGTGCCCGAGGCATCGCGGATCAGCCGGGAGCAGAACAGATGGGCGTCATGCATCCGGCTGAGCCTGCGGGAACGATTGAGGCCCATGATCTGCAAGGCGATGAACTCGCCAAGCATTTTCGCCGCGATCCGCTCCGCCATGCACAGGACGCGCGGCGTGTGATGATGGAAGGCAATCAGCCCCCACAGCGTGCCATCGACGATCAGCGAAAGAAACATGGAGGCGCGTACCCCCATATTGGCCAGGTATTCGCAATGGGCGGCCGAAACCGCACGCAGATGCATGAACGCCATGTTCAGCGGCGCCAAACCGGGGGCCTCGATCAGCGGAACAGGGCGGGCGGAGGCATCCCCGATAACGCGGATCAGCAGGCGCCTGTAGAGATCCCGTGCCCGGACGGGCGTGTCGCTGGCAGGAAAATGCTGGCCAAGGAAGCTCTCCACGCCAACCTTCCGATCCTCGGCGACGACCTGACCCGACCAGTCCGGAGCGAAGCGGTAGATCACGACGCGGTCATGATCGAACGCCTGGCGGAGGGCTGCGGCGGTGGTCGCCAGCAGCGTTTCGATATCCGCCGGGTCGCGCACGCATTCCAGGACCATGCGTTGCCGGGCGGCAAGATGCGCATGAAGCCGCGCGGGCGTCGGCGCCTCGAATTCGACGACGATTTCCGCTCCCGTGCGGTGGACGGTCACGTCCCTGCGCAGCCCCCCGATCAGTTCGACATCGAAGCAGATCCCGGGGCGACCCGCCTGTTCACGAACAGGCAGGCCCAGGATCGTGGCCTCCGCCTCACCGACGCACTCCGTCATGGGCATGCCGATCCGGAGCGCGGGCAGACCGAGGCTGGCCGCCGCGTTTGCCGAGAAGCGGGTCAGACAATGTCCGGCTTCCGAGAACGCCAGGAGACACCCGTTGGGTTGAACGTGTGCCGGGGTATGACTGGGTTCGCGACCATCGGTCGACCACCGGGGGCCCCCATTGCCGCTCATGCGGAGCCCCACCTCCCCCCCCACTGGCACCCCTATCGTCCCCATGACGTTTCCCCGATACTGAGGCCAGGCAGCACGTTCGTGATATCGGCCGAGCTCATCGGCACGGCACCGCGCCCATGGCCGGGACTTGCCCCCACGCCCACCGTGACCTGCCCATGCATCTTGCCGTCGTCAGGCCTGTCGGCCTGCCCGTCCAGCGACGGATCGCCGCCGACATGACGAAAGAGCACGGCCCGCGGATCATCGTGCCGGGCAGCAGGATGGGCACAGCCGGACAAGGCGAATCCGACCATGGCAACGACCGCAGCACATTTCATTGGAGCAATGATTCCTCTTCATCACAGCCCATTCTACCACCATTTTCCGGCACACGCCGAGGGCGACGTCAGACGGAATCCCGTTTCAAAAAATCCCGAAATATTTTCGCATGTTTCGTCGCTACAGGACCACGCCCATTCGTCCACCGACCCACATGGTCGGCCCGTGGAGCGGCACGGCAACACCGCATCCGAGTGCCAGTGCGCCATAGAAATGGACACCGTGCCGCATCATCCACGGGATCAGCAGAAACATCGGCAATGACGGCATGGGCTTCCATCCGTGTCGGGTCCTGGGTCTCCTGCCAGAGCATACCCAGGATCGAAATCAGCGGGAGCGACGACATCGGGCCACCGAAGCCGGACAACACCGGCTCCGCCCTTCCCTCAACCTCACGCGCCGTACCCGTTCCCGGACACGAACCTGTCATGAGACCAACGAAGTCCGCAAGTTCCCGTCCCCTGAACAGGGAACGATGCGTCTCAATTTTAAGGAGAATGGCGCACCCGAAAGGACTCGAACCTCTAACCCCCAGATTCGTAGTCACAAGGGCACAAATGGCAGTAAGATGCAAGGAGCCGCAAAGACACGAAATAACAATATGTTAAACAGTGGATTGGATAAGCGGCTCACGCAACGGGGCGCAGCGAATCGCAGGGATTACGATTTCAGATGAGTCCGGAAAGAGTCCGGAGAATCGACCCGATAGCCCGCCAGACAGGGTGCCGGAGGGCTGGCGCATTCATTGGGAAACACTTTTGTAGGTGTAAAGGTGTAAGAGGTGTAACACACATATATTATATACTGTTTTTATTGACTTTTTCTCTTCCCAACCGGTTACACCTTTCGGTTTTCAAGGTGTAACAGGTGTAATCGAGACCGCCGGATGAAGCTCACAAAACGGGAAATAGACGCCCTGGCCTGCCCGCCGGGTAAGCGCGACGCCATGTTCATGGACGATTCGCTGCCGGGTTTCGCGATCCGCGTGACCGAGGCCGGGTCCAAGGTCTTCCTGTTCCAGTATCGCTTCGCCGGCCGCATCCGGCGCCTGGTCATTGGCCCTTATGGCGAGGTGACGCCTGCCCAGGCACGGAAGGAAGCCGAGGAGGCGCGCGGCCGGGTGCGGGCCGGTGGCGATCCGGCCGGGGAAAGAAAGGCCCTCGCCCTGGCCGCTCAGGCCGAAATAGTCCGCCAGAAGGCGGAGGCGGCTGCCGACGCCCTGACGCTGGATGCGTTGATAGACCGCTGGCGTGACGGGGCGCTGAGAGACCGGAGCGCGTCCTATCGCAAGGAAGCTCCGGACCGGCTTCGAACCGGCTTCCCTGCCCTCCTGGACCAGCCCGCACGGTCAATCACACCGGGCGAGGTCCAAGCCCGTCTGGACGAGGTGGCGGCGCAGCACCCGGTCACAGCCCGCCGGATTCATGCCTATGGCCGGGCCATGTTCGGCTGGGCCGAAAAGCGCCAGTTCGTGCCCGCCAACGTGTTTGCCGGCGTGATTGTGGAAGGCCGGGAGACCTCGCGCGACCGCGTGCTGACAGATACCGAGCTGGCCGAGCTGTGGAACGCCGCTGGCCGGCAGCCCTACCCGTTTGGCCCGTTCTTCCGGCTGCTGACCCTGACACTGCAACGGCGGGATGAGGTAGCGCACATGAAATGGACCGAGTTGGCCCCAGACCTGACCGCCTGGCTGATCCCGGCCGACCGGACCAAGAATGGCCGGGCGCACATCGTCCACCTGACCGAGCCTGCCCGCCACATCCTTGCCAGCCTGCCGCGCCAAGCCGACCCGAAGACTGGCGCACTGTCGCCCTACGTCTTCACCAGCAACGGGTGCACCCCGATTTCCGGCTTTTCCGACGCCAAGGAACGGCTTGAAGCCCTGATAGCCGACATGCGGACGGAACAGGCAGGAAAGAAGGTCAGAAAGCCAGCAGCCCCACCGCCAAGGGCAGACTGGCGGCTGCACGATCTACGGCGAACGGGCGTGACGATCATGGCGCGGCTGGGGATCGGCCCGCATGTCGCAGACCGGGTTCTGAACCATGTGCAAGGCACGATCCGGGGCGTGGCTGCGGTCTACCAGCGCCATGAATTCGAGGCCGAGCGGGCGGCGGCGCTCGATACCTGGGCGCGGCATGTCCTGACCGTGGCGAAAGGCTGCCCAGACCGCCAGCGGGCCGGCAATGTGGTGTCGCTTCGGCCGTAAGGGGGATTTGCATTTCGAGGGCACTATGTGCGTGATATAGGCGGCGCATCGCTGGATTGGGACGCGATACGGGCGATCTACCCCTCCTTGGTCCGTAGCCCGCCCACGGGAGAGTTCATGCCGGACGGAAGCAACATCATCGGACGGGGCATCTACCCGGTGCCCGTGGCTGCCAGGCTGCTTCATATGCCGGCGGCACGGGTGCGGGCATGGGTATATGGCAACGGGTCAGAGGCCGTTCTGACGCCCGAACTGGCGACCGAGGACGGACAGGAAGCCCTCAGCTTCATTAACCTGGTCGAAATCCTGTTCCTGGCCGAGCTGCGCGGGCAAGGGGTCAGCCTGCAATCCATTCGGGCCATGCTGGATAGGGCCAAACGGATGCTGGGCACGGAACATCCATTCGCGGCCCGCCGGTTCCATACGGACGGCAAAGCGATCTGGGTGGAGACGGCCGAAGCCACGGGGGATCGGCGGCTTGTGGATCTGACGGACGGCAATGGTGCCATGTTGCAGGTGCTCGAACGGAGCTTCCGCAAATCCGTGTCCTTCGACGATACCACCGCCGGCGTCGCCAACCTGTGGCGCCCCAGCGCCGATCAGCCCCGCGTCGTGCTGGACCCGGCGCGACGCTTCGGCCGGCCGATCGACAGCCAGACCGGCGTGCCCACCGAGATTCTGGCCAATGCCTTGCGCGCGGAAGGCGGCAACGTGGCGCGCGTGGCCGCCTTGTGGGAGGTTCCGCCTGAAGCCGTCGAACAGGCGGCGGAATTCGAGATGCGGATCAGCAAGCGACTGGCGGCTTGAAATTCATCTTCGATGAAAACCACCCGTCAATCTTGGCGCGGGTTCTGGCCCCGCTGGCCGAGATAGACGACCATACGGTAGCATCCGTCCGTCACCTCGGCCTCGCTGGCACGAAGGACGTGGACCTGTTTCATGCCTTGGCCGATCCGAACCACCCTACGGTCCTGATTACGGCCGACATGGCCATGTCACGCCGGCGACACGAAGTCGCAGCGATCCGGAAAACCGGGGCGGTGGTCGTGGTCGGCATGAAAGGCTGGAACCAGCAGAAAGACACGGTGGAGCGTGTCCGCATGATGGTCTGGTGGTGGCCAACCATCGTCCGATGCGCGGCCGTGGCCGATCGTGGGTCATTTCTGGAACTGCCTTGGTCAAGCGCGGTGGCGACACTCAAGCGGTGGCGGGCGTGAAAAGGGGTCTCCGTTACGGAGATA
This sequence comes from Gluconacetobacter brunescens, assembly GCF_048695475.1. Taxonomy (NCBI): domain Bacteria; kingdom Pseudomonadati; phylum Pseudomonadota; class Alphaproteobacteria; order Acetobacterales; family Acetobacteraceae; genus Gluconacetobacter; species Gluconacetobacter brunescens. The sequence continues at coordinate 2,633,860 of NZ_JBLHEN010000001.1, read as the reverse complement.
CCCCTGCGCCTGTATAACGCAGGTGCAGGGGATGCGATCATGAGGACACGATGACAAGCTATATCGCCTTGATCCGAAAGGACCCCGGCACCGACTTCGGCGCCGATTTCCCCGACTTTCCCGGCTGCATCAGCGCCGGCCTCACGATGGAAAAGGCATGTGCCATGGCAGCGGAGGCACTGGCCGGGCATATCGTAAGCATGAAGGAGGATGGTGACACCATCCCCGATCCGGCGTCCCTGGATATAGTCATGGCCGATCGAGGCAACGCCGATGCCACGCCGGTTCTGATCCGCGCACCGTAGGCCCGTAGCCATCCCTCGTTGCCGGCGCTCAGGCAAGATTCGTGAGAAATCTTAAGGTATTACCATAAGGATTATACCTTGAGGCGCCGGCTATCTCAGATTCATGCGTCCTGAGCGTTTTCTCCGCTTTCAACGTCAATGCGAAGCTCGTCCAACGTTTTATCGCCAAATTTCCAGTAGGTAGGCCCAGAAAGTGAAGTGCTTTTCATACCAAAGCGTGGTCCGACTTTAAGTGCTGCGTCCGTAAGACTAACAATTTGACCTTCGAACTCGACATGTGAATTGTCTTTAACTACGCACGTAATGTTTGGATCTCGTGCCCAATGCAAAACGCTACCGGGTTTGATATCAACAATATCAAACCGGAAGCGACTACGACGCTTACGTTCTTTGTTCAATGCAACCTGATCAGAAACAGTTTCAATGGTTGCTTCATCTGACGGCGTAACATCTTCGCCATCAAGCAAGTCTAGAACTGCGATTACACGCTCGGAACCAACCCGAAAGAACTCGCGATTATCATTGATACGATGGTCGCCAAAAGCAATATGAATTTTGGCTTCAACTTTATGGTAATCTTTTATTCTTTTTGCATGTATACATTCAAATGGAACAGGAACCCCCGTTGAATATAGACTCTTCATACGAATGCTAACATCTGCAGAAGTTTTTCCAATTTTTAATATACCAGGCATTGCGGGATTGCTGAGAACATAAACTATTCCGTGATGCTCACCTGGAACAGGTAATGCCTGAGCGATCTTCTCAGCCTGTTTATTTGTTATTTCATCAACAGAAAGAGCGCTAGATACACAGTCAGACATTCGTATGGGTCCCTTCTCGACTGATTAACCGGACTCCAACCCCTCCGCCGTTTTCGGGGATGAATTCGACACCAGCCGCTTCAAGGGCCGTGCGGATGGCTTCGATAGTGGAGGCACGAGCCGTGACAGTCTCGCTTTCCACACGGACAAGCGTGCTCTTAGGCACGCCGCTTTTTTCCACGAGTTGATCCCGCGTCAACCCCAGCAGACCCCGAGCGGCTCTTATCTGGGCGGGAGTAATGGTATCCACAATATCATTTCCACTTGCAGGACATGGCCGACGATGACATTGTGAGCATCACTTCGCAAGTGCGAAGCGGCCGAACGGGAAGGTGGAAGCTCCCGCGTCCGGCCTGACCACAACCGAAGGATATTTTCGGCAATGGCTGAACACGCCCATAGCACACCCGTGCCAACGCGGGCAGCAGAGTCACGCGCCCACATTCTGGCGGCGCTGATCACCCCTTCTCTGATCGCCCTGGCCGTCTTCGGCCTCGGCACGCCCGATCCCATCACCTGCGGCCACGCCACCGCCATCGAGGCCGTGCGATGACCCAGAATCCCATTTGCGCGATGCAGGATCAGGATATCGACAAAATCGCGGTGGCCAGTGACGATCTGGCCAACCTGGCTACGCTGCTGCGCTGGGCCGGCAGGGCAGCGGAACAAACTGTGGTTCTTCCTGCCGGCGACGGCCTTCTCGAACTCGGCAGCGCCATGGTCTGGGCCGGTGCCGAGATCGAACGCCGCTGCGCCAGCATCTCCGAAAGCATCAGCGATGCCGTGCCCTACAGCCTTGCTACCGCTCCCCGTAAGACGGAGAGCGCAGCATGAGAGCCCCCAGAACGCCCGGCCATGATCGTATCATCGGCGCGACCAAAGGCGCCTTGCATGACGTAAATCTGGCCCTGTCGGGCCTGACGCTCCTACTCGGCCAGATGGTCGACACCGAGGGCGACGTGAGCGGCGATACAGTGATGGACTGGGCCCATGCGCTGCAATGGCTCCGGGATTCCATCAAAACGGCCATAGCCAGCCCTCAAAAGGAAATCGCAACGCGGGAGGCAGGCCAATGAGCGGTACCAGCCCCACCCTCTCTCGCCGCACGGCCCTTACCGGCTGCTTGGCCCTTGGCACCACCGCCACCGCTTCCTGTGCCCTTCATATGGCGGCAGATGACACCATCCTGCTACGCCGGGCAGAGGCCGCCCTGTCCGCCCATGCTGCCTTCGAGGCGCTGGCCAAGCGGTGGGGCAACACAGTCCTCATTCCAGAGGGCGTGGTAGCCGAGGAAACCCGCATGCTGGACCTAGTGAATGACCTGCGGTTAGCGGCTATGGAACTGCCCGCACGTACGGCGGCGGGGCTACGAGCCAAGGCAAGGCTGGTCTTGACCACGTTGGACCTGAACGCCGATGGCACGATCCGACCGGATCAAGACGATTTCGAAGCCTGGTCGCTGTGCCGCGATCTGATCGAACAGATTTGAGGCTCTATCGAAGTGTTCAATATGAATAACAAAATTGGTGGACATACGGCTTTCGCGCATTTATCCGGGAAGGAACGGAAGGAAACCGAAGCGGTGGCATACAAGAAAAGTCAATTCGTTCGGGCAGCGTGGAAAACGCTTAAAAACCGCGCGCAATTTTCCGAGGACCCCGACCCTTCTTTTACGCGCCGTTTCGACAAACTCCAGGCCGTTGGTGTCCCGCTGACACCCGAGGAGCGGGCCGGAGGTCCTGGACACGACCATGAACTGTCAGCCGATCAGGTCTTCCTGATAGCCGTTGCGTTGGTCTTGATGGATTCCGGGCTTGGTCTCGGGACGGTTGGTTTCTTCATACATCATGCCCGCGCCAGCCTGATTGATCAGTATACGCGGATCATGAACGAGATGAAGAAAGAGGACCGCACGGTGTGGCTGATGCTACAAAACCGTGACCTGCAAGAGCTTTATCCGACCAGAAAGCAGACAGGAATTGCCGGATGGGTCGGAAAAGGGCCCGCACCCCTCATTGTCAATCCCAAATATGCCTTTGGAAAAGAAGCGCGAAACAAACTCTTAGACGAGTATACCTCCGACAGCTCTCACAACCACGTTCTGATTATCGAGCTGGCACACCTTGCTTCAACACTCACGGAAAACCTTAAACACGCCCCAATCCTCCGACGCGGCCGCCCCAAATGACGGCCATTTATATAAATGAACACCAATTTTGGAGTTTATATGAGCCACTATCCAGAGCGGAATCTTCCCGCTCATAGCGACGACGTTAGGGTCTATTCGGAGCGGCAAGCCTCCGAATTTTTGGGCCTTTCCGGACGCACTTTGCAGAACTGGCGCCGGACTGGTGATGGCCCGCCTTATGTGCAGCTTTCCGAACGCCGGGTCGGCTACACTCATGCTGCCTTACGTGCGTGGGTCGCTTCCCGTTCGGTGCGCTCTACCTCCGACGCCACCGTGCGCCTGATCGGCGGTGCGGCATGAACGCCCTAGTCCAGCAATTTGCCTTCGAGGGGCAGGAGGTTCCTGTCATCCACCGCGACAATATGCCCTGGTGGCCTCTCACTGCCGTATGTTCGGTGCTCGGCATTACCAATGCCGGCAACGCAGCAGCCCGTCTCGATAGCGACGAAAAGGGTATCCATATTATGGATACCCTTGGCGGTCGGCAGGAAATGACGGTGATCAATGAGTCCGGCCTGTGGTCTCTCGTTCTGAGTAGTCGAAAGAAGGCCGCCAAACGGTTCAAGAAGTGGCTGACTTCCGAAGTCATTCCTTCAATCCGCCGAACCGGTGGCTATGTCATGTCCGCCCCCGGCGACAGTCAGGCCGATCTTGTCGCCCGCGCCTTGTCCGCCGCTGAGGAAGCCATCCGGCGACAGGGGGCGGCGATCGATACACTGGCGCCCAAGGCGGCGGCCTATGACCGTCTGGCACAGTCCACGGATCAGGTCAGCCTGACCGAAGGGGCAAAAGCCCTTGGGCGCCCTCGTGGCCAGTTCCTTGCGATGCTCCACAAACACCGATGGATTTATCGCCAGAAGCCCAGCAGACCGTGGCTAGCCCATGCCGATAAGGAGCGGGTAGGCCTTCTCGCCTACCGCGTCACCGACATTCCCGATCGCGACGGGCACCTTGTTTCGCGTCATCAGGTCCTATTGACCGCCAGGGGCCTGACTCACCTAGCGCAGCTTCTGCCGAAGTGGGAGGCCGCCTCATGCTGACCGCCGCAGAGATGGCCGCAATCGACGCGCGGCACACGGACACCCCCCCGACCTTCCTATGGAGTGACCAAGCTCCGGATGGAACAGGCCCCAATCTTCTGGCCCGATTCATGAATCTTTGCCGCGCATGCAATACTTATCTTCACGACGCACCTTGGCAGCCCGATCTGGGCACCATTCTGCGGCAACATGGCGGCAACGATTTCCACCCGGCACCCTCTCAGGGCGCTGTAATCGGCATTATGACGGCCTGGCCCGAACTGAATATCTTGCTGCGGGCGGAAGAATCCTTTTCCGACCTAACGTCTGACGAACCGCCGGAGCTAGCCGACAGGCTGTTTCTGCCTATGCGGTTCGGGCTGATCTGGTTCCGGCTGAGTTTGCGACGCAACCGGCGCACGGCCGAATTCTGGCGCTGGGCGGACACTATTGGATGGGACAGCCTGATTGACTTGGCTGCCACCCGTGACCGAGCCGTGGATGAATTGATCGCGGGGCGGGCTTTCGTAACGGCAGAAGCAAACATCGCTGCCGTTCCCGGCATCCGGCTGGTCCATGCGTCGGGCTGACGCGGCAACGCTCGCACAGCTCCTGGCCGAGCGGGTCCACCCTCTCGCGCTGGAGCTGCTGCCGCATGGCCACCGCGAGGGTGCGGAATGGCGGTGCGGTAGTTGCGCGGGCGAGAAAGGCCAAAGCCTTGCCGTGCGCCTGACCGGGCCACGGCGGGGCGTATGGGCTGATTTCAGTTCGGGCGAGCGCGGGGATGCACTTGATCTGGTGGCGGCGGTTCTGTTCGGCGGCAACCGGCGGGACGCCATGGCTTGGGCTCGCACCTGGCTGGGGCTGGATGACAGCCCAGTCCCGGCGATTGCCCGGCGGGCGGTGGCGACCAAAGCCACCAGCGCCGATCAGGACCAAGACGAACAGCGCCGGCGGGCCAAAGCCCGGCAGCTTTGGCATGCAGCCCCCGCCGGAATCGCCGGCACACCGGTCGAAGCCTACCTGCGCGGGCGGGGGATCGACCTGCGCGAGATGGGCCGCCAGCCGGGCAGTCTGCGCTTTCACCATGCTACCTGGTGCGGTGAGGTCAGCCGCCCGCTGCCAGCCATGCTGGCCGCGATCTGCGGACCGAATGGCAAGCTGGTGGCCGTGCATCGCACCTGGCTGGCACCGACGCCCGCCGGCGGATGGACCAAGGCAGATCTGCAAACCGGCAAGAAAGTGCTGGGCAGCTTCGCGGGCGGCTCCGTCCGCCTATGGCGCGGCGCCTCGGGCAAGAGCCTGAGCATGGCCGAACCGGGCGAAAGCGTCATCGTCGCGGAGGGGATCGAAACCGGCCTGTCCGTGGCGCTGGCGTGTCCGGAACGTCGCGTCCTGTGCGCGGTCAGCCTGTCGAACATGGGGCGGCTGGAACTGCCAGACGCGATCCGCGACGTGACGATCTGCGGCGACAATGATGGCGACAATCCAGCGGCAGCCAAGGCGCTGCAAGCCGCCTGCGCATGGTTCGGCCAGCGCGGCCATACCGTCCACCTCGCCAAACCTTCAATGCCTAACTCGGACTTTAATGATGTCCTGAGGATGAACGAGTATGAGCAAGAAACCGACCGGCACGGGCCGTAAGGGTGTCCGACAGGCCGTCGAGTCCGCCGAGGTCGTGGCCTTCCCCAGCGGTGGTACCAACGTCGAACAGGGCCGCCCACCGCCAGGCGTATCGCGCCGTTTCAGCCGCGACGACAGCGGCCTATGGCGCCGCCCGACCGATGACGGCGCGTCACCGCTCTTCATTGCCGGCCCCATCGACTTGCTGGCAGAGACGCGCGATGCCGAGGGCAATGGCTGGGGCCTCTTGCTGGGCTGGACCGACCGCGATGGTGTCCGCCACGAAGAAGCCTTTCCACGCGCCATGTTTTCAGGCGAGGCCGGCGAATTGCGCAGTCGTCTGGCCAATGGCGGCCTGACACTGGCCAGCAGCACAGCCGCGAAGAACGCCTTTACCGAATGGCTGGCCCTGATCGCCACTGAGGAACGGGCGCGTAGCGTCATGCGGATCGGCTGGCACGCCTTCCGCAACGGCAGCGTCTATGTGCTGCCCACCGCAACATTCGGCATGGCCGACGAACGGGTGGTCCTACAGCAGGAATCGCCGGAACCCGATCTGTTCGGTGTCAGCGGTACGGCAGAGGAATGGCGGGACCGGATCGGTGCGCTTTGTCGTGGCAATAGCCGCCTGACCTTGGCCGCCTCGGCCGCCTTCGCCGCGCCCCTGCTGACCCTGATGGGCGAGGATGGCGGCGGATTCTCGCTCGTGGGGGCCAGCCGCCTGGGCAAGTCCACCGCTCTGCGGGTGGCGGCATCTGTTTGCGGCGGCACGATGCAGGCCGGTGCCGAGGGCTATGTGCGAAGCTGGCGCGCCACCGGCAATGCCCTTGAAAGCGTGGCGCTGGCGGCCTGCGACGGTCTGCTGTGCCTGGATGAACTGGGCCAGCTTGATCCGCGCGAGGCTGGCGACACCGCCTATATGTTGAGCAACGGGGCCGGCAAGGCACGGGCCAGCCGAACCGGCGGCGCGCGGGCCGTGACCAGATGGAAGGTTCTGTTCCTCTCTACCGGCGAACGGACCCTGGCGGATATGAACGCGGAAGCCGGCCGGGCAACCAAGGCCGGGCAGGAAGTCCGCTTTGTCGATGTGCCGGCCGATGCTGGCGCCGGGCTGGGCCTGTTCGAGAGGCTGCATCATGCGGACGCACCGGGCGAACTGGCCGAGCATCTGCGTGCCGAGACGGGGCAGCTATACGGTGCGCCGTTCCGGGCGTTCCTCACCCGGCTGACACAAAGACTGGCCACGGAAAGCGAACAGGCCATGCGCGATGCCCTACGGGCTCGCGTGGTCGAACTGACGGACCATTACCTGCGGAACTGGCCCAAGGCGTCCGGGCAGGTGCGTTCCGTCGCCCGACGCTTCGCCATCGTCGCCCTGGGCGGTGAATTGGCCACCGGCTTTGGCCTGACAGGCTGGGACGATGACACGGCGCCTGAACTGGTGAGACTGTGCTTCGACACCTGGCTGAAAGCACGCGGAACCGCCGGCCGGCGTGAAGACGAACAGGCCGTCGAACAGCTACGCGATTTCCTGTCCCGCAACGGCGAAGGACGTTTTGAACGGTGGGTTGATCCTCAGATCACCGACGCCCCGCAAAGCGGCGATCCGTCCGAACCGCCGGGCGAACGCTTCCGGACCCAGAACCGCGCGGGCTGGAAGCGGTGGCAGAAACAGGATGACGGTCGGATGGGCTGGACCTTCTATCTCAGCAGCGCCGGCATGAATGAAGCCCTGTCTGGCCTGAACGGGCGCGAGGCGAAGCGGGTGCTGGTGGATCGCGGCTTTCTGGTGTCAGGCGCGGATGGCAAGATGGCCAAGGTTGTCAGCCCGCCGGGTTTCAAGGCCGTGCGCGCCTATGAGGTCCGGGCCGCCATCCTTGGATCTGACGCAGGCGATGCGGGCTGAAGGTCCACCGCACCTAATACGCCTGCCGGCGCCGTGCTGGATTACCCCTCCGCCTCATTCAGCACGGCCCGCCGAAGCATCTCGTTCGCTCTTTCTTGCCATCCGGGGCCACCAGCCTTGAGGCGCTCAACCACGTCGGCATCAAGACGGATGGAAACGGCCTTCTTGGCGGGGGCCTTTTGAGAGCCGTGCACACGCCGCCGATAATCCTCGACGATATCGGGCACCACCTCAGCGGCCTCCCGCATATGTGCGAAGTCCTGATCGGTCAATTCCGGATTGTCCGCGTCCAGCGCAATGCCGCGATTGATCGCGGCGTCTTCCTCGTCGGTCGGGTAAATCGGATCAATCTTACGTTTCATATCAACTGACCTCCTCCTATCGGCCTTGCGCACGCTTCCCCGTCTACCTGGGCCGTGCGGATACCGAAACCAGAACATGCGGGCCGCGTCGGTCGGGCCGATGGCGGCAAGGCATCATTCATTGCCTCCAATGTCCCTCCGACAGACCCATGCGCGCAGTACATGGCTTGGAACTGTTCCATTGGGGCAAGCTCTATTGGAACAATCGACCTCGAACAGTTTTGGAACAGAAAACTGTTCCAAAAGGGTTGTTTTCTGACTTCTGGAACGATAAGGGTTTAGGGCCTAGACCTTTTGGAACAGTTTGGAAGCCGGACATGAAGATCGGATACGCCCGTACCAGCACCGCCGAACAGACTGCCGGCCTTGATGCTCAGGCCCGTGACCTGCGCGCGGTCGGGTGCGAGCGGGTCTATGCCGAACAGGTCAGCGGGTCACTGACCGATCGCCCCCAGCTTTCTGCTGCACTGGATCAGCTTCGACCCGGCGATGTGCTGGTGGTGACGAAGCCGGACCGCCTGGCTCGGTCCACGGCCAACCTTCTGGCTCATGTCGAAACGGTGAAGGCCAGAGGCTGCGGCCTGATCGTGCTTTCCATGAACGGCATGGTGCTGGATACGACCAGCCCCACCAGCAAGCTGATGCTGACCATGCTGGCCGCCGTGGCCGAGTTCGAGCGCGATATCATGAAGGAACGGCAGGCCGAAGGGATCGCCAAGGCAAGGGCCGAGGGCAAGTATCTGGGCCGCAAACCGACAGCACGCGACCAGGCGGCCGAGGTCCGGGCACTGGCGGCGCAAGGAATCGGTGGCACCGAGATTGCCCGACGCCTCGGCATCGGCCGCACCTCAGTCTATCGCTGCCTGGCAGAAGCCGAGTCCGGACCGGCCTGACCTTCGCGAAGCTTGCCCGGTGCGCGCGGGCAGCGCGGTGGTTTTCTTCCCGTTTTTGTGACCGTCTCCGACCGATCATCGCCCAAAGCCATGACCTCAACGCATAACTTAAACGCGACGACATGACGCCGAAATCCTATGGATAACTGACGCTCGGATGAAGCCAAAAAGAGGAAATCGGCAGAAAACTGCCATTCGACCGGTCGCGGAGTTACACCTATCTACACCTTTCAGAATGCCAAAAAGCCAAAGGTGTAATCGAAATAACAATTCTATTTCAGTAACTTATAGACGAATTTACACCTTCTACACCTGTTACACCTTTTTTCTAAGAGGGTGGAAGAAAGGGAGGCAAAAAGATGAGGTGAGCACCCGCGATCATCATGCATAAAACGCATATCTAGCGCAGGCATGGATCTAAGGGGGGAGGTCAAATCTTGATCCGCCCTTCGGGGGGCCAACCGCACCAGGCTCACGCGCAGATTTTTTGGGCCGCGTTTGAAAACAATCAAAGCAATCAAACAGCAGGGCCGAAAGGATGAGCATGGCGGTGGGGGGTGTTCGATCTCTAGCCGCCCCTGGGGGCCGGACCGCGCCAAGGGCAAATTTCTGCACCCGCGAAATTGCAGGAAAAAGCTACGCCTGATCCTGCTGGCATGGTGTTTCGAATGAGTCCGGATTGAGTCCGGAGACGCGAACAGGCCCAGCGGCCAGAACCGTCAATTTCGAAAAATTGTAGATGGAGAATGGCGCACCCGAAAGGACTCGAACCTCTAACCCCCAGATTCGTAGTCTGGTGCTCTATCCAATTGAGCTACGGGTGCGTCGTGGGGCGCTGTTTAACCGAGAGATCGGAAAACGACAACCCCTTTCCAACGATTTTTTTCATCTCCATGACAACGATCCGGGAACGGTTCCAGAGGGCGGGCCGGCGTGGCAAAGTACGACAGACTTCCGGCTCCAGGGGACCGGATAGGTAAAACAACTAAGGGGGGAAGCATGGCCGATCAGGTGCGGAGAAACGGCAGACGCGCAGGCCTGGGCGTGATCGGGGCGGCATCGTTGCTGCTGGGGCTTCTGTCCGGGCCGCAGAAAGCCGGCGCATGGGGCGTTGAAGGTCACCAGGTGGTCGCCGCTCTGGCATGGGATTACCTGACGCCCACCAGCCGGCACACGGTCGACGCGATTCTGGCCAGCGACCACGACACGACCACGCGGCCGGACCTGATGTCGCGGGCGGTCTGGGCGGATGTCTGGCGCCGCACCCATCCCGAGACCGGCGAGTGGCATTTTGTCGATATCGAGATCGACCACCCCGACCTGGCATCCGCCTGCCATGGCTTTCCCGTCTCATCAGCGCCTGCCAGCGCCGGACCGGCACAAGATTGCGTCATCGACCGTCTGGATGCCTTCGATCATGAACTCGCCGATCCGGCAACCAGCCCGGATGAACGCGCGCTGGCGCTGAAATATGTCATCCATTTCGTGGCGGACATGCACCAGCCGCTGCACGCCGCCGACAATCATGACAAAGGCGGCAACTGCGTACGCTTGGCGCTGGGCGGCCCGCGCACCGTGAATCTGCACAGCTACTGGGACACCGTGGCGGTGTCCGAGGTCGACCCAAACGCACAGCATTTGGCCGAACGGCTGTTCCACGAAATCACGACGGGCCAGAAGCAGGAATGGGAACAGGGCGACCCGAAGGCATGGGTCCAGCAGAGCTTCGAACTTGCCCGCACGGATGCTTACAGCATCGGCTCCCCCCCTGGATGCCAGCAGGATGCAGCCCCCATGGCCTTGCCGCCCGGATATGACGCCATGGCGCGCGGCGTGGTCACGGAACAGTTGAAGAAAGCGGGGGTCCGTCTGGCCCTGCTGCTCAATCGAGCGCTCGACCCTGCAATGTTCGCTGCCACCCGCTAGAATGCGGGTCGCTATCCCATTACAGAAGGGCGCGTAGGGCAGCGCCCATGGAATGCGCACTGTCACGGGCAGGCGGGGTGCGATGATAGACGGCACTGGCCCGCGCGGCCGGAATACCGTCCACCACGACCAGCCCCTGCGCGAAGACCAGACTGCGGGTGATGCGCAACGTGTCCGCCTGCAATTCGGCCCAGGCGCCCCGGGCCACCGGCGCCATGAAATCCATCGTCAGCGATACGGTGGGCAGGAAATCGTCGCGCAGATCCTCCCGAAAGACGACCGCCAGCGCAAGGAAGACGTCACACACAGTCGCCAGCTTGCCACCGTGACAGAAGCCTGCCCGATTGCAGCATGCGGCAGTCACGCGAAAGCCGCCGATCAACGCGCCCGCTTCCTGCGCGACCAGAAAGCCGCCGCTGGCCAGGTTGAAACTGCTGGCCAAGGATTCCGGCAGGGGAACGAAGCCGGGCGGGGGCGGCAGGGCATCATCGGTCGCCTCGGGGGTGACAGTCATGCATGACCTGCCAGAACGAGCCGGATGATGAAGGCTGAATCCATCGGAAATTCTCCGTCAAAAACTCTGAATACCGCGACGTGCAGGACCGGAATATGGTGTTGAGCGATCCGCCGTCAGGGCGCTTGCAGGGCGCGGGCGGCCTCGGTCGCGACATCGTGACGGAGGCGCACGACGCTGTGACCGCCCGATGGATGCACCCGATTGGTCAAGATCAGCACGAAGCTGTCGCTGGCGGGATCCATCCATAGCGAAGTGCCGGTAAAGCCGGTGTGACCGAACGAACCCATGGGAAACACCTCGCCCCGGGGCGAGGAATAATGCGTGCGGATATCCCAGCCCAGGCCCCGCCAATCGTCCTTGCCTGCCGGTTGCTGGGGGGTGGTCATCAGGAGCAGGGTTTCGGGTTTCAGGGGGAAGGCGCTGGGGCGGCCTGCTCGGCGGTCGAGCAGGGCCTGCGCGTAGACCGTCATGTCGGCAGCGCCGGAAAACAGCCCGGCATGGCCTGCCACGCCGCCCATGCGCCGGGCCGTGGGGTCATGAACGATGCCGCGCAGCATCACGCCGTGCTCGTCGAACTGGGTGGGGGCAATGGTGGGGTACCAGGAGGGGGGCGGGAGGAAGCGTGAGTGTGTCATGCCCAGCGGAGAGAGGACCCTGGTGTGCGCATACTGGGCGAGGCTCTGATGCGAGAGGTGCTCGACCAGCAGCCCCAGCGTGATGAAATTGATGTCGCTGTAGACGAAACGCTCACCGACCGGATGATCGGGGCGGGTATCCATGACGCGGCGCACCGCTTCCGCCTTGCCCTGCCAGGGCGTGGACAGGTCCAGGTCGGGCGGCAGGCCGGAATAATGGGTCAGAAGGTGGCGGATGGTGATGGGCGCCTTGCCGTTGCGCGCGAAGTCCGGAAGATAGCGGCAGACGGGATCGTCCAGCCGGAAGGCGCCGGCCTCGAAAAACTGCATGACGGCCACGCTGGTCACCACCGGCTTGGTGAGCGACGCCATGTCGAAAACGGTCGTCTCGTCCAGCGGTTCGGCATGCGGTTGCAGCGCGCGGTGCCCGTAGGCCCGATGATGCACGACCATGCCGCCGTGGGCGACCACCACCACGGCGCCGGGGGTTTCGCCCGCCGCGATCGCGCGTGCCACCAGCCGGTCGACCGCGGCGAACCGCCTGGAGGGCGGAGTGGCGCAACCGGCGGCCAGCCCTGCCCCACCGGCTGCCAGCATCGTCCGCAGGATCGTCCGTCGTCCGGAATGTCTCATCGTCTCGGCATGCTCCCATCCGCCAACAGGTTACCGGGCCGGAGAGCGGTCGGGAACTCTGGGCCGTCATCGGGGTTTCTTGAGTAATATCAATCCGTGACGGAGGCTTCCATGGACCATTCACATTTCCCTACATCCGGCATCGCGCGCACGGCCCTGCTGGTTGTCGGGATGCTGGGCCTGTCGGCCGGGCTGTCGGCCTGCAACACGGTGCGCGGCGCCGGACAGGATGTCAGTTCGGTCGGACATAACGTGTCGCGGGGGGCCAGTGCCTCGCAGAATGCGATAACGCGCTCGACCGGCGCGTCGGAGCGATAACCTCTCATCGGGCAAGGGCCTGCGGCATGCCTCTTGCATTCCTGCGGGCGCTTGCCCAATAGTATTGACGTGCCGGTTCCTGTAGCCGGCTGAACTGACGTTCTCGGGGCGGGGTGAAAATCCCCACCGGCGGTAATTGCGCCCGGTCATCGTGCCGGTCGCGCATAAGCCCGCGAGCGCCCATCTGGCCTTATGGTCGGGTGGGGACAGCAGATCCGGTGTGATTCCGGAGCCGACGGTCATAGTCCGGATGAGAGAGAACGATGCTCGCAAGGCGCGCCATTCGTGGCGCGTCGTCGGGTTGATGCGCCCCGGGTCCGTCCGCTGGATGGGACCATTGGTTTTGGCTATGTCTGCGGTCAGTGCGGAATCCGAGGAAACGGGGCATGCCCCGACCGGTGGAACTGCGTCCGTAGCCATGCCTGCCCCCATCGCGCGGGCCTTTCGTGCCGCGATCGACGAGGCCGCACGCTTCGTGGGCGCCACCGCCCCCAATCCCCCCGTGGGCTGCGCCATCCTCGACAGCCATGGCGAAATCCTGACCGTCGCCGCCCATCACCGCGCGGGAACGCCGCATGCCGAGGCGCTGGCGCTGCGCCAATGCGCCGAACTGGGGCTGATGGCGCGGGCCGCCATCGCGGTCGTGACGCTGGAACCCTGCAACCATACCGGCCGCACCGGCCCGTGCTCGGAAGCCATCCTGGCCTCGCCGATCCGCACCGTGTGGGTGGGCGTGGCCGACCCCAATCCGCGCGTCGCCGGCGGCGGCATCGACCGCCTGCGCGCCGGAGGGTGCGCCGTGCATGTGCTGGACCACGACTTGGATCTGGCCGCCGCGTGCCGGGCGCTGATCGCGCCGTTCGCCCACTGGTCGCGGACCGGGCGGGCGTGGCTGACGGTGAAGCAGGCGGTCGATGCCGCCGGCTCCATGATCCCGCCCGCCGGACGGACCACCTTTACCTCTGATGCCGCATTGACGCTGGCGCACCGGCTGCGGCGGGCGACCGATGCGATCGTGACCGGCATCGGCACGGTGCTGGCCGACCGGCCCGGGCTGGATGTGCGCCGGGTGGCCGATCATGCGGGCCGCGCGCCCCGGCTGCTGGTCGTGTGCGACCGGGATGGCCGGGTGCCGGCGGACTGGCGCGCGAACGCGGCCGCACGCGGGTTCGATGTGCGGATCTGCGACGACATCACCCGCCTGCCCGAGATGCTGGGCGCGGCCGGCGTGCTGTGGGCCCTGGTCGAGGCCGGGCCCGGCCTGCTGGCGGCGCTGCGCGCGGCGGGGCTGTGGGATGACTGGCTGACCATCGGGGTCGGCCCGGATGGAACCGAGCGGCTGGATGTGGCCGTTCGCACGGGGACGGATACGCCGCTGCGCCTGTTCCCGGAACTGGCGGCCGTGCTGACGGCGCCTGAAGGGGAAGCATGTTTTCCGGCATCATAGAGCATCTGGGCACCGTCACGCAGGCCCGGCGCGGCGACCGCGCGCTGCATGTCGCGATCGCCACCGGCATCGGCGACCTGTCGATGGGCGAGAGCATTGCCGTCAATGGCGTGTGTCTGACCGTCACCGAATTCGACGCGGCAGGCAATGCGTCCTTCTTTATCAGCATCGAGACGCTGGACCGGACCAGCCTGGGCCGCCTGGCCGAGGGCGGGCGGGTGAACCTGGAGCGGGCCGTGACGCCGGCCACCCGGCTGTCGGGCCATATCGTGCAGGGGCATGTGGACGGCACCGGGCGCCTGCTGGCGGTGGAGCCGGCGGGCGAGGCGCGGCGGGTGGTCTTTGCCATTCCCACCGCGCTGCGCCGATACCTGGTCGAAAAGGGGTCGATCACCCTGGACGGCATCAGCCTGACGCTGAACGAGATCGGCGAGACCGGAACGGCGGGTGCCGGGCCGGACGAATTTCCTGTGGCCCTGATGATCATTCCCCACACCTGGACCCATACCAGCCTGGGCACGCTTGCCCCCGGCGACGCGGTGAATGTCGAGGTGGATGTGATTGCCAAATATGTGGAGACACTATGTCAGTACCGGTAATGGGCCCGCGCCTGCGGACCGCGATCGAGGCGATCCGCGCGGGCGGCATGGTGATCCTGGTCGATGACGAGGATCGGGAAAACGAAGGCGACCTGGTGATGGCCGCCGACCTGGTCACGCCTGCCGCGATCAATTTCATGGTCACGCATGCGCGCGGCTTGGTGTGCCTGCCGCTGGAGGCCGGACTGGTCGAACAGTTGGGCCTGCCGATGATGACGCGGGTGAATACCTGCCCGCGCGAGACCGCCTTCACGGTCTCGATCGAGGCGCGGGAGGGGGTGGATACCGGCATTTCCGCCGCCGACCGGGCCCGGACCATCCAGGTGGCGGTGGCGCCGGGTGCCGGCCCGGCCGACCTGGTTTCGCCCGGCCATATCTTTCCGCTGCGCGCGGTGCCCGGTGGGGTGCTGGCGCGCAACGGCCACACCGAGGCCTCGATCGAGCTGGCACGCCTGGCGGGCCGGGCGCCCGCCGCCGTGATCTGCGAGATCATGAACGAGGACGGGTCGATGGCGCGGATGGACGACCTGCGCCTGTATGCCGACCGCCACAAGCTGCCGATCCTGTCGATCGCGGAGCTGGCGGACTGGCTGCGCGACTGCGAGGCCGCTGCCGCCGCCACGCCCGAACCGCGGATCGAGAAGGTGGCCCAGGCCGCGCTGCCCAGCATTTATGGCGGTGAGGATCTGGTGATCCATGCCTTTCGGGCCGCCGACGGGACGGAGCATGTCGCCCTGGTGAAGGGCGACCCTGCGAAGCAAGGCGCGGTGCCGCTGGTGCGGCTGCATTCGGAATGCGTGACCGGCGATGCGCTGGGGTCGATGCGCTGCGATTGCGGCGCCCAGCTTCAGGGCGCGCTGGCGCGCATCGGCGCGGCGGAGAATGGCGTGCTGCTGTATCTGCGTGGGCATGAAGGGCGGGGCATCGGCCTGGCCAACAAGATCCGCGCCTATGCCTTGCAGGATCGTGGGCTGGATACCGTGGACGCCAACCACCGGCTGGGGTTCGAGACCGACGCGCGCGACTGGACGGCGGCCGGGGCGATCCTGCGCGCGCTGGGGGTGCGGACGCTGGACCTGATGACCAACAACCCGGCCAAGGTCACGGCGATGGAACAGCATGGCTTTGCCGTGCGCGAGCGCGTGCCGCTGGAAATCGCGCCCAATCCCTTCAACCGCGCCTATCTGGATGCCAAGCGCACCCGCATGGGGCACCAGCTTTTTGCCGCGATCGACGCGGCGGCGGAGTGAAAGACCGACGATGAGCACCAACAAGCCCTCGACCTCGCCCGACCTCACCTTCGCCGAGCCGCCGCGCCTGGCGCTCGTGGTCAGCCGCTTTAACGAGACCGTGACCCACGGCCTGCGCGACGGCGCCCTGGAATGGCTGGGCGAGCACGGAATCACCATCGCTGACGAGGATTTGCTTTACGCCCCCGGGGCCTACGAACTGCCGCTGCTGGCCCAGACCCTGGCCCGCACCGGGCGGTACGAAGGGGTGATTTGCCTGGGCTGCGTGATCAAGGGCGATACCGCCCATTTCGAGTTTATCAGCCTGGGGGCCGCGGTGGGGCTGATGCAGGCATCGCTGGCGACCGAGGTGCCGGTGGCCTTTGGCGTGCTGACCACCTACACCGACGAGCAGGCCTTTCTGCGCTCGCGCCATGACGAACATAACAAGGGACGCGAGGCCGCGGCGGCCTGTGTGGAAAGTCTGGCCTTGATACGCAAAATCAAGGGCTGATACGCTGCCCCTGCATGCCGGCGGATGCCGGCGCTGGGTCTGGCTGGGCCGGAACGCGGGGGCACGGAATGAAGCTGGTGACTTTGGCCGCCGGACTGTTCGGCATGGCGCTCACGCTCTGGCTGCTTTCCCGCTTCGGCATACACGCCATTCTGCATCTGGTCATGGTCGGCGGCTGGGGAATCCTGGCCGCGATCGTGTTTCATGCCATCCAGGTCCTGCTCTCCGCCCGGTCCTGGCAGATCATTGCCGGACGGGATGAACCCGAGCTGAAGCTACGGGACTACATGGCGCTGCGCTGCGTGCGCGAGGGCGTGAACAACCTGCTGCCGGTTGCCCAGGTCGGGGGGGAAGTGATCTCGGCCCGGCTGCTGGCGCGGCGCGGGCCCGGCCTGCGCCGGGCGGCGGCGGCGACGATCTGCGACCTGACGATCGAACTGCTGAGCCAGGTGGTCTTTACCCTGATGGGGCTGGCGCTGCTGCTGTACCTGGTCAAGCGGTCATCCGTGACGGACGAACTGGTGGAAAGCGCGGGCGTGGCGCTGGTGCTGGGGGCGGTGTTCCTCGGCAGCCAGTGCCTGGGCGCGGTTTCGGTCGTCGAGCGGCTGCTGGTGCGCATCGCGGCCCATCTGGGCTGGACGGGGGTGGAGAGCATCCGTGGGCTGCATAGCGAGATCATGGGGCTGTACACCGCGCCCGGCCACGCGATCCGGGCGGGTTTCTGCCAGCTTGTCGCGTGGTCGCTCGGGGCGGTCGAGGTGTGCCTGATCCTGCATTTCATGGGCCATGACCGTTCGCTGGCCCACGGCTTCGTGATCGAAAGCGTGGGACAGGCAGCCAAATCGGTCGGGTTCGCCGTGCCCGGCGCCCTGGGCGTGTCGGAAGGCGGGTTTATCCTGGTCGGCAGCCTGTGCGGCCTGCCGCCGGCAGTGTCCATCGGGCTGTCGCTGATCAAGCGGCTGCGGGAGATCGCGTGGGGGCTGCCGGCCCTGGCCGGCTGGCAGTGGATGGAAACCCATTGGCGCGGGCCGAGCCGCAAGCTGGACCACGGTGTTGGCCTGCCCGGCCATTGATGGGCCCCCTGGGATGTGCGGCTGACGAGGCTGCGGGGACACACGCTGGCTTAATATACTGTTTTTTCTCCTGCCCGGCGGCTGTGATACGTGCCGAAACCATTTCCCCCACGTTGACAGGCAAGGCGGCATGCCGAACATGCGCCTTGCATCCGGTTATCATCATGGGTCAAACGATCCCCCATCGCGTGGCATCACCTTCGTTGCAGTCGCGCCGTCCGTACCTCAAGGGCTGAATTACGAATCATGCCGTCCATTCCGATCGGTCGCCTTGTGGCGTTCTGTTCCCGCCATGCCGTGCTCACACTGGTGCTGTTCGCACTGCTGGTCGGGGGAGCGGTTGTGTCCAGCATGCAGCGGCTGGGGGTCACGACCGATACCGGGACGATGTTTTCCTCCACCCTGCCGTGGAAGCAGCGGTCGGACGAACTGGCGCGCCTGTTCCCCCAGAACCAGGACCAGATGGTGGCCGTCATCGATGCCGACCTGCCGGAAGAGGCGCTGGTCACGGCGCGCGAACTGGCCGCGCGGCTACAGCATGACCCCCATTTCATGTCGGTGACCATTCCGCAGGACGACCCGTATCTGGTGCGCAACGGGCTGCTGTTCCTGGACCAGAAGAACCTGTCCTCGGTGCTGGATACGACCGTGACGGCGCAGCCCTTCCTGGGCGGGCTGGCGGCCGACCCGTCGGGGCGCGGGCTGTTTGACGCGCTGTCGCTGATCGCCCTGGGCGTGTCGCAGGGCCAGGCGGACCTGAAGACGTTCCAGCCGGCGCTGAACGGCTTTGCCAACACGCTGGAACAGGCCGCCGACGGCACGCCCCAGCCCCTGTCGTGGGAGCGGCTGCTGGCCGGCAGCCTGGCCGACCTGGCGGGCAAATATGTCTTCGTCGTGACCCGGCCGCGCCTGGATTACGGATCGTTCCAGCCGGGGGGCGAGGCCAGCGACGCGATGCACAAGGCGATCGCCGGGCTGGAATTCGTGCGCTCGGGCCATGCGCGGGTCCATATCACCGGCGATGTGCAGATCAGTGACGAGGAGTTCGCCACCGTTGCCCAAGGCATGGTGGCCGGGCTTGTGGGATCGCTGGTGCTGGTCACGCTGTGGCTGTTCCTGGCGGTGCGGAGCTGGCGGATCATCGTGCCGATCGTGGTGACGCTGGTCTCGGGGCTGGTGCTGACGACCGGGTTCGCAGCCCTGGCGGTAGGGACGCTGAACCTGATCTCGGTGGCGTTCGCCGTGCTGTTCGTGGGTATCGCGGTTGATTTCGCGATCCAGTTTTCGGTGCGCTTCCGTGCCCAGCGCCTGCCCTCGGGCCAGATTCCGCCGATCCGGACGGCGCTGGAACATACGGGTGAGGAAACCGGCCACCAGATCCTGGTGGCGGCCATGGCGACGATGGCCGGCTTCCTGGCCTTTACGCCCACCGCCTTCGTCGGCGTGGCGCAGCTTGGGCTGATCGCCGGCTTCGGCATGCTGATCGCCTTTATCTGCACCGTTACGCTGCTGCCGGCGCTGCTGCTTCTGTTTCATCCGCCACTCGACCAGCAGGTGGCGGGCTTTGCCTTCGCCAAGCCGGCGGATCGCGCGGTGCGCCTCTATCGCACGCAGATCCTCAGCGTCTTTACCTTCCTGGCGGTGCTGGGGGCGGCGCTGATCCCGGTGCTGACTTTCGATGCCGACCCGCTGCATACCAAGGACCCGAAGTCGGAAGGGATGCGCACGCTGAAGCTGCTGATGAAGGACCCGCAATCCTCGCCCTATGGCGCGGAGGTGCTGGTGCCCGACCTGAAGCAGGCCCAAATGCTGGCCGACCGCCTGTCCAGCCTGCCGATGGTGGACGATGCGATGTGGCTGGGCACGCTGGTGCCCGCCGACCAGACACCCAAGCTGGCGATGATCCAGGATGCGGCCTCGATCCTGCTGCCGACGCTGGTGGTGCCCAATCCGCGCCCGGCGCCGGACGCCGCTGCCCTGCGCGCCTCGGCCGCCAAATCGGCGCATGACCTGGGCGCCGTGCTGGACCGGCTGGACCCGCACGACCCGCTGCGCCGCATCCAGGCGGCGCTGGAGCGGCTGGCACACGCGCCGGACGAGCGGCTGATGGCGGCGAATACCGCGCTGGTGCGCTTCCTGCCCGCGCAGCTTGATCAGTTGCGCCAGATGCTGGGCGCCCACGCCGTGACCCAGGACGATGTGCCGGCGTCGATCCGGCGGGACTATCTGCTGCCCGATGGCCGCGCCATGGTCTCGATCCATCCCAAGGCGGGCATGGACAGCAATGCCGAACTGCGCCGCTACGTGAACGAAATTACCAGCGTGGCGCCCGAGGCCGGCGGCCCGGCGGTGGAGGTGGTGGAAAGCGCCGCCACCATGGTCCATGCCTTCGTCTTCGCGGCGCTGTCGGCCATCGGCATGATCGCGGTGATCCTGCTGGTGGCGCTGCGCCGCGTGCTGGACATGGCCCTGGTGCTGGCGCCGCTGCTGCTGTCGGCCCTGATGACGGTGATCCTGATCATCATGGTGCCGGAGCAGCTCAACTTCGCGAACATCATCGCCCTGCCCCTGCTGCTGGGCGTGGGGGTGTCGTTCAACATCTATTTCGTCATGAACTGGCGGGCGGGGGTGCGCGCGCCGCTCTCCAGCCCGACGGCGCGGGCGGTGCTGTTCTCGGCGCTCACGACCAGCACCGCCTTCGGCTCGCTGGCGGCATCGCACCATCCGGGCACCGCCAGCATGGGCCGGCTGCTGCTGCTGTCGCTGGCCTGCACCCTGCTGGCCACGCTGATCTTCGTGCCGGCGCTACTGCCCAAGCGGGCGATCGACGAGCGGTAAAAGAGACCGATCCTTGCCGGGGCGCAGTTGGTCCGCGCCCCGGCGACGGTTTCAAAGCCTGAACGGAAATGGGGGCTGGCGAGCGAGAGGGCCGCGCAGCGGCCTTGATGGCCGTGAGCACCGACGCGCAGGAAACGCGCGCCGGATCGCCACCAGCGCGCATTTCCGATCAGGCTTTCAGAGGTCCTTGATCGGCTTGTGCGGCAGATGCACGTCGCGGCCGGTCAGCATCATGTTCCAGTAAAGCTGCGGGAACACTTTCGTCTTGAGGATCCAGGCGAAGCGGCTGGGCTTGCGCTGGTCGTAATGGAAGCTGGGGGCCGGCACGCCGCCATAGAGGAATTCCGCCAGTACCACGCGACCGTACGACACCGTCAGCGGGCAGGCACCGTACCCATCGTAGGCTCCGGCCAGCGGGCGGCCGTCGAGCGAGGCCAGCAGGTTTTCGACCACAACCGGCGCCTGGGCGCGGGCGGCGGCGGCCGTCTTGGCATTGCTGGTGCCGATGACGTCGCCCAGGCCGAACACGGTGTCGAAGCGGGCATGGCGCAGGGTGGTGGCATCGACATCCAGCCAGCCGGCGGCATTGACCAGCGGGCTGGACTTGATGAAATCGGGCGCGCTCTGCGGCGGGGTGACATGCAGCATGTCGAAGCCGCGCGTGACCATGCTGCTGCTGCCATCGGGCGCGGTGACGGCGAAGGTCGCCTGGCGCCTCGGCCCGTCGACCGCGACCAGGTTATGCTTCAGATGCAGGTCGATGCCGTAATAATCGATGGCATCCTGAAGCGGGGGCACGAAATACTTCACGCCGAATAGGGCATCGCCCGCCACGTCGAATTCGACCTTCATGCGGCTCAGCACGCCCTCGCGCCGCCAGTGGTCGGAGGCCAGATAGGCGATCTTCTGCGGTGCGCCGGCGCATTTGATGGGCATCGGCGGCTGGGTGAACAGCGCCGTTCCGCCCTTGAGAGACTGGATGCAGGCCCAGGTATATTCGACCGTATCGCGCGAATAATTGCTGCATACGCCGTTGCGGCCCAGCGTTTCCGTCAGGCCGTCGATCTTGCCCCAGTCCAGTTGCAGGCCGGGGCAGACCACCAGGCGGCGATAGCCGACCCGCCGGCCGTCGGCCAGGGTGACGGTATTGTCTTCCGGGGTGAAGGACGCGACGGTGGCGCGCAGCCAGCGCACCCCCTTGGGGATCAGCCCGCCTTCCTGCCGCAACGTGTCCTTCAGGGCCATGACGCCGGCCCCCACCAGCGTCCATCCCGGCTGGTAGGCATGGGTGGTGGCCGGGTCGATGACCGCGATCGACAGGTTGGGCCGCGCGCGCCGCAGGCGCGCGGCGACCGTCAGGCCCGCCGCCCCGCCGCCGACGATGACGACGGTGAAGCGGTCGCTGTCGGGAATATCCGTCTGGGTCGGGGCCATGGGTGTCTCCTTACGCTGATATTCGTATGGAGGCCGATCCTAGTGGCCCGCTTCCGAAATTCGTAGGCGAATTTCGGAGGTCAGCCGGGCGGCAGGATTACTCTGCGTCCTTGAACCAGACTTCGACCGGGCCCTGGAGCTTGATCGTCATCGGGTTGCCGCGCCGGTCCGTCGTCCGGCCGACGGCCAGGCGCACCCAGCCCTCGCTGATGCAATATTCCTCGACATTCGTCTTCTCGACGCCCTTGAAGCGCACGCCGATCCCGCGCTCCAGCAGGGCGGCATTGTGGAACGGGCTTTCGGCGTTGGCGCACAGGCGATCGGGGGGCGTGTCACTCATCGGAGGAGACCTTTGCTGGGAACGTTCAGTAATGTGGTGGTGACATAGCGGGTCCGGGCCGCCAATCCAACCACAGGCGCGTATCTGCCATGTGCCCGCGCGGCGTCACGCCTGCCGAATGCAATGGACAGATGGCGCGGAAACCGTGACATACGGTTCCCTTCGTTATTCGGATTCACGGCGCAGTCCCATGTCGTTTTCCAGTTCCCCCTCCACGCCCACATCCCCATCCACGCTTGCCTATCGCCACCGCATTCCCGTCGGTTCGCTGCCCGCCTGGCTGGTGATCCTGCTGGGGCTGGTGACGG
This sequence comes from Gluconacetobacter brunescens, assembly GCF_048695475.1. Taxonomy (NCBI): domain Bacteria; kingdom Pseudomonadati; phylum Pseudomonadota; class Alphaproteobacteria; order Acetobacterales; family Acetobacteraceae; genus Gluconacetobacter; species Gluconacetobacter brunescens. The sequence goes on along the minus strand of NZ_JBLHEN010000001.1, from coordinate 2,610,929 downwards.
CGATCGGGCCGCTGGCGACCGACATGTATCTGCCGGCCTTTCCGGCGGTAGACAGCGAACTGGGCGGCGGACCCGGCTCGGCGCAGATCACGCTGGCCGCCTGGTTCGCGGGGCTGGCGATCGGGCAGTTTTCGCAGGGGCCGCTGTCGGACCGGCTGGGACGGCGGGTGCCGCTGCTGGGCGGGCTGGCGCTGTTCAGCATCGCTTCGGCCGGATGCGCGCTTTCGGCCGGTTATCACATGTTCTGCGTCTGGCGCTTTCTGGCGGCGCTGGGTGGGTCGGCCAGCGTGGTGGTGCCGCGTGCCATCGTGCGCGATATCGCCACCGGCGCCCAAGGCGCGCGGATCATGGCGCAATTGACCCTGGTGTTCGGCCTGATGCCGATCCTCGCACCCAGCCTGGGCAGCCTGGTGCTGTCGGTCGGGCACTGGCGCTGGATCTTCTGGTTCGCGACGCTCTACGGCGTGGCGGGCGTGATCGCGATTGCCTGGACCCTGCCGGACACGCTGCCGCGCGAACGGCGGATTGCGCTGTCGGTCACGACGGTGCTGTGGCGCTATGTCGGCATCGCGCGGGAGCCAATGTTTCTCTCGGCGGCGCTGCTGCTGGGGTTCTCGGCCTTCGTGATGTTCGCCTACCTGGCCAGCGCGCCGATCCTGTTCGAACAGATCCTGTCTTTCACGCCGCAGCAATTCGGCCTGTTCTTCGGCATGAATGCCGCCCTGTTCATTGCCGGCGCCCAGATCAACGGCCGGCTGGTGCACCGGGTGGCGCCGCATGTGCTGATGCAGCGCGGCGTGGTGGCGATTACGCTGTCGGCCGGGCTGTTCCTGATCCTGTCCATCGCCGGGCTTGCCGGGCCGCGCCACCCGTTGCTGGTCTGCGCCATGATCGGGCTGATCACCGGCTCGCTGGGTTTCGTCAACCCGAATGCCACCGTGCTGGCCTTTACCCGGCATGGGCACCATGCCGGCAGCGCCTCGGCCCTGCTGGGAACCCTGCAATTCACCATCGGGTCGCTCAGCGGGGTGCTGCTGGGCTACCTGCCGCTGACCAGCGCCGTGCCGGTGGCGGCCACGATGACGGGCGGCATCGCCGGCATGCTGACCTGCATGCTGTGGCACCGGCGGCATGCCGCCGCCGGGGAATAATCAGCCGGTTCGACGTGGAATAGGCGCGCCGGCAACAGGGCATGTGCGACAATATATTGCATCGCACAATTTTCTTGACTCGGGGCGTCTTCACGATCATGAGATAGAGTCGAAGCAGCACTGATACGCGCTTCATGGACGTTTCCTCCCTAGACTACGGCGGCGCACTTCGGGGCGCCGTTTTTTTTGGGGATCGCCTCATCTTCCCCTTCCTTTGACGCGCCGGCCCGGCCGCGCTACGGCAGGAGATATGATGGATCGCTCCGCCCATGTTGCCCGGCCGGCCAGCCGGTTACGCCTCGCGTGAACGCCGTGCTCGATTTCATCGCAGCACTCGGGCGTGCCGCCTTGAATCTGGTCCGGACCGCCGGTGCCCTGACCCTGTTCGGCCTGACTGCCCTGTCGCATCTGGTGCGACCGCCCTTCTACTGGCGGATCTTCTTCGGCGCGCTGATCGAGATCGGCTTCTTTTCGCTGCCGGTGGTGGCGCTGACCGCCCTGTTCTCGGGCGGGGTGATCGCGCTGCAATCCTATACCGGCTTTGCCCAGTACCATGCGCAGGGCGCGATTGCCGGCATCGTCGTGCTGGCCGTTACCCGTGAACTGGGGCCGGTGCTGGCGGGCTTGATGGTGGCCGGACGGGTGGGAGCTGCGATGGCGGCCGAAATCGGCACCATGCGCGTGACCGACCAGATCGACGCCCTGACGACCCTTTCCACCAACCCGATGAAATATCTGGTCACGCCGCGCCTGCTGGCCGGCACGATCGCCCTGCCCTGCCTGGTACTGGTGGCCGATATCCTGGGTGTGCTGGGCGGTTTCGTGGTGTCGGTCGTGAAACTCGATTTCTCGGCGCCGGCCTATATCGCCGCCACCTTCGCGGCGGTGAAGACGATCGACGTGACCGTGGGGCTGGCCAAGGCGGCGGTGTTCGGCTTCCTGATCACGCTGATGGGCTGCTACCATGGCTATACCAGCCGTGGGGGCGCGCAGGGCGTGGGATCGGCCACCACGGCGGCGGTGGTGGCGGCCTCGATCCTGCTGCTGGCGTCCGATTACCTCCTGACCGACGTGTTCTTCTCGCAATGACCCAGACCACGCCCAAGATCCGTATTCGCGGCCTGCGCAAGGCGTTCGGGCCGAAAGTCGTGCTCGACGGGATCGACCTCGACGTCATGCCCGGCACCTCGATGGTGATTATCGGAGGGTCGGGCAGCGGCAAGTCCGTTCTGCTGCGCTGCATCCTCGGGCTGATTCCGGCCGATGCCGGCACCATCGAAATCGACGGTGTCGACGTGCTGTCGCTGCCCACGCGGCGGCGGGAAGCGGTGATCGAGACGATCGGCATGCTGTTCCAGAACGGGGCGCTGTTCGACAGCCTCAGCGTGTGGGAAAATGTCGCCTTCGGGCTGCTGGCCGCCGGGCGGAAGCACGGCAAGCGCCCCAGCCGGGCCGAGGCCCGCGCCACGGCCGGTCGGGTGCTGGAACAGGTGGGGCTGGACCCCTCGGTGGGGGCGCTGTCGCCTTCGGAACTTTCGGGCGGCATGCAGAAGCGCGTGGGCCTGGCCCGCGCCATTGCCGGGCAGCCCGATATCCTGTTCTTCGACGAACCCACCACCGGGCTGGACCCGATCATGGGCGCGGTGATCGACGGGCTGATCGTGGATTGCGTGCGCAAGCTGGGATCGACCGCGATCGCGATCACGCACGACATGGCCTCCGCCCAGCGCATCGGCGACCAGGCGGCCATGCTCTACAAAGGCAAGCTGATCTGGCAGGGGCCGGCGGCGTCGCTGCTGAACAGCGGCAACCCCATGGTGGACCAGTTTACCCATGGGCGGCGCGAAGGGCCGATCAGCATGGAGTTGCGGCGGTGAAAGCAAAAAGACTTTTATCCGTTCAGGGACATCGTATGTCCCCAGCACAAGGCTGCTGAACGAATCAGGGTTTTTTGGTTCTTTTTTGCAAAAAAGAACGGACTTCCTTTCCTTTCGGAGTCACCGTGGCCCGCCGTCCTTCCGTCCATTATGTCTGCCAGTCCTGCGGCACCGTCTTTCCCAAATGGGCCGGGCGATGCGAAAGCTGCGGCGCGTGGAACAGCATTGTCGAGGAAGCCGCCGAGCCCGCCGCCACCGGGGGCACGGCACCGCGTCGCAGCCGGGGGGCGAAGGTCGCGTTCGTCAGCCTGGCCGGTACGGCCGAGCCGCCGCCGCGCATCGGCACGCGGATGGCCGAGCTGGACCGCGTGCTCGGAGGCGGGCTAGTACCGGCCTCGGTGGTGCTGGTGGGCGGGGACCCGGGCATCGGCAAATCGACCCTGCTGCTTCAGGCGGCCTGCGCGCTGGCCGCCGCCGGCCGGCGGGTGAAATATATCTCGGGCGAAGAGGCGGTGGACCAGATCCGCCTGCGGGCGCGCCGGCTGGGGCTGGACGCGCCGGGACTGGAGATTGCCGCCGCCATCAACGTGACGGACATTGCCGGCACGCTGGAGAGCGAACCCGACGTGGCCCTGGTCGTGATCGATTCGATCCAGACCATGTGGCTGGAATCGGTCGAGAGCGCGCCCGGCACCGTCAGCCAGGTGCGAGCGACCGCGTTCGAACTGATCCGGCTGGCCAAGCAGCGGGGGTTCAGCCTGATCCTGGTGGGGCATGTGACCAAGGAAGGCGCGCTGGCCGGCCCGCGCGTGCTGGAGCACATGGTCGATGCGGTGATGTATTTCGAAGGAGATCGCGGCCACCAGTTCCGCATCCTGCGGGCCGCCAAGAACCGGTTCGGCGCGACCGATGAAATCGGCGTTTTTGCCATGACCGACCAGGGGCTGGTCGAGGTGCCGAACCCCTCCGCGCTGTTCCTGGCCGAACGGCGGGGGAATATCGCGGGCTCGGCGGTGTTTGCCGGGATCGAGGGCACGCGGCCGGTGCTGCTGGAGGTGCAGGCGCTGCTCTCGCCCAAATCGGGCGATTCCGCGCCGCGCCGGGCCGTGGTGGGCTGGGACACGTCACGCCTGAACATGCTGCTGGCGGTGCTGGAGGCGCGGTGCGGGCTGAAGCTGCATGGCATGGACGTGCATCTGAACATCGCGGGCGGCCTGCGCGTGCTGGAGCCGGCGGCCGACCTGGCGGTGGCTGCGGCGCTGGTTTCGGCCGCCACCGGCAAGCCGACCCATGCGGGTGCCGTGTATTTCGGCGAGATTGGTCTTTCCGGCGAGATCCGGCAGGTGGCGCAGGTCGATGCGCGGCTGAAGGAGGCCCAGAAGCTGGGCTTCGATGCCGCCTTCCTGCCCCGGCGCATCGCGCGCGGCAATACGCGGCTGGTGGCGCCCGAGGGGCTGCACCTGAATGAAATCGGCCATCTGGGCGACCTGGTGGCCCTGTTCGGCGGCACGGATAGCGAGGAGGCATGAGCGCCGACGGCCTGGTGATGCTGGCCGAACCCGCCCGACTGGAACGCGACGTGCGCAAGAGCCTGTTTCTGGCGCAGGCGGCGCCCGTGACGACGCCTGCCGAAGCGCTGGCCTTTGTCCGCGCCGTGTCGGACCTGGACGCCACGCATAATTGCTGGGCCTATCGCATCGGCCAGGATTACCGCAGCGATGACGATGGCGAACCCGGCGGCACGGCCGGCCGGCCGATTTTGCAGGTGATCGACGGGCAGGGTTTCGACAATGTCGTCGTGGTGGTCACCCGCTGGTTCGGCGGCATCAAGCTGGGTGCCGGCGGGCTGGTGCGCGCCTATGGCGGCACGGCGGCGGAATGCCTGCGCCTGGCGCCGCGCGTGCCGATCGTGCGGCGGACACGCCTGACCTTTCATTGCGGCTTTGGCGACCTGGCGCTGCTACAGGCGCGCCTGCCCGCGCTGGATGCGGTGGTGGAGGAAGAGGTGTTCGATGCGGAGGGGGCGCGGATGGTGGTTGCGGTGCCTGAAGGCGACGTGGACAATGCCGTTGCCCGGATTGCCGACCTGACGCGGGGGCAGTCGGTGCCGCGGGTGGTTGAGTGAAGGCTCTTCTTTTTCTGAAGAAAAAGAAGCAAAAAGACTTTCATTCGTTTAGGGACATCGCATGTCCCAAGCACAAGGCTCCTGAACGAATCAGAGTTTTTTGGTTCTTTTTTGCAAAAAAGAACGAACACTGCCGATCCGGGCAAAGGTAACGAGATTACCCGCCAGCACCAGCCCGACCCCCAGCGTCATACCCGATGTCCAATGCGTGCCCTCGAACAGGATCGAGATCAGCAAGGCTACGACCGGGGACAGGATAGTGGTATAGGCCGCGCGGTCGGCGCCGATACGATGCACCAGATGCAGATAGGCCAGGAAGGCGACGACCGATCCGGGCAGGGCGAGATAAAGCAGGGCCGCGATCCAGGCCGGATCGGTCGATCCCGCCAGCGATTCCCCGCGTATTACCTGCGAGACCGCCAGCACCGCGCAGCCCCAGAGCATGCCGCGATAGACCGCGTTGGGCAGGTCCACCCCCGCCATCGCCACCCGGCGCGACAGGATGTTGCCGCAGGAGAACAGGAAGGTTCCCGTCAATGCCAGGACCACGCCAGTCTGCGAAATGCCGCCTACGCCGCCCATGCCGGTGAGGCAGGCGACGCCCCCGATCGCGATACAGCCGCCGACAATACTGCGCACGCTGGGGCGCAGGCGGAAGAACAGCCATTGATTCAGCGTGTTGAACAGGGTTGCCACACTGAAGATGACCGAGACGGTGCCGCTGGCCAGATAGATCTCGGAGCCATAGATCGCCAGGAAATTGCCCGAGAACATGCATGCCCCCATCGGGGCCAGCCACAGATGCGTGCGCCATGCGACCCGGCGAAGCCGGCCGGATAGCAACAGCCATGCGCCCATCGCGACCGACGCGATCATGAACCGCCAGAAGATCGCCGTGCCCGGCACGGTAACACCGACCTGCACATGGATGGCGAACCAGGTGGTGCCCCAGATGACCACGACACACAAAAACAGCAGGCCGAGCATGCGGTTCCCTCTTCGAAAGACCGCCATCCTATCGGGTCGCCGGCATTGCCGCGCGGGGTGGCTGTCAGAATCCTGCGCTTTCCTGTATCGCGGCGTGGCGCGCGGCCGCAGATCGCGGTCTGCGGTCTGCGGACTGCGGCCCGAGCCCGCCGGGCAAGGCGCGCTGACGGCAATCCGTATGGTCAGGCGGGCGGGTTGGGTCGGTTGATCTTTTCGAGAAAGGGCCCGATCTCTTCTGCCGGACAAGGGCGGCTGATCAGGAAGCCCTGGATTTCAGAACAATTGATGCCCTTCAGGTAATCGAACTGCTCCTGCGTCTCCACACCCTCGGCGGTGGCGACGACATTCAGGCTTCCGCACAGGCTGGTAATCGCCCGGATGATTGCCGCACCGTCACCGTCACCTCCATGAAGGTCGTTGACGAAGCTGCGGTCGATCTTGATCCGCGTGAATGGCAGGCTGTGCAGGAAGCTGAGCGAGGAATAGCCGGTTCCAAAATCGTCCAGCGCGATCTGTATTCCCTGCTCGCGCAGGCGTTTCAGGACGCAGGCCGCCCTGGGCACGTCGTCGATCATCGCGGTTTCGGTAATTTCCAGTTCCAGGCGCGAGGGCGGGCAGCCCGCGCGTTGCAGCGCCGTCTCCACATTATCGATCAGCCCATCGTGACGGAACTGCGCCGCCGATATGTTGATCGAGACCATGATATCATCCGGCCAGTCCATCGCCTGACGGCATGCCGTCTCCAGCGTCCAGGCGCCGATCTCGTGCATCAGGCCCATCCGCTCGGCCACCGGGATGAAATCGCCCGGGGGAATCAGGCCCTGTTGCGGATGCCGCCAGCGGATCAGGGCTTCGACCCCGACGATCCGGCCGCTGCTGACATTCAGGAATGGCTGGTAGAATAAGATGAATTCTCCCCTGGCCAGCGCATGATGCAGGTCGCGTTCCAGGTCCATGCGCCGCTGGCGCAGGCTGTCGCGTTCCAGATCGTAGAAACAGATCCCGTCATCGCTGCCACCCTTGGCACAATGAAGCGCGACATCGGCTTTGGACATCAGCGTTTCGCGATCGTCGCCGTCGGTCGCGAAACGCACGACCCCGATCGCGATCCCCACCGTCACCTCATGTTTGAGAACCGACATGGGACGGGAGAGGACACTGCGCAGCATCCGGGCAAACCGGCGGATCGCCTGGTCGCCCTGTTCCGAACGCAGGATCAGCGCGAACTTGTTGCCCCTTATATGGGCGGCGATATCTCCGACCCCCACCGTACGCCGCACCCGCAGGGCTGCGATCCGCAGCAATTCGTCACCCGCCGCGTGGCCCATCGAATCATTGATGCGCTTGAAGCCGAACAGGTCGAAATAAAGTACCGCAAACGGCCCGGATGCCCGTTCGCACAACATGCCCAGTTGCAGCCGCAGCCCCTGGAGGTTGGCCAGGCCGGTGAGGTCGTCATGCTGTTCGAGAAAACGTGTGCGATTTTCCAGGCGCCGCAGGTCGGTGACATCGCGGCACAGCAACAGGAAACGCCCATCCTGCAAGCGGATCCAGGAGAGGGCCAGCGTGCGCCCCAGCCGCAGGATCTCGGTCGACCAGCCTTCGGGCACGGCAGGCTGGACAGCCTCGCCCGTGGTCCATTCCGTACGGGTCAGCGCGGCGAGAATCGTTCGGGCGGCGGCGCCCGGCTCCAGGACATCCTCCACCCGACCGATCAGGGCATCGAAGCGCACATTATAATGCAACAGGTCCTGGCCGGTGCCGAACAGGGCAATGCCGTCCGGCAATGCGTCCAACGCTCCGTGCAGTTCCGCATTCCCCCGGCTTGCCGCGTCCGGATCATCCTGCGAGATCGCGACCGTCACCGGCACATCGAAATCCGCCCGCCTGCCGTACAGGGCGTGGCGGCAGACGCGAACACACACATGCACCCCGTCCTGACGGACGAAGACCCCCACATGCCCGCCGGGCGCGTGGCCGCCTGAAGACGAAGCGGGGGGGAAAACGAGGAACAGGCCGGCAAAGGGGCTGCCGACCACATCGTCGGCAGCATGCCCGGTCAGCCGCTCGGCTTCACGGCTCCAGGCCGTGACGCGCTCCGCCGGGTCGAGAAGGCAGACGAAATGATCAGACACGCGCGCATATCCCGTAAGCCGGGACCGCAACATGACGGCCAGCCATCCGATTCAGATCCCTGTCAAAAAACAATGAAAAACCCAAATCGTCTATGCATGCCTCAATGCCTTCCGCACCATGTCGCGGCAATAGAACCCAGGAAACGACACCAAAAAAGTATTAAGAAAACGTACCCTCGGCCTCCTAATCTACGGCGGAAACGCGATCAGTCTCCGAATACGACCGTCTTGTTGCCATTCAGGATCACCCGGTCGTCGAGATGGCAGCGCACGGCACGCGAGAGGACGCGCCGTTCGATATCGCGGCCCTTGCGCACCAGATCGTCGGGCGTGTCGCTGTGGCTGACACGTTCGACATCCTGTTCGATGATCGGCCCTTCATCGAGATCCGCCGTCACATAATGCGCCGTGGCGCCGATCAGTTTCACCCCGCGCGCGTGGGCCTGATGGTAGGGACGCGCGCCCTTGAAGCCCGGCAGGAAGGAATGATGGATATTGATGCACTGGCCCGACAGCCGCGCGGACAGGGAATCCGACAGCACCTGCATGTAGCGGGCCAGCACGACCAGTTCCGAATTGGTCTGCTGCACCAGGCTCCACAATTCTTCTTCCTGTTCCGCCTTGTTGTCGCGCGTGACCGGCAGATAGTGGAAGGGAATGTCCCCCATGTCGATATGGGCGTAGGTCTCGCGCGGGTGATTCGCGACGATCGCGGTCGGGATCATCGGCAGTTCGCCGATGCGCCAGCGATAGAGCAGGTCGACCAGGCAATGGTCGAATTTCGAGACCATCAGCAGGACCCGGCGGCGCACCGCGCGGTCATGCAGCGTCCAGTTCATGCGGAACCGCGAGGCCACGGCATCGAGCCGCGCCCGCAGCCATTCGGTACGCTCGGCATCGGCCCGGCCGGTGAAGACGACGCGCATGAAGAACACGCCGCTTTCGGTATCGTCGAACTGCTGGGCCTCGATGATATTGCCATCGGCTTCGTACAAGGTCGTGGCGATTGCCGCCACGATGCCCGGCCGGTTGGGGCAGGACAGGGTCAGTGTCCAGGTTGCCGGCCCCGGCCCTTCATGATCCGTCATGCCGGACAATCCACGAACAGAAGCTCCGAAAAACGTACGCCCGATACCATAAGCGCCGCCTCCTGGAACTCAAGTCCCCCGGCTGCGCTCCGCCGGGGGGCGCACCGCCCTCCATGCGGCCTCGAGCGCGTCGGCCATCGTATCGAATGGCGCGCTCCATCGCTCCGCCGGGCAATCGGCGCTGCCTGCCTCGCCGATCGCGGCCCGCCAGCGCGCGGCCTCCGTCGTGCCCGGCAGGCGCTCGATACGCACGATGCAGTCTTCGGGGATGCGCGACAGCAGGCGGGCCAGGCGTCGTTCCGGCGTCATGGGCGTTGCGTAATTATGAGACATCGGCCTTTCTCCCGCCATGAAGGCTGGGCCGTCTGGCGGCGCCGGGCAAGCGGTTTCGGTTGCATCGGAAGCCCCGACCGGTTTCAACAGTTACTCCCCCCGATCATTCGCCCTCTCGCCATTCCCCACAGCAGCACCATCACAAGGAGCCCCCGTGTCCCCTTTCCCCGGAATCCTGCCCGACGAACCGATCGACAGTGTCGCCCACCTGATCCAGACCGCGCTGACGCCGATCTTCATGCTGTCGGGGATCGGCACGCTGCTGAACCTGTTCAATACCCGACTGGCACGGGTATCGGACCATATCGAAAAGTCCAACGACGCGCTGGCGACGACGAAGGTCCCGACGGAACGCCGCCATCTGCGCCAGCATATCCGGCACCTGCACCGGCGCACCCTGCTGCTCGATGCCTCGATCCTGCTGGCCGCCGTCGGCGGAGCGGCCACCTGCGGCGCGGCCTTCGTGCTGTTTCTGGGCAGCCTGCGCGATTCCTCGGTGGCATCGTGGCTGGTGGTGATGTTCGGCATGGCGCTGATCTGTACGGTGGGCGCGCTGGCCGCGTTTCTGTGCGACAGCCTGCTCGCCTGGCATGGTCTGCGCATGACCACATCGTGGGCACGATCCACCCACCCGAAAGACTGAGCGATCGGCCGATTGGGGCCCGATTTCCTCATTAAAAATATGACAGGCCATAAAATAGGCAACATGCCTATTTTATGGCCTTATTTGTCGGACGCAGCAATCCGCCTCTCGCGTTCCGCACAAAAATTCACCAGAAATGGTCGGATTCGTTTTTCTGACTCCGTGAAATAAACAGGACGCTGTTTACGAAGTGAACAGACTATTCGTCCTATGGTTACTATGCGTTTTTTTAGCATCTGGTCTCATGTTCTTTTGTATTGCGAGAGACCCGATTTCGGTGTTGGTTCCGCACCCAACACCAACTCGTAGGATTTCGGATAATGTTTATTCAGGAAATTGGTAACCTTGTCGCCAGCTCGATGGACGTCGCGTCGTTCCTGCCGCTCGTCGCATTCCTGCCGATCGTTGCCGCGCTGATGCTGGCCACTGCCGTCGCCGACCGCATCGCCTGATGCGGCGGCCATGGCGGCCGGTCCCTGTGACCTGCACCATGGCCTGCATGCCTGCCTGACGGCGGGCATAAGATCCGGCCTGTGTCGGATCAGGATGGTTTTCCATCCGCCCGGCGTGCTGTTCCGCGCCGAGCCTCGCCCTGCCCTGGATGACCGGCCCGGACTATCCGGCTGGCTCTGTCCCGGGGGCGGGCCCTCCTTTGACCAAGACCCTCGCATGCCCCGGCCTTTGCCGGGCGTCGTTGTTACGGCGCGCTGTCTGTCGGGTCGATCGCGTAGGCGGAGAGGTCGAGCGTGCGATGCACCACGCCCTGGGCGTGCAGGAAATCCATGAAAATGCGATAGCGCCGGCCGTTGAGCAGCGCCGGCTGCTTGCAGACGCGCGGCAATGTCGCCGTCCAGGCCGCGCGGTTCAGGGGCGTGTCGAGTTCCGGGTGGTCATGCACCGCCTGGGCCAGGATCTCGTCCGGGTGGTTCAGCAGGGCGTTGGTGCCTTCCTCCAGCGCCTGCATGAAGCGGACGATCTTCGCGTCGCGGGCATGGTCGCGCGGGGCGAGGAAAATCAGTTCATCGTTCAGCGGAACGCCATGTTCCTCGGGATAGAAGGCAACCGGGTCGAACCCCTTCTGCCGGAGGTCGATCAGCTCGTAGGTCCGTGTGGCGCCGATCACCGCGTCGACCGAATGCGACATCAGGGCCTGTTCGAGCTGGAAATTGACGTTCACCTGCCGCACGTCGGACAGCGACAGGCCGACCGACCCCAGCATCGCCGCCAGCACCGCGTCATCGACACCGGCCATCGAGATGCCGATTGTCTTGCCTTTCAGGTCCTTCAAGGATTTGAGGCCCGGCGCCACGATCAGCGTATCCAGCGGCGTGTCGATCATCGTGCCGACCCGCACCAGCGGAATGCCCTGGTCGGCCAGCATGCCGAGCTGGGTCTCATAGGACACTGCCAGGTCGGCCTGCCCCGCCGCCACCAGCCGCGCCGGCGACCCCGGGTCGGACGGTGCGATCAGGCGCACCTGCAACCCGTGCCGGCGAAAGGCACCGCTGTAATCGGCCGCCAGCAGCGCCGCGTGATCGGCGTTCAGGAACCAGTCGAGGATCACCGTTACCGTTTCGGGCGTGTCGGCCCGTGCCGCCGGAAGGCTGAGGAATAGAAACGACAGGATTATCAGCAGGCGCGGCAGGGTGATCATGGGGGCTCTCTCTTCTTCTTTTTCTGAAGAAAAAGAAGCAAAAAGACTTTTATCCGTTCAGGGACATCGTATGCCCCAGGCACAAGGCTCCTGAACGAATCAAAGTTTTTGGGTTCTTTTTTTCAAAAAAGAACGATCTTCCTTCACGGCGGTGTCGGACCGAACAAGCCGATATCAAGATGCTTGCCGGTCGAATAATTCAACCCCGACACCCGGCCGAATTCGATCACATCCAGCCCATCGGCATGAAGGCGGTCGCGGAAGACCGGCTCGTCCTTCCGGTCCACCAGCGCCAGGCCGCATGCCCGGTTGTCGCGCAGCACGTCTGCCGCGTCCTTCGGGCCGACCAGGACCGTGTTCTGGCCCACGAGGAAGACCAGGCTGGGCTCGGAGAATGACGGCGAGACGACCAGCGTATCGGGGCATGGCCGGTAATCATCGACCAGCGCCGCCAGGCGCGGGCTGAGCCAGATCGTCTTCAGGGCCGGAACCACGGTCAGGAACAGGCCGACATGAATGATGATCGCCGCCGCAATGGCGGACATCGCCGCGTGCAGCACCTGGCGGCGGACCAGAAGCCAGGAGGCGAGCGCCAGCAGCGGCAGCGCACCGATGGGCACCAGCAGGGAAGCCGGCGCGACATCATGCTCCAGCCGCCAGAGCAGCACCGGCCCGGCAACGGACAGGACCAGGCCGACCGCCAGCCACAATGCGCCATACAGTACCAGCCCGGCGCGGGCGGCGCGCGAGGCGGGCCAGCGCCAGCGATCGGGCGTGGTCATGATCGCCGCCGCCGCCAGCAGGGCGATCGCCGGGTAGGTCGGCAGGACGTAATGCGGCAGCTTGGTGGCGATCGCCTCGAACACCAGCCAGTGCGGCACGATCCAGCACAGCAGGAAGCGCACCGGCGGCGCGTGCCGCCGGGCCCAGACGAAAGGCAGCGCCAGCGCCGCGAAGATCGATCCGGGCCAGAAGGCCAGTGCGAAAACCGCCAGGTGATAGCCCGGCGGCAGGCCATGCGCCTGCTGCCCGCTGGCGACCTTGCCGAGGAAATTGGTGCCCACGGCGCGCGAGAAGAAATCGCCATGGCTGACGACGCCGATCGCGATGCACCAAGGCAGGACGATCGCCAGCATCACTAGCCATCCCCATGCCGGCCGCAATCGGCGCCACCAGTCGATGCGCCGCTCCACCAGTGCCAGGGCCAGCGGGGTGCCGAAGCCGGGGATCAGGACCACCGGGCCCTTCAGCATCAGCCCCGCCCCCAGCGCCATCCAATAGAGCAGGACGGCCGAAACGGGGGTGGGCTGCCCCTTTTCACGGTCCAGATAGGCCCGCAGCAGCCCGGTTTCGGCCAGCAGCACCGTCAGCAGCAGGGTGCTGTCGATGGTGGCCATGCGGCCTTCCGCCGTCATCAGCACCGATACCGCCAGCAGGGCCGCCGCCAGCAGTCCGCTGGCGGGACCGAACAATGTGGCGCCGATCCAGGCCGTCAGCACCACCGAAGCCGTGGCCGCCAGCAGCGAGGGAATGCGATAGGGCCAGACCGCGCGACGTTCCAGCGTGCCGGTGGCGGCCACCGATGCGGCTTCCAGCCAGTAGATCCCGGCCGGTTGCAGATAGCGCGGCTTGTCCTGGAAACGGACATCGATGAAATCGCCGCTACGCAGCATCTGCGCGCTGGCTTCCATGTAGCGGGGTTCGTCGCGATCCAGGGGCGGCAGGCTGGCCCGCCCGGGAAGCAGGAGCATGAAGGTGCCCAGCGCGAGCAGAAGATAATGACGCACGGTCAGCCGTGTCATCCGGCACGTCTCCTCGGGAAGGGTCGGGATGGGGCAATGCCCGGTCGAGCGTGCCGATCCGGCCTCTCAGGCCGCCGCCCGCGGCGGCATTTGCAACAGGCTCTTAGCGTTCCGTGACCTGACGGGGCAACCGCGTGCGGTTGATCAGCCAGATCACGCCGAGCAGATCCCGGATACCGACCACCGCACGATTCAGATTGGTGTATTTCGACGATCCGTGCAGCCGGTTGCGGTGCCGGACCGGCTGGCAGAGCAGCGGCGTGCCATAATGGCCGAACAGCGCCGGCAGAAAGCGATGCACGCCCTCGAATTGCGGCAGGCGCAGGAAATCGGCTCGCCGGAACAGTTTCAGCGGCGCCCCGGTATCCGGGCACCCGTCCCGCAGCAGGCGGCGGCGGAGGCCGTTGGCGAATCGGGTTGCCAGGCGTCGCGACAGCGTGTCCTGCCGGCGCAGGCGGACGCCCACGACCAGCGGTGCCGGCCCCTGGGCTTTCTGCGCCAGATCGAACATCCGGACGATTTCCATGGGATCGTCCTGCCCGTCACCATCGAGGGTGGCGATCCACTGGCCGCGCGCGGCCTCGACCCCGGTGCGCACGGCAGCGGACTTGCCGAGCCGCCGGTCGTGGCTGAGGATGCGCAAGTTCGGCAGGATGCCCTCGGCCCTGGCCGCGACCAGAGCCTCGACAGTACCGTCGGTACTGCCGTCATCGACGAAGATGATTTCGCACGGCGGCAGGGCGCGTGCGGCCTCGGCCAGTTCGATACAGACCGGGCGGATATTCTCCACCTCGTTCAGAACCGCCGCCACAATGGACAGGATCGGTTCGGAACGGTCGGAAGGGACGGGCGCGGTCAGTAGACCGGTTCCGCTCAGGCGGCGCGAGACGACAGGGCCGACGGCAGGTCGGCGATCGAACGGTCGACGATCTGCTGCGCGGTTTCGGCCGGCAGGGCAACGCTCAGCGCATCGCGCGTGGCCTGGACCGCCACATCAATCGCCACCTGGCGGACTTCGCGCACCGCGCTGCGCTCGGATGCGGCAATGCGGTCGCGGGCCATCTGCTCGCGGCGGGCGGCCACGGCTTCGGCTTCGCGCTTCGCATCCTCGGCAATCCGGCTGGCTTCGGCCAGCGAATGCTCGACCAGGGCGCGTGCCTCGGCCAGCGCCGTCTCACGCTCGCGCGTGGCATCCTCGAGCATCTGCTCGGCTTCGCGACGCAGGCGCGCGGCTTCGTCGAGGTCGGCGCGAATGCGCTCGGCCCGCGCATCGAGAGCCGTGGCCAGCGGTGCCCAGATCTTCCTGCCGAACAGGATGAAGAAAAGGAAGAAGGCGACGGCCGTCCAGAAACGGGGTTCGTGCAGCATGGTCTTGAACCTGTTCCTTACTGTGGCGCGATCAGAGGCCGCGCGCCGTGGCGGCGTGGTCCACCGTCCGGGCCACCACATCGGCGGGCACCGATGCACCGGTCACCTGACGCACCAGCGCCTGCGCTGTTTCGTCCGCGATCTGGCGCAGGGACCCGAGGGCCGCCGCACGGGCGGCGGCGACGCGGGCTTCCGCCTCGTGAATCTCGACGGCCAGACGGGCGTTCATCTCCTGCGTCTGCCGCAGGGCGCTGAGGCGCGCGTCCTCGATCACCTTGTCGACATTCGCCTGCGCCTCGGCCATCGCGGTGCGACGGGCCTGGTGCAGTTCGTCCACCGCGCTGTCGGCTTCGGCCTTGGCGCGACGGGCGATATCCAGATCGTTGTCGATCGTCTGCCGCCGGCTGGTCAGTACCGCTTCGACCTTCGGCAGCGCCGACCGGCTGAGCAGGACATACAGTACCAGGAAGATCACGGCGCCCCAGATCACCTGGCCGATGACGAGGGGGTTGGCGAAATCCAGCTGTGGCATGCCCGCGGCCCGCGCGCCCGGCGCGGCCATTACCATCACGGGCAAGGCCAGCGCGAGCGGCGTCGCGAGAGACGCCACCCGGCGGATGCTTGAGGCCGCGGAACGTGCCACGTTGGTCTCCGGTCTCAGACGAACAGGATCAGGAAGGCGATCAGCAGGGCATACAGGGCCACGGCTTCCGTCAGGGCGAAGCCGAGCATGCCCAGGCCGAACACGTGCGGACGCGCGGCGGGGTTGCGGGCGATGCTGCTGACCAGCGTGGAGAAGATGTTACCCAGGCCGATGCCGACGCCGGCGAGGGCGATAACGGCGATACCGGCACCAATTTCCCGGGCTGCAGCGATGTCCATAGCGAGGCTTTCCTTGTTTGGTTCAGGCGTTCAAAAGGGCTGGGGCGGCGTCGCGGTCAGTGCGCGACCGCCTCCCGCAGATAGATGCAGGTGAGGATCGCGAAGACATAGGCTTGCAACGCACCCACCAGCAATTCGAGCGCCATCAGCGCGACATTGATGACCACGGGACCGACGGCGAGGGCGTCGCCGATCAGTCCGAGCCCGGCCAGCATGATCGTGAAGGCGGCGAACATTTCCAGCATCACGTGACCGGCCACCATGTTGGCGAACAAACGGATCGACAGGCTCACGGGACGCGACAGGAATGAAAGGATTTCGATCGGCACCAGCAGCGGCGCCAGGGCGATCGGCGCGCCGGCGGGCATGAAATGCGCGAAGAATTTCGCGCCCTGCACCTTCAGCGAGACGATCACCGACAGCACGAACACCATCAACGCCAGCGCGACCGTGACGGCGACATGGCTGGTGAAGGCGAAGGAGAAGGGCAGCAGGCCCAGATAATTGCCGGCCAGGATGAAGAAGAACAGCGTGAAGACGAACGGGAAGAACGCGCGCCCTTCCGGACCGATCGTATCCACGGCCATGTTGTGAATGAAATCGTAGCAGATTTCAGCGGCGGCCTGCAGGCGCCCCGGCACCACGGCCTTGGGACGCATGCCGACATACAGGAACGCCAGCACCGCGACCGAGGCCACGATCATCATGAGGGGCGACTGACTGAAACGCAGCGCCTCGCCCAGGCCACCCAGAACGGGATGGAGCTCGAACTGACCCAATGCGTCGATGGTGGATCCGGCCGCCAACTTCGTCTTCCCTCTACCGTTCCGGCCCCGCATCCGGGCCCGGCTTGTCCTCCAGGGCATCCTGCGGCCTGACCAGACGCCAGACATTCAGTACGCCCGCGGCCCCGCCCAGCAGCGAAAACAGGATCAGGAACACCGGGCGACAGCCCAGCCACCGGTCGAGCCCCCATCCCATCGCGACCCCGACCACCAAGCCCGCCACCATTTCGGTGCCGGCCCGCAGAACGGTGCCCACGGTGGTTATGTCGTTACCTTGCGATCCTGCCTCGGCTGCCCGGTTCGGATTGTTCCGATCCATGGCCTGCTTCAGGCGCTTGTCGAAGGCGTGACGGGAGCTGTCCGTTTCCTTACCCAATTTTTACACCTCCAGGCAGGTGCAGGCGCTAGCTAACGACGCGGCAGAAACCTGTCAAGCAAACGCTTTTGTTTCGGGACACGGAAAAGAGGCGCCCTTGCCCTGTCACGCATGGAATGGGTGACAGTTCCCGGCGTGACCGCCCCAGAGCGAACGGATGATGCTACATTAATGCAATAATTGAATATCTGACATGATTTTATTGCATGAATGATGGAGGCACTTCCTTTGCCTCCATCATCGCAAGCTTCAACCCGGTCAGGCTCTTACGGATGAACGCTGCCGCCGGGAATTTCGTCATAGGCTGCGCTGCCCGGGAAGGGGCCGGCGACCGGGGCGGCGGCCGGAGCGACATGGACGGTCTGGCCCAGCGCCGGACCGATTTCCCGGGCGTCGATCGCGGTCCCGAGCGCGCTGGTGCTGCCGTTACCGACCGCGTACAGGGCTTGCCCCGGCTTCAGCCATGCGGCCAGGCGCGTGGCTTCCGCCGGAGCGAGGTGAATCACGCTGTAATCCTGCATCACAGCGCCCACCAGCCGGCCATGCAGGCTGTAAAGCGGCGCGCGCACGGTGCCATTCACCACGATATCGGGCCCCGACGTGGTGACCGGCAGCCGGGCCGAAATCGTCTCGGCATCCTCGACCGCGCGACCGCGCTGATCCTCGATCTCGTAGGCGCGGACGATGGGCAGTTCGCGCCCGTGCAGGCCGCGCGCCGAAATCTTCTCGCCCGGCTTGACCAGGCTGGCCACCGCCAGACTGAGTTCGTGCGAGCACAGGATTTCGGTGCCGTCGGTTAGGATCAGCCCGTCGATGTCGCCGCCCGGCGTCGGCAGATAATGCGCCACCGTGCCGGTCGTGACCGGCAGCGGCGAAAAATCATAGGCCGAGATCGGCTGACTGGCAGCCATCGCCGGCCCGGCGATCAGGGCTGACAGACCGGCCACCGCCGGAAGAAGGTGGGAACGCCGCAAACTCGCCATGCCTGCTCTCGTCATCTGCCTGATCGTCTTTTTCAATCGTCCCGGAACGGATCTGCCGGGCGGAACAGTGAAGTCGATCCCGCCCGGCGCGACAATCCCCCGAGGAAGAGGATCAGTGCCGGAAGTGACGCATACCTGTGAACACCATGGCGATGCCGGCGCGATCGGCGGCGGCGATCACCTCGTCATCACGGATCGACCCGCCGGGCTGGATCACGGCCGTGGCCCCCGCCGCGATCGCGGCCTCCAGTCCGTCGGCGAACGGGAAGAAGGCGTCGGACGCAACGACGCTGCCGGCCGTCAGAGGCTGGTCGAGGCCCGCGGCGCGCGATGCGTCCGCCCCCTTGATCGCGGCGATGCGCGCGGAATCCACGCGGCTCATCTGCCCCGCGCCGATCCCGACCGTGGCCTGGCCCTTGGCGTAGATGATGGCATTCGACTTTACATGCTTGCACACGCGGAAGGCGAAGATCAGGTCCGCCATTTCGGCCTCGGTCGGCGCCCGCTGCGTCACCACCTTCAGTTCGGCCGGGACGATGCGGCCGTTGTCGCGCGTCTGGGCCAGGAAGCCGCCCGCGACCGAGCGGATGATCACGCCCCCTTCGGCCGGATCGGGCAGCGCGCCTGTCAGCAGCAGGCGCAGGTTCTTCTTGCGGGACAGGATCTCGCGGGCCTCGTCCGTCGCGTCGGGCGCCACGATCACCTCGGTGAAGATGGCGGCGATGCGCGCGGCGGCCTCGGCGTCCAGCGTGCGGTTCAGCGCCACGATGCCGCCGAAGGCCGAGACCGGGTCGCAGCGCAGCGCCAGTTCCCATGCCGCCGACAGGCTGTCGGCGGTCGCGATGCCGCACGGGTTGGCGTGCTTGACGATAACCACCGCCGGCGCGTCGAATTCCGCCACCGCCTCGAACGCCGCGTCGGTGTCGTTGAGATTGTTGTAGGACAGCGCCTTGCCCTGGATCTGCCGCGCGGTGGCGACGCCGGGGCGGTTGCTGCCATCGGCGTAGAAGGCCGCCTGCTGATGCGGGTTTTCGCCATAGCGCAGGCTTTCACGACGCTGGCCCGCCACCGTCAGGCGCTCCGGCAGCGCGTCACCGCGCTGGGAAGCGAACCAGGCGGCGATCGCGGCGTCATAGGCGGCGGTGCGGGCATAGGCCGCGCCCGCCAGCGCGCGCCGCGCCTCCAGCGTCGTCCCGCCTTCCGACAGGGCTGTGATGATGGCGCCGTATTGCGCGGGGTCGGTCAGGACCACGACGTGATCGTGATTCTTGGATGCGGCGCGGATCAGCGCCGGACCGCCGATATCGATATTCTCGATGCAGTCCTCGGCGCCGGCGCCGGAGGCCACCGTGGCCTCGAACGGGTAGAGATTCACCGCCACCAGGTCGATCGGCGCGATGCCGTGCTGCGCCATCTGCGCGACATGGGCCGGCAGGTCGCGGCGGCCCAGGATGCCGCCATGGATCTGCGGCACCAGCGTCTTGACCCGGCCATCGAGGATTTCGGGAAAGCCGGTATGGTCCGACACTTCGGTCACCTTCAATCCGGCCTCGCGCAGGGCACGGGCCGATCCGCCGGTCGAGAGGATCTCGGCCCCATGCGCGATCAGGGCGCGGGCGAGGTCGAGCAACCCCGTCTTGTCGGAAACGGAAATCAGGGCACGGCGGACCGGCACGGGCGTCTGGGTCATCGTGGGGGCGACCTTTCACGATTGGGCGGCAGGAAAGCCCGCGTCCTTAGTCCAACCTGGGCGGACGGGGCAACAGACGTGTGGGCGGGGCTGCCGTATCCGGAGGAGAGGTCTTCTGTTCTTTTTTGCAAAAAAGAACCAAAAAACTCCGATTGGGTCAGGAGCCTTGTGCTGGGAACACGCGATGGTCCTGAACGAGGGAAAGTCTTTTTGCTTCTTTTTCTTCAGAAAAAGAAGAAACCTTTCCGCACCGTTTCGATCATGTCTCGCGCGATCGGCAAAGGTGCGCCATCCAGACTGACGACCGGCCGGACCGACAGGCTATTGACCAGAACAGCCCCCCCCGCGAGGTCATCCGGCATCAGCGATGCTTCCTCGATCAATCCTGCTTCCAGCAGCACGGCCCGCGCGATGCCGGGCAGCGCGCCGTCCGTGACCGGTGGCGTCACCAAACGCCCGTCACGCAAAGCCAGCACGGTGCTGACGGTGCTTTCGGCCACCTGGCCCGCGCCGTTCAGCAGCAGCGCGTCGTCGGCTCCGCGCTGCTCGGCTTCCAGACGGGCCAGGATATTGGGCAGGTAATTCAGGGTTTTGATCCGCGAAAGGGGAGAGTGTGCATCGCGCCTGATCCGGGTGCTGATGATCAGGCGGGCGGCCCCCGGCGGGGGCGTGGCCGGAAAGGGCACGATCAGAAGCGTGGGATGCGGCCGGGGGGGCGGCAGCAGGCCGCGCGGGCCGCAGCCGCGCGTCAGCGTCAGGCGCAAGGCGCCCTCGTCCAGGGTGTTCCGGCGTACGACCTGATGCAGGGCATCCTCGATCGCGTCCAGGTCGGGTTCGGGGAACAGGAGTGCCGCCGCGCCGTCCCGCAGCCGGTCGAGATGGCGCGGGAGATGGGCGATATGGCCGGCCGAGACGCGCATGGTCTCGAACAGGCCGTCGCCCAGGGTCAGGCCGCGATCGGCGGGGTCGATCCGCGCCTGGTCGCGCGCGATCAGGCGGTCGTCGAGCCAGAGGATCGTCATGGCGTCGCCTCGGCCGGACGGTCGCCGAACAGGGCCAGGAGAGGGGCGATTTTCAGGCACATTTCCGCGTATTCCCGCTGGGGGTCCGACAGGATCGTGATCCCCCCGCCCGCCGCCGCCACGATCGTATCGGGGGTCGCGGCCAGGGCGCGAATGATGACTGAACTGTCCATGGCACCGTCGGTTCCGATGCGGAAGACGATCCCGCAATAGGGCCCGCGACCCGTTTCTTCCAGATCGTCGATGATCCGCATTGCCTGATGCTTCGGCGCGCCCGTTACCGATCCGGGCGGCAGGGACGCGCGCAGCAGGTCGATTGCATCCTGCCCCGGTGCCAGCGTCGCCGCGACCTCGGAGACCAGATGATGGACATGGGCGAAGGTTTCGACCGACAGCAGTTCGGGCACGCTGACGCTGCCGATCCGGGCCACGCGGCCCAGATCGTTGCGCATCAGGTCCACGATCATCAGGTTTTCCGCGCGCTCCTTGTCATCGGTGGCCAGTTCGGCGCGGAGACGGTCATCCTGCTCGGGCGTGGCGCCGCGCGGGCGGGTGCCCTTGATCGGCCTTGTACGGGCCACCCGGTCGCGCCCCAGATGCACGAACCGCTCGGGGGAGGCCGACAGCAGGCTGAATGCACCCCCACAGGCCAGCCAGGCGCCGAACGGCGCGGGCGAGGCCCGGCGCAGCGCCCGGTAGATGTCGATATCGGCCAGATCCGCCGGCCGCCTCGCGACATGGCGGCCGGTGATGTTGACCTGAAATATCTCGCCGGCGGCGATCCGCTCGACTGCCGCCGCGACGGCGGCGGCATATTGCGCCGGAGTGCGGTCGGGGACGAAGGCGGTGTGCGGCAGGGCTACGGGCGGCGGGGCCGGTGGCAGCGTGGCCCATTCGGCGTGGAATGCGGCGAACAGTTGATCCGCGTCCGGACGGATCGTCGCCAGATGCACCAGATGATGCATGCGATCGAACAGCAGCGCGTGGTCGTACAGGGCTGCCGACAGGTCCGGCCGGGTAGGATCGGCCTGATGGCGGGTCGGGATTGCCTCGGCCCATTGCCCCACGCCATAGCCGGCGAACCCGATCACCCCGCCGGCGAATGGCCACGGCCCGGTGTTTACGACCGGAGCCAGGGCCAGCAGGGCCCTTAGTGCTTCGAGAGAATCGGTGTCGGCCATGGGCACGCCGTCACGCCGGCAGATGCCGCCGCGCCAGTCGAGCACATGCGTGGGGCGGCGGCACAGGATGATCCAGCGGGCGCGCGGACCGGGTTCGCCGCCGCTGTCCAGGCAGGCCAGCCATGGCTCGCCCCGCCACGCCCACAGCACGTCGTCCGGGTCCCGCCAGGGCAGGACCGTGGTCCGGACGGTGCCGGGTGGCCGGTCCATCGCCCTTACGCCCCGGTGGCGAAATCGTCGATCAGGCCCGTCACCTCGGCGACGTCCGAGGCTTCCATCACCCGGTGGGCCAGGCGGCGGCAATCCTCGAAGGACAGGGCGCGCACCGTCTTCTTGACCCGGGGCACGGCCGAGGCGGTCATGGAGAACGAGCGCAGGCCCAGACCGATCAGCAGCGGCACCACGCGCGGGTCGCCCGCGATCTCGCCGCAGAGCGAAATGGGGCGATACTGGCGTAGCGCGGCCTCGGTCGCGGCCTGGATCAGGCGCAGCACGGCCGGATGGAGCGGGTGGTAGAGCGACGCCACCTCGGCGGAGCCGCGATCCACCGCCAGCGTGTACATCGTCAGGTCGTTGGTGCCGATGGCCAGGAATTCGGCCTCCTGCGCCAGCGCATCGCCCATGATGGCGGCGGCCGGGGTTTCGACCATGATGCCCAGCGGCGGCAGGCTGTCGCCCAGCGGCACGCCCTTGCGGCGCAGCCGGCGGGCCACGCGATGATAGATCTCTCGCGCCTCGCGCAGTTCGGGCACGATCGTGACCATCGGCAGCATCACCCGGACCGGGCCGGCGACGGATGCCTTGAGGATGGCGGCGAACTGGGTTTCCAGCACGGCGGGATGGCGCAGCAGCAGGCGCAGCCCGCGCATGCCCAGCGCGGGATTGATGGTGTCGCCTTCCTGGTTCAGTCCGGCACGCTCCAGGGCTTCGCTATGCTTCTCGCCTCCCCAGTCCACGACGCGGATCGTGGTGGTATCGCCCGCCATCGTGCCGATGATCTCGGCATAGATCGCCGCCTGCCGGTCTTCGTCCGGCATGGTTTCGGCATTCATGAACAGGAATTCGGTGCGCAGCAGGCCAATGCCCGAGGCGCCGGACTGGGCGATCAGCGGCAGTTCGGCCGGCAGTTCCAGATTGGCCTGCAATTGCAGCTTCTCGCCGCTGGACAGGCGGGCGGGCAGACGGCGCAGGCGGCCCAGCGCCTGGCGTTCGCGCGCGTGTTCGGCCACGCCGCGCCGGGCGAGCGCCAGCGTCTCCTCGCCCGGGTCGATCACCACATGGCCGGTCGTGCCGTCCACCACCATGGTCGCGCCGTCGCGCGCGCGGGCGGTGAGCCCGTGGGCGGCCAGCACGGTGGGAATGCCCAGCGCCCGCAGCATGATGGCGGTGTGATCGGTCGACCCGCCCTCCTCGGTCGCGACCGCGACGATGCGCGAGGGATCGATCAGTGCCGCGTCGGCGGGGCGCAACTGCTCGGCCACCAGCACCGTGCCGGCGGGCACCGCGCTGAAGGAACGGAAAGGCGCGCGGCCCAGATTGCGCACCAGGCGCTGGCCGATTTCACGAAATTCACCCGCGCGGCGCTGGGCGGCCGCGGCATCCTCGCCACCGGACCTGGCCCCCTCGTTCAGCAGGGCCTGGGCCAGGCTCTCGGTTTCCTCGCGGACGGCCAGTTCGGCGGTGCGCCCGTCGCGGACGATCCGGTCGTGAATGCCGCGCTGCAGGCGCGAGGGGCCGAGCATCCGGCGATAGACCTCGAGCAGCGACCCGATCTCGATCTGGCCATCCTCGGGCAGGATCGCCAGCCGGTCGCGCAGCCGCTCGATCTGCCGCACCGAGCGTTCGATCGCCTCGGCCAGACGCGCGAGTTCATGATCCGGGTCGTCGGTGCGGGCGGAGGCGTCGATATCCGGCGCGGGGCTTTCCAGCACCAGCATCGCCGGGCCGATGGCCACGCCGCCGACCGTCGCGTCGCCGCTCAGGCGGATTTCGGCCGTTGCCATGGCCGCACTGCGGCGCCGGCGGCGGGGGGATGCCTTGTCGGGGTCGTCAGTCGTCTTCATGGAAGCCAGCCTCGATCAGGGCCGTCAGGGCCTCGATCGCCGCATGGGCATCCCATCCGGTGGCCATCAGCGTCACGGACTCTCCGCGACCGGCCCCCAGCATCATCAGCCCCATGATCGAGCGCGCCGACACCGTCTGGTCGCCACGCCGGACCTCGACATTCGCATCGAACTGTTCGGCCACCGTGACCAGGCGGGCGGCCGCGCGGGCATGCAGGCCCCGGCGATTGACCATCGTCGCCGTCACGGACAGGACATCGGGGTCCTCGGGGTCGAGCCCTCCCGGAGACATTTCGGTGCCGGACATGCGTCCTCAGCCGACCGAGGCGGCCCGCTGCTCGCCCAGCAGGCAGCTCCGGGCGCCGCCCAGGCATTGCGGCGGCAGGTGGGAGGCGGTGGAGATATATTTGCGCCCGGCGCCCTCGGCGAGGTCGGCGCATTCCTCCAGCGTATGGCCGTTGCGGATCTGCGCCAGCTTGACCAGCATCGGCACGTTGACGCCGGCCAGGACCTCGACCCGCGCGCTTTCCATCATGGAGATGGCCAGGTTCGAGGGCGTGCTGCCGAACATATCGGTCAGCAGCAGCACGCCGTCGCCCGTATCGACGCCGGCAATCACCTTTTGCAGATCCACGCGGCGCAGCACCGGGTCGTCCACGGCCTCGACATTCAGCGTTGCGAGTTGTTCCTGCGGCCCGACCACATGCTCCATCGCGCGCCTGAGTGTCTCGCCCAATGCGCCATGGGTAACGAGGACCATACCGATCATGAAGAATATCGCCCTTCCACGACGTCCGTCACAGGCTCTTTCGGCCGGCTGGCCCATCGCCAACGATATCTGCCTTGCCGCGCCAGTTCACGATGCATGACGATAACCGACCATGCACCCTGTCCGTCCGTCCCTGATGACGGGAGATCGGACGGCACCGCGCCAATGTCAATACGAGGCATCTTCTCTGGCCTCTCGCATGTTCCCGCGCATTGCGCAAGGCGCTCCGCCAGGGCCTCGACGATCGTGACCGAACGATGCCGCCCGCCCGAGCAGCCGATGGCGATGGTGGCGTATTTCTTGCCCTCGCGCACGAAGCGGGGCAGCACCAGCCCCAGCATGCCCTCGATCTGGTCCAGGAAGCGCGGATAATCCGGATCGGCCGCGACATACGCCGCGACTTCGGGCTCCAGGCCGGTTTTGGCCGCCAGTTCGGCGACGTAATAGGGATTGCGCAGGAACCGGGCGTCGAACACCATATCGGCCTCGCGCGGCAGGCCGGCTGGAAAGGCGAAGGACATCAACGCCACGGTCAGGCCGCCGCCCCGCCGGTCGGTGCCGGGGGCAAAGCGCGTTTCGATCACCTGCCGCAATTCGGGCGGCGGAAGGTCCGAGGTGTCGATCACCATGTCGGCTGCCGCCCGCAGGCGGGCGGTGAGTTCGATTTCCGCCTCGATCCCGTCCTTGACCGCGCCGCGCATCGCCAGCGGATGGCGGCGGCGGGTGGCGGTGTAGCGGCGGAGCAGCACGCTTTCCTCGGCGGTCGCGTAGATCAGTTCGGCTTGCAGGTCCGGATTGACGCGCAGGCGCCCCAGCGCGGCCAGGACCGCCGCCGCATCGAAACCCCTGGTGCGCGAGTCCACGCCGATCGCCACCGGCTGTTCGGCGCGGGTTACGATTTCGTCCAGCATGCCCAGCGGTGGATTGTCGATCACCTCGTATCCCAGGTCTTCCAGGATGCGCAGGATCGACGATTTTCCCGCACCGGACAGGCCGGTAACCAGCAGGATGCGGCGCGGCGCCGGGGCTCCGTCGAGTGAAGAATCCGTCACGGGAAATCCTGGCTGAACAAGAGGCCGGACACCTTCGGGCACGGGAGTTGCCTGCATATCAGGCGGGCTCACGATACCGTCCCCGATGCATGGGATACTGAAAGGGCCGACATGGGAAGCGGTATGTGGATTACAATTGCTCGAAGGTTAAAATCTTGCAACGACCGGCCAGCCCGTCAAGGGCCAGGTTGATCCGCGCCACGGCCGATGCCAATGCCGGATCCAGCCGGATTTCCGGCAGGCCGGTCACGGGATCGTGCACCGATGCGGGCAGACGGTCGGGCCTTTCCTCCGGCCTGACCAGCCTGACGACCAGGACCGCGCGGGCCTCGGCCACGAACGGCAGGCGGGCGATCCCCATGCCCCGGACCTCGATCAGCCCGGCCAGGGCCGGCGGTGCCGAGACCCGGTCGCCGTCGAGAACCACACGATCGTCGGCGACCAGATCGTAGCCGGCATCGACCAGCCGCAGCAGCAGGTCCGACTTGCCGATGCCCGACGGCCCGAGCAGCAGGACGCCCTGCCGGCCGCGCGCCGCGCAACTCGCATGGACCTGAACCTTTGGTGAGCGTAATTGTTCCATATCCGTTAAAACGACCCCACAGGGTTGAAATTCATCGTGAACTGAATATGACGTTTTCGTTACTTTATGTCCGGGTTGGGAGATCACGCACGGTATGACGGACCAGGAGATCCATGTGCGGCACCTGACCGGGATCGATCCACGCACCGGGGGAAACCCGCCCTGTCTGAAGGAACAGTGCCGCGTGGCGCTGGACCGTGGCGCCCGGGCCCTGGCACGCGATGGCTACCGGCTGCAGGACGTGACACGAATCATCTTCCTGATGCGTGACACGGATGGTTTTCCATCCTGCTTTCCGCTCCTGCGCGATGCGTTCGGCACCGGCCGGCCCGGCACCACCTTGCGGCTGGTAACGGGATTCGACGAGCCCGGTGCCCAGATCGAGATCGAACTTGTGGTCGATCCCGCGCATTTTTGAGGCCCCGCCCGGACATACGCGCCGGTGAGCGAAAGCGGCCTCGATGGAAGCGCACGTTTCAAGCGCTGAAGCGTGTCAGCGTCGCTGCTGGAGGATACTGGCCAGCGTGAACAGGCGGCGGGCGGTTTCGTCATCCATGTCGATCTTGCCACGCAGACGTTCGACCATCAGCGCGGCGCCGTCATTATGCAGGCCTCGCCGCCCCATATCGATCGCCCGGACGCGCATCGTGTTTCCCTCGCGCACCGCTTCGTCGAAGCTGTCGACCAGCAGGACGTAATCCTTGATCAGGCGGCGGAACGGGGTCAGCGAGATCCGGTAGATGCGCAGCGGCCTGTCCTGCGCGTCGCGCACATCGAAGACCAGTCCGTTGGTCTGGACCGACAGATGCAGGATGAACGGCCCGACCAGCCCCTCGGGCAGGAAACGGGCCGTCTGTTGCAGGTCGGCAATCGCCTGGTTGACGTCATTCTGCCGCGCCCGGCTGTTGGTCAGCGCGTTCTCGACATCTTCAAGGACGACGCGCGCCAGTATCGTGGAGCCGGTCGGCCCGCCGCCATGCGATGGGTTGTCGGGTAATGGATGCACTGACCCCCCTTTTCCCTTTCCTGCCCCGGCCCGCTCCCGCAGCGGGAGCTTTGGCCGACGCACCATATTACACGTCATGCGCGGCGCCGACATGAGGGATCGGAAGACGATGCTCCGCCCGTCCTCCCGCTTCCGGTTCGGATTGTTTCAGATTTCAATCACAGGTCAGTGAGAGCGAACCCAGATGGGCGAACGTGACCTCGGCCTGCGTGCCGGGTTCGACAAAGAGCGTTCCGGACGTCGACCCGGTGGTGACGATGGTGCCGGCGGCTAGGCCGCCGGCATAGCGGGCGGCATGCGACGCCAGCCATACCAGCATGCGGATCGGATCGCCGGCCGCATTGCCGCCGACATGATCGACCGCCACGCGGCCGTCGACCGTGAGGCGCACCCGTTCTTCCGTGGGCACCAGGGCATGCCAGTCGGTGATGCCAGGACCGACGAACAGGGCACCGTGGCTCTGCTGATCGGCCAGATGGTCGAATGCAGGCTGGCTGCCCGGCGTGACGAAACGGGTATCGAGGATTTCGATGGCGGGGTGCATGGATTCGATCGCGTCACGCACTTCCTGCACCGTATAAGGTGCATCGCGCGGCGGCAGGGGCCGGCCGAAGCGATAGGCGATCTCGGCCTCCACCCCGATCAGGCGGCACAGGCCGCGCGGCAGGACCGTCGCCGCATCGAACAGGGTCGTATCGAGGATCGGAGCGGTGGCCGGTTCGGAATCCGGCGAACGGGCCCCGACCTTCCAGCCGGCAATCCCGCCGCCCAACGCCCGGAGCGTCGCATGCTGGACACGATAGGCTTCGTCAGCCGATGCAATATGATAGCCGCCGGGAAGGCACGCCAGCGGAGGCGCGCCGGCCCGGACCCGAAGGAAGGCTTCTGCCACCTGTTCGGCGGACATCATGACGCCCGTGCTGCCCGGTGCCTGCAACCGGCCCGACCGTGGCAACCGCGACTGGTCACAGCAAGGATTGCGACCGGCTGAGCACCATGTTGCAGACTTTCTGCGTCATCTGCTGCTTGATGCCCTGCCCCGCCGACGCGAGCGAGAAGGTCTTGCCGTTGCCGGTATCCAGCAGCCCGCGCTGCCCGGCCTGATAGGCACTGTCGCCCTGGCCGCTGATCCCGGCCTTCTGGCCGAGGGCACTCATGACCGGCGAGGCGGTGCTGGCGCCGAGGAAATTGTTCTGCACGCAGTAGCCCAGAAGCCCGACCAGATTGCTGGACCCGGCGGAGGAGACCGACGGCAGGCCCATCGTCCCCATCATGCCCTGTCCCATGTCCGACATGCCGGGCATCGAGGGCATCTGGGCGCGCGCGGGGCGTGCGCCGGAAAGCGACGCAGCCGCCACGACGGCCGCGAATGACAAGGCAACAAAATGACGGCTCATGCACCACATCCTTTTTCTGGCTCCCGCCGAGCATAACCTGTCGATATGGCCAGAATATGAATGACGTTGCCCTGACAGGCGAACAAAATCCGACGCTTCGATCAGAATCCCGAACTGAAAGCCATCGAGTAGTAAAGCTGCCGGACCAGCGGCGTAAGCAGGTACTGAATCAGCAGCAGCAGCACCAGCGGGCTGAAATCCATGTTGCCGGTGGCGGGCAGGATCCTGCGGATCGGCCGCAATGCCGGCTCGGTCAGCCGATCGAGGAACCGGCCGATCGACCAGACCATCTGGCTGCGGGTATCCAGAACACCAAACGCGTACAGAAAGCTGAATACGCAGGAAATGATGACCACCCATGTATAGAGCCTGATGACATTGAGCAGCAGGCTGAAAATAAGCGTGAGCAACGTGATGATCCCTGCGTTGACGGGCGATAACTCTATCGAAGCCCGCCGGAGCATACAACACCGGGCGGTGCCAATCGCGCTTGACAAACATCCAGCACCCGCTATTTATCCACCCCGTCAGGCAGTGGGGCTGTAGCTCAGTTGGGAGAGCGCCTCGTTCGCAATGAGGAGGTCAGGGGTTCGATTCCCCTCAGCTCCACCACTTGCCTTGATAATTTCCTGATTTTTCAGTGTTTTTGTCTGGACATTGGTTGCTTTCCGAAGCCGCCGGTGCTGGCTTGGCTGTCCTCTTCCGATGTTTCCCCTATTGTCGTCGTTCGAGCCCACAGGTTTTCGGGTGCCTCATAATCGACGCGATCGGGTGGCACAGAGAACGGAAGTGAGAACAGACAGGGAGCTATCAGGATGAGGCATGGATTTTTCAGCAAAGCCAGCGCGTTCGTGATCGCGGGACTGCTGATGGCCTCGGCATCGCAGGCGATCGCGGCCGATACGTCCTCCTGCCAATCTGGAACCTGCCAGACTGCTGCAAAGGATTGGCGGACGGTGCGCAATGGAACCGTCAACGCCGCTCATGATACGGCCCAATGGAGCAAGAAAGCCGGCACGAAAAGCTGGAACACGGTGCGTAACGGCACGGTCGATGCCGCCCACACGACCGGACAATGGACCGAAAAGACCGGCCGCAAGGTTGGTAACTGGGGATCGAACACCGCGAAAGACACCAAAGATTTTTTCACGGGCCGGTGAAACACTGACTTCGTTCAGGAGAATCCTGTGTTGCCCACACATTTTTCCTGAACGAATCAAAGTTTTTTGGTTCTTTTTTCAAAAAAGAACAACTACTCTTCTTCGTGAGATAAATTCTCCGCTACCGGCACCAGAAGATCCGGCCCGTTATGGCGCACATTATTGACCTGTGCCCCAACGCGCCACGCCCGCAGCATGTCGGCGGGTGCCGGAACCAGCAACTGTGCCGCGATTGCGGGCGGAGCGCCGAACCATGCATCGCGGTCCTGATCCGCGATGATGACGGGCATCCGGTCGTGAATGGTGCGGGTCGCCGCGTTGGCCTGCGTGGTCACGATGGCGAAGCTGCGCAGGATATCGCCTTCATATTCCCAGGATTCCCAGATTGCGGCCAGCGCCAGCGGTTGGCCGTCGCGCCGCGCGAACGCCCAGGGCTGCCGGGGCGGCGGGCCGGACTGCCATTCGTAATAAGCTGTCGCCGGCACCAGGCAGCGGCGCGAGCGAAAAGCGGCACGGAACATGCCCGACGTGGCGACGGTTTCCGCCCGGGCGTTGATCGGCTGCCGGCCCATGTCGTGCGCCCAGTTGGGAACCAGCCCCCATAACAGCAGATCCAGACGAAGATCGTGACTGACCGGGTGGCGGCGCACCACCGCCACGGGCTGGCGAGGCGCGATATTCCATGAAGGCAGCCAGTCGGGCGCGGGGCCGGCGAGATGGAAAGCCTGCCGCATGCGCTCCAGTGACAGCGTATTGGCGAAGCGCCCGCACATCGTTCAGGCGGGTGCGGATTCTGGATCGACGGCAACCGACCAGGATCCGTGCCATTCCTCGCCCGGCCCGATATGCAGCAGGCCCGGCTTGTTCGTAAATTCGCCTGAAAATCCTTGGGGTGTCGAAAAACCATGCCAGGGTTCGATGCATAGGAAATCGGCCCCCGGCTTGGTCCATACGCCCAGTTCGCGAAAACCTTCCCAGGCCAGCGTCACGCCTGTTCCATCCGGTGCATGAAAGCGCACACTATGGCTGGTCGGCGCGTCCATGATGATGGCATCGTCCTTGAACAGATCATCGGATAAAGCCAGCGTCCGCCCGACGATCGGTGTGGGAAAAGGTTCGGGCTGGAGCAGGCCGCCGGCGATGCGCCGGATCGGCGCGGGTTCGGGCCGTTCGAATGTCAGCACATGGTCCTGCTTGGGCACGCCCTGTCTCTGCGGCCAGGCAAAGGCCGGGTGCGCGCCCAGTGAGGCCGGCAGGATCTTCGTCGGGTCGGGATTATGCAGGCGATAGCGCACATGCAGCGTATCGCCCTCGGCCTGGTAATCCAGCGTCAGCGTAAAGCGAAACGGAAAAATCTTGTCTGTGTCAGCATCATCTGTCAGCACCAGCGTGCAGCCGTCGGCCCGGCGATCCTGCCATGTGAAGGCCCGGTCACGCGCGAAGCCGTGCTGGGTCATGTGAAAAGGGTGGCCATCGATCCAGGCCGTGTCGTCCGGCAGGCGGCCGACGATGGGAAACAGCACCGGCGAGCGCCGGGGCCAGGCCGGCAGGCCCGCCCACAGACGCTCCTGCCCTGCCCCGTCGACCAGCGACTGCAATTCCGCGCCCTGTCCGGCAACGCGGGCCGTGATGCGGCCCGAACTGAAGACATGATCCGTCATTGCATTTCCTCCCTATGCCGGCCCGCATGTTTCCGATCAGAACGGGCGGACAATCACCATGATCACCACGACAGCCATCAGAATGGTCGGAATTTCGTTTGCCGCACGATAGAAATTTTCCGGCCGCGTGTTTCTGTCCTCGGCGAAGTTGCGCCGCCAGCGCGCGCAGGCACCGTGAAAGCCGGCCAGACCCAGCACTGAGACAATCTTGAGATACCACCAGCCGGCATGCCAATCGACCGTGCCGGGTGTGAGCACCAGCAGGGTGCCGAACAGAAAGGTGCTGATCATCGCCGGGTTCATGATCTGGCGCAGCAATTTGCGTTCCATCACCTTGAAGCGCTCGCTTTCGCCCGAACCGGGCTGGGCCTGGCAATGATAGACGAACAGGCGCGGCAGATAGAACATGCCCGACATCCACGCAATCAGCGACATCACGTGCAGCGCCTTGAACCACGCCAGCCAGGGCAGGAATCCCTGAATCAAGACCGGCCCCCATGATGCGCTGCTTGGGCTTCCTGGATCCGCTCCAGGAAGGGCGCGAATTCCGACAGGTGGCCGATCCGGAACAGGCCGGGCCAGTCCGGGGCCGGCAGGTCGAGCGGGCGCAGCAGCACGCAGGCCATGCCGGCGGCCCGCGCGGCATTGGCGCCGGTATCGGTATCTTCCAGCACGACGCATTCGTCCGGCGGCACGCCTTCGGTTTCCGCCGCGTGCAGATAGACGGCCGGATCGGGCTTCGGCTTGCCCATGTCGCGCGCCGAGTGAACCCGGTCGGCCACGAACCGGTCCAGCCCGGTACGGGCGAATTTCACGTCCATCTCGGCGATCGAGGAATTGGAGCCGACCCGAACCGGCAGGTCGAGCCCGATCACCGCCGTCAGCATATCGTGCGCGCCGTCGATGACCCGTGCTTCTTCCCGCATCAGGTCGACCAGCTTGTATTGCACGATCGTCGCCCAATCGTCGGGCAGCTTGCGGCCGGTTTCCGCTTCGGCCTCGACCTTGATTCGGGTCAGGGCCCGTCCGGC
Organism: Gluconacetobacter brunescens; assembly: GCF_048695475.1. Classification (NCBI taxonomy): domain Bacteria; kingdom Pseudomonadati; phylum Pseudomonadota; class Alphaproteobacteria; order Acetobacterales; family Acetobacteraceae; genus Gluconacetobacter; species Gluconacetobacter brunescens. The sequence goes on along the minus strand of NZ_JBLHEN010000001.1, from coordinate 2,578,125 downwards.
CAGGCGCCGCACCGCTTCTTCGTCGTCATAGTCCAGGCCGATCTGGCGCAGTTCCCTTGCGACCAGCCGGCAGGACGGTCCCTCGCTGTCGATCAGCACGCCGTCGCAATCGAAGATCACCAGGCGGAGCCGCCCATCGGGCCGAACGGCCTTCGGCAGCGCGACGGAGTTCATTGCCCGATCTCCCGGACCGCCTTGACCAGCTCGCCCACATGCTCGGGCGGCGTGGCCGGCACCACACCGTGGCCGAGATTGAAGACATGCGGCCGGCCTTTCATCGCATCGCGGATCGCACGGGCTTCCCGCGTCATCGCATCACCGCCCGCCAGCAGCAGCAGCGGGTCGAGATTGCCCTGAAGCGTGATGTTGTCGGGCAGCAGGTGGCTCATCGCCGTCATGTCGGCGCCGGTATCCAGCGCAAGCACCCGCACGCCGGTTTCGCGCGCATATTCGGTCACCATCACCCCGGCCAGGCGCGGGAAGCCGATGACCGGCACGCCCGGCCGGCGGGCATGAATTTCCTGCACGATGGCACGGGTGGGGGCGATGACGTGGCGACGGAACTGGCTCGGCGGCAGCAGGCCCGACCAACTGTCGAACAGCATTACCGCCTCGGCCCCGGCGTCGATCTGCGCCACCAGCATGTCCGCCGTCGCTTCGGTCAGGCGCGCCATCAGGCGGTCGAACAGCAGCGGGTCGGCATAGGCCATGCCGCGTGTCGCATCGAATTCCCGCGATCCATGGCCTTCGACCATGTAGCACGCCACCGTGAACGGCGCGCCGGCAAAGCCCAGCAGCGTCGTGCGGCCACCCTGGGCGGCGCCGATCGTATCCGGACCGTCGAGGATGCCGCGCAGGCGCGTCAGGGTTTCCATCACCGGTGCTGTCGCCTCGGGCACCCGTTTCGGGTCCAGGCGGTCGAGATCGGCCTGGCTGCGGATCGCCCCCAGAACCGGCCCGGTGCCGTGGACGAATTCCAGCGACTGACCCATTGCCCAGGGCAGGATCAGGATGTCGGAAAACAGGATCGCCCCGTCCATGGCGTAGCGCCGGATCGGTTGCAGGGTGATCTCGGTCGCCAGATCGGGTGTCATGCAGCGGGTGATGAAATCCGCCTGGTCGCGCAGGGCACGGAATTCCGGCAGGTATCGGCCGGCCTGGCGCATCAGCCAGAGCGGCGGGGGCCATACGGCCTCGCCCTGTAGGACCCGCAGGAGGGGTTTGCCTGTTTCCGTCATCGCCTGTCCGCCGTCACATCGTTCATTGCGGGACTATCCCGTACTTTTCTCGGGGATGACAGGACCGCATGCCGAGGTCCGGTACGCCATCACCGGATTTCGGGACCAACCTCTAAACATGAAATAAGAAGAAAGAAACGCTGAGGAGGTTAATAGGGCCTGTGGATGACGGGGTACCCGCATTTCCAAAAACGTACCCCGTCTTTCCCACAGGGTGTACAGTTTCATTCACACAGGGATTCATAAGGTTAGATGAGTTATCCCGAATGTGCCGACATGGGGCTGTGTACAACCCACCGTGTCGGCGGCTGTGAGGGTTGTCCACGGTACTCGGTACGATCAAGAAGCGTGTGGAGTACTATCCCCATGTACCCCAGTACTCGTTCGCCCCGATCACAGGGTTTCTTTTTTTCAGTACGGAGAGCCGGCGCATGAGCGACTCGTCATTAGTACTAATCGCGACTCTTCTACAGGCCGAGTCGACCCGGATAGTACTGGCCAGCCAGTCCGCGACCCGGCGCAACCTGCTGGAACAGGCTGGAATCCGCCCCGAAACCCGCCCCGCGCGCATCGACGAAGCCGCCGTGCGGGAGTCGGCTCACGCCGAGGGCCTGTCGGCCGGCAACTGCGCGCTGCTGCTTGCCGAACTCAAGGCACAGCGCATCCGTGAGCCCGATTGCGTGGTGATCGGCGCCGACCAGATCCTGGAATGCGATGGCGTCTGGTTCGAGAAGCCGGCCGACCGTGCGGCGGCCCGGGCCCAGTTGCTGGAATTGCGCGGGCGGGCGCATGTGCTGCACAGCGCGGTGGTGGTGATGCGCGACGGGCAGGTGATCTGGCGGCATGTCGCCCGGCCGGAACTGACCATGCGCCGGTTTTCCGAATCCTTCCTCGATGCCTATCTCGATCTGGAAGGTGATGCCGTGCTGTCCTCGGTCGGGGCTTATCGGCTGGAGGGGCCGGGCATTCATCTGTTCGAACGGGTGACGGGCGAGCATGCGGCCATTCTGGGGCTGCCTCTGCTGCCGCTGCTGGGGTTCCTGCGCCAGCATGGGGTGGTTCTGGCGTAGGGTTCTGTTCTTTTTTGCAAAAAAGAACCAAAAAACTCTGATTCGTTCAGGAGTCTTGTGCAGGGAACGCGCGATGTCCCTGAACGATTCGAAGTCTTTTTGCTTCTTTTTCGGAAGACAAAAGAAGGCTCTTCCTTCCTGCCAAAAAATCGGTGGGCGGGGGCTTGCCAAGGAAACGGGGCACGGCTATACCCCGCCCACCCGCACGTCATCGCTGACGGCGCGGGCCGGTTGGACGGGGCCATAGCTCAGTTGGGAGAGCGCCTGAATGGCATTCAGGAGGTCGTCGGTTCGATTCCGATTGGCTCCACCAATCCTTCCGGCCCCTTTTTTCCAGACAATCTGAACGACGCATTCTGTTATCGCGCTCTGCCTCGCAAGGGGCGCAGCGCGCGGTGCCAGACCAGCATCGCGCACAGCGTCGTGGCTGCCAGCGTGCCGACCATCATGCCCCCCACCGCTGTCCAGTCCGCCGTCCACGGCAGTTGCAGGACCTCGCGCATGACCAGCCAGGCGGCGGATGCGCCCAGCAGGATGGCCGAGATGCCCGCCGTCAGCCCTAGCAACGTAAATTCGATCAGCCAGATGGCGCGGATCTGGCGTGGGCCGGCGCCCACCGCCTGAAGGATGGCGGCGTTGGCGACCCGCTGGCGCCAGCCGGCGGCCAATGTTGCGGCCAGGACCAGCGCGCCCGACGCCATAATGATCGAAGCGGCGACGCTGAGTGCCGTGGCGATCTGGCCGGCCAGCGCGGTCAGGCGGGCCAGCACGTCGGCAACCCTGATGCCGGTGACGCCCGGCAGCGCGTCGGTGATGGCGGCCAGCGTGGCGGCGTCCTGATCGGCGCGGCCATCGGTGGCCAGCGTGGCGACGAAGGTGTGGGGGGCGTGCGACAGCAGGCCCGGCGAGACGACGAACGCGAAATTGAGCTGGAGCGACCGCCAGGCGACGGTGCGCAGGTTGGCCACCCGGACGTCGATCGCGCGGCCCAGCACGTTCAGCCGGATGGTCGAGCCGACATGCACACCCCATCCCCGGGCCAGTCCGGCATCCAGCGACAGCAGGGGCGGCCCGGTATAATCGGCGGCCCACCATGTGCCCTCGACCAGTGTTGTGCCGGGCGGGGGTGTGCCGGCCACTGTCAGCCCGTGGTCACCGCGCAGGGCCCAGCGGGTCTGTGGTGTCGCGTTGACCTGTTCGGCCGGCACGCCGTCGACCGCGACGACGCGCGTGCGCATCGAGGGCAGTTGCTGGACCGCGCGGACCGATGGCTGGGCCTTTGCCAGGTTGTCGAACCGGTCCAGGTCGGTGGGCTGGATATCGATGAAATAGAAGGCGGGGGCGTTGTGCGGCATCTGGTCGCGCAACTGCGCCATCATTGCGCCCTCGGTCAGCAGGATGGCGGCCATGGCAGCCAGCCCGGCACCCAGCGCGGTGACCATCCGGGTGGTGGTCGCATTGCGATGGGCGAACAGCGCCAGGGCCAGCCTCGGCACGCCCCGCGCCGTATCCAGCTGCGCCAGCAGGATGGATACGCCCCGGCGCAGCATCGTGCCGGCCAGGAGCAGGACAGCGGCGGCGAACAGGACGACGCCGAGGAAGCCGGCCGCGAAGCGTGGGCTGTCCGCCAGTCGGACCGTCAGCAGGCCCGCCAGGATCACGCACAGGATCATGGCCGCGCCGACGCGCCAGGACCGCACGCGGGTTGCCCCCTGCTGGCCCTGGTCGCGGAACAGCGTGGCCGGGCTGATCGTGCAGGCCCTTGCCAGCGGCAGGATGACCGACAGCAGGGCGACCAGCACGCCGAACAGGCCGGCCGTCAGCACCGGGAGAAGCGGTGGGATCGTTGTCGTCTCGATGGGGAGCAGTCCGTTCAGCATCCGCGCCGCCAGCGGCGGCAGCAGCAGTGCGGGCACCATGCCGGCCGCGATGCCGATGCCGCACAGCGCGGCGATCTGGAGGCCGAATGTGCGCCGGATCAACGGCCCCGAGGCGCCGAGGCAGCGCAGGATGGCGATGGTGCGCCCGCGTCCTTCCAGCCATGAGGTGACGCCGGTCGAAACCCCTAGCCCGCCCAGCAGCAGGGCGCATAACCCGATCAGGGCCAGGAAGCGGGCCATCTGGTCGACGGTGCGGGTCAGGGCGGGGGCTGCGTCGGCTTCGCCGCGGATCCGCCAGCCCTGATCGGGGAAACGGGCGGTAATCGCGCCCGCCAGCGCACGGGCCCGGGCCGGCCGGTCTGCCGCCGGGCCGTCCAGTGCCAGACGCAACGCATGATTGACCAGGGCACCCGGCTGCATCAGTCCGGCTGCGTCCAGGGCCGACCGGGTGGTCATGACCGTGGGGGCCAATGTCACGCTGCCGGCGCCATCCGGGGCGCGGTCGAGGCTGCTGGCCACTTGGAACTGGGCGGTGCCGATCCGCACGATCGTGCCGACCTTTAGCCCCAGCCGGTCGATTACCAGCGGGTCGGCCAGCAGGCCGGGCTGGCCGTGATCGGGCGCCAGGGCGCGACTGAGAGGGATCTGCGGCGTGAGGGCGAGCGTGCCGACCAGCGGGTAGGCGTTATCGACCGCCGAGAGTTCGACCAGCATCCGGTTATCTGCCAGACCGGGGCCGCGCGGGGCGTAGAGCATCGAGCGCATGCGCAGCACCCGCGATATATGGGCCCCGTGCGCAATCGCGAAATCGGCCAGTTCGGAGGGCAGCGGGTCGCTGCTTTCGATCGACAGGTCGCCGCCCAGCAGGGTGCGCTGCTCGCCGGCGATGCCGTCGCGGATCATGTCGCGCAGGCTGCCTACCCCGCCGATGGTGGCCACCCCCAGCGCCAGGCAGGCCAGCACGACGCGCATTCCGCCGATGCCGCCGCGCAGGTCACGCCAGGCCAGGCGGGCGGCCAGGCGCCACTGGCTCACGAAGCGGGCTCCCGCACCGGGTGGTCGGCCTGGACATGCCCGTCATTCACCCGCAGGCGGCGGTCGCAGCGTGCCGCGAGGGCCGGATCGTGGGTGATCAGGACGAGCGTGGTGCCGTATTGGCGTTGCAGGCTGAACAGCAGGTCCATCACCGCCGCGCCGGTGCGGCTGTCGAGATTGCCGGTCGGTTCGTCGGCCAGCAGCAGGCGCGGCCGGGTGACGAAGGCGCGGGCCAGCGCCACGCGCTGCTGTTCGCCGCCCGAGAGTTCGCCCGGCAGGTGATCCAACCGGTGGCCCAGCCCCACCGCATCCAGCGCGGCGCGCGCAGCGGTGGCGCCGTTTGGCCGGCCGGCCAGTTCCAGCGGTACCAGCACGTTTTCCAGCGCCGTCATGGTGGGGATCAACTGGAAGGACTGGAAGACGATGCCCATCGTCTCGCGCCGGAAACGGGCCAGTGCGTCTTCGCCCAGGTCGCCCAGCGTGGTGGCGGCGATGCGGATTGTGCCGCGTGTCGGACGTTCCAGCCCCGCCAGCAGCATCAGCAGCGATGTCTTGCCCGATCCGGAGGGACCGATGATGCCCAGGGCCTCGCCCTCGGCCACGCGCAGGCTGACATCATGCAGGATCGTCAGCGCCCCCTGCCCGGCGTCGTTGCCCCGGCGTGGATTGACCGCACCGGCACGGGTCGGCACTGTCAGCCACAGATCCTGTGCCTCGACCAGCGTCGTCCGTCCATTTGGGAGCCCGTCGCCGTCCATGCGTTTTCCTTCCCACAGGGTATGGTCCTGCCCGCACGCTACACGGCGCCTGCATGGGGCCCGAACGGTTTTTCTGTTTCTTGTCGCCTGTCTGTGGGCCGTTTGCGCCACATCTGGCTATGCCGCCGACCGGCCGGTGCGGATTCTGGCGCTGGGCGATTCCCTGACGGCGGGATACGGGCTGGCGCATGCGGACAGCTTCGTGCCGCGTCTGCAGGCGGCGCTGGATGCGCGCGGTGATGCGATCACCATCCTGGATGGCGGCGTGTCGGGTGATACCAGCACCGATGCCCTGGCGCGGCTGGACTGGGCGCTGGGCGATAAACCCGACGCGGTGATCGTGGAACTGGGCGGCAATGACGGGCTGCGCGGGCTGGACCCGGCCCGGATGGAACAGAACCTGACGGCGATCCTGGACCGGTTGCAGCAGGCCCATCTGCCGGTGCTGCTGTCGGGCATGTATGCGCCGCCCAATATGGGGGCGGGCTACAGCGAGGCTTTCCGCGCGGTGTTTGAGCGGCTGTCGCGCCGGCCGGGTATTTTATGGGATCCGTTTTTTCTCGACGGTGTGGCGGCGCATCCGGAACTGGAACAGGCGGATCATATTCATCCTAATCCCGCCGGGGTCGCCGTTATCGTGGCGCGGATGGTGCCTTTGGTGGAGCGGTTGGTGCGTCGGGAGTGAGGGGGTTCTGTTCTTTTTTGCAAAAAAGAACCAAAAAACTCTGATTCGGTCAGGAGCCTTGTGCTGGGAACACGCGATGGTCCTGAACGGATAAAAGTCTTTGGGGCTGGCATAGGTAAGCGATTTATCTGGACCGCGGTGGTGGCAGGTTAACCCATTGGGTGAGGATTTTCACGAGCTTTGCGGGCGAGCGGTAGTTGAAGCGCCATTCGCATTCCGCGAGGAAGAGATGAAAGTCTTTCCGTGGTATTCCGTTGTATCGACGCAAGTGACGCTTGGCCTGGCTCCAGAAATTCTCGATGCCGTTGATATGGTTCGTGCCGTCAGCGAAGCGCGTGCCATGATGGATGCGATAATGATGGAACTCCGAGACATCGAGTTTGTCGTATGCGTGCCATGAATCGCTATAGACAATTGAATCAGCCTGAACTTTCTCCCTGATGATCGGCATGAGCGTCTTATGGCCGGCGTTGGGTATCATCACGGCGTGGACCCGACCGCGACGTTTGAGCAGGCCAAAGACTGCAACCTTTCCCGCAGCGCCTCGACCATGCTTGCCTTTGCGGTGTCCGCCGAAATAGCTTTCATCGACTTCGACCTCACCCTCGATGGGTGCCTCATGGGCGATCTGTTCTGCGATCGTCTCACGCAATTTGCGATAAAATAGTGTTGCCGTATTGCGATTGACGCCCACGAGTTCTGCAGCACTGCGCGCCGGCGTGCCAGCAACGAAGTGCTCCAGGAGCCGTTTTTGGGTGCCGACAGGTAGGCGGCTGCGGCGACGTAGTTTCATGCGACATATCAAGCCTCTGTCGGCTTACCTATGCCAGCCCCAAGTCTTTTTGCTTCTTTTTCTTCAGAAAAAGAAGAGAAGACGCTTTGTTTTGCAGGAAATTCCCGAAGGCTCCATGGTGGGCGCACAAGGGCTCGAACCTTGGACCCGCTGATTAAGAGTCAGCTGCTCTACCAACTGAGCTATGCGCCCATGGAGTATCCCTCTCGGGTGACGCGCTTCTAACAGCGTGGAGAATGAAGGGCAAGCGGTTTTATCGAAAAAATGTCCTGCATTCTCAGCCGTTCAGACGTGCAAGCACGGTATCGAACTGATCAAGTGATTGATAGAGGATGCGGATTGCTCCGCCCCGCCCGTCGAACGAGATCTGGACCTTCAGGCCGAGCTTGGCCGTGAGGTCGCGTTCCAGGACCTGGATTTCGGGGTTCTTGGGTTCGGCGGTTTCGACCGGCGCCGGTTTCGTGGCCTGGCGAACGGCTTTCTGTACCAGGGCTTCGGTCTGGCGGACATTCAGCCCCTGCTCCAGCACCGTCTTCAGCGCCGCGACCGGGTCGGGGTGGCCCAGCAGCGCGCGGGCGTGGCCAGCCGTCAGCCGGCCGTCGCGCAGGGCGGCGCGCACGGGCTGTGGCAGGTTGAGCAGCCGCACCATGTTGGCGACGTGCGAGCGCGACTTGCCCAGCGCGCCGGCCAGTTCTTCCTGTGTCAGGCCGTAATCCTGAAGCAGCCGTTGCAGGCCCTCGGCTTCTTCGACCGCGTTCAGGTCGGCGCGTTGCAGGTTTTCGACCAGGGCGGCGGCCATGGCATCGCCGTCATCGAGCGCGCGGATATGGACCGGGACCTCATGCAACGCCGCGATCTGCGCCGCGCGCCAGCGACGTTCGCCGGCGATGATCTGATAATGGCCTTCGCGCTCGGGATGCGGGCGGACCAGGATCGGTTGCAGGATGCCGCGTGTGCGGATCGAATCCGCCAGTTCGGCCAAGGCCTCGGGCTCCATCACCTGGCGCGGCTGGAACGGCCCCGGCTCCAACTGGTCGACCCCTAGCGTGCCGGTGCGGTCCTGCTCCGTCCGGCCCGAGACGCGGGCGATGGCGGCGGGGGCCTGGTCGCCCAGCAGGGCTGCGAGCCCCCGGCCGAGGCGCGGACGTGACTGCTCTTTCCTGGTGCTCATGCCCGCGCCTTCTTCTTTCTGGGTGTCTTCAGACCGCTCCGGGCGATCACTTCATCCGCCAGGGCCTGATAGGCGACGGCACCGCTGGACCGGCCATCATAGGCCATGACCGAGCGCCCGTGGCTCTGGGCCTCGGAAATACGGATATTGCGTGGAATCAGCGTTTCCATCACCTGCTCGCCGAAGAAGCTGCGTGCATCGGCGGCGACCAGCTCCGACAGGTTGTTGCGCCGGTCGTACATCGTCAGCACGATGCCCGCGACGTGCAGGTCGGAATTGAAGGCCCGGCGCACACGGTCGACGGTGCGGACCAGCTGGCTGATGCCTTCCAGCGCGAAGAATTCGCATTGTAGCGGCACGATCACGCCATCCGACGCCACCAGCGCATTCAGCGTCAGCAGCCCCAAGCTGGGGGGGCAGTCGATCAGGACCACGTCGAAACCATTGCCGGCGCGGGTGACGGCGTCGCGCAGGCGGAATTCGCGCCGGTCGATCATGACCAGTTCCAGTTCGGCGCCGGCGAGTTCAGTATCGGCCGCGATGATCTTCAGGCCGGGAATTTCGGTGCCCTGGGCGAGGTCGGCCATCGGGACATCGTCCATCAGCAGGGCATAGGTGCCCTGTCGCCGTGCATCGTAACCGATGCCCAGGCCAGTCGAGGCATTGCCTTGCGGGTCGAGGTCGATCAGCAGAACGGACAGGCCGCGATCGGCCAGTCCGGCGGCCAGATTGATGGCCGTCGTTGTTTTGCCCACGCCGCCTTTCTGGTTGGCGAGGGCGAGAATGCAGGAAGCGCGCGTGGCGTCAGGAGCCCGTTGCGCGTTCTGAGTGTCTGGCACGCGTGATTTCACCCAGTTTGAGAATGGTACCGTCCGCGTTGGTGCGGCTAGGCAATCGGGATACTGCCATGTGCCAGTCGGCGGCGGCCGAGGTCAACTCATCGTCGACATTTCTGCCTTTCAGGAACAGGCAAAATCCATCGGGCGCCAGCAGGCGGCTGCTCCATTCCAGCAATTGCGGCAGGGCGGCCAGCGCGCGGGCGGTGACGACCTGCACCGGCGGGATGTCGACCTCTTCGATCCTGCGTGCCAGCACGGTGACGCGTGCGCCGGCCGCCCGCGCGGCCTCGCGCAGGAAGGCCGCCTTGCGTTGGTCGGATTCGATCAGCGTGACGTCGGCATCGGTTGCGATGGCGATGATCAGGCCGGGGAAGCCGCCGCCCGATCCCAGATCGGCCAGGCGCGCACCGGGCGGGATCAGCGATGCCAGTTGCAGCGAGTCCGCGATATGGCGGTCCCATAGATGCGGCAGGTCGCGGGGGGAGACCAGATTGATGCGGCTGTTCCAGCGGGTCAGGATCTCGGCGAAGCGGTCCAGTCGCGGGCCGAGATCGGCCGGCAGGTCGGCAGCGGTTTCGGGTTTCACGTGAAACATCATGCCACCTGTTTGATATGGGCCAGCAGCGCCATCAGCGCCGAGGGGGTGACGCCGGGGATGCGCTGGGCGGCGCTGAAGCTGGCGGGCCGGGCTGTGGCCAGGCGCTCCTGCATCTCGCTGCTCAGGCCGCCGATGTGGCGGTAGTCCAGATCGGGTGGCAGCGTGATGCGGGTTTCGGCTTCCAGTTGCCGGATTTCGCGCGCCTGTCGGGCCAGGTAGCCGCTATAGCGGGCTTCGGTTTCGACGTGGCGACGGACACGCGGCGCGAGGTCGGCAAACCATGGGGCGATCCGCGCCACCTGGTCCGGCGTGGCGGCGGTTGCCAGCACATCCAGCAACGTGCGTCGGCGCCCGTCGGCGGAGACCGCGATACCGGCCTGCTGCAATGCGTCGGGCAGGAAGCTTTCCTGCTCCGCGCGCTGCATTGCGGTGTCGATGGCGGTGCGGTCGGCTTCGAACAGGCGGGTGCGCTCGGCCCCCACGCAGCCCCAGTCGATACCCAGGCCGGTCAGGCGCAGATCGGCATTGTCCGCCCGCAGGCTGAGACGGTATTCCGAGCGCGAGGTGAACATTCGATACGGTTCCGAGACGCCCTGAGTGGTCAGGTCATCGATCATCACGCCCAGATAGGCGGTGCCGCGATCGAGGGTTACGCCCTGCCCGCCCCCGGCGCGGCGGGCCGCGTTCAGCCCGGCCAGGAGCCCCTGTGCGCCGGCTTCCTCATATCCGGTGGTGCCGTTGATCTGGCCAGCGAGGAACAGGCGCGGGAGTGCCGTGAGTTCCAGTGTCGGGCTCAGGGCACGCGGATCGACGTAATCATATTCCACCGCGTAGCCGGGCCGCACGATGCGGCAATGTTCCAGGCCGGGGATGGAGTGGATCATCCGTTCCTGGATATCGGCCGGCAGGCTGGTCGAGATGCCGTTGGGATAGACCAGGTCCCCGCCCTCATTGCCCGGCAGGGCCTCGGGTTCGAGGAAGATCTGGTGGCTGTCGCGCTCGGCGAAACGCACCACCTTGTCTTCGATCGAGGGGCAATAGCGCGGGCCGCGCCCGGCGATGGCGCCGCCATAGACGGCCGAGAGATGCAGGTGCGCGCGGATCAGTGCGTGGGTCTGCGCCGTGGTGGCGGTGATCCGGCAGGAGAGCTGCGGGTTGTCGATCCTGCTGGTCAGGCGGCTGAAGGGTTCGGGTTCGGCATCGCCCTTGTCTTCGGCCAGGCTGTCCCAGTCGATGGTGGTGCGGTCCAGCCGGGCGGGCGTGCCGGTCTTCAGCCGGCCTATCGGCAGGCCCAGCGCCTGCAACCGTTCGCCTAATGCCTGCGCCGGGGCTTCGCCAACCCGGCCGGCCGGATGGCTGTCGTGGCCGATATGGATCACGCCGCGCAGGAAGGTGCCGGCGGTCAGCACGACGGCGCCGGCCGTGATGCGACGCCCATCCTCGCATACCACACCGGCCACCTGGCCGCTGGCATCGACAATCAGATCCCCTGCCCCGCCTTCGGCGATATCAAGGTTCCTGGTTTCGGCCAGCAGGTCCTGGATGGCGCGTCGATAAAGCGAGCGGTCGGCCTGTGCGCGCGGGCCATGGACGGCGGGGCCCTTGGAGCGGTTCAGCAGCTTGAAATGAATCCCGGCCCGATCGGCGGCGCGGCCCATCAGGCCGTCCAGTGCGTCGATCTCGCGCACCAGATGGCCTTTGCCGATGCCACCGATCGCGGGGTTGCAGGACATGGCGCCGATCGTGTCCCGCCGATGCGTCAGCAGCAGCGTGCGCGCGCCGCATCGGGCCGCAGCCGCCGCGGCCTCGCACCCCGCATGCCCCCCGCCAATGACGATGACATCGTATTCGCCACTCACCTTTGTCCGCTCCCTTACTTGCCGATGCAGAACTGGCCGAAGACGGTATCCAGCAGGTCCTCGACGCCGACCGCGCCGGTCAGTCGCCCTAGGGCGCGCATTGCCAGCCGCATCTCTTCGCCCCGCATCTCTGGCCAGTGCATATCGAGTGCGGCGGCCAGATGGCCAGCGCTTTCTTCAATCGCGGCGCGATGGCGTGCCCGCGTCAGCGGCGGGCCGGCTTTTGCGGCCGTCAGCGTGCGGGCGCGGTCGGCCAGTGTTTCGGTCAATCGCGCCAATCCTGTGCCCTCATGGACGCTGATGGCGATTGCGTCATGGGGGCTTTGCGTCGTGGGAATCAGGTCGATCTTGTTGCGGACGAGGATCGCGTCGGGAGGGAGATCGTCGGATGGCGTGTCGCTGTCGAACATGCCGATTACGCAGTCTGCCTGTTTCACGTGAAACAGCGCGCGGCGCACGCCTTCGGCTTCGATCTCGTCTTCGGTTTCGCGCAGGCCGGCGGTGTCGATCAGGGTGACGGGTACGTCGCCCAGGACGACCCGCACCTCGATCGCATCGCGCGTGGTGCCGGCGCGGGGCGAGACGATGGCCACATCGCGTTCGGCCAGTCTGTTCAGCAGGCTGGATTTGCCGACATTGGGGGCGCCGACAATGGCAAACAGCAGGCCCCGCCGCAGCCGCTCTCCCCGCTGGCCATCGTCCAGGTGAGCGCGCATCTCGCTGGCCAGAGTGCGCAGTTCATCCAGCAGTGCCTGCTCGATTTCGGGTGGCAGGTCTTCGTCGGGGAAATCGATCAGGGCTTCCTGGTGCGCGAGCGTGGTGTGTAGCCGCGCCGCCCATTCGTCATACAGGCGGCTCAATGTACCGTCGGCCTGCTCCAGTGCCTGGCGGCGCTGGGCTTCGGTTTCGGCGTCGATCAGGTCCGCGATGCCTTCGGCCTCGATCAGGTCCAGGCGTCCGTTCATGAATGCGCGGCGGGTGAATTCGCCCGGTTCGGCTGGGCGGGCGCCCAGTGCCACCAGTGCGTCGGCCACGGCGGTGATGATCGCGGGCCCGGCATGCAGGTGCAGTTCCGCGCTGTCTTCGCCGGTATAGTTGTTCGGACCCGGAAACCACAGCACCAGGGCGCGGTCCAGCAGGATGGGTGCCATGTCGCCACTGCCATGTCGCAATCCGCGTAGCGTGGCCCGGCGCGGGGCTGGCAGCGTGCCGCACAGATGGCGCAGGATCTCGCCGCATCCCGTTCCGGTCAGGCGCATGACCGCGATGGCGGCGCGCCCTGCCCCGCTGGCCAGGGCAAAGATCGGCGCATCGGGTTGTGTCCGTTCGGGGGGCCGCTCGGGAGGCATCGTGTCGGTTCCTGTCGTCATCGGGCGTCTGGTCGCCGCTCTTGCATGTCGCAACCTGTGACGGAAGGGTACAGAATACCAGACAGTCCCGATATGGTACGGGATACACGATCAAAAGGGACGACGACCGGTATGCCGCAGCTTTCGATGCACTCGCCCATCGGGGATCTGACCCTGACCGAGGAAGACGGCGCGATCGTCGCCCTGGACTGGGGCTGGGGGCGCGATCAGGAGGAAACCCCGTTGCTGCGGCAGGCCTGCGATCGGCTCGATGCCTATTTCGACGGTGTGGCTGACAATTTTGCCGACCTGCCGCTGGCGCCATACGGCACGCCGTATCGCCAGGCCGTGTGGCAGGCGTTGCGTGCGATCCCGCCGGGAGAGACCCGCACCTATCGCGACCTGGCGGAGCAGGTCGGCGGGTCGCCCCGTTCCGTCGGGCAGGCTAACGGGGCCAATCCGATTCCGATCCTGATCCCGTGCCATCGCGTCGTCTCGACCCAGGGACTGGGTGGGTATTCGGGCGATGGCGGGCTGACGGACAAGATCTATCTGCTGGAACTGGAGGGGGTTCCGATCCCTGCCCTGGCGGGCCAGGACGCCTGAGACGGCCGGACAGAACAGGAAAAGGACACAGGCGATGTATAAGGCAATCCGCATCCACGGCTATGGCGGCACCGAGGTTCTCCAACTGGAAACGCTGCCTACGCCCGTTCCCGGCCGGGGCGAGATCCTGATCCGGCAGGAGGCGATTGGCGTCAATTACATCGACATCTATTTCCGCACCGGCCTGTACAAGGTGCCCGCTTTCCCGGCTATCCTGGGGATGGAGGGTGCCGGCGTCGTCATGGCCGCCGGTGCGGGTGTGACCGATTTCGAGCCCGGCGATCGGGTGGCCTATCCCACGGCGTTGGGCGGTTATGGTGAATGCCGAACCATCGCCGCCGATCGTGTCGTGCCGCTGCCGCCGGATATCCCGTTCGATATCGCGGCTGGCTGCATGTTGCGGGGCCTGACGGCCCACATGCTGTTGCGCGAGGTTCATGCCGTCAGTGCCGGCGAGACGATTCTGGTCCACGCGGCGGCTGGTGGTGTGGGCCTGCTGTTGTGCCAGTGGGCGCGGCATCTCGGGGTGCGGGTGATCGGCGTGGTCTCGACCGAGGAAAAGGGCGAACTGGCGCGGCAGAATGGTGCTGCGGATATTCTGGTCGGGCATGACAATCTGGCCGCGCGCGTGCGCAAGCTGACTGATGGCGCCATGGTGCCGGTGGTTTATGACAGCGTCGGTAAGGATACATTTGTTGCCAGTCTCGATTGCCTGGCACCGCGTGGATTGATGGTCAGCTACGGGAATGCATCGGGTGAGGTTACGGGCGTTTCGGTTGGCATGCTGGCCACACGCGGCAGCCTGTATCTGACGCGGCCCGGGCTGACGACCTATCTTGCGCAGCGTTCGGCGCTGCTGGCCGGGTCCAAGGAATTGTTCGATCTGATCATTCAGGGTGTGCTGACGGTGCGTATTGGGCAGCGTTTTGCCTTGGCCGATGTGGGAGCGGCGCAGACGGCGCTGGAAGCGCGGGCGACGACCGGGAGTACGATCTTGTTGCCTTGATAGGGAAGGTCTTCTTTTTCTGAAGAAAAAGAAGCAAAAAGACTTGGGGCTGGCATAGGTAAGCCGACAGAGGCTTGATATGTCGCATGAAACTACGTCGCCGCAGCCGCCTACCTGTCGGCACCCAAAAACGGCTCCTGGAGCACTTCGTTGCTGGCACGCCGGCGCGCAGTGCTGCAGAACTCGTGGGCGTCAATCGCAATACGGCAACACTATTTTATCGCAAATTGCGTGAGACGATCGCAGAACAGATCGCCCATGAGGCACCCATCGAGGGTGAGGTCGAAGTCGATGAAAGCTATTTCGGCGGACACGGCAAAGGCAAGCATGGTCGAGGCGCTGCGGGAAAGGTTGCAGTCTTTGGCCTGCTCAAACGTCGCGGTCGGGTCCACGCCGTGATGATACCCAACGCCGGCCATAAGACGCTCATGCCGATCATCAGGGAGAAAGTTCAGGCTGATTCAATTGTCTATAGCGATTCATGGCACGCATACGACAAACTCGATGTCTCGGAGTTCCATCATTATCGCATCCATCATGGCACGCGCTTCGCTGACGGCACGAACCATATCAACGGCATCGAGAATTTCTGGAGCCAGGCCAAGCGTCACTTGCGTCGATACAACGGAATACCACGGAAAGACTTTCATCTCTTCCTCGCGGAATGCGAATGGCGCTTCAACTACCGCTCGCCCGCAAAGCTCGTGAAAATCCTCACCCAATGGGTTAACCTGCCACCACCGCGGTCCAGATAAATCGCTTACCTATGCCAGCCCCAAAGACTTTTGTTTGTTTTGGGGTCGTTGTGGTGGATTGGCCTTCGTTTCAGAACGCAATCTAAAAATTCAAAAGTTTTTTGGTTCTTTTTTTCAAAAAAGAACAGAAGAATCCTCATTAATAAAAAACAGGGACCGGATCGCTCCGGCCCCCGCTTCCTTGTCTTCAGGTATTCATCGCGTCGAAGAAATCCCTGTTGGTCTTGCTGTATTTCAGCTTGTCCAGCAGGAAGTCCATCGCGTCCATGGTGCCCATCGGCGCCAGGATGCGGCGCAGGACCCACATCTTCGACAGTTCCGAGCGTTCGACCAGCAATTCTTCCTTGCGGGTGCCGCTCTTGGTGATGTCGATGGCCGGGAAGGTGCGCTTGTCGGCCAGCTTACGGTCGAGGATGAGTTCCGAGTTACCGGTGCCCTTGAATTCCTCGAAGATGACCTCGTCCATGCGGCTGCCGGTATCGATCAGCGCGGTAGCGATGATGGTCAGCGAGCCGCCTTCCTCGATATTGCGCGCCGCGCCGAAGAAGCGCTTGGGGCGCTGCAGGGCGTTGGCGTCCACACCGCCGGTCAGCACCTTGCCCGATGACGGGACCACGGTGTTGTAGGCGCGCGCCAGGCGGGTGATGGAGTCCAGCAGGATGACCACGTCGCGCTTGTGCTCGACCAGTCGCTTCGCCTTCTCCAGCACCATTTCCGTGACCTGGACGTGCCGGGTCGCGGGTTCGTCGAAGGTCGAGGACACGACTTCGCCGCGCACCGAACGCGCCATGTCGGTCACTTCCTCGGGCCGCTCGTCGATCAGCAGCACGATCAGGAAGACTTCCGGATGGTTGGCGGAAATGGACGAGGCGATGCTTTGCAGCATCACGGTCTTGCCGGTGCGCGGCGGGGCGACGATCAGTGCGCGCTGGCCCATGCCGATCGGCGAGACCAGGTCGATCACCCGGGGGGTGAAATCCTTGGTCTGGCCCTTGCCGCCTTTGCCGCCCTTGCCGGGTTTCTCGGGCTCGCCGCCTACCGCGTCGCTCTCGACTTCCATCTTCAGCCGGCGCTCGGGGTAGAGCGGCGTCAGATTGTCGAAATTGATGCGATGACGGACCGCCTCGGGCGGTTCGAAATTGATGGTGTTGACCTTGAGCAGCGCGAAATAGCGCTCACCGTCGCGCGGAGCGCGGATCTGCCCCTCGACCGTGTCGCCCGTCCGCAGCCCGAAGCGTCGTACCTGGCTGGGGGAAATATAGATATCGTCCGGCCCGGGCAGGTAGTTCGCCTCGGGCGAGCGCAGGAAACCGAACCCGTCGGGCAGGATTTCGAGCGTTCCCTCGCCATGGATGGCCTGGTCGTTGTCGGCGAGGGTCTTGAGGATGGCGAACATCATGTCCTGCTTGCGCAGTGACGATGCGTTCTCGATCTGCAGGCTTTCGGCGTACGCCAGAAGGTCCGCGGGGGTTTTGGCCTTGAGTTCGGCGAGATGCATTCAGGTTGCCTTGAATGGGCAGGTCATAGAAGGGGGGGAAACGATCGGCCTGGACATCAGCGCAGCAGTGCGCCTGCCAGAAAAAACCGGATGAACCGGAAAGCGGCCAGTAACGTTCCATGCGGAGGGAGTAGCCAGCGAACGAAAGCTCGCCAGAGACACAAAAACGATAAGGGAATGACCGCCAGAAGTCAAGGCCGCTGCCTGCGGAACTTTGGGAGCCGCCTTTAGCGCCCGCGTGCCAGCCAGCCCCGGTGCCAGAACCACAGTAGCGGAACGACGATCGTCGCAGCCATCAGTGCCAGGGAATACCAGTAGCCGTATTTCCAGTTCAGTTCGGGCATCTCGTGGAAATTCATGCCGTAGATCCCGGCGACCAGCGTCGGCGCGACTCCGATGAAGCTGACCACGGTCAGGATCTTCATGCCGTTATTTTGCTCGATGCTGATGAAGCCGAGCGTGGCGTCCAGCAGGAACTGGACCTTGTTGGAGATCTGCGACACGAAATCGTTCAGTGACACGATGTCGCGCGCCACCGTGCTCATCCGGTCGCGCAGCTTTTCCGACAGGTCGTGCTTCTTGTTCTCACTGACGAAGATCGCGATCCGCTCCATGCCCAGCAGGCTGTCGCGGACCGACGACGCCAGGTCGCCCGATCGCCCGACCCGGCGCAGCAGGGTTCGCAGCATCTGGTCCGCCCGGCCAGCCTGGCGCGGTTGGTCCGCCTGGAACACGTCGCGCGACAGCGTATCCAGCGATTGGCCCAGATGTTCCAGAATGTCCGCCATGCGGTCGACCACCGCTTCCAGCAGCAGGACCGAGACTTCGTCGCCGCTGTAACTCTCCTTGGTGCCGGTGATCTGCTTCGCGATCAGGTCGAATGAGGAAAATTCGGTGAAGCGGATCGTCAGCAGCCGGTCGCGCATCAGCACGAAGCCGACCGGCGAGACGAAGAAATCATCCTGGATGCGTCGGACCAGCGGTGTCGACAGGTAGACGGCGTCGTCTTCCATGAACAGGCGCGAGGAGCTTTCGATTTCCTCCAGGTCGGCACGGGTCGGGATGCGCTGGCCGGTAATCTTGGCCGCCAGGGCCTGTTCATCCGGTGTCGGGTCCAGCAGATCCAGCCAGGCGATGCCGGTGGCGTCGGCATCGGTGGCGATCGGCCGTGGCGGCTGACCGGGACAATGGGCAACAAACATGGATGCTGTCTTTCTCCGCTTCCCCGCCTTACTTCCGTATCGGAGGACCCACGGCGCCTGTCAAATCACCCCAGCCTCCCAGCCGGACAGTGACGAGACGAGGCTGGTAATTTTCCGTCATGCGGTCCAGAACACCCGATATCCTGCATCTAATCGGGTCCGGAGAACGACGTGAGCGCAGCAGACACCAGCGGAGCGGAACGCGGCGTGGCGGAGACGCTGCCCAATAGCCTGCGTGCGGGGCCGGACCCGCGCGGCCGCTTCGGCATTTTCGGCGGCCGATTCGTGGCCGAGACGTTGATGCCCCTGGTCCTGGAACTGGACGCGGCCTATGCGGCGGCCAAGGCCGACCCGGCCTTCCGCAAGGAACTGGACTATTACCTGAAGGACTATGTGGGCCGCCCCAGCCCGCTCTGGTTCGCCCGGCGCCTGACCGAGGAACTGGGTGGCGCGCGTATCTACATGAAGCGCGAGGAACTGAACCATACCGGCTCGCACAAGCTCAACAACGTCATGGGGCAGATCCTGCTGGCCCGGCGCATGGGCCGCAGCCGCATCGTGGCCGAAACGGGGGCGGGCCAGCACGGCGTTGCCACGGCCACCGTCTGCGCGCTGTTCGGGCTGAAATGCACCATCTATATGGGCGCCACAGACGTCGAGCGGCAGAAGCCAAACGTGTTCCGCATGCGCCTGCTGGGGGCGGAGGTCGTGGCCGTGACCTCCGGTGCCGGCACGCTGAAGGACGCGATGAACGAGGCGATGCGTGACTGGGTGACCAATGTCCGCGACACCTATTTCCTCGTCGGCACCGTGGCGGGACCCCATCCCTACCCGCAGATGGTCCGTGATTTCCAGTCGGTGATCGGGGACGAGACCCGTGTTCAGATGCAGGAAGCCGAAGGGCGCCTGCCGGATGTGATCGTGGCGGCCATCGGTGGCGGGTCGAATGCGATGGGCATCTTCCATCCTTTCCTCGATGACCCTTCGGTGCGCCTGATCGGCGTCGAGGCTGCTGGTCGGGGGCTGGACAGCGGCGAGACCGCGGCATCGATCCTGCGTGGGCGGCCGGGCGTGCTGCACGGCAATCGCACTTATCTTCTACAGAACGAAGACGGGCAGATCGACGAGGCGCATTCGATCAGTGCCGGGCTGGATTATCCTGGCATCGGGCCGGAACATTCCTGGCTGGCCGATATCGGGCGCGTGGAATATGTCGGCGCGACCGACGACCAGGCGCTGGCCGCCTTCCAGCTCTGCACGCGGACCGAGGGTATTATCCCGGCTCTGGAAGCCGCCCATGCCCTGGCGCATGTGGCCGTCATTGCCCCCACGCTGAGCCCCGAGACGCTGCTGGTGGTGAATATCTCCGGCCGGGGAGACAAGGATATCTTCACCGTCGCCGCACATCTGGGAGTGACATTGTGAGCCGCATCGCCCGCCGCTTCGCGGCTCTGAAGGAGCAGGGACGCGGTGCTCTGATCCCGTACCTGCAGGCCTGCGATCCGGATTACGATACCTCGCTGGCCCTGTTGCGCGCCATGCCGGGGGCGGGCGCCGACCTGATCGAGATTGGCGTGCCGTTCAGCGACCCCAGTGCCGATGGCCCGACCATCCAGTTGGCGGCGCGCCGGGGGCTGAAGGCGGGCTCCAGCATGGTGCGCGTTCTGGAGATGGTGGCCCGTTTCCGCGAGGGTGATGCCGATACGCCGATCATCCTGATGGGCTATCTGAATCCGATCGAAGCTTATGGCCATGCCCGCTTCTGTGCCGATGCCGCTCGTGCGGGCGTGGACGGGCTGATCATCGTCGATATGCCGCCCGAGGAAGCCGACCTGCTGGACGGGCCGGCGGTGGAGGCCGGGCTGGATATCGTCCGCCTGGTGGCGCCCACCACCGATGATGCACGCCTGCCCATGGTGTGCGGTAGTGCGTCGGGTTTCATCTATTATGTCAGCATCACCGGCGTGACGGGCACGCGCACCGCCAGCAGCGACGAACTGGCGGCTGCCCTGCCGCGCCTGCGCGCCGCGACCGATCTGCCGGTGGCAATCGGCTTCGGCATCCGCTCGCCCGAACAGGCCGCCGTCGCCGTTCGTGCCGCCGATGCCGCCGTGGTGGCCTCGGCGCTGATCGCCACGCTGGAAGACTCGCTGGACGAAGAAGGCCGCGCGACACCGGACACCCTGCCGCGTGTGCTGATGCAACTTTCGGAACTGGCAAAGGCCGTGCGTTCGGCGCGCTAATCAGGAATCGGTTTCCAAAGGCCGTCGGCCTTTGGCGGGGTTCGGGGCAGCGCCCCGACCTTCCCCGATCGACCAGGATCGAAACATGACCCAACCCTACGCCGCCCAGCATTACGGCACCCGCGCGCCCGATTATGTGACTAGCGCCGTGCATGCCGAGGGTGCCGACCTGGATGCAATCGAAAGGCAGGTCGCGGGCAAGGGATTGCGTCGCGTGCTGGATCTGGGTTGTGGCGGCGGCCATGTCAGCTACCGGCTGGCGCCCCATGTGGCGGAAGTTGTCGCCTGCGACGTGACCCGGCAGATGCTCGATGCCGTGAGGCAGGAGGCCGGCCGGCGGGGCCTGACGAACATTACGACGGTGCGTGCCCCTGCCGAAGATCTGCCGTTCGAGGATGGCTGGTTCGACGCGGTGTTCTGCCGGTTCACGACCCATCACTGGACCGACGCGGCCGCCGGATTGCGCGAGGCGCGGCGTGTGTTGGCCCCCTCGGGCTCCGCGCTGTTCATCGACGTGACGGCGCCTGCGTCCGCGTTGGCCGATAGCTGGTTGCAGGCGCTGGAACTGCTGCGGGACGTGTCGCATGTGCGCGATTACGCGGTGGCGGAGTGGGTGTCCTTGCTGGGTGGGGCGGGCTTTGCCGTCACGGAACTGGGGACGCATCGCCTGCGTATGGAATTCGCAAGCTGGGTGGCGCGGACGCAGACACCGGCGGAGCGGGTTGCGGCGATCCGTTCCCTGCAACAGGCGGCGCCGGAGGAGGTCATCCGGCTGCTCGGGGTGGAAGAAGACGGCAGCTTCATGCTGGATGTCGCGCGCTTCCTGGCGGTGCCGGCCTGAATTTTCCCGCCTTCGCGCTTGCCCGGCAGCATTCCCAGAACCATCTGGCCTTTCTGGCACCCTGCTTGTAAGAAGGCGGGTTTCCGGGGGCCCCTGTGCGCCTTGTGTGATGGAGTGATGTGATGAGCTGGCTGACCGATTACGTCCGCCCCAAGATCCGCGGTCTGCTCAAGCGCGAGGTGCCGGACAATCTGTGGACCAACTGTGAATCCTGCAGCCAGATGATTCTGGTGAAGGATCTGCGGAAGAACCTGAATGTCTGCCCGCATTGCGGTCATCACATGCGCGCGACGGTGGCCGAGCGTTTTGCCTGGACGTTTGACGAGGGTGCGTGCACGCGCATCGACCTGCCCAAGGTTGTGGTCGATCCGCTCTCGTTCCGCGACCGCAAGCGCTATACCGACCGGCTGAAGGACGAGCGTGCGAAATCGCAGCTCGATGAATCCATGGCGGTGGCCCACGGCAAGATCGGCGGGCACGACGCGGTGGTGGCCGTGATGGCATTCGAATTCATCGCCGGTACGATGGGCGCGGCGCTGGGCGAGGCCTTCGTGGCGGCGGCGCGGTTGGCGATCCTGCAGAAGGCGCCGCTGGTCGTCTTTACCGCTTCGGGTGGCGCGCGCATGCAGGAAGGCATGATCAGCCTGATGCAGATGCCCCGCACCACGGTGGCGGTGCAGATGCTGCGCGATGCCGGCCTGCCCTATATCGTCGTGCTGACCAACCCGACCACCGGCGGCGTCACGGCCTCGTTCGCCATGCTGGGCGATGTGCAGATCAGCGAGCCGAACGCCCTGATCGGGTTCGCCGGCCCGCGTGTGATCGAGGATACGGTGCGCGAGAAACTGCCCGAGGGCTTCCAGCGCGCGGAATATCTGCTGGATCACGGCATGATCGACATGGTGACCAAGCGTGCCGACCTGCCGGCGATGCTGGGCCGCCTGATCGGCCTGCTGAACCATCGGCAGGTCGCCGCCCCGCTCCGCCCGGCGGCCTGATCCGCGCCGATGAACACCTCGCCGACGGCGCTGGGGCCGGAATTCGTCGGCCGCGCCGGCGCGGTGCTGGAGCGGCTGAACCAGCTCTATCCGGCCCTGATCGACCTGTCGCTGGGTCGGCTGGAGGCCCTGCTGGAGCGGCTGGGGCATCCGGAAAACCATCTGCCGCCGGTGATCCATGTCGCGGGTACCAACGGCAAGGGCAGCACCTGCGCCAATCTGCGTGCCATCGGCGAGGCCGCCGGCTGGCCGGTGCATGTCATGACCTCGCCGCATCTGGTGGACGTGACGGAGCGCTTCCGCGTTGCCGGCCGCATCGTCTCGACCGATGAACTGGTAGCGGTGCTGGAGGAAGTCGAGCGCGCCAATGACGGGGCGCCGATTACGGTGTTCGAGGTGCTGACCGCCGCCGGCTTTGTCCTGTTCGCGCGTCATCCTGCCCGTCTGGCGGTGATCGAGGTCGGGCTGGGCGGTCGCTTCGACGCCACCAATGTTCTTGCGCGGCCTGCCGCCTGCGCGATTGCGTCGATTTCCATGGATCACGAGGCTTTCCTCGGCAATAGCCTGGCCGCCATCGCCGCCGAGAAGGCCGGGATCATGAAGCCCGGCGTGCCGGTGGTGACCGGCTATCAGGCGCCCGAAGCCATGGCTGTGCTGCGCGATCGGGTGGCGGAATGCGGTGCGCGCCTGCTTGTGCGCGATGCGGACTGGGAGATTGCGCCGGTGTCTGGCGGCGTGCGCTATATGGACGCGCAGGGTATGCTGGACCTGCCGGCGCCCGGTCTGCCTGGGCGGCATCAGGTGGATAACGCCGGGTTGGCGGTGGCGGCGCTGCGGGCCAGTGGGCTAGCGGTGCCGGAGACCGCGTGGGCGGGCATTGCCCGCACCGAGTGGCCGGCCCGCCTGCAACGGCTGGACGGTGCGCTGGCTGCCCTGCTGCCGCCGGGCTGGGAAGTGTGGCTGGATGGCGGGCATAATCCCGGTGCCGGCTACGCGCTGGCCGATATGCTGGCCGGCTGGTCGGACCGGCCGGTTCATCTGGTGGTCGGCATGAAGCAGACCAAGGATGCCACGGGCTTTCTTGCCCCTCTGCTGGAGCGCGCCGCCAGCGTTCAGGCGGTGGCCGAGCCTGGCCAGCATCTGGCCTTGCCGGTCGAGGCGATCGTGGCAGCGTCTTCAGGCCGTGCCATTCCCGGCCCCACCGTGCGCGCCGCGCTGGCGCGTCTGGCGGAAGGGGCGGATGGTCCGGGGCGGGTGGTGATTTGCGGCAGCCTGTATCTGGCAGGGGTTGTCCTGGCGCAGGACGGCTGGGTTGCGAAGTGAGTTAAGTTCTTCTTTTTCTGAAGAAAAAGAAGCAAAAAGACTTTTGTTCGTTCAGGAGCCTTGTGCTGGGGACATACGATGTCCCTGACTGAATAAAAGTTTTTTGGTTCTTTTTTTCAAAAAAGAACATTCTTGAGGGCTTCCACCATGACACACCGCCACAAAGTCATCTTCGACACCGACCCCGGCGTGGACGACGCGATGGCGTTGTGTTTCCTGACCCGGCGGCCGGAATTCGACCTGCTGGCCGTGACCACGGTGCATGGCAATCTGGATATCGACACCGTCACGCGCAACGCGCTGTGGCTGGCCGAACGGCTGGGGCTGGATGTGCCGGTGGCGATGGGCGCGGCCACGCCGCTGGTGCGGCCGGCGGGAGCCGGGGTGCCGCATGTGCATGGGGCGGGTGGGCTGGGCGACCTGACGCCGCCGGCGCAACTGGCCCGCACGGTTGATCTGCGCCCTGCCTGGCAGGTGATCGTGGATGTGGTACGCGCCCATCCGCACGAGGTCACGCTGATCGCCATCGGGCCGCTGACCAATCTGGCACTGGCCCTGCGGCATGACCCCGGCATCGCGGAACTGGTGGCGGGCGTCAGCCTGATGGGCGGCGCATTCGGCACGCATGGGCATAGCGGCAATGTGTCGCCGGTGGCCGAGGCCAATATCCTGTCGGACCCCGAGGCGGCGGACCTGGTGATGACCGCGTCGTGGAAGGTCACGATGCTGGGGCTGGATGTGACGCAACAGGTGGTGATGGATGCCGCCTATCTGGATCGCCTGGAAGAGCGGGGTGGGCCGGACGGTGCTTTCCTTCGGGCGGTGTCGCGTTTTTATCAGGGTTTCCACGAACGCTCGCGCGGGCTGGCCGGCATTTTCGCGCATGACAGTCTGGCGGTGATCCAGGTTCTGGCACCGCATCTGTTCACCTTGCGGCATGGGCCGGTCCGGGTGGTGTGCGGCGGGCTGGCCGATGGGCAGACGATCCAGAAGCCGGCCGGTCTGCCCGGGCCGCCCGCGCCGGCCTGGGATGGCGGGCCGTCACGCGCGGTTGCGGTGGATGTCGATGTGGGCGGCGTGCTGGCGCTGTATGCGGATACATTCATCGTGTGACGGCTCGGGCCCATCCGGCCTGTCACAAACCCGTCTCCTGTTTCGTCTTAGAGAGGATGTTTCAAAAGTTCTGATAGTGAGCGGAAGCGTGGCGCCAGCCACGCGTCTGACGGTGGTTTTTGAGCATCGGAGCGGAGCGGCCTTGATGGCCGTGAGCACCGAAGCGCAGGAAACCGCCGTCAGGCCGCCGCTAGCGGGGCTTTTGAGACATCCTCTTATGGCAAACAGCTTACAGGATGATGATCATGACCCCACGACTGGATTATCTGGCGACCGCTCCCGCTCTTCTGGGGAAGATGCTGGAGCTTGAAGAGGCTCTCAAATCCTCTGGTTTTGACCTTGCATTGGCCGAACTGGTCAAGATGCGGGTCTCGCAGATCAATGGCTGTGCGTTCTGCCTTGATATGCATGCCGCGATCATGAAAAAAGCGGGCGAAGACACGCGCCGGATCGTCCTGCTGCCGGCGTGGCGTGAAACGGCCTTCTATACGCCCCGGGAATGCGCGGCCTTGGCATGGGCGGAGGCGCTGACCCTCGTGGCGGAGACCCATGCTCCGGATGCGGATTTCGAGGCCCTGCGCGCCCATTTCACGGACCAGGAGATCGTTCAGCTTACGCTCGTCATCGGCATGATCAATCACTGGAACCGGATCGCCATCGGGTTCCGTGCCCAGCCGCGCCCGCCATCCGGCCAGCATGCCTGACGCCACTGAAACGACAGTCTGTTTTCTGGCGATCCGGCCGGATCTGATCGGCATTGCCTATCGGATGACCGGGTCGCTGTCGGTCGCGGAGGATCTGGCGCAGGACGCCTTCCTGCGCTGGCATGCCGCCGGGCCCGACACGATCGCGCATCCCCGAGCCTGGCTCGTTCGGGTGATGACGCGGCTTTGCCTGGACTGGCTGCGGTCTTCCGCGCACCGATATGAACATTATGTCGGGCCATGGCTGCCGGAGCCCGTTCTGGATACGCAGGATGCGCCCCAGATCCGGCAGCATGCCCATGAACAGGACCTGTCCATGGCGTTCCTGTCCGCGCTTCAGGCCCTGTCG
The DNA here is from genome assembly GCF_048695475.1 of Gluconacetobacter brunescens. Taxonomy (NCBI): domain Bacteria; kingdom Pseudomonadati; phylum Pseudomonadota; class Alphaproteobacteria; order Acetobacterales; family Acetobacteraceae; genus Gluconacetobacter; species Gluconacetobacter brunescens. Next base: position 2,552,212 of record NZ_JBLHEN010000001.1, on the reverse strand, counting down.
CCGGCCGAGCGTGCAGCCTTTATCCTGCACGATCTTTTCGAAATGCCGTTTGATGAACTGGCGGACTTGTTGCAGCGGAGCGAAGCCGCTTGCCGCCAGATGGCGTCTCGCGCCCGCAAACACCTCAAGCAGCCCGAAACCCGGCACCCCATGGATCGGGAGGCCGGCCGGAAGCTGACCGAGGCGTTTCTACAGGCGTCCCGTCTGGGGGACGAAACGGGTTTGCGCACCCTCCTGAGCCATGATGTCCGCTTCGTGTCCGATGGTGGCGGCGTTCGGCCTGCTGCCCGGAAAATCATTGAAGGGATCGGGAAAGTCAGTCGCCTGTTCGTCGGTCTGGCCCGTAAGCGGCAGTATCGGGTTCCACCGGTTCTGTATCAGGGATTGATCAACGGAGAGCCGGGATTTGTCACCCTGGAAGATGATGGTCTGCCGCAGGTAACGACCTTGACCTGTTGTGAGGGGCGTGTTCTCGCCATTCAGGTTGTACGCAATCCTGAAAAGCTGATGGGGATCGGGCGATGATCTTTGTTCTTTTTTGAAAAAAAGAACCAAAAAACTTCTGATCTGCTCTGGAACCTTGTGCTTGCCCGTTCCGAGGCTTTGAAACGAATAAAAGTCTTTTTGCTTCTTTTTCTTCAGAAAAAGAAGATATCTTCCATTCTCGCCGCTATGTGGCGACGCCGCTGCCAGCGATCTTATCTTGAATTGGCGCGTCTGATCTTTTCATAACGGGCTACGAGCCGGTTGCGGCGCAGGGCGGAGAGGCGCTGGATCCAGAATATTCCGTCCAACTGGTCGATTTCGTGCTGGTGGCAGATTGCGCGCAGGCCCTCGGATTCTTCGATCTGCTCCTGGCCGTTGAGATCCTGGTAGCGCACGCGCACCTTGGCCGGGCGCTCGATCTGTTCGGTGACGCCCGGCATGGAAACGCTGCCTTCCTCGTGTCGGATCGTCTCGTCGGAGGCCCAGATGATCTCCGGATTGATGTAGGTTCGTGCGCCCGCTGTGTCGCGCAGGTCCAGCACCACGACACGTAGCGCCACGCCGATATGCGGCGCCGTGATGCCGATGCCGGGCGCGGCCTGCATCGTGTCGAACAGGTCGGTGGCCAGTGTGCGAAGCGCGGCGTCGAAATGTGTGACGGGCTCGGCTGCCTTGCGCAGGCGCTGGTCCGGAAACATGACGATCGGGCGCACGGTCATTCTGACGCCTTCCGGGGTCAGATGAAATTGGCGGCGCGGACGCGGCCGACCGTCATCCCGTTCCAGTTGCGGATATCGTGGGTTGCCAGATCGCGCAGCACGGTGTGGTCGCGGGTTTCGGGACCCAGGAAGCGCATCAGCAGGGTGGCCATTGCGACTTCGGCGGCGCGGGGGGCGCCGTCATGACATTTTACCGCGATGCCCAGCCCCTGTTCGGGCAGGCTGGCGGCCATGATGCCTTCCGCGCCCATCTTGCTGAAGACGGCCGATCCCAACGCCTGCATCAGCACGGTGTCGAAGCGCCCGCTGCCGCCGACCATGAAAGGCGCATTGGCGACGGCAGCGCGTAGCCGTGCCGCCGCGCGGGCGCGTTCGCGGCCCAGGCCATGGCCGGTGCCGAAGCGTGCGAAGCCATGGGCCAGGGCGCGCATCGGGATGGCGTAGGTCGGGATCGAACAGCCGTCGATGCCGCGATTGTCTTCGCCGTGTGCCGCATCCGTGACGTCGGCCAGTGCCGCCGTGACCTCGCGCATGATCGGGTGGGTGGGCTGGATATAGCCGGCCAGATCTTCGTCGCGGTCGCAGGCCAGGCAGACGAAGCCGGCATGCTTGCCGGAGCAGTTGTTGTGCAGGGCATTGGGTGCCCCGCCCGAGCGGGCCAGTGCGTGGGCGGCGTCGGCGTTCGTTGGCCAGTGGGTGCCGCATTCGAGGCAGGCGACATCACGCCCTGCCCGACCCAGCATCCGTGCGGCGACCGCGACATGGGCGGGCTCGCCGTTATGCGAGGCGCAGGCGAGCGCCAATTCCTCGTCATCCAGGCCCAGCCGCTCGGCGGCGCCGCTTTCGACCAGCGGCAGGGCGAGGAAGGCCTTGACCGCCGAACGCGGGTAGGTCGGCAGCGCGATGTCGCCCAGCGCGAACACGACGTCGCCATCGGCGTCCACCACCACGGCGGTGCCGGCATGGCGGGATTCGACGCGGCCGCCGCGCTCGATCTCGGCGATTGCTGTGTCCATTGGGGCGTCGTCCTTAGGGATCAGATGTTGCCGGTCAGGAAGTAGCTCGGGCTGCCCGAACTGCGGGTCGAATCCGGGTCGTCCTCGATCAGGTCGTCGATCATGAAGCGTTTCATGCGCAGCACGGCGATATCGGTTTCGCTGGCGTCGTCATCGTCGGCCACCAGGGACAGCCAGTAGGGCACGCCCCCGCGCTCGGTCAGCAGCAGGGGGTGGCGGCGGCTCATGACCAGGCCGTCGCGCAGCATGGCTTCGGCATTCCCGTTCGTCGTGATGTGGTACAGGTAGCTGTCGGCGGGGTCCGAGGCTTGCAGGCCGCGATAATGGACGCGGGCCAGTTGCAGGGTCTCGGCGTCCAGATGCGTGATCTGTCGCCGGGGGGGCGGGGGCTCGGCCTTCGGCGGGGCGGCGGGGAGCGGCGATGCGAACAGGTCGTTCTGGCCGGTTTCGGCCCCATCGCGCACCGGGCGGGGGGCGCGGGGCCGGCGGGGCGTGGGGTGGGCAGCCGCGCGGGCGGGCACCGGTTCGGGCAGCGGGAGTTCGGCGGTATCCGGGAGGATGCGTGCCATGGCAAAATTCCGTCGCAGGGTGGCTACGGGGTCGGGGTCGGGCAGGCTTTCGGCCATGATCTGCCGGCCGCGCCGCCGCCAGAACAGTGTCAGGGCCTGGGCGCCGTCTTTTGCCGCGATCCGGGCGCGCGGCCGCCCCTGCATGTCGTCGATCCGGAAGATCATGCGTTCCGAATTCCGGGTCGTCAGGCCGGTCGGCCTGACCCTGTAACCGTTTCTCACCATAATCCTCAGTCGTGCCGTTCGCCGTGAAGTCTGAAACTCGCCCGTCGTGCCTATGCCGTTGCGACGTTGCGGCAGGCGGCGCAGAGCCCTTCCGCCTCGACGGTCGAATGGCGCACCGTGAAGCCGATATGCCGCGTGGCGTCGATCAGCGCATGCAGGATGCCGTGATCGTCCAGCTCGGTCACCTGGCCGCAGCCGGTACAGATCAGAAATTGCGCCGCGTGAGGATGGCCGGCTTCGGCATGACTGCCATCCAGCGTATGGGTGCAGCCGACGAAGGCCGACAGGCGCTCGATCTTGTGGATCAGCCCCTCTTCCAGCAGAAAATCCAGGGCGCGGTAGACCGTGGGCGGGGCGGCGCCCTTCTTTTCTGCGCGCAAGCCGTCCAGCAGGTCATAGGCGCCGACCGGGCGCGCGGCTTCCAGCACCAGGCCCAGCACCTGACGCCGCAGATCGGTCAGCCGCGAACCATGCGCGGCGCACAAGCGCTCGGCATTATCCAGCCGAGTCTCGGTCTTTTCGGCGAAAATCGTTGCCGCCATGCCTGCCGCGCCATGCCCCCGATCTGTCCAGAGAGACCGCCCGTGCGGCTCCCTGGTTTCCATACGCCGGAAAGCGCGTTATATGAAGGCTCCAAATATGTTACATTATAACGTGCTCTGACCTGCCAACCCTCCTGCTGACGGCCGCCCGCGTGTCTGCTGACTGTATGTACTTCCCCTTTCGCGTCGCCCGGTCGGGTATGATGCGCCTGATCTGCGCATGGCTGACGGCTGTCATGCTGGTGGTATCGGGCGCGCGCTCGGCCCGCGCCGATGGTCCGATTGCCGTTGTCGCCGCCGAAGCGGTCTGGGGCGATATCGCGCGCCAGGTCGGGGGGCCGGATGTGGCGGTGACCAGCATTCTGACCAATCCCGCCGCCGATCCGCATGCGTTCGAGGCCAGCCCGATGGATGGGCGGCGGCTGGGTTCCGCACGGATCGTGATCGCGAACGGCGGGGGATATGACGGGTGGCTCGACCGGCTGATGGAGGGGGGCGGAAGCATTGACCGGCCGGTGGTGCTGAACGTGGCGGCGCTGGTTGGTTGGCGGGACGGCGACAACGCCCATTTCTGGTATGATCTGACGATGGTCCGTGCCGTCGCGACGGCGTTCGCCGCCGATTGCGGCGCGATCCTTCCCGATCGGCGGGCGGCGTTGCAGGATCGCCTGCGACAGTTCCTGGATGCGCTGGGGCCGCTTCAGCAGCGGATCGACCGGCTGCGGGAGCGCTATCATGGGGTGCCGGTTGCCGCGTCCGAACCGATTTTCGGCCTGATGACACATCAGATCGGGCTGACGATGCATGATGCGGATTTCCAGCATGCGGTCATGAACGGCACCGACCCTGGTCCGTCGGAGGTTGCCGGGTTCGAGCGGGACCTGACGGACCGGAGGGTGCGGCTCCTGATCCTGAACGAACAGACGACGGGTCCGGCCACCGACCGGCTGGAGCAGTTGGCGCGGGGAGCCGGGATTCCGGTGCTGCATGTCGGCGAGAGCCTGCCGCCGGGCATGCGCTATCAGGATTGGATTGCCGGGGTGCTGGATCGTCTGGCTCAGGCGCTGGGCCAGGGGCAGGGTTCGGTCGGGGGGCCGACATGAACGGTCGTGATGGGCATGCATGCTGTGGCGGCCCGGCGCCCGCGCCGGCATCTGCCGCCATGCCGCCGGTCGATATGGCGCAGGTCACGCTGCGCATCGGCGAGCGTACGATCCTTTCGGATGTCGGCCTGACTGTGCCGGCCGGGGCGTTCGTGGGCATGCTGGGGCCGAACGGGGCGGGCAAGAGCAGCCTGATCCGGGCCATTCTGGGTGTGGTGCCGGTATCGGCCGGGCGGATTTCGGTCTTTGGCCGGCCGGTGGGGCGCGGCAACCACGATATCGGCTATCTGCCGCAATTTCCGGCGCGTTCCGCGCCGCGTCTGGATGGGCGCAGTTTCATTGCCGCCGCCCTGCATGGCGAGCGTTGGGGCCTGCCCTGCGACTGGCGGCCCGGCCGGCATCGCCGCCATGACGCGATGGAGATCGACCGGGTGCTGGATCTGGTGGGGGCGATGCATCTGGCCCGCCGGCCGATCGACCATCTTTCGGGCGGCGAGCGCCAGCGGCTGCTGCTGGCGCAGGCGCTGCTGGGGCGGCCCCGGCTGCTGCTGCTGGACGAGCCTTTGGCCAGCCTCGACCCCCATCGCGCACGCGAAGTGGTGGCGCTGGTGGATCGCATCCGTCGGCAACTCGGCATCGCGGTGCTGTTTTCCACCCATGATCTCAACCCGCTGCTGGGGGTGATGGACCGGGTGCTGTATGTGGGGCGCGGGGCGGCGCGGCTGGGTACGGTGGACGAGGTCGTGACCGGCCCGGTGCTGAGCGCGCTGTACGGCATGCCGGTTGAAGTGATCCGGGCGAACGGGCGTATCTTCGTCGTTGCCGATGGGGTGGTTCAGTCGTGAGCGGGCGGGGGTAGTATCCGGGCATGTTCGCCTTCGAATTCATGCGCCATGCCTTCGCCGCGACGGGGATCGTTGCGATCCTGTCCGGGCTGGTCGGTTATTTCATGGTGCTGCGGGGCGAGAGCTTTGCCGGCCATGCGCTGTCGCATGTCGGCTTCGCGGGGGCGACCGGTGCGCTGCTGGTGGGGATGCCGCCTTTCTGGGGGCTGATGGGTGCCACGGTTCTGGCCGGGGTGGCCATGGGGCTGGGCGGGCGCGGCACCACCCAGGGGCGGGATGTCACGATCGGGCTCGTCCTGTCCTGCATGCTGGGCTGCGGGCTGCTGTTCCTGCATTTTCTGACGACATCCGCCACCCGTGCCACGGCCCTGCTGTTCGGCAACGTGCTGGGGGTGGACCGGTCGATGCTGGGGTGGCTGCTGGTGCTGGGCGCGGGATGCGTGCTGGCCATGGCGGCGCTGTCGCGGCCGCTGCTGTTTGCCAGCCTCCAGCCCGAAACGGCCGAGGCTCGGGGGGTGAACCTGCGCCTGGTCTCCACCATCTTCCTGGCCATCGTCGCGGTGGTGACGGCGGAATGCGTGCAGATTACCGGTGTGCTGCTGGTGTTCGCGCTGATGGTCGGGCCGGCGGCGACGGCGCAGCGGCTGACGGCCACGCCGGGATGGGGGATCGTGCTGTCCGTGCTGCTGGCGATCGGCGCGGGCTGGGGCGGGCTGGCCCTGTCGTGGTGGACCGACTGCCCGGCGTCGTTCTGGATCAGCGCGCTGAGTACCGCCGCCTATCTGGCCGCCGGGGCATGGCGGTTTACCGAACGGGGTGCAGGCGCCGACGCGACCTGACCGTCGGGTTCAGGACGGCAGGGCCCAGCACCACCATGCCATCAGGGCCAGGGTCGCCCCCAGCCCGGCATGCAGGGCGAGCAGCACCGGCCCGGTGATGATCGGCGGTTGGTCCTGGCGGCGGCGTGCGGGCATCGTGTGGGTCCTCCGGGCGGGCGGTCAAAGCCTGACCTGAAATGTGGGCTGGCAAGCGAGAGCGGCCTTGATGGCCGTGAGCACCGACGCACAGGAAACGCGCACCGGATCGCCGCCAGCGCGCATTTCAGGTCAGGCTTTCAGTGGTCGTGGCTGTGGGGCAGGACGTGGTAGGCGCGGTTGAAATAGACCAGCCCGCCCACCGGTTCGCCGATGCGGATGGCTTCGACCACGCCGAACATGACGCTGTGGGTGCCGACTTCGACGATCCGGTCGATCCGGCAGTCGAAGGAGGCCACGGCCTCTTCCAGCGCCGGGGCGCCGGTGGCCAGGGTCGTCCAGTGGCCGACGGTGAACCGTTCGTACATGTCCAGCGGGCCGGCGAAGGTGCCGGAAATGTCGCGCTGGCCGGCGGAGAGCACGTTGATGCAGATTGCCCCGCCGGTGTGGAAGGCCGCGCGGGCGCGCGAGGCGCGATTCATGCACACCAGCAGCGTGGGCGGGGCGTCGCTGACGGAACAGACCGCCGAGGCGGTGAAGCCCACCGGGTCGTCCAGCGTGCCGGTCGTGACCACGTTGACCGCCGCGCCCAGCCGCGCCATCGCGTCCCGATAGGTCTGGGAGTCCACACTCATGCCCGCGCCCTTCCTGCCGTCGTCCATTCCTGTAGGGCCGACATCTTCATCATTGATCGTTCTGGCATAGTATCACGACAGGGAAAACGGAAGGAACGTACCATCATGCAGGCCGACGCGACAGACGATACGCTGCTGATCTCCCGACAGGGCCGCCTCGGGCGGCTGACGGTCAATCGCCCCAAGGCGCTGAATGCGCTGGATATCACGCTCTATCGCGGGATTGCGGCCGCGCTGGCGGCGTGGCGGGATGATCCGGGCGTCGAGACGGTGCTGATCGACAGCACCAGCCCCCGGGCCTTTTCGGCCGGCGGCGACCTGCGGGCGCTCTATACCCTGGCGCTGGAAGCGGGGCCGGACGCGGCGGCGCGGGTGTTCCGGGCGGGCTATCGGCTGGTTTCGGTGCTGGCGGGATACCCCAAGCCGATCGTGTCGTTCATGGACGGGATCACGATGGGTGGCGGGATCGGGCTGGGGGCGCATGTCCGTCACCGGATCGTGACCGAGCGCAGCGTGCTGGCCATGCCCGAGGTGGCGATCGGGCTGACGCCCGACGCGGGCGGGTCTTACCTGCTTTCCCGCGCGCCGGGGCTGTATGGGCTGCGCCTGGCGCTGACCGGCGGGCGGATGAAGGGTGGGCAGGCGGTGGTGGCGGGCTTTGCCGACCGCATGCTGGCGGCGTCGGACCTGGCGGATCTGGCGACCGCCCTCGCCCGGCGTCCGGCTGGCGAAGTGGTGGATCTGGCGCCCGCCGCCCCACGCGCGGGGCAGGTGGAACTGGATGCGATCAATGCGCTGTATGACGCACCGGACCTAGCGACCATTCGCGAGCGGCTGACGCGCAGCGATGCGCCCTGGGCGGCCGAAGACCGGGAGGCGATGGAGCAGGCCTCGCCGCTCTCGCTGCTGGTCACGTTCCGTGCCTGGCATGCCGCGCGGCGGCTGCCCGACCTGAACACGGTGCTGGAGCAGGAATATCGGCTGATCGGCAACCTGATCCGCCAGCCCGATTTTACCGAGGGCGTGCGGGCCAAGATCGTCGACAAGGACAATGCGCCGCGCTGGCTGGACGGCGCGGCGCTGGGCGAGGTGGCGATCGAAGCCTGCTTCGCCCCGCGCCCCGATACGCTGGATCTGCCCGTCTTTGCCGAACCGGTGTGAGCGCGGGCCGTTTCATCTGAATGTGTTGTGGGCCGTGTGCCCCGTGTCCTCGATCCCAGGTTTTGATTCATGCCGTTTTCTGCCGCCTATCATCCCGCCCGCGCGCATCTGACGCTTGGGGATGCGTTCTATGACCCCGTGGAAGCGGCGCGCTTTCCCGAGCATATCCTGCGCTTTCGCAACCAGGACGCGGCGGCGCGGATCGGGCTGGATACGCTGACCGATGCGGAATGGATCGATCATCTGGGGCGCTTCGTCCCGCTGCCCGACGGGCTGCCCGTGCCGCTGGCGCTGCGCTATCACGGGCACCAGTTCCGCCAGTACAACCCGGACCTTGGAGACGGGCGGGGCTTCCTGTTCGCGCAGATGCGCGATGCGCGCGACGGCAGGTTGCTGGATATCGGCACCAAGGGCAGCGGCCGCACGCCGTGGTCGCGCGGCGGGGACGGGCGGCTGACCCTGAAGGGCGGGGTGCGCGAGATCCTGGCCAGCGAGATGCTGGATGCGCTGGGGGTGAACACCTCGCGGACGCTGAGCGTGATCGAGACCGGCGAGCGGCTGCATCGGGGAGACGAGCCCTCGCCCACCCGGTCGTGCGTGCTGGCGCGCCTGAGCCACTCGCATATCCGTGTGGGAACTTTTCAGCGCCTGGCCGCGCTGGAAGACCGGGCCAGCCTGGCGCGCCTGGTGGATTATGTGATGGCCACCTATTTCCCCGACCGTCATGGCGAGGGGAATGCGGCGACGGCGCTGTTCGATATCGTCTGCACCCGCGTTGCGCGTCTGGCGGCCCAGTGGATGGGGGCGGGATTTGTGCATGGCGTGTTGAATACAGACAATATCAACATCACGGGCGAGAGTTTCGATTATGGCCCCTGGCGTTTCCTGCCCCGATACGATCCTGCCTTCGTGGCTGCCTATTTCGATCAGTCGGGGCTGTATGCGTTCGCGCGCCAGCCCGAGGCCGTGCTGTGGACGCTGGCGCGGCTGGCGGAATGCCTGATCGGGCTGACGGAAATCGATGATCTGCAGAAGATTTTCGACGACTTTCCTGATCGTTATGAAAAAGAGATGAATGGTGTGATCGTGAAACGGCTTGGCCTGTCTTCCATTTCCAGAAATGATGATCGGGATCTGTCGTCGGCGACATGGACGTTTCTGGAACGATCGGGAATAGGATTTGAAAATCTGTTCTTTGACTGGTATGGAGGGGCACAGAGCAGGCATCGGGCGCTGAACGGGCCCAATGCCCGTTTCTATGCGGGTGCGGAATTCGAGCCGTTGCGTCAACGGATTGATGGCTATTCCGCCCGACCGGACCTGGATCTTTCCAGTCCGTATTTTTCCCGATCCGTTCCCTGCACCATGCTGATCGATGCGGTGGAGCGGATATGGCAGCCGATCGCGGACCAGGATGACTGGAGCATGCTCAACGACACGCTCGCGTCGATCCGGGATATGAAGGCCGCGCTCTCGCCCGTCGCCTGACGGCGGGCCTGATTCGGGATACCGGCATGGCAATCGGGCCATTCGGAGCGTCTATGGAGCAAGGAGTTCCAGGGCAGTTATTTCCGGAGCCTGTCGGGAAATGCGCGTCGGATTGTCATCAGGGCGCATTTTCCAACAGGCTCCGAAACAGGGAGAATGGAATGCAGAATTTCTCGCCGCAATCGACCAGTCTGGCCCATGTATCCGAATATGAGATTTCGGATAACGCGCGGCTGACCCTCTGGCTCGCAGCCGCCGTGGCCGCCATCTGTGGCGGCCTCTACGGCTACGACACCGGCATCATTTCGGGTGCCCTGCTGCTGATTACGCGGGATTTCCATCTGGGCAGCACCGATCAGGAATTCGTGGCCTCCGCGATCCTGGCCGGCGCTGTGATCGGTGCCGTGGGCACCGGCTGGCTGTCGGAACGGTTCGGCCGCCGCACCACCGTCATGATCGTGACCGCCCTCTTCGTGACCGGGGCCCTGGCGTGCTCGATGGCGCCGGATGTCGGCACGCTGATTGCCGCCCGTGTCTATCTGGGCCTGGGCGTCGGCGGATCGACGCAGGTCGTGCCGATGTATATCTCCGAACTGGCGCCTGCCGCGCAGCGCGGACGGCTGGTCACGCTGTTCAACGTCGCGATCGGGATCGGCATCTTTCTTGCCAATATCGTCGGGTTTGCGATGCGCGATGCGTGGGGCTGGCGGCCGATGATCGCGATCGCGGCCGGGCCGGCGCTGTTCGTGTTCGTCGCCATGTTCTTCCTGCCGCGCAGCCCGCGCTGGACGGCTGAAAACAAGGGATTGAAGGCCGCGATCCGCGAACTGATCAAGGTGCGCACGAGTCATCGTGAAATCCATAAGGAAATCAAGAAGATTCACGCGGCTGCCGAGAACGTTTCCGACGAGCAGCGGGGATGGCGCGGCCTGTCGCAGCCATGGGTGCGCCCGGCGCTGGTGGCGGCGTTCGGCGTGGCGTTCTTCACCCAGTGCGGCGGGCTGGAGATGATGATCTATTATGCCCCCACGTTCCTGTCGGATGCCGGGTTCGGCCATTCGACGGCGCTGCTGGCCAGCGTGGGGGTGGCGGTCGTCTATCTGGCGATGACGCTGACCGGTTCGCTGGTCGTCGATCGGGTCGGCCGGCGGCGGCTGATGCTGATCATGGGGCCGGGTTCGGTACTCAGCCTGATCGGGCTGGGGCTGATGTTCATGCTCCATCCCGACAAGGGCAGTGTCGGAAGCTGGATGATCATCGCCTTCCTGTTGCTGTTCATGATGTTCAATTCGGGCGGTATCCAGGTGGTCGGCTGGCTGCTGGGGGCCGAGATGTTCCCGCTGCCGATGCGCGGCACCGCCACCAGCCTGCATGCGGCCACGCTGTGGGGCAGCAACCTGCTGGTGACCAGCACGGCGCTGACGCTGGTGCAGACGATCTCGCTGGGCGGGACGATGTGGTTCTATGCCGGGGTGAATCTGGCTTCGGTGCTGTTCGTGTATTTCCTGGTTCCGGAAACACGCGGTGCTTCACTGGAAGATATCGAAAAGGCGCTCAAGGAAGGGCGCTTTCGGCCGCGTCGGGGCCAGACGGCCATCGTGGAGCAGTGACGTTCCGCTCGGGGGCTTTGCCCCCGAACCCCCACCAAAGGCCGGCGGCCTTTGGAAACCATCTTATATAAACGACTTGGTTTCCAAAGGGCGACTGCCCTTTGGTGGGTCAAGGGCAAAGCCCTTGTGTACCGGACAACACCACCCGTTCCATCACATCGGGAACGGTAAACCCGAAGATCCGGCCGTAGAAATCCAGTTCCAGTTCCAGCGCGCGGCGCACCGTCTCTTCGCGCCGGAACCCGTGGGCTTCGCCCTCGAAGGTATAATGCGCATAGGGGATGTTGCTGCTCGCCAGTGCGTCGGCCATGGCCTGTGCCTGCGCGGGCGGGACCACGGCGTCGGCGAGGCCGTGCAGGAACAGGACCGGGGTGCGGATGGCGTCGGCCTGGGTCAGGGGGGAGCGGGCCAGATAGGTGGCTTCGGCCTCGGGCCAGGGGCCGACCAGACTGTCGAGATAGCGGGATTCGAACTTGTGGGTTTCCTGCGCCAGGGCGCGCAGGTCGGTGACGCCGTACAGGCTGGCGCCGGCGGCGAACAGGTCGGAGCCGGCGAGGGCCAGCAATACGGTCAGGCCGCCGGCGCTGCTGCCGCGAATGGCGATGCGGCCCGGGTCGACGCGGCCGGTGGCGATCAGGTGGCGGCAGGCGGCGATGCAGTCTTCCACGTCCGCGACGCCCCACTGCCCTTCCAGTTGGCGGCGATAGGCGCGGCCGAAACCGGTGGAGCCGCGATAATTGACATCGACCACCGCGAAGCCCCGGCTGGTCCACCATTGGACCTTGAAGGCGAAGGCGCTGCCGGCGCGGCCGGTCGGGCCGCCATGGGCCATGACGATCAGCGGCGGCTTTTCGTCCGCCGGGCCACGGAAGCGGCTGTTGGCGGGCGGGTAGAAGAAGGCGTGGCCGGTATGCTGGCCGTCGGGCAAGGGAAAGCGGATCGTTTCGGCATGGGCGATGTCGCCGGGTGCGAGGTTCAGCGTGGTGGCGGCGCGCAGGACGTATGATGGCGCGTCGATGCGGCCCACGCGCACGGTGGGGGCGCCGTCTGGCGGGGTGTCGAGCCAGGCGAACGATCCGTCCGCCAGCAAGGCAGGGCATTGGGCGGGGTGGCCCAGCGCCACGGGGCGGGCGACCGGGCCGGTGAGATGCAGGGTGCGGGCTTCACCGTTCTCGATGGCGATGGCCAGGATCGTGCCGTCGGGGAGTGGCTGGTAGCTGCGCAGGCCGAACACCCAGTGCGGCAGGCCGATTTCGGCTTCCATCGGCGCGATGGAGACCGCCGGCCCGTCGGGCACGGCCCAGCTTGTGAGGTTCCACCAGCCGTCATGGTCGGAACTGGCCAGCAGGGTTTCGGGGCCGGCCCAGGCCGGCTCGATGACCGAGGCGCCGTTGTCCGCCAGCGTGCGGATGTCGGCCAGTGTGGTGTCGTCGCCGTGTGATGCCAGCCGGCCGAGCCGCAGCCTGGTGGCGTCCCACGGCATGGCGGGGTGGTTCCATTCGATCCACGCCAGCCATGTGCCGTCCGGTGACGGACGGGGGGAACTGACGAAATCGGGGCCGGAGACCAGGATCTGGCCGGTTTCCGTTGCCGGGTCGGTACTGCTGTCGGTGGGGAAGGCGACGAGGGTGGAGATTGGCTCGCCCGGTGCGCGGTGGTCCTCGCGCACGCAGAACAGGGTGCCGCCATCGGGGGAGAAGGCGAAATCGGCGAAGCGCAGGCCGGCCACGCTGCTGAGGGCGCGCGGGGCCGTGCCGGGCGCGACGAGCCAGAGGCTGCCGTCCGGCCGGTGGCTGAAGGCGATTTGGCCGCCCGCCGCGACATAGGCGCCGCCGCCATATTCGTGGACACGGGTGCCGATATCGAAGGGCGGCGGCGTGACGTCCTGGATGCCGTCGGTGGCGGTCCAGCGGACCAGCACGGTGCGGCCGGCTTCGGCGGGACGGGTTTCCAGCCAGTAGACCGCCTCGCCGTCGGCCTGCACACTGCCTAGGCCGAGGGTCTTGCCGGCGACCAGCGCCGTCGTCACGGGGGATGGCCAGGTGCCGTAGGGGCGGATGGCGGGGTCGGTCATGCGGGGCTCCTGTCCTGGGGTGGCGGATAGTGCCTCAATGGAACGCGGGGGGCGATGGGGGGCCGGGCGGGAGCAGGGTTTTCGTGTCCGGGTTCCATCGCCAGAGCGTGTCGTTGGTCAGGCGTGTGCCGCCCCACCAGTGCAGGATCGGATTATGGCGCGACCAGTCGTCCTCGCCGGCGACGAGCCGGCGGCCGAAATCGGTCCAGCTGAGTACGGCCCGTCGGAATTGCATGTAGCGGGCGCTGTCCATCATCAGGGCAATGCCGGCGTGGGGCTCGGTGGTGCCGCTCACCGCGGGATGGGGCGCGCTCGCCAGGTCGCACAGGAGCTGGTGGCTTTCCTGCTGTAACGGACGGCGCGGCGCCGAATGCACGAACCGATACATCAGTTTCATGGTTTTGCGATCGCTTCGCGGGAGGGGCGGGTAGGTGATCGTTCCGCCCTGTTTCCCGGTCCTGTCCGTCCAGTTGGGACGTTCGACGAGGCGCAGCAGTTGCCGGGCGCTGGCGCCCAGTCCCGTGCCGTCCGGCAGTTCCTCCAGCATGCGTTCGACGGCGGTGGGCAGGCCGGGCAGGAGGGCGAGGTCGGGATCGTGGCGGAGCCGTGCCCAGCGTTCGGGTGTCGGGGCGCGGAAGGCATCCCATGCGCGTTGGGCGAGCGCCACGTCGGCCGGCAGGATCGGCCGGGGTGGCAGCCACCAATCGCCTTCGCGGTGTTCTCCGGTCGGGCTTTCCGATTGTTTCAGCCAGAGTTTCGGCAGGATGTCCGGCAGGTGGCCGAGCCAGTCCAGCAACTGGATCAGGATAAGCTGCGCGTTCGCGTCCGGGTCGATCCACAGGATGACCCGCTCGGCGTCGCGGCAGGCTTCGGGGAGCGTGCTCCATCTTCTTTGCGAACGGGGAAAATTCTCGTCCGGCTCGACATCCGTGAACTGCCCGTCCTCATAGAACAGCCCGTCGGCGTCGTAGAGGGCGCGGCGATAGCGGAAAAAATCTTCGGGCGGCCCGCCGGCCGGGATCGGCCCGTCCACCAGGCGATGGTCGAAGATCAGGGTCTGTGCTTCGGGCAGGGCACGGCGCAGATACCCTGCTCCGGAAATGCATGTGATCAGGATCAGATCGGCCACGGAACGCTCCGTTTTTTTCGGCGGTCCCCATGTGGCGGGGTGGCTGCGAGCGTAGCCTGGGCGGGTACGTGCCAGAAGGGGCGATGTGGTGGCGTGGCGGCCATTCCGCCTATTGACTTGACAGCGCGCTGACCAGACGGTTCCTCACCCCCTTGGCTTTTCCTATTGGACGGGTTCGCTCCGCTGCTTCATTCCTTCGAATCTCTTTTCGTGCATTACGGCTATGGCGTGATCGCGGTCGTCGTCATGCTCGAAAGCATGGGGCTGCCCCTGCCGGCCGAAACGCTCATCATCTCCTCGGCGTTGTATTGCGCCGCGACGCACCGCCTGGACATTACCTGGGTGGCGGTGGCGGCGATCGCCGGTGCCATCATGGGCGATAATTTCGGCTATCTGATCGGCCGGACCTACGGCCATCGGCTGCTGGAGCGCCATGGCGGCAAGGTGGGGCTGAATGACCGCCGGCTGATGCTGGGGCGCTACCTGTTCCGGCGGCATGGCGGCAAGGTGGTGTTCTTCGGCCGCTTCATCGCCGTGCTGCGCGTCTTCGTCGCGCTGCTGGCGGGGGCGAACCATATGCCGTGGCATACGTTCCTGTTTTTCAATGCGTTGGGTGGTATCGGCTGGGCCGGCGGCTATGCGCTGGGGGCGTATTATCTGGGGCACAAGGTGCTGAGTCTGTCCGGCCCGGTTGGAATCACGATGGGCGTCATTGCCGCCCTTGTCCTGGGCGGCAGCTTCATTTTCCTGAAGAAGAACGAAGTGCGTCTGACTGACGAAGCGATCCGCGCCGCCGAGCGGGAACAGCAAGGAGAGACCGTGCCATGAGCATCGCCGCGAAATGGACCATCGACCGGGCGCCGGACCTGACGGGCCGTACCGCCGTCGTGACCGGTGCGACCGGCGGACTGGGCTATGAAGTCGCGTACGGCCTGGCCTCGCGGGGGGCGAGCGTGCTGCTGACGGGGCGCGATGCGGCACGGGGCGCCCGGGCCGTGGAGGCGCTGCGCGAACGGCTGCCGGCGGCGCGGGCGGAATTTCTGCCGCTCGATCTGGCCAGCCTGCGATCGGTTGCCGATTTCGCGCGCGACCTGAAGGAACGCACCGATACGCTCGACATCCTGGTGAACAATGCGGGCGTGATGGCCTCGCCCCGCCGGCAGGAAACGGCCGATGGCTTCGAATTGCAGTTCGGCACCAATTATCTGGGTCATTTCGCCCTGACCGGCCAGTTGCGTTCCCTGCTGGTGCGCGCGGCGGGTGGCGGCCGGGTGGTGAGCGTGGCCAGCCTGGCGGCGTGGCAGGGGCATATCGTCTTCGACGACCTGCAGAGCCGGCATCGCTACACGCCGTTCGGCGCCTACCAGCAGAGCAAGCTGGCCAATCTGATCTTCGCGCTGGAACTCAACCGCGTGGCGCAATCCGCCGGGTGGGGCCTGCATTCCATTGCCGCCCATCCCGGCTGGGCGCGAACCGATATCGCCGTCAGCCGGTCTTCCGCCCGGCAGGGCATCGCCGAACGGCTGATGCGCCGTATCGTTCGCGTCGTCTTCCGCTATCTGGGCCAGTCGGCCGAGGCCGGGGCACGGCCGATCCTGTTTGCCGCCGCCGCACCCGAGGCGCGGGATGGCGGCTATTACGGGCCGGGCGGACGGGGTGAGCGGCGCGGCCGGGTGACGGAGGCGCGCATTCCGCCACAGGCGCTCAGCCTCTCGGTGGCGCGGCGGCTGTGGGCGGTTTCGGAGCGGCTGACTGGCGTGGCACTTTCCTGAATCCCCCCTCGGGGGCTTTGCCCCCGAACCCCCACCAAAGGCGGCGCCTTTGGAAACCAATCAGGAAAAGCGACTGGGTTTCCAAAGGGCATTGCCCTTTGGCGGGTCCAGGGCGGAGCCCTGGCCTTAGCGCCGGACGAAGGTCCAGTAGAGCGGCTGGCGCCCGGTTTGCAGGGCCTTGGCTTCGTAGCGTGTAGGCGGCCAGCCCTCGGGGCGGGTGGTGGCTGGCGGTGCGGTGTCGAAGAGGTCCTGCGCGGCCATGACCTCTTCGACCCAGGCCTGGTAGGTCGGGTCGTCGCTGGCGACGCGCCAGATCGCGCCGGGCTTCAGGGCGCGGGCGACCAGGGCGATGTTGGCCGGATGGACGAAGCGCCGCTTGGCGTGGCGGGCCTTGGGCCAGGGATCGGGGAACATCAGGAACATGCGGTCGAGCGACCGTTCGGGGAGCGCACGCAGCAGGACGCGCGCGTCTTCGTCCCAGATCCGCAGCAGGTCGGGAACCGGGGCGATGGCTTCCTGATCGTCGGGCACCAGGCGCGAGAGCAGGGAACACAGGCCGTTTTCGAAAACTTCGCTGGCGATGTAGCCGACATCGGGATGGGCCGCGTGCTGCGCCAGCGAATGTTCGCCGCCGCCGAAGCCGACTTCCAGCCAGATTTCGGCCGGGACGCGGCCGAAGGCCCGCGCGGGGTCGCCCAGGAGGGTCTGGTCGAGGCGCAGGCGGGGCAGGGTTTCGTCCAGCAGGCGCTGCTGGCGGGGCCGCAGCGGATGGCCGCGCTGGCGGCCGTAGAGCCGGTCGGGGGACGCCTTGACGGCAACCTTGGGGGCCCCTGCCTCGTCAACCGAGGCAGGGATGTTCGTTTCGGATGCCGTCACGGGGTCCCCGGTGTGATCAGCGGTTGAACGCACCACGCAGCGCGTCCACCAGATCGGTCTGTTCCCATGTGAAATTGTCGCGGGCGGCGTCGGGCGTGCGGCCGAAATGACCGTAGGCCGAGGTTTCGGTGTAGATGGGGCGGTTCAGGCGCAGATGCTTGCGGATGCCGCGCGGCGTCAGGTTCATGACTTCGCGCAGCACGCGGCCCAGCTTTTCCTCGTCCACGTCGCGGCCGGTGCCGTCGAGATCGACATAGACCGAGAGCGGGTGCGAGACGCCGATGGCGTAGGAAATCTGCAGCGTGCAGCGATCGGCCAGGCCGGCCGCGACCACGTTCTTGGCCAGGTAGCGGCAGGCATAGGCCGCCGAACGGTCGACCTTCGTCGGGTCCTTGCCGGAGAACGCGCCGCCGCCATGCGGGGCCGCGCCGCCGTAGGTGTCGACGATGATCTTGCGCCCGGTCAGGCCGCAATCGCCATCGGGACCGCCGACGACGAACACGCCGGTCGGGTTGGCGTAGAATTCGTCATCCGGGCACATCCAGCCTTCCGGCAGCACGTCGACCACGATCTCGCGCAGGGCGTCGCGGATGCCGGCCTGGCTGGCGCCTTCGTCATGCTGGGTCGAAATGACGACCGAGGTGGCGCCGACCGGGCGGCCGTCGACATAGCGCAGCGTGACCTGGCTCTTGGCGTCGGGCTGCAGGTTGGCCACGCGGGCATCGCCGGCCTTACGCAGGTCGCGGATGCGGTGCAGGATGGCGTGGGAATAGAACAGCGGCGCCGGCATCAGCGTCTCGGTCTCGCGGGTGGCGAAGCCGAACATGATGCCCTGGTCGCCCGCGCCTTCATCCTTGTCGCCGGCGCTGTCGACGCCGACGGCGATGTCGGCGGACTGCGCGTGCAGGTAGGATTCGATCGTCGCGTTCTTCCACGAGAAGCCGGACTGGTCGTAGCCGATGTCGCGGATCGCGGCGCGGGCGCCTTCGATCAGGGCCTCGGTGGTGACGGAGGCCGGGCCACGGACTTCGCCGGCCAGGACTACGCGATTGGTGGTGACCAGGGTCTCGCACGCAACGCGGGATTCACCATCGGCCGCCAGATAGGCGTCCAGCACCGTATCGCTGATCCGGTCGGCAACCTTGTCGGGATGGCCTTCGGATACCGATTCCGATGTGAACAGAAAATCACCTTTGTTACGCATGATGGTCCTGTCTGTCTCGTACGGGGATAGGGAACGACACCGCCACGCATGCGGGGTCCAAGCGGGTCCGTTTGGCCGAGAACCTACAAATCGTCAAGTATTTTTGCGGGATACCACGATCCCGCATGGGCATTGCCGTGACGATCGTTTCGGCCGGGGAGAATATTCAGTGAAGCCCCAGAACGTCTTCCATGCTGTACAGCCCCGGTGTGCGGCCGCGCAGCCATAGCGCGGCGCGGACGGCGCCGGTGGCGAAAACCCGGCGGTCGAACGCGCGGTGGGTCAGGGCGATCTGTTCGCTGGCCGAGGTGAACAGCAGCGTATGCTCCCCCACGATCTGGCCGCCGCGAAGGGAGGCGAAGCCGATCGCGTCGGCCTGGCGGGGGCCGGTATGGCCGGTGCGGCCGGATTCCATGTGCGTGGACAATTCGATGTTGCGCCCATCGGCGACGGCCTGGCCGATGGCGAGCGCGGTGCCGGAGGGGGCATCGACCTTCTGCCGGTGGTGCATTTCCAGAATTTCGGCGTCGTAAACCGAAGAAGGCAGCACTTCGGCCATCTGGCGGGCCAGCCGGGTGACCAGGGTGACGCCCGGCGAGTAATTCGCGGCCTGGACCACGGGGATTGTGCGGGCGGCCGCGATGATGGCGTCCTGGTCCGCGTCCGACAGGCCGGTGGTGCCCAGCACCCAGCTTACGCCCGCTTTGGCCAGGGTGGCGGCATGTGCCTGGACGGTGACGGCATGGGTGAAGTCGATCACCACGTCGCAGAGCGGGGCCAGGTCATCGAGCGTGGCGAAAAGCGTGGCGTCGGCCTGCTGGTCGCGGCTGGTGCCGCCGGCGAGGAGGGCGCCGGCGGCCGTGACTTCCTCGCGCAGCAGGCGGCCCATGCGCCCGTTGATACCGGCGATGCCGATCCGCATCCTGTCTGTCGTCATGTCACGGTCCCGAAAAGGGGTGGCGGCGCGACCGGGGGATCGCGCCGCCTGATTATCCATGGTGCGAGTTGGGGGGATCACCATGGATAGCGGGTTTTCTAGCCGCAACCCGGAGGGGGTTCAACCGCGCGTATTGTCGGCCCTGCCGCCGAGGATCAGAGCTTGCCTTCGAAGAAATCACGGACTTTGCTGAAGAAGCCGGTGCTTTCCGGGTTGGCGCGCGCGTGGTCGTCGGCCTCGGATTCGAACTCTTCGAGCAATTCGCGCTGGCGCTTGGTCAGATGCTGCGGGGTCTCGACCGACACCTGGATATACATGTCGCCGCGCGCCGACGACCGCAGGACCGAGAAGCCCTTGCCGCGCAGGCGGAAATTCTCGCCGGTCTGGGTGCCGGCGGGAACCTTTACCTTGGCGCGAGAGCCGTCGACGACCGGGACCTCGATCTCGGTGCCCAGGGCTGCCTGGGTCATGCGCAGCGGGACGCGGCAATAGATGTTCGCGCCGTCGCGCTGGAAGATCGGGTGCGGCTCGACGGCGATATGCACATAGAGGTCGCCGGGTTGCGCGCCCTTGCCGCCGGCCTCGCCCTCGCCCGAGAGGCGGATGCGCGTGCCGTCCTCGACCCCGGCCGGGATCGCGACTTCCAGCGTCCGCTCGCGTTCGACCGTGCCGGTGC
Organism: Gluconacetobacter brunescens; assembly: GCF_048695475.1. Lineage (NCBI taxonomy): Bacteria > Pseudomonadati > Pseudomonadota > Alphaproteobacteria > Acetobacterales > Acetobacteraceae > Gluconacetobacter > Gluconacetobacter brunescens. Next base: position 2,532,171 of record NZ_JBLHEN010000001.1, on the reverse strand, counting down.
CGCGACAGACGGTGCAGGGATTGCGCACCACCTTGCCCGCGCCGTGGCAGGTGGGGCAGGCGCGCTCGACCAGGAAGAAACCCTGCTGGGCGCGCACCTTGCCGGCGCCATGGCAGGTCGGGCAGGTCTCGGCCCCCTGGTCGCGATCGGCCGAGCCGGTGCCTTCGCAGGATTCGCAGGTGACCCGTGTGGGCACCGTGATCGATTTCTTGATGCCCGAGAACGCCTCGGTGAAGGAAATCGAGACCTGCACCTGGATGTCGCTGCCCGAGCGGCGGCCCCCGCGACGGCCGCCCATCATGTCGCCGAACATCTGCTCGAAGATGTCGCCCAGGCCGCCGCCGCCGAAATCGAAGCCGCCGGCACCGGGGCCGCCGCCCTCGAACGCCGCGTGGCCGAAGCGGTCGTAGGCGGCGCGCTTCTGCTCGTCCTTCAGGACGTCGTAGGCTTCGCTGATTTCCTTGAACCGCGCCTCGGCCGATGCATCGCCGGGGTTGCGGTCGGGGTGGTACTGCATGGCCAGCCTGCGATACGCCTTCTTTACCTCGTCGCCATTTGCATCGCGGGAGATTTCGAGCGTGGCGTAATAATCAAGCTTGGTGGCCATAATGGTCCTCATTGGCGGGGCCGCTTCGCAGCCGGACGGGGAACGGTGCCCCTGGCCGGCATGCGGCCCTGTCAGTCATGTAATGGAAAAGCGCCCGCCTTCAGGGAAGGGGGCGCCTCGCTTGGGGCAGGGCGCCGGCCCGAAGGCCGGCGCATGCCGCGCGGTAAACGCCGGCCTGTGTGGCCGACAGCTTACTTCTTGTCTTCGACGTCTTCGAAGTCGGCGTCGACGACCTTTTCGCCGTTCGGGCCGGTGGCACCGGCACCCGCGCCGGCGGCACCCGGAGCGCCTTCGGCCTGGCCGGCCTTGTAGACGGCCTCGCCGATCTTCATCGCCGCCTTGGACAGCGTTTCGGAGGCGCTATTCAGCGCCGCCACGTCGCTGCCTTCAAGGGCCGTGCGCACCGAAGCGATGGCGGCTTCGGCTTCGGCCTTGTCGGCGGCCGGAACCTTGTCACCGGCTTCGGCCAGCGACTTCTCGACCTGATGGGCCAGGCTTTCGGCCTGGTTGCGGGCCTCGACCAGTTCCTTCTTGGCCTTGTCGGCCGTGGCGTTGGCCTCGGCGTCCTTGACCATCTTCTCGATGTCGGCGTCGGACAGGCCACCGGACGCCTGGATCTTGATCTGCTGTTCCTTGTTCGTCGCCTTGTCCTTGGCGGAGACCGACACGATGCCGTTGGCGTCGATGTCGAACGTCACCTCGATCTGCGGCATGCCGCGCGGCGCGGGGGCGATTCCGGTCAGGTCGAAATTGCCCAGCAGCTTGTTGTCGGCCGCCATCTCGCGTTCGCCCTGATAGACCTTGATGGTCACGGCGCCCTGGTTGTCCTCGGCGGTCGAGAAGGTCTGGCTCTTCTTGGTCGGGATCGTGGTGTTGCGGTCGATCAGGCGGGTGAACACGCCACCCAGCGTCTCGATGCCCAGCGACAGCGGGGTCACGTCCAGCAGCAGCACGTCCTTGACGTCGCCCTTCAGCACCGCGCCCTGCACCGCCGCGCCGATGGCCACGACTTCGTCAGGGTTCACGTTGCGGGCCGGCTCCTTGCCGAAGAACTGCTTCACCGCCTCGATGACCTTGGGCATGCGGGTCATGCCGCCGACCAGGATCACTTCCTCGATTTCCGCCGCCGAGACCGACGCATCCTTCAGGGCGGCGCGGCAGGGCTCCAGCGTGCGCTGGATCAGGTCGTCGACCAGGCTTTCCAGCTTGGCGCGGGTCAGCTTCAGCACCAGATGCTTCGGACCCGAGGCGTCGGCGGTGATGAAGGGCAGGTTGATCTCGGTCTCCTTGGAGGAGGACAGCTCGATCTTCGCCTTCTCGGCGGCTTCCTTCAGGCGCTGCAGGGCCAGCTTGTCGGCGCGCAGGTCGATGCCCTGCTCGCGCTTGAACTCGTCGGCCAGGTAGCTGATGACCCGCGCGTCGAAATCCTCGCCGCCCAGGAAAGTGTCGCCGTTGGTCGACTTCACCTCGATCACGCCGTCCGAGATTTCCAGCACCGAGACGTCGAACGTGCCGCCGCCGAGGTCATAGACCGCGATGGTGCCGCCGTTGCGCTTCTGCAGGCCGTAGGCCAGCGCCGCCGCCGTCGGCTCGTTGATGATGCGCAGGACTTCAAGGCCCGCGATGCGGCCGGCATCCTTGGTCGCCTGGCGCTGCGCGTCGTTGAAGTAGGCCGGAACCGTGATCACGGCCTGGGTCACCGTCTCGCCCAGATAGGACTCGGCGGTTTCCTTCATCTTGCCCAGCACGAAGGCGGCGATCTGCGAGGGGGCGTATTTCTTGCCCTGCGCCTCGACCCACGCATCGCCATTGTCGCCCGGGACGATATTGTAGGGCACCAGGCCCTTGTCCTTGGTGACGGTCGGGTCGTCATAGCGGCGGCCGATCAGGCGCTTGACCGCGTACAGCGTGTTGGACGGGTTGGTGACCGCCTGGCGCTTCGCGGCCTGGCCGACCAGCATTTCGCCGCTGTCGGTGAAGGCGACCATTGACGGGGTGGTACGCGCGCCTTCGCTGTTCTCGATGACGCGGTTCTCGTCCCCTTCGCGGATCGCGACGCACGAATTGGTCGTGCCGAGGTCGATGCCGATAACCTTGCTCATATGTCTTCTCTCCTGTCAGCGGCCCGGACCGGCCCGAAGCACCGGAATGGGCCCTAGAAAATCTGCCGTGTGGCGGGATGAGTGGACTGTTTTACCACATCCGCCCGTACCGCCATGGCCGTATTCAGCATGTATTCAGCCATGGCGCCTGTTTCAAGGGGTACTGTCGCCGGGTGGCGGCACCCCCTGGGCGATTCAGCCCGCCGGCTTCTCCGCCGCCGGGGGCGCGCCCTTGGAGACGACGACCATCGCCGGCTTCAGCAGGCGGCCATGCAGCGTCCAGGCCGGTGTCCAGGCCTGGATCACGGTGCCATGGGCGTGCTCGTCGCTATGCTGTTCGGCCATCGCCTGGTGGTGGTTGGCGTCGAACGGATGGCCGGCCGGATCGGTGGCCGAGATGCCGTTGCGCTCCAGAATGCCCAGGAACGAGCGCTCGGTGCTCTCGATGCCTTCGCGCATGCGGGTGATCAGGGCGTCTTCCCCTTCGGCGGCCGCGGGCAGGCTGCCCAGGGCGCGCTTGAGGTTCTCGGCGGCCTCGACGACGTCGCGGGCGAATTTCTGCGTGGCGTATTGCCGCGCATCGTCGACCTCGCGCTTGGTGCGGGTGCGCAGGTTCTGCATCTCCGCTTCGGAGCGCAGCCATTTCTCGCGCATGTCTTCCAGGGCTGCTTCCAGCTCCTGGATGCGGGGGTGGGCGGCCTCGGTCTGGCCGCTTTCCGGCCGGATCGGGTCCTGATCGTTACCGGGGTGTTGGCCCGGCGCGGACGCCCCGGTCTCTCCGCTCGGAGAGTCGGCGACGTGGGTGGGGTCGGTATCGTGGCTCATGTCTTGAGAAGTAGGTGAGCCCAGGCGCTTGGACAAGGCGTAACGACCACCTTCAACATGATGTTCATGCGGTATTCCCGCTCCACGCAGGGCAGGAATGCCGCCGGTGAAGATGGATGGATCGTCATGAGCCGGCAGTCATGACATCGGCACATGGCCGGGGCTAAGATGGCGCCTGGACTGTGATGGAGCGAGAACGCCGCGATGGAGCCGACGAAACACACGATCGCCCTGGTCGATGACGACCGGAATATCCTGACGTCGGTCCAGATGACGCTGGAGGCCGAGGGCTTCAACGTCCGAACCTATACCGACGGCGAAAGCGCGCTGCACGGGCTGATGAGCCGCCCGGTCGACCTGGCGGTGCTGGACATCAAGATGCCCCGCATGGACGGCATGGAACTGTTGCAGCGCCTGCGGGCGCGCTCGCAGCTTCCCGTCATCTTCCTGTCCTCGAAGGACGAGGAGGTGGACCAGCTGATGGGGCTGCGGCTGGGGGCTGACGATTACATCACCAAGCCGTTCTCGCAGCGGCTGCTGCTGGAGCGCATCCGCGCCCTGCTCCGCCGCAACGAGGCCAACCGGGCCGAGGCCGGCGGGCCGGCCATCAGCGGCAGCCTGGTGCGCGGCGAGCTGTCGCTGGACGAGACGCGGCACCAGTGTCTCTGGCGCGGCAAGGACATCCAGCTGACGGTGACGGAATTCCTGCTGGTCAAGGCGCTGGCGGCGCGGCCGGGGCTGGTGAAGTCGCGCGACCAGCTCATCGACGCCGCCTATGGCGAGAACATCTATGTCGATGACCGGACCATTGACAGCCACATCAAGCGCGTGCGCAAGAAATTCCGCCAGGTGGACGAGGATTTCAACCAGATCGAGACGCTGTACGGCATCGGCTACCGGTACAAGGAAGAATAGTGCCGGTGCGCGACGGGGACGGAAGGGCGTCGCCAGCGGGCCTGCTGGGGCAGGTGCGGCGGGCCATGGCATCGTGGGCCGAGATCCAGACCCACGATGCCGCCTCGGCCTTCCATGAATATCGGACGCGCCTCGTCTCGCCGCTGATGCGGCGTATTCTATTGGTCAACGCCCTGCCGCTGATGCTGCTGGCGCTGACGCTGGTCTATCTCAACCAGTTCCAGAACAGCCTGCTGGAAGCCGAGGTGATGGCGCTGCGCGAGCAGGCGCGCATCTATGCCGGCGCGCTGGGGCAGAACGCGGTGACCGCCGGCCGTGGGGCCGACCCGGCGCTGGATGCCGCCCAGGCGCGGCCCCTGCTGCTGCGGCTGACCGAGCCCAGCCCCAGTGCCCATGCGCGGCTGTTCGCCCCGGACGGACAATTGGTGGCGGACAGCCGGGTCGAGGCGGCGGCGGTGCGGCATCGCCGGGTGCGCGGGCAGATCGATGCCCAGCCCCTGCCCTCGCCCGTCGCCGGCGATGACGGCGACGACCGGGTGGTGGATACCGCCGCCAATGTGGGGTTCGCCGAGCGGTTCTATGACCGGCTGCTGTCGATGCTGCCGACCCTGTCGGGCACGCGGATCATCACGCTGGATACGCCCGATACCGATCCTTCCGTCCAGCCCATGGCGGGCGGCGGCAAGGCCGCGCCGGAAATGCCGCCCTACATCCGCCGCACCGCCAACCGCCATCTGATCGTGACCGTGGCCGAGCCGGTGATGCATGAGGGGCAGACGGTCGGCATCATCCAGCTGACGCGGCAGGCGCGCGATGTGGACCGGTCGCTGTTCGCGGTGCGGTCGTCGATCCTGTCGCTGGTGCTGGTGGCGCTGGCCCTGACCGTGCTGCTGTCGTGGTACCTGTCGCTGACCATCGCACGGCCGCTGCTGCGGCTGGCGGCCTCGGCCCATGTGATCCGTGAATCCTCCGGCCGGTCGGACAGCGTGCCGCCGCGCCTGCTGGCCCGCCGGGACGAGATCGGCGAGGTGGCGCGGGCCTTGCAGGACAGTGCCCGCGCGCTGTGGGCGCGCATGGATGCGATCGAGCGCTTCGCCGCCGATGTCAGCCACGAGATCAAGAACCCGCTTTCCTCGATCCGCTCGGCGATCGAGACCCTGTTGCGGATCGAGGACCTGAACCGCCAGCGCCGGCTGCTGTCGATCATCAATGACGATGTGCGCCGGCTGGACCGGCTGATTACCGATATCTCGGACGCCAGCCGGGTGGATGCCGAACTGTCGCGCGCGCGGGCCGAGCCGGTGGCGGTGGTGCCGATGCTGTCGGTGCTGGCCGAAATCCATCAGGCGACCCGCAGCGCGGGCCAGCCGATCCTGAGCGTAAGCAGCGCCGGGCCGTCGGACAAGCCGCTGACGGTGATGGCGGTCGAGGACCGGCTGGTGCAGGTGCTGCGCAACCTGATCGGCAATGCGATCTCGTTTTCGCCGCCGGACGGGCAGATCGTGCTCAGTGCCGCCGCCGTCTCCGGCGGGATGGTGGAGATTGCGGTGACCGACCAGGGGCCGGGCATTCCGGCCGCCAAGCTGGGCAGCATTTTCGACCGGTTCTATTCCGAACGGCCGACCAGCGAGAATTTCGGGCAGCATTCCGGGCTGGGCCTGTCCATCAGCCGCCAGATCGTCGAGGCCCTGCGCGGGACGATCCGCGCCGAGAACCGGGTGGGGGCGGACGGGCAGGTCATGGGAGCGCGCTTCGTCGTGACCCTGCCGCGCGGTGGGGCATAGGGTCGCGTAAGGCCCTTTTCTGCCCCGTGCTTCTGCGGGGCATTGGTGCGTGTGACGGCATAAAATCGTACCCTTGATGTAAAGAGGGAACATTCAGCACTTGTTCCGCGTTAATTCCGCTCTTGATCAGTCATATAGATATCAAAGGAGCGGCGGTTTTCGATCCGCCTATTGGGAATGGCAAAAGTTACCGCGGAACAGAAATTTGTTACCAAGATCGTTATAGTGGTGACGATGGGGGCGCTGGCCTTCGGATATGATACCGGTGTCATATCGGGTGCGCTTCCCTTCATGATTCGGCCCCCATCACAGGGCGGGCTTGGCCTGACACCGTTGACGGAAGGCCTGGTCACCTCCTCGCTCGTGCTGGCGGCGGCGGTGGGCTCGCTGGTCTGCGGCCATTTTACCGACCGGTATGGCCGGCGGGACAGTCTGATCGTACTGTCGTTGGTCTTTCTTGCCGGTGCGGTCGGGACGGCCATGGCCCCTTCGGTTCCGGCCATGGTGGCCATGCGCGCGGTGCTGGGTTTTGCCGTGGGCGGGGCGTCGGCGCTGGTGCCGATGTTCATTTCCGAGATGGCGCCTGCCGGGCGCCGGGCGACGCTTGTCAGCCAGAACGAGATGATGATCGTGACCGGCCAGTTGATCGCTTATGTGCTCAATGCCGTGCTGGCGGCGGTGTCGGATTCTCCGGCGATCTGGCGGGTCATGTTGCTGATCGCGGGCGTGCCCGCGCTTCTGCTGGGGAGCGGGCTGTTTTTCGTTCCGCGTTCTCCGCGCTGGCTGGCCAGCAAGGGGCGGCATGAAGAAGCTCGGCAGGTTCTGGATCTTATCCGATCGAGCGACAAGCAGGCCCGGAAGGAGATGGCGCAGATCATCGAGAACAGTGACGAGGAGGAAAACCAGAAGGGGTGGGGTGATGTGTTCCGGGAACGATGGATGCGCCGCCTTCTGGTTATCGGAATCGGGCTGGGATTTGCCGCGCAGTTTACGGGCGTGAACGCCTTTATGTATTTCACGCCCATCATCCTGCGCCAGACGGGCATGCAGACCGAGGCGGCACTGACGGCGATGATCGGGAACGGGCTTGTGGCGGTGGCGGCGACGTTTGTCGGCATATGGATGATGAATCGCTATGCGCGGCGGACGATGTTCATGGGGGGACTGGGGGCGGTTGTCCTGGCGCATATGGCCCTGGGCACCGTGCTTCTGCTTTTCCCGGCTGCGTCGATGACCAAGAGCCTGCTTGCCCTGGCGTGCATCCTGCTGGCCCTGCTGTTCATCCAGATGATGGTTTCGCCGCTCTACTGGCTTCTGATGTCCGAACTGTTTCCGATGCGGGTGCGGGGGGCGCTGACGGGATTGTCGGTTGCCGCGCAGTGGATATTCAATGCGACGGCGTCCTTCATTTTTCCGATCATGCTGCACGCGATGGGGGCGGTTACATTCTTCGGGTTTGCGGCCATCAATGTCTGTTCGCTGCTGTTTGTCATGAAGTGCCTTCCGGAGACGAAAGGCATGACGCTTGAGACGCTGGAACGATATCTCGAAAAGACACTCGGTGCGGAGGTCGGGGGTAGGGAAAGTCTGCACCGAGTGTCTTGAGAGCTGTTCTCGCTATTTTTCGTTTCCGGCCGACAGGTGGGCATCGAGAAAATGCAGGGTCCACAGATAGGCGGTCAGCCAGTCCTGCGTGCGGAGGAAGGCGTGGCGTTCGCCGGGGAAGATGTGATCCTCGAACGGTACGTTGCGCGCTGTGAGCATGCGGGCCAGCAGGGTGGATTGTTCGAATTCGACGTTGTGGTCGTCATCTCCGTGGATCAGCAGGACGGGCGCGCGCCAGTGCGCGATGTCGGCGGCGGGGGAGGATCGCCATTCGGTGTCGCGCGCCTGCTGTTTTTCCTCGGGGGAGAGGCCCGGGTGGTCGGGCTCGGTCATGTCGTGCACGCCGTGGAAATCGGCGCCGGCGGCGAACAGGGCGCTGTCGCGGGCGAGGGCCAGGGCCGTCAGGTAGCCGCCCCAGCTTCCGCCCCAGATGCCGATCCGGGCCGGGACGACATCGGGGCGGGCGCGCAGATAGAGGCCGGCTGCGTGGACATCGCCATATTCGCTGGCGCCGGCGCGGCCGATGCCGGGCGCGTCGCGGAAGGCCAGGCCGTAGCCGGTACCGCTGCGATAATTCACCGACAGGACGACATAGCCCCGCGCCGCCAGAAGCTGGTTCATGATGTAGGCGTTGGAATAATAGCCCATGGCGTTGAAGGCGGGCAGCATCTGCCGTTCCGGGCCGCCATGGACGAAGATCAGCGCCGGATGCGGGCCTTGTGTCGCGGCCGGCGGCAGGAACAGTTGCCCGTGGATGTCGTATCCGTCCGCGCCGTGGATATGAACAATCTGGGGAGCCGCGAAGGTAAAGCCGTCCGGCACCGTGGGGGGGACGGGAAGCCGGCGGGCGCCGTTTTGCAGCACGACCGGATGGGCGGGCTGGGCGACGCCCGTGGCCATGACGGCGATTGCCGGGCCGGCCGTCGTCAGGTCCGTGACCTGCTCGTCCGCTGCGGTCAGCGGGGTGGCCGGCGTGCCGTCGAGCGGTTGCGACCAGGCGCGCCAATGGTCGAGGTCGCCGGCATTCGTCGTATAGAGCAGGTGCGTGCCGTCCGCCGACAGGCGATAGGCGGCGATTTCGGCGCCGTCCGGCGTCAGGCAGTGCGGGGTTGCCGGGCTGGCCGCGACCGGTAGCGCGCAGAGGCGGAGCCAGCCGCTGCCCTCCCACGGGAAGAGCAGCCGTCCGTCGCCGGTCCATGTCAGGCCCAGGCCTTCCGGTGCCCAGAAGCGGCTGCCCGCGCCTTCCGGTGCCGTCCAGAGCGTGCGTTCCGTGCCGGTGGCGATGTCATAGGTCTGGATCGACCAGAAACGGCCCTTCCCGCGTTCGGCCGTCAGCAGGGGTTCGCGCATGCGCACGAAGGCGATGGATCGTCCGTCCGGTGAGAAGGCCGGCAGTTGGTCGTGGGCCAGGGCGGCGGGGAGGAAGACGGGCGCGCCATCGCCGGGCCTGTCCTGCCATAATGCGATGAGGGCGTGCGATTCGCGGTCGATCTCGATGGCCAGGCGGGTGCCGTCGTGCGACCAGTGGAGGGCGGTGATCGCGCCCGGCGTGGTCAGGACCGCGCGGGCGATGCCGCCGGCCCGGCCGACCAGCAATGTGCCGCCATGGGCGAAGGCCAGTTGCCGGCCATCGGGCGAGAAGGTGGGCGCATGCCCCTCCCCTGCCGTGACGATCCGCCCGTCGGGGAGGACGGTGCGCACCATCTGCTTGCCCGGCACCGGTGCGTTGCCGGCATTTGGCGGCGCGTCATCGGGATATTCGGGATCGCCTCCCTCGACGAAGGCCAGCATCCGGCCGTCGGGGCTGAGGGTGAGGCCCCAGAGGTCGGTTCCGTCGTCTTTCGTGTAGGCCGTGACGCGGTGCGGCGGGGCGCCGCCATCCGAGACCAGGATATTGCGGATGCCGTTCCGGCGTTCGACCCACGCCAGGCGGGGCGCCTTGGCGGCGCCGGCCAGGCCGTTGGCGTAAGGCATGGCCAGCAGGGCGGCCAGAGGGGTGGCGTCTTCGGTCGGGGCGGCGTGCGCGGGGAGAATGGTGGCGGCGAGCAGGGCCGACGCGGCGAGGAGGGAGGATCGGATGGTCATGTTGCTTACTTCCCGGCGTCGGCGAGGGCGGTGAACACTTCTTCCTCGACATGGGTGAAGGAGGAGTAGGCGCCTGGACGCTCCTGCCCGTCATCGGGGAAGCCGTCTGCCGCGAACAGGAAGCCGTCGCCGGTTGCCGGGTCGTACCAGAATCCCGATTTCAGTCCGTATGCGTCGCCCAGATGGCCTGCCAGGTCGCCGGAATATCCCTTGTAGGGGCGGGTTTCGCGTCCGGAAGAATCCCGCTGGCCGGTCAGCCTGGCCATGCTGAGCCCGTAGCTGGCGATCGGGTACGGGCAGGCGCCGTTATGGCCGTCATAATGCCAGGTGGGGGCCAGCATCAGGTCGATGCTGTGGGGGGAGAGCAGGCGCGTGCCATCCAGCGTGCCGTGGCCGAGCATGAAGCGCGCGAGGCGGGTCAGCCCGCGCATGGAGATGCGCAGGCCCCCCTGGGGTGAAAACAGGGTGCCGTTGGTTCCGGGTGTGTAGGCGGCCAATGCCGCCGGGTCCCGGCTTTTGACCGGTAGCGTGTCTGTCTCCGCCTCCCAGCCCGTGGGCAGGTGATGGTAGAGCGTGGCCAGGCGTTCCGGGTGGGCCAGGGTGGCCGGGTTGTAGCCGCCGTCGATTCCCAGCGGGGCCAGCACATGCGCCTGCTGGAAACGGTCGAACCGTTCGCCGCTGGCGCGCTCCATCATCGTGCCGATCAGGCCGTAGCAGAGATTGCAGTAATCGAACCATGTGCCCGGTGGGTGGCCGTCGCCATGTGCGAAATGATAGGTGGGATCGCCGGGTTTGCGGGCCGGGTCGAAGAATTCCGCGATCCGGTGGCCTGCGGGGAGCGTGTAGCCGTCGGCGTCGCGGATGCTGGATGTATGGTTGAGCAGCATCCGCACCGTGATCGGCACGTTCGGGAAATCGGGATTGCGCAGCCGGAAGCCGAGATAGTCTGATGCATCGTGATCGAGATCGATCCTGCCCTGTTCGACCAGTTCCATGAGTCCGATGGTGGTGACGATCTTGGAGATCGAGGCGATGCGGAAGAGTGTGTCCGGACCGACGGGTTCCGTGCCGCTCTGCGTGCGGCGGGCGAAGCCGCCATAATAGCTGTAGGCGACCTGACCGTGGCGCAGGCGGACGGCGGCGATCGCGGCCAGCGGCCGGGCTTCGCCTTCTGCCAGCACGCGGTTCAGTGCCTGGTCGGTGGTCGTCTGTGCCTGTGCCGTTGAAGGCAGGATGGCCAGTGCCGCGAGGGCGAGGCCGTGGGCGCGCCAGTTTCTCATGGACGGGTTCCCGGTTGGAGGGTCTGTCGCCGGACGGCGGCGGCGTTGACGCCGTGTGTGCTGAAGGGCAGCTTCTGCATTGCGCCCCGCAGCCAGACGGGCAGGAAGTCGGCGTAATGCGGTGAATGCGGGTCGGCCGACTGGCCGGGGAAATTGAGGAACAGCGATTTGTCCCAGTCCCCGACATCGCAGACCATCAGATAGCTCGCGCCGCCCGTTGCAGCGTAGGCGTGGTCGCCGCCCGTCTGCGGGCTGTACCAGCGGGCCATGACCGTGTAGGGGTCGCCGCCGCTTTCCGCCTCCGTGCCGCCGATGGTGGGGAAGGCCACCGCGATCGCCGGGACGGTGGCCAGCGGGTGGCGCAGCGTGATGGTGTGCAACGCGCCCCATCGCCAGGCGGCCGGCAGGGGGCCGAGCCGTTCGCGCAGTTCGGTGACCGCCGCGCTGAAACAGTCGGCCAGCATCTTGTCCCGTGCCTGTGCCGGGTTCGGTCCGAAGCGGGAATCGGGTGACTGGAACAGGGAGAGTTGCACCGTGGCGCCGACCGGGCCGGGCAGCAGGTCGTGCAGGGATGGCGGGATGATCAGGGCGTGCAGTGCGCGTTCCAGCCGGGTCCACCAGATTTCATACAGGGCCGCCGCCGCGCTGTCGGCCTCGACGTGGCCGTTCCATGCCCGCAATAGTGCGGCTTCGGCGGCCAGTGTGGGCGGGAGTTCGGGCAGCAGGCGCACCATCTGCAAGGCCAGTATGGACAGCGTGTCGTGTTGCAGTGCCACGCTGTCCGCCAGGGTTGCGCGGGGCGTGGCGTCCAGCATCTGGGCGACGCGCTCGTGGCGGAAGCGGTCGCGCCATTCAAAGCTGACGCGCCGGTCTTCCGCCGGGTAGTCCGGCGGCAGGTTCATCTCGTTCGAGGTGCCGAACCAGCCGCGCGCGGGATTGAAGCTGCTGGGCAGGGCTTCCAGCGGTTGCAGGCCCTGCCAGTCATAGCGCCCGTCGCCCGGTGCGGGCATCAGCCCGTCATGGCCGTTTGCGCGACGGGGGAGGCCGCCGGCGGCCTGCCAGCCGATATTGCCGCTGGTATCGGCATAGGTGAAGTTGGTCGGGCTGGTATGGACCCGCAGGGCCTCGCGGAAACTCGGCCAGTCATGGGCGAGGTTGATGCCGATATTGGCCAGCAGGCCGTTCGCGCCGGGGGCCAGCCAGGTGGCCGAGACCGCCGTCGCGCGGTGATGTGCCGCATCCTGTGCCACCACCGGCCCCTGCACGGAATAGAGCAGGCTCACCACCCGATCGGGCTCGCCGCGCACCGCGATCCGCGTTTCGACCTGTTCCATCCGCTTCCAGCCGCCCTGGTGGGCATAGCGCAGCGGGTCGTGCGGGTCGGTGTTCAGGATGAACAGATCTTCCTGGTCGATATGGAAGTTGGTGCGTCCGAATGCGATTTTTGCGTTATGGCCCTGCATGATGCCGGGCATGCCCGCCGAGCCGCCGCCGATTACGTCCAGCCCCGGCGCCGTCAGATGCACGACATGGCGTGGGCCGGGGGCGCCGAAATTGAGATGCGGATCGTTGGCCAGGATCGGCCGGCCGGTCGCGGTGCGGGTGGGGGCGATGATCCAGGCATTGCTGCCTTCGTTCCGCCGCCTTGTGTCGTCGCTGGCCGCCGCGTGCAGGTCATGCAGTGGCAAGGGCGCCTGTAGCACCTCGAACAGTCCGAGATCGGCCTCGGTGATCGTGCCGACATCCAGCCCGTCCGGCACGCGCAGCGCGTGGGCGGGTTCCAGCGGAGTCATGATCGTGTCGTAGGCCAGGGCGCCCCGTGCCGCCAGCCGGGCCCGGCGGATTTCGACGCGCGTGTTGCCTGTGATCTCGGCGCGTATGCGGATCAGGTCCAGCACATCCCATTCCAGCGGCGCGCAGGCGAAGATTGCGAATTCCGCCGGAAGTTGCGCCGCGTCTGCCGTCACTTCGGCGATCCGCGCGTTGATCCCGGCGACATAGGCGCGTGCGCATGCCTGTACCATCGGTGGGAAGGCGGCGAGTTCCCGTTCCGCGTCGCCCCGGAACAGGACCAGCCGGTTGGCGGTGTCGGAGGGGACGAAGGCCGCGCCGAAGAGTTCGGCCAGTCGGCCCAGCGACCGGCGGTGGCCGAAATCCAGTTCCCACAGCCGGTCTCGTGCCACCAGATAGCCGTCGGCGAAGAAGGCGTCGGGGATGCTGCGTGCCCGTACATGGGGAATGCCCCAGCGATCTTCCAGAATCTCGACCGGTTGGCTGAGCCCGGCAAGGCCGTGGAGGGATGGGGCGGCCCTGGTGGCGCGCATCGGAATGGACAGAGTTGCGGCGACGCCGCCAAGAAGAACCGCGCGACGGGTCGTCTGCATCGAAACCTGTTCCTTTCTTAACCGATGGTTCCGGCCACGATCTCTTTCAGCCGGAGTGCCGAGCCGACCGACAGCGTGAAGCCAAGGGCACCATGCCCGACATTAAGCAGAAGATTGTCATAGCGGGTCCGGCCGATGATCGGAACGCCGGTCGGTGTGGCGGGGCGCAGGCCGGCCCAGGGCGCGTCCTCGCCCTGCCCCAGTGTCCCCGGCAATGTTGCGGCGACCAGCGTGCGCAGGTCCGCCAGCCGCCTGGGGTCGGGCGTGGTATCTTCGGAGCCGATATCGACCATTGCCGCCACCCGCAGCCGGTCGCCCAGCCCGGCATAGACCACGCGGTTGTCGTAATCCGTCACGCTGACCGAGGGCACGATGCCGGGCTGGGGCCGCGTGGTCAGGCTGTAGCCTTTGAGGCCGTAGAGTGGCAGGTCGAGCCCCAGTGGCCGCGCCAGCGCACGGGAGGCGATGCCTGCCGCGAGGATGACGAGATCGGTCTCGAACGGTTGGCCATCGACGCTGACGGTGCATCGTCTGCCCCTGCCTGGGGCGAGCGCGGCCGTACCCCGCACGAGACGAAAGCCCGGCGCCGCCGTCAGTGCCTTGTGCAGTGCCGCGCAGAACAGGAAACAATCCCCGACTTCGTCCTCGGGTGAGAAGATTCCGCCTGCGAGCCGGGGCTGCAATCCCGCGAACGCGGGTTCGACCGCCGCGCATTCGGAAGGGGACAGCGCGCGCTGCCGGTCCGGATCGGAGATGGAGCGTGCCGCCTTGCGGAATGTCGAAGCATTCCGATACAGCACGAGTTTTCCTGGACGGCGCCACAGAAAATCGTCCAGGCCGGCATTGCGCCATATCTGGAGTTCCGTCTGCCCGCTCACGGCAAGATCGAGCAGCGTCGCGGCATTTTCGCGATTTGTCCGCCGGTTGCAGGCCAGCAGAAAGGCGAGCAGCCAGCGCCACTGGCGCGGATCGGCCCGCAGCCGTAATGCGATCGGCGAATGCGGGCGGAACAGCCAGCCCAGAGCGTCGCGCGCCACGCCGGCATCGGCCAGCGGGCTGACATAGCGGTAGCTGAGCTGGCCGCCATTCGCGAAGCTGGCTTCCTGCCCGACAGCCTCGTCTCGCTCGATCAGCGTGACGTCGTGGCCCGCCCGAACAAGGGTATAGGCGGCGGTGAGGCCGATGACGCCGCCGCCGATGATGGTGATGGTCCGTCTGCCGGCCATAAAATTTCCGAATATCCATAGGCTGGCCGCATTTCTGCGCCGTCATGATGGGCAAAGCCTAGAAGTCCGGGGGCGTTTCAGCCAATGCAAAGAGACCGTCCTCTCATAACCTGCGGTTAACTGGGAACGAACGGACGGGGGCGATTGTCTCTGTTCTTTTTTGCAAAAAAAGAACCAAAAAACTCTGATTCGGTCGGGAGCCTTGTGCTGGAGGCATGCGATGGCCCTGAGCGGATTAAAGTCTTTTTGCTTCTTTTTCTTCAGAAAAAGAAGAACTGACTTTCCTGGGATGCAGATCCTGCGCATCGAAGCTGAAATCGGACCCGATCACGCGCAGGCTCATTCCGACCACCTGGCCGGAGACATCGCGTTCGAACTGCACATAGGAATCGTCGCTGCTGTCCTGCCCGCGATCGTCCCACCGGACGACGAACAGGTCGTGCGGCAGGGCGGACAGTGTTCCGGTCAGGCCGTCGGCATGGCTGAATGCCATCCGCAGGTCCTTTCCCCGCCTGCTGACGGTGATCGGGCCGCGCCAATCGTCGCGATAGGTGCCGACATAATCCTGCTGGGTGCTTTCGGAGAGCGTGATGAAGGGCCGCGCTGGCGAGCCCGGGCCGGTGGTGGTGGCGGCTTTCGCCTCCGCCGCGTGCGCGGCGTTCTCCGCATCCTGCCAGTGCGCGACCCAGTCGGCGCTGGTGCCGGTGGCGACGTAGGCGCTCAGCGTCGTCGCGATGGCGTAGGTCGCGTTGTGGTCGTCATGGTTGGTCAGGATGACGATGCCGGTCCGGCTTTCCGGCAGGAAGGTCATGTAGCTGACCATGCCGTCGATGGTGCCGGTGTGCCAGACGCGCTTCTGGCCGAAGAAATCCTCCATGAACCAGCCATAGCCATAGGCACGGAAATGGGTTTTCGTTGCGTCCGCCGTGTCGGGCAGCGGCAGCAGCGCATGCGGTGCCCACAGCGTGTCGCGGCTGGCCTGGCTGAAGATCTGCCGGCCGTCGGGCGTGCGGCCGCCGTTGAGATAGGTCTGGGCCCAGCGGGCCATGCCGTCGGCGCTGCACCAGATGCCGCCGGCGGGGGCCACGCCGGGCAACTGGAGCGCGGCCTTGTCGGGCAGGATGCCGGTTTCGCCTTCACCGGTCGCCACGTTCGTCTGGCCCTTGACCGGTGGCGTGCTCTGGCAGGCGGGCAGGCCCGCCGCGTCGATCAGCCGCTTCTGGACAATTTCTTCCCAGCTTTGCCCCGTCAGCCGCTCGACCAGTGCGCCGGCCACGACATAGAGAAGATTGTTGTAGGCGAACTGGGTGCGGAATGGCGCGGTGAAGGGCATGAACGGCAGGCCGGCGAGGATTTCCGGCCGCGTGAGCGTGCTGTGCGAGAACAGCATCAGGTCTCCGGCGCCCAGCCCCATCCCGCTATGGTGGGTCAGCAGGTCCGACACGCGGAAATCCCGCGTGATCGACGGATCGGCAACGCGAAATTCCGGCATGTGGTCGATGACGCGGTCGTTCCAGTCCAGCTTGCCCTGGTCGACCAGTTGCGCCAGCGCCGTGGTGGTGAATTCCTTGGTGTTCGACCCGATGGCGAACAGCGTGCGCGCGTCGACCGGCGCGCTTGTCTTGTCTTCCGCGCGTCGTCCGTAGCCGTGGCGGAATACGATTTCTCCGTCATGCACCACGGCCACAGCGATGCCCGGCACGTTGAACGCCTGCCGGGCGCGTTCCACCGTCGTGCCGATTTTCTGCTCCGTCAGCCCCGGCGGCAGGGATGCGGCGTGGGTGGCGCTCGGCGCGGACAGAAGAGCGACGGCCGAGACGGCCATCATGCAGGAATGTCGGATACGCTGGAGCATGGACGGTCCTGAGTGGAAAGGGATCTATTAAGAGCACGAAACGTTCCGCCTGTCCCGTTGTGCAGATGCACGTCTCCCTTAACCTGATGTTAAAGCCCTGCTGGGTGTCATTCGGCCAGCGCGGCCAGGTCGATTGCCAGCTCGCTTCGCAACAGGGCAAGGATGCTCTGTGAAATATGCGACAGCGCATGGTCGGCGCGGAACAGGACGGTGCAGGTCACGCTCAGGGGTGGGGAAAGGGGGCGCGGCCGGGGCAGGCCCGGATGATGCAGGGCGGTTAGGGCATCCACGATGGCGCAGCCCCCGCCGAGGCGCACGAGCTCGGCCGCCATGAAATGGGTGCGCACCCGCACCGGTGCCGTGGCCGGAAGCCCGGCTTCGTCCAGCGCCATGTCGAGCAGGCGGGCCGTGGGGTCGTTCTCGCTCAGCCCGATATAGCGGGCCGGATTGATTTCGGCGACATTGACGGGGCCTTCCCCGCGCTCGGTGTCGATCATCAGCAGGGGAATATCGGCGATATGCAGGGCGGTCAGCCCGTCGCGCGTGTAATCGCCGAACACGATCCCGAGGTCGAGATCATGATTCAGGATGCGCGACACGATTTCGGTGCCGTGCAGCGCGTCGATCGTCAGTTCCATGCCGGGATGGGCGGTGCGATAACGCTGGACCACGCGCGGTACCAGGCTCAGCCCCAGGCTCGGCACGCAGCCGATGCTGATCGAATGCCCGTCACGCGCGTAGCGCAGATTGTCGGTCAGGCGTTTGAGGTCAGACAGTTTTTCGAAAATGACGTTGACGTGCGGCAGCATGATGCGCGCCTCGCGCGTCGGTACCAGCCGGCCGCCCGCGCGCTCGAACAGCGCGAAGCCTAATGATTGCTCGGCGTAGCGCAGCACCTTGCTCGCCGCCGGCTGCGAGACATGCAGCAGCTCGGCGGCGCGCCGTAGCGAGCCCGTCGTCATGATCGCGTAGAAGACTTCGATCTGGCGCAGGCGCATCGGGGGTCCTTGGCTTGGCGGGATGGTTTCTGTTCTTTTTTGAAAAAAAGAACCAAAAAACTTTTGATTCGTTCAGGAGTTTTGTGCTTGGGGCATGCGATGTCCCTGAACGGATAAAAGTCTTTTTGCTTCTTTTTCTTCAGAAAAAGAAGAGAACAGTGCCGCATGTTTCATGACGGGCAGGCCGAATTCTTCCGCGCCCCTACGCGCACGGTCTTGCCCTGCGGGAGATCGTTCGCCTCCAGCAGGAACGCGACGACGGCCCGTGTATCGTCCGGCGACAGCGTGCCGGGTGCCATCAGCGGCATGGCCCGATGGACATAGGCTTCCAGTTCCGAAACCGGCGCGCCCGCCCAGTTGGCGACAAAGCGGCCCGTCAGCGCGGGCGTTTCGAAATTGCCTTCCAGCCGTGTGCCGTGGCACATCGCGCAGGCCGTGCGGTAGAGATCGGCGCCATGAGTGAGTTCGGCGCACGCTGCTGCGGCGGCAGGGGGGCGCGCCGTGGCCATGCCGAGCGCGAGGGCGGCCACGCAGGTTGCCATTGTGCTTTTTGTTCGCATCGTCATGTCACCCGCCCACCATCGGCATTCGCGCGAACAGGTCGGCGAAGACGCCGATGGCGCGCGCGGCCTCCGCCGGGTCGGGGTGCTCGAAGGAATTGCCCACGCCCGTCATCTCGCCCAGCCCGTCCAGGTCCACGGCCTGGATCATCACGCCGTCGGTCTTCGACAGCAGCGCGGCGCCCCGGTAGTCGAGGCCGTAGGGGGATTCGGGGCGGGGTGGCAGCCAGGCCGTCTGGCCCCGGACGGGGACCAGGCTGTCATCACGCCACCAGTCGCGCGCGGCATAGCCGGGGCAGTTGATGATCACCTTCTCCGGCAGGGAGGTCAGGTCCTGGGGGGTGTGGAACGCGCGGATGACGATGCGGCCGCCCGCCTGGTGGAATTCCGACAGCAGCAGGTGGCCGTAGGCGCCGAAATTATAGATCATGAGCGAATGCCGCCGTGCATGCGGCGCGGCGAAGGGATTTTCCGCTGCTGGAATATCCTCGACCGCCGGGATGATGTCGCGAATCCGGCTTTCGTAGGTTGCGAAATCCTCGGTGGCGCGGGGCATCCGTCCCGGTGTGCCGGCGGGTGCTGGTTTCGGCGGCCCGTCGTCGAAGGGCTTGTCGGACAGGATGTAGTTGTCTTCGAACAGGATCGGCGCGCCGGGCAGGCCGAGATAGGTGCGGTAGGTCGCCCATGAGAACCGCGCCATCTGCTCCCACTGCTCGGCGAAGGCGGGGCCGGCGGTCTGGGTCAGGGCGATGCGGGAATCCGGCGTCCAGCTTCCGTTCGCGCGGACCGAGCGGGTGTGTGGCAGCAGGTCGCGGGTATAGATCGTGACGTCGAAGCCCGCGCGCTGTGCCGTGAGCGCGGCCGTTAGCCCGACGATGCCGCAGCCGATGACCGCGACCTTGCGGTTCAGCGTCGCCGCCACCTTGCCGACCACCAGGTTGGCCGACCCCCAGGACAGGGACCAGCCGCTGCCGCCATGGCCGTAATTATGGAAGATCGTCTTGTCGCCGATCCGCTCGACATCCAGCCGGGGGCCGGCGGCGCGAAAGGGCCGGATACAGACCTTGATGTCGGTGATCTGGTCCACGCGCGGGTGCATCGGCACAAGGCGGGGCCGGTGCGGCGGCGCGATTGCATCCCCCGCCGAGGCGGCATGGGGCAGGAGCATGCGCTCCCCCGCCATCATTGCGGCCGCACCCAGTGCGGCGCCGCCTGCGAACACGCCTCGGCGCGAGAGAGTCCTGCCTGTATCCATAACCGCGCCGCGCCACCCCCGCTGCATGATCGACTGCTTCTTCCTTCGCCGATCGCGGCCCGCTTAGGAAGGCCAAACTTTTCCACAGGTGATAACCCAGGGCTAACGCATAGTAATCCCGGTGAATTGGTCTGATTAAGAAACGAAGAGTATAATGGTTTGAGAATGAGAGCCTGACATGCCACCGGGGAGATCGACCGTGCCGCCATCCGGAATGCGCCTTCTGACACGCGGCGCCGTTGCCTTGTGCGCGCTGGTTCTTCTCGCCGGGGCGGCCCGGATGGCTCGCGCGAACGACATGACGGATGCGGTCGCGCGGCTCACGGCCGGGCAACTGGGGGAATTCGCCGTCTATGCCGCGCCGTCGGGGCAGGCGCCGGATGTCTGCCTGCATTGTGACGAACCGATCAATGCCGCCAGTACCATCAAGCTGCTTGTCCTCGATGCCGCCTATGCCGCCTTCCGCGACGGCACGCTGAAGCCGAACGAGACGGTCGTGGTTCATAACCGCTTCCACTCGCTGGTCGGCACGGGCAGTTTCTCGCTGGAGCAGAAAGAGGATTCCTACGATCCGCTCTATGCCCAGGCCGGCAGGCCGGTCACGGTGATCGAATTGCTGCGCGTCATGATCCAGTACAGCAGCAACCTCGCCACCAACCTGATGGTCGAGCGGCTGGGTGTGATGCCGATCCGTGCCGTGGTGGCGCAGCAGGGGCTGGAGGGTATTACCTTCGGCCGCATGATCGAGGATTTCGATGCCGACGCCAAAGGCATCCGCAATCGGGTGACGGCGCGGGGGCTGGGCGGGTTCTTGCAGAAGCTCGACCACGGCGCGATCGTCGGCCCGGCCGAGAGCCGCGCGATGATCGGCATCATGCTGGGCCAGACCTTCAATGATCTTATCCCGCCCGGATTGCCTAGTGGCACGCTGGTGGCGCACAAGACCGGGTGGGTCAACGGCGTGCGCAACGATGCCGCGATCGTGTTTCTGCCGAACGGGGCGCATTACATCCTGGTGGAACTCAGCCGCGACCTGCCGGACGAAGCGGCGGGCATCAAGGTGCTGAATGCCATTTCCAAAACGGTCTTCACGGCCTATCGGCACCGTCTGGGTGGTCCGTGACCGGGCGCGGGGCCGGTGTCAGCCTGGCTGATTCACGGATGCGGCCTGTCCCCCGACCGAGTTGGTTGGCTGGTGATGCCGATGGAACTGGGCATGATGTGCACCTATCCGCTGATGGGCGGCTTACGGACCGGTTCGGTATCCGCAAACTGACGAACTGCGGCGCGCTGGCGGCATTTGCGGGGGCTCTGCTGCTTGTGTTTCCTGCCCAGCATGGGCCCGCTTTTTCACTTCTGGCCGGTGCGGCTGGCCGGGAGGTGGGCGGGATAGGTGTCGGATTGACGCGGCCCGCTTGGAATTGACGAAAATTATCCCGAATCTCTATGCTGGTACAATCGGCTTGAGATGTGCGGGTGGGACAAAATGCGCGGAACCGTTCTCGATTATGACCCCAGGAATGGAGAAGGATTGATCAGCGGGGACGATAATAATCGATATAAATTCAAGGGAACGAGCGTAAAATCAGATTTTTCTTCTCTGAGGAATGGCGCAAGAGTCGATTTCGATCAGAGCAATGGCGAGGCGCTCTCGATATTTGTTCTGCGTGACCAGCCAATGGGTGGTATCAATATAGATATCAATACGTCAGGAGAGAAGTCGAAGGTCGTTGCGGGCCTTCTGGCGATTTTCCTGGGCGGGTTTGGGATTCATAAATTTTATCTGGGATACAACAAGGCCGGTATCGTAATGCTGCTCATTACGATGTTCGGATTTCTGTTTTTTGGTATCCCTGGTGCGGTTATCTGGCTGATCGCCTTTATTGAGGGTATTATTTACATCTCGAAATCCGATCAGGATTTCTATGAGACTTATGTTGCCCATCAGAAAGAATGGTTCTGAACGAATGTGCTCGGGGCTTCGAAGCTGGAAAGAGAGATCGGATCGGGGTCTTTCTCAGCCCGGCGCGTTGCCGTAGCGGCGATAGACCAGCGGCGGCGGCGTCTCCGGCAGGTCGGCGAGGATCTTGCTGATCCGGGTGTGGTCGGGCGAGCGGGTGCAGACCGGGTCGGTGGCCGCCGCGTCGCCCAGCAGGGCCAGGGCCTGGCAGCGGCAGCCGCCCCAGTCCTGCTCGCGCAGGTCGCAGCCGCGGCAGGGTTCGGGCATCCAGTCCGTGCCGCGAAACAGGCGGAATAGCGGGGCGTCGGCCCAGATGGCCGCCAGGCTGGCGGTGCGGATGTCGGGGATGGGCACGCTCTTGATCGTCTCGGCGGCGTGGCAGGGCAGGACGTGGCCGGTGGGTGAGATATTGACGAAGCGCCGCCCCCAGCCGCCCATGCAGGGCTTGGGCTGGTCGGCGTAGTAATCGGGGGTGACGTAGTCGATCGCCAGCTTTCCGGCGAGCCGGGCGCGGGCGTCTTCCACCGCGCGGGTCGCTTCTTCGAGCTGGGCGCGGCTGGGCATGAGGGCGGCGCGGTTGACCAGCCCCCAGCCGTAATATTGGGTGTGCGCGATCTCGGCGCGGCGGGCGCCCAGTTCCACCGCCAGATCGAGCATGCGGCCGATGCGGCCGACATTGCCGCGATGGATGACGAAATTCGTCGTCAGCGGCATGCCTTCGGCCACGATCAGGCGTGCGGCCGCCAGCTTCTTTTCCTGCGCGCCGGGCATGCCGCCCATGGTCTCGGCCGGTACGGTGTCGACGTCCTGGAACGAGAGCTGCACATGGTCCAGCCCGGCCTCGGCCAGTTGGGCCAGGGTGGCTTCGGTGAGCAGCACGCCGGAGGTGATCAGGTTGCTGTACAGTCCTAGCGATGCCGCCCTGCGCACCAGTTCGGGCAGGTCGCGCCGGGCCATGGGCTCGCCGCCGGAGAAATGGACCTGCAACACGCCCAGTTCCGCCGCCTGTTCCAGCACGCGGAGCCAGTCGTCGGTCGTAAGCTCGCCCTCCCGCCCGTCCAGCGCCAGCGGGTTGGAACAGTACGGGCATTGCAGCGGGCAGCGATGCGTCAGCTCGGCCAGCAGGCTCATCGGTGGCGGGACGGGCGGGTTGCTCATGCCGTCAGCACCTGCCGCTGGGCGAGGCTGGCGATCATCTCCAGCACGTCATGGGCGATGACGGGGCGGGGGGCGGCGAAGCGTTCGGCCAGGATGTCGATGATGGCGGAGACGGGGCGCGTGCCGTCCACCAGTTGCAGGATCTCGGCGGCGATCGGGTCGGCGATGAAGGCGCGTTCGGGCGCCTGGATCACCCACTGGTCGCGCACCCGGTCATGTTGCAGGCGGGTGCCGCGCAGGAAGCGGACGATTGTTTCTTCGGCGACCGGTGGCGGGGTGGGGGCGGTGGTCATGCGGGGTCGGGCGTGAAGGCGCCGGGCGGGATGCGGCCGGGGACGACATAGGCGTAATCGAGCGCATCGAGCATCGACCACAGCACGGCGCATTTGAAGGTCAGTGCGTCCAGCACCGATTTCTGCTCGGCGGCGGTGCGGGCGTGTTCGCGCACATAGGCCAGGGCGAAGTCGGAATCGCGCGGGGCCTGGGTCAGCCGGGGCTGGAAATAGGCCAGCGTTTCGGGCGTGACGAAATCATAATGGCGCAGCATGCCGGCCACGCGCTCGCTGATGATGGTGGGCGAGAACAGTTCGGTCAGCGATGAGGCGATGGCCTCCAGGATGGAGCGGTCGCGCACGAATTCCACATACGCATCGACGGCGAAGCGGGTGGCGGGGAGCAGGCCGTCCAGCGACTCGACATAGGCGCGGTCCAGCCCGACGCCGTCGGTGAGCTTCAGCCAGCGGGCCACGCCGCCGGTGCCCGGCGCGTCGCCGTCATGATCGACCAGCCGCCGCCGCCATTCGCGGCGCAGGTCGGCCGTCGGCAGGCGGGCGAGCAGGGTCGCGTCCTTGGCGGGGATGCGGCACTGGTAATAATAGCGGTTCAGCGCCCACGCCTGCACCTGGCCCTTCGTCAGCCGCCCGTCATGCAGGGCCCGGTGGAACGGATGCAGATTGTGGTAGCGCTCGGCGCCGATGGCGCGCAGCGCGGCCTCCAGATCGTCAGGAGAGAGCGGGAGGTCCGTCATGCCGTTATCCTCATGCCGTCGAAGGCTACGTCCCATCCCGCCGCCCGCGCCGCCGCGCGCTCGGGGCTGTCGGCCAGCAGGACGGGGTTGGAATTATTGATGTGGATCAGGATCCTGTGCCCGATCTCCAGATCGGACAGCGCGCTGATCGTGCCGGCCGGGCCGCTGACCGACATATGGCCCATGCGCTGGCCGGTCTTCTGCCCGACCCCGGCGTGGAGCATCTCGTCGTCGGTCCAGAGCGTGCCGTCGAAGAACACGATGTCCGCCCCCCGCAGGCGGGCCCGCAGCGCGTCGGTCATGCGCGCGCAGCCGGGAATGAAGAAGACATGGCGTGTGCCGTCGGTGATCGCCAGCCCCACCGTCTCGCCATTTTCGACGATGGCGGCCGGGTCGGGGCCGGTTTCGGCATAGAGCGGCACCTTGCCCGGCACCGCGAAGGGCGTGATGGTCAGCCCGGCCGGCGTGCCGTCGGGCAGCGCCAGCGCGTAGGGCTCGTCCAGCGTCAGCGCCAGGCGTGGCACGATGGCGCGGTCCAGGGCCTCGAAGATGGGGTTGGCATCCAGCAGGTCCAGCACCGGGCGGGTGCCCAGCAGGGTGAAGGGCTGGCGTTCGCGCAGGGTCAGCAGGCCGGTCACGGTATCGACCTCGCCGCCGGTCAGGATCACTCCCGCGATGGGGGTGGAGCGCAGGCCTTCCTGCGGATGCAGTGAAGGTGTCTGCCCGATCTGCGTACGCAGGTCCGGAGAGGCATTGACGACGAACCAGTGCGCGCCGTCGCCGCTGATGGCGATCGAGGCCTGGGTTCGGGGCAGGGCGTCGGGGTCGCCCGATCGGGCGCGCCGGCATCCGGCGGCGTTGGAATTCCATTGCGGAAAGCCGCCGCCAGCGGCCGCGCCGAGAACGATGATGTCGATCATGGCGCAGATATCTAGAACAGAAACGCCGCCCGCACGAGGCTGGGCGGCGTCTCGTGCGGCTTATTTCTTCTGGCCGCAGACGTAGCTGTTGATTTCCGCGCCCAGCGGAACTTCGGTGATCTTCGGAGCAGTCCAGGCCATGTGATCCTCCATCATTCTGGTCATGAAGGCGGGGCTCCCGCTTTCAGGTTGGATGTGACCTCCGATGATCGCGGCTTTCAACCCTTGATCGTCGCCTTTTGCGGCCATCGCCGTTCAGAATTCTCACGTTTCTGTGACGAGGGGGCGATCGAGGACCTTATGCCCGCGCCGGGCGCGTGGCACCAATGCTGATGCGGGTTATGCCTTGCGTCGGCGCGGGTGGGGGACTACGCCCCATTCAACAGCGGTCGGGCGGGTCCTTGCCGCCGGTTGCCGTTGGCGAGGCTGGGGCGTGATGCTGGCTCCCGAGAGTGAAGAAGCGGATTCGTTCGAGACGCGCCAGCAGCAGCGGGCCATAGAGGTCGTGCGCCGCAGCCGCTTCAGCGCGCAGACCATCTGCCTGCTGATCCTGACGGTGCTGGCCGTTTTCTACACATTGTATTTCGCGGCGGCGATCATCCTGCCGATCGTGCTGGCGCTGGTGGCCAACCTGCTGCTGTCGGCGCCGATGCGCCTGCTGCATGCGCGCCTGCGGCTGCCCAAGACGCTGGCGGCGCTGTTGCTGATCCTGTGCCTGTTCGGCGTGGTGGGGGCGATCGGCACCGCGATTTCGGTGCCTGCCGCCGGCTGGATCAGCCGGGCGCCGCAGACCATGGCGGCCATCCAGGCCCATATGGCCGTGCTGCATGGGCCGCTGCGGATGATCCAGGCGGCCAACGAACGGATCGAGAGCCTGATGGCCGTGGTCAGCGGCCGGAGCGCGCAGGGGGGCGGACAGGTTACCCTGCTGGCGCCGTCCGCGCCGGCGGGCGATGGGGGGCTGGGCCTGTTCGGCTCCAGCGTGCTGCTGGGAACGCGGGCGTTCGTGGGCCAGCTCTTTACGATGATGCTGATGCTGTTCTTCCTGCTGGCGCAGGGAGACAGCCTGCTGCGGCGCTTCGTCGAGATCATGCCGACCTTTGCCGACAAGCGCCGCGCGGTGCAGATTGCCTATCAGATCGAACGCAACGTCTCGCTGTACCTGACGACGATCACGATCATCAACGTGCTGGTCGGGCTGGCGAACATGCTGCAATGCTGGGTGTTCGGCCTGCCCAACCCGCTCTTGTGGGGGGTGCTGGCCTTCCTGCTGAATTACATCCCCATTATCGGCCCGCTGACCGGGATCGTGATCTATTTTGTCATCAGCCTGTTCGTCTTCCCGTCGATGCTCCAGGCGCTGCTGCCGCCGATGGTCTATCTGTGCATCCATCTGATGGAAGGCGAGACGATTACCCCGATGGTGCTGGCCCGGCGCTTCACGCTCAATCCCGTGCTGGTGATGGGGTCGCTGATGTTCTGGGACTGGCTGTGGGGGGTCTGGGGGGCGTTTCTCTCGGTGCCGATGCTCGCGGTGTTCAAGATCATCTGCGACCATGTGGAGGTGCTGACGCCGATCGGCCACATCGTCGGCGGCCCGACGCGCGGCCCGAAGCTCCATGCGCCCGACGTTATTCCGGAGCCGGGCCATGAAGTGGAATAAAAGTTTCAAGAACCAGGCTGGCTGACCAGGGCTGATGCTGAGCGAGAGTGTCGCGCAGCGGCACGGCCGGCGTGTGTTTCCGAGCATCGGAGCGGAGCGGCCATATGGGCCGTGAGCACCGAAGCGCCGGAAACGCGCGTCGGATCGCCGGCAGCAGCCCTGGTCAGCCAGCCTCGCCGGCGGCCAGGGCTTCGAGGCGTTCCATCGCGGTGATGCGCACGGTGTGGCCCTTGCCGATGGCGACCAGCCGTTCGGTGCGCATCCAGCTGAGTGTGCGGCTGACCGTCTCGATCGTCAGGCCCAGATAATCGGCCATGTCCGACCGGGTCATGGGCAGCGGCACGTCCTCGGAGGGGTTCGGGGCCTCGCGCACGCGCCCCAGCAGGAAGCTGGCCACCCGTTCGCGCGCGGTCTTGCGGCCTAGCAGCAGCATCTGGTTCTGCGCCGCCACCAGTTCGTTCGACGCTTCCGCCAGCAGCCTGCGCTCCAGGCGGGGGAAATCGTCCATCAACTGCCGCATCCGCGCCCGCGAAAACCGGCACAGCCGCACCGTGTCCATCGCCTCGGCGCCGAAGGCATACTGGTCGGACACCGCCAGGCCGAGGAAATGGCCGGTGGTGGCGAAGCCCGTGATCTGCCGGCGCCCGTCGGGCAGGGCCTTGAACAGCTTCACGTTGCCCGAGGTGATATTGTAGAAATCGGTCGCCGGAGCACCTTCCTCGATGAAGCTGCGGCCCGGCAGGACCAGCGTCTCGACCGCCGTTTCGGCCAGCCGGGCGATGTCGTCATCGTCGATGACGCTGCACACGCTCTGGGCCCGGATGCCGCAGCTCAGGCAATAGCCGGGCTGGCGGTGGGCGCCGGCCAGGATCAGGCGGCGCGGACGGGCATCGCGCTGGCAGGTGGTCTGGTCAGACATATCGTCCGGGTTCCTCCCGGTTCAGGCCCGCGGGACAGCGGGCCGGTCGTTTCGGCACGGACGGCCATCCGTCCGCTGGGGCCGGAACGCATAGCAGAATGCGGGCTGAATTGATCTGAATCAATGTCTTTTACTGCATCGGACCCAAGCGTGCGGGCATGGAAGGTTCCAGCCGCGCCCAACGATGAATTCCGACCCCTCTCTTGTCGTCGGCCTGCTGGGCCCCGAGGATGTCGCACTGGTCTATCCGCTGGTGCGCCTGGCCTACCCGGGAATGGCGCGCGGCGCGTGGATGCGGCTGGCGCGCCGTGCCCTGCGCACCGGCCCGCGCGGCCGGCAGGGCATTCTCGTCGCGCGCCACGCCCCCTCCTCCCCGCCGTGCGGATTGATATCCTTTCGGTGCGCGCCTGATATGCGCCACGGGCGGGTCCTGACGGCGGAGCATTTCGTTGCGCTGACATTCGGCGAGGTCTGGTCGGTGCTGGATGCCTTCCTGCCCGCTTTGGAAAATATGGCGTGCGAGGCCGGGTGCGGGAGTGCGCGCGTCATCCTGCCGGGGGACCAGCAGGCCCTGGTGGCGCGCATGGCCACCCGTGGGCGCAATGCGACACACCCGATGCCGATTCGTACACTGATCGAGATATCGCAGAATATGGCTTGATTTAAGTCAAGGCGATGACAGTCGGTGCGTGATCAATGCACATCACACGATGTTGTTCATCGCTTAAAGTTGAAAGGCGCACACGATGAAACTCACCCGTAGCCTCGTCGTCCCGGCTCTGGCCGGCCTGTTGGCGCTGGCGCCGGGCGCGGGACGCGCCCAGACGGCCACGCCGTCGGCTTATGTCAATGCGCCCGTCACGTCGGATTCCGTTCCGCCGCCGCCCTCGCGTCGCGGCCATTGCGGCCTGTTCGAGACCTGCGCCAGCACCAAGATCGGTCTGGGCAAGGGCGATTTCCTGATCCGCCTGTCCGCGCTGGGCGTGCTGCCCGAAGACCGGGACAGCAAGCTGTGGATCAACAACGCGGCGGTGCCGGGCCGGATCAAGACCACACGCCAGGTCATGCCCGAGCTGACGTTCGAATATTTCTTCACCGACAACCTGTCGGTGGACCTGATCGCCGCCAGCACGCGGCATGAGGTTGCCGCCGAGGGCGTCGGCGGGTCGGCCCATGTCGATGTCGGCAGCGCCTGGGTGCTGCCGCCCACCGTGACCTTCGCGTGGCATTTCCGGCCGCACAAGCGCTTCAACCCCTATGTGGGTGTCGGCGGCACGATGGCGTGGTTCCACAACGTCTCGCCGGCCGGTGGCCTGGTGCAGAAGCTCAATGTCGGCTTTACCGGCGGTCCGTCGGTCAATGCGGGCTTCGACTACCAGCTCGTGGGCAACTGGTTCTTCAACTTCGACGTCAAGCAGATGTTCATGCGGATGCATGCCTGGGCCAACGACCGTGGCACCAGCAGCCCCTTCATCAAGGCGCATGACTCGCTCGACCCGACCGTGGTTGGCGCTGGTATCGAATACCGGTTCTGATCCTGATGGACGCGCTGCCCCCTTCCGACATTCTGGTTCGGTATGGGGGCAACCTGCCGCGCTATACGAGTTATCCGACTGCGGCGCAGTTTGACGCCTCGGTCGGTGCCGCCGAAGCCGACGCGTGGCTTCGCGCGGTTCCGGCTGGCACGCCCGTCTCGCTTTACCTGCATGTTCCGTTCTGCGACGTGCTGTGCCTGTTCTGCGGGTGCAATAGCTCGGTCGTGCGCGATGCCGACCTGCGGGCGGCCTATGCCCGGCTCCTGATCGATGAACTGCACCGGGTGGCGGCGCGACTCGGCGCCGATCGGCCTGTCCGGCATGTGCAGTGGGGTGGCGGCACGCCGACGACCCTGCCGCCCGACAGCATGCGCGCGGTGATGGAGACGGTCCATCGCCTGTTCGCCGTGGAGGCGGACGCCGAAATCGCCATCGAACTCGACCCCCGTTTTCTGCCCGACGATTATCCGCCGCTGCTGGGCGCGCTGGGGTTCAACCGCGCCAGCCTGGGCGTGCAGGATCTCGACCCGGAGGTGCAGGCGGCCAGTGGCCGGGTGCAGAGCCTGCAACAGACCGAGGATTGCGTGCGCCGGGTGCGCGCGGCGGGAATCCGCTCGATCAATGTCGATCTGATCTATGGCCTGCCCTACCAGACCGTCGATGGCGCGGGCGATACGGCATTGACCGTCGCCGAAGTGCTGCGGCCGGAGCGGCTGGCGGTGTTCGGCTACGCGCATGTGCCGTGGAAGCAGAAGCGCCAGGCCCTGCTGCCCGAAGCCGCCCTGCCGCCACCCGCCGAGCGGCTGGCCCAGCGGGCGCGCATCGACGAGGCCTTGCGCCTTTCCGGCTATCGCGCCGTGGGGCTGGATCATTATGCCCAGCCCGACGATGCGCTCTGCCACGCGGCCGAGACCGGCACCCTGCGCCGCAATTTCCAGGGTTATACCGTCGATCCCGCGTCGGTGCTGGTTGGCATCGGGGCCTCGGCGATCTCGAATTTTCCCCAGGGCATGACGCAGAACGTGCCGGCAAATGCAGTCTACGCGCGCGCCATGGAGACGATGCCCGACAGTCTGCCCGCCGTGCGCGGCGTGTGCCGGACCGGGAACGACCGGCTGCGCGGCGAGGTGATCGAACGGCTGATGTGCGACCTGCGGGTCGACCCGGTTGCCGTTGGGGCCCGCCATGGGGTCCCGGCCTTCTGGTATGACGACGCATGGCCGGCCCTGCGACAGGCGGAAATGGACGGGCTGGTGGTGCTGGATGGGCCCGTGGTTCGCGTGACCGAGAAGGGCCGCCCGTTCCTGCGCAATATCGCTTCCGTGTTCGATGCGCATCATGCGCCGGCCGGCGTGAAGCGCCATGCCGGCGCGCTGTAATCCTGCCGTAGTGGATCCTGCCGTGGTGGATATGGAGAGGCTGATGCCCAATCAGGCGGCCGCGTCGGTGCGGGCGGCGGAAGAGCGGGCGTGGCCGTTCGCGCACTGGGTGCTGGATGACGTTCTGCCGCCGCCGGCCCGTGCCGCGCTGCTGGCGTGGGACCCCGGGGCGGACGCCCATGGCGGCGATACCGGCGGCCGGCGCGATGCCCGCAACGGCCGGCGCGTCTTCGTCACACCCGAGACGCGCCGCGCGCCGGGGCTGGATCTGCTGGCCCGCATGTTCGATGCGCCGGAGGCCCGCGATGCCATTTCCGCGCGGTGCGGGGCCCGGCTGGCCGGCTGCGCCCTGCGGCTGGAACTGTGCCTCGACACCGATGGATTCTGGCTGGAGCCGCATACCGATATCGGGGCGAAGACGCTGACGCTGCTGGTCTCGCTTTCCACCGATGCGGGGACGGCGGACTGGGGCACCGACCTGATGACGGCGGATGGCCGGCCGGTGGCGCGGGCCAGCGGCGCGTTCAATTCCGGCCTGATGTTCGTGCCCGGCGAGGAGAGCTGGCATGGGTTCGTGCGCCGGCCGATCGAGGGCCTGCGCCGGTCGCTGATCGTCAATTTCGTCTCGCCTGAATGGCGCGCGCTCGGGGAGCTGGCATTCGGCCCCGCGCGCTGATTTGCCGCCGCTTTTGCGTTCCGGCCCCGTTCGGTTCTAGGAAGGCATAAATCTTCCACCCGGGCCGTGGCGTTCATGGCGCAGCAACTGCATGACGAGGCGAGAAAGGCGATGACCGAAAACGCGCGCGAGACAATGGAATTCGATATTGTCGTTGTCGGTGGCGGGCCGTCCGGTCTGGCGGCGGCGATCCGGCTGCGGCAGCTCGTGCCGCAGGCGACGGTTTGCCTGATCGAGAAGGGCAGCGAGATCGGCGCCCATATCCTCTCCGGCGCGGTGATCGAACCGCGCGCGCTGGACGAACTGTTGCCCGACTGGCGCGAAACCGGCGCGCCGCTGAATACGCCGGTGACGGAAGAGGCGATGCTCTTCCTGACCGAAAGCCGTGGCTACACCGTGCCGATGCTGGACCGGGTGATGCCGCACATGCGCAACCACGGCAATTACATCGTCAGCCTCGGCGATGTCTGCCGCTGGCTGGCCGGGCGGGCCGAGGAACTGGGGGTGGAGATCTATCCCGGTTTCGCCGGCGCGGACGTGCTGGTCGAGGACGGGCGCGTGGTGGGCGTGGTGACCGGCGACATGGGCATCGGCCGCGATGGCGAGCCCGGCCCCAACTACGCGCCGGGGATGGAACTGCGCGCGAAATATACCCTGTTCGCCGAAGGGTGCCGGGGGTCGCTGACCAAGCGGCTGATGGCGATGTACAATCTGCGCAAGGGCGTGGACCCGCAGACCTACGGCCTGGGCATCAAGGAATTGTGGGAGGTTCCGGCCGAGCAGCATCGCCCCGGCCTGGTGCAGCACAGTTTCGGCTGGCCGCTGGACGACCGGACCTATGGCGGCGCCTGGATGTATCATTTCGGCGAGAACCTGGTCTCGTACGGCTTCGTGGTCGGGCTGGATTATCCCAATACCTGGCTCTCGCCGTTCGACGAGATGCAGCGCCTGAAGCTGCATCCGTCCTTCCGGGCCACGTTCGAGGGCGGGCGCCGCATCGCCTATGGCGCGCGGGCGCTGTCGGAGGGGGGCATCCAGTCGATTCCGCGCCTGACCTTCCCCGGTGGCGCGCTGATCGGCGATACGGCGGGCTTCCTGAACGTGCCCAAGATCAAGGGCACGCATACCGCGATGAAATCGGGGATGCTGGCGGCCGAGGCGGTGGCCGAGGCGATGGAGGGCGGCCGGGCCGAGCCGACATCCTACACCGCCCGGGTCCGCCAGTCCTGGCTGTGGGAGGAACTGCGCGGCGTCCGCAACATCCGCCCCGCCTTCGCGCGGTTCGGCATGAAGGGCGGCGCGCTCTATTCGGGCATCGACGCCATGCTGCTGCGTGGTCGCGCGCCGTGGACGCTGCATCATCGCCATGCGGACAACGAGGTTCTGGAATCCGCCAGCGCGTCGCCGCAGATCGCCTATCCGAAGCCGGACGGCAAGATCACGTTCGACAAGCTGTCTTCGGTCTTTCTCTCCGCCACCAATCATGAGGAAGACCAGCCGGTCCATCTGAAGCTGCGCAACGAGGCACTGTGGAAGACGGTAAACTGGGATGTGTTCCGCGCGCCCGAAAGCCGGTATTGCCCGGCCGGGGTCTATGAGGCCGTGGATGTCGAGACCGCGCCGCGCCTGCAGATCAACGCCCAGAACTGCGTGCATTGCAAGACGTGCGACATCAAGGACCCGGCGCAGAACATCGACTGGTGCACGCCCGAGGGCGCCGGCGGGCCGAACTATCCCGGCGGGATGTGATTTTTTGGTGAAATGCGCTATTGGGGGCGCCCTCCCTGGGGTGAGTGCTCCCTATTCCGGCTGACAGACAGGCGAAGAGGTCCATGAAGGTTCTTGTTCCCGTAAAGCGCGTGATCGATTTCAACATCAAGCCGCGCGTGAAGGCGGACGGCACGGGTGTCGAGACCGCTGGCGTGAAGATGTCGATGAACCCCTTCGACGAGATCGCGGTCGAGGAAGCCGTGCGCCTGAAGGAAAAGGGCATCGCGACCGAAGTGGTGGCGGTGTCGGTCGGCGTGCAGCAGGCGCAGGACACGCTGCGCACCGCAATGGCAATGGGGGCGGATCGGGCGATCCTGGTCCTGACCGACGTGGCGGTGGAACCGCTGGGCGTCGCCAAGATCCTCAAGGCGCTGGTGGCCAAGGAGAGCCCCGACCTGGTGCTGCTGGGCAAGCAGGCGATCGACGACGACATGAACGCCACCGGCCAGATGCTGGCCGGTCTGCTGGGCTGGGCCCAGGGCACGTTCGCCAGCAAGATCGAGATCGCGGGTGGCAAGGCCACCGTCACGCGCGAGATCGATGGCGGGCTGGAGACGCTGACGCTGGCGCTGCCGGCCATCGTGACCGCTGACCTGCGGCTGAACGAGCCGCGTTATGCCTCGCTGCCCAACATCATGAAGGCGCGCAAGAAGCCGCTGGAGACGATCGCGCCCGCCGATCTGGGTGTGGATGTGACGCCGCGCCTGACCATCGTCTCGGTGGCCGAGCCGCCGGCGCGCCAGCAAGGCATCAAGGTCGAATCCGCCGCCGATCTGGTGGCCCGTCTGCGCAACGAAGCGAAGGTGATCTGATCATGGCCGTACTCGTTTTCCTGGATCATGAGTCCGGTGTCATCCGCCAGGCGTCGCGGTCTGCCGTGACGGCGGCGCGGGCGCTGGGCGAGGTGCATGCGCTGGTGACGGGCGACGCGGCCGTGGCCGACGCCGCCGCGCGGATCGACGGCGTGGCCAAGGTGCTGCGCGCGGCCGGTGCCGCCGCCGCCCATGAGCTCGCCGAGCCGCTGGCGGCGGTGATCGCCGATCTCGCCCCCGGCTACAGCCATATCGTCGCGGCCTCCGGTGCCAGCGGCAAGAACGTGCTGCCGCGTGCCGCCGCCCTGCTGGACGTGCAGCCGATCCCCGACGTGGTGTCGATCGTCGATGCCGACACCTTCGTGCGCCCGATCTATGCCGGCAGCGCGCTGGCGATGGTGAAGTCGTCGGATGCGAAGAAGGTGCTGACGGTGCGTGCGTCCTCTTTCGATCCCGCGCCGGCCGAGGGTGGCGCCGCCCCGATCGAGCAGGTGACGGTGCCGGAAGGGCCGGCGCTTTCGGAATTCGTCTCGATCGCGCTGTCGAAGTCCGAGCGCCCCGAGCTGGAATCGGCGCGGGTGATCGTCTCGGGTGGCCGGGGCATGCAGAACGAAGAGAACTTCAAGCTGCTGAACCCGCTGGCCGACCGGCTGGGGGCGGCCATCGGCGCCTCGCGCGCCGCCGTCGATGCCGGGTTCGTGCCCAACGACTACCAGGTGGGGCAGACCGGCAAGATCGTGGCGCCGGAGCTGTATATCGCCGTCGGTATTTCCGGCGCGATCCAGCATCTGGCCGGGATGAAGGACAGCAAGGTCATCGTCGCGATCAACAAGGACCCCGAGGCCCCGATCTTCCAGGTGGCGGATTACGGGCTGGTCGGGGATCTGTTCGAAATCCTGCCGCAGGTCGAGGCGGCGCTGGACAAGGCGGGCTGAGGGGAAGGTCGGGCTCTGCCCGAACCCGCAAGGGGCCAGTCGGCCCCTTGACCCCGATTCGTCAAGAGGTGGTTTGCAAAGTCGGCCTGCCGAGCGAGAGTGTCGTGCAGCGGCACGCCCGGCGTGTATTTTTGAGCATCGGAGCGGAGCGGCCTTGATGGCCGTGAGCACCGAAGCGCAGGAAATGCGCGTCGGATCGCCGGCAGGGTGACTTTGCAAGCCGCCTCTTAGTCTTCGCCCAGGACCGTGCGGGCACGGCGAACGACCGTTTCATACTCGTCCTGGGTCAGGTAGCCCTCATGCAGCATCGCGCTGGCACGCGCCAGCGCGTCGCGGGCATGGGCGGCGTCGGGGATCGGGTAGCGGCGGCCGGGGAGCGCGAAGGCGTCGTCCGGCAGGGCGTTGCGTTCTTCTTCGGTCAGTCGGGACATGGGGTGGTCCTTTCTTTAAGGGCCTTCTTTTTCTGAAGAAAAAGAAGCAAAAAGACTTTTATTCGTTTTAGGACGTTCGTGTAGGGGAGAGTTTTCTTCCCTGTGTGAAGAACAAATATTCAAAAGTTTTTTGGTTCTTTTTTTCAAAAAAGAACAGAAGATCAAACCCGCGCGGCGTCTTCGGCGATCTGTTCCTCCTCGTCCAGTTCATTCAGTTCGGCCATTGCGCTCTTGGCGGTCCGGCCCGGCAGTTCGGTGGCCAGGCCGGGGATGATCCGTCCGGGCTTGAGGTTGCGCACCACCGAGAAGGCGGTCAGCACGGCCCAGGTGCCGAAGACGACGCTGCCCAGCACCTGCCCGACCTGCACGCCGCACGGGCCGAACCGCATGCCGATCCAGACGAACGGAATGGTGCCCAGCGTCGCCCGCCCCCAGTTGAACAGCGTCGAATAGAGCGGGAAGCCCAGATTGTTGAAGGCCGTGTTGGCGACGAACAGCATGCCGATGAACAGGTAGCCGCCGACGGTCCAGGTGCAGAACAGGCGGATCAGGTCCGCCGTGGTGCCCTGGGCGGCGAAGGCCTGCACCACCAGGTTCTGCGCCGGCAGCAGGATCGCCCAGGTCAGCGCGACGCAGATGGCCACCAGCTTCAGCGCGGCCACCAGCGTCTGGCGTACCCGGTCCAGTTGGCCCGCGCCCTGGTTCTGCGACATGATCGGACCCACCGAGCCGGTCAGCGCGAAGACGAAGGCGAAGGCGACGGGAACGATCCGGTCGATGGTCGCCTGCCCGGCCACCGCCGCCAGGCCGAACGTGGCCATGGCGTGGGTGACGAACAGGCCGCCGATCGGGGTGGCAAGATTGGTCAGGATCGCCGGCATCGCCACCCCGCCGACCAGCTTGGCGTCATGCAGGATGTAGCGGCTGGAGGGCATGGCCAGCAGGTCGTGCCGCCGCACCGCCAGATAGCCCAGGATGGCCACCAGTCCGCGCGACAGGATGGTGCTGATGGCGGCCCCCGCCAGGCCCAGATGCAGCCAGAAGATCAGCAGCGGGTCGAGCATGGCCGAGGCCAGTGCCCCGATCAGGGTGACGTTCATGGATTGTCTGGCGTCGCCGACCGCGCGCAGCAGGCTGGAGCAGCCCATGCCCGCCGCGACAAGCCACAAGGCGGGAGAGACGATGCGGATATACTGGCCGGCCTGTTCCGCCACCCGCCCCGTCGCGCCGAACAGATGCAGGATCGGCGTGGAGAAGAGGGCCGTCGCCAGCCCCAGGGCGACCATGACCGCCGTCATGACCAGCAGGAAGGACGAGGCGATGCGGCGCGCCCGGTCGTGCCGGCCGGCGCCGATCTGGCGGGCAGTGACGGCGCCCAGGCCGATCGACATGCCGATCGAGACCGCGATCTGGACATAGCCGACCGCGCCGGTAAAGCCGATCGCGGCCGTCAGCGCCGGGTCGTTGAGGCGCGAGATATAGAACAGGTTCAGCAGATCGACGGCGAACACGGCCATCAGCCCGATCGCCCCGGTCCCGGCCATGACGACGACGTGGCGCATGATGTCGCCGGAGCAGAAACGGGCGGGACGGCAGGCCTTCATCGGGCTGCGTCCTTGCTCGCCCCGGCTGCGCGTCTGGCCGCGCCCCTGGTGCCGCGTGCGGCCCCGGCTGAGGGTCCTGGGATCATTGCCCCGATGATAGCCTCTTTCCCGCCACGGGAAAGCCCGATCGTGCATGTATCCCCGGTGTCGTGGCCGTCAGCGGCACATGGCTGGGGCCGGCGGCAACGGCGATGCGGCGGTCAGGGCCGGGCCGGTTCGATGGCCGACAGTCCGGCCAGGAAGATGCGCACCCAGCGGCGGATATTGGCCTCGATCTCCTCCCGCGTCACCAGATCGCGCGAATGGAACAGCTCGCCCAGGATCAGCTTGCCCACCGTCATGTTGAACAGGCCGATGCCCAGGTCCTCGGCGTCGTCGATGGGCAGGGTGCCGGCCGCCTGCTGGCGCAGCAGCCATTCCTCGACCTGGTTGCAGTTGCCGCAGAGTTCGATGCTCTGCATGATGCGGCGGATCTCGGCGGAATCGCGGATCTCGCCGACGATGGCGCGGACCAGGCACATCCGCTCGGGCGCCAGAACCCGCATCGCGATCGCCATCAGGATATGGACCAGCTCGGCCTCGGGCGTCAGGTTGGCCGGGCAGTGGACCGGCTGGTATTTGATGTCGAACAGCCGCTCGCTGATCAGGGTACGGAACAGATCCTCCTTGGAGGAAAACATCTGGTAGATGGTCTTCTTGGACATGCCCGATAGCTGCGCCAGCTTGTCCATCGAGGCGTTGTGATAGCCGTGATCGTCCAGGACCTGGCAGGCGGCGTTCAGGATCAGTTCCCGCCGTTCGCCACCCTCCAGCACGGGCGGCCGGCCCGGGCATCGCTTCTCCGGGCACAGCGCCTCGGCCTCGCGGGAGTGGGACAGCACAAGATCCGACGTCGTCGCCCCGGTAGCGGGCATTTCGGCAATTCCTTTCTTTCAGGATGGCTCTGTCTGGGTGGCCCCTGTCGGGGAGGCCCCTGTCTGGGTGACCTCCTGTTTTGGTGACCATTGACCGGAGTTTAGAAACGAAATAGTTTCCGATCAAGAAAACCACTCGGTTTCCATATGCCGGCGTTGCATGGGACGGTTTCGCGGGGCCTTGGCCGTCGCGATTCCGCTTCCCGGCCAGGCCGGCGACCCATGTTTCCGCAGGGCTCCATCACACAATGACGTACCCCCGTCCCCATCGCGCCGTCCTTCTTGCCGCCTGTGCGTCCCTGGCGCTGGCCGGATGCAAGCGCCAGGCGGCGCCTCCCGCCCCTCCCCCGCAGCAGGTCGGCGTGCTGACCCTGCGCGCGGCGCCGTTCAGCGTCACCACCGACCTGCCGGGCCGGACCGAGGCGATCGAGATCGCCCAGGTTCGCCCGCAGGTGAACGGCGTGATCCAGAAGCGCCTGTTCGTGGAGGGCTCCGACGTTACGGCTGGCCAGCAGCTCTACCAGATCGATCCGTCGGCCTATCAGGCGACCTATGACGGGGCCAAGGCGCAACTTCTGCACGCGCAGGCGGCGAAGGTGACCGCCCAGGCGAAGCTGGACCGCTACGGACCGCTGGTGCGTGCCCATGCCGTCAGCCGGCAGGATTACGACGATGCCGTGGCCGCCGCGCGCGAGGCCGATGCCGACATCGCGCAGGCGCGTGCCAATGTGGAAAGTGCCTCGGTCAACCTGAACTACACCCGCGTGCTCTCGCCGATTTCCGGCCGGATCGGCCGGTCGCTGATGACGGTCGGCGCGCTGGCCACGGTGGGGCAGAGCTCCAACCTGTCCATCGTCACCCGGCTGGACCCGATCTATGTGGACGTCAATCTGCCGGCGACAAGGCTGCTGGAACTGCGGCGCGAGCTGGAGCAGGGGCGGTTGCAGCGCGCGGGCCAGGATGCCGCCACCGTCACCCTGACGCTGGAGGATGGCAGCACCTACGAGCAGCCGGGCCGGCTGGAATTCTCGGAAGTGAACGTGGACGAGACGACGGCGACCGTGGTGGTCCGCGCGGTGATGCCGAACGCGGCGCACATGCTGCTGCCCGGCATGTATGTCCATGCCAAGCTTGAAGAGGGTGTCGATCCGTCCGCGCTGCGCGTGCCGCAGGAAGCGGTCACCCGCAATTCGCACGGCGATCCGACGGTGATGGTGGTGAGCGCGGACAACAAGGTTGCCATTCGCGGCATCACGACTGGCCCCGCCGTCGGAAGCGACTGGATCGTGACGGCCGGGCTGAAGGCGGGGGAGCGGATCGTGGTCAGCGGCCTGCAGAAAATCCACCCTGGCGATACCGTTTCTCCCACCGAGGCGGCCGCCCAGCCCGCCCAGCAGGGCAAGGCGGGATAAGAACCCATGTCACGCTTCTTCATTGACCGGCCCATCTTCGCATGGGTCATCGGGCTGGTGATCATGCTGGTGGGAGCGGTTTCGATCTTCCGCCTGCCGATCGCCCAGTATCCCTCCATCGCGCCGCCGCAGATCGCGATTACCGTGACCTATCCGGGTGCCTCGGCCGAGACGGTGAACAACACCGTGGTCCGGCCGATCCTGCAGCAGATGTACGGCCTGGATCATCTGGAATATGTCTCGGCGCAGTCCTACGCCAGCGGACAGATGGAAATCGACCTGACGTTCGAGCAGGGGACCAACCCCGACATCGCGCAGGTTCAGGTGCAGAACAAGCTCCAGCTTGCCCAGCCGCGCCTGCCGACCGAAGTGACGGCCCAGGGCCTGACCGTGACCAAGGCCGTGAAGAACTTCATGCTCGTGGTGGGCTTTATTTCCACCGATGGCAGCATGACCGGGCCTGATATCGCGGACTATGTGGCATCGAACGTTTCCGATCCGCTCAGCCGGGTTTCGGGGGTGGGCGACCACACGCTGTTCGGCGCCGAATACGCCATGCGGATCTGGCTGGACCCCGGCAAGCTGTTCAAATACGGGATGACGATCAGCGACGTGCAGACGGCGCTGCAGGACCAGAACATCCAGATTTCCTCGGGTGAGATCGGCGGTCTGCCGGCCAAGCCGGGGGCGCGGCTGGATGCCACCATCATCGGGCCGACCCGGCTGACGTCGCCCGAGGAGTTCGGCAATATCCTGCTGCGTGTGGCGCAGGGCGGTTCGCAGGTGCGGATCCGCGACGTCGCGCGGGTGGAGCTTGGGCCGCAGAGCTACAACATCACGTCGTTCTATAACAACCAGCCGAATGTCGGCATGGCGCTGAAGCTGGCGCCGGGTGCCAACCAGCTGACGACCGAAGCGGCGGTGCGGGCCGAGATCTCGCAGCTTGAGAAGTTCTTCCCGCCTGGGCTGAAGGTCGTCTATCCGCTCGATACCGAGCCTTTCATCGTGCTGTCGATCAAGGAAGTCGTCATCACGCTGGCAGAGGCAATCGTTCTCGTCTTCGTGGTCATGCTGATCTTCCTGCAGAATTTCCGGGCCACGCTGATCCCGACCATCGCGGTGCCGGTGGTGCTGCTGGGTACGTTCGGTATCCTTGCCGCGCTGGGATTCTCGATCAACACGCTGACCATGCTGGCCATGGTGCTGGCGGTGGGCCTGCTGGTCGATGACGCCATCGTCGTGGTCGAGAACGTCGAGCGCGTGATGTCGGAAAAGAAGCTCTCGCCGAAGGAAGCCGCGCGCGTCTCCATGGACGAGATCTCGGGCGCGCTGGTCGGCATCGTGCTGGTGCTGACGGCGGTGTTCCTGCCGATGGCGGCCTTCGGCGGCTCGACCGGCGTGATCTATCGCCAGTTCTCCATCACCATTGTTGCCGCGATGTGGCTGTCGGTGCTGGTGGCGATGATCATGACGCCCGCCTTGTGCGCCACGATGCTCAAGCCCGGCACGCATGAGAAGACCACGGGTCTGGCCGGGTGGTTCAACCGCAGCTTCGCCCGTGTCAACAAGGGTTATCAGTCCGGTGTGCGCTGGATGCTGGGACGCAGCGTGGTGTCGCTGATCCTGTATGCGCTGCTGACCGGACTGGTGGTGTTCCTGTTTGCCCGCCTGCCCCAGGGCTTCCTGCCCGACGAGGACCAGGGGCTGATCTTCGGCCAGGTGACGATGCCGCCGGGTGCGACCAAGGAGCAGACGGCAGCCGTCAACCGCAAGATCACCGATTACATTCTGAAGACCGAAGGCGACAATGTGGTGTCGGTCTTCGCGATGAACGGCTTTAACTTCGCCGGTCAGGGCCAGAATGCCGGAGCGTTCTTCATCCGGTTGAAGGATTGGGATGTGCGGCCGAATGCGTCGCAGAGTTCGTCGGCGATTGCCATGCGGGTCATGATGCATTTCTGGGGCGACCCTGAAGCGCAGATCTTCGCCATCAATCCGCCGGCGGTGCTGGAACTGGGCAATGCGACGGGCTTCGACTTGGAACTGGAGGATCGCGGGCATCTGGGGCATGAAAAGCTGCTGGCCGCGCGCAATCAGATCCTGATGGCTGCGGCCCGGGACCCGCGCCTGATGGCCGTGCGTCCCAACGGCCTGGAAGACGCCCCGCAATACAAGCTGGATATCGATCGCGAGAAGGCGAATGCGCTGGGTGTGACCAATGCCGAGATCAATACGACGATCGAAGGCGCGCTGGGGTCGATCTACGTCAACCAGTTCATGCGCAGCGACCGCGTGAAGCAGGTCTATATTCAGGGCGAGCCTGACGGGCGCATGCTGCCCGAGGATCTGGGCAAGTGGTACCTGCGGAATGTGGGGAACACGCTGGTGCCGTTCAACGCGATCGCATCGGGGCACTGGATTGTCGGCCCGCAGAAGGTGGAAGATTACAACGGCCTGAACTCCTACGAGATTCTCGGCCAGCCTTCGGCGGGTTACAGCACCGGCACGGCCATGGTGGCGATCCAGGAGGCGCTGGCCAAGCTGCCGCCCGGCATCGGTTATGAATGGACCGGCCTGTCGTACGAACAGATGGCGTCGGGGGGCTCGACCGGTCCGCTCTATGCGCTGGCCGGGACGGTGATCCTGCTCTGCCTGGCGGCGCTGTACGAAAGCTGGGCGGTGCCCTTTGCGGTGATGCTGGTCATTCCGCTGGGGGTGCTGGGGGCGTTGACGTTCACGCTGTGGCGGGGCCTGGCCAATGACGTCTATTTCCAGGTGGGGCTGCTGACCACGGTGGGGCTGGCGGTGAAGAACGCGATCCTGATCGTGGAATTCGCCAAGGCCTTCTTCGAAGCCGGCGACAGCCTGCTGGATTCGGTCGTCAAGGCCGGCCGCGAGCGGCTGCGGCCGATCCTGATGACGTCGATCGCCTTCGTCTGCGGCGTGTTTCCGCTGGCGATCGCGACCGGTGCCGGGTCGGGCGCGCGCGTTGCGATCGGCACCGCCGTGGTGGGCGGCATGCTGTCGGCCACCCTGCTGGCCATCTATTTCGTGCCGTTGTTCTTCGTGCTGGTGCTGCGGCTGTTCCGGGTTCGCCGGGTGAAGGACCGTGTGGACCCGCATGCCGATCTATCCCGTCCCGCCGGGCCGTCCGGTCAGGAGAGCTGAGTTCATGAACGGGTTTCTTTCACCGCGCCGCGCCGGGCTGATGGTCCTGGCGGCGCTGTCGGGATGCACGATGATTCCCGACTACAAGCGGCCGGCCCTGCCGGTCGCCTCTACCTGGCCGCAGGGGCCGGCCTACCATGCCGGTGCCTCCGGGCAGATCGGCACGGCGGCGTCGGATCTGGGCTGGCGCGAATTCTTCGTCGACCAGCGGCTCCAGGCGCTGATCGCGCTGGCGGTGCGGGACAATCGCGATCTGCGATCGGCGGCCTATGCCGTGGTACAGGCGCAGGGCCAGTACCGGGTGCAGCATGCCTCGCTCTTTCCGCAGATCGGATCGACCGGGCAGGCGATCTACCAGGCGCCTTCGGGCAATGCGGGTCTGAGCTTCGCGCCAGGGTTGCAGCAGGGGCGGAGTGGCCAGCCTTATGCCGATGGCCATGTCTTCAAATTCTATCAGGCGGGTATCGGCTTCTCGTCCTACGAGATCGACTTGTTCGGCCGTATCCGCAGCCTGTCGCGCGAGGCGGCGGATCAGGTTCTCAGCCAGGCCGCCAGCGAGCGCAGCCTGCTGATCAGTGTGATCTCGCAGGTGGCGACGACCTATGTGGCCTGGCTGGCCGACACCGAGCAACTGAAGGTGACCGAGCAGACGCTGGCATCGCAGAAGGAGACGCTGCGCCTGACCCAGGCCGGCTTCGATAACGGCGAGGCCAACCAGTTGACCCTGCGCCAGGTCGAGACGCAGGTGGAGCAGGCGGCGGCCAATTACGCCCAGTACCAG
Source organism: Gluconacetobacter brunescens (assembly GCF_048695475.1). Lineage (NCBI taxonomy): Bacteria > Pseudomonadati > Pseudomonadota > Alphaproteobacteria > Acetobacterales > Acetobacteraceae > Gluconacetobacter > Gluconacetobacter brunescens. The sequence goes on along the minus strand of NZ_JBLHEN010000001.1, from coordinate 2,489,626 downwards.
CGCCAGGTGGCGCAGGACGAAAACGAACTGGTGCTGCTGGTCGGGGCGCCGCTGCCCGCGAACCTGCCGGCCCCGGCGCCGTTCGGACAGCAGACGATCCTGGCCGACTTGCCGGCCGGTCTGCCGTCCGACCTGCTGGACCGGCGGCCGGATATCCAGTCCGCCGAATTCTCGCTGCTGTCGGCCAATGACGATATCGGCGCGGCGCGGGCCGCCTTCTTCCCGCGCCTGACCCTGACGGCGTCGGACGGGGTATCCAGCCTGCAGTTCCGCAACCTGTTCACCCAGGGGGCCACGACGTTCGGGGTCAATCCGCAGATCCAGATCCCGCTGCTGACCTGGGGCCAGAACGAGGGCACGCTCCAGGCTTCCAAGGCCCTGCGCAACCAGCGCATGGCGGCGTATGAAAAGGCGATCCAGACGGCGTTCCATGAGGTTTCGGACGCGCTGACCGCGCGGGCGACCTATCTGGACCAGTCGCGCCAGCTCGATGCACTGGTGGCGTCCTCGGCCGATGCCTACCGGCTGGCGCGGATGCGCTTCGACGCCGGGGTGGATTCCTACCTGAACACGCTGGATGCGCAGCGCACGCTCTATGGCGCGCAGCAGAGCCGGATCTCGGTGCATGAGGCGCGCTACCAGAACCTGATCACCGTCTATCGCGCCCTGGGCGGCGGGTGGACGGAACGGAGCGTGCCGCCAGGCCGGGTTGCCGTGGCGGCGACGCAGAAAGGCTGAAGGTCTGGTATCGGCCGGATGTGTGGGGCGGGTTCTTCGGAACCCGCCTTTTTTTGTTCTGCACGAAAATTTAGCACCTCCATGAAATAACATTGAATGGAACGTGATCGTTTATTGTGCGTTGCGATGTATTGTGCAGTGCAACAAAATCATAAAACAGCATTTATTTGCATATTTCGTTTGACCAGTAGAAAAAAACACGTCATTAAAGCTTCATCAGAGTGAGAAGACCGGAACGGCCCACTCTTATGAATAAGAAACCCGTGGCGATACGATCGCGGGACTTACAAACGGGGGATCGAACCCTCGGACTGACCTTAAAAAAGGTGCATCTTTCACGATGCACCTTTTTTTATTGGCCTGGCTGCGATATGCGCGGTTCCTTCGTTTGTGAGGACAGGCCCGGATTGAAACAGATCTCCCACGACCCAAGGCTGGTTATTGTCGTCATCATGGTCACGGTCGCCATGGGGGCGCTGGATGCTGTTTCGCTGACCCATCTGAAGGTCTTTACCGGTTACATGACGGCGACCGTCATCCTGATCGCGGTGCATCTGACGTCGGGGGAATCCGTGGCCGGGCCGGGCGTGATGGCGATTTCCGCCTATCTGGCCGGGGCGGCGCTGGGCGGCCGGCTGGTCCGGCGATCTCATTCGCGGCGGCGGACGGTGGCGGATCTGCTGATGGGGGTGGGGGCGCTCGTACTGGTGGCGGCCCTGATCTGGTGGCTGGACGCGGCTTGGCGGTACTATGCCACGCTGGTCGTCCTGGCGGTTGCCATGGGGTTGCAGACATCCGCGACCCGTCACGCCCAGGTTACGGACCTGACCTTGCCGGCTGCCACCATGCTGCTGCACGGGCTGATGCATGACAGCCGGCTGGCCGGCGGGCCGGCGAAAGGGGCCTGGCGGCGGGTGGCCGCGATCCTGGCCCTGTTCGGCGGGGCGGTGCTGGGAGCGCTGATGTCCAGCGTGTCGGTGCCGGTCGCGATCGGGCTGGTGGGGTTGCTGATCGGCACCGCCGGGGGGCTGCTGTATGTGGGCGACCATCCGCTGCTGGAACGGCTGGAAATGCTCGGTCCGTCATGAAGGTCAGGGCGCTGCCCTGAAACCCGGCAGGGGCCGGCGGCCCCCGCACCCCGATTTGTTAATGGAATTGTTTCCAAAGGCGACGCCTTTGGCGGGGTCAAGGGGCAGAGCCCCTTGGATATTTACGGCACCTTGGCAACCCGCAACGTATTGGTGCTGCCCGCCACGCCGAAGGGCAGGCCCGCCGCGATCACGATCCGGTCCCCCGAGCGGGCCAGGCCGCTGGCGACGGCGGCGTCGATCGCCTGGTCGACCACGTTCTCTACCGTATGCACCGGCGTTTCCTGCCCGACCGACTGGGCCGTGACGCCCCATACGACGCACAGGCGGCGTGCGATCTCGTCGGTGGGCGTGAGGCCGATGATCGGGCAGGAGGGCCGCTCGCGCGAGATGCGCAGGGCGGTTGCGCCCGCCAGGGTGAAGGCGACGATGGCGCGCGCGTCGACGGTGGTGGCGATCTGGCCCGATGCGGCGGCGATGGCGTCGGCGACGAAGCCTTCGGGCGCCGGGCAACTGGCCTGCATCATCGACTGCCAGACCGCGTCTTCCTCGACCCGGCTGACGATGCGGCTCATGATGCCGACCGCCTCCAGCGGGAACTGCCCGGCCGCCGTTTCGGCCGAGAGCATGACGGCATCCGCGCCGTCGAACACGGCGGTGGCCACGTCCGACGCCTCGGCGCGGGTGGGGGTGGGGGCGCTGATCATGCTTTCCAGCATCTGGGTCGCCACCACCACCGGCTTGCCGAGCTGGCGGCACAGGCGGATGATGTGTTTCTGCGCCAGCGGCACGGCCTCGGGTGGCAGTTCGACGCCCAGATCGCCGCGCGCGACCATCACCGCGTCGGACAGGCGGACGATCTCGTCCAGATTGTCCATCGCCTGCGGTTTTTCGATCTTGGTCATGATCCAGGCGCGGCCGCCGGCGATGGCGCGGGCTTCCTTGACGTCTTCAGGGCGCTGGACGAAGGAGAGGCCGATATAATCCACCCCGAGATCGAGGGCGAAATCGAGGTCGCTGCGATCCTTTTCGGTCAGGGCGGGGATCGGCAGCACGATGTCGGGGACGTTCACGCCCTTGCGGTCGGACAGCACGCCGCCGACGGCGACGACGGTATCCAGGTGATCCACGCCCACTTCGCGCACCACCAGGCGCAGCTTGCCGTCATCGAGCAGCAGGTTGCTGCCGACGGTGGCGGCGTGGATGATCTCGGGATGGGGCAGGCGCACCCGCCGCTCGGTGCCGGGGGTGTCGTCGAGATCGAGGCGGAAGAAGGCGCCCGTCTGCAACGTGACCTTGCCCTGCTCGAACGTGCCGACGCGCAGCTTGGGGCCCTGGACATCGGCCAGGATGCCGATCGGCCGCCCCAGCTCGGCCTCGACCGCGCGGATGATCTCGTAGCGGGCGGCGTGGTCGGCATGCGTGCCGTGCGAGAAATTCAGGCGGAACACGTCGGCCCCGGCCTCGGCCAGCGCGCGGATGATTTCGCGCGTGGAGGAGGCCGGCCCCAGGGTGGACACGATCTTGGTGCGCCGGGGGCGTAAGGCTGTAGCGGAAGACATGGGCGTTTTCTCCTTCTGGATTCTGTCCGCAACCCGTTCGCTGTCCTGCTCCCGGCGGGCGCCGTCGTCCTTGCCCGCCGGGTTGTTCAGGACGGTTGAATGGTCTCCTGCGGCAGCAGGCCCCAGACCGCCTTGCGGTCCAGCCAGCCTGAATAATGTTGCACGCTGACGCGACACCATGTCGTGCCGGCGGCGCAGGTACGCAGAACGCCGACCGTTCCGGGTTTCAGCACCGCGACCAGGGCTGAGCCGGCATCCGGGGTCGAGCGCAGCATGACCGCTCCGGGAATGGAGGCGGCTGCGGCGGGATCGGCCAGTCGTGCGACTTCACGACTATCGAAATGGCCGGCCGGCGGATTGGTTGCCTGCCCCGCACCTGGCGGGGTGGCGACGGGCGCCCCGGCTGTCGCGGGCGTGGACGGTGCCGGAGGGGCTGCCGGAGCCGGATCGACCGGTGGCAGGCCGGGGATGACGAAGCTGCGCGTGCCCACCAGCGTTGCCTGGTGCACCCAGCCTTTCTGGCCGTCGGAATCCTCGACCAGGCGCCAGACGTCGAATTCGCGCTCGATTTTCACCGGCAGGTCGCGGCGGTGATAGACCCACTCGATCGGATAACGCTGGCCGGGCCCCGAGCGCATGTTCACCTCGTCGGCGCGCAGGGCCGCGAAGCGCGGCAGCGGCAGGCCGGTGACCGAGCCCTTGTCGGTCGGGGCCGGCGGTTCGGCTGGCATTGCCGCCGGCGGAATGGCGACGGCTGTTCCGCCCGCCGGTGCGGGTGTCGTCGCTGCTGCCATCCCCGCCGCGGCGGCCGCTGCGGCGACGGCCGCCGCGTGGCGGGAGTGCGCTGCATGGGACGCGGTCGCGGCATGGTGATGGAACGTGGCGTCGGCGTGCGCCGTGGCCGGATGGCCGTGATGGGGCGTTGTGGCCGCGCCGGAGGCCGTTGCCGGATGATGCCGCTTATGATGTGCCGTGGCGGCCGCCTTGGTGCCGGTCGTGGCCTTGGCGGCGTGATGATGATGATGGTGGCCGGTCCTGGATGGCTCCGGCGTGGCCGCTGTCGCATCGTTAGATATGAGCGGGGCCAGTAGCGTCGCGCAGAGCATCCAGCCGGCGCATCCGCGCGGGGTGACGCGACGCGGGATGGGGGGGAGGGCAAGTAAGGAAGTGGGCATCATGGCTGCATCCCTGCCAAGGCCCGCGTCGCACGGCAAGGGGATTTGCGGCCCTGGATGCATTGCGCGATCCGCCGCCCCGTCACAGGCTGATGACCTGCCGCCCGCGCGCGGCATCGAGAAAGGCGGGAACGCCGGCCACCGTTACGCCCGGCAGCAGGGCGTCGGCGTCCAGGCCGGTGAGGCGCAGGCCGGATTCACAGGCCATCAGCGTGCCGTCCAGTGCCTGGACGGCTTCGCGCAGGACGTCGAAGCCGGCGACCCCGCTGGCCTGGGCCGCGCTGTCCGCGCCGGCATCGCGCAGCCCCTGCCAGTCCCGCGCCAGGGCATGGACCCCGTGGCCGGCGGCGAAGATCAGCACCGGCCGGTCCACGGCCAGCGCCCCGGCGGCCAGGACCAGGGCGTAATGCGCGCGCTCGAAACCGCCATCGAGCAGCAGGATCGCCAGCCCTTCGCGCGGGGGGTCAGTCGGCATGGATGGCGCAGGCTCCGGCTGGTACCTGTCCGGCCGCATGGGCCGACAGGTCGTGGATGGTGGGGTGGGTGCCGCAGAGCGGGCAGTCGGGATCGGGGGAGAGGCGGATGGTGTGGAAGCGCGCCGCCAGGGCGTCCCATACCAGCAGCCGGCCGGCGAGGCTCTCGCCGATATCCAGGATCTCCTTCAGGGCCTCGGTGGCCTGCAAGGTGCCCATGACCCCGGTGACCGCGCCGAAAACCCCGGCCTCGGCGCAGGACGGCACCGCGCCGTCACCCGGCGGCGCGGGATAGAGGCAGCGATAGCATGGGCCGCCGCGATGTGGCCGGAAGGTCGAGAGCTGCCCCTCGAAGCGCAGCACGGCGGCCGAGACCAGGGTACGCCGTTCCAGCGCGCAGGCATCGGCGACCAGGTAGCGGGTGCGGAAATTGTCGCTGCCGTCGCACACCAGGTCGTAGCCGCCGACCAGCGCGCGGGCATTGCCGGTGTCCAGCCGCGTCGCGTGGGTGTCGATGTGGACCAGCGGATTAACCGCGCGCATCGCCTCGGCCGCCGACTCGACCTTGCGGCGACCGATCCGGTCGGTGGTGTGGGCGATCTGGCGCTGGAGGTTCGATAGGTCCACCATGTCGTCATCGACCAGTCCGATCCGGCCGACGCCGGCCGCCGCCAGATACAGGCCGAGCGGCGAGCCCAGGCCCCCGGCGCCGACGATCAGCACGCTGGCGGCGCGCAGCGCGGCCTGCCCCGTGCCGCCGATCTCCGGCAGCAGGATATGCCGGGCATAGCGCTGGATTTCGGTCTCGGAAAAATCAGGAATCATGCGTCCTGCCTTGTCTCGGGCCTTTATGCGCCCCGCATGCAGGCTGCGGAATATGGCGTTTGGCCTGACTTTTTATAACAATTTGTATCAAACGGCATGAAACGCATGCATGGCGGATATGTTTATCGTATGTTGTGGGAGCAAGACAGGGGCGATTTTTTTGATGAACCGTTTCATGCGTCTGATGCCTGCCGGTCACATGGTCGCCGTTCGGCGCCAGCAGGCACGTCGCATCTGCGCGGTGACGCTGGTCATGTCGCTGTCCCTGTTCGTGGCCTCGCCGTTCGTGACGCTCTGGTCGGTTTCGGCGGCCATTCAGGCGCATGATACGCGCACGCTCGGCACATTCCTGAACTGGCGGGCCGTGCAGGCCAGCCTGAAATCGCAGATCATCAGCGGGATCGTGGGCAATCAGCCGGCCAATGACGACGAACTGCCGGAATTCGGCTCGTCCTTTGCCACCACGGCGGTATCCCATGCGATTGACGTACATGTGAATGCCGCCAACCTCGATACGCTGATGGGGCAGGTCATGCCAGCGGCGCAGCCGGTATCCGTGATCTCCCCGGTTGCCATGCTGCATCATGTCCGCATCCGTTTCCTGCGCCCGGACACGTTCGAGGCCCGTGCCGTCATGCCGGGGCACGAGAATGAGACGCCGCTGCGCTTGCAGATGCGGATTCAGGGGTGGCGGTGGAAGATCACCGAAGTCGATCTGCCGGCCAGCCGGAGCGATCACCCCGTGATCGAGGCTTCCGCCGCGCCGGATCGGCTCGCCCTGCTCTCGCGCTAACGGCGATCATTTTTTCCGCGCGTGCGGTGATTGTAGCAGGTTTGCGTGGATTGTTCCCCGCTGCCGCCCGTGCCCGTCGGGGCCGGGCGGCGCGGGTGTATGGTTCAGCGGCGGGCGCGGGTTGCGGCGGTTTCGGCGGGCAGGTCTTCTTCCAGGATCGTGATGTGCAGGGCGTAGGACACCTCGCCCTCATCCTCGTCCCGGTGGACGGTGCCGATGATCTCGCCTTTTACGGCGACCTCGACCGACAGGCCGGCGCGCGGCGGCGGATTGACCGTCAGTTCGGGGGAACCCAGCAGGCGGCGCAGGCATACCTGCAGGCGGGCGATTTCGGAGGCGGACATGCTGCTCATGGAATGCTCTCTGTCGGAAAGGGTGGGCCGGCGGCGCGGCCTGATCGCAGGGCGGACGCCGTCCGGGCCCGATCTGATGCTGCCCGCTATAGGCATTCGAAGCCCCGCCCGCAACCGCATCGCGGCGCGGAAAAGCCCCCTTCCCGCCTCAATCGTCTGATTTCCTTGTTCCATCAGCACCCTGTTTCGGAGGCCCTTTTGTTCATCCGCCCTGCCCTGTTCGCCCGCCTGTTCGCACCGCTGCGTCTTGCCCTGCTGGCGGCCGGCCTGATGCTGGCATTCCCCGCGATCGGCGCCGAAGCCGTCACGACGGCATTCGGTCCGCTGGAAGCGGCGCAGCCGCTGACCGCGCGTGGCCTGGCCGACCGGATCCGGCAGGATGGCGCGCAGGATGTGGCGCGGATGCTGACCCGCGAGCGTGAATGGCCGCGCGTGCGGCGCGCTGTGGCGGCGGGATGGGAGAACTGGATCGCCCTGCTGCCCGACCTGATGCCGGTGGCCGATCCGGCGACCGGCCACTCGCTTCAGGTTGCGCTGCGCCGCGCCCTGCTCCGCAATCCGCGTGCGGTGCTGGCGGTCCTGGACCGGAAAAACAGCGCCCCGCTTGCGGGGCGGACGATCTGCGCGCCGGCGGCCGAGCCCGCGTCCTGGCGCCCACGGGCCCTGACGGCGATCCGGACGGTGCATGACATCCATCTGATCGACCAGGGCAGCGATTGCCTGCGTGCGCTCGAAGAGAAGTCCTGATTCCGTCAGTTCTCGTCTGTCCAGCCCAGGCGTGCCAGGGCGGCGCGGATATGGGCGGGTGGCGGGGCGACGGCGGAAACCGGGGGTTCCAGCGGCAGGGCGAGCGCGCGGCTCATCAGGTACAGCATGGGTGCCTGCTGCCCGGCCGCGTCGCCATAGACCGGGTCGCCCAGCACCGGGCAGCCCAGGCTGGCGCAATGCAGCCGGGCCTGATGGGTGCGCCCGGTCAGCAGGTGCAGTTCCAGCCAGCTTGTTTCCCCGTCGCTGGCCAGAAGCCGCCACGCGGTGCGTGATTCCTGCCCCGTCGGGGCCTCGACCATGCGCCAGCCCTGCCTGTCCGACTGCTTGGCGATCGTCATCACCACCGTGCCGCTGTCGGCGGCGGGGCGGCCGCGCACCACGGCCCAGTAGGTCTTGCGCGCCAGGCCATTGGCGAAGGCGGCCTGCGCGGCCAGCAGCGGCTGCTTGCGCAGGGCGATCAGCAGGCAGCCCGACGTATCGCGATCCAGCCGGTGGGCCAGCCATGGTCCGTCCGCCCGCCGCGACAGTAGCGGGAAGGAATCCTCGACCGACGGACCGCCGGCGGGGCCGGCATGCACCGGCAGGCCGGGCGGCTTGTCGATGACCAGGAACCGGTTATCGCGGAACAGGACCGGAAATGGATCGGCCCCGCCCGTGGGGGGATCGCCCGCAGGAAGACGGCGTGCCGGGCCGGCCGGCCGGGGCCGGCGCTCTCGCCGGGTCATTCGTCGTCGGGGGTGCGGCGCAGCAGGACTTCGCGCCGGCCGACATGGTTGGCCGGGCTGACGATGCCCTCCTTTTCCATCTGCTCGATGATCTTGGCGGCCCGGTTGTAGCCGATCGACAAATGGCGCTGGATGAACGAGGTCGAGGCCTTGCCCTCGCGCGCCACGACGGCCACCGCCTGGTCGAACAGGCTGGTTTCGTCGTCATAGCCGCCGCTCAGCCCGTTGCCGGACGATTTGCCGCCGCTGCCGCCACCGTCCTCGTCCTGGGCCGAGATCACGTCGTCATCATAGATCGGCTCGCCCTGGCTGCGGAGGAAGCGCACCACGTCCTCGACCTCGCTGTCGGCGACGAAGGGGCCGTGGACGCGGGTGATCCGGCCGCCGCCCTGCATGTACAGCATGTCGCCCTGGCCCAGGAGCTGCTCCGCCCCCTGCTCGCCCAGGATGGTGCGGCTGTCGAACTTGCTGATGACCTGGAAGGAGATTCGGGTCGGGAAATTGGCCTTGATCGTGCCGGTGATCACGTCGACCGAGGGGCGCTGCGTCGCCATGATCACGTGGATGCCGGCCGCGCGGGCTTTCTGCGCCAGGCGCTGCACCGCCGTTTCGATCTCCTTGCCCGCGACCATCATCAGGTCCGCCATTTCGTCGATCACCACGACGATATAGGGCAGGGAATCCAGGGCGAGCTGCTGTTCTTCGAAGGTCGGGCGGCCGGTCTCGGGGTCGTAGCCGGTCTGCACGCGGCGCGAGACGACTTCGCCGCGCTGGCGGGCGTCGGTTACCCGCTCGTTGTAGCCGCCGATATTGCGCACCTGCAGGTGCGACATTGCGCGGTATCGGCGATCCATTTCCCGCACCGTCCATTTCAGGGCGGCGACCGCCTTGGCCGGTTCCGTGACCACGGGCGTCATCAGATGCGGGATGCCCTCATAGATCGACAGTTCCAGGATCTTGGGGTCGATCAGGATCAGGCGGCATTCCTCGGGCGACATGCGGAACAGCAGCGACAGGATCATCGCGTTGACGCCGACCGACTTGCCCGACCCGGTGGTGCCGGCGATCAGCAGGTGCGGCATGCGCGCCAGGTCGCCATAGACCGGCATGCCGGAAATATCCTTGCCCAGCGCCAGGCAGAGCTTCGACGACGCATGATGCCAGGCGTCGTCGGTGAAGAGTTCGGACAGATAGACCGTCTCGCGCCTTGCGTTGGGCACTTCGATGCCGATCACGTTGCGGCCGGGCACGGTGGCGATGCGCACGCTCAGCACCGACAGCGACCGCGCCACATCGTCCGCCAGGCCGATCACCCGGGCTGAACGGATGCCCGGCGCGGGCTCCAGCTCATAGAGCGTGACTACGGGCCCGGCATGGATCTGCCCGATCTGCCCCTGCACGCCGTAATCGGACAGCACGGTTTCCAGCAGCCGCGCATTGGCCTGCAATGCGTCCTGCGAGGGGCCGGTCTGGCCGTGCGCCGGGGCGGGCTTCAGCAGGTCCAGCGGCGGCAGGCGCCATGGATCGCGGCCGTCGGAACGCGGTGGAGGGGGGTAGTCGTCCGGGTCGGGCATCGCGCGGGCGGCGGCGGATGGCGGCTCCGCCGGCTCGGGACGACTGCCGAACAGCCGGCCCATGAGCGAAGGGCGCGGAGGCTCGGCTGCGGGAACCGCCGACGGGACGGGGGGATGGACGGCCTCCGGCACCGGGCGCGGCGCGACAGGCTGGGTCGCCGGTCCGCCCAGAAGCAGGGGGGGCGCTTCGTCGGCGGTGTCGCTTTCCATGCCGGGGGGCTGGACCCAGCCCGTGCCCAGTGACGGCCGGGCAGGTGGCCGGGGCGAGGGGCGCGTGGCCGGTTGGGCGGAGGAATGTGCGGCGGGCCGGGCTTCCGGCGCGGGGCGCTCGGTACGCGTGGGGCGGGGCGGTTCGGGCGCGCGGGCCTGGGCGGAGAGGTCGGGCCGGGGGGGGGGCACCGTACCGTCGAGCGAGCCGTTCCAGCGGCCGGTGGCGTCGGCGGTGGGGTGGTCGGCGGAAGCGGCGGGCGCCGGCATCCGGCGGGCGAGCCGCATCGGCTGCCGGGCGACGGCGCGCAGGGCCCGGCCGATCGCCTTCCATTCGGTCCGGGACAGGCCGATCCCCAGCGGCACCAGCAGGAGGGTCAGCAGCAGCCCGAGCACCCATACGGCCAGCCGGCCGGCCGGCCCCAGCAGCGACATGCCCGCCTGGAGGGCGGTATGGGCGATCGACAGGCCGAATGCGCCGCCCAGGCCGGATTCCGTGGGCCAGTGCGGGGTGGGCAGGACCGGGGCCAGCATCGGCACGGCCGCCAGCAACGCCCCCATGACCGGCATGGCGCACAGGATCGCCACCGCCCGCAGCAGGATCGACCCCATGGCGGCATGGCGGATCACCCGCCAGCCCCAGGCCATCATCGCCAGGATCGGCAGGGCGCAGGTGATGCCGACATTCTGCAGCAGCACGTCCGCCAGGTAGGAACCGGCCATGCCCAGCAGGTTGGTGGGGGGCTGGGTGCTGGCGGTGTTCATCGACGGGTCGAGCGGGTTGTAGCTCCACAGCGACGCGGCCAGCGCCAGGGCCAGAAGCCACAGCACCATGCCTCCCATCTCGGCCAGTCTCTGCCTTGCGGCGGACCGGATGCGCGGGGCGTTCAGAGAGGCAGGAATGTAGCGGCCAAAGCTCGGCAAATGTTCGGGTCCTGTACGCTGGGGCCGTCGTCGCGTGGACCGGGCGGTTCCGCCACGACGGCAGGCACGATGAAGCGGACGGCCCGGCCGGGAGGGCGGCCGGCCCTGGGTCCGGAAACGGGAGAAGTATAGCCCGCCCTTTCCGGAATACAGAAGGGCGGTTCAGCCGTTATTCCGGCATTGTGCCGAAGGCCCGCCAGATCGAAAGCCGCGCCGCGCCGTGGTGGCGCTCGGCCAGCGGGGCATCGGGCAGGATCGGGTTGCCGGCGGGCAGGGGTTCGTCGGCGCCGGTCTCGATCACGATCAGTGCGTTGGGGGCGATCCAGCCCGTCCGGGCCAGGGCCGCCAGGGCCCGTTCCGGGAGGCCCTGCCCGTAGGGCGGGTCCAGCAGCAGCAGGCTGCACGGCTGGCCGGCGGCGGGTGGCCGGGTGACATCGGCGGCGCGCTGCGTCGTGCGGTCACGCGCGCCGCAGGCCGTAATGTTGGCGGCCAGCGCGGCCAGGGCGGCGCGGTCGGTCTCGAAGAACGTGCAGTGGGCCGCGCCGCGCGACAGGGCTTCCAGCCCCAGGGCGCCCGTGCCGGCGAAGCCGTCCAGCACTTGCGCATCCTGCATCAGGTCGTAGCCGCCCCAGGGCGCATGCAGCAGCATGTCGAACAGGGCCTGGCGCACCCGGTCGGCGGTGGGGCGGGTGGTGCGCCCCGGTGGTGCCGCCAGCGCACGGCCGCGCCATTGGCCGGCGACGATCCGCATCGGCCGGTCAGGACCTGCGCGACGGGCGCGGGGACGGCCCCAGCCCCGGGATCTGCTCGCGCAGTACCTTTCCCGGCACTTCCTCGAGTTCAGACCGTTGCAGGGTCCCGAGCTGGAACGGGCCGTAGGCGGTGCGGATCAGCCGGCTGACATGCAGGTTCAGGCCGCGCATGACCTTGCGCACCTCGCGGTTCTTGCCTTCGCGGAGTGCCACGGTCAGCCAGGCATTGTCGCCCTTGCGGGAATCCAGCCCCGCCTCGATGGGGCCGTAGCGCACGCCTTCGAAGACGCTGCCTTCGGCCAGCGCTTTCAACTGGGCCTCGTCCACCATGCCGAAGACGCGGACGCGATAGCGGCGCAGCCAGCCGTTGGACGGCAGTTCCAGCCGCCGGGCCAGCTCGCCGTCATTGGTCAGCAGCAGCAGGCCCTCGCTGTTCAGGTCCAGCCGGCCGATGCTGATGACGCGCGGCATGCCTTCGGGCAGCGAGGCGAAGACGGTCGGCCGGCCCTCGGGGTCGCGGTGGGTCGTCACCAGCCCGTCGGGCTTGTGGTAGCGCCAGAGCCGGGTGCGTTCGGGGGTTTCCACCACCGAGCCGTCGACCTGCACGACGTCGCTCGCCACCACGAAGGTTGCCGGATGCGTCACCGCCTCGCCGTTCAGGCGCACGCGCCCTTCCTCGACCATGCGTTCGGCGTCGCGGCGGCTGGCGATGCCGGAGCGGGCCAGCCATTTGGCGATCCGTTCGCCGCGCTCGGGCCGGCTGGTGTCGTGGCACTTTGTCATCTTGATGCCGAAGCCTCTATCAGGGCGGAAAAAATATGTCTGTCCGCCATGGATATGGCGAATTCCGGATGCCATTGCACGCCCAGGCAGAATGGATGGCCAGGATATTCGATGGCCTCGGCCACGCCATCGGGCGCCACGGCGCTGATGGTGGCCCGGCCCGGGTCGCGCACGGCCTGATGATGGGCGGAATTGACGGCGATCCGCGTGGCGCCCGTGACGCGCGCCAGCAATGTGCCGGGCAGGATGTCCACCTCGTGGCCGGGTTCGTCGCGCGGATTGGGCTGTTCGTGCGCCAGCGCATCGGCCACGGCGTCGGGGATATGCTGGATCAGGGTGCCGCCCAGGGCGACGGCCAGCAATTGCTGCCCGCCGCAGATGCCCAGCACCGGCAGCCCGGATGCGATGGCGCCCTGCGCCAGCGCCAGTTCGGCGCGGGTGCGGCCGGTCTTGAGGGTGACGCTGTCGTGGCGCTGGTCCACGCCATACAGGGCCGGATCGACGTCGAAGGCGCCGCCGGTGATCACCAGCCCGTCGAGCCGCGCCAGCATGGCCGGGGCGAGATCGGCCCGATGGGGCAGCGCGACCGGCAGGCCGCCCGCATCGGCGATGGCGTCCATGTAATTGCAGCGCAGCGCGTACCACGGAAAGCGGGAATAGGCGCTCCCGTCCGGGGTGCCGGCCTCGCTGTCCAGGGTCACGCCGATCACGGGACGGGATGGAGTCATTCCGCCTGACCTAGAGGAATATCGCCGTCAGGGAAATCCGCTATGCGCGGAATGGCCTGGCCGGGGCGGAAATGGCGGCGGGAGGCTGGGGGGCCTCGGGCCGTCATGTCGTCACGAGGGATGGCACCAGCCGGTTCCTGCATCCCGCAGGACGCATGATCATGGAACCAGGGTGCCGATCAGCCCGTCATCCGGCGCCCGTTATCCGGCGAATGCCGGGTCGCTCGATCCGTCAGCCGTCGGAGACCATCGAATGCAGGCTCGCGGTAAGGGTATGGCGGCCCATCAGTTCCGGTTCACAGGCGGAAAAACCGATGACGATTGCCGCGGCGGCCAGGATCAACGTGAGCGTATTCATCGTCTGCCTCCTGTTTCATATCGGTCCCGATTGTTTCAGGACCCGTTACCGGCGATGTCGTTACACTGTCAGTCGCAACCCGGTCTGTCCATTAAAATCAATATTTTTTTCCCGGTTTGCACTGTTCGGGTCACCCCGGATGCCGCGCCGTCCTGTAATATGTTGTGAACGCCGCGTCCGCGCCCATTGCCGGCATATGGGGCGACGGGATGCATGTGACGCGAACGCGGCCGACGAGGATGGAGTTTCATGACCGGGCGACGACAGGACCTGACTTTCTGCGGTTTTGCGCCATATCCGGGCCGGGTGGCGCGCGATGCCGCCTGAATGCCGCCCTGCCGACCCGATGGCCATCGCGCTGGAGGAGGCGCGTGCCGCCGCCGCGCGGGGCGAGGTTCCGGTGGGTGCCGTGCTGCTGGGGCCGGATGGCAGCGTGCTGGCCCGGGATGGCAACCGGGTGGAGGCCGCGCATGATGCGGGTGCCCATGCCGAGATGCTGGTCATGCGCGCGGCTGCCCGGCGGCTGGGCAGCCCGCGCCTGACGGGATGCACGCTGGTGGTGACGCTGGAGCCCTGCCCGATGTGCGCGGCGGCGGCGGTGCATTTCCGGGTCGGGCGTATTCTGTTTGGTGCCTATGACCCCAAGGGGGGCGGCGTCGAGCATGGGCCGCGCCTGCTGGCACGGCCGGACTGCCTGCACCGGCCCGAGTGGGTAGGTGGGGTGCGCGAGCGCGAGGCGGCACAGTTATTGCGCGATTTTTTTCAGGCATTGCGCGCGTGAGAATTTGCGGGAAACGCAGAGATAACGCATCCTTCATCGGCAGGTACGGTACAGGTTGGGTTCGTCCGCATACTATTCTGGACTGTACCTCAGGAAGGGGCGGCGTCTTGCCCGGCCGCTCCAGCAACAATCAGGAATGCTATGACTGACGAGTTTCAGCCCATGACGTCTTTCCGCCCTCGCCGGATGCGGGGCAGGGTTTTGGCCGCGCTGGTCGCCACCACGATGCTGGGCGGCGCGGCGCAGGCCGTGATGATGGACACGGCACGGGCTGACGAGACAGGCGTCATCCGTCCGAATACGCAGACCCAGACGCTGCCCAATTTCGTCAATCTGGTGAAGCAGGTGCGCCCTGCCGTGGTTTCCATCACCGCCAATATCCGCGCGGACGACGTGGATGAAGAGGGCGGGATGCAGGGCCAGCAGCAGATGCCCTTTCCCTTCCCGTTCCCGTTCCAGATGATGCCGCAGCAGCAGCGCCGGACGGTCGAGGCCAGGGGATCGGGCTTCATCATCTCGGCGGATGGGTTCGTCGTGACCAACAACCATGTGGTCAAGGGCGCGACCAAGGTGACGGTGACGCTCGATGACGGCACCATCCTGCCCGCCAAGATCATCGGGCGCGATTCCAAGACCGACCTGGCGCTGCTGAAGGTTACGACCCAGAGCAAGCTGCGCTTCATTGAACTGGGCGATTCCGACAAGGTCGAGCCCGGCGAATGGGTGGTCGCGGTCGGCAACCCCTTCGGGCTGGGCGGCACCGTGACGGCGGGCATCGTCTCGGCGCGCGGCCGCGATATCGGCGATGGGCCTTATGATTCGTTCATCCAGGTGGACGCGCCGATCAATCGCGGCAATTCGGGCGGGCCGCTCTTTACCCAGGACGGCAAGGTCGTGGGCGTGAATACCGCCATTCTCTCGCCCACGGGCGGGTCGATCGGCATCGGGTTCGCCATTCCTTCCGACGTGGTCAAGAACGTCGTCGACCAGTTGCAGAAGACCGGCCATGTGACGCGCGGCTATCTGGGCGTGGTGGCGCAGGTGATCACGCCGGCCATGGCCAAGGCGCTGGGCCTGAAGCCGGCCAGCGATGGCGCCCCGCCCAGCGGTGCGCTGGTGGCCAGCATCAGCAACAGCAGCCCGGCCGAAAAGGCGGGCCTGAAGGCCGGTGACGTGATCACCACGCTGAACGGCCAGAAGATCGACAGCCCGCATGACCTGGCGGTGAAGGTTGCCTCGCTGCCGCCGGGCACATCGGCGACGATTGCCTATCTGCGCAACAACGCGGCGCAGACGGCCACGGTGAAGATCGCGAACCTGTCCAGCGCGTCGTCGCCCGATGGTTCCGTCGGTGACAGGAGCGAGGCCGGCGGTCCGCGCCTGGGGGTTTCGCTTTCGCCGCTGACCCGCGATCTGCGCCAGCAACTGGGGCTGGACGGCTCGGTGCGTGGCGTTGTCGTCAGTGATGTCCAGACGGGGTCGGTGGCCGAGCAGGCGGGTATCCGCGCTGGCGACGTGATCCAGGCCGTCGGCAACAGCCCGGTCGACAACCCCAGCGCCACGGTGACCGCCGTTCGCGCGGCCCTGAAATCCAACCAGTCGGTGCTGTTGCGCGTTCTGCGTGGCGGCCAGAACCTGTTCATCGCCGTGACACCGGGGGCGCCTGACGACAGTGGCGCGGCCGGTAGCGACAACGATAACGATAACGACTGATCGGCGGTGGCGCCGCTCCCCCAGGGGGCGGCGCCTTTCCAGACACAAGGCTCTGGAACGAATAAAAGTTTTTTGGTTCTTTTTTTCAAAAAAGAACAGAAGTGCTGACTAGATTTCCGAAAGCGTCTCCAGCAGCGCGTCCACATCCGCGATGCGGGTGTAATAGCTGGTGACCAATCGAATAACGGTGCCGTCCACGCCTGGCGGCGTATCCCAGTCATGGAAGGCGAAGCCTGCGGCGCGCAGATGGGCGATCGCGCGGTCGGGCAGCAGGACGAAGATTTCGTTGGCCTGGGTTTCGTAGAGCATCCGCGCGCCGGGGTGGCGGAACAGGCCGCCGGCCAGGCGTTGCGCCATGGCATTGGCGTGGCGGGCGTTGTTGAGCCACAGATCGTCTTCCAGGCATGCCAGAACCTGCGCGCTCAGGAACCGCTGCTTGGACCAGTCATGGCCGGAGCGCTTGCGGCGGCGGGCGAATTGTTCGGCATGTGCCCGGTTGAAGAAGACGACCGCCTCTGCCGCCATGGCCCCGTTCTTGGTCATGCCCAGCGACAGCACGTCGATGCCGGCCTTCCATGTCGCCTCGGCCGGGCTGCAGCCCAGATGGGCGATGGCGTTGGCCAGACGGGCGCCGTCCATATGCACCGCGAGGTTCCGGCTCCGGGCCCGTGCCGTCAGTTCGGCGATGCGGGCGGGCGGGTAGACGGTGCCCCATTCGGTGGCCTGGGTCAGGCTCAGTGCCGTCGGCAGCGGGTTGTGCACGTCGTCGGCGGGCAGGCGGTCGAGCATGTAGGACAGGGCGTCCGGCGCCATGCGTCCGTCCTCGGACGGGATGGTGACCAGCCGGGCGCCGCCGGTGAAGAAATCCGGCGCCGCGCATTCGGACTGGGCGATGTGGGCGCTTTCGTCGCACAGGATCGCGGCATAGGGCGGCGCGATGGCGGCCAGTGCCAGCGCGTTCGCCGCCGTGCCGGTGGCGACGGGAAAGACCTTGACCGGGTGCTCGAAGATATCCGTCACCACGTCGCCCAGGCGTGCCGTCCAGGCGTCGCCGCCATAGGCGGGTGCGGCGTGCGCGTTGGCCGTAGCCAGGGCGGACATCACGGCGGGACAGGCCGGAACGACATTGTCGCTGCTGAAGTTCTTGCGTATCTGCTCTACCACGCTATTCCCCTGCTCTTTCCGTTCCCGTTGTCCGGAGTGCCGCATGACCGAGCCAGCTTCCGCCGAAACCGCGTCCGTTCGCAACCCGTCCGCGCGCCTGATCGACGGCAAGGCGTTCGCGGCGAACCTGACCCAGACGATCGCACAGGAGGTCCGCGCGTTCCATGATCGCCATCAGGTGACGCCCGGGCTGGCGGTGGTGCTGGTGGGCAACGACCCGGCCAGTGAGGTCTATGTGCGCAACAAGGCGCTCCAGACCCATCGCGCGGGCATGCGCTCGTTCATGCACATGCTGCCCGAGACCACGTCGCAGGGCGAATTGCTGGCGCTGATCGGGCGGCTGAATCATGATCCGGAAATTCACGGCATCCTGGTGCAGTTGCCGCTGCCTGCCGGGCTGGACCCGGTGGCGATTACCAATGCCATCCATCCGGACAAGGATGTGGATGGTCTGGGCGAGGTGAATGCCGGCCGGCTGGCGCTGGGCCAGCCGGGCATCGTGCCCTGCACGCCGCTGGGCTGCCTGATGCTGCTGAAGGCGGAGCTGGGCGAATTGCGGGGCCTGCATGCCGTGATCATCGGGGCGTCCAATCTGGTCGGCCGGCCGATGGCGCGCCTGCTGCTGGCCGAGGGCTGCACCGTGACGGTCGCGCATATCGACACGCGCGACCCCGCCGCCCTGGCGCGGCAGGGCGACATTCTGGTGGTGGCGACCGGCTGCAACGGGCTGGTCCGTGGCGACTGGATCAAGCCCGGCGCGGCGGTGATCGATGTGGGCATCACCCGCATCTCGCTGCCCAACGGCAAGACGCGGCTGGTGGGGGATGTGGCGTTCGAGGAGGCGGTGACCCGCGCGGGGCGGATTACCCCGGTGCCCGGCGGTGTCGGGCCGATGACGATCGCCTGCCTGCTGAACAATACCCTGGCGGCCGCCCGGCGTATTGTCGGCGCGGCCTGAGGGTGGCTGCGCGATGACGACGCGCCTGTCGGTCGAACTGATCCCGCGCGATGCGGAGGCCCTGCTGCGCGATGCGGCGCAGGTTCGCGCGCATTTTCCGTTGGCCGACACGCTGAACGTGCCCAGCCTGATGCGTTTTCCGATGC
This sequence comes from Gluconacetobacter brunescens, assembly GCF_048695475.1. Taxonomy (NCBI): domain Bacteria; kingdom Pseudomonadati; phylum Pseudomonadota; class Alphaproteobacteria; order Acetobacterales; family Acetobacteraceae; genus Gluconacetobacter; species Gluconacetobacter brunescens. The sequence continues at coordinate 2,471,038 of NZ_JBLHEN010000001.1, read as the reverse complement.
AGGGCTGGGACGCGGTGCCGCTGTTGCAGCCGGTCCTGCCGCGTGTCGTGCCGCATATCCGGGCCATCGATATCGACCCTGACGGCCCGCTGCCGGGGGTGGATATTCCGGGGCTGACGGAAGTGCTGGTGGTGCGGGGCGATCCGCCGGCCGATCTGAGCCGCCGGACCTTTCCCAATTCGTCGGAAAGCGTGATCCGCCGCTATCGGCGCGAGGCGCCGCACCTGACGGTCTATGCCGCCTTCGATCCGTGGCGGCATGCGCCCTGGCGGGAGATGGAAGCCGTGGCGCGCAAGAAGGAGGCCGGGGCCGCCGGTTTCTTTACCCAGCCGGTATTTGACATGCGGATGCTCGATCTGTGCATGGGCTGGCTGGAGGGTGAAACGGTGTTCTGGGGGATTTCGCCGGTCATCGGGCCCAAATCGCGCTCGTATTGGGAGACCACGAACCATGTCGTCTTCCCCCACGGGTTCGACCTGACGCTGGAGGCCAACATCGCGTTCGCCATCCGGGCGATCCGTGCCGTCCGGGCGGCCGGGGGGCATGTCTATCTGATGCCGCTGCGGGTGAATCTGGGCGCCTATCTGGGGCCGATCCAGCAGGCGCTCGGCTGATACGGCGCGGGTGGGGACGGGTTACGTCCGCCCCGCAATTCCGTTAGCCTCGGGGAAAGAGTCTGTTTTCCCCGAGAGGTCCTGATCGTGCCGTACCACCGTCCATGTCCACGCCTGTCCACCGGGCCAGGGTTTCAGCCGGGGATCGCCGGCGCCATGACCGCGATCGGGCTTGTTCTGGGGGCTGCCATGCTGATCGTGGGCGGCACGGCGCCCGCCCGCGCCCAGGAGGCCACGCCTGCCGCCGCATCCGCCATGCCGGCGCCCGATCCGGCCCGCATCTTCGCCCCGTTGGCCTATCCGATGCCGGCGGGCGGCACGCGGTCGGCCGGCGGCGTGCCAGGTGGTGCGTATTGGCAGAACAATGTCGATTACGAGATCAAGGCGGCGATCGACCCCACCAACCGCCTGCTTTCGGGCAGCGAAATCATCACCTACGCCAACAACAGTCCCGATGCGCTGGATGTGCTGTGGGTGCAGCTCGACCAGAATATCTATCGTGACGGCTCGCGCGGCAATTTCGTCAATCCGCAGCGCCATGGCGATCATACCGATGGCGATGTGATCGAAAGCGTGTCGATCGAACAGGATGGCAAGAGCATCCCGGTCACGCCGATTATTTCCGACACGCGGATGCAGGTGCCGCTGCCGACGGCGCTGGAGGGCAAGGGCGGCAAGATCCGGCTGAAGATCGTCTGGCACTACACCATTCCCGGCCCCTCGGGCGGGCGCACCGCCGTGAGTTCCTCCCGCAACGGCGATATCTACGAGGTCGCGCAATGGTACCCGCGCATGGCCGTCTATGACGACGTTCGCGGCTGGGATACCGCGCCCTATCTGGGGCAGGAATTCTTCCTGGATTACGGCGATATCGATTACAGCGTGACCGTGCCGTGGAACTTCACCGTGGTCGGCTCCGGCGCGCTGCTCAACCAGGCCGATGTGCTGACCCAGACCGAGCGAGACCGGCTGGCCCAGGCGGCGAAGAGCGACGAGCGGGTGATGATCCGCACCGAAGCCGATATCCACGACCCCAAGAGCCATCCGGCCCAGACCGGCACCAAGACCTGGCATTTCCGTATGAACAACACACGCGACGTGGCGTTCTCGGCCTCGCCGGCCTTCCTGTGGGATGCGGCGCGGCTGGACCTGCCGCCGATGGTGGTCGAGCCGGGCCGTGCGCCGGTGCCGCGCCTGGCGATGTCGGCCTACCCGGTGGAAGGCGCGGGGCCGCATCAGTGGGACCGGTCCACGTCGTATGTGAAATACGCGATCGAGTATTTCTCGCGCCGCTGGTACCCCTATCCGTGGCCGAACGCGATCAATCTGGGCGGACATGGCGCGGGGATGGAGTATCCGGGCATCGTCTTCGACGGCATGCACGACAAGGACCCGGAGCTGTTCTGGATCACGGTGCATGAACTGGGTCATGACTGGTTCCCGATGGTCGTGGGCTCCAACGAGCGTCGCCATGCCTTCATGGATGAAGGCTTCAACACCTTTATCGACACCTATGCGTCGGACGATTTCAATTCCGGCGAGTTCGCGCCCAAGCGCGACAGCGAATTCGCGCCCGCCACCGGCAAGCCGGCCGAGGATATCCTCTCGGTGCTGCGCGATCCGGCCGCGCCGCGCCTGATGACGCCTTCGGACCTGATCCCCGAGCACTATCGGCATCCGGTCACCTACTTCAAGGCAGCCTATGGGCTGAAGCTGCTGCGCGAGCAGATCCTCGGCCCGGAGCGGTTCGACCGTGCCTTCCGCCGCTACATTGCGGTGTGGGCCTATCGCCACCCTACGCCTTCGGACTTCTTCCGGCTGATGGACAGCGAGACGGGCGAGGACCTGTCGTGGTTCTGGCGGGGCTGGTATTTCAATAACTGGGGACCGGACTATGCGGTGAAGTCCGCCACGCCCACCGGCGAGGGCGCGGCGCATGGCCTGCTGGTGACGGTGGACAACAAGGGCTGGCTGCCGCTGCCGGTGACGTTGCAGGTGAGCTATACCGACGGCACCAATTCGCGCCTGACCATCCCGACCGAGGCATGGTACCTGCGCAACGAGATCGAACTGACGATCCCGGGTTCGCGCACGCCCCAGGCGGTTACCCTCGATCCCGGGCATGACATTCCGGACCTGAACCGTGCCGACAACACGCTGACCCTGGCCCAGCCAGCCCCGCCGGCGCCGCCGCCCGCGCGTTAAGGCAGGGGAATTGTCGGGAATGGGGGCTGGTGCGCGTATGTCGCCAGTCCCTGTTGCCGGACGGGTTCCTACAGCCAGTCGCGCGCGCGGATCAGGGCCAGCGCGGCCAGCGTGACCATGCAGGTGATCTCGCCGTCGCGGATCATCCGCTCCATCTCGGTCAGCGTCATCGTGTGGCTGGTCAGGTCTGCCTCGGTTGCCTCGAGTCGGGGCGTGCCCTGCGTCAGGCCGGTCGCCAGATAGACATGGCCGCGCTGGGTGGAATAGCCGGCCCCCTGATACAGGATGCCGGCATGGCGCAGCCGTTCGGCGCGCAGGCCGGTTTCCTCTTCCAGTTCGCCCCTTGCCACCGTTTCCGGATTGGCGTCGGGCCGATATTCCCACATGCCCATCGGCAGTTCCCATAGCCGCGCCCGGATCGGGTAGCGATATTGGCGCACCAGCGTCACGGTGAGGCCGTCCGGCCCGTCGCCCAGCGGCAGGATGACGACGAAATCCCCCCGCTCGACCACGCCGTAGAGCCCTTCGCCGCCATCCGGGCGGCGAATGATGTCCTCGCGCACGCGGGTCCATGGGTTTTCGTAGGCGATCCGCGAGGACAGGGTGAGGAAGCCGCCTGAATCCTCGGAGGTGTCGGCTGTCATGCGAGCGGTTCCTTTCGTGATGGCGTTTCCATCAGGGCACGGGGTCCTCATGCTTGGCGAACCGCATTGTGGGCCCTTATGGTGTCCGGGTAACGGAGTGTGCGTCTCGTCATGACTGTCTTACGGAGCGGGCCGGCCAACCCGACGCTGCGGATCCTCGCCGTCGTTCTGTTCAACCTGATCTGCTACGTCGATATCGGCCTGCCGCTGGCGGTCATCCCGCTCTTTGTACACGGCACGCTGGGCTACAATACCGTCATTGCCGGGTTGGCCGTGTCGCTGCAATATCTGGCCACCTTCGCTTCGCGGGCGCAGGCGGGCCGCTTCGTGGACGAGCGGGGCGCGAAGCCGGCGGTGGTGATCGGGCTTGCGATCTGCGTGCTGGCGGGGCTGGCGCTGATGCTGTCCGGCCTGTTCATGCATCGGGCCGGTCTGGCCGTGCTGCTGCTGGTCGCCAGCCGCATCCTGATGGGGGTGGGCGAAAGCTGGACCGCGACCGGGGCCATCCTGTGGAATATCGGGCGTGTCGGGCCGGAACGGACGGCGCAGGTGATTTCCTGGAACGGCATCACCTCCTATGGCGGTATCGCCTTCGGGGCGCCGGTGGGCGCGGTGCTGGCACAGGCCCACGGGGTGTTGGGCGGGCTGGCCGGGGTGGGGTTGCTTTCGGCGCTGCTGCCCGCACTGGGACTGAGCTTGGCCACGCGCTATGCCGGCGTGCCGCCGATCGCCAAGGGCGGCGAGGTCATGCCGTTCTCGCAGGTCTTCTGGCGCGTTCTGCCCTACGGCATCGTGCTGGCCTGCGGGTCGGTCGGGTTCGGGGCCATTTCGGCCTGTCTGTCGCTGTATTTCGCCGACCGCCACTGGGATGGCGCGGCGGTGGGGCTGATGGTGTTCGGCCTGGTCTTTGTTCTGGTGCGGCTGTTCTTCTCGCGGCAGATCGGCCTGCGCGGCGGAATGAAGGTGGCGGTGGTGTCGCTGCTGGTCGAGGTCGGCGGGCTGCTGTTGCTCTGGCGGAGCGCGGATGTGCCCTCGGCCGATCTGGGTGCCGCGTTGACCGGGGCCGGGTTCTCGCTGGTCTTTCCGGCCCTTGGGGTGGAGGCGGTGACGCGCGCGGGCCCGCAGAACCGGGGTGCGGCACTGGGGGCCTTCAGCGTCTTTCTCGATATCGGCATCGGCCTTTCCGGCCCGATGCTGGGGCTGGTGATCCATAGCCTGGGTTATGGTCCGATGTTTCTGGTCTCGGCCCTGTTTACCGGCGCCGGGGTCGGTGCCACCCTGCTGCTGCGGGAGCGGTCCCGCCCCGATGCTGCCTGAGGCTGGCCGCCTTTGCGGGATCGGGCGGGCCGGATCGCGCATATGACCCATCTTCAGGAGGATAACGATCCATGTCCGTTGCTGCCGTTGCCGTATTCTGCGGGTCGCGTTTCGGGGCCCGGCCCGCGTTCCAGGAGGCCGCGCGGGAGATGGGGCAGCGGCTGGGCGAGGCCGGCATGCGGCTGGTCTATGGCGGCGGCGATGTCGGGCTGATGGGCACGGTGGCGGATGCGACGCTGGCGGCCGGGGGTAAGGTATCCGGTGTGATCCCGACCTTTCTCGAAGCGCGCGAGGTGATGCATCAGGGAGTGACCGACCTGACGGTGACGGACTCGATGCATAGTCGCAAACAGTTGATGTTTGCCCGGGCCGATGCCTTCGTCGTGCTGCCCGGTGGTCTGGGCACATTCGACGAGACGATGGAGATCCTGACCTGGCGGCAGTTGAAGCTGCATGACAAGCCGATCTTCATCGTCAATGTAGCAGGCTGGGCGGACCCGATGCTGGGCATGCTGCGGGCTGCGGTGGAAAACGGCTTCGCGGAATCCGCGGCGCTGGATCTGTTTGAGGTCGTGCCCGACGTGGCCACGACAATGGCGCGTCTGGGGGCCGTGGTGCGCAGCCCGGTCGTGGATGATGCCAGCCGGTTGTAGGGTTCGGTCGGGGCCGGATATGACGGCGGCATGACAAAAAACCGCCGCCCGGGGGAATAGTTGGTGCCCGGGCTCTTGCGGAGAGTCGAGAGGGCATGTATAGCCCCCCACACGAGTTCGGAGTGTAGCTCAGCCTGGTAGAGCACTGTGTTCGGGACGCAGGGGCCGGAGGTTCGAATCCTCTCACTCCGACCAGATTTTCCCTGATTGCAGGCGGCATGATGCCGTTCTGGTCCGGTAATACGGGCCGCGCCGGGACTCCCGCTGCGCCGCGATCGTCAGACCCCGTTATCGTGATATTTCATGATGCGTGAGCGTTCGGCGCGCACGTTCGATATCGTGGTTTCATAATCGCAGGTCAAACCGGATCCGGGCTGCTCTTCCGTCAGAAAGATTTTCCCGCCCTTGCCAGACCATGGGCGATCAGGCGGTCGAGGATTGCGGGGTAGTCGATCCCGCTGGCGGCCATCACCTTGGAATACATGCTGATATCGGTGAAGCCGGGGATCGTGTTCAGTTCGTTGACCAGGATTTTCCCATCGGGCGTCAGGAAGAAATCCGCGCGGGCCATGCCGTCGCAGCCAAGGGCGCGGAAGGCTCTGGATGCGAGGGCCCTGATGGCGTCCTCGACCTCGCCGGGCAGGTCGGCTGGGATGTGCAGCCCCGCACCGTCCTTGTCGATATACTTGGCATCATAGGTATAGAAGCCGTGGCGGTCGGCGGGGATGATTTCACCGGTTCGGGAGACGAAAAGGGTACCGTCGGTGGCTTCGAGAACCGCACATTCGATCTCGCGCCCCTGGATGAACTGTTCGGCGAGCAACTTCGTGTCGTGGCGGAAGCCTTCGGACAAGGCGTTTTCGTAATCCGCGCTGGTCGAGACCTTGCTGACTCCCACCGAGGAGCCTTGCCGGGCGGGCTTGATGAAGATGGGCAGGCCGAGGGTGTGTTCCAGTTCTTCGAATGTTGGCACGGCGTGCGGGTGGATCGTGCGTGATCGGGCGGCGGGGATACCGGCCTCGTTGAAGAGTCTTTTGGCGATATCCTTGTCCAGGGCGTTTGCCGATCCGGGAATGCCGCAGCCGGCGAGCGGTACGCGCGCGACTTCGGCCAGGCCCTGCACGGCGCCGTCTTCGCCGTGAAGGCCGTGCAGGACGGGGAAGAGGATGTCGATTCCGGGCAATGCGTAGGGTGTGCCATCCGGGGGGAGTGCGATCACGCGCCCATGGCCGCCCGGCACGAAGCAGAGTTCCGTTCCATGGGATGGCTGCGCGAGGGTGCCATCCTCAAGATGGCTCAGAATCCACAGTCCTTCGCGGGTGACGAAAATCGGGACGGCGTCGTATTTGTCGGGGGAGAGTGCTCGCATGACATTGGATGCGGAAAGAACCGAGACCGCATGCTCTTCCGACCGGCCGCCAAAGAGAACGCCGACACGTAGCCTGTTCCCGTCACCGGCCGCAATCATCCCTCACTCCCCATGATGAATTAAGTCCAAGGGGTGAAGGGGACGACTGTCCCCTTCCGGGTGCAGGGCAGCGCCCTGCATCACGTGTCCCTCAAGAAAACCGCCGCAGATCCAGAGTCCGGGGCTGTTCCAGCGACCGCTGCACAACGGGCGCCGGCATGGCCCCCACGGTATGGCCGAACGGGAAGAAGCGGATGCGGCGCCGGGCTTCGGCTTCGTTGGCGTTGACCGGCCGGGTTTCGTAGTTGCGGCCGCCGGGGTGGGCGACGTGATAGGTCAGGCCGCCGATGCTGCGGCCGGTCCAGGTGTCGTACACATCGAACACCAGGGGCGTCTGCACGCCGATGGTGGGGTGCAGGGCGCTGGGCGGGTTCCATGCCTTGAAGCGTACGCCGCCGACATATTCGCCCTGGCGTTCGGTGCGGGTCAGCGGCACGCCGACGCCGTTGCAGGCGAGGATATAGCGTTCGTCCACCCAGCCGGTGACACGGGCCTGGACCCGTTCGGCGGAACTGTCGACATAGCGCACGGTGCCGCCTGCTGCGGGTTCCTCGGCCAGAGTGTGCCAGGGTTCCAGCGCGTGGCGGAGGTCGAGCGTCATGCCCAGAAGGGGGACGGCGCCGATTTCGGGGAAGCGGAAGGCCATGTGCGGTGCGAACCAGTCGGCCTCCAGCGGGGCGCCGAGCGCGCGAAGTTCGGCGATGGCGTCGGTGAAATCGCGGCTGACATAGTGCGGCAGCATGAAATCGTCATGCAGGCGGGTGCCCCAGCGTACCAGGCGCCGCTCGTAGGGCTTGTTCCAGAAGGCGGCGACGGCGGCGCGCATCAGCAGCATCTGGGCCGCCGCCATCTGGTGATGGGGGGGCATTTCGAAGGCGCGATATTCCACCAGCCCCAGCCGACCGGACGAGGTTTCGGGCGCGTAGAGCTTGTCGATGCAGAATTCGGTGCGGTGTGTGTTGCCGGTGATGTCGGCGAGCAGGTTGCGGAACAGCCGGTCGGTCAGCCAGGGCGGGGTCGGCTGGTCTGGGCGGACCTGGGAGAAGGCGATTTCCAGCTCGGCCACGCTGTCGTCGCGGGCTTCGTCCACGCGGGGATGCTGCGAGGACGGGCCGATGAACAGGCCGCTGAACAGATAAGAGAGCGACGGATGGTTGTGCCAGAAGCCGACCAGCGATTTCAGCAGGTCCGGCCGGCGCAGGAACGGGCTGTCGGCGGCGCGGGCGGCGCCCATCACCACATGGTTGCCGCCGCCGGTGCCGACATGGCGGCCGTCGACCATGAATTTCTCGGCGATCAGCCCGACGGCGCGGGCTTCGTCGTAAAGCTGCTGGCTGCGGCCGATATGTTCGTCCCAGCTTGCGGCGGGGTGGATGTTGACCTCGATCACGCCCGGGTCGGGGGTGATCGAGAAATTGAGCAGGCGTGGGTCGCGCGGTGGCTGGTAGCCTTCCAGAATCACCTTGCGGCCGAAGGCGCGGGCGGTGTCCTCGACCGCCGCGCAGAGGTCCAGCCAGTCTTCCGCCGCGTAGAGCGGGGGGAAGAAGACATGCAGGATGCCGCCGCGGGCCTCGACGGCCAGCGCGGTACGGACCAGTTCGGGTTCCTCGCGCCCGACTTCCACCAGGTGGTCGGCGATGGCGCGGTCCAGCGGGATGCGCCCGGTGCCGCCGCCGGGATAGGGCGGCAGGGCCGGGAGGTCCGACAGGGCGGGCTGTTCGCCGGCCTCGCCCCGATCGGGCCGTCCGGGCACGCTCTGTTCCGTCCAGCCGGGGGCGGTGCCGCCGGCCGAGGGGCCGGTGCGGCGGGCCAGGGCAGGATGGGGCGGCAACGGCGGCACGGGGGCGAACGGATCGCGCTCCATGTCGTGGTCGATGTTGTCTTCGCTGGCCCAGAGCAGGCTTTGCAGCGGCAGGCGGAAGCCGACCGGTGCGTCGCCCGGGACCAGGAACATCAGGTCGCCCTTGAAGAACCAGCGCCCGGACTGCCAGCGGCGCACGCCGTCGCGCACCACGACGCGCAGCGGCAGCACGCTGCCGACCGGCACGTTCAGCCCGTGGCCGTAGACGCGGGCCAGACGCTCGCGCTCCAGCGGGTCGCGCAGCTTGGAATCCTCGACGATCACGTTGGCCGGCAGCCGGTGCTCGCGCCAGAGATAGTAATGGATGTCCTCATAAGCCGGATTGACGAGGCCAGGATCGACCTGCAACCGCTCGGCCAGCGCGCGGCAGAAGGCGGCGGCATCCTGTTCGGTCGCGTTGTCGGTGTCGTCGTCGGAAGCCAGGAGCGCGGGATCGGTCCAGACCGGTTCGCCGTCGCGGCGCCAGTGGCACAGCAGCGCCCAGCGCGGCAATTGCTCGCCGGGGTAATGCTTGCCCAGCACATGCTGGATCGCCGCCCCTTTCGACCAGAGCGGCAGCAGGCGCCGTAGCAGGCGCCCGGCATAGGCGCGCTTGGTCGGGCCCAGCGCGTCGATGTTCCATTCCGGGGCGTCCATGTCGTCGGCGGCGATGAAGGTGGGCTCGCCGCCCATGGTCAGGCCGACGGCGCCTTCTTCCAGCGTGGCATCGACCGCGCGCCCGGCCTCCAGGATCGCCTGCCATTGCGCATCGGCGTAGGGGCGGGTGGTACGGGGTGTTTCCAGTACCCGCGTGACCGCCATGGCGAAGTCGAATTCGGTCTCGCACTTGCCGACCAGGCCGGAGATCGGGGCGGCGGACGCGGGCTCGGGCGTTGCGGCGAGAGGGATATGGCCCTCGCCCGTCAGCAGGCCGGAGGTGGCGTCCAGCCCGACCCAGCCGGCGCCGGGCAGGTAGACCTCGGCCCAGGCGTGCAGGTCGGTGAAGTCCTCGGTGGGGCCTTCGGGGCCGGTCAGCGGCTTCTGGTCGGCCACGAGCTGGATCAGGTAGCCGGAGACGAAGCGCGCGGCGAAACCCAGGTTGCGCAGCATCTGCACCAGCAGCCAGGCGCTGTCGCGGCACGAGCCCTTGCCCTGTTCCAGCGTTTCCTCGGGCGTCCAGACGCCGGGCTCCATCCGTACCACATAGGCGATGCGGTGCTGGACCTGCTGGTTGAGCGCCACCAGCATGTCCACCGTGCGCTGGCGGCTCGGGTCGATTCCTGCCAGCAATTCGGCCAGCAGCGGACCCGGTTCCTCGCAGACGCGGTAGGGGGCCAGTTCGCCGGCCAGCACGGGGTCGTAGGCGAACGGCCAGTGTTCGGCCTCGGGCTCGAGGAAAAAGTCGAACGGGTTGATCGTGGCCATGTCGGCCACCAGATCCACCGTGACCTCGAAATGGGTCACACGTTCGGGGAATACGACCCGGGCCTGATAATTGCCCGACGGGTCCTGCATCCAGTTGATGAAATGGGGTTTTGGCTCGATCCGCAGCGCGTAGGACACGATCGGCGTGCGGGCGTGCGGAGCCGGACGAAGCCGGATGGTCTGTGGACCGAGCGAGACCGGACGGTCGTATTGATAGCGGGTACGATGCGTCAGTGCGACATGCAGGGTCATGCGTCGACCTTGAACCAGAGTGATATTCCGCACCGGGAACGGTAGCCCAGCATGGTCCGCCGCGAACAGGGGGGAAAGCGGAAATTCACACCGGCCCGCCCCCGAATAATAGCAATACGGCGATGATGCCGATTGGGCCTTGGCGGCGGCGCAAATTCTTGCTTGGCTGTAACGGAAACGCGGACCAGCAGGTGGGGTGGACATGAATCCTTCGCGCCTGATCTCCTGCCATGCACGGGAGAAAACGGGACAATGAGCGACCACAGAGGCGATCTGGGGCAGCAAGACGCGCAGCAGGGACCGGGCCTGTTCGTGTCCTATGATACACCGGATTTCTATTGCGAATTGATGAACCGGCGGGACCCGCCGCCGGCGAGCCTGACCCTGATCCGGGACAGGCTGGCGCATTTCGGGCTGACGGAACTGCGCCAGAGGGCCCGCGTCGCTGAGGCGGACCTGTATAACCTGGGCATTACCTTCACCGTCTATACCGATCGCGACGCGATCGACCGCATTTTGCCCGTGGACCTGATCCCGCGCGTGCTGACGGCCGGCGAGTGGGACCATGTCGAACGCGGGGTGCAGCAGCGGGTCGCCGCGATCAATCATTTCCTGTGGGATATCTATCACGAGCGGCGCATCCTGAAGGACGGCGTCGTGCCCGCCGGGCTGGTGCTGGGCAATGCCAACTACCGGCCGGAGATGGAAGGGCTGGACGTTCCCGGACGGGTTTATGTGCATATCAACGGCACCGATCTGGTCCGTGACGGTGCGGGGAACTTCCTGGTTCTGGAGGATAACGCGCGCACGCCTTCCGGTGTGTCCTATGTCATCGAAAACCGGCACATGATGCTGCGCAGCATGCCGGATCTGGCCGTCGGACTGGACCTGATGCCGGTGGATGAATACGGGCCGCGCCTGCGTCGCGCGCTGACCGAAACGGCGCCCGCCGGCATCGTGGATGCGCAAGTGGTGCTGCTCTCGCCCGGTATCTATAATTCGGCCTATTTCGAGCATGTCTTCCTGGCGCGCGAAATGGGTGTGCCGTTGGTCGAGGGCCGCGACCTGATGGTGGAGAACGGGCGCGTCTTCATGCGTACCGTGGCCGGGCCGCGCCCGGTCCATTCGATCTATCGCCGCCTGAATGACGATTTTCTCGACCCGCATGTGTTCAATCCCGACAGCATGCTGGGCGTGCCGGGACTGGTGGACGCCTATCGCCGAGGCAATGTGACGATCGCGAATGCGATCGGCACCGGGGTTGCGGACGACAAGGCCGTCTATGCCTACATGCCGCGCATCATCCGCTATTATCTGGGCGAGGAGCCGATCCTCTCGAACGTCGAGACCCATATCTGCGCCGAGCCCGAGGGGTTGGCCTATACGCTGGCCAATCTGGACAAGCTGGTGGTCAAGCCGGTCGGCGAATCCGGCGGCTACGGGCTGATTATCGGGCCCCATGCGACCAAGGCCGAACTGGAGGCGTTCCGTGCCAGCCTGCTGGCCGATCCTGCCAACTATATCAGCCAGCCGGTGATCGACCTGTCGGTCTGTCCGACCCTGTGCGAGGCCGGGGTCGAGGCGCGGCATGTCGATCTGCGGCCCTTCGCGGTCACCGGGGAATCGACTTGGGTGCTGCCGGGCGGGCTGTCGCGCGTGGCGTTGCGCAAGGGGTCGCTGGTGGTCAATTCCTCGCAGGGCGGCGGATCGAAGGATACGTGGGTGCTGGCGTCATGAATCCTGTCATGATCGATATTCCTCCGGGCGGCATCGGCATGCCCAACCTGTTGTCGCGCTATGCCGAATGTACCATCTGGCTGGCGCGCTACATGGAGCGGATCGAGAACCTGGCCCGCCTGATCGACGTGACCGAAACATTCGTGCGCGCCCGCAGCACCAGCACTGGCTGGCTCTCGATCGTGCAGATCAATGCCGACGACGAGCGGTTCTTCGAGCGGCATGAGGTGGCGTCGGAGGAAAATGTCGTCGGCTTCTATGTCCTCGACCGTGAGAATCCGAATTCCATCGTCTCGATCGCGCATGCGGCGCGCGAGAATGCGCGTTCGCTGCGGCCACTGATCTCGACCGAGATGTGGATGCATCTGAACATGTTCACCAATGCGGTCAGCACGCTGGGGCCGACCGATATTCGTGCCTCCAACCTCTCCGCGCTGTGCGCGCGGCTGAAACAGGATTGCCAGACGCATCACGGCATCACCGAAGGCACTTTCTATCGCGACCAAGCGTGGCTGTTCTATCTGATCGGTCGCAATCTGGAACGGGCCGACCAGATCACCCGGCTGATCGACATCAAATATCACACACTGCTGCCCAGCGTCGCCGGGGTGGGGTCAGAGGTCGATATCGGCCAGTGGGCCGCCGTGCTGCGTTCGGCCGCTGCCTATCATGCCTTCCGCCGTACGGTGCGGGGCGACATGACGCCGGCTCATGTCGTCGGCTTTTTGTTGAAGAATGACGGCTTTCCCCGGTCGCTTTCGACCAGTCTGCGGCAGCTTTATTGGGCGGTGGGCCATCTGCGCACCGATTACGGGCTGAAGAACGGCTATGCCGCCGCCGAGCGGATCGAGGAACTGCGGGCCACCCTGGCGGAACAGACGGTGGAAGACATTATCCTGCGCGGGCTGCATGAGTTTCTCGACTGGGCGCAGCGCGAACTGCATCTGGTCCAGGGGGAAATCGCCCGGGCCTTCTGGCCGCCCGCCATGCCGGCCCTCATTGCGAGTCCGGAGCCCGATGCGGGCTTCAGTCAGGAACAGTCCCAGTCATGAGTTTGCCGTTCGACCCCAGCCGCCTTCCTCACGCGACGGAATTCTATATCGACGGGGCGTGGGTCGCGCCCTTGGCTCCGCGCCTGCTCGATGTTATCGATCCGGCCACCGAGGCCCCCTGCACCGCCATCGCACTGGGCAGTGCGGGCGATGTCGACCGGGCCGTGGTGGCGGCGCGGCGTGCCTTTGCCACATGGTCGGTCTCGACCCGTGCCGAACGGCTGGCACTGTTCGAGCGGATCCTGACGGTCTATCGCCGGCGTATGGATGACATGGCTGCCGCGATCTCGCTGGAAATGGGTGCGCCGCTGGCCATGGCGCGCGACGCGCAGGCCTGGGCCGGCATGGCGCATCTGGAGGAGACGGCGCGCGCGCTGCGCGACTTCACATTCGACCAGCCGGTGGGCGACATGCTGGTGACGCGCGAGCCGGTGGGCGTGGTCGGGCTGATCACGCCGTGGAACTGGCCGATGAACCAGATCGCCTGCAAGGTGGGGCCGGCGCTGGCCGCCGGTTGCACCATGGTGCTGAAACCCAGCGAGATCGCACCGCTGAGCGGCCTGCTGTTTGCCGAGATCCTTGACGAGGCCGGCGTGCCGCCGGGCGTATTCAACCTGGTGAATGGGGACGGGCCGGCAGTTGGCGAGGCGATTGCCCGGCATCCGGATATCGAGATGGTGTCCTTCACCGGTTCGACCCGTGCCGGCACCATCGTGGCCCGGCTGGCGGCCGACACGGTGAAGCGCGTGCATCAGGAACTGGGTGGCAAATCGCCCAACATCATCCTGCCCGATGCCGATTTCGCGGATGCCGTGCGGCGTGGGGTGGGGGGATGCTTCGGCAATTCGGGCCAGTCCTGCGACGCGCCGACCCGTATGCTGGTGCCGGCCGACCGGATGGATGAGGTCATGGCGATCGCGGCGCAGGCGGTGGGGGCGTTCGTCGTCGGGCCGCCCGACGGTGCGGACACGCGACTGGGCCCGGTGGTCAGCCAGGTGCAGTTCGACAAGATCCAGCGCCTGATCCGGATCGGCATCGACGAGGGCGCGGTGCTGGTGGCCGGCGGACCGGGCCGGCCGGACGGGTTGCCGGTCGGGTATTATGTGCGCCCCACCGTGTTCGGCCGCGTCACCCCGGACATGACGATCGCGCGCGAGGAAATCTTCGGCCCTGTGCTCTCGATCATCGCTTATGACGATGTGGAGCAGGCTATCGCGATCGCCAATGACACGCCCTATGGCCTGGCGGCTTATGTGCAGGGTGGCGATCTGGCCCAGGCCCGTGCAGTGGCACGGCGTCTGCGGGCGGGCAACGTGAATATCAACGGCGCGCCCTGGACCGTGGCGGCCCCATTCGGCGGTTATAAGCAGTCGGGCAACGGGCGCGAATGCGGCGAATACGGGCTGACCGATTTCCTGGAAATCAAGGCTATCCTGGGATACGGATCCGGCGCGTGAACCCGCCCGCCGCGTTGCCGGCCAGCCTGTATGCCGACACCGCCCGGCCGGCGGTGGCCACGCCGCCGCTGGCGGGCGAGATTCGGGTTGAGACCGTTCTGATCGGTGGTGGCTTTACCGCCCTCTCGGCGGCGTTGCATCTGGCCGAAGCCGGCCATGCGGTGGCGGTTCTGGAGACCAACGAACCGGGATGGGGTGCCTCGGGGCGTAATGGCGGGCAGGTCAATCCGGGCCTGAAGACCCTGCCGTCCGAGGTTGAGCGCCATTTCGGCCCCGAACGGGGCGCGCGGCTGGCGCATGCCGCTTGGACGGCGCCCGATCTGGTATTCGACCTTATCGCGCGCCACCGCATCGACTGTGCGCCCATGCGCGGGGGCACCCTGCGGGCTGCCATCGCCGAATCCCAGATCCCGGCCCTGCGGCAACTGGCCGACGAATGCGCCGCGCGCGGGGGCGATGTTGCCTGGCTGGACGCGGCGGCAATCGCCGCGCGCACCGGCACAGGCCATTATCGCGCGGCCCTGCTCGACCGGCGGGGCGGACAGGTAAACCCGCTGGCTCTGGCGCGCGGCATGGCGGAGGCTGCCATTGCCCATGGCGCCGCGATTTATGGCGGCAGTCGCGCCCTGTCGGTGCGCCGCGACGGCGCATGCTGGCGGGTGGGCACGCGGGATGGTGCCGTACTGGCCGAGCGGGTGGTTTTCGCCACCAACGGCTATGCCGACCGGCTGTGGAACCGGTTGCGCCGGACCGTGGTGCCGGTCACCAGTGCCATCATTGCCAGTGCCCCCCTGCCGCCCGAACTCCGCACCCGTATTCTGGCCGCGCGCGAGGTTCTCTATGAACTGGGCGAGATCACGACCTATTACCGGATCGACGACGCAGGGCGGCTGCTGATCGGCGGTCGGTCGACGCTGGGCGAGCGCGACGGGCCGGATGCCTTTCCGTTCCTGCGTCGGCAGGCACTTGCCTTGTGGCCCTTTCTGCGTGACGTGGCCTGGACCCATGGCTGGAACGGGCATGTGGCTGTCACGATGGATCATTACCCGCATTGGCACGAGCCGATGCCGGGCATTATCGCCTGCCTCGGCTATAACGGCCGGGGTGTTGCGATGGCGACAGTATTGGGGCGCGAGGTGGCGCGGCGTGCCCTGGGCGCGGGCATCGACGATATCCTGCTGCCGCCCGGACCGATCCGCCCGATCCCATTTCATGATGCGTGGCCGCTGGGGGTGACGGCGAAAGTCCTGCAAGGGCGGATTGCCGACGCGCTGGCGCGCAGATTCATGCGCTGAGGACGACGCGAGCCTTTATAGGGCAAGGCTACTCTTCCATGATGTCGATGTCCTCCGCCGTTCCTGCGCAACACCGAGGCCCATGCCCATGACTTCCGTGAAAAAGCAGGCGATGGTCAATGCCTTCGATCCCGACCGTCTGGCGCAACTCGACAGCGAGACGCGCGGCATGATCGAGCGGCGCATACGCCTGCTCGGTCCGGCCTATCGCCTGTTTTATGAAACGCCGCTGCGCCTCGAACGGGGGTGTGGCGCGTTTCTCTACGACCAGAACGGCGAGGAATATCTCGACGCCTACAACAATGTTGCCAGCGTGGGGCATGCGAATCCGCGCGTCGTGGAGGCGATCGCGGCACAGGCCGCGCGGCTGAGCACGCACACGCGGTATGTGCAGGAGCCTATCCTGCGCTATGCCGAGGCGATTCTGCCGAGCTTTGGCGGCAATCTGGCCGATGACGGCCACATCATGTTCACCTGCACCGGTTCCGAAGCCAACGATCTGGCGTTGCGCATCGCGCAGCATCATACCGGCAGGAATGGCGTCATCATCACGTCAGAGGCGTATCACGGGAATTCCTATCTCACGGCCGGGCTCTCGCCTTCGCTGGGGCGTCGGTCGCCGCTGGGCCAGTGGGTCCGGCAGGTGCCTACGCCCGATTCCTATCGCATTCCACGGGACACGATGGTGCCCTGGTTTCTCGAACAGGTGGAGCGCCAGATCGACGATCTGGAACGGCACGGCAACGGGCTCGCCGCATTCATCTGCGATTCCATCTTCTCATCGGATGGGATCTACGACGAGCCGGTCGCGTTGCTCGCGCCCGTGGCCGATCTCGTTCGCAGTCGGGGTGGGGTCTTCATTGCTGACGAGGTGCAGGCTGGCTTCGGGCGCACCGGCCATATGTTCTGGGGATATCGCCGCCATGGCGTGGACCCCGACATGGTGACGATGGGCAAGCCGATGGGCAATGGCTTCCCCGTCGCGGCCCTGGTCGTCCGCTCCGACATCGTGGCCGGCTTTGGACGTGATATACGCTATTTCAATACGTTCGGTGGCAACTCGATGGCGATCGCGGCAGCGCAGGCGACGCTCGACGTTCTGCGGGAGGAGGCGCTGCCGGAGCATGCGGACCGCGTGGGCGACTATATTCGCACCGGCTTCTCCAGATTGCGGAAACGATTTCCGGTCATCGGCGATATTCGCGGGGCGGGCCTGTATGTCGGCGTGGAGATGGTGCGGGACCCGTCCAGCAAGGAACCGGACGGCGTACTTGCGGCACGTATCGTCAACGGTCTGCGGGACCGGCATGTCCTGATTTCGGCGACGGGATTTCACGCCAACATCCTCAAGATCCGCCCGCCGCTGGTGTTTACGACGGACGATGCGGACCGGTTGCTGCATCATGCCGAAGCGCTGCTTGAGGAACTGGCCGGATAGACATTCCGGTGTTCGTCCGCCCGGCGTTTAAGGAGTGATCAATCTCTTGCCATCATGCTGGTGGCCGGCGTGGCGGGACCGCGCCTGTCCTGCATGTGGTTTTTGGCACGATCATGGTCCTTTCGCTGCTGCGGCGCCTGCGCCGTTCCTCCCGTCCGCCTGGCCGCGTCCGGCTGGAGGATATCGCCGAATCCTCGGTACTGCTTGAATCCTGCCCGGCGTGGGCCGCGCGTTTTGCGGCCGCCGATGCGCGGGGCAATGGCGCTGCCAACCCGTTTCTGGACTGGGTCAGCACACCGGTCGGGCTGACGGCCCATGTCCTGCGCGATGTCGTGTATGACGTGGATAGCCGGGTACTGATCAAGGACGGGAATCTGGTGGAGGAGACCTGCTATCTCCAGTCGTCGGAAGTGCTGGCGGCGCTGCGGGTCGATCGGGCGCGGCTGCTCCGCCATGCGGGGCCGGGTGTCGCGGTGCCGTGCAGCGACCATTGGCCGGGCAATTACTATCACTGGATGACGCATGCGCTGCCGGTGATGGCGGCGCTGTCGGACCGGCCCGAAATCCGCCGCCGGGGGCGGCTGTGCTGGCTGCTGCCCGACCTGCTGCCGTGGCAGCGCCAGACGCTGGACCTGCTCTGTGTTGATGGCGGTGGGCGGCAGGCCCTCACGGCCGGGCGCCAGTATCGGCTGGATCGCGTCGTCTATTGCAATATCGTGGCCGGCGCGGCCGATTTCGCGCTGTCGCGCCTGTGCCAGTCGGTCTTTCCGCGCATGGCGGCGCGGGTGCCGGTCACGCGCCGGCGCGGGCTGCGGCTGTATGTCGACCGGGGTGGGGCGGGCAATCGCGCGATCCCGAACGAGGCGGCGCTGGCGGCGGCGCTGGCGGCGGAAGGGTTCTGCGTGGTGCGGCCAGAGCGGATGACGATCGGCGAGCAGATCGACCTGTTCCGCGCGGCGGCGATGGTGGTGGGGCCGCTGGGGGCGGGCATGACCAATATCGGGTTCTGCCGCCCCGGAACCCTGGTCTATGAACTGGTGCCCGATCACCATGCCAATCCGTGCTTCCTGGCGATGGCGATGCGCGGACATCTGAATTACTGGGCCGATCAGTATCCGACAGGGGCGACGCGACTGGATCATGTCGCCCGTTGGGAGGCTGGAATCGACGTGGCGCGGGTGCTGCGCCAGGTGTCGGGCCTGTGGTCGCGCGGTACGCGGCCGGTTCTGGTGTCGGACGGTGCCGCGTAGGCCGCGCCGTCCGACGGGTGGTTCAGGCGGCGGTGGCGCCCTTGCGGCTGCGGCCGGGAACCAGCAGGCTGATGACCACCACGGTGCCGATATTCACCAGCAGCGCCAGCAGGCCGGTCGAGACCAACTGGTGCATGCCGCCGATCGACAGCATGTGGGTGGGCTTCAGCCCATCATGGAAGCAGACATAGGTGCCGTACAGCGTGCCCACCGCCCAGCCCGTCAGCATGGCGGGGGCGGAGAAGCGCAGCTTCGTGATGCCCAGCACCAGGGCCGGGAAGGTCTGCAGGATCCACAGGCCGCCCAGCAGCTGAAGGTCGATGGCGAAATGGGCGTTCAGGAACAGCACGCAGGCCAGCGCGCCCAGCTTGATCCCGAGCGCGACGAAGCGCGAGGCGCTGACATTGTTGCGCAGGCCGGGCGAGATGTTGCTGGTGACCAGGTTCGCGGCACCGATCGCCATGACGGCGGCGGGGACCAGCGCGCCCACGGCGATGGCCGCGAAGCAGAAGCCGGTGAACCAGTCGGGGAAGATCGCGGTGAACAGGTTCGGGACGATCGATGACGTGTTGGTGGTCACGACCCCGGCCGCGTGGGCCATCAGCCCCAGCATGGCGATCAGGCCCAGCAGGAGCGTGTAGGCCGGGAGCATGACCGCGTTCTTGCGGATCGTGTCGGCCGAGCGCGCGGCCAGCACGCCAGTCAGCGTATGCGGGTAGAGGAAGGCCGCCAGGGCCGATGACAGGGCCAGCGTGGCATAGGGCACGCTCTGGCCCGGCATCAGCGCATGGCCTTCCGGCGGGTGGGGCAGGTGCGCCGCCGCCGTGGCGAACATGGCGCCGTAGCCGCCCAGATGCAGCGGAATGACCGTGACCGCGGCCAGGACCGCGATATAGATCATGATATCCTTGATGAAGGCGGTCAGCGCCGGCGCATGCAGGCCGCCCAGCCATGTATAGGCGGCCAGCGACAGGAAGGCGACGATCAGCGGGATCTCGCCCGGCAGGCCCAGGGCCTCGATGACCGTGCGGATGCCGATCAACTGGAGCGCGATATAGGGCATGACCGCGATCAGGCCGCTGGCGGCGATGGCCAGCTCCAGCGCCCGGCTGCCGAAGCGTGCGCGGACGATGTCCGCCGCCGTGGCGTGCTTTCCGTCATGGGCGATCTGCCACAGGATGGGCATGACCAGGAACACGAACGGATAGACGATGATCGTGTAGGGCAGGGCGAAGAAGCCGAATGCGCCGGTCGCGTAGACCAGGGCGGGCACCGCGATGACCGTATAGGCGGTGTAGAAATCGCCGCCGACCAGGAACCAGGTGACCCAGGTGCCGAACTGGCGGCCGCCCAGGCCCCAATCCTCGGACCCGTGGGCATCCGACTTCCCTGACTGGGCGCGCCCGCGCCACCACGATACCGTGCTGCCCAGCACGATGGTCATGGCGAAGAACAGGATGAAGACGACCAGGGCCGGGGTGGATGGTACGTGCGATGTCATCAGCGTGCGTCCCGCTTCCAGACGACCCACACCAGGAGGGACGTCGCCGGCACCCAGGCGAGCTGGTACCAGTAGAAGAAGGGGAAACCCAGCAGGGTCGGTTCCGTTCGATCGTAGAATGGAAGCCAGAGCAACCCGACAAAGGGCAGCAGCAGAGCCAGGTACAGCTTTTTCATCCCGATTATGGCCTTATTTTCTTGATTGATTGCGGGCATCCAACGATGAGGTTGCCTATCCCCGTCTGCATGTCAACCGGCAGTTTTTGTCGGGTCCGGGTGGGCTGGCCGCGTGAAAAAGGATCGTAATTGATGCGCCTTCCGGCTAGAAGGACCCGGTGGGGTCCTGACTGAGAAGAACAAGAACAGACAGTGCGAGTATGCGGCGTCGGACCAGGAGATGTTCACGTTCCACAGTAGAATGGGCGGGGCAGAGGAGAGAGCTATGACAAAGTGGGTCTATAGTTTCGGTGGCAGCGCGAATGAAGGCGGTGCCGGCATGCGCGACTTGCTCGGTGGCAAGGGAGCCAATCTGGCGGAAATGGCGGCGATCGGCCTGCCCGTTCCGCCCGGCTTTACCATTACGACCGAGGTTTGTACCGCGTTTTACGACAACGGCCGCGCCTATCCCGAAGATCTGCGCGCGCAGGTCGAGGCGGCACTGGCCGGGATCGAAGGCGCGCTGGACCTGCGCTTCGGCGATCCGGCGGCGCCGCTGCTGGTCTCGGTCCGCTCGGGCGCGCGCGTGTCCATGCCGGGCATGATGGATACCGTGCTGAACCTGGGCCTGAACGACGAGACGGTCGAGGGCCTGGCGGCCAATTCGGGCGATGCGCGCTTCGCCTGGGACAGCTATCGCCGCTTTATCCAGATGTACGGCTCGGTCGTGCTGGGTGTGTCCCATCACCGCTTCGAGGACCTGATCGAGGAGACCAAGCGCGGCGCCGGCGTGCAGGACGACACCCAACTGACCGACCAGGACTGGCGGGACGTCGTGGTGGGCTACAAGGAGATCGTGCTGCGCGAAACCGGCGCGCCGTTCCCCATGGACCCGCACGAGCAGCTCTGGGGCGCCATCGGCGCGGTGTTCGGATCGTGGATGAATCCGCGCGCCAACACCTATCGCCGCCTGCATGACATTCCCGCGAGCTGGGGCACCGCCGTCAACGTGCAGGCGATGGTGTTCGGCAACATGGGCCAGGATTGCGCCACCGGCGTCTGCTTCACCCGCGATCCCTCCACCGGCGAGAACGTCTTCTACGGTGAATATCTGATCAACGCGCAGGGCGAGGACGTGGTGGCGGGTATCCGCACGCCGCAGCCGATGTCCCAGCAGCGGGCCCGCGAGGGTGAGCTGTCGATGGAGCGCGCGCTGCCCGAGGCCTATGCCGAGCTGCTGTCGGTGCGCGATATCCTGGAGCGTCACTATCGTGACATGCAGGACATCGAGTTCACCGTGCAGAACAACCGCCTGTACATGTTGCAGACCCGCACCGGCAAGCGCACGGCCGCGGCGGCCCTGCGCATCGCCATTGCGATGGCCGAGGAAGGCCTGATCTCGCACGAGGAGGCGATCCGTCGCGTTCCGCCCTCGTCGCTCGACCAGCTCCTGCATCCGACGCTGGATCCGAATGCGCCGCGCTCCATGCTCAGCCGTGGCCTGCCGGCCTCGCCGGGTGCTGCTGGCGGTGCGATCGTCTTCAGTGCCGAAGAGGTCGAGATCCGCGCCGCGCGGGGCGAGGATGTGATCCTGGTCCGCATCGAAACATCGCCCGAGGACGTGCACGGCATGCACGCCGCCCGTGGCGTGCTGACCACCCGTGGCGGCATGACCTCGCACGCCGCCGTGGTGGCGCGCGGCATGGGGCGCGTCTGCGTGGCCGGTGCCGGCGGCATTCATGTCGACTACAAGGCCAAGACGCTCTCGGTCGGCGCGACGGTGCTGAAGGAGGGTGAGTGGATCACCCTGGATGGTGGCACGGGCGAAGTCTTCGCGGGCCGGGTGGCGACCATCGAGCCGACCCTGTCGGGCGATTTCTCGACCCTGATGGGCTGGGCCGACAATGTGCGCCGGATGAAGATCCGCGCCAATGCCGAGACGCCCGATGACGCGCAGACCGCGCGCCATTTCGGCGCCGAGGGCATCGGCCTGTGCCGGACCGAGCACATGTTCTTCGCGCCGGACCGGATCGGCTTCGTGCGGCAGATGATCATGGCCGGCGACGCGGCGACGCGCGTGCGCGCCATCGACGCGCTGCTGCCCTTCCAGCGCCAGGATTTCCAGGACCTGTTCCGCATCATGGCGGGCCTGCCGGTGACGATCCGCCTGCTGGACCCGCCGCTGCACGAGTTCCTGCCGCATGGCGAGGCGGAACTGGCCGAGGTCGCGGCCGCCATGGGCGAAAGCCTGGAAGCGGTGGCGATGCGCAAGGCGGCGCTGTCGGAATCCAACCCGATGCTGGGGCATCGCGGGTGCCGGCTGGGGCTGACCTATCCGGAACTCTACGCCATGCAGGCCAAGGCGATCATCGAGGCGGCGATTGCCGTGTCGGCCGAAACCGGCCTGGCGGTGGTGCCGGAGATCATGATTCCGCTGGTGGGCATGGAAACCGAACTGCGTCGGACCCGTGCCATCGTCGAACAGGCGGCGACCGAGGCCCTGGCCGCGGCCGGTGCTTCGCTGGACTACAGCATCGGCACCATGATCGAACTGCCGCGCGCGGCGCTGACGGCCGACCGGATCGCGCAGCAGGCCGATTTCTTCTCGTTCGGGACCAACGACCTGACGCAGACGACCTTCGGCTTCTCGCGCGACGACGTGGGCACGTTCCTGCCTTTCTACCTCGAGCATGACCTGATCCCCCGCGATCCGTTCATCTCGATCGATCAGGAAGGCGTGGGCCAGCTTGTCTCCATGGGTGCGGAGAAGGGCCGGAGCGTCAAGCCGGGCCTGAAGCTGGGCGTGTGCGGCGAGCATGGCGGAGATCCGGCATCGATCGGGTTCTTCGAGACCGTCGGGCTGGATTATGTGTCCTGTTCGCCGTTCCGGGTGCCGATCGCCCGTCTGGCGGCGGCCCAGGCCGCGCTGGCCGCGCGTGACGCGCTGGCGCCGGCCGCGAAGGTTCGCTGACCCAAGCACCGGCCCCGCCATGCCCGCATCGTTGGCGGGTGTGGCGGGGCCGGGTTTTCTGACTGTTTTACTGGCGGAGCCCGGTTGCTTCCATGTCGCATCACATCGTGCTGCATCTGGTATCGGATGCGACGGGACAGACGCTGGATTCCGTCGTCCGGGCTTCGATCGCCCAGTTCAGCCATGCCGAAGTCACCTGCCATCGCTGGAACCTGATCCGCACCCGGTCGCAGTTGCGACGGGTGCTGGAAGCCATCGAGCAGGATCGGGGGCCGGTGCTGTCTTCCGTGGTCGATCAGCGGCTGCAACATGAACTGACGATCGGCTGCGCGCATATCAAGGTGCGGCTGGTCAATGTCCTGGACCCGGTCACCGCCGTGTTGCAGGACGAACTCGGCGAGAAGGCGATCGGCCGGCCGGGCGGCCAGTATGTGATGGACGATGCCTATTTCCGCCGGATCGACGCCATGCATTTCGTGCTGGCGCATGACGACGGGCAGGAGATCGGCGGCCTTTCGCATGCGGATGTCATCCTGGTCGGCATCTCGCGTGCCTCGAAGACGCCGACATCCTTCTACCTGGCCAATTGCGGGGTGAAGGCGGCGAACGTGCCCCTGATTCCCGATCTGCCGCTACCGGACGAATTGCTGCATGTTCCGCGCCCGATCGTGGGGCTGACCATCGACCCCGATGTGCTGATCAGCATCCGTCGCCATCGCCTGGATGTGATGGGCGACCGCCGGTCCGAAATGCTGCTGCGGACGGACAATCCCTATATCGATCCCGAACGGGTCGAGGAGGAAGTCCGCTGGGCCCGGCGCCTGTGCGCGCGGCATGGCTGGCCGCTGGTGGATGTCAGCCGCCGTTCCATCGAGGAAACCTCGGCCGCGATCATGGGCCTGATGGCCGACTGGGAAGAACGCCGCGCCGCCGCTCATCCGACATGAGGCGCCATCGGGACGGACAGGATTCCTCTTAAACTGAGATCCGATCCGGCCTTCCGCGTACCCGTCATGCGGTAGGGGAATGGTGCCCGGGATCGGTATGATGGCGTTACATATCGATACGTCCGCCCTCTGAAAAATACCATCTTTCATGCCTATATGGGTTGAATAGGCGGGAGAATTCGGCAAATGCGGCGATTTCTGATGTTAGGGGCGGCCACGATCATGCTGGGCGTGGCGACGACACCGGTCGGAGCCCTGGCGCAGCATGGCGGGGGTGGCGGCCACGGCGGTGGTGGTGGCGGTGGCCATGGCTTCGGTGGTGGCGGCGGCGGCTTTCGCGGTGGCGGTGGCGGTTTCCGAGGTGGCGGCTACGGCGGTGGTGGCGGTTGGCATGGCGGTGGTGGCTACCGGGGTGGTGGCGGCTACTATCGTGGCGGCGGTGGCTATTATCGCGGTTATGGTGGTTATGGCGGCTACCGTGGTGGCTGGGGCGGCTG
Organism: Gluconacetobacter brunescens; assembly: GCF_048695475.1. Taxonomy (NCBI): domain Bacteria; kingdom Pseudomonadati; phylum Pseudomonadota; class Alphaproteobacteria; order Acetobacterales; family Acetobacteraceae; genus Gluconacetobacter; species Gluconacetobacter brunescens. The sequence goes on along the minus strand of NZ_JBLHEN010000001.1, from coordinate 2,446,320 downwards.
GGGTGGTTGGGGCTATCCCGGCTGGGGCGGATATTATGGTGGCTACGGTGGCTGGGGCTGGCCGCTGGCGTTCGGCACGATGTTCGGCATGGCCGCCGGAGCCGCGGCCTATGGCGCATATGATGACGACGGCTATGGGGACGATTATGGCGATTACGGCGGTTATCCCCCGCCGGCCTATGGGGGTGGCGCTTATCCGGCCGGAGGATACGGCTATCCCGCACAGCCCTATCCTGGGCAGCCCTACCCGGCACAACCTTATCCGACGCAGCCTTATGCACAGCCCGGGGCGCCCCAGGCGACCTCGCCTGCCGTGGCCTGCACCGGTGGCCGGTTCTTCAATCGCCTGACCGAAAGCTGTGACAGCCCGTAAGCGTGACCAGGGCGGGGTCGTGGGACTGGGCCGCGATTCCGCTCACTATCAGAGTTTTTGAAACAGCCTCATAGACTGACCTCAGCCGGGAAGGGCGGGAGCGTTTCCCTCCGTCACCCGGCATTGGAGCATGGACAGGACTGATGAAGAAGATCCAGAAGCGCGGTATGACGATACTGCTGACTGCCGGGCTGCTGTCGGCCGGCCTGGTCGCCGGGGCGCATGCCGAACCGGGTGGATGCCTGAAATATGGCGCGGTCGGAGCGGTCGGCGGCCACGTGGCCAACCATCATGCCGTGCTGGGGGCGGTCGGGGGTTGTGCCGCCGGCATGTATACCCGCCATGAATACCGCAAGACATTGCGGCAGAAGGCGGCCCTGTACGACAAGGAGCACCCGGTCGATCCGAATCTGAGCATGCTGGAGCGCTATCGCCAGCGCAAGACGGACGAGCAGAAAGCCACGCTGTGGGATGCGGAGCATCCGCAGACGACAGGTACCGCGCACTGACTGCATCATCACTGACGCGCATACCCGACCGGGGCCGCCTGATGGCGGCCCCGGTTTTTCGTTATGCAGGGGTTGCCGGTAGCCAGCCCGCGAGTTCCTGCCGGACCAGGCCTTCCAGCAGGTCGATGGTGGCCGGGGCGGCGTTCAGGCACGGGATCAGGGCGAAATCGGTGCCGCCGGCGGCCAGGAATTCCGACCGTACCTCGTTGCCGATTTCATCCAGCGTTTCGATACAGTCGGCCATGAAGCCGGGCATGATCACCGCGATGCGCGTGATGCCCTGTGCCGGCAGGCCGGCGATCAGTGGCGCGGTATAGGGCTCCAGCCATTGCGCGGGGCCGAACCGGGACTGGTAGGTGAGCGGCATTGCCGTTTCGTCCATGCCCAGGGCCTGCCGTAGCGCGACCATCGTGCGGGTGCATTCCTCGGCGTAGGGATCGCCCTTTTCCACATAGGCGCGGGGCAGGCCGTGGAACGAGGCCACGATGCGCTGGGGAACGAAGGGCAGGCCGGCCAGCGTCTCGCGCACCGAACGTGCCAGCGCGGCGATATAGAGCGGATGATCGGGAAAGGGGGGCACTGTCCGCACCGCCGGCTGGTTGCGCAGGCGCATCAGCGCGCGGAATGCCTGGTCGTTGGCGGTCGCGGTCGTGGTGGCGCTGTATTGCGGATAAAGCGGCAGCAGCAGCACCCGCTCGCACCCCCGGCGCAGCAGGGCGGCGATGCCGGAGGCGATCGAGGGCGTGCCGTAGCGCATCGCCCATTCCACCGCCACGCCATCAGGCGCCAGACGTTCGGCCAGGGCTTCGCCCTGTGCCCGTGTATAGGTGCGCAGCGGGCTCTCGTCGCGTTCCTGGTTCCAGATACGGCGATAGGCGCTGCCGGTGCGGCGCGGGCGCAGGGTCAGGATCGGGCCGCGCAGGATGGGCTGCCAGATGGCCGGATGAGCCTCGATAATCCGGCGATCGGAGAGGAATTCGCCCAGATAGCGCCGCACCGCGCCATAGCCGGTGTCATCGGGCGTGCCGAGATTGGTCAGCAGGACGCCGATACGGGACGGGGCGACGGAATCACCCGGACGGATCGTGAGAAAGGTCATCAATCCGGGATGCTACAGGACACGCCGGATCGTGGCAAAACCGACCCGGCGGTATGCGTATTCAGCGACGGCGCGAACGGACGCGGACGGGAACCGGCTGAGGTGCCGGCGCGTTGCGCCATGCGAGCAGGGCGGCACAGCCCGTTGCAAGGCACAGGCCAAGGACCGGCAGGGATGACGACAGAAGCGCGGTAATGACGGTCATCATGCTCTCCATCCCATCCGGAGATGGCGTGCCGCCGGAGGATTCTGGCGGTTTTCGCTTGCCGGAAGGCGTTTGCGGCGGGATCGGACCCTGGAAGCAGGCCGTCCGGGCCACCTGATCAGTCAAGCTTGCCGCTTTACGAATCGTCAAGAAAAAATGACGGATGGATGACGGCGCGGTTCGCGACGGAGCCTTGCGCTATCGTCAGGCCGCCGCCTCGGGCCATGCGGCATCCACGCATTTGCGCATCAGGGACGGCAGGGCCAGCGTATCCAGGTCGGCATGGGCCACGGCCATCCCCCCGATCCGGGCCACCGCGTTGGGGAAGTGCGCGACGTGGGCGGCATAGACATCCACATGCAGGGTGAAATGGGTGAAGACGTGGCTGACGCGACCCGCCCTGCGCCAGTCGGCGCGAGCTGGGGCGAAGGGCAGGGCCTCGGCCTCGGGCCACGGGGTGGCGCGCCATTCGGTGCCCGGGAGTTCCAGCATGCCGCCCAGCAGCCCTTTCTCCGGCCGGCGGCGCAGCAGGATGTGGCCGCCTGCGTCGGTCAGCAGGAAATGCGCGCCATGGCGCACCGGGCGCGCGGCGCGCGGGGCCTTGGCCGGCAGGCTGGCGGCGATACCCTGGCGGAGGCCGGCGCAGGCTTCCCGCCACGGGCAGAGCGCGCAGGCCGGCTGGCGCGGCGTGCAGATGCCCGCGCCCAGGTCGAACAGGGCCTGGGCGAAATCGGAGGGGCGTGCTCGGGCCTCGGCGGAATCGTTCAGGGTGGCGGCGTGCCTTGCGATGGCCTTGCGCGATCCGGGCAGCGGGTCGGTCAGGGCGAACAGCCGGCTGGTCACGCGCTCCACATTGCCGTCCACCGGTACCACCGGCTGGCCGAACGCGATGGCGGCGATGGCGGCAGCGGTGTAGGTGCCCACGCCCGGCAGCGCCAGCAGGCCCGCCATGTCGCGCGGAAAGCCGCCGGCCGCTGCCACGGCTTTTGCGCACGCATGCAGGTTGCGGGCCCGGGCGTAGTAGCCAAGGCCCGCCCAGGCGGCCATCACCGTGTCGGATTCGGCCCGCGCCAGAGCGCCGACTGTCGGAAACAGGTCGAGAAAGCGGTGGTAATAAGGGATGACCGCCGCCACGGTCGTCTGTTGCAGCATGATTTCGCTGAGCCAGACGTGGTAGGGATCGGCTGTCCGGCCGGGCAGGGCCCGCCAGGGCAGGGTCCGGCGATGGCGGTCGTACCAGCGCAGCAGGGCGGCGGAAGAAGGAGGCACGGGGCGCTTATGGCGAAGGATCGGACCGACGGCAAGCGCGTGGGCATCACCGCGCCCCCGCCCGAACCACGGCGCGCCTTGACGATGCGTAGCCTGGGGGCGTTGGTTCCGACCGTTGCACGCCCGGCCTTCCGCCGGCATCCGGCGGCGCTGGCGCAGGTGATGACCGACTGGGCGGAGATCGTCGGGCCCGACCTGGCCCGTTGCACCGTGCCGCGCCGCCTGTCGGCCGGCGTGCTGACGCTGGGCTGTGCCGGGCCGGTGGCGATGGAATTGCAGCATCTGGCGCCGGAACTGATTGCCCGCGTCAACCGCTCCTGCGGGCATGGCACGGTGCGGTCGTTGAAACTGGTGCAGGATATGGTCGCGGGCAGTGTACCCCCGCCCCGCCCCGCGCCGCGCGATCCGCCCGCGCCGGTGCCGATACCGGACATGCAGGATGGCCCGCTGAAAGATGCGCTGGCGGCCCTGGGTGCGCGTATCCGCGAGCGCAGCGGGCAGCGGTGACAGGGTTCAGCGCGTCAGGAATTTTTCGGCATGCAGGGCGATGCGATGCTGGATGACGGGCTCCGCCCCGTCTTCGAGAAACCAGAGTGCCGATAGCCCGCACCAGGCGTGAATCCATTGCACGAGCCGGGTGCGGTCGAGGGACGCTGTTTGTGCGACCAGATCGACCCGCTGGGCGAAGATGTTCGGCAGGTCCGCATGGCGCCGGGGGCGTCCGGCGAGGTCGGGGTTGAGGAACAGCGCGGCGAAATCGAACGTGCGTTCTCCGAACAGGCCCTTGGGATCAATGGCGCGCCAACCTTTCGCGCCGAACTCCAGCACGTTTCCATGATGAAGATCGCCGTGCAGCGCCACGGGTTCGCGGGGATCGGCCAGCAATGCGCGCGCCGAGGCGGCACAGCGTGCCAGCCAGTCGCCGGGTGCGGGTGGAAGGGCCGTGAAGTCGCGGAACCAGTCATCCAGCAGACGCAGCGTGGGCCGGCTTGCTGCGCGATGGCCATGCAGGCGGCCGGCGACATGGCAGATCTGGCGCGTGGCCTCGGTGTCGTCTCCCTCATCGACCATATCGGCCAGCGAACGGCCTGTGATGGCGCGTTCCAGCAGAATGGCCTCCCGGTCATGGTCGAGGACCGGCGCGGCGCCGGTTCCCCGCCACCAGGCCATCAGGTCGTTTCCGCGTTGTTCGTCCGGATCGTGAGACAGTTTCAGCATGGCGGGCATCCCGTCACGCAGGACCGGCAGCAGAATGGAGGTGGCTGTCCGCACCGGTGGTTCGCCTGTCCGGACCAGGCCCCATCGTGCCATTCGGATGGGCAGGTCGGCCGGGAGCGTGATCGTGGTATGATCGTGCGTCATGCTCCCTATTCCATGGCGGCTGGCCGCCCTGTTCGTGGTTTCGCCGGCGGGGCTGATTTGCCACAAAATGGCCGGGATCGGGGCGCCCGATGATTTGTGTACCGACAGGAAGGCGGACCGCGATCCCGTGATCGTGCATGCCGGACGGGTTTACCATCCCGCCTGTCCTGCCGACATGATGACGTGACGATATTCCTGCTGGAAGGGAGAATTCCGATGCGCAAGATGGCTTTCCTGCTGGCGGCGGCGTTGGCTGCGGCGGGGCCGCTGTCCTCGAGTGCGGCCATGGCCCGGGGGGGCTGGGGCTGGGGCGGCGGCTGGGGACGCGGTGGCGGTTGGGGCGGCGGTTGGGGCCGTGGTGGCTGGGGTGGCGGCTGGGGGCCGCGCTGGGGCTGGGGCTGGGGTGGCTTCGGGGTCGGCATGCTGGCAGGCGCGGCGATCGCGGCGCCTTATTATGGCTATGGATACCGGTACCGTTATTATCCGCCGGCCTATCCGGGGTACGCCTACCCGGTTTATCCCGGCTATGGTTATGGCTATCCCGCGTACGGCTACGGCTACCCGTACGGTTATCGGCGCTGGTGACGGCCCTGCCGGGCCGCCTGGATGAAGCGTGCGATCAGGCGCGCATCCTTGCGGCCCGGTGCGCTTTCCACGCCGGATGAGACATCGACCGCCGAGGCGCCGCTGAGGGCGATCGCCCGGGCGACGGTCTCGGCGGTCAGCCCGCCCGCCAGCATCCACGGGACGGGGGAGCGCCAGTGTTTCGTGATGGCCCAGTCGATCGGCTGCGCATTGCCGCCCGGCCGGTCGGCACCGATGGGTGGGCGGGATTCGATCACCAGCCCGTCCAGCCTGCTGGTGGCAGGCAGGTCGGCCGCCGTGGTTACGCCTTGGGCGTGCCAGACCGGCAGGTGGAATCTCTCGCGGATTTCCACCGCGCGGGCTTCGGGGGCGTAGATCTGCAAGCCGTCCAGTGCGACCGCATCCAGCGTTGCCGCGATTGCGTCATCCTCCGGGGCGACGAACAGGCCGATGCGGCGTGGGCCGCCTGCCGGCACCCGCGCGGCCAATGGTGCGGCCTGTGCCGGGGTGACGGCGCGGGGGGAGCGTGCGAAGAAGACGAAGCCCACCCAGTCGGCACCATGGGCGATCGCGGCGTCCAGCCCCTCGGGCTCGGTCAGGCCGCAGATCTTGATGCCGACGGGTGGGGCCACCGTGTCAGCCGGCGAGTTCGGCCGCCACGGCGGCGGCGGCGGCGGCGGGATCGGCGGCGGTGGTGATCGGCCGGCCGACCACGATCCAGTCGGCGCCGGCATGGCGGGCCTGCGCAGGGGTCATGACCCGTTTCTGGTCGCCGGTCTCGGCGCCGGCGGGGCGGATGCCGGGCACCACCAGGACCGGTGCGTCGCCCAGGCGGTCGCGAAGGGGAATGATTTCGTGCGGCGAGCAGATCAGGCCGTCGGCGCCGGCCGTGATCGCCAATGCGCCCAGGCGCAGCACCTGCTGGCATGGGTCGTCATTGACGCCGATTTCGCGCAGGGCCGCTTCGTCCATGCTGGTCAGGACCGTGACCGCCAGCAGCAGGGGGCGCGCGTCGGCCGGAAAGGCGCGGTCCACGGCGGCGCGGGCGGCCGCGATCATGGCGCTGCCGCCCTGGGCGTGGATCGTCAGCATCGCCGGGCGGGTGTCGGCGAGGCTGCCGATGGCCGAGCCGACGGTGTTGGGGATGTCGTGCAGTTTCAGGTCCAGGAACAGGCTGTGCCCGTCCGCGACCCGGCGCACCGCGTCCAGCCCGCGTGCGTAGGTGAATTCCAGCCCCAGCTTGATGGCGTCGGCGCTGGCGGCGGTCTGGTCGCGCCAGCGCGCGGCCTGGGCCTCGTCCTTGGTGTCCAGCGCCACGATCAGGCGCGTGCGGCGGGTCGTCATGGCAGCGGTGCCTCGTGCGAGGCCGGCAGGGTGGTGGAGACGGGCATGGCTGTCGGCGGCGGGTTGTAGGTTTCGGCCTGCTGGCGGCGCAGGTCGGCCACCTGTTCCTCCAGCGTGCGCACCTGCTGTTCCGCCCGGCGGGCGCGTCCGCGCTGGCGGAGTTCGGCGAACCACACCGTGACCGCGCCGAGAAGGAAGAACGCGGCGGCGACGACCAGCGTCAGCACGCCGACCGAGGATTTCCATCCCCAGTCGAGGAACCACATCTGGATCGGGTCCTGGTTGCAGGCGCTGAAGACGATCAGCCCCAGCAGGAAAGGCAAGGTGACGAGTAGACGCAGCATGGGCAGCCTCCTACCGTTTCGCGCGATGTCCGGCAAGGAAAGTCGGACATGGCCGTGCGGCGAGCCGACGCCCGCAGATCGGCCTTGATTTCCACCGCGCCGGCATGGTGTCGTCGCCGGATCGGGGCGGAGCAGGCTCTTGAGTGAAATCATCGCGTTTCAGCGCACCGGACGCAAGGACGACATGGTGTGGGCCGTTGTGGCGACCGTCGGCCGGGCCTTGCGCATCGCGGAGATCTATCCCGCCCGCCCGGCCGCGATGGCCGACCGCGACTGGCGGGAGCAGCAGGTCCGGGCCTATGCCGCCTTCCTGCGCCAGAGCCGCCAGCCTGTTCCCCGCTACAGCGTGCAGCCCATCCGCCGTGCCGACCTGCCGCGCGCCTGGCGTCCCCTGCCGGCGTTGGGTTTTTTGCGCGGGCAGTTCATTTGAAGCGATAAAATCCACACCGGGTAAACGCCCCGTTCACCTTGCCTGGAGCACAGTCGCGGCTTCACGATCCGGAGTACGTGGGCACGATGCATGATGGAGACGCGACCGCCACGGTTGCCGGGGCGGCGGAGGCAATGGCCGCGCCGCGCGGCGAGATCGTCAGCCAGTATGTGAAGGCAGTGCGTCTGGACGTGCCCGGCGCGCCGGCGGTGCATGCCGCGCCGAAGGGGCTGCCGCGCCTGCATCTGGATCTGGATGTCGATGCGCGGCAGGTCGCCGATGGCGCGCCGTTGTTCGAGGTCGCGCTGGTGCTGCGCTGCCAGGGGCGGGGGCCGGACGAGCAGGTGCTGTTCGAGGCCGACCTGGCCTATGCCGGGCTGGTCAGCCTGCGCGCCGCCGGCGGGATTGCCGTGCCGGACGTGCTGGAGCCGCTGCTGCTGGTCGAGATCCCGGCCCTGCTGTTTCCCGGCGCGCGCAACCTGCTGGCCGATCTGACGCGGGATGCGGGATTTCCGCCGGTGCTGATGCAGGGGGTGGATTTCGCGGCGTTGCAGCGTGGGCGGCGGCCGGTGGGGTGATGTTCTTTTTTGAAAAAAAGAACCAAAAAACTCTGATTCGGTCGGGAGCCTTGTGCTGGGGACACGCGATGCTCCTGAACGATTGAAAGTCTTTTTGCTTCTTTTTCTTCAGAAAAAGAAGGGACCTGCCATCTTTCAGCCACGCATTGCATTTCCTGCGTCCTGTTCGCACATTCCCGACTGACTTGCGGCGCGTGCCGCATTCCGGATCGAGGATGGACGATAATGACGAACGGACGTGACCTGGCGCCGGTGCTGGACAGGGTGGACCGCACGCTGGAGGCCAGCCTGGAGCGGCTGTTCGACTTCCTGCGCATTCCCAGCATTTCCGCCCAGCCCGCCCACGCCGGCGATTGCCGCCGCGCGGCGGAGTGGCTGCGGGACGAACTGGCGGCGATCGGGCTGGAGGCCTCGGTGCGCGAGACGCCGGGCCACCCGATGGTGGTGGCGCATGACCGGTCGGCCGATGGCTCGGCCGGGCGGCTGCCGCATGTGCTGTTCTATGGCCATTACGACGTGCAGCCGGTCGATCCGCTGGAATTGTGGGAGACGTCGCCCTTCGATCCGCGCGTGGTGCGCGACGAGGCAGGGGCGCGGATCGTTGCGCGCGGTGCGTCGGACGACAAGGGCCAGGTGATGACCTTTATCGAGGCCCTGCGCGCGCTCAAGGCCGAGCACGGCACGCTGCCGCTGCGGGTATCGCTGGTGATCGAGGGCGAGGAGGAAAGCGGCGGCGCGAACCTGCTGCCGTTCCTGCAGGCCAATCGCGAGGAACTGCGCGCCGATGTCGCGCTGATCTGCGACACCGGGATGCTGGATGGCGGCGTGCCGGCCATCACCACCGCGCTGCGCGGCATGGTTGGCGAGGAAATCACGATCCATTGCGCCAACCGCGACCTGCATTCCGGCATTTATGGCAATGCGGCCCGTAACCCGCTGGAATTACTGAGCTGGATTCTGGCTTCGGTGCGCGACCATGAGAGCGGGCGGGTGACGTTGCCCGGTTTCTATGACGGCGTGCAGGACCCGCCGGCCGAAGTGCGCGACCAGTGGCGCGCCATTGCGCCCTCGGATGCCGAATTCCTGGGACCGGTCGGGCTGTCGGTGCCGGCGGGCGAGCGCGGCTATACCGCCGTGGAGCAGACCTGGTGCCGGCCGACTTTCGAGATCAACGGCATCAGCGGCGGCTATGCGGGCGACGGGTTCAAGACCGTGCTGCCGGCGCAGGCTTCGGCCAAGGTGTCGTTCCGGCTGGTGTCTGGGCAGGACCCGGCCCGTATCCGCGACGCATTCCGCGCCCACGTGCGGGCCATGCTGCCGGCCGACTGCACGGTGACGTTCGCGGGCCATGGCGGGTCGCGGGCCAGCGTCGTGCCGGCGGACGGGCCGGGACTGGGGGCCACGCTGGCGGCCCTGGGCGAGGAATGGGGCCGGCCGGCGGTGACGATCGGCAGTGGCGGGTCGATCCCGGTGGTGTCGGAAGTGCGGCAGGCGCTGGACATGGATTCGCTGCTGGTCGGCTTTGCGCGGGATGACGACCGCATCCATTCGCCCAACGAGAAATATGACCTGGTCTCGTTCCACAAGGGCATCCGCTCCTGGGTTCGGGTGCTGGAGGCCCTGGCGCGCGACCGCCGGTTCGCCGGCTGACATGGAGGCCGGCGTGCCGCGAATGCTGGCCCTGACCATGGGCGACCCGGCCGGGGTCGGGCCGGAACTGACCGTGGCCGCGTGGCGCGCCCTGCGGGCGGACGGGCCGGGGTTCATGGTGTTGGGCGATCCGGCGCTTTATGGCGGCGTGCCGGTGCGTGTGGTGGCGGATGCGGCGCAGGCGGCTGCGGTTTTTGGCGAGGCGCTGCCGGTTCTGCCGGTCGGGCTGGCCTGTGCCGCGCGGCCGGGGGCGCCTGATGTGGCCAATGCGCCGGCGGTGATCGGCAGTATTGCCCGTGCCGTCGAACTGGCGTTGGGCGGGCAGGTTGGCGCTGTGGTGACCAACCCGATCAGCAAACTGGTGCTGAAGCAGGCGGGCTTCGCCCATCCGGGCCATACCGAATATCTGGCGGAACTCTGCGGCGTGCCGGGGCGGGAAGTGATGATGCTGGCCTGCCCGGAACTGCGTGTGGTGCCGGTGACGATCCATGTGTCGCTGCGTCGGGCGCTGGACAGCCTGACGGTGGACGAGATCGTGCGGTGCGGGCGGACGACCGTTGCCGCGCTGCGGCGGGATTTCGGGATTGCTGTTCCCCGTCTGGCCGTTGCCGGCCTGAATCCGCATGCGGGTGAGGGTGGGGTGATGGGGGGGGAAGAGGGGGAGATCATTGCCCCTGCCATCGCGGTGTTGCGGGGTGACGGGGTTGACGTGACGGGGCCATGGCCCCCCGACACGATGTTCACGCCGCCGGCCCGCGCCCGCTATGACGCGGCGCTGTGCATGTATCATGACCAGGCGCTGATTCCGCTGAAGACGATCGACATGGCGGGCGGCGTGAATGTGACGTTGGGGCTGCCGATCGTGCGGACCTCGCCAGACCATGGCACCGCCTTCGATATCGCCGGGCAGGGCGTGGCCGACCCGTCCAGCCTGATCGCCGCCCTGAAACTGGCCCGCGACATGGCCCGTAACCGGAGTGCAGCATGACCCTTTCCGTTCCTCCCGCGCGGGCGCTGCGCCTTGGGGTGAATATCGACCATGTCGCCACCGTGCGGAACGCGCGCGGCGGCAGCCACCCCGACCCGGTGGCGGCGGCCATGCTTGCCGTGGCGGCGGGGGCGGATGGCATTACCGCGCATCTGCGCGAGGACCGGCGGCATATCCGCGATGCCGACCTGGCGCGGCTGCGGGCCGAGCTTGCGGCGCCGCTGAATATGGAAATGGCCGCGACGGACGAAATGGTGGCCATTGCGCTGGACCTGCGCCCGCATGCGTGCTGCATCGTGCCCGAGCGGCGGGCCGAGGTGACGACCGAGGGCGGGCTGGATGTGGCGGGGCAGGCGGCGGCGCTGGCCCCGCAGGTACGGGCGCTGCGCGAGGCCGGAATCCGGGTCTCGCTGTTCGTCGACCCGGACCCGGCGCAGATCGCGGCTGCGGCCGCCATTGGCGCGGCGGTGGTGGAATTGCATACCGGCGCCTATGCCGAAGGCCGCGTCGGAGAGTACGAGCGGCTGCGCCGGGCGGCGGCGCAGGCCGACGAGGCGGGGCTGGAGGTGCATGCGGGGCATGGCCTGACCTATGACAATGTGGGGCCGATCGCCGCCCTGCCGCAGGTGGTGGAGCTGAATATCGGACATTTCCTGATCGGGCAGGCGATTTTCGACGGGCTGGCCGCGACCATCGCACGGATGCGCCAGTGCATGGACGCGGCCAGGAACACACGCGACTGAGCCTGTTTCAGAAGGAGACGCCGGTTTCGAAATCGAGGATGACCGGGTTCTTGTAGCGGTTGGTGCCGCCGGTGCTCCAGATATACTGGACGCCGGGGCGGATCAGCAGCCAGGGTGTGGGGTGCCAGCCGTAATTGACCTCGATCGCGTGTTCCTGCGTGGGTTTGTAGATGCCGGTTGCGCCCTCTTTCTGAAGCTGTGCCACGTAGTTTGTCAGTTTAGCGTTGACCCATAGATATTTCATGCCGACGCTGACCGTGTCGTCGGGGCGGCTGGCGAACGTGCCTTTGCGCGTCAGGCCCCAATCGACGAAATAGGGGAAGATCGCGGTGCGGGGATCGCCCCAGGTGAAGGAGGCGAAGAAGGACGTGCCCCGGTGCGGCGCGTATCTGTCGCGCTCCAGCAGGCGGTCGAACTGGAACCAGCCGCCGAAGCGGCCCCGGACATTGGCGCTGGGGGCGTTTGCGAGATACTGGGACGGAATCTGGAACATGCCGAGTTTGGAATAGACGTCGCTGACCTGCGACGTGTCCCAGTAGCCGCCGACCTTGACGTTGGTTTGCAGCGGGCCGCTGTAATCGTCCTTGCCGCCCTGATGCCAGACGAGCTGGAAGGGCAGGAATGTGCCCGTGGCGCCGTGAAGATTCAGTTTCCAGCCATTATGCGTGTTCGCGATGGTCGGATCGACGGAATAGACGCCGAACTGGACGGAATAATGGTTGTTGCCGGCGGGATAGAATTTGACCCAGGCGCCCGGATGCGCCGTGGGGTAATAGCCGTAGCCGGAATTGTAGGCGATGGATTGCGGCATGCCGCAGATCGCGTTGGTCTGGAACTGGCAGTAATTGTTCATGCCCCAGTAATAGGACCAGGTTTCGAAATCGGTTTCGGAATTGATCTCGCCGACCGTGGTGGCCACGTATTTGTTCCATGGCATTTCCCACGACAGCAGCGACAGGCGGACGGTGGGAGAGCCGTAGATCTCCATCGGGCTGTCCAGGGCCGGCAGTTTCGCCCCCAGGCCCTGGCCGGCGCGGGACGTGACGATGAAATGGAACAGGCCGATATCCCAGCTTGTGAGTTTCTTGAGGTCGAAATCGACATTGATGCCGAGTTCGTGGGCGTAACGGACGTTCTGGGACTGGCCGCCGGTCGGGTTTCCGGCACTGTCCTGGAAATAATGGCCGGTGATGGTGACGCCGTGATCGACCAGCCATGTTCGCCTGCCGGCCCAGTTGCCGGTCAGTGTGCTCTGCCGGAGCCAGTCGTCGAAACTGGCGGGGAAGAAAGCATGTTCCGTCGTATCGGACAGTTCCTCGCGCTTCGTATTGCCCAGGTCTTCCGCCTGAGGGGGCAGGATGACGGGTTGCGGCTGGACCGACACGATGGGCTTGTGGATGCTCGGTGTGGTCAACTGCGAGGGGGCCGCTGGTGTCGTGACCGCGTGGGACGCGGTTGGTGCCGCGTGATGCGGTTTACGGGTGATGCGCGATACGGACTGGGCATGCACGGCCGGTGGCCCGCCGGGCAGGCAGGATATCAGGGTGCAGCCGAAGGCGAGAGATTGGGTCCACTTTGTTGCATGGATCTTCATTTTTTTGATCTCCCTGCGCATGTGCCGGCATTGGGGTTTTTCCCGCACGAGGATGATGCCGGCGACACTGCGATATTGGTTGGTTTGATTGTTACACGTTCACATTTTGGTTCCGCTTTATTTTTCGTGCGTTCGTATTTGATGAAATTTTGACGTTGAATGATCTGTACACGTCGATCCGGCTTCAGCCGTTGCCTGCTCCGTCGGATCGCGGGGTTTTATCAAAAAATCGGCGCGAATATTGTTTGGCTGCTGCGTAATTTCATCCAGGTGCGCCGGAACGAGGGGGTGCCTCGGCTATGAAATCAGCTTGGGTGTTTTTCAACCCTGTCTTGCCTTGCCCTTCGGCTGGGGGCCTCGGCCTGCATGCCCTGCGGGGCGTGTGCGGCGCGAGGCCCGGCTGTGTCTGTGTTTCAGGCGTTTCCCCGGATCAGATCGGCCGCGCGTTCGGCGATCATGATGGTGGGGGCGTTGGTGTTGGAGCCGATGATGGACGGCATGACCGAACTGTCGCAGATGCGGATGCCCTCCAGCCCATGGACGCGCAGTTGCGGATCGACGACCGACATCGCGTCGCGGCCCATCTTGCAGGTGCAGGTGGGATGGTACGATGTGCGGCCATATTCGCGGGCATAGGCCTCGAACCCCGACCGGGTGGTGATGGCGTGGTCGAAACCGGCGACCTTGCGGACATATTTGCTCAGTGACGGGCGCGAGAAGATATCGACGCTGAGCCTGACGCCTTCGGCGGAAATGCGAAGATCGTCGGGATCTGCAAGGAAGTTCGGATCGACCAGTGGCGCCTCGCGCGGGTCGGACGAGCGCAGGGTGACCGATCCGCGCGATTTGGGGCGCAGCGTGTAGCTGTTGAGCGTGACGCCCGATACGCCCTTCGGCACCGAGGCGACGCCGGCTTCGGCCCCGGCTCCGGCGAGGAAATGGAATTGCAGGTCGGGGCTGGGGGCCTGGCGGTCGGCGTACCAGAAGGCCCCGGCCTCGACCACGTTGGAGGTGACGGGGCCGGACTTGAACAGGGCGTATTCCAGGCCCGCATAGAGCATCCAGTGGGGTTTCTTGTATTTGTCCAGGCTGTCATGGGTCTTGAGTTCGGCCACGACATCGACGCCGTAGTGATCCTGCAGGTTCTGGCCCACGCCGGGCAGGTCCTGGACCACGGAGATGTCGTGTTGGCGCAGATGCGCGGCCGGGCCCACGCCCGAGAGCATCATCAGCTTGGGCGTGCCGATGGCCCCCGAGGTGACGATGACCTCGCGGTCGGCGCGGGCGATCTTTTTGGTGCCGTCGCGGCTGAGATATTCCACCCCGATGGCGCGGCGGCCTTCGAAGACGATGCGCTGCACCGCGAGGCCGGTGATGACATGCAGGTTCGGCCGGCCCAGCGCGGGGCGCAGATAGCCGACGGCGGCCGAGCAGCGCCGGTTGTTGCGGATGGTCATCTGGTAGATGCCCGCGCCTTCCTGCGTGGGGCCGTTGAAATCGGGATTATAGGGCATCCCGAGTTCCTGGCAGCTTTGCACGAAGGCGCGGCTGACCGGGTTGGGGGTGGACAGGTTGGACACGCCCAGCGGGCCGTCCGTGCCGTGCCAGGGGCCGGAGAGCATCGTATTGCCCTCGGAGCGGATCATGTATTTCTGGATATCGCGAAAGCCCCAGCCCTCGGCGCCTTCCTCCACCCAGCGGTCGTAGTCCGACGGGTGGCCGCGCGTGAAGACTTCGGCGTTGATCGACGAGCCGCCGCCCAGCACGCGGGCCTGCACATAGGGGATCTGCCGGTTGTTGGCGTGTTTCTGCGGCGTGGTCAGCAGATTCCAGGTCATGGGGCCGGTCGTCATCTTGGCGAAGCCGATCGGCATGTGGATCAGCGGATGGGTATCGCGCTTGCCGGCTTCCAGAAGACAGACGCGGGAAGAGGGATTTTCGGAAAGCAGCGCCGCCAGGACGCAGCCGGCCGACCCGCCGCCCACGATGATATAGTCGAATCCATGCGTCATGATGCGATCCAGTGCGTGCGGCCGCCGGTTTCGATATGGACCGATTTCACCTGGGTATATTCCTCGACGCCCAGCATGCCGGATTCGCGGCCCCAGCCCGACTGCTTGAAGCCGCCGATGGGGGTTTCCGGGCCGCCGGCCATGATGGTGTTGACCCAGAAGCGCCCGGCGCGCACGCGGCGGGTGACGGTCAGCGCCTTGTCGATGTCACGGGTCCAGAGGGACGCCGCCAGGCCGTAGACGGTGTCGTTGGCGATCGCGATGGCTTCTTCCGGCGTGTCGAAATGGAAGGAGGACAGGACCGGGCCGAAGATTTCCTCGCGCGCGATGGCCATCGAGGGCGTGACGTCGGAGAAGAGCGTCGGCTGGATGAACTGGCCGTGCCCCAGATCCAGCGCGGCACCGCCGCACAGCAGCTTCGCGCCTTCTTCCTTGCCCTGGGCGATATAGTTCAGGATGGTTTTGTTCTGGGCGTCGGTGGTGATGGCGCCGATCTGCGTTTCGGGATCGAACGGGTCGCCGACACGGATTTTCTTCATCTTGTCGGCCAGGATCGATTCGAATTCGCGCGCGACCGAGCGCTCCACGATCAGGCGGCTGGAGGAGACGCAGCACTGCCCGGTGTTGAAGCTGATGCCGAAGGCCACGGCGTCGGCGGCGTCGTGCAGGTTGGCGTCGGCGAAGACGATGATCGGGTTCTTGCCGCCGAGTTCGAGCCCCAGCTTCTTGAGGTTGCTGTCGGCCGAGGCGTGGACGCAGGAGCGGCCGACGCCGGTGGAGCCGGTGAAGGACAGCATGTCCACGTCGGGATGTTCGGCCAGGGCCTGGCCGATGGTGCGGCCCGCGCCCGTGACCACGTTATAGACGCCGCGCGGCAGGCCGGCCTCGGTGAGGATGTCGGCCAGGATCAGGGTGGTGGCGCTGGTGACCTCGGCGGGCTTGACGACCAGCGTGCAGCCCGAGGCGAGGATGAAGGGCACGCGCTCGCACAGGATCAGGAACGGGAAGTTCCATGGCGTGATCAGGCCGACGACGCCGATGGGCTCGCGCAGCAGCAGGCCCAGCAGGCTGTCGCCCAGATTGTTGAAACTGTCGCCGCGCATCAGGCGCGCGGCGCCGGCCGCGACCTCGAAACAGGCGATGCAATGGTCGATCTCGCCGCGTGCCTGGGTCAGGGGCTTGCCGTTTTCCAGCACTTCCCACCGGGCGATTTCGTCACGGCGGCGGCGCAGGCCCTCGGCGGCGCGCAGCAGGATGCCCGCGCGCTCGGCCCCCGGCAGGCCGGCCCAGCTCCGGTCTTCGAACGCGCGGCGCGCGGCGGCGACGGCGGCGTCGAGATCGTCCTTCGTGCAGCGGGGAATGCGCGTGACCGGCACATCGTGGCTGGGGGAGTTGCGCTCGAACCAGTCATGGCCGGCGTGCCAGGCTCCATCGACAAAAAAGCCGAATTCACGCGGGGTTTCAGGCAAGAGCGCCCCTTTTGCCATTTCGTTCATTGACGAGCTTTCCTCCCTGGGTTGGGTGGTCGGGCGCATATCGCAGAGACGCGATCGGATGCGGGAACGGCTGTGACACGACACGGACGCGGGCGCGCCCGTGGGGTGGTCAACCGTTGAAAGGCCGGTGGGTTTTCTTGCGCGGATGAAACAGCATCTCGCGGGCGCATGGGGCGCCTGCTTTTACTGTCTGTCGCGTCATCTCCAGAGTCCGCATCTTATCGACGTCCTGTTTTTATCGTGCCTGATATCGTCTTTTTGCGACGGCACTTGTTTTTTCTAGAACGACTTCGCCCAAATGCACCATTTGGTTACCTTGTGATAGACCGGCGGATCGGGCGGTGTAACTCAATTTGCCGTGATGGGTGGATGGAGCGCTCGGGGCGCATCGGGCGGGAACGGGGAAAATCCGCGAAAAAAACAATAAGGATGAAAAATCATCATGATGCGTCCCTATGGAGGACGTGTGCCGGTATTGCCTGTGTTTGCAAGTGTTTCCCCACAATCGCGGTGTGGGGCGTGGCCGGCACGCGCTTTGTCCTTGATCGGGTCCCGTGGCAGATGTATGTAACCAGTTAGTTCATATGGAACGGGAATGCCGGAATGTATCTGAACGAGACACAGGAACAGGTGCGCGAGACCGTTCAGGCTTTTGCCGACGACGTCATCCGCCCTGCCGCCGAGGCGCTGGACCGCGAGGAGCGGTTTCCTTCCGAAATCTACGACGAAATGGCCAAGCTGGGCCTGTTTGGCATCGGTGTTCCCGAGGCGCTGGGCGGGCCCGGCTTCGATACGCTGACCTATGCGGTGGTGATGGAGGAACTGTCGCGCGGCTATGCCAGCGTGGCCGACCAGTGCGGGCTGGTGGAGCTGATTTCCACCCTGCTGGTGCGCCATGGCACGGAGCGGCAGCAGGCGATGCTGCCCGATATCCTCGCCATGCGGCGCAAGGTGGCGTACTGCATCACCGAGCCCGAGGCCGGCACCGATGTGTCGGGCATCCGCACCACCGCCGAGAAGGATGGCGACGGCTGGGTGCTGAATGGCGGCAAGATCTGGATCCATAACGCGCCCGTGGCCGATACCGGCTTCGTGCTGGCCCGTACCGACAAGGAAGCGGGAACGCGCGGCATGTCGATCTTTATCGTCGACCTGCACGCGCAGGGCGTGGAGCGCGGGCCCAAGGAACACAAGATGGGGCAGCGGGCCAGCCAGGTGGGCGGGCTGAATTTCTCCGACGTGCGGCTGGGGCGCGATGCGCTGCTGGGCGAGGCCGGGCGCGGGTTCCACATGATGATGAGCGTGCTGGACAAGGGGCGCGTGGGCATTGCCGCCCTGGCCGTGGGCATTGCCCAGGCGGGGCTGGAAGCCGCCGTGGATTATGCCGGCACCCGCAAGCAGTTCGGCAAGCAGATCTCGGACTTCCAGGGCGTGCAGTGGCTGCTGGCCGACATGGCGAAGGATATCGAGGCGGCGCGGCTGCTGGTGCATTCCGCCGCCGTGAAGATCGATCGCGGGCTGGATGCCACGCGGTCCTGCTCCATGGCCAAATGCTTTGCCGGCGATACCGCCGTGGCGCGGACGGCGGATGCGGTGCAGGTGTTCGGCGGCTCGGGCTATATCCGGGGGTTCGAGGTCGAGCGGCTGTATCGCGATGCCAAGATCACGCAGATCTATGAAGGCACCAACCAGATCCAGCGCATGATCATTGCCCGCGAGCTGATGAAGAAGGGCGCGCGGTCATGAGACAGGTCGCGCTCGTGACCGGCTCCTCGCGCGGGATCGGGCTGGCGGCGGCCGAGGCGCTGGCGCGCGCCGGGTTCGCGGTCGCGGTCAACGGGCCGGTGGCCGATGCCGAACTGCACGCGGCGGTGGCGCGGATCGAGGCGCTGGGCGTGCCGGTGATGGCGGCGGCGTTCGATGTCGGCGATACCGCCGCCCATGCGCCCTGGCTGGCGCGGATCGAGGATACGCTGGGGCCGCTGACGACGCTGGTGAACAATGCCGGTGTCGGCGTGCTGCACCGGGGCGACCTGCTGGAGGTCGGCGAGGAAAGCTGGGACCGCTGCCTGACGATCAATGCGCGGGGGGTGTTCTTTCTGTCGCAGGCGTTCGCGCGGCTTCTGCTGGCGCGGGAGCGGCCGGAGGGGCTGTTTCATTCCATCGTGAACGTCACCTCTTCCAACGCTTCCGCCGTGGCCGTGCAGCGGGCGGAATATTGTGTGTCGAAGGCCGCCGCCGCGATGGTGTCGAAGGCGCTGGCGGTGCGGCTGGGGCCGGAGAATATCGCCGTCTATGACGTGCAGCCCGGCCTGATCGCGACCGACATGACGGCGCCGGTGATCGAAGCCTATCGCAAGCGCGCGGCCGACGGGCTGACGCTGATGCCGCGCGTGGGGGAACCGGCCGAGATGGGAACCATCATCGCGACCCTTGCCTCCGGCAAACTTCCTTACACCACCGGGCAGGTGATTTCGGCCGATGCCGGAATGCTCGTCCCCCGTTTTTGAGAATGGCCATGAAAATCGCACTTCCTGACGAAACGGGCCGGATGACGGATTACGTCCTGACCGGCACGCCGCTGCCACACACCGTGCTGCCGGCCAACCCCGCGCGGATCGTCTATTCGGCGGCCCATGTGGTGGCCGATCCGTTCAGTGCCGCCGATCCCTCCGGGCAGGCCGCCGTGGACTGGGAGAAGACCCTGGAGTTCCGCCGCTATCTGGCCGGGCTGGGGCTGGGGATCGCCGAGGCCATGGATACCGCGCAGCGCGGCATGGGGATGGACTGGCCGCGCTCGCTGGAACTGATCCGGCGCACGCGGGCGGAACTGCCCGATGCGCTGATCGGCAATGGCTGCGGGACCGATCATCTGGACCCGGCGGATGTCACCTCGGTCGATCAGGTGATCGGCGCCTATATGGAGCAGGTCGAGGCCATTCAGGCTGTCGGCGGGCGGCTGATCCTGATGGCCAGCCGCGCGCTGGTGCAGGTGGCGAAGAGCGGCAGGGATTACGAGCGCGTCTATCGTACGGTGCTGGCCGGTTGCGACCAGAAGGTGATCCTGCACTGGCTGGGCGAGATGTTCGATCCGGCGCTGGAAGGCTATTGGGGCAGCCGGGATTTCGATGTGGCGCTGGAGACGGTGCTGGCGATCATCGAGGAAAACCGCTCGCGCATCGACGGGATCAAGATCTCGCTGCTGGACAAGGAGAAGGAGATCATCCTGCGGCGCCGCCTGCCCGAGGGCGTGCGGATGTATACCGGCGACGACTTCAATTATCCCGAACTGATCGCCGGGGATACGCAGGGGTTCAGCCATGCCCTGCTGGGGATTTTCGACCCGCTGGCGGCTGCGGCTTCCTACGCGGTGGCGAAGCTGGGCGAGGGCGACGTGGCGGCGTTTCATGCCGCGCTGGACCCGACCGTGCCGCTGGCGCGGCTGATCTTTCGGGCGCCGACGCGGTTTTACAAGACGGGCGTGGTGTTTCTGGCGTGGCTGAACGGGTTTCAGGACCATTTCATCATGGTGAACGGGGCGCAGGCCATGCGGCCGTTGCCGTATTTCACCGGTATTTTCCGCCTTGCCGATGGATGTGGGCTGCTGCGTGACCCTGAACTTGCCGCCAGCCGCATGAAATCGCTGCTTGCGCTCTACGGGGCATGAGATGCGCGATTTCCGTCATGACCATTCGGCGCTGGCCCTGAATACCGCGACGCTGGGCCATAATATCGCGGGCGCCGGGGCGGGATGGTCGCCGGAACGGACCATCGATGCCTGCGCCGAGCGCGGGATCGGCGGCATCGTGTTCTGGCGGCGGGAGATCGCTGGGCGGGCGGCGGCCATCGGGGCCCGTGCCCGGGCGGCCGGTGTCAGCGTTGTGGGGCTGTGCCGCGCGCCTTTTCTGGTCGGGCCGCTGGCGCCGGCCGGGGTGGCGGAGATTCGTGATGATTTCCGGCTGGCGATCGACCAGACCGCCGAGCTTGGCGCGCCGGTGCTGACGATCGTGACCGGTGGGGTCGCGGTCGGGACGAAAGGGGTGCGCGACAGCCTGAATATCGTGGCGGACCGGGTGGCGGAGGCCTTGCCCCATGCTGCCGCCTGCGGGGTGAAGCTGGCGCTGGAGCCTTTGCACCCGGTCTATGGCGGCGACCGGTCGTGCCTGATGACGACGCGGGATGCGCTGGATATCTGCGACCGGATCGGCGACGCGCATCTGGGCGTGGCGGTCGATGTCTATCATGTGTGGTGGGATACCGACCTGCCGGCGCAGACGGCGCGGGCCGGGCGCCGGATCTTCGGCTTTCATCTGTGCGACTGGCTGGCGCAGACGACGGATGTGCTGCTGGACCGGGGCATGATGGGCGATGGCGTGGCCGACCTGCGCGGCCTGCGCGCGTCGGTCGAGGAAGCCGGGTACGAGGGCTTCTGCGAGGTGGAAATCTTCTCCGCGAATAATTGGTGGAAGCGTGACCCTGCGGAGGTCCTGGACGTGATGGTCGAACGCTTCCGGTCCGTCTGCTGAACATGCCGAGGAAATCATGAAGATTCTTGTCCCTGTCAAACGGGTGATCGACTACAACGTGAAGGTGCGGGTCCGGACCGATGGCTCGGGCGTCGAGCTGGCGAACGTGAAGATGTCGATGAATCCGTTCGACGAAATCGCGGTCGAGGAAGCCGTGCGCCTGAAGGAGAAGGGCGTTGCCACCGAGATCGTCGTCGTGTCGATCGGTGTGCCGCAGGCGAAGGATACGTTGCGTACGGCGCTGGCCATGGGGGCCGACCGGGCGCTCCTGGTCGATGCGACCTCTGACGTGAACCAGGATATCGAACCGCTGGCGGTGGCCCGGCTGCTGTCGCGGATTGTCGAGGCGGAGCGGCCCGACCTGGTGATTGCCGGCAAGCAGGCCATTGATAACGACATGAACGCCACCGGGCAGATGCTGGCGGGGCTGCTGGGGTGGGGGCAGGCGACCTTTGCCTCGAAGATCGAGATTGCCGATGGCCGGGCGGTGGTGACGCGGGAGGTCGATGGCGGGTTGCAGACCATCGGCGTGACGCTGCCGGCGGTCGTGACCGTCGATCTGCGCCTGAACGAGCCGCGCTATGTGGCGTTGCCCAGCATCATGAAGGCCAAGAAGAAGCCGCTGGAGGAACGCACGGCGGCGGAACTGGATGTGGATGTGACCCCACGGCTGAAGATTACGCGCACGGTCGAGCCGAAGCAGCGTGTCGCGGGCGTGCGGGTGGCGTCGGTGGATGAGCTGATTGCGAAACTGAAGACCGAGGCGGGAGTACTCTGATGACTGTTCTGCTGCTGGCCGAAACCAACCAGGGCCGTCTGGCCGCCGACGCGGTCGCGCGGACGCTGTCGGCTGTTGCATCTCTTGGCGACGTGCATGTGCTGATCGCCGCCGGTGAAGGGGCGGGGGAGGCGGCGCGGGAGGCCGCCGCGCTCAAGGGTGTTTCGAAAGTGCTGCTGGCCGAGAGCGAGAGCCTGGGCCATGGGCTGGCGGAGCCGGCGGCGGCGCTGGTCGTGTCGCGGGCCGCGGGCTATCGGCATATCGCGGCACCCGCGACCGCCTTTGCGCGGAACATCCTGCCGCGCGTCGCCGCCCTGCTGAATGTCATGGTGCTGTCGGACGTGATCGCGGTGCATGGCGAGGATTCGTTCGATCGCCCCGTCTATGCCGGCAATGCGGTGCAGACGGTGCAATCGACCGATCCTGTCGCGGTCTTTACCGTGCGGACCTCGGCCTTCGGCGCGGTGGGCGCGCAGGAGCCGGCGCCGGTCGAGAGCGTGGCGGCGGTGGCCGATCCGGGGCTTTCTTCCTGGATCGAGGATGCGGCGGTGGTTTCGGAGCGGCCGGAACTGGCATCGGCCCGGGTGGTTGTGTCCGGCGGGCGGGGCGTGGGGTCGAAAGAGAATTTCGATGCCATTATCCAGTTGGCCGATAAATTGGGGGCGGCCGTCGGGGCCAGCCGGGCGGCGGTCGATCTGGGATATGCGCCCAATGACTGGCAGGTGGGGCAGACCGGCAAGGTGGTGGCGCCCGACCTGTATATCGCGGTGGGGATCTCCGGGGCGATCCAGCATCTGGCCGGGATGAAGGATTCGAAAGTGATCGTGGCCATCAACAAGGATGAGGATGCGCCGATCTTCCGGGTGGCGGATTATGCGCTGGTGGGGGATCTGTTCTCGATCGTGCCGGAGTTGACGGGGAAGTTATGAGGGAAGTCTTCTTTTTCTGAAGAAAAAGAAGCAAAAAGACTTTTAATCGTTCAGGGACATCGTGTGTCCCCAGCACAAGGCTCCTGACCGAATCAAAGTTTTTTGGTTCTTTTTTTCAAAAAAGAACGAAGAAAAAAACGATGCACAAAAGAACATCGAAACAAGAAAAGGACGACCGACGATGCAACCTTCGGAGAAGCGTAAATTCGGCCGGACCGGCCTGGATGTGACCGCGTTTGCCTTCGGCACCGCGCCGATCGGCAATTTCCTGCGTGAGATGGAGGAAGATGTCGCGGAGGGCATGATCCGCCACGCATGGGATGCCGGCGTGCGCTTTTATGATACGGCGCCGATGTATGGGCATGGGCTGGCCGAATTGCGGCTGGGCCATGCGCTGCGCTGGAAGGCGCGCGATGAATTCGTGCTGGCGTCGAAGGTGGGGCGGGTGCTGCATGCGGCGCGGCGGTCGGAGATCGACTTCGCGCCGTGGAGCAATGCCGCGCCCAACCGGATGGTATTCGATTACAGCTATGACGGCACGATGCGGTCGTTCGAGGATTCGCTTCAGCGGCTGGGGCTGGAGCGGATCGACATGATGTTCATTCATGACGTGGACCGCTTCACGCAGGGCGATGCGCAGCCCGAACTGTTCGCGCAGGCGATGGACGGGTGCTGGCGGGCGCTGGAGCGGCTGCGCGCCGAAGGCGTGGTGAAGGCCATTGGGGTGGGGGTGAATGAGTGGGAGGTCTGCCACCAGGCGCTGACGATGCGGGATTTCGACTGTTTCCTGCTGGCCGGGCGCTACACGCTGCTGGAGCAGGATGCGCTGGACGAATTCCTGCCGCTGTGCGAGGCGCGGGGGGCGGCGGTGCTGGTCGGCGGGGGGTTCAATTCCGGCATTCTGGCGACCGGCGCGGTGCCGGGGGCGAAATATAATTATGCGCCGGCCTCGCCCGCGATCATGGAGCGGGTGGCGCGGATCGAAGGGGTGTGTCGGGAGCATGACGTGCCGTTGCCGGCGGCGGCGCTCCAGTTTGTCGTGGCGCATCCGGCCATTCCGTCCTTCTGTGCCGGGACGCGCACGGTGGAGCAGCTTGAGCAGAACCTGCAATGGTTCAGCTATCCGATTCCGGCGGAATTCTGGGCCGATCTGAAGCGGCACGGGTTGCTGCGCGAGAACGCGCCGACGCCGTGAGGCATGGCGCCGGACTTCACGCGGCTGTGCGATCGGGTTCGTTGATTTACGGCCGAATTTAGGTAACTATCTAGTTCGATAATAAGAGCGCCGCATCGTCGTGAAAACCGGCCCCGAAGCCGACGACATGCAGGACATGCAGGCGCCCCGGAGACAGATATGTCCTTCATCAAGAAATATATCGAGCAGCAGACGATCAATCGCCGCAACCTGCTTCTGCTCTCGGCCTACGGGCTGGGTGGCATGGCGGCGGCGGCCTCCTTCCGGCCGGGCTTCGCCCGCGCGGCGGTGCAGAACCCCAAGATCGCGTGGAGCTATCGCGACCGGACCAATCCGTACTGGAATTCGATCGTCTCGGGCGGGGAGGCTTTCGTGGAGAGCCTCGGCCTGCCCAAGAGCGCGCTGCTGAACCTGATCAATGGCGGGTCCAGCGAGAAATCGCTGGCCGATATCAAGGCGCTGCTCTCGCGCTATGGCAGCGGGGTGGCGCTGGCCGCCGACCCCAACGACATGCCCAACTGCCGCCCGGTGGTGGAGGCGGTGACCGGGGCGGGGGCGTATGTCTCGACGATCTGGAACAAGACCGACGACCTGCATCCATGGGATTTTGGCGACAATTACGTTTCGCACATGACATGGTCTGACGTCGGGCCTTCGGAACAGACGGCGCGGATTCTGTTCGATGCCATGGGCGGCAAGGGCGGGGTTGTGCATCTGGGCGGCATTGCCTCGAACAATCCGGCGATCGAGCGGCTGGCCGGGCTGAAGAATGCGCTGAAGAGCTATCCGAATATCGAACTGCTGGCCGAGCAGGCCGCCGACTGGGATACCCAGAAGGCCAACCAGGTGATGTCGGGGTTCCTGACCCGCTATGGCGATGCGATCAAGGGCGTGCACTGCGCCAGCGATACGATCGCCTATGGCGTGATCGAGGCGCTGCGGGCCGAAGGGATCGAGAACATGCCGGTGGTGTCGTATGACGGCAACCCGCAGGCGGTGGACCTGGTGGCGCAGGGCAAGATTCTGGCGACGGTGTTCACGAACCCTTACTGGGGTGGGGGCATTACGGCGTCGCTGGCCTATTACGCGGCGACGGGGGTTTTCAAACCCTCGAACGAACCCAAGGAACATCGCGAATTCTACGGGCCGACCGTGCTGATCACGACCAAGGATGCCCGCGATTTCAAGGCGAAATACATCGACAGCAACCCGAAATATGACTGGAAGGATTTCTGGGGACTCAGCAAGGGCCAGATCCAGTACCGGTCGTAAGAGTTCCGGATTTCGTCCGGTTGTCCTGATGCGTCGTTTCCTGAAAACGAGATGCAACCATGAAGCATGGTCTTGTGATGGACAATATCAGAAAATGGGTGCCGTTTCTGGTGTTGCTGGTGCTTGTCCTGTTCTTTACGGCAGTGAATCCCCATTTCCTGTCGCTGCGGAATTTCGCCCGGATCGCCGTTTCGTCCTCGCCGGCGCTGATGGTGGCGGTGGGGGCGACCTTCGTGATCCTGATGGGGTCGATCGATCTGTCGATGGAAGGCACGGTGGCGGTGTGCGCGGTGGTCTTCGCCATGCTGCTGAACCGTCTGGGCGGGTCGCTGGCCCATATGGGGTGGCTGTCCATTCCGGGCGCGCTGCTGGCCGGCGGTGTGCTGGGGGCCGTCAATGGCATGATCCATGTGCGGCTGCGGATTCCCTCGTTCATGGCCAGCCTGTCCATGGGGTTTGTCGGGGTCGGCCTGTCGCTGCTGATGACGGGGGGCAATCGCATCCTGATCGGCGACCCGCTGTTCCGCTCGCTGCTGACGGTGCGCATCCTGAATTTTCCGCTGATGGCGTATGCGGCTTTGGGCGGGTTGCTGGTGGCCTGGTTCATCCAGGACCGGACGACCATCGGGCGCAATTTCTATGCCATCGGTGGCGGGGAGGATCTGGCGCGGGCATCCGGGCTGAATGTCGGGCGGGTGCGGGTGATCGGCTTTGTCATCGCCGGCGTCTTCTTCGCGCTGGGGGCGATCCTGGCGGTGGCGCGGCTGGGGATTGCGGAAACCGAGACCGGGACCGGGTTCATGTTCCTCTCCATTACCTCGGTGGTGGTGGGTGGAACCGCGCTGGCCGGGGGATCGGGCGGTGTGTGGAACACGCTGGTCGGTGTGCTGATCGTGAATGTGATCGGCAACGGCATGGTGGTGGTCGGGCTGCCTGACTACCTCCAGGACGGCGTGCTCGGGCTGCTCGTGATCACGGCGGTGTATCTGTCCATGGATCGCCGGTCGGTCTCCTTCGCAAGGTAATGTGCCATGTTCGAGTTGCGGAACGTCGAAAAGCGTTATCCGGGCGTCCATGTTCTCAAGGGGGTCGATCTGGCGATCGCGCCCGGCGAGATCATCGGGCTGGTCGGCGAGAACGGGGCGGGGAAATCCACCCTGATGAAGATCATCTACGGCGCCGTGCAGCCGGATGCCGGCAGCGTCCTGATCGACGGTGCGCCCGTCCATTTTCGCAGTCCGCGCGACGCGATGAAGATGGGCATCGGCATGGTGTACCAGGAGCAGTCGCTGATTCCGAACCTCAGCGTGATGGAAAACATCTTTCTGGGGTTCGAGCAGCAGTTCGTGCATCTGGGGGTGATCCAGTGGCGGAAGATGGCGCAGGCGGCGCGGGTGCAGTTGCGCAAGGTGAAGCTGGATATCGACCCCGGCATGATCACCTCGCGCCTGACCTTCGCCCAGCGCCAGCTTGTGGAACTGGCGAAGGTGCTGGCGCTGGAAGAACGCGTCGAGGGGCATCTGGTGATTCTGCTCGACGAGCCGACCTCGGTGCTGTCGAAGGAGGAAATCGACCTGCTGTTCGGCCTGGTGCGGGAATTGCGGCGGCGGGCTTCGTTCGTCTTCGTGTCGCACCGGCTGGACGAGATCATCGCGCTGTCGGACCGGATTTATGTGCTGAAGGACGGCACGGTGGTCGATGTGCTCGCGGCGAAGGATGCGCGGGTGGAGACCATCCAGAAGAAGATGGTCGGGCGGGATATCGCGCTGGAATATTATCGCGAGAACCGGCAGGTGCCCTTTGACGCGGGCAAGGTGCTGCTGGAACTGGACAATGTCGTGCTGCCCGGCCGGCATCACGCGGTTTCGCTGACGCTGCATGCGGGCGAGGTTCTGGCGCTGGTGGGCGTCGAGGGTGCCGGGCGCGAGGGGATTCTGCGGGCGATCTTCGGTCTGAAGAAGCCGGAGAAAGGCACGATCCGTATTCGGGGCGAGGCCATGCGGACGTTCAGCGCCTCGAACAGTGTCGCGCACGGCGTGGGGTATATCCCGCGTGAGCGGAAGATCGAGGGCATCGCCAGCGGCATGAATGTCTATGAGAACATGACGCTGTCGCAGATGGGGCGGTATTCCCGTGGCGGGGTGCTGGATATTCCCGCCGAGCGGGCGCTGGCGCGGGACTGGATCAAGCGCCTGTCGATCAAGGTGCCGTCGGAAGAGTCCGATTGCGGGAATCTCTCGGGTGGCAACCAGCAGAAAGTCGTTCTGGCCAAATGGCGCAGCGGCGGGTCGGACATCATCCTGCTCGATCACCCGACGCGGGGCCTCGATATCGGCGCCAAGGAAGACGTGTACGACATGGTGCGGGACATGTCGGCCGATGGGGTCGGGGTCATTCTGGTCGCGGATACATTGGAGGAGGCCATCGGCCTCAGTCACACCATTGCGGTCATCAAGGATGGAGAGATCAGGACATGGTTCAATTGTCAGCCGGGCGCAAAGCCTTCTCTCTACGACCTGATCCATCACATGGTATGACCGACCGGGTGGCCCTGACCGAGCGGCTGCGGCGGCATTTTCCGTGGATCACGCTGACCACCCTGACCATCCTGGTCGGCATCACGGATATGAATTTCCTCCGCCCGGACAATCTGCTGAACCTGGCGGCCGATATCGTGCCGCTGCTGATCATGGCCATCGGCATGACGCTGGTGATCTATATCGGCAGTATCGACCTGTCGTCGCAATCGATCGCGAACATGGCGACGGTGCTGGCGACGATCGCGCTGCCTTCGGCGGGTGTCGGGGCCGGGGTGCTGGTTCTGGCCGTCGGGCTGGCGTTCGGCGCGGTGTCGGGGGTGGTGACCACACGGTTGAAGGTGCCCTCCTTCATCTCCACCCTGGCTGTGGGGGGCATTGCGCTGTCGGTGGGGCAGTTTGCCTCCGGCCAGCAGGCGCTGCACATGGATGCCGAGCAGCGGCGGCATGCCTTCGGCTGGATGGTGGGGCGTACCGCGGGCATTCCGCATGAGCTGATCGTGGCGCTGCTGCTGGTGGTGGTGGCGTGGTTCATCCAGGGGCGGATGACGGCCGGGCGGACCTTCAAGGCGATCGGGGCCGGGGAGCCGGTGGCCGTTTCCTCGGGCATCCGGGTGGAACGCTACAAGATCCTCGCCTTCGCGCTGTCGGGCATGTTCGCGGCGATCGCGGGGCTGGTCTTTTCCGTCAAGCTGTCGGGCGGGTCGCCCACGCTGGCGGAAGGGTTCCTGCTGCCGGCCATCGTCGCGGTGCTGGTGGGCGGCACGCCGCTGACCGGGGGCGTGGGTGGCGTGGTCAATACCGTGATCGGCACCATGATCGTGGCCGTGATCCGTGCCAGCATGCTGTATCTGAACATTCCCGCCATGGGGCAGCAGATTTTCTTCGGCCTCGTGCTGATCGTGGCGATCGCCACGACCATCGACCGCTCGAAAATGCGGATCGTCAAATAGTCGGATCGCCCTGGAAGCGATCCGGGAGAACGGACATGGACAACACTATGGAAGCGGCGGTGCTGATGGCACCGGGACAGTTCGAGGTGACGCGCGTGCCGGTTCCCGCCATCGGGCCGGACGATGTGCTGGTGCGGGTGGATCGCTGCGGCATCTGCGGCACGGATGTGCATATCTTCCAGGGCCATTATGCGGCGGACCGGCTGCCCTTTATTCCGGGGCATGAATTCACCGGCACGCTGGCGCGGCTCGGCGAGCGGGTCAGCGGGCTGGCGGTGGGGCAGCGGGTGGTGGCCGATATCAATATCGGTTGCGGGCACTGCTATTTCTGCCGGCGGAACGAGATCCTGAATTGCAGCGAGATGCGGCAGGTGGGCATTCATCGCGATGGCGCGTTTGCCGAATATGTCGCGGTGCCGGCGCGGCAGATCATTCCCGCGCCGGACGATGTGGCGCCGGAGGTGCTGGCGCTGACCGAGCCGGTGGCCTGCGTCGTGCGCGCCGCGCGCAAGGCGGGGGCGGGATTCGCGCAGTCGGTGGTGGTGCTGGGGGCCGGGCCGATCGGCAACCTGCATATCCAGATGATGCGTCTGGTGGGGGCGGCGCCGATCATCGCCGTCGAACTCTCGCCCGAGCGGGCGGAACTGGCGGCGCGCGCCGGGGCGGATGCGGTGGTGACACAGCCCGAGCGGGTGCTGGAGGTGGTGCGGTCCATGACCGGGGGGCGTGGGGCGGATATCGTGATCGAAAGCATCGGCTTGCCCGCGCTCTATGCGCAGGCGTTCGAACTGATCCGGCCGGGTGGGCATGTGGCGGCGTTCGGCATTACCGGGCCGGACGATACCATCCCGCTGCGGCTGCTGGAGATGGTGCTGAAGGAAAATTCGATCAAGGGATCGGTGGCCGGCATGGGAGAGGATATGCACGACGCGCTGGCCCTGCTGACGCATGGGCGGTTCCTGGTGGAGCCCTTTACCGGCAGCGTGGTTCCGCTGCGTGCGATCCAGTCGGCGTTCGATACGCTGCGGGATCGGCCGGGGGTGTTGAAGGTGCAGATCAGCCCTGTGATGTAAGGTTTCTGTTCTTTTTTGAAAAAAAAGAACCAAAAAACTTTGATTCGTTCAGGAGTTTTTTGCCGGGGCACGCGATGGCCCTGAACGGATCAAAAGTTTTTTTGCTTCTTTTTCTTCAGAAAAAGAAGAGAAAGGGGGAGCGGATTAATAACCGCTCTCCCTTTTTGTGTTCAGGCCGCCGCCCGATGAGCCGGGGTGACGTGGGGGTGGAACAGGCTGGCGTCCATGAGGCGCAGGGTGGGCGAGACCAGCAGCGGGGCCTGGGCCTGGTCGAGGATCTGGGTTTGGAGGTCGATGCCCGGGGCGATTTCGGTGACCATCAGGCCGTCGGGGGTGAGCTGCATGACGCAGCGTTCGGTGACGTAGAGGACTTCCTGGTCCTGGGCGATGGCGCGGGGGCCGGAGAAGGAGATCTGCTCCAGTTCATCGACGATTTTGGCGATCTTGCCTTCGCGCTCGATGATCAGTCGGCCGTCGGCGATGGAGAATTTGGCGCCGGCGTTGAAATAGCCGGAGAAGATGATGCGCCGGGCGCGCGAGGTGATGTCGACGAAGCCGCCCGAGCCGGCGGTGACGTGGGGCTGGGCCGAGAGCTTGGAGACGTTGACCGAGCCGTTGGGGTGGATCTGGAGGAAGGAGAGCAGGGAGACGTCGAAGCCGCCGGCCTGGAAATAGGTGAACTGGTGGGGCGAGGCGACGAAGGCTTCGGCGTTGGCGGCGCAGCCGAACTTGAAGTCGAGCAGGGGGATGCCGCCGACGGCGCCTTGCTCGATCACCCAGGTGACGTCGCCGTGGCGGCCTTCCTCAAGCAGGATGCGCGGCACGTTGGCCGAGATGCCGAAGCCGATATTGACCGCCCAGCCGGGTTGCAGTTCCCGCGCGACGCGGCGGGCCATGACCTTGGCGACGTTGAATTCGGGCAGGGCGAAGCTGTCGAGAGGCTTGAAGACCTCGCCCGAGATCGCCGGGTCGTATGGGGTGGCGGTGGTCTGGAGCTGGTCGGGGGTTTCGACGACGTAGTCGACCAGGATGCCGGGCACGCGGACATCGTGGGGGCGCAGGGTGCCGGACTGGGCGACGCGGCGGACCTGGGCGATGACGATGCCGCCGTTATTGTGGGCGGCGAGGGCGAGTTCCATCGCGCCCAGATAGGCGCCTTCGTCCTCGAAGGTAAGGTTGCCGCGCTCGTCGCCGGTGGTGGCGCGGATGATGGCCACGGTGGGGTGGATGGCGGGGAAATAGAGCCATTCCTCGCCCATGAACTCGATCTTGCTGACGACGGGCTCGGCCTGGGCGGCCTCGTTCATCGCGCAGCCTTCCTGCGTGGGGTCGACGAAGGTGTCGAGGCCGACTTTCGTCATCACGCCGGGCCGTTTGGCGGCGCCTTCGCGCAGCATGTCGAAGATGATGCCGCTGGGCACGTTGTAGGCCGCGACCTCGTTGCGCTTGACCATCTGCCGGATGACCGGCGGTTCGGCCGAGGACGGGCCGGAGGGGTAGGAGCCGCCGATGATCTTGCTGATCATGCCCGGCTGGGCCAGATGGTCCACCCCCTTGGTGCCGAACATGTCGCCGGCGGCGATGGGGTGGATGGTCGTGAGGTTGCGTGGCGCGCCCTCGGTGCGGAAACGCGCGCCCAGGGCCGCGAGGATGGCATCGGGGCAGCACAGGCCGCTCGATGAATTCACGGCGACGATGGCGCCATCTTCAACCAGCGATGCGACGTTCGTGGCCGTTCTGATTTTCGACATGCCGAATTCTCTTCTGGCTAAATGTAACTATCTGGTTAGATATATGATCGGGCATGAAGGCCGCAAGGGGAGAAGGCGGCGTGCCCCATCACACTGGCGTTTGCCGGGTGGCATTTGCCGGCCGGCTGTGATTCGAATGAGGGCAAGGATGGGGAGAGCGGCCGTGGAAAATGTTGCGGATGCGCTGTTTTTCGGGCGGGTGGCCCGGATGCCGGTGGTTTGCCGCCCCCGGCTGGCGAGGGTGGCAAAAGCCTTGTGACCGCTTCTGCCTGGGGTTAAATTTGCGGCCATATCTGGTCGCGTCCATTCGACGGCCGCAATGCTGGTCGCCGCTGCGACAAGGATATCCGTATGTCAAAGACACCGAATGCCATCAGACGGAGCGAACCGCGCAGGAAAGCGGCGGAGCCGGAAGTGGCCGTGCCGAGCCCCGCGCCGAGTCCGGCGCCGGCGCGCACCCGCGATGCCGAGGCGACGCAGAAGCGCATTCTGGCGGCGGCGAAGCGGGAATTCGCCATGAGCGGGCTGGCGGGGGCGCGCGTCGATGTGATTGCCGAGAAGGCCGAGGCCAACAAGCGGATGATCTACCATTATTTCGGTGGCAAGGAGGCGCTGTTTACCCGGGTTCTGGAAGATGCCTACACGGATCTTTATCAGGCGGAGCAGGCGCTGAAGTTCGATCATCTGGAGCCGGTGCAGGCTCTGGAAAGCCTGGTGCGGTTTACGTGGAATTATTACCTGGATAACCCGGAATTCCTTACGCTGGTCAACAGCGCGAACCTCTACAAGGCCACGCATCTGCGGGATTCCCGGATCATTCCCGTCATCAGCCAGAGCCGGCTGAAACGGCTGCAATCGCTGCTCGACCGGGGGGAGAAGGCCGGGGTGTTCCGGGGGGGCGTCGATGCGATGCAACTGAACATCACGATCGCGGCCATTGGATATTATTACCTGACCAACCGGTTTACCGGCTCCATCATCTTCAATTGCGACTTCATGGCGCCGCAATCGCTGAAGAAGCGGATCGAATTCAATATCGAGACGATCCATAACATGGTGTGCCGGTAACCGCTTTCCGCCAGGTCGGGAGCCTCTTATTCCATAGCGGAGAGGGCTGCGCCTTCGTCCGTTCGGGTGCCGCTTTTCTTGCGTGGGAGGAAGAGGGCCGGGCAGATGGCGAGGAGAATGAGCCCGAACGACCACAGGAAGGTGTGGCCGAATGCCGCGTTGAGCGCGGAGGCCAGACGGGCCTGCGTGGCCGGCGGGAGGGTGCGCAGGGCCCCCAGGCCGCCCTGGGCGACGGGGGCGATGTCGGAAAGCTGGTGACTGAGCACCACCGCGAGCAGCGCCGTGCCCATCGAGCCGCCGACGCGCTGCACCACGTTCAGCCCGCTGGTGGTGCGGGCGACCTGATGGCGCTGCACGGTGCTCATCGCCGCACTCATCGAGGGCATCATGGTCGCGCCCATGCCCAGACCGAGCAGGAACAGCATCGGTTCGATGGCCCAGAAGGGGGTGGTGCTTTCGATCCGGCTCAGGGCCAGCATGCCGGCCGCCACGCTTGTCAGGCCCGCCAGGACGACCTTGCCGGCGCCGATCCTGTCGGTCATGCGGGCGGCGAGCGGCATGGAGAGCATCGCGCCGATGCCCTGGGCGGCGAGGAGCATGCCGGCGTCGAAGGCGGGCTCTCCCCTGACGATCTGGAAATAGAGCGGCAGGATCAGGGACATGCCGAAGAAGGCGGTGCCGAACAGGAAGGTGGTCAGCGCGGAGGCGCCGACCGTGCGGCGGGTGAACATCCGCACGTCGATCAGCGGGTCCTGATGGCGCAGGGCGTGCACGATGAAGGCGGACACCAGCGCGAGGCCGGCAATGGCCGCGATGTCTCCGGTGGGGGCGCTGAAATCGCCGGCGGCGGCAATGCGGGCGAGGCCGAAGACGAAGATCGCCAGCCCCGGGGAGAGCAGCAGCAGGCCCAGCCAGTCCAGCGCGTGGTGCGGCTTGGGCTCGTCGGGCTCCAGAACCCGCTGGGCGGCGTAGAGCGCGATGGCGCCGACGGGCAGGTTGACGAAGAAGATCCAGCGCCATGAGACGTCATCGACCAGCCAGCCGCCGAGGATCGGGCCGCAGATCGGCCCCAGCAGCATAGGCACGCCGATAAGGCCCATCAGCCGGCCGATGCGCCTGGGGCCGGCGGCGTGGCTGAGGATCGTCATGCCGGCGGGCATGATCATGCCGCCGCCCAGCCCCTGGAGCACGCGGAACAGGATCAGCGTGGGCATGGACCACGCCGCGCCCGACAGGGCGGAGCCGCCGAGGAACAGGAGGATCGACGTCATGTACAGCCGCTTGGTGCCGAAGCGGTCGGCGGCCCAGCCCGTCAGGGGAATCACGGTCGCCAGGGCCAGCATGTAGCCGGTCGAGATCCATTGCGTCGTGGCCAGCGAGGCCCCGAAATCGTGCGACAGGTCGCGGATCGCCACGTTGATGATCGTGGTGTCGAGGATCGACATGAAGGTGCCCAGGACCACCACCGCCGCGATCCGCAGCAAATGCGGGTCCAGCCTGTCGTCATCCGGGCGGGGCGTGCTGGTGGCGTTCATGGGGCGGCTTTCGGTGGGGTGGCTTTCGATGGGGCTGGCGGACGCGGGCTGTCGAAAGAAACGGTTCTGCCCGATGTCGGACGGGGCTGAAAGCGTATTCCGTTCAGTTCGGATCGTCCTTTTCGTACCAGGCGAGTTTCGCGAAGATGTCCTCGCAGGCCAGCAGCCTGGCGCGTTCCTCCGCCGTCAGGGCGTGGGCCATCGCATCGGCCAGCCATTCCCGCCGCCTTTCCATGTCGGCGGAGAGGGCGCGCAGGCCGTCCTGGGTCAGGGAGAGGATGATTTCGCGCCGGTCGGCCGGGTTGGGCTGGCGCGCGATATGGCCGTGCTGTTCCAGCGTGGCGATGATGCGGGTCAGGGATTGGGGTTGCAGGAGTTCGTGCGCCGCCAGCCTTGCCGCCGGCATCGGGCCGAGCCGGTAGAGCGTGCCCATGATGCCGATCATCGCCAGCGGCAGGGACTCTTCGGGCCGCTCGCGGCGCAGGCGGCGGCCCAGCCAGAGGATGCCGCTCATCAGCCGGGCGATATCGCGGGTGCGTATGTCTGTCATTTAGTACGTACTGCGTATCTTTTGCGGGCTCATATGATACGCATAGCGTATGGATTCGCGTATGGCCATGACTGGAAGGAGGCTGATCCCGTGGGTTTGAAGAGTCACATGGCGGATGTCCTGCGCCTGGACCGGCAGACGGAACTGCGATGGCTGGAGATTGTCGTCTCCAGCGGGCTGATCGTGCTGCCGATCGGGCTCGGCCTGCTGGCGGGGCGGCTGGGGATGGGGCTGGCGGTCGCGACGGGGGCGCTGCTGGCCGGCAATGTGACGCTTCATGGCTCGGCGCGGGCGCGGGCGGAAGAGATCGTGCTGATGACGCTGTCGCTCTTTCTGGCCTGTCTTGTCGGCGGGTGCCTCGCCGGTGGCGGGGGCTGGGCCGATATGGGGCTGTGGGGGGCGACGACGCTGGCCGCGCTGATCGGGAATTTCGACCGGATCGCGGCGATCGTCACCGGTCGGTTCATCGTCTTTGTCGTGATCCTGACCGAGATGGCCCGGCAGGCGCATCATCCGCATGCCCTGGTGGTGCCGGTGATGACGGGGGGGATTCTGGCGGCGTGTCTGATCTCCGCTCTGGCGAAAGGGGTGTCGGCTTCGGCGCCGCCGGCGCCCGGTATCGGGGTGGGGGCGAAGGCGCGGCGGTGGGTGCGGTCGTGCCGCAGCCTGCCGGCCTGCCAGTTTCCGCTCAGGCTCGCCGTCCTGATGGCGCTGACGCTGTCGATGGATGCGCTGTGGCCGGAGCGGCATGTCCTGTGGGCGGCGCTGACCGTGGCGCTGCTGTGCCGGCGGCAGTTGGAGCGGGTTCCGATCCGGGCCTCGCAGCGGGCGCTGGGGGCTTCGCTGGGTGTGCTGCTGTCGTGCCTGTTCCTGGTTCACGCGCCTTCGCGCGGCGAATTCATCCTGTTTCTGGCCGGGCTTGGCATTGCGAGCATGGTGGCGCGAAAGCACAATTACATGCTCTACAGCATGGTCGCGACGCCGCTGATCATGGTGCTGGTCGGCGGGGGGAAGACCATCGGCGAAGCGATCCTGGTCGATCGGCTGGTGTGGACGATCGCGGGGGCGGCGCTGCTGCTGGCGGTGAATATCGTCGTTGTGAAAATGATAAGATATTGTGAAAGACGGGATATTCGGCCCCTGTGTGGCTGAGGGACAGATTCCTGCCATAAAGCGGCATCACGCTGCCGGGTGAGAGAGACACAGGCGGCCTGGGGTCGTTTTTCCGCATCGGGAGCGTGCCATGCAGCTTTCCAGTGTCGTCAACCGGTTCGGTTGGGGGGAGCGCGGCGGGGATCTGCCGCGCGAGGCCTCGCGCGACTGGCTGGCCGGGCAGTTGCAGGGGCCGGATGCCGCCCGCTTCACGGGGGTTGGCGAGACCGCCGACGGGCTGATCGCCCTGCGGACGCAGCGGCGGGAGAAGATGCAGGGCGACCCTTTGGTCAAGCCGATCTTCCAGGCCGAGGTCGCCACCCAGTTGGACGCCCTGCTGCTGACGGAACAGCCGTTTCGCGAGCGGCTGGCATGGTTCTGGTTCAATCATTTTACTGTCAGCATGCGTCAGGGGGGCACGCGTGGCGTGGTGGGGGCCTATATGCGCGAGGCGATCCGTCCGCATGTGACCGGGCGCTTCGCCGATATGCTGCTGGCCGTCATGCGTCATCCGGCGATGCTGATGTATCTGGACAATGCATCCTCCATCGGGCCGAACAGTTCCGCCGGGCGGAAAAGCCGAAAGGGGCTGAACGAGAACCTGGCGCGCGAATGCCTGGAGCTGCATACGGTCTCGCCCGCCGCCGGGTACAGCCAGGCCGATGTGACGGCGTTTGCCGCCGTCCTGACCGGCTGGAGCGTCGACATGCGCGCCGAGCGGCCGGGCTTCGTCTTTCGGGACAAGGCGCATGAGCCCGGGGCGAAGACCGTGATGGGGCAGGTGTTTCCCGAAGGCGAGGCGGGGGGCGTGCAGGCGTTGCATTTCCTGGGCACGCATCCGGCGACCTATCGCCACATTGCCACGCAACTGGTCGGCCATTTTATCTCCGACACGCCGGCGCCGGGTGATATTGCGCGGATTGCCGCTGTCTTGCAGGCCAGCGGGGGGGATCTGGGGGTGGCGTCGCTGGCGCTGGCCGATCTGCCGGATGCGGGCCGGCCGGGCGGCAAGTTCCGTTCGCCGATGGATTATGCCACCGCCGTCATGCGCGCGCTGTCGCTCGGCGGGGCGCCGAGCCGGCCGGATGATCCGCATACGCCGGCACATATGTTGTTCGCGGCTTTTGCCGGGTTGGGGCAGCCGCTGTGGACGGCGCCGCTGCCGAACGGGTGGAGCGACCGCGCGGTGGACTGGTCGGCGCCGGCCGACCTGCTGGCGCGTACCGACTGGGCCTGGCGGATGGCCGCGCATGTGCGTGCGGGAGACCCGCTGGAGATCGCCCATGCGGCGCTCGGGCCGGCCCTGCGGCAGCCGACCGTGCTGGCGATGCGTCAGGCCGGGTCGCGGCAGGATGCGCTGGCCCTGCTGTTTTCCTCCCCCGAATTCCAGAGGCGCTGACCCATGATGATCCGTCGTCGTTCCGCCCTGCTGGGGCTTGCCGCGAGCTGGACGTGCGGGCGGTCGTCGCTTGCCCTTGCCGGCTCGGGGGGCGGCCCGGACGATCCGCGCTTCGTCGTGATCATCCTGCGCGGCGCGCTGGATGGGCTTGCCGCCGTGACGCCCTATGGCGACCCCGACATCGTGGCGCATCGGCAGGGCCTGCTGCTGCCGCAGCCGGGGCAGGAAGGGGGATTGCTGGATCTGGGCGGCTTCTACGGCCTGCATCCGGCGCTGGCGGGGCTGCACGACCTGTATGGCGCGGGGCAGATGCTGCCGATTCATGCGGTGGCCGGGCATTATCGCAGCCGGTCGCATTTCGAGGCGCAGGATTACCTGGAAAGCGGCGCGGACCAGCGGCTGGACAGTGGCTGGCTGAACCGCGCCGTCGCCGCCCTGCCGGGGCGCGGCCGCCGCCCGGACGGGTATGGGCTTGCCATGGGCCTCTCCGTGCCGCTGCTGCTGCGGGGGGCGGCGCATATCGGCACGTTTGCGCCGGCTGCCAGCCAGCATCCGGACCCGGCGCTGTATCGTCAGATCGCGGCGCTCAATGCGGCCGATCCGCTGACGGGGCCGGCTTTTCGCGACGGGTTGAGGGCGCGTGGCTTCTCCGAATCCCTCATGGATGGGGCGCCGGCTGTCTCGCGGCCGGCGGATGGGCACAAGCCGGACCCGTTCACGGTTCTCTCGACCGCTGCCGGGCAGATGCTGGCGGCGCCGGAAGGCCCGCGCGTCGCGGCGCTGGAGATTGGCGGGTGGGATACCCATGCCGGACAGGTCGGGCGCCTGAAGGGGCCTCTGGCCCAGCTCGATCGCGGCGTGCAGGCGTTGCGGGGCGCGCTGGGGGCGGAATGGCGGCGGACGGTCGTGCTGGCCATGACCGAGTTCGGCCGTACCGTACGCATGAACGGCACCGGCGGCACCGATCATGGCACGGCGACCGTCGCCTTCCTGATGGGTGGTGCCGTGGCCGGGGGGCGCGTGGGGGGCTCGTGGCCCGGCCTGCGGCCCGGCCAGCTTTTCGAAAACCGCGACCTGGCGCCGACGACCGATCTGCGCGCCGTCGCGGGGGGCGTGCTGCGCGACCATCTGGGGGTGCCCCATGGCGCGCTGGCGCGGATCTTTCCGGGGGCGACGGGCGAGACCATGCGGGGGCTGGTGCGGGTGGCCTGAAGGCCGCCGGATGGTCCTGAGCGGATATTCAGAATTGTTTTTTCGGCGTGACGAAGGAATTATGGGATCGTCGCTACGATCATGGGTCATGTGGGCCGTGGTCGGTCCTCGCGCACCTTCTTCTGCCGTACAGGTTCTGCTTCATGTCCGTACTGACGCCGCCTCCGCTGCCGGGCAAACGCAAGGCATGGACGTATCGGCCGGCCGCGGCGCCTCCTCTGGCGGATTTTCTGGCCGGTGGGGAGGCCCGCCAGCGCTTCCTGCGCTATTGGGTGCGCGATAATCGCGGAAATCTCTTCGATCTGGCGTTCTTTTTTACGTTCAGGCTGGTTCCGGCCGCCCGGTGTTCGCATTTTGGCCGGTGGCTGGGGCGCGTGCTGGTTCCGCGTGCCTATGTCGGCCCCATGCAGCGGGCCCGCGCCAATTTCGAAACGCTTTTTCCCGACCGGGCGCCGGACGCCATTGCCGGCATGGTCGATGATTATGTGGAATCGCAGGGGCGGCAGATGGTCGAGTATTCGGCTGTCTCGCGCCTGGCGCGGCGGCCGGGCGGCGTGCGGCATGTCGGTCTGGAGCATTTGAAGGCATGCCGGGACGGCCCGGTTATTTTCATGGGGCTGCATCTGAGCAACTGGGAAATCCTAATGCAGTGCCTGGGCGATCTGGGGCTGAAGCTCTCGCTCAATTACGATCCGCCACGGCGCCGGGGCCGGCACTGGATCGTGCGGTATGTGCGCACGCGGGCGGGTATCGCGCTGCTGCCGCCCGGCCGCCAGGCTGTGCGGCCGGCCCTGCGCGTGCTGGAGGGGAAGGGGCAGCTTCTTGTCTTCTGTGACGAAGGGTTCAATGGTCAGATCCGGGCGCCCTTCCTGGGCCGTCCGGCCAATCTGGAAACCAATTATGCCCTCGTGGCGCGCCTGGCCCGCCGCACGGGCGCGCGGATCTGCCCAGTCTATCTGACTCGGGAGGAGGGCGTGCGGTTCACGCTGACAATCCTGGAATCGTTCGACCTGAATCGTGAGCCCGCTTCGCTGCTGGATGATGTCGAGCGCCTGAATGCGATCGTGGAGCCGCTTGTGCGCAGCTATGCGCCGCAATGGTATTTCATAGATAACCGCCTCGTATCGTAGAGTCTGCCCGTAAATGCGCGCTGGCGTCGGATCGCTGCCAGCGTGGATTTCCAAACAGGCTCTGAGTTGGATTGGGTAATGCCTGGTCGTTACAAGAATATGGATACTATTTTCTGTCGGGATCTCTAAAAAAACACGGGTGGCGTTTGTATTCATGGTTGTTTTTAATAATAATATGCTCCATTGCTTTTTCGAAATGTAACGGTAATCTGGGAATTCTTTTTATTTTCTTGACGCATTCTCCATTTTGTGACGTGATGATTGATCTGCGTTAGAGGTGTCAGGGGCTTTTTTTAATGCGCGCACGGTTCTGGCAACCGGTCGAGATTGTGGAACATGTTTCCGACACCGTCCTGGAACCGGTCCATGCGGCGTATTATTCCGGGCCGCCGGGGAAATATCTGCATCTGCTCCTGCAGGCGCGGCGGGATTTCCTCTCGATCTGGCGCGTGGGCGACTATCGGGAAAAAGTGTCGCAGATCCGTATCCTCGGGCGGCAGATTGTGCTGGTGAACTCGCCCGAAATGATCCGCGATATCCTGGTGAAGCGGCGCGACAATTACGAGCGCAAGAGCCCCCAGATGCGCCGCGCGCTGGAATACCTGCTGGGCGACGGGCTGTTCATTTCCGACGGGCCGACCTGGCGGCAGCGCCGGGCCCTGGTCTCGGACATCGTGCATAAGGACCGGGTGCCCGCCTTCAGCCCGATCATCGAACGGACCGCCCTGGAAATGGTGCGGCGGTGGCAGCAGATCCCGGACCGCACCACGATTGACATCCTGCCCGAAATGGCGGCGCTGACGGCGGAAATCATCTCGCGCAGCGTGTTCGGCCAGGAACTGGGCAATGCCGACACGGCCGAGGTGTCGGAGAGTTTCACGCAATACCAGGCGCTGGTGGATTCGACCAATCCCGGATATTTCCTGGGGCTGGACGAAGGGCTGCCGATGGTGCGCACGCCGGCCCTGCGGCGGGCGGTGCGGCGGCTGCATCATGTGATCGACCGGATCGTCGAGGACCATCTGGCGGGCCGGGGCAGCCATAACTCGATGATGGAACTGCTGATCCGGCGGCAGAAGCGCAACCCCGAGCTGGGGCTGAACGCGGTGGCCCTGCGCAACGAGGCCGCGACCATTTTCATGGCGGGGCACGAGACCACGGCGGCGACGCTGACCTGGGTGTGGTATCTGCTGGCCCGTGCGCCCTGGGTGGAGCGCGCGGTCCATGAGGAAATCGCCGCCGTGTGCGGCGACCGCGCCCCGACGGTGGACGACCTGCCGCAATTGCGCTGGTGCCAGGCGGTGATCGAGGAAACGCTGCGGCTCTATCCGCCGGTGCCGATCCTGGCCCGCCAGAACCGTGATGCGGACCAGATCGGGGATATCGCCGTCCGTCCCGGCTCGCTGATCCTGATCGTGCCGTGGCTGCTGCATCGCACCGAAAGCCTGTTCGAGGCGCCGCATGAATTCCGACCCGAACGCTTCATGGACGGGCATCGGCCCGAACCCTACAGCTATATCCCGTTCGCCAGCGGGCCGCGCGTCTGTCCGGGCCAGCATTTCGGCATGACCGAGGCCATTCTCTGCCTGGCCATTCTGGCGCAGCGCTTCCGGGTCGTTCTGCCGCGCGACCAGGACGTCGTGCCGCAATGCCGGCTGACGCTGCGGCCGCGGGATGGCCTGCCGGCGATGCTCGTTCACCGGCAGGCCGGCCCCGCCGGAGGGGGCGTGGCGCCCGCGCCGGTCCGGAGCACGGAACGTGCGGCTGCCGGCTGTCCGTACTCGGCCTGATCCGCAGGCGGGTTGCGTTCAGAGGCTGTTTCAAAGACCCCGCTGGCGGCGGCCATCGCCATGCTTCCACTCACGATCGGAGCTTTTGAAAACAGGCTCCTGTCGGCGCCATTTCTGTTCGGTTTCGGAATGATTGGCGCGTTTCAGGTCGCCGGCCTGGGAAACTCTGGAATTTTCTTGATTGCGCCGGGATGGTTGTGTCTCCGGCAAGGCGGTCTCATGCCGGCGGCTTCATCTCTTGCAGAGTTCCCCCCCCTTAACCTCGGGTTATGGCAGGAGGTTTTTTTAGATCGTTGACCGTCAATATTATTGTGCCGTAACGTTATGTTATCGGATTATTGTTATTCAGAACAAATAGTTAGCGCGGCAAAAAGCCTCTGATGCCAGATCTGTGGGTCGGGCTGGGAGGTCGCCGTGCCGGCATGGATCGTATCTGGCGGGAGAGAGAAAATGAAAGCTCGGCAGTGGTCGACGCAGGGTCCTCGTGTCAGGGCCGGATTGCTTCGCACGACGGCGATTGCCGGCCTTGCTGTGGTTTCGGCCGTTTCCTCGGCGGGCGCTGCCGAGAAAACGGCCTCTGCCCACAAGCAACATGGGAAGAAGGTCCATCAGGGCGTGGCGGCCCCGGCTGCCGCCACCAGTGCCATGCGGCCTTCCGCCGCGCCGCATTCCCGCCGTGCGGCGCCCGCGCGCCATGACGATCCGGAAGCGATCCAGGTCGAGGCGTCGCGTGTCCGCAGCCATGGTGCCGAGGTGGCCGTCACCCGTGCGGTGATGGATCGTTTCGTTGCGGGCACGAACCCGATGCAGATCCTGTCGATGACCACGCCGGGCGCCAATTTCACCTCGACCGATGCGTTTGGCCTGGATACCTACGGCAATACGTTCTACGTGCGCGGTTTCACCCAGATGCAGATCGGCGCGACGCTGGACGGCATTCCGCTCGGCACCCAGGGTTTTGCCAACTATAACGGCGTTTCGATTACCCAGGCGATGATCCAGGACGATCTGGGCGGCATGACGATGTCGCAGGGGGCCGGGGCGCTGGACTCGTTCTCGGCGCAGAATCTCGGCGGGGCGATGACCTATACGACCTCCGACCCCAAGGACAAGGCCGGGGGCAAGATCAGCCAGACATTCGGCAGCTACAATGCCTATCGCACCTATGGGCGCGTGGACAGCGGCATACTGAACCCGACCGGCACCAAATTCTATGCCTCTTTCGCCCGCACCAATACGAATATGTGGAAAGGGCAGGGTTATCAGAGCGAATTGCAGGCCGATGCCAAGGTCGTGCAGCCGGTCGGCGACCGGGGCCGGATAACCGCCTTCTTCGGCTATGGTAATTTCACGCAGGGAAATTACCTGACCATGACGAAGAACATGTGGGAAAAGATGGGCCGCTATTCGACCTATCTGAAGCCCGATTATGAAAAGGCCAAGCTCTGGGCCTATTATGCGCAATATACCA
Organism: Gluconacetobacter brunescens; assembly: GCF_048695475.1. Lineage (NCBI taxonomy): Bacteria > Pseudomonadati > Pseudomonadota > Alphaproteobacteria > Acetobacterales > Acetobacteraceae > Gluconacetobacter > Gluconacetobacter brunescens. The sequence goes on along the minus strand of NZ_JBLHEN010000001.1, from coordinate 2,403,418 downwards.
GTGACGTTCCGCCGGGCTACGAGGGCGTTCTGTCCAATGACGAGATCGGCGATTATGCCTGGGATGCTTCCCAGGTGCAGCGCACCTATCTCTCGGCGGTCACGGGTCATTTCGATCTGTTCAAGAACGTCTCTTCGGATACCGTTGCCTATGGCGACGTCAGCAGCGCCATCCATGGCGGCACCAATAACTTCGTGACCTCGCCCAGCTATGGCGTGCCGACCCTGCTGGCCGACGGCACGGTCTCGGGGGTGCCGATGGCGCTGGGGATGGCCCATGCCGCCATGCGCCGGCTGGGCTTTACGCAGAAATTCTCGATCGAGGCGCCGCACAACAACCATATCGAGACCGGCCTGTGGTACGAGAATAACCAGTGGATCTATAACTCGCGTTTGTATGAAGATTACCTGGACGCCGGGCATAAATGGAACTCGGACTTCAAGCCCAGCCAGGCCCATACGTGGTTCGACGATACGTACAACACCAATACGTTCCAGTTCTTTTTGCAGGATCGCTGGACGATCATCCCCGGCATGACCCTGCTGGCCGGGTTCAAGTCCCTGACCCAGACGACGCATGGCGGAACGAAGCACGATTTTACCGACCAGCTCGATGCCGGAGGCTGGAACACCTATTATCGGCATGCCGCGACCGGTACCATGACCGCGTCGGCGGCCTTCCTGCCGCATTTCAACTTCGATTACCATTTTCTCGATCATCACGAATTCTACTGGGATATCGCCGAGAATATGCGCGCCTACGATTATTACTCGCAGACGTCGAGCGGCACGGCGTGGGGCGGGTTGGGGAACGCCACCACGACCGCCCAGCAGGTCTTCGATGCGAATACGAAGCTGCTGCGGCCGGAACGGACGTGGAACTACATTGTCGGATACCGGTATGATTCGCGCTTCTTCTCCGGCAGCGTCGATTTCTACCATACCGATTATTACAACCGCCTGGCCTCCATCACCGAGGGAAGCGGCGCGACGGCGCATGGTGCCTACCTGAATGTCGGGCGGGAAACCATGAACGGGGCGGATGTGATGGCGACGATCCGCCCGGTGCGGGGGCTGGAGATCACCAACAGCTTCAGCTGGAACGACGCGGAATATCAGAGCCGTTCCATCAATTATGGCGGCACCACATACAGCCTGAAGGGCAAGCGGCAGGTCTATTATCCGAAGTTCATGTACAAGGCGAACCTGAACTATACGTGGCGGGAGGTGATGTTCAATTTCAACGCGAACTATATCAGCTCGCGGCCCATGACCTATCTCAACGACGAGTCCATCCCGGCCTACTGGGTGACGAATCTCAACCTGGCCTATAATTTCGGCAGGATCGGCTTTACGCAGAACCTCAAGGCCACGCTGGGTGTGACCAACCTGTTCAACAAGAACTATATCGGCGGTGTGTATGGCGCGGCGTCGGTTTCGGGCGATGACAATGCCAACCTGTTCGTCGCGGCGCCGCGGGAATATTATGGCACGGTCTCGGCCGAGTTCTGATATCGGCCCCGCCGGGCCCGCGTGGCCCGGCGTCCTGCTTCCGCCTGCCCGAGGATGATTGGTTCGTGAGAAAGATCCTGCTGCTGTCCGCCTGTCTTGCCGCCCTGCCATGGATGGCGGTGGCAGGGGAACCCTCCGCGCCCGGCGGTGGCATCGCCGCCGACATGCCGGAGCATTTCGAGGCGCAGGAAGCGAGCTTTGGCTATGTGCGCCGGGATGTGATGATCCCGATGCGCGACGGCGCGAAGCTGCATACGGTCATCGTCATTCCCAAGGGAGCCCATGGCGCGCCGATCCTGCTGACGCGCACGCCCTATGATGCCGACCACATGGTCTCCTTCGCCTCCAGCGGCAATATGGGGCCGATCCTGCAAGGCTATGACAACATGCCCGACGTGATCGCGGATGGCGGGTATATCCGCGTCATCCAGGATGTGCGGGGCAAATACGGATCGGAAGGGCGGTATGTGATGAACCGCCCGATGCGCGGGCCGTTGAACGGTACCGCGGTCGATCACAGCACCGACACCTGGGATACGATCGAATGGCTGGTGCATAACCTGCCAGAGAGCAACGGCAAGGTCGGCATCCTTGGCGTGTCCTATGACGGCTATACCGCCATCACCGCGCTGTTCCATCCGCATCCGGCGCTGAAGGTCTCGGTGCCGATGAACCCGATGGTCGATGGCTGGATGGGCGATGACTGGTTCCATAACGGGGCATTCCGCGAGGAAATGCTGCCCTATATCTACGAGCAGGACGGCACGCCGAAAAATACGACCACCTGGTGGGCCAGCCAGTACGATTCCTACGACGTGTTCCTGCGGGCGGGTTCCGCCGGGGCGGCCGGGCGCATGCGCGGCATGGACCAGATCGGCTTCTTCCGCCAGATCCTGGCTCACCCGGCCTATGACCAGTGGTGGCAGCTTCAGGCGATGGACAGGCTGCTGCCGCGCGAGGGGCTGACGGTGCCGACGATGCTGGTCCATAGCCTGTGGGACCAGGAGGATAATTACGGCGCCATCGCCATGTATTATGCGCTGGAGAAGGACCCGGCGGCGGCGTCGCATCTCTGGCTGGCCGTCGGCCCCTGGAACCATGGCGGCGAGATCCATGAGGCCAGCACGATGGGGCCGGTCAGGCTGCGTTCCGATACCGGGCTGTATTTCCGCCAGAACATTCTGGAGCCGTTCCTGGCGCATTACCTCAAGGACAGCAGCATTCCCTTGCCCGCGCGCGTCACGGCGTTCCGCAGTGGCGAGAATCGGTGGGAGCGCGAAGAGGCGTTGCCGCTGCGTGAGTGTGCCTCGGGTTGCACGACGCTGCATCTGCAACCCGGCCAGGGGCTTGGCGCGCAGGCGCCGGGTGCCGATGCGGGGGTGGCGCGCTATGTGTCCGACCCCGAGCATCCGGTGCCCTATGTGGCGCGGCCGGTCGTCTCGAAAGGGCGGCCGGATTCGAACTGGCGGAACTGGCTGGCGACCGACCAGCGCAACATGGCGGCCCGCCCCGATGTGCTGAGTTTCACCTCGCCGGTGCTGACGGCGCCGTTCGTCGTCCGTGGCCAGCCGCATATGCATCTGACGGCCGCGACCACGGGCACCGATGGCGATTTCGTGGTGAAGCTGATCGACGTCTATCCCGACGAGGTGGCCGACCAGCCGGAGATGGGTGGGTATCAGCTCATGATCAGCGCGGATATCCTGCGTGGGCGTTATCGCGAGAGCTTCGCGCAGCCGCACCCCATTCCGGCCAATGTGCCGCAGGCCTATGACATGGCGCTGCCGCTGGCGAACCACACCTTCCTGCCGGGGCACCGGATCATGATCCAGATCCAGTCAAGCTGGTTCCCGCTCTATGACCGCAATCCGCAGACCTATGTGGAGAATATCTTCCTCGCCCCGAAGGAGGCTTATCGTCCGGCCACCGTCAGCGTGGATATCGCCCGGAGCTGGCTGGAGGTTCATGGCGGCGCATCAGCGGGCCATTGACGCTCCGGGCCCGTAGGATGCGGGGGCGGCCTGGTCGTCGGGCCGGTGGTGGTCGTGCCAGGACAGGACGACCACCGGTGCCATGATGGCCAGATATTCGGTGAAGAACAGGCCCATCATGATCCGCCGGGCGAGGTCGGGCCCGTCGAGGGGGGCGGGGGCCGTCGCCACATGGAACGCGGTCAGGATCAGGCCGATGCAGGACAATGCGGCGATGGTGATGGCCGTGGCCAGCCAGCATCGTCCGACGATACGGCGTTCCGCCCCGGTGCGTTCCTCGGCCGGCTTGCGCAGGATCGGATGGCGCGACCGGAAGGTGACGAACCAGGAAAACGACAGGCCCATGGGCACCCAGATCGCGGCCTGTGCCCATCCGTTGTAGCGGCCCATGACCTGCCATGCGCCCAGGCCGGCCACGAGCATGCAAACGGGTAGAATGACCCACAGCCTCGGCGCCAGGCGCGCCGGCCGGGACTGGGGATCGACAGGGGTGAAATCCAGCCCCAGCCGGCGGATCGGCGCGGTCAGGAGCAGGGCGCCGCGATCGAGTGCGGCGGTCAGGCGGGCGTTGGTGCGGGCAAAGGACGAGGGATAGGGCATCGTTTCCTGCTGCTCATCCCGCTCATCCCGCATGATGATGTCCCTTTTATTTGCCCGTGCCGCCGACCGTCAGGCCGGTCATCTTCAGGGTCGGCTGGCCGACGCCGACCGGTACGCCCTGACCACTTTTACCGCAGGTGCCGATGCCGGGGTCAAGCGCCATGTCGCCGCCGATCATGGACACCTTGGTCATCGCATCCGCGCCGTTGCCGATCAGGGTGGCGCCGCGCACCGGCGCGGTCACCTTGCCGTCTTCGATCAGGTAGGCTTCCGAGGCCGCGAAGACGAACTTGCCCGAGGTGATGTCCACCTGCCCGCCGCCGAAATTGACCGCGTACAGGCCGCGCTTGGTGGAGCGGATCATTTCCTCGGTGGTGGCGTTGCCGCCCAGCATGATGGTGTTGGTCATGCGCGGCATCGGCGCGTGGGCGTAGGACTGGCGGCGGCCGTTGCCGGTGGGGCGCACGCCCATCAGCCGCGCGTTCATCCGGTCCTGCAGATAGCCGGTCAGGATGCCGTCCTCGATTAGCACGGTGCGGCCGGTGGGGGTGCCTTCGTCATCGACCGTCAGGCTGCCGCGCCGCTCGGGCAGGGTGCCGTCATCGACCACCGTGACGCCGGGGGCGGCCACGCGCTGGCCCATCAGCCCGGCGAAGGCGGAAGTGCCCTTGCGGTTGAAATCGCCTTCCAGCCCGTGGCCCACGGCCTCGTGCAGCAGGATGCCCGGCCAGCCCGCGCCCAGCACCACTTCCATCTCGCCGGCCGGGGCGGGCACGGCGTCGAGATTGACCAGGGCCATGCGCAGGGCTTCGTCCACCGCGCCCTTCCACACCGCTTCGTCCAGCAGGCGGGTGTAGGCATAGCGGCCGCCCATGCCGTGGCCGCCGCTCTCGCGCCGTCCGTCGCGTTCCACCACCACCGACACGTTCAGCCGCACCAGCGGGCGGAGGTCGGCGACGCGGGTGCCGTCGCCCCGGACGATCTGCACCGCCTGCCATTCCGCCGCCAGTGAGGCCGAGACCTGCACCACGCGCGGGTCGCGGGCGCGGGCGTAGCTATCCAGCGCCGACAGCAGCGCGGCGCGGGAGGCGAAATCGGTGTCGCCCAGGGGGTTGGCATCGCCGTACAGGCGCTGGTTGGTGGCCTGCGGGGGGGCCGCCATGGTGCCGGAACGGCCGGCGCGTACCTGCGTGACCGTGTCGGCGGCGCGCCTGATGGCCGATTCGCTGAGTTCGTCGGAATGGGCGAAGCCGGTTTCCTCGCCCAGGATCGCGCGCAGCCCGAAGCCCGAGGAGGTGTCGAAGGTGGCGGAGCGGATGACGCCGTCATCGAGCGAGATGAATTCGCTTTCGCGATATTCCAGGAACAGCTCGCCGTCATCCATGCCGTCCAGCGTGCGGCGGATCAGCGCCTCGGTGCCGGCGCGGTCGAGCGTGGCGCCCGCGCGCTCGAAGAACAGCCGGTCGGTCGCCGTCAGCGGATTCAGGATCTGGTCGGTCATGGTCATCGGGGGCGGGCTCCGGACGGTGCGCGGGAACGGGAGGAGAGGGGGCGTGATGGTCTGTCGGGATTCATAATCGTATTCCGATGTGGGGCGAAAGCGCCTGCTTGACCAGTGCCGGCCTATGCTGTCCGCCAGATGAACTTCATGCCATCCGGGTCGTTTTTCTTATGAACCTTCGGTACCACGGGGCATTCTGTCCTGCCAACACCCTGACCGAGCAAGGATTTCCTGCCTGGTGACGTTCTATATTCCGGTGCGACGCGCCATTGGGCCCGGTCGCGACCCCGCCACGCCTCTGCCTTTTCGCCGCACGCGGCCGCGTGCGGCGGCGCTGCTGGCCGCCGGGCTGGCGTTGCCCTTCGTGCCGCCGGCGATGGCCGCGCCTGATGCGGCGACGGCGTTGGTGCCGGCACCCGCCTCTGCGTCCAGCCCTGCGCCGGCGTCCGCGCAGGCATCGGCTTCGGCTGCCGCGTCCGGCTCCGCCCCGGCGCCCGTGCAGGCATCGGTTTCGGCTGCCGCGTCCGGTTCCGCACCGGCGCCCGCGCAGGCTTCGGTTCCGGCTGCTGCGTCTGGTTCCGCCCCGGCGCCCGCGCAGGCATCGGTTCCGGCTTCCGCGTCCGGTTCCGCCCCGGAGCCCGTGCAGGCTTCGGTTTCGACTGTCGCGTCCGGTTCCGCACCGGCGCCCGCGCAGGCGTCGGCTCCGGTTGTCGCGCCCGGTTCCGCACCGGCGTCCGTGCAGGCATCGGGCCCGGTCGCCGCGCCCAGTCCCGCGCCGGCCTCCGCCGCCGATCTTCTGTCGCCGCCTTCGATTGCGCTGGACGGGCTGTTCGCCGCCATTTCCGCCGCGCGGATCTTTGCCGATGCCAAGACGGCGGCCGATGCCGTGCCCGACCGCGCGCCGGCTGACCTGCTGGCGGAATACAAGCGGGCGAAAGGGGAGTCGGGGTTCGACCTGACCAGCTTCGTGGCCCAGCATTTCTCGGTGCCGCAGCAGCGCCTCGTCTCCTATCGCCGGCATCAGGACGAAAGCGTGCGCGAGTATATCGACGGCATGTGGGATGTGCTGAGCCGGCCGCCGGATCGGCCGCCCGCCTTCTCGTCGCTGCTGCCGCTGCCCGAGCCCTATGTGGTGCCTGGCGGCCGGTTCCGCGAGCTTTATTACTGGGATTCCTATTTCACGCTGATCGGGCTGTCGGAAAGCGGGCGGTTCGACCTGCTGCGCAGCACGATCCGCGACATTGCCTCGCTGGTCGACGGTTACGGGCATATGCCCAATGGCAGCCGAACCTATTATCTCAGCCGGTCCGAGCCGCCTTTCCTGGCGCTGATGGTCGATCTGCTGGCGCGGCATGACGGGCCGCAGACCTATGTGACCTTCCTGCCGGAATTGCAGCGTGAATATGAATACTGGATGGAGGGAGCCGAGGGGCTGGCGCCCGGCACGGCCCATCGCCGCGTGGTGCGTCTGGCGGACGGCACGGTGATGAACCGGTACTGGGACGACCAGGATACGCCGCGCGACGAGAGTTATCCGCAGGATATCGCCACCGCCGCCGCATCGGACCGCCCGGCTGCCGAGATCTATCGCAATCTGCGCGCCGGAGCGGAAAGCGGATGGGATTATTCCTCGCGCTGGTTGGCCGACGGCCACACGCTGACTACGATCCATACCACCGACCTGCTGCCGGTGGACCTGAACAGCCTGATCGCGCATCTGCAACAGACGCTGGCCCATGCCTACGAGGTGCGGGGCGACCAGGCCCTGGCGCAGCATTATGCGCAACTGGCGACCGGGCGGATCGCCGCCATCCGGCGCGTGATGTGGGACCCGGCCCAGGGGGCGTTCTTCGATTATGACTGGACGAAGCAGGCGCTGACGCCGGTTCTGTCGACCGCGACGCTGGTGCCGCTGTTCCTGGAGGCCGCGACGCCCGAGCAGGCGCGCGCGGTGGCGGCGACGGTGCGGGCCCGGCTGTTGAAGGCGGGCGGGGTGGTGACGACCGAGCAGGCGACCGGCCAGCAATGGGATGCGCCGAACGGCTGGGCCCCCGAGGAATGGATGGCCATCATGGGGCTGGCCCGCTACGGGGAGGACGACCTGGCGCGCGAGATCGCCACGCGGTGGATGGCGCGGGTGGTGACGACCTATCAGGCGTCGGGCGTGCTGCTGGAAAAATACGACGTGGTGAGCCCGTCGATCAGCCCGATGGGCGGGGCCGGGGGCGGCGAATACCCGATGCAGATCGGGTTCGGCTGGACCAACGGCACCCTGCTGGGCCTGATGAAACGCTATCCGGCGGCCACGCCGCCCTCGGTGGCGCCGTCGGCGGCTTCCGTGCCATCCGCGGCCGGGCCGCTGCCTGTCGCTCCGGCGTCCGATACGGCCGGAGCCGCGCCGTTACACGCGGCCGACGCCGCGCAGCCGGTGCAGCGCCACGATGGCGACGGTCAGCAGGACGGCGCCCCAGGTCTGGTGCACGGTGCCGGCCCAGGCGGGCACGACCAGCAGCAGGGTGGTGACGCCCAGGGCGTACTGGATCAGAACCGCCCAGCCCAGTAGCATCAGGATGTCCTGCGCCGGCTTGCCCAGTTGCGGCGTGCGCAGGCCGCTGAACACGGTGGCGCCGATCGCCAGCGCGGTGACGGTGGCCAGCAGCCGGTGGTCGAACTGGACGGCGGGGATGTTGGCGAACCAGTTGAGCCAGAAGGGCGACAGCTTGGCATAGCCCTGCGGGATCAGGTGCCCTTCCATCAGCGGGAAGGTGTTGTAGGCAAAGCCCGCATGGGTGCCGGCGGTGAAGCCGCCGGCGATGATGGTGATGCCGATCAGCATCGTGGCGCACCAGACCAGCCGCTTGGTCCGCACCACCGCGACCGTGGCGGGAATGAAGGCGGGAACCGGGGTGCGGATCGACAGTGCCGTCCACAGGATGGCGATATAGAGCGCGAAGGCGCAGCACAGATGCAGCACCAGGCGCACCGGCTCCACCGCCGTGCTGTTGGCGTCGAAGCCCGAGGCGACCATGAACCAGCCCACCGCCCCTTGCAGCCCGCCCAGCACGAAGAACAGCAGCAGCCGCGCGATCAGCCCGCGCGTGAGCGCGCCGGTGACCGCGAACCAGATCAGCGGCACCAGCAGCACCAGCCCGATCAGCCGGCCCCAGAACCGGTGGGTCCATTCCGCCCAGAAAATCTTCTGGAACCCGGCCAGCCCGAACCCGTCATGCAGGATCTTGTATTGCGGGATGGTCTGATAGAGCGCGAACTGGCGCTCCCACTCCGCATGGGACAGCGGCGGAATCATGCCCGTGACCGGGCGCCAGTCCATGATCGACAGGCCCGAGCCCGTCAGGCGCGTATAGCCGCCCAGCGCGATCATGCCGATCAGCATGAAGCAGATGACGAACAGCCACGTGGAGATGCGCTGCCGGTTGCGGGGCGAGATGGACGAGGCGCCGTCGCGGGCGGCGGCGGTTTGCGGGATGGTATGTGCGGACATGGAAGCGATTTAGACCCGCCTTGCCGCCGGTCGCAAGCCGATGCTAGTGCATGGCGCGCACCCCGGATGCCGGGATGTGCCTCTTCCCGTCACGCCATGAATGATTCCAGCATCGGACCTGACGCCGTGGCCGCTTTCTTTCCTCGTTTCGCCCCGCGCGCGGCATGACGGATCGCGCTGTTCTCCAGCCGCCGCGCACAGGCGGGCTGGCCGTGCTGGCGCGGCCGGCGCTGATGGTGGCGGCCTGCATCGCGGTGGGGCTGGCGCTGCGCCATGCGCCGGGCCTGCGGGGGATGCTGGGCGATACCGCGCTGCTGCGGGACGGCATGGCGGGGCGGCTGGTCTTTCTGCTGGCGGGCTCGGCGATCTGTGCCGTGGGGCTGCCGCGCCAGCTGGTCTGCTTTGCCGCCGGCGTGGCGTACGGCGCGCCCGAGGGCATCGTGCTGGCCAGCCTGGCGACGCTGGCGGGGGCGGCCGGCGGGTTCGGCTGGGCGCGCGGGGTGGGGCGGGCGAGCGTGCGGCGGCGGCTGGCCGGGCGGCTGGCCCGGCTGGACGGGTTCGTGACCGCCCATCCCTTCACCGCCATCCTCACCATTCGCCTGCTGCCCGTGGGCTCGGCGCTGATGCTGAACCTGCTGGCCGGGGTTTCGGGGGCGGGGTTCGTGCCATTCATGCTCGCGACGCTGCTGGGCAGCCTGCCGCAGACGGTGGTGTTCGTGCTGCTGGGTGGCGGGGCAAGGATCGGGCATGGCTGGCAGGTGGGGCTGGCGGCGCTGCTGTTCGCCGGGTCCGGCGCGCTGGGCCTGTGGCTGGCGCGGCGCATGGCGTCGCGGGGCGATGACCCGGAGGCGCATGACCCCGAGCATGTCCCTGAGGCGCATGTCCCTGGGGCGCGTGCCCCCGGGGTGCCGTGAACGTGCCATCTTGTGGCCCCGTTCCGCCCGTCTGATCCGGGGGTGGGCGGCGTCGCCGGGGCTGTTGCGTGTATGCACCGCGTCAGGCGAAATGCAGCCTTACAGTATTTATATGGTGAAAAACGGTGACACGCTGAGATAGTAGGTCCCGACGATCTCAAATGGAGTGCCGCTGATGGCGCCACCTGCGATAGCCGCGAGATCCGCCGATGCCCCTGCCACCGCTTCCGTTGCCCGGCCCATGAACTGGATTGCCATCCTGCTTGGGTTCCTGACGGCTGTGGGTCCGGTATCGACGGATATCTACCTTCCCGCCTTTCCGGCGCTGGAAGCGTCGCTGCATGCCCAGGCGGGCTCGGCTGAAATGACCCTGGCGATCTGGTTCGTCGGCCTGGCGATCGGGCAGATCACCATGGGTCCGCTCTCCGACCGGTTCGGGCGGCGGATGCCCATGCTGATCGGCACGCTGATCTATACGCTGGCCTCGGTCGGCTGCGCGCTGGCTGGGGATATCTGGACCTTTTCCAGCTTTCGCCTGCTGGCGTCGCTGGGGGCCTCGGCCAGCCTGGTGATCCCCAGCGCCTGCGTGCGCGATCTGTCGTACGGCAACGAGGCCGCGCGGCTGATGTCGCGGCTGGTGCTGGTGATGGGCGTGGTGCCGGTGCTGGCGCCGACCATCGGCGGCTTCGTGCTGTCCTTCACCACCTGGCGGTCGATCTTCTGGGCCTCGGCGGTCTATGGGCTGATCTGTACCGTGCTGGTGGCGCGGGTGCTGCCCGAAACCCTGCCGGAGCGCGAGCGCAGCATCCTTTCCCCCCTCGCGCTGGCCACCCGCTATGTGACGCTGGCGCGCGACCGGGGGTTCATCACCAATGCCATGATCGCCGGTTTCGGCTGCTTCATGTCGTTTACCTATCTGTCGGCGGCGCCTTCGGTCTTCATCCATCTGTTCGGCTTTACGCCCGCCGGGTTCGGCATGCTGTTCGGCGTCTTCGCCGTCTGCATGATCGGGGCCTCGCAGATCAACGGCATGCTGGTGGGGCGGATCGATGCCGGGCGTATTCTCGGCATGTCGGTGGGCACCGCCGTGCTGGGCACGGTGGGGATGCTGGTGGTGTCGGTCATCATGGCATTTGCGATCCATGGCGGGGCGACGCCGCATGGGCTGGCGCTGGTGCCGCTGATCCTGACGATGATGGTCGCGCTGGGCACGACCGGCATCATCGGGCCGAATGCCGCCGTGGGGGCGATGGCCGACCATCCGCGCCTGGCCGGCAGCGCCGCCGCCTTCATCGGCACGCTGCAATATGTGCTGGGCGCGATCGCCGGTGCCTTCGTCGGCATGCTGCCGCGCACCACGCCGGTGCCGATGGCCGGCGTGATGCTGCTGGGCGCCATCATCATGCTGCTGATGGTCGTGCTGCGGCCCGCGCGCCCGGCTGCGGCCGAGGCGGAGGCCGAGGCCCATATGGCCGGAGAGGCGCCGGGCGCCCCGCCCCTGGTCCATTGACGGCCCCCTGAAGGCCCCCGCCGGGCTTGCGGGCGATGGTGGGGGCGGGCTAGCTACAGCGCGGCGATTTTTCCGACCCGGACGACAGGTCCGGGCCGGCTTTCGCCGTGGAATCGGTTTACGACGGGATGGATTTGGACACGGACATGACGACCGCCACGATGGACCTGAAGCAGCACATTCGCGGCATTCCGGATTTTCCGAAGCCGGGGATCCTGTTCTACGATATCTCGACCCTGATGCGGAACGCGGATGCGTGGCAGGTGGCGATGGGGCGGGTGACGCACGAGGTCGCCCCCTGGGCGCCGGACATGCTGGCCGCGATCGAGTCGCGCGGCTTCCTGACCGCCGCCCCGCTGGCCAGCCGGCTGGGCTGCGGGCTGGTGATGCTGCGCAAGCCGGGCAAGCTGCCGGGCGAGACGGTCTCGCATTCCTACGAGCTGGAATATGGCAGCGACACGTTGCAGATCCAGGCCGATGCCATCGTGCCCGGCCAGCGCGTGGTGGTGATGGACGACCTGCTGGCGACGGGCGGCACGCTGGCGGCCTCGATCGCGCTGCTGCGCAAGGTCGGCGCGGAGGTCGTGGGTGCCTCGGTGCTGGTGGAACTGCGGGCGCTGGGCGGCCGGGCGCGGCTGGATGTGCCGGTCAAGGCCCTGGTCACCTACGACGACTGAGAGGCTGTCTGCAAAGTCGCCCTGCCGGCGATCCGACAGGTCTTTTCTGCGCTTCCGATGCTCGTAAAGACCCGCCGGCCGTGCCGCTTCGCGGCACGCTCGCCCGGCAGGCCGGCTTTTCAAACAGCCTCTGACAGGTAATGCTGAGTCAGCCGCCCCCGGTGGCCCGGAAATGCGGTTTCATGACCTCTGTTATTCGATTCACCGTACTGTCAGTGGATGGCACGGTGTTCTAATGATGATCTAATAACAGAAATGAGGCCACCATCCGGCGGCGGGTGCGGTGCAGGAGTATGATGCCGGGATGAAGAGCCGTGAGCCGTCGCTGACCTTTGACCTGGCCCGGCTGCACGATCTGTGGTCCCAGCTCTGGTCGGGAGCGCCCCGCCGGCAGGACCGCCTGCGCTGGCTTTACGCCCCCGACCTGCTGACCTTCGGCTATGCGCTGCGCACCACGATCACCTCGCTGATCGCGTTGGGCATCGCGCTGTGGTGGGAACTGGGCAGCCCGCAATGGGCGGCCCTGACCGTGTGGATGGTCGCGCAGGGCACGCGCGGCAAGAGCGTCGCCAAGGCGCGCTGGCATTTGTTCGGCATGGTCGTCGGCACGGTCTTCGCGGTGGCGCTGGTGGCGGCCTGTCCGCAGCAGCCCCTGCTGTTCATCCTGCTGCTGGCGGTGGGGATCGGGCTGTTCTGCTTCGTGGGCACGCTGCTGCCCGGCCCTGCCACCATGACCAACTACCGTATCCACGGGATGCGGGCCAGCGGCTTTACCTACGCCATCATCGCGCTGGACGGCATTGCCGATCCGCAGCATATCTTTGCCATCGCCATGGCGCGCGCGACCTATATCGTGCTGGGCATCGTGCTGGAAAGCACCGTCTCTTCGCTGTTCCAGTTCCGGCTGGGCGAGCGGGCGCGCGACCGGCTTTCGCACAATTTCCTCACCGCGATCGACGGGGCGTCGCACGCGCTGGCCGATCTGCTGGGCGGAGACCAGCAGGCCCTGACGCGGGTGCGGGGCGTGTTTTCGACCATTACCGCGCTGAGCGACCAGATCGAGTTCGCCGAGGTGGAACTGGGCCGCCATCATGGCCATGAGGGCGACCATGCCCGCGCCGCGCTGGCGCGGGTGGCGGTGCTGCTGTCGCGCGGGCTGGACCTGTCGGCGCTGCTGCACACGCCCGGCCACGTGGAAGGCGACACGTTCAGCACCACGGCGGCCTCGGTGCGGACATTCCTGCTGGCCCTGCCCGAGCGGTTGCAGGCCGGGGATACCCAGCCCGCCCTGCTGCAACTGGCGGGATTGCGCGCCACCTGCCGCCAGGCGATCGCGGATTCGCTGGGGGCGGAGATGGGCAGCGACAGCCAGGCTCCGGCGGGCGTGGACGAGGCACGGGGCCTGCAATGGCAGCGCATGCTGCATCATGCGCTCGATGGCATGCTGGAGGATCTGGAAGGGGCGATCACCCAGTTCGAAGCCAGCATGCGGCCCCTGCCGCACGACCATTTCCATTATCGGATCAAGACGTTCCGCGACTGGCGGCTGGCGGGCGCCAACAGCCTGCGCGCCTCGATCACCATCTTCGGCGCCGGGGTGATCTGGATTACCACCGGCTGGTCGGTCGGGCTGCTGTTCCTGATGTTCGTCTCGATCGTGTGCAGCCTGTTCTCGACGCTGGAGAAGCCGGCGCTGGCGACGCAGGCCTTCCTGACCGGGGCGTTTTGGGCGGTGGGCGTGTCGGCGGTGCTGGTGCTGTGGACGCTGGCGACGCCATCGACCTTCGAAGTCCTGGCCCTGTGCCTCAGCCTGCCGATGCTGGCGGGCGGGCTGGCCTTTGCCTATCCCACCATCGTCCTCGCCGCCGTGTCGTACAATCTGTTCCTGCCCATTCTGCTCGGTCCGGACAATCAGGGGCGGCTGGACGAAATCACGTTCTTCAATACCGCCATGCCGCTGATCCTGGCGCTATGGTACGCGATGTGGTCGTTCCGGCTGGTCTTGCCGAACGATATCAATGCCATGCGCTGGCAGATGCGCACCGAGATCCTGAAGGGGCTGCGGCATGTGGCGCGTTCGGCGAGCCTGCCGACCACCGTCTTCGTCGTCGAACGGAATGTGGACCGGTTCGTGCGCCTGCTGACCAACGCCGGCGAGACGCCGGAGCCGGTGATCGATGCCTATCTGCAAGGCACGCTCTCGGCGATGACGATCGGCCTGAATATCATCCGTCTGCGCCGGATCCTGGCGCGCAATCTGCTGCCGGTTGCCGCCACCCAGGTGATCGAGGCCATGATGGGCCGCATGGAGCAGTTCAGCGGCCGCTATGGCGGCCATTACGGCCGGACCGCCCGCGCGGCCAAGCTGGCCAGCCAGCGGATCGCGGCCGAGGCTGGGCAGGAGCCCAATCTGGGCGTGCGGATGGAAATGGATCGCGCCCTGGCCAGCCTGGACGTGATTTCCTACGAACTCGACGCCAATCGGCTGTTTTTCGATGCGTCGAGTCCGTACATGGATACGGCTTTCGGTTGATATCCAGGGCTCTGCCCTGGACCCGGCAGGGCCTGGGGCCCTGCACCCCGATCATTTGATAACGAACGGGCTTTGCTGCTGAGGCGCAAGGCGTTGGCTGTTGGCCGTGCTGCCTCGCGCCTCGGTTTTTCAGCGGGTTGGTCTTCTCAAAGCGATCCGGACTGCTTGGCGACGAAGCGTTCCAGCCAGTGGATGGTGTAGTCGCCCTTCTGGAACTCGGGGTCGTCCAGGATCTTGCAATGCAGCGGGATCACCGTCTTGACGCCGTCGATCACGAACTCGTCCAGCGCGCGGCGCATCCGGGCGATCGCCTCGGGCCGGGTGGGGGCGTGGACGATCAGCTTGCCGATCATGCTGTCGTAATAGGGCGGCACGCGGTAGCCCGCATACAGCGCGCTGTCGATGCGCACGCCCAGGCCGCCGGGGGGGTGATAGACCGTGACCGTGCCCGGCGTGGGCATGAAGGTCGCCGGATCCTCGGCGTTGATGCGGCACTCGATGGCATGGCCGCTGAAGGTGATGTCCGACTGCTCGTAGCCAAGCGGTTCGCCGGCGGCGATGCGGATCTGCTCGCGCACCAGGTCAACGTCGCAGAGCATTTCCGTCACCGGATGTTCCACCTGCAGGCGGGTGTTCATCTCGATGAAGCAGAACTGGCCGTCCTGGTAGAGGAATTCCAGCGTGCCGGCGTTGCGGTAGCCCAGCTTGCGCAGTGCCGCCGTGGCGGTGGCGCCGATGGCGTCGCGCTGCTCGGCCGTCAGGGCCGGGGAGCCGGCTTCTTCCAGCAGCTTCTGGTGGCGGCGCTGGAGCGAGCAGTCGCGCTCGCCGAAATGCACGACGTTGCCATGGGTGTCGGCCAGGATCTGCAGCTCGATATGCCGGGGCCGGTCCATGTATTTTTCGAGATAGACCTCGTCATTGCCGAACGCGGCACGGGCCTCGGTGCGGGCGACGCTCCAGGCCTCGGCCAGATCGTCGGCGCTCTGCGCGACCTTCATGCCACGCCCGCCGCCGCCGGCGGCGGCCTTGATCAGCACCGGATAGCCGACCTGCTCGGCCACCGCGCGGGCCTCGTCCAGGCTGGCCAGCGCACCGTCCGAGCCGGGCACCAGCGGCACGCCGAGCGCGCGCATGGTGGTCTTGGCGGTGATCTTGTCGCCCATCATGCGGATGTGCTGGCCGGTCGGGCCGATGAAGGCCAGGCCATGGGCCTCGACCGTCTCGGCGAAATCGGCGTTCTCGGACAGGAAGCCGTAGCCCGGATGGATCGCGTCGGCACCGGTGATGGTCGCGGCCGACAGGATGGCGGCGACGTTCAGGTACGAGTCGCGCGAGGCGGGCGGGCCGATGCACACGGCCTCGTCCGCCAGGCGCACATGCATGGCATCGGCATCGGCCGTGGAATGGACCGCGACCGTGCGGATGCCCATTTCGCGGCACGCGCGCAGGACCCGCAGGGCGATTTCGCCGCGATTGGCGATGAGGATCTTGGAAAACATTACTCTATGATGGCCAGGACTTCGCCGAACTCGACCGGATCGCCGGAGACGACCAGCAGCTTCTTCAGCGTGCCGGCGCGGGGGGCCTTGATCTGGTTGAAGGTCTTCATCGCCTCGATCAGCATCAGGGTCTGCCCGGCGGTGACGCTCTGTCCTTCGGTGACGAAGGGCGGCGCGCTGGGGTCGGGCGTCAGGTAGGCCACGCCGACCATCGGGCTGGTGACGGCGCCCGGATGCTTGGCCGGGTCGGCCGGGGCGGCGGCCACGGGGGCGGCCGCGATCGGGGCGGCGGCCGGGGCGGCCGGCACGGCATGGACCACGCCGGGCGCGGCGCGGGCAACGCGGATGCGGTTGTCCTTCTCCGCGATCTCGATCTCGGTCAGGCCGGTTTCGGTCAGAATTTCAGCCAATGCCCGAATGGCATCCGCGTCCACGAGCAGTCGGCTCATCGGTCGTTCTCGTCCAGAATCATGTCTGTCATCGCCTGAAGCGCCATTGCATAGCCGCGTACTCCCAGACCGCAGATGATTCCTGCGGCGGCACGGGAGCAGTAGGTATGGTGCCGGAAGTCCTCGCGGCGATGAATGTTGGAGATATGGACCTCGATCACCGGCAGCTCGACGGCCAGCAGCGCGTCGAGCAGGGCGATCGAAGTGTGGCCGTAGGCGGCCGGATTGATAACGATTCCCTGCGCGCGGTTGCGGCATTCCTGAACCCACGACACCAGCTCGCCCTCGCCGTTGGTCTGGCGGAAGTCGATGGCGACATCCAGCCGCTCGGCGGCCTGGATGCAGATCTGTTCCACGTCGTCCAGGGTCGCGCGACCATAGACTTCGGGCTGGCGCATTCCGAGCATGTTCAGGTTGGGCCCGTTCAGGACCGCGATCAGAGGGCGCTTTATCATCACAGGCGCCGTAGCACGCTCTTCGGCCGGTTCCAAGAGAATGATCGCGCGGCTTGCGGCACCCCGCTCGCCGGCCTGTGAAGGGGCGGCAGTAATGAAGGCTGAAAATTGCCATAATTCACCGCGAAAACGTGAACCGGCACGGGAAAACCGGGGCGGCAGGGACTCTTTCCCGGCCGCCGCGCCGGTATCGTGGCGGAAAAAACTGGACTCGGTGGTGACGGGACTGCTCTATTGCGGCCCGATACTGAATGAACGATCCGAAAAGGACTGAGAGCGCATTGAAACTGCATCGGGCAACGCGAAGAATGCGAACGGGTGGACAGGCGATGCTGTCGCTGCTCTGTCTCGTTTTCTTCATGTCCGCCGCCAGTGCCCGTGAGGGAACGGATGCTGCACCGATGCGCGCGTCGTCCGATGGTGCTGCCGCCGATGCGCAGGCGGTGGGGGCCGATGGCCGCCCGGTGACGGCGTGGGCGGCTTCGGTCCGCGCGGCGCTGGCGCGGCGGACCCACACCCTTGCGGCCGCCAGCCGGTCCGCCCTCGCATGGTCCGAGCAGGGCGTGGCGAGCTGGTATGGCCATATGCGCCGCCCCCGCCGCCAGGCGGTGAGCCGGACCTCGTCGGGCAGCACGTTCGATCCCAAGGCGCTGACGGCCGCGCATCCGACCCTGCCGATGGGCACGCGGCTGCTGGTGCGCTCGCAGGAGACCGGCCGTTCGGTGGTGGTGACGGTGAATGACCGTGGCCCGTTCCATGGCAGCCGGATCATCGACCTCTCGCCCGCTGCCGCCGCGCAGCTGGGGATGCTCAGTGCCGGGACCGCCCATGTCGTGATTCAGTCGGCGTCGGCCGTCGAAGTCGCGCAGGCCGAAGCGGCGGACAGCAGCGCCGATGCGATCGCCGCCGCCGGGCCGCATGCCGTGCGCCACGCGCCGGCCACGCCCCGCCGCCACTGACCGGTATCGGCCGGCCTTCTCCTTCCGGTGGGTCGGCCCTGCCGATGGTTTACGGGGGTGGCCCGGGGGCTTCGGAGCGGACCCGGTCCATTTCGGCTTCCAGCCCCGCATTCAGTTCCGCGCCCAGCATGATGACGTAGGCGGTTACGAAGAACCACATCATCGTTGCCGCCACCGCGCCCAGCGGGCCGTATGTGGCGTTGTACGGGGCGATGGTGCCGATATAGTACGAGACCCCGAGCGATGTGAGGATCCAGATCAGCGTCGCCGCGCAGGAGCCGGGCAGGATGCGGCGCCATGGGACGGCCGGGCGGCTTGGGCCGAGCCGGTAGAGCAGGGTGCAGGCCACCAGCACGAACAGCAGCAGCAGGAGCGGGCCGCCCGTCTGCACCAGCAGTTCGACCGACCAGGGTGGCGGTGCCAGGCCGAGGCGCTCGGGAATGAAATTGATCAGGACCGGCAGCGCCACCATCACCGCGAGCGTGAGCACCGCGCCGCAGATCGCGCATAGCGTCATGCCCAGCGCCACCATCTGGAAGCGGATGAAGCCCCGCGTCTCGGTGGTGCCGTAGGCGATATTGACGGCGGAGATGATCGAGCGCGTGGCGGCCGAGGCCGACCAGAGCGCGATGCTGGTGGAAATGATCAGGTTGAGCGTCAGCGACGAATGGGGTTCGGCCGCCAGGGTGTGGATGCGTTCGCCGATCAGGGTGAAGGCGGCGGGCGGCAGCAGGTGCCGCAGCAGGTCGAGCTGCGGTTCCACCGTGTCCGGGTCCAGCACCAGCCCGTAGATCGAGATCAGGGTGCTGATGGCGGGGAAAAGGGAAAGTGTCGCGTAGAACGCGCACCCCGCCGCCGCCAGGGTGATCTGGTCCGATGTCAGATTGCGCAGGATGCGGCGCAGGACCGGCCGCCAGAGTTGCCACGGGTCGATGGCCGCGGGGGCGAGATGCTCGGATTTTTCGGGCTGCAGGACGATCAAGCTGACTCCGTCGGTCGGGGTAGGGGCGGCCTGCGCCCCGGAGTGGGCGGCCATCGCCCGGCGGGTTTGCACTACCTAACGAAAAAACATGCGATGGGGATGATTTTTCTGTTGCGTGCCGAGTGCTTTGCCCCCATATGCGCTCTCCACGCAACAACGCACGTGCCACTGGCCCTCTGAGGTTACGCAACGACGTCAAGCGTTCTGGCAATTGGGGGTCCTTCGGGGCCCGGTCCTGGTCGCTGGTCCGTTAGACCGTTTCGCAACACCTGTCCGGCTCTGATCCCGGATGGATTTCACAGAAGGGATTTGGGTGCGATGACTCCCAAAATCGCCCATTTTCTGGCGGAGCATGCGCCCGCCACGCCCTGCCTCGTCGTCGATGTCGATCGCGTCGAGGCCCGCTATCGCTCGCTGCGCCATGTGCTGCCGCTGGCGCGCATCTATTATGCCGTGAAAGCCAACCCGGCGGAAGCCATTCTGCGCCGGCTGGTGTCGCTGGGCTCGGCCTTCGATGCCGCGTCGTGGGAAGAGATCCGCATGTGCCTCGATGCCGGGGCGCAGGCGCGGGACATCTCGTTCGGCAATACCGTCAAGAAGGTGTCGGCGATCGCCAATGCCCATGCGGCCGGCGTGACGATGTATGCCTTCGACTGCATCGAGGAACTGGAGAAGCTGGCCCGCCATGCGCCGGGATCGCGCGTCTATTGCCGCCTGATCGTCGAGAACGAGGGCGCGGAATGGCCGCTGTCGCGCAAGTTCGGCACCACGCTGGACAGCGCGCGCGACCTGATGCTGCGTGCCCGCGAACTGGGGCTGGACCCGTATGGCCTGTCATTCCATGTCGGCAGCCAGCAGACGACGACCGATGCGTATGAAGCCGCGATCGCGCGGGTCGGCATGCTGTTCACGGACTTGGCCGCGGCGGGGCTGAACCTGCGCATGGTCAATCTGGGCGGTGGCTTCCCGATCCGCTACCGCGAGGACGTGCCGGAGATCGACCGGTTCGCGCTGGCGATCAGCCACGCGATGACCGAGCATTTCGGCAACGACCTGCCGGACATGATCGTCGAGCCGGGCCGCTTCATCGTCGGCGATGCCGGGGTGGTGTCGTCGGAGGTCGTGCTGGTGACCGGTCGCGGGCTGAAGGACGACGTGCGCTGGGTCTATCTGGATATCGGCCGGTTCGGCGGTCTGGCCGAGACCGAGGGCGAGTCGATCCGCTACGGTATCCGCACGCCGCATGATGGCGGCGCCACGGGCCGGGTGGCGATTGCCGGCCCGACCTGCGACGGCGCGGACATCATGTACGAAAAGGCGCCGTACGCCCTGCCGCTGGACCTGGCGTCGGGCGACCGGATCGAGCTGCTGTCGACCGGGGCATACGTCTCGACCTACTGCTCCACGCGGTTCAATGGTTTCGCGCCGCTGGCCGAGCATTATATCTGAAGCCATCGGGGAGGCCCTCTCGCGGGGGGCTTTCGGTGGTCGGCATTTTGCGAAAACCCGTCGCCCTGGCGACGGGTTTTCTGTTCAGGGGCCGTGGGCAGTCATAATAAAACCATCTTCCCGGGTTCTTTGCGCGACGGTAGCCGGGCTGATCCGAAGAGCCTGGGCAGGCAGAAGTAGGACCGAAGAGGTCCTGTTTTGCATGCCCTGTCTCAGGACGCTGGTACGGGAACGATCCATTTCCCGCCGATCGGCCGGTTTCTTCCTCATATGGATCATCATCAACGGTCGAGGCCGATATGCTGGAAAGATCGCAGGCGCGTGCGCGGGAGAAGGTGAGCGTCCGGGCGATGGCGCATTCTCTTATCGTTGCGTGTGGCGATGGCGCGCGCGGCATGACGATGCGTCATATCGCCCGCTGCCTGGATCAGAATCTGCCTGACGATGCCTTATTCTGGTTGAAGGTGCGCAATCAGATCGACTGGCTCATGCGGACCAGCCGGCGCGAGGGTGACAGTATCCAGTAATCACGCACCACGACTGGGTTTCCAAAGGGCGATGCCCTTTGGCGGGGTTCGGGGCGGCGCCCCGACCTGAAGCCACCGGCGCAGCAGGCGGTTGGCCGGTGTCGAGACCAGCCTGTCGGTTCCCCACCCCAGCAGCCAGGACAGGGCGAAGGCGGGCGGAAACCAGAGCCAGCCGGTGCGCATGTCGCCGCCGCTGAGGTGAAACAGGCCGACGAGCGGGAACACCACGAACATGTGGGTCAGGTAGATTTCGTAGCTCATGAAGCCGTAGGAGCGGAGCCATCGCGTGCCGTGCATCAGGCGGCGCTGCCCCCAGCCCCACTGGAAGGCGGCCAGCAGCAGGGCGCAGCCGAGGGTCAGCACCAGCATCGTGCTGTTGCCCAGCACGCTCCAGAGCGCGTTTTCCTCCAGGAAGACGGCCAGCAGCGCCAGGAGGGCGGAGTAGCCGAGGGCGATGACGATGCCGGGGCGCGGGGCCGGGCGGCCGGCGATCAGCACCGCCGCGCAGATGCCGGCCGCGATGGCGGCCATTCCCGGCAGATAGGCTTTTTCCTGCCAGATTTCCGGGGCATTGGCCAAGGCATCGAGGGCGAATGGCAGCGAGAGTGCCAGCAGCGCGAACAGGCCTGTGCGCAGTCCGGGCGCGCGGGCCAGGCACAGGCAGATGATGGGGAAGACGAGATAGAAGAGTTCCTCGATCGACAGGGACCATAAGACGTCCCAGCCGCCCGGCAGGTAGCCCGTGTGCCCTTCGTACCAGTTCAGGTGCATGGCCAGGGCGGAGACGATCGCGCGCGGAAGGCTCTGGTCGGCGCGGGTGATGACGTAATCGGGCACGCCGAGCAGGTCGAGCAGGGTGAGGAGGCCGATCAGGGCGAGCAGGCAGGGGGCGATGCGGGCCAGACGGCGGGCATAGAAGGCGCGTGGGTCGAGCGTGGACAGCGAGCTCCAGCGCCGGATCGTGTGGCTGGTGACGAGAAAGCCGGACACGACGAAGAACAGGGAGACGGCCTCCGCGCCGAACCAGCTGAAGAGGCGCAGGATCGGCAGGGGGACGATGCCGGCGAGGCCGGTCTTTGCCAGCGGAATCCGCAGCGCCATGTGGTGCGAGACGACGAGGAGGATCGACGCGCCGCGCACGAGGTCGATGCCGGGGTTGCGGCCGTCGAGCGTGCCGGTTCCGCAGGGCGCGTCGGCCATCTATTCGACGGCGGCGCGCAGGCCGGCGCCGGCGGCCAGCGGGCAGAGCGGCAGCGCGCCGGCGAGGAAGGCGCCCAGCAGTTCCAGGTCGGGCCGCCAGGAGAGGCCGGTCTGGGCGGCGTCGAGCGCCGCCGCGCCGAAGATCAGGGCGGGGGTGGCCAGCGGCAGCACCAGCAGCGGCAGCAGCACGCCGCCCCGGCGCGCGCCCAGCACGATCGACGCCGCCATGCCGCCGATCAGCGACAGCACGGCGGTGCCGAGCGCGAGCCCGCCCAGCAGGATCGGCAGCACCGGCAGCGGCAGGCCGAGCATGATGGCCAGCGGGGCGGCGGCCAGCAGCAGCGGCAGGCCGGTGGTGAGCCAGTGCGCGATCATCTTGGCCAGCGCCACCAGGGCCGGCGGCAGGCCGGACAGCATGAGCTGGTCCAGCGAGCCGTCTTCCAGTTCCGATCCGAACAGACGGTCAAGCGGCAGCAGCGCGGCCAGCAGCGCGCAGACCCAGACGATGCCGGGGGCCATGCGGCGCAGCAGCTCCGGCGACGGGCCGAGGGCGAGGGGAAACAGCGCGCCGGCGAGGATGAAGAACAGCACCGCCCCCAGCGTGTCGGCGCCGTGGCGCAGCGCCAGCCGCAGGTCGCGCCCGATGACGGCCGCCAGCAGGGCGGGGATGGATGCGCGCATGGCCTCGGCCTTCATGTCCCCGGCCTTCATGTCCCCGGCCTTCATGTCCACGACTCCATGTCCATCTCTTCCGCGGTGTCCAGGGTGCCGGCGCCGGGCAATGCCAGGGTGTGGGCATCGGGCAGGGGCAGGGGGACATGGGTGGTCGCGATCACGATTCCGCCAGCCTCGCGATGGGCGTGGAACAGGGCCTCGAGCAGGCCGATGGAGCGTGTGTCCAGCCCCAGGCTGGGTTCGTCGAGCAGCCAGAGGGGCGCGCGGGCCAGCACCACCCGTGCCAGCGCGGCGCGGCGTTTCTGCCCGGCCGAGAGCATGCGGGCCGGCAGGTCGGCCAACGGCAGAAGATCGAGCGATTTCATGGCCTGGTCGGGGTTCGATCCGGCGGCGCGGGCGGGTAGGGCCAGATTCTCGCGCAGGGTCAGGCCGGGTTTCAGGGCATCCTGGTGGCCCAGATAGGCCACCCGCTCCGCATGGGCCGTGCGGTCGGCCAGGGCGTCGATCCCGGACCACAGGACATGGCCGCCTTCAGGTTTTCGCAATCCCGCAAGAACGCGCAGCAGGGTCGACTTTCCTGCGCCGTTCGGGCCGGTCAGCAACAGGGCCTCGCCGGCGTCCAGATGCAGCCCGACAGCGTCGAGAACCAGTCTTTCCCCTCTGAAAACAGAGATATTCTCGACAGTCAGCAGCGGGCCGGCAGGGGGGCGGGAGGCAGGGATGGCGATCGTCCTCGGCTTGTGATCGGCGGCGGCGGCGGGGCGGCGCATGCCTGTTCCCGCGTTCTTGTTACCGGGGCCAGCTTGTGTCGTCACCGCGTCCGGGTATGTTCTACGACCGTTGGGAGATCAAGCCGGTTGTCCAGAGGGAACACACCGCCTTTCTATGCGGACACGTCCCCCAACTGGATAATCCGTTGCTGACGCCGCGGAGGAAAAAACCAATGAAGTCGGTTGGGCACGATTCAATCAAGACAGGCCGGACCCTGAATGTGGACGGCAAGACGTATCATTATTTCTCGATCCCGGAAGCCGAGAAGACCATCGGCGATGTGAAGCGCCTGCCGGTCAGCCTGAAGGTGCTGCTGGAGAACATCCTGCGTTTCGAAGACGGCCGGTCGTACAGCGTCGATGACGCCAGGTCGATCGCCGGCTGGCTGCCCAAGGGCAGCAGCACGAAGGAAGTTCCCTTCAAGCCGTCGCGCATCCTGATGCAGGACTTCACCGGCGTGCCCGCCGTGGTCGATCTGGCCGCGATGCGCGACGGTATCCTGAAGCTGAACGGCGACCCGCAGAAGGTGAACCCGCTGGTGCCCGTCAACCTCGTCATCGATCACTCGGTGATGGTGGACGTGGCCGGCACGCCGGAAGCGCTGCAGGACAACGTCACCATCGAGTTCGAGCGGAACGGCGAGCGTTATGCCTTCCTGCGCTGGGGTCAGGAAGCGTTCGAGAATTTCTCGGTCGTGCCGCCGGGCACGGGCATCTGCCATCAGGTGAACCTGGAATATATCGCCCAGGTCGCCTGGACGGCCGACGTCGGCGGCAAGAGCTACGTCTATCCCGACACGCTGTATGGCACCGACAGCCACACGACGATGGTCAACGGCCTGGGCGTGCTGGGCTGGGGCGTGGGTGGTATCGAGGCCGAGGCCGCGATGCTGGGCCAGCCGATCGCGATGCTGATCCCCGACGTCATCGGCTTCAAGCTGACGGGCAAGCTGCCCGAGGGCGCGACGGCCACCGACCTGGTGCTGACCGTCACCCAGATGCTGCGCAAGAAGGGCGTCGTCGGCAAGTTCGTCGAATTCTTCGGCCCGGCGCTTGACCATCTGCCGGTTGCCGACCGTGCGACGATCGCCAACATGGCGCCGGAATATGGCGCGACCTGCGGCTTCTTCCCGGTCGATCACCTGACGCTGGACTACCTGCGCCAGACCGGCCGTGACGAACACCGCATCAAGCTGACGGAAGAATACCTGAAGGCCCAGGGCATGTTCCGCACCGCGGAATCGCATGAGCCGGTGTTCACCGACACGCTGGAACTGGAACTGTCGACCGTCGTGCCGTCGCTGGCCGGCCCGAAGCGCCCGCAGGACCGCGTGGTGCTGACGAACGCGACCTCCGCGTTCGAAAGCGAGCTGACCGGCGGCCTGGGCGTTCCCGCCGCCGATGCGCACAAGAAGGCCAAGGTGGCCGGCACGAATTACGAGATCGGCCATGGCGACGTGGTGATCGCGGCGATCACGTCCTGCACCAATACCTCCAACCCGGCGGTGCTGATCGCGGCCGGCCTGGTGGCGAAGAAGGCGCGTGCGCTCGGCCTGAAGCCGAAGCCGTGGGTGAAGACGTCGCTGGCGCCGGGCTCGCAGGTCGTCACCGACTACCTGAACCGTGCCGGCCTGACGGAAGAGCTCGACGCGCTGGGCTTCAACACCGTCGGCTATGGCTGCACGACCTGCATCGGCAACTCCGGCCCGCTGGAGCCGCACATCGTCGATGCGATCGAAGGCAACAAGCTGGTCGCCGTTTCGGTGCTCTCGGGCAACCGTAACTTCGAAGGCCGCATTTCGCCCAACGTGCGCGCCAACTACCTGGCCAGCCCGCCGCTGGTGGTCGCGTATTCGCTGCTCGGCACGATGCGCGAGGACATCACCACCGTGTCGCTCGGCACCTCCAAGGACGGCAAGCCGGTCTATCTGAAGGACATCTGGCCGACCAACAAGGAGATCGCGGACCTGATCGGCTCCTCGATCAACCGTGAAGAGTTCATCAAGCGGTACAGCCAGATCGGCAAGGGCACCAAGGAATGGCAGGCCCTGAAGGTCGCGACCGGTTCGGAGACCTACAAGTGGGATCCGTCCTCGACCTACGTGCAGGACCCGCCGTACTTCCAGGACATCACGCCGGAGCCCAAGCCGAAGGGTGACATCGTGGGCGCCCGCGTCCTGGCGCTGCTGGGCGACAACATCACGACCGACCATATCTCGCCGGCCGGTGCGATCAAGGAAAGCTCGCCCGCGGGCGTCTATCTGAAAGAGCATCAGGTTTCGCCGAAGGATTTCAACTCCTACGGCTCGCGTCGTGGCAACGACCGCATCATGGTCCGTGGCACCTTCGCGAACATCCGCATCAAGAACGAGATGCTGCCGGGCACCGAAGGGGGCCTGTCCAAGCACTTCCCCGACGGGAAGGAAGGCTCGATCTATGATGTCGCGATGGAATACAAGGCCGAGGGCGTGCCCCTGGTCGTGTTCGGCGGCAAGGAATACGGCATGGGTTCGTCGCGCGACTGGGCGGCGAAGGGCACCCTGCTGCTGGGTGTTCGCGCCGTGATCGCCGAGAGCTTCGAGCGTATCCATCGCTCCAACCTGGTCGGCATGGGCGTTCTGCCCCTGCTGTTCAAGGACGGCACGACGCGCAAGACGCTGAACCTGAAGGGTGACGAAATCATCGACATCAAGGGGCTGGAGACCATCACCCCGCGCATGACGATCGACATGGAAATCACCCGCGCCGATGGCACCAAGGAAACGGTGCCGCTGCTCTGCCGCGTCGATACGCTGGACGAGGTCGAGTATTACCGGCATGGTGGCATCCTGCAGTATGTGTTGCGCGGGATGACTGAAGCTGCCTGAACGGTCCTTTCTTCCGTTTGACGAGTCTGGCGCCGGCCCGGGGAAACCCGGGCCGGCGTTTTTTGCTGAAATCGTTCTGCGGGCCGATCAGATCCGCAAGGTCTTTGACGGCCACACGGTACTGGGTGGCATCTCGCTCGATATGGAGCGGGGCGAGCTGGTCTCGATCATCGGGCCGTCGGGCTGCGGGAAATCGACGTTCCTGCGCTGCCTTAATTTTCTGGAAATTCCCGATTCCGGGACGGTGGAGATCGCCGGCGTGACGATCACGCGCACCGGTGGACGCTGGACCCGCCAGGAAGAGGACGCCGCCCATCGCCTGCGCGCGCATGTCGGCATGGTGTTCCAGTCCTTCAATCTGTTTCCCCACCGCACCGTGCTGGACAATGTGATGCTGGCCCCCGTGCAGGTGAAGCGCGTGTCGGCCGAGGCCGCGCGGGCCGAGGCGTTGGCCCTGCTGGACAAGGTGGGCCTGTCGGCCATGGCCACGCGCTATCCCGACACGCTGTCGGGCGGGCAGCAGCAGCGCGCGGCCATCGCCCGGGCGCTGGCTATGCGCCCCGATGTGATGCTGTATGACGAACCGACCTCGGCGCTCGATCCCGAACTGGCCGAAGAGGTGCTGTCGGTGATGCGCACCCTCGATAACGAGGGGATGACCCAGTTGGTGGTGACGCATGACATGCGCTTCGCCCGCGCGGCGTCCGATCGGGTGGTGTTCATGGATGGGGGGGAGATCGTCGAGGCGGATGACCCCGACCGGCTGTTTGTGGACCCGCACGACCCGCGCACCCGAAAGTTCTTGAGGTCTGTTCTGTGAAAAGCGTGATGGGCCTGTTGCTGGCGCTGGTGGTGACGTTTTTCGCCGTCGCCGGCCATGCCGCCCCCCTGCGCTGGGCGTCGGATGCCGAAGCCAACGTGCCGTTCGTCTTTCACGATCCGGCCGACCAGTCGCGCCTGACCGGTTACGAATATGAGATTGCCCAGGCGATTGCCCGCCGGCTCGGCCGGCCGACCCGGTTTGTGCAGAACGACTGGGACGGGTTGATCCCCGGCCTGCAGCGCGGGCTGTACGACATGGTGATCGACGGGATCGAGATCACGCCCGAACATGAGCAGGGGGTGCTGTTCAGCCGCCCCTATTACATGACGACCGAGCGCATCACCGTGCGGCGCGACCAGCAGGGGCTGGATACGCTGGCGGCGCTGCACGGGCATGTGGTGGGCACGCTGAAGGACACCACGGCCGAGCGCATGTTGCAGGCCGACCCCTCCATTCGCATCCGCTCGTACGAGGAAGAGACCAACGCCTATACCGACCTGAAGAACGGGCGGCTGGATGCGGTGCTGCTGGATGGCACCATCGCGCTCTATTACGGCTCGCCGGACCCCGACCTGAAGCTGGTGGGGGAGCCGATCGGGCAGGTGGCTTATGGCGTGGCCTTCGCTCAAGGGAATACCGCGCTACGCGACCAGGTGAACGCGGCGCTGGACGGCATGGTGCGGGACGGGGAACTGCACCGGATTCTGGCGCGCTGGCAATTATGGACACCCGCGATGGCCGCCCTGACCGGCGATGCCACGACTCCCGATATCGCGCCCGATGCCTGGGACCATTACCGGGCCGCTACCGCGCCGACGACGGGCTGGAGGGCGCGGTTCGATCGGTATGTCAGCTTTCTGCCGTTGCTGCTGCATGGCGCGCTGCTGACCTTCGCGGTGTCGGCCTGCGCCATGGTGCTGGCGGTAGGGCTTGGGCTGGCCCTGGCGCTGATGCGCCGGTATGGGCCGCGCTGGCTGGGTGCGCTGGCGACGCTGTATGTCGAGATCGTGCGCGGGACGCCGCTGCTGATCCAGATCCTGTTCATCTTCTACGCCCTGCCGGGCATCGGCCTGCGCCTGTCGCCGTTCGTGGCCGGCGTGCTGGCGCTGGGGATGAATTATGCGGCCTATGAGGCCGAGAATTACCGTGCCGGGCTGCAATCGGTGGCGCGCGGGCAGATCGAAGCCGCGATCGCGCTGAACATGACGCATTTCCAGGCGCTGCGCTTCGTCGTGGTGCCGCAGGCGGTGCGGATGGTCATTCCGGTCATGACCAACGATTTCATCTCGCTGCTCAAGGATTCCTCGCTGGTCAGCGTGATCACGCTGACCGAACTGAGCCAGACCTATGTGCGGCTGTCGTCAACCTATTACGATTATTTCGGCACCGGCCTGCTGATCGGCGTGGCCTATCTGCTCCTGGGCCTGCCGTTCGTGCGGCTGGCCCGCATGGCGGAAGCGCGGTTTCATACCGGGCGCCAGCGGCGAGGGCATATCTAGCCCCAATTATTTGAAAACGAATGGGTTTCCAAAGGGCAAACCCCTGCCGGCTTGATGCGTCTGGCACATGCCGGTGCTGTTTTATGTCACGTTGTGCATAAATCGGTAGAGGCTTAAAGAAAACCAGTCGAAGACAATCCGAACGTCATGTGGTCATGGATCTGCTATCCGCTCTGCACAGTTTTGTTCGCGTCGCTGCCACCGGCTCGTTTTCCGCGGTTTCGCGGGAGACCGGGGCCAGTCAGCCGACGATTTCGCGCCATATCGCGCTGCTGGAGGCGCATTACGGCGCCACCCTGTTCGCGCGGACCACGCGCAGCCTGATGATGACCGAGGATGGGCGCAGCTTGCTGCCCCATGCCTACGAAGTACTGGAAATCCTGGAAACCGCCGAGACCGCGCTGGGCCGCCGCCGGGCATCGGTTTCCGGGCTGGTGCGGCTGGGGGTGACCACGGCGTTCGGCCTGTACATGACGGCGCGGATGGGCGAGTTGCTGGACAAGCATCCCGACCTGGCGGTGGAACTGATCATGCGCGACGGGTTCGGCGACCTGGTCGAGGAAGGGCTTGATCTGGCCGTGCGCGTGGGCGAGATCGCGGAAGGATCGCTGATCGCCCGCCGCCTGGGGACGGTGAAGCGCATTGCGGTGGCCAGTGGCGATTATCTGGCCCGGCGCGGCACGCCCGCCCATCCGCGTGACCTGCTGAACCATCCCTGCATCGCCTATACCTATGGCGGCACGCGGCATGACTGGCATTTCGAAGGCAATGGCGAGGAAAGCGTGGTGGCCGCCAGCGGCCCCTTCCGCGCCAACAGCAGCGAGGCGGTGCATCAGGCGACGCTCGCGGGCCTGGGGATCGGTCTGCTGCCGGCCTTTCAGGTGAGGGAAGATATTGCCGCCGGCCGGCTGATTCGCCTGTTTCCGGAATGGACCGTGCCGGAAATGCCGTTCTATGCCGTGCATACCGGGCCGCGCACGTTGCCGCTGCGGACGCGCACGGTGCTGGATTTCCTGATCGATATCTCGGATGTGCTTCGGTAGGGGAGTTTCTTCTTTTTCTGAAGAAAAAGAAGCAAAAAGACTTTTATTCGGTCAGGAGCCTCGGAACGCGCAGGCCCAAGGCTCCTGAACGGATCAGACGTTTTTTGGTTCTTTTTTTCAAAAAAGAACAGAAACGCTCGCTTATTCCCCCGGCAGAACCGACGCGGGATCACGACTGGCACGCACAAGGTCCGGGCTGCCGTTCGTGAGGTCTCCGTGGAAGCCGCGCCGCAGCATGGTCGTCCAGCCATCCATCCAGCCATTGGCGGCGTTCACGAAGTGCTCCGCGCCCGGATGCTGCGGCAGGGACTGTTTCAGCCATTGCTCCGGCGGGGCGGGCAGCGCCATGGTGCCCTTGCGGGCCGGGCTGAGAAGAATGGTCACGTTCTCGATATTCGCGCCGCGATCGGCGGCGGCCTCGGCGTAGTTCCAGGTTGCGACCAGCATTACGTACGGGATCGGGAAGCCCAGTACATGCAGGCGGTTGAACGCGGTCTGGATGTCCACGCTGTCGCTCAGCGGCTGACCCTCGATCTGGACGTGGCTGGTGAACCAGCATTCCATCACCTTGGCATCCGAGGGCACGATCTTGGAGAGATAGTTCCGGTCGTCGTGGCAGCCGTTATTCATGGCATCGACGGTCGAGGTCGGCAGGGACTGCGTGCTGGCGCGGGCGATGATCACGCCGGTTACGACGCCGCCTTCGGCGCGCACCAGCACGTTGCTGAGCAGTTCGCCATGCGGGCCGCTCTGCGTCGTCAGCACCGGGTGCCAGGTGCCGGCCGGCAGGGGCAGGATGCGGCCGGCGAAGGGGATGGCGCCGCCCAGGTCCGAGGTGATGGGCGGGGCCGCCAGTTGCGGGCCGCCCGCCGCCTGCTGGCCATTGTCGGGCGCGCCTTCGGCCGGCGGAGCAGGCGGGGCCGAGTCGGGGGCGTCGGGTGTGGCGGCCGGTGCGGGCGGGGGCGGGGTGCGGCCCAGGGTCCGGTTGATGCGGTCGATCACCGGCCGCAGGGCCGGAACAGCCCGCGTCAGGTACGCCGGCGGATACAGCAGCGTCAGCGCCGTGAAGATGGGGATGCAATAGAGCATCGCGCGCCAGATCGGCGCGCGGTGCCAGAGGCGGGAAGCTGCGGACATTCAGGTCGCCGTACGGGAAAAGCGGGTCAGCGCAGGACGCGGGCCCGCTGGGCCTCGGTATCGTTGGCGATTTCGGCACTGACGCCGTCTTCGCCGGAAACGACGCGCACTGTTTTCGCACC
Organism: Gluconacetobacter brunescens; assembly: GCF_048695475.1. Lineage (NCBI taxonomy): Bacteria > Pseudomonadati > Pseudomonadota > Alphaproteobacteria > Acetobacterales > Acetobacteraceae > Gluconacetobacter > Gluconacetobacter brunescens. The sequence goes on along the minus strand of NZ_JBLHEN010000001.1, from coordinate 2,372,223 downwards.
CTGCTGGCGGGCGGAAATCAGCGAGTCGCTCATCATGTCTTCGATCGACCGCACCAGGTCGCGGGCGCTGGCGGCAGCGCCCATCTTGCTCTGGCGACGCATGACCTCGAACAGCAGCGACGGGTCGATGCCGCCCGTCTCCACACGCAGGCCATAGCTTTCGATCATCGCCTCGATCTCCAGCGCCGCGACGCGGGCCACGTCCAGGCCGGTCAGCGCGCGGAAGACGAAGATGCGGTCCAGGCGGTTCAGCACCTCTGGCGCAAAGCCGGCCTGGCGCAGGGCCTCGACCGACTCGGCGCGCATGCGGTCGGGCTCGTCGGCCAGGCGGTCGGCGATCTCGGACAGGGCATCGGTCGCGATGTTCGAGGTCAGCACGAAGATGGCGCGGACGGTGGAGATCTGCTGGCCGGTGGAGGCCTCGGTGACGTGGCCGTCATTCCAGGCGGTGAGGAATTTCTTGAAGACGTCGGGGTGGGCCTTCTCGATTTCGTCGAGCAGGACGACGGCGTCGGGCTTTTCCTTCAGGCCGCCGGTCAGCTTGCCGAACGTGTCGGAGCCGACATAGCCCTTGGGCGAGCCGAAAAGCTGCGTCGCGGCGTGCGGCGAGCTCATCTGCGTCATGTCGAAATGCAGCAGCGGGCGGTCGAGCTGCCGGGCCATCTGCTTGGCCAGGTAGGTCTTGCCGGTGCCCGGCGGGCCTGCCAGCAGGAAGATGCCGACCGGCTTGCCGCGCACCTGCAACGCCATGCGGCGGCGGAGCTGGGCGGCGATGTCCTCGCAGACCTGGTCCTGGCCGATCACCCGCGCGCGCAGGCCGGCCGCCAGTTCCTCGGCGTCGATCACCGTTTCTTTCTGCTCGCGCGCCATCATTTCTTCCAGCGCGGTGCGATTGGTCAGCCTGGCCAGTACATCCATCATCCACCCCCGTCGGCGCCGTAGCCCCTTGCGCGCCAGCCGTTCGGCGCGGGTCTCGAACATCATGCCCGCCAGGACCAGCAGGCTGCTCCCTGCCATCAGCACCGGAAAGGCCGGTGCACACCATTCCATGAAATGCGTCAGGCTGGCGAGGGAAAGATGCAGCGAGGCCGCGGCCTGCAAGCTGGCGAGAACCAGAAAAATGACCATCATGACCGGCATCAGCCGGTTCAGGGTCGGCAGGAGAGCCTTCATTGGGCGATCACATCCAGAACGAGCATCTGGTCCCGGTGGATGACCGGCAGCGGCGTCGGCCCCAGGACCGTGATGGCCCCCGGCGCCACGCCGGCCGGGCCGGGATCGGAAACCGGCGCGATATCGACCTCGCCGGAAATGCGGATGGGCAGCAGCACCGTGCGCGGCCTGGGGGTGAGCGGCACGGTCTGGGTGATGCCGCCCGAGCTGACGGTCACGACGCCGCCGGTTCCGGCCTCGTCATAGATCGGCATCTGGACCAGGCGGTATTCGCGCTTGCGGATGCCGGCCAGGATGCGGGCCTGCTGGTCGGGCGGCAGTCCCGATTGCTGCAGGGCGCGCGCCGCGTTGTCGGGCGTGATCATGGCGAATTGCTGGGTGCTGGTCAGGGCATTTGCCCCGGCGGCGGCGCCATGGGCGGCATCGCTGACGATCGGGGCGGGCGCGGGCATCGGGTGCTCGCTCTGGGTGGCCATGCGGGCGCTGAAACCGGCGACGACGATCATGCCCGCCGCCAGGCCGTACCATAGGGGCCGGCCTTTGCCGGGTCCGGCCTCATCGGGCGCGGCGCGTGCTTCGGGGTCGGGCGTCTGCCTCATTGCGGTATCATGCGTGCGCCTCATGCAATTGGGCAAGCATGCAAACGAGGACGTGATTGTAATGTAATGTAGCCCCTGGCCCCTGCCGTGGCACAGCCCGCGCATGCACCTTGCGGCGGCGTGCGTTATCGCCTATATCAGCTTCATTCCTTCATCTTCCGCTTCTTTTGGGGGGTGGCCTTACCGGCCGCCTTTTTTGTTTTGGACGCAGACCTGCCTCACCTCACCGGCCTGGACGCCAAGGTGGCCGCCCTCGTGGCGCCCGTCCTGGCCGATATGGGCTTCGAACTGGTCCGCGTGGCGATCCTGGGACGGGAGAGCCCGACGGTGCAGATCATGGCCGACCGCGCCGACGGCAGCCTGATCGCGATCGAGGATTGCGAGCAGATCAGCCACGCGGTGGGCGCGGTGCTGGATATCGAGGACCCGCTGCCCGGCGCGTGGACGCTGGAAGTGTCCTCGGCTGGAATCGATCGTCCGCTGACGCGGGCGAAGGACTGGAACCGGTTTGCCGGGCATCTGGCCAAGGCCGAGGTGAATATCCCGATCGACGGCCGCAAGCGCTTCTCGGGCATCCTGCTGGGTGCCGAAGAGGGCGTTGGCCGGCTACGGCTGGAAGATGGAACCGAGGTGGCGCTGCCGCTGTCGGACATGCGCCGCGCGCGGCTGGTTCTGACCGATGAACTGATCGCGGCCAGCGCCCATATGATGGGGGTCTCCGACGACGGAGCCCCGGAAACCCCTGTCACGCCCGGCGAGAAGCCGGCGCGCAAGACTCACTGAGACGTCCTGGAGGTTCTGATGGACACGTCCGTTTCCCGTCCCGAACTGCTGCTGGTGGCGGATGCCGTCGCGCGCGAGAAGGCGATCGACCGGGAGGAAGTCCTGGAGGCGATGGAGCAGGCCATTCAGAAGGCCGGGCGCGCCAAATACGGGCATGAGAAGGATATCCGCGCGACCATCGACCGCAAGACCGGCGATGTCCGCCTGTCGCGCTGGACCGAGGCCGTGGAAGTCGTGGAGAACGAGGAAACGCAGATTCCTCTTCACATCGCCCGCAAGTTCAAGCCCGAGATCCAGTTGGGCGAGCATCTGGTCGACCCGCTGCCGCCGATCGATTTCGGCCGCATCGCGGCGCAGACCGCCAAGCAGGTGATCGTGCAGCGCGTGCGCGAGTACGAGCGCAAGCGCCAGTATGAAGAATTCAAGGACCGCGTGGGCGAGATCGTGAACGGCACGGTCAAGCGCACGGAATACGGGAACCTGATGGTCGAGATCGGCAGTTCGGAGGCGCTGCTGCGCCGCGACGAGCTGATCCCGCGGGAGAGCTTCCGCAATTCCGACCGCGTGCGGGCCTATATCTATGACGTGCGCGACGAGCCGCGCGGGCCGCAGATCTTCCTGTCGCGCACGCATCCGGCCTTCCTGGCCAAGCTGTTCGCGCAGGAAGTGCCCGAGATCTATGACGGCATCATCGAGATCAAGGCCGTGGCCCGCGACCCCGGGTCGCGCGCCAAGATGGCGGTGATCTCGCGCGATGCCTCGATCGATCCGGTCGGTGCCTGCGTGGGTATGCGCGGATCGCGCGTGCAGGCCGTGGTGCAGGAGCTTCAGGGCGAGAAGATCGACATCATTCCCTGGAGCCCGCAGGCGGCGACCTTCGTCGTGAATGCGCTGGCGCCGGCGGAAGTCACCAAGGTGGTGATGGACGAGGAGGCCGGGCGCGTCGAGGTGGTGGTGCCCGACGAGCAGTTGAGCCTGGCGATCGGCCGGCGCGGGCAGAATGTCCGCCTGGCCAGCCAGCTGACGCGCTGGGATATCGACATCCTGACCGAGGCCGAGGAATCGGAGCGCCGGCAGGAAGAGTTCCGTCGCCGCAGCAACCTCTTTGTCGAGGCGCTGGACGTGGACGACGTGATCGCCGGCCTGCTGGTGACGGAAGGCTTCCATTCGATCGAGGAACTGGCTTATGCCGATCCCGACGAACTGGCGGGGATCGAAGGGTTCGACGAGGATGTGGCCAGCGAGCTGGTCCGCCGCGCGGAAGGCTTCCTGGCCCGCCGCGAGGACGAGCTGGACGAGAAGCGCCGTGGACTCGGCGTGACCGACGACATCGCGGCACTGGGCGTGTTTTCCAACCAGATGCTGGTGACGCTGGGTGAAAAGGGTGTGAAGACCCTGGACGATCTGGCCGATCTGGCGGGCGATGAGCTGGTCGAATTCCTCGGTGGCGACGTGATCGACGAGGAAGCGGCGAACGAGATCATCATGGCGGCGCGCGCCCATTGGTTCGAGGACGAGCAGCCGGCCGAAGCGCAGGAGGCGCCGGAGGCCTGAGCGCTACGGCGTGTCGGGGCAGGCGGGACGGGACATGACGGCGGACGCCGATTGGGAGCCGGAAGATGACGAGCGGGGGCCTTTGCGCCGCTGTATCGTCACGCGGGAGCGTGCGGCGCCCGAGACGATGGTCCGTTTCGTGGTCTCGCCCGACCGGGTTGTGACACCCGATCTTTCCGCGCGTCTGCCCGGACGGGGAATCTGGTTGAGCGCACGGCGGGATGTGCTAGAAACGGCCCGGACGCGAGGGGCGTTCTCACGCGCAGCCCGGGGCCAGGTCGTCGTTCCGCCCGACTTGGACAAGATCCTGGAAGCCGGCCTCGTGCGCCGGATACTGGAGACGGTGGGACTCGCACGACGGGCCGGTCAGGTGACATACGGTTTCGTCAAGGTGCGGGAATGGATAGAGGGCGGTCGCGCCGGTCTGATCATACAGGCCGAGGATGGCAGCCCTGACGAGAGGACGAGGTTATTGTCCGGCGCACGGGATCTGCCGATAGCGGTTGTTCCTACGGCGGCGGGTCTGGGTGCGGCATTCGGCCGTGACCATGTCGTGCATGCGGCGATGTCGCGTGGCGAACTGGCACGGCGCGTCCGTATCGATAGTGAACGTTTTGCGGGGCTGTCCGGCAGGGCGGTTCCGGGTTCGTCGGACCAATCCGGCGAACTTGGGTGAACAGGCGGGTACATGAGCGAAGGCAACGATCAGGATCAGGGTAAGGGACGCTTGTCCTTGCGGCCGGCGGGCCGGAAGGAGGTCGGACGGACGGTTGACGCCGGTTCCGTGCGGCAGAGTTTCAGCCATGGTCGTTCGAAGGTGGTGCAGGTCGAGGTGCGCAAGAAGCGCGGCCCCGGTCCGGCCCCCGCAGGCAGCGGCTCCGGTTCGCCCGGTGGCGGCCGGGTAGGCGCGCGCGGCGGCAATGGCGGTCGCGCGCTGACCGCCGCCGAGCTGGCTACCCGCCAGCGCGTCCTCGATGAGCAGCGGGCGGAAGCCGTTCGCCGCGAGCAGGAGCGGCGCGAGCAGGAAAAGATCATGATCCTGTCCGCCGCCGAGGAAGCGCGGCGGCGCGAGGAAGATACCCGGCGCGCAGCCGAGGAGGAAGCCCGCGAGCAGGAAGAGGCGGCCCGTGCCCGCGCGGAGCAGGCCGCGGCCCAGCCGGTTCAGGACCAGTCCGAAGTGCTTGGCGCGCCCGGGCCGGTGGTGTCGGCCGTGCCGATCCCCGGCGAGGTCACGCTGGCCCCGCCGATGGAGCGCCTGCGCCCGCTGGCCGAGCGCGCCATCATGCCGGCCCGCCCGGTCACGCCCAACCGTCCGGCGCCCGCGACCGCGACTCCGGCCCAGCCGCAGGGCGAGACCCTGCGCCTGCGCACCGGCCGTGGCCCCGACACGGAAGAAGAACGCCGTGCGCCGCGTCGCCCCGGTGTCGTGCCCAGCCGCAAGCCGAGCGGCGCGCCCGCGAAAAAGGGTGGCGACAACCGCCGCTCGGGCCGCATCGACGTTCAGGCGGCGATCGAGGGTGACGACGACAAGACGCGCTCGCTGGCTTCGGTCCGGCGCCAGCGCGAGCGTGAGCGCCGGCAGGCCGAACTGGAGCGCCTGCGCTCCGACCAGGTCCGCGTGGTGCGTGACGTGGTGCTGCCCGAGACGATCACGGTGCAGGAACTGGCGAACCGTATGGCGGCCCGCCAGGGCGAAGTCATCAAGGCCCTGATGAAGATGGGCGTGATGGCGACCGTGACGCAGTCGCTGGATGCCGATACGGCCGAGCTGGTCATTCAGGAATTCGGCCATCGCGTCCGCCGCGTGGCGGACAGCGACGTCGAGATCGGTATCGAAGGCATCGACGATACGCCGGAAGACCTGCTGCCGCGTCCGCCCGTCGTGACGGTCATGGGGCATGTCGACCACGGCAAGACCTCGCTGCTGGACGCCCTGCGCACCACCGACGTGGCGGCGGCCGAAGCCGGCGGGATCACCCAGCATATCGGCGCCTACCAGGTGACGCTGCCTTCGGGTGCGAAGATCACCTTCATCGACACCCCGGGCCATGAGGCGTTCACCGCCATGCGTGCCCGTGGCGCCTCGGTGACCGACGTGGTGGTGCTGGTGGTCGCGGCGGATGACGGCGTGATGCCGCAGACGATCGAGGCGATCCGCCATGCCAAGGCGGCGAATGCGCCGATCGTGGTTGCGATCAACAAGTGCGACAAGCCGGGTGCCAACCCCGAGCGCGTGCGTCAGGAACTGCTGTCGCACGAGATCGTGGTCGAATCGATGGGCGGCGACACCCAGGATGTCGAGGTCTCGGCGCTGAAGCGCACCGGGCTGGACAAGCTGGAAGAAGCCATCCTGCTCCAGGCGGAAATCCTGGACCTGCGCGCCAACCCGGACCGGGTGGCCGAAGGCTCGGTGATCGAAAGCCGTCTGGATCGCGGTCGTGGCCCGGTGGCGACGATCCTGGTGCAGAAGGGCACGCTGCGGCGTGGCGACATCGTGGTGGCCGGCGCCGAATGGGGCCGTGTCCGTGCGATGCTCGACGACCGCAACCGCCAGATCCAGGAGGCGCTGCCTTCGACCCCGGTCGAGATCCTGGGCGTCACCGGCGTGCCGGGTGCCGGCGAGCCGTTCGTGGTGGTGGAGAACGAGAACCGCGCCCGCGAGATCTCGGAATTCCGCCAGCGCGTGATCAAGGACCGCATGGCCGCCGGCCAGACGGCCGCGCGCGGCACGCTGGACCAGATGCTGGCGCGTATCCAGGCCGGTGCCCAGAAGGAAGTCGCCGTGCTGATCAAGGCCGACGTCCAGGGCTCGGCCGAGGCGCTGCAGACCACGGTGCTCAAGCTGGAGCATGAAGAGGTCAAGGTGCGGGTGCTGACGGCCGGTGTGGGCCAGATCACCGAAAGCGATGTGCAGCTGGCCAAGGCTTCGGACGCGGTGATCATCGCGTTCAACGTCCGCGCCACGACGCAGGCTCGGGAATTGGCGCAGCGCGAAGGGGTCGATATCCGCTACTACTCGATCATCTATCAGGTCGCGGACGACGTGGAGCAGCTGGTCAAGGGCAAGGTTGCGCCCAAGCACCGCGAGAAGTTCCTGGGTTACGCCGAGATCCGCAAGGTGTTCGACATCACCAAGGTGGGCAAGGTTGCCGGTTGCTACGTCACCGAGGGCGTGGTCAAGCGTGGGTGCGGTGTGCGCCTGCTGCGCGACAACGTCGTGGTGCACGAGGGCGAGCTCAGCCAGCTCAAGCGCTTCAAGGACGATGTCAAGGAAGTGGCGCGCGGGTATGAGTGCGGCCTGTCCTTCGCGGGCTACAACGATCTGCGCGAAGGCGACATGGTCGAGTGCTACGAAATGGAACTGGTTCCCGCATGAGCCGCAACCCATCCCGTGGGAAGGTGAATACGGCGGGGCCGGCGGGGAAACTCGCCGGTCTTGCCGCTTCCGGCCCCAGCCAGCGCCAGTTGCGCGTGGGCGAGGAAGTGCGTCGGGTGCTGGCCGACCTGTTCGCCCGCACCGAATTCCGCGATCCGGAGCTGGTCGATGCCCGCATCACCGTGACGGAAGTGCGTCTTTCCCCCGACCTGAAGCACGCCACGGCCTTCGTGGCGCGGCTGGGGCGCAGCGATGTCGATGCGCTGCTGCCGGCCCTCAATCGGGTTTCGTCGTTTCTGCGCTCGCGCATGTCGGGCAGCCTGCGCCTGCGGGTGGTGCCGGAAATCCATTTCCAGCCCGACACGGCGCTGGATTACGCGATGGAAGTCGATGCGCTGCTGCGTCGGCCGGACGTGGCGCGGGATCTGGACGAGTAGTGCTCTGCCAAGGGCTTCGCCCTTGACCCACCAAAGGGCATCGCCCTTTGGAAACCCGTTCGTTATCAAACTGTTGGGGTGCTAGCCGAGCAATAGGCTGGCCATGAACGCGTCCGGATCGCGATAGAACTCGCTCAGCACGACGAAATGATCCGTCATCCGGAATGGCCGTTCGATGAGGCCATGTGGTGTCAGATGCAGCACTGTGGCGCCGGGATAGGCCATGATCAGCGGCGAATGGGTGGCGATGAGGAATTGTGCGTCGCCACGCTGCACCGCCGCGTGGATGATCTTGATGAATTCCACCTGACGGATGGGTGAGAGCGCGGCTTCCGGCTCATCGAGGATATAGATACCGCGCCCCGCGATCCGGCGGCTGAACAGGTGGAAATAGCCCTCGCCGTGGGAGCCTTCGGTGCCTGAACGTCCGCCGAATTCCGCCAGAAATCGGGGGTCTTCGGCGGCGAGCCGATCGATTTCGGTGATGAAGGCGGCGAAGCCTTCGGCGCGGGTGAAGAATCCGCTGGTGACTTTCGGGAACCAGCTTGGGCGTAGGGCCTCGGCCAGGGCGTTGCGTCCCTGTGGGCCGATCGCGAAATTGCGGTTGCCACCATGGAACGGAAAGCCGCAGAGCGCGGCGACCGCTTCGATGAGGGTGGATTTTCCGCTGGCATTCGGGCCGGCGAAGATCGTGACCGGGGTGGTAAAATCGATTTCGAAACTGGGCCAGGTCAGGACCGGCAATGAGAAGGGAAAGGCTTCCGGCTCCGCCACGCGTTCGGGCAAAAGACTGACGCGCTTGAGAAAAGGCGCCCGATAGAGCGTGTGGCCAGCTTTCCGTGCCATGGCGCCTGCATAGCACGGGCATGGAACATCCCAAAATCGGGGTGCAGGGCCTCAGGCCCTGCCGGGTCCAGGGCAGAGCCCTGGGTCTTAGCGCCCGGGGCCGGTCAACAGCACGGTCGGCCTACGGCGGATGTCGCCGGCCGCGTCGCGTAACGCGGCCCCGCCGGCCGCCAGGTCGCGCCCCGTTGCCGTCAGGTCCGTCTTCAGGGTGTCGTCGGGCGTGTGCAGATCGGATCGGATCTGCCGGGCAGCGGACAGGGCGGCTTTGGTATCGCGGGTGACCATGCCGATCTCGGCGCTGCGATCCTGCTTCTGCCGGTGTGCCGTGGTCACCAATTGGGAGAGCGCGCCCTGTGTCTGGCGGCTGTCTTTCGCGATCCGCTGCCGGGCGGCGGCCATGGTTGTCGCGGCGGTGTGGGTGGAGGCGGCCAGATCCGCCAGGCTGGCGCGGGTGGCGGGCAGGGCGGTCTGGATATGCGCGGCGATCTCTTGTCCGTTTCGCGCGGTCTGTTGCCATTCCGCCGCCATTTTGTGGATCGGCAGGGTGGTCAGGGTGCGGCGCAGGATGGCCAGCCGGGATTCATGGGCCGGGATTTCCGGCAGGCTCGACAGGCCGGAATGCGGGAGCGGGACGGGGCCAGGGACGATATCCAGGTCGATGCCGACGCGCCCGGTCACCAGGCTGGCGCTGTGCAGTTCAGCCTGCAATCCGTCCTGGATCAGCCGTAACAGCATCAGATGCGGTGACAGCGCGCCTTCGCCGCCCGTCATGTGAATCCGTTCGGGCTGGATGCGGATCGTCACCGGAATCAGCGCGCGGCCATGCTGGGGGTCGGCGGTGAGGCCGACATGCTCGACCCGTCCCAGCCTGACGCCGCGAAACGTGACCATGGCGCCGGCGCGCAGGCCGCCGATCGGACGGTCGAAGACGACCATGGCCCGTTCGGTGCGCGTTAGCAGGCCGAACTGGCCGAAGGAGCCGAGGAACGCGCAGCCCAGCCCGATTCCGCCAGCGACAAAGAGCAGAATGGCCGCCCATCCGGCTACCCGGCCCGGACGGATGCTCATCGGTGGAGAGGGAGAAAGAAGGTCATGAGGCATTTATTTCGGGCCTCTCCGGCCCTTTGAGAAAGCAGGCATGGCACAATCCGGCATTGCTCCCCTTTCAGGGCTCGTCTACACGCACGCCTCTTCCAGGATTTTGATCAAGAAGGTTTTGCCCCATGCGACGCAAGCGCGGACGTCAGATCGATGGCTGGCTGGTCATCGACAAGCCGACGGGGATGACATCGACCGACGTCGTCAACCGGGTGAAGCGCCTGTTCGATGCCGCCAAGGCGGGGCATGGCGGCACGCTAGACCCGTTGGCGACCGGGCTGCTGCCCATCGCCTTCGGCGCGGCCACCAAGACCGTGCCGTACATCATGGATGGCACCAAGCGCTATCAGTTCACCCTGCGGCTGGGCGAGGCGCGGGATACCGACGATGCCGACGGGGTGGTGACCGAGACCTCTGACGTGCGGCCGTCGGACGAGGATTTCCGCCGGGCACTGCCGGCCTTTCGCGGTGACATCATGCAGGTGCCGCCCGTCTATTCCGCGATCAAGGTGGCGGGCGAGCGGGCCTATGACATGGCGCGCGACGGGCGGGCGCCCGAACTGCCGCCCCGGCCGGCGCGGATCGACCGGTTCGAACTGGTGGCGCGGCCGGACGCGGATACCGCGATCTTCGAGGTGGAATCGGGCAAGGGCGTCTATATGCGCTCGCTGGCGCGCGACATTGCGCGGGCCTGTGGCACGGTGGGCCATGTGGCTGCCCTGCGCCGCCTGCGGGTGGGCCCTTTTGCCGAGGAAGACGCGATTCCACTGGACAAACTGGCGCCAAACGACGACAACGCGCCTGCTTCACCGGATCTGCTTCTTCCGGTCGCGACCGCGCTGGCCGACATCCCGGCGCTGGCCTTGACCCACGAGGAAGCAGAGTCCCTCTCGCACGGGCAGGCGATCAGCCTGCTGGGCCTGATGGGACGCATTCCTGACGCCGCCGATCCCGACCAGGGGATCGTCCGGGGAATGGACGGGGGGCGCGTGATCGGGTTGTGCCGGCTGGAAGATGGCTGGCTGCGCCCGGACCGCATGCTTTAACCGAATTGGAATGTGGAGAACACGATGTCGATTACTGCTGAACGCCGCACGGCGCTGATTGGCGAATACCAGACCGCCGCCACGGATACCGGCTCGCCGGAAGTCCAGGTCGCCCTGCTGACCGAGCGGATCACGAACCTGACCGAGCACCTGAAGACCCACGCGAAGGATTTCCACTCGCGTCGCGGCCTGCTGGTGATGGTCGGCAAGCGCCGCGGCCTGCTGGACTATCTGAAGCGCAAGGACGAGGCTCGCTACCAGACCGTGATCGGTCGCCTGGGCCTGCGTCGCTGAGATGACGCGCGATCCGGCCTGCTGCCCCGCTGTGCGTGGCAACGGGCCGGATCGCATTGGTGCGTTCCGCCGACGGGGTGGCATGGCCGCCCCGTTGCCGCGGGGCCGCCACGCCCGATGCCCAATCCTGGGCCGGGCCACACGCTGCCCCCATGTCGGTGGAGACATCCGGACCGGGTCACAGCGTTTCAGGCCACATGGTGTTCTGGCGGATTACCGTCATCGCTCCATGCCGTCCGAGACGCTGTCCTTCATCCCCTTGTCCGGGCCCCTCCCATCCATCCGGGGTGGCCTTCGGACAGGGAGTGTCTGAATGTTCAACTACTACCGCAAAGAGATCGAATGGGGCGGCCGCACGCTGGTGCTGGAGACGGGCAAGATCGCCCGCCAGGCCGATGGCGCCGTGGTCGTGACCTATGGCGACACGGTCGTGCTCTGCACCGCCGTGGGCGCCCGCAGCGTCAAGCCGGGCCAGGATTTCTTCCCGCTGACGGTCAACTATCAGGAAAAGGCCTTCGCGGCCGGCAAGATCCCCGGCGGCTTCTTCAAGCGTGAAGGGCGCCCCTCGGAGATCGAGGTCCTGAATTCGCGCCTGATCGACCGCCCGATCCGTCCGCTGTTTCCGGAAAACTTCCGCAACGAGGTGCAGGTCGTCGCCACGGTGCTGAGCCACGATCTGGAGAACGATCCGGCGATCGCGGCGCTGATCGGCTGCTCGGCGGCGCTGACGCTGTCGGGCATTCCGTTCTTCGGCCCGGTCGCGGCCTGCCGCGTCGGCTATGTGAACGGCGCCTATGTGCTGAACCCGATCCTGCCGGAAATGAAGGACAGCGCGCTGGACCTGGTCGTCGCCGGCACCGCCGAAGGCGTGCTGATGGTCGAATCCGAGGCCGCCGAGCTGAGCGAAGAGGTGATGCTGGGCGCCGTGACCTTCGGTCATGAAGCGTTCCAGCCGGTCATCGACGCCATCATCGCGCTGGCCGAGCATGCCGCCAAGGCGCCGTGGGACCTGGCCGAGCCGTCGGCCGAGGAACTGGCGCTGCGCAAGCGCATCGACGCGCTGGGCCGCGCCTCGATCGCCGAGGCGTATCAGGAGCGCGTGAAGCAGGCGCGTTACAAGAAGGTCGGTGCGGCGAAGGACGCCGTGCTGGCGGCGCTGACGGAAGAGGGGCTGGACGCGGGCGCGGCCAAGCCGATCCTGAAGGACCTGGAAGCCGACGTGGTGCGCAGCTCGGTGCTCGATACCGGCCTGCGGATCGACGGCCGCGACCTGAAGACGGTGCGCCCGATCGTGTCGGAAGTCGGCATCCTGCCGCGCGCCCATGGCTCGGCCCTGTTCACCCGTGGCGAGACCCAGGCCCTGGTGGTCGCCACCCTGGGCACCGCCCAGGATGAGCAGGTGATCGACGCGCTGGAAGGCGAATACCGCACCAACTTCATGCTGCACTACAACTTCCCCCCCTATTCGGTGGGTGAGTGCGGCCGCATGGGCTCGCCCGGCCGCCGCGAGATCGGGCATGGCAAGCTGGCCTGGCGCGCGGTGCATCCGCTGCTGCCCGGCAAGGATACCTTCCCGTACACCATGCGCGTGGTCTCCGAGATCACCGAGAGCAACGGCTCGTCCTCGATGGCGACCGTGTGCGGCACCTCGCTGGCGCTGATGGATGCCGGCGTGCCGCTGAAGCGGCCGGTGGCGGGCATCGCCATGGGCCTGATCAAGGAAGATCGGGGCTTCGCCGTGCTGTCCGACATCCTGGGTGACGAAGATCACCTGGGCGACATGGACTTCAAGGTGGCGGGCACCGAGCAGGGCGTGACCGCGCTGCAGATGGACATCAAGATCACGTCCATCACGCCCGAGATCATGAAGATCGCCCTGGGCCAGGCGCGCGACGGCCGCCTGCACATCCTGGGCGAGATGTCCAAGGCCCTGACCGAGGGACGCAGCGACGTGTCCTCGACCGCGCCGAAGATCACCACCATCACCGTGCCCAAGGAAAAGATCCGAGATGTGATCGGCCAGGGCGGTAAAGTGATCCGTGAGATTGTTGAATATTCGGGCGCGAAGATCGATATCAACGATGACGGCACGATCATGATCGCGGCGTCGGCCGAGGAACAGGCCGCCAAGGCGATCGAGCGGATTCGCGGCATCGTGGCCGAGCCCGAGATTGGCGCGATCTATACCGGCAAGGTGGTCAAGACCGCCGATTTCGGTGCGTTCGTGAACTTCCTGGGCGCGCGCGACGGCTTGGTCCATATCTCGGAACTGTCGCAGGGCCGGGTGGCCAAGACCACGGATGTCGTCAACCAGGGCGATGTGGTCAAGGTGAAGGTCCTGGGCTTCGACGATCGCGGCAAGGTCAAGCTGTCGATGCGCGTCGTCGATCAGGAGACGGGCGCCGATATCAGCGAGGCTGTCGGCGCCAAGCCCGCTCGGCCGCCGGCACGCTGAAGCCGGTCGGCGGTGGGGCAGCCTGCTCCACCGCCGCGGCCCCGCCCGTGAGGCGCGGGGCACGTATGGACGAGACGCCGGTCCTTTGGGGCCGCGCGAGGACGATAGGGTAGTGATGAAGGCGATCAATGCGATCCGCATGGGCGGGGTGGATGTCCTGCCGCTGATCGAGGGTGGAAAGGGCGTGTCGGTTTCGACCGGCATATCGTCCGGACATTGGGCGGCGGCGGGCGGCGCCGGCACGGTCTCGATCGTCAATGCCGATTCATATGACGCTGAGGGACGATATGTTCCGCAGGTCTATCACGGCCGCAGCCGGCGCGAGCGGCAGCAGGAACTGATTGCCTATGCCATTGCCGGCGGCATTGCGCAGGCGCGGATCGCGCATGACCTGTCCGGTGGGCGCGGACGCGTGCATGCCAACATCCTGTGGGAGATGGGCGGCGCCGAGGATGTTATCCTGGGTGTGCTGGAAGGTGCGCCGGGCCTGATCCATGGCCTGACCTGTGGTGCCGGCATGCCCTATCGCCTGTCGGAAATCGCGGCGCGGTTCGGCATCCATTATTATCCCATCGTGTCGTCCGCGCGGGCGTTCAGTGCCCTGTGGAAGCGTTCGTTCCACAAGAATCCCGACGGACTGGGCGGGGTGGTGTACGAAGACCCGTGGCGGGCCGGCGGGCATAATGGCCTGTCGAACAGCGAAAATCCGCTCAATCCCGAGGACCCGTTCCCGCGCGTGCTGGCGCTGCGCCAGGTCATGCGCGGCTTCGGCCTGCATGAGACGCCGATCATCATGGCCGGCGGTGTGTGGTGCCTGGAGGAATGGGAAGACTGGATCGACAATCCCGAACTCGGGCCGATCGCCTTCCAGTTCGGCACCCGGCCGCTGCTGACGCGGGAGAGCCCGATCCCCGATGCGTGGAAGCGCAGGCTGCTGACCCTGAAGAAGGGTGACGTGTTCCTGAACCGTTTCTCGCCGACGGGGTTCTATTCTTCCGCGGTCAACAATCCTTTCCTGCGGGAATTGCAGGGGCGGTCCGAGCGGCAGGTTGCCTTCTCCACCGAACCGGTGGGCGAACATACGGCCGCCTATGGCGTCGGGGCGCGTGGCCGGCAGGTCTTCATGACCGAGGCCGACCGCGAGCATGTCCGGCTGTGGGAGCGCGAGGGCTTTACCGAGGCCATGCGCACCCCGGATTCGACCCTGATCTTCGTCACGCCGGAGAAGGCGCGGGAGATTCTGGCCGACCAGGTGGCGTGCATGGGCTGCCTGTCGGAATGCCGCTTCTCGAACTGGAGCCAGCGGGGCCCGGATTATTCCAACGGGCACAAGGCCGATCCGCGCTCGTTCTGCATCCAGAAGACGCTTCAGGCCATTGCCCATGCGGGGCCGGAAGGCGACGACGGGGTGATGGACAACAACCTGATGTTCGGCGGCACGAATGCGTGGCGCTTTGCCACCGACCCGTTCTACGCCAACGGATTCGTGCCGACGGTCGGTCAACTGGTTGACCGCATCATGACTGGGCGCTGAGCCGGCAGATTATCGGAACGGTTAGAACGGGCCCCTTCGGGGCCCGTTCGCGTTTCCGCCGATAACGACTGGGTTTCCAAAGGGCTTCGCCCTTTGGTGGGTCAAGGGCAACGCCCTTGCGGAGGCTATTCCTCCGGCAGGCAGGCGGCCTTGAAGGCGGCGAAGGCGCGGGCGCGGTGGCTGATGGCGTTCTTCTCAGCCTCCGGCATCTCGGCGAAGGTGCGCATCTCGCCTTCCGGGGTGAAGATCGGGTCGTAGCCATGGCCGTGGGTGCCACGGGGCGGCCAGGCGATCTGTCCGTCGATCCGGCCTTCGAACGTGCGGATGGTGCCGTCGGGCCAGGCGAGGCACAGGACGGAGATGAACCAGGCCGAGCGGTCCGTGTCATCGCCGATGGCTTCGTGGATGCGGGCCATGGCACCGGGGAAATCCTTGTCGGGACCGGCCCAGCGGGCGGAATAGATCCCCGGTGCGCCGCCCAGGGCGGCGACGCACAGGCCGGAATCGTCGGCCAGCGCCGGCAGGCCGCTGGCCTTTGCCGCCGCCACGGCCTTGAGCGCCGCGTTGCCGGCGAAGCTGTCGGCGGTTTCCTCGGGTTCGGGCAGGCCGAGCTGTCCGGCCGAGACGATGGTGATGCCATAGCCGCCCAGCAGGGCATCGAATTCCGCCAGCTTACCCTTGTTGTGGCTGGCCAGGACCAGCCGTGTGCCAGGGGCCAGGCGGTGTGCGTCCGCGCCGCTCACGATGCGTCGCTCCGCGCGCCGAGGGCTTTGTCGATTGCTGCGAGCTGGGCGGCGAACAGATGCGTGGTGCCGGCCTGCGCCAGCCGCATCAGGGCCTCGAACTGGGCCTGCGAGAATGGGGCCTGTTCGGCCGTGCCCTGGATCTCGACGATGCCGCCGGCCTCGGTGAGGACGAAATTGGCGTCGGCGGCGGCCGTGCTGTCTTCGTCGTAATCGAGGTCCAGCACCGCGCCGGCCTCGGTCAGGCCGCAGGAGATGGCGGCGACCTGTGCCGTGAGCGGCACGCGGGCCAGCACGCGGTTGCGCACCAGTTTTTCAAGCGCCAGCCGCAGGGCGACCCAGGCGCCGGTGATGGAGGCGCAGCGGGTGCCGCCATCGGCGTTCAGCACATCGCAATCGACGGTGATCGAGATTTCGCCCAGTGCGCCCAGGTCGGTCACCGCGCGCAGCGAGCGGCCGATCAGGCGCTGGATTTCCTGCGTGCGGCCCGACTGCTTGCCCTTCGCGGCCTCGCGCGCGCCGCGCGTGTGGGTGGCGCGGGGCAGCATGCCGTATTCGGCCGTGACCCAGCCCTTGCCCTGGCCGCGCAGGAAGGGCGGCACGCGGGGTTCGACACTGGCGGCGCACAGCACCTCGGTGCCGCCCATGCGGATCAGGGCCGATCCCTCGGCGTGGCGGGCGAAGCCGGTTTCGATGGAGACGGGGCGCAGCGCGTCGGCGGCGCGGCCCGAGGGGCGGGTGGTCATGGGCAAACGATACTCCGCATCGACAGGCAGGGCATTCCGGGGCGGGCCGCCGAAAGCGCGGGCATAGCCCGAGCCGGGGGAGAATAGCCAGCCCGATGCTTGTCATGGCCGTCCGGAGCTTCCAGATTTATAGTGACCAATTCCGCCGGCGTCGGCCGGCCTCGAACGTGGAGGCTTCAAGCAGGATGAATCCCGGCACCCTGTCTTCCCGTCCGGCCCTGC
Source organism: Gluconacetobacter brunescens (assembly GCF_048695475.1). Classification (NCBI taxonomy): domain Bacteria; kingdom Pseudomonadati; phylum Pseudomonadota; class Alphaproteobacteria; order Acetobacterales; family Acetobacteraceae; genus Gluconacetobacter; species Gluconacetobacter brunescens. Next base: position 2,355,317 of record NZ_JBLHEN010000001.1, on the reverse strand, counting down.
CACCGGGGCTGGATGCCCGTTCGGCGGCGATCCTGCGCGAGATCGTCGAACAATATGTCGAAACCGGCGAGCCGGTCGGGTCGCGCACGCTGTCGCGGCGCCTGCCGCTGCCGCTCTCGCCCGCCACTATCCGCAACGTGATGGCGGACCTGACCGAGGCCGGGCTGCTGTTTTCGCCCCATGCCTCGGCCGGCCGGCTGCCGACGGAAAAGGGGGTGCGGCTGTTCGTGGACGGGCTGCTGCAATTCGGCAGCCTGAGCGAGGACGAGCGCGAGACCATCACCAACTCGCTGGAGATGCGCGGCCGCTCGTTGCAGGACACGCTGGCCGAGGCGTCGTCGATGCTGTCCGGCCTGTCTTCCGCTGCCGGGCTGGTGCTGGCGCCCAAGGGCGACGGGGCGGTGAAACATATCGAGTTCGTCGCCCTCGGCCCCCGGCGGGCGCTGGTGATCCTGGTGGGCGCGGACGGGCAGGTGGAGAACCGGGTGATCGAGACCCCGATCGGCCTGCCGCCCTCGGCGCTGGTCGAGGCGGGGAACTATCTCAACGCCCAACTGGCCGGCCGGTCGCTGGAGGATCTGCGCACGCATGTCAGCGCGGACATGAGCGCCAATCGCAGCGAACTGCACCATCTGACGGCCGAGATCGTGGCCAGCGGTCTGGCGACGTGGAGCGACGTCGATCGCGGCGGCACGCTGTTCGTGCGCGGGCAGGCGCGCCTGCTGGCCGACGTGACCGAGATCGAGCGCCTTTCCACCATCCAGATGCTGTTCGAGCGGCTGGAAACGCAGGAGACGATGCTGCGCCTGCTGGAACTGGCCCAGGAATCGGACGGTGTGCGGATCTTCATCGGGGCCGAAAGCGGCCTGTTCGGGCTTTCCGGCACCTCGGTGGTGGTGGCCCCGGCGCGGACCGACAGCAACCGGATCGTGGGTGCGATCGGCGTTATCGGCCCCACGCGCCTCAATTATGGGCGCATCATCCCGGTGGTGGATTATACTGCCCGCGTCATAGGCAGAATGCTCGGCTAAATCTCGGCCCGGACACGCGCGCTGGCGGCGATCCGACGCGCGTTTCCTGCGCTCCGATGCTCACGGCCATCAAGGCCGCTCCGCTTCGGTGCTCGGAAACACGCGACGGGCGCGGCCCTGCGGGCCGCTCTCGCTCACCAGCCCACGTGTCCGGGCCGAGATTTGGGAGCCATTTTTCATCAGGCAGGTGGGAAAACCGGCTGCCTTGGTGCCGCCATCTTCTTGCCCTAGCTGCCAGGGTCTGGCCCTTCGTTTCCGCCCTGGCGCGCATGTTTGAGGAGCGTTTTCATGCCCCGTCCCGATGCTCGCCAGGCCGGCACATTCCTGATCGGCGGCGATCTGCCCGTCGCGCGCCTGGGGTTCGGCGCCATGCGTATTACCGGGCGCGGAATCTGGGGCGACCCGCCTGACCGCGACCGGGCGCTGGACACGTTGCGCCGCGCGGCGGCCTGCGGCGTGACGCTGATCGACACCGCCGATGCCTATGGGCCCTATGTCAGCGAGGATCTGATCCACGCCGCCCTGCATCCCTATACCGGCCTGCATATCGCGACCAAGGGCGGGCATACGCGCCATGGGCCCGACATCTGGCGCCCGGTGGGCAATCCGAACTATCTGCGCCAGTGCGTGCTGATGAGCATGCGCCGCCTCGGGGTGGACTGCATCGATTTGTGGCAGTTGCATCGGGTGGGGCCGGATTGCACGCCGGAGACGCAGTTCGAGGTGATCGCCGCGATGCGCGAGGAAGGGCTGATCCGCCATGTCGGCCTCTCGGAGGTGCCGGTGGAGATGATCGAGCGGGCCCGGCGCTTCTTCCCGGTCGCGACGGTGCAGAACCGCTATAACCTGGTCAACCGCGCTTCCGAGGCGGTGCTGGATTATTGCGCCGGGCAGGGGATCGGCTTCATTCCCTGGGCGCCGCTGGCGGCGGGGTCGCTGGCCCGCGAGGGCGGCGTGCTGGACCGGGTGGCGCGCGATCTGGGCGCCACGCCGGGGCAGGTGGCGCTGGCATGGCTGCTGCGCCGCGCCCCGGTGATGCTGCCGATCCCCGGCACCAGCAGCCCCGAGCATGTCGAGGAGAACGTGGCCGCCGCCGGACTGGTGCTGGACGATGCCGTTTTCACGCGCCTGGAGCAGGAGGGGCGCGCGGAATGGCAGCGTCAGGCAGGTGGTTGACGCGCCGCGCGGGGGGCGACGCCGGGGCCCGGGAATGCTAGGAGAGGCGTCTTTGCCCGTGTCCCGCTCCGTCGGTGCCCGTCGTGACGGATCTCGTTTCCTTGCCCTTCGCCCACTGGACCCTGGATGATTTTTCGTAACGGATCAGGCCGTGACGGCCGGCTGCTTGTCACCTCGCGCATCGGAGGCAATGCCACGGACGGCGCGGCCCCGCGCCCGCCGCGACGCGGCTTCGGCCTGACGGGACCGGGTGGCGGCCCGCGCCGGCCGCGTTTCCGGCTGGTGCGCAGGTTGCTGGGCGGGGGGGCGGCGGTGCTGCTGTTGGTCTCGCTGGCCGGTGGGCTGGTCGTCTGGACGAAATACGAGCAACTGGTGGCTGATCTGCCGACGGTGGACGGGCTGCGCACCTACCAGCCGCCGGTGATGAGCCGCCTGTATTCCGGCGATGACCGGGTGATGGCGGAACTGGCGGCGGAACGGCGTATCTTCGTGCCCTATTCGGCCATTCCGGCGCGGGTGAAGAATGCCGTCATCGCGACCGAAGACCAGAAATTCTATACCCATGGCGGCGTCAATCCGTTCGCGATCCTCCGCGCGGGGCTGACCGACCTGACGATGAGCAAGGGGCACCGGCCGATCGGCGCCTCGACGATCACCCAGCAGGTGGCGCGCATCATGCTGCTGGGCTCGAAACAGACATTGTCGCTGGAGCGCAAGGCCAAGGAGGCCCTGCTGGCGATCCGTATCGAACAGACCCTGTCCAAGGACAAGATCCTCGAAATCTACCTGAACGAGATCTATCTGGGCGCGGGCGCATACGGTGTCGGCGCGGCGGCGCAGACCTATTTCAACAAGCCGCTGGACCAGCTGGACGACGCGCAGGCCGCGTTCCTGGGCGCGTTGCCGAAATCGCCTTCCAACTACAATCCCTATCGCTTCCCCGATGCCGCCCTGGCCCGGCGCAACCTCGTGTTGCAGCAGATGGTCGAGATCGGTGCCATCACCGAGGAGCAGGCGCGGCTGGCGCAGGCCGAGCCGCTGGTGCCGCAGGCCTTCACCCGGCCCGGCCCGGCCCCCGGCTCGGAATGGTTTGGCGAGGAAGTGCGCCGCGAACTGATCGAGCGTTACGGGCAGGACACCACGATGCAGGGTGGTCTGCTGGTGCATACCAGCATGGACCCGCATTTGCAGCAGGTTGCCACCGCTGCCGTGCGCGACGGGCTGATGAGCTATGACCATGATCATGGCGGCTGGCGCGGGCCGGTGGCGCATCTGGACGATGTTGCGTCGGGCGCGGATGCCGGCCAGTGGGTGCCGGCCCTGGCGGGCACGGCGCGGCCGCCCGGCATGCTGGAGTCCTGGCGGCTGGGGGTTCTGCTCTCGCCATCGACGGGGGAGATCGGCTGGCTGGAAGGGCCGGCGGCGCATGCCGAGCCGCGCGGCGGCCGGCTGCTGGCCCGCGACATGGCCTGGATGCGCCGCTGGCGCGCGCCCCGCGCGGGCGATGTGCTGATGGTCGAGCCCCAGGCCGATGGTGGCGGGGTCGCGCTGCGGCAGGTGCCCAAGGTCGAGGGCGCGCTGGTGACGCTGGATGTGCGAACGGGCCGGGTTCTGGCGATGGTGGGCGGCTGGTCGTTCGGCCAGTCGCAGTTCAACCGCGCGACCCAGGCGCTGCGCCAGCCTGGATCGTCCTTCAAGCCGTTCGTCTATCTGACGGCGATGGAGCAGGGAATTTCGCCGTCGCAGAAATTCGACGATTCCCCGGTGTCGTACGGCACCTGGCATCCGAACAATTACGAGAAGGATTTCTGGGGCCCGACCACCCTGCATGACGCGCTGCGGGAGTCGCGCAATCTGGTGACGATCCGTCTGGCGGCGCATATCGGCATGAAATCGGTGGCGAACATGGCCACCTCGCTGCAACTGGTCGAGTCCATGCCGCATGTCCTGCCCGCCGCTCTGGGCGCGGTGGAGACGACCGTGCTGCGCGAGGCCGGGGCCTATGCCACCATCGCTGCCGGCGGACGGCTGGTGACGCCGACCCTGATCGACAATGTGCAGGACCGCGACGGCCATGTGCTGTGGCAGCCGCCGGGCCTGGCCTTGCAGGAGGCTTCTGCCGCCGCGGGGAGCGTGGCACCGGTGGCGGCACCGGCGGCCGTTGCGCCCCCGGCCGTTGCATCCCCGGCCGTGGCGGTCGTGCCGGCCGATGGGCCGGTGCTGGCGGATACGCGGCCGCAGATCGCGTCGCCGGACAGCGCGTACCAGATCGTGGCGATGATGCGCGACGTGATCCTGCGCGGCACCGGCACCCGGGCGGGGCAGGGCATCGACCGGCCCATCGCCGGCAAGACCGGCACCAGCCAGAACTTCAACGATGCGTGGTTCGCCGGCTTTTCGCCCGATATCGTGACGATCGTCTGGGTCGGGTTCGATACACCGCAGACGCTGGGCAAGAACGAGACCGGCGGCACGATCGCGGGCCCGATCTGGAACCGGGTGATGAAGGCGGTGCTGGCCGACCGGCCGAGGCTGGATTTCCCCGTGCCCCAGGGGCTGACCCTGGCGCGCTACGATACCGGCATGGGCATGGCGGTGGATGCCTTCAAGCCCGACCAGGTGCCGGGCATCAGCGCCGACCTGAACGCCAATGCGACCGGCGCCTTGACCGCCGAGGATACCGGCGCCGAGACCATGCCGGATTCCGAGAGCGACATGGCGGCATCGCCCTCTGCCGTGCCCGCCGGCGGCCCCGCATCCGGCCCCGCCGCCGTGCCGGGCCAGCCCGCGCCTGTGGCCGCCGCACCTGCCGCGCCGGGGGGCGGGGGTGACATCGGCATGGGTGGCCTGTATTGACGCCGCTTGCTTTTCCTGTCGGGCCGGCCGTCAATCGGCCGCCCCTTCTGACCGATGGAGTTCCTGTTCCATGTCCGCCGAGACCGAGGCTCTCAACGACCAGATCAAGCAGTCGGTGGCACTGCTGAGGAGGCATCTTTGACTGGGATGTCGCAATCGGCCGTCTGGCCGAACTGAACAACCGGGCGGAGGACCCGGATCTGTGGAACGATCCGGACGCCGCCCAGAAGCTGATGCGCGAGCGCACCCTGCTGGCCGGGCAGGTCGAAGGGGTGCAGCGGCTGGAAGGCGATGTCCGCGATACGCTGGATCTGGTCGAACTGGCCGAGATGGAAGGCGACGAGGCCGTCCTGAAGGACGCCACGCGGATGCTGCGCGAACTGGCCGAGGAGGCCAAGCGCCGCGAGACCGAGAGCCTGCTGTCCGGCGAGGCCGACAGCAACGACTGCTATATGGAAGTCAATGCCGGCGCGGGCGGCACCGAGGCCCAGGACTGGGCCGAGATGCTGCTGCGCATGTACACGCGCTGGGCCGAGCAGCATGGCTACAAGGTCACGCTGATGGAAAGTTCGGAGGGCGAGCAGGCCGGGCTGAAATCGGCGACGATCCAGGTGACCGGCCCCAATGCCTATGGCTGGCTGAAGACCGAGGCCGGCGTGCATCGGCTGGTGCGGATTTCGCCCTTCGATGCGGCGGCGCGGCGGCAGACGTCGTTCGCCTCGGTCTGGGTCTATCCGGTGGTGGATGATTCGATCGAGATCGAGATCAACGAAGCCGACCTGAGGGTCGATACGTTCCGTGCCTCGGGCGCGGGCGGGCAGCACGTCAACAAGACCGAGTCCGCGATTCGGATCACCCACATTCCCACCGGCATCGTGGTTGCCTGCCAGACCGACCGGTCGCAGCATCGCAACCGGGCCACGGCGATGACGATGCTGAAGGCCCGCATGTACGAGCAGGAACTGCAACGGCGCGAGGCCGCCGCGGCCCAGACCGAGGCGGCGAAGACCGATATCGGCTGGGGGCACCAGATCCGCTCATACGTGCTGGCGCCCTACCAGCTGGTGAAGGACCTGCGGACGAATGTCGAGCGCGGCAACCCTGACGCGGTGCTGGACGGGGATCTGGACGACTTCATGGCGGCGGCCCTGGCCGCCCGTGTGGGGGCCACCCGGTCCGAGGCCAGCGCTTCCGCCCAGTGATCGCGGGGCATGCGCGCAAGAGAGGGCGGCTTCGGCCGCCCTTTTTTGTGAGATTTTTATGACGGGATTCGCGGCCCGGGCGACGGATTCGAACCCGATCCCGGCCTCGTGCGTTCATGTTCTGTCAGCGCGGCGAGCGAGGCCGCGTGGGTCGAAGGGCCAATATGTCGGGGCCGAAACAAAAACGGACTCGGCGCGAAAAATGGCAGAAAAATGGGCACACTCTCAAAAATCGCCAGTTTTTCGCCATTTGTGACAGGTTGTTAATATGGCCATTTTTTGGGCCAGTGATGACAAATTACTCGTTTCAAATTCGATAAATATCTTGCTTGACATCGGATGGGCGCAATAGCCCAATTCGACGGCTTGGCGGCATTTCGATGTCTGTCCGGTCAGGTCGGAACGCAGGGGATGCACGATCCCGATTATCGTTTGTGCGTGCTTTCGCACATGCCGTGGTTCGCGCCACGGTGTGCTCCGGGTTCGCCCGGAAGAAGGCCGGACGCTGCGCAGTGGTCCTGATTTGTTGTGGTTTTGAGTGCCGAAACCGGCGTGGACGAGAGGGTTAAGGAGGTTTCGACATGAACTACGCAGAACAACAACGCAGTCCGACGAAGCATATCATCGGCATTACTGTCGTTGTTCTCCTGCACGTGGTTCTGATCTGGGCGTTGATGAACGGTCTCGGGGCGAAAATCGTCCAGGAGCTGCATCCGCCCATCCAGACCAAGATTATTACCGAGCCAAAGCCGCCGCCGCCACCACCGCCGCCGCCGCCGCCGCCGGTGATGACGCAGCCGCCGCCGCCGTACATTCCGCCGCCGAAGATCCAGATTCAGCCGCCGCCGCAGCAGGTGATCAAGCAGGTGACGCATACGCCACCGCCGAAGCCGATGCCGCCGTCGCCGCCTGCGCCGCCGACAGTGCAGAACGCGCCGATCGGGCCGCCGGTTCCGGATCATCTGGCGGGTGCGCGTCCGGTGAACAACGTCAAGCTCGAATATCCCGAGGAAATGCTCGAGGAGAATCGGGAAGGCCGCGTGACCGTGGTGTGTGACGTGGAGCAGGACGGATCGACCAGCAACTGTGCCGTGACGAGCGTGCAGGGTGGGCAGTCCTTCTCCCAGGCCGCGTTGGATTACGTCCGTCGTGCCCGGTATCAGCCGGCGGTCAAGAATGGCGTGCCCATCAAGGAGTTCCGCCATCCGTACACGATTACCTTCAGGCTCAGCAACGACTGAGGGTTACCTAACGACCGGAGCCGGACGGGTGTGAGCCCGCCGGCCCCGGGGTTCCGGTAAACGGGCCATCTACCACAGAGGATTTGGAGTACATGACCAGACTGCACCGTGTTCCTGTTGTTGCCGCGTCGGCCCTGGCTGCCATTCTGAGCGTCTCGTCGCCCGTGATCGCGGTGGCTCAGGACGCACAGTCCACCGCTCCGGCCGCGGCTCCCGCCCCTGACGCAGCGGCTCCGGCCGCTCCGGCGCCCGACGCATCGGCACCCGCCGCCGCCGCCCCGACCGACGGCTCGGCTCCGGCCACCCCGCCGGCCGATGGCGCCGCCCCTGCCGCCCCGGCCGAGGCTCCGGCCGCCGATGCCTCCGCTCCGGCCCCCGCGGTGACGCCGCCGGCCGAAGATGCCGCCCCGGCGAAGCCGGCCGGCAACCCGTATGGCCTGGATGCGCTGTGGCGCAACGGTGACATCATCGCCCGCGGCGTTCTGCTGATCATGGTCGTCATGTCGCTGGGCACGTGGTACATCATGATCACGAAGTTCTTCGAGCAGATGCGCATGTTCGCCGCTGCCAAGGAAGCCGCCGCGACCTTCTGGACCAAGTCCTCGATCCAGGAAGGCGCCGCCGCGCTGAAGCCGAGCTCGCCGTTCCGCTACATCGCCGATACCGGCATCGTCGCGGCCGAGCATCATGAGGGCACGATGCAGGAATCCATCGACCTGCATAGCTGGACCTCGATGTCGATCCAGCGCGCCGTCGACACCATCCAGGCGCGGATGCAGGGTGGCCTGGCCTTCCTCGGCACCGTGGGTTCGACCTCGCCGTTCGTCGGTCTGTTCGGCACCGTCTGGGGTATCTATCACGCCCTGACCGCCATCGGCATTGCCGGCCAGGCGTCGATCGACAAGGTTGCCGGCCCGGTCGGTGAATCGCTGATCATGACCGCGATCGGTCTGGGCACCGCCGTTCCGGCCGTGCTGGGCTACAACCTGCTGGTCCGTCGCAACAAGGGCGCCATGGACAAGGTCCGCAACTTCGCCGCCGACCTGCAGTCGATCCTGCTGGGTGGCTTCCGTCATGGTGTGGCGCCGGAGATCGTGGTTCACCCCGATAACTCGCCGACCACCACCACGACCTCCAACCGGGTTGCCTGAACATGGCGATGCAAGTCGGAGGCGGCGGCGATGAAGACGAGGTGGTGTCCGCCATCAACACCACTCCGCTTGTCGACGTCATGCTGGTGCTGCTGATCATCTTCCTGATCACCATCCCGGTCGCAACACACACGGTTAAGGTGAACCTGCCGAAGGACGCCAACCAGCCCACTCAGACCAAGCCCGGCAACGTGGTGCTGGCGGTGACGGAGAACGGGCAGATCTACTGGAACGAGGTCGCGATCAAAAGTCGGGCCGACCTTCTGGACCGGCTGGAAAAGGTTGCGGTGATCAAGCCGCAGCCCCAGATCCAGATCCGTGGCGATGCCAAGTCGCGCTACGAATCGGTCGGGCGGGTGATCGCCACCTGCCAGGAAGCCGGGATCTACCACGTGGACTTCATCACCGAGCAGCCCCACTCGGACTGAACGACGGGGAAGAAGGGGCCGGCCCGCGCCGGCCCCGGACTTCCGGGAATCTCACATCAGGGCGCCGCGTTTGTCCGTCCGCACCGGTTTCGGGTGGCGGTTCGAACGGTCCAGTGGCCCACTTTTTTTTAGAGAGTACACCGCCATGGGCATGAGTGTCGGCTCCGAAAGTACCCACGAAGACGAAGGTATGGTCGACATCAACACGACGCCGTTGATCGACGTCATGTTGGTGCTGCTGATCATGCTGATCATTACCATTCCGTTGCAGACCCATTCGGTCGCGCTGGATCTGCCCCAGGGCGATCCGCCGCCTTCGACCGAAATCCCGAAGGTCGTGACGCTCGCGATCGATTTCGACAACAGCATTTCATGGAATGGCGAACCCATCGGTGACGAGGGATCGCTGCTGGCTCATTTCCAGCAGGCCGCGGCGCTGCCCGACCAGCCCGAAATGCATATCCATCCCAACCGTCTGGCCGATTACAAGACGGTGGCGCATGTCCTTGCGGACGCCCAGAGGCTTGGCATTACCAAGCTGGGTATCGTAGGTCAGGATCAGTTCATGGAAGGACAATGAGCTGATGTCATTACGTCTGTTCCGCGCCGGCCTGCTTGCCGGCGTGATCGCCGCCGTTCCGTTTTCCGTCTCGCAGGTCGGGTCCGCATGGGCGGCCGATGCCCTGAGCGCCAAGGTCGGCAAGCCCTTGCAGGAGGCCCAGACCGCCCTGGCCGCGCATAATTATGCCAAGGCGATGGCCGCCGTCGATGCGGCCGAGGCCGTGCCCGGCAAATCCGATTACGAAGAATATACGGTTACCCAGATGCGTGCCGCCGTCGCGGCGCAGTCGGGCAACGTGGCGGCGGCCACGGCCGCCTATGACAAGCTGATCGCGTCCAGCCGTACGCCCAAGGACGCTAAGCTGCAGATGATGATGGCGGAGGCCACGATGGCCTATACCGCCAAGGACTATCCCCGGGCCGTTACCGCGACCGAGCAGTATCTGAAGGCCGCCGGCAGCAATCCGGCGATGGAGACGCTGCTGATCCAGTCCTATTACCTGCAGCAGGATTACAAGAACGCCGCGCGCGTCCAGCAGGCGCAGATCGATGCCGCAGTCAAGGCAGGCAAGGTTCCCGCCGAATCCCAGTTGCAGCTTCTGGCGGCCTGCCAGACGCAGCTCAAGGACCAGTCGGGGCTGAACCACACCTATGTGACGCTGGTGTCCTATTATCCCAAGCCGGAATATTGGGCGCTGATCCTGCATGGGCTGATCACCAATCCCAAGGTCGCGCCCGGCCTGCAGCTTGATGTCTATCGCATCCGGTTGGCGGCAGGCGTGCTGACGGCGCCGTCCGACTTCATGGACATGACCGAGCTGGCCATGCAGGCCGGTCTGCCGCAACTGGCGCTGGACCTGATGAATGCGGGTTACGCCAACGGCGCCCTGGGCAAGGATGCCGGGGCCGCGCGCGAGGCCAAGCTGAAAGCCATGGTCGTGAAGGCGGTGGCCGACAAGAAGGCCACGATCGCGGCGGACGAAACCGCCGGCGCCACCGCGCCGACGGGCAATGCGCTGCTGACCGCAGGCTACAATTACGTGACCTTCGGCCAGGCGGACAAGGGCCTGGCGGTGATGCAGGCAGGGCTGGCGAAGGGGCCGCTGGACCCCAATATCGGCAAGCTGCATTACGGCCTGGCGCAGGCCGCGGCCGGGCATACCGCCGACGCCATCGCGACGCTGAAGACCGTCGCCGGCGAGAATGGCGCCCGGGATATCGCCCAGCTCTGGGTGCTCAAGCTGAGTCCCGCAGCCGCCGCCCCTGCGGCCCATCCCGCCGCATCGGCTGCCCATCACTGAGTGGTCGCCGGGCCTGATCGGCCCGGCCGTGTGACCCGGAATGCCGGCAGGGCCGGGTGGAACGATCCGCCCGGCCCTTGCTGCTAGTGTCCTGCCTCCGAAATTCATAGGTGAATTTCGGAGATCAGCAGGCCACTAAGATATTGATTTGGCTAGTGTCCCGAATCTGAAATCTGAAGGATTTCAGATTCGGGACACTAGCTGAGGGTTCTTTTCGCCGATGCCGATTTTACGGTATCCTTCCGACATTCCGGCCCGATCCGGCGGCCGGTGCTTTCAGGAATGACGATTCGCATCGTGACGATGTCCCAGACCGCCCCAGATTCCGACCTGCCTGCCCGCATTCTGGTCGTCGAGGACGATCCCGGCATGCGGACCCTGCTGGTAAGGGCCTTGCAGGCCGATGGCTATCGCGTGCGCGGCGTGCAGGACGGGCGCGAAATGTGGGCCGCGCTGACGGCATCGCCGGCCGACCTGATCGTTCTGGACGTGATGCTGCCAGGCACCAACGGGCTGGATCTCTGCCGTTCCCTGCGGCGGGGCAGCGCGCCGGGTGCCGAGGTGACCCATCCCGACCGCCATACGCCCGTCATCATGGTCTCGGCCCGGGGTGAGGAACTGGACCGCGTGCTCGGCCTGGAACTGGGGGCCGACGATTACGTGGCCAAGCCCTTCAGCCAGAAGGAATTGTTGGCGCGGGTCCGCGCGGTGCTGCGCCGTGGCAGCGGCGGCGTGACCGGGGTGCAGCCCAGCACGCCGCGCCGCGAAACGCTGAAATTCGCCGGATGGACATTGGATCTGCGCCGGCGCGAATTGACCGATCCTTCGGGAGCGGTGGTGGATATTTCCGGCGCCGAGCATGATCTGCTCGCCAGCTTCCTGGACAATCCGCAACGGGTGATCGGGCGGGACCGGCTGCTCGAACTGTCGCGCACCCGTCTGGGCGACGTGTCCGACCGGAGCGTCGACGTGCTGGTCAGCCGTCTGCGTCGCAAGCTGGGCAACGATTCCGAAGCCCTGATCCGCACCGTCCGGGGGCTGGGATATATCTTTACGGCACCCGTCGAGCGCCTTTGATGCGCGCATGGGCGGCGACCCGGCCTGATGGAGGCTGGTGTTGACTGTCGGGGCTTCGCCTGGGGCGCGGCGGATCACGCTCTGGCCGCGCGGGCTGGTCGGGCGGGTGACGTTCGTGCTGCTGGCGGCGGTGGCGCTGGTATTCCTGGGCAGTTCGGCGTTCTACGAGGAGGCGGAGACCTACACGGTCGATGATGCCCAGCTTGACGCCATCGGCGAACGGCTTGCGGTGGATACGCGGGTGCTGGCGGCGACCCCGCTGGCCCAGCGGCCGATCCTGGCGGCCATGCTCTCCACCGGTGATCTTACGCTCGACTGGCGGCCGCCCGTGGCGGGCCGGCCGATGCGGCCCGAGCCGTCGGCGCTACGCGACCTGCATGACAAGCTGGTGGGCAATCGCGAACCGTTGCGCGGGTCGGTCCTGAACCTGTCGCCGACCCAGATCGGCACGTCGGACGTGCGGGGCATCGTGCGGTTGCCCGATGGCAGCCGGCTGGGCTTCGTGGCGCCCGATATTCTCCAGCCGCACCATATGACGCGCGGTGTCGCCTCGGCCGCCATTCTGGCCGGGGCGGTGCTGCTGGCGGCGGCGATGCTGGTGCATACGCTCAGCATGCCGTTGCGGGCCTTGGCCGATCTGGCGGACGGCGTGGGGTCGGGCCGATGGGTACCGGTCGAGGAAAAGGGGCCGCGGGAAGTCCGTCACCTGGCCCGGGCGATCAACGCCATGCAGGACCGCATCCGCCGGCTGATCGCGGACAGGACCGAGGCGCTGGCGGCGGTATCGCACGATCTGCGCACGCCGCTGGCGCGCCTGCGCCTGCGGGCGGGCTTTCTGAACGACCCGGAAGCGCAGAACGCGATCGAGAGCGATGTGGCCGAGATGGAGGCGATGGTCGGCGGTGTGCTGGCCTATCTCTCCGGGGAGAATGATCCCGAGGTCGCCCGGTCGGTGGATCTGGTCTCGATCCTGCGGACGTTGGCCGACGATGCGGCCGATCAGGGGCGGGACGTGGTGTATGAAGGCATGGAGCATTGCCTGGCGAAGGTCCGGCCGCTGGCGATGAAGCGCGTCTTCGGCAACCTGATCGACAATGCCGTCAATTATGGCGGGGGGGCCCGGGTGGGCCTGTCAGTGGCACCGGATGGCCTGCGGATACGGGTCGATGACGATGGGCCCGGACTGCCTGAAGCCGAACTGACCCGGGTGCTGGCTCCGTTCTATCGGGTGGAGGGATCGCGGTCGCGCTCCACGGGCGGGCTGGGGCTGGGGCTGGCGATCGTGAACCGCGAAGTGCGGCGCGAAGGGGGGCAGTTCACGTTGGCGAACCGCCCCGAAGGCGGCTTGCGGGCCGAAATCCTGCTGCCCCGTTCGCGGGCCCAGGGCATGGGCAAGTCTCAGCGGCCGCATTGACGCGGCCGTCTCGATGTTCAGAGCCTGTTTGGACATGTGCGCTGGTGAGCGAGAGCGTGTGTTTCCAAACGGGCTATCAGGGGTGGGCGGGGGTGTCGGCCATCGACAGGTGCAGCAGGGGCTGGTTGGTGTTCAGCCAGATGCCGTGCGGCGAGCGGCCGGTGCGGATGGTGTCGACTACATCGCCGCTCGTGGGGTCGATGATCGCGACATGCTGGCGCCAGCGCAGCGTCGCCCACATCTTGCCGTCGGGCGCGAAGACGATGTCATCGGGGCCGCCCGCCACATGATAGGACTGCACGACGTCCAGCGTATCCCAGTCCAGCCGTTCGATCACGCCCGAGGCGCGGCAGGTCACATACAGGCGTTTCTGATCGGGGGAGACGAACAGATTATGCGGACCGGGCGCCATTTCGATCTTGCGCGCGATATGCCCGTCGGTCGGGTCCAGGGCGGCGACGTAGTTGGTGCCCATCACGCCCACCAGGATCTGCCCGTTATGCCACAGCATGCCGGCGGGGGTGGATCCGACATCGGAAGTCCACAGCACATTGCCGGTCGCGGTCTCGATCGCCGTTACCTTGCCGGTATCCTGGAGGCTGACATACACCACCGAGGAATCCGGGGCGTAGTTCATGTGGCTCGGCATCGCGTCGACATGGATGCGGTGCAGCAGGTGATAATCCGAGGCGTCGTAGATATCGACCTGGTTGCGCGCCAGCCCGGCGATGGTGAAGAAGTGGCCGTCGGGGCTGAACTGAAGCTGGTACGGGTCGGCCATGGGGATCTGTTTGACCCGCTCGCCCGTCACGGCATCCAGAAAGAACAGCATGTTGCCGGCGGTATCGCCCACCAGCAGGTATTTGCCGTCCGGCGTCGGTGCCGTGTGGTGCGGTTCGCGCAGGACCGAGACCCGCCGGACTTCCTGATGGGTGTCGATATCGAATTCGCTGATGGTGGCATCGGCGGAATTCAGCACGAAGGCCAGGCGCTCGGCCCGCGCGGCCCCGGCGGACAGGACGGTCATCGCCGCACCGGCCATCATCAGCATGCGGGCGCGGTGGGCAAGGCGGGTGCGGCGGAGCGGGAGGGAACGCATGGTGGATTCGATGCCTCGGCTGTCAGAACAGGTCGCCGCCGTGGATCGCACGTCCCTCGCCGGGCCTGAGATCATGCAAGGCCAGAGCCCTTTCTGTGTGTCAACGTATTTCGGAGATCGGGCGCGCCTTTCGCCATGACTTCGCGCAAGGACACATTGCGTTTCGGTCATTTTCAGGAATTCCGTCCGTTCCTGGCCATCGGTCGGCAGACACGGACATGCCTCCATTCCGCCATCAGGGCTTGTTTCGCCGCGCATCTTGGCACATCTGGACAATAACCGGACCGCTACGGTCCGCCTTGCGCTGCCCCCAGCCGGATAAGGCCATTATTGATGTTCATCGAAACCGAAGACACCCCCAATCCCGCGACCCTGAAATTCCTGCCGGGCCGCACGGTCATGCCCGGCCGCACCACCGCCGATTTCGTCAGCCCCGACGGGGTTGCCGGCCGGTCCGCGCTGGCGGAGGTGCTGTTCGACCAGCCCGGCGTGGCGCGGGTCTTCCTTGGGGGGGATTTCGTGGCGGTGACCAAGGACGAGAGCGTCGAATGGTCGGCATTGAAGCCGCAGATCCTGTCGGTCCTGGTCGATTTCTTCGTCTCCGGCCGCCCGGTCATCGACGAGGATACGGCGATCGAGGAAGACCTGATCGCGCCGGAGGATGAGGAAATCGTCCGCCAGATCAAGGAACTGCTGGATACCCGCGTTCGTCCGGCCGTGGCGGGCGATGGCGGCGACATCGTGTTTCGCGGCTATCGGGACGGCGTGGTGCGGCTGACGATGCAGGGCGCCTGCTCGGGCTGCCCGTCCTCGCGCGCCACGCTGAAGCATGGTGTGGAGAACATGCTGCGGCATTATGTGCCGGAAGTGGTGTCGGTCGAGCAGGTGGACGCCTGATCCGCCGGATACCGGTTACGTAACGTGGGAGACGACATGGTTCTGGACGAAGCCGGGCTGGATCTGCTGTTCCGTACGGCGCGCACGCCCGAGCGCTGGCGCGACGAGGCGGTGACGGACGATGTGCTGCATCGCTTGTACGATCTGGTGCGGCTGGGGCCGACCTCGGGCAATTGCTCGCCTGCCCGCTTCGTCTTCCTGCGCACCGCCGACAATCGCGAACGGCTACGCTCCACCCTGTCGGAAGGCAATGTCGAGAAAGTGCTCTCGGCGCCGGTGACGGTGATCGTGGCGCATGATCCGCTGTTCTTCGACCGTTTCGCGACCCTGAACCCGGAGCCGGGCCTGCGCTCCTGGTTCGCCGCCGATGTGGGGCTGGCCGAGGAAACGGCCTTTCGCAACGGCACGCTCGAGGGTGGATACCTGATCATGGCGGCGCGGGCCCTGGGGCTGGACGTGCTGCCGATCTCCGGTTTCGACGCCTATGCGGTCGAGGATTCGTTCCTGGCCGGGCAGGGCTGGCGGGTCAATTTCCTGGTCAGCCTCGGCTATGCCGACGGGCAGCCCGAGCGCCCGCGCGCGCCGCGCCTGTCCTTCGACGATGCCTGCATGATGCTCTGATCCCGCGTGCGGATTCTGGTTGTCAACGGCGCGCCGGCGGGGGCGGAAGCGACGGCCCTGCTCGGTTGTGTCGAGGGGGAGGAAGGGGCGCTGCGTGCGGTGCGCATGCTCGACCTGCCCGGGCGTGGCGGGGCCGAGGCGATGGCGGCCCATTGCAGCGCGCTGCTGGCGGCATGCGGATGGCGGCCGGCTGATCTCGACCTGATCGCGGTGGTGGTCGGGCCCGGTTCGTTTACCGGGCTGCGGGCGTCGCTTGCCGTGGCGCATGGTCTGGCGCTGGGTACGGGCTGCCCGCTGGCGGGCGTGACCAGCGGCGAGGCCATGGCCCGCGCCCTGCGGGAAGAGGCCGGGCCGGAGCGGGCGGTGCTGTGCCTGTCATTCGCGCGGCGCGGCCGTATCTTCGTGGAACAGGAAAGCGTGGTCCGCGCTGCGATGTGCGGCGATTTCGTCTTTCCGCCCGGCAGGCTGCTGGTGGCGGGGGATGAAGCGGCCGGAATGCTGGCCGCACGCGGCGCGGAGCGGGAGGATATCGCGCTGTCATCGCGGCGCGTGCCCGATGGGGTGATGATCGCCCAGGCGGCCCTGGACCGGCGGGCGGGCGGGCTGGCGGCGCGGGAGATCCTGCCGCTCTATGTCGATCCGCCGGAGGCGAAGCTGCCGGCGGCGGGGCTGCGCCCGGCGCCCACCGCACCATGACCCGGGCATCATGACCGGGGCGGCGGGGCGGCCCGTCATCACGGCGGGCGGCGGCCATATGGGGGCGGTGCTCGCGGCCCTGCACGGCGCCGCTTTCCCGCCCGCCGAATGCTGGGACGAGGCCGCGATGGAAGCGGTGCTGGCGATGCCCGGCGTGCTGGTCGGGCTGGGCCGGCTGGGAGAGGAGCCGGTGCCCGCGGGGTTCGTCATCGGCCGGGTGGCGGCCGACGAGGCGGAGATCCTGACATTGGCCGTCGCCGGCACGGCGCGGCGCCGGGGGATGGGGCGCGCGCTGCTGGACTGGATGGCGGGCCAGGTGGCGGATCGTGGCGCCGGGCGCCTGATCCTGGAGGTCTCGGCGGGCAACGATGCCGCGCGGGCGCTGTACCGGGGGGCGGGTTTTACCGAAATCGGTCGTCGTCGCGCCTATTATCCCGATGGGTCCGACGCGCTGGTGCTGGAGCGGGCATGGCCGGGCGAAGCGCCTGCCGCGCCGTGACGGGCGGTGAAATTTTCATGACGGATCGACGTCAGCCGGATGACTTGACGATCAGGATGTCATGGATCTCGTTACCGTGATCGGTCTGCGCCGCGATCGTATGGCCCAGTTGCCGGACGCTGCGGCTGACATTGTCGAGCGGTACCGCGCCCTTTAGCCGAACCCGCAGCCTTCCGCCATCGGGCAGTCGATCGAGTGCCAGGCGGGTGCGTACGAAAGTCATCGGGCAGCTCTCGTCAGTAATGTCGAGTGACGCACTTTCCGGATCGTTCATCACTATCTCCTTCTATCCGAGTGGTTGCGGCGGCGCGGGGTTCAATTATAAGGGATGCGATTTATTTGACTGGCAGGATCTTGGATATGGCCACGGAAATGGAAAACAACACTCTGCGCGACCTGACGGCGCAGATCGCGGCGGCCTATGTCTCGGGCAATGCTGTCGAGGCGGCTGCCCTGCCGGACCTGATCCGGCAGATCTATGGCACGCTGGACGGGCTGGGCCGCGTGGCGCCGGAGCCCGAGCGCCCGGTGCCGGCGGTTTCGCCCAAGCGGTCGGTCTTCCCGGACTATATCGTGTGCCTGGAAGACGGCAAGAAGCTGAAAATGTTGAAACGGCACCTGAAGACGGCCTATAATCTGACCCCGGACCAGTATCGGGAACGGTGGGGCCTGCCCCATGATTACCCGATGGTGGCACCGAACTATGCGAGCCACCGGTCGTCCCTCGCGCGGAAAATCGGACTGGGTACGAAGCGCGAGGAGTGAATATGGGGCGCCCGGCCACGGGTCGGCCCCTCTCGGAGGAGGCGGTAGCTTCGTTGGACCAGACGACTGAGGTTCGGGCCGGACTGCCAGCATGGTAGCGTCGGGCGATGCCATGGAATCGCGCATCGGCCAGATGTGCATCGAGCGCGGCCTGAAAATGACAGGGCAGCGGCGCGTGATCGCGCGCGTCCTGTCCGAGGCCGAGGATCATCCCGATGTCGAGGAGCTGTACCGCCGCGCGGTCAACCTCGACGCGCGGATCTCGGTCGCGACCGTGTATCGGACCGTGCGGCTGCTCGAAGAGAAGGGCATTCTCGAACGCCGGGATTTCGGTGGCGGGCGGGCGCGCTACGAAGCGACCGAGGACGGCGACCATTATCACCTGATCGATGTCGACACCGGCAAGGTCGTCGAATTTGAAGATGCGGAACATACGGCCCTGATGCATCGGATCGCCGGACGGATGGGGTTCGACCTGGTTTCCCACCGTCTGGAACTGTTCGCGCGCCGCAAGGCGACACCGCCGGAGGAGAAGCCGGCCAGGGCCGCCCGGGCGGCAAGCAAGGATGGATCACGTCGTTGAGCCTTGAAAAACCGATCCGGTCGCTGTCGACCCTGGAATTCGAACGGGATGGGTTTCCCGAACTGCGCGGCGGCAATCTGGGTGTGCGCATCGCCGCGAACGACGCTGAGCGCGATGCCGCCCAGGCGCTGCGCTATCGCGTCTTTTATGAAGAGATGGGCGCGCGGCCCGATGAGCGGACCCTGCGCACCCGCCGCGATGTCGATGAATTCGACGAATATGCCGATCATCTGCTGGTCATCGACCATGCGATTTCCTCGGGCCCCAAGGGCGTGGTCGGGACCTACCGGCTGTTGCAGGGCGACAATGCGCGCAAGGTCGGGCGCTTCTACAGTTCGGGCGAATATGACCTGTCGCCGCTGACCGATTTTCCGGGGCGGCTGCTGGAAGTCGGTCGGTCGTGCGTCGATCCCAACTATCGCGGCCGCGCGGCGATGCAGTTGCTGTGGCGCGGCATCGCCTCCTACATCTTCCTGCACCGGATCGACGTGCTGTTCGGCTGCGCCAGCCTGCCGGGAACCGATCCCGCGCCGCTGGCCGACGAGCTGACCTATCTCTACCACAACCATCTGGCGCCGCCCGCGCTGCGGCTGCGCGCGCTGCCGCATCGGCGGGTCGAGATGCTGCGCGGCGATCCGAACCTGCTGGATCATCGCCGCTGCCTCGCCCGCCTGCCGCCCCTGATCAAGGGCTATCTGCGGCTGGGCGGCTATATCGGCGATGGCGCGGTGGTGGACGATCAGTTCAATACGACCGACGTGGCGGTGATCGTGAAGAGCGAACTCCTGGCCGACAAATATTACCGTCACTACGAACGACGGCTGCGTGACGCTCTCGACTAGGGCTCTGCCCGCCGGCGGGCTGCCGGAGGGTGCCCTGCCCGTTGCGCCGGTTCCGCCCGTCTGGCTGGGGAATGGCCTTGGGCGCGTGATCGGGGCCGGCGGATGGCGGGCCGACCTGCTGATGCTGCTGGCGGGGGCACTGGCCGCGCTGGCCTTTCCGCCGGTCGATCTGTTTCCGGTCCTGATTCCGTGCTTTGCCCTGCTGACGGCGGCGATCGATGCCGCCGGTTCGTGGCGGGGGGCCGCGCGGCGCGGCTTCGTGTTCGGGCTGGGGCTGCATACCGCCGGGCTGTACTGGCTGACCGATGCGATCCTGGTTCGTGCGGATACGTTCTGGTGGCTGGTGCCGCTGGCCTCGCCCGGCTGTGCGCTGATCCTGGCACCCATCGCGGCGTTTCCGGCGGCCCTGTGCCGTCTGGCGCCTGCCGGCTGGCGGCGCCTGCTGGCGTTTGCCGGGTTGTGGACCCTGTTCGACATGGCGCGGGTCTTCATCTTCAGCGGCTTTCCGTGGAATCCGCTGGGGACGACCTGGGAACTGCCGGGCCGTCTGGGTGACGTGATGATCCAGCCGGCGGCCTGGATCGGGGTGGATGGGCTGACCCTCTGCACCGTTCTGCTGGCGCTGCTGCCGCAGGCCGGACGGCGCGGTGTGCTGGCGGTTCTGGCGGGGCTGGCGGTCTGGGCGCTGGCAGGGTGGGGGCGGCTGGCCCTGACGCCGCTGCCCCCTGGCCGGAACCCGACGGTGGTGCTGGTGCAGGGCAATGTGCCGGAAACCGAGAAGATCGGCGGCCGCGACAATGTCGCGATCTTTCGCCGCTATCTGGCCTTGACGCGCTCCGGCATTGCCGATGCGCTGCCGGAGGCCGGGGGGCGGCCGCTGGTGTATGTCTGGCCCGAGACGGCTTTCCCCGGCCTGCTGGAGGAAGACGATATCGCGCGGCGGATGATCGCGCGGGCCGGCGAAGGAGCGGCGGCGGGGGTGATCGGCACGATCCGCAGCGATTCCGAGGGACGCTGGCGCAATAGCGTGATGGCGGTGACCGGGCCTGACGGGCGGGTGGCCGATCTCTACGACAAGTCTCATCTGGTGCCGTTCGGCGAATATCAGCCGCGTTTCCTGCCGTTCCATGTCGTTCCCGGCGAGGGCATGGCGGCGGGGAGCGGTGTCCAGACCTGGCATCTGCCGGATGTGGCGCCGGTCGGCCCGCTGATCTGCTACGAGGTGATCTTCTCCGGCCAGGTCGTGGACGCGAAGGATCGCCCGGACTGGCTGGTCAATGTGACCAACGACGCCTGGTATGGCGACAGTGCCGGGCCGCGCCAGCATCTGGCGGCGGTGCGCATGCGCGCGGTCGAGGAAGGGCTGCCGGTGGCGCGGGCCGCCAATACCGGTATTTCCGCCGCGTTCGATGCCCATGGCCATGAACTGGCGCGGCTGGGCTGGAACCGGCAGGGGGTATTGGCCGTTTCCCTGGGGGCCCCGCTGCCCGGAACAGTGTTCGGCCGCTGGGGCCGCTGGATTCCGATCCTGCTGGCGATGGCGACGCTGCTGCCCGCACTGGCGTTCCGGGTGCCGGGGATCGGCGGAAGAATGGCCGCCCGCCGCCTGTAGGCGGGCGCCACACCGGCCGGCCGCGTGGTGACATCGTCGTTTCTGCTATCGGCTATACGCCTGCCGTATCGCCTGCCCGCGCGTTGATGCCGGGCCGCTGACGCGCATGCCCCACCTTACAAATTGATTGTCAAATTGTCAGTTAGCGGGCTGTCTGGATGATGGTAAACCAAATGTTAATGTCGCATTATCCTGCCCGTCGCATATTGGACCCCGCACATGCCAAGGGACAAGAAGAGCCGTTGACCGACAAGCCCAGTGGTCCGAAGCCTGTGGATGTGCATGTCGGCGGTCGTATCCGGTTGCGCCGGACATTGCTGGGCATGTCGCAGGAGCGCCTTGGCGAGGCTCTGGGCCTGACGTTCCAGCAGGTGCAGAAATATGAGCGCGGGACCAATCGGGTCAGCGCGTCGCGGCTGTATGAATTGTCGGACGTGCTGGATGTGCCGGTCAGCTTCTTTTTCGACGGGCTGGACCATGGCCGCCGTTCGTCCGGCCAGGCGGCCGGCAGACCCGGTCTTGAGATGGCGTCCGGCTTTGCCCAGGCCCAGGAAGCCTTTGGCGGCGCGCCCGATGGCTCGCTGGCATCGACCAGTGAAATGACCCTGCTGGCGCGCCGCGAGACGATCGAACTCGTGCGCACCTATTATCGCATCGAAGATGCCGCGACCCGTCGGCGGGTGCTGGACCTGATCCGGATGATGATTCCGCCGCAATAAGCGGGGTCAAGGGGCCGACTGGCCCCTTGCGGGTCGAGGGCAGGGCCCTCGCCTTTCTCACTCGCGCCGAAGCACCCGGTCATTGACAAAGGACGCCAGCCGCCCGGCGATAAAATCCTGGCGCAGTTGAGCCTCGTCATATTCGTCACGCACCCAGTCCAGAAAGAGGATGCGCCCCTCGGCCTGCTGCTGGTAGCGCAGGAAGAAGGCGTCGAGGATACCGGTGCGCGAGCGGTTGAAATGGCCGAACCGCCATGAAAGCTGGCGCAGGGCCTGTGCTGCGGTGCCACCTTCGAACAGGATGACCAGCCCCGAGGCGAGGCCCGCCCGGTCGGCGCCGGATTTGCAGTGCATCAGCATCGGGAAGGCGATCGTCTGGTACATCGCGGCGAAGCGCAGGATGCGCTCGCGATGCGGGGCGCCCCGGCTTTCGAAGGCCATGTCCAGATGGGCTAGCCCCAGCCGGCTTGCGGCCTCGCGCGACAGGGCGTCGGACCCGCATTTGCGGTGGCCGCGCAGATTGACCAGCGTGCGCAGGTGATAGCGGCGCATGGCCGCCGCCAGCCGGGCCGGAGTTGGGTGGTTGCAGCGATAGACCTTGCCGGGGATGACGGCGGCGAGATTGGTCCAGGGAATGCGGAAGATGGCATGATCGACGAACAGGCTGTCGATCCACGCCCGCCTTCTGCCGCCGGGTGCGGCCAGGGAACCTTCGAACACGGCAGGCGGCTTCCTCGGTCTCGACAAAAAGAAAGGGCGCCGGATGTGTGTCATCCGGCGCCCCCCCAGTCAATCTCTTCCCACCTGGCAATCTCTTCCCGTCAGGCGGGCTGGGAGATCGGGATCAGACCTTGCGTTCCAGTTGCAGTTCCTTGATCCGGGCGATCGCCTTCGCCGGGTTCAGGCCCTTGGGGCAGGTCTGGGTGCAGTTCATGATCGTGCGGCAGGCATAGAGCTTCAGCGGATCTTCCAGCGCATCGAGCCGGTCGCCCGTATGCTCGTCACGGCTGTCGGCAATCCAGCGATAGGCCGCCAGCAGGGTGGCCGGGCCCAGATACCGGTCGCCGTTCCACCAGTAGGACGGGCATGAGGTCGAGCAGCAGAAGCACAGGATGCATTCCCACATCCCGTCCAGCTTCTCGCGTTCCTCGATGCTCTGGCGGCGCTCGGAATCCGGCGGCGGCGCGGTGTCGGACTTCAGCCAGGGCTCGATCGAGCGGAGCTGGGCATAGGCGCCGTTCAGGTCGGGCACCAGGTCCTTGACCACGGGCATGTGCGGCAGCGGGTAGATCGACACCGCGTCCTTCACGTCCTTGATCGGCTTGAGGCACGCCAGCGTGTTCTCGCCGTCGATGTTCATCGCGCACGAGCCGCAGATGCCCTCGCGGCACGAACGCCGGAAGGTCAGCGTCGTGTCGA
Source organism: Gluconacetobacter brunescens (assembly GCF_048695475.1). NCBI lineage: Bacteria > Pseudomonadati > Pseudomonadota > Alphaproteobacteria > Acetobacterales > Acetobacteraceae > Gluconacetobacter > Gluconacetobacter brunescens. The sequence goes on along the minus strand of NZ_JBLHEN010000001.1, from coordinate 2,332,127 downwards.
CGTTGTTCTTGATGTGGATCAGCGCGTCCAGCACCATCGGGCCGATCTTGTCCAGATCGAGCTCGTAGGTGTCGACCACCGGGTTGGCGCCATCGTCCGGGCTCCACCGATAGATCCGGAAGGGCTTGACGTTCTTGGCACCGGGCGCGGCCGGGAAGATACGGCCCTTCCCGATCGTGCTGTTCTTTGGCAGGCTGAATTCGACCATCGTCTCGTTCCTTTTCCGCCGCTTCGCTCAGTAGACGCGCTTCTTGGGGGGGAAGACCTGAACGTCGTCGGTCAGCGTCTTCATATGCACCGGGCGGTAGGTCAGGGAGACGCCACCCTTGTCGTCCAGATGGGCGACGGTGTGCTTCATCCATTCCTTGTCGTCACGGTCCGGATAGTCGTCATGGGCCTGGGCGCCCCGGCTTTCATGCCGGGCTTCGGCGCCCGCCATCGTGACCGTGGCATTGGCCAGCAGGTTCTCGAACTCCAACGCTTCCATCAGGTCGGTGTTCCAGATCAGCGAGCGATCGGATACCGCGATGTCGGGCACCTCGGTCCAGATCTCCTTGATCTTCTCGACACCTTCCGCAAGGCTCTTGGAATTGCGGAACACGGCCGCATGCTTCTGCATCGTGCGCTGCAGCTTGTCGCGCATGGCCGACACATGGGTGCCGCCCTTGGCGTTGCGCAGCTTGTCCAGACGGTCCAGCGCGGCCTCGCCGGCCTTGGGCGGCAGCGGCGCGATGGTCTCCAGCGGCTTGATCAGCTCGGCGGCGCGCTTGGCGGCGGCGCGGCCGAACACGACCAGATCCAGCAGCGAGTTGGTGCCCAGGCGGTTGGCGCCATGCACCGACACGCAGGCGGCTTCGCCCACGGCCATCAGGCCGGGCACGACGGCGTCGACATTGTCGGCGGTCGGGCGGATGACCTCGCCATGATAGTTCGTCGGGATGCCGCCCATGTTGTAATGCACGGTCGGCAGGACGGGCACCGGCTCCTTGGTCACGTCGATGCCGGCGAAGATGCGCGCGGTCTCGATGATGCCGGGCAGGCGCTCATGCAGCAGCTCGGAGCCCAGATGCTCGAGATGCATCATGATGTAGTCCTTGTGCGGACCACAGCCACGGCCTTCGTTGATCTCGATGGTCATGGAGCGCGAGACCACGTCGCGCGACGCCAGGTCCTTGGCGGTCGGCGCGTAACGCTCCATGAAGCGTTCGCCTTCCGAGTTCGTCAGGTATCCGCCCTCGCCGCGGCAGCCTTCGGTCAGCAGGCAGCCGGCCGGATAGATGCCGGTGGGGTGGAACTGGACGAATTCCATGTCCTGCGTCGGCACGCCGGCGCGCATCGCCATGCCGCCGCCGTCGCCGGTGCAGGTATGGGCCGAGGTGCAGGACTGGTACGCACGGCCGTAGCCGCCGGTCGCCAGCACCACCGTCTGGGCGCGGAAGCGATGGATCGTGCCGTCTTCCAGGCACCAGGCGACGACGCCGCGGCAGGCGCCTTCGTCGTCCATGATCAGGTCGATGGCAAAATATTCGACGAAGAACTCGACGTTATGCTTCAGGCACTGCTGGTACAGCGTGTGCAGGATGGCATGGCCGGTGCGGTCGGCGGCGGCGCAGGCGCGGGGCACCGGGGCCTCGCCGTAATTGCGCATGTGGCCGCCGAAGGGGCGCTGGTAGATCTTGCCCTCTTCGGTGCGCGAGAAGGGAACACCCAGATGTTCCAGCTCCTGCACCGCCGGCACGGCCTCGCGGCACATATATTCGATGGCGTCCTGGTCGCCCAGCCAGTCCGACCCCTTGACGGTGTCGTACATGTGCCAGCGCCAGTTGTCCTCGGCCATGTTGCCCAGCGACGCGCCGATGCCGCCCTGGGCGGCGACGGTGTGGCTGCGGGTGGGGAAGACCTTGGTGATGCAGGCGGTCTTCAGACCGGCCGCACCCATGCCCAGCGTCGCGCGCAGGCCCGACCCACCGGCACCGACGACCACGACGTCGTAGGCGTGGTCGATGATGCGGTAGGCATTCGATGATGGAAGAGTGATCGCGTTCATTGTTTGGACGTGTCCCGATGCTCGTCCGGCCCGATGGGCGCCTTAGGCGGCTGCTCCGGGGCCGGAACTGTCCTCTGTGTCACTTGCCTCGCGGCCCCCCGGACATCCGCCCGGGGGAGCCCGATCAGGCACCCGCCTTGGTCGACGGAGCCAGCGCCAGCTTCAGGACGGCGATCACCGCGAACAGCCCGATCAGAAGGGCGGCGCCCTTGAGAAGCAGGCTGGCCGGCAGATGCGCCTTGCCATGCACGTAGTCATCGATGATGACCTGCAGGCCCAGCTGCATGTGGTAGAAGGTCAGGACCATCAGGGCCAGCAGCATCGAGGCGTTGACGGGCTTGCCGCCCCATTCCACGACGTCCTGCTGTTCGGCGCCGGCCAGGCGCAGGACCTGGATGACGAACCAGCCCGAGAGGGGAACCAGCGCCACGGCGGACATCCGTTCCAGCCACCAATGGTCGACACCGGTCTTGGCCGAGCCGAGGCCCCGGGCCCGGCTCAGTTGAGAGCGCATGACATCGATGCGCGGCGTATGGGACGCGTTCATGTCAGGATGCCTTCTTCTTCTTTCTGGAGCGGCAGGCGGCGACGCCGAAGATGCTGGCGAGCAGCACCAGCGTGGCCCCCACCGTCACACCCATGGCCACCGGGCCGTCTTCGTTGATCTCCTTCTTTTCGAAGCGGTGGCCGGTATCCCACGCGAGATGCCGCAGGCCTGCCACGAAATGGTAGACCAGCGCCAGCGTCCACCCCGCCAGGGCGAGCTTGCCCAGCGGATTGCGGGTGACCTTCTGAACCTTCTTGAAGGATTCTGGTCCTTTCGCCGCGGCGCTCAGCCAGCAGACGCCCAGCGCGGACCCTGCCGCGGCTGCGACGCCGGCTGCCCGGTTCGCAATCGAAAGAAACATGGAGAGGCGGAAGCGATAGACCTGGAGATGCGGGGACATGGGTCGCCGGGTCAGTGTTCCGTCGCTTCGGTGCCCTATATAGAGCGCATCACGGACATCCTGCATGGTCGTCTCGTCGATTTCCCTGATTATGGCTCCGGTTTGTTCCGTCGCCTTGTGCCTGTTCGGTCCTACGCCCGGGAAAGGGCGCGGTCAACGCAGGGGGGAACACGAGGTCGCGAGACGCGCGGCCGGCGTCTGGCCCCGGGAAACCGGAACGGTGTCGAACCGTTCCGGTTTCCCGGCAGTTAAGCGCAGTTATACTCGGTGGGCGGGGGGGTGAATCAGGTCCAGCGCGATCATGGTCTCGGCGATCTGCACTGCGTTCAGCGCAGCCCCCTTGCGCAGATTGTCGGAGACGCACCAGAAGGCCAGCCCATTCGGCACGGTGGGGTCGATCCGCAGCCGCGACACGTAAGTCGCGTCCTCACCGACACATTCGATCGGCGTGACGTAGCCGCCATCCTCCTGCTTGTCGTGCAGGATGACGCCCGGCGCATCGCGCAGGACGGCGCGGGCGCGCTCGAGGTCCACCGGTTCCTCGCATTCCACCACCACGGCCTCGGAATGGCCGATGAAGACCGGCACCCGCACGCAGGTAGCGAATACAGAGATATCAGGGTCGAGGATTTTGCGGGTCTCGACCGCCATCTTCCATTCCTCCTTCGTCGCGCCGTCATCCATGAAGCGGTCGATATGGGGAATGCAGTTGAAGGCGATCTGCTTGGTGAACTGCTCGGGGCTGGCCGGGTCGCCGACGAAGCTGCCGCGCGACTGGATGAACAGCTCGTCCATGCCTTCCTTGCCCGCGCCGGCCACCGCCTGGTAGGTGGCGACCACCACGCGGCGGATGGTGAACAGGTCGTGCAGCGGCTTCAGCGCCACCACCATCTGGATAGTGGAGCAGTTCGGGTTGGCGATGATGCCGCGCTTGGCCTTCTTCAGCGCGTCGGGATTCACCTCGGGCACCACCAGCGGCACATCGGGCTCCATGCGGAACTGCGACGTGTTGTCGATGACGATGCAGCCGGCCTTGGCCGCGCGCGGCGCATGCACGGCCGAGACCGAGGCGCCGGGCGAGAACAGGGCGATGTCCCAGCCGGTGAAGTCGAAGGTCTCCAGGTTCTGGACCTTCAGCACCTTCTTCTCGCCGAACGAGATCTCCTGCCCGACCGAGCGGGCCGAGGCGAGGGCGGCAATCTCGGTAATCGGGAACGCGCGCTCGGCCAGCGTTTTGAGAATTTCACGCCCCACGGCTCCCGTGGCGCCTACGACCGCGACGCGGTATCCCATCGACACAATCCCTGCTCTATGCCCCCGGCCTATCCGGCGAGCCTCTCCTCTCCGGAACGGAGAGTGGTGAGAGGTAGTGCCAGACCCGGTGCTATGCAAGCGAGCGCCGCTGTCGGGCGCGGTTTTTCCCCGTTCCGGCCCCGGCGCGCGGCCGGGGTCTCATGCTTGTGTTGCTCTCCGCGCGGTGCCGCGCGTTGTCAGGATGGCCGCGCGGGTGCCAGATGGGCATGGCGATCCGGCGCCATGCGTCCGCTTCCGCCGCCGGCCCGCGCGGTGGCGGCCTGTCCAGGGGGATATCCCGTCATGTCGTTTTCTCGCGATATTTCGTCGCCGGCGCGCAGCAGGCACGCCATTCCACCGTCGGGCACCAAGCCGGCACCGGCCTGCACGCTGGTCATTTTCGGCGCGCGCGGCGACCTGACCAAGCGGCTGCTGATCCCGGCACTCTATAATCTGGCGGGCAGCGGATTGCTGGACGCGGATTTCCGTGTGCTGGGCGTGGATCGCGTGCCCGGCACCGCCGCCGACTGGCGGGACGGGCTGGCCGCCACGATGCAGGACTTCACCAGGGACCCGGACGGCGAGTTCTATACCCCGACCATCGACCAGGAATCCTGGAGCTGGGTTGCCGAGCGGCTGGATTATGTCCAGGCCGATTTCGCCGAACTGGAGCAGATGCGCGCGCTGGCGGGGCGGGTGAAGGGCAATGCCGTCTTTTATCTGGCGGTGCCGTCGCGCTTCTTCGGCCCGCTGGTGGCGATGCTGGGGCAGGCGGGGCTGGTCGCCCAGCAGGAGGGGGCGTTCCGCCGCGTGGTGATCGAGAAGCCCTTCGGCTCCGACCTGGCCACGGCGCGGGCGCTGAACCGGCAGGTCCTGAGTGTGCTGGACGAGCAGCAGGTCTATCGGATCGATCATTTCCTGGGCAAGGAGACGGTCCAGAACATCCTGGCCATGCGGTTCGGCAACCTGATCTTCGAGCCGCTCTGGCGCAGCGAATATATCGACCATGTGCAGATCACGGCGGCCGAGACCATCGGGGTGGAGCAGCGCGGCGCGTTCTACGAGCCCACGGGCGCGCTGCGCGACATGGTGCCCAACCATCTGTTCCAGTTGTTCGCCATGGTGGCGATGGAGCCGCCGGCCTCGTTCTCGGCCGAGACGGTGCGCACGGCGAAGGAGCAATTGTTCGAATCCGTCCGCCCGGTGCGGCCGGAGGATGCGGTGCGCGGCCAGTATGGTGCCGGCACCGTGGAGGGCAGGCCGGTGGTGGCCTATCGCGCGGCACCGGGTGTCGCGCCCGACAGCGTGACGGAAACCTATGTCGCGCTGAAGCTGCATGTCGATAACTGGCGGTGGTCGGGCGTGCCCTTCTATCTGCGGACGGGCAAGTCGCTGGGCGGCCGGCGGACCGAGGTTGTGGTGCAGTTCAAGAAGCCGCCGGTGGCGATCTTTCGCGGCACCGCGACCGACAGCCTGCCGCCCAACCGCATGATCCTGAACGTGCAGCCGGCCCAGGGCCTGACGATCGAGATGGCGGCCAAGCATCCGGGCCCGGCGATGGATCTGGCGGGGGTGCAGGTGAAGTTCCGCTACGAGGATGCGTTCGATCTGCAGCCCAATGTGGGGTACGAAACCCTGCTGTATGATTGCCTGACCGGCGATGCCACGCTGTTCCAGCGTGCCGACAATATCGATGCGGCCTGGGCGGCGGTTGATCCGGTGCTGCAATCCTGGGGGCAGGGGCCGGAGGGGCTCGAATTCTACGATGCCGGGGCGACCGGGCCTGCGGGTGCCGATGCGCTGCTGGCGCGCGACGGGCGGGCCTGGTACCCGCTTGACGGGACCTGAAGGATCGGGCTCTGCCCGAACCCGGCAGGGGTCGTGGACCCCTGCACCCCTATTCGTTTCTCAGTGCGTGGTGGCGGCCTGTTTCGGATGGTTGTCCGACTGGCGGAACAGGACGTCGGCGTCTTTCTTCTGCGCGTCGCTCAACCCGTTATACAACGTGCGGAAGGCCATGTTCAGCGCCTGGAGGTCCTGCGCGCGCTGGGTGATCAGGTCGGCGTAGGACTGCATGTTGTCCGGTGCGCTCAGGGTCGGCAGCTTGGTGCGGCGCTGCTCGATCGTGTCATGGAAGCGTGCCGCGTTGTCGCGCATCACCTGCGCGAAGGCGTTCCATGCGCTTTCCTGCGCGGTGGTGATGCCCAGTTGCTGATGCAGCGTGGTGATATGGGCTTCGAGCTGGTCCGGCGAGGGATCGTGCGGCGTGTGGACCGGAACGGCCGAGCCCTGCGGGGTCGGCGTGGCGGCGGATGTCGGGGCCGTGGTGTCGGCCGCCGCCAGTGCGGGCGTGGCCAGCAGGGAGAGGGCGGCAAGGAAGGAAAGCCGGCGGACAGTCATGGACGGAGGTCTCCGGAAAATCATGGGCTGAACGGGGGCCGGGCCTTTCGGCCCGGACGGGTTCAGTAAGGCTGCGCCCCGTAACCGTAGGACGCCTGAGGATAATAAGCCGGCGGGGGCGGGGGCGGTTCCGGCTGGGGCGGATAATAGGCGGCGGGCGGCGGCGCGGCCTGCGAGGCCAGCGCGCCACCCAGGATGGCGCCTACCGCCAGGCCGGCGACGCCGGCGCCGATGGCGGCACCGACGCCAGGGCCGCGACGGCCGCCCCGGTCACCGCCGCGCCAGCCGGGGCCACCGCCCCGGTAAGGCCCCGGGCCGCCATGACCGCCCCGGTCGTGACGGCCACGATCCCAGTGTTGCGCAAGGGCCGGGGCGGAGGCTGCGATAGGTGCGGCGGTGGCCAGCAGGAGGCCGGCCATCAGGATTGGGAGTGTGCGGACCCGCATGACGGGACTCCTATGGGTCTATAGCCGGTTCGGCCATGGTGAACCGAATTCTGTTTCATGTCAGGATGATCGGCGCCGATCATGTCAGAATCAGGGCCGATGTGGCGTGAGGATCGGGCGCGCGGGATCAGGCGGCGGACGACAGGCGCTTTGCCAGGGCGGACAACCGGTGGCGGCGCAGTTCGTTCCGGGCCTTGGCGTCGTTTTCCATATAATTGAGCTGGATCGTGTAGCGCCGGCCGACATATTGCCGGTGGCCGTGCCAGGTGGTCGGGCCGTTGGGGAAGACCAGCAGCGTGCCGTCGACGGGCGGGATCTCGGCCGCGTAATCCTCGACATCGTCCGGGCCGCGCAGCAGGCGCAGGCAGCCTTCCTGCCGGGCCCAGGCCTCGCTGGCCGGGTTGAGATACAGCAGCACCGTCACGCGCTTGGCCACGGAATCGCAGTGGATGCGCCCGTCCTTGGCCCGCGTGCGGCCGCGCAGGGTCAGCATGGTCGGCGCGTCGTTCAGGTCCAGGGCGAATTTGCGGGCGATCGCCTGGCGCAGGACCGGGCCTTCCAGTTCCGCGATCAGGCCCTGCGCCAGGGGCGAAAGGTTGAGCGAGGAGGGCGGGAACGACCCGCCGGACGACAAGTCGGGCAGGGAGGCCACCAGCGCCGCAAGATCGTCCGGCCGGATGAAGTTCCGGACCACGACATGGGCGAAGGGCGTGCTGGAAACCGGAGCGGCGTCCAGGGCGGCATAATCGGGGCGGATCGGCGTGGTGACGGTCATGGAACCTGCATGGGATGATGAAAACCACATCCCGATTCCTAGAGCCGGAGCCGGCGTGAAGGCAAGGCGGACGGAAATGGGGCGGCGGGGCTGGTGCCCCGCCGCTGGGGCTCAGGCCCCGCCGGCGGCCTTTTCGGCCGCATCGAGCGCCCGGGTGGAATAGACCGCGGCCGCGCCGGCATTCAGCGCCACGGCCACGCCCAGGGCTTCGGCGATGTCCTCCTTCGTGGCACCGGCCTGCACGGCGGCCTTGGAATGGACCGCGATGCAGCCGTCGCAGCGCGTGGTCACGGCGACGGCCAGCGCGATCAGTTCGCGCGTCTTGGCGTCCAGCCGGTTGGTGGCCTTGGCGGCGTTGTCCAGCGTCGTCAGCCCTTTGACCGTATCCGGTGAAAGGGTGGCGAAGGCGGGCACGGCCTGGCCGAGAAAGTGACGGTAGGCGGACCAGTCGATCATCACGAAATATCCTTGATGTGTGGTCATGGACCGCGGCGGAGTTCACCAGATGGAGAGCAGGCCTGTCACGACACGGTTTGGCGAGTTCATGCCCTTGATGAGATGCGTTGCCGGCGCTATCGGCCATAGATCATGGAATCCGCGCTGACAGCCTTCGCATCCGATCTGAACCTGCCCCCTGGCTCGGGGCCCCTGGCAGCGTACGAGGCGCGTGTGGCCGCCGGATTGCTGTCCCGCGACCCCGAGCAGGCCAAGGCGGCCGCGCGGCTGGACCAGTTGTGGCGGGAACTGCCCGGCTATCACCCGGTGGTGCGGCGGCCGAAGCCCAAGGGCCTGCTGGGCGGCCTGAAGGCCCGGCTGGGCCTGGAGGGCGGTGCGCCGGAGGTCCCGCGCCCGCGTGGGGTCTACATGGTCGGGCAGGTCGGGCGCGGCAAGACCATGCTGATGGACCTGTTCTTCGAACTGGCGCCGGTCGAACACAAGATGCGGGTGCATTTCCACCGCTTCATGCAGGATGTGCACAAGCGGCTGCATGACATGAAGCTGGCGCATCCGGAACTGACCGACCCGATTCCGCCGCTGGCCCATGCCATCGCGCAGGAAGCCTGGCTGCTCTGCTTCGATGAATTCCAGGTGAACGACATCGCCGATGCGATGGTGCTGGGGCGTCTGTTCGAATATCTGTTCGCCGACGGCGTGGTCGTGGTCGCGACCTCGAACACCGAACCGCAGGATCTGTTCCAGAACCGGCCGGGGGCCGATGCCTTCCGCCCCTTCATCGCGATCATCCAGCGCGAGGTCGATACGGTGGTGCTGGATTCGCCGCGCGACTATCGGCGCGGCGGCATGCGCGGCATGACGACCTGGATCGTGCCGCCCGGCCCCGACGCGGTGCAGGAGCTGGATTCGATCTTCATGCGCCTGGCCGACGGCGCGCCGATCCGTCCGGTGACGCTGGAGGTGATGGGCCGCAAGCTGGTGGTGACGGTCGCGGCCGGCCCGGTCGCGCGCTTTACCTTCGCCGATCTGTGCGGGCGGCCGCTGGGTGCCGGGGATTACCTGGCGCTGGCCACGCGCTTCCCGGCGCTGGTGCTTGAGGATATTCCCCGTCTGGGCCCCGATAATTTCGATGTTGCCCGCCGTTTCATCGTTCTGATCGACACGCTGTACGAACAGAAGGTGAAGCTGTTCGCCTCGGCCGAGGACCAGCCGGATGCGATCTACCAGAAGGGTGAAGGGGCGCAGGCGTTCGAACGCACGGCCTCGCGCCTGGAGGAGATGCAGAGTACCGCCTATCTGGACCTGCCGCATCTCTCCTGATCCGGCGCGTGGCGGCAGCCGGCGCCGTTAAACCGGCGCTGTTAAAATAGATGCAGGGTCTGCCTCTCTTTTCATCATTTCCGACGGGTGTGGCGTGGGGTGCCGCCTGCGTGTTCCGGGCCGTGTGCGCCGGGCGCGCGGGCGGCGGTGGAGGCGTTCGGGCTTCGGTGCGGGCGTTCCCTGCTGTCACGGTATCGTGACGCATATGGCGGTGGTGTGAGCGGTGCGGCGGTAGGCAAGTGGTTCGCTCTTTGCTTGGGTATGGGCGGCCCTTCGGGTCATCCGCCGGTTTTGCCGCCGTTCGGTGTGCTTTGCGCCTGGTCGCGGGTTCCGTACCCCGTTGCGCAAGCGGGTGGAAACGGAAAGGTGAGTATGCGTGCGAAGCAATCCTGACCGTGGCGAAAGATGGCGGCGGATGGCCAAAGGTGGCGTTAGGGTTGAGACGATAAACGGCTGGGGCCGGCATTCCGCCACGATTGGCGGTGATGGCTCTGGTCCGGATAATGACGTGGCCGGTCAGGTCATGAATGAGGAGATGTCTTCAAGATGGCGGGCGTAGATATCCTGTCGACCGCGTTCAGCGGAGCCAACACGGCCTATCTGGCCGACCTGTATGCTCGCTGGGCGGCGGATCCCGGCAGCGTCGATCCTTCTTTCGCATCGCTGTTCGCGGCGATGGACGAGGAAGGCGCTGCGATTTTGCATGACGCGGAAGGGGCCTCGTGGGCGCCGCGCCCGTCCAGCATCGATGGCGGCGACGTGGTGGCGGCCCCGGCCAAGGGCGCGCCCGTCTCGGCGGAGAGCCTGAACGCGGCGGCCGATGACAGCCTGCGCGCGACGCAGCTGATCCGCGCCTATCGCGTGCGCGGCCACCTGGAAGCCCGGCTCGATCCGCTGGGGCTGCAGGTCCCGAAGCCCCATACCGATCTCGACCCCGAGACCTACGGGTTCGGCCCGAAGGATCTCGACCGCCCGATCTATCTGGGCAAGATCGTGGCCAACCTGATCGGCAAGCAGACCGCGACGATCAACCAGGTGCTGGACGCGCTGCGCGCCGTCTATTGCGGGCCGATCGGCTCGGAATACATGCATGTGCAGGACCCCGAGCAGCGCAACTGGCTGCAGCAGCGGCTGGAAGGCGACAACTGGCGCGCCGGGGCCACGGTCGAAGAAAAGAAGCTGATCCTGCACCACCTGACCGAGGCCGAGGGTTTCGAGGCGTTCTGCCAGAAGCGCTATGTCGGCACCAAGCGGTTCGGGCTGGAAGGCGAGGACGTCACCATTCCGGCGCTGCACGCGCTGATCGACCAGGTGGCCAAGGACGGCGTGCGCACGGTGGCGATCGGCATGCCGCATCGCGGCCGCCTGAACACGCTGGTCAACATCGTGCGCAAGCCCTACACGGCCATTTTCAGCGAATTCGCCGGCGCCTCGTTCAAGCCGGACGACGTGCAGGGCTCGGGCGACGTCAAATACCATCTCGGCACCTCGACCGACGTGGATATCGACGGCAACCCGGTCCATATCTCGCTCCAGCCCAACCCGTCGCATCTGGAAGCCGTCGATCCGGTGGTGATCGGCAAGGTGCGCGCGACCCAGGACGATGACGACCCGCACGTGCGCAGCCGCCACATGGCGGTGCTGATGCATGGCGATGCGGCCTTCGCCGGCCAGGGCCTGGTCTACGAGACCATGGCGATGTCGCAGCTGATCGGTTACCGCACTGGCGGCACGGTCCATATCGTGGTGAACAACCAGATCGGGTTCACCACCGTTTCGGCCCATGCGTTCTCCGGCCTCTATTGCACCGACGTCGCCAAGGCGGTGCAGGCGCCGATCCTGCACGTCAATGGCGACGAGCCCGAGGCCGTGATCTACTGCGCGCGTCTGGCGGCCGATTTCCGCCAGAAATTCGCGACCGACATCGTGCTGGACATCGTCGGCTATCGCCGCCACGGCCATAACGAATCCGACGAGCCGTCCTTCACCCAGCCGACGATGTACAAGGCCATCGCCGCCCGTCCGACGGTGCGCACGCTCTATGCCGACCGTCTGGCGCGCGAGGGCGTGGTGAGCGAGGCCGATGCCACGGCGCAGTGGGATGCGTTCCACAACAAGCTGGAAGAAGCCTACCAGGCCGCGCAGACCTACAAGCCCAACAAGGCCGACTGGCTGGAAGGCGCCTGGACCGGCCTGAAGCCGCCGCCGGTGGGCAAGATTGACGCCGAGCCCGCGACCGGCATTTCGGTCGAGGCGCTGCGCAAGATCGGTGCCGCGATCAGCACCGCGCCGGCCGATTTCAACGTCAACCCGAAGATCGTGCGCCAGCTCAAGGCCAAGGCGACGATGTTCCAGACCGGCGAAGGCATCGACTGGGCGACGGGCGAGGCCCTGGGCTTCGGTTCGCTGCTGCTGGAGAAGCATCGCGTCCGCCTGTCGGGCGAGGATTGCCAGCGCGGCACCTTCAGCCAGCGCCATGCGGTGCTGATCGACCAGGTCAACCAGAACACCTATGCGCCGCTGAACAATATCGACCCGGCGCAGGGCGTGTTCGAGGTCTATAACTCGCTGCTGTCCGAATTCGGCGTGCTGGGCTTCGAATATGGCTACTCGCTGGCCGATCCGAACGCGCTGGTGCTGTGGGAAGGCCAGTTCGGCGATTTCGCCAACGGTGCGCAGGTCATCATCGACCAGTTCATCGCCTCGGGCGAGACCAAGTGGCTGCGCATGTCGGGCCTCGTGCTGCTGCTGCCGCACGGCTATGAAGGCCAGGGTCCGGAACATTCCTCGGCCCGCCTGGAGCGTTACCTCCAGCTCTGCGCCGAGAACAACATGCGGGTGTGCAACATCACCACGCCGGCGAACTACTTCCACGCCCTGCGCCGCCAGCTCAAGATGGACTATCGCAAGCCGCTGGTGATCATGACGCCGAAATCGCTGCTGCGTCATCGTCTCGCGGTGTCCAACCTCGAGGAATTCGCGTCGGGCACCACGTTCCGCCCGGTCATCGGCGAGATCGATCCGATCGCGTCGGGCGACAAGGTGGAGCGGGTCGTGATCTGCTCGGGCAAGGTCTATTACGACCTGCTGGCCGAGCGGCGCGAGCGTGGGCTGGACAAGGTCGCGATCCTGCGGCTGGAGCAGTTCTATCCCTTCCCGGAAAAGCTGCTGGCCGAACAGCTTGCGCTGTATCCCAAGGCCCAGGTGATCTGGTGCCAGGAAGAGCCCGAGAACATGGGGGGATGGACCTTCGTCGATCGCCTGATCGAGGGCGTGATGGGCAAGGTGGGCCGCAAGGGCGGGCGTCCGACCTATGTCGGCCGCGTCGCGGCCGCCAGCCCGGCCACGGGTCTGGCCCGCGTGCATGCCAGCGAACAGGCGGCCCTGGTCGCCAGCGCGCTGGGCGTGGCCTGAGGTTGCGTCCCGGCCGGCGGGCCGGGACGTTCGAAGGTCGGCCGGCGCGGTCTTTTCGCGCCGGCATCAGTCTGGTTATGTTGAGAATACACAAGCCGGCAGACGACGGGTGGGGGGCACGGAAGGCCGTGCCCCAATCCAGCACGCGGATCTGACCGGCAGAGGGAATGGAAAGAAAGATGTCTGCCGAGATCAAGGTTCCGACACTGGGCGAGAGCGTGACGACCGCCACGATTGCCAAGTGGCTGAAGAATCCGGGTGACAGCGTCGCCGCCGACGAGCCGGTGGTGGAGCTGGAGACCGACAAGGTCAGCGTCGAGGTCGCGGCGCCGGAAGCCGGCGTGCTGGGTCCGCAGCTCGTCGCCGAAGGCGCCGAGGTCGAGGTCGGGACCATCCTGGCGTCGGTCGAGGCCGGCAGCGGCGCCCCCAAGGCCGCCGCGCCCGCCAAGGCCCCCGAGGCGCCGAAGGCTCCCGCCGGTGTGCAGGCCCAGCCGGTCGCGGCCGGTCCGGTCGCGCGTCCCGCCACCCCGCCCTCCGATGTCGCGGCGCAGGGCGCGGCCCATGCCCCGATGCCGTCGGCGCAGAAGATGATGGCCGAGAAGGGCATCTCCACCGCCGAGATCGGCACCGGCACCGGCAAGGACGGCCGCGTGACCAAGGGTGACGTGCTGGCGTTCCTGGCGCAGCCGCCGGTGGCCAAGGCGGCCCCCGCCCCGGCCACGCCGCGCACCGACGATCCGCGCGAGGAACGGGTGAAGATGACCCGCCTGCGCCGGACCATCGCCCGCCGCCTGAAGGACGCCCAGAACACCGCCGCCCTGCTGACCACCTTCAACGAGGTGGACATGACGGCGGTGAAGGAACTGCGCGCCGAATATCGCGATGCCTTCGAGAAGAAGCATGGCGGCACCAAGCTGGGCTTCATGTCGATCTTCGCCAAGGCGGTGATGGCGGCGCTGAAGGAATTCCCGGCGGTCAACGCCGAGATCGACGGCGACGACATCATCTATCGCGAGTTCGTCAATCTGGGCATCGCAGTCGGCGGCCCCAACGGGCTGGTCGTGCCGGTGATCCGCGATGCGGAGAAGCTGAGCTTCGCCGGGATCGAAAGCGCGATCGCCGGTTTCGGCAAGCGCGCGCGCGACGGGTCGCTGAAGCTGGACGAGCTGTCGGGCGGCACATTCTCGATCACCAATGGCGGCATCTACGGCTCGCTGATGTCAACGCCGATCATCAACGCGCCGCAGTCGGCCATCCTGGGCATGCATGCCATCGTGGATCGTCCGATGGCCGTGAACGGCCAGGTCGTGATCCGGCCGATGATGTATATCGCCCTGACCTATGATCACCGCATCGTCGACGGCAAGGAAGCCGTCAGCTTCCTGGTGCGCGTGAAGCAGAACGTGGAAGATCCGCGTCGTCTGCTGCTCGAGGTCTGATGCGCCGGGGCGGACCGGGTCTTCGGCCCGGTCCGCCGATCTGATTCCGACGCAGCGAACGCAGGACAAGAAGATGACCATTGAAATCAAGGTGCCGACTCTCGGCGAGAGCGTGACGACGGCCACGATCGGCAAGTGGCTGAAGCAGCCGGGCGACAGCGTCGCCGCCGACGAACCGGTCGTGGAACTGGAGACCGACAAGGTCAGCGTCGAGGTCGCCGCCCCCGCGGCCGGCCGTCTGGGCGCGCACGCCGTGGCCGAGGGCGACGAAGTCGCGGTCGGCGCCGTGCTGACCACCGTCGAGGAAGGTGCTGGCGCCGCCCCGGCGAAGCCCGCCGCCGCCAAGCCCGCTCCGGCGGCGAAGCCTGCCGAAGCCAAGGCCGCCCCGGCTCCGGCCCCCGCCGCCCCGGCGGTCGCTCCCCCGGCCGAGACCGATTACGACGTGATCGTCATCGGCGCCGGCCCCGGCGGCTATGTCTGCGCCATCCGCGCAGCCCAGCTCGGCTTCAAGGTCGCCTGCGTCGAGAAGCGCGCGACGCTGGGCGGCACCTGCCTGAATGTCGGCTGCATCCCCTCCAAGGCGCTGTTGCAATCGTCCGAGAACTTCCATGCCGCCGGCCATGATTACGCGGGTCATGGCATCGTGATCGACAGCGTCAAGCTGGATCTGAAGCGGATGATGGCGCGCAAGTCCGAGGTGGTCGAGGCCAACGTCAAGGGCGTCGAGTTCCTGTTCAAGAAGAACAAGGTCACCTGGCTGAAGGGCTTCGGCAAGCTCGAGGGCACCGGCCGCATCACGGTCGACGGCAAGCCGGTGACGGCGAAGCACATCGTCATCGCCAGCGGCAGCGACAGCGCCGGTCTGCCGGGCGTCGATGTCGACGAGAAGGTCGTCGTTACCTCGACCGGCGCGCTGGAACTGTCGGCCGTGCCGAAGAAGATGGTCGTCATCGGCGGCGGCGTGATCGGCCTGGAACTGGGCAGCGTGTGGCACCGTCTGGGCGCCGAGGTCACGGTGGTCGAATATCTCGACCGTCTGGTTCCGGGCACGGATGGCGAAATCGCCAAGCAGTTCCAGCGGATTCTGGCCAAGCAGGGCCTGCAGTTCAAGCTGGGCCACAAGGTCACGAAGGCCGAGAAGACCGGCAAGGGCGTGACTCTGACCGTCGAGCCGGCCGCCGGTGGCGCCGCCGAGACGCTGGATGCCGACATCGTGCTGCTGGCGATCGGCCGCACCGCCGCCAGCAAAGGCATGGGCCTGGAAGAGGCCGGCGTGGCGCTGGACAAGCGCGGCCGCGTCGTCACCGACGCGCATTACGCGACCAGCGTGCCGGGCGTGTATGCGATCGGCGACGTCATCGCCGGTCCGATGCTGGCGCACAAGGCCGAGGATGAGGGCGTTGCCATCGCCGAGATCCTCGCCGGCCAGGCGGGCCACGTGAATTACGATGCCATCCCCGGCGTCGTCTACACTTGGCCCGAGGTCGCGACCGTCGGCCGTACCGAGGAAGACCTGAAGGGGGCTGGCGTCACCTACAAGACCGGCAAGTTCCCCTTCACCGCCAACGGCCGCGCCCGCGCCATGGGCATGACCGACGGCTTCGTGAAGGTGCTGGCCGATGCCACGACCGACAAGGTGCTGGGCGTGCACATCATCGGCCCCGGCGCCGGCGAACTGATCGCCGAAGCCACGCTGGCGATGGAATTCGGCGCGTCGTCGGAAGACATCGCCCGGACCTGCCACGCCCACCCGACGCTGAGCGAAGCGGTCAAGGAAGCGGCGCTGGATGTGGAGAAGCGCGCGATCCATATCTGATCGCACGTTCGGGTTTACTCTTTATCGCGCCCGGCCATTTCGGTGGCCGGGCGTTTTTTGTTGGGGCGCCTGTTTTCCGGGCGTGGCGGGTTGTGCTCGGGCTCTGCCCGAACCCGGCAGGGGTCGCGGACCCCTGCACCCCGATTCGTTCAGGCCTTGCGGAGGAACTCGGCCTTCAGCATGTAGCTGCCGGCTTCGATTGCGTGGTCGCCACCACGCAGGCGGATGTTCTTGATCTTGGTGCCGACCTTCAGCGTGGTCGAGGAGCCCTTCACCTTCAGGTCCTTGATCACGACGACCGTGTCGCCGTCGGCAAGCACCACGCCATTGGCATCGCGCACGACCTCTTCGGCGGTGGTTTCAGCGATGTCTGCTGGCCATTCATAACCGCAGGTGTCGCAGACATGATGCGCCCCCTCGATATGCGTTTCTGCCAGGCTGCATTGTGGGCAGGTGGGTGCGGTGGTGTTCATGAACGGGACTTATCCTCACCGGACCCGGCAGACAATCCCCGTCTCCTATCGGGCGGCGGCACTCGCCGCGCGGATGGCGGCGAATTCGGAACCGGCCTTCCATTGCGGCCATGCGTGCGAGAAGGCCACATTGCGCCCGACCTGATAGACGAGCGCCGCATCCTCGGCCGCGCCCCGCAGATCCCAGTCCTGGCTCCAGGCGTCACAGGCCTGATGGTAGCAATGCATATAAGCCTTCAGCCACGCCTCGCCCGCCGGGATGCCGCCCGACAGCAGGTCGTAAGGGCCGGTCATGTCCATCACGGCAATGACCGGTACGCCCGCGCGCGCAAAGGGCAGATGATCGGCGCGATAGAAGGCACCACGCTCGGGACTGGCCTCGGGCTGCACGATGCGGCCCTGTGCATGGGCGGCCGGCACGAGGTCGTCCTGCAGGCTATTCTGGCCGTCGCCGATGACGAAGGCATTGCGCGCCGGGCCGGCCATCTGCAACACGTCGATGGTGAAATTGGCGGCGGTTTTCGCAAGCGGAGCCAATGGATGTTCGACATACCAGGTCGATCCGAGCAGGCCGCGTTCCTCGGCCGTCCAGGCCGCGAACATGACCGTCCGGGCCGGTTTCGCACCGGCCTTGAAGGCGCGGGCGATTTCCAGCATCGCGGCGATGCCCGACCCGTCATCGATGGCGCCGCGCCGAATGACGGGCTGGCCCCGCGCGTCGGTGCCGACGCCGAACGCATCCCAGTGCGCGCCATACAGGACTGTCTCGTCAGGATATTTCGCGCCGGTCAGCTTGCCGATGACATTGCGGCTTTGCAGATGCGCCACCGCGACCGGCACGTCGGCCGTCAGGGTCGCGCCGGCAAGCGTCACCGGTCGAAACCCCGGATCGCGCGCCTTGACGCGCAACGCCGCAAGGTCGAGCCCCGCGCGGGCGAAGAGGCGCGTGGCGGCGCTCCCTTCCAGCCAGCCCTGGAGCGGCACGGGCTTGCCGGCGCCTTCCTCGCGCACGATGTCGAATGCCTCGCCGCCCGGCGCGATCACGGTCGTCCATGGATAGGAGGCGCCGGGCGTGTCATGCACGATCAGGGCCGCGATCGCGCCACGTCGCGCCGCTTCCTCATATTTATAGGTCCAGCGCCCGTAATAGGTCATCGTCCGGCCGCCAAAACGCCCGGCGACGGGCTCTTCCGGCCTCGCATCGAAATCCGGATCGTTGACCAGAAAGACGGCGACCTTGCCTTTCAGGTCGACGCCCTTGTAATCGTCCCACTGGCGTTCGGGCGCATGCACGCCATAGCCCACGAACACCAGTGGGGCCGCGTTCACCCTGATCCGTTCGATTGGCGACAGGGTGGTGAGATAGACATCCTTTTTCAGTTCCAGCGGCAGTGCGGCGCCGCCGACCGTTACGTCGAGCCGGGACGGCGTTCCGATCCTGGTGCGCAGCAACGGCACGGTCTGGGTCCAGCCGCCATTCTCGCCACCTGGTTCCAGCCCGATCTTCCGATATTGCGCGATTAGCCAGTCCACTGTCCTGGCCTCGCCCGTGGTCGCGGGGGCACGGCCTTCAAACGGATCGGAGGCGAGGGTGCGGATTGCCGCCGACATGCGCGCCGGATCGATCGGCGCCCATGGGATGGCCGCGTGGGCAGGCGCCAGCGTCGCGAGGATCGCGGCGGGAAAGAGCGCCGCGAGCGGACGACGAAGGATCATGGACTCTCTCCGGTCGGAATGATGCCGCCGCGTGGCAGCCTGTCGATGACAGGCACTCTGGGCAGGTTTCACCAGGGCGACAAGGCCGGGCGATCGGAAACCGGAGGGTTGTCGTGGATGTCTGCCTGGCACGTCTCCGGCGGCCGGACAGGTCTCAGCCCGCGTCTGACGGCGCGTCGCTGGCTGCGGCGGCGCGCAGGGCGCGGTCGCCGATGTCGCGCCGCCACACCGCGTCATCCCAATGGATGGCCGGGATGGCCTGATAGGCGCGGGCGCGGGCTTCGCCCAGCGTGCCGCCGGTGGCGCAGACGGTCAGGACGCGGCCGCCAGCCGCGATCAGGCGGCCCTGGTCGTCGCGCCTGGTGCCGGCATGGAAGATGTGGACGCCGGGCTGGGCTTCGGCCTGTTCCAGTCCCGTGATCACGCCGCCGGCGGCGGGCTTGCCCGGATAGCCGCGCGCGGCGAGGACGATGCTGATGGAGTGATCGTCGGAGAAGCGGATATCCGCCGCCTCCAGCGTGCCGGCGGCGACCGAGGCCAGGGCGGGCAGCAGGTCGGATTGCAGGCGGATCAGCAGGGCCTGGGCCTCGGGGTCGCCGAAGCGGACGTTATATTCGATCAGTTTCGGGCCCTCGGCCGTCAGCATCAGGCCGGCGAAGATGACGCCACGGAAGGGCGTGCCGCGCCGGACCATTTCGGCCAGCATAGGGCGCACCAGCAGGTCCAGCGCCGCTTCCTGCCTTGCACGGTCGAAGCCGGTGGGGGGCGAGACGGCGCCCATGCCGCCGGTGTTGGGGCCGGTATCGCCCTCGCCGATGCGCTTGTGGTCCTGCGCCGCGCCGATCAGCACGGCGGTTTCGTCGGCGCAGAAGGCGAACAGGGACACTTCGTCGCCCACCAGGCATTCCTCGATCACCACCGACTGGCCGGCGGCGCCGAGGGTGGCGTCGTCCATCATGGACCGGATGGCCTCTTCGGCTTCCGCGACCGTCATGGCCACGACCACGCCCTTGCCGGCGGCCAGGCCGTCGGCCTTGATCACGATCGGCGCGCCACGGCGGCGGACGAATTCCAGCGCCGGGGCGGCGGCGTCGAACCGTTCCCAGCGGGCGGTGGGGATGGATGCGGCGTCGCAGACTTCCTTGGTGAAGCTCTTGCTGCCTTCCAGTTCGGCGGCGGCGCGGCTGGGGCCGGCGCAGGGGATGCCGGCCGCGATGCAGGCATCGGCCAGGCCCGCGACCAGCGGGGCCTCGGGGCCCGGCACCACCAGGTTGATCCGTTCGGCCTTTGCAAAGGCCACCAGGGCAGGCACGTCATCGACGGCAATGGCGACATTGGTGCCCAGCGCGGCGGTGCCCGGATTGCCGGGGGCGATGAACAGGGCCTCCAGCGCGGGCGAGCGCGCGATCGCCGCCGCCATCGCATGTTCCCGTCCACCCGATCCGACCAGAAGCACCCGCATCACGTTACCGTCCCTGTCACTGACATATCCGACATTCCCCGGCTGTCCGGGGAGGCCGTCTCTATCATACCCCGCGCCGGCGGACGATGTTCTTTGCGGCGGCGCGGGTTCATGACCGGCCTTTCCGCCCGCCCTTCACCAGCCTGCCCACGGTTCTTCCCAGGCTGGCAAGCAGGCCGCTCCGCTCGGGCGGTCGCGGCCCGGCGCGCCTGATGGTAACGCCGCCGAAGGACAGCGCCGCCGAAAAGGGCCTGGAGAACGCAACGCGGAATTCGGTGGTCGGATCGCCGGCCGGCAGGTCGAAGCGCAGCGTGAAGGCCGTGGAGGGCCCGATTGTCGCCGCGCGCAGCCGGCGCCTGCCGACGACGCCGCCGGGCATGCAGAAGACGTCGATCACCACGTCGCTGGCGAACGGGCTGCAAGCAGGGTCGATGACGAGGTCGAACACGGCTTCGAAATACCCTTTGGGCAGGGTGACATACGGTCCGAAGATCCGATGGCCGGACGGGTAAGGGCCTGCCGGGAAATCCAGCCTGCCGTCGATCAGCCTGGAATCGCGACCGGTGAACAGTTCCGCCCCGAAATGGAGCTGCCCTTGTGTTGCAGGCGTCCCGAATGCTGCGGCATGCAGGGCCTCCCGACCCTCGGTAAGGTCGCGGAACATCCTGAGATCGTGGAACGAGACCAGATTGCTGCCGCTGTCATGCAGCACCGCCGTTTCAAGCGCGTCGATTGCGGGCGGCTGGCTGGTACGTGTGGTCTCGCCCGCGCGGAGCAGCCAGTCGCCGAGGGGTTTTTCGATGTCGGGTGTCAGGCCGGGGTTGGCATCCGACAGGGCGCGCAGCCTGGCCATCGTCGTCTCGCGGTCGTTCTCGCTCAGGCGGCGGAGGCCCTGCGTGATCTGCTCGCGCACCACACGCGGGGAATAATGTTCGCGGATATGGTGCTGGGCGTCGAGGACCTGACTGTGGACCAGCGGGTCCGCAAGGCTGGCCACGGCGGCGGCGAACAGGTTCAGGTCGTAATGCTCGAAGGCCAGCGGATGCTCGGCGAGCAGGGCGTCCAGTGCCGTATTGCGCCAGGCGACGACCGGCAGGTCGCACCGCATGGCCTCGAAGACGGGCAGGCCGAATCCCTCATGTTCGGAGAGGCAGAGAAGCGCGTCGGACTGGTTATAGAGCGCGCTGAGTTCCGCTTCGGAAATCTCGCCCAGGAAACGGACATCGACCTGGAGCTTCGCCGCGAATGCCGCGATGTCCTTCTTGACCTCGTCCTCCCGGCCGGCGAAGCGCACGATGACGGGGCGGCCGGTGAGGGCCGCGACGCGCCGCGCGATCGCCACGATGGAGCGATGGCCTTTATGGGCCACCACGCGGCTGACGAAGACGAGATTGATCGGCCCTTCCTGCGGAAAGACCCGGCGCTGCGGCGTGCGGTCGGGGCTGGTTGCGGCGGTCAGGTAGCGACTGGCGGGGAAGACGGTCGTGCATCGGCCGGGATCACCGCCGAGGGCTGCGAACTGGTCGCGCGTGAAGTCCGAATTGACCCAGAAACGCAGATGTGGCGCCTGTGCGAGGGCAACGATGTTTTCGAATCCCGCCA
Source organism: Gluconacetobacter brunescens (assembly GCF_048695475.1). Classification (NCBI taxonomy): domain Bacteria; kingdom Pseudomonadati; phylum Pseudomonadota; class Alphaproteobacteria; order Acetobacterales; family Acetobacteraceae; genus Gluconacetobacter; species Gluconacetobacter brunescens. The sequence continues at coordinate 2,310,521 of NZ_JBLHEN010000001.1, read as the reverse complement.
ACGTATGCGACAGGTGCGTGGATTGGGAGAGGTAGAACCACGGCGCGGTGTTGTTGTGCCAGCGTATGACCGCGCGGGTGGGCCGCCCGCGCAGGAAATCGTCGATCTCCGGCCAGGCGCCGCAATAATGATAGATGATGATGCCATCGGGGTTTTCGTCGCACCATGCATGGAATTGGGGCAGGTCCTCGATCGGCACGTCGGGGTGCCGGGCCTGGTCGAAACGCTCCGCGAACAGGCGGGCGGTTTCGCCGCCCGGCATGTCGCGCAGCAGACGGTATTGATAGACGCAATCGAAACCGATCGAGTCGCTGATTTCGAACAGGCCCTGAACAAGGAAGGCAATTTTCATGGATGGCTGGTCCGGAGTTCGGGGCGTTGTCACGATCCGGCCCCCTGAAGTTCGGCACGCGCCAGGCTGGCGGCGGGGTGCAGGGAGGCCGCCGCCGCTTCGTAATACCGAAGCGCGTCGTCAGACCGTCCGGCTATCTTGTAGAAATGGCCGAGCTGAAGAGTGAGATCGGGATCGCCGGGACGCATGCCGAGCGCCCGCAGATAAAGCCGCTCTGCCAGGGCCATCGCCCCCGTTTCCTTGAGCATGTGGGCGCATTGAACGGTATAGTCGAAATGATCCGGTTGCAGCAGAAGCCCCTTTGAATAGATCCTGGCCGCTACTGCCCATTTGGCTTCGTCACGCGCGATGTTGCCGGCACGGAAAAGACGGCGGGCACGAACCCTGCCCAGAATCGCGCGGCTGCGCTTCCCGGCCAGAAGCGTTTCGATGTCCGATGCGGGAAGCGGCGGATTTTCCGATCCTTCGGTCTCGTCCTTGATGGCGAAATCGCGATGCGCATTTCGCAGTCTTGCACCGCCGAACGCAACCATCCCCGTGAAAGCCTGGCGTGGGTGGATGCGAAACGTGACCAGGGCGGATTCGTCCGTCGTCTCGAAGGTAATGCTGGCAGGGGGCATTCTCTCTCCCGGCCGGCATGTCAGGCAGTCGCGACCCACGACATGCGTGCCGTTCACGACGGCTTCGATATCGACCGTCAGTTCGCCCGGTGTCTGGAGCGTGATGTCGAGGATGAAGCGTACCCGATAGGTGCCGGGGGGAAGGGCGATATAGGGGCCGCTGACAAGGGGCCTGGCGGGATAATGCCGCGCCGCCCCGGCGGAGCCGGATTGGCGCCCGGGCGTGGTGATGACGGCGGAAAAACAGTTGAAATCCAGGGGGGCGATCCGAAGTTCGGCATCGTTTTCCGTCGCCAGGGCCGCGTAGCGCCGGGCCGTCGTCATCTCGGTGTGCGCGCGCGCCAGCCTGAGGTCGTGAAGCGAGGTGATGTTGATATGGCTGTCATAGGCCAGGCTGGCTTCGCTGCTTTGCGGAAAATGCCCTGCCGCGCGGTGCCATTCCCGCACGACCTGCCGCAGGATGGCGGGATGGCGCTCAAGCGAGGGTTCGCCCAGATCCGCCTCGGGTGCCGGTGCCGCCTGGTCCTGCGGGCCGGCCGGAAACACGCTGGCCAGGCCGGCGAGAATCTGATCGTTCGTGATCTCGGGCCGATAGCGGGGCAGGAGCATCGCCTGGGAGTCCAGAACGCGGCTGCGCACCACCGGGTCGCGCAGGGCGGCGATGGCGGATGCGAACATGTCGATATCAAAATGCCGGAACGCGAAAGGATGGCCATCCAGCAGGGTTTCCAGCGCCGTTACCGCCCAGGCGACCACCGGAACGCCCGCGCGCAGGGCGCCGAAGACATCATCCCCGAAGCCCTCATGTTCGGAAAGACTGAGGCAGGCGTGCGCTCGGGCGTGGAGATCGCGCAGCGTGCCCTGTGAAATGCCTTCATGCAGCACGATTGTGCAGTCTGCCGTCTCGATGGCGTCGCGCAGGGCGCCGGCATAAGGTGTGGGATCGTGGAAGCCGCTGCCCACGAAATGGAGCGTGAGAGGGCGCCCGGTGATTGCCTTGACCCGGTCGGCGACATGGATGGCATTGATCTGCCCCTTGTGCGGTGCGACGCGGCCCGCGACCAGCACGGTCGTTTCGTCGGGCGACGTGGCATGTGCCGTCCGTGCATCCGGTTTCGCCTGTTCCGTGGCGGCATGACCTGCCGGAAAGACGACGCGGCTCCGATCGGCCCGTCCACCCAGAGCACGGAACTGTTCGCGCGTGAAAGGCGAATTGCACCAGACGTGGATGTGGGGATATCGCGCGATCTCGGCAATGGTTTCGTAGCCCGCCAGGGCGGCGTGCGCATCGGCGTTCTGCCGGCCGAACGTGAACCAGGGAGGTGTCGCATTGTGCCAGCGCAGGATCACGGGCGCGCGCCGGTTGGTCAGAAGGTCGAGGCACGGAAGTGGACCATCCCGGTAATGGACCACGAGAACGCCATCTTCGTGCTCCGCGCACCAGCGCGGCAGATCGGCCGGGGAGGCGATGTCGGGAATCGGGAAGACGCCGGAATCAGGCAGGTCGGTAAAGAATGTGACCGCCTGGTCCGGGAAATGATCGCGCAGGAACCGGTATTGCGCGGCACAATCGAACCAGGCCGGATCGCCGGGGGCGGAGAGATGGGCGGTCCATAAAGCAATTTTCATCATATTGCCCGGGTTATTGCCAAGATGAAGTGTCCAGCCAACGAAAATGCGCGTCAAACGGCGCAAGGCGCGGGAGGAGGCGCCTGATCGGGAGAGGGGAGAAAGCAGGCCACCGGCACCGCTTCGGTGGTGATCGGCGCGTTGGGATGCCGTGTGCATCCCGCGCGCATGGCGGGCAGCGCGTCGCTTTCGCTGATCGATGCCGGGGCGCCAAGGGCCATCGTGTCCGGCCCGTCAGGCCGTTCTTGACTCGGCATCGGCACTTTTCAGACAGTCTTTTAACCGTGTTATCCATTACGCCCTATCGGTAACAGAGGCAACCGTCCGGGGCGGGCAGGGGCGGCTCGTGGCGGCTGGAAAGTGGCGACCAAGCCGCGTCGCCGTCGGGAATGGGGCCGGTCGGTCTGTCCGGTCTTTCGGGATCGGCGTGTCTATCCTACCTTGCGGCGATGGACGAAACGCTTCGCACGTCCGGTGGCCCCGGACCGGGCCCTGGACCGGGCAATGTGCCCGAATATTCAGTCTCCGAGATTTCGGGGGCGATCCGCCGTACGCTGGAAGGCACGTTCGGCCGCGTGCGGGTGCGGGGCGAGATCACGGAATTCAAACGCTATTCGTCCGGCCATCTTTATTTCTCGCTGAAGGATGAGAGCGGGAAGATCTCGGGGGTCGTCTGGCGCGGGTCGGTGTCGCGGCTGGGGCTGGTGCCGGAAAACGGGCTGGAGATCATCGCCACCGGCAAGGTCTCGTCGTATGGCGAGCGCTCGTCCTACCAGTTGATCGTCGAGCGGATGGAATATGCCGGCGAGGGCGCGCTGCTGGCGCGCATCGAGCGGCTGCGGCTGAAGCTGGCGGCCGAGGGCCTGTTCGATGCCGCGCGCAAGCGGGCGCTGCCGTTCCTGCCCGATGTGATCGGCATCGTCACCTCGGCGCAGGGCGCGGTGCTGCATGATATCCGCACCACCGTCGCCCGGCGCTTTCCCCGCCGGCTGCTGGTGTGGCCGGTTGCCGTGCAGGGCGAGGGGGCTGCGGCGCAGATTGCCGCCGCCATCGCCGGGTTTGACGCGATCGACGGGCGCGGGGCGGTGCCGCGCCCCGACGTGCTGATCGTGGCGCGCGGCGGCGGGTCGCTGGAAGACCTGATGGCCTTTAACGACGAGGCGGTGCTGCGGGCGGTGGACGCCTGCCGCATTCCGCTGATTTCGGCGGTGGGGCATGAGACCGACACCACGCTGATCGATTACGTTTCCGACCGGCGCGCGCCCACCCCCACGGCGGCGGCCGAGATGGCGGTGCCGGCGCGGGCCGAACTGGTGGCCGATCTGGCGCATCGTGTCGCGCGTCTGACCAGCGGGCTGACCCGCCTGACGCAGACCGCGCGACTGCGGCTGGACCGGGCGGCGGCGCGGATGCCCGACCTGCCGTCGCTGCTGGCCACGGCACGGATGCGGGTGGACGACCGGGGCGAGCGGCTGGACCGCGCGCTGCCGGGGTTGATCGAGCGGCGGCGCGCCGCCCTGCTGGCGACCGGGCGCATGATGCCCTCGCCCCTGCTGCTGACGGGGCCAGGGCGGGCCCGCCTGGATCTCGTGGCCAGCCATCTGCTCTCGGGCCTGCGGCAGGCGTTGCGCGACCGGCGGGCGCGGACCGACCGGGCGCGGCTGTCAGCTGCTCCGCTGGCGGGGATGGTGCGCGAGCGGCGCGCCCATCTGAACGGGCTGGCGGGGCGGCTGGAGTCGCTGTCGCCCATGGCGGTGCTGGAGCGCGGCTATGTGCTGGTGCGCGATCCGTCAGGCGTGGCGGTGACCCGCGCGGCCGACGTGCGGCCGGGCGGCCGCCTGGAACTGACATTCGCCGATGGCGTGGCGGAGGTCCGCGCGCTGCGGCCCGACGGGTCCCAGGGGCGGCTCGATCTTTGACCGTGCGGGCGATAAGACGGATGATGGATGGGACCGGATCGGCTTGCCCGATGGCCGGCCGGAGTACACAGGACAGAGCCATGAACGCACGTCGCCGGTCTTCCTTCATGCGCGCGGCCGGCCGGGTGGCGCTGGGCGTGCTGCCGGTTCTGGCTCTGCTGGCCGGTTGTGCCAAGCCCCCCGCGCCGGTGGCGAGCCAGCCGGGGCGGCATCCGCCCTTGCAGTTCGCGCCGGGAACGGTGGTGGAAGCCCCGCCGCCCGCCAACGAGGCGCAACTGGTGAACGACCCTTCCGCCCCGCTCGATACGCCGCTCTGCGGTGCTTCGGCGCATGCGACGCAGGCCATGGCGGCACGGGTGAATCCGGCGCCGCTGGCGTCGGGCAACGCCTGCGTGGCCAATGCCTGTTTTGATCCGCTGACCGGGACTTATATCGGCGCGGACGGGGAGCGGCATATCTGTCGTTAAGTATTTGTTCTTTTTTGAAAAAAAGAACCAAAAAACTTTTGATCTGTTTGGAATTCTTCTGCCGGGGCAGAGAACGCCCGTAAACGAATAAAAGTCTTTTTGCTTCTTTTTCTTCAGAAAAAGAAGGTTCTTCCTTCACCCATACGCCAACACAGATCAGGATCGCCGTATAAGGCTTATCCGGAAACGCGCCTGCGATTGGTGCAGGTTATGATTGACAGCCGAAGCCACGGGGCAACATCGTCGGGGGGATGAGCGGCCTCACTCCTCCGGATGGCGCCAATGACGGCCTGGCGACCGTTCACCTCTTTCCGTTGCGGCGCATGTTGCCGCTGGCCGATGCTGCCATCTATCTGGGTATCCCTGCGCGACGGCTGCGCATGCTCGGCCTGCTGCATGCGGGGCCGCGCCCGGCGGCGCGGAACGGGCGGACCCTGATGTATCGGGTCGAGGATCTGGATCGATATGTCACGCAATTATACGGTCGGGCACGGATTTCGGCGGCTGAGGAAGCGCGACAGCGGCAGGAATGGCGGGCGCGGATCGCGGCGCCGCCCGTGCAGGACGCACGCGGGCGCCCAGTCCGGCTGATCGATCCCTGCATGCAGGCGCTGACGCTCGATGCGCTGGTGTCGTCGGGCGGCCCGCTGGGGCTCAAGCTGCTGTTTGCTTCCGGGCTGGGGCTGATCTTTCTCTCCCATACGCCGGTGATGTGGCGGCTGTATGCGATGCTCTGAAAGCCTGCCTGGAAATGCGCGCTGGCGGCGATCCGACGCGTGTTTCCTGTGCTTCGGTGCTCACGGCCATCAAGGCCGCTCCGCTCCGATGCTCGGAAACACACGACGGGCACGGCCCTCACGGGCCGCTCTCGCTCGCCAGCGCACATTTCCAGGCAGGCTCTGAGGCGGGATGCTTCCGGATATGGGTGTGACGTCGGGAACATTTGCATCACGCACCGACGCCACCGCAGCAGACTGTTCTGGAATTACAGCGGAATTGTGGCTTTTTCGGCGCCTGTCAGCAGGCTCCGGCGCAGGGTGGTTCCGGTGGTGGCAGCACGCCGCCGGTCAGGCCGGGCGGGCGCATGGAGGGCTCGGGCGCGCGGGCTCCGGGTGGCGGCGGGGGTACGACCTGCGGCACGTTCGGGGGCAGGCTCTGCACGTCGATCGGCTGGGCCTGGGGGATGGGCTGGCCCTGATAATAGAGCGGGCCGCGATAGCTCTGCGGCAACTGGGCCGCATTCAGCCGGTCGACCAGCGAATCGCCCGTTCCATCGGGATAGGCGGAGTGCGACGCGTGGGGTGCCGAGGCCGGTGCGGGGCGGGCGGATGACAGTGCCGGTGGCAGGCACAGGGCGGCGAGGGTGAGGCAGCCGGCAATCTGCCGATGGGAACGCGGGTTCATGGCGACGGACCCTTTCAGAGAGGGGTGTGGAGAGGGGAGTATGGCACGCTCCGGGCCGGATCGTCGTGCGTGTATGTACGTGTTTGAACGGGCGAGGACTGGTCAGGCTCCCGGTGATCGGCTAGGCAGGGCAGCATTGCTGTTTTTGCCGTTCCCGGCCCGCGCGCCGTCGCGTTTGCTCCCTGTCTTACGGATTGCGATCATGACCGATATTTCCCGGGCCTCGTGCCGCCGGCTTCTGGCTGGATTCTTCGTTGTGACCGGGATGGGCGCCGTCCTGACCCCCGCCCTCGCGGCCGCCCCGGCGGCGCGGACAGCGCCCGCACCCGCGGCTGCCTCCGCGCCTGCCGGTGCCGACCAGCAGCCGGTCCTGCCCGCGCCGCCAGTGCCCGATTTTGCGGCGTTGCCGCCCGGTGCCAAGCCTCCCGCGCCGATCGTGGGCGTATTCGATACCGACGCGATCATGCGGCAATCGGTTGCGATCCAGGAAGTCGAGAAGGAGATGGCCGCGCGGCGCGATGCCCTGATCCGTGATGTGCGGGCCGAGGAACAGCAGCTTCAGACCCTGCGCCAGCAGATGATGAATGCGCCCCGGGCCGAGGCGGAAGCCCAGCAGCGCACCTTGCAGCAGCGCGCGGCGGCCGACCAGCGCAAGTTCGGCAACCGCAACCGGATCCTGGAGGAAGATATCCAGATCGCGGTGAACCAGGTTCAGCGAGAAATCGGCCAGGTGGTGAACACCGTGGCGAAGGCGCGCGGGCTGACGCTGGTGGTGCAGTCGGGCCTGACCGTGCTGCATGGGCCGCAGGTCGATATCAGCAACCAGGTGGCGAGCCGGCTGAATGCCATTCTGCCGCATGTCTATCTGCCGGCGGCGAACGAGGACCCGGAAGTGATCGCGAAATCGGGCAAGTTCCCGACTGCGCCGGTGCAGATGACCGATCCGCAGCAGCAGCAGGGGTAAGAAAGCGGTCCTGGAGCGCGCTGCGGCCAGTCGAATGACCGCACCACGCTTTAGGATCTCGCCTGCAAGCAAACCGGAAAACGAACAAAGTCTTTTTGCTTCTTTTTCTTCAGAAAAAGAAGATCACTCCGCCGTCAGATCCGCCAATGTGGCCGCACTGGCGCGCAATGCGTCGGCCGGGAGCAGGCGCACCTGCAAGCCGCGCTGGCCCCCATTGGTATAAAGATAGGGCAGGTCGGCAGCCTGCCGCGCGAAGGCCGTGGGCACGCGCTTCTTCTGCCCGAACGGGCTGATGCCGCCGACGCGGAAGCCGGTGATGCGCTCGGCATCGGCCGGCTTCATCATCCTGGCGCTCTTGCCGCCGAAGGCGGCGGCCAGTTTCTTCATGCTGACCTCGTGGTCCGACGGCACGACGACGCACACCGCGTTGCCGTCGATTTCCGCCATCAGGGTCTTGAAGACCCGGGCCGGGGGCTCGCCGATCGCCTCGGCGGCCTGCACGCCCAGACGGTCGGCGTCGGGATCGTAGCTGTAGGTCACGGGGATGAAGGCGATGCCGGCGCGGGTCAGGGCCAGTGTGGCCGGCGTGCCGGGGGTCTGGGGTTTCTTGGCCATGCCGGTGTCATAACAGAATCGGGCGGGCGCGTCAGGCTCTTGCGGGTGTCGTGATCCGTTGCCCGTGGCGCTGTTCGTCGGGCCGGCACAGGGCGGCGAGGGCGGCGGCGACCTGTTCGGGCCGGGGCAGGGCGGACAGGTCGGCGGCGGGCATGGCCTGCACCCGCAGGCGGGTGGCCACGGGGCCGGGATCGTAGAGATTGATCCTGAGCGCCGAGTCCGGCCCGATTTCATCGGCCCAGGTCAGCACCACGGCCTCCATGGCCGCTTTCGAGGCCGCCATCATGCCCCAGAAACTGGCGGGGCGGGTGGCGTGGCCGTCGGTCAGGAACAGGGCGCGGCCGGCGGGGGCGCGGTCCAGCAGCGGTGCGGTGGTGCGGATCAGCCGCCAGGTGGCGGTGGTGTTGACCGCCAGCGTGGCCTCCCAGTCGGTGTCGCGCATGTGGGTGACGGGTGTGAGCACGCCCAGCATGGCGGCGCAATGCACCAGCACGTCCAGCCGGCCGAAGCGGGCGGCGATCGAGGGGCCCAGCGCGTCGATCGCGGCGCCGTCCCGCAGGTCCATGGGCAGCAGGGTGGCGGGGCGGCCGGTGCGGCGGGTGATCAGGTCGTCGGTTTCCTCCAGCCCGCCCGGCGTGCGGGCGGTGAGGATGCAGTGGGCCCCGGCATCGGCCAGGGCCAGGGCGGTGGCGCGGCCGATGCCCCGGCTGGCGCCGGTGATCAGGGCGACGCTGCCGGGGGCCATGCTGCCGGGGTTTACGCTATCCGGCGGCATGCCGCCTCAGGCCCGGCAGGGGTCACGCGGCGTCGGAATGCGGGTCGCCGCCGGCGGCCTCGTAATCGACCAGGGCGATCGGGTAGTCGCCGGTGAAGCAGGCATCGCAATAGCGGCCGGCGGCGGCGTCGCGTCCCTCGTGGCCCAGGGCACGATACAGGCCGTCGAACGAGATGAAGGCCAGGCTGTCCACGCCGATCAGTTCGGCCATTTCCTTCAGGTCGTGGCGGGCGGCCAGCAGCTTGCTGCGCTCGGGCGTGTCGATGCCGTAGAAGCAGGAATGCGTGGTCGGCGGCGAGGAGATGCGCATATGCACCTCGCGCGCGCCGGCGGCGCGGACCATGTCCACGATCTTGCGCGAGGTGGTGCCGCGCACGATCGAATCATCGACCAGCACGACGCGCTTGCCGTCCAGCACCGGGCGGTTGGTCGAATGTTTCAGCTTCACGCCCAGATGGCGGATCTGGTCGGTCGGCTCGATGAAGGTGCGGCCGACATAATGGTTGCGGATGATGCCCAGTTCGAAGGGAATGCCGCTGGCCATCGCGTAGCCCATGGCCGAGGGCACGCCGGAATCGGGCACCGGCACGATCACGTCGGCATCGACCGCGCTTTCGCGGGCCAGTTCGACGCCGATGCGCTTGCGGGCCTCGTAGACCGGCACGCCGTCCAGCACCGAGTCCGGGCGGGCGAAATAGATATATTCGAACACGCAGAAGCGGGCCTTCTGCTCGCCGAAGGGCTTCACCGAGCGCACGCCGTCATTGTCGATGATGACGACCTCGCCCGGCTCGACGTCGCGGACGAATTCCGCGCCCACGATATCCAGCGCGCAGGTCTCGCTGGCCAGCACCCAGGAAGGCGGGGCGGACTCGGTCTCGCCGGGGATGCGGCCCAGGATCAGCGGCCGCACGCCCAGCGGGTCGCGCACGCCGATCAGCGCCTCGCGCGACAGCACCACCAGCGAATAGGCGCCCAGCACCTGCTTCAGCGCGTCGATCAGCCGGTCGATCACCGAGGCGTAGAGCGAGATCGCGATCAGGTGGATGAACACCTCGCTGTCGGTCGTGGACTGGAAGATGCAGCCACGGCGGATCAGGGCGCGCTTGAGGGTTTCGGCGTTCGTCAGGTTGCCGTTATGCGCCACCGCCAGGCCACCGAACTCGAAATCGGCGAACAGCGGCTGCACGTTGCGGATCAGCGTGGCGCCGGTGGTAGCATAGCGGTTGTGGCCCACCGCCCGGTGGCCGGGCAGGGTGGCCATGACCCGCGCGTCGCCGAACACGTCGCCCACCAGCCCCAGCCCCTTGTGGGTGTGGAAGCGCTCGCCGTCATACGACACGATGCCCGTGGCTTCCTGCCCGCGATGCTGGAGCGCGTGCAGCCCCAGCGCCGTCAGCGCCGAAGCGTCGTTGACGTTCCAGACACCGAAGACGCCGCATTCCTCATGCGGCTTGTCGTCGTCGTGCCACTGCGGCGGCACGTCGTCGCGGTGGCCCGACGGACACGCGGCGGCCGGGCTGCATGAGGTGGCGGCCTGCGGGACGGTGGGGCGGATCGGCATGATCGGTTCTCTCTTTCCTCGGCTTTTGACCGGGCGAAGACCCTGGGCAGGCCCCAGGGAGGCGAAGGGGGAAAGGCCCCGTTCAGGGGTCATATCGGGGCGTCATGGCGCGTCTGCACCGGTTGCGCAAGCTGTGCCTGCATGGAAATGGGCAGGAGCCTGCCGAGAAAGAAGGCCCCCCGGGCAACGAAAGCGGTTGCGCGTGCATCCTGCACCGGCTGGGGCCAATCCATCGGCGCCACTTCCGTGCTCACGGCGACATAGAGCACGGCCAGGACGACATAGCCGCGCAGGCCGCCGAACAGCAGGCCCAGCATGCCGTTTAGCCCCCCGAGAACCGAGTCGCGGACGATCCGGCCGAGAAGATGGGCCAGCAGCGTGAAGACGACCAGCAGCCCGATGAAGGGCAGGGCGAAGCTGGCGGCGGTGGCCACCAGCGGATTGTCGATCCACGGCGTGAGCGCCTGATGCACCGGGTCCATCCAGCGCATGGCCAGGACCAGCGCGCCGGCCCAGGTCGCCAGCCCCAGGATTTCGCGGACCAGGCCGCGCGCCCAGCCGAACAGGGCCGAGGCCAGCACGACCAGTGCCGCCGCCAGATCCACCCAGGCCCCGTTCATGGAGCGGGATCGGCCACCCGGCCGGACGCTGGGAAAAAAGGGACCCGAGACATGGGGGGCGGGACTGTCCTTGTGCTGTGGCGGGCTGTCATGACACGGCGAAGCGTGACCTTGGCGCGCTTATGCCACCCGTCCCTCCACGGTGCCAAAGGAAAGATCGCATTCCCGCCATCAGGGCAGCTTGGTGGACTGGATCTTCCACGGTCGGCCGAGGGCGCGCCCGGCCGACCGCCCGGCGCGGCGGCGCGGCGTGTTGTTCAGCATCATCAGCAGTTCGCCGACCTGGGTACGGCGGTCCAGCTCGGTCCATACGGCGCCGGCCGAGAGGTTCCGCGCCGCCCAGATCCGCATCAGGCAGGTCAGCACATGGGCGCTCTCGCGGACGAGCTGGCTCCTGTCGCCGGCGATCAGCCCCACCACGCAATGGTCGCCATGCAGCCCGAAGGCGCGGGCCAGGCGGCGGATATCCCGTTCCGTGGGCGGCGGCGCCTGGGCGGCATCCTGTGACAGGGCCTGCCACAGCGCCTCGACCGCCCGCCGCGCGTCGGGCGCGGCGGCGGGATCGTCATGCGGCGGTAGAGGGGGGGGAGATGCCATCCCGCGATGATGCCGGGGGCGGGATCATGCGGTCAACATCACGCGGGGATGGCAGATGGCGGTCTTGCGTCAGATCGAAAAATATTTCGCCTGCGGATTGAGGACCACCAGGGCCGAAGTCGATTGCTCGGGGTGCAACTGGTAACCGTCGGTCAGCGACACGCCGATTCGCTCGGCATCCAGCAGCTTCAGGATCGGTTCCTGGTCCTCCAGCCGGGGGCAGGCGGGATAGCCGAAGGAATAGCGCGATCCGCGATAGCCCTGCTGGAGCAGCTTGGCCATGTCGCGGTCGTCCTCGGCGGCGAAGCCCAGCTCGGCGCGGATGCGCTTGTGGGTGTATTCGGCCATCGCCTCGGCCATTTCGACCGAAAGCCCGTGCAGATAGAGGTAATCCTTGTAGCGGTTGGCCTCGAACCACGCGCGGGCGATGTCCGATGCCTTCTGCCCCACGGTGACGACCTGCAACCCGATCACGTCGCGGGCTTCATCATCCACGTCGCGCACGAAATCGGCGATGCAGGCGCCATCCTCGCGCGGCTGGCGGGGCAGGGCGAAGCGCGCGACCTCGGTGGTGCCGTCCTCGGCGAACAGGATCAGGTCGTTGCCCTGGCCGGCGGCCTTCCAGTAGCCGTAGGAGGCCTGGGGACGCAGGATGTCCTGCTCGGCCGCCAGCGCCAGCATGCGGCGCAGCACGGGGCGCAGTTCCTGCTTGGCCCAGCCCATGAAATCGTCCAGCGAGCGGCCCTGCTTGCGGAAGCCCCACTGGAATTGATAGAGCGACCGCTCGTTGAGGAAGGGCAGCACGGCGTCCGGCGTGGCTTCCAGCACCCGAGAACCCCAGAAGGGCGGGGTGATGACCGGCTCGTCGTGCGTCAGGCGGTGGCGGCGAGCGCGGGCGGCGGCGACATCGACGGGGCCGAAGCCGCGCTGCTCCTGCTGTTCCATGTCGCGGGGGCGCGAGCGGGTGGCCTTGCCGGCGCGGCGGGAACGCACGGCGGCGAGGTAATTGTCGAACTCGCCCTTCGCCACCTGATCCATCAGCGACAGGCCGTCGAAGGCATCGCGGGCATAGGCCACGCGGCCGTCGGTGCCGTAGGCGGCGGCGCAATCTTCCTCGACGTAATTGCGGGTCAGCGCGGCGCCGCCCAGCAGCACGGGCAGGTCGACCCCCTGGCGGGCCATTTCTTCCAGGTTCTCGCGCATGATCACGGTCGATTTGACCAGCAGGCCCGACATGCCCACGGCGTCGGCGTTATGCTCGCGCGCGGCGGTGATCATGTCGGCGACCGGCACCTTGATGCCCAGGTTGATCACCCGGTAGCCGTTGTTGGTCAGGATGATATCGACCAGGTTCTTGCCGATATCGTGCACGTCGCCCTTGACGGTCGCCAGCACCATCGTGCCGCGCGCCTGGCCATCGACGCGCTCCATGTGCGGTTCCAGGTGCGCGACGGCGGCCTTCATCGTCTCGGCCGATTGCAGCACGAAGGGGAGCTGCATCTTGCCGGCACCGAACAGCTCGCCCACCACCTTCATGCCGTCCAGCAGGATGGTGTTGATGATGTCGAGCGGCGGGATGGTGGCCATCGCCTCGTCCAGGTCGGCTTCCAGCCCCTTGCGGTCGCCATCGACGATGCGGTCCTTCAGCCGGCCTTCCACCGTTTCGGCGCGCACCTTCTTCACCGCGTCGGCGGCCTTGCGGTCGGCGAACAGTTCCAGCAGCTTCTGCAGCGGGTCGTAGCCCTCCGCACGGCGGTCGAAGATCAGGTCCTCGGCCACCTTCACCTCTTCCGCCGGGATCAGGTGCAGCGGGCGGATCTTCGAGACATGGACGATCGCCGCCGTCATGCCCGCGCGCACCGCGTGGTCGAGGAACACCGAGTTCAGCACCGCGCGCGCCGCCGGGTTCAGGCCGAACGAGATATTGGACAGGCCCAGCACGATCTGGATGTCGGGGAAGCGCTCATGGATCTGGCGGATGCCCTCCAGCGTCCACAGCCCCAGCTTGCGGTCGTCCTCGACGCCGGTGCCGATGGTGAAGGTCAGCGGGTCGATCATCAGGTCCGACTGCGGCAGGCCGTGGCGGTCGCAGGCGAATTCCACCAGCCGGGTCGCGATGCGCAGCTTGTCCTCGGCCGTCTTGGCCATGCCCACTTCGTCGATCGTCAGCGCCACCACGGCGGCGCCGAACTTGCGGGCCAGGAGCATGCGGTCGGTGGCGTGGCCCTCGCCATCCTCGAAATTGATCGAGTTGATGATCGCCTTGCCGCCATAGAGCTTCAGCGCGGCCTCGATGACCGGGGTTTCGGTGGAATCGATCACCAGCGGCGCGTTGACCGAGGCGGTGAAGCGGGTGACCACCTCGTTCATCTCGCGCATTTCGTCGCGGCCGACGAAGGCGGTGCAGATATCCAGCGCGTTGGAACCCTCGCCCACCTGCTCGCGGCCCACGGCCACGCAGCCGTCCCAGTCGCCCTCTTCCTGCAGGGTGCGCCATTTCTTCGAGCCGTTGGCGTTGCAGCGCTCGCCGATCGAGAAATAGCTGTTTTCCTGCCGCAGCGGGACCTGGGTGTACAGGCTGGCGACCGAGGGAATCCACACCGGGCGGCGCACGATCGGGGCGGGGCGGTGGCGGCCGGTGCCCTCGGCGCGGCGGCGCAGCATGGCGTCCAGCGCCGCGATATGCGGGGTGGAGGTGCCGCAGCAGCCGCCGACCAGGTTCAGCCCGTCTTCCGTGATGAAGCGCTCCACCCAGCTTGCCATGTCGGCGGGCGAGAGCGGGTAGTGGGTCTGGCCGTTGACCAGTTCGGGCAGGCCGGCATTGGGCTGGATGGAGACCAGGCCCGGCCAGTTGGTGGCCAGCCAGCGCACATGCTCGGCCATTTCCTGCGGGCCGGTGGCGCAGTTCAGCCCCATCAGCGGCACGTCCAGCGCGTGGATGGCGGTGGCCGCCGCCGCGATGTCCGGCCCGACCAGCAGGGTGCCGGTGGTCTCGACCGTGACCTGCACGAAGATCGGGGTGTCGGTGCCCTGTTCGGCGCGGGCGATCTTGGCGCCGTTCACCGCCGCCTTGATCTGGAGCGTGTCCTGGCAGGTCTCGATCAGCAGCGCGTCGACGCCGCCTTCGATCAGGCCCCGGCATTGCTCGGCGATGCCGGCTTCCAGCGTATCGTAATCGATATTGCCCAGCGAGGGCAGCTTGGTGCCCGGCCCGATCGAACCGACGACATAGCGGTGGCGGCCGTCGGCGAAGCTCTCGGCGGCCTCGCGCGCCAGGTGGGCGGCGGTGCGGTTGATCTCGCGCGCCCGGTCGGTCAGGCCGAATTCGCCCAGCGTGATGGGCGAGCCGCCGAACGAATTGGTCTCGACCATGTCCGCGCCGGCTTCGAAATAGCCGCGATGGATCTCGCGCACCAGTTCGGGGCGGGACAGGTTCAGGATCTCGGTGCAGTTCTCCTGCCCCCAGTAATCGCGTTCGACATCGAGGTCGAGCACCTGCACGCGCGACCCCATGCCGCCATCGCAGAGCAGGACCTGGTCACGGAGGGCGTCGAGAAGATGGGGACGAGCGGTCATCGTGATCCTGCGGTCGGGGCGGGAGGGGAAGGCAGGTGTTATGCCGTGGCGCGGCCGCCTGTCCAGCCTGTTGTGGGCGGCCGGCCCGTCACGCGCGATTGACGGCCCGCCACGCCGCCGCCCCCAGCAGCACGAGGCCGAGCAGCGAGGACACCACCAGCGCCAGGGCGACGCCCATGGTGCCGAAATGCGGCATGAGCGCGCCGAGGCCCGCGAACAGGACCAGCATACGGATAAGGCGCACCCGCAATGCCCGCCCGGCATGCCCGATCGCGAGCAGGGCCGGCTCGAAATTGACGCCGATCAGGTCCAGCGAGGCCGCGATGCCCAGCACGAGCAGGAGCGGGAAAACGCCCACGGATTCCCTGCCCGCCATGAGGTGCAGCAGGGGCTGCCCCAGCGCGAAAAGCATGACGAGGATGATCGCCGTGCTGCCGGCCGCCAACCGGGTGGAGCGCCACAGCAGCCGGCGGATGCTGGCCTGGTCCTGCGTGGCGTGCGAGCGCGCGAATTCCGGCAGCACGGCGCGGGCGAACATTTCCGATACCCGCACCAGCGCCTGGCTGAGCTGGTAGGCCAGGCGATAATGGCCGGCATCGGCGGCACCGGTCGCGACGCCGACCACCAGCACCAGCATGTTGTTGCAGCCGGTGCCGACGATCGAATTCAGGTTGGTCAGCCAGGCAAAGCGCCAGATGCCCGGGTTCTCGTCGGCGGCGGACCAGATGGTGCGAAGGGTCATCGCGCGCAGGAAGCCCGGCATGACCCGCAGCGCGCAGACCCAGTAGATGATGGCCGTGGCGATGTCGGCGATCGCCCAGGCGAGGAGAAAGCCCATGACAGTGGGGGCCCACAGCACCGCGGCGACCGCGCCCACGAAGCGCATGATCGGTGTCGCCGCATCGGCCATCGCGCCGACACGGTAGCGGTCGCGCACGCGCAGCACGCCCACCGCCGTGGAGCGGATGGACAGCAGGAGCACGAAGCAGAAGGCCAGCGCGGCGTGGGACAGGCCGTCCGACCAGCCCAGCAGCGGTTGCAGCAGCGTGACGCCGCCCCATGCGATCAGGCATCCGGCCATGGCGCCGGCGATGTCGAGCCCCATGCAGAAGCCGATCAGGCGTGCCAGCGCGCCTTCATTCCCGGCCAGCAGGTGATGGGCGCCATAGCGCACGACGATCTGCCAGGTCTGGAAGCTGACGATGGCGGCGACGGATTGCGCGGTGCCGAAAATGAGGGTGAATTCGCCGAATCCCTCGCTTTTCAGTACCCGTACGGCCAATCCCAAATAAATAAGGCTGAGTATTGCACCGACGCCCTTGCCGGCCAGTAGCCAGGAGACGTTCATCAGTGCTCGTTTGAGCGAACCCTGCTTGTTTTCCACCAATGTCAGAAGCTCTTGTTCTTTATAGGCCTATGCCCTAAGCGTCGGGGCATGATCGAGGTCGCATTCCTGTACATTGCTGAGTCCTATCAATGCTATCATGCTGCGGCGATTGCTCTCGAGCTGGCGCAATATGACGGCGTGCAGGTGACGAACTTCTACAACGACCCCGAGACACCCTACCACCTCGAGCGCGTTCGCCAGGCCATGAGCGGCCCGGACATTGCCTGCCATCGCCTGCGCCGGTCTATGCCGACGGTCGCGATGCAGTCAATCCGCACGCTGGGCATGTTCAAGGACATGGTCCTGCGCGACAACGCATTGATGCTCAACCGATATGATGCAATTGTAACAGTGGAGGATACAGTCGCCTCCGCGCGGCGGTTCGGGATCACCCGGCCGAAGCTGATTTATATCCCGCATGGCTGCGGGGATCGGGCGCGCGGTTTTACCGAGGAGGTCAGGTCGTTTGATTACGTTTTATTGCCGGGACAGAAATCGGCCCAGAGAATGCTGGCGTCCAATTTGATAACATCCGACAATCATGCGGTGATCGGTTCGGTCAAGCTGGAGACCTGCGACATATTGCCCCATTTTGGTAATCCCCTTTTTCCTGCGACCCGGCCCACCGTTCTCTATAATGCCCACAAGGCGCGCGGCCTGTCGTCGTGGCGGCGGTTCGTCAAGCCGATGGTGCGACAGTTCGCCGACCAGTCGGACTTCAACCTGATCGTCGCGCCGCATACGAAGATGTTCCGCCGCCGCAGCCAGAAGGTGCGGGATCGGTGGAACGCGCTGGGCAATGCGACGACGCTGGTCGATACCGGGTCCGACAGATGTGTCGATATGACCTACACGAATGCGGCGGATATTTATGTCGGCGATGTCAGCAGCCAGGTCTATGAGTTTCTGAACACGCCAAGACCCTGCGTCTTTCTGAACGCGCATAATATTGCGTGGCGGGACGATCCGAACTTCCAGCACTGGCATCTGGGCGACGTCGTCGAGACGCCGGCCGATCTTCTGCCCACCATCAGGGCTGCCGTGGCGCGCCATGCGCTCTATCGCGCGCGCCAGGAGGACATGGCGGGCCGGTCCCTGGGGGATCGCTCCCCGGGCGCCGCGCGACGCGCCGCGACGATTATCCGGGATATTCTGCCGGCATGAAAATCGGTTTTCTCTTCAATCACGATGCCTTGCACCAGATCCCTCATACGGCGCCGATCATCGCGGAACTGGTGGCGTCCGGTGTCGATGTGTCGGTTTTTACCTCCAGCCCCCAACAGGAAGGCAGGGCGCGGGATTTCATCCCGGCCGGCCTGCCGGTGCGTTTCGTCCGGCTCGCGACTTCCCGGGCGGCGGATATCATGAATGTCCTGGCGCTGGGCGTCATTCCATTCCGGCGCCTGGCGATCCTGCGGAGAAATTCACCGTCTTTCCGGGACCTTGACGCGCTGGTGGTGCCGGAAACGACCTCCACGCGGCTGAAACGCCAGCAGGGACTGGCCGACCTGAAGCTGATCTACCTGCCGCATGGGGCGGGGGATCGGTCGGTGGGGTTCCATGAGGTGACCCGCCTGTTCGATTTCGTCCTGCTGTCGGGCAACAAGGTGCGCGACAGGATGTTGCGCGGCGCGTTGATCTCGCCGGAGAATCATGCGGTCGTCGGCTACCCGAAATTCGATACGGTGGATTTCGATCATGCGCCGCGCATCTTCGATAATGACCTGCCGACCGTCCTGTACAATCCCCATTTCGATCCGCTCCTGTCGTCCTGGGGGGCCATGGGCGAGGAGGTGCTCGATTATTTTGCGGGGCAGGACAAATACAATCTCATTTTCGCGCCGCATGTCATGCTGTTCAAACGGCGGCTGCATGCCTCGCTCGAACATCGGCGCATGCGGCTGCGCAAGGCGATTCCACGCCGCTTCCTGGATGCGCCGCATATCCATATCGACACCGGCAGCACCATGTCGACGGACATGACCTATACGCGCGCCGCCGATATCTATCTCGGCGATGTCAGCAGCCAGGTCTATGAGTGGATCTACAAGCCCCGGCCTTGCATTTTCATCAATTCGCATGACGCGGCATGGAAGGCCAATCCGGATTACGCGCACTGGTCGCTGGGCGAGGTGATCGACGGTGTATCCGACCTGCCGGGCGCGCTGGCGCGTGCCGTGGCCGGTAACGGCGGATTTGCCGGCCTCCAGTCCAAGGCGTTCCGCGAGACATTCTGCATGTCCGGCGTCCCGTCATCGCGCAGGGCGGCGGATGCGATCAGGCAGTTCCTCGGGGCGCCTCCGGTCGCCTGCTCTTCGGACGAGGCGGTACTCCGGAAAGCCCTGTAAACCTGGCGGGGGCCGCGCCGGTCGGGCGATGGCGGCCTGTCATTGCCTCGAAGGAGCCATCGCGGTGCGCCGTCAGTCATCCTGGACCCCTCATCTGGCGGACGGCATGACCTCTCCGGCCGAGCGCCTGGCCGAGGCGCTGGGCGGCGATATCCTGTCCGGCGTGCTGCGGGAGGACGAGCGGCTGCCCGCCCACCGGCCCCTGGCCTGGCAGCTCGGGATCGGCGTGGGATCGGTGACGCGGGCCTATGCCATCCTGGAGCGGCGGGGGCTGGTGCGCAGCGTGCATGGGCGCGGCACCTTCGTCGCCGTGCGGCAGGATGCGGCGGGGCCCATGCTGGACCTGGCGACGAACATGCCGCCGCCCATGTTCAGCGACCGCGCCCTGGCCCGCACGCTCAACCGGCTGGCGAAGCATGTCGATCCGGGCCTGTTCAATATCTATCCCCCCGTGGCCGGGCATCTGGAGCATCGGCGGATCATGGCGCACTGGCTGGCGGGGATGGGGGTCGCGGTGGCGCCGGACCGGCTGCTGCTGACCAGCGGGGCGCAGCAGGCGCTGAACGTGGCCGTCCATGTCGCCCGGCAGCATGCGTCCTATGCCGTGGCCGAGGCGCAGACCTACCCCGGCATGCTGGGCGCGATGCGTCAGGCCGGGCTGGAGATCTGCCCCGCCGCCATGGACGCAGAAGGCATGCAGCCCGCCGCGCTGGAAGCCATTCTGGCGCGCAGGCGGGGCGAACGCGCGATCGTCTATCTGACGCCCGAGATGCACAACCCGACCACGGCGACGATGGACCTGCGCCGCCGCCGCGACATCGTGGCGCTGTGCCGGGCATGCGATGCGCTGATCATCGAGGACGGCGTGTATGTCCATCGGGACGATCCCGCGCGGCCCGCCCTGATGGCACTGGCGCCGGAGCGGACGTTCCATGTCAGCAGCCTGTCGAAAATCCTCAGCCCCGGCCTGCGCATCGGGGCGCTGATCCCGCCCGAGCGGTATGCGGAGGCCTGCCTGCCGGCGCTGCTGGCGTCCTCCCTTATGATCGCCCCGCTGTCCTACGCGATGATGGCGCAATGGATGCAGGACGGAACGGCGGAGAGCGTGCGCGCCGCCCTGCATGCCGAAGCCGTGCGGCGCCAGGATCTGGTGCTGTCCGTGCTGGGCGCATGGGTCGTGAAGCCCGCCAGCCATGCCTTCCACGCCTGGTTGCCCCTGCCGGCCGGGCAGGCGGCGCGCGTGGTGGCACAGGCACGCGGCCTCGGCGTGGCGCTGCCGCCGTCCGACGCCTTTCTCAGCGGCGAGGGCGTGCGGGGCACCGGGGTGCGTCTGGCATTCGGCAACGTGACGTTCCGCGCCCTGCCGGAAGCACTGGCACGGGTCAGGCAGGTCTGTGCCGATATCGCGGGAAAAGTGTCCCGTGACACTATGGCGATATCCTGAAAGTGTGTCGCCCTGTTAGGGTCCCGCCACGTTCATCCGTGGCGGAGGCAGGTCATGCACGAGGAACAGCGGGGCGTCGTGACGGTGGTTGCGGCGTTCCACATCAATCCCGGCCATCTGGACGCGGCGCTGCCGGTGATCGCCGCCTGCGTGAAGGCGTCGCGGCAGGAGGCGACGAACCTGTCCTATACCTGCCGGCGGGACCTCGACGATCCGTCGCATTTCGTGTTCATCGAGCAATGGCGGAGCGTGGCGGCGATCCATGAACATGAGACACTGCCGCATTTCCTGGCGATGAAGGCGCTGTTCGAGAACGGGATGGCCGGGTCGCTGCAAGTGACCCTGCTGGGTGACGTCGACAGCCTGTCCTGATGACGGGGCACAGACACGCCATGGCGTCGCACGTCTATATCCTGGGCACGGCGGACACGAAGTCTGACGAATTGCTGTTCCTGCGCGCCGTGCTGGCCGAGCGGGGCGTCAGTGGCCGGATCGTGGATGTCAGCACCGGCGGCGCGTCGCCGGACTGCGCCGATATCGCGGCGCGCGTGGTGGCCGATCATCACCCCGAGGGCGCGGCTTCGGTGTTCTGCGGCGAGCGTGGGCGGGCCATCGCCGCCATGTCCGAGGCCCTGCGGCGCTTTCTGCCGGCCCGCGACGATCTGGCCGGGGTGGTGGCGATCGGCGGGTCCGGCGGTGCCGCCGTCGTGGCGCCCGCCATGCAGGCGCTGCCCATCGGATTGCCGAAGATCCTGGTCTCGACCGTCGCCTCGGGGAACGTGGCGCCCTATGTCGGCGATGTCGATCTCTCCATGGTCTATTCGGTGGTCGATCTCATGGGGCTGAACCGCATTTCGCGGACCATCCTGACCAACGCGGCCAATGCCATGGCGGGCATGGCGCGGCATCTTCCACCACCGGATGCCGATCCGCACCCGGCTGTCGGCATCACCATGTTCGGCGTGACGACGCCCTGTGTCACCGAAGCGGTGCGGGTTCTGGGGGAGTCGTTCGAAAGCCTGGTCTTCCACGCCACCGGCACGGGTGGGCGGTCGATGGAGCGGCTGGTCGACCAGGGCGTGATCCGTGGGGTGCTGGATATCACCACCACCGAGTTCTGCGATTTCGTGGCGGGCGGCATCTTCGCCTGCGGGGCGGAGCGGCTGGAGGCGATCGCGCGGACGGGC
Source organism: Gluconacetobacter brunescens (assembly GCF_048695475.1). Lineage (NCBI taxonomy): Bacteria > Pseudomonadati > Pseudomonadota > Alphaproteobacteria > Acetobacterales > Acetobacteraceae > Gluconacetobacter > Gluconacetobacter brunescens. Next base: position 2,289,053 of record NZ_JBLHEN010000001.1, on the reverse strand, counting down.
GTGCCGTATGTGGGCAGTTGCGGCGGGCTCGACATGGTCAATTTCGCAGCCATGGAGAGTGTGCCTGAATGTTATCGGGATCGGGTCTTCGTGCGGCACAATCCCTTCATCACGCTGATGCGCACGACGGCGGATGAATGCCGCGACATGGGGCGGCTGATCGGCGAGCGGCTGAACCGGTGCGACGGGCCGGTGCGGTTCTATTATCCCGAAAACGGGTTTTCGGAACTCGACCGGCCGGGCCAGCCCTTTTACGACCCGGAGGCGGATGCGGCGTTTCGCGATGCGCTGCTGGCCACGCTCCGGCAGACGGCGCAACGGCGCTTCATCAGCCTGCCCTGCGCCCTGAACGATCCCGCCTTCGCCCGCGCGATGGCGACGGACTTCAAAACCCTCTTCAAGGAGATACAGCCCCATGCCCAGAATTGAACGTGAAGCCATCCTCGGCCGCCTGCGTACGCTGATCGCGGAGCGCAAGCCCATCGTCGGCGGGGGCGCGGGCACGGGCCTGTCGGCGAAATGCGAGGCCGCCGGCGGGATCGACCTGATCGTGATCTATAATTCCGGCCGCTATCGCATGGCCGGGCGCGGGTCGCTGGCCGGTATCCTGGCCTATGGCAATGCCAACCAGATCGTCATGGACATGGCGCGCGAGGTGCTGCCCGTGGTGCCGAACACGCCGGTGCTGGCGGGGGTGAACGGCACCGACCCGTTCGTGGATTTCGACGTGTTTCTCGACGATCTGCGCCGCGTCGGCTTCTCCGGCATCCAGAATTTTCCGACGGTGGGGCTGATCGACGGCAATTTCCGCAAGAACCTGGAAGAAACGGGCATGAGCTACAGCCTGGAGGTCGATGTGGTGGCCCGGGCACGCCAGAAAGACATGCTGACGACGCCTTATGTCTTCGACGTGGCGCAGGCGAAGGACATGGCCCGCGCGGGTGCCGATATCCTCGTCGCCCATATGGGGCTGACGACCGGCGGCAGCATCGGCGCCGAGACGGCTTTCACGCTGGAAGATTCGATCAAGTTGATCAACGAGATCTCCGATGCCGCGAAGAGCGTGCGCGACGATGTCATTCTTCTCTGCCATGGCGGGCCGATCGCGATGCCGGCCGATGCGCAGACGGTGCTGGATGCCTGCCCGGACTGCCACGGCTTCTATGGCGCATCGAGCATGGAACGCCTGCCCACCGAAACCGCGCTGGTCGCGCAGACGCGAAGCTTCAAGGCCATGACACGGTGAGCATCGTGTTTCCCGAACCGTCCTCCGCCGAAACCGGGCCTGCGAAAAAGGACGATGCCGCGATGGGGCTGGATGTTGCCGCCTCCATCCTCAAGCGCCGGGCGACCAAGGTTTTCGATGCCGCCTATCGCATGCCCGATGCCGACCTGGACACCATCCTCGGCCTCGCGCGGCGCATGCCCACCGCCTTCAATATCCAGAACTGGCGCTTTCTGGTCGTGACCGACCCGGACCTGCGGCAGCAGATCCGCAAGGTGGCGTGGGACCAGCCGCAGGTGACGGACGCCTCCGCCCTGCTGGTGCTGTGCGCCGATATCAGGGCGTGGGAGAAGGCGCCGGAACGCTATTGGGCAAATGCCGACCAGTCGGTGCGCGATTTCATGGTCGGGGCGATCGACCAGTATTATCGCGGGCGCGAGCAGGTGCAGCGGGATGAAGGCATGCGCTCCTGCGGCATGGCCGCCGGCGCGATCATGCTGCTGGCGGAAAGCATGGGTTATGCGACCTGCCCGATGGACGGCTTCGATTTCGCGGCGGTGGGGGAATTGATCCGGCTGCCTGCCGACCATGAGATCGTGATGTTCGTCGCCATCGGCAAAGCGGCGGCCGCGCCGTATCCGACGGGTGGAATCATGCCCGAGAAGGACATCATCTTCGCGAACAGCTTTGCCTGATCCCATTGGCCGCCGCACCGGGCTTTCCCGGTGCGGCGGCCGGGATGATCGTCAGTGCCAGACCACCTGCTGGGCGCCGAGCGCCTTGCGGGCTTTTGCCACATCGGCGGCCGAGACGGCCGGTGCGGCGTTGCCCTGGCTGTTGCGGATATAGGTCAGGACGTTGGCGATCTGGTCGTCGTGCAATTTCCAGGCGAAGCCGGGCATGCCGGCACCCGTGGGGTTTGCGGCGGTCGCGGGGCCGGTGGTGCCCGCGAGCAGGATATTCAGCAGGCTGTCCGGGCTTTTCGCATTGATCGCCGGGTTGCCCTGAAGCGTCGGGATCATGTTCGCCACGCCCTGACCGCTGCTGGTATGGCAGGCGCTGCATTGCACGAGGAATTCGCGCCGCCCCGCGACCATCTGCGCATTGGTGGCGGGAAGCGGCGGGGGAACATCGACCGTCCGTGCCGGCAGCGCCTTGAAATAGGCGGCGATGGCGTGCAGGTCGGCATCCGTGAGATGCTGGGTGGAATTCACGATCACTTCGGTCATCGGCCCCGACGAGGCGGTATGGCGATTGGTGCCGCTCCGCAGGTAGGTCACGATGTCTTCGGCGCTCCATGTGCCGAGGCCGGTATGGTCGTTGTTGGTCAGGTCGGGCGCGTGCCAGCCCTGGAGCGACGTGCCCTGGTAGGTGGCGCTGCTGTCATGGCCGAGGGCGTTCTTGGGGGTGTGGCAGATGCCGCAATGTTCCAGCGCCTCGACCAGATAGGCACCGCGATTGACCGCCGCGCTCCTGGTGGAATCCGGCGTGAACGGCGTCCTGTCGAAGAACAGGGCATTCCAGACCACGAGGGCGGCGCGGATATTGTAGGGGAACGGCAGCTTGTTCTCCACCACCTTCTGGCTGACCGGCGGAACCGTCCGGATATACGCCCAGAGATCGGCCATGTCGGCATCGGTCATCTTGACGTAGGCGGTATAGGGCATGGCGGGGTAGAGATTCCCGCTGGGGCCCTTGCCGTGCCGGACGGCGGCATCGAATTGCTGGAATGTCCACGATCCGATGCCAGTCTCCTTGTCGGAGGTGATGTTGCTCGCCGTGATGACGCCGAAGGGCGTCTTCAGGTCCAGCCCGCCGGCGAAGGGCTTGCCGCCGGGGGCGGTATGGCAGGCGACGCAATCGCCGGCGATCGCGAGATAGCGTCCATGCTCGATCCCGGTGGCGGCGGGGGCATCCTGCGCCCGTGCGGCGTTGGCGAGCAGGGCCGCCACCGACAAGGCAACGCCACCACGGATGCAGGCACGCAGGGTGCTGCGGAGCTGATGTCTTGCCATGATTACACCCTTACCAGCGGGCCGGGGTTCTTGAGATACATCTCCTTGATCGCCTTCGCGGTCCACAGGGTGGTCGCGCCCACCACGACCGTCGGATTGTATCCGCCATTGTTCGGGAAGGACGACGCCCCGATCACGAACAGGTTGGGAATGTCCCAGTTCTGCTGGTAGCGGTTCTGGACGCTGGTTTTCGGGTCCTCGCCCATGACGACGCCGCCCTGGACATGCGAGGAATCCCACAATGTGTAGCCCGAATAGGGCCGATCGGGGAACGAATCGCCCCAGACCTGCTTGGCGCCCATCTCCCTGGCGATTTCGATGCATTTGTCGCGGACGAACCGGCCGGAGCGGCGATCGTTCTCGTTGTAATCGAAGGTGATGCGCAGCAGCGGCTGGCCGTACTTGTCCTTGTAGGTGGGGTCGAGATCCATGAACTGCTCGCGGTGGGCGAAGTTCGTGCCCTGGCCCTGGATCTGCGCGTAATTCTGGTAGCCTTTCCGGAAAGCCTGCTTCCAGCCCTTGCCCCATTGCGGGCTGCCTTCGGGCACCAGCCCCGCCATGCCGATCGGCAGGCCCTGGTTGCACAGCGACTGGATGCCGGCGCCCCCGATGAAGCCCAGGCCGGTATGGTCGAAATTGTCGCCGTTGAAATCGTCGATCTGGGTTGCCAGGGCACCGGTGTTCATGAATGGGTTCAGATATTCGTTCTCGAAGAACATGAAGCCCCAGGATAGGGTCTGGAAGGTGAAGGCACGCCCCACGACGCCCTGGCCCGACGCGAAATCATACGGCGTGCTGATGCCCGAGAGCAGGAGCAGCCGGGTATTGTCGAGCGTGAAGGTGGCGGTGATGACGATATCGGCCGGCTGCTCGCCGACATTGCCGTTAGAATCGATGAAGGTGACGCCGGTCGCCATCTTCTTGTCGGGCGTGGTGTTGATGCGGATCACTTCCGATTCGGTGACGACCGTGAAGTTCGGGCGCTGCATCAGCACCGGCAGGATGCAGATATTCGGGCTGGATTTCGACCAGTTGCCGCATCCGTAGAGCTGGCAGTAGCCGCAATAGGTGCAGGGCGCCAGATTGAGGCCCAGCGCGTTGGTATAGGGCGCGCCGATCATCGCGGACGGGACGGGGAATGGATGATAGCCCAGCCGGGTCGCGGCTTCCGAGAACAGCAGATTGGCGCGCGTGCGCTCCAGCGCGGGGGTGGGATAGGGGCTGGTGCGCGACCCTTCGAACGGATTGCCGCCGGGCTGCTTGACGCCGTTGATCACGCCCGCCGTGCCGGACGTGCCGGCAATCTTCTCGAACCGGTCGTAGAAAGGTTCGAGGTCGTCATAGGTCACGCCCCAGTCCTGGAGAATGAGCCCGTCGACCAGTTGCCTGGCGCCGTAACGCTCCATGACGCGGCTGTAGGGCTGGTGGTCGAATGCCTGCCAGCGCCAGCTTGCGCCGGCCCAGTGCGTTCCCGCGCCGCCGACATTGTTGCCCAGCGTCAGGTTATTGAATTTGCGGAGCGGCAGGGCGGTCTGGTTGGCCTTGTTGCGTACCGTATAGGTTTCGGTGACCGGTGCCTGGAGGATATCCTTGCGCACCGATCCGCTGAGTTCGTCGGGATCGCGCGTCGTGGGGAAACTCGTGGTGGTATCGCGCCACGCGCCGCGCTCGATCGCGACCACGTTCAGCCCCGCGCGGGTCAGTTCCTCGGCCATCGTGGAGCCGGACCAGCCGAGCCCGATAATGACCACATCGGCCTTTGGCCTCTTGTAATTCATGAAGACGTGCCTTTTTCTTTTTTATTATGGGCCTGATCGGAGCAGCCGGCGGTCAGGCGCGGCTCAGCAGGCTGACGGGTTCGACGTCGATCTTCTGTCCGCGTTTCGAGACCATCCAGTCGCGATAATCGTAGATCGCACCAGGAAAGCCGACCAGTTTCCAGCCGACCATGTCGCGGTTGCCGCCATACATCGGATCGGCCAGATAGCCCTCGCGGACGTTCTGCAACAGCATGGAGAAGAATTCGTTCGATTTCAGCGTCTCGAACGGAATCTCCCCGCTTTCGATCCCCTTCATGAAGGCGATCTTCTGGTCTTCTGCCAGATCGAGGAAGGATTTGCCGAACTTCGCCTGTGCGGCGTGCTCGAGTTCGACCAGACCCTTGCGGTAGAGTTCCGCCGGGGTGGCGATGCTCTGCGGCCCCTGTTGCGGCAAGCCTTCCACCACCGGCCCGAGCCGGTAATCCTTGGCCGCCGCGCCATAGGGCCCGGCCAACTGGTGATCGAGAAAAGTCACGCAGCCGGCCTCGGTCGCGCCGATCCCGAGTTCGTCATGCGGGATCAGGATATCGAATACCGCGCCGACCAGTTTCGCCTCGGCTTCGGTCAGATAGACCAGCCGGCTGGAATCGACCACCGTCAGCGGTGGGGGCGGATCGGCCTTCCACAGGCCGCTGCCGCCGACGAACGTCTTGGAATAGGCAGGCTTGTAGATGGAGGCCAGCGTGGTGGTCGCCATCAGCACCAGCCCCCCTTTTATGACGTCACGCCGCTTCATTGTCTTTTCCATTTTTCTTTAGGGCGCATCAGCAGAAATCATTCTTGTGGCGCCGCATTTCCAATGTTTTACACGCCGCCGAATTTCAGAGGCTGCTCACCACATTGCCCAGGGGGTGGCCATCCAGCGTCTCCGGCAGCATGAAGCCGAGGCTTATGAAGGGCGGTTTCACGGTATTCGCGCCCGCATTGTTGCCCGGCAGCCGCTCGGTCTGCGGGACCGGCACCAGCATGTGTCGATCGGCGGTGATGAACAGGGCATCGCCATCGACCAGCCGCGGGTCCTCGATCAGCGTCAGCAGCTTGTGCTCCGGCGTCAGCACCCTGATCCGCCCGCGCTCGGCATCGGCGAAGTAGAAATTATCGAGCGTGTCGATGGCGGTTCCCATCATCGTCGGCATATCCAGCACCGTTTCGATCTTCGCGGCCAACTGGGCGTCGGTCAGGCTCATGTCGAGCAGGGCGCTGGTGGACAGGCGGCGCAGCGGGCCGATGGGGCAGGAGAAATAGAACCATTTCCGGTCGGCGGTGATTTCGAGCATGTCGGAATGGACCAGCGGCCGCTTGCCGTTCTTGTCCATGAAGATATGCCCGTCGCGGCCGCGCATCGGCTTGGCATAGGTCGCCCGCAGCAGCGGATGTTCCGACAGCCGGCGCACCGTCTCGCCGCTGCCCATGTGATGGATGATGATCCCGCCGAGGCCGGAATCGGTCACGAACATCAGGTCGCCGGCAATGCGCAGATCATTCATCGCCGAACCCGGCGGCAGGATATCGGGCCCCCAGCGCAGGATCTGAAGCACCTTGCCGCTTCTGGTGTCGAACTGCACCAGTTTCTGCCCGCCGGGTACCGTGGTCCCGGTGGTCGGGTCGACGCCCTGGTCGACGACCCACAGCGTATCGTCACTGAAGATATGCAGGCCGTTGACCATCAGGAACGCATTGGTCGGGTCGGCGCCCGGCTTCCACTGGTTCCAGCTTCCACCGGGGAAGGGCTGGAGTGCGCCGTCCGGCGCCACGCGGAACACGCAGGGTGTGTCTTCCATAGACTCCCAGCGCGGCGCGCCGAGGAACAGGGTGCCGTCCCGCGTCGCGGCCACGGCATTGCACAGATAGCGGGGTGACGAGGCGATGACGGTCGCGTGGAGATGCGGCGGGCGGAATGCCGCCACGGCCTGCCGGATGCCGGCGGCTTCGCACCCGGCCAGCGCCAGGCCGCCGGCCAGACCCGTCAGCGCGGCGCGCCGGGAGAGCGGCCGAGCGAAAGCGTCGATGAGATGAGACATGGGATGTTCTCTTGTTCTTATTCTTGTTGTTGGCGTTTTGTTGTTGGTGGTGTCTGCCGGCCCCGTCGCCCCCGCGACGCCATGGGCCGGTTTCAGGCGGGCAGGGAAAGCCGTCGTATTTTGCCCACCACGAAGAGATAGAGAAGGATCGCGACGATGCAGTGCGCGGCGACGAAAAGCAGCGCGCCGTCATAGGATTTCGTCCAGGCGACGATGTATCCGATCACGATCGGCGTCACGATGCCCGCGATATTGCCGATGCCGTTGAAGATTCCGGCGGCGAGGCCGGGCGTTTCCTTCGGCGCGATGTCGGAGATGACGGCCCAGCCGATCGCGGCGACGCCCTTGCCGAAGAACGCGAAGGACATGATCGCCACGATCAGCCACGCGGAATGCACGAAATTGCACAGGCAGATGGTCGAAGCGATGGCCATCCCGATGACGTAGGGCGCCTTGCGCGCCAGGGTCGCCGACCGCCCCGCCCGCAGCAGCATGTCCGACAACGCGCCGCCGATGATCGCGCCGCCCAGCCCGCACAGCGCCGGCACGCTGGCCGCCAGCCCGGTCTGGGTCATCGAGAGCCCGCGCGACTGGTGCAGGTAGAGCGGAAACCAGGTGAGGAAGAAATACAGGATGGCGGTGATGCAATATTGCCCGCCATAGACGCCGAGCAGGGTCCGGTCGGTCAGCATGAAGCGGATCTGCCGCCCGGTGAGCGTGGTCCTGACCCGCCGGCTGCGGTCGTCGATATCGACCAGCGCCCCGCCGGCGCGCATGAAAGCCAGCTCGGCGGCGTTGACGGCGGGATGGCTGGCCGGCGGCCGCATCCGGGCGAGCCAGAAGAGCGAGAGCCCCACGCCCGCGATGCCCATGGCGGCGAAGATATATTCCCAGCCGAATTGCTGGGTGACCCAGCCCATCACCGGCGCGAAGAACGCCACGGCGACATATTGCGCCGAGTTGAAGATGGAGGTGGCAAGGCCGCGCTCGGAGGTCGGAAACCAGCTCGAGACGATGCGGCTGTTGGCGGGAAAGGTCGGTGCCTCCACCAGCCCCAGCCCGGCCCACAGCACGAACAGCGCGGGAAACGCGATTGCGTGCGGCAGGTGTCCGATGCCGGAAATTGCCAGCGTGCAGGCCGACCAGGCGAACAGGCTGACGCCATAGACGCGGATCGAGCCGTAGCGATCCAGCAGCCAGCCACCCGGCACCTGGCTCAGCACATACGCCCAGCCGAAGGCCGAGAAGACGTAGCCCATCGCCACCGGCGTCAGGCCGAGATCATGCGAGATGCTGGAGCCCGCGATGCCCAGCGTCGCGCGGTCGCCGTAATTGATCGCGGTAATGGCGAACAGGAACGCGAGGACGGCATAGCGCACGACCGTGCGCCTGCCGGCTCTGGTTGCCTCGTCGGTCGCCGACGGATGTGTGACCGGGGGGCATATTGTTGGCCCTCTTGTTGTCGTCACCCTCGTTTTCTCCCTCAGTGCGTGGACCGGGGCGGTGGAACCGGGGATGACCGGCCACCACGCCGCGATGCCACGCGATCCTGCGGCATAGGGAGCGCGAGGCGCCGGGCGGCGTCAAAGCCAAACTTGGCATGGATCAATACAGGGCGTGCATCGTTGGGGCCGGATCGGGCGATCGGGCGCCCTGCCGGTCAGGGGGCGGACGCAGCAGCCAGTCGCCCCGCTTTGGCGATTTTCTCCGCAACAGCCATGACATTTTCAAGGACCAGGCTTGCGTCCTGCGCGCGATAAGCCATGAACAGCTCGACCTCGATCTCCTCGCCGAAGGCCAGCGGGCGGCAGATGACATTTCCGATACCGAGCCGGGAGGCCGATTCGGGAATCAGCGCCATGCCCACGCCGGTCTTCACCATGGAGAGCACGGCGTGGATCTGCGTGAGGTGATGCACGAGGCGGGGCCGGATGTTGGCGCTGACCAGCAGCCGTCGCACGATGTCGTGAAAATAGCCGCTGCCCAGGATCGAATACATGATCAGTTCCTGGCCCTCCAGGTCCGCCGGCGTCAGCGCGCTGCGGGCCGCGAGCGGATGGTCGGCGGGCAGGGCGGCGACCATGCGTTCGGCCAGCACCCGTCGCGACCGGATCTCGGCGGCCTCGAAGGGCGGTCGCACGAAGGCGAGGTCGATGCGGTGAGAGGCCAGGGCCGCGAGCTGGTCGCGGGTGATCATCTCTTCCAGCATCAGTTCCACATCGGGATAGTCCGCGCGCAGGGCGGAAATCAGCCGGGGCAGGAAATCGTAGCTGTTTGAAGGGGTAAAGCCGATCGCGATCTGCCCCAGGGCGCCGCGTCCGGCCCGCCGGGCGGCGAGCACCGCGTCCTCCGTGCCGCGCAGCAGGCGCCGTGCCTCGGCCAGGAACACCGTGCCCGCCTGGGTGAGCCGGACGCTGCGGCTGGTGCGTTCCAGCAGTTCGACCCCCAGTTCATGCTCCAGAAGCTGGACCTGCCGGCTCAGCGGCGGCTGCGTCATGTTCAGCCGCGCCGCCGCCCGGCCGAAATGGCGCTCTTCCGCGACCGCGACAAAGCACCGGACCTGGGTGAGCTGAAGCATTGATACCAATCCTGTCTTGATCCATGCCGTATCTAATCTGGACACCACGGATCTGTCGCGCCCTAACTTGCCCCCGAACGCATCCCGCCATGGCTGATGGCCATGAACGGGCAAGGAGAAGAACGCATGACAGAAGACGCCGGAGCCCGGACGCCCGACCTGGCCACGGGCGGCACCGAGAGGCGCAGGCTGCGCAGCGAGCGGTGGTTCGGGCCGGCCGATCTGCGCAGCTTCGGGCACCGTTCGCGCGCGATGCAGATGGGGTACGATCCGCAGGACTGGGAAGGCAAGCCGGTTATCGCGATCCTCAATACCTGGTCGGACATCAATCCCTGCCACATGCATTTCAAGCAGCGGGTCGAGGACGTGAAGCGCGGCGTGCTGGAAGCCGGCGGCTTTCCGCTGGAGCTTCCGGCGATCTCGCTGTCCGAGAATTTCATGAAGCCCACCACCATGCTCTATCGCAACATGCTGGCGATGGAGGCGGAGGAATTGCTGCGCTCCTACCCGGTGGATGGCGCGGTGCTGATGGGCGGCTGCGACAAGACCACGCCGGGCCTGCTGCTGGGCGCGACCAGCATGGATATTCCCGCGATCTACGTGCCCGCCGGCCCGATGCTGAGCGGCCACTGGCAGGGCAAGACGCTGGGCTCGGGCGCGGATTCCTGGAAATACTGGGACGAACTGCGCGCCGGCAAGATCACCCAGGCGGACTGGCAGGGAGTGGAGGCCGGCATCGCCCGCAGCGCGGGCACCTGCATGACGATGGGCACGGCCAGCACCATGACCGCCATTGCCGAGGCGATCGGCCTGTCGCTGCCGGGGGCCAGTTCGATCCCGGCGGTCGATTCCAACCATATCCGCATGGCCAAGAGCTCGGGGCGGCGGATCGTCGACATGGTGCGCGAGGATCTGAAACCGTCGAAAATCCAGACCCACGCCGCCTTCCTCAACGCGATCGCGGTGGCGATGGCGATGGGCTGCTCGACCAATGCCATCATCCACGTCATCGCCATGGCGCGCCGCGCCGGCGTTCCGATCGGCCTGGACGATTTCGACCGGGCCAGCCGCGAGGTGCCGGTGATCGCGAATGTCCGGCCCACCGGCACGACCTATCTGATGGAGGATTTCTACTACGCCGGCGGAATCGCGGCGCTGATGCAGCGGATTTCGTCCTTCCTCGACCTCTCCTGCCTGACCGTGACCGGCCGCAGCGTGGGCGAGAACATCAAGGACGCACAGGTGTGGAACGACGACGTCATCCGGCCGCTCGACAGGCCGATGTTCACCGGCGAGGCTGGCGGGGCGCTGACCGTCCTGCGCGGTAACCTCGCCCCCGACGGCTGCGTGATGAAACCGGCCTGCTGCGACCCGAAATTTCACAAACATAGCGGGCCGGCGCTGGTCTTCGACGATTACCCCACCATGAAGAAGGCGATCGAGGACGAGACGCTGGACGTCACCCCCGATCATGTCCTCGTCCTGCGCAATGCCGGCCCGCTGGGCGGGCCGGGCATGCCGGAATGGGGCATGCTGCCGATGCCCAAGCGCCTGATCAAGGAGGGGTATCGCGACATGCTCCGCCTATCGGACGCCAGGATGAGCGGCACCAGCTACGGCGCCTGCGTGCTGCATGTGGCACCCGAGAGCTATATCGGCGGGCCGCTGGCGCTTCTGAAAACCGGCGACATCATCTCGGTCGATGTCGAGGCACGTTCGATCTCGATGGAGGTGCCCGAGGAGGAGCTGGCACGCCGCCGCGCGGCCTGGACCCCGCCGCCGCCGCGCTACGGGCGCGGCTATGGCTGGATGGCCGCGCACCATATGCGCCAGGCGAACGAGGGGTGCGATTTCGATTTCCTCCAGACCGATTTCGGCGCCCCGGTGCCCGAGCCGGTCATCTATTAGCACCGCCCGGACAGGCCAGGGACAGGACAGAGAGCATGAACAGGAACCCGATCCGGCGTGTCTGGGCAGAGGGCGGGGCGGTGATCAACGGCTGGCTGTCGATCGCCAGCCCGTTCTCGGCCGAGATCATGGCCGCCGCCGGCTATGATTCGGTGACCATCGACACCCAGCACGGTGCCATCGGCTACGAAGGCATGCTGGGCATGCTCCAGGCGATGCGGGCCTCGGGCGTGGCGCCGCTGGTGCGTTCGACGTGGCTCGACCCGGCCTCGATCATGAAGGCGCTGGATGCGGGCGCCTGGGGCGTGATCTGCCCGATGGTCAACAGCCGCGCCGATGCCGAGCGGCTGGTCTCCTACGTGCGCTATCCGCCCCGTGGCTGCCGCAGCTTCGGGCCGACGCGGGCCAATTTTGCGCTGGGCGGCGATTACGGTGCCGTCGCCGATGACGAGGTGCTGTGCTTCGCGATGATCGAAACGGCGGAGGCGATGGCCAATCTCGACGAGATCGTGCGCACGCCGGGGCTCGACGGCGTCTATGTCGGCCCCGCCGACCTGACGCTCGGCCTGACCGGGCGGCGCTACCGCACCGGCTTCGACCGCGAGGAGCCCGAGATGCTCGAAGCCATCCAGCGCATCATCGCCGCCGCCCGCGGCGCCGGCATCCGCATGGGGCTGCATAACGGCTCGCCCGCCTATGCCGCCCGCGCGATCGGCTGGGGGTGCGATCTGGTCACGGTCTCCAATGATGTCCGCCTGCTCGCCCAGGCGGCGCAGGATTCCGTGGCCGAGGTCCGCCGACGCGCCCAGGCCGGCGATGCGGTCGCAGGCACGACGGCCTCGGCCTCCTATTGATCGGCCCGCGCGGGCCCACCTTCACCGCATGCAGTTCAGGAACATAGAGATGAGCACGAAGATCATTCCCCACGTCATCGGCGGCCACCATACGGAAGGCCACGGCACGCGCCGGTCCGATGTCTTCAATCCCGCGACCGGTGCAGTCGCCTGCCAGGTCGCGCTCGGCGATGCCCATGACCTGGAGGCCGCCATCGCCGCCGCCCGCAAGGCGTTTCCGGCCTGGGCCGAAACCCCGCCGCTGACCCGGGCGCGCATCCTCTTTCGCGCCCGCGACCTGATCGAGGCCCGCAGCAACGACCTGGCGGCGATCATCACCGCCGAGCACGGCAAGGTGCTGTCGGACGCCCGGGGCGAGATCACGCGCGGGCTCGAGGTCGTGGAGTTCGCCACCGCCGCGCCCGAGCTTCTGAAAGGCGAATATACCGAGCAGGTCAGCCGGGGCATCGATGCCTGGACCATGCGCCAGCCGCTGGGGATCGCCGCCGGCATCACGCCGTTCAATTTCCCGGTGATGGTGCCGCTCTGGATGGCGCCGATGGCGATCGCGACCGGCAACTGCTTCATCCTCAAGCCGTCCGAGCGTGATCCGTCCGCCTCGGTGCTGCTGGCCGATATCTTCAAGGAAGCCGGGCTGCCCGATGGCGTGTTCCAGGTCGTCCATGGTGACAAGGACATGGTCAACGCCATCCTCGAACACCCGGCCATCGCCGCCGTCAGCTTCGTCGGCTCGACGCCGATCGCAAAGCATGTCTATGCGACGGGCACTGCGGCCGGCAAGCGGGTGCAGGCGCTGGGCGGTGCGAAGAACCACGCCATCGTCATGCCGGATTGCGATCTGGAGAAGACCGTGGATGCGCTGATCGGCGCGGCGTACGGCTCGGCCGGCGAGCGGTGCATGGCGATCTCCGTCGCGGTGGCCGTCGGCCCGGTCGCCGACCCGCTGGTGGCGATGATCGCCGAGCGGGCGCGGGCGCTGCGGATCGGCGCCGGCACCGACGAGGCCAGCGAGATGGGGCCGGTCGTAACCGCCCAGCATCGCGCGAAGATCCGCGCGCTGGTCGATTCCGGGGTCGAGCAGGGGGCGACGCTGGTGGTCGATGGCCGCGATCTGGTCGTGAAGGATCACGAGGGCGGCTTCTTCATCGGCGGTTCGCTGTTCGATCATGTAACGACGGAAATGGAAATCTATCGCGAGGAGATCTTCGGCCCGGTCCTGTGCGTGATGCGCGCGCCGGATTTCGAGGCGGCGCTGGCACTGGTCAATGGCAGCCCCTATGGCAACGGCACCGCGATCTTTACCCGCGACGGCGACAGCGCCCGCGCTTTCACCCACGGCGTGACGGCGGGGATGATCGGAATCAACGTGCCGATTCCGGTGCCGATGGCGTTTCATTCCTTCGGCGGCTGGAAAGATTCGCTGTTCGGCGATCATCACATGCATGGGCCGGAGGGCGTGCGCTTCTTCACGCGCATGAAGGCGGTGACCCAGCGCTGGCCCACGGGCATTCGCACTGGCGCGGAATTCGCGATGCCCACACACGGGTAAGCGAGACCGAACTCTTTCCGGCTTGAAACACGGGCGGGACTTCACCCGCCCGAAACGGAAGTCATCCGCATGGCATAAAGACAACGCCTACTCATAAAGAAATCCGAAAAAGAATAAAAACAAGAGGTTTCTTCATGTTCAACCGTGCTGATGCGGTCGGGCACGTCGCGCGCGCAAGGCAGGCGGTGCGGCCTTTTCTCGTGTTCGTTCTTCTGATGGTGGCGATGATGATGCCAGCCATGCGGTCATGGGCGCAATCGACGAATACCGGCCCCGGCGCCCTGCCGGAAATCCTCAACGCGATTCCGCCCGGGACCGATTATTATCCGCCGCCGCCCCCCGTCACCCATCTCCTCCAGGGCGAGGTGGGGCGCTGGCGTGAGACCCTCGCGGACAAGGGGGTCAACCTGCTGATCGACGACTGGTCGGAATTCGCCGGCAATCTGTCGGGCGGCACGCGCAAGGCGCAGGATTTCGCAGGTCAGGTCGCGGTCGAGGTCGATCTGGACTGGAACAAGATCCTGCATATTCCCGATTTCACCACCACCATCACCGCCGTGCAGCGCCATGGCAGGCGGCTTTCGACCGATGCGTTGCAGGACGGCATCGTCAACCCCGAGCAGATCTATGGCGGCGGCGGCAATGTCGTGATCCATCTCGTCTATTTCTACGCCCAGAAGAAATGGATGCACGGCCGGGTGATCCTGACGATGGGCCGCTACGCGCCCGGACCGGATTTCGATTCCAGCCCGCTGCAATGCCTGGTCATGGGCCAGGCGACATGCAGCCAGCCTCGCGCGACGACCCTCACGGACGGTTATTCGTCCTGGCCGGGTACCGTGTGGTCGGCGATGCTGCGCGTGCGCCCCACGACGCCGACCTACCTGACCTTCGGCGCCTATGAGACCAGCCCGATCAAGGGCGGCACTGCGGGCACCGACTGGGGCGGCGACCATATCACGGGCGTGACCCTGGCCATCGGCGGGGGCTACGAGCCGGTCTTCGGCCCGCATCGCCTCAACGGGCATTACAAGGCCGGCATGCTGTGGGATTCCTCGCCCCACGCCTACAACGTGCCGGCCGACGACGGCGCGACCCGCTGGCGGCACGGCCAGATGATCAGCTATATCGCGTGCGACCAGATGGTGCTGCGCAACGGCCCCTATTCCGACAGCGGCGTGATCATCCAGGGTGGCTACACCCATGTCACGTCCGCGATCTCGGTCGTTTCCGACCAGGCCTATGTCGGCCTCATCGATGTCGGGCAGTTTCCCGGCCGGCCGCGCGACGCGCTGGGGATGACCTGGTCCACATTGCGCTACGGCCCCAACGTCAAGTCGATCTGGCAGCCGAGCGCGACCGCGTACACGCCCGATCCGCTCGCCCCCAACATGCCGCTCCTCGCCAGCCGGGAGTCGATCTTCGACATCACCTATAATTTTCATCTCAGGGATGGAATCGATCTCGCCCCGGATTTTCAGTATTTCTGGCGACCGGGCGGCTCGGGCCGTGTTCCCAACGCAACGATCCTCGGCATCAACTTTCACGCCATCCTCTGACGTTTCAGCGTGTGAGTCGCGCGACATGGTGAAAAGAAGAAAAACAATGTTGCTGAAACCCGATATCCTGCCGTCATCGTTCGTGGCCCTCCATCCGCGCTTCGTGCCCGGCTGGCTGCTGTGGCTTGCATTGGCCGCGTGCTGCGGCACGATGGCCTATTCCTCGTTTGTCGATCCGGTGATTCCGGACTTTGCCCGTCTCTCCACGATCGGGCTGGATGGCCTGGCCCTGCTGATCGCGGTTCTGGTCATGCCCGGGCATTTCGTCGCCGGCTTTCTGGGCTCGCTGCTGCCTTTTCTGATCAGCTGGCGCGTGGCGGCCATTCATGGCTCGGTGCCCGGCATGGCCAGTTCCACGATCGCGTTCCTGGTCTATCTCGTGCTTTACGCCGATTGTGCCGTGCATGACTGGAGGGCCTGCCGCGTGTCGGGAGGGGGCGGCCACCTGCAATGGCAGATCGCGACGATCCGCATCTATTTTGGCTTCGACATGGTGGGGCATTTCGCGGAAAAACTGTTCGCGGGCTTTCATTCCTTCCATCACATGGCGCAATTGTTCATCGGGTTCGGGTTGCCGTCGGGCGGCCTGGCCGTGATCGCCGCCGGATTATGCGAACTCGCGATCGCGATCGGCGTGGGGATGGGGGTGCTGACCCGCGCGGCCGGTATCGGCGGGGCGGTCTATTATCTGATCGCCAATCAATATGGCCGTCATTTTGGCGATGGTTTCACCTGGAACAATGCACCGGTCGGCGGCTGGGAATATCCCATGCTCATGATCGTCCTGTTCGCGAGCTTTTCGATTGCAGGTGCGGGAAAGTTCTCGATTGACGGCTGGATGATCGCGCATGGCTGGATGCCGCGCGTCCTGCGTCCGCTCTGCGTGTCGGCCACACCGGATTACGCGCGGGCGGATTCTTGAAAAATGGTGACAGGGTCACATCACATGGATGAGAGGTGCGCTTGTTTCCTTTCTGGATTCTTTGCTCTTTTCGCAAAGTATAGTAATGAATATCAAGTAAACCATGTAAAACTCTCTTGAGTGTCAGACGTTTTTATTGTCGGCGCCTGTGTGCTCGCGCTGCGGTCGAAACGTCATCAGGGTTCACGAATAACAATCAGAATAAGGTAACCCGTAACATGAAACGGATCTTTACAGTTCTCGCCGCGCTGGCCTCCTTCAGCACCCCGGCGCTCGCGCAGTCGTCGTCGACGGCGCCGCAGCTCAACATCACCACCGAGGCGGCGTTGAACATGGCCCATTATGCGGTCGGGCTCGCCGAAAGCCGGCACCTCAAGCTCTGCATCGCGGTAGAAGATACAGACGGGAATCTCGTTGCCTTCATCCGGATGCAGGGCGCCTATTCGGGCTGCGTCGATGCCTCGATCGCCAAGGCGAAGTCGGCCGCGCGCTTCGCCCGGAACACCATCGAATTCTTCGACGCCGCGCGTGCGCAGAACCTGCCTATCGGCTTTGTCCCAGGCATCCTGCCATCGGCGGGTGGCGCGGTCTTCAAGCAGGGGGATGTGGTCGTCGGCAGCATCGGCACCAGCGGCGATACCAATGAGAACGAGCAGGCGCTCGTTATCGACGCGGCCAAGCATTTTCACTGATCTGAAATCCTCCATGACAATCGGACCAGTCTTTCAAACACTCCTGCATCTGGATCGCACATGAAAATCAGACATCTCGGCCCTCTGGCCGTTCTGGCGCTGTTTCCCGCGTTCGCGGCAGCGCATGCCGAAGGCAAATTGCTGACGCGCGCCATTCTCAGCAGCGAGGGCGCGAAAAGTCTGCTGAGCGCCGCCGAGGCCGACGCGAAGCAGCGCGGCATGCATGTCAGCATCGCGGTGGTCGACGGATCGGGCCGGTTGCTGGCCTTTACCCGCATGGACGATTCCCAGACCGGCACCGACGATACGGCCATCAAGAAGGCGCGGACCGCCGCGCTCTATTCCTCGCCGGGCAAGGAGTTCGCCGAGCGTATCAAGCAGAACCAGGCCTTCCTGATGACGCTCCCCGGCATTGCGGCGGTGCCGGGCTCCCGCCCGGTCATGAACGGAAAATACGTGATCGGCGCGGTTGGGGTCAGCGGCGCGACCGACGATCTGGACGATGCCGTGGCGAGCGCCAGCGCGACCAACTTCCATCCGTAAGAAGCCGAAGGCCCGGCTATACGGGAACCGGCAAGGGGCTTGGTGCGGAACGGTGCCGCGCGCACCGGCTGAATCGTCACGTATCGCGATGAAGCATCGAGCCCCAGCCGGTTCCCGATCCTTGAGGATCTGACGAGGCCTGATCTCCCCGTGCGGATCATCGTCATCATGCCTCGATGTGATAGACTCCTCCATCGACCGGTCGTGGAGGACCATCATGCGAGGCGATGACGCGCGGATCGCGCTGGAACTGGTGGATGAGGCCGCCTTTGCCCGCCTGCCGGGTGGCCGCGCGACGCTGGTGCTGCGCATGGCGGGCACCCATGGCGGCGAGGGGCAATGGCTGGATCAGCTTGTGCTGCCGGCGTCCTCGCCCTTCGGGCATGGCGGGGGCTGCGTCTGCTGCACGCCGGACGGCGCGATTGCCGCCATGCTGGCCGATCTGTTCCGTGCCCGCGTTACCGGCCAGCGCCCGTGGTTCGCGCGGGTCATCGTGGTGGTGCCCGCCGCGCTGCGCGAGGGCACGCGGCAGGCGCTGGAGGCCAACCGCGTGGTTGCGGCACGCTATCGCCCCACCTGGCTTTCGATGGCGGATGCGTCTTAGCGCTGCGCATTAACCGTCCATTCGTCTTCCCGCTTTAGGGTCGCCCCACCGGCACCAGCGAAGGACGATCCGTGGCGCAGCCAGACCAGGGGGCAGATCAGGGGACAGGGGCGCGGCCGACGCCGATGATGATCCGCCTGTATGCGGCGGTCGCGGCGGCGCGATATCATGGTCTTTCGATGGATGTGCGCGATTTCGTCGCCGAGCCGGGCGAGATCGCGCCTTCGCCGGCGGCCCTGGCGCGCTGGCTGAACGACAGCGGCGCGGTGGCGCGCGGCATGCGCCTGCGCTGGCGCGACCTGGTGCGGCTGCGCAACGTGCCGCCGATTGTCCTGATGTTTCGTGACGGCTCGGCGGGGCTGATGGTGGCGGGCGACCCCGATCGGGGCGTGGTGTGGCTGCGCGATCCGCTGGGCGATGAAGGCACGCCCCCCGTGCCGCTCGACGAACTGCGCCTCGCACAGGTCTGGACGGGCGATGTGCTGCTGGTCAAGCGCCGCCGCGACCAGAGCGAGGCCGACGCGCCGATCAACGCCGCGTGGCTGGGTCGCATGGTGCTGCGCGAGAAGGGGCTGCTGCGCGATATCCTGCTGTCCTCGATGGTGCTGAGCGTGCTGGCGATCTTCCCGCCGCTGATCGTCATGCAGGTGGTGGACAAGGTGGTGAGCTACCACTCGTTCTCCACGCTGATCTCGATTGCCGCGATCCTGGGCATGATGAGCTTCTACGAGGTTCTGCTGACCTATGCGCGGCGCGAACTGGCGCTGGTGGTGACGACGCGGCTGGATACCAGGATCTCGCTTCTGGTGTTCGATCGCCTGCTGTCCCTGCCGCTGGAATTTTTCGAGCGCGAGCAGGCCGGGCAGGTGATCGGCCGGGTATCCGCCATCTACAAGGTGCGCGATTTCATGACCGGCAAGCTGATGAACACGGTGCTGGACCTGTTCACGCTGGTCGTCGTGTTGCCGTTCCTGTTCTATTTCAGCATGCCGCTGGCCTGGATGACCATGGCTGCCGCCGGCGGGATCGGCCTGGTGGTGTTCGGCTTCATGCGGCCGGTCGGCCATCTGGTCGGCCGCAAGATCGTCGCCGACATGGCGCGTGGCGCCGTGCTGTACGAAACGGTGGCGGGCATCCGCACGGTCAAGACGCTGGCGCTGGAACAGACAAGGCGCCAGCTCTGGGACGACCGCTCGGCCGAGTCCGCCTTGTGGGGGCTGGCGGCGGGGCGCATGGGCAACATGGCCGCGACCGTGGCCCAGCCGTTCGAACTCTTCATCAATCGCGGGATCATGCTGGTCGGCGCATGGCTGATCCTGACGCATCACGGTGACATGGGTGCCGGGGCGCTGATGGCGTTCATGATGCTCGGTGGCCGCGTCGCGTCGCCGCTGGTCGGGCTGGCGCGGCTGCTGGATGATTTCAACGAGGTCCGCAGCGCGCTGGGCGAAGCCGGCCAGGTGCTGAACCAGCCGACCGAACGCCAGGCGCTGACGACCGGACTGCGCCCTGTGGTTCACGGTGCCCTGTCGTTCCGCGAGGTCTATTTCACCTATCCCGGCGCCACCACGCGCGCCCTGTCGGGCGTCAATTTCGACGTCCCGGCCGGCAGCACGCTGGGGCTGGTGGGGCGCAGCGGCTCGGGCAAATCGACGATCACCCGCCTGCTTCAGGGCGTCAGCCGGTCCTATACCGGCTATCTGCGGCTGGACGGGGTGGATCTGCGCGAGATCAACCTGACGCATCTGCGCCGGTCGCTGGGCGTGGTGTTGCAGGATAATTTCCTGTTCCGGGGCACCGTGCGCGACAACATCACCGCCGGCCGGCCGGGCCTGACGCTGGATGACGTGATCCGCGCCGCCCGGCTGGCGGGGGCCGAGGAATTCATCGAGCGCATGCCGGCGGGGTACGAAACCTGGATCGAGGAAGGCTCGACCAACATCTCCGGCGGCCAGCGGCAGCGGCTGGCCATCGCCCGCGCGCTGATCTGCGACCCGAAACTGCTGATCCTGGACGAGGCGACCTCGGCCCTGGACCCGGAGAGCGAGGCCGTGGTCAACGCCAACCTGCAACGCATCGCGCGCGGGCGCACCATGGTCATCGTCTCGCACCGCCTGTCCTCGCTGGTCGATTGCGACCAGATCTGCGTCATGGACCAGGGGCAGGTGGTCGATATCGCGCCGCATGCGGTCCTGCTGGAACGCTGCGCGATCTACCGTTCGCTGTGGCAGCAACAGAACCGGCATGAAGCGGGCGGCCGCGCCCACGCCCATCCGGCGGCGATGCTGGCCGAGGGAGACGCGCCATGACCGCCACCCCGCTGGTACCGCCGGAGTCCGACGCCGTGGAAGCCTATGTGCTGCCCGAGACCGCCGATCGCGACATGCCCCGCGCCCTGCTGGAATTTCACTCGCCCAGCCTGGCGCTGATCGACCTGCCGCCCACGGCCTCGGCGCTGTATCTGGCGTGGATCATCTCGGGCCTCGCGATCATGGGGGTGATCGTGATGTCGGTCTTCCCGCTCGACCAGGTGGTGGCGTCGCAGGGGCGGATGGTCTCCACCGAGGCGACGCTGGTGGTCCAGCCGCTGGAAACCGCGATCATCCGCACCATCGACGTGCATGAGGGCGATTTCGTCCACAAGGGCCAGATCCTCGCCCGCCTGGACCCGACCCTGACTGGCGCGGATGTCGAGGATATGGGCCAGCAGGCCAGTGCCTACGCCGCCCAGGTCGCGCGCCTGACGGCCGAGGCCGAGGGCCGGGATTATGCGCCCGACCCCGCCGACCCGGCCGCGATGCAGGAGGCCGCCGCCTTCGCGCGGCGCCGGGCCGAACTGACCGCCCGCATCCAGAACTACGACAAGCAGATCGCCGGCGCGCGCAGCGACATGCAGGGCAATCTGGCCGATGCCGCGATGTATGGCGCCCGCGCCCGCGTGGCGGCCAACGTGCATGCCATGCGCCTGCGCCTGCAACGCGACCAGGTGGGCAGCCGCCTGTCCACGCTGGCGGCGCAGAACGACCTGATGGAGGTCGAGCGCGCGCAGATCGCCGCCCATCAGGCCGCCGACAGCGCCCGCGCGAAGCTGGAGGCCGTAACGGCCGAGCGCGACGGCTTCGCGCAGAACTGGAAAGCCACGATCTACGAGGATCTCGCGACCGCCCAGCACCATCTGGCCGACGCGCGCGATGAAGCCCGCAAGGCCGGGCTGCGGCACAGCATGGTGGTGATGCGCGCCGACCGCGACGCCGTGGTGCTGAGCATCGCCGCCCTGTCCGTGGGGTCGGTCATGCAGTCGGGTACGCAGTTGATGACCCTGGTGCCGGTCGATAGCGGGCTGGAGGTCGAGGCGGCGATCCGGGGCTCCGATGTCGGCTTCATCCGGCCGGGAGACCATGTGCTGCTGAAATTCGCCACCTTTCCCTACACCCAGTATGGCGGCGCGGAAGGCACGGTGCGCGTCATCAGCGCGGATTCCTTCGCCCCCGGCGAGAGCGGGCGCGGCGCTCCCGGATCGCCGGCCCCGGCGCAGTCGGCCGATACCGGCGGGATGGATGCCTATTACCGCGCGCGGGTGCGGGTCGATCGCTACACGCTGCATGGCGTGCCGCCCTTCTTCCACGCCCAGCCCGGTATGCCGGTCGAAGCCGATATCCATGTCGGCCGCCGTACCATCATGCAGTATCTGATGAATCATCTGGTGCCGGCCCTAACCAATGGCATGCGCGAACCATAGTTTTGGCCCGCAAACGCGCGCTGGCGGCGATCCGACGCGCGTCCGCTGTGCTCCGGTGCTCACGCCATCAAGGCCGCTCCGCTCCGGTGCTCGCGGACACACGCCGGGCGCTGCACTGCGTGCAGCTCTCGCTCACCAGCCCACGTTTGCGGGCCAAAACTTCGCGGCTCAATCCGATCTGGGGCGCACTTTTTGGCGCCTGTGTTCACTGCTGTTACGTTCTTCTGCTCGGAAATATTTATGCTCTGCTCTGGTGATTATCTGATCTTGGGTAGTGCATGAGGCGGGTTTTTTCCGCTCTGGGGGCGCGGTTTTCTTCGCGGGGGCGTCTGGCGCATGCCTTGCGGCTGATCGAGGACGGGGATGTGGTGGCCGGGGTGGCGCTGTTGGGCAGCGTGGCCGAGGCCGGGGTGCCGGAGGCGCAGTTTCGGGTGGGTCGGGCCTATCTGGATGGCACCGGCGTGCCGCCCAGCCTGGTGGAGGGCGCGCGCTGGATGCGGCGCGCGGCCGAGGCCGGGTGGGTCGAGGCCCGGATGGTGCTGGGCACGCTCTATCTGTTCGGCCTGCCGCGCGAAGGGGGGGCGGGCGAGGGCGTGCGTCTGGTGGCCGAGACGCCGGCCGACCGGGTGCCCGATCCGGTCGAGGCCGCCCGCTGGGCCCTGCTGGCGGCGGAGGCCGGATCGCCCGATGCGCAGGCATTGTATGGCTACATCCTCGCCGACGGGCCGCCCGACATGCGCGATGTGGCGGCCGCCGAGGGCTGGTTTGCCCGCGCCGCCGCCGCCGGCTGCCCGCAGGGCCATCTGGGGCTGGGGCTGGTGTGGATGCGGGCGGCGACCGACGAGGCCGGGCATGCGCGGGCGGCGGAGGCCCTGCGCGTGGCGGCCGAGGCCGGGCTGGGGTCGGCGCAGTTCATGCTGGGGGCGCTCACCGAACGGGGGCGCGGCGTGGCGCGGGATATCGCGGCGGCTACCGCGCTGTACGGGCGCGCCGCCGAGGCCGGAGTGCGCGCGGCGCAGGCGCGGTTCGGTCTGGCCCTGCTGGAGGGGCGGGGCTGCGCGCGCGACGCGGGGCGGGCGGAAAGCTGGCTGCGCCGCGCCGCCCTGGCCGGCGATCGCGAGGCGGCATCGCTGCTGGGGGATCTGTATGCCAGCGGGGGCGACCTGCCGCCGAACTATATCGAGGCCGCGCTGTGGTACGGCCGCGCCGCCTCGGCGGGTCACGCGGCGTCCTGGCGGGCGCTGGGGATGCTGGCCCTGACCGGGGCCGGCCAGCCCCGTGACGTGACCGAGGCCGCGCGCTGCTTCCGCCAGGCGGCGGCACTGGGCGACGGGCGGGCGGGTGCCGATCTGGGCAATCTGCTGCTGGACCAGGATGTGTCGGAGGATGACCGGCGCGATCTCGGGCGGTATTTCGCCCATGCGGCAGAGGCCGGGGACCCGGTCGCGGCCTTCAATTTCAGCATCTGCCTGACCCACGGGCTGGGAATGGCGCGGGACGAGCAGGCGGCGGCCGCCTGGATGCTGCGCGCCGCCGACGGGGTGGTGAACGCGCAATACTGGTATGGCCGCATGCTGCTGGAGGGGCGCGGCTGCGCGCCCGATAGCGCGGCGGGGCGGGGCTGGATCGCGCGCGCGGCCGAGGCCGGCATGGCCGATGCCCAGGTGGCGCTGGCGCAATTGATGCTCACCGGCCGTGGCGGTCCGCGCGACCATGCGGCGGCGGCCGCGCTTTATCGGACGGCGGCCGAACAGGGGCAGGTCGATGCCATGTTCTCGCTGGGTGCGCTGCTGGGCGGCGGGCACGATGTGCCGGTGGACCGGGCGCAGGCCCAGCACTGGTTCCGCATGGCCGCCGAACGCGGCAACGCGCTGGGGCAGTTGATGCTGGGCCGCTATCTGCTGCGCGGACTGGCAGGCGTGAATGACCCGGCCGAAGCCCGGTTATGGCTGGAACGCGCCTGCGCGCAGGGCGTGCCGGATGCGGCGGCCGAACTGGCCCGGCTGGGGGCCGCCCCGGTGGCCGGCGCCGGGGCGGGCTGAATGGCTGCGGGGCGTATGGTGCCGCCCGCGCGGGGGCGGGCAACGCCGGAGGATCGCGCGGCGTGGCAGGTCTGGGCCGATGCCCAGGCCCAGTCGGCCTTTCGTCGGGCGCGGGAATGCGAGGACGCGGGCGATGCCGAGAGCGCACGGGCCTGGTACGAGCGCGCCCACCGGCTGGCACCGGAGAGCATCGTGGTAGCCTTTCCGCTGGCCATGGCGCGGCTGCGCGGCGGCGACGGCGCGGGGGCCGCGCATGTGCTGCGCGCGCTGACCGGGCGTTTCGATTTTCGCGAGGGCTGGGTCGCCCTGGCCGCCGCCCTGCTGATGGCGGGCGAGGATACGGCCGCGATCGCCGCCGCGCAGCACGCCCTGTCCCGCCACGCGCCACCCGACGACATGGGGGCGTTGTTCGCA
This sequence comes from Gluconacetobacter brunescens, assembly GCF_048695475.1. NCBI lineage: Bacteria > Pseudomonadati > Pseudomonadota > Alphaproteobacteria > Acetobacterales > Acetobacteraceae > Gluconacetobacter > Gluconacetobacter brunescens. Next base: position 2,264,568 of record NZ_JBLHEN010000001.1, on the reverse strand, counting down.
CGGCTGGCAACGCTGGCCGGGCGGCCGAGCTGGTGCGGTCTTTCGGTGTCGGGCCGGTTGTCGCTGGGCACGTCGGCGGTGACGGTGTTGATCGATGGGCGGCCGGTCTCCGGCGTGGCGGACGGCATGATGTTGCCCGCACATTGGCGCCGGGCCCGGCAGGTGACGGTCCTGGCCGGCGGCGTGCCGCTCCTGGGCAGCCCGCTGGACCCGGCGGCCCTGCAACGGATCGACGGGCTGGTGGAAGCCGGGCCGGATGGCCTGTCGGGCTGGGCCTGGCATCCATCGGACCCGGAGCAGGTGCCGGCCCTGCATGTCCGCGATGCGCGGGGGCGCACGATCCGGCGCCTCATGGTCGCCGATCCCGCTTCGGAGGTGGACAGTCTTATTCCTCTGGCCCGGCCGCGCCGCTTTGCCGTGGCGGCGGCGGATCTGCCGCCCGGCCGGCTGCATGTGGAAGGGCCGGATGGATGCGACCTGACGGGCAGTCCGCTGGTGGTGCATCCCCTGGCGTTGCCCGGCGAAGAGGGACGTGTCCGCTCACCCCCCTCGGTGCCGCCGCGCCGGGCCGGACCCGCCATCGTCATTCCCGTGCATGGTGACCGTCCTGGTACGCTGGCGTGTCTGGACTCGGTGCGGGCCAGCGTGGGGAACGAGGTGCCGGTGATCGTGGTCGACGACGCGACGCCAGACCCGGCTCTGGCGGCGGAACTGGACCGGCGGGCCCATGCGGGGGTCATCCACCTGATCCGCCACGCGCGCCGTCTCAGCTTTCCGCAATCGGCCAATGACGGCATGCGCGCGGCGGCGGGGCGGGATGTCGTGCTGCTGAACAGCGACACGCTGGTCGCCGGGGGATGGCTGGCGGAACTGGCCGACATCGCCTATGGCGCGGCGGATATCGGCACCGTCACGCCGCTGTCGAACGCTGCCAGTCTCTTTTCCTGGCCCGGCCCGGACGCCCTGCCCGATGACGCGCCCCTGCCGATGCCCGATCTGGAAACGGTGCGGCGCCTGATGGCGGCGGCCCGGGCGGCCAATGGCGGGCAGGCGGTCGCGGTGCCGACCGGCCACGGATTCTGCCTGTTCATCCGCCATGACTGCCTGGCCGCCACTGGCCCGTTCCGCGCCGATCTCTTCGCGCAGGGCTATGGCGAGGAGAACGAATTCTGCCGCCGCGTCGCCGGGGCGGGCTGGCGGCATGTCGCGGCCACCGGCGCATTCGTCGGCCATGCGGGTGGTGCGTCCTTCGGCGCCGCCCGCCCGGCGCTGCTGCGGCGCAATCTGGCGATCCTGGACCGGCTGCATCCCGGCTACGGCGCGCTGGTCGCCGCCCATGGCGTCGTCGATCCGCTGTTCGCCGGCCGGCGGCGGCTGGACCTGGTGTGCTGGCAGCGTGGCGGGGCTGGCTGGCGCCATGCGGTGCTGCTGGTCACGCACGATCAGGGCGGCGGGGTGGAACGGGTGGTGCGGGACCGCGCCCGGTTATGGCGCGCCCGGGGCGCGCGGCCGGTACTGCTGCGGCCCACGCCCGATGGATGCCGGCTGGAGGACGGCGCGGGCGGTGCATGGTCCGCCATGCCACGCTTCCGCCTGCCGGCGGACTGGGACCTGCTGCTGGCGGTGCTGCGCGCGTCGGGCGTGGACCGCGTGGAATGGCACCACGGGCTGGGGCACGCGCTCGACGCGCCGACGCTGGCCGCCGGGCTGGGCGTGCCCTACGCCGTGCATGTCCATGATTATGTCTGGTTCTGCCCCCGCGTCGCGCTGGTGGATTCATCCGGCCGCTATTGTGGCGCGCCGGGGCCGGCGGAATGTGCCGCCTGCCTGCGGACTGGAGACAGCCTGCTGAAGGGCGCTGGCCCGGTGCGGGCACGTCTGTCGGCCTATCGCGCCCGGTCGGACGCCGTGTTGCGGGGGGCAGAGGGGGTTCTCGCACCTTCCGATGATACGGCCCGGCGCATGCGGCGGGTCTTTTCCGGCCTGGCGATCGGCGTGGCCGCGCTGGCGGACGACCGGGCGCTGGCGGCGCCGGCAATTCGGGCGCGGGTTCCGGGGCAGAGGATACGGGTAGCGGTTCCCGGCGCGATCGGCGTCGAGAAAGGCTACCGCGTGCTTCTGGCGGCGGCGCGCGATGCCGCGACGCGGGCGCTGGACCTGGAATTCATCGTGGTGGGGCACACGCCGGACGACGACGCGCTGATGGCCACCGGCCGGGTGTTCGTCACCGGGCCTTATGCGGAAGCCGACGGCGCCGCGCTGCTGGCGGCGCAGCGGGCGGACCTGGCCTTTCTGCCCTCGATCTGGCCCGAGACCTGGTGTTTCGCGCTGGGGCTGGCATGGCAGGCGGGGCTGCGCGCGGTGGTGTTCGACCTGGGGGCCATGGCCGAGCGCGTGCGCCGGACCGGTTGGGGAGCGGTGCTGCCGCCCGACCTGCCCATTCACGAATTGAATACGTTTTTCCTGTCTTATGGGCAGATCGGGGTGGCCACCGCGCGCCGCCGGGCGAAAAGGGAGATCGCGACCTTGCATCCAGTCGACCGCCTGCCGGCGCAGCCCGCCGCGCCTCGTTCCCCCGCCCCCCGACGGAAGGCCCGCTGATGCCCGACAGCATGACGATGGACAGCCCGGGCCGGATGACGGACCTGAAGGTCGCCGGCCGCCTGATGACGCTGGATGCGGGGCTCTACTGCATCTTCCACGCCGCCGGAGCCGAGGCGCCGGCGGGCGAGGATTTGCCCGGCGTGCGGATCTCGCGCGCGCCGGGGCCGGGCGGCGCCGGGGTCGGCATCGCGACGTTTGATGCCGAGGGCTGGCTGGGGGCGGCGCGCAATGCCGCGCTGGTCCGCGTGCCGGGTGACGCGGGGCAGATCCTGATCACCATCTATCACCACCCGGCCCGGATGGCCGAGACGCCGCGCCTTCAGGTGGTGCGTCTGGCCGATGCGGCCGTGGCGCGCCCCGCACCCGCCATGGCGCCACCACAGCCGGGCCCCGGCGCCATGCCGTCCTTTCCGGCGGTGTCATCGGCGCAGCCGAAGGCCGACCCCGGCGCGAAGGGCCGCGCCGGCGAACTGACGGCGCATATCCAGCGGCGTGGCGACGTGGCGGCCTCGCTGATGGACTGGATGGGCACGCCCGGCAGCCGGAACTGGATCGAGGGCTTCGCCATCGCGCCCACCCATCTGATCGCCGCCGAGGATATCGAATATCAGGCGGTGCTCGGGCGGGGCTGGCTGTCGCCCTGGGCCTCGGGCGGCCAGTTCTGCGGCAGTCGCGGCATGGCGCTGCCGATCCTGGGCCTGCGCGTCCGGCTGAGGCCGCAGGCCGCCGGCCGGTATCATTGCCGTGTCTGGGCCAGTTTCACCGATGGCAGCCGGGTCGGGCCGGTGACGGATGGCGGGGTGGCCGAGGCCGAAAGCGCGGCACCGCTGGAAGCCTTCCGCGTCGAGATCGTGCCCGTGGCGGCGGCGGAGCGCCCCGATGAAGGGGAACAGGCGCTGCTGGCAGCGGCGACGGTGGTGGAGACGAAAGCCGGTCGCCGGCCACCGGAGCCCGTGGAGACCGCCTGCCCCGTGGAGGAGGCGCCCCCCCGGAAATGGCGGGTCAAAACCGTCGGACCGGTGGCGGAAGCGACCGCCGAGGCTGAACCGGTGAGCGACCATCCTGCCGGACCCGTCCGAAAACGTCGGGGCAAGGCGGCCAAACCCGTCATGGAGGCGACCGCCGAACCGGCCGAGGCTGCCGTGCCCGTCGAATCCGTGCATCCGGGGCGGGGGCGCAAGGCGGCGGGGTCGCGCGTGGGCCTGCTGAAGGCGCGCCGGCAGATGGTGGCGCGGCGCCGGTCCCGACAGGAGACATGAGCCGGCCCGCTCCAGCCCCCATGCCCCATCAGGCCACGGGATGATGTCTTGAGATATCTGTTCGTTCACCAGAACTTTCCCGGACAGTTCCTGCATCTGCTGCGGCATCTGGGCCAGGAGCCGGGGAACGAGATCGTCTTCATCAGCGAGCCGAACGACAACCAGGTTCCCGGTGTGCGCCGCGTGGCTTATCGCCTGCCGCGCGGCGGAGTGGACGGCGTGCATCCGGGGGCGCGGGAGTTCGACCTCGCGCTGATGCGGGCCGAATGCGTGGCGCGCGCGGCAGCCAGCCTGCGCGATCTGGGCTATCGGCCGGACATCGTGATCGGCCATCACGGCTGGGGCGAATTGCTCAATCTGGGCGATGTGTTCCCCGGCGTGCCGGTGCTGGGCTATTTCGAGTTCTTCTATCACGCCGAAGCGCTGGATGTGGGGTTCGACCCGGAATTTCCCTCGCCCGAGAGCCTCCGGCCGATCATCCGGGCGAAGAACGCGGTCAATCTCCAGGCGCTGGCGCTGGGGGGGCATGGCCATACCCCGACCCGCTTCCAGTGGATGACCTATCCCGACTGGGCGTGGCAGCGGATCGCCCTGCTGCCCGAGGGCGTCGACCTGGCCGCCTGTTCGCCCGATCCGTCGGCCTTCCAGCAGCCCCTGCCGGTCGCCGGCACGGTCATCGCGCCGCACGACCGGCTGGTGACGTATGTGGCGCGCGACCTGGAGCCCTATCGCGGCTTTCACGTCTTCATGCGCGCGCTGCCGCGCATTCTGGCGGCGCGGCCGGATGTGCGGGTGGTGCTGGTGGGCGGCGACGGCGTCAGTTACGGGGCCAAGCAGCCGCAGGGTGCATGGCGGGCGCGCATGCTGGCGGAACTGGCGGGACGGATCGACCCCGACCGCGTCCATTTCGCGGGACGGGTCGATTACGAGACGTTCCGCGCGCTGCTGCGCCGGTCCGACGCGCATGTCTATCTGACCTACCCGTTCGTCGCGTCCTGGTCGCTGCGCGAGGCGATGGCGATGGGCTGCGCGATCGTGGGCAGCGATACCATGCCGGTGCGCGAATTCCTGACCGACCGGCGCACCGGGCGGCTGGTGCCGTTCCTGGACCCCGATGGCATCGCCGAGGGCGTGCTGGAGGTGCTGGAAGATACCCGCCTGTCCACCCGGCTGCGCCGGGCCGTGCGCCGGCAGGCCGAACGCACGCTGGACATGGCGGATTACATGGCGCGCTACCGGGACCTGATCGACCGGGTGGCCGGCCGGGGCGCCCGAAAATAATCTTTCCTGCCCCCCAGGCGCGGCAAGAGGGGAAAGAGGACTTAAAGAGGTTGTTTGAAAAGTCGGCCTGCCGAGCGAGAGTGCCGCGTAGCGGCACGCCCGGCGTGCATTTTTGAGCATCGGAGCGGAGCGGCCTTGATGGCCGTGAGCACCGAAGTGCCGCAAATGCGCGTCGGATCGCCGGCAGGGTGACTTTGCAAACGGCCTCTCAAACCTTCTGGGCGGCGGCGAGCGAGGCCTTGATGATCTCGCCGGCTTCCTCGCGGCCGGCCCAGCCGGTCACCTTTACCCACTTGCCCTTCTCCAGGTCCTTGTAGCGGGTGAAGAAATGCTCGATCGCCTGGAGGGTGATCTCGGGCAGGTCTTCCAGCTTCTCGACCTTGGAATACTGCGGATGCACCTTGTCGTGCGGCACGCAGATGATCTTCTCGTCCTGGCCGCTTTCGTCTTCCATGCGCAGCATGCCGATCGGGCGGGCGCGGATCACGGCGCCGGGCACCACGGGGGCCGGAATCAGCACCAGCGCGTCGGCCGGGTCGCCATCGTCGGCCAGCGTGCCGGGAATGAAGCCGTAGGCGGCCGGGTAGGCCATCGGCGTGAACAGGATGCGGTCGACGACGATGGCGCCGCTGTCCTTGTCGATTTCATATTTCACCGACGACCCCTGCGGGATCTCGATGACGACGTTGATATCGAACGGCACGTCCTTGCCGGGCGAGATTTTCGAGACATCCATGGCGGCGCTCCATACTCTTGGAAACAGGGAGAGAAGACCGCCGAACCTATCGACGCCGCCCGTCCTTGCCAAGCGCCGTTTCGGCACGGGAATCGCCCGCGCGGGGCACGCCGCATCTTGCCAAATGCCCCCACATGCGCGAAGTGAGGACCGGCCTGCGCGCCCGTAGCTCAATTGGTTAGAGCGGGCCGCTCATAACGGCTTGGTTGCGGGTTCAAGTCCTGCCGGGCGCAGGCTGCAAAACCAGGCCGCGCATCCCGTCTGGGGAACGCCGGCCGTTCGGTTTCTTTTTACTCTGGATCATCGGGAGCCTTCGTCATGGCCGCCACGCAATATGTCTATGTGATGAAGGACCTGACCAAGGCGTATCCGGGTGGGCGCGAGGTCTTCAAGGGTATCACCCTGTCCTTCCTGCCGGGGGTGAAGATCGGCGTGCTGGGCGTGAACGGCGCCGGTAAATCGACCCTGCTGAAGATCATGGCCGGCATCGAGAAGGAATATGGCGGCGAGGCCTGGGCCGCCGAAGGCACCCGCATCGGCTATCTGGAGCAGGAGCCCAAGCTCGACGAGTCCCTGACCGTCGGCGAGAACGTGGCGCTGGGCTTCGGCGACCTAAAGGTGGCGGTCGACCGCTTCAACGAAATTTCGATGCTGTTCGCCGAGCCGATGTCGGACGACGAGATGACGGCGCTGCTGGCCGAGCAAGCCGAATTGCAGGAGAAGATCGACGCCGGCGACGGCTGGGAGTTGGACCGCAAGATCGACATCGCGCTGGATGCGTTGCGCTGCCCGCCGGCCGACAGCCCGGTGACCAAGCTTTCGGGCGGTGAGCGCCGCCGCGTGGCGCTGTGCCGCCTGCTGCTGGAAAAGCCCGACCTGCTGCTGCTGGACGAACCGACCAACCATCTGGATGCCGAGAGCGTGGCGTGGCTGGAGCGGACCCTGCGCGACTATGAAGGCACGGTCATGATCATCACCCATGATCGTTACTTCCTGGACAACGTCACCAACTGGATCCTGGAACTGGAGCGTGGCCGGGGTTATCCGTTCCAGGGCAATTACTCCTCGTGGCTGACCCAGAAGCGCAAGCGCCTGGCCCAGGAGGAAAAGGAAGAGAGCGCCCGCCAGCGCGCCCTGGCCGCCGAGCAGGAGTGGATCGGCTCCAGCCCCAAGGCCCGGCAGGCCAAGAGCAAGTCGCGTATCGCCCGCTACGAGGAAATGCTGGCCCAGAACGCCGAGCGCGCGGGCGGCACCGCCGATATCGTCATTCCGCCCGGCCCCCGCCTGGGCGGCACGGTGATCGAGGCCGAGGATCTGCGCAAGGCGTTCGGCAACCGTCTGCTGATCGACGATCTCAGCTTCAAGCTGCCGCCGGGCGGCATCGTCGGTGTCATCGGGCCGAACGGCGCGGGCAAATCGACCCTGTTCCGCATGATCGTGGGCCAGGAGCAGCCGGATTCCGGCACGCTGAAGGTCGGCGACACCGTCAAGCTGGGCTATGTCGACCAGTCGCGCGACAGCCTGGATGACAACAAGACGGTGTGGGAGGAAATCTCCGGCGGCACCGACGTCATCTATCTGGGCAAGCGGGCCGTGCCGTCGCGCGCCTATGTCGGCGCCTTCAACTTCAAGGGCGCGGACCAGCAGAAGAAGGTCGGCATCCTGTCGGGCGGCGAGCGCAACCGCGTGCATCTGGCCAAGATGCTGCGGCAGGAAAGCAACGTCATCCTGCTCGACGAACCGACCAACGACCTGGATGTCGACACCCTGCGCGCGCTGGAAGACGCACTGGCCGAATTCGCCGGCTGCGCGGTGATCATCAGCCATGATCGCTGGTTCCTCGACCGTCTGGCGACGCATATCCTGGCCTTCGAGGGCGACAGCCACGTCGAATGGTTCGAGGGCAATTTCCAGGCCTACGAAGAGGACAAGCGACGCCGACTCGGCCCGGATGCGACCGAGCCGGGACGGATCAAGTACCGCCCCCTGGCACGCTGAACCGCCGGGGCGATGCACGTCCCGCTCTCTCGGCCCGGTTCCCGTGACGCGCCCGCCGCGCAGGGTTGACGGGCCGGACCCGGCCGGGGCACGGCATCTGCGCCGTGGCCCGTGGGGGCAGCCCGCCGACCGCGCCGACTGGGCGACCCATCCCCGGATCACGGGCGGGTCGATCCGCACGCCGCGCCTGGTGCTGGAGCCGGTCTCGTGGCGGGACATGGACGAGATGGCCCGGCTGAAGGCCGATGCCGGGGCATTCGGCATGATGCTGGGCGGCGTGCGCGGCCGCCAGCAGGCCGAGGCCGACATGGCCGACGACATGGCCTGCTGGGCGCGGCGCGGGGTCGGGATCTTCACCATTCGCGAGGATGGCCGCTTCATCGGCATGACCGGCCTGCACGAACGCCCCGACGGGCGCGGGCTTGGCCTGCGCTTCGCGCTCTGGCCGTGGGCGGCCGGGCGCGGCCTGGCGCGCGAGGCGGCCTCGGCGGCGCTGAGCTTCGCCCATGATGCGGGGATTCGCCGCGTGATGGCGGTGACGCGCGACACTAACATCGCCTCGCGCACCATCCTGGGCGGCATCGGCATGACCCAGTGCGACAGTTTCGAACGCGATGGCCACCAGATGCTGGTCTATGAAAGCATCCGCGAGACCGCCGCCGACCCGCTTCCTCCCCTGCCGCCTCGCCGTCCGGTCAGGTTGCCGGAATAGCGCGTATTGACAACCGCCTTTAAGGCGTAGGCGCGTTGTGGGCGGCGACCTGATGATCCAGCGCGTTCAGCAGGGCGTCGACGCTGCCGTTGTGCCGGCCGATGAAGGAGGCATAATCCTGCCGGGTGGTCAGGCGCAGGCTGGGGCCCTCGGCCATCACATCCACCACCATGGGCTTGCCGCTGCTGAAGCTGACGATCCACTGGGCGTTCACGGCCGGCTGCTCAGGGCGGTTGATCACCGTATCCACCGCCTGGTCGGTTCCCGAGGCGGTGACATTGCCGATGGTGAAGGTCACGCCCCGGTAATCGCCGATCTTGTCGGAGATCGAATTGACCAGGATCTGGTGGAACAGCGACAGGAAGCGGGCCTGCTGCTCCGGCGTGGCTACCCGCCAGTAGCGGCCCAGGCAGTAGCGGCCGATGGCGTCCATGTCGACGTGGTCCTGCAACAGCGGCAGGATCGCGGTCTTCTTGTCAGCCAGCGAACGGTCGGAATTGACGATCGCGATCAACTGCTGGCCGAACGTGCTGACGAATGTGCGGGCTTCCTGCGCGGAAGCCGCGCGGGCCGGTGCCGTGACCTGCACGGCGGCGGCCGCAGCGGCAAGACCCAGCGCATGACGACGGGAGAGGGCTGTCTTCATCTCTGTGTCCCTGTTCAGTTGTACCAGTCGGGTACGGTGGCGCGGTGGTCGTTGCGGATGGCTTCGGCCTGGGCCTTGCGCTGCTGCTGGTAGGCGCTGCGGATGGTGGCGTAAGGGTCCAGCGCGTCCTTCTGCAACTGGTCCAGCGCATCCAGATGGTCGGCCCGGCCGTTGATCGTGCCCATGATGTTATAGGCCCAGTTGAATGTCAGCAGGCCGTAGCCCCTGGGCACGTAGTTCCAGGGCGACAGGCCGACATCAATGCCGTAGCCGGCCCCGTCGCGGAATGATGACGGCCCCATCATCGGCAGGAACAGATAGGGGCCGGACGGCACGCTCCACGTCGCCAGCGTCAGCCCCGCGTCGTTGTCGTGATGCGGATAGCCCGCATATTTCGCGACATCGATCAGGCCGCCGAGGCCGGCGACCATGTTGACGCACCAGCGCACGAAGGCATCGCCCGCCCGGCGCGGCTTGCCGGCGCCGACATCGTTGAAGAACACCACCGGCTCGTTCATCGTCTGGACCATCGTGCCCAGCGACTGCCGCACGCGGTAGGGCACCGCCCAGACATAGGCCTTGGCAACAGGGCGCATGGAATATTTATCCAGCACCATGCTCACGTCGTACATCTTGCGATTGAGGGACTCATACGGATCGTTGGCCTCGCGATATTCGGCCAGCGCCTCCGGGTCCTTGGGCGGCGGGGCAGCGCATCCGGCGAGGGCGACCAGCCCCAGTCCGGCCCCCAGTCCGGCGAAGAGGCGGGTGATCCGGCGCGGGCGGCGGGTGGGCGTACATGACCGGGACGGCTGTAAGTTCGATCCTGTCACTGCACGCATGCTCGTTCCCGTTTCCCTGATCTGCCGTCCCCGACGCCTGTAACGCGCGGGGAAGCCAATGGATCTCGCGGCCCGTCGAGGCGCGTCCGCGAAACTTCTCTCTAGCATGGGATGCGGCCTGTGCAATCGTCCACGATGACCGATCGGTCATGCGTCGGGGGAACGAGGCGGGGATGGGCAGGATTTTCCGTTCCCGATGGTGCGCGGAGCCTGTTTCCCAGCCGGAATGGTCTGTCCGTCATGGCCGGATGCAGCCACGCCGTGCGCTGCGGCAGCGGAGGGGAACGCACGGGCGCGGCATCGTATGGTGTCGTATCCGATGGGGGTGTTCACGTTCCCGTGATATCGTGCCCGCTTCGGCGGTGGCATCCCGCCGGCAGGGTATGGTGGGGGATGATGAATGATCTGGCGGACCTGGCAGCCGGGGCCCCCGTGGCGCGGGTCGTGGCGCTGCATGTCCATCCCGTCAAATCGCTGGGCGGGATCGCGGTGGCGGCGGGCATGCTGGGGCCGTGCGGGCTGGAGGACGACCGGCGCTGGATGGTCACCGATCCGGATGGCGGTTTCCTGACCCAGCGGCAGGTGGCGCGGATGGCGCTGGTGACGGTGGCGCGCAGCCCCGGCGGGCTGGTGCTGGCGCTGGCCGGCCAGGGCGCGCACGCGGTCGCCCTGCCGCCCGCCGACGGCCCGCGCCGGATGGTGCGGGTGTGGAAGGATAGCGTGCCGGCCGTCGATGCGGGCGATGCGGCGGCCGTGTGGCTCACCGCCGCGCTGGGTCGTCCCTGCCGGCTGGTTTATCTGCATGATGCCGGGGCGCGGCCGGCCGACCCGGCGTTCGCGCCGGCGGGCGCCACCGTGGGGTTCGCCGATGGATTCGCCGTGCTGGTGGCCAGCCGGGAGTCGCTGGCCGCATTGAATCGCGACCTGCCGTCCTCCGTGCCGATGGATCGTTTCAGGCCCAATCTGGTGCTGGAAGGGGCCACGGCCTGGGCCGAGGATGGCTGGCGCCTGCTGGCGGCGGGCGAGGCGCTGCTGCAAATCGTCAAACCCTGTTCGCGCTGCGTCATGACGACCATCGACCAGAAAACGGCCGAAATCCCCGACCCGCGCGAACCGCTGGCGACGCTGGCCCGTACCCGCCGCGCCCGGGGCGGGGTGATGTTCGGCCAGAACGCGGTGGTGGTGCGGCCGGGCCGCATCGCGGTGGGCGATGCGGTGCGGGTGCTGGAGGCGGGGCCGTCGAATCTCGTCGCGGCCTGAGAGCCCGTTTGGAAATCCACGCTGGCGGCGATCCGACACGGGTTTCCTGTGCTTAGCGGCTGTTTGAAAAGTCGGCCTGCCGAGCGAGAGTGCCGCATAAGCGGCACGGCCGGCGTGTATTTTTGAGCATCGGAGCGGAGCGGGCTTAATGCCCGTGAGCACCGAAGCGCAGAAAATGCGCGTCGGATCGCCGGCAGGATGACTTTGCAAACAGCCTCTTAGCGGCCGAGATGCGGTCCGATCTCGGGCAGCAGCCCGACCAGGTCCGTGACCTCGCGCTTCGACAGGCCGGAGGCCTGCAAATCGACCTCGCGGCCGGCCAGCACGTCGCGCAGCGCCCGCAGGGCGGGGCCGGAGAGCAGGGCGGCTTCCTGCATGTAGTCGCGGAAGGCTTCGTAGGTCAGCGGCACCCAGCGTTCCACCAGGTTCAGGATCGTGTCGGCATAGGCGCGGATTTCATACTGCGCATGGGCATCGGCGCGCAGCCGCAGGAAATGCAGCAGGTTCCACAAATTGAGCTGCCAGTAGAACTGCGTCATCACGTTCACCGGCAGCGTCATGCGCGCCAGTTCGCGCGCCACCACCGGGCGGGCGGGATCGACGACATTCCCTTCCTCGTCCTGGTTCAGCATTTCCAGGTAATGGTCGTAGCAGCGGGTCGCGTCCTCGCGCAGCAGGTCAAGCACATGCTGGGCCGCATCGGCGGGCAGGCTCTCGCCGCGCCCCTGCTTGTTGCTGGCGGACTGGTGGGCGATGTCCTCGGGCCGGGGGAAATAGAATTCCTTCTCCAGCACCGAATAACGGGCCGAATATTCGTTGATGCTGGCCGTGCGGTGGCGGAACCACTGGCGGGTGACGAAGATCGGGGCACGGACGTGGAACTTGGCCACCGCCAGTTCGAACGGGCTGGTGTGCCGGTGGCGCATCAGGTAGCGGATCAGCCCCCGGTCGTCCGACGTGCTGCGGGTGCCGCGCCCGTAGGAGACGCGCGCGCCCTGCACGATGGCTTCGTCGCCGCCCATATAGTCGACCAGCCGGACGAATCCGGTGCCCAGCACCGGCTGGGGCTCGTAGAGCACGTCTTCGATGGCGGGAACGACCGTGCGGCGCGTCTGGGCCCAGTCGGCGCGGGCAGCGTCGATTTCCGATTTCTGGTCCGTTGAAAACATTGCCGCGCTCCGTCCCTGCCTCTGAGTCCAAGGGGCCGCATACCACGAATCACCGGCCACGGACACGGCTTGCCACCAGGAAGCGTCATCCTTATATACCGGAGTGCCGGAGGGGCTTGCTCCTTGGCTATGGCGATAAACGGCACGTGGAATAAGTGTAGTGGACCCGGGGGCAGTACCCGGCGTCTCCACCAGAACTCTCCCCGCCATGACCCTTCGGGGCAGGGGAGCATGGGGACGAAACAGGCTCGACACGCATGGTAAAGACCTGCCTTTTGCCCGGCATTGTACCGCCGTCATCGGGCTAACTTACAAGTGCCAACGATAACTCTGAGGTGCTCGCTGTCGCTGCATAAGTGACAAGCGCGGTTCGGGAGGGCACCGGGCAACAGAAGCCCTCCCACTTCACCGCCTGATCATGCCATTATTCTTCCTGCGGTTGTGATGTCTGACCTGTCGTGGCAGCCCTTGTGCGCCCGCGCGGTTTGACGCATGGCTGAAGGCTGTGGCAGGGCGTGGCGCGACCCACACGGCCATCATGGCCCGGTCGACCCCCACCGGGGCGGCCGGACGGTACGGAGTATCCCGCATGTCCGACGATCGCGACGAGGAAAACGGTTTCGAGACCACGATTCCGGAAAGCCTCCTCCCCTACGATTCCTGGATCGAGGATGCGTATCGGGGCGTGATGCTGCGCGCGCTGGAGCATGTGGGGCGCGAGGGCCTGCCCGAGGGGCACCATTTCTACATCACCTACCGCACCGACTGGCCGGGCGTGGTGCTGCCCGCCCGTCTGCGTGCCCAGTATCCGCACGAGATCACCATCGTGCTGCAGCACCAGTTCTGGGACCTGAAGGTGGATGAAGAGGCGCAGACCATTTCGGTCGGCCTGTCCTTCGGCGGCGTGGGATCGATCCTGGTCATTCCCGTCGACGCCGTGACCGCCTTCGCCGACCCGCATATCCGGCTCGCGCTGCGCTTCACCCCGCCCGAGCCGGCGGACGAGGAAGAGGCCCCCGTCGCCGAACTGGCGGCTCCGGTGGAGGACGCTGCGGAAGCGGCCCCCGAGGAAGCGCCGTCCTCGCCACAAGTGGTCAGCCTGGCCGCGTTCCGGAAGAAGGGTTCCGGCCCGGGCTGAACCGTACACCATCCGGGGGGCCCGGATGCGGCCGGGCTCTCCGTGCATCGCCACCACCCGGAACCAATCCGGGGGAGACAGGCACACAGAGGGAGACTGTCCATTGAACGCATCCACCCCCCCCAAGCCACCGTTGAAGCCGTTCGTCTACGGCCCGCTCTTTCCGCTCCATGATGACGACACGCCCTATCGGCGGTTGGACATCGAAGGGGTCCACACCGTCGTGTGCGACGGCCGCACCGTGCTGCACGTCAAGCCCGAGGCGCTGAGCGAACTGGCCGCCCGTGCCTTCCACGAGATCGCGCACCTGCTGCGTCCCGCCCATCTGGCCCAGCTCGCCAAGATCCTGAAGGACCCCGAGGCGTCGGACAATGACCGCTTCGTGGCGCTGGACCTGCTGAAGAACGCCTGCATCGCCGCCGGCGGCGTGCTGCCGATGTGCCAGGATACCGGCACCGCCATCATTTACGGCAAGAAGGGCCAGCGCGTCTGGGTGGACGGCAACGAGGAAGAGGCCTTCTCGCGCGGCGTCTACGACACCTACACCCGCACCAACCTGCGCTATTCGCAGATGGCACCGCTGTCGATGTTCGAGGAAGTGAATACTGGCACCAACCTGCCGGTGCAGTTCCACATCTCGGCCACGCCGGGCGACTACCATGCCGAGCAGATGGACCTGATGTTCGTCGCCAAGGGCGGCGGCTCGGCCAACAAGACCTTCCTGTTCCAGGAAACCCGCGCCCTGCTGTCCACCAAGGAAAACCTGCTGAAATGGCTGGACGTCAAGGTGCGCACGCTGGGCACCTCGGCCTGCCCGCCCTACCATCTGGCGGTGGTGATCGGCGGCATGTCGGCCGAACAGACGCTGGAGACGGTCAAGCTGGCCTCCACCAAGTGGCTGGACAGCCTGCCGACCGAAGGAAGCCCGCAGGGCCACGCCTTCCGCGACCTGGAGATGGAGCAGGAGATCCTGAAGCTGACCCAGGGCCTGGGCATCGGCGCGCAGTTCGGCGGCAAGTATTTCTGCCATGACGTGCGCGTGGTGCGCCTGCCGCGCCATGGCGCGTCGCTGCCCGTGGGCATCGGCGTATCCTGCTCGGCCGACCGGCAGATCAAGGCCCGCGTCACCGCCGACGGCTTCTTCCTCGAACAGCTCGAGACCGATCCCGCGCGCTTCCTGCCCGAGACGACCGACGAGCATCTGGGCGGCGAGGAGGTGCAGATCGACCTCAACAAGCCGATGGACGAGATCCGCAAGCAACTGTCGCAGTACCCGGTCAAGACCCGCCTGTCGCTGACCGGCACCATGGTCGTGGCGCGCGACATCGCCCATGCCAAGTTCCGCGAGCGGCTGGAGCGCGGCGAGGGCCTGCCGCAGTACCTGAAGGACCATCCGGTCTATTACGCCGGCCCGGCCAAGACCCCGGACGGCCTGCCGACCGGCTCCTTCGGCCCCACCACCGCCGGGCGCATGGACAGCTATGTCGATATGCTCCAGGCTGCCGGCGGATCGTACGTGATGCTGGCCAAGGGCAACCGGTCGAAGGCCGTGCGCGAGGCGTGCCACAAATATGGCGGCTTCTATCTCGGCTCGGTCGGCGGCCCGGCGGCGCGGCTGGCCAAGGACTGCATCCGCAAGGTCGAGGTTCTGGAATATCCGGAACTGGGCATGGAAGCGGTCTGGAAGATCGAGGTCGAGAATTTCCCGGCCTTTATCGTCATCGACGACAAGGGCAATGATTTCTATGAAGGTCTGACGGGCTGAGTCCGGGGGGATCGCCCCCGGCTTCCGTCTACAAGGAGATCCCCGTTCCATGCGCTTTACCGTCGATCGGCTGGACCATGTCGTCATCACCGTCCGTGACCTGGAGGTCTCGGCGTCCTGGTATCAGCGGGTTCTGGGCATGGAGCGGGAGGAATATGGCCGCAACAACCGCACGGCGCTGAAATTTGGCGGCCAGAAGCTCAACCTCCGTCCCCATGGGGCGGAAGGCTGGGCCACGGCCACCGACGCGCTGCCCGGCACCAACGATCTGTGCTTCATCACCGCCGTTTCCAGCGGCGACGTGGTCGAGCATCTGGAGGGTTGCGGCGTCCGCGTCACCGACGGGCCGGTAGCCCGCCTGGGGGCGCTGGGGCCCGTCACCTCGGTCTATTGCGAAGATCCCGACGGCAATCTGGTCGAGATCGCCTCCTACCAGGGCTGATCGTGTCCGGGTCCGCTTCCGTTCCCCCCACGGCGCCCGATCCGGCATGCTACCCCCAGCCGCATGACCGGCCACTGGCCGGCGAGCCGCACCCCGACTGGCTGATCCATCCCCGCCTTTATGCCTGCGAATGCGCTGGCACCGCGCTGCTGATGATCTTCGGCCTCGCCACCAACATCCTGCTGGGCGCGGCCGGCAGTCCCGTGGGGCGGGTGCTGGCGGCCCATTCCGCATTGCAGGTGGCATTGCAGGGATTGTTCTTCGGCCTGGGCGGGACGCTCGCGGCCCTCTCGCCCTTCGGCCGGGTCAGCGGCGGGCATGTCAGCCCGTCGGTGACGCTGGCGTTTACCCTGATGGGGCGCCTGGCCTGGCGCGACATGCTGGGCTACATCGCCGCCCAGTTGGCGGGCGCCGTGCTCGGTACCGGCCTGGTGGCGCTGGCGGGGCTGATCTGGCCGCGCTGGGCGGCGTGGTCGCGGGCCACCCATTTCTCCGCCACCCTGCCTTCGGCATGGGCCCCGCTGGGCTGGGCCTTCGCGGGCGAAATCTGCACCACGGCGCTGCTGATCGGCAGCCTGCTGGTCACGGGTGGAACCGCCCGCCTGCGCTGGGTGACGCCGCTGGTGGCCGGCCCGCTATTCTTCATGCTGAACCCGTTCGAAGCCTGGCTGTCGGGTGACAGCACCAATCTGGCCCGCAGCCTGGGGCCGGCGCTGTTCTCCGGCCAGTGGCGCGGTTTCTGGATCTACGCCCTGGCCCCTTTCGTCGGCGCGGCCCTGATGGTGGCGCTGGTGCGGCTGGGCGTTCTGGGCGCGATCGAACTGCACGAGGCCCGGGTGGCCCATTTCGGCCATCACGGCCGCGCGCCCTATCTGCTACCGTGGCGGCGCCGGCCGGGCACGCCCACGCCCACGCCATAAAGCCGCGCAACCGGAACAGGATGGGATGATGGGGAACGAGGCGGGCTCGACGACATCGTCCACACCCTTCTGGACGCAGCCGCCGGAGGCGACGTTCGCGGCCCTCGGCTCCAGCGCGCAGGGCCTGACGGCGGCGGAGGCGGCAGCCCGCCTGGCCAGCGACGGCCCGAATACCGACCGGCCGGTGCGCCGGATCTCGCCGGTCATCGCCATCGCCCGGCGGTTCCTGGAGCCGCTGATCCTGCTGCTGCTGTTCGCCGCCGCCGTCTCGGCGGCGATGGGCGATGTGACCAGTGCGGGCATCATCGCCGCCATCATCATCCTGTCCATCGCGCTGGATGCGATCCAGGAGGGCCGCGCCGCCCGGACGGCCGATGCGCTGAAGCAGTCGGTGGCGCTGACGGCCGAAGTCCGGCGCGATGGCCAGTTTGTCAGCATTCCCACCGCCGAGGTCGTGCCGGGCGACGTCTTTCGCGTGCGGATCGGCGACGTCGTTCCGGCCGATGCCCTCATTCTCGACGTCTCCAGCTTCACCGCCAACGAGGCGGCGCTGACCGGCGAACCCTACCCGGTGGAAAAACATCCCGGCACCACCGCATCCCGTTCCCCCGCCGAAGCGACGAACGCGCTGTTTCGCGGGTCGATCGCGCAAACGGGCGAGGCCACGGCCCTCGCGGTGGCCACCGGCCGCAGGACCCTGTTCGGCGCCGTCGCCTCCGTGCTGGCCGAGGACGCCGCGCCCTCTCCCTTCCAGCGCGACCTGCGCGCCCTCGGCCTGGTCGTCGCGCGCGCGGCCGGCGTGCTGTCCGTGGCCGTGCTGGCGATCAACCTGCTGTTCGGCCGGCCGCTGGTCGAATCCCTGATGTTCGCGGTGGCGCTGGCGGTGGGGCTGACGCCGGAACTCCTGCCGATGATCACCACCGTCACCCTGTCGCGGGGCGCGGTGCGGATGGCGCGGCAGCGGGTGATCGTCAAGCGGCTGACCGCGATCCACGATCTCGGCGCCATGACGGTTCTCTGCACCGACAAGACGGGCACCCTGACCTCCGCCGAAATCGTGCTGGCCGGCAGTCTCAACGCCAGCGGCGAGGACGATCCGCATATCGCCACCCTTGCCGGCCTGTGCGCCGAACTCGCGGGCGATCGTGGCGCCATGGATGGCGCGCTCGCCACCGCCGCACCGGGCGCGGCCGAAGGATGGACCGCGCAAGGCCGCATCGGCTTCAATTACGAGCGTCGGCGCGGCTCCGTGCTGGCTGCGCGGGCCGGGGAATGCCTGCTGATCTGCAAGGGCGCGCCCGAAGCGATCCTGGCGGTCTGCGATCGGCGGCGGGACGGACCAGACGCCCCCGCCCTCGACGACGCGGCCCGTGACGCGATCACGACCCGGCTGAACGGCCTCGCCGCCCAAGGACTCCGTGCCGTCGCGGTCGCCACGAAGCCCTGTGCCACACCGGCCGGCGCGCTGGCGCCCGAGGACGAAGCCGAGCTGATTTTCGAAGGAGTCTGCACATTCGCCGACCCGCCGAAGGCGAGCGCCGCCGTCGCCCTGAAGCGGCTGGCGGCGGCCGGCGTGCGGGTGAAGGTCCTGTCGGGCGACGACCCGCTGGTGGTCGCGCGCATCGCGGGGCTGGTCGGCCTGACCGAAGCCGCCGTCCTCGCTGGTCCCGAGATGGAAATGCTGAACGACGACGCCCTGGCCGCGCGCGTTCAGGGCGTCGATCTGTACGGCCGCCTGACCCCCGACCAGAAGGTGCGCGTGGTGCGCGCCCTGCAAACCAGAGGCGAGACCGTGGGTTTTCTCGGCGACGGCGTCAACGACGCACCGGGCATCCGCACCGCCGATGTCGGGCTATCCGTCGATGGCGCAACGGGCGTCGCGCGGGCGGCCGCCGATATGATCCTGCTTGCCCCGGATCTGGATGTGGTGGCCAACGGTGTCGGCGAGGGACGGCGCACCTTCGCGAACATCCTGAAATATGTCCGCATGGGGTCCAGCTCCAATTTCGGCAACATGCTCTCCATGGCGATGGCGTCGCTGTTCCTGCCCTTCCTGCCGCTGCTGGCGACGCAGATCCTGCTCAACAATCTGCTCTACGACCTGTCGGAAGTCGGCATCCCGTTCGATACCGTCGATCCGTCCGACCTCAACCGCCCCCAGCGCTGGAGCATGCGCGGGATCGTCCGCTATGCCGGTATCATGGGGCCGCTCTCCTCGGTCTTCGATGTCATTACATTCGTCGTGCTGCTCTACGGTTTCCACGTCGCGGCACCGGAATTCCGCACCGCCTGGTTCCTGGAATCCATCGCGACACAGATCCTCGTGGTCTTCCTGATCCGCACGCGCGGCCTGCCCTGGCAGACGCCTCCCGACCGCTGGCTCCTGCTCTCCGCCCTCTGCGCCCTGATCGTGGCGCTGGTGCTGCCGTTCACGATCGCTGGGCGCTGGTTCGGTTTCGCCGTGCCCGGTGCCGGCGTGCTGGTGGCCATGGGAGGGATTACGGCCGGTTATCTGGTCATGGCGCAGTGGGTGAAGCACATGGCGGCCGGGAGGAACTGAGCGGGCTTTCTTTCTGTTCTTTTTTGCAAAAAAGAACCAAAAAACTCTTATTCGTTCAGGCGTTTTTTTTGTTGGGTCAGCCTGTGGGGGACAGGAGCAGCATGAGGGCCTGCGGGGGCTGATCGCCGGTGGTGGTGTGGGACAGGGAGCCGGTGACGTTCACGTGCTGGCCCGATGTGAAATGCGGGGCGTTCCCCGTTCCCCAGACGATCGCCACGGCGCGGGCTGCGGGAATGGTCCCAAAGTTCCCATCCGCATAGCAGGCCGGTTTGTCGAGATGCAGAAGCGGATAACGATAGGCATCATGCCTCGGCTCGGCACGCGCCGGAACCGCCTCGATCGTTATCCGCCCACTCAGCGATACCGTCTGGTTCTCCACCATGCAGGGTGCGGCCAAACCCTGACCAGATGCAATGACGAGTCCGAACGCGGAGACAATGCCGAATGCAAGGCGCTTCATGGAGATCGCTTGTCCTGTGTGGGGTCCACGCGCCCAGAATAGCAACGCGCCATGCCGCGGCCCAACGTAGATTTTCCGTGAAGATCGGCGCCACAGGCTGCTCCGAACCGATGCGCTTGCCACCCCTTGTTACCGCAAAGCCCCTTGACCTCTCGCGGTTCGGCTCGTCCTTTACCCTCAAGAGGCGACGACAGGAGCAGAAAACCATGTTTTTCTTTGGAATTGGCGGGCTTATCTCTGCGGTTCTGTTCGGCCTGTGGTTGTGGATCGACAACCAGGCAGCGACCGAGGAAAGCCCGAAAGGCAGCCTTGACGCCAAAGAGGCCGACGCCGAGTTCGAGCGGACGATGAAGGACATCGAGGAAGGGAAATAAGAGGCACCGCCTCGTCACGGGTCAGGCTGTCAGGTCGTGTTTTCGCCAGCCGGCAGGTCCTGATCGAAGAGCGCGCGCGCGGTCGCGCCCGAACAATCCAGATGCACCTGATCGGTGATTTTCACGATATGGCTCGTGGGCAGATAATGCGTATCCCCGTCCGTCTTCGTGTCCTCAAGGAGCAGGCGTGTCGCGCCTTCCACGGCGCGAACCCGGCCAACCGGCTGGCCATCGGAGCCGACGACAGACATGCCGGCATGAATATCGGATAGCGCGATCATGGACTTCTGCTCCTTGTTTCGCCGTAAAGCAAAACAACGACGCGGCATGGAGAAGGATGCCCCTGCGCCCTTTTATTTAAGGCACAGATACGCCATTCCGCCTCGAATGCCCTGCGTAAGGCAGGCGGCCTGGAGTGGCAGTGCTTTGATTCGAGAAATTTTTATGGAAATGGTGCCCAAGGGCGGAATCGAACCACCGACACTGCGATTTTCAGTCGCATGCTCTACCAACTGAGCTACTTGGGCACCGGGCCGTGACCGGCGCGGGCGGTGCGATCGGGATCGTGCCGCCGTGGGGGTGTGATCTATCCCACCTCGTCATCGGGATCAACCCGTCTCGGATCGTTTTCGTCGAAGTTTTGTCCGCCTTCGCTTCGGTCGGGCACGCGGTAGCTTTCCGTGAACCAGCGGCCCAGGTCGATGTCGCTGCATCGCTTCGAGCAGAAAGGGCGGAACGCCATCTCGCCCGGCCGGCCGCAGATCGGGCAGGGGGGCAGGCACGCGGGCGTGGAAGCCGGTATGTTGGGATCAGCCATGGTCGAGCGTCCAGCTCAGAGGGGACAGGGACGGGTCCAGCCGCCAGACGGGCTTGTGCCCGGACAGTTGGGCCGCGTCGGCGACGGCGCCCGGATCGTGGTCCAGCGCGCGGGCCAGGTCGGTGCCCACGCGCAGGCCCGGTGCCCGGCCCGGCTGGCCGGCGACCTGGCGCGACCAGTCATCGAGCATCCGCAGCATGCGGCCCGGCGCGTCGGCAAGCAACGCATGCAGCGGCGGGCGGATGCGCGGGCGCATGATTTCGGCCAGGCCAAGGGCGCTGAAGCCGAGGAAGCGCGGGCGCAGCGGGTCCCGCGCCAACGCGGCCTCGATCGTCTCGCGCAGGGCCGGGCGCTTGCGGATGGCCAGCCCCGCGACGTCGATCACGATCGCGCCGGAGAGGTTGCGCAGGCGGATCTGGTGCAGCAGGGCCGGCAGGGCATCGCGATTGGCGGCGAACTGCGCCGTCTGCTTGGCGCGCCGGTCGCTGCTGGTGGTGCCGCCATCCATGTCGATGGCGACCAGGGCCGGGGTGGGGGTGATGGTGGCCCGCAGGCCCCCCGGCAATGCCACAGTTTGTTCGGCCAGCGCCGCGCAGGCGGCCTCGGTCTCGGCGTCGAAGGCATGGCGTTCGCGCTGCACCCGGCCGCGCAGCCCGGCGGGCAGGCGGGCCGCCAGGGCGGTGTCGTCGATGACGATCGGCGCGTCGGGCCACGCGGTGGCCAGGGCTTCCAGCGGCGTGGGGCCATGTGCCAGCAGGGCAGGCGGCCCGGCGAGGCCCTGGCCTTCGGGCAGGGAGAGGCCGGTGGCGGTCAGGCGGGCGCCCTTGCCGTCCTGCGGCGCGCGCACGATCCGCACCAGCACCGGGTCGCCCTCGGCCAGCGGGCCGGGAGCCGCCGAGTCGGGCAGGAAGCCGGAGGTGCCGTCGGCAAGGTCGATGAAGGTGCCGCCCATGGCCGTCAGCCGCGCGCCGGCGCGGCCGCGATGCAGGTCGCCCACGCCGTCGGGCCAGCCCGGCCGCCACAGGGCATAATCGCGCAGGCCGGCGTCGTCGGTAACCGCGATGCGGATCTCGCCCGGCGCGCTGGCGGCGAGGATCCGCGCCGTCACGGCAGCCAGGCCCCTTTCTGGCCGCGCAGCAATTGCCCGACCTCGAACAGAGGCAGGCCGATCACGGCGGAAGGCGAGCCCGATACGAAGCGGATATGCGATGCCGCATGGCCTTGCAGGGCATAACCCCCAGCCTTGCCCTCCCAGTCCCCGGCATCGAGCAGCGCCTCGATCTGCCGCTCCGTCAGCCGGGAGAAGGTGACGGTGCTGACGACCGTGCGTTCGCTGGCCCGCCCTTCGGCCCACGCGGCGGTCGGGCGCAGGGCGATGGCGGTCAGCACGCTGTGGCGCCGGCCGGACAGCAGGGAGAGGCAGCGCCGGGCGGTTTCCCGGTCCTCGGCCTTGGGCAGGATGCGCCGGCCCAGCGCGACCACCGTATCGGCGCCCAGCACCAGGGCGGGTTCGTCGAGCATCGCCGCGACATGCGCAGCCTTCTCCCGCGCCAGACGCTCGGCGTAGGGGCGGGGCAGTTCGCCAGCGAGGGGGCGTTCGTCGAGATCGGCGGCGACGATCCGCCGGGGCGCCAGTCCGATCTGCGCCAGCAGGTCGCGCCGGCGAGGCGAGGCGGAAGCCAGGATCAGCCCTGGTCCCGTGGCACTGTCGGACACAGGCTTGTGCCTTACTTGAAGCGGAACGTGATGCGACCCTTGGAGAGATCGTACGGGGTCATTTCGACGTTCACCCGGTCGCCGGCCAGCACGCGGATGCGGTTCTTGCGCATCTTGCCGCTGGTGTGGGCCAGGATCATGTGCTCGTTATCGAGCTTCACGCGGAACATGGCATTGGGCAGCAGTTCGGTCACCGTACCGCTGAATTCGATCATGTCTTCTTTCGACATTGTATCCTTCGATCGTGCTGGTTGGCCGGCATCGGGCCGGAAATAAGGAAGCAGGCATGGCCGCAGGACCGTCCTATTGGGACGGTCCTGCGGCCGGTCGGATGAAATGCAGGCGGATATGTGCGGTCTGTCGGGGCCGCGGTCAAGCTTTGTCCGCGCCCCGGCGTTGCGCGTCCAGCCGGGCCGACACGCTCAGGGCGTGGGCGTCGAGCCCTTCGGCCCGCGCCAGGGCCACCGCCGCCGGGCCGATCCGCAGCAGCGCATCCGGCCCCGCACCGATGAAGGTGGTGCGCTTGAGGAAGTCGAACACCGACAGGCCGGAGGCGAAGCGCGCCGTCCGGCTGGTCGGCAGCACATGGTTGGGTCCGCCGACATAATCGCCGATCGCCTCGGCGCACTGATAGCCCAGGAACACCGCGCCGGCATGGCGCACGCGCGCGAACAGCGCCTCGGGCTCCGCCAGCAGCAGTTCCAGATGCTCGGGCGCGATCTCGTTGATCAGCGCCGCCGCCTCGTCCAGGTCGCGCACGAGGATGATGGCGCCGTGCGTCGCCCAGCTTGCCCCGGCAATGGCCGCGCGGGGCAGGGTGCGCAGTTCGGCCTCGACCGCCGCCGCCACCCGGTCGGCCAGGGCGGCATCGGTGGTGATCAGGATCGACTGGGCCAGCGCGTCATGCTCGGCCTGCGCCAGCAGGTCGAGTGCCACGATGCGCGCATCGGCGCCCGCATCGGCTACCACCACGACTTCCGACGGGCCGGCGATGCTGTCGATGCCCACCCGGCCGAAGACCTGGCGTTTGGCCTCGGCCACATAGGCATTGCCAGGCCCGACCACGCGATCCACCGGCTGGATGGTGGCGGTGCCATAGGCGAGTGCGCCCACGGCCTGCGCCCCGCCGACGCGATAGATCTCGCTGACCCCGGCGCGGCGGGCGGCCGCCAGCACCAGCGGGTTCAGCACGCCGTCGGGTGTCGGCACGCACATGGCCAGCCGCTCCACGCCCGCCACGCGCGCCGGCACCGCATTCATCAGCACCGAGGACGGATAAGCCGCCGTGCCGCCGGGCACATACAGCCCCACCGCATCCAGCGGCGTCCAGCGCATGCCCAACTCCACGCCATCGGCGTCGGTGTAGCGCAGGTCGGCGGGCAACTGGGCGCGATGGAAGGATTCGATCCGCGTCGCGGCAACGTCCAGCGCATCCAGCAGGTCGGACGAGACCTGGGCGCAGGCAGCCTCGATCTCGGCTTCCGTCACCCGCAGCCGGTCGGGCGTGATCGGCATGCGGTCGAACCGCTCGGTATAGGCGCACAGGGCCGTATCGCCTTCGGCGCGCACGCGGGCCAGGATCTCGGCCACGGGGGCATCGACGCGGGCGGTATCGCCCTCGCGGTCGGCCAGCAGGCGCGCGAAGCCGGCGCGGAAATCGGGCTGTGTGCTGTCGAGGCGTTTCATGCGGGCAGGGTCTCGGCGGTGGTGGGCGCGGCCAAGGCCTGGCGGAAGCGCGCGATCAGCGCGCCGATCCGTTCCGGCTGGGTCTTCAGCGCCGTGCGGTTGACGATCAGCCGGCTGGTGACGCTGGCGATCGTCTCGGTTTCCTCCAGCCCGTTGGCGCGCAGGGTGGACCCGGTATCGACCAGATCCACGATCAGGTGCGACAGATCCAGTACCGGGGCCAGTTCCATCGCGCCATGCAGATGCACGATGTCGGCATTGATGCCGCGCGCCGCGAAATGGCGGCGGGTGATGGCCGGGTATTTGGTCGCCACCCGCACCCGCGACCAGCGGGCGGGATTGTCGCCCTCGCCCTGGCCCTTGGGCCGGGCGACGGAGACGCGGCAGGCGCCGATGCGCAGGTCCAGCGGCGCGTAGATTTCGGGATAGTCGAATTCCATCAGCACATCGGCACCGCAGATGCCCAGTTGCGCACCGCCGAAGGCCACGAAGGTCGCGACATCGAACGAGCGCACGCGCACCACGTCCAGCGAAGGGTCGTCGGTAGGGAAGCGCAGGCGGCGGCTGCCTTCGTCCAGGCAGTCGGGGGCGGGCAGGATGCCGGCGCCGGCCAGCAGCGGGGCGGCGGCCTTCAGGATGCGGCCCTTGGGCAGGGCGAGGACCAGCTTCGTGTCCTGAAGCGTCGTGTCCTGGGGTGGGGCGGTCATGCGAACTCCGGCTACAAGCGCGCCCCCATTGCGGTGGCGGCAGGGCCGCCAGGGCCGCGTCCAGGCGCCAGGTGCGGTGCGGCTTATCACATTCCCTCCCCCGACAGGAAGGGCCGCGCGGCCAGGGCTGGCGGAATACGGCGCTTGCCGCCCCGGCAACGGGCCGCTTACACATAAATAAGAGGGCGCTACGCCCGGTCGGATTTCCGATTTCTCGACGACGGACGACCCCATGGTGTTTCACGCGACCCTCCAGGGCGAACGCTACCGGTTCGACGACCTCCGTACCCTGCTGGCCCGGGCTTCGCCCCTGCGGTCGGGTGACGAACTGATCGGCGTGGCGGCCGCCGACCCGGTCGAGCGGGTGGCGGCCAGGGAAGCCCTGGCCAACCTGCCGCTGCGGGCCTTCCTGAACGAAACAGTCATTCCCTTCGAGCAATGTGACGTCACGCGGCTGGTCGTCGAACGGCACGATGCCGCGTCTTTCGCGCCGATCGCGCATATGACGGTCGGCCAGTGGCGCGACTGGCTGCTGGGCTACGAGGCCGACGCGGCCGCGCTGGCCGCGATCGCGCGGGGCCTGACGCCAGAAATGGTGTCGGCGGTCAGCAAGCTGATGCGCAACCAGGACCTGATCGCGGTCGCCCGCAAGGTGCGGGTCGTGACGGCTTTCCGCAATACGCAGGGGTTGCAGGGGCGCCTGGGGTCGCGCCTGCAACCCAATCACCCGACCGACGACGCGCGCGGCATCGCGGCCGCGCTGCTGGACGGCCTGCTGCTGGGTGCTGGCGATGCGGTGCTGGGCATCAACCCGGCCACGGACTCGATCGAGACCGGCATGGTGTTGGTACGCATGCTCGACGAAATCCGCCAACGCTACGACATCCCGACGCAAAGCTGCGTCCTGACCCACATCACCAACACTCTGGCGATGATCGCGCGCGGGGCGCCGGTCGACCTGGTCTTCCAGTCGATCGCCGGCACCCAGCGCGCCAATGAGAGCTTCGGCGTCTCGCTGACCCTGCTGGACGAGGCACACCAGGCGGCACGCAGCCTGCGGCGCGGCAGCGTGGGCGAGAACGTGATGTATTTCGAGACCGGGCAGGGGGCCGCGATTTCCGCCGACGCGCATTTCGGGGTCGACCAGCAGACGCTGGAAGTGCGCGCCTATGCGGTGGCACGGGAATACGCGCCGCTGCTGGTCAATACGGTCGTGGGCTTCATCGGCCCCGAATATCTCTATGACGGCAAGCAGATCATTCGCGCTGGCCTGGAAGATCATTTCTGCGGCAAACTGATGGGCCTGCCGATGGGCTGCGACGTCTGCTACACCAACCATGCGGAAGCCGACCAGGACGACAGCGACGACCTGATGCTGCTGCTGGCGGCGGCAGGGGTGAATTTCCTGATCGCCGTGCCGGGAGGCGATGACGTGATGCTGAATTACCAGAGCCTCTCCTACCACGACATCCTGACCCTCCGTTCCGTCTATGGCGTCGCCCCCGCCCCCGAATTCGAGCACTGGCTGGACCGGATGGCCCTGCTGGACGGCAAACGCCGCCTGAACGCCAATCCGCCGCGCGCGCTCCCCGGTTTCATGAATGACTGATGCACCCAGGGCTGATCTCGCGCCCGATCCCTGGACCACGCTGCGCGGCCTGACGCATGCCCGCATCGGCCTGGGCCGGACGGGCGATGCGCTGGCGGGCGCGGATGTGCGCGCCTTGCAGGCGGCGCATGCGGCGGCCCGCCGGGCGGTCCATGCCACGCTCGATCCGGCCCGGCTTGCACTCGGCGAACCGTTTATCGAGGTCGGAAGCCGCGCGCCCGATCGCGGCACCTTCGTGCGCCGCCCGGACCTGGGGCGCCGCCTGTGCGCGCAGGATGCGGCGCGCCTGCCGCATGCACCCTGCGACGTCGTGTTCGTCATCGCCGACGGGCTTTCGGCCCTGGCGGCGGCGCGGCAGGCGCCGGGGGTTCTGGAGGCCGCGCGTGCCTCCCTGCCGGACTGGACCATCGGCCCCGTCATCGTCGCCCACAATGCGCGGGTCGCGCTGGGCGACGAGATCGGCGCCCTGATCGGCGCGCGCTGCGTCGTCATGATGATCGGTGAGCGTCCGGGCCTGAGCGCCGCCGACAGCCTCAGCCTCTATCTGACTTGGCGCCCGCGGATCGGCCGCATGGATTCCGAACGCAACTGCCTCTCGAACATCCATGCCCATGGCGGCATGAGCCACGGCGAAGCCGCCCTCCGCCTCGCCTGGCTGCTGCGCGGTGCACGCACGCTTGGGCGCAGCGGCATTGCCCTCAAGGATAACAGCATGACGGCCCAATTGCCGCCCCCCACGCCATGACCACCCAGACCGACGCGCTGCCCCGCCATCTGGGCGTGGTCCATCTCTGGTCCATCGCCGTCGGGCTGGTCATCTCGGGCGAATATTTCGGCTGGAGCTACGGCTGGGCCAGCGCCGGCACGCTCGGCTTCCTGGTCGCGACCCTCGCCGTCGCGCTGATGTACCTGTCGCTGATCTTCTCCTACACCGAACTGACGACCGCCATGCCGCGCGCGGGCGGCCCGTTCGTCTATGTCACCGCCGCGTTCGGGCGGCGGGCGGGGCTGATCGCGGGCATTGCCTCGGTCATGGAATTCGTCTTCGCGCCGCCTGCCATCGCGCTGGCGATCGGCGCCTATCTGCATGTGCAATATCCGTGGCTATCGCCGACCATGGCGGCGGCGGGCGCGTTCTGCGCGTTCATGGCGCTCAATATCGCCGGGGTGCATCTCGCCGCGCGGTTCGAACTGTTCGTGACGGTGGCGGCGATTATCGAGCTTCTGATCTTCATGGCCATCGTCTGGCCCGGCTTTTCGATGGCGCGCTTTACCGATGGCGGCTGGGCGGGCAGCGGGCACCTCTCATTCGCGGCCTTCGGCGGCATCGCGCAGTCGGTGCCGTTCGCCATCTGGTTCTTCCTCGCCATCGAGGGCGTGGCGCTGACCGCCGAGGAAGCACGCGACCCGCACCGCACCCTGCCGCTGGCCTATGTCGCCTCGATCTTCACGCTGGTCGTCCTCGCCCTCGGCGTCATGGTGCTGGCCGGCGGGGTGGGCGACTGGCGCGCCCTCGCCGACCGCAACGACCCGCTGCCGCAGGCCATGCGCATCGTCGTCGGGCCCCACAGCGGATATGTCCACATGCTGGTCTGGCTCGGCCTGTTCGGGCTGATCGCCTCGCTGCACGGCATCATCATGGGCTATTCGCGGCAGATCTACGCGCTGGCACGCGATGGCGGCCTGCCGCGCCTGCTCGCGCACCGCCATCCCCGCCTCGGCACGCCCTGGGTCGCCACCCTCGCCGGGGGCATGATCGGGATTGCCGCCATTCTCTGCGACGATTTCGCCAGCTTCGGCGGCCAGTCGCTGACGGCCTCACTGGTCACGCTGTCCGTATTCGGTGCGCTGATCGTCTATGTGCTGACCATGGCAAGCCTTTTCAGGCTGCGGCGGCGCGACGGCAGCGCGCATCTGGTATGGAAAGTGCCGGGATTTCCCTATGTTCCCGCGTTCGCCCTGCTGGCGGCGTGCGGGGCGCTGGTGCTGATGGGCGTTTTTCACCCGGTGGCGCTGGGGGTTGCCGTATTGTTCGTGGGCGGGGCCATCGCGCTACCGGGCGAGGCCTGATGTTCTTTTTTGCAAAAAAGAACCAAAAAACTCTGATTCGTTCAGGAGTTTTTTTGCCGGGGCACGCGACGCCCCTGAACGAATAAAAGTCTTTTTGCTTCTTTTTCTTCAGAAAAAGAAGGCCTTAATCCTTCACGCGCTCGATCTGCGCCCCACACTGCGCCAGCTTCCGCTCCACAGCTTCATAGCCACGATCGAGGTGATAGACCCGGCTCAGAATGGTCTCGCCATGCGCCGCCAGCCCCGCGAGAATCAGCGAGAACGAGGCCCGCAGATCGGTCGCCATCACCGGCGCGCCCGACAGCGAATGCACGCCGCGAATGATGGCGGACGAGCCATGGACGTTGATGCGCGCGCCCATGCGGTTCAACTCGGGCACATGCATGAAGCGGTTTTCGAAGATGGTCTCGGTAACCATCGACGCCCCTTCGGCGACCGACAGCATGGCCATGAACTGGGCCTGCATGTCGGTGGGAAAGCCGGGATAGGGCTCGGTCATGATATCCACGCCGCGTAGCGCCCCGGTGCGGCGCACGCGCAGGGCGTCGTCCTCCTGGAACACTTCCACGCCGGCTTCCTCCAGCGTGCGGACCACCGCGCCCAGATGCTCGGCCCGGCCGCCGATCAGGCGCAGTTCGCCGCCGGTGATGGCGGCGGCGCAGGCATAGGTGCCGCATTCGATGCGGTCGGGCATCACGCTGTGCGTGGTGCCGTGCAGGGCTTCCACGCCCTCGATCGTCAGCGTGCCGGAGCCCGAGCCGGTGATGCGCGCGCCCATGCTGTTGAGGCAGGCGACAAGGTCGGCGATTTCCGGCTCGCGCGCCGCGTTGATGATCTCGGTGCGCCCGCGCGCCAGGCAGGAGGCCATCAGCAGGTTTTCGGTCGCGCCCACCGAGGCGAAGGGCAGGACGATGCGCTCGCCCACCAGCCCGCGCGGGGCGCGGGCGTTGATATAGCCGCCTTCCAGCGAGATCTCGGCGCCCAGCGCCTCCAGCCCCTTCAGGTGCATGTCCACCGGGCGGGTACCGATGGCGCAGCCGCCGGGCAGGGAAACACGGGCCTCGCCGCAGCGGGCCAGCAGCGGGCCGAGTACCAGGATCGAGGCGCGCATCTGCGACACGATGTCATAGGGCGCGACGGTATTGGTGATGCTGCCGCCGACGGCCAGCGTCCCGCCGTCGCCTTCGATATCCTCGACCGTGACGCCGTGCTGTTCCAGCAGGCGGCGCATAGTCGTGATGTCGGCGATGCGCGGCACGTTGCGCAGCACCAGCCGCTCCGACGTCAGCAGGCCGGCGACCAGCAGCTTCAGCGCCGCGTTCTTGGCGCCGCCGATGACGATGTCGCCGCGCAGCCGGTGGCCGCCGTGAATGATGAAACGGTCCATGGCGGGTGTCCTACATCCGGGGGGTGGCGACGCCGCGCTGGCCCATATATTTGCCCGCGCGATCGGCATAGCTGACCTCGCAGGGCGAGGCACCCTGGAAGAACAGGAACTGGCAGATGCCCTCATTGGCGTAGATGCGCGCCGGCAGCGGGGTGGTGTTGCTGATCTCGATCGTCACCTGGCCTTCCCATTCGGGCTCCAGCGGGGTGACGTTCACGATGATGCCGCAGCGGGCGTAGGTCGACTTGCCCAGGCAGACCACCAGCGTATCGCGGGGAATGCGAAAATATTCGACCGTGTGCGCCAGCGCGAAGCTGTTGGGCGGGATGATGCAGGTCGGCCCCGAGCGCGTGACGAAGCTGTTGGCCGCGAAATCCTTGGGGTCGACCAGGGCGTTGTCGACATCGGTGAAGATCTTGAATTCCTCGGCCACCCGCGCGTCATAGCCATAGGACGACAGGCCGTAGGAGATCACGCCCTCGCGCTTCTGCTGTTCCACGAAGGGTTCGATCATGCCGCCCTCCTGGGCCATGCGTCGAATCCAGCTATCGGGCATAATGGGCATGTGCGGTCCCTTGCGTCGCGTGGGGCGAATATCTTCTCGTATCTGCGCAGACCACTAGCGAAGGCCGGGCCCGACCGCAATCAACTCCCGCTTTTTGTCGTCTCTGCGGCGGGTGCGGGCGTCGTCTCGTCACCAATGGTATCGGCGCGGGCGCGGGATTGCTGCTTGCGGCGGCGCAGGTTGGCCCGCAGGGCCGCGGCCTCGCGCGCCAGGCGCTCCTGCCGCGCGATCTCGGCCTTCTGGACCTTGGTCAGGGGGGGAGGGGAGTCGGTCATGACAATAGCCCGTTTGCGGAAAGATCAGCGCTTGCGGCGGCTCGCCGCGAGAAAGACCAGGGATGCCGCCATCAGCAGCGCGCCGGCGATATCCAGCCCCAGGATGGGCCAGCCCCGGCCGAACAGCGGCCAGTGCCACTGCGCCTGCCCGAATTCCAGCAGGATGCTGGCACCGAAGCAGAACAGGGCGGCACTCTGGGCCCATGAAACCAGGCGCGGCGTGGGGGTCTTTTGCGGCGGATTGGCGCGGAACGGATCATTGGGCATCGGTATAAGGGGTCGCTTCCTGTAAAAGGGCCGGGTCCTCAAGCGTGTCTCCGGCGGGCTGGGCATTCTGCCAGGCGAACCATTCGGCCAGGCTGGACCCCAGGATTTCGTCATAGACCGCCAGCGTCGCGTGCTGCATGGCCTCGGTGGTGTAGTGGGCCAGCACATGGGCGCGGGCGGTGGTGCCCAATGCCATGGCCTCGTCCGGCGTCAGGCGCAGCATGGTGCCGATCGCCGCCGCCAGCGCGTCGGGGTCGCCGGGGGGTACCAAAAGGCCCGTCTGCCCGTCCACCACGGTTTCCATCGCCGCGCCATGCGCCGCCACCACGACCGGGCGGCCCATCGCCTGGGCCTCGACCACCACGCGGCCGAACGGCTCGGGCTCCAGCGAGGGCACCACCACCACGTCCGCCATCGCCAGCGCCGCCGGCATGTCGGCGCAATGGCCGGCGAAGAACACCCGCCCGCGCAGGGCCGGCCGGGCCTGCGCCATCTGTTTCAGGCTGTCGCCGAACCGGTCGCGCCGCCGGCCGGGGCCGACGAAGACGCAGGCCCAGGGGCGCTCGCCGCCGCCCTGGGCCTCCAGCCGGGTCAGGGCCTCCAGCAGCAGGGCCTGGCCTTTCCAGCGGGTCAGGCGGCCCGGCAGCATGATGATCGCGGCATCTTCGGGCAGGCCCCATTGATCGGCCAGCGCCTGGATGCGGGGGCCGCGTATCACGGCCGGGTCGAAGCGCGCCGTGTCGGCACCGCGCGGGATCACGCGCAGCCGGTCCGGCCCCACCCGATAATCGCGGGCCAGGCGCCGGGCGATGAAGGCGCTGATGGCGATCACCCGCTGGCCGGAGGCCATGACGGCGTTATAGCGGCGCTTGCCCGGCACATTCTCGCGATAGACACCATGCCAGGTGGTCACCAGCGGCACGCCGGTCAGCCGGCAGGCCAGCGCCGCCGACCAGCCCGGCGCGCGCGAGCGCGCATGGACCAGATGCACGCCGCGCGCGCGGATTTCCCGCGCCAGCCGGCGCGCGTTCAGCAGGATGGAAACCGGATTCTTGGCCCGCAGGTCCAGCGGAACATGGATGCCGCCGCTATAGGTCAGGCGCGGCAGCATGCGGCCGCCGGCGCAGGCCGCCAGCGCTACGCCCCCCGCCTGCGTGATGGCCTGCGCCATGTCGATCGTGCCCTGCTCGATCCCGCCGGCATCGAGCGCGGGCAGAACCTGAAGAATGACAGGGCGGGCGACAGGCATGTCCATAAAGGCCTGTCTAGCATGAATGAACCGGCCACGCATCGGCCGGCAACCGTCCCGCAATGCGATTGATCACGATTACGTGATATGTGATCGTGTAACATCGACATTCGGATCGGGGTTGGGTATAGAGATGGTCAAGGGGCCGAAGCGCCTCCAAGAAGATAGAAGAATAAGAAGAATCAAGAAGAAACGGAAACCTTCATGAAGAAGGGCGAGCGTTCGCTGCCGTCCCTTTTCCCGGTGCCGCCCTGTCCGTGACCGACCGCGTCGGATCCCGGGGGCGGTGCCGGGCTATCCCTGTTTTTTCTCCGCGCGCCTCCGGTCCGCCCCGCCGCACATGATGCGGGCGGGTGCTGTTTGCATCCGGGGCGTTCTGCATTATCCAGAGTCGATGAAGCGCGTTCTCGTGATCAAGCTTGGGGCGCTGGGCGACCTCGTCCTGGCCTTCGCGCCCTTCGCGGCCATCCGTGCCCGCTATCCCGACGCCGACATCACCCTCCTGACCACCGCGCCCTTCGCGGCGCTGATGGAATCCGCCCCGTGGTTCGACCATGTGGTTGTGGATTCCCGGCCCGCCTGGCGGGACCTGCGCGGCCTGATGCGGCTGCGTGGGCAGATGGCGGGCTTCGACGCGGTGTACGACCTCCAGACCTCCGGCCGTTCCTCGCGCTATTTCCGTCTGGCCGGGCGCCCGCGCTGGTCGGGCATCGCGGCCGGTGCCTGCTGGCCGCACGACAACCCACAGCGCGATTTCATGCACACCCGTGCCCGCCAGCGCGACCAGTTGCGCCGGGCCGGCATCGACCATGTGCCTGACCCCGACCTGTCCTGGCTCGCCGATGGCGGCCCGGTGCTGCCGGGGCCTTATGCGCTTCTGGTGCCGGGGGCCGCACCGCATCGGCCCGCCAAGCGCTGGCCCGCCGAACGGTTCGGCGCGCTGGCGCGCCTGCTGGCGGCACGCGGGCTCACGCCGGTCATCGTCGGCACGGCGGCCGAGGCCGACCTGGCGGCAACCATTCGCGCCGCCTGCCCCGAGGCGGCGGATCTGACCGGCCGCACCAGCCTGCGCGACCTCGCGGGCCTTGCCGCCCGCGCCACGCTGGCGGTGGGCAACGATACCGGGCCGATGCACCTGGCCGCCGCCATGGGCTGCCCCTCCACCGTGCTGTTCTCGCGCGACAGCGACCCGGCCCGCACCGCGCCGCAGGGCCGCACGCCGGGGCAGGTTCGGGTGCTGCGGGTTGACGATCTGGCGCTTCTGGGTGTGGAGAGGGTTGCGGCCTCGGTCGCCTGACGCCATTACAGGCTCTTCCTGTTTATCGGAGCATCGACATCATGCCTGCCATCACCCTGCCTGACGGATCCGTTCGCCATTTCGACGGGCCGGTGACGGGCACGACGGTGGCGGCGTCCATCGGGCCCGGCCTGGCCCGTGCCGCCCTGGCGATGGTAGTCGACGGCAAGGAAATGGACCTGTCGCGCGAGATCGCGCACGACGCCTCGGTGCGCTTCATCACCCGCAAGGACGATGCGGCGCTGGAGA
Source organism: Gluconacetobacter brunescens (assembly GCF_048695475.1). Taxonomy (NCBI): domain Bacteria; kingdom Pseudomonadati; phylum Pseudomonadota; class Alphaproteobacteria; order Acetobacterales; family Acetobacteraceae; genus Gluconacetobacter; species Gluconacetobacter brunescens. The sequence continues at coordinate 2,230,508 of NZ_JBLHEN010000001.1, read as the reverse complement.
TGATCCGCCACGACGCCGCCCATGTGCTGGCCGAGGCGGTGCAGTCGCTGTGGCCGGGCACCCAGGTCACCATCGGCCCGTCGATCGAAAACGGCTTCTATTACGATTTCTATCGCAACGAGCCCTTCTCGCCCGAGGATTTCGCGGCCATCGAGGCCCGCATGCGCGAGATCATAGCGGCCAACGCCCCCTTCGAGCGCGAGGAATGGCCCCGCGAGGAGGCGATCCGCTTCTTCGAGAACAAGGGCGAGCGCTTCAAGGCCGAGCTGATCCGCGACCTGCCGGAGAGCGAGACGATCTCGATCTACCGCCAGGGCGATTGGCTGGATCTGTGCCGTGGCCCGCATATGCGCGGCACCGGCGATATCGGCAACGCCTTCAAGCTGATGAAGGTGGCCGGCGCCTACTGGCGCGGCGATCATCGCAACCCGATGCTGACCCGTATCTACGGCACCGCCTGGCGCGACCAGAAGGAACTGGACGCCCACCTGCACCGGCTGGAGGAAGCCGAGCGGCGCGACCATCGCCGCATCGGCCGCGAGATGGACCTGTTCCATATCCAGGAAGAGGCCGTGGGCTCGATCTTCTGGCACGCGAAGGGCTGGCGGATCTACACCGCGCTGCAGGACTATATGCGCCGCGCCCAGATCCGGGGCGGGTACGAGGAAGTCCGCACCCCGCAGCTCGTCGACCGCGCGCTGTGGGAGGCCTCGGGCCACTGGGACAAATATCGCGAGCATATGTTCATCGCGACCGTCGAGGACGAGGACAAGACCCTCGCCCTCAAGCCGATGAACTGCCCGTGCCACGTGCAGATCTTCCGCCACGGCCTGCGCTCGTACCGCGAGCTGCCGCTGCGCATGGCCGAATTCGGCGCCTGCCATCGCTACGAGCCCTCGGGGGCGCTGCACGGCATCATGCGCGTGCGCTCCTTCACGCAGGACGACGCGCACATCTTCTGCACCGACGACCAGATCGCCGCCGAGACCGCGCGCTTCGTGCGCATGCTGGCCGAAGTCTATGCCGATCTGGGCTTCGAGAGCTTCCGCGTGAAGTTCGCCGACCGCCCGGAGCAGCGCGCCGGCACCGACGAGACCTGGGACAAGGCCGAGGGCGCGCTGATCGAGGCCTGCCGCCTGGCCGGCGTGGAGTATGAATACAACCCCGGCGAAGGCGCCTTCTACGGCCCGAAGCTGGAGTTCGTGCTGCGCGACGCCATCGGCCGCGACTGGCAGTGCGGCACCTTGCAGGTCGATTACGTGCTGCCCGAGCGGCTGGATGCCAGCTATGTCGGCGAGGACAGCGCCCGCCATCGCCCGGTGATGCTGCACCGGGCCATCCTGGGCTCGTTCGAGCGCTTCCTGGGCATCCTGATCGAGCAATATGCCGGCCGGTTCCCGCTGTGGCTGGCGCCGGTGCAGGTGGTGGTGGCCTCGATCGTCACCGATGCCGCGCCCTATGCCGACCAGGTGGCCGCCGAACTGCGCGCGGCGGGCCTGGTGGTCGAGACCGACACGCGCAGCGACAAGATCAACGCCAAGATCCGCGAGCACAGCCTGGCGCGGGTGCCGGTGATCCTGGTCGTGGGCCGCAAGGAGGCCGAGGAAGGCACGGTGGCCATGCGCCGCCTCGGCGGCGCGGCCCAGGAAGTCCTGTCGCTCGACGCGGCGGTGGATGCCCTGGCGGAGGAAGCCCTCCCCCCCGACCTGCGCCGCAAAGCCTGATTGTAAATGCGCGCTGGTGGCGATCCGGCGCGCGTTTCCTGTGCTTCGCGGCGGGCGGCCATCAAGGCCGCTCCGCTCCGATGCTCGGAAACACACGACGGGCGCGGCCCTGAAGGGCCGCTCTCGCTCACGAGCCCCCATTTCCAATCAGGCTTTCGGGCCTGACCGGTGATGAATGCGCGGCGCTGATGGCGATCCGGCACGGTCCTTGGGACCGCTCTCACAGAATCGTTTTTTGTCCCGATTGGCCCGTGACCTGCTGTATTCAGGGGGCGATCGCGGTGCATCTGCTGCCGGTGCATGGCTGAATCGAACGGCCATGCGACGAGAATGCTTGATCTGGATAGCCTGTTTGGGTCAATAACGGCCAGTCCGGAAAGCCATCGCGCCGTTCCGGCCCTATAGCTGGAACAGGCCCCGGGGATGGATACCGCCCGGGGCGCGCGGGATGCGGTCACGCTTCATCCCGCAGACGCGGGCGCGGCAGGCGAACGCGCCGGTCCTGGCGGGCTCGGGCGACAGAGGCTCCGGACATGAAGACAAATACAGGAGCCGACCATAGCCAGACCTCCGATGCCCACTCCGCCTAACCGCGAGGGCCCCCGTGTCAATGAGGAAATCCGCGTTCCGCAGGTGCGTCTGATCGACGCGGAAGGCGAGATGCTCGGCGTCATGCCCACGCGCGATGCCCTGGCACGGGCTTATGCCGTTGGCCTCGATCTGCTGGAAATCAGCCCGAACGCCGAACCGCCGGTCGCCAAGATCCTCGACTACGGCAAGTTCAAGTACGAGCAGCAGAAGAAGCGGAACGAGGCCCGCAAGAAGCAGAAGGTCATCGAGATCAAGGAGGTCAAGGTCCGGCCGAATATCGATGAGAACGACTATCAGGTGAAGATGCGCGCCATGAAGTCGTTCATCGGCGAGGGCGACAAGGTCAAGGTAACGCTGCGTTTCCGTGGCCGCGAGATGGCCCATCAGGACCTCGGCATCAAGGTGCTGGAACGCATCCGCACCGAGATGGACGAACAGGCGAAGGTCGAGCAGATGCCCAAGCTCGAAAACCGCCAGATGATCATGGTGCTCTCGCCCCGCTGAGCGGGACGACACTCTGACCAAGGAAAAAGGCCCGGACGCTCCGTCCGGGCCTTTTTTTATGGCGCGTCGGCGTCCGGGGGCCGTCTCCACTGGGGCCGCATGGCACCCGCCCCGCCCTTCCTGGCCCGGACCACGGCGGTATCCAGCGCCGAGAGGAAGGTCGAGCGATCGGCACGGGTAAACCCGCGCCCACCCTGCATGATCGCCCCGGTGGAGCGCAGATCCTCCATCAGGTTGCGCATCGCCAGCGCCATGCCGATCGCGTCCGCGTCCAGGATGCGTCCGCGCGGGTCCAGCACGCAGGCCCCGCTCGCCACGCATCGCGCCGCCAGCGGAATATCGGCCGAGATCACGATATCCCGCGCGCCGGCCTGCTCGGCGATCCAGTCGTCGGCGACATCCATCCCCTGGGTCACCACCACCCGCTCGATCAGCGGAGAGGACGGAATCGCGATCAGCCGGTTCGACACCACGAACGTCTGCAGCCCATGGCGCTGTGCCACGCGATAGGTCTCGTCGCGGACGGGGCAGGCGTCGGCGTCGATGAAGATCCGGGTCAGAACGACCCCCTCACGGCGTGAGCACGAACGTGGCCGACGCGGTGGCCGACACATCCTGCTGCTCGGCCGGCGCGCCGGGTGCCACGGGTGCCGAGGCGGCGCGGGCCATCATCATCATCGGCATCGGGCGCGGCATGCCCCGGTCGGAGAGCGTGATCGAGCGGATCGAGGTGATCTTCATTCCCAGCACCTTGGCGGCGGCGTCGGCGCGCTGCCGCACATCGGTCAGGGCGGCGGCCTCGGCCTGGCGCATCAGGCTCTGGCGCAGGTCGGCCGACAGCGACCAGTCGAGGCCGCTCAGGGCCAGCCCCTTCGCCTGAAGCTGGCCCACCAGCGTCAGCAGCGCCGCGCCGTCGGCGCCCGTCAGGCGGATGGTCTGGCGGGCGGTCCAGGCCGGGGCCTTGCCGCCCTCGTTATGATCGGCCGAATAATTCTCGGTCACGGTCGTGAAGCTGCCGGCCTTGCCGGCGTCGATGGCCGCGTTGGCCAGGCTGTTCACGCGCTCCTGTGCCGCCGCCGCGCTGGCGGCGCTGGCCTCGGCGAACAGGATGGCGGTCAACTGGTCGGGTGCGGCATGGACGGTGCCGGTGCCCGACAGGGTCAGCGCGGTGCCGGTCGCGGCGTGGCGGGGGAGCATTTCCGGCATGCCCGGCCCCTGGTCGGGCGGCATGTCCTGGGCGGAGGCGGCGAACGGCACGAGGATCGCGGCGGTCAGGGCGCAGGCCCCAAGGGCGTGGCGGCGGAACGCGGTCATGAATGCGTATCTTCCTTCAGCGCCATCAGGGCGCGGCGCAGTTGAACGATTCCCGAACGGACTTTCCCTTCATGGCACAGATGCGTGCCCTGGGCGCGCAGATCGTCGACATCGTGCCGCAGGGGCGGCCCATAGGCGTCGATGGCGGCGGCCAGTCGGTTGCAGAAGGCGCGGCTGTCGCTGGTGACGACGACCGGATGCGGATGGTCGGGCTCGGCTGGTTCGTGGGCACTTGCCGCCATCGATGCCGCCATGTCCGGCGGGGGGGCCTGGCCGCACAGGCAGAGGCTCATGACCGCCAGTGCCGTGATCGCAAGGGGCTGTGAATTCATGGATTCGAGCCTAGGGTTCGTCATGTGTCACCCTCATGGGGCGATCGTGAAGTCTCCGTTACCCGGGCCAGGGCCGGGGCCGGGCCGGGGGTGGGGGCGGCGGCCCGCCGGGGCAGGCGGCCGGTCCGGGGGGCTTCGCGCGGCACCGGCATCACCATCCGCACCGCCAGCCCCGGCTGGCGCGGATACAGGCGCAGCGTGCCGCCATGCAACTGCACGATCGCCTGCACCAGCGACAGGCCCAGCCCGGCACCCGGCGTGTTGCGCGCGGCTTCGGCGCGGAAGAAGCGTTCCGAGGCCCGGGCAAGGTCGGCCTCGTTCATGCCGATCCCCTCGTCGGTAACGGCGATCGAGACCACGTCGCGGGTCGGCGTGGCCAGGGCCAGGCCGGGCAGGGCGGGGCCCAGGGCGGCGGCCAGGGTCACCGTGCCGCCTTCGGGCGAGAATTTGATGGCATTGTCCAGCAGGTTGGCCACCGCCTGCTGCATCATCGCCCGGTCGCCGTAAAAGGGCACGCTGGGCGGCAGGCGCAGCACCAGATGGATCTGGCGTTCCTCGGCCACGGCTTCGTACAGGTCGCCGATATCGGCCAGCAGCGGCACAAGGTCGAACGGCGCGAAGGCCGACCGGCGGGACCCGGCCTCGATCTGCGCGATGCGCAGCAGGGCCTCGAACACCGACGTGACATTGTCCAGGTCGCCCACCGCGCGTTCCACGGCCGCGCGCAGCTCCCCGGTGTCGCGGGCATGCAGGGCGGCATCCTCAAGCTGGGTGCGGGCGCGGGTAATGGGCGTGCGCAGATCGTGGGCAATGGCGTTGGAGACCTGCCGCACGCCGTCCATCAGCCGCACGATGCGGTCCAGCATCTCGTTGATCGCCTCGGCCACCTGGTCCAGCTCGTCGCCATTGCCGACCAGCGGCATGCGGCGGGAGAGGTCGCCATGCGCGATGGCCTGCGTGGTCTGCGCCACCGACTTGATCATGCGGCGGAACATGCTGTGGACCAGCGCGGCGCCGCTGATCGCCAGCAGCGTGACCATCATCCACGCCCACAGCAGCGAATCCGTCAGCAGCCGGCGCAGCACCGCGCGGGCGCGCACGTCGCGCCCCACCAGCAGGCGGAAGCCGCCAGGCAGGTTGAAGGCATGGATCTGCGCCGTGTCGCGCATGCCCGCGCGCGTGACTTCCAGCGAATACCACCGGTCGCTGCGCACCACCTGTGTCGGCCATTCCGACAGGTTGCCGGCCAGGCGATGGCCGGTCGGGTCCACCATCAGGTAGATCGCGTCGTCATCCAGGTTCTGTTCCAGCCGGTCATCGATCGTGAGCGCCAGCGTCGGCAGCCCGCCTTCGGTCCAGCGCTGGCTCAGGGCCCGCGCGTCGGCATTGATCGCGGTTTCCACCTGCCGTTCCAGAAAGCCGATGGTGCCCCACCAGATGAACGACATGAACAGGATCGACGACAGGGCGAACAGCAGCCCGTAGCCCAGCGAGAAGCGCAGGCCCGCCGAACGCGGCAGCCGGAACCGCCGCCGCCGCTCTCCGCCCGGAAATGTCTGCCCCGTGGATGACATGACGGGTCGCGCGACCCCGCCCCTAGCGCCCGGCCGTCCGGGGCCGGAGCAATCCGGAGCGTGCGGCGGTCTTCAGGGCGGCGGGGTGGCGTGGGGCGTGGGCGTGCATGGGGCCTTGTCCTGCTTCAGTCCGCGCGCAGCATGTAGCCGGCATTGCGGATGGTATGGATCAGCGGCGAATCGAAGGGCTTGTCCACCTTCTGGCGCAGGCGCGAGACATGGACGTCGATCACGTTGGTCTGCGGGTCGAAATGATAGTCCCACACGCCTTCCAGCAGCATGGTGCGGGTCACGACCTGGCCGGCATGGCGCATCAGATATTCCAGCAGCCTGAATTCGCGCGGCTGGAGGTCGATCCGCTGGCCGGCACGCCGCACGCTGCGCGACAGCAGGTCGATTTCCAGGTCCGCCACGTTCAGGCGCGTCTGGGGCGCATTCTCGTTGCGGCCGCGCCGCGACAGCGCCTCAACCCGCGCCAGCAGTTCGCTGAAGGCGAAGGGCTTGGTCACGTAGTCGTCGCCGCCCGCCTTCAGGCCCTGCACCCGGTCGTCCACATCGGCCAGCGCCGACAGCAGCAGCACCGGGGTGGTGTTGTTCTGCGCGCGGATGGTCTCCAGCAGCCGCAGCCCGTCGATGCCGCCCGGCAGCATGCGGTCCAGGATGATCAGGTCGAAATTCTCGCTGACCGCCAGGAACAGCCCGTCCTTGCCGTTATCCACCGGCTCGACCAGGTGCCCGGCCTCGCGCAGGCCCTTGGCGACGAAATTGCGTACGGTCGGATCATCCTCGACGACCAGGATATGCATGTCGGTCCCGCTCCGCTCTGGCTTCGCATCGGCACGGTCGAAGCATGCTTCTCCGCACCAAACGAAGACCTTACCCGCCCTGCCGGGGGCTGGCCAGTGCGACGGAGGTTGCTAGTCGTCCATGTCCGCCGGCCGGTGGGCGACGATCACGGGCACCGTCAGTTCGGTGCCGCGCCGGCTGATGCGCACCTGCACGGTCGATCCGGGACGTTCCGCCGCCACCGCGCGGATCAGGGTGCGCGCGCTGTCCACCGGTTCCTCGCCCACGGTCAGCACGATGTCGCCGGTCCGCAGCTTCGCCTTCGCCGCCGGGCCGCCCCGGTCGATATCGGTGATGCGCACGCCGGCATGGCCCTCGCCATCGGCCAGCGTCACGCCCAGCCAGCCGCGATCGATATGCCCGCTGCGGCGCAGTTCGGCGACGATGGGGGCCACGATTTCCGAGGGAATGCCGAAGCCGATGCCCACCGAGCCGCCGGTGGGCGAGACGATGGCGGTATTCAGCGCCACCACCTGCCCGCCGAGATTGAAGGACGGCCCGCCCGAATTGCCCGGATTGATCGGGGCGTCGAGCTGCAGGAAATCGTCGAACGGGCTGGCGCCGATATCGCGCCCGCGCGCCGAGACGATGCCCGCCGTGACCGACGAGCCGAGCCCGAACGGGTTGCCCGCCGCCATGACCCAGTCGCCCACATTCACCTGCCGGCTGTCGCCCCAGGTGACGAAGGGCAGCGGATGCGGTGCCTGGATGGTGATCACCGCGATATCGGTCAAATCGTCGCTGCCCACCAGCCGGGCCGGATATTCGGTCCCGTCGGAGAGCGAGACGGTGATGCGGTCGGCCTCGCCCACCACATGGGTATTGGTCACGATCACGCCGGTGGGGTCGATGATGAAGCCCGAGCCGGCGCCCAGCATTTCCTCGCCGCGCGAACGCATCCGGTCGCGGAACCGGTGCTCGAAGGGCGTGCCCTTCACCCCCGGCGGCACCGGCTGATGCCTGCCCGGATTATCCGCGTCCTGCGTCACGGCGATATTGACCACCGCCGGCACCACCTTGCGCACCAGCGGCGCGAAGGTCAGCGGCCCGGAGGTCACGATCGCCGGCACCGGCGGCGCGAACAGCGCCGTATCGTCGGCCCGCGCGCAGCCGCCCCACGGGCACAGCACCAGCGCGGCGGCAAGCGCGGACGGGGCGAGAAACAGGAGCCTGACGGAAAATGTAGGCTGGCTTGCCGTCCGCCGCATGGGCTGGAAATCCTGGTCAGGGCGCATGGTCGGCGCGTTGCAAGATCACTACGTTATATCAGGATGGCGCTGCCGTCATGTCCGCGCGGGCCGTCGCGATCCGGTCGATGGCGCGGCCTCGGCCGGGTTCTCGGGCCAGTCATGCCGTGGGTAGCGGCCGCGCATGTCGCGGCGCATGTCCGCCCAGCCGCCGGTCCAGAACCCCGCGAGGTCCGCCGTGATGGCCTGCGGCCGTCCGGCGGGCGAAAGCAGCGCGATCTGCAATTTCACATGCCCGTCGGCCAGGCGCGGCGTCGCGCGCAGCCCGTAGAAGGTCTGCGCCCGCGCCGAGGCCGTGGGCACCGGCTGGGTATAGTCGATCGGCACCCGCCCGCCGGGCAGGTCCAGCGCCGTGGGCAGGGAACGGTCCAGCCAGGTCAGGTGCCGGTGGTCCAGCCGCGCCCGCAGCATGGCCAGCACGTCCAGCGCCGCAACTTCCGACAGGCGGCTCAGCCCGCCCAGCCACGGGGCCAGCCAGGTCGCGGCTTCTCCCGCCAGCGCGGCGTCGGACAGGTCGGGCAGGTCCTCCTGCCCCGGCAGGGCACGGGCCAGCATCACGCGGGCCTGGAACTGCCGCGCCGCCGGCGTCCAGCCCAGCGTGGTCTCCAGCCGGTCGGCCACCTGGCGCAGCAGCAGGTCCGCCACCTCGTCGGCCGCCGCCACCACCGTGCGGTCGCGCAGCACCAGCGCCCCCAGCCGCAGGCGGCGCCGCGCCAGCACCGCGCCGGTCACCGGGTCCAGCGTCGTTTCCACCTGCTCGGTGGCGCGGCGGCGGATGGTCTCGGGCAGATTGTCCGGGTCCAGCTTCGCGGCTAGCCGGATCTCCGCCGCCGTGCGCACATGCAATGTCGCCACCGCCAGCAGGCCGGAATCCGCCAGCCGGTCCGCACGCCCCAGCTTCGCCCCGCCGCCGCCCGACAGGCGGAAACTGCCGGCTTCCCCCCGCCGCTGGGCAATACGGTCGGGGAAGGCGGCAGCCAGCAGCGCCGCCGCATCGCCCTGGGCGGCGACCGTGCCGCGCAGCCCCAGCCGGCGGCGATACTGGTTCGCCGCCTGACGAATGCGCGCCAGCGCGCCGCGATCGGCATCCGGGTGGTCGCCGCCGGCAATCAGCTCCAGCCGCAGGGCGATATCGGCGGGCGGCACGGCGGGGGCGCCCCCTCTGCCGCCCGGCGCGGGCCGGGCGCGCAGCGGGTCGCGCTCCTCCAGCAGGGCGGCCAGGTCGGCGGCCAGCGCGGCCTCGTTCGCATCGCGCGCCGACAGCATCATCGCCGCCAGACGCGGGTGCGCACCCAGCGCCGCCATCCGCTCGCCTTCGGGGGTGACGCGCGCATCGTCATCCATCGCCCCCAGCGCGGCCAGCAGGGCGCGCGCGGCCTCGAACGCGCCGTTGGGCGGGGCGTCGGGCAGGGGCAACTGCTCGGGCGGCGTGCCCATGGCGGCCTGCCAGGCGGCGGTGTCCAGCCGCAGGCCGGTCAGCTCGGCATCCAGGATCTCCGGCCGGTCATGCGGGGCCATGCCGCGCCCGGTGGCCTCGCTCCACAGGCGGATGCCCACCCCCGGCGCCTCGCGCCCAGCGCGGCCGGCGCGCTGGGTGGCGGCGGCGCGCGAGATCCGCACCGTGTCCAGCCGCGTCAGGCCGGTGCCGGGGTCCAGGCGCGGACTGCGCCGCCACCCGCCATCCACCACCACCCGCACGCCCGGCACGGTCAGCGAGGTCTCGGCGATCGAGGTCGCCAGGATCACCCGCCGTCCGGTCCCCGGCCGGGGGCGTAGCACGCGGTCCTGCTCGCCCGGCGGCATCTCGCCATACAGCGGCAATATCTCGGCCGGCGCGCCCGCCAGCGCCGTCTGGGTGCGGCGGATCTCCCCCACGCCGGGCAGGAAGGCCAGGATATCGCCCTCATGCTCGGCCAGCGCGGCGCGGATCGCCCGCGCCATGGCATCGGGCAGTTCGCGCAGATGGGTGATGTCGCGCGGCGCATGATGGATGGTGACCGGAAAGGCCCGCCCGGCGCTCTCGATCAGGTTGGCGCCCATCAGCGCGGACAGGGCGGCCCCATCCATGGTGGCCGACATCGCCACCAGCCGCAGGTCGGGCCGCAGGCTGCGCTGGGTATCCAGGCAGAAGGCCAGCGCCGCGTCGGCGTCCAGCGAGCGTTCGTGGATTTCGTCCAGGATCACGCAGGCCACGCCGTCCAGCGTCGGGTCGGACAGCAGGCGCCGCACCATCAGCCCCTCGGTCACCACCTCGATCCGTGTGCGGTTCGAAACAGCGGATTCCAGCCGGGTGCGATACCCCACCAGCCCGCCGGCGTCCTCGCCGATCAGCGCCGCCATGCGCTGTGCCGCCGCGCGGGCCGCCAGCCGGCGCGGCTCCAGCATCACGATCCGCCCGTCGCCGCGCCAGGGCGCATCCAGCAGCGCCAGCGGTACGGTGGTGGTCTTGCCCGCGCCCGGCGGGGCCACCAGCACGGCCGAGGGGGTTTCCATCAGGCTGGCGCACAGGTCGGGCAGGATCGCGCTCACCGGCAGTTCGGCCGGAATCGAAACCCTGGGATGGGCGGGACTTTGCAGGGCGGGGTCGAATTCCATATCCTGCTTATGCGTCCATGGCCTGGAACCGGCAATCCACCGGCTTGCCCCGCCGTTCCGCCATTCGCCCTTCCTGATTTTCCGGAGCCTCCGTTCTTGATCCTGTCCCGGTCCCTGTCCGCGTTCGCGGCGCCCCGCCAATCCCGGTCGTCCCTGTCCGGTTCGCTGCTGTCGTGGCTGGTGCCGATGCTGGTCGTCCTGTCCCTGGCCCCCGCCACCCACGCCCTGGCGGCGGAAAGCGCCGCGCAGACCAGCGAGCGCGATATCGCCACCCTGGTAACCGATACCGACCATTACCGCCCCGGCACGAAGCTGCATGTCGGCCTGCGGCTGCGGCTGAAGCCCGGCTGGCACACCTACTGGATCAATCCCGGCGACGCGGGCGAGGCCCCGACCCTCGCGGTGCAGGCCAGCGGCGGCGCCACCGGCACTTCGGGCACCATCGCGTGGCCGGCGCCGGAGCGCCTGCCCGACGGGCCGCTGATGTCCTACGGCTATACCGGCGACGTGCTGCTGCCGGCCGAATTACAGCCCTCGGGCGGCGGCGACGCGCCGATGGTGCTGAAGGCGACCGCCGAGTGGCTGGTCTGCGCCTCGGTCTGCGTGCCCGAGCAGGGAACATTTACCCTCACCCTGCCGGCCGGCGAGCCCGCGCCCTCCGCCGAGGCGCCCCAGTTCGCCCGCGCGGCCCAGGCACGCCCCATGGAGTCGCCCTTCGCCGCCACGATCACGCCGGACGGGACATTGAGCCTGACGGGCGAGGGCCTGACCCAGGCCGCCGTGCGCGAGGCCTGGTTCATACCCACCACCACCGGCGCCATCGACCAGGACGCCGCCCAGCCCCTGAAGATCGCGGACGGCACGCTGACCCTGGCGCTGAAGCCCGGCGACGCCTTCCATGCCGCCCCGACGCTGGATGGCGTGCTGGTGCTGAAGGACCCGGCGGGCGAGACGCGCGCGCTGTCGATCGCCGCCCGCCCCGGCCCGGCGACGGCCGCCCCGGCCCCAGCCATATCCCCGGCCGCTCCCGCCGTGGCGGCGGCCCTGCCCGCGCCGGGCGGCGCCGCGAGCGGCCCGCGCATGCTGCTGCTGGCCTTCGCGGGCGGGCTGATCCTGAACCTGATGCCCTGCGTGTTCCCGGTCCTGATGATGAAGGCGATGGCGCTGACCCGCCTGGCCGGCGCGCATACCATGGCCCGCCTGGCCGGGGCCGGGGCCTATGCCGCCGGCGTGGTCGGGGCGTTCATGGTGCTGGGCGGCATCATGCTGACGCTGCGCGCGGCCGGGGCGGTGGCCGGCTGGGGCTTCCAGTTCCAGTCCGCCGCCTTCGTCGCCGCCGTGTGCTGGCTGCTGTTCGCGGTGTCGCTCAACCTGCTGGGCGTGTTCGGCATGGGCAACGGCGTTGCGGCGCTGGGCGGCGCCGGGGTCACGCGCGGTGGCTATCTGGGCGACGCGATGACCGGCGTGCTGGCCGTGCTGGTGGCCACGCCCTGCACCGCGCCGTTCATGGGGGCCGCGATCGCGGGCGCGCTCACGGCGCCGGCCTGGGTGGCGATGGCGGTGTTCATCGCCATGGGCGCCGGGCTGGCCGCGCCCTATCTGGTCCTCGCCGGCGTGCCCGCGCTGGCGCGCTACCTGCCGCGCCCCGGCGCGTGGATGGATATCCTGCGCCAGGGTCTGGCCTTCCCGATCCTGGCCACCTGCGTATGGCTGATGTGGGTGCTGGCGTTGCAGGCCGGCGCGACCGCGATCGCGGTGCTGGGCGCCGGGCTGGTGCTGGTCGGGCTGGCGGCATGGCTGACCGGGCTGGCCCAGGGCATGGTCATGCGCGACGGGCCGGTGCGGCAGATCCGCCTGTGCCGCGCCCTGGCCCTGATGGCGCTGGCGGTGGCAATGGCCATGCTGCCCGGCCTGCGCGGGGGCGGCGCCAGCGCCGATGCCGGCCTGGTCGCGTCCGGCCCCGCCGGCATCGAGGCGTTTTCGCCCGCGCGACTGGCGGCGCTCCAGGCGCAGGGGCGGCCGGTCTTCGTCGACATGACGGCAGCGTGGTGCATCTCGTGCCTGGTGAACGAACGGGTCGCGCTTTCATCCGCCCCCGTGCAGGCGGCCTTCCGCGCACGGCATGTGGTCTACATGAAAGGCGACTGGACCAATCGTGACGCCACGATCAGCGCGTTTCTGGAGGCGCATGGAAGGGCGGGCGTGCCGTTCTACGTCTATTATCCGCCGGGGAACGCGCAGGCGAAGGTCCTGCCGCAGATCCTGACCAGCGGGTTGGTGCTGGATGCGCTGAAAGGATAAGGGGCCCGGGGGCGGATCGTCTCCGCCCCCGCCCTTATCCCGCCGCCATTCGTCGGCTCAGTAGCCGCTGCTGCTGTCGGGCGTGCCGGTCGCCGTGCCCGTGGGTGTGGCTGTTCCGGTGGCTGTTCCAGTGGCCGTTCCGGGCGGCAGCGTCAGGTAGCCGGGCTGCGGCGACTTCACGCGCGGAGCCAGGGCGGCGCTGTCGGGTGCCGGGCCGCCGGTCGGGAAAATCGCGTTCGGCTCGCTGGGCACCACGGCCGGTGCCGGGGCAACAGGCGCGGCGGGCACCGGCGCGGCTGCGGCCGATGCCGCCGTGGCGGCCGCCGCGACAGGCGCAGTCGCCACCGGAACCGCCGCCGGGTCGGGTGTGCCGGGCACGCCGAGCTGCTGCTGCTGGATCGCGCTCGGCGACGTGCCGGCGGTATCGACCAGCCAGTCCGCCAGATGATGCCGGATCTGGAATTCCAGTTCGACATTCATGTCCTTCATCATCTGCGACGTGATCGCGTAGAGATTGGCCGGTGAATCCGCGTTGCCGTCGCTGTCCGATGCGGTCGAGCCGAAGGTGCGCCGGACATGCGCCTCGGCATAGCCCGCATGCTGGCCGTTGGGGCTGGAGACGTCGAGATGGACATCCATCTGCCCTTCCAGCGTGCCGCCCGGCTGATGCAGGATCGAGGCCCGATCGATGGTGAAGACGGCGCCGCCGGTGTTGCCGGCCGCCATCAGCCGGTCGGTCGCCATCTGGCGCAGCGCCTGGTCGGGCGGCGTGGGCGCGCGCCCCGAAATATCGCCCGGCACCGTGCCCGGCTGCCCGTTATCGGCAATATTGATCGTCGCCACATTCAGGCGGAGCATCGGCAGGTAGTCGTAGCGCAGCGGCGCGAAATTCGGCGGCGGCCCGTCGCTGCACGCCGCGAGCGGCAGGAGCGGACAGGCGAGCAGAAGCAGCATGGGCAACCGGGCAGCCCGGCGGGACGGACGCATGAAGGGGTTCTCCGACGGTGGGGTCGATACGGGACGTCGCGAGAAAACTGCCGTTCCGTGTCCGCCCGGTCAATCCGCTACGGGCCGCCCACTTCCTCGCGGCCGAAACGGAAGCTGATATTGCAGAACGCGCAATGCATGCTGATGGTGCCGTCCTCGGCCATATGGTCCAGATCCTCGCGGCCGAAGGTCTCGAGGATGCCCGACAGCCGCGCCCGGCTGCACCGGCAGCCGAAGGCCAGCGCGCGCGGCCGGTCGGCGCAGACATCCTCGGCATGGAACAGGCGATAGAGCAGCGCCTCGGACGACAGGTCGTCGTCCAGCAGTTCCGCATCGGTCACCGTCGCCGCCAGCGTCACGGCGGTGGACCACATCTCGTCCTCGTCGCCTTCCGGCGGCGTTGCCGCCGCGATGCCGCCTTCGGTCGCGATACGTTCCAGGATCAGGGCGGAAGCGCGCCAGCCGGCATCGGTATGCGCGCAGGCCAGCCGCACCCAGCAGGCATGCTGTTCGCTGGTCTCGAAATAATGGGTGGCCATTTCCGACAGCGAGGCACCGGTAATCGCCACGATCCCCTGGTGCAGGTCGGTATCCGGCCCCTGGTCGACGGTAAAGGCCAGATAGCCGCTGCCCAGCAGCCGGCCCGCGTCGGCATCCGGGTCGCCCGCCGCCAGCGCGCCTATCGCGTCATCGTCGGAATGGGCGTGGAAGCGCAGCGCGCCGGCATGGGTGCAGTCCGCCACCAGCAGCGAGACCGGGCCGTCCCCCTTGGCCTGGAGCGAGAACGAGCCCTGGAATTTCAGCGCAGAGGCCAGGCCGCCGACCAGCGCCAGCGCCTCGCCCGCCAGACGCAGCACGATGCCGGGGTTGTCGTGCCGGCTCAGCAGCGCATCCGCCAGCGCCCCCAGCCGCACCAGCCGCCCGCGCACGGGCCGCCCGGCCAGATAGAACGGCGTCACGCCCTGGGGAATCACCAGGTCGGGCACATCCGGCCGATGGGCATCGAGAAAGGCGGGGGTATCGATCATGCTGGTGTCCGGTTGCGGTGGCGCGGTCTGGCCGAGATCGACACGCGCGTTAGGGCCTCTTGGGCGATTGCCGTCTATCGAGACTTATAGGGGATGCCTGATCGAACGTGCCACCGGCAATGTCGGCATGGCAACCGGCATGGCGTCCTTGTTATGCGCATCTGCAATGCGCATAATCGTCCGGTTGCAAGGAGCCATCCCATGGCGCATTCGCCCGATATCCGGCGTGCCACCAATGTCACGTTGCCAGCCCATCTGCTGACCGAGGCGCGCGCCCTGGGCCTCAATATTTCCCAGGCGTGCGAGCAGGGCCTCCTCGCCGCGCTCGCGGCGCGCCGTCGCGAGAACTGGCTGGCGAAGAACGCCGGCGCGATCGAATCCTGGAACGGCCATGTCGAGGCGAACGGCCTGCCGCTTGCCGCCTATCGCGCCTTCTGATGGCGCGTCTGGATGTCTACCCGATGCCCGGCGAAGGGCGCACGGGTTATGTGGTCGACGTCCAGGCGGAACTCCTGTCCGGGCTGGCGACCCGGATGGTCGTTCCCCTCATGCCGGTCTCCGACGCCCCGCCGCCGATCAGCGAGCTGAATCCCGTCATCGAGATCGGCAAACTGCCGCATGTCCTGCTGACGCAGGCGCTGGCCAGCATCCCGGTGTCGGAACTCCGCCGGCCCGTGTGCTCCATCGACGGGCATCACGATGCCATCACCCGCGCACTGGACATGCTGTTCGTCGGCTTCTGACGCGCCGTTGCGTGTCGCACCGGCCGCCTTGTGGCGCGGGCTCCTGCGAAGAACTGTTTGCTAAATGCGGGCGCTGATTTCGGCTTCCAGGGCTTCCAGCCGGATTTCGAAGGCGCGCAACGCCTCGGGCCCGATCTTCTCCCGGGTGGCCAGGGCCTTCAGCAGCGCCTGCCGGCAGCGGTCATGCGCCGCGTCCAGGTCTTCGGTCCGGGGCGCGGTCGCCAGGCAGTCCAGATAGGCATTGCGCAGCACCATCACGCCCGGCCCCGAACAGGGCAGGGTGGCGAAGGCGGCCTCGACGCTGCCTTCCACCCAGCCGGGGGCGGACGGCACATCCTCGGTGGTCGTCGGGTGGGCGGGCGTCTCGGCCGGTCCTGTCATCGCGACGGTTCCTCTTCTCCGTAATCCTGCCAGTGCTCGCCGCCCAGCGTCCAGACCAGCAGGCCCTTCTGCGCGTGCAGGCGGTTCTCGGCTTCGTCGAACACCACCGAACGGGGGCCTTCGAACACCTCCTCGGTCACTTCCTCGCCGATATGGGCCGGCAGGCAGTGCATGAACAGGGCGTCGGGGGCGGCCAGTGCCATCAGCCCGGCCGTCACCCGGTACGGGTCGAAGGCCAGCAGGCGCTGGGCGGACTCGCTGTCGGACATGCTGACCCAGGTATCGGTCACCACGCAGTCCGCTCCGGCAACGGCCTCGCGCGGGTCGGTGGTCAGGGTGATGTCGGCACCGCCCTGCCGGGCCCAGTCCACGGTCTCGGCCGGCGGGGCATGGCCATCCGGCGAGGCGAGGCGCAGGCGGAAACCGAACAGCCGCGCCGCCTCGATGAAGGAGGTGGCGACATTGTTGCCATCCCCGATCCAGGCGATCGTGCGGCCGGCGATCGGCCCGCGATGTTCCTCGAACGTCATGATGTCGGCGAGGATCTGCACCGGATGCGAATGCGGCGTCAGGCCGTTGATCACCGGCACGCTCGACCAGTGCGCCAGTTCGCGCAGCGCCGCCGCGTTGCCGGTGCGCAGCACGATGGCATCGACGAAGCGCGACAGCACGCGGGCGGTATCGGCGATCGTCTCGCCCCGCCCCAGTTGCATGTCGGCCGGCGAGAGCAGGATCACCTCGCCGCCCAACTGGCGCATCCCGACCTCGAAGGAGACACGGGTGCGGGTGGAGGGCTTGGAGAGCATCAGCCCCAGCGTGCGGCCCAGCAGCGGCAGGCGCGGATGCAGCGGGCGCGCCCGCCCATGCTGCATCTGCTTGATGCGGCTGCCCACGTCCAGAATGGCGCGCAGGGTCGCGCCGTCGAAATCGCGCAGTTCCAGGAAATGGCGCGGCGCGGCGCGCGTGGCGGGGGCGGCGGACAGGGCGTTCATGCCGCGGTCTCCGCATTCTGCGCCACGGCCGCCTGATGGGCCCGTAGGCGCAGCGCGGCGCGGCGCAGCCGGCGGCCGGCCTCGGCGCAATCTTCCTCGGTCAGCACCAGCGGCGGCACCAGGCGCAGCACGTTGTCGCCGGCGGTAACGGTCAATACGCCCTCATGCATCGCCGCATCCTGCATCAGCGCGACGGGGGCGATGCAGCGCAGGCCCAGCATCAGGCCGATGCCGCGCCACTGGGCGAACAGGTCGGGGAATTCACCGGCCAGCGAATCCAGCACCTCGGCCAGTTGCGTGCCGCGCGTCTGCACCTGGTTCAGAAAGCCGGGGGCCAGCAGCACGTCCAGCACCACGTTCGCCGCCGCGCAGGCCAGCGGCCCGCCGCCGAAGGTGGTGCCGTGCGAGCCCGCGGTCAGATATTTCGCCACCGCCTCGGTGGCCAGGATGGCCCCCATGGGAAAGCCGCCGGCAATGCCCTTGGCGGTCGAGAGCACGTCGGGCGTCACCCCCGACCATTCATGGGCGAACAGCCGGCCGGTGCGGCCCATGCCGCTCTGCACTTCATCCATGCCCAGGAACAGGCCGAATTCGTCACAGGCGGCGCGCAGTTCCTGCATGAAGCGCGGATCGGCGATGTTGACGCCGCTTTCGCCCTGCACCGGCTCGATCATGATGCCGGCGGTCTCGGGCGTGATCGCGGCGCGCACGGCGTTCATGTTGTTCATCGGCACATGGTCGAACCCTTCGACCACGGGGCCGAACCCGTCGAGATATTTCGGGTTGCCGGTGGCCGACAGCATCGCCAGCGTGCGGCCATGGAAGGCGCCGTTGAAGCAGATGATCCGCGTGCGCTCCGGATGGCCGCCATGGGCCTGCGCGCGGCGGATCATCTTGACCATGCCCTCGTTCGCCTCGGCGCCCGAATTGCAGAAGAACACGCTGTCGGCAAAGCTGGCGGCGACCAGCCGCGCGGCCAGCCGCTCGGCCTGCGGCACGCGGTACAGGTTCGACACATGCATCACCCGCGCTGCCTGCTGGGCGATGGCCGAGACCAGTTGCGGATGGTCATGCCCCAGCGACGAGGTTGCGATCCCCGCCCCCAGATCGAGGAATCGTCGCCCGTCCACCGCGTACAGCCAGGAGCCTTGGCCCCGCTCGAAAGCGAGATCGGCACGGTTGTAGGTGGGCATCAGGGCGGGGATCATGGAGGTCGGAACCTTATCGTTTCGTTGTCCGGCTTCGTCGGATATCGGTGTGGTTGGCCATATGGAACGCGAAATGGCCCACGCGCCGCGGCGGGTGGGCCATTTCGCCTCCACCCGCATGATGTGGGCGGGCGTGGCATCAAGTCAAATTCTCTGTGGCCCGCCGGCCGCGTAACGGCCATGCGGCAGGCGGGCCGGCAGGGATCTTGGAGCCTGACCTGAAATGTGGGCTGGCGAGCGAGAGCGGCCCGGAACGGGCCGCGCCCGTCGTGTGTTTCCGAGCATCGGAGCGGAGCGGCCTTGATGGCCGCCCGCCGCGAAGCACAGGAAACGCGCGCTGGATCGCCGCCAGCGCGCATTTTGGGTCAGGCTCTTACAGCGAGGCGATCACTTTCAGCCCCACCACGGCGGCATCGGGGATATGCCCCGTCTCGCCCGGCCGGATCATGTACTGGAATTCCGGCTGGATCAGCAGCCCCGGACAGGTATCGATGCCGTAATACGCCTCAATGACGTGGGAGTCCGTCTGCGGGCCCGTCACCATGCTGCCCAGCGACAGGCCGGCATCCTGGGCGATGGTCTGCCCTTCCCGCTTGCGGTCGCTGACATGGTACCAGGAATACAGGATGCCCAGCCGGTCGGTCAGGCGCCCCGGAATCAGCCCGTTGAACGAGATACCGCCATAGGCCTGGTCGGAAATCGACGCGACATGCGGCGTATTGTGGATATAGCCGGCCATCAGGTAGCCGCCGGCCATCTGCCCGGGCCCACCCATGCGATAGATCATCTGGTCGCTTTCGAACCAGAACATGTCCATCGGCGCGCTGCGCTCACGCCCCGGCTGCGCGACCAGATAGCCGGGCTTGGTGCCCAGCGCGTCCGCGTACCGCGTCGTGTCGTGGGCGTAGCCGAGGACATAATGGCCGGGCAGCTTGTAGCGCGTCAGATAGGGCTCCCAGGTGAATTCCGCCGGCAGCATCAGGCCGGTCGGGGTTTCGCTGGCCCATGCCCAGCCGCTGGGGCCGTCGGCCAGCGGCTGCACCTCGTAGGCGCCTACCTGGATGGCGGTATCGCGCGTGGGGCGGAAGCGCGCCCGCGCGCCCCAGGTCGCCTTCGGATACACGGCGAAGCCCGGATCGACCTTCAGCGCCACCGGTGCCGAGCAGGTGACCATGAACGAGCAGATCAGCGGCGAGGTCGCGAAGACGTGGGTCAGCGACATACGGCCGAAGGCGACGTCGAGGCGGTTGTTGAACGCCTTTTTCTCGGCATAGAAATCGACAAGATGCGCCACGACATGGCCCGACAGGCCATAGACCTCCATCAGGTTCACATAGTAATCGCCAACAAGATCATGCGAGACTTCGCGGCCGGCACGGTTCATCAGCAGCGTATGGATGGTCCAGCCATCCAGCGCGTGCGACATCTTCCCCAGGTCGAAATTCATCTGCAGCGTGAATTCGTGCACGTAATCCATGCCGCGCCGGATGCCGCCATTGATGTTGGCCATGCCTTCTCCCTTGTAGGTCAGCGAGAAGGTGAAGCCTTTGTCCTGCAGGCGTTTGCGAAAGGGCATGATCTGCGGCACCAGGTGCCCGGCGGCGCCGGTCGGCACGTAATAGGGGTCCGACATGTCGGTACGGCGCTGCGCGTCCACTTCCGAGGGCAGCAGCCACGACAGGCCTTCCTGGTCGGTCAGGGCATCCAGTTCGATCGCATGGTGATGGTTGCTGCGATCATACCCATTCGCGGCGCTCGCGTCCGGCGCGGCCTGGCCGGGCGTCTTCGCCGGCACGGTGCCCTTCTGCTGGACCAGAATGCCCGGATGGGACGGATCGGTGCCGCTGTCGATGCCGGTCTTCGCGGTGGGGGCCGTAACCGGGGTGGTGGCGTGCGCGGCGGAGAGGGTTGCGGCTTCGCCCGCCAGCCCGACAAGGGCGGCCAGCCACAATTTGCCCAGAGCCAACCGGCGGAACGCAGGGGGGAGTAAAGTTTCGCCGTTTGTTCTGGCCGTGGAAGTTCTCACAACGACGAGGCTCCATTATTGTTATATAGTAACCCAACTAACGGTAACAAGAACACTATGATCCCCTTTTTTTCAAGAGGAAGCGCCGTTCATTAACGGCGGAGACTTGTTATTACATGAATAAGTCCACGCGACCGGCGTGACGACGGCATCATGCGATCGATGACCGCGTGCCGGACTGAAATGCCGGCAGGATCGCGGTTTTTTGGCGAAGGGGAGGGGTGCGCGCATTCCGATCGGATCGATCGGAAAATGAAATGCCGCCATCGGGGGCATGCGGACGGACGTTTCGTTCCGCACCCTGTAAATTAATTTTTATTCATATTTCGCAACCAAAGGTGAACTCCAGGTAATTTTCTTTTTTCCCATTCCCGACCGGGCATCCGCCCTGTTCCGGGGGCGCCTCACAGGTATGAGAAGCCGAAAATTGCCTCGATAGAGCGAAGATTTCGTTTTCTCTGCGATGAAAAACAGAGCAATCCGCTGCCGGTGTAAAATACTTAAACCGGCATCAATCAATACCAAAAAGGTATCACTGGCCGTCTGCCTTCCCTTCGGCATGCTGGCGCTATCCGGGCGAAGTGTAAAAAAAACATTATAAAACAGATTTTTGCGCGGAATTCCGGCGCCCACTGGTCCTTGGCCGGGCTGTCGGCATGGCCTTCCGGAGCCGGATGTGACCGGCTATCACAAGCCCGTGACAAGGATGCCAGGCATGCGGATGGCTTTGTCAGAGCCGGTGATACAACGTGGCAGCCGGGAAAAAGGATAATCAGGTATTGATTAAAAAATATTAATAAAAATCGTGGTAAAGTTTGCTTTCACGTTATGGAAAGACGGGGGGAAGAGGCGTAAGCATCCCAAAGTTTATCGGGCGACAGATTCAAGCATTCGCATGCTTCTGGACCCGGTCCGGCTTGGCCTGAGCGCGCCGCGTGTGACGGCGAAGCCTCCAACCTTGGAACGATAGAATGGACAATACAGCGAATCATCGATCTAGGATCAGTGACGGATGCCGGATTGCATTCGTCCTGATCAGCCTGGCCGTCGGTCTGGCTCTTGTCGCCGGCGGGTTCCAGCTCGTCACGCTTGGCGGCTCGTTCTATTATTTTCTGGCCGGCGTCGCCTATGTGGCGCTGGGCGCGCTCTTCCTCGTCAGGGGGCGGGCGTCCCTGGCCCTCTCCCTGTCGGTCGCGATTTTCGTCGCGACGGTCCTCTGGGCGCTCTATGACGCACCGGAATTCGCCTTCTGGCCGCTGCTGCCGCGCCTGATGGTGCCGGCCATCCTGTTCATGCTCAGCTTGCTGGTCACGGCGACCCTGCCGTCCATGCCCGCCTCCACGCGGCAGATCAGCGCCGGCGGTGGCGTGGCGCTGCTGCTCGGCGTGGTCGTGACCCTGGTCGAGATGTTCTCGCCCCATGGCGGCATCCAGGGTGAGGCGCTGGACAAGGCGCGCGTGGCCTCCGCCGTGCCGCCCCAGCCCGACGACTGGCAGTTCTACGGGCGCAACGTCAGCGGCACGCGCTATGTGCCCTACACGCAGATCACCCCGCACAACGTCACCGACCTGAAGGTGGCCTGGGTGTATCACACCGGCCGGCGCACCAAGGGCCCCGGCGCGGGCGTGGACGAGAACACGCCGGCGCAGATCGGCTCGGTCCTGTATTCCTGCACCCCGGAAGACGTGATTTCCGCGATCGACGCCGACAGCGGCAAGCAGATCTGGAAGTTCGACCCGCACGCCCACACCGCCGAGCACGTCTCGTGCCGTGGCGTCGGCTATTACGACATCACCAAGGATGACAGCCTGTCCGACGAGGACAAGCAGGCTGCGGCCGACCAGCCCTGCCAGCAGCGCATCCTGGTCTCCGCCGTCGATGCGCGCCTGTTCGCGCTGGACGCCCACACCGGCGAGCTCTGCACGGGCTTCGGCGAGGGCGGCTATGTCGACGTCAAGAAGAACATGGGCCCGACGGAAAACAGCAAGCGCTATCATCCGACGGCGCTGCCGGTCGTCATGGGCCATCTGGCCGTGATCGGCGGCTGGGTGCGTGACATCGTGCATGGCGAGCCCTCGGGCGTGGTCCGCGCCTATGACACCCGCACCGGTGCCCTGGTCTGGGCATGGGACGTCGGCGATCCCGACAGCCCGGTTCCGCCCGATCCGGACAAGCAGTTCACGCTGGAAACGCCGAACGTCTGGGCCGTCCCGACCTATGACAAGGCGCTGAACCAGGTCTACCTGCCCACCGGCAACGGCCCGCCCGACTATTGGGGTGGTGACCGCGACGCGGTGAAGAACAAGTTCGGCGCGGCCCTCGTCGCCGTCGATGCCTCCACCGGCAAGACCAAGTGGGTCCGTCAGCTGATCCATCACGACGTGTGGGATTTCGATCTGCCGTCGCAGCCGGTGATGTATGACGTGACCAACGCGAAGGGCGAGAAGATCCCGTCGCTGATCCAGACCACCAAGACCGGCCATATCTTCGTCATCGACCGCCGCACCGGCGAGTTCGTGACGCCGGTTGAAGAACGCGCCGTCCCGACCACCCCGGCCGCGCAGGGCGAGCACCTGTCGCCGACGCAGCCGTTCTCGGTCGGCATGCCCACCATCGGCGCCGATCCGCTGTCCGAGCAGTCGATGTGGGGCGTCAGCACCTTCGATCAGCTCTACTGCCGTATCATGTTCAAGAACTCGGTTTACGAGGGTCCCTTCACGCCGCCCGGCGAGAAGCCCTACATCGAGTGGCCCAGCCTGCTGGGTGGCATGAACTGGGGTGGCATTTCGATCGACGAGGCGAACGACATCATGTTCGTCAACGACATGCGCATGCCGCTGCGGATGATGCTGGTGAATCATGAAGACGCCAAGCATTACAAGATCTCGACCGACGAGGTTCCGGGCTTCATGGGCACGCTGCGTCCCCAGGTTGCCGGCCCCTATTCGGGCGTGCGGATCGACATCCTCCAGTCGCCGCTCCAGGTGCCGTGCAACACGCCGCCTTTCGGCACCATGAGCGCCATTGACCTGCGCACCAAGAAGCTGCTGTGGCAGGTGCCGATGGGAACGGCCGAGCAGCTCGGCCCGATGGGGATCAAGAGCCACCTGCCGATGCCGATGGGCATGCCCACCCTGGGCGGCCCGACGACGACGGCCTCCGGCCTGCTCTTCTTCGCCGGCACGCAGGACTACTACCTGCGCGCGCTGGACACCAAGACCGGCAAGGAACTGTGGAAGGCCCCGCTGCCCGCCGGCGCGGTCGCGGCTCCGCTGATCTACAAGTCTCCCAAGACGGGCAAGGAATATGTCGTGATCTCCGTCGGCGGTGCCAGCCACTCGCCTGACGTGGCCGACGACGTGATCGCCTATGCCCTCCCCGAGGGAACCACGGCCCAGTAAAGCGCAAACACCGCGCTGCAAGCTGAAATAACAAAAACTCAGCCCCCGCCGTTTCCACGGCGGGGGCTTTTTTTTGATTTTCCCACCTGAAAATACGGCACCGACGATGTGCCGTGTCGTTTGCCGGATTCTCACATTCATCGGGCAGCTGGGCTTGGAAGGGGGAGCAGAAAGCCCTGAGTGCGCGATCAGACTTCTGAAGGTCTGATGCGCAGCTCAGCGAAAGGCACCGTGGCCAAGGAAACGGCCCGTCAGATTTGCATTGCTTCAGGCACCAACACGCAATCTCTTCCCAACCGGGAAATCATATGAATGCCTTCGCTTTTTCTTCCTCGCTCTCTTTGACCAGAAAAAACGGAAGGCTGCCTGAAGCCCGCCATTACGAGACCGCCTGAAACGCCTTGCGTCCTTCCGCGTCCAATGCCGCGAAATCCTCGTCGGACAGGGTGATGTCGGCAGCGGCGACGTTCTGTTCCAGGTGGACGACTTTGGAGGTTCCCGGAATCGGCAGCATCACCGGGCTGCGTTTCAGGACCCAGGCCAGGGCGATCTGGCTGGGGTGTGCGCCATATTTCCCCGCCATGGTGTCCAGGATCGAACCCGGCCTGGCGAGGTTGCCGGCGGCGAGCGGAAACCAGGGGATGAACCCGATGTTCCGGGCGGCGCAATAATCGAGCACATCCTCGCTGGTGCGATCGACGAGATTATAGCGGTTCTGGACGGTCGCCACGTCGAAGAATGTCGATGCTGCTTTGATGTCCGCGACGGATACCTCGCTCAATCCCGCATGACGGATCAGTTTCTGGTCGATAAAGGATCTGATCGCATCGAACTGCTCGTCCGCCGGGACTTCGGGATCGATCCGGTGCAACTGCCACAGATCGACCTGTTCCACGCCGAGATTGCGCAGGCTCTTATGCACCTGCTGGAGCAGGTATTCCGGTCGCCCGACCGGCTTCCAGATGTCAGGCCCCGAACGGGTCAGGCCGCCCTTCGTGGCGATCACGAGGCCCTTGGGGTAGGGGTGAAGCGCCTCCCTGATCAGCCATTCCGAGACATCCGGCCCATAGGCGTCCGCCGTGTCGATGAAGTTGACGCCGAGTGCGGGAAGGCGCCTCAGCGTGCGGATGGCTTCGTCGTGATCGGCGGGCGGTCCCCATATGCCCTGGCCGGTGATGCGCATTGCGCCGAAACCGAGCCGATGAATGGCGAGATCGCCGCCGATCGTGAAGGTGCCGGACTTGCTGGCGTTGGAAGGTGAATGGGTCATGGTCCTCGTTCCTGTTTTCCAGCGGATGGTTGGGGATCAGTCACTCCGTCAGGTCGAAGCCGCCATCGATATTGTATGCGGCGCCGGTGATGATGCCAGCTTCCGGCCCGGCAAGATATGCGACCAGTCCCGCGACTTCTGCGCTCGTGGCATGGCGTTTGATCGCCATGAAGCCGTGCATCACGTCCCTTGGCGGGCCATCGGCGGGGTTCATGTCGGTATCGGTGGGGCCGGGCTGGACGACATTGACCGTGATGCCGCGCGCCCCGAAATCACGCGCCAGTCCTCAATCTCTCTGCCAGTCTGCCGAAGGCTGGCTGATAGATGTGTGTCGGCATC
Organism: Gluconacetobacter brunescens; assembly: GCF_048695475.1. Lineage (NCBI taxonomy): Bacteria > Pseudomonadati > Pseudomonadota > Alphaproteobacteria > Acetobacterales > Acetobacteraceae > Gluconacetobacter > Gluconacetobacter brunescens. The sequence goes on along the minus strand of NZ_JBLHEN010000001.1, from coordinate 2,205,105 downwards.
CTGGTTTCCATGTCGGCCGCGTGTTCGGCAGTTGCTTCGAACTGGCCGCACCACCGGATGAAGGTACGGTTGCCGTCCGTTACGGGTAAGAGCGTGATTGTCGAATGGTAGTTCCAGATCGGCAAAGCCGACTCGATGATCGAGAATGTCACCGCATGATCCACGTCGGACAGTGCCAGAAGCTGTTCGCGGATAACGCCGACATCGCCCATTTCAAGACGGCGGATCGCGCCGACACGGTCGCCGGGATCATGGCCTTCGATCGCGCAGTGTTTCACGCCCGGTAACCATTCTCCAAGAGCGCCGAAATCACGGATCAGCCCCCAGACGGATGAAACGGGCGCATTGATGATGCTGCTGGCCATAACGTGGATCATATGGGCTCTCCCGGTTGGTTTGTTTGGCCCTTACAGCCTGACCGAAAACGCGCGTCGGATCGCCATCAGCGCGCATTTTCGGCCAGGTTCTTACAGCGACTGGCCGCCTGTCACTTCGATACGCTGGCCATTCACCCAGCGCATGTCGTCAGACAGGAGGGCCCGAATCGCGGCGCCGATATCGTCGGGCTGACCGACGCGCCCCAGCGGCGTGATATCCGCCAGGCTCTTGTTGATTCCGGCATCGTCCCGGACCAGGCCACCGCCAAAATCCGACGCCACCGCCCCGGCCGCGACGGCATTGACGGTAATGCCCCGCTCGCCCAGTTCCTTCGCCATGTAGAGCGAAATGACCTCGGTTGCCGCTTTCATGGCCGAGTAGGGACCATGATCCGTCAGGTAGAAGCGTGTCGCGGCAGAGGTGATGTTCAGAATACGGCCACCGTCACGGATCAGGGGAAGCAGCGCCACCGTCAGCAGGTATGGGCCCTTGAAGTGGATATTGTACTGATTGTCGAGCTGTTCCGATGTCGCGGCATCGAAGCGCGAGTGAATGATATTGCCGGCGTTCTGGACAACGTAATGCAGTGTCTGTTGCCCGAATTCACTTGCGAGAAGCGCTTTGACCTGCTCCGCAAAATCCGTGAACGACGCATGGTTCGCGATATCCAGCCTCAGCATGCGCAGTGTCGCGTCTCCGTTGCCGAGGGCGGTCTCGGCAGCCTTCGCCTCGTCTTCATTGGTGTGATAAGTGCCGATCACGCCGATGCCGGAGGCCGTCAGATGCTTGGCAATACTATATCCGATGCCGCGATTCGCACCCGTGACGAATGCGATTTTTGGATTGCTCATAATTAGATTCCTTGAGGAAACGTGGCGTCATGTTCCGAAAGGCGACATTTCCATACCGAACGATCCATAATATGGGCGCGAAGCAGGGTCAAGGATTTATGGAGTGACCGATACGGAAGCGGGCGCCGGGGTTAGTGGGCCCTGTCTTCTTTCGTTTCTCAGCGTCTTTTGGGCTGTTTTCCTGTTCCGGGCTTCACCGCGTTGATGTCCCACAATGTGAGGAGAGACGTGACGGTCGCATCCAGTTTCTTTGCCGCCATCCCGTCCCTGGCTTCGCATGTCATGCCGTGGAAAAAGGTCGTGAGAACATCGGGCAGAACATCTGTCGCCGCGGAGGCTCGCAGTTCGCCATCGGCAATGGCGCGTTCCACACAGGCTCTGATGCCTGCCCGCGTACGCTGTCGTTCTGCCGCGAGCAGGGTCCGGACGGGCTCGTTTTCGGGCGAGCAATTGCTGGCGCCCGAGACAACCAGACATCCGGTCGGATGTGTGCGGGCAGCCTGCATGCGCGCCGAACCGCGCAACGTACGTTCGATGGCATCGCGCGGCGCCAGGCTCTCGTCCCATAAAGGCGCCATGACCTGCCCGTATGTCGCCAGGTATTGTTGCACGACTTCCCGGAACAGGGCTTCCTTCGAGCCGAACGCGGCATAGAAGCTCGCGGGCGAGATATCGCCCATGCAGGCCTTGAGCTGGCTCAACGAGGTCGGTTCATAGCCCTGCGCCCAGAAAAGAGCCATGGCGGCGTCAATCGCCCTGTCGCGGTCAAACTCACGAGGACGCCCGGTCCGCGCCATGCTGTCGCTCCTTTGGAAAGACTTTCATATTAATCAGTCCAGAAGTGATTGCCAAGATTTACCGCCCTCATATATGTGTATCAACCGATCCATATATGAGTGGCGCATGATCCCGAATACGACATCACCCAGGCACAACCCCGATGACGGGTTGCCTGTTGCCGGCCTGCTCGCTCTGGCGATGACCGGCTTCATCTGCATCATGACGGAAACCCTGCCGGCCGGTCTGCTGCCCGAGATCGGAACCGGCCTGCATGTTTCCCCTGCGCTGGCGGGGCAGATGGTGACGGCCTATGCCGTCGGCTCTCTCAGCGCGGCGATTCCGCTGACGCTCGCCACGCAGCGATGGCGGCGGAGGAGGGTCCTGCTGCTGGCGATCATCGGCTTCGTGATATTCAATTCCATCACCGCGTTTTCCACGCATTATGGAGCGACCCTTCTTGCCCGCTATGGGGCTGGTGCCGCGGCCGGCCTCGCCTGGGCATTGCTGGCTGGCTATGCGCGCCGCATGGTGACGCGCGCCCAGCAGGGACGTGCCTTGGCGATTGCCATGGTAGGCACGCCGATCGCGCTCTCGCTGGGGGTTCCCGCCGGGACGTGGCTTGGGGGCGCCGTCGGCTGGCGGCTGGCTTTCTGGATCATGTCGGCATTGACCGTGCTGCTGATCGTCTGGGTTCTGGCCAAGGTTCCCGATTTTCCGGGCGCCGCGCATCACGAGCGCCTGCCGTTCGCGCATGTCCTGGACATGCCCGGCGTGCGCTCCGTTCTGGGCGTGGTAATGGCCTGGATGCTCGCGCACAATGTTCTCTACACCTATATCGTTCCGTTCGTGGCACCGGCCGGGCTGGCGGGACAGGCGGATCGCATTCTGCTGCTTTTCGGGATCGCCGCGCTTGCCGGCATCTGGCTGACCAGCCGCACGGTCGACCACGCCCTGCGCCTGTCCGTCTTGCTCAATCTGGCCATATTCGCAGTCGTGGCAGGGGCTTTCGCCATCGGATCGGCATCCCCCACGGTGATCGTGATCGGTGTCACGATATGGGGCCTGACATTCGGAGGCGCGGCGACGTTGCTCCAGACAGCACTCGCCGATGCGGCTGGCGACGGCGCGGACGTCGCATTGTCGATGAATGTCGTCGCCTGGAACAGCGCCATAGCCGGTGGGGGCCTTCTGGGCGGTGCGCTGCTCGACTTTTCGGGCGCTGTGTCGTTCCCCTGGGCTGTGCTGGGCCTCCTTGCCGTCGGCTTCCTGATTGCATGGCACGCACGGTCGCATGGATTTCCACCCGGCCACCGGCTCGGGCAGGGGAACTGAGCATTCGATGGGGCAGGAATAATAACCCCAAGGAAAGAAGGCGGCCTTACCGGAGCGGCCGTCTCCATGCCATGATCGTTCCGGCATTCCGAAACGCAGGCCTGATACGGCGGAGCACGGAGCGGCACCATGCGGATAATGCGTTTTGTGATTCTGCTTTTCGTCGCCGCCCTGATCACCCTGGCCGTGTTCCATCGCCGCTGGCTGTCGCCGGCCTACGACCCGACCCAGCCGCTCGATCTCCGGGCGGCCTGGACCGTCATGACACCCTTCAAGCTCCGCCTGCTGTCCAGTTCGCCGGAACTCTGTCACGCGGCACTTCTCACCTCGTCGCTACCTGTCCAGGAACATGCACGGAGCGGCACGGAAACCTGCCCGCTTCAGGATGTTTTCACGGTCGGTGGAGGGAACGTTTCCCTGCTCCCCGCCAGCTTTCTGGCATCATGCAATCTGGCGGTGCGGTGGTCGTTGTTCGAAACGCAGGTCGCCGGGCCGGTGACGCAGGCCACGTTCCATACCGGCCTCGCGCGCATCCGGCATGTCGGCAGCTTCGCCTGCCGCGATGTCCGCGACCGCCCCGGTGCCCAGAGCAGCCATGCCACGGCCGATGCGATCGACGTCTCGGCGTTCGTCCTTGCTGACGGCAGGGAATTTCCCGTCAGCGCCTGGAACGCAGGCGGGGCCGCCGGCCCCTATCTGCACCGGATGCGCGACCAGGCCTGCCGTGTCTTCGGTACCGTCCTGTCGCCCGACTATAACAGCCTGCATGCCAGCCACTTCCATCTCCAGGCCACCGGCTTCGGCCTGTGCCGCTGACGGCGGCTCGCCTCACGCTTCGGCAGGTACCGGCGCGGCCTGCGCAATGAGCTTTTCCTGTTTCAGATCGCTCCAGAACGCGGATGGAATCGCGACCTCCATGGATTGCGCATTGGCCCGCGCCTGCGCGGCATTGCGTGCGCCCGGAATAACGGCCGCGACGGTCGGGTTGGCGGCGGCGAACTGAAGGGCCGCCGTGCGCAGATCGATGCCATGCCGCCTGGCGACGGCATTCATCCGCGCGCGCTTGCGTTCCATGCCGGCCGGGATGCCGCTGCCGTAATCATATCGCTGGCGACCGGCGGCAAAGCCGGCATTCAGCGGCGCGCCCACCACGACGGAAATCCCCCGCCGGGCGAGAGCAGGGAGCGTGCGATCAAGCGTCTCCTGATGATGGAAAATGGAATATTGCGTTGCCAGCAGCATGATATCGGGGTCGCCGACCTCAAGCGTCCGGAACGCCGCGTCAGGCGTATTGATGCCAAGCCCCCAGGCCTTGATCGTGCCCTCTTCGCGCATCCTGGTCAGCGCGGGGATCGCCCCCTTGGCGGCTTGGTCGAAATACTCTGTCCACCGGGCCCCCATGTCGCTGTTGCTGGGCGATATATCGTGAATATAGACGATATCGATACGGGAAATGCCCAGCCTCTGAAGACTGTCCTCGATGGATCGCCTGACGCCGTCCGCCGAATAATCGTAGCGATAGGCGAAGGGCGAGGGGTCCCGCCACATCGTCCTTCCGGCTGGCTGGGGGGCCGCCGTCAGCAGCCGCCCGACCTTGGTGGACAGCACGAATTCATCGCGCGGCTTCGTGTGGAGGAAATGGCCGAACCGCCGCTCGCTGAGTCCCAGCCCATACCAGGGCGAGGTATCGAAATAGCGCACACCGGACGCCCAGGCGGCTTCAAGCGCGGCCTCGGCGTCCTGGTCCGTGGCCGGCGCGAAGCCATTGCCGATCGGCACCCCGCCGATGCCAAGGCGCGTGGCCGGGCGAAAGCGTTGCCCCGCCAGGCCCGCATTCAGCGGCAGCGCGGTGCGGGTCACGCGCCCCAGCGTGGGCATGACGTCTCCCGCATGCTGCATATCCTGTGCATGGCCGCTCCGGGCCATCAGGGCGGCGGCACCGCCCAGGGCGGAAATGGCGAGAAGATCGCGTCGGGTTGCTGTCATCGGGCCCTCACATGCCATGGACCCCCTTACAATGCCCGCGGCATGGACTCCGTTCCCCCGATCCATGAGAGCCTGACCGCAAATACGGTCTGGCGGCGATCCGACGCGCGTTTCCTGCGCTTCGGGGCTCACGGCCATCAAGGCCGCTCCGCTCCGATGCTCGGAAACACACGACGGGCGCGGCCCTTAAGGGCCGCTCTCGCTCGCCAGACCGCATTTGCGGTCAGGCTCTGAGGGGGTGGCATGAGCGGCCCGGCCTTGAAACAGGCATTCCCCGCGCCACCTCCTGACTGTCGGCAGCGGATCATGCCGCTGGGCGCGGAGGGAACGGCCATGCCCGGAAAGATTGTCGCCTGCCTGTGGTTCGACCAGGGGCAGGCGCAGAAAGCGGCGGAATTCTATGCGGCCACGTTCCCCGACAGCCATGTCGGGCAGGTGCTGCGCGCGCCGGCCGATTATCCCGGCGGAGAGGCGGGCAGCGTCCTGACAATCGACTTCACGGTGCTGGGCCAGGCCTTCGTCGGCCTCAATGGTGGCCACGGCTTCATGCCGAACGAGGCGGTGAGTTTCCAGGTGATCACCGAAGACCAGGCGGAAACCGACCGCTACTGGAACGCCATCGTCGAGAATGGCGGCAGTGAAAGTGCCTGTAGCTGGTGCAAGGACCGTTGGGGCTTTTCATGGCAGATCGTGCCGCGCGCCCTGCTGGCCGCCTTGCGGGACCCCGATCACGCGGCCGCGAAACGCGCGATGGAAGCCATGATGACCATGGGCCGGATCGACATCGCGCGGATCGAGGCCGCGCGAGCAGGCGACACCCCGGCCTGACACCGGCGAAGGGCCATGCCTGCCCGGCATGGGGCAGGCACGGCCCGGTGCGTCAGGGCGCGCTCGCCTGGTCCAGTTCCACGATGTCCCGTTCTTCCAGCGCCAGCGCGGCGGCCTTGGCGAAGCTCTCCACATGGCTGCGCTTGGTCGCGCTCGCGATCGGTGCCGTAACGCCCTCGCGGGCGATCAGCCACGCCAGCGCCACTTCCGCGTCGCTCGCGCCATGCCGGGCCGCGACGGTATCGAGTGCCGCGAGAATGCGCATGCCGCGCGCGTCGAGATATTTCCCGATCCCTTCGCCGCGCCTGCTCTGCCCCAGATCGTCCTTGGTGCGGTATTTCCCCGACAGGAAACCCGAGGCGAGGCTGTAATAGGTCACGACCCCCAGCCCCTCGCGGATGCACAGATCGCGCAGCGCGCCGTCGAAGCTGCTCCGGTCGTAGAGATTATATTCCGGCTGGAGCACCTGATAGGCCGGCAAATCCTTGGCCCGCGCCACATGCAGGGCCTCGTCCAGTTGCGTGGCATCGAGGTTGGAGGCCCCGATGGCGCGGATCTTCCCGGCCTTGAGCAGCTTGTCATACGCGCCCAGCGTCTCGGCATAGGGCGTGTGCAGGTCCGGCCAGTGGGAGAAATAGAGGTCGATCCGCTCGATCCCCAGCCGCGCGAGCGAGGCATCGACGGCCTGGAGAATCCAGCTCTCCGACAGGCCCTTGTGCCCCGGCACCCCCAGGTCGGAGCCGACCTTGGTAAAGATCTTCACCCGGTCGCGCATGCCGGGGCGCGCCTTGAGCCAGTTGCCGATGATCGTTTCCGACTCGCCGCCCTTGTTGCCCGGCGCCCACGCCGAATAGACATCGGCGGTATCGATGGCATCGAACCCGTGATCGACGAAGGCGTCGAGCACGTCGAAGCTCTCCTTCTCGTCGATCGTCCAGCCGAAGACATTGCCGCCGAAGACGATCGGCGCGATCTCGAAGCCGGTCCGGCCCAGGGAACGTTTCTTCATGGGGTTGGCTCTCCTGTCTTGCTGTTTCAGGACGGCGGATGGAGCATGCATCGCGCCCCGGGCCGCGCGGGTCCCCGCCACGGCCCGGCCCGGCGTCAGAACAGCACGTTGAGCGCGGTGCTGAGAACCACGGCATCCTTGAACACCGTCGTCCCGCCGACATGATTGACATACTGGAAATCGGGCTGAAGCGACACGCCGGTCATCACATGGACCGAATAGAAGGCCTCGTAGATGTTTTCATGGCCCTGGATGCCGTAGGGCGTGCCGAAATTCGATCCCTGGAACGGCACGCCATAGGCCGCCGCCGCTTCCTGCGACTGGATGGCGCTGCGGCTGAAATTGGCCCATTGGAAGTTGATGCCCACGCTGTCCAGCGGCCGGCCCCACAGATAGCCGGTATCGAGCAGGGCGGCGACCAGATGATGGTTGATCTGCGACGTCTTGCCGTCGGCATAGGAATATTGCCCGGCCAGCACCAGCCCGTTCGACTCGCCCGGCCCGTGGCGGATCAGCATCTGGTCCGCCAGCACCCACACCGAGGTCTGCCCGCTCTGCCGGCGGGGCGGCAGCCCGGTCACAATCCATGGCTGGCCGTTGCCGTCCGCGTACAGATTGTCATAGCGCGAATTGTCATACAGCACGCCGACCTTGTAATGGCCGATCAGATGGTCGGGGCCAAATTCCGGCAGCCAGCCCACTTCCACTTCGGTACCCAGCTTGCCCAGATTGTCCTGCCCCCAGGCCCAGCCGGAAATGCCGCCATTGTATGAATGCGGCGACACGGCGAACAGCCCGCCCATCACGTAGAAATGGCGCGTCGGCATCAGCCGCAGCACCGCGCCGATATTGCCCGACGGCCAGTCGCGCCCCGATGTCAGGTATTTCGTCGGCGTCACGTTGCCGCACAGCCAGACGTTCATGAAGCTGCACACCCAGGGCGAATTGTTGAAGAACGTCCCGGTCGGCATCCACCCGACGGCCAGGTCGACCTTGTGGTGCAGCCATGATTTCTCGAAATAGGCCCAGACCAGATGCGCGACCACGTTGCCGCGCGCGCCATAGATCTGCTGCACCTGGTTGCCGTTATCGCCGAAGAGCCGGCTGAGATTCTGCCCGTTGCCGTTGACCGCCAGCGTATGCAGCCACAGGTCCTCGGACCACGCGCCCGCGCCCAGCAGCTTCTGCCAGTCGATATCGACCGTGGCGCCGACCTGGCCCGCCAGAGTGTAGCTCTGCCGCTTGCCGCCCGAGACATTGCCCGAAATGCCGTCATAGACATCGAAGGCGACATAGACGCCATGCTTCTGCAGCCAGGGCTGCACGCCGCCCCACTCGCCGAAGGCATGTGTCGTGCCGTAGGGCGGCCCGAAGGACGGCGGGCCATAGGCCGATTGCAGGAAGCCGGGGATCGTCTGTTCCAGGTTGCCGACCGGCTGGGTTTCCGCCGCCGTCTGGACCGGCCGGGCGAGGGGCGAGGCCGCCGGGGCATCCTGGTCGGCGGCGCGGGCCGGCGGCATGCCGGGCGCGATAAAGGCGGCCGCCAGCGCCAGGGCCGCCAGGCCGGCGCGGGGCCGCGTGGCCGTCAGCCGGCGGGAGAGGGCACGCAGGGCGCGGGCCCCCATGCGGGCGCCTGTGCGGGTAATATCGTTCAATGAAATGGAGTGCTTCGGCCGGGCCCCGGAAAGATCGGTCACGCTTTCGTATCTTGTCGGGGCCGATCGGGCAAAAGGACAGTCCTTTCCAAGGAGAATGGGGGCGGGGCGCATCGCGGATGGGGCATTGCCGCGTGATTTTGTCCACATCATCTGTATTTTCTATTTATTTTTATTGAGAAATTCTACCCCAAAACTCAGAAAATTCATTTCATGCCTTTGTGAGCATCGAGAAAACCCCGCGCGATGACCTTTTATGTTGTCCGATATGATCCGTGGAAAATTTTTATCTTTGCAGTTGATATGTGAGAATATAATTTTCATGGGTGCGCGCCATTCACACGGAACGTGATCTCGACGCGGGGCGGGAATCCGGCGTCTTGCGCGTCATAAACATGCACGGGCCGGCGTGGTTCCGCGACGGCGGTGGCCAGCGTCATGATCGGCAGCGCGCGCGGTTCGATGAGCCTGAACAGCACCACGATACGTCGGGAGCACACGACGCGATTTTCATAAAAAATAACTTTGAAATAGAGAGTGATTTGTTTTAGCTTTCCTCCTGTTCCCGCCGGCACAAGGCGGCTCCTATCCACCGCATCGTCCACCGCACCATTGCGAGGCTCCCATGACCATCCGCACCGACACGTCGCTGCATGACGACCTGACCTTCATGCGTGCCCTGGCCGAGGCCGGGCGCAGCGCGCCGCTGACCAGCGGCCCCTATTTCCTCAGCGCCGGCCTGGTGTTCGGCCTGGCCAGCTTCGTCGCCTGGGCGGTCGCGACCGGGCACACAATCCTGCCGCCGCAGGCCCAGGTCTGGGTGTGGCTGGCGGCGATGGTCGTCTATCTGCCGGTGATCTGGTTCCTCAACCGCGCGCAGCCCGGCCGCCCCGGCAGTGTGGTCATGGTCAACCGCGCCATCGGCATGATGTGGAGCGGACTGGGCACGGGGATCGGCGTCATGTTCCTCGCGGGCATGATCCTGGCCTGGCGCAGCGGCACGCCGATCGTCTGGGTGATGTTTCCCTCGGTGATCCTGGCGGTGTACGGGGCGGGGTGGAGCGCCACCGCCTTCATCGCGGGCCAGGCCTGGCTGCGGATGGTGGCGGCGGGGGCCTTCGCCGGCGCGTTGGCCGTGGCCGCGACGATCGACAGCCCGGCGGTCCTGCTGCTCTACGGGCTGCTGATCCTGCTGCTGGTGGCGCTGCCGGGCTGGGTCCTGCTGCGCCGCGAAGGCCGGGCGGCCTGACGGGTCATGGATAATTTCGATATCGGGCAGATCGACGACGTGATCCATGGCCGCGTGCGGCTGGGCATCATGGCCTATCTGTCCTCGGCCGGAATGGCGGATTTCACGGCGCTGCGCACCCATCTGGGCGTGACCGACGGCAATCTGTCCACCCATCTGCGCAAGCTGGAGGATGCCGGCTACGTGGTGCAGGAGAAAGGCTTCGCCGGCCGCCGCCCCCTGACGCGGCTGATCCTGACCGACAGCGGCCGCGCCGCCTTCATCACCTATCTCGACGCGATCCGGCGGCTGGTCGACCAGCCGCCGGGTTGAAAATCCGCAGGGAAGGGGGCGATGTTTTGCGCGTGACGGCGGCCCCCCGACTTGCGAAAATCGGGCGATGACTGCCCATCCCGCTTACCCCGCCGATTTCCCGACCCTGAGCCGGGCCGCCGCCACCCGACGGGAACGCCATGCCGGCGGCCGCGCCCTGCGCCACAGCCTGCCGCGCGGCGCGCATGCCGACTGGGCGCCCCCGCCCGGCCGCGCCGACCCGGTGGCGATCCTGGAACGGCAGGGGCAGGACCGCATCGCCGGCCTGCTGCCGATCCGCTACCGGCGCATGGCGGCCTCGCCCTTCGCCTTCCTGCGCGGCGCCGCCGCCGTGATGGCGGCGGATCTGGCGCAGACGGCCTGGACCGGCCCGAGGGTGCAGGCCTGCGGCGACTGCCATCTGGCCAATTTCGGCGCCTATGCCTCGCCCGAGGGCGCGCCGGTCTTCGATATCAACGATTTCGACGAAACCCTGCCCGCGCCTTTCGAATGGGATATCAAGCGCCTGGGGGCCTCGCTGGTGCTGGCGGGGCAGGAGACCGGGCTTGCGGACGGCGCGGCGCGCACCCTGGCCGTGCTGGCGGCGCGGGCCTACGCGGCCGAGATGGCGCGGCTGGCCCCGCTGACGCCGCTGGAAATCTGGACCAACCGGATCGACCTCGCCGCCGCGATCGAGGCGTTCGCCGACGGCCGGGCACGGCGCCGGGCGCGGACCCTGCTGGCCGAACGCATGGACAGCGCCCGGCGCCATTTCGGCCTGGTGGCCGACAATGGCGGCATGCCTTCCCTGCGCGAAAAGCCGCCGCTGGTCATGCGCCTGCCCGCGCATGACGAGAGCGTGCGCGACGCCTTCGCCCGCTATGTCGCCACCCAGCCGCCCGAGCGCGCCATCCTGCTGGCGCAGTACCGCCTGCGCGACGTGATCTTCAAGGTCGTGGGGGTCGGCAGCGTCGGCACGTTCTGCGCCATCGGCCTGTTCGCCACCGCCGATGGCGACAGCCTGCTGCTCCAGATCAAGGAGGCGCAGGATTCGGTGCTCGCGCCCCATGCCGGGGTCTCGGTCTTCCGCAATCAGGGGCAGCGGGTGGTCACCGGCCAGCGCATGATGCAGGCGGCATCGGATGCCTTCCTGGGCTGGACCCACACCCAGGGACAGGACGAAGCGGAGGACGCCCGCCACGACCTTTCGGGGGCCGGGCGGCAGTTCTATGTCCGCCGCCTCAAGGATTCCCGCCTCGCCGCCATCGGCACCGAGGTCGCGCAGGAAGGGCTGGCGGATTACGCGCCGCTCTGCGGCCGCGCGCTGGCCCGCGCCCATGCCCGCACCGGCGACGTGGTGGCGCTGGCCGCCTATCTGGGGCGCGGCCGGGCCTTCGCCGATGCCATCGGCGGATTCTCGTCTCTGTATGCCGTGCAGACCCGCCGCGACTGGGAGGCGTTCCGCAAGGCGATCGCCGCCGGGCGCCTGCCGGCGGGGGATGGAGGGGTCTGACATCATGGCAGCCGGAACCGGGCCGGGACTGAAGGCGGCCCTGGCGCCCACGGGCCTGCTGGCGCGCCTGCGCGCAGGAGGTGGCTGGAGCGACGCGCTGGCCGGCCTGACGCTGGCCTCGATGAACATTCCACAGGTGCTGGGCTATGCCGCCATCGCCGGCATGCCGGCGGTCACGGGCCTGTACACCGTGCTGCTGCCGCTGGTGGCCTTCGCGGTGCTGGGGTCGTCGCGGCATCTGGTGGTGGCGGCCGATTCCGCCACCGCCGCCATCATCGCCAGCGGGCTGGCGGGCATGGCGGCGGCGGGCAGCCCGCGCTACGTGGCGCTGGTCGGCGCGGTGGCATGGCTGGCGGCGGCCTTCCTGCTGGGGGCGCGGCTGTTCCGGCTGGGGTTCCTGGCCGATTTCTTCTCGCGCACCGTGCTGGTCGGCTTCCTTGCCGGGGTGGGGGTGCAGGTGTGCATCGCCATGTCGCGCGACATGCTGGGCGTGGCGGCCCCGGCGCATAATCCGCTGGCGCAACTGGCGCAGGTCGCGCGCGGGCTGCCGGCGGCCAGCGGATTATGCGCCGGCCTCTCGCTGCTGGTGGTGGCGCTGATCCTGGCGGCCGGCCGGCTGGTGCCGCGCGCGCCGATGGCGCTGGTCGCGGTGGTGGGCGCCATCGCCGCCAGCCGGGTGTTCGACCTGGCCGGGCATGGAGTGGCGGTCATCGGCCCCATCGCGGGCGGCCTGCCGTCGCTGGTCCTGCCGGACGTGACGTGGAACCAGATGCTGGCGCTGCTGCCGGTCGCGGGCTCCTGCGTGGTGGTGATCATCGCGCAGAGTGCGGCGACCTCGCGCGCCTTCGCCCTGCGCTGCCACGAAAGCGTGGACGAGAACGCCGATATCCTGGGCCTGTCCGCCGCCAACGCCGCCGCCGCGCTGACCGGCGCCTTCGTGGTCAATGGCAGCCCCACCCAGACGGCGATGGCCCTGCGGGCGGGGGCGCGCAGCCAGCGCGCGCAGCTTGTGTTCGCGCTGGTCACGCTGGTCGTGCTGCTGGTGCTGACCGGGCCGCTGCGCGACCTGCCGCGCTGCGTGCTGTCCGCCATCGTCTTCAGCGTCGCGGCCGGCATGATCGACTGGCGGGGCCTGCTGGCCATCCGGCGCGAGAGCCCCGGCGAGTTCCGCCTGGCCGTGGTCACCGGTGCCGCCGTGGTGGGGGTGGGGGTGGAGCAGGGCATCTTCCTGGCGATCGCGCTGTCGCTGTTCCGCCATGTCCGCCACAGCTATCGTCCGCACAGCATGGTGCTGCTGGTCGACGATGCCACCGGCATGCTGGAGCCGGTACCGGTCGGGCCGGGCATGCAGACCGAAGCCGGGCTGGTCATCTATCGTTTCGGCGCGGACCTGTTCTACGCCAATTGCTCCCGCTTCGCGGATGACGCGCGGCTGCTGGTCAACAGCGCGCCCACCCCCCTGCGCTGCCTGATCGTCGATGCCAGCGCGATCACCGATCTGGACTTCTCGGCCGCCGGCACGCTGCGCGACCTGCTGGCGGAACTGCGCGGGCGGGGCGTGCATGTGCTGTTCGGCCGCGTTTCGCCCTATCTGCGCGCCGACATGGACCGGCACCGGATTACGGCGGTGGCCGGCGCGGACTCCTATTTCACCGCCTTGCATCCCGCGATCCGCGCCGGCCGCGCCATCGTCCGGGCAGAGGGTGCGGCCCGCTCCACAATATGAACATGCCAGTCCCCCTGTTTCCGAGACGGACAAGGTCGGGTATGAGTGCGATTGGGGGATATGCGGGGTTTGATGGCGCATGGTGGATGATTTTCATGACGTCATGGCACTGGCGATCGAAGGGAGCGGGACCGGCATCTGGGACCGCGACGTCATTACCGGCAAGATCAGGTATTCGATCGGCTGGCTCGAAATACTGGGTTATGAGCGCGGCGAGATTTCCCAGCAGATAGAAGACGCCCACGAGCGCATTCATCCCGACGACCTGGCCTACGTCCGGGAAACCATGCAGGACCATTTCGACGGGCGCACCTCGGTCTACGAGGTCGAGCACCGGCTGCGCTGCAAGGACGGCAGCTACAAATGGGTGCTGAGCCGAGGCATGGTCATCAGCCGCGATGCACAGGGCCGGGCCCTGCGCATGGTCGGCACGACCGCCGACATCACCTCGACCCGTCTCATGGCCGAGCGGCTGCGGCAGAGCACCAATCTGGTCGCCAACCTGACCAACCAGATTCCGGGGATGATCTTCGAATCTCGGCGCGCGCCCACCGGCGAGGCCCGCATGACCTATGTCAGTTCCGGCATCGGCGAGATCTTCGGGCTGACGGCCGCCGACGTGGCGACCAGCACCGCCTCCATTCACCAGCGCATCTACCCCGACGACCGGGCGATGTACCATGCGTCGCTCGATGCATCGCAGCGCGACCTGGTGCCCTGGCAGTGCATCTTTCGCGTCGACCTGCCGACGCGGGGATTGTGCTGGCGGCAGATCGACGCCCGGCCGGCCCGCCTGCCGAACGGCGACACGCTGTGGCACGGCCTGGTGACGGACGTGACCGAGCGCATGGAAATGGAGCAGCAGCTTCATGATCTGGCGCGGCTGGACCATCTCAGCGGCCTGCCCAACCGGCGCGCGTTCCTCGAGCGGATGGAAAAGACGTGGTCCGGCCTGGTGCAGGCGCGGCTCGACCGGGTGGCGGTGATGATGATCGATGTCGATCACTTCAAGTCGATCAACGATCGCTACGGCCACGCGGCGGGCGACGAGGTCATCCGCCACGTCGCGGCGATGATGTCGTCCGTCCTGCGGTCCAATGATATCACCGGGCGGATGGGCGGCGAGGAATTCGCCGTCTGCCTGCCCAATGTCGGCCTGGCCGAAGCCGGCCGCATCGCCGAACGCCTGCGTGTCGAGATCGCGGAGACGCAGGCCTGGTTCGAGGATGTCGCCATTTCGCTGACGGTGAGCATCGGAATTGCCGCGATGCTGACCACCGACCGGAATGGCGAGCAGGTTCTGGCGCGGGCCGACAAGGCGTTGTACGAGGCCAAGCAGGCGGGCCGCAACCGGCTGGCCTTCACCGAGGATGCGGGCTGAGAGGCTCCGGGGCATGCGGGCCGAGGAGCGGTCCATGACGGCCATGCCGACGGCGGGGTCGGGACTGGGATTGGGGCTGGCATACGGCGTGGCGGCCGGCGCGTTCTGGGCGCTGGGGTTCCTCGCACCGGCGCTGGCGGGCGATTTCACGCCGTTGCAGGTCTCGATCGGCCGTTATCTGGCCTATGGCGCCTTCTCGCTGGTCGCGCTGGCACCGCGCTGGCCGACGGTGCGCGCGACGGTCGGGCGGCGGGAAATCCGCGTCCTGTTCCTGCTCGGGCTGCTGGGCAACATCCTGTATTATGTCCTGCTGTCCTATGCGGTGCGGCTGGGCGGCATCGCCGCCACCTCGCTGATCATCGGCCTGCTGCCATCGGTGCTGACGCTGGTCGGCAGCCGTGACGACGGCGCGGTGTCCCTATGGCGGCTGGCGCCTTCGCTGCTGTTCAGCCTCGCCGCCATCGCCTGCATCGGCTGGGGGGCGATCGGCCCTGCTGGTCCGGCGGCAGGGCGTGCGCCGCTGCTTGGCTGGCTGTCTGCCCTCGGTGCCATGCTGTCCTGGGCGGCCTTCGCCGTCATCAACCAGCGCTGGCTGGCCCGGCTGCACCATGTCTCGGCGCAGGAGTGGAACCTGCTGACCGGCGGCGCCACCGGCGTTCTGGCGCTGCTGGTCGCGGGGCCCGCCTTCCTGCTCGGGACGCCGGGCACGGCCGGCGGGCGGGACTGGGCGCGGTTCGTGGCCGTGATGGCCGGCACCGGCTTCCTGGTGTCCATAGTGGGCAATGTCTTCTGGAACCGCATGAGCCGCCTGTTGCCGCTGACGCTGGCGGGGCAGATGATCCTGTTCGAGACCCTGTTCGCGCTGCTCTACGGTTTCCTGTGGGAGCGGCGCCTGCCGGGCACGATCGAAATCGCGGCCATGCTGCTGGTCTGCGCCAGCGTGCTGTCGGGCATGGCCGTCCATCGCCCGGCCGCCGGCACGCCGGCCCCCGAACCGTCCTGATATGTAAAGGCAGGCGACCTGAACAGCCGGTCTGCCGAGCGAGAGTGCCGCATGGCGGCATGCCCGGCGTGTATTTCCGAGCATCGGAGCGGAGTGGCCGTGATGGCCATGAGCGCCGAAGCGCAGGAAATGCGCGTCGGATCGCCGGCAAGCCGGCCCCCGAACCGTCCTGATATTGTGAAGGCAGGCGGCCTGAACAGCCGGTCTGCCGAGCGAGAGTGCCGCCCGGCGGCACGCCCGGCGTGTATTTCTGAGCATCGGAGCGGAGTGGCCGTGATGGCCATGAGCACCGAAGCGCAGGAAATGCGCGTCGGATCGCCGGCAGACCGGCTGTTCAGGCCGCCTGGTCGTCGAGTGTGCGGAACATGACGTGGCAATCCACCGGCCCCAGCGTGGCGTGGCGATAGGCGCCGGGCAGGGTGCCGACGATCAGGAACCCGGCCCGGCGCCAGAGCCGGATCGCAACCTGGTTGCTGGCCACCACCATGTTGAACTGCATGGCGGTGAATCCCAGCCGCCGGGCCTCTGCCAGCGCATGCGCGCACAGCGCGGCGGCCACGCCCTGCCCGCGCGCCGCCGGCGCCACGATAAAGCCGGCATTGCAGACATGGTCGCCCGGCCCGGCGGCATTGGGCTTGATGTAGGAACTGCCCAGAATGGTGCCGTCGCGTTCGGCCACGAAGGTGGCGCGCGGCGCCTCACCCCACAACGCCCAGCCCGCCACACGGTCCAGTTCGGGGTCCAGCGCATAGGTTTCGCGCGCGCGGGCGATGTCACGCAGGATGGGCCAGACCATGTCGAAATCGTCGGGCCTCATCGGGCGGATCAGCATGCGGAATTCCTCGTCGCGGGAGCGCGGCCGGCACCATAGACCCCTGCGCGCGCCAGGGCGAGGAGGCGCGGCCTATCGCCGCGCAAGCTGCCCCGGCTGGCCGCACCGCGCCAGCAGCGCGCGCAGGTGGTTGACCACGGGGAAGACCTCGCGGTTCCGGTCGCCGCCCTGCGCGTCCCACGCCTGCTGCTCCAGTTCCACCACCTCGCGGTCTTCCTCGAAGATCCGGTTGGTGAACACCGCCAGCGCCGGCCAGATCAGGTCGATCAGGAACGGAATCTTCGGCCGCCGCACCGACAGCAGGCCGAAGGCGCGGCTGGTGCGCTGGTCGGCGCTCTGCGGCACGTAGGCCACCCACAGATCCATCATCAGGTCGCCGTCCTTGTCGACGATGCTCAGCGTCTGGTACGGATATTCGGTGCGGATCGTCACTACTTCCTCGACCGGCTGCTCCTTGCCCTTCAGGTCGCGGTGGCGGCCGAAGATCAGGGCCTCGGCCAGGGGCTGGTGGGTATCGGTGCGGGCGAAGCTGTAGCGGGCCTCGACGAAATTCTCGCCCCGGTCCTGGCCCAGGAAGCGCGCGCGGATCTGCCCCATCTGGCGGCGGTGCAGGAACTGATGGTTCATGTCCATCAGGTTCTCATGCATGAAGGTGTAGTGGCAGGCCACGCGGGGGCCGAACTGCCGTGTGCGGTATTCCGGGTCGCCCACATGCGCCAGCCGGGGCATCGGCACCGAATCGGCCAGCACCGGGTCGCCGGGGAAGATGAAGATCAGCCCGCCCTCTTCGCGGCAGGGATAGGTGCGCACGCCGTTGGGCAGCTTGCCCTTGCCCAGATACGGCACGTCGATGCAGCGGCCCGACCGCCCGTAGGCCCAGCCGTGATAGCAGCACTGCACCGCCTGGCCCTTCACCGTGCCCTTGCTCAGCGGCACCTGCCGGTGGGCGCAGCGATCTTCCAGCGCGAAGACCGCGCCCTCGGTGGGGCGGACGAGGGCGATCGGCAGCCCGGCATAGCGGGTGCCGATGGTCTTGCCGGCCTTGAGTTCATGCGACCAGGCCACGGGGTACCAGAAATCGGGGTCGCAATCGACCGTGCGCAGGTCGGGGCCCCCGGTGCTGACGTCCGTGTCACGCTCGGTGATGGTGATCTGGTCCATGCTCATGTCCGTTCCGGTTCTTTCCTGATCGCGCATTGTCCTCCCTCGGCAACGTCCCTGTCTCGCCCCAGTTGTGAAACCGAGCCTTGCAGGAAACGAAACGGCAGCCTCCGCCCCGCTTGACACGCTGCGCGGCGGCGCTTCAGAGGGCCTGCGTCTTCCGGGTCGGGTCCGATTATCAGGGATCGCTCTCGAAATGTCATGCGCCGGAACGATCGGGCGCGCCGGTCGTTGAAACCGGTGGCGCCGCCCGCTGGCCGGCGGCCGGCTCGCCATCGGGAACGCTGACCCGCGCTCCCGGTCTTTCGCCTGTTCCCGATCGGTTTTATGCTGTCCCGACAGGGCCATCCGGCTCCGGCTTCGCGCCTCGCGGAGGCCGACAAGGCGGCAGACTGGCTGCCGGCGCGCCGCAGCGGCGCGGGTATGGAGAAACAGGGCATGGCCGTTCGCAGTCTTCTTCTGACCGTCATGGTGGGCGCAGGCGTTGCCGCCGCGTCCATCGCGCCGGCATGCGCCCAGTCGCCCGTCTATCAGGGCCGGCGCGGCGCCGCGGTCGGGATCGCGGCGGCCGTCGCCAGCAAGGACCGGCCGGAAGACGACATCGCCAGCGACAAGAACCGCAAGCCGGCCAGCCTGCTGGCCTTCGCCGGCCTGAAGCGCGGCATGAACGTCGCCGACATCATGCCGGGCAAGGGCTATTTCACGCGCCTGTTCAGCAACGTGGTCGGTGGCGAGGGGCATGTCTGGGCCATCGTGCCGACCTGGCTGGTGGCGAAGAAGCCCACGGCGGCGGATGCGGTCAAGGCCACCGCCGCCATGCCGGTGTTCTCCAACGTCTCGGTCCTGGTCCAGCCGCTGGACGCGATTCAGGTGCCCAGGCGGCTCGACCTCGTCTGGACCGCGCAGAATTATCATGACGTCTATTACGGCGCCGGCGCCGATGCCGCCCTGGCGTTCGACAAATCGGTGTTCGCGGCACTGCGTCCGGGCGGCGTGTTCATCGTGATCGACCATGTGGCCAATCCGGGCGCGGGCGCCGACGTGGCGAAGCTGCACCGGATCGACCCGGCGCTCATCCGCCAGCAGGTCGAGGCGGCGGGCTTCCATTTCGAAAGCGAGAGCAAGGTGCTCGCCAATCCGGACGACACCCACGACCTGCCGGTGTTCGACCCCGCGATCCGGGGCCATACCGACCAGGTCGTGCTGAAATTCCGCAAGCCGGCGCGCTGATGTCTGCGCCAGGCGGGCGCGGCAGCCGGAATCGGGATCTTTCCAATCGGGGTGTTTCAATGAGAATGCGATCCCTCCTGATGGCGGCGCTCATGCCCGCGCTCGCCGCCTGCCAGGCCCCGCCCCGCCCGGCATCCTCGGCATCCGTCGCCCCGGCCGTGCGCGCCGCCGGCACGCTGACCGACCAGGCGCCGCTCGACCCGGCCGACGGCGTTCCGGGGTCGGGGCCGGCGCTGGCCATCACCTATCTCTCCACCGACGGCGTCACCGGGGTCGGCCTCGTGCCCGTGACGGGCGAGGTGATCTATCCGGCCGGCACGCCGCCGCCGGGGGGCTGGCCGATCGTGGCATGGGCGCATGGCACGGTGGGCATCGCCGCCGCCTGCGCGCCGTCGCGCAATCCGCATTCGGTGCGCGACCAGGATTATCTGGGTGCGTGGCTGCGGCGCGGCTTCGCCATCGTGGCGACCGACTATCAGGGGCTGGGCGCCGGCGGCACGCACCCCTACCTCAACGCCCGCGCCGAGGCCTACAGCGTGCTGGACGGCGTGCGCGCGGCACTCGCCGGCCTGCCGGACCTGCGCGATACGATCATGCTCGTCGGCCAGTCGCAGGGCGCGGGCGCCGCCTTTGCCGCTGCGTCCTACGCACCCGCCTACGCGCCGACGCTCGATATCAGGGGAACGGTCGCGACCGGCATTCCCTACATGACGCCCGAAATCACGAAGGCCCTCATGGCCGGCGCGCACGGCGGCGCCGGCAAGACCCCAAAAGGGCAGGCGGACCCGGTCGTGGCCTATGCCCTGCTGATCGCGGCCGCCGAGGCCGGTCTCGATCCCGCGTTCGATCCGTCGGCGGCGTTCACGCCCAGGGCGATGCGCGCCTTTCGCGCGGCATCGGCAACATGCCTGTCCGGCCTGCTCGACATCGTGCGCGACGACGGCCTGACGCGGGCCAACAGCTTCCGGCCGACGCTGCCGCATGTCCTGGCGCCCGCGCTCAAGACCATGGCCTTCCCGACGCTGAAGCTGGCCGCGCCGCTCTTCGTCGGAACGGGCACGGAAGACCGTGACGTCGCGCCGCAGGGGCAGCTTCTGCTGGTGCGCGATGCGTGCCGGGCCGGCACGACGGTGCAGGCCCATCTCTATCGCGGGCTGGATCATGGGCAGACGGTGATGGCGTCGCTGCCGGATTCCGAATCCTTCACCCGGGCGGTCATGAGCGGCGCGCCCGTTACGCCGGACTGCGCGCCGGTTGCGCGCCCGGCCTCCGCCGGACCGGTGGAATCCGGCAAGAATATGTCTGCGTTATCAGAGAAATAGAGAAAAAGGGCGACGGGAGAAAGAATTGTTTCCCGTCTTGCAAATAATTTCCAATTGTAACGGGAGTGGCCGCGCGGGTTTCCGCGATTTTTTCTGCTGCTAGATTGTCTCCGCCTATTGCGACCGCGACCGGAGGAACAAAAGTGGCTGCCCCACAGAAGACGATCGTGCCGTTGCAGGCAGTCATGGAAAACCCCGCCTCCGCGTCGTGGTCCGCGCAGGTCTTCGCGCGCCTCACCCGCCTCGCGGGCTTCCGCCTGCCGACGGATATCCACGAATGGACGGCACGGGCCGGCATCCGCCTGCCCATGGGCCGCAGGCGGCGCGAGCGCATGGCGCTGGTCGCCCGGCGCGGCATCCTGTTCATCCATGTGCCCAAGAATGCCGGCACCTCGATCGCCACCGCGCTGTATGGCCGCACGCTCTCGCACCAGTCCATCCGCTATTACCAGGACGTGGCGCCGGAGCTGGCGCGCGATCTGCCCAGCTTCGCCATCCTGCGCGATCCGGTGGACCGCTTCCTTTCCGCCTACAGCTACGCCCGCAACGGCGGCACGCGGGACCGCACGGTCGCGCCCGAATTTCGCGATCTCTATATGGGCTTCCGGTCGCTGGACGATGCGCTCGACCATGTCGAGCAGGCCCGTTCGATCTACGGAATGGACCATATCTTCCGCCCGCAATCCTGGTACGTCGCCGACCGGGCGGGGCGGCCGGCGGTGCGGCACCTGCTGCGCATCGACGATATGGCGCACCTGTCCGACCTGATGCCGGAACTGGGGCCCGTGCGCCTGCCACGCCTGAACGAGGGCCGGCCCCACGGCCTGGTGCCGACCGAGCGGCAGCGGGCGCGCATCCTGGCGGCCTATCAGCAGGACGTCGCGCTGTTCGACGGTATCGCCACCGCCTGACGCCG
The DNA here is from genome assembly GCF_048695475.1 of Gluconacetobacter brunescens. Taxonomy (NCBI): domain Bacteria; kingdom Pseudomonadati; phylum Pseudomonadota; class Alphaproteobacteria; order Acetobacterales; family Acetobacteraceae; genus Gluconacetobacter; species Gluconacetobacter brunescens. The sequence continues at coordinate 2,183,662 of NZ_JBLHEN010000001.1, read as the reverse complement.
CGCTCTCAGGCGTCCCTGGCGGCAGCCCCGGTATCCGGCAGAAACGCCCCGGCGACATGCGTCAGCCATGAGCGCAGGCGCACCAGGGCCGGGCGTTCCCAGCTGTTTTCGGGAATGAACAGCGTATAGGCGCCGATCGCCACACCGTCGAACGGCGCTTCCGGCGAGCCCACCCGCACCAGCGTACCGTTGCGCAGGTCGTCTTCCAGCAGGAACGGATTGGCCAGGGCCACGCCCTGGCCCTCGCGCGCCGAGGCCAGCACCAGATGGGCATGCCACAGCCGGGCCGCCGGGATCATGGAGGGCGCCGCCACGCCCTGCCGGGCCAGCCAGGTCAGCCATTCATCGCTGTTTTCCTCGGCCAGCAGCGGTTGCGACAGCAGGTCGCCCACCGTGCGGATCGGCCCGACACGGCGCAGGAAGTCCGGGCTGGCAACCGGAAAGACCGGCGGCCGCGCCAGTTCCGCGTGGCGGATGCCCGGCTGCGGTTCGTGGCGACGGCCGTCGAGCTGGTAGCGGATATCGGCATCGACGCCGTCGGACCAGAACCGGGCGCGCGCATCGGTCGGGCGCAGCAGCAGGTCGATGTCCGGATATTCGGTGCGGAAGCTGCCCAGCCGGCGTACCAGCCAGTGAAAGGCGAATCCCGGCACGCACCACACGCTCAGTTGCGGCAGGTCGCCGGCCCGCAGGGCCTCCGTCGCGCGGGCGATCTCGTCCAGCGCGGTGGCGATCCGGTCGTGATAGATCCGGCCCGCTTCGGTCAGCCCGCCGCCCGCGCGGTCCAGCAGCGGCACCCCGGCCCATTTTTCCAGGGCGCGCAGATGGCGGCTGACGACGGCGTGATCGATCTGCAACCATTCCGCCGCGCGGCGGATGCCGCGCGTGCGGCCGAACGCATCGAAGGCACGGAGCGGTCCGAAGGGCGGAAAAGGGCGTCTGTCTGCCATGGAATGCCGGGAATGGAGGAAGCGAACGACGGTGCGGATCAGGATAGTGGTGCCTTTTTGTCACCACAATGGCAACGAAGGCAACTTCTGCAAATTATTTCGATGGATTAACGGGTGTGTTGGCGGTGCATCTGTCGCGGAGAAAGCAGGTGTTCCGGAACAAAAGTTCTTGTCAACGGAACCGCCTTGTTTCGAGACTTGATCCGGGCAGACGACCGGTATTGCGAGCGCGCGACGCGGCGTTGGGGAAAAACGGCATATGCGATCAGGACGGGTTTTGGTGCGAAACGGACAATTCTTGCGTGCGCGACTTCTCGGAACGGCAGTCCTGGGCGGCGTCATCGGCAGCGTGATCGGCGCGCCGGCCTTCGCCCAGACGGCGTCGGACCCCGCCACCGCATCGGCGCCCTCCGCGAAGAAGCCGGCCCATGCGTCCGGCCGCCATGGCGCGGGCCGGGCCGCCCATCCGGGCACCGCGACCAGGGCCGCCACACCGGCTGCAGCCACGCCCGCGCCCGCCCGTCCGACCGCGCCCCCCCGCGCCGCCGAAGAGGCGGTGGATGTCGTGGCCAGCCACCACACCTCGCATGGCGCGGAGACCAGCATCAGCCGCGCGATGCTGGAATCGCAGGTCGCAGGCACCAACATCCTGAAGGCGGTCGGCCAGTTGCCGGGCGTCAGCTTCAGTTCCAGCGATCCGCTCGGCATCGACACCTGGGGCACCAGCGTCTATGTGCGCGGCTTCTTCCAGGATTCGATCGGGATGACGCTGGACGGCATCCCCCTGAACGACCAGACCTATACCAGCGTCAACGGCATCAACATCGCCGATGCCTGGATCTCCGACGATATCCAGGGCGTCGAAACCTCGCAGGGCGCGGGCGGCGTGGACCTGCCGGGCAATTCCAGCCTCGGCGGCACGATGCGCTTCCACACGTCCGACCCCAAGGACAAGGCGGGCGCCAAGGTCTCGCAGGTCTTCGGCAGCTACGGCACGCTGCGCACCTATGCGCGGGTGGACAGCGGCGCGCTGAACCAGACCGGCACGAAATTCTACACCGCCTATTCGCGCTCCGATGAGCGGAAATACGATGCCGACACGCCGGGCTTCATGCAGACGGTCAACGGCAAGCTCGTCCAGCCGATCGGCCATGACAGCCGCATCACCGCGCTGTTCAACTGGAACGATGCCGAAGTCTGGGGCTATGCGGACAAATCGCTGAGCATCCTCAAGAATGCCGGCTGGCGGACCGAATCCTGGGCGCCGAATTATCTGGGCGCCTATAACGCCTCGGAATATGCGTGGGTGAACGATAACGGCCTGGCCTATAACGGCCCGGGTTCCTACGATGTCGGCAGCGGCACGCCGCTGGTGCTGCCCAACGGCACCAGCCCGACCGTGCCGGCCGGCTGGGAGAACACCAACGAGGGCGCCGGCACCGCCTATTACGATGCGGGCCAGTCCACGCGCGACTATCTGGGCGCCATCAATGCCGATCTGGCGCTGACCAATTCCCTGCGCTGGAACACGGTCTTCTATGCCGGCGCGTTCGACAGCAACGCGACATATGGCGATCCCTGGACCCAGTCGCTGGGCACCGGCGCGCCGCTGTCGGAAGAGGTATGGAAGAATTCCTACCGCCGCTTCGGCTTCACCAGCGCCTTCACCTGGCATATCGGCCATCACAGCATCAATGTCGGCGGCTGGTACGAGAACAACTCCCAGCGTTCGGGCCTGTTCTGGTTCAATGAGCCGGTTTACGGCCAGGGCGCCCCGCTGAAGACGGTCGGTCCCTACACCACCTATGGCCCCGCGTTCCAGCAGGGCTACGGTTTCACATGGAACACCAACACCTTCCAGTTCCATGTCATGGATGCATGGCGTCCGGTGGAAGGGCTGACGGTGACGTACGGCTTCCGCTCGATGCTGCAGACGACTGCGGGCGGCGCGGATTACGGCAATGTCGATGCTGGCTACGGCACCGGCGTCGGGGTGGATTCCGGCCTGCCCAGCGGGTCGATGACCTCGGCGGCCGCCTTCCTGCCGGCCGTCAATCTCGATTACCATTTCGGTCGCGGCCACGAGGTCTATTTCGATTTCGCCGAGAACATGCGGCCGTTCATGGTGGCGCCGTCGGGCGGCTCGGTGTCGCCCTGGGCGGTGTCCTCGCAGGATGCGTTCAAGGATCTTCAGCATAATCTGCCGAACGAGCGCGATTTCACCTATGTCATCGGCTACCGCTACACCTCGCGCAAGATCCAGGCCTCGATCGACGGCTATCATTCCGATGTCTACAACCGCCTGATTTCGGCGTCGGTCGGCTCGCTGAACAACCCGATCACCTCGGTGGTCAATTCGAAGCACGCGGTGATGTGGGGCATGGACGCCGCGCTGACCCTGCAACCGTTCGAAGGGCTGGCGCGCGGCTTGGCCTGGACCAACTCGGTCAGCTACAACCACTTCACCTACGCCGATCACGTCAATATCTGTCCGCTCCAGGGCGATTGCGACATCAAGGGCACCAAGATGCTCGCCTATCCGCAGGTGATGTACAAGACCAGCCTGTCCTACGAGTACAAGGGCGCATCGGCGCATTTCGATGTGAACTACTACGGCAAGCGCTATTTCTCGTACATGAACGACACCCATATCTCGCCGTACTGGATGGCCAATTTGGGCGCCAAATACCGCTTCGGCAATCTCAGCGTGCTGAAGAACGTCACCCTGGCGTTCGAGGTCTATAACCTCTTCAACCAGAAATATATCGCGATGATGGGCGAAAACGGCTTCCCCATCGGCGGCCAGTCCGGCGACGGCGGCGACTACCAGTCGCTGGAGCGCGGCGCGGTGCGCGAATATTTCGGCACGATCAGCGCCGAATACTGATCGGGCGAGCGTGTCCGGGCCATGTCGCCCGGACACCTCACGTTCAACAGGGGGCAGGGAAGCCGCGATGCTGGGTTGGAACACGAAGACCGCGTACCGCGCGGCCCTGGCCGCCATGCTGGCCGCCCCGGCCGGCGCCGCCCAGGCCGCGTCGCCGGTCCTGCAAGCCGAGCAGAGCGACGTGGCGACCCTGCCGCCGGTCGGCGCGCACTGGGTCCTGCCGGCGACCGACCGGGACTCCTACACGATCTATGATGCCGATGCCGGCAGGATCCTCGGCACCCTGCCGGCCAGCATCCTGGGCAATATCGCGCTCTCGCCCGACCGGCGGACCTTCTATGTCGCCGACACGATCTGGTCGCGCGTCGATCACGGCACGCGGCAGGACCTGATCCAGGAATATGACGCCCACACCCTGGCCCTGCGGCGCGAGATCACGCTGCCGCCCCGCGCGCTGGCGGTCTACAAGGGGCAGGATTTCGACGTCAGTCCCGATGGCAGATGGGGCTATGTCTTCGACATGAGCCCGGCAACCTCGGTCACCATCGTCGATCTGGCGAAGGGCGCGGTGGCGCGCACGGTCGATATCCCCGGCTGCGCCCTGGTCTTTCCCTGGAAGCAGGACGGGTTTTCCAGCCTGTGCGGCGACGGCTCGCTGACCAATGTGGGCTATGCGGGCGGCGACAAGCCGACCGTCACCCACACCGCGCCGTTCTTCGATGCCAATAACGACCCGATCTTCGAGCAGGGGCTGGTCGATCACGCGACCGGGCGCGCGCTGTTCGTCTCCTATACCGGCAAGGTCTATGACGTGATGCTGGGCGCGAAGCCCGAGATCGCCGCCCCCTGGTCGATCCAGGCGGCCGCCGGCCAGCCCGTCGCCGGCACCGGCGTCCAGGAGCAGGCCTGGCGCCCCGGCGGCAAGCAGCCCTTCGCGTGGAACCGCGCCAGCGGGCACCTGTTCGTGCTGATGCATGTCGGCCCGCACTGGACGCACAAGACCGACGGCACCGAGGTGTGGGAGTTCGATCCCGCCCACCACACGCTGGTCCGCCGCATCGACCTGCCACAGCCCGCGCGCGGCATCGCCGTCAGCGGTGACGCCACCCCACTGCTCTACGCCACGTCGGAGGACGGCAGCATGGCGGTGCTCGACGCGCGGACCGGCACCGTCCGCCGCACGGTAGAGGCCCATTCGGAAGCCATGATCGTGGCGCCGGACCTCCTGCCGGGTCATAACGGGTGATGGATTCCGCTTCGCCGATGACCGTCCTGGCCTGGGCCCAGGCGCTGGACTGGCTGCTGCTGCTGGCGCTGGCGCCGGTGCTGGTGCTGCTGTTCCGTCGCATGCGCTACCTGTTTACCAAGGTGGCGCCGGTCGGCGCATTGATGACGTCCGGCGGCCCGGCTCCCGGCCAGATGCTGGCCGCGCACGCCCTGCGCGCGCTCGACGGCACGGTGCTCGCCGTGGGCGGCGCGCAGCCCGAAGGCACGCGCACGCTGCTGCTGTTCGTCTCCGGCACCTGCCCGATCTCGCGCAAGATGCTGCCCATCGCGCAGGATTTCGTGCGCCGCGAAGCCATCGACCTGCTGTGTCTGGGCGACGATACCGATGCGATGCAGCGGGACCTGGTGGTGCGCTTCGGCCTCTCGCCGTCCCGTTTCGTCAACGACCCCGAGATCGGGCGCGAACTCGGCATCGACAAGCTGCCCTTCGCCCTGCTGCTCGATGCGTCGGGCAGGATCGTGGCCAAGGGCCTGGTCAATAATCGCGAGCATCTCGAAAGTCTTGTTGTGGCTGGGGAAACCGGCCACGTCTCGGTGCAATCCTATCTGGACGCGCGGCCCCGCGCGGCATGATCGCGCCGGCTCGTCCCGGCCTGTGGAACCTTCAGGAGTAACGCGCCAATGCCGGTTTCTTTCCTCGACACGCTGGGCGAAGCCGTGACGCGCCGGCTGGCGGCCCGATCCTCGCGGCGCGGCGTGCTGGGGCGGATGGGCGCGGCCATGGCGGTGGCGCCCGCCTTCCCGCTGCTGCCGGTGCGCCGCGCCGAGGCCGCGTCGACGCCCACGCCCAGCCCGGCCACCACCCTGACGGATTTCGAACGGCGGGCGCAGAGCACCGATCCCACCAAGTGCAATTACTGGCGCCATTGCGCGATCGACGGCGTGCTGTGCGGCTGCTGCGGCGGCGGCATCCACACCTGCCCACCCGGCACCCAGCCGTCACCGGTGTCGTGGATCGGCACCTGCCGCAACCCCGACGATGGCCGCTCCTACGTCATCGCCTATCGCGACTGCTGCGGCCGCAATATCTGCGCCGCCCCGAAATCCTGCGACTGCAACACGGCCGATCGCGAAATGCCGATCTACCGGCCGCAGGCCAGCAACGACATCATCTGGTGTTTCGGCACGGCCTCGACGGCCTATCACTGCTCCACCGCCGCGATCATCGGCCAGGCCGGCTGAGGGGCAGAGGCGCCGCCGGAAGGGGGCGCCGTGCGACGATGCGCCATCGCTACCCGATCCTCTCCCTGGCTGTCCTGCCGGTCCTCGCCCTGCTGGGCCTGGCCCGCGCGGCCCCCACGGCGGGCGCCCTGCCGGTGATCCCGGCGGTGCAGGGCCATTATCTGATGGGGTGCGGCGGCTGCCACGGCATACAGGGCCGTTCGGGGCGCGAGGTGGTGCCCGACCTGGCGGGGCAGGTGGGGTATTTCCTCTGCACGCCCGAGGGACGGGATTATCTGGTCCGCCTGCCGAACGTGGCCTTCGCCAACCTCTCGTCGGAGGATCTGGCGCGGATGATGAATTTCGTGGTCTTCACCTTCGGCGGGGCCAGCGTCCCGGCCAACAGCCGCCCCTACAGCACGGCCGAGATCGCGGCCCTGCGCGCCCGGCCGCTGCGGATGGCCGACCTGCATGGCTATCGCGAGCAGGTGGTGCGCGCGGTCGTCCAGGCCTGTCCGGCGGCGGCGGGGCTGCATGGGTACGATGTGACGCAGGCGGCGCGTGAGGGGCAGTGACGGCGCACGGGATACGAGGACAAGGCAGATGACAGAAACCTTCCACCACAGGGGGCGGGCATGACCGCCCCCGCCATCCTGCCTCTGGCCGGCGCATTGCTGGCCGGGGGCATCGGCACGCTGCTGCTGGCTGCCGGCATCGCCAAGCTGCGCGATCATGACGGGTTTCTGACCACGCTGGCCGCCTACCGGCTGGTGCCCGATTCCCTGCTGGAATCCGCCGCCTGGGCCCTGGCGGTCGCCGAAACCGGCGTCGGCGCGGCCCTGCTCGCCGGTGTGGCTCCCCTCCGGGCCGGCATCGGCGCGGCGCTGCTGTTCGCGCTGTTCGTCCTCGCGATGGCCATCAACCTGCTGCGCGGGCGCGCCGATCTCTCCTGCGGCTGCCTGCCCGGCATGGCATCCGCCCGCCTGTCCTGGGGCGCCGTCGCGCGCGCCGCCCTGCTGGCACCGGCCTCGCTGCTGCCGGCCCTGACCGGCCTGCCCATATCGCTGCTGCTGCGCTATCAGGCGCTGGCGGCCGGCGCCTGCCTGCTGGCGGTGGTCCTGGCGCTGTCGCACCTGATATCGGCCGCGCGCGGCCCGGAGGAACAATCCGCATGATGACTGTCCTGATCGTGTCGCAGGTGCTGCTGTTCGCCGCCATCGTCGTGCTGGTGCTGGTGGTGCTCGCCCTGGCGCGCCAGATCGGCATCCTGCACGAGCGCATCGCCCCCATCGGCCAGCAGCAGCCCCAGCGCGGGCTGGAAGTCGGCCAGGCGATCCCCCGCATCACCATGCGCACGCTCGAAGGCACGCCCTTCCCGGTGGGCGAGCGCCTGGCGGCGGGCACCATCCGCATGCTGCTGTTCGTCGGCGCCGACTGCCCCGTGTGCAAGCGCGTGCTGCCGATCGCGCTGGACGTCGCGCGCGAGCGGGGCCTGGAACCTGTTCTGGTCGGCGACGGCGCGGTACCGGAACTGGAGGCCCTGCGCGACCGTCTGGCGCTGGGCGGCATCCCCTTCGTCACCGGCGTCGAACTGGGGCTGGTCCTGCAGGTCAGCCGCCTGCCGACCCTGGTGCTGCTGGACGATAACGGCACCATCCTGGCCCGCGACGTGGTCAACACACGCCGCCAGATCGAGGCGATGCTGCCGAACGTCGCCGGGCGACCCGCTGCCGCGTGAAAGGCCCAGTTCCGCCGAAGTGGAACAATCGACCGGCTACAGCGTTGTGCATGCACATGAAATGTTGCCGGAGCCCATCATGAAGCTGTTTGCCTGCCAGGCCTGCAACCAGGTCCTGTTCTTCGAGAACACGGCATGCGAGCGATGCGGCCACACCCTTGGTTACTTGCCGGAGGAAAATGATCTCAGCGCGCTGGAGCAGATAGCGGCCGAGGACGGCACATGGCGGCCGCTCTCGACGGCCGCAACGGCATCGTCCTACCGGTTCTGCGCCAATGCCGCCCAGAACGCCTGCAACTGGCTGGTCCCCGCCGGCGGCGATGCCTACTGCCTGGCCTGCCAGTTGAACCGCACGATCCCGGACCTTTCGGAGGGCAGGCATCTGGACCAGTGGCGGAAGCTGGAAACGGCGAAGCACCGGCTGGTCTATACGCTGCTGCGCCTGAACCTGCCGATCGTGACCCGGCAGGAAGACCCGGAAGGCGGGCTGGCCTTCGATTTCCTGGGTGATCCACCTGATGGCGGCAAGGTGCTGACCGGCCATCAGGACGGCCTGATCACCATCGCGCTGCGCGAGGCCGACGACGCCCAGCGCGAGGCCATGCGCGTGGAAATGGGCGAGCAATATCGCACCCTGCTAGGCCATTTCCGGCACGAGGTCGGCCATTATTACTGGAACGTGCTGGTGCGCGACGGCGGCCATCTGGACGATTTTCGCGCCATGTTCGGCGACGAGCGCGCCGACTACCAGGCGGCGTTGCAGCATCACTATCAGGTCGGCGCCCCCCCGAACTGGCAGGACAATTTCGTCAGCGACTACGCGACCATGCACCCGTGGGAGGATTTCGCCGAGACCTGGGCGCATTACCTGCACATCGTCTCCACGCTGGAAACCGCGCGGGCCTACGGCCTGTCGGTCGACATCCACGTCTCCGACGATCCGGCCATGCAGACCGAGGTCGCGTTCAATCCCTACGCGCCGGGCGACTTCGCGCGGATCGCCCAGGCATGGCTGCCGCTGACCTATGCGATCAACAGCCTGAACCGATCGATGGGCCAGATCGATTTCTACCCGTTCGTCCTCGCCCCCCCGGCGCTGGAAAAGCTGGCCTATGTCCATAACCTGATTCACGGCACCCCGCCGGCCTGAGCAGACCGTTCGGCCCTCGCCCCGCGCAAGACCGTTTACTGTTGGCGCGGCTTCGCCCATACAACCATGCATCATGGACATGGCGCCCATCCCTGTTGACGAGATGGTTGACGGTCACGGTGGCGTCCGGCCTCACTGGCGCCGTCTCCTTGGCGCGATCAGCGATCTCGGCCATCGCGAACTGCTCGAACGCGGCAGGCAGATGGCGCGCGCCCTGCACGACCAGACCGGCCCCATCGAAGGCGCCGCCGCGGGCTGCGACCCGGTTCCGCTGCTGCTGACGGCGCAGGAATTCGCCCGCCTGTCCGAAGGCATGGTGCAGCGCGCCCGCGTGCTGGAGGCGACGCTGCGCGACCTCTACGGCCCGCGCCACCTGCTGGCGGATGGCGTGCTGCCGCCGTCCCTGGTCTATCCGGCGCCGGGCTTCCTGCGCATGGGCGGCCCGGTATCGGGCGCGTTCCTCGATTTCTACGCCATGGACCTGATTCGCGGCCCGGACGGTGCCTGGCATGTCGCGGCCGACCGGGTGGCGCGCGCCAACGGCATCGGCCAGGCGCTGGAAAACCGGCGGCAGATGACGCGGACCCTGCCGGAACTGTTCGCCGGCCGCGAGGTCCAGCCCCTCTCGCCCTTCTTCGATGCCTGGCAGGACAGCCTGCACCGCCTGCCCAACCTGCCGGACCGCAATCCCGGCCTGGCCCTGCTCACGCCGGGGCCGCGCGGCACGCTGTGGGCCGAGCATGTGATCCTGGCGCGGGAACTGGGCTGCGTGCTGGCCGAGGCGGGCGATCTTGCGGTGCGCGACGGCGCCCTGTGGCTGAAGACGGTGCGCGGCCTGCGCCGGGTGGACGTGCTGCTGCTGCGCCAGGACGGATGGACGGTCGACCCCCTGGAACTGGAGGGCGGCAGCCCCCCCGGCATCGCCGGCCTGCTGGACGCGGCACGCGGCGGCGCGGTCCATCTGGTCAACCACCCGGCATCCGGCCTGGTCGAGGCGCCCGGCCTGGCCGCCTTCATGCCCGCCCTGGCCCGCCGCCTGATCGGCGAGGATCTGCGGCTGCCCGACGTCCCGGCGCGCTGGCCGGCGACATTCGGGGTCGAGGCCCTGCTGGCCGACGACCGCAGAAACTGGTGGCTGCGTGACAGCGCGAGCGCCCGTGGCCCGTCCTGCCGCCTGGACCGGGCGAAGGAGAGCGTGCTGGCGGCCCTCCACCGCACCCCGGACCGCTTCGTGGCGGTCGAGGCGCTGGCCCCCTCGGTCATGCCGGCCATCCAGCCCGGCGGAATCGAGCCCGGCGCGGTCGTGCTGCGCCTGTTCGCCCTGTTCGACGGCACCGGCTGGCAGGTCATGCCGGGCGGCATGGCACGCCTGCTGCCCGATTCCGACCTGCCGCCCGGCGGCCCGATGGATCGCGCGCGCGGCGGCCAAAGCATCACCAAGGATGTCTGGGTCACGGTCGAGGACAGCCGCAACCTGGTCGGCATCGCCGCGCCGCCCATGCCGGTGCTGGCCATCCGGCGCGGGCAGGGGGACCTGCCCAGCCGCGCGGCGGACGATTTCTTCTGGCTGGGCCGCTACCTGGAACAGTTGGAGGAAGCCGGGCGCGTCCTGCGGGTGCTGACCCGCCGGATCGGCCGGATCGACGGCTCCCCGCGCGAGCGGGCGGAACTGGAAGCCGTGCTGCGCCTGGCGGTCCAGATCGGCCTGCTCCAGGACGAAAGCATGGCCGGCGCGGGCTTCGCGACGCAGGTGCGGGCGCTGGCCGCCGTCACGCTCGATACCGGCATGCCCCGCCGCCTGCTGTCCGAAATCGCCCGGGTGTCGGCCGGTCTGCGCGACCGGATGACGGTCGAAACCTTCGAGACCATCGTCCACGGCACCGACACGCTGCGCACCCAGTTGCGCGAGGCGCGCGTTGTCGGCGATGCCGGCCGCACGCTGGAGCGGATCGGCCGCGTCACCGACAGCCTGCTGCGCTACGGCGCGACCATTTCCGGCCTGACGGCGGAGAACATGGTGCGCAGCGGCGGCCGGCAGTTCCTCGAACTCGGCCGCCGGATCGAGCGGGCCGGCGCGATCCTGACGTCGATGGCGCTGATCCTGCGCCAGAAGGACGTCTCCCAGCGTGGCCGGATGGAGGGCGCGCTGCGGTTGATGCTGGAACTCAGCGACTGCGCCATCACCTACCGGTCGCGCTATTTCGCGGTGTTCCAGCCCGCTCCGGTGCTGGACCTGCTGCTGCTGGATGGCGGCAATCCGCGCGGCGTGGCCAGCCAGATGGCGATGGTGGCCGAGGCCCTGGCCGATCTGGACCCCAGCGACGGAACGGGTCTGGCCAGCGCGGCCGGCCAGGTCATGGAGCGCCTGCGCGCGGTGGTGGCCGATGTCCTGTCCGCACCCCAGCAGGATGTTGCGGCGGCCGCGCTGCCCGACCGGCTGCGCGATATCCATGCCGCGCTGCGCGATGTGGGCCAGCAGATCGCACGGCGCTACTTCGTGGTGCTGACCTCTCCGCGCGCGGTCGGCGGCCTGCGTGCCGTTGATCGGGGCGAGGCATCGGACGAATCATGATCTATCGCGTGCGTCATCTCACCCGTTACGCCTATGGCAGCCCGGTCGATCTGGCGGCCCATATCGTGCACGTCACCCCGCGCGACCTGCCGGGCCAGGCCGTGCGCTGGACCCGGCTGGAGGTCACGCCGTCCCCGGTGCGGCGGGTCGACGGCACCGATTATTTCGGCAACCTGATCGCGTGGCTGTATCACGAGGCCCCGCATCGCAGCTTCGCCGTGCTGGCGGAATCGGAGGTCGAGGTCGCCTTTGCCCCCCCGCCGCCCGAAGAGACGTCCCTGGCGTGGGAAGACCTGGTCGCCCTCGCACGCGCCGGCGGCGCGCCGGCGTGGCAGGCGGCGGAATTCCTGTTCGACAGCCCGATGTGCGCGGCCAACGCGGCGGCGGGCGATTATGCGGCCCTGTCCTTCACCCCTGGCCGGTCGATCCTGGCCGCCCTGCTGGACCTGAACACGCGCATCTACACCGATTTCCGCTTCCGCGCCGGCGTCACCACCCTCTCCACGCCGGTTGAGCAGGTGCTGGCCCGGCGCGAGGGCGTCTGCCAGGATTTCACGCATCTGATGATCAGCGCGCTCCGCTGGATCGGCGTGCCGGCGCGCTATATGTCCGGCTATATCCGCACCCGTCCGCCGCCGGGGCAGGCCCGGCGGCTGGGCTCCGACCAGTCCCACGCCTGGGTGGGCGCATGGCTGGGCCCGGCCCATGGCTGGATCGGCCTCGACCCCACCAATGGCATCGTGATGCGCGACGAGCACGTCGTACTGGGCTGGGGGCGCGACTATGCCGATATCAGCCCGGTACACGGGCTGATCCTGGGCGGCGGCAATGACGAACTGACGGTCGGCGTGGACCTCGTGCCGGCCGAGGAGTGGGAAGACGTGCCGCCCGAGCCCACGGACCCTACCGACCTGGCATGACCTCGCGTCAGTGGTTTCCGGACGTCTTGAGGCCGGATTCGAAGCCCATGCTCTGCCAGACTTCCTTCTGGTTCTTCGGGCGATGCTTGCCCCCGCCGCAGGCGGCAACCGAGAGAACGAGGGCCGCCAGGCCAATAAACCGCATCGTCTTGAACAAAGGGGGCCTCCTGCCAAGTATCCGCCGCGCGGAGACTGGATAAAAGAATATCCTGGTCGTCTGCCGGTCCGGCAATGCATCCACGCCCTGCACATACCCGGGACCGAAATCGTTCATAGCAGACATCCCGGCTCACGCGGAAGAGATGGCGCCGGGCTTTCCTTGGCGGGGAAACGGGCCGATATAACCGGGCGCAACGATTTCACGTCACGGAACGGGCGGCAGGGCATGATGCTGGACACTCTTATCACCGACATGCGCACGGTCCATGCCGTCGCCGACCTGCGGCAGACGGTGCGCGGCTGGAAGCGGCGCGGGCTGACGGTCGGGCTGGTGCCGACCATGGGCGCGCTGCATGACGGCCATCTCAGCCTGGTCCGCGCCGCCCTGGGCGCGACCGATCGCGTGATCGTCTCGATCTTCGTCAATCCGACCCAGTTCGATAACCCGGCCGATCTCGAAACCTACCCCCGCGTCATGGAAGCGGACACGCGCCTGCTGGCCGAAGCCGGCGCGCATGTCCTGTACGCGCCCACGGTGGCCGAGATGTATCCCGCCGGCTTCGCCACTACCGTCTCGGTGCACGGCGTGTCCGAAGGTCTGTGCGGCGGCCACCGCCCCGGCCATTTCGACGGCGTGGCGACCGTGGTGTGCAAGCTGTTCCTGCAAAGCCAGGCTGACGCGGCCTTCTTCGGCGAGAAGGATTTCCAGCAGGTGCATGTCGTCCGCCGGATGGCCGCCGATCTGGATATCCCGATCCGGGTGGAAGCCTGCCCGACCCGGCGCGAGGCCGACGGGCTGGCGATGTCGTCACGCAACCGCCGCCTCACCGGCCCCGGCGACCGCGATCGCGCCCGCGCCTTGCCCCAGGCCCTGGAGCACGCGGCCCGCGCCATCGCCGGGGGCCAGCCTGTCGCCCCGGTCCTCGCGGCAACGCGCGCGCACCTGCTGGCGGCCGGGTTCACCGATGTCGAATATCTGGAACTGCGGCGCGAAGAAGATCTGGCGCCATTGGCGGCCCTCGACGGCCCGCCGGCCCGCCTGCTGGCGGCCGCCTGGCTGGCCGGGGTCCGGCTGATTGACAACGTGCCGGTTCCCGCCGCCGGGGCGTAAGGTCAGGGCGCCGCCCTGAAACCCGCCAAAGGGCATGACCCTTTGGAAACCATGCGTTATCAGGCATCGAGCGAGCGGGCTTCGTCCGGCAGCATGATGGGGATGCCATCGCGGATCGGGAAGGCCAGCCCGGCCTGCCGGCTGATCAGTTCTCCGGCCTCGCGGTCATAGATCAGCGGCCCCTTGGTCACGGGGCAGACCAGGATCGACAGCAGGCGCGGGTCCAGAGGTTGCTGGGCGGTTTCGGTCATCGGCTGGTCTCCTGTACGCATGGCCGGTAGCGGAGGCGGGACATCGGGCATCGCATGGATGCTGCCTCACGCCGGTGGTGGGTCAGATGCCTCGTCGCCGGGTTCATGTCCAGCCAGTTCCAGCAGCGTCTGCAATGTCCGCGCCCGATCGTTCAGCGAGGCGGATTCGAGCAGCGCCTGCTTTTCGGCGGCCGGGAAGGGGCAGATCATCGGCAGCGTGATCAGCAGCGTCTCGTCGTCCATCTGGTCGATCACGTTCCAGCGCGTGCCGAAGCCCCGCATGCTGCAATAGCGCCGCAGCGCCGCCAGCATACGGCTCCGGTCGAAGAACAGGTCCGCACTGTCGGTCAGGTCGCAGGCGAAGGATGACACGTCGATCCGCGCCCGCCGATAGCCGCGATGCAGGCCGGTCTCCCGCAGCAGGCGAAAGCGCGCCAACCCGGTCAGCGTCACGGCATAGGTGCCATCGGCCCGTTCGGTCAGCGAGGTGATGCGGCCGACGGCACCGATCGTGTACAGCGGCGGAAACGGGTCTTCGCCGTCCGCGTCGCTGCCTTCGTTCTCCACGGCATCGTCGCGCGGCTGGATCATCCCGATCAGCCGGTTCCCCGCCAGCGCATCCTCCAGCAGCGCGACATAGCGCGGCTCGAAGACATTCAGCGGCAGCTTGCCCCGGGGCAGCAGCAGCACCTCGCGCAGCGGGAACAATCCCAGTTCGGCCGGCATGTCCGCCAGTGTCATGTCCCGCAGGCGCGGGACGACACGCGGCACATCGTCCTCGATCAATGCGGGCGAGCCCTCGGGGCGCACGTCACGAGAACATCAGCGAGGACATGCGGCGCCGTGCCTGCAGGGTGGCCGGGTCGTCATGGCCCCAGGCTTCGAACAGCCGGATCAGTTGCAGCCGCGCGGCATCGTCATTCCAGCCACGGTCCTGGCGCATGATGGTCAGCAATTCGTCGGCGGCTTCCTGCCGCAGGCCGGCCGCGTTCAGCGCCGCCGCCAGTTCATAGCGCGCTTCATGGTCGGCCGGATTGGCCGCCAGGCGCTTGCGCAAATCCTCGGCTTCCTCGGCGGCCTTGCGGCCTTCGCGCTTCAGGTCCAGGGCCGCGCGGGCGCCGGTGATCTCGGCATGCCCGGCGATCTTTGCGGGCACGTCGGCCAGGGCGGCCTCGGCGGCTTCCTCGTCCCCCATCACGATCAGGGCCCGCACCAGCCCGCCCCAGGCGGCCGGGTTCTCGGGCTCGATCTCGATGGTCTGGGAATACAGCCCCGCCGCTTCCTCGGCGCTGCCGGCATCCAGCGCGGTGCGGGCGGCGGCGAGCAGCTCCGCCGCCGGCATGGCACCGCCGCCGGCGGCCTGGAGCAGCCCCTCGACAAAGCGCTTGATCTCGCTTTCCGGCTGCGCGCCCTGGAACAGGTCGAGGATCTGCCCCTGCCAGAAGGCGGCAACCAGCGGAATCGATTGCAGCGGCAGCCCCACCTGCGTGAGCTGCTGGGCCAGGGCGCGGTTGGCGTCGACATCGATCTTGACCAGCTTGACCCGACCGCCGGCCGAACGGACGATCTTTTCCAGCACCGGCGTCAGCTGCTTGCACGGCCCGCACCAGGCGGCCCAGAAATCGACCAGCACCGGCATGGTGCGACTGGCTTCCAGCACGTCCTGCATGAACGTGTCCTGGGTGCCATCGATGATCATCCCCGCACCGTTGCCGGCGTGACCGGCATTGCCTGCGGCTGCGGTTCCCACTGCCGGCGCCCCCGCGGCGTCAACCAGGCCGCCTGCGGGCCGCTGTGCTGCGCGGGACTGACCGATGATGTACTCCATGAAAACCGATCCTGCCTGTTTTAACGTGTTTTATCGTGCTCTACCGCCGGGCATGGCCCGGCCTCCTGCTGACCTTAACATTGTCATCGCCACCCTGTCTCACAAGCGGCAATGCACCCCTGTCACAAAAAACACCGAAGATGATTTTCCCCCCTTGTCAGCCGATCCGCTTTCCCTTAAACCCCCGTTCACCGACACGGTGAGCGGGCGTAGCTCAGGGGTAGAGCACAACCTTGCCAAGGTTGGGGTCGTGGGTTCGAATCCCATCGCCCGCTCCAGATTTTCCTAGGAAAATCAGTCGGTTAAAGACGGTCCTTCGGGGCCGTTTTTTGTTTACAGCGTGTCGCGGCGCCGGAATGTAAGCATTTTGTAAGCAGCCTGACGCAAGTCGGGTGCGGCTTCGGCGTAGCGAGCGAGTGAGCGAATCCGTTTGCTATATCCGTGAAAGCGACAATGCTTCCCCCCCTTTAGAGAGGCATCAGATACGCCACGCGCTAGGCAGCACCGTGCGTGCTCCATAGGGCTACGGATATGGCAACTCTGAACGTCTTCTCCGGGAAGGCCGAGCGAGCGCCGCGATTTTTGCTACCAGCAGATAAAGTGCCGGCGTGGTGAGCATGGTCTGGACCTGGCTGACAATCAGCCCCCCGATCAGCGCTATGCCCAGCGGCTGGCGCAATTCCATCCCATAGCCGCCCATCAGCACCAGCGGCAGCGCGCCGAGGGCGGCGGCAAAGGTGGTCATGACAATGGGCCGCAGCCGCAGCAGACAGGCCTCGCGGATGGCCTCACGCGCCGTCAGGCCGCGTTCGCGCTCGGCAGCATGGATGGCAAAATCCACCAGCAGGATGGCATTCTTGAGCGAGATGCCGGTGAGCAGCAGCATGGCGATCACCGCCATGCCTGAGAACGGCAGCCCGAACAGATCGAGGGCCATGATGGCCCCGATCCCGGCTGAGGGAAAGGTGGAGAGGATGGTCAGCGGGTGCCATACGCTTTCATAGAGCATGCCCAATGTCAGATAGACGGCCAGCACAGCGCCGATGATCAGGATCTCGCTGTCATGCGTGCTTTTGCCAACGTCCCCTTCATCGCTCTGTAGTTCGCCGGTGATGGTCTCGGGCAGATGCAGGCTCCGCCACTCCTGATCGATGATCGCCTGTGCCTGCGACAGGCTGACACCGGGAGCCAGTTCCAGCGCCAGCGAGGCGGAACTGGCATAGCCGATATGGGTGACGGCCACCGGGTCAAGGCTCGGTGTCATCCGGGCCACGACGGACAGCGGCACCAGCGTCTCCGCCCCGGTCGCCACGGCCGATCCGGTCGACGCATTCGCTCCACCCGCCAGTGAATTGGCGATCTGGTTTCTGAACGCCGCGGCACTCGTGGAGGCTGTGGTGCTGGCCGTGGCCGACGTGACCACCCGGATGGTGTTCGAGGCCGAACTGCCGGACGCTGACCCACCCGAGGGACTGATCCAGAACTGCTTCAGGATCTCAGGGTCGCGCTGGAAGCGGTTTTCCACGGTCAGCACCACGTTGTATTGCCCGTGTGTCGTGTAGATGACCGAGGCCGTGGTCTGGCCAAGCGCGTCGGACAGGGTGTTGCCGATGACCTGTGGCGTGACCCCGACACGGGCGGCGGTATCGCGGTCGATGGCCAGCGTAATGCCCTGTCCGGGCGGATCGACGTCCGGATCCACATCCGTAAACTCCGGATGATGCCGCAGGGCTTTCGCCAGTTTCCGCGTGGCTGGCCCCAGCAGCCGGTCGTCCTCGCTGCGCAGGATGTAGCTGACCCCGCTGCTGTTGGAGCCAACCCGCATCATGATGTTGCCGGGCGCCTGGGCATGGTATTCGGCATGGATATCCTTACCCATCCTGCCGATCACGCGGGTCGCGACTTCCGCCCCTGAAGCCCGCCCGGTGGACAGGTCGCGCAGCGTGGCGAACACCATGCCATGGCTGGAGCCTTCGCCGGTATCGAGATAGGCAATGACGTGCGTGACCGCCGGATCCTCCAACAGCACCCTGCTGAACCGCTCCAGCCGGACCTTTGTCTGGGTCAGCGAACTGCCGCTGCCGCGTGAGCCGCCCGAGACAATGCCGATATCCTGACGCGGGAACACGACCTTGGGCATGTGGGTGAACAGGACCACCCCCACCAGCAGGGTCAATGGCAGCAGGAACGCCGTCTTGCCGGGATGGGTCAGGCAGATTTCGAGAGTGCGGCGATACAGACTGCCACTGTGTTTCTCATGATCCAAAAAGTCTGCGGCATCGATGCCGTGGGAATGATCTTCGGCTGCGGTCGGGTGTTCTTCGTTGATGCGGGCGTCGCTTCCCTCGGCGAACCGCATGCACAACACTGTCAGACACGGCGTCACCACACAGGACAGAACCAGCGACACGGTCACGGCGATCCCCACGGTGCCGGCAAACTCCCGGAACAGCCGTCCCGTCAGACCGGAGACCAGCCCGATCGGCAGGAACACCGCCAGCACCGACACGGTAATCGACAGCAGCGTGAACGCCACCTCGCTCGCTCCGGCAATGGCCGCTTCATCAACAGACATCCCCCGCTCGCGCATGCGGATGATGTTCTCGATCACCACGATGGCGTCATCCACCACCAGGCCTGTCACCACCGTCAGCGCCATGAGCGAAAGATTGTCCAGCCCGAAGCCCGCCAGATGCATCGGCCCGAGGCTGGCGATCAGGCAGCACGGCACGATGATCGCCGCTGCCACGGAGGCCGTCCACGAGCGCAGGAACACCCACACCACGGCCAAGGCCAGAACACAGGAGGCCAGGAGCGTCACCAGCGTATGATGCAGCGAGGAACGGATCACCGCCGAGCCATCCCGCGCCACGGCGATATCCGCTCCCGGCGGCATCAGCGTGCGCAGTCGGGGCAGACGGGCTTTCACCTCATCGACGATGCCCACCAGATTGGCTCCCGGCTGGGCGCGCACCATCAGGGTCAGGGCCGGTTTCCCGTCAAAGAACGCGGCGGCATTCACGTCCTGCATGCTGTCGGTGACAGTCGCCACATCCCGCAGCCGGATCGGGCGCCCGCTCTTATAGGCGATCACCAGATCCCGGTAGGCGTCGGCATGTTCGGCCTGATCGTTGACGGCAAGCTGGTAACGCCGGTCGCCCATATCGATCACGCCCTTGGGCGTATGCGCATTGGCCGAGGCCAGAGCCGCGCGCAGGTTCTCGAACCCCATGCCGTATTTGAAGAACAGCAGCGGGTTCATCTCCACCCGCACCGCAGGGGCTGAACTGCCCATGAGCGTCACATCACCCACGCCTTGTACCTGCAACAGCATGGGCCGAAGCGTGGTGTTCACCAGGTCATACAGCTTCGCCATGGACTGTATGCCCGGCGTCACCGCCAGGATCAGCACCGGCGTCGCATTGGGGTTGGCCCGGTGATAGCTCGGGTCGGACCCCGGTGTTATTGGCAGATCCCGCCGCGCGGCCCGGATCGCCGCTTCCACGTCCCGCGCCGCACCATTGAGGTCACGGCCCAGTTCGAAGCCGAGCGAGATGGATGTCTCCCCCCGCGTGGAAGTGGACATCATCTGCGTGACGCCCGCGATATTGCCCAGATGCCGTTCCAGCGGGGCTGCCACCGTACGGCCCATCACCTCGGGCGAGCCGCCAGCATTCGACGCCGAGACCGAGATCACCGGCAGGTCGACATCGGGCAGGTCCGAGACCGGCAGGAGGGGCAACGCCATCAGGCCCGACAGCACGGCGGAGAGCAGCAGCAGGAGGGTTGCCACCGGGCGACGGACAAACCAGGCGATGAATTTCAAGGAAGATGTCCCGTCCCTGCGGGAGGGTTCACTCTATAAGACGATCGAGTGCTGCGTTTTTTCAGCGCCAACACGACGAAAAGGGTGCGAACGAGCTGTTTTTATATGCTCCGCTCATCGCTGGCCGGCGCCACCGTAATGGCCGCACTTTTAAGGGCTAGGCCATATTCGGCTGCGGCGGCATGCAGCAACGCGGCGATCTCGGGCGAACGAACGGGAATGTGGCGGCCTGTCTCGGCATTGACGAACGTAATGGCCGGGGACGTTTCCCGGCGCGTGGAGGCGATACGGTAGCGCCAGACCCGGTCCACCCCGACATCGCGCCGCAACACGTCGTGTTCAACCAGCAGGTTGAGGTTGCGCTGGAGGGATCCCTGACTAGGCGCATGCCCATCTACCATCGCCGCAAGCGTTTTCCAGATTTCGACGGCCGTCGCCCCATTTCCGGCTTCCAAAATGCCATGCAGCAGCACCCGACGCAGGTCGGTCATCTTCAGTCCGCTGTCCCGGCAGCGCTCTTCCAGTTGGCGGACCTGCCTGCGGCTGGCGCCCATGGCGGGGCGGATCTGATGTACGTCAGGGGGAGAGCGGCGATGTTCGGGGAAAGCAAGCATGGCGATGATCCTGTCACGATCGGAGAAAAGGAATGCCCAGAAACCTCAGTTCCTGTCGGCATGGATGTAGAACTCGACGGGGACGGTCAGCGTAATGGGATCGCCCTGAACACTGTCCGGCGGGACGGGCAGCGGCTGGGCGCGTTTGGGCAGCGCAATCGCTTCCTGGTCCAGCAGCGCATGGCCGGAACTGCTCGCCAGCGTCACTGAAAGCACATGACCCTTCCGGTCCATGGAGAAGGTGACGGCGGGCACGCCTTCCTGACGGTCGGCCATGGCGTCGGACGGGTAGCGCTTGAACTTTTCAAGCTGTGCCAGTAGCGCGCCTTGCCAGGTCACCGGATCATGGGAAGCATGAGCCGATGACGACCCTGGGGCTGGCGCTGCCTGTGTGGGTGCCGGTGGCGCCTCTGTCGAAGGTGGCGCGGTCGTAGCCTCGGCCGACGGTGTCTTGCCCGGGATGGGCTTTTTGAAGTTCGGAACCGGCTTGCTCTTTTTGATGATCTTGCGTGGTTTCTCCGGTTTGGGGACCGGAACCGGGGGATTGGGCGCGGGCGATGGCGGGGCCGTGATCTTGGGCGGCTCGACCGGCGCCGGATCGGGAATGGACTGCGTCTGCTTCGGGCCGATCGGTGCGTCGGTCGGCGGCGTAGGTGTCGAGACCGGTTCAGGGGCCATGTCGATGGCAATGGCCGCGGGAGGCGGTTCCGGCACGGCCATCTGTGGCGGCGGCAGACGCATGATCCACCAGATCGTTCCGCCGCTGACAGCCAGAACGGCAAGGAAAGACAGGCCCCAGCGCAGGGCATCTTCACGCCGGGCCAGACGGAGCTGCCCGCGCTGCCAGTCGGCGAAAGACGGCGAGACCGCATCCTGGGTCGCGCCAGCCGAACCGGCCGCATCTACCATGTTCGCCGTGCCGCTCACGGTGTGTTTCCCGTAGCTGGCGCCGCCGCAGGAACACTACCCGAGGCTCCCGCGCCGGTGGGCACCGTTGCCGTACCGGCTTCGCTGCCTTCCTCCTGTCCTTGCAGATTGACCAGCGCGACCTTGAGGTAGCCAGCAGACCTCAGCTTATCCATCACGCCCATCAGCGTGCCGTAATCGACTGTCTTGTCGGCCCGCAGGAAGATCCATTCGTCCTTGTTGCCTTTGGTCGCACTTTCCAGCGCACCGGGAAGCGCATCGGTGCTGATATCATCCTCTCCCAAGGCCAGACCGTGATCGGCTTTCACCGTCAGGAATACCGGATCGTCCGGGCGCGGCGTCGGCTTTTCGGTCGAGGATGGCAGATCAACCGGCACATTCACGGTGGTCAGCGGGGCGGTGACCATGAAGATCACCAGCAGGACCAGCATCACGTCGATGAACGGGGTGACGTTGATCTCGCTGGCCTCATGCGGATTTTCGTCGGTGTGACGGATACGGATCATGCCGCCTACTCCCCGGCGACTGTGCGGGCGTCACGCGACGCACCCAACCGCACCACCTGTCCGCTGGCGGTCAGGGCCTGCATACGGCCGAGATCACGCGAGACGAGGCGCATGACCAGCGCTGTGAGGTCGGCAACCTATGCGCGGCACGAGGCCGTCTGGCGGGCGAGATGGTTGTAGATCACCACCGCCGGGATGGCGGCCACCAGACCGAGGGCGGTCGCCAGCAGGGCCTCGGCAATGCCAGGAGCGACCACGGCGAGGCTGGTCGCCTTGCTGGCCGCAATGCCGGTGAAGGATGTCATGATCCCCCAGACCGTGCCGAACAGACCAATGAAGGGCGACGTCGCGCCGATGGTGGCCAACAGGCCGGTACCACGCATGAGGCGGCGACCCTCAGCGGCTTCCAACCGCTCAAGGTGCAGGACGATGCGCTCTTTCAGGCCGTCGCTGTCATCCGGGATGTCCTGTGAGCGCTTGCGTTCGGTTTCGGCCGCCATGACCAGCGTGTGGGCGATAGACGAATTCCCTCGCGTCCATTCCTCGCCAAGGTCCAGCGTATTGGCTTCTTCCAACGCTTGCTCGGCCTTCTGGAGTTTCAGGCGCACCCGCAGCAGTTCCACCGACTTGGCGATGAAGATGGTCCAGGTCAGCAGCGAGGCCACAGCCAGCAGGATCATGACGCGGCGGACGACGGGACCGGCGTTGAGGAACATCTCCCATGGGGAGAATGAAATCGGGGTCATGACTGACCTCCTTTGACAGACGGTGTGCGGCACCATGCCCGGAGGACGCAGGCGACCGTCACGATGAGAGGAATGGAAAGGGCGGTCCATGACAGCGCCAGCCAGACGCCATGCTGGCCCAGCAGGGCGGACAGCAGGCCGAAGGCAGTGAGCAAACCCAGCCCGATCGGCCACGGCCAGATGGCAACGGAAGAGCGCGGGGTCACATCTGGCGAAGGCGAGACGGGCAAATTAGGAGAGACAGCGTTCATCGGACTGCCCCCGCCGTCAGGACAGGAACAGCCGTATCGTCCGCATCATCCAGTTCGTAACCCAGCGCCCGCAGACGGGCGTCGGTGGCGATTTTCCGTTTGCCCGCCCACAGCGCCAGCCCGCTGACCAGCACCCCAATCACCACCATATCCAGCAGCGCCCAGAGGATTTTCAGCGGCATCCCGCCGTAATCCCCGAAATGCAGCGGACGGGAGACTTCGAGAAAGCGGAGATACCACGGCATGGGATACGCCCCGGTCAGTTCGCCCGTCCGGGAATCGACCAGAACTGGCGTGAACAGACGCGCCCGCAGCGGTGTCGCACCACGGGTCCAGAGCACGTAATGCACGGGGCTGCCGAAGGAGGCGCCGGGGAAAGACAGGCCGGTCACCTCATTGCCGGGTGCTGCTTTTGCCGCCGTATCGAACGCGGCCTGCACGGAGGAGAGATGATCCTGCGACGGCACCGGCAGGTTGGCGTAGGGGCGCAAAATCTGCCGCACATCGGTCACGCGCCACAGGCCGAACAGCGGCGTCTGGAGTTCATTGACCAGCCCTGTAAAGCCCACCACCGTCGCCCAGACCAGCGTCGCCGCACCCAGAAGGTTGTGCAGGTCCAGCCATGTCAGGCGCGAGGCTCGGTCGCGCCTGACCGATCCGAACGGCAGTCGCCTCATGAAACGGCCGTACAGCACTGTGCCGGACACCAGCGAGGCAACAAAGGCAGCGCCCATCGTGCCCATGAACAGCGCACCGGGAAGGCCCGCGAACAGGTTCATATGCAGGCGCGTGCAGGTGCCAAGGATGACGCCGGTCCAGGTGCGCGGCTCTTTCGGGGCGTCGGCAGGGCGGGACTGTTTCAGCATTTTGGCCGTGCGGGCGTCGAACTTGATCCAGTGACCGGAATGACGGTCGGGATGGTTCTCGTCGTCCTTTAGCGCCTGCCAGCTCGGCGCCATGGAGACCAGCACGGCAGGTTCGTCATCGTCGGGATTGACGCTGGTGATGATCTGCCCAGGATAGAGCGCACGCGCCTTCTCGACGATGACATCGAGACTGACGTTTGGCGTGCCCAGCGGCAGAACCTCATAGGGTGGATCATCATCGCCGACGAAAATGTCCCATATCTGCTCCGAAAACAGCATCGGCAGGCCGGTCACGCACACGATCAGCAGGAACAGCGTGCAGACCAGGCTCGTCCATTTATGGACCACAAACCAGCGACGAAGCGCGCGGGTGGTCATGGAAACCGCGCGCTCACAAATGCGTGTAAGAGTGAGTCGCAAATATCAAATGCACGCAAAACCAGATCCTTTGCTCTTCGCTCCTGACCTATCCAGTCGCGACATGTGCATCCATGCGATCATATGCCGCAGGGTGTTCCATGTCGGACTGAAAGCAGGTCCCACTCTCTAAGACGATCTGGAGGAACATATTTTCATTTTTTCTGGTGACTTGGTTTCTTATCCAAAGTGCGTTCACACCCTGAAAACACACAAAATATCTACTTCCAAAAGCGTACGATGAATATTGTACAAAGATTTGCGAAAACCGCCTCCTCTGCCCAACGAATTTTGTACGAACAGCTCTCGCATTTTGCACACCCCCACTCCACGAGCTTGGCACGGGGCACTACACGGATCTTGCAGAGTCAGGCTCACGCATCTTGCAAGGCGTGGACTACACGAATTTGGCATGGGGACGACGGGTAACGCCTTGTGGTCAGGCTGAAATTTGCTCTCAGTTTGGGTGGTGGGGGACTGTCTAATGCGCGCCAATGTAAGTCACGGATATTACACAGCACCGTCCCACGAGGTTGGCATGGCTCGCCCCTCGAATGTTGCCGGGGGCAACCCACGCACCTTGCCGCGAGACTGCCCCTTGAATTTGGCATGGAAGCGAGCGGGAGGCTTTTGAAGCTAAATAAGGAAAGTTGACACAGTTTTACGTCAGTAAAATTTTACCAATTATATGTCAGATTTCCATAAACACGCCGTCCCTGGCCAAGATAACAAAGGGAAGTCGAGCATGCTGTTAAATAATATTTGTTTGTCAAATTTGAAACAGAGATTTGTGCTTTCAACCCACGAAGAGAAGACGACACTGCACCGAAATCGTAGTGGGCTCCGAGGTCAAACAAAACATAAGATGGCGTTTTAAAAGATTCAACATTATCAGCATATGTAGATCCGACGTATCTCAATCCCCAATTGAGGCCAAACCCTTTAGCTACATTCTGTGGCATCGTATAATCGGCAAAAATAGAAAACATATTACGCGGCACTTGTGGAACCGACATCCCTTCTTCCGAGAGAGCATTCCCATAATATGATTTAGTATAAGGATTGTAGCGCTGATCTGTTACGTTGCTCTTTCCAAATCTTATATCCGTATAACTATAAGACGCAACCAGTCTTAAATCGCGTGTAATATTAGCATTCGCAGATACCTCAAAACCCTGAGATACAACTCGACCAGCGTCAGCACTAAAGCCTGAATGAGTGAGGTCACTAATGAGATAGTGATTTTCGTCAATATGAAATGCAGAAGCTGTTAAAAGAATGTCCTTGTTCGGAAATTTATACTTAAGACCAGCCTCAAATTGTTTACCAGTCAATGGAGCGAATGGCTGGCCAAGATAATTTGTTGATCCTGCCTGCGGAACGAACGATGTAGAATAACTGAAGTAAGGAGAAAGGCCGAAATCGAAATTATAGATAATGCCCGCGCGCCAAGTGAACGCACTTTGCGGTTCACTACCTGCATCGTTATTATTAGACATTTTTGTTCCGTAGACATTGTAATTTATGACGCTATTCCGTGAATAATTGACCCAGTCTTGACGGCCTCCTAGCAAAACAGAGAGGCCCTTCCATTTTATCTGATCTTGAAAATACAGACCATCTTGAAAATAACTTAATTCTTGACGATCACCAAAAGTGAAACATGATGTATTTGAAAAACTAAAGCAAGATGATAAGGAACTATGATACGCTTGTGGATTATATGAATTAATCAAATTACTAGATCCCAAATCATACTGAAAATATTGTGGGTAATTAAAGTTACGAAAATCATTTCCAATGACCCACGTGTGACTAACCGGACCAGTTTTAAATTTTCCGAATAGGCGTGTATCGAGGCTTGATGTGGTTTGGTTAGTATTGAAGAGCCACGGGGTCCACGCCGTGACATTGCCTTGTTCAGTGCTTGCTCCCGCATTCAAATACGAGGTCTTCATATTATATTGGCTGTTCTCCCAGCGGAATACCTGACTAAAATTAATGTATTTATTGAAATTATGCTTAAATTGGTATTCAAACATCGCATCTTTAGTGCCTGCAGTGTTCCATCCTGGTAGCCCGAAAAATGCACTTCGAGATATCCTAGTCTGGCCGTTGGAAATGAGAGTGCCGGAAAGAGGATACTCTGTAGAAATACCATTCCCTGGGGTATACATATACATTCCCAAGAGAGTGAGAGACGTTTTATTATCAACATCCCATGTAATAGAAGGCAGAACACCCACCCGGTGGTAATCGACGTAGTTTGTTTGGCTTCCTTGCGTGACACCGATAGCTGCAACACGGTACCTTACGTTCCCAGACTTAGTAAGCTTGTCACTAATATCAAATGTTGCTTCATAGCGCCCCCAGTTCCCAAACCCTAACGATGCCGAATGTAACGGTGTATCTGTGGGCTTTTTCAAATCTATTGAAAGCATTCCACCCGGCGCGACTTGTCCGTACATCACCGAAGCCGGACCATTGACCGCTTCAATGCGCTCAACAAAAGCGGTTTCCCCTGCGCTAGATGATGTTGTCATCAGGCCGTCGACAAACTCTGTAGTGGCAAAACCTCTTTGCATGATGCCGTTGGATGGCCCCCTCGAGGCGCCATTGCCTGATGTGCCAAACGTTTCCGCAAAAACACCAGGCGTGTAACGAAGTGCTTGCTGCACGCTCTGAGCTTGTTGATCAATCATTTGGTCTTTGGTGATAACGTAAATCGAGTTTGGGATTTGCGTAATTGGGGTATCTGTTTTGGTACCCGACATTGTCGTCGTCGCAACATACCCCACGCCAGGCCCAGTCGGATCCTGATGCGCGACAGTCCCGCCCACGCGGACAGGACCAAGGGTGATATTTGCAGATGATTTCGCAAGGGTCACACTGTTCGGCCCCGTGGCGCGCCAAGTCAGGCCCGTCCCTGTCAGCAGGCGGGACAGGGCCTCCTGAGGCGTGAGATTTCCCGCGACAGCGGCGGCCCGGACGTTGCCCGCATCCGCCGTCGGATAGGCGACCTGAACGCCGGACTGCTCCAGATACCGGTGCAGGGCCGTGCGCAGGGGTTGCGCCGCGATCGTGAAATGCCGGGTCGCGCCGGTACTGGCGGACGCCGTCTGCGCCTTTGCGGCCTGGGTCATCAGCCCGGAGAGACAACTTGAAGCCAGCAGGGTCATGAGGCAGACCCCTGCAACAGACGCCGACCGGTGGCGCAATGTGTGACCCATTGGTGAACGATGCTCCCATATGCAATTGAGAAAAATTCTCAAAGACTGTCATAAAAGGGAAGACGACACGGCGGCGCAGGTCTCCACACCTGTGCCGGTCTTTTTTCACACTGGTCTGTTTGCGGGCCTATGGCGGCGGGTGCGCCAGGTCGCCAAGGGTGGGGTGCCCGCCCTCTCCTCCCAGTGGGTCGCGTGGGAGGTTTTGCCTCGCTTCTGGTCCGGCGGGTGCGTTCGGACGGAGCGGCGTGCTGGGTGTGATGGGCCGCGAGGAAAGGGCCGGAAGAGGGAAGGAAACCGAGGACGGGAATAGTCCTGAAACCGAAGCGTAGTTGTCATGTGAAAACAAAGTATTATGAGTAGGCGCGATGGCAAATTCGTACGGTTTGGGTGCGCTAGATACGTGATGTGCCCCATGCCAAACGCGTGGACCTGGGGTGTGCAAGATCCATGATATTGCCGGACCTGCGCCGCCCGGCGGGGTGAGCACCGTCGGTGAGCGTGACGCCGGAGGCTCCGTGCGGCGGCACAAACTCCGCGGTGTGCCGCGTGCTGCCCTATCTGCCCGTTACCTGTCCCCGATTTGCAACAGGCTTTTTTTGAATCTGGGCGATGTAAAAATCCACGACCGCCAGACGGCTCTCTCCGCTGGAGTAACTCTGGGCCAAGGGGGTTTGGGTCGTTTTTCCCCTCCTGCAACCGCCTGTCAGAGAAAGCCCGGATAGGCCGCGTACCCCTCGAAAGCATAGGGATTGAGGATCTGACGCCCCATGAAAAACTCGCGCTCCACCTGCGTCATACCCGCATCGTCGCAGACGCTGGACCAGTTGGCCCGGATGACACCGATCTGGTCGTCGATCATCCGACGTGCCTCCTGTTCCGAGGCAATGCGAAAGGCCGGTGCCGCCTCAAGCGCGTGGACGAGGCGAGACTCCCGGTGGCTGTCCGTTATCAGCAATGCCTGATTGGCTTCCGCCGCGCCGCGTATCTGGGGCGCGATATCGTAGGCAGGCGTCAGGCGTAAATCCCGACCGTTCCAGAAGGCGGCATGATTGCGGCAATGGTCGTCGGTATTGCCGACAAGGATGTTGAACGTCAGGCGACGGAACAGCTCACGGAGATCCGCTGCCGCATCGTAAAAACGTGTGCGGATGATTTCAGCAAGCTCCACATAGCTCACGTGGCGCGAGGTCATCTCCTGTTCCCCCGTCCATGTCAGGGCCGAAACCATGGCGCGCCGTGCCGTCTGTCCCTGCCCGGCCGGAAGCCGGTCGAAGCGCTCGATAATGAGGGCATCGCGGTCCAGCACATGCTCGATATCGACATGCGCCACAGTCAGCCCCGCCTTCGCGGCGAGGCGCATGGTGGCGAATTCCGCCTTGACCATGCCGAACGGATCGTTCGAGGCGGAAAACTTGGCGATAAGGCGGCGATCCCCGTCCGTCAGCAATGCCTTGGGCCGCGCCCCACCGATCGAACTGCCATGCAGGACTGCCCTGTCCAGGACCGGCGATATAGGCTCGCCGGACTGCACCATGTCGGCCAGCCTCTGGAGGTCTTCAAGCGAAGCGTATTCCTCCCCGCGCGCGACGTACTCCCTGGCGCTGGTCTGGAAGTCCAATGCCCCGATCCGGTCCGAGCCAGACCGGAGCATGAATGTCAGCTCGTCGGCCTCGGTCGTCTCCAGCCCTGCCCTTTTCAGACTCGTCAGGTCACTGATGATCACGCGACGCCCCCAGGCATCTGGCAGAGCATCACGAAGACAGGGTGCCAGATTGTGCTGTCCGGGCGGAACCTGTTCCCCCGCCCTGAGGGGGAGATCGGGGTCATACAGCGAAATGGCGTCTGGATTGGCCAGATAGCGCTGCCCGTACAGGAAGCGATAGTCATCCGCTCCGGACTGCGTGCGGTACACCTTGCCAGCGACAACCGGAACCGTAGCCCCAGGCAGCCAGATCCAGACGAATGCGTCCTGACCGGAGTGGGTGATCCGGGCCTCAGAAGTCATCATTCACCTGACCGGCGCTTCTGGCCCGCATGCGTTGAGGCAGTAGGGCGAGGCGCTCGGTTTCATGCTGCCATTGCCGCGCCATGGCGTCCTCCCCTCCGAACAGCGACAGTCCGACGGTGATCGCCACTTCAAAAGCGATCCCGACCTGCACCGTGGCTTCCCCTTTCTCCACCGCCCGCAGCGAGGCGCGTGAGACGCCCGCGCGCGTGGCCAGCTCCTGTTCCGACCAGCCTTTCTGTTTCCTCATCACGGACACCTCGGCACCCAGAAGCTGGAGCGCCGCTTTCGTACTCCGGGACAGATGGCGTGTGACACTGCTGGCATTGTCTTTCATGACGCACCTTATAGCAGATAATGTGTGCTTTGGCAGACATTTTATGGTGCACGCATGACCGCCCAATCGCGCATGCCCTATGCGTTATGACAGTCATTCATCAGCTTAAAGTATGCTCTGGAGGACAAATACACAGTCGCACATGACGGTCATGCCATCATCCCAATATTGCGAACTATTCTTAACAATGCTACAGGCAATGAGAATTTCATGGATGACCCTATGACATGCAGGATAACATCGCCACCCTGACGACCCTGATGATGAAAGAACGGCCTTCGCTGTTTCACCTCATGTACCGGATCATCAAGAACCGCGAAGCCGCAGAAGACGCCGTTCAGTCCCTGTTCGAAAAAATCCAGCGTGTTGAACCCGAGGCGGTCATCCTCAGCCCGCATGCCTATCTTTATCGGCTGGCTTCCAATCTGGCGATTGATCACGCGCGCAGCCTGTCCCGCCGTGAAGACGTGCAGGACAGCATTCACGACCTGCTCTGGCTTGAGGACGACAGCCCGACCGCCGAACAGCAACTGGCCGGGAAAAAGAGGCTGGCTATGGTGGAAAGCATGATTGAAACCATGCCCGAACCCATGAAGACCATTTTCTGTCTCAATCGCTTCCATGGACTGAGCCAGACGGAAATCGCCCGCCGTTCGGGCAAATCGGTGTCTCTGATCAACCGTTACGTGCAGCGGGCGCTCGACCTGTTAGCCACGGTCCGGGAAGACTGATATTTTCCTTAAACCATGACCTGCCAGTATAAAGATGTGGTTTCCAGCCGTCTTACAGTTGAGAGCGGCGAAACAGCCATGGATGCAACGTGACCCGGACACAGCCTGACATCTCGGACACCGCGCGGCACTGGATCGTGCGCATGGCATCGGGAGAGATGACCGAGGAAGAACTCGCGCAATTTCGTGAATGGCGCGCGGCGTCCCCGGACCACAATACGGTTTTCGAGCAGGAACGCAGGCTCTGGCGGGCACTCCGTATTTCCTCCGCTCAGGATCAGGCCGTGCAGGCTTCATGGACGCGCATGGGTCGAAAACAGACTTTGAAAACCGGGCTGTTTTCCCTCACAGCCATTGCCGCATCGGCCGCCATTTTTCTGTATGCCCCGTCATTCAGGACATGGCTCCAGGCCGACCAGTGGACCGGCACGACCATTCAGACCGTGGCGCTGACCGATGGTTCAGAAGCCATTCTCGATAGCGATACCGCGATCGCCATCCATTATTCGGCCCATCATCGGGACATCACCCTGCTACAGGGGAATGCCCTTTTCAAGATTCGCCATGATGCCGACCGGCCATTTCGCGTGACGGATCAGGACGGGCGGATTGAAGATGTCGGCACGGTGTTCGAAGTGCGGGATGCCCCTGAGCATGTCACGGTCAGCGTCAGTCAGGGCCTTGTGGATGTCTACACGCCTTCTACCCATTCCGTGGCCGTCCGGCTCCGTGAAGGCGAGCGCCTTGCCTACGCCCATGGCACTACTTTTCCGGTCGAGAGAGACATCAGCCCCGATGACATCGCCGCCTGGTCGCGCGGTGATCTGACACTGGACAATGCCACACTCGCCGAGGCCGTGCGGGCCATCTCCCGCTATCGGCACGGAGCCGTCTATGTCTGGGGAGACGCGCCGGCCGCCAGCCGGATCAGCGGTGTGTTTCGCATCGACCAGCCTGACGAAGCACTCTCGACCATTGCCGCGACATCGGGCATGAAAATCGTTCATTTGCCGGGTCATATCGTGGTGCTCAGGAGAGCATGATCCAGGCAAGAATGCCGCACGGCTCGGGTTAATCCCATCTCGTATCTGGCACTGTCACATCACGGGACTTGCAGCGCGACCTCATGGATGTTGCACACCCAGATCACGAATGTTGCACAGCCCCACTCCACGAGTTTGGCATGGGGCACTACACGGATCTTGCAGGGTCAGGTTCACGCATCTTGCAGGGCGTAGACAACACGAATTTGGCATGGGGACGACGGGTAATGTCTTGTGGTCAGGCCGAAATTTGCTCTCAGTTTGGGTGGTGAGCGACTGTCTAATGCGCGCCAACGTAAGTCACGGATATTGCACAACACCGTCCCACGGGGTTGGCATGGTTCGCCACTCAAGTGTTGGAGGGAGCAACCCATGATTTTTGCATGGGATGCCTCCAGAAACCTATAGCGAGGCTCCCCCACGACTTTGGCGCTGAGACGAGGGGCAATACATTGAATCGAAATAAGGAAATTCAGTGTAATTTCTGGCAGTAAGTTTTACCAATTATATGTCAGATTTCCATAAACACGCCGTCCCTGGCCAAGATAACAAAGGGAAGTCGAGCATGCTGTTAAATAATATTTGTTTGTCAAATTTGAAACAGAGATTTGTGCTTTCAACCCACGAAGAGAAGACGACACTGCACCGAAATCGTAGTGGGCTCCGAGGTCAAACAAAACATAAGATGGCGTTTTAAAAGATTCAACATTATCAGCATATGTAGATCCGACGTATCTCAATCCCCAATTGAGGCCAAACCCTTTAGCTACATTCTGTGGCATCGTATAATCGGCAAAAATAGAAAACATATTACGCGGCACTTGTGGAACCGACATCCCTTCTTCCGAGAGAGCATTCCCATAATATGATTTAGTATAAGGATTGTAGCGCTGATCTGTTACGTTGCTCTTTCCAAATCTTATATCCGTATAACTATAAGACGCAACCAGTCTTAAATCGCGTGTAATATTAGCATTCGCAGATACCTCAAAACCCTGAGATACAACTCGACCAGCGTCAGCACTAAAGCCTGAATGAGTGAGGTCACTAATGAGATAGTGATTTTCGTCAATATGAAATGCAGAAGCTGTTAAAAGAATGTCCTTGTTCGGAAATTTATACTTAAGACCAGCCTCAAATTGTTTACCAGTCAATGGAGCGAATGGCTGGCCAAGATAATTTGTTGATCCTGCCTGCGGAACGAACGATGTAGAATAACTGAAGTAAGGAGAAAGGCCGAAATCGAAATTATAGATAATGCCCGCGCGCCAAGTGAACGCACTTTGCGGTTCACTACCTGCATCGTTATTATTAGACATTTTTGTTCCGTAGACATTGTAATTTATGACGCTATTCCGTGAATAATTGACCCAGTCTTGACGGCCTCCTAGCAAAACAGAGAGGCCCTTCCATTTTATCTGATCTTGAAAATACAGACCATCTTGAAAATAACTTAATTCTTGACGATCACCAAAAGTGAAACATGATGTATTTGAAAAACTAAAGCAAGATGATAAGGAACTATGATACGCTTGTGGATTATATGAATTAATCAAATTACTAGATCCCAAATCATACTGAAAATATTGTGGGTAATTAAAGTTACGAAAATCATTTCCAATGACCCACGTGTGACTAACC
The DNA here is from genome assembly GCF_048695475.1 of Gluconacetobacter brunescens. NCBI lineage: Bacteria > Pseudomonadati > Pseudomonadota > Alphaproteobacteria > Acetobacterales > Acetobacteraceae > Gluconacetobacter > Gluconacetobacter brunescens. Next base: position 2,150,508 of record NZ_JBLHEN010000001.1, on the reverse strand, counting down.
GGACCAGTTTTAAATTTTCCGAATAGGCGTGTATCGAGGCTTGATGTGGTTTGGTTAGTATTGAAGAGCCACGGGGTCCACGCCGTGACATTGCCTTGTTCAGTGCTTGCTCCCGCATTCAAATACGAGGTCTTCATATTATATTGGCTGTTCTCCCAGCGGAATACCTGACTAAAATTAATGTATTTATTGAAATTATGCTTAAATTGGTATTCAAACATCGCATCTTTAGTGCCTGCAGTGTTCCATCCTGGTAGCCCGAAAAATGCACTTCGAGATATCCTAGTCTGGCCGTTGGAAATGAGAGTGCCGGAAAGAGGATACTCTGTAGAAATACCATTCCCTGGGGTATACATATACATTCCCAAGAGAGTGAGAGACGTTTTATTATCAACATCCCATGTAATAGAAGGCAGAACACCCACCCGGTGGTAATCGACGTAGTTTGTTTGGCTTCCTTGCGTGACACCGATAGCTGCAACACGGTACCTTACGTTCCCAGACTTAGTAAGCTTGTCACTAATATCAAATGTTGCTTCATAGCGCCCCCAGTTCCCAAACCCTAACGATGCCGAATGTAACGGTGTATCTGTGGGCTTTTTCAAATCTATTGAAAGCATTCCACCCGGCGCGACTTGTCCGTACATCACCGAAGCCGGACCATTGACCGCTTCAATGCGCTCAACAAAAGCGGTTTCCCCTGCGCTAGATGATGTTGTCATCAGGCCGTCGACAAACTCTGTAGTGGCAAAACCTCTTTGCATGATGCCGTTGGATGGCCCCCTCGAGGCGCCATTGCCTGATGTGCCAAACGTTTCCGCAAAAACACCAGGCGTATAACGGAGTGCTTGCTGCACGCTCTGAGGTTGTTGATCAATCATAAGTTGTTTATTTACAACATAGATTGAATTTGGAATTTCGGCTAATGGTGTGTCCGTTTTCGTTCCAGCCATTGTGGTGTCGGCTACGTAACCCACGCCAGGGCCGGTGGGGTCCTGCTTCATAGTTCCACCGACACGGACCGGACCAAGCGTGATGTTAGCAGATGCCGGAACGAGCGTTACCGTATGCCCTTCCGACAAGCGATATGTAAAACCCGTTCCTGCCAGCAAACGGGAAAGTGCATCAGCAGGCGTCAGCCTACCGCTAACGCCGGGACAGAGATGGCCCCCGTTTTTTGGACAGGTGGTTAAGCTATAATCCGACCTGAGAGAGGACGGGTTTTATGGGCAAAGTTACGCGCAAGAGGTATGCGGCGGAGTTCAAATCACGGGTTGCGCTGGAAGCGATCCGTGGGGACCTAACACTGGCGGAGCTGGCATCGAAACATGGGGTGCATCAGACGATGATCGCCCAGTGGAAACGGCAGGCGATCGAGGGGATGGAAGCGACTTTCTCCGGGAAGGCGATGGCTGAGCCCGCAGTCAGTCCGGCCGACGTTGAGAAGCTGCATGCCAAGATCGGCCAGTTGCTGGTGGAACGGGATTTTTTGCGGGATGCCTCTGCTCGGTTGGGCGTGATCAGAGGCGGCAAATGATTGACCTGAAACGGCCCCGGCTTTCGGTGGTGCGACAATGCACGCTGCTGCACTTCAACCGGTCGGGCGTCTATTATCGGCCTGTACCACAGAGCGAGGCCAATCTGGCGTTGATGCGCCTGATCGACGAGCAGTTCCTGGAAACGCCGTATTATGGCTCACGGCAGATGACGTGGCATCTGCGCCGTCTCGGTCATGATGTCGGCCGCAAGCGGGTTCGCCGGCTCATGGCGATGATGGGGCTGCGGGCGATCTACCAGAAGCCGCGCACGAGTGTGCCCCATCCGGAGCATCGGAAATATCCGTATCTGCTGCGGGACCTAGTCATCGACCGGCCCAACCAGGTCTGGTGTGCCGACATCACGTATCTTCCCATGAGACGGGGCTTTCTCTACCTCGTGGCGATCATGGACTGGGCGACGCGCAGGGTGCTGTCGTGGCGCCTGTCGAACACGATGGATGCGGAGTTCTGCATTGAGGCGCTCCGGGATGCGCTGGTGCGCTATGGCAGCCCGGAGATCTTCAATACCGATCAGGGATCGCAGTTCACGACACCCCGCTTCACCGACGTGCTGGAACAGCGCCAGATCCGAATCAGCATGGACGGGCGAGGTCGCTGGCTGGACAACGTGTTCATTGAACGCCTGTGGCGATCCCTGAAATACGAATGCGTCTATTTGCACGCGTTCGAGACAGGATCGGAACTGCGGGCCGGGCTTGCCGGATGGATCGCCCATTATAACGGGCAGCGTCCGCACTCGGCACTGGCTGGACGCACGCCCGATGAGGCGTATCATAAGGTGCCGACGCCATCTGGTCCGGGGTTAACCCCGGACCAGATGGCCAACAGCAACGCCGTCAGAAGGGCGGCATGACAATAACAGGGTATAGCTTATTCATCCCCAAAAGCTGTCCGAACAGACGGGGCCACCTCTGTTATTTTACGTTGGAGCGCAGATAGCAAACGTTCCGCATTAGCGCCCCGTCCGGCAATGCGTGCTGGACCCGAAAGACCGCCGGTACCGTTCCTGTCATCCAAGGTCCATATCTTCCTGTTGCCTGAAGATAACAGGCATGGCCTTGGGGTGAACAGCGCCGACCTCATGGTTAGCCTCGGTGGTCAGGAATCCATACAGGTCGTCCGTCGTTTCGCCGTCGCCCAAGTTTCCTGACCGATGTCCACCGGCACCGGAGCCCAGCGAAGAAGGCCCGCGGCCTGCCATCTGCCTTGGCGAACCAGATCTGACGGCTTCCTCTTCCCGGCAGATGTTCAGGCTCGGCAAAGGCGGTCAGCGGGACTAGGCTGCGGTGTTCGACGCCCAGCCAGCGCCGCCACCAGGACGACTCCGTGGTCCGTATATTGGTCTCGCCTCGTCCACCTTCTTGGCCTTGAGCATGCCGGGTGCGGTTCGGGCCTGAACTGGAACGCCGTCTGGATCAGGCTTATGGCCGCGTTGCCGAACCGATCCTCGCTGTCCGGTCGATCCAGTCTCTGTCGCGCGCAATTTCGCCGATCTGTAGTGTCTCACTGGCGCTGGTGCGGGCCGGGAGGTATGGTGGTTGTTCTGAAAATCCCCGTCAGCCAGTCGATGAAGACGCGCACGCGCGGTGACATCTGCCGGTTATGCGGATAAAGCAGCGACACCGGCGAAGGGGCGGGAGGAAACGCGCTCAGCACCTCGACCAGTGCTCCGGTCCTGAGATCCCCTTCCGCGTGATAGCGCGGGATCTGGATGAGACCCAGACCTGCCCGTGCGGCTGAAATATAGCTCTCCGCCGCGTTGGCGGCCATGTGGAGGGGCAGGAGGACGTTGCGCGGCTTCCCGTTGATGATGAACTCCAAGGGCAATATCCTGCCCCGCAGACTCGACTGGAACCCGACCATGATGTGACCACCGGGCAGGTCGTCCGGGTGTGTCGGAATGCCGTGGGTCTCCAGATAGCTCGGTGAGGCAAGCGTCATTTCCTCCAGCGTTGTCAGGGGTCTGGCCACCATCTCGCTGTCCCGCAATTCGCCTACCCGCAGGACGCAGTCCACGCCTTCGCGCACCAGATCGACCAGGCGGTCGCCTTCGCTCATGTGCAGTTCGATATCGGGATAGGCGGCAAGGAAGGCGGGCAGGGACGGCAGGATGAAATGGCGGGCCAGGGTGCCGTGGACGTCGATCCGCAGCGTCCCGCTGGGGCGGAGGGTTCCGAACGCCGTCTCGGCATCCTCGATCTCGGCGACGATATGACGGCAACGACGATAATAGGTCTCGCCTTCCGGTGTCGGGCTGACCTGGCGCGTCGTACGATGCAGAAGGCGCACGCCCAGCCGGGCTTCCAGCGTCTTGATGACATCGGTGGCGGTCGAGCGCGGCAGGTTCATGTCTTCCGCGGCCTGGGTGAAACTTTCGCGTTCCACGATGCGCATGAACAGGCGCATGACATCCAGCCGGTCCATTAACTGTTCCCTTTTTTCGGATAATCTATCCGGATTATGCGGGATTATCGGGCGGACGAAAAGAGGCACAGTCCTGTTCACGGGCCGGAGCGGCCGCAGACAAAAGGAAAAGCTGACATGACCAAGAACAGGAAAGTCGCGATCGTCACGGGATCATCGCGCGGGATTGGGGCGGCCATTGCCACGCGGCTGGCGAAGGACGGGCTGGCGGTTGTCGTCAATTACGCCGGCAATGCCGCGCAGGCGGAAGAACTGGCCGCGACAATCCGACAGGCCGGCGGCGAAGCCCTCCCGGTGAAGGCCGATGTCTCGGACGCAGCGGCTGTGACCGCGCTGTTCGATGCGACGGAGAAAGCCTTTGGCGGCGTCGATGTGCTGGTCAACAATGCCGGGATCATGACGCTGGGACGGATCGCCGATGTGGACGATGCCGCCTTCACGCGACAGGTGGACATCAATTTTCGTGGTACCTTCAATACGTTGCGTGAAGCCGCGAAGCGGCTGCGGGATGGTGGACGCATCGTCAACCTGTCGACCAGCGTCGTCGGTCTGAAATTCGAGAATTACGGGGTGTACGCGGCGACGAAGGCGGCGGTGGAAACCCTGACCGCGATCCTGGCCAAGGAACTGCGCGGCCGGAATACGACGGTGAACGCGGTCGCCCCCGGCCCGACCGGGACGGAGCTGTTTCTCGATGGCAAAAGCCCCGAACTGATTGAAAAACTGTCGAAGATGAACCCGCTGGAACGTCTTGGAACACCGGAAGACATCGCGGCGGCGGTTGCCTTCCTGGTCGGCCCGGATGGCGCGTGGATCAATGGCCAGACCCTGCGCGCCAATGGCGGCATGGTCTGAAGAATCGTCCGGAAAGGGAGAAGATCATGGGCAGGCAGGTTATCCTGATTACGGGAGCGTCGAGCGGTTTTGGCGCCATGACGGCCCGCGGCCTCGCCACTGCCGGGCACTGCGTCTATGCCGGTGTGCGGGACATCCACGGAAAAGGCGCGGCGGCTGTGGCGGATGCGGCCAGATTCGCGAAAGAGTGGAACGTCGATCTGCGCACCGTGGAACTCGATGTTCTCCAGCAGACACAGGTGGACGCCGCCGTGGCCCGGGTCATGGCGGAACAGGGCCAGATTGACGTGGTGATCCATAATGCCGGTCATATGTGCTTCGGCCCGGCCGAGGCTTTTGCGCCGGAACAACTGGCGGCGCTGTATGATGTGAATGTCCTTTCCACCCAGCGCCTCAACCGCGCGGCGCTGCCGCATATGCGGGAAAGAGGACAGGGGCTCGTCGTGTGGGTGTCGTCATCCAGCACGCGGGGCGGCACGCCGCCTTTCCTCGGCCCGTATTTCGCGGCGAAGGCGGCGATGGATGCCCTGGCCATTTCCTATGCGGGTGAACTGACACGGTGGGGGATCGAGACGACCATCGTCGTGCCGGGTGCCTTTACCAAGGGGACCAACCACTTTCGCGATGCCGGGGCGCCGGCGGACCAGAGCGTGGCGCAGGCCTACATGGATGGCCCGTACAAGGGTGTGGAAGAGAAGGCGCTCGCGGGTCTGGCGGGCCTCGAACCGGCCGATGCCGACCCGGAAAGTGTGGCCAGGGCGATCGAGGCCGTCGTGGATGCACCGCGTGGCAAGAGGCCGTTCCGGGTCCATGTGGATCCGTCACAGGACGGGGCTGAGGTCGTCAACGGCGTTGCGGACAGGGTCAGGGCCGAATTGCTGCGGCGTATCGGACTTGGGGATCTGCTGCATATCGCACAGCCGGCATGATATTCATGGCAAAGGGCTGAAGAGACTTTATGGTCATTCGGTTGCGAAACGCGGGCCACGGAGTGACAGGATTCAGATGACGGCCAACATGATCAGGACGAATTCTGACGATACCTGTCCACCCTGTGAACCGCAGACTTTCCGGAAGCTGTTTCGCCACGACGCGGTCAATGTCGGTGGTGTCAGGCTTCATTTTGTCGAGGGCGGCAGCGGCGCTCCGGTGCTGCTGATCCCAGGTTGGCCGCAAAGCTGGTACGCCTGGCGCTATGTCATGCCGCTGCTGCGCGAAAGCGGACGGCGGGTCATTGCACTCGATCCGCGCGGCATGGGAGATTCGGACCGGCCGGCCGCCGGTTATGATCTTCGCACTGTGGCGCGCGACATTCACGGTCTGATGCAGGCCCTGGACCTGACGGCGGATGGTCCCGTCGATATCGTGGGGCACGACGTTGGGACATGGATCAGCTACGCTCTGGCCGCGGACTGGCCGGAAGACGTGCGGCGTCTCGCGGTTTTCGACGCCGCCCTGCCCGGAATCACACAGGTTCCGGCGGCCGGCGTTCTGCCGGAAGCCGTCAATCTGAAGACATGGCATTTTGCCTTCAATCGTCTTGACGATCTTCCGGAGATTCTGCTCCAGGGGCGCGAGCGTGAATTTCTGACCTGGCTGTTCCGGGTCAAGGCGAACAGGCCGTGGACCATAACTCCTGCTGATCTGGAGGAGTATGTGCGCGTCAATGCGGCACCTGGCGCCACGAGAGCCGCGCTGTCTTATTACCGACACGCCTTCAGCCCGGAAGGACTAAAGGCTAACGAAGAACGCGCAACCCGCCCGCTGTCGATCCCGGTGCTGGCTTTTGGCGCGGATAACGGCGCGGGAGCGGGCCTGATTGCAACTATGAAGACCGTCGCCACGACCGTGACAGGTGGCGTGTTCGGGGATTGCGGTCATTACATGCCGGAAGAAGCGCCGCGCAGCCTTGTGAAAGAACTGCTGGCGTTCTGGGCCGTTACGGAGCTGATCTGAGATCGTCAGGGTTGGGACGAATCAGTAGAGCACGAAAGCTCCCGCCATTGCAGGAAGCCCGCTTGCAGGGCCGCCAGCTTGTCGCCGACAAGCCGCACCGCGTCGCTCCCTAACAGCAGATGCGCAGGCGGCGCCTCGACCGTCAGGATCTCTAGCATTGCCCGTGCGGCCCGTTTCGGATCACCTAGATGATGCCCTTCATTTTCGGCACGGCGTTCGTGTAACTGGGCAAAGATCGCATGATAGTCAGGGATATGGCGTTCAGCCCTGACCATGGACCGTCCGGCCCAATCGGTCCGGAACGCACCGGGTTCCACGGCTGTTACATGAATTCCGAAACCGGCTACCTCCTTGCCCAGAGCTTCGGTAATGCCTTCGAGGGCGAACTTGCTGCCGTGGTAAAGACCCAGCCCCGGCATGGTGATCATACCCCCCATCGAGGTAACATTGAGGATATGACCAGCCTTGCGAGCGCGCATATGCGGCAGAACCGCCTGGATCATTGCAATGGCGCCGAAGACATTGACCTCGAACTGACGTCGTATCTCGTCCAGGGATGCTTCTTCGATCGTGCCTTCCAGCCCGTAACCCGCGTTGTTGACGAGCACGTCGATCGGTCCCCGATCCGCTTCAATCCGGTCGATGGCGGGTTTGATGGCAGCGTAGTCCGTGACGTCGAGCAGAATGCCGGTTGCGCGTGCCCCAAGCGCCTCGAATGTCTCCCGCGCCCTGCCCGTCCGGACAGTGCCTATGACATCATGACCGTCAGCCAGGGCCTGCCCGGCCAGTGCGCGCCCCAGACCGCTGCTGACGCCGGTAATGAAAAAGCAGCGCGTTTGTGATCGTGTCATATCTGGTTCTGTTTCCTTATGTGTTACGAAGGTTTCCGCTCAGCCGACGGACAGCCGCACGTTCAGGCCGCATAGACCGCGCGGCGCAGCGCCAGTGGGAACGCCCCGGTCATCCCGGCGACCGCCGTATTGGTCAGCGCCACGACACTCAACTCGCGCGCCGGGTCGACCCAGAAGCCGGTTCCATACAGGCCCGACCAATTCCATGAACCGGGTGAGAGAGGGAGCCCCGCCTTTGCCGGGTCTGTCAGGACCGCAACGCCCAGCCCCCAGCCAAAACCCGGACCCGCCGCCCCGACCGCCAGGTTGCCTATGGCATTGCCGGTCATGGCAGCGACGTCCTGCGGCTTCAGTATCCCGGCACCTCCCGTCCGGATGGCTTCGGCAAAGCGCAGATAATCGGCGGCCGTGCCCAGCATGCCGACACCCCCGGACGGCCACGCGGCCGGATCGAAGGCGCGGGAGGGCGAATACACCACATGACCCGGCCCGAATTTCAGGCTGAACGGGTCTGTCATGCGCACGGCTTCCGCCGCCCCGCCGTCGCCATATGGGATTGCGATCGGCGTGCCTTGGGGCACCGTGAAGGTCATGGTGTTCAGGCCAAGCGGGCCGGTCACGAGCATCCTGACCGCCGATGGCAGATCCTGGCTGGTGACGCGTTCGATGACGCCGCCCAGAACATCAATGGCGAGCGAATAATGCCATGCCGTTCCGGGAGCAAAGAGCAGGGGTGCCGACGCGATCCGGGCGATGTTTTCTTCCAGCGTGAGACCGGAATGGTCCAGCCCGTCTGACACGCCAGCCCGATGGTAGGGGCCGGTTTCAGGCTCCAGAAAGCCATAGCCGAGTCCTGCCGTGTGCGTCATGAGATGCCGGATGCTGATGACCGGCTGTCGCCCGTCAGGCAGGGCGGGACGGAAATCGGGCAGCCAGCGTGTCACCGGCGCGTCCAGTGACAATTTGCCCTGTTCCATCAGGGCAAGTGCGGCGACGCAGATGACCGGCTTGGTCATCGAAGCCAGGCGGAAGAGCGTGTCCGTCCGCATCGCGATGCCGGCCTCACGATCGGCGGAACCGACTGCGCGCTGATAAACGGTCCTGCCGCGTTCCGAGACCATCACGGTCGCCCCAACAATTGTGCCCGAACGGACAGCCTGGTCCACAACGCTGTCGATCGCGCCTGCGCGCGGACTGGTGGCAGATCCTTTCGCAGCCGATGCGGGAGAGAACGATGATGCCCACATGGCGGCTGGCAGGGCCGCACCAAGAATGCTGCGTCGCCCCGTGGCGGACAGATCCCGTGTCTGTGTTCGCTGTCGCATGCAGGCGCCCTCCGCGTTTCCCGTTTTGTGCAAGGATGAAGGCGCTATCGTAATTCTTCCCATTTTCGGACATAATCCGACTGAAGAGGGATTCAGTTTATACGGATAGTCATCAATCACATGCTCGACCGCATTACCGGCATGCAGCTTTTTTCCCGTGCCATCCATATGGGCAGCATTTCGGCAGCCGGCCGGACGCTGGGTCTTTCACCCGGCATGGCCAGCAGGCATCTGGATGTGCTGGAGAAGCGCCTGGGCGTGCGTCTGTGCCATCGCAGCACGCGCAGGCTCAGCCTGACCGAGGCGGGCCAGCACTATCTGGAACTGTGCCTGCGTCTTCTTCCCGAACTGGAGGAGGTCGAGGCGCGTATTGCCTCACAGCGTATCGAGGCGTCCGGCGTCCTGCGCTTCAATGTCCCGCTGTCTTTTGGGGTGCGGTATATCGCGCCGCTGATCCCGGCATTTCACGCGTTACATCCCGCAGTAACGGTCGATCTGGGGCTTAGTGACAGGGTTGTGGATCTGACGGGAGAGGGGTGGGATCTGACCATCCGCATCGGCCGTCTCAGGGACAGTCGCCTTGTTACCCGCGGGCTGGCCGCGTGCGAACTGATGGTCTGCGCGGCACCTGATTACCTGACAAGGCGGGGGAGGCCCCGATCCTGGACCGACCTGTCGGAACACGACTGTCTGGGTTTTTCACTCTCCGGCATCGCGAAGCCGGGAGAATGGCTTTATGGGAGATCACGGGGCAAGCGGGTCACCGTTCGTGGTCCCATGTGCGCGAATAATGGTGATGCCCTGGTCGGCTGTGCAAGCGCGGGACTGGGGATTATTTACGAGCCGGACTTCATCGTGGCTGATGCGGTCCGGGCAGGCGCGTTGGAAGTTCTCACCCTCGATGAGCCGCCGGCGGAGCTGGGTGGTGTTCATCTGCTCTACTCTCCCGATCGGGCACCGCCGGCTAAAGTGCGGGTCATGATCGACTTTCTCGTGCAGGCGTTCGATGGAGCGGCTCCATGGTCCGTGAAACGGGCGTAGTGCATAGGAGGGCCGTCGCCTCTCAATGCCGTCAGGGCGTGATGGTCGTACGCGCCTGATAGTCCCTCAGAACATCAATAAAGGCCCGTAGCGCAGGCGGGACCAGCCGATGGCCGGGGTAATAGAGGGCATGCCCCGGAAAGCTGGGTGTCCAGTCATCCAGGATGGCCGTGAGCTGTCCCTGTTCAAGGGCTGTCCGGGCTGTGTCTTGCGAGACGAACGCAATGCCCTGCCCATCCATGGCCGCTTCGGCCATGAGGTCCATGTCGTCCAGCGTCAAGGCACCGGAGACATCCACTGCATAGTCCTGGCCGTGCCGTGCGAACTCCCATCGGTAGATTTTGCCGCCGGGCAGGCGAAAACGGATGCAGGCATGATGTTGCAGGTCGTCCGGCGTCTGTGGCGCGCCATGGACCGCAAGGTAGCCGGGGGAAGCCACGGCAATGAAGCGCCCTTCCGTGCCAAACCGTATGGCAATCATGTCCTGCGGGACGGCTTCCGCCAGTCGGACACCGGCGTCGAAGCCCTCGGCGACAATGTCTATGAAGCGGCCATTGGTCACGAGATCGAGGTGGACGTCCGGATAGCGATCCCGGAACAGGGGGACGACGCCTCGGAGCAGGGCGCGGGCCGCACTTCTGGATGCGTTGATCCGAAGGGTGCCGGATGGCTGCGTTTTCAGCATGCCGACGGTGGCGAAGGTCTGGTCGAGGCTGGAAAGAATGGGGGCAAGGCTGGCGAAGAACTGCGCGCCCGCTTCTGTCGGGGCGACACTGCGCGTCGTCCTGTGAAAGGGACGCACACCCAGGCGCTCTTCGAGGGCACGAATCATATGGCTGAGGGTTGAGGCCGAGAGACCGAGTTCGTCCGCCGCCGCGCGAAAGCTCTGGTGTCGCGCGACGGCGAGGAATGCGGTCAATTCCGTCAGGCTGGGCGTCTTATTCATGGTGTTTTTTCAATAGTCCATGCCGATTTCCCCGCATAGACCCATTGATTTGGATGGATCAGGATTCCTCCACGGTTTTCGAACATTTCGGGTCCGCAGAGCAGGAATAGGCATGATGTCCAGAAATTGGCTTATCACGGGAACATCCTCCGGGTTCGGCCGTATCATGACCGAACGACTTCTGGAGCGCGGTGACACCGTTGTCGCGACATTGCGCCGGCCCGACAGGCTCCATGATCTTCAGTCCCGGTATCCGGAGCGTTTGCACCTGGCAGCGTTGGATGTCACCGATACGCAGCGGCTCCGTCAGGTCGTTGATCAGGCCTTTGCGCAGCTTGGTCGGATTGACGTGATCGTCAGCAATGCCGGCTACGGGTTGTTTGGCGCGGCGGAAGAGGTCTCGAGCGACCAGATCCGGCAGCAGCTCGATACGAACGTCATCGGATCGATCGAACTGGTCCGGGCGGTGTTGCCGTATCTGCGCGCTCAAGGAGGGGGGCGCATCCTTCAGCTTTCGTCGATGGGCGGACAGATCGCCTTCCCTGGTCTCAGTCTTTATCACGCCAGCAAATGGGCGATCGAGGGGTTCTTCGAAAGCCTTGTGCAGGAAGTCGCATCGTTCGGAATCGAGGCGACGCTGATCGAGCCGGGGGCGGCGAGAACGCAGTTCGGCCGTGGCAGTATGGTCATGGCCGATCCGCTGGAGGTATATCAGGCAGTCCCGTTCAGCGCGCGGCGCGCGGTTCTGGCTCAGGACTCCTACACGCCCATCGGCGATCCGGAAAAGATGGTCCGCGAGATGATTGCCAGCGTGGATGTCTCACCCGCGCCTCGGCGCCTGGCCCTGGGCAGCGACGCCTACCGGCTGATGCATGAGGCGCTGACAGGGCGGCTTGAACAGCTCGAGGCACAGAAGGACATCGCCCTCTCGACGGATGCCAGCCCGTAAAGGACGGCCCGGGGTCGGCGTATTTCAATCCTTCATTCAGATATCGGAAAGGACAGGTTTCATGAGCAATTCTCTTCAGGGCAAGGTTGTGGCCATTACGGGTGCCAGCAGCGGGATTGGCGAGGCCACGGCCCGGCTGCTTGCGCGGTCCGGTGCTTTCGTCGCGCTCGGAGCCCGTCGGACGGATCGTCTTTCCGCCATCGTGGCGGACATCGAGCGCGAGGGCGGCAAGGCCATTGCCTTTGAACTCGACGTTCAGGACCAGGGGCAGGTTCGGGCGTTCGTTGACGGGGCCGTCAAGGAATTCGGGCGGATTGATGTGCTGGTCAATAATGCGGGCGTCATGCTGCTCGCGCCGCTTGGCGACCGGAAGATCGAGCAGTGGGACCGGATGATCGATGTGAACATCAAGGGCGTGCTGTACGGGATCGCGGCGGCCCTGCCGCATATGCAGGCGCAGGGCGCGGGCCACGTCATCAATGTCTCGTCGGTTGCCGGGCATAAGGTCGGGCCCGGTTTCGCTGTCTATTGTGGCACCAAGTTCGCCGTTCGAGCCATTTCAGAAGGGTTTCGCCAGGAAGCCGGACCGACGATCCGGAGCACGATCATCTCTCCGGGTGCCGTGACGACCGAACTGGCGACTCATGTCAGCGATGGCCCTGCGAAGGATGCGGTGGACACCATGTATGCTACGGCCGCGATCAGCCCTGACGCGATTGCCAACGCTATCCATTACGCGATTTCTCAGACACCTGATGTCGATGTCAACGAAATCATCATCCGGCCGACGGGGCAGGAATTCTGATCACAAGAACAGATCGTTCAATGTCCCTGCGATTAAACAAGGGATGGCCCGGATTGGCGCGCTTAGAGCGGGATTCGACCTGAGTGAATCTTTGGGGGTACCCAGGCAGACGAATGTGTGATTCATCATGATGACCGGACGGGAGGCCGGCGGTCATGTCGAAAGCTCTATCGGTGGATCTTCGCATCCGTGTTCTGGCTGCGGTTTCGGGAGGTGCGAGCCACCGGGTTGCGGCTGTGCGATTTGGTGTGAGCGCTGCGAGCGTGAGCCGCTGGCGTAAGCTTGAACGGGAGAAGGGCGAGGTCACGCCCGGCGCTCTGGGTGGAGATCGACGTTCGGGTCGGATCGAGGAAAAGCCCTGCTCCGCAAGGCAGCTGAACGCACTCGCGCAGGATTATGGGACGCTATCGGTGTCCTTTCCGAAAGCTTCATCCCCACCGAATGCGCCAACTATTTCAGGGCTGCAGGATACGATCCAGACAGGTCGGATTAGACTCTAAAACGATATGAACCGCATCGAACGTCTAAATCCCGACAACTCAGCGATTCCCCTTCTGGTAGATCCTACTTTCTTCGCTGTTCGTAGACAGTAAGATTAAGATTGGTCAGATCGAGAATTGGCGTGGCAATCTGATGCGTGCGGGCCCGCTTCACGAGGTCGCCAATGATCTGCGTCGCCTCGATGGGAGCGCCCTGGGACAGATCACGGAACATGGACGATGTCAGGGACGATTCCTTTGCAGTCAGCAGCCGGACGATACCGCCCAGGGTTTCCTCGGTGAGCGGATATCCCGCCGCCGCCGCAATCGAAGCGCATTCGCCGATCGTCGCCCGCGCGAAATCCTCACCCGCGGGCACGCTGGCCACTTCCCCCACGGTGGCCCTCATCAGGCAGCATATTGTGCCCAGCGATGCCAGCAGAGCCCATTTGTTCCACATCTCCTGAATGATGTGGTCCGACAATATAGTCTCGAAGCCAGGACCGGAGAGAGCATCCTTGAGGTGCCGGATCGAGGAATTGTCGCCAACGGATCGCGGGCCAAAGGTCAGTTTGGGGAGTGATCCCACTTGAACGACCCGTCCTTCAGAATCCAGCTTGCTGACGATGAAACACGTCCCGCCCAGGACCTTCGGATCTCCGAAATGCTCTGCCAGTACATCGAGATGCCGCATGCCATTGAGAAGGGGTACGATGCGCGTGTCCGGGCCGACGGCGGCGGCGAAATCGTCCATCGCGGACGCGAGGGAGTATGCCTTTACGCTGAGAAGAATGACGTCATAAGGGCCATCGATATCGTCGGATGTCACCATTTGCGGCGCGAGGGTCGCATCCCCCAGCGGACTGATTAGCCGGAGCCCATCCGTACGCAGTTGCCGCAGCCGGGTGGGACGCACCAGGAATGTTACGTCATGTCCCGCTGTTGCCATTCGGGCCCCAAAATATCCCCCAACCGCACCTGCGCCGACGATCAGAACTTTTGGCTTCATGGTGTCGTTCCTTGCTCCGGGACTGCCGCGCCGCGGGTCCGGTGACGGCAGTTTCACCTTTGATACCATTAATGCGCGTTGTTCATGAACAGGGACGTTGGAGTGGGGAATCCTGCATGTTCTGACCGGTGAGGGAACGTTCTGGATCGACGATCCGGCCATCGAGACTCCGTTCGCGCCGGGCCATCTGCTGGTGTTCCCCAGACGCGCCGTCCATGCCCTGCCGCGCCTCTTGCGTCCGCCGGTGGTGTTCCTGGCCATCGATACGCCGCGTCGTGCGGCAGATGACGTCACGTTCGTCGATCCCGCATGTGGCACGGCGACCGAATTCATCGCGAAGATCTGACGCATGGTCCGCTCCGACCTGTGAAACCGGGCGTTTCGGGCCACTCAGGTCGAATTGGCAGTCCGGGTTGATTATCGATGGCGCAGGCCGCCCGATTCCATCTCCTGCATCCTGAAAAAGAGCCGGGCAAAAAAAAGTCCCGGCTCTCAGCGAATGGCCGGGCGGCGATCAACTTTATCCGTGCGCTACACATGATATGGTGTCATTATGTATCCAGGACCACAATATGAGCTATGCGGCGTCCGATTCGGGTCTGCGAGCGGCTTGGATGATGGAGGTGGTGCATGGACGGAGATCTCTCGCTGTTTGCTGGAGCGCTGGATAGTCCGGTGACCGTGCGTGAACCGTTTGAAGGCGCATTCGGCACACGGCCCGCGCCTGCTCGATCGCTGGATCGTGGCATGGGGGAAGCCGTCGGCCGCCGCACCGTATTCCGACCGTCCGATCGGGAAGATTTCGGCCGGGTCGCCGATCGGGTCGCGGAGGGCAATGTCGGGATTCTGTCGACGGTTGACGATCGGGAGATCATGCAACTCCGCAACGCCATCGCCACGGGCGCATTGCTCACTTCGGGTCGTCATCTCCAGCATGGTGACAGCGGGCAGGCGGGCCGGAACATGGAGATGTTCACCAACTGCGCCACGGCCATCTGCTCCTTCGCCAAGTTCTACCTGCTGCTGAACGGGTCCGGTGTGGGCCGGGCCTATGACGACGAACTCTGTGTCGTTGACTGGGCTCGGGCCCCCGACCTGCGCTTTGTCCTCTCTGCCGACCACCCCGATTATCCGCGTGATCGCACCGGTCTTCTACGCTTTGGCCTTGAGATGCAGATCCTGCCCTGGGGTACGGCGCTGGAGGTATTCGACGCTGACATGGAGGCACAGGTTCGCGCGTTCCTGGGTGAAACCATTCTGCCAGGCGCTCCGGATCAGCCTGGCGCCTTCGTCCATGTCATCGAAGACAGCCGGGAAGGGTGGGGCAAGGCTGTCGAGACGATCGAGGCCATGGCGTTTCGGGGCGAGCGGGACCGGACCCTGATCCTCGATTTCAGTGCCATCCGCCGCGCCGGCAGCCCGATTGCGGGCATGCAGGGTCGCCCGGCATCCGGCCCCGTTTCGCTGCTGCGCGGTCTGTTGAATGTCCGCCAGCATGTAATTGAAGCGGCCCGTGAAGGTACTATGCCGCTCTGGGAGCAGGCCCTGCGGGTCGATCACTACCTCTCGGTCGAGGTGCAGGTGGGTGGGGCCCGGCGTGCCGCGCGCATGGCGACCAAGTCGTGGCGCGACGCCGACGTGCTTCGCTTCATCCGCGCCAAGGAAGAAGGCGGCCTATGGACGGCCAACCATTCGGTCATGGTGGACCGGGAATTCTGGGCATATGTGAACGATCCGGCCACGACCGGGCCGCTGGCCGAGCACGCTCGCGCCGTGTTTGCCGAGGCCACGCGCTGCGCATGGATCAACGGCGAACCGGGTTTCATAAATGGCGATAGGCTGGAAGACAGCCGCACGGGGAGCGCGCGGCTCAAGGCGGTGCATGCGGATGGGCGGGATTTCCATTCCGAGCGGTATAGGGCGACCGAGGCCGCCGACCTGCTGGCCGATCTCGCGACGCGGGCAGCAACGTCCCGCTTCCCGGTCACGACCAATCCGTGTGGCGAGATTACGCTGCATGTGACCGGTGGATATTGCGTGATCGGGGATTTCGCGCCGTTGCTGGCTTGCCCGGTTGCCTTTGACGAGGTGATCCCGGGTTCGCTGCCGGAGGAAACGGCGGAGTTGTGGGATGCGCGGGTGCGGGATTCCGTGCGTCTTGGTGTGCGCTTTCTGTTGCGGGCCAACCGCATGGACGCGCTGTATGGCGAGGAGGTGCGGCGGACCAACCGCATCGGCATCGGTCCGACCGGTCTGCATGAATGGGCCTGGATGCGGTTCGGGCTCGGCTTCCGCGATCTTCTGGATGAAGAACGCGCGGCGCCCTTCTGGAATGCCGTGCGTGGTCTTTCCACCATCGCGAAGGCGGAAGCCAATGCGTATGCGCGGGAAACCGGCACGGCGAAGCCGGTCACCGTCACGACCGTCAAGCCGGCGGGCACCACGTCCAAGCTGTTCGGCCTGACTGAAGGCGCGCATCTGCCCGCGCGGCGGCAATATCTGCGCTGGGTGCAGTTCAAGGGCGTCCGGCGAGAGGACGGCACGTGGGAGGCCGGAACAGATCCGCTCCTGCCCGCTTATGAGCGCAAGGGCTATCCCGTGCGCTCGCTGCGCAGCTTCCCCGGCATGAGCGTCGTGGGCTTTCCCACCGTGCCGCTGATCCAGCGTCTGGGCATGGGTGATCGTGTGGTCACGGCCCCGGAGGCGTCCCCGGAAGAGCAATATCGCTGGCTGGAACTGCTGGAAAAATACTGGATCGGAGCGGAGCAGGGGAACCAGGTGTCCTATACGCTCAAGGTCTATACCGACCGGCATGATCTTGACGGGTTCCGGGCCATGGTGGCGGCCCACCAGCCGCATGTGCGCTGCTGCGCCGTGCTGCCCAGCCGCCCGGATTCAGGCCTTGGTTATGAATATCTGCCGGAAGACGAAGTCTCGGCAGGGAAATTCGCCGCCATCACCGCCATGATCCATGATGACAATGTAAAAGAAGTTGTGGATTGGGCGCATCTACAATGTGCCAGCGGGGTCTGCCCGATTTAGGCGGGTAGCACCTCGGGATCGATGGCGCGCAGGACGAATGTCCTCTCAACCGGGTTCCGGCACCCGGTCTGGCTTTATCGATTGCAGAGAAAACCGGGTGATCTCGGAGGGCTTTCCAATCCGGAGCGCGAAGCCGGGCCATAGGCCGGTGCCGTTGCTGACATAGAGCGTCATGGTGCCGATATCGTAGCGGCCGGACACGAACCCGTTGTTGCCGCGTGCGACGAGGCGATCGAGGCCCGGAAGCATGCCGCCATGCGTATGGCCCGACAGTTGAAGGGCAACGCCGCACTCGGCAGCGGATCGCGCATTGCGCGGCTGATGATCGAGCAGCACGACCGGCGCGCCCGAGGGCATGCCGTCGAGGGCCGCGTCGAGGTCCGGACCGGCATGGCCATGCCCGGGCGCAGACAGATCGGTCACGCCGGCGATGACCAGGTGCGTGGCGTCCCGCGTGACGACTGCATGGGCATTCGCTAGCATGCGCATGCCCAGATCGGACAAATGGCGCATCCAGCCGGCGTAATCGAAAAAATATTCATGATTGCCGGGGACCGCGAGAACCCCGTCCGGGGCCTGCAACCCCTGCAGTGGCGCGATGTCGGTGCGACGCATGGCCACCGAACCGTCGATGAAATCGCCCGTCACGACGATCAGATCGGCTTCAGCAGCATTGGCCCGTGCTACGACCGCCTGGCTCCAGGCCGTCGGGAATAGCCTGCTGACATGCAGGTCGCTCAATTGAAGCAGCCGATAGCCTTCGAATGAGGGCGGCAGGTCGGCGATCCTGACCGTCACGTCCCTGATCGGGGGGACGCGCAGTGCATTGGCGACGCCGACGGTGGCAAGCAGGCCCGCCACGCCGCCGGCCGCTTCGCGTGCGCCGTCGGGAATAGGGACCGACCGCCATCGCACCAATGCCGTAGCCAGGGCGCCGAGATCGAGCGCGATCTGGAACAGGGCCAGAAACAGCATGGCCCCAAAGGCCCAGTTGAACAGGATGACAAGGGGGCGGGGAAATTCGGGTGCGAAGACGGAGCCCGAGGAAAGCCGGGACCAGAAATGATATTGCGAGGCCACAAGCAGCAGAATGGCCGCCGGCATCTTCACCCAGAGGGGAAGGGCCAGCGGCCAGAGCCAGTTCAGGATGACGATCAGGCAGGGAAGAGCGAAGATAAGGCGCAAATGATCAGGTTCCTTGAGGCAGCGTGGCGTCGACGGCGACCCTGAGCTTTTCGGCGTCGGCCGGTGTCGCGGGATTGTAGACGACCAGGGTCAGGTCCGGCCGGCCATCGACCGAGAACGTCGAATGTTCGAAGGCGAAGGGACCGAGGACCGGATGGTCGATGTGCTTGACGATGTCGACGGGCGCCTCGGTGACGCTGTTTTCATGCCACATCGTGTGAAATTCGGGGCTGAGCCGGCAGAGTTCCGTCACCAGGGGGGTGATCTCGTCTGCTGCCCCGGCGCGTGCCGTCTCGATGCGGAAGGCGCCGATAACGTAGCGTGCCATGCTTTCCCAGTCGGGCTGCATGGCGCGGGAGCGCGGGTCGAGGAAGATGATCCGCAGGATGTTGCGTTCCGCCGACGGCAGGGCGCTGTAATCGCCCAGCATGATGGTCGCCGCCCGGTTCCAGGCCGGGACATCCCAGGTCGCGGTTCGGATCAGCGCCGGGCTGGGATCCAGCGCGTCGAGCACGCGTTGCAGGCGCGGTGTGACGCTGCCGCTCTTGCGATACTGCGCATCGGGCGGGCGCCCGAGGCCGAGCAGGAACAGGTGCTCGCGCTCGACATCGGTCAGCATCAGGGCGCGCGCGATCCGGTCCAGCACGTCGGCTGACGGGGCGCCGCCACGCCCCTGTTCCAGCCAGGTGTACCAGGTCGGGCTGATATTGGCCCTCTGCGCAACCTCCTCGCGCCGCAGGCCGGGCGTGCGGCGGCGTTCCGAGGGAAGGCCGAAGGCTGCCGGATCGAGCTTCGCGCGACGATCCTTCAGCCAGGTGCCGAGCCGTTTCCCGCCGTCCTGATGCTCGCTCATCCTGTTAGTCTTTATAATACGATAAGATCACTACTTTAACAGAATAGGGCATAGACCGAGATTTGTCTTCACCAGAAAACGGGAGACTTCGCTCATGCGTATATTCGTCACCGGTGCAACCGGATTCATCGGCATGCCGACCGTCAGGGAACTGATCGCCGCCGGTCATGACGTGCTTGGCCTGGCCCGTTCGGATGACGGGGCGCGCGCCCTCGCCGCCGTCGGCGCGCAGGCGCAGCGCGGCGCGCTTGAGGATCTCGACAGCCTACAAAAGGGTGCGGCGGCTTCGGACGCCGTCGTTCACCTGGCCTTTATCCATGACTGGTCGAACTTCATGGCCAGTTGCGAAACGGATCGCCGAGCCATCGAGGCGCTCGGGTCCGCGCTTGCCGGATCCGACAAGCCGTTCCTGGCCACGGGCGGGCTGGCAGGACTGGCACCGCCGGGACAGGTGGCGACCGAAAACGATGTGATTCTGCCGGACTTCCCGTTCCCGCGCGTGTCCGAACAGACGGCGCTGGCGCTGATCCCGCAAGGTATCCGCGCTTCGGTCGTGCGTCTGCCGCAGGTTCACGACAGGGCGAAGCAGGGGCTGATCACGCCGCTGATCGAGACGTTCCGTCAGAACGGCACCTGTGCCTATGTGGGCGATGGGAGCAATCTCTGGCCGGCGGCGCATGTGCGCGATGTCGCCCGTCTTTACAGGCTGGCCATCGAAAAGGGCGCGACGGGCGCCGCCTGGCATGCGGTGGCCGAAGAGGGCGTAGCGATGCGCGATATCGTCGAGACGCTCGGCCGGCGCCTGGACCTGCCGGTCCGATCCATCTTGCCCGACGAAGCGCCTGCTTTCTTCGGACGCTTCGCGATGTTCGCGGGCTTCGACATGCGCGCGTCCAGCGCACTGACGCGGCAGGCACTGGGATGGGTACCGACCGGCCCGGGGCTGATTGCCGATCTGGAACAGCTTCAGGACGCCTGATCGAACGCCAGACGGGCCTCCCGGATGGCGGCATGGCTCTGATTGGCCCATCGGACAAGGGAGGTCAGCGGTTCGAGGATCGTAACACCAAGAGGCGTCAACCGGTACTCGACGCTGGGCGGCTTGGTGGGGAACACCGTGCGTGCGATCAGGCCGTCACGCTCCAGATCGCGGAGGGTCTGCGTCAGCATCCGCTTGGAAATGTCCGGGATCGCGCGCTGCACGGCGCTGAATCGGTGCGGGCCCCCGGCGAGGGTGCCCAGTATCAGCGTCGACCACTTGTCCCCGATGCGATCGAGCACGTCCCGCACCGGGCATTGTGGATCGACCGGTTGGCCGGGCTGCCGTTCGGCGAATAATTGGACGGTGGCATCGAATGCCGGGGCGGTTACTTTTGCCTCACCCTGTCCCAAAATCCTGCCTCCTTCACGCCGTCTGTGGTCTCACTTAATTACCTTGTGTCGATTGAAAACCACAAGGAAGACCGACAATGCCCACCGCACCCACGCTCTTCGTCAGCGCTGCCACCGGCCATCTCGGCGGCCTGGTCATCGACGCACTGCTTGAGACGGTGCCCGCCAGCGCCATCGTGGCGGGCGTACGTGATCCCGCCAAGGAGGCGGCGGTCGCAATCCGCGACAAGGGCGTGGAGGTCCGCGTCGCCGACTATGCCCGGCCGGAGACACTGGCCAGTGCGCTCGCCGGCGTCGACCGGCTGCTCCTGATTTCCGGCAGCGAAATCGGCCAGCGCACGGCACAGCATCGCAATGTCATCGCCGCGGCGAAGGACGCGGGTGTCGGCCTGATCGCCTATACCAGCATCCTTCATGCGGACACGTCCCCCCTGTTCCTCGCGGGCGAGCATCGCGACACGGAAGCCGTGCTGAAAGAGTCCGGTGTGCCGTTCGTGCTGCTGCGGAACGGTTGGTACACCGAGGTCTATACCTGGAGGATCGCGCCTGCCCTGCAGCATGGTGTATTCCTTGGCGCCTCCGGGGAGGGTCGTATCTCGTCCGCCGCCCGCGCCGACTATGCCAGGGCCGCGGCGGTCGTGCTGGCCGGCGGCGACCATGCCGGCCGCACCTACGAATTGGCCGGTGATACATCCTACACGCTGGCCGAGTTCGTTGCGGCGGTAGCCGAGGCCTCGGGGAAGCCGCTCCCCTATCGGAACATGGACCCGGACGCGTATCGAACGGCGCTGCTCGGCGCCGGCGTGCCGGAGCTGTTTGCCACGATCCTGTCGGACACCGATGCGGGCGTCGCGAAGGGGGCACTGTTCGATGACGGCGGCGAACTCGCCCGGCTGATCGGCCGGGCAACCACGCCCTTCGGCGTCACCGTAGCAGAGTTCTTTTAGAGCATCTTCAGGCTCCGTAATGCTCAGCTCCATTTGAAGACGGGAACGGGCGTATAGCGCGGGCGATTGGTGATCTGCTGCCGGCCTGGTCGGAACGGAGCGCTCAGCGTTTCTGCAGCCTGTCGGCGCAGATTCGTCAGGAGTGAAAGGACGACGACGCGCTTCTGGACGCGACCCAGAAAGGCGAGCGCTGACAGCGCCCGGTGGTTGAACTGATTCCTGCGGTGCCGCGCCGATCTGAACCGCTGATTGCCAGTTCCGTCGTGCTGTCGGGATATCTGGTCGATGTCACGCCGCTTCGGCACGGGATTTCAGGGCCTGGTTCATTTTGATGAACTCGGCCCGAACCGTCTCAACGTCATAGAACCAGAGCAGAATCCCGGCGAACGCTTCGCTCTGGCGGAACAATGTCCCATGGCCGGTTTGCGTGATCTCGAAATCATGGGTCCCGGTCAACAATCCGGGTAATCCCCAGAGGCGGCCAATCCACTGCAACCTCTGGCCCGGCATGACGGTGACGACCTCGGGATGAAACACCATCCCACCACCTGCCTTGTCCCCACCGAGACAGACGGTCAGTCGCTGACGAGGCTCCAGGCGCCCGGTCAGCTTGCGAATGAAGGGATTCCAGGACGGATAAGCTGCCATATCTGTCAACACAGACCATACACGTTCGGGGGAAGTCGCGATCTCGATTTGCGTGTCGATATGACGTCGTGGACCAGGAAAGTTCGACAAGGATCCGTCTCCCAAAGACGTTGGAATGACCGCAAAAACACATTTTATCGTGTTCTTCATGTCCGCAGGGTAATGCCTTGCCTGGCAGGCAGGGTATTGCCGGTTATGACAGATCAACTCTACAATTTCGTATGGATCAGATCGACTGGCATCTCTGGCGAAGCTTTGCGGCAGCGTGCCGCGCGGGCTCCCTGTCGGGAGCAGCACGCGCTCTGGGGACGACACAACCAACGGTCAGCCGTCAGATCGCCCAGTTGGAAGCAATGATCGGTCAGACGCTCTTTACGCGATCAAAGTCGGGGCTTGTGCCGACCGCCCATGCAAGCGCCCTGATGCCGATCGCGGCATCCATGATCGATCAGGCGCATACCCTCGAGCGGCTGGCGAAATCGGCAAGTGCTGCCGAAACGACGACGCTGACCATCACCGCCAGCCAGATCACCGGCACGATGGTCCTGCCGTCGATCCTGGCGGCTTTTCTCGACGATCATCCGACGACGCGCATTGCTTTGTCCCTGACCGACGCCGTCGAGAACATACTCGAACGCAAAGCCGATGTGGCTGTTCGGCACACCGAACCGACACAGCAGGAATTATGGGGCCGCAAGATCGGCACGGTGCCGATCAAGCTATATGCCCATCGAGACTACGTGCAACGCCACGGCATCCCGCACGACCTCACCGAGCTTTCCCGGCATCGTCTGATCGCGTCGTCCGCCCATTTGCGTCGTCTTCCCGAACTGACGGCCCTTGGCCAACGCCCGGCCCTCGATTGCAGCGACGATGTCGGATTGCTGGCAGCCCTGCGTGCGGGCGTCGGTATCGGTTATTGCCAAATGCCCATTGCGCGGGACAACCCGGATCTCGTGCCGGTCTTGCCGGACTATATACCCGCCACTCTACCCTTCTGGATTGTTACCCATCACGACCTCCGCAACGTCCTGAATGTGCGTGACGTGATGCGGCATATGGGAGAAGGCTTGAACGCGTATTGTCGTCGCTCACGATGAGGTCCTGTCGGCTCATTTCGCTCCTGCGTCCTGCTGGCCGATGTGACCGCACTACAGATGCAGACGGGATGGGAATCGGGATGAAAGGAGCGTAAGCTGAAACATTTTCCTGATTACGCACTAATTTCAGCCAATTTGAGCAGGCGATAGGGCATAGGCGGGGTTCTGACGGCGGCGTATCCGAGGCGAGGGATCATGGCGGCGAGGTCGAAGCGGCGATTGAAGCGATAAACGAACTCGGCGAGATAGCGTGGCGTATGCTTGTCACGGATAGCGCGGTAAGTAGCCGGTCATGGCATTCTTGATGTTGGCGAGAGCGGTATTGACCCATTTGAAAGCAGGATTGCGGCCTGCCTTTGGTCCCGAACCGGTCAAGATGGGATGATGGACGCACCCTGCTTCGGTGACGGCGGCGAAACAGCGTAGACCGTCACTGACCACGCTGCTGGCGGGGTCGAAGCTGTTTTTTGCCATCTTTGCGATCTCGGCCCTGCTGAACCCGGCCACGCGGCGGAGTTTCAGGCGGATTGGCTTGCCTTGCGGTGTGGTTTCAACAGCGGCCACGATCGGCGTCTTGCCCGCTGATCCTCGCCCGCGTTTGCCGCCGCCGCGTTCTCCGCCGAGATAGGCGTCATCCAGTTCGATGCTGGAGATGCCGCCTTTGCTCTGGGTTAGATGATACAGGGCACGGAACCAGGTCCGTAACGGCACCTTGGTTGCCGCGAAGATCGTTCCGGCGATCAGCGACGTCTGCTTCCGACAGGCGCTACATTGATACTGCCCACGGCTCCGGATGACGCTATGTTCTCGCCCGCCACAGGCCGGACATTCAAAGCCCGATGGCCAGCGCCAGCCAAAGATCACCGCTCGGCACTTCTCTTCGCTTCCGTAAAGTTCGTTAAATTGGGCTTCGCTTAGCCCTTTCTGAAACTGGACCTTGTTGCGAGCCATCGATCAAGCCTCTCAAAAACAACAGATATTCTCGTTTTGTGCCATAAATCCATAGCTGAAAATAGTGCGTAATCAGGAACATTTTTGATCGACAGCTTCCGCCTTCATCTCGGACATCAAGTGCCTATCACTATACTTTTCAAAGCGGACATTTTTGGGAGATTCCAATTCACGATCAGATAAGATCCCGCCAACCATTCGGGTGATGAGTAAAAATCCTCTGACACAAACTATCATTGGCATAAAGAGGTTATCCTTACCGAAACCGCGCGGTAATTCCGCAAGCCGTCCCATTGAATTCTTAGCTCTCGTCCCCATGCCCGAGCCGGTGGCCAGGACGAAATCCGTGGGATCGGGCTTGCCATGCGATCAAGAAACCAGCAATTGCGAGCCCCAGCACAGCCCAAGGGAACGACATAGCCCCCCAGGTCTCAAGCAACACACCGCCCAGAAGGCCGCCACCGGCTATGGCACTGTTCCAGGCGACGACATTCATCGACAGCGCGACGTCCACGCCATTCCCGGCCGCATCGGCGAGCGCCGTCTGGAGCAACGTCGCGGCGCCACCGAATGTCAGACCCCATATCGCGACACCGATCATGATCACCGCAGGCGATGCAGATCCGATGGCGAAAGCCCCTGCCACGACTGCGAATATGGCCAGATTGAGCAAGACGGACAGGCGCAGGGCGTGGTCGACCGTGCGGCTGGTCAGCCAGATGCCGGCAAGCGCGGCGATCCCGAAAAGCAGCAGAATGCGATCCGCCTGTCCCGCCAGCCCGGCCGGTGCCACGAACGGCACGATGTAAGTGTAGAGCACATTGTGCGCCAGCATCCAGGCCACCACCACGCCCAGAACAGATCGCACGCCGGGTGTTCCCAGAACATGCCGGAACGGCAGACGATCGTGATGCGTGGCACCCGGAAAGTCAGGAACCTTCGCCAGGACCCACGCGATCAGCAGCACGGTCAGGCCCGACATGATCCAGAAAGCCAGACGCCAGCCGACGGCGCCCCCCAGCCATGTCCCGGCGGGGACCCCCAGCGAGAGCGCGATCGGCGTGCCCACCATGGCGATGGCCAAGGCGCGACCCTGCTGGGCGCGCGTCACCATCCGGCGCGCATAGCCGGCCAGCAACGCCCAGGCGAGGCCGGCCGCGGCACCGGCCCCATAGCGGGCCACGAGGGTCGCGCCGTAATGCGTCGAAAACGCGGTGATAGAATTGAACACCACGAAACCGATGATCGCCAGCAGCAGGACCCTTCTGCGCTGCCATCGCTGCGTGGCGAGTGTCAGCGGGATCGCCGCACTCAGCGAGCCTATGGCATAGGCCGTCACCATCTGTCCGGCGAGAGCTGGAGAAATACGCAGACCCGCGCCGATCTCAGGCAACAGACCTGCCGGCAGCGTTTCGGTCATGATGCAGATGAAGCCGGTCATGGCCAGCGCGAGCAGACCGGCGACAGGCAGGCGCTCATCGGCTTTTTTCGTGGGCGATGTGATGGTCGGGGTCATGGGCTACTCATATATGGATCGGACGATACATATATAGGGGAGCAAAAGCCTTGGCAATTACTTCTGGATCACTTAATATGGAAGTCTTTCGAAAGGAACGATGACATGGCGCGGACTGGGCGTCCTCGCGAGTTTGACAAGGAGAGGGCGATTGACGCCGCCATGGCGCTGTTCTGGGCGCAGGGATATGAACCGACCTCCCTGACGCAGCTCAAATCCTGCATGGGTAATATTTCGCCCGCGAGCTTCTACGCCGCGTTCGGCTCCAAGGAAGCCCTGTTTCGGGAAGTCGTGCAGCGATACCTGGCGACATATGGGCAGGTCATGGCGCCCTTATGGGACGAGAGCCTGTCACCGCGCGAGGCCATCGAACGGACGTTGCGAGGCTCGGCGCGCATGCAGTCTGCCCGCGCACACCCGACCGGATGCCTGGTCGTGTCCGGCGCCAGCAACTGCTCACCCGAAAACGAACCCGTCCGCGCCCTTCTCGCGACAGAACGACAGCGCACGCGGGCGGGCCTCAGGGCCTGCGTGGAACGCGCCGTGGCCAGGGGCGAATTGAAGGCGTCCCCGGCGACAGATGTCCTGCCCGATATTCTCGTGACTTTTTTCCACGGCATGACATGCGAAGCCAGGGACGGGATGACCTCCGACACTCTGGATGCGGCCGTCACGTCTCTCCTGACAGTGTGGGACGTCAATGCCGTGAAGCCGGAAACAGAAAAGCGGCTCAAAAAACGCTGACGGTCTGGCGAAGGGGAAGGCCAACCAGCCCCGGTACGGTTTTTCCGTATCGGTCGGTCCATAAATCCTTGACCCCAGTTCACGCTTCTTTTATGGATCGGTCGGTATGGAAATGGTGTCTTCGGAACACGACGCCATGCCTCCTCAAGGAACCCGGTCATGAGCACATCAAAAATCGCCCTCATCACGGGCGCCAATCGCGGCATCGGCTACAGCATCGCGAAGCATCTGACAGCCGCCGGCATCAGCGTGATCGGCACTTATCACACCAATGAAGACGAGGCGAAGGCTGCTGAAACCGCTCTCAGCAACGAGGACGCGAAACTGCGCATGCTGAAGCTGGATATCGCGAACCACGCGTCGTTCACGGATTTTGCAGAGCGGGTCAAAGCCCTTCTCGCAGACGCGTTCGGACAGCAAGCACTGAATTATGTTGTCCAGAACGCCGGCAATATCATTCACACACGCTTCGATGCCGCGACGTCAGAGCAACTCGACAATCAGTACAACATCCACTTCAAGGGCCCGTACCTGCTGACGGTAGCGCTCCTTCCGCTGATCCGCGATGGCGGCCGCATTCTCAACATCACCTCCGCCGCGACACGCTTCTACCTGACGGATCATGGTCCCTACTCGGCCATGAAAGGGGCGACCGAGGTCATTTCGCTCTACATGGCGAAGGAACTGGGCGAGCGGGGCATTACCGTCAATGCGGTCGCACCTGGAGCCGTGGCGTCGGATTTTGGCGGTGGCCTGGTCCGTGACGATGCCGGGATCAACAAGAGCCTGGCGGATATCACGCCCATGGGGCGCGTCGGTCAGCCCGACGATATCGGCGCCGCGATTCGTGCCCTCCTGTCTGACGACATGCGCTGGGTGAATGGCCAGCGTATCGAAGTGACGGGCGGCCAATCGCTGTAACGGCCACACGAACACAACCGGGAGAGTCCATATGATCCACGTTATGGCCAGCAGCGTCATCAATGCGCCCGTTTTATCCGTCTGGGGGCTGATCCGTGATTTCGGCGCCCTTGGAGCGTGGTTGCCGGGCGTGAAACACTGCGCGATCGAAGGCGATGAACCCGGCGATCGCGTCGGCGCAATCCGCCGTGTTGAAATGGGGGATGTCGGCGTTATCCGCGAACAGCTTCTGGCGCTGTCCGACGTGGATCATACGGTGACGTTCTCGATCATTGAAGCGGCTTTGCCGCTCCGGAACTACCGGTCGACAATCACGCTTCTGCCCATAACGGATGGCGATCGCACGTTTATCCGGTGGCGCGGTCAATTCGAAGCGACTGCTGAACACGCAGCCAGCATGGAGGCCAGGATGCCGACACACATCTATCAGCCAGCCTTCGACAGACTGGCTGAGATACTGGCATCAGAGGCAATACCGTCATGAGCAGTTTTTATGGTAAATCCGTCCTCGTACTCGGCGGCAGCCGCGGGATCGGCGCGGCGATCGTACGCCGCTTCGCTTCGGATGGAGCGAAAGTCGTTTTCTCGTATCTGTCCTCCCCTGACGAGGCTCGGGCCTTGGCCGCCGAGACCGGAAGCAAGGCTCTGCGCGCCGATAGCGGCGACCGGGACTCTCTCATCGAACTGATTGTCTCGCTCGGTCCTCTTGACGTGCTGGTCGTCAATTCCGGAATTCTTGGCGCGGGCGACCTATTGGACATGCCTCCGGACGACATCGACCGGCTTTTCCGCATCAATATCCACGCCCCTTACCACGCGGCCGTTTCTGCCGCACGAACCATGCCCGACGGAGGTCGCATCATTTTCATCGGCTCCGCCAATGCCGATCGTATGCCGATGACCGGGCTTGCTGCCTACAGTGCCAGCAAGGCGGCACTGAAAGGTATGGCCAAGGGACTGGCTCGTGATTTCGGCGCGCGAGGCATCACCGTCAACGTTGTCCAGCCCGGTCCCACCGATACCGACATGAACCCCGCCGATGGTCCGTTGAAGGACGTTATGCACGACTTCATGGCGATCAAACGCCATGCCACGGGCGCGGAGATTGCGGGATTGGTGGCGTATCTTGCCGGGCCAGAGGCTGGCATCATCACGGGGGCTGCATACAACATTGATGGTGGCTTCGCAGCCTGACGAAATGACGGATCTCCAACCATCCGCTGGGAAAAAGGAGCGAGGATCATGACCCATTCATCTCCCAACGCCGCCAACGCCGGCACCTTCACGATCGGCCGCGATCTCGCCGTTCATCGGCTCGGCTTCGGCGCCATGCGCATCACCGGCAAAGGCATATGGGGACCGCCCGCCGATCATGACGAAGTCATCCGCACGCTGAGGCGCCTTCCCGAGATCGGCGTCAACTTCATCGACACCGCTGATTCTTATGGTCCGGATGTCTCGGAATGGCTGATCAGGGAGGCACTGCACCCCTACCCCAAGGGCCTCATGATCGCGACAAAGGGAGGCCTGACCCGATCGGGGCCGGACATCTGGAAACCCGTCGGGCGGCCGGAATATCTGCTCCAGCAGGTGCACAAGAGCCTGCGCAATCTCGGCGTCGAGCAGATCGATCTGTGGCAGTTGCACCGGATCGATCCCAAGGTTCCGGCCGATGAGCAGTTCGACGCGATCAAATCCTTCATCGATCAGAAACTGATCCGTCATGCGGGACTGAGCGAGGTATCCGTCGAAAACATCAAGGCGGCCTCGAAGTTCTTTGAGGTCGCGACCGTCCAGAACCGCTACAATCTCGTCGATCGCACCAGCGAGGACGTGCTCGACTACTGCACGGCGCAGAACATCGGGTTTATCCCGTGGTTCCCGCTCGCCGCCGGCGACCTCGCCAAGCCAGGGTCTATTTTGGACACCATGGCGAAGAAATACGGCGCGCACCCGAGCCAGATCGCATTGGCCTGGGTCCTGAAACGCAGCAACGTGATGCTGCCGATCCCCGGCACCTCCAAGGTCGCCCATTTGGAGCAGAACGTCGCCGCGGCCGACATCACCCTCTCCGACGAGGACTTCGCGACTCTGGATGCCGAAGGCCGCAAGGCTTTCCAGTCAATGCCGTAGGGGAGTGCCCCCGGACAGTTACAATCCCAGCGCTGAAAGGCCGGGGTGACTGTCCGGACGCCGCCTTGCAGACCAGTGAAACAGGCGGCTGGCAGCTGAAATGGGTTGATCGTTGATTGACGCTGCTCGATAGCGCATCAATCCGCTTTCATCGAACTCCCAGTTCTCGTTCCCATGGGACCTGAACCATTGCCCGGTCTGATCACGCCACTCATAAGCGAAGCGGACCGCGATCCGATTGTCCCGAAAAGCCCAGAGCTCCTTGATGAGCCGATACTCCTGCTCGCGCTCCCATTTCGATGTCAGGAACGTCACGATCTCTTCTCGACCGCGGATGAATTCCGAACGATTGCGCCACCGGCTCTCGGGCGTATAGGCCAACGCCACCTTTTCAGGGTCCTGACCATTCCAGGCGTCTTCTGCGAGACGGACCTTCTCAACGGCAGTTTCGGCATTGAATGGAGGAAACGGGGGGCGGGACATTGGAAATTCTGCCTCTGGTTCGGGGACGGATCGCTGGCTGATCTGCCGTCTACCAGTGTTTTCCGGAAGAGCGTTTGACGAAAGGACAATGATCCCTCATTTCAGGACATGCCCATACGGATCGGTCTCCTGCTTTATCCCGACTTCCAGTTGCTCGACGCCGCCGGAGTAACGGCGGCCTTTGAGATCGCCAGCACGTTTGGGGGCGCTGGGTATGAGACGACACCCCTGTCCCGGCATGGAGGTCTGGTCCGGTCGTCGTCCGGCATGACGATCGAGACCGTTCCGCTCGCGGCGGTGGGGGCCTTTGACACGCTTGTCGTCGTCGGGGGCGAAGGGCACAAGCAGGCTATGGCCTGTCCGGAACTGCAGGCCTTCATCCGACATCAGGCTGGCACGGCACGGCGGATATGCAGCGTGTGTACGGGCGCTTTCCTGCTGGCGGCGGCCGGACTGCTTGATGGACGCCGCGTGACGACGCACTGGCAACAGGCCGGGGCCCTGAAAGCACGGTTTCCGGAAGTCAGGGTCTTGGCCGATGCTATCCATGTCCATGATGGTCCGGTCTGGACGTCAGCCGGCATCAGCGCAGGAATAGACATGGCCCTGGCGCTGGTGACCGAAGATATCGGTGCGGACATCGGGCGGCGCACGGCGCAGCAGATGGTGGTTTTCTATCACCGCCCCGGAGGGCAGTCCCAGTTCTCGGCGCTTCTTGAGATGGGGAGCACGCAGGAACGCTTTGCCGATCTTCTGGGATGGATCCGGTCCAACCTGCAACAGCGCCTGACCGTGGACATTCTCGCCAGCCGGGTCGGCATGAGCCCCAGGAACTTTTCACGCAGTTTCCGGACCGCCGTGGGGATGAGCCCCGCCAGAGCGGTCGAGAAACTGCGTCTGGAGGCAGCACGGGAGCGGGTCGAACGATCCACGCTCCCCATCGAATCCATTGCCGTGATGACCGGCTTCCACGACCCCGAGCGGATGCGGCGCGCCTTCCTGCGTGAGTTTCATCAGCCACCTCAAGCTGTCCGGCGAAATGCAACTGGTAATCCGAACTGAAAAAATAACCGGCTTGCCCCGTTCTTTTCGCGCCTCACCGGCATAAAACGGGTCTTCGTGGTTTCCGGAACACGCAAACAAATGGGCGACACCTTTCATCTTCGGATTGAACAGGTTGCCGAGATTACGCGATGGCGATCGTGTCAAGCCGCGCCTGAACATCGGCCGACAGTTCCAGCGTTGCTGCTGCAAGATTTTCTGACAGATGAAGGGGGTTCGACGTCCCCGGGATGAGAAGCAGGTTGGGTGAACGGGCCAGCAACCAGGCCAGCGCCACTTGTAAGGGGGTGCCCCCGATATCGGCTGCAACCTGGGAGAGGGCATCCGACTGGATCGGGCTGAACCCGCCCAACGGAAAAAATGGTACATAGGCGATGCCCTGTGCGGCCAGCGCATCGATCAACTCATCATCCTTTCTATGAACCAGGTTGTAATGGTTCTGCACACATACGACTGGCGCGATCGTCTGCGCTTCAGCCACCTGGGCGGCCGTCGCATTGCTGAGGCCGAGATGGCGGATGAGGCCCTGTTCACGCAGAGCAGCCAGTGCTGAAAACGGCTCTGCCAGCGAGCCTTCTTTGGGCGCAAAGATGTCACCCATCAGCCGCAGGTTGACCACATCAAGACGATCAAGCCCCAGATTGCGCAGATTGTCATGCACGGCTCTGGTCAGATCTTCCGCGCTTTGGGCTGGCTGCCATGACGCATCCTCGCCCCGCACCGCCCCAACCTTGGTCACGATCACAAGGTCATCGTCATAAGGATGCAGCGCTTCCCGGATGATCTGGTTCGTGACATGCGGGCCATAGAAGTCACTGGTATCGATATGATTGACGCCAGCTTCGACAGCAGCGCGCAGCACAGCAACAGCGGCTTCGCGGTCCCGCGGCGGTCCGAATACACCCGGGCCAGCAAGCTGCATCGCCCCATATCCCATACGGTTCACGACGCGGTCGCCGAGTGAAAAGGGTCCTGCATTGGTACGATTGCTCATCGGTATCTCCTTGATAAGGGGTGCGCACCAGACATGGACTACGCTCGAATGATCGATAAGCTGTTCAATCCTGAACGGGCTGTACGGAAATTCGCACAATGTCATTCGAGCTTGATGATCTCTCGGCGTTCGTCGCGGTTGCGCGGGCGGGTGGCTTTCGAGAGGCCGCGCGTGTTTCGGGTCTTTCAGCATCCGGCCTCAGCGAAGCTCTGCGCCGACTGGAAACCCGTCTCGGTTCGCGTCTGCTTCATCGCAGCACACGCAGCATCTCGCTCACAGAGACGGGTGCCCGGCTGTTCGCGCGACTTTCGCCAGCCCTTGCTGAGATCAGCGCTGCGCTCGATACGGTCCATGCTCAAACCGACCAGCCCGCGGGCACGATCCGTCTCAACGTGCCGGCCAATGTTGCCCGGACTGTGCTGCCGGGCATTCTGTCGCCCTTCCTGATCGCTCACCCGCAAATCCGCGTGGAAGTGACGGTCGAGGACAGTTTTGTCGATATTCTTGCCTCTGGCGCGGATGCAGGCATCCGTTATGAAGAACGTCTGGAACAGGACGTGATTGCTGTCCCCATCGGGCCGGGCACTCAGCGCGTTCTTACTGCGGCCGCACCATCCTATCTGTCTGCGAAGGGACGCCCCCGACACCCGAGCGAGTTGCTGGAACATGCCTGTCTGCGTCTTCGCTTTTCCGGCGGTGCGTCAGCCGTGTGGGAGTTCGAGAAAAACGGCGAGATTATTCGCCTCGATCCACCAGGCCCTTTATTGGTCCAACCGGGATCGGCCTGCGACCTTCTGCTTGAAACTGCTCTGGCAGGTCTTGGCATCGTCTGTCTGTTTGAAGACTGGCTGGCTCCTCACATTCGCAGCGGTGCGCTGGACGTGGTGCTTGAAGACTGGGCCGCACCTTTTTCAGGGCCCATGCTTTACTATTCCGGTCGTCGCCAGCTGCCCCCGCCGCTCCGGGCGTTCGTCGATTTCATTCGCTCGCGTTCGATGCCTTCAGGCAAGGAGCAATGATCTGACCGCGCCGCCCCTAGGGATAAGGGGCTGATATCACGGGTTATAGAACCTGTTTTACGATCCATTTTTCCAGGACCTTGACGTTCTCCGTCATTTCCACCCTGCCTGGCCGGATCATCCATAAGACGTTCCATCCGCATCGAACCCGACCGGCGCAACAAGCCGACCGGTTGCGATATCGTCGGCCGCGATGATCCGGGGCGACAGGGCGACGCCCAGGCCGCTGGCGGCGGCTTCCAGCATCCTGAAATGATGGTCGTATAGACGCACGTCGCGCGGTGCGGGGCTGCCGGGGCGGCGGGCCAGCCAGTTCCGCCATGCCTTAGGCCGAGTGCGCGATCCAAGCGCCAGATAGTCTCCCGCTGCGAACCGCTCCGCCATGTCGGGCCGCATCACCGGCCCGACCGCCTCCGCCGCGAGCGTGGTGACGGCCAATTCTGGATCCAGGGGAAAGTCCAAGCGCCGGATTGTCAGCGTGATGCGGTCGCGCGCGAAATCCAGCGCGCCGCCGCCGGTCGAAAGATGCACATCGATACCCGGATGACGGTCCTGGAAATCGGACAGGCGCGGGATTAGCCAGCGCATCGCCAATGACCGCTTGCACGACAGCACGATCGGCTGCGCATCGGATGAGGACCGGATTTCCGCCAGTGCTGCCGCGATCCCCTTCAGCGCGTCGGTTGCCGCTTCTGCCAGACGCGAGCCGTCCCGGGTCGGCCGCATACCACGTCCATCCGGTTCCAGCAACTGGAGTCTCAGATCATCAGCCAGCTTGGACGCCCGGCGGCTGACCGCGCCGTGGGTCAGGGCCAGTTCCGTGGCCGCCGCCCGCACCGAACCGAGGGGTGACGGCCTCGAACGCGCGCAGATCGTCGAGCGACGGGATGTCGGAGCGCGTCATTGGTTAGTTTTTATCACCGGAACGGGTCAGTTCATATCGATTTTCCCTTCTGACCGTTCCGTTACGCTCACCATCATGAGCAAAAGCGCCTCCCTCGATATCCGGCCACTGGCCGCCACGATGGGCGATCCCGCCGGGATCGGGCCGGAGATCGTGGCCCGGATGTTCCTGCGGCGACCGGCGCAGCGGCGCTGGATCGCCGTTGGGGACCCGATGGTGATGGGCCATGCGCTGGCCGCGCTGGACCCAGCGGCGCGGGTGCGCCGGGTGGCGACACCGGCCGAGGCGCGGTTCGAAGACGGGGTGCTGAATGACGTCGCGCCCACGCGCCGAGGAAGAGGATGCCTTCGCCACTCCGCCCGACCTCTTCGTCCCTCGGATTGTGCATCCTGGCTTGCCGCTCCCGATGGCCGGGAGTATGCAAAAGTGAGAATGGTTCTTAAATGACCCCGCCCAGGAGCTATGCGTGCATGAAGACCGGCGTAAGAGCGAGCGGATGACAGCGAAGCGGACGCCTCTGCTCGCGAGCTTCGAACGGCATTATCAAGACCTTCTGCGGTTTCTGTTTCATCGCACTGGCGATGTGAATGATGCGGCGGACCTGGCCCACGACACCTATGTCCGGCTGAGCAGGGTCACCGAAGCCGTTGAGAACGAAAAAGCCTATATTTTTCGTGTCGCCGGCAATCTCGCCCTTGATATGCGACGGCGAGCAGGGCGGCGCGCGACATGGCTTTCGGACGAAGAACTTGATGAGAATGTGCCCGAACAGGTACCCTCGCAGGAGCGACAGGTCATTGACCGCGACCGGCTGGAAAGGCTGGACGCGGCATTGGTCGAACTCCCCATAAAGGCACGCCTTGCCTTGCTCATGCTGAGAGTGGACGGTCTGCCTTATGTGGAAATCGCGGCACGTCTTGGCGTGTCAGAGAGCATGGTCGCGAAATATATCATGCAGGCCGTCCGTCATTGCCGCGATCGTGTGAGGCAGGGTGAAGACTGATTTTCAGCACCGTCACTGCAAGTCCCTGTGGTCCCGTTCGTCCTTGTCTATGAAACTGGTCATGATCAGTCTCATCAGGGAGGGGGACATGCGAAAGCCGCAACGGGGACACAAAGGGAATCGGTGTCTTTATGCCTGACTCCCCAGGAGGGAAGGATCGCCCCCGGACACCGCGCCGTCTCGCGCTGAGTGACGAGGCCATTGCATGGCTGACGACACTCTGCTCCGGTCGCGCAACCGAGGATGACCGGCGGGCCTTTGCCCGGTGGCGGGCACGCTCTCCCGCGCATGAGGAGGCCGCACAGGAGGCCGAGAGGCTTTTCGGCCAGATCGGTGAGACGGCCGCTGCACAGGAATACCGGACGGTGGGGACGGCCCTTGCTCCGCCACCCTACCAGTTGCGTGCGCGCCGTTTCGGGCGCCGAGCATTTGGCGCTTCGCTGGCGGCTGGAGCGACTGCATGGGCTTTCGGCCCGGCGGCTGTCTCCACCCTGACGGCAGCCATGGCGACGTATCATACGTCGGTTGGGGAACGGCGCCGGGTCGCGCTGGAAGACGGCTCCCATGTCTGGCTGAATACAGCGACCGCGATTTCGGTCGCATTCACCGGTCAGGAACGCCGGATTGCCCTGCATGATGGCGAAGCCCTGTTCGATGTGATCCATGATGCCGCCCGTCCGTTCGTCGTGACCGCAAACGGCGGGCAAGCCGAGGCGCAGCGAACGATCTACGGCGTCAGGCGGATCGGATCCGCGACGGAAGTGGCGGTCCAGGCCGGGATGGTGGCCGTGCGGGACGGAACTGACGCGCAGCGGGTCACGACGGGGCAGATGGTACGGTACGATCATGGGATCGTCAGCGCCCCAGCCAGCATCAATGTCAACGATATGACATCGTGGACGCGCGGGAAGCTGATCTTCAATCGGGAAAACCTGGAAACGGTCGCCCGGGAACTGGAGCGCTACCAGCGCGGTCGTATCGTGGTGGTGGGAGACAGGCTCAGGAAGCTGCAAGTCACCGGCGTCTTCGACATTGATGACAAGACGGCCCTGCTGTCCGCGCTTCAGTCTTCTACAGGCGCGCGTGTGACCCATCTGCCCTATCTGCTGCTCATCAGTTGATCAGCTTCCTGGCCGGCAAGTTTTTTATCTTTTTTTGAGTGGCGGACTGCAAGTCGGCTTCACTTGAACGTCCTTGAAAATGAGATGCAGTCTTAACTGGATGCGATGGCGTGTTCCAGGCGGACATCAATTTTCAAGGTGGACGGAATGAGCGTAGCACAGGCGACGCGGAGAATGGTCTGGCAGCTGACGGTGATGACAACGGTCGGGACGCCGCCTGTCGTAATGGAGAAGGCATTTGCGCAGTCGGTCGTCGAGACCAGCGTGGATTTCCATGTGGCGGCGGGCGATCTCGATCATGCGCTGACGCAGGCCGCCGACCAGAGTGGCGTTCATATTTTCTTCCCGTCCGCCGCCGTCACGGGAAAAAGGACCGATGGTCTGTCCGGCAGGCTGGCAGTCAGCGACGCCATGGCCCGCCTGCTGAATGGCAGCGGCCTGTCCTGGCACCTGCAGGACGGCAGGACGATTGTCGTGGCGACCAACAGAAATCCGACAATCACCCTCAGCCCGGTGCGTGTGCAGGGGACGGCGTCCCAGCTGGCGAAAACCACCGGTGCGGGCCTGGCAAGCCGGACGGAGACGGCGACAGGCTCCGTGAAAGGATATGTCGCCCATCTCAGTGCTTCGGGCACCAAGACCGATACGCCTCTCATCGAAACGCCTCAGTCAATATCCGTCGTTTCACGCGATCTGATTTCTGACATCGGCGCGCAGAGCCTGGGCCAGGCGCTGGTCTATTCCGCCGGCGTCCAGACCCAGCCCTATGGGTTCGATCCGCGTTATGATCAGCCTCTGATCCGTGGCTTCTCCGCAAACCAGTATGGCAATTACCGCGATGGCCTGCGATTTGCGAACGGCAGTTTCGCCTACTTCCGCAACGAACCCTACGAGGCGGAACGCATAGAGGTCTTCCGGGGACCGACATCGGTCTTGTACGGTTCCAATAATCCGGGCGGCCTCACCAATGTTGTCAGCAAGCTGCCCGTCGATACGTCCATTCATGAAGTTGAGCTGACACTGGGAAATTACAATCGCTATCAGGGTGAGTTCGATCTTGGTGGCGCCATCGATCACGGGCACGATGTTCTCTACCGGGTGACCGGCCTGTTCCGCGACAGTGATACCCAGGTTCATGACACCAAGGACAACCGTATTGCGGTTGCCCCTTCCATGACGTTTCATATCACGCCCCGTACGACGCTGACCCTGTTGGGAGAATACCAGAAGAATCTGACATCGATGTGGCCTTACTATCTTTATGTGCCAGGAAAGGGCCTGACCCATATTCGTGTAGGGGACCCTGCCTATGACGCGTTTCGTCAGCAGCAATGGTATTTTGGCTACAAGCTGGAGCATAAAGTCAGCGATCTTGTGACTCTACGTCAGAATTTCCGGTACGGGCATGCTTATCTGGATGGAGAGTTCGAGGATGCATACTCCTTACTGGGCACCAATCTGACCCGATATGCGGGACAATGGCAGGAAGGGCTGACAAGCCTGAATCTCGATACACAAGCCCAGTTCAATTTCCGCAGTGGTCCCGTGAAACATACGGTGCTGTTCGGCGTCGATTATTTTCAACAGCATCTGAACAGCAAGATGGGGGAAGGATGGGGTTCCACGCTGAATCTTCTGAACCCGGTCTACAGCACGAGCGGCGTATCCATCATCCAGACGGCGACAGATGTCTACCAGACCATCAACCAGGTTGGTGTCTATGCGCAGGAGCAGTTGTCCTGGAAGCACTGGCATCTGCTTCTGGGTGGCCGAGAGGATATGGTCGGCACAAGTTCGAGAAACCTGCTTGCCAATAATGCGACAACCAGAACCAGCCCCAACGCTTTCACGGGGCGCGCGTCTCTTTTGTATCTGTTTGACAACGGGATCGCGCCGTATTTCAGTTATTCCACATCGTTCATGCCGACCTCGGGGGTCAGTTCGCCTGCAAACGGCAGCCACCCGTTTGATCCGACCAAGGGACACCAGTACGAAGCTGGTCTAAAATATCAGCCACATGGATTTGATAGCTATATTACCGCCGATTTCTTCGATCTACACCAAACCAATGTCCTGACGACGGATCCTGCCAATACAGTATATAATATACAGAATGGCCGGGTCAGGTCGCGCGGCGCGGAAGTGGAGGCGGTCGCGAATCTGGGCTTCGGCCTCCAGGCCATAGGATCTTATACTTACGTCGATATATTGAATACCCAAAGTACGACAGCGCCCCACAAGGTCCCGGTCGGTGTTCCCCGAAACCAGGCGTCCCTTTTCCTGAATTACGCTTTTCCCACGCGTCTCGTGCCGGGCTTCGGCGTTGGTGCGGGTGTGCGCTTTCTGGACAAGACCTGGGCGAATGTCGCGAATACCCAGAGGAACGACGCCCTTACCGTCTTCGATGTCATGACGCACAAGGATTTGGGTCCGGTCAGGCTGCAGCTCAATGTCAACAATATTGCCAATCGGCGCGTGGCGGTCTGCAATTCCGGGAATTGCACATGGTCGCTTGACCGTGTCGTTCTCGGCTCCGTACGGGTGCGGTGGTGAGGATGACAGGCATTGCGTTGCGCCGATGGGTATGGATCCATAAATGGACAAGCATAATTTCCACGATTTTTCTGCTCATCCTGTGCCTGACGGGTCTCCCGCTGGTATTTGGAGAGGAAATCATCGGCTGGAGCGAAAATGCCTTAACCTATTCAGATGCCTCAGGAGCTTCTTCATCCGAGGTGACGAACGCCATAGTGTCTTCCGCCCGGAGCCGTTATTCCGGGCAGATTATCACATCCGTATTTGTCGATGACGATGAACCACAGACTATCGTCGGCATGGCAAGATCTTGGCCGGAGTACAACACGAACCCCCGCTCCGCTCATTTTCTGACTTATGATTCTGGAAACGCCAAATTATTGCGTGACAACGCGCAGCCAGTGCAGAGTCGTCATCCTGTCATGGCGATCATTCAGGGTTTGCACAAAAATCTTCTGAACGGCCTGCCGGGCAGCATCGTGCTGGCTGGCGTGTCTCTCTGTTTTTTTCTTGCCCTTCTATCTGGTGTGTTGATTTACGCTCCCTTCATGCGGGGGCGCCCTTTTGGGACTATGCGCACAGGACGCCGTCAGGCGTTCTCATGGCTGGATTTCCATAATTTTCTGGGAATCGCCGTGACAGTCTGGATGGGTGTGGTTGGTGTGACGGGCTTCATGAACGCCTTGTCTGCCCCGCTTTTCATGGCCTGGCAGCAGCAGGATGTGCGCAAGGTTTTGAGCCCGTGGCAGGGGCAGACCCCGCCTCCCGTTGAAGCATTGGCACCTATCGGCAGCGTTCTTGCCGCCACCCAGGCTGCACTGCCCGGCATGAAGATCGTCAGCGCAATTTTCCCCGGGGCAGGCATCGGAAGCCCGTTTCACTATCTTGTATGGGTCAAGGGCGACACGGCTCTGACAGGCCGGCTGTTTACGGCTGTTCTCGTGGACGCCCGCTCGGGCAAGATCACGACGGTGTTGCGGATGCCGTGGTATCTCAACATCCTTGAGCTTTCCCGCCCGCTCCATTTCGGTGACTACGGCGGCATTCCCATGAAGGGCATCTGGGCGATGCTCGATATTTATATGATCGTCGTAATAATAAGCGGGATAATTATTTTTATAAGAAAGAACCGTTTTTATTCATTTATCGAAGCACGACATACAGGGGAACAGATAGGCCCTGTAGGCGACGCCCCTCCCGAATCTGCTGTTCGTTGACCGAAGTGAAGGGCATTCTGGACGGTCTGGCATACTACTAACAGCCGATATCCAATGCTCTCTCGTCATCCGGACTTGGCACGTCCATGCGAAGCGGACAGTGCCATGGCTCGGCCTTTCGTTTCCACCGATCTTCACAGTAACAGGCCCGATGAGATCCTTTCCTAGAACATCTCATCATATACCTGCGTAATGCAGAGTGGACTGATCACATGATCGGCATGCATCGGTCCATCTCGCGTTCAAAGTCAATTTCGAGTCTCAACTATCATCATTTCGGGAGTTGACCTTCTTCGCTCCCTCCAAGGGGAGGCCTATCTGGATGGAGCATAGCAGATCTGATTGCTCTGCGCCGGCAGGACGGTAACGCTGGCGAATGTGCCAGTCGAATCGGGCCTGAATCTCGACGCGCTCAATTTCCGCTACGTGGTCGAAAGTATGAAAGGCGGTGTCCCGCCCTGGATGCCGCTCTGGGCCTTCGATGACGGTCAGAAGGTGTTCATCGCGTTTTCGGTCAGTATCGGCCAGGGCGAACTGCTGCCACTCTTCGTGCTGAGGGCAGACGGTGGTCCGGAACTGGTCAGCCGCTTGCCGTCGAGACACGAACCGGGTAACAATCGAAGCTGATAATGAGTTGCAAATGCGCTCTGTGCAAAAGAGCTGGGTTGTTCGGAGATCGGTCAAGGCACTGAAATTGTGGATTCCTTGGAACAGACGGGTTCGGTGGTGTCCCTGTACACCACGCATCAGAGGGCGTTGCTGAAATACGCCAACAGTCTGGTCAGCGACCGATCGGAGGCGGAGGACATTGTACAAGAGGCGTGGCTACGCTTCGCGCGGATCGTCACCGATGTCTGGCCAGCCGATCCTTTACGCTATCTCTATCGTATCGTGCGCAACCTTGCCATCGACTACCGTCGCCAGAAGGCACGTGAAGGCGTTGTTCTCGAGAGTAGCCTTCCTGAAACAGCGGCTTCGACCATAACAGATGGCGAGGCGCCGCTCGACCAGGCCATGCGCGACAGGGATGCCGTCGAAGCGGTGAGGGCGGTAGTGGCCGAGATGCCGGAGCAGATGCGGATCGCTTTCGAGATGCACCGTTTCGGCGGCAGCAAGCTGCGCGAGATCGCTGCGTTCCTCAATATCTCGGTATCAATGGCACATGTCCTGGTATCGGAGGCCGTCGAGCGGTGTCGCCGGCATGTCGATTGGCCATGAGAGAAAATTATCAGATCAGCCTGGAAAAAGCATCCCGATCTCCGTCAAAGATTTATAGGGGAATACGATGCGCCTTACGGCGAATGCCTGTTCCGTGTCGTGATCCTGAAGGACTGTAATGGCGACGCAACCCGATCCGATCCGCGAGCGTGCCCTGAAGGAAGCGACGGACTGGCTGATCCTGCTTCAGGAGGAGCCTGACGATCCGGCGACCTGGCACCGTTTCCAGGCCTGGCGTGTGACGTCCGATGCCAACGATGAAGCATGGCGGCGTACGGAAAAGACCACGGAGATTGTGGCACGACTTCCCGTCGGCAATACAGGGAAC
Source organism: Gluconacetobacter brunescens (assembly GCF_048695475.1). Lineage (NCBI taxonomy): Bacteria > Pseudomonadati > Pseudomonadota > Alphaproteobacteria > Acetobacterales > Acetobacteraceae > Gluconacetobacter > Gluconacetobacter brunescens. The sequence continues at coordinate 2,108,993 of NZ_JBLHEN010000001.1, read as the reverse complement.
TGGCAGCGTCGGCCGCGCGCCGTCGGGCCGGCAGAGCCTGCGTTGCCTGCTACCCGCCATTGGCCGCGCCGTCGGTGGGTAATGGCCGGTGTGACGGGGCTGGCGGCCGGCATCGCCCTGATGCTGGGGGCTCCGGACATCGCGCTGCGCCTGCGCGCCGACCAGATCACGGGAACGGGCAGGATTGCCACCATCCATCTTCCCGATGGCGGGTCCATCACGCTTGGCCCGGCGAGTGCGTTGGCCTTCGATGGCGACAAGCGCCATGTTATCCTGCTGGCAGGCGAGGCGCTGTTCTCCGTTACGCATGATGAACGCCACCCGTTTCTCGTGACGGCCGGCGCCTACCAGACCGAGGATGTCGGCACCGTATTCGATGTCCGGCGTGATGGACAAAATGTCGCCGTCGCTGTCAAATCCGGTCGCGTTCACGTGCGTGGCGGTAGCCTGCCGGCGGCCGGGCAGGATCTGAGCGAGGGGCAGGCGCTCGGCGCCGGCGCGGCGACCTTCCGCACGTCTGTTCCCCCCGATCAGATCGGGGCCTGGGCTGATGGCCTACTGGTGGCGAATGATGAACCACTTGGGGAGGTCGTGGCGCGGCTGCGTCCCTGGCTGCGGGGAAAAATTGTCGTGTCGTCACAACTGGCGCAGCCGCCCGTCTCCGGCGTCTACAACATGGGCGATCCTGCTGCCGCACTGGATGCCATCGCCCATGCACGGCAGGCGCGCGTTCGGTGGATCGGGCCGTGGCTCGCCCTGGTCTTGTGAACCGGGGCGCCCGCCAGCACCGGAGCCTGCCCAAGCGCTTCGTTAATATGAATATGGGCTACCAGCGATAGCCGATCTGCCCGGTCACGCGCCGCAGTTGCCCCCACGCACAGCTATCGCTTGAGGTGCAGTTGACGACATATTCCTTGTTGAAGGCATTCACGAGGCTGAGGCGGACATTCAGTCCCTTGAGCACAGGACGGAGCGCACCGAAATCATAGGTCGCCCCGCCGTCGAAAAGCGTATAGGCAGGAACATGGAAGGAATTCGCCTGATCCCCCACGGTGAATCCCACATAGCGTAGCCCAGCATTGATCGAGAATCCGGGTGCAATCTCCCTGGGCAGCCTGTAATCGACCATCAGGCTGACCGTATTGCGCGGAATCTGCGTTGGAGACTTTCCTTTCAAAGAAACAATGTTACCGTTTATGTCCGTGTCCGTCAGGTTGGTTCGGCTGTTTTCGGGGTCCATATAGGTATAGCTCGCGCTGAGATCGAGGCCCTGGGCAAGATTTGCGTTCGCAGCCAGTTCCACACCCCGGACCCGAACCTGACCGACCTGAAGACTGAAATTCTGATGATAGGGGTCAGTGACGAGAACATTGTTCTCCCGCAGGTCATAGGCCGCGGCCGAGAAGAACATCCTGCTATGCGGCGGCTGGTATTTCAGCCCCACTTCCCACTGCTTGCCCGACAAGGGTTGGGGCTGGGCGCCGCTGTAGATATTTCCAACCTGCGGATTGAACGATGTCGCGTAGCTGAAATACGGTGCCAATCCGAAATCGAATACGTAATTCACGCCGCCGCGCCAGGTGAAGGCCCGGGCGAACGTGCCACCATAATTGTTCCAATCCTCTCGTCCGCCAAGGGTCACGTTCAACCCTTTCCAGGCGAACTGATCCTGGAAATAGATCCCCTCCTGCTCGTAGTCGCTCACGTCACCGGAAAAGCTGTTTCCGATGTTTGATAAAAAGGTTTTCGTGGAATAGATATAATATTGTGGTTTAAGAAGGTTCAGCGACGGGGCGTTGAAATCCATTCCCCAGATATCGCTTTCCTGCTGAACGCGAAAATCGACGCCGACCAGAACCTTATGCTGCATGGGCCCGGTGGAGAAATCCATCTGCGCATGGCTGTCCATCAGGACCGCGTGTTCGTCGTCCCCGAGCATCATCGCATAGCGGCTCAGTTCCGAGGTCTTGGGATCGAGCCCGAGCGAGAAGAGGTCGCTGAACCAGCCATTATTATGCTCGTAGCGGAAATTCTGATAGAATTGGATAAATTTGTTGAAGCGATGATAGAATATATATTCGAAAAGATGTGATTCACCGTGGGAGTTGCTGAACGCTGGGTCCCCGGTGAACGTATGGGGCGAGTATCGGGGATAGGAACCTGGAAAGATCGCCGACATCGCCGGTCCGGCGGAATTCGCGCTCAGTTCCGGAATCGCGTTGTATTGTCCGATCAGTGTCAGATACGTATCGTCGTCTATGTTCCAGGTCAGCTCCGGCATGATCGCCAGCCGCTTGTAATGGCTGTATGCGGTCTGGTCCCCTTGCGTGTCGCCGATGGCCACGACACGGTAAAGAAGCGTCCGATCCTTCGTCAGGGGGCCGCTCATGTCCAGTTGTCCTTCGTAGCGCCCATAGCTGCCGAAGCCGACATTGAACTCGTGGCGCACCTTTTCCGTCGGCCGCTTGAGGGAGACGTTGATGGCGCCGCCTGGCAGTGCCTGTCCATACATCACCGATGGCGGACCGCTGAGCGCCTCGATCCTGTCCATGAAGAAAGGCTCGACCGTCGAAGGCGATGTGTCGGCGATCAGGCCGTCCATAAACGTGTCGGATTGGAAGCCACGTTGGTAGATATCATGCGAGTTGACCCACGGCAGTCCCCCGCCAGGCGGATTGGGGGCGGAAATCCCGGGCGTGTAGCGCAATGCCTCGATGATCGTCAGCGGCTGGAGATCGTCCATCTGCTGACGCGTGACGACATAGATCGATTGCGGCACCTTGATGATCGGCGTGTCGGTCTTGGTCGCGGTGTTCGTGCGGGTCGCGACGAAACCCTGGCCTGGGCCGTATGGTGCCTGCGGGTCGGATGCGGGATGCGTCTGGCCGCCCACGCGAACAGGACCCAGCGTGATGGTGGAAGACATTTTCGTCAGCACCACGGTTCTGCCGCCAGCCGGGAGAGCGGCCAGGCCGGTGCCCGCAAGCAGTTGTCCGAGCGCTTGCCTGGGCGTGAGGCGACCATGGACGCCAGACGTGTTCACCCCACGCAGAAGTGCCGAATCCGCCGTGACCTGTAGTCCGGCCTGCTGGACGAACCGCATCAGGGCGGCCGATAGTGGCTGCGCGGGGATATCGAAATTCCGGAGTGACAGTGTCGGGTCTTCCCGTTCCTGCGTGGTGGCGGCTCCAGCCGGTGTCACCTCGGTCGCCAGGGGATGAAGTGCGGCGAGAGCGGCCATGGCTGTTGTCACCTGAAGCAGGTGTGCCCTTTTTCTTCCGCCGTTTCGGTTGTTCTCTGTCCCTGGCGTCACCCGTTCGACTCCTCATGCGCGTTGCGGAGGGAGCGCCATGTGGATCTCGACCTTGTGGTTAAGAATTCCTTGCATTCGCATCTCCCTATCCGGAGACGTTCGGGCGAAAGCGTTTTCCAAAAAAAGTTCCGGAGAGAACGACGGAAAGGTTTTTCCCGGCGCGGTCCGGCAACCGGCGGATTAGCGGACCACGACGATCCAGGGCGAGAGATGGTGGATTTCGGCTCCATGCGCCTTGGCGACGGCGCGCAGGGCCTCCTCTGGGGCAGTCAGGTCGTAAACGCCGGTTACATGCCGCCCGGCCTGAGGCGAGGCCATCACCACGCGCGCTCCCAGCCAGGGGCGCAGGCGATCCACCACTTCGCCCATCGGCTCTTCGTCGGCCGCGAGCAGCCCCTGGCCCCAGGCGCCGATATGGTCTGGCGCAATGGCGGCGCGGCGGGCGGTCTCCGGCCCAATAGTCAGGATCTCGCCCGCGCCGAGTTCCACACCGCCTGCCCGCACCGTTCCGCCTTCGACGCGCACCAGGCCTTCGCGAACCGCGACTGCGACATCGTTTGCGCCGCGCCGGATATCGAACGCGGTGCCGATATCGGTGGTGCGCACTGCGCCTGCTGTCACGGTAAAGGGATGGGCAGGATCGTGCCGCACGGTGAAGAACGCCTCGCCGGCCAGCAGCCGGACATGGCGTTGACCGGCTACATAGTCGATCGCGATGGCGCTTTTCGGTGCCAGGCGGGCGGAATCACCATCGCCCAGGGCGATCTCACGCGTCTCGGCGGTGCCGGTGATGTCATCGGCCTGGAGTCGGAGGAGGGCGGTCGGGGCCAGAAGAAGCGCCACGCAGGCGGCCACGGCGAGGGCAGTGGCGGCACGGGCCGCCGGCCGTCGATACCAGCGCAGTGCCTGATAGCGCGGCACGTTGCGCCAGTTGCCGGTATTGGCCGGCGGCAGGCGGGCGATCAGGCCCGCAGTGTGCTGCATCGTGTCCCAGGCTTCTCTGTTCAGGCCAGAGGCGGATCGCCATGCCGTGAACCGCGCGAGCATGTCCGGATCATCCGGCTCTTCCTGCATGAGCACGAACCATGCCGTGGCCTCCTTCGAGGCACGCCGCTTTTCCGGATCTGAGTGTGTCGCCATGCCTACCCTTCGGCGCGAGACGCCACGTCGCTCCGCGCGGTTGATCCGTATAGCCGATCCCTCATCCATAAGACGACCTGGACCGGGTCTTTTCCAAAATAATCCTCCACGCTGGAAGACGCGGGCTGTGTGACGCCTGTCATGAACGGTTCAACCGCGCCTTGCAGTGCTCCAGGGCATCGGTGACGAGCAGGCCGGCGCCGGACACGGAAATGCCGAGGAAGGAAGCGATCTCGCGCAGTTTGCGGTCGCCGAAGCGGTGCATTTCGAAGGCGATGCGCGTGCGCTCGGGCAGTTCGGCGATTGCGGTGCGCAGCCGGTCCATTTCCTCATGATCCGCGAGCACCTGCTCGGCACCGGGCGGATCGGCGGCAACGGTGTCGGCGACGATATCGATCGGGTCGGGCGCGAGGTGCAGGCCCTCCCGCCGACCCCGGCGGCGCTCATCCAGGGCGAGATTGCGCACGATGCTGTAGAGATAGCTGCGTGGCGCGTGGAAGCTGCTCCGCCGGGATGCATCCACGAACCGCAGCCATGCTTCCTGCACGATATCCTCGGCGCGGAACAGGTCGCCGGTAAAACTGTTGGCGTAGTTCACGAGATCGCGGCGGTTTGCGAGGTACAGCGCCAGTAATGCACCCTCCTGCGTCACGCCCTGCCACCTTCCTCCGCGCCCGCGCATGGCGGCGGCATGATCTCATGCCGCCTCGTAGTGCGAATAAATCTTAACTTCGGTTAGGCGAACGCGCGCGGGAAAGCAAGAGCCAACGAGAATATCCGGCCTGCGTTCACGGCGCAGAGATCCAGGGGCTGCCCCGTTACCAGCTATAGGAGAGATTGCCGTAAACGCGGCGCCCCTGTCCGATATAGCAGGAATAGGTGCCGCCGCAGGACGCGATGTAATATTTGTTGGTCAGGTTGGAAATGGCAAGTTGCGCGCGCAGTCCTTTGAGCGTGTGGAGCGCCTGACCGAAATCATAATGCGCGCCGATATCGAACAGAACACGGGCGGGCACCTTGAAACTGTTGACCGCATCGGAATAGGTAAATCCGGTGTAGCGAACGCCCCCGTTGATTCCAAAACCCTTCAGGAACTGTACCGGCGGCGTATAGTCCAGAAATCCTGACACCATATTGCGCGGAATGCTTTCCACGAATTTCCCTTTTTCGGACACCACGTTGCCGGTGCTGCCATCGGGAAATTTCTGCGTGCTGGAAAGGTTGCTGTCGAGATAGGTCACGTCCTCATAGGTGTAGGACGCGTTGAAGCGCAGGTCTCGGGTGAAATTCGCATTGGCGGCAAGCTCGAACCCCTGCGAACGGGCCTTTCCGGCATCGCTCGAAAAGGAATCATGAAGCGGATCGTTGACCAGGAAATGATTTTCCTCGATGCGGAATGCCGCGGCTGACAGAAAGATATTGTGATCGGGGGATTCGTATTTCATCCCCGCTTCCAATTGCTTGCCGGTCAGGGGAGGAAACAGTTTTCCCTCCCAGTTTCTCTGGCCGAAGCTCTGCGGGACGAAGGAGGTCGAATAGCTGAAATAAGGGGCGAGGCCGAAATTGAATTTGTAGACCAGCCCTGCCCGCCATGTGAACGCGCTCTGCGGCCGCGGCAGGTTGTGGTTTTTCGTCAGGATGTAGGTACTGGTCGCATTTTCGTTCGATCCTGACTCGGTATATCCGTGATAATTGATCCAGTCCTGACGGCCGCCGAGAATCACGGAAAGCCCTTTATATTTGATCTGATCCTGAAAATAGACACCTTCCTGAAAATAGGAGGCGTTGCTTCCATAGACGTAATTGAGACAGGTCGATGAGTGAATGTTGATGCACGGAACATAGTTGCTGTGCGGATCATAGACGTTCACGAACGAGTAGCCATCTGATCCGGGATATCCGTTATATCCCGGCGTGTCGTCGGACGTGGTACCGTTCTTGTCATCATATTCACGGAAATCGGTGCCGACGATCCAATTGTTATGCACCGGACCAATGGAGAATTTCCCGCCGACTCTCGTGTCGAGGCCAACGGTCGAGGCCCGCCCTCCGCCTTCGTAGGCGCCGCGTCCGTAAAGGTCTGGAAGGATGATAACCCCACGCGTGAGTCTCTTTTCGAAGTCTTCGGATCGTTCCCATCGCAGGTTCTGGCTGAAATCGATCCAGCGATTAAAGCTATGCCGAAACTGGTATTCGATCAGCGCATCCTTCTGGCCGGACACGTTCCAGTTCGGGTCGCCGAGAAAGCGGCTGCGGGGGATGCGCCCATAGTGATTGACGTTCAGAAGGATGGCGGGCGGAAGCTGTGTCCAGTTCGTGCCGTCTCCCGGTGTGTACATATAGGAGCCGACCAGCGTGAGGCTGGTTTTCGGGTCGATATCCCAAGTGATGGACGGCAGCACGCCGACTCGGTGATAATCCACATGATCCGTCTGCGAGCCCTGTGTCACGCCGATTGCCGCGATGCGGTAACGCACGCTGCCGGAGCGGTTGACCTTGTCGCTGACATCGAAGGTCGCTTCGTATCGTCCCCAGTTGCCAAAACCGAGCGTGGCGTTATGGAGCGGCGTATCGGTCGGCTTTTTCAGGGTCATGTCGATGATGCCGCCGGGCGTGCTTTGGCCGTACAGCACCGAGGCCGGGCCGTTCATGACCTCGATCCGCTCCAGAAAGGAGGTTTCCCCGGCGCTGGCGGAATAGGAGCGCAGGCCATCGACGAATTGCGCGGTATTGAACCCGCGCTGCTGGATCGCGCCGGGATTCTGTCCGCTGGCCGGGCCGTTGCCGAAGGCACCGAACGCCTCGACGCTGACACCCGGCATGTAGCGCAGGGCCTCCATGACGTTCTGGGGTTGCTGATCGATCATCTGCTGCTTGGTGATGACGTGAATCGAATTCGGGATTTCGATGATCGGGGTATCGGTTTTTGAACCAGCCATGGTGCGGGTGGCGACATAACCCACCCCCGGGCCGCCTGGGTCCTGACGGGAGGACAGATTGCCCCCGATACGAACCGGGCCAAGGGTGATCGCCGCGGCCGAGGCCCTGGTCAGCACGATGGTTCCGCTTCCGGCGGGCGTGTATGTCAGGCCGGTGCCCGAGAGAAGCTGCCCCAGCGCCTGCCGGGACGTGAGGCGGCCATGGACGCCAAGTGTATTCACCCCGCGCAGAAGCTCTCCGCCCGCCGTCACCTGCAAGCCGGATTGCTTTCCGAAGCCCATCAGCGCGGAGGCGAGGGGCTGTGCGCCGATATCATAGGTGCGCGTCTCCTGGCTGGCTGCTGCGACCGTGCCGGTCATCTGGGCGAAGGCCGGCCCCGCAAGCGCCAGCGTGGCGGCCGCCGTGGTCGCCAGCAGCAATCGGTTGCGTGTCGTCTTCCGGTCATCCCGCCGGGTCTCGGTCGATCGCGTCACCCTTTACGCTCCTCATCTGCGCCTGCTCGCGCGTGTATTCCGGGTGCGCTTGCCACGTATTCCCACAGGTCATATTGAGAATACCTTTCATTCGCACCTTCCTATTAGGCATCACGATGGGGTGGAAGATTTTTCCAATGAAATTCGGTCGGAAGCGGGTTTTTTTCCGAACGTGGCGCGGTTGTGGCTTTCGAAGCGCGGCGTAAAACGGACGTATCTGCCTTCGCCGGACGATTTTTCTCCGTTAGCTGCTGGAAAACGCGCCCTCTCTATCGTCTTGGACAATAGAGGCCTGTTCTGGCGGATCCGGCGATCACTAGGACCGGCCTGGGTTAAAGGCCCAAGGGTCAACGCACCCGTGGAGGCAGGGATGGAAAGGTGGATTTTGGTGATGTGCGGATCGTTCAGTTGCGAACGAGACTTACCCACATCCGTCGGATGCGCGGCGCAATGACCACGGCCACGCTTCGCCGCTGGTTCGTCGTCCATAAATGGACGAGCCTGGCCTGCACGCTGTTCCTGCTGGTCGTCTGCGCGACGGGCTTGCCGATGCTGTTCTCCGAACAGATCTGGGACACCTTCGTCGGCGACGACGATCCACCTTACGCGGTGCTGCCGCCCGGTACGCCGAATGCCAGCCTCGATATCATCGTGGAAAACGCCCGGGCACTGTATCCCAGCCATATCGTCACCCAGGTTTCGCCGGACGACGATGAACCAGCGGTGCTGGTTTCCATGGCGCCAAGCTGGCAGGCCCTGAAGGACGACGAGAAATTTCCCAATCGCCATTCCGGCCACTGGATCAAGTTCGATGCCCGCACGGCAAAGGTGGTCGAACAGTCGCCCCCTGCCGACAAGCCCGCCCCCCGGACCTGGACAGGGATCATCCTGGGCACATGCACGCGCCTGCACATGAATCTGTTCGCGGGCCTGCCGGGTGCGCTGTTCATGGGGGCGATGGGGGGGCTGTTCGTGGCGTCCCTGGTTTCGGGCACGGTCCTTTACGGCCGCTTCATGAAGCGGCTGCCATTCGGCGCGGTGCGGCGGGACCGGGCGGCGCGCCTGACCTGGCTGGATCTGCACAATCTGCTGGGTGCCGCCACGCTGGTCTGGGCGCTGGTGGTCGGCTTCACCGGTTTCATCAACGAACTCCAGACCCCGCTTTTCGGCCTCTGGCGCGTCACCGATGTTCGCCAGATTCTCAAACCCTATGCAAACCTGCCGGTCGCCGCGCAGGACCACCTGTCCTCTGTCCAGGCAGCCTTTGACGTGGCGGCCAAGGCGTTCCCCGGCAACGAGGTGACGGGCCTGGCCTTTCCCGGCGCCCCCTTTGGCAGCCCTGTCCATTACGTGCTGTGGACGCGGGGGGCGACGCCGCTGCGGGCGCGACTGTTCACGCCAATCCTGGTCGATGCGCGTACGGGCGAACTGACGGGGGCCTATCCGATGCCCTGGTATCTGCGCTTTCTCGAAATTTCCCGGCCTCTGCATTTTGGTGACTATGGCGGAATGCCGCTCAAGATCCTCTGGGCGTGGCTGGATCTGGTGGTGATCGCCGTCCTGATCAGCGGCATCGTGCTTTGGGCGGCCAAGCGGAAGGTGGCGACCGACACCCGCCTTCGTGCCCTCGGGTTCGATCTGGACAGCGAAACGGTGGTCATGGAGGCGCTTCCATGAGCCTGCTTCCCCCTGAATCGCTTGCGCCTCAGCCCGCTCGCCGCGCCATTGCCGTCTGGCCATGGCCGATCATGCTGGGTGTGCTCACGCTCTTCGGCCTGCTGTCGGCGCTGCTCGGACAGCGCGGCATCTGGCTTCCCGTGTCCTGGGCGGCGCTGTCCATCCCTCTCATCGTGGCCTTCACGTGTCTTGCACGGGCCTTTCTCGCGCCGTCCTCTGGAGGTGGCTGATGACTCCGATTTCGTTTTCTCCGTGGGAGATGTTCCTCAATGCCGGGCCGGTGGTCCGGTGCGTGATGACCCTGCTGGCCGTGGCCTCGCTGCTGACCTGGACGATCCTGATCGCCAAGTCGGTCGAACTGCTCCGTATCCGGCTGCAACTGAACAAGGCGGAACGTGCTCTGGCGAATGCAGGCACGCTCGATCTGGGCGAAGAATGGACCCGCGAGCATGGCGGCATCGCCCATCGTCTGGTCATGGCGGCCGAAGCGGAGCGCAGGCAGTCGCACGATATTCCCGACGACCGGGAAGGACTCAAGGAGCGTATCGTCCTGCATCTGGAGCGGTTGGAGGCCGCCGAGGGCCGCAAGCTGATGCGCGGCACCGGCCTGCTGGCCACTATCGGCGCTACCTCGCCCTTCATCGGCCTGTTCGGCACCGTCTGGGGTATCATGACCTCCTTCACCGGCATCGCGGCGAGCAAGGCCACCAGCCTCGCCGTCGTCGCCCCCGGCATCGCCGAGGCCCTGCTGGCCACCGCGCTGGGTCTGGTCGCCGCCATCCCGGCGGTGGTGATCTACAACCACCTTGCCCGTCAGTCCGCCGCCTGCCGCGCGCAGGTGGCCGACCTGACGGCGCTGGTGATGCGGCTGGTCTCGCGCGATCTGGGACGGATGCAGGCGCTGACCGCCAGCGGGCAGGTGGTCCGGCTCGGCGCGTCCCGCATGGCCGGGGAGTGAGCATCAATGATCCGCATCCGCCACGCCGATGAAAGCCCGCACGAGGCGAGCGAGATCAATGTCACGCCGTTTATCGACGTGATGCTGGTCCTGCTGGTGATCTTCATGGTCACCGCCCCGCTGACCACGGTGAACGTGCCGGTGGACCTGCCGTCCTCGACCGAAAAACCGGCGCCACGGCCGGACGATCCGGTGTTCCTGACCGTCAAGGCCGATCATAACCTGGCTCTGGGTGAGGACGATATCACGGCCGACGCGCTGCCGTCGGCACTGGCCACCGCGACCAAGGACAACAAAGACGAGCGGATCTTTCTGCGCGCCGACAAGAGTGTCGATTACGGCACGCTGATGGGCGTGATGGATAAGCTTCGCTCCGCCGGATACCTCAAAGTGGCGCTGGTCAATCTACAGGGCCAGGAAGAGGGCAGTGAGGCCGGCATGTCGTCTGTTCCCGCCGCAGGTTCTCTCGCAGCGTCCCCCGCGCCGGGCGCCACGCCGTGAATGGCATGGCGGACATTGCGGAGACGGGAGACGAAGCGATGGCCGGGGCTCCGTTTTCCTATGCCGACTGGCAGAGGGCACAATTGAGCCGGACACAGCGCGAGGACGCGATCCGCTGGGGGCTCTCGTTTTTGACGGTTCTCGCGGTGACTGCCGGCGCGGTCTGGTGGATCATGCGCTTGCCGCCGCCGGTCATGCCCACGCCGGAATCCCCCCCGGCCGCGATTGCGGTCGATCTGGCGCCCGAGCCGATCTCCACTCCGACCCCGCCGACCGATGCCGCTATCGGCCCACAGCAAACGCTCTCGCAGGTGATCCCGCAGCCCGATCCGCCGCCCAAGCTGACGGCCCCGCCGTCGCCCGCGCCCAATCCCCCAATTCCGGTGCCCAAACCCGAAAAGCCTAAGTTGCTGAAGAAGAGGGTCAAGCCCGTCCCGAACCAGAAGGTGAAGGCGCCGGACAAGCTGCCGCCGGCGACCGAAACCACGGCCCCGCCATCCTCCGATGTCCCTCCGGCACCCACGCAGGCGGCCCCGGCGCCGGGTGCGTCCTCTACCCATGCCTCGCATGATCCCGTGACCTGGCAGGGTGCGCTGCTGGCGCGGTTGGAGCAGTTCAAACGGTATCCGGCGGAGGCGCAGGAAGACCATCAGGAAGGCGTGCCCACCATCACCTTCTCCATGGACCGCAAAGGTCATGTGCTGTCGGTGCGGCTGGAAAGCAGTTCCGGCCACGAACTGCTGGACCAGGAAGCTGTGGCGCTACCGAAACGCGCCGATCCCCTTCCGTCCCCCCCCGATGACGTAAAGGGCGACCCCGTTACCCTCACCGTGCCCGTCGAGTTCTACCTCAACAAGGACCGGACCTGACATCGGTTGCCGGTCATGCCGTCCGAGGAGAGTTGCCATGAATGTCCTGTCCGAACGCCGCCGGTCTCCGCCGACGCTTCACGCGATTCCCGCCCACTATCGTGCGGATCGCCAGGCAGTCCACGGCCTGCGTGCCCGTTGTGCCCAGGCGAGGATCAAGATGACGGATCTGCGTGATGTCCTTCTGCATGGCCTTCTGCGTGCGGGGGACGAGGCGTCGGCGATCGAGATCTGGAAGACGATAACTGAAATGACCGGCGGCAACGCGCCCAGTTGCGGTTCGCTTCAACGCAATCTCAACATCATGACCGATCGCGGCGTCCTGGTCCGCAAAGGTGGTCTCGACCGGGTGTGGCGCTACAGTATCGCATCGGACAGGCGGGGCATGGCAGACGACGAGCCGCCGCTGGTGATGTTCCTGGAAGCGGGGACGGGACGCAAAACCCGTTGTGATCTGCCCGAGGTCGCTGTCTTCTTGCGCCAGCTCTCGATGGAGCGGGGCCTGACGATCCGCAGCGCCGCCATCACGCTACTGCCGTCCGGCGAACAGTGCGCCTGAAACGGTGACAGTCCTTCGCCGGGCTGGAAAGCCGTCATCCCGAGCGTGTTGCTGAATAAGGCCCGCGTGATGGGCCCGAGCTGATTTCGGGGTGAAGCTGGTCGCTCTTTTTGTGCGCCGGCCCGTCACGGCCATGTTGCCGCCGGTCTCCGACCTGCCCGATGTCAGCCTGCCGGTGATCTCGGTCTTCGCTTCCAGCGCCGGGGCATCGCCCGAAACGATGGCCCGAATGGTGGCGCCCCGCCGGAGCGCCATCTTGGCACTATCGCCGGGATGACGCGGATGGAATCGATGTCCACGCGGCTAGATGGAAATCTCGCCAGGTTTCGCGGTCGGGCGCGATCTCAATGGGCGGCCCGCGATGTCGAGGCCGCCATTCGCGCGGGACGGACTGACCTGCCGAAGACACCGGGTTCGGTCCCAGCTAGGCGTTCGATGGTGGAAACGGGTGATCGACGTCGATTATTTTTGCGGCGAAGAGGCCTGTTGGTCCGGTTCCATTCTCCTTGCCAGAAAGGACGTTGTCCGCTACCAAAAATGATAATGGCTCGCAATTGAGTCTTGCGGATCAATGATCGGGTCGCGACCGAACCTGTTAACCTGGCGGTCGGGGAAACAAGCGTGGCATGTCGAGCAACGTATCCATACTGAACAAAATCTTTGCTTCGGAACGGAGTGCGCTGGCCCGTTTCTTCCAGAAAATCGGCACGACTGCCTCGTCGGATGACCTGCTTCAAACGCTCTGGCTTCGTATCCAGCGGGTTGCCGAGACCCCTCCGATTCACAACGGTAAGGCGTATCTCTTTCGCCTTGCGTCCAATCTCGCAATCGATCAGGGGCGTGTCGATGTCCGGATCCAGCGTTTGCAAGGTGAGGCACGGTCGATCCTTTACGGAGATGACACGACCATACTGGATGCTGAACAGACGTTTCTGGCGCGCGAGGAGCTTGAGCGCGTCATCGCTGCCGCCAGGAGCCTGCCCGAGCCGACCCGCACGGTTTTCTGGCTCAATCGTATCAAGGACATGCCGATGGGTGATGTCGCCAGGACGATGGGTGTTTCGCGCACGACCGTCGAAAAGCACATCAAGCGCGCGTTGGCACAGCTTGGCGATGCGCGGGACGGCTGATCTTTTAGCGTCATGGGTGAGGAATACGGGTTTGCGACACGTCTCGTGCTTGCCGGGCAGGTAATCAACGGCTTTGAAAGCAGGCATGATCGATTCCAACTTATCCCATGACCGTGCGGCTACAGAGGCGGCCCGCCATTGGATTGCCCGTCTCTCTTCCGGCGACATCACCGAGGAGGAGATGGCTGCGTACAAGCTGTGGGTGGCGGACGAGGGACATCATGCGGTCTTTCGGCACGAACTCCAGCTATGGCGTAGCCTTGATCTGATCGGGGATAGCCTGGCTCCGCACAGTCCTGTTGCCGTTCAAGCAGCGAGAACGAGGCGTGGGCGGCAGCGGGCTGTTTTCGCTTCCTTGTCCGCTATCGCCGCCTGTCTTGCCCTTCTGTTCGCGACTCCCGATGTCGTAACACGCCTGCGCGCCGATCATTGGACAGCGAACCGTATCGAGGCGCTGGTTTTGCCCGATGGGTCGCACGCGGTTCTGGATGCGGATACCGCGCTGGCGGTGCATTATGATCATGGAATGCGCACCATCGCACTGTTGCGTGGCCGAGCTTGGTTCGATGTCCGGCATGACGCCGCGCGGCCGTTCAGGGTCGAAGCGGCGGGGAGCGTGACCGAGGATATTGGAACAGCTTTTGAAACCGATCGGCGCATGACGGACGGCAGTGTCGGAACCGCCGTGGAACGTGGGGTGGTGCGCGTCTCCTCGGGCGGCGGTGGCCCTTTCGTCACCTTGACTGCCGGTCAGCGCGCCTTGTGGCATGGGGATCGCGTTTCACGAGAACCAGATATCGTACCGGATACCGTTGCCCCTTGGCGAGACGGTCAGCTTATGCTGACGTCCGTGTCCGTCCGGTCGGCAATCCAGGCCATTGCCCGGTATCGTGACGGCAGGACATTCATTCTCGGCAACATCGACGATCTTCCTCCGGTCACGGCGCTGGTGGACGCCCGTAAGCCCGATGAGGCGCTAACCGTTCTCGCGGAGGGAACGCGCATCCGCATCTATCGCCTGCCGGGCGGCATCGTGATCGTGCGTCGGAACAGCTAAAAAAGCGGAGCAGGGGGTTGGGATAAGGCCCGTGAGAAGCGTCTTAGGAGTGCAAGAGGTAAGAACGCCTCGCAATTGCAATCTTGAGAGCCGCATTCTTGGAGGGTTTTTCGTTGTCGCATGTTCTTCCGGCCAGGCGTCGTCTTGGCATCTCGATGATGCTCGCGCTGGGAACGTCGCTCTCCGCATTGGGCGGTTCGTCCGCTCTGGCCCAGCAGGGACAGTCCGCCGCACCCCTGATCCACTTGGACATCCCACGCCAGCCGCTTTCATCCGCGCTGCAAAGTTTCTCCAGCCGGGCGGGCGTGCAAGTGGTCTATACGGCTTCGATTGATGCCGGAGTCATATCGCCGGGTATTAGCGGCGATTTTGATGCAATGTCAGCATTGTCGCGGCTTCTCTTAGGAACGGGCGTGATATTCCGTCAGACTGGCA
The DNA here is from genome assembly GCF_048695475.1 of Gluconacetobacter brunescens. Taxonomy (NCBI): domain Bacteria; kingdom Pseudomonadati; phylum Pseudomonadota; class Alphaproteobacteria; order Acetobacterales; family Acetobacteraceae; genus Gluconacetobacter; species Gluconacetobacter brunescens. The sequence goes on along the minus strand of NZ_JBLHEN010000001.1, from coordinate 2,093,941 downwards.
AGAGTGCGGTTGTTTTATCCAAGGCTTCTGCTCCAATTGCTCTGGGGCCCGTGCGCGTGCAAGGGCAGGCAGATGACTCCAGACAGGCGGATTACGGCCCAAATCAGGGCTTTGTCGATACGTCCAGCAATGCGGGAACCAAGACATCTACGCCTCTGATCGAAACACCTCAGTCGATCAGCGTTATCACCCGCGCTCAGATGGAGGCGCAGGCCTATCCCACAGCGGCGCAACTGCTGCAGTATGTTCCGGGTGTCGCCACAGGTACCCGTGGCGGATACGACGGGCGCTTTGACTACGTGATGATGAGGGGCTTCAACGAAAGCATTCAGGGCGATTATCGTGATGGTCTTCGGCAGAATGTCGGATTAGGGAGCTATTTCAGTTATTTCGGCACGGAACCCTACGGTCTTGACCGTATCGACGTTGTGCGAGGTCCAAGCTCGGTAGCGTACGGCCAAAATGCGCCTGGTGGTATTATCGATCGTGTATCGAAAACGCCGACCGACAAACCTTTCAGCGAAGTCGAATTTAACGCAGGTAGCGATAATTGGTATCAGGGAAAATTCGATTTTAGCGGACCGATTTCGGACGGGAGCCCTTTTTCCTACCGCTTAACTGGTCTGGTGCGTGATGGTGACTTGCCATTCCCGCGTACCAAAAACAATCGCATTTATATAGCACCCGCATTCAAGATAAAAATCGACAAGGACACTACACTTACGATTTTGACAAACTATGAGAAAGATCAGACAGGTGTGGGAACGGTCGCCCGTGCGGCGAGTGGCAATCTTACACGCGTCTATCTGGACGATCCTTCCTTTAGTCACTTCAATCGGCAGCAGGCTCAGGTTGGTTATCGTCTGGAGCACCGGTTTAACGACTATCTGACCGCCCGCCAAAACTTTCGCTGGGGATTTGTTGATACTAATTACAGTGTAATAAATCAGCTTTCTGCCACAGGTGAGACGATCAATCGTTACTCCATGAACGTGCAGGAGGGTTTGGACACTTACGCACTGGATAATCAGCTTGAGGGGCGTGTTTCAACAGGTCCGGTCAAACATACGGCTGTTTTGGGCTTTGATTATTTTCGTTCGACCCTGGCGCAGGGGGAGTATTGGGACCCCAATGCGCCCTCTCTCAATCTTCTTAATCCACAATATAACGTATATATTCCGACACCGAGCACGCAGCTTACAAGCGCTTATCAGCAAATGGATCAGTATGGCTTGTATCTTCAGGACCAGATGAAGTGGAAGCGGCTGGTCCTTGTATTGAGCGGCCGACAGGACTGGGCCGTCAGCACGTTGAGTAACCGGCTCAAGGATACACGAACGCATCTGAATAACAGTGCGGAGACGGGGCGTGCAGCGATTCTCTATGAATCGAGTATCGGACTATCTCCCTATGCGTCGGTTTCGTCTTCATTTGTTCCGAATCTGGGTGTTGGACGATCCGGGGACGTATTCACACCCACGACGGGTCTTCAGGAAGAGGTTGGTGTTAAATATAAGCCTCGTAACATCAACAGTTTTACAACTTTGTCTCTCTACAATATCGATGAAAAGCATGTGCTTGTAACCGATCCGGTGAACACAGCCTATCAGACCGAGACAGGTAAAATTCGTTCACGCGGTGTAGAGGTGGAGGAACGTGCGGATCTCGGGTGGGGATTATCTTTTATTGGAACATTCACGTACGATGATGTAAAAAATATCAGGAGCAATCCTTCGAATACGGTCAACAAAGTTCCAATCGCCGTTCCAAGTGTGGTTGGATCGGCCTGGCTCGATTACACACGTAAATTTGGCGTTGATCAGGCTATCGGAGTTGGCGGAGGATTCCGTTACACGGGGCCAACATTTTCAGATGCTGCAAATACCATTCGAAATCCCACGCAAACTTACTTTGACCTGCGTGCCCACTATGATATCGGGCGCTGGCGCGTGCAAATTAATGCCAACAATATAGCAGGCCGACGCCTCGCTACCTGTTACAGTACTGTTTGCACAATGAACGAGGACAGATTTGTCCTGTCCAGCATTCGTTATCGTTTTTGAACGGTTATGGCATGCAATCCTAACCAAGATGTTGGACAGAAATGAAAGCCGTAACAGTTGGAGCAATTGCGTCCGTTCATAAGTGGACAAGTCTTTTCTGTACTGTATTCGTGCTGATTATATGCTTAACTGGTCTTCCACTGATCTTCCATGACGGAATTGATGCCTGGCTGGATAATGGTCTTCCCTATGCTCGGGTGGCTCCAAACGCACCCGTCGCAGACATGGGTGATATCATCAGGAAAGCACGCGGACGCTATCCGCGCGAACTGATCGCGTCAGTTTTTATTGATGATGACGAGCCTCAGATACTCGTCACGATGGCGTCGTCCTGGAAAGAATTTAACGGCAATCCACTTTTGGGCCATCGGCTCAAATTCGACGCGCACACTGGTGTATTGCTTTGGGACGAAAATACGGGATCATCCGCTAAAATGGTGGTTTTGTCCGGAATTCTTCATCTGCATACCGATCTTTTTTCGGATCTTACGGGAGAATTATTTCTTGCTCTTGTCGCTGCCACTTTTCTTTCTGCCTTGGTTTCGGGCGTTCTTCTTTATGGACCGTTCATGAAACGCCTTCCTTTTGGCAGCGTGCGCGTCGTGCGTGCGGCTCGGGTGCGTTGGCTCGATCTGCACAATCTGCTGGGAATTGTTTTCACGGTCTGGATGGGGATTGTTGGAGCTACCGGGCTGATGAATGAGTTATCACGGCCGTTGTTCGCGATCTGGCGCGGTACGGAAGTGAACCGTGTTCTAACCGTTTCTGGACAAAGACGTGGTCCGATCTCGGCAGAATTGTTGCCGGTTGCCAAAGCCTTTCAGGCAGCTCAGTTGGCGGAACCAGACATGCGTATTGTCAGCGCAATTTTTCCGGGTTCCCGGTTTGGAACGCCATTTCATTATTTTATCTGGACGAAAGGAAAGACGCCGCTGACGGCGAGGTTATTCACGCCGGTTCTAGTCGACGCACAGAGCGGCAAAGTTACCGATATCGTTCGAATGCCCTGGTATCTGCGGGCGCTTGAGGTTTCCCGCCCCCTGCACTTCGGGGATTATGGCGGAGCACCTCTGAAGTTCATTTGGCTCTTGCTGGACATCGGTACGATAGCTGTGCTGGTTACTGGCTTGGTTCTTTGGTTTGGCAAGAAATATGGGCTCTGAATCACGAACAGTTCGAAGGTAGCGGGCCTTTTCCCCGTAATAAGCATATAATGGGTACCCGATTCGCAAGAATGATCGTGGGAGTCGTCCGTTTGTTGATCACGCCGACTGAAAAGGTCGCTACTCGGCTTTGGAATATATCCGAACGATTTGCCCATGTGCAGTTCGGGTAGCCGGCAACTGTCGCCTCGGCAACGCGACGTTCATGGGCCGCTTCGTAGCTGCCAAGCGTTCGGCTGGAAGGTACAACTGCAATAACTGCAATAGGTTGACGAGGCATTTCGGCTGCAAGTGGTCTTTGTTCCCGCCGATACCGTCACGCAGCCAGCCCCTCAGCTCGGCCCGCCTTGTCCTTTTCATTCAGTAGAAACGCGATCTTGCCGCAGGTGCGGCTGACGGCGAGCTTCAAGGCTTCGTCGATATGAACATAACCTTGGGTTACACTCTGTGCGGCGTGGCCGAGAAGCGCCCTGATCGTCAGTTCGGAGAAACCAAGATCACCCGCGACGCTGCCGAAGGTGTGCCGTAGCGTATGTGGTGTGACACCTTCGATGCCCACCGAAGCGCAGAGTCTCTCAAGGCAGGCTTTCGCCGCTGTATAATGTCCTTCACTGATATCGGACGGAAAGACATATGGAGACTCCTCGCGGATCGGCTGGTTCTGAAGAACCTGCATTGCGGCCGGTCCGATGGCTCGAATCTGGGCGCCGCTCTTGGTGTCGGCGAAATCGATATAGCCGCCCTCGGGACGAACCCATGCGCGCCGCATCCCTTGCGCTTCGGAAATTCGGAAGCCGGTCAGCAGCAGGAAGCGTACGATTGCCAGCGCAATCGGGCTTTCCCCACCATGCTGCGCGTAAGCCATGGCGCTGCCGAGCTTCTCGATCTCAGCAATGCTCAGCCTCCGCTGCTTCTTATTTCCCGCGAGCCTGCGTGCGCCCTGGCAGGGATGAGCGGCGATCTTATCAAGGCGCGCAGCGTGACCGAGGATGCTTTGGAGAGTGGAAAGTGCTCGGGAGGCGACACCTGGCCCGCCGGTCGTGGCGCCGCCTCGCTTGGTGCTGCGGGGTTGGACCGTTTTTCCGGCCACGATGTCTGCCTGCATTCCCTCTATATCGACCACTTTAAGCGAGTGTACTAGCCGCTTGCCAAGGAGCGGTTTGATGTGTGTCTCGATTCGGCTCTTGTCCATCGCGAGCGTCGATGCTTTGATCGGTCGATGTCGGCGACCGATGATCCGCCCGATTGTGGCTTCTTGTAGATACCAATCGCAAAGGGCGGCGACCGTGATTTGCTTGCGCGCCTCGACCTCCTCTGCCGGGTCTTTTCCGTGAGCGAGCAGGCCCAGCTTGATCTTCGCGAGATCGCGGGCTTCTTCGACGGTGATGGCTCCGAATCGACCGAGCCCAATGCGTCGGCTGCGATCGTCGGCATTGCGACATTGCAAGATGAAGGTCTTCAGGCCAGAGGGAATGATTCTGACACCGAATCCTCGCAATTCGCTGTCCCAAAGGAACGCTTGCCCTTTCTTTGGAGCCTTCAGGGCGTCGACAGCCCGTTTCGTCAATTTCGCCATGGCGCTTCCCCGTCACCGCGCTTCCTGCTTACATTATCGAGGGCAGCGACAGAATGTAAGCATTTTGTAAGCGGATGGTCGAAAACCGGAGCAAATCCGGGCGCGCCACAGAGTGGGATATTTCGTATAACATATTGTTTTATAGTAAAATATGGTAGTCAGGCGAACCCCGGTGTAGAGTTCCGCCAATTTTGCCAAGGTTGGGGTCGTGGGTTCGAATCCCATCGCCCGCTCCAGATTTTTCCAAGAAATCAGTCGGATACGTGAAAGCCGCCGCGAGGCGGTTTTCGTCGTTTTAGGGCTCGATACCCAACGGCATGCCGTGCAATGCCCGCCCGTCCCGCTTACCGTCGCACGAGCCAGACGATCAGCGAAAGGACCACGCTGATCACGACGCAGGTCGCGATCGGCGCGTAGAAGGTAAAATTCGGCCTCTGGATCACGATGTCTCCCGGTAACCGTCCAAGCGGCAGCCGGGCCAGCAAGGGCCACAGCATGCCGGCGAGCACCAGGACGATGCCAAGGGCGATCAGGGTTCTGGACATGCGACTCTGTCAGCGCCGGGCGAGTTGGCCTTCGAGCTTCTTCTTCTCTTCGGTCAGCGCGTGAACGTGCTCCGGCCTGTCCTTCTCCGCCCGCGCCAGTTCGCGCTCCACCTCCTTCAGCCGATGGGCGAGAGCGGCGGCGGAGGGTTCATGATGGCTGGTCATGATCGCGTTCCTATTTCCGGTCCAGAATCTGGCGGGCGAGGGCCACGATGTCGGATTTTTCCATGCCCTCGGGGTTATGCCGCGCCTTCTTCGCAATCTCGCGTTCCGGTTCCGAGGCATGCTCGCCGCCCTTGAGCACGAAATCGGCCAGTTCCGTCACCTCGGTTTTCGTCAGCAGCTTGGGCTCCCTGATCGCCCGCTCGGCGAGGGCATGCAAACTGCTCGTTTCATGAGGAAGTCTGTCGGTCATGTCGATTCCGTCCTGTTCTGGGCGTGTGTTTCCACTCCGGAATGTGGGGATGCGAAAGGACGAATGACAGGGACGCCAACGCGGGGCAGCGATGCGCGGGGACCGGACATAAAAAAACGGGGCCCCGTCGGGAGCCCCGCTTTCATGCCCTGTTCCGACGTCCGACGGTCAGTGCGTCTTGCCAAGCTGTGACCACAGATAGGCATAGGTCAGCGCCTGCGTCTGGGCGACTTCCTTCTGGCTGGCACCAAAACCGTGACCGCCCGCCACCTGCTCCCAGTAATAGTAAGGCAGTTTCATCTCGCTCATCCGCCAGGCAAACCGCCGGGCATGGACCGGGCCGACGCGGTCGTCCTTGGTGGTCGTTTCGATAAAGGGCACCGGATAGTTCACCCCCTCCTTCAGGTTCTGAAGCGGGGAAATGCCGCGCAGGAACGCCTTCTGCTCGGGAATGGAGACGGTGCCGTATTCACCGACCCACGATGCCCCGGCCGACATGTGCTCGTAATTCATCATGTCCAGAAGCGGCACTTCGATATCCACGGCCTTCCAGTAATCGGGATGCTGCGTGAACTCCACACCCATCAGCAGGCCGCCATTGGAACCGCCCTGGATGGCAAGATGCTGGGGCGACGTCACCTTGCGGTCCATCAGGTCCTTCGCCACGGCGGCAAAATCGTCATAGATGCGCTGGCGGTTCGTCTTCAGGCCCGCGTCATGCCAGGCCGGCCCGAATTCGCCACCGCCGCGAATATTGGCCAGAACATAGACACCCCCACGGGCAAGCCAGTTGTTGCCAATGCCCGCCGAGTAGGACGGGAACATCGGAACCTCGAAGCCACCATAGGCATAAAGCAGCGTCGGGTTCGTCCCATCCAGCGCCATGGTCTTGCGATGGACAATGAAATACGGAATCTCCGTCCCGTCCTTCGAGCGCGCTTCCTGCTGCTCGACCGTCATGTCCGAGGCATCGAACTGGCTTGGCAGCGTGCGGATTTTCTGAACCGAGGCCATGTCGCTGTTGATCTCCCACAGCGTCGTGGGCGTCAGGAATCCGGACGACGTGGCGTAAGCGAAAGGCGATTCCTCATCCGTGCTGATCAGGTCGACCGACATATTCTGCGGCAGCGGAAGGTCCTGATGCGTAAAATCCGTGCCATTGGCGGCAGGCGTGTAGATGGAGATCTTGCCACGCACATTGTCATAGAGCGTGACGATCAGATGACCATGGCTCGTGGACGCGCCCTCGATCACCTGGCCGGCCGTCGGGGCCAGCAGAAGCTGCGGCGCCATAACCTTCGCCTCGGGATCGACCAGCACGAGCGACCCCTTGGTGAAGGTCCGGCCGCCGGCCGTCCAGTCCTCATCGAGAAGAACCACGAGCCGCGCATTGAACAGCGCCGAAACACTGGATTTCGACGGCAGGGCGAGCGCCGTGGTCTGTCCGTCACGATAGAGGAACGTCCGCGAGGAGAAAGCATCCAGCCCCTCACGGATCAGCACGACCTGATGGCCCGCGCCGTCATGCAGCACTTCGGGACCGGCCTCGACATCTTTCCTGCTTCCCGTAAAGACGGTCTGCGCCTGGTCGAGAGACTGGCCGCGCTTCAGGATCTTGACGATATAAGGGTAGGAAGATTCCGTCAGGTCGTCCGCGCTCCACGGATAGCTGACCAGCAAGGTATCCCGGTCGAGCCAGGACGAATCCTGTTTGGCATGCGGCAGGGAAAACCCGCCTTCGACAAACTGGCCGGTCCGCAGGTCGAACTCCCGGACGGTGCGGGCATCCTCGCCGCCATCGGAGAGGTGCAGAAGGCACAGGTTCTGCTGGGAATGCAGGCAATCAACGCCTTTATAGACCCAGTTGCGCTTTTCTTTCGCAGCCAGCGCATCGAGGTCGAGGGCGACCGTCCATTCCGGATGATCGGTCGCAAACGAGTCCGCCGTCGTGCGGCGCAGAATGCCCCGCAGATGATGCTCGTCGCGCCAGAAATTATAAACCATCCCGTCCATCTGCATCGGCATGGCCAGACGGTCATGTGTCTGAAGCAGCTTCAGCGAGGTGTCGTACAGCCCCTTGTACAGCGGGCCATGACCCAGCAGGTCCAGCGTACGCGTATTCTGGGCTTTCACCCAGTCCATGGCCTGCGTACCATTGATGTCGTTCAGCCATGCCGGAATCGTGTCGGGCATATCGGCGGCATGCACGGGCATGGCCGAAGGCGTCAGCAGGCTTGCGCCCAGGAGTGCGACCATTGTGCCGCGACCGAGGTTCCTGAATGGTTTCACCACAAAGCGTCCCTGAATGTTACAGTGTAACTGTTCCATTGCAGTGGAGAAACCGCAAGGGGCGCTGAACGCGGAGAAGAAATGGCGGTATTCCGGCCGTCGACTGTTCGCCTGACGATGGGCCCCACTATTTTTTCCCGGAAAATCGCGCCCCATCCCCCGCTGACGTCATGACGGCGGCATGCCTCCGCCATGGCAGGTCGGTCGCGGCTATATCCGGGACGGCGCCTGCACGGTGCGGTCGCTGGTCACATTGCCCGTATTGAGGGTCGTATTCGGCTCCAGCAGGACGACATGGCATTCGTCGCCCAGGGCTTCGGGACAATGCTCCACGCCATGCGGCACGATGATGAATTCGCCAGCCGCGATGTCGACGTCGCGATCGCGGAAATGCATGCGCAACATCCCTGATACTACCAGGAACAGTTCGTCCTCATGCTCGTGATGATGCCAGTCGAACGCCCCCTTGAATTTCGCCAGCTTGATCTGGGAGGTGTTGATGTCGCCGGCCACGCGCGGGCTCCAGTAATCGGAAAATGTCGCGAAGGCCTGCGCCAGGTTTATCTTTTCCATCGGTCGGTTCTCCCTCAGTTCTGCAACAGGATCGTCTGGATACAGCCGATCTGCCCCGCCAGATCGGCCGATGCCGGAAACGCGCCGTCGAACGCCGCCGTGCCGACCGTAAAACCGGCAGCACCCGCCGAGGCAGCCGCCCGGATCCGTTCCGCCCGGTCGAGCGACCCGGCGACAATCACGGGCTTGTTCGCCACCGCGTCACAGACCCGCCGCATCAGGGCCGGCACGTCTCCCGCGAACCGATAGGCCAGCAGATCCAGCCCATGCACACCCGGACGCGATGCCAGGGCGACGGTACTGCGCACGATCTCGGCTTCGCTCCCTTCGAGGACGCTCGGATGTCCGCTGACCCTGCCGGGAAACGGATAGTAGCGGATCGCCGAGCCGTCCAGCAGCCGCAGCGCGTCATCGACATGCGTGCCGCCCAGCAGATAATCGACGCCCAGATCGATCCCGGCCCGCACCGAGCGAAGCTCGCTCTCGCGATCGAGCGAGACCACTTCAAGATAAATCTTCGCCCCCGCCCGCCGGATCGCCCGTGCAAGGACCTGGAGCGCCGCAAAGGGCAACCCGATATCCTTGAACCCGATATGCGTGACACCGGCGGCCCGGACGGTCTCCACCAACGCGGTCGCATGCGCCACCGTCCGGTCATGGCGGGTCAGCATGAAAATGAAATCGGGTCGATTCACGCTGCAACTCCCGTAAGAGCCTGACCTAAAATGTGGGCTGGCGAGCGAGAGCGGTCCGGAACGGGCCGCGCCCAGCGTGTGTTTCCGAGCATCGGAGCGGAGCGGCCTTGATGGCCGTGAGCACCGAAGCACAGGAAACGCGCGCTGGATCGCCGCCAGCGCGCATTTTTGGTCAGGCTCTAAGATGAAGGGCGTAATCAAATGCCGTCTCCAGACTGGACGGATCGGCGATACCGCGGCCCGCAATATCGAAGGCGGTGCCGTGGTCGGGGCTGGTGCGCACGAAGGGCAGGCCGAGCGTGATGTTCACACCATGCGCGAGGCCCATATATTTCACCGGAATTAGCCCCTGGTCGTGATATTGCGCCACCACGACATCGAAACGCCCCTCGCGCGCCTGCATGAACACGGTGTCGCCCGGCCAGGGACCGGACGCATCGATGCCCTCGCCGCGCGCCTGCGCAATGGCGGGCACGATGATGCCGGCTTCCTCGTCGCCGAACAGGCCGCTTTCCCCGGCATGCGGATTAAGGCCCGCCACCGCGATGCGCGGACACGCGATGCCCAATGCCCGCGCCCCCGCATGGGCAAGCCGGATCGCCGCCATCTGTGCCGGAAAATCGGCGCGCCGGATCGCCTCCCTCAGCGCACAATGGATCGTCACCAGCACGACGCGGATATCCTCGTTCGCCAGCATCATGGCGACATCCACGCCGCCGGCCTGCTCGGCAAGGATTTCCGTATGGCCCGGATAAGGCAGCCCGGCTGCGGCGAGGGCTTCCTTGTGGATCGGCGCGGTGACGATGCCGCCGACCGCGCCCGCCCGCGCCAGCCGGATCGCGGACAGGATTGCCGCATAGGCGGCCCGGCCGCTTTCGGCACTGACCCGGCCCACGGGCGGCAGGGCCACACAGTCCGACGACGCCAGCACGTTCAGCACCCCGTCCTCGAACCGCGCCTCGGCCGGTGTCGCCACCCGGCGTACTCGCGCCGCCGGGTCCAGCGCGGCCAGCGCATGGCCCATCACCAGCGAGTCCCCAACGGCGATCCAGCGCCGCTGCGCCGGTCGCCGCAGAAACATCCGGGCCACGATCTCCGGCCCGATCCCGGCGGGATCGCCCATCGTGACGGCCAGCGGCCGGGTATCGGGGGAGGCGCTTTTGCTCATGATGGTGAGCATAACGGAACGGTCAGAAGGGAATATCGATATGAACTGACCCATTCCGGTGATAAAAACTGACCAATGAATCGCTCCGACATCCCGTCGCTCGACGATCTGCGCGCGTTCGAGGCCGTCACGCGCCTCGGCTCGGTGCGGGCGGCGGCCACGGAACTGGCCCTGACCCACGGCGCGGTCAGCCGCCGGGTCTCCAAGCTGGCGGCTGAACTGAAAGTGCGCCTGCTGGAACCCGACGGGCGCGGCGTGCGACCGACCAGGGACGGCGCGCGCCTCGCCCAGGCCACGCGCGACGCGCTGAAAGGGGTCGCGGCGGCGCTGGCCGAGATCCGGTCGTCATCCGGCGCGCAGCCGATCGTGCTGTCCTGCGAGCGGTCATTGGCAATGCGCTGGCTGATCCCGCGCCTGTCCGATTTCCAGGATCGCCATCCCGGCATCGACGTGCATCTTGCAACCGGCGGCGGCGCGCTGGATTTCGCGCGCGAGCGCATCACGCTGGCAATCCGGCGCCTCGACTTCCCGCTCGCGCCCGACTGGGCCGTAACGACGCTCGTGCCGGAAGCGGTCGGGCCGGTCATGCGCCCCGACATGGCGCAGCGGTTCGCGGGCGGAGACTATCTGGCGCTCGGATCGCGCACCCGGCCCGAGGCATGGAAGCATTGGCTGGCCTCCCGGCCGGGCAGTCCCACGCCGCGCGAAATCCGCCTGTACGACCATCATTTCATGATGCTGGAAGCCGCCGCCAGCGGCCTGGGCGTCGCCCTGTCCCCCCGCATCATCGCGGCGGACGACGTCGCAACCGGGCGCCTGCTGGCCCCGGCCGGCTTCGCCGCCGACGGAACGGAGTACGGACTGATCCGCCCCCGGACCACACGGATGACGGAAAGCCTGAAAATGCTCGAAAAATGGCTCATGCAACAGGCCGGACAACCGCACCGGCCGGTCGCCTGATCCAACGTGATCAGGCGTCCTCGCGAACCGTCTTGGCCATTGCCGCCGCCCGCGCGGCGTTCTTCTCTTCCTCGGTCCAGACCTTGCGCTCGCGCTTCTGCTGCGGCTTGACCTGCTTGACCGGCCCACCGCCCAGCACGGGCGGGCGCATGGTCGAATTGCGTGCTTCTTCCGAATGCCAAGGATGATCGTCCCGCACGATCAACGTGCGCCCGATCTCCCGCTCCACATCGCGCAGCCACGCCCGCTGCTCGGCATCGCACAGCGTAATGGCAAAGCCGTTGCGGCCGGCGCGTCCGGTGCGGCCAATCCGGTGGACATAGCTTTCCGGCAGGCTCGGCAGGTCGTGGTTGAAAACATGCGTGACCGTATCGACGTCGATGCCGCGCGCCGCGATATCCGTCGCCACCAGGACCTGCGCGGTACCGGCGCGGAAGGCATCCAGTGCCCGTTCCCGCTGGCCCTGCGACTTGTTGCCGTGCAGGGCCTCGGCCGAGATGCCCGCCTCGGTGATGAAGGCGCAGACTTCGTTGGCGATGTTCTTCTGCAAGGTAAAGACCACGGCCTGGCCCATCCCCGGCGTCTGCAACAGCGCCAGTAGCGCCGCCTTCTTGTCGGCCGCGTCGACGAACATCACCGACTGCTCGATCCGCTCGACGGTGGTCGAGGGCGGGGCGATCTCGACCTTCGCCGGATCGCGCAGCAGGCTCTCGGCCAGCGCGGCGATGGATTTCGGCATCGTTGCCGAAAACAGCACGGTATGCCGGTCCTGCGGCAGCGTCGCGACGATCCGCTCGATCGGCTTGGCAAAGCCCATGTCGAGCATCTGGTCGGCCTCATCCAGCACCAGCGCCTCCAGTTGCGACAGGTCGCAGAGGCCCTGCGTGATCAGGTCCAGCAACCGCCCCGGCGTGGCCACGATGATATCCACGCCGGCCGCGAGCGCATTGATCTGATGAAACTGGCTGACACCGCCGAAAATCGTCGTCACGCTGGGCTGCTGGTGGCGGCCGAAGTTCCCGAACCCATCGGCGATCTGCGACACCAGTTCGCGCGTGGGCGCGAGCACCAGAACACGCGCGCCACCCTTGGGCGCCGGGCGCGGATCAGCGGCCAGCCGGTGCAGCAGCGGCAGCGCGAAAGAGGCGGTCTTGCCCGTGCCGGTCTGGGCCATGCCCAGCAGGTCGCGCCCTTCCAGCAGCAGCGGAATCGACTGCGCCTGGATCGGGGTCGGGGCGACATACCCTTCCTCGGCCAGCGCGCTGAGCAGGGTCGGCGCCAGGGAAAGATCGGCAAACGTCATGGACATGGTCGAGCGGCGCCTCCGGCGCTGAAGTAAGGCTGCGCCTGTTCGGGCATCGCTGGTTCGGGAAGCCGGACTTCTACGGGTGAAGCCACACCGCGTCAACGCGCGGGCGAAGGGCGATCCATCCGCATGATCGGCGCCGGTTACCGCCCGCCTGTCCGGCCGCTTTCTTGCAGGGCGCCCATCGGGGGCGCATCCTCCCCCAAGAACTCCACACCTGTTCAGGAGATGGATATTGGCTTCCCTGTTTACGCCCCTCCAGGTCGGTGACCTCACCCTGCCCAACCGGGTCATCATGGCGCCGCTCACGCGCCAGCGCGCGGGCGAGACCCACATCCCCAACGACCTGATGGCGACCTACTACGTCCAGCGATCGCTCGCGGGCCTGATCCTCTCGGAAGCAACCCCGGTCTCCCCCCAGGGCATCGGCTATGAAGGGGTACCCGGCATCTGGCTGCCCGAGCATGTCGCGGGCTGGAAGAAGGTCACATCGGCCGTGCACGCCGTCGGCGGCCGCATCTTCCTCCAGCTCTGGCATGTCGGCCGGATTTCCGACCCCGTCTTCCTCAACGGCGATCTGCCGGTCGCACCCAGCGCCATCGCGGCCAGGGGCCATGTCAGCCAGCTTCGCCCCCAGCGCCCCTACGTCACGCCAAGGGCGCTGGAAACCGACGAGATCCCCGGCATCGTCGCCGCCTTCCGGCGCGGCGCCGAACTGGCGAAGCAGGCCGATTTCGACGGCGTCGAGATCCACGGCGCGAACGGCTACCTGCTCGACCAGTTTTTGCAGGATTCCACCAACCACCGGACAGACCAGTATGGCGGCCCGATCGAGAACCGCGCCCGTCTGATGCTGGAGGTCACCGACGCCGCAATCGCCGTCTGGGGCGCCGGCCGGGTGGGCATGCACCTGGCCCCGCGATGCGACGCGCACGACATGGGCGACAGCAATCCGGCGGCCACCTTCGGCTACGTCGCCACCGAACTCGGGCGGCGCAAGATCGCCTTCCTCTGCGCGCGCGAGGCCGAGCGCTCCGACAGTCTCGGCCCGCACCTGAAAAAGGCATTCGGCGGCGTCTATATCGCCAACGAGGCCTTCACCGGCGCTTCCGCCGAACAGGCCATCGAGGAGGGCCGGGCCGACGCGGTCGCCTTCGGCAAGGCCTTTATCGCCAACCCCGACCTGCCCGAGCGGCTGAAGGCCGGCGCGGAGCTGACACCTCCCGACCTGTCCACATTCTACGGCGGCGATGCGCGCGGCTATGTCGACTATCCCACGCTCGGCGAATCCGGAGATTGAGCGCGAAGACGCCGCCATGGAGCATGGCGGCGTCACGCCCGGCCATTTAGCCAGCACGCCCCCGATGGGCTAAAATGTCCTCTCCACCACCCGGAGAGCCGCATGTCCCAGACGCCATCGCCCCACGAGATGATTCGCGTCCGCGGCGCCCGGGAACATAACCTCGAAAATGTGGATGTAGACCTGCCGCGCGACAGGCTGGTCGTCGTCACGGGCGTCTCGGGCTCGGGCAAGTCCTCGCTCGCCTTCGGGACGATCTATGCCGAGGCCCAGCGGCGCTACCTGGAATCCGTCTCTCCCTACGCGCGGCGGCTGTTCGACCAGATGCCGGTGCCGGTCGTCGCCTCCATCGACGGCCTGCCCCCGGCGGTCGCCCTCCAGCAGCAGCGGGGCGGCAGCAGCAGCCGGTCCAGCGTCGGCAGCCTGACCACGCTCTCCAACCTGCTGCGCATGCTCTATTCCCGCGCCGGCACCTACCCGCCCGGCTTGTCGCGGCTGGAGGCGGAATCCTTCTCTCCCAACACGCCCATGGGCGCCTGCCCGACATGCCACGGGCTGGGCCGCATCTATGACGTAACGGAAAAAACCCTCGTCCCCGACGACAGCCTGAGCATCCGCGACCGCGCGGTGGCTGCATGGCCCACGGCCTGGCAGGGGCAGAATTTCCGCGACATCCTGATCACGCGCGGCGTGGACGTCGACCGTCCCTGGCGCGACCTGCCGAAAAAGACCCGCGACTGGATCCTGTTCACCGAAGACACCCCGACCGAGCCCGTCTATCCGGGCCGCACGCACGCGCAGGTCCTGGACGCCATCGAGCGCGGCATCCCTGCGGACTATAACGGCACGTTCAGCGGGGCGCGGCGCTACGTGCTGCACACCTTCACGCAATCGCAGAGCGAAAAGATGCGCAGGCGGGCAGCCTCTTTCATGGTGTCCTCCCCCTGTCCCGCCTGTCACGGCCAGCGCCTGAACCCCGACGCCCTGCGCGTGACCTTCGACGGGCTGAACATCGCCGCCTTCGCGAACCGCCCGCTGGAAGACATCGCATCCGCCCTGCGCATATCGGCCCAGACTCTGGCAGGCGGTCAGGATGCCACGTCCGTCGCCGCACGCGGCATGGTCGACGCCATGATCGAGCGCATCGGCATCCTGCTCGATCTCGGGCTGGGCTATCTCCAGCTCGACCGGAGTGTGCAGACCCTCTCCCCCGGCGAATACCAGCGCCTCCGCCTGGGTACGCAGATCCGCTCCAACCTGTTCGGCGTGGTCTATGTGCTCGACGAGCCGAGTTCCGGCCTGCATCCCGCCGACACGCAGGCCCTCCTGCGCGCCCTGGACGGCCTGCGCGATGCCGGCAATTCGCTGATCGTGGTGGAACATAATCCCGATGTGATCCGCCGGGCGGAATGGCTGGTCGATGTCGGCCCCGATGCGGGCGAGCGGGGCGGGCGCATCCTCTATAGCGGCCTCCCCGACGGCCTGCGGAACGTGGAGGCCTCGCGCACCCGCCCTTACCTGTTCGATGCGGTACAACCGCGCACGACGCCGGTGCGCCAGCCGGCCGGACAGTTGAAACTGGCTGACATCTGCTGGAACAATCTGGATCACCTGTCCCTCACGCTTCCCCTCGGGGTCCTGGTGTCGGTCACGGGCGTCTCGGGCTCGGGCAAATCCAGCCTCGTCGGGCAGGCGCTGGTGTCGATCATGGCCCGCGCCCTGGGCCAGAATGTGGAGATCGACCCCGAGGACGACAGCACGGACGACACGCCTCCACCGGAGCATCGCGAACCGACCGGCACGGTCCTGGGCGGAGCCGGTCCGGTCAAACGCATGGTCATGATCGACCAGAAGCCGATCGGCCGCACCCCGCGCTCCAACCCGGCCACCTATACCGGCCTGTTCGACACGATCCGCCGCCTGTTCGCCGAAACGCCCGAGGCGAAAAAGCGCCGTTTCGACGCGGGATGGTTCTCTTTCAACGTCGCCAAGGGGCGCTGCCCGCGCTGCGAGGGCGTGGGCACGGTCGACGTGGAACTGCTGTTCCTGCCCACGGTGCAGACACCCTGTCCGGTCTGCCACGGCAGCCGGTACAAGGCCGAGGTACTGGAAATCCCGTGGAACGGACACAGCATTGCGGACGTGCTGGGCCTGAGCATCGACGATGCGTGCGATGTTTTCGCCGACGTACCCGTTCTGGCCAGGGGGTTCGACACGCTGCGCCGGGGCGGCCTGGGCTATCTGCGGCTGGGCCAGTCGGCGACCACGCTGTCAGGCGGCGAGGCCCAGCGCATCAAGCTGGCGACCGAGCTTCAGAAGCAGCGCGGCGGCCACGTCCTTTATGTTCTCGACGAGCCGACCACCGGCCTGCACCCGGCGGATGTGGACCGGCTGATGCATCAGCTCCAGGCGCTGGTCGACCAGGGCAACACGGTGGTGCTGGCCGAGCACGACATGCGGGTGGCGGCGGCCAGCGACTGGATCATCGATCTCGGCCCCGGAGCCGGCCGCAAAGGCGGCACCATCGTCGCCGCCGGCACCCCCACGCAGGTCGCGGCATCGGAACACAGCGTCACCGCCCCATTCCTGCGCCGCTACACCCACCCCGCCGCCCCGTAAACTCAAGGCCCAATAAGCGGTTTCCAAAGGCAAAGCCTTTGGCGGGTCCAGGGCAGAGCCCTGGCCTGCGAGGCCGTTTGCAAAGTCACCCTGCCGGCGATCCGACGGGCATTTTCTGCGCTTCGGTGCTCACGGGCATCAAGCCGGCTCCGCTCTGATGCTCAAAAATACCCGCCGGCCGTGCCGCTACGCGGCACTCTCGCTCGGCAGGCCGACTTTTCAAACGGCCTCTCTGCCCCACGCAGGCCAATGTTCCATCCGTCCTGAACGGCTCTGTCAGCCCGCCAGGGCCTGTTCGATAATCGCCAGCCCCTCGTCGATCACGCTGTCCGGCGCGGTCAGGGGCACGAGGATGCGCACCGTCTCGCCCAGCACGCCGCAGGAGAGCAGGATCAGCCCGCGTTCGGCCGCGCGGGCGCAGATCGTACCGGCACCACCCTTGCGGGGCGTCCTGCCGTCCGCTTCCAGAATATCGAAGCCGACCATGGCGCCGGGGCCGCGCGGGGCGCTGAACGGCACCAGCCCCGGCTTGCCGCGCAGGGCATCCAGCCGGTCGCGGATGCGCGCGCCGATGACATTGGCGCGGTCCACCAATCCTTCCTCGGCGATCACGTCCAGCACCGCCAGCCCGGCGGCGCAGGCCAGCGGCGCGCCGGCATAGGTGCCGCCCAGTCCGCCGGGGCCGACGGCGTCCATCAGTTCGGCACGGCCGATCACGCCCGAGAGCGGCATGCCGCCACCCAGCGACTTGGCCACGCACACCAGGTCGGGCGCCACGCCGGAGAGTTCGATGCCGAACAGTTTGCCGGTGCGGGCGAAGCCGGTCTGCACCTCGTCGGCAATCAGCTTGATCCCGTGCGTGTCGCAGACGGCGCGCAGGGCTTGCAGCAATTGGGTGGGGGCGGGGCGGAAGCCGCCTTCGCCCTGCACGGGCTCGATGATGATGGCGGCGACCTGCGTGGGGTCGATATCCGCCGCGAACAGCAGGTTCAGCGCGCGCAGGCTGTCGGCCACCGAAATCTCGCCGGCCGGGAAGGGCAGGTGATAGACGCCGCCGGGCATGGTGCCGAAGGGCGCCTTGTAGGGCTGCACCTTGCCCGTCAGGGCCGAGGCCAGCAGCGTGCGGCCATGAAAGCCGCCGGTAAAGGCCACCACGCCGCTGCGTCCGGTGGCGGCGCGGGCGATCTTCACCGCGTTCTCGGTGGCTTCGGCCCCAGTCGTGAACAGGATGGTCTTGGCCGGGCCGGGGAAGGGGGCCAGCGCATTCAGCCGCTCGGCCAGCGCGATATAGGATTCGTAGGGCGCGACCTGGAACGCCGTATGGGTGAACAGGTCGAGCTGCCGCCGCACCGCTTCCATCACCTTCGGGTGACGGTGGCCGACATTCAGCACCGCGATGCCGCCGGCAAAATCGATGTAGCGCCGGCCCTCGACATCCCACAATTCGGCATTTTCCGCGCGGGCGGCGTGGATGGTGGTGGCCGAGCCGACGCCGCGCGGCACAGCCGCCTCGCGCCGCGCCTGAAGGGCGGAATTGGTGGATGACATGGTCGCCTGTCCTCGCTGTCTGAAGGGCCTGGTCCGCACGGGAAGGGGTACCTGCCGACGCCGTACCGTGGGCGCTTGTACCGCCCGCGTCCCCGGCGCGGGAGACGCCTTGTCGGTCATCGGTGGTGCCTTTCTGTCACCATCCTGTCATGGCGCCTCCGGTGGCCAGCATGGGGGGGCATGTGTATGGTGCGCCCACTTCGGACCGGGGGTGGTGCCTGCCTCGCGCGCCGAAAGGGGGGAACGAGTCGAAGACCGCCCATGCATGACGTTATCCTCAGCCTGATCCTGCTGTTCGTCGCCGCTTTCAGCAGCCTGGCCGTCCGCCTGCTCCCGGTAGCTATCCCCTTGCCATTATTGCAGATCGCCCTGGGCGTGCTGGGGTCGATCGCCGGGCTGCATGTCACGCTCGACCCGGACATGTTCATGCTGCTGTTCATCCCGCCGCTGCTGTTCCGCGATGCGTTCCATATGCCGATGCGCGAATTCGGCCAGTTGCGCGGTATCATCTTCGCCCTGGCGGGGCCGATGGTGCTGGCGACGACCATCCTGTGCGGGTACGCCATTCACTTCATGTTGCCCCCCATGCCGCTGCCGGTCTGCTTTGCGCTGGCCGCAGTGCTGTCGCCGACCGACGCGGTGGCCGTGGGCGGCATGCTGGGCACCTCGGTGCCGCGCACCATCGTCCATATGCTCGAAGGCGAATCCCTGCTGAACGACGCCTCGGGCCTCGTCTGCTTCCGCTTCGCCACCGTCGCCGCCATGACCGGCGCGTTCTCGCTGCGCGGCGCGCTCACCACCTTCAGCCTGCTGTCGCTGGGCGGGATTGCGATCGGCATCGCGGTCTGCCTGGCGGCGGCGCGGCTCGACAAGATCCTGCTCGCCCGCGGCTATGACGACCCGCCGACGCAGATCACCTTCATGCTGCTGCTGCCCTTCGCCGCCTATATGTCGGCCGAGGCGGTGGGCTGCTCGGGCATCCTGGCGGCGGTGGCGGGCGGCATGACCATCAAGCTGACGGGCGTGCTGCAGGAAACCCAGATCACCACCCGTCTCCAGGCCCGCACGATGTGGGACATGGTCGGGTTCATCTTCAATTCGGTCATCTTCCTGCTGCTGGGCCTGCAACTGCCGGCGCTGGCCACCAACGGCATGGCGCTGGTCCGCGCGGCCGACCGCTCGCCGTGGATGCTGCTGCTGCTGATCGTCGCCATCCATGTGGCGATGTGCATCCTGCGCGTGGCCGGGCTGGCGCTGATCCTGGGCATCGCGGCCTGGCGCGCGCGGCACGATCACGGCGTGTTCCACTGGCCCGGCTGGCGCGGCCTGCTGGTCACCACCGTCGCGGGCGTGCGCGGTGCCGTCACGCTGGCGGCGGTGCTGTCGCTGCCGCAGGCGGCCGAGGGCGTGGCGGGCTTTCCGGCGCGCGACGTGTTGGTCACCGTGTCGGTGGGGGTCATCCTGGTCTCGCTGCTCACGGCCAGCTTCTCGCTGCCATGGCTGACGAAGGGCCTGATGGACGGCATGGTCGACCCCCAGGCGCGCGAGATCAGCTGGGCGCGGCTGGTGCTGGTGCGCACGATGCTGCGCGCCATGCGCGAGGAGCAGCAGGGCCTGGCCACCCGTGGCAAGGGCCGCGACGAGACTGCCGAAATGCGGATCGAGATCATCGCCCGGCTGATGCAGGAATATGAAAACCGGCTGAACCAGCTCCGCCGCAACACCAGCGGCGAGGCCAGCGCGGCCCAGATCACCTCGATCCGCCGCATGCGCCTGGAACTGGCCCTGCGGCTGAACAACCTGCGCACCTCACGGATCGAACTGCGCAACCTGCGCGACGCGCAATACATCAACGACGAGACCGAAGCTTCTCTGATGCAGGAGATGGATTACGAGGAGCAGGTGCTCAGGAACCGCGCCCGAAGCCTCCCCCGCGTCAACTAGGAGGCTGTTCCAAAAGCCCCGCTGGCGGCGGCCTGACGGCAGTTTCCTGCGCTTCGGTGCTCACGGCCCACAAGGCCGCTCCGCTCCGATGCTCGAAAACCACCGCCAGACGCATGGCTTGCGCCATGCTTCCACGCACCATCGGAACTTTTGAAACAGCCTCCAAAATCCTGCCCGTCACCGCGCGCTGGTGGCGGTCCGACGCGCGTTTCCTGCGCTTCGCTGCTCACGGCCCATAAGGCCGCTCCGCTGCGATGCTCGGAAACACACGCCGGGCGCGGCCCTTCGGGCCGCTCCCACTCACCAGCCCACGGTGCCGGGCAGGATTTTCCTTGTTTCAAACTGGTCTGGGTACCCGGAACCGGCACCCAATGGTCTCCGACCCGACCCTCAGATCGAACGCGGGCGGCGGGGCGGGCCGCCGGCGGGGTGGGGGCCGCGGCCTTCGGGGCGCGGGTTGCGCGGGCTTGTGCCGGATTCTTTCAGAACCGGGGCGGCGGCCAGTTCGGCTTCAAGCTGGCGGATACGCTTCTGCACGCTCTCGCGCAGCGTGGGGGCGGTGTGCGACTTCATGGTCGCGAGCGTCTCGCGCAGGTCGCGCAACTGCTTCTGCTTTTCCGCGTGCGTGCGCCGGATCGGCTGGTTGTCGGACATCTGGCCGTGAAATGCGCGCATGATGGTGGTCCATGTCAAAAATGAAAAAAGGCCGGGCAGGCCCGGGCAGAGGTGAAGAAACGCGCCAGACGCGCGAACGGCCATAAGCGGGTACAAGAAGTCCCTGGCCGCACGGCGCCCCCACCGGGGGGGGCCATGGGGCCCGTATCCGGTGGCGGATCGGCGGTCAGTCCGCGTTTCGGTTCAGGATGGCTTTCAACGCATCGGCCAGGCTCCGACATTCCTCGTCGGTACCCACCGTAATGCGCAGCCATTCCGCGATCCGGGGCGTCCTGAAATGACGCACGATGATCGACCGCTCCCGCAGGGCGGCGGCCAGAGCGGCGGCGTCACGATCAGGGTGGCGGGCGAACACGAAATTCGCCTGCGAGGGCAATACCTCGAACCCCAGACTGTTCAGGCTGGAAACCAGCCCGCTTCGGGTATCTATGATCTTTCCCGTGGTTCGCGCAAGCCATTCCCGATCGGCGATCGCCGCTTCCGCGCCCGCCTGGGCCAGACGGTCCAGCGGGTAGGAATTGAAGCTGTCCTTCACCCGGTTCAGCGCCTCGATCAGGTCCGGCTGGCCGATCGCATAGCCCACGCGCAGCCCCGCCAGCCCGTGCGATTTCGACAGGGTACGCACCACCAGCAGGTTCGCATGCTGGCGCACCAGCCCGATCGCGGTATCGGCGCCGAAATCGACATACGCCTCGTCGATCACCACCACCCGCTCGGGGTGCGCGCGCAGCAGGGTTGCGATCTCGTCCAGCCCCAGCGCAATGCCGGTCGGCGCGTTGGGGTTGGGCAGCACGATCCCGCCGCAGGGCCGGCGATAGGCCTCCACATCCACCCGCATCGCCTCGTCCAGCGGCACCGGCTCATGCGCAATGCCGTACAGGCCGCAATAGACGGGGTAGAAGCTGTAGGTGATGTCGGGCGTCAGCAGCGGCGCGTCATGTTGCAGCAGGGCCTGGAACGTATGGGCCAGCACCTCGTCCGAGCCGTTGCCGATGAAGACCTGCTCCATCTCCACCCCATGCGCCCTGGCGATGGCGGCGCGCAGCCGGTCCGAGCCCGGATCGGGATACAGGCGCAGCGTATCGTCGGCGGCGGCGCGAATCGCGGCCAGCGCGGCGGGCGAGGGGCCGTAGGGGGATTCGTTGGTATTGAGCTTGATCAGGTTCGCCAGCTTCGGCTGCTCGCCGGGAACATAGGGCGTCAGGCTGTGGACGATCGGGCTCCAGAAACGGCTCATGACGGGTTCCGCTGACGCGAGAATAGGGAATGGCCCGGCAAGGCGCCGGGCCACGTTCGTTCTAATCCAACCCGCGCCGGACGGAAACGCCCGTCCGGCATAGGCCTCAAGTGGCCGGCATCAACGCCGTGACCTCGGCCAGACCCAACTGCGCCGCCAGCATGCGCGCGCTGTTGCCCTCGCCGTCGCGCAGGTCGGGGTCCGCCCCGCTTTCCAGCAGGAAGGCGGCCATGGCGCCCCGGTTGAACATCACCGCGAAGATCAGCGGCGTGCGCCCCGCATGGTTCGGCGCATCCAGCGCCGCCCCGGCTGCGATCAACTGCCGCGCCACCGCCAGATTGCCCTTGAAGGCCACGCCGGCCAGAGCGGTCGCCCCCTTGTCGTCGCGCAGATCCACGCTGGCGCCGCCGGCCAGCAGGGCGGCCACGGTGTCGGCATGGCTGTTATAGGCCGCCAGAATCAGCGCCGAATGCCCGCGCTCGTTGCGCGTGTCGGGGTCCATCCCGGCAGCGAGGAAGCCGGTCACCAGATCGGTCTGGCCATCGCGTGCGGCATCCAGGAACAGGCGGCTGATCTGCTCGGGGGTGAAGGACGCGGCGTCTTCATCCACCGGAGCATCCACGGGGGCGGTCGGGGTATCGGGATCGGTGCTGGTCATCGCGGCCTCGCTGTCGGTCATCTGGAACGGGTTCTAGCCGCTGGCGCCCTGCCGCGCGAGGTCGTGCCGCGCGTGGGCCGGCCGCCTGGGGGTCATGGCACGGCATTCGCCATGGCCCAGCCCGACGAAACGCTCGTCCGCCAGCCCGGCGGCGGCGCGGGCGGCGGCCAGCCGGCGCAGCGGCTCGTCATAGGGCTCGTCGGTCAGGCGAAAGGTGCCGTAATGCATGCCCACCGCCTGCCCGGCATCCAGGTCGATCATGGCCGAAACCGCTTCCTCCGGGGTCACATGCACCGGCTCCATCAGAAAGCGCGGGTCATAGGCCCCCACCGGCAGCAGCGCGATATCCGGCGCCCCCAGCCGTGCGCCGATCTGCGCCCAGTGGCGCCCATGCCCGCTATCCCCGGCAAAGAACACCGAGGGCGAAGGCCCGTCGCCGACGGGGCGGATATCGAACCCGCACCAAAGCGCGCGGTTGGCATCGAAGGGCGTGCGGGCCGACCCATGCCGCGCCGGGGTGCTGGTGATGCGCATCCCGCCCACATCATGGTGCTGCCACCAGTCGCATTCCACGATCGCGCGCACGCCCGCCTTGCGCACATGCCGCGCATTGCCCGGCGGGGTAATCACCAGCGGCGCATCGCGCCGCCCCAGCGCGGCCAGGCTCGGCAGGTCCAGATGGTCGTAATGACAGTGCGACACCAGCACCACATCCACCCGGGGCAGCGTATCGAGGCTGCGCCCCGGCGGCAGCGCCCGCCGCGGCCCGGCCCAACTGACGGGCGAGCAGCGGTCGGAGAAGATCGGGTCGGTCAGCACCGTCAGCGCCGTGCCGTCGGCACGCGGCAGCCGCAGCAGGAAGGTGCTGTGCCCGATGAAGGTGACAAGGGCGGTGCCGGGGGCGGGCAGGGCGTGCGGGTCGCCCACCGGCGGCGGCACCGGCGGGGCTGGCCACGCGGGCAGCCGCCGCCGACGCCACTGCCAGCGCAGGATCTCCCCCAGCCCCACACGCCGGCGCTGGAGCTGCTGGGGCAGGATGGAGAGCGGGTTGAAGAATCGGCGCCCGTCGCAATGATCCGACACCGGCAGGGGGGATGGCGACATGGGCGGGGTCTCCTTGTGCATTCTTCTTATGGCGCGTCCGGCACCCCGTGGAAAAGCCGCGTTTCGGAAAACCGGTCGAGGATTCGTGAATATCCGGGACTGGAAACCTGCGGCTACGAGGCGTTCTAATGGCGACAGCCGGCCCAGCGCGGCGTGGCGACTTGCCGAGGGAGGGGAGACCGTGAGAAGGTCGCTCCCGGTTCTTCATCCGGCCCGACCATCGGACCATAACCGGATGACAAAAATATGAAGAACAGGATCCCAGTGGGCGGGCCTTCCTCCGCCCATCTGTGACGAATCTTGCCTGCTGTCATGCGCCCCGCCGCATGGGCGGTTGTCGGGCGCCAGGCCCGGTCAGATGAGCGAGACACGGTCACCCTCATACGGAGAAGATGGTTTAATGCGTTCTATGATCACCCAGCCCGTGCGGGCGTTCGAGGGTGGGGCGGCCGGGCCGTCCGCCGAGGACCTGCTGTGCATCGACACCATTCGCACCCTGTCGATGGATGCCGTCCAGAAGGCGAATTCCGGGCACCCGGGCACGCCGATGGCGATGGCCGCGCCCGCGTTTGCGCTGTGGCAGAACGTGCTGAGCTACGACCCCGCCGACCCGCTGTGGCCGAATCGCGACCGTTTCGTGCTCTCGATCGGCCATGCGTCGATGCTGATCTACTCGCTGATCTACCTGGCCGGCGTGCGCGACGTGAAGAACGGCAAGGTGCTGGACGCCCCGGCGCTGACGCTGGAAGACCTCAAGCAGTTCCGCCAGCTCGATTCCCGCACCCCCGGCCACCCGGAATACCACCACACGGCGGGCGTCGAGACCACGACCGGTCCGCTGGGCCAGGGCTGCGGCAATTCGGTCGGCATGGCGATCGCCGAGAAATGGCTGGCCACGCGCTTCAACAAGCCGGGCTTCGACCTGTTCGACTATCACACCTACACCTTTTGCGGTGACGGCGACATGATGGAGGGCGTGGCCAGCGAGGCCGCCTCCACCGCCGGCCATCTCAAGCTGGGCAACCTGACCTGGATCTACGACAGCAACCAGATCTCGATCGAAGGCTCGACCAACCTCGCCTTCACCGAGAATGTCGGCAAGCGCTTCGAGGCCTATGGCTGGCACGTGCTGGAGGTCCGCAACGCCAACGACCAGGCGGCCTTCCTGGCCGCGCTGGCCGAGGCGAAGGCCGAGACCACCCGCCCGACCCTGATCATCGTCCATTCCGTCATCGGCTTCGGTGCCCCCAAGAAGGCCGGCACCGCCGCCGCCCATGGCGAGCCCCTGGGCGACGAGGAAATCCTGGGCGCCAAGAAGGCCTATGGCTGGACCAACGACACCCCCTTCTACGTCCCCGACGGCGTGCAGGCGATTTTCCAGAAGGGCCTGGGCGCCCGTGGCGCCGAAGCCAGCGCGAAGTGGAAGGCGCTGTACACCGCCTACGCCAGGGAATATCCCGACCAGGCGAAGGAACTGGACGCCATCCTGTCCGGCAGCCTGCCCGAAGGCTGGGACAAGGACATCCCGACCTACGACGCCAACCCCAAGGGCGTGGCCTCCCGCGCCAGCTCGGGCGAGGTGCTCAACGCCATCGCGCCCAACCTGCCGTGGCTGATCGGCGGCTCGGCCGACCTCTCGCCGTCGACCAAGACCAACCTCACCTTCCAGGGCGCCGGCGCATTCCAGCCGCCGGAATGGAACGGCACCTATGGCGGGCGCAACCTGCATTTCGGCGTGCGCGAGCATGCCATGGGCTCGATCTGCAACGGCATCTCGCTGTCGGGCATCCGCGCCTATTGCTCGGGCTTCCTGATCTTCTCGGATTACATGAAGCCGCCGATCCGTCTCTCGGCGCTGATGCACCAGCCGGTGGTCTATATCTTCACCCATGATTCGATCGGCGTGGGCGAAGACGGCCCGACCCACCAGCCGATCGAGCAGCTCGTGCAGCTTCGCGCGACGCCGGGCGTCACCACCATCCGCCCCGCCGACGCCAACGAGGTCGCCGAGGCGTGGCGCACGCTGATCCCGCTGACCGACCGCCCCTCGGTGCTGATCCTCAGCCGCCAGAACCTGCCGACGCTCGACCGCACGGTCTACGCCCCGGCCTCCGGCCTCGCCAAGGGCGCCTACGTGCTGGCCGACAGCGACGGCACGCCCGATGTCATCCTGATGGCGACCGGCAGCGAGGTCGGCCTGGTGGTCTCGGCCTACGAGACGCTGAAGGCCGAGGGCGTGAAGGCCCGCGTGGTCTCCATGCCGTCGTGGGACCTGTTCGAGGCCCAGCCGCAGGCATACCGCGACAGCGTGCTGCCGCCCTCCGTCACCGCCCGCGTGGCGGTCGAGATGGCCTCGCCCATCGGGTGGGACCGCTATGTCGGCCTCCAGGGCGCGATCATCGCGATGCACGGCTTCGGCGCCTCCGCCCCGGCCGGCGCGCTGCTGAAGAAGTTCGGCTTCACGGTCGACGCCGTGCTGGCACAGGCCCGCGCGCTGCTGGCCAAATGACCACCCGCGGCCGCGCCCGGCAAGGGAGCGGCCCGGCCCGGATTGACCGGAAAAAGACGGGGAGGGCCGGCCATATGCCCGCTCTCTCCGCCATGAAATCTGAAGGAGCAACACCATGAACGTCGTACAGAAGGCGGGTGTGCAGGGCAGCGCCAATCCGCTCAAGGCGCTCGAATCATTCGGCCAGTCCCCGTGGCTGGACTTCATCCAGCGGTCGTACACCGACAATGGCAGCCTCAAGAAGCTGGTGGACGAGGACGGCCTGAAAGGCGTCACCTCCAACCCCGCCATCTTCCAGAAGGCGATGGGCCAGGGCACGGATTACGACCCGCAATACAAGGACATCCTGTCCCACCACATCGTCGATGCCGGCACGCTGTACGAGACCATGGCCATCGACGACATCAAGGCGGCAGCGAAGGTCCTGTATCCGGTCTATGAGGCCACCAAGGGCCTGGACGGCTATGTCAGCCTCGAAGTCTCGCCCTACCTGGCCCGCGACACGCACGGCACGATCGACGAGGCCCGCCGCCTGTGGAAGGCGGTCGATGCCCGCAACCTGATGATCAAGATCCCCGGCACCGACGAGGGCGCGCCCGCCGTGCGCACCGTCATCGCCGACGGGCTGAACATCAACGTCACGCTGCTCTTCTCGCTCGACGCCTACAAGGCGGTGCTGGAAGCCTATATCGCGGGTCTGGAAGACCGCCACGCCAAGGGCCTGCCGGTCTCGGGCATCGCCAGCGTCGCCTCCTTCTTCGTCAGCCGCATCGACGGCAAGATCGACAAGAAGATCGACCAGCGCATCGCCGCCGGTGACAAGGACGCCGAGGCGCTGAAGGCCCTGCGCGGCAAGGTCGCCATCGCCAACGCCAAGATGGCCTACCTGCACTGGCAGGAGGTGACGAAGTCCGAGCGCTGGCAGAAGCTGGCGGCCCTGGGCGCGCAGACGCAGCGCCTGCTGTGGGCCAGCACCGGCACCAAGGACAAGGCGTACAGCGACGTGCTGTATGTCGAGGAGCTGATCGGCCCCGACACGGTCAACACCATCCCGCCAGCGACGTTCGACGCCTTCCGCGACCACGGCAAGGTCCGCCCCTCGCTGACCGAGGATGTCGAGGGCGCGCGCCACGTCATGAAAGAGGCCGAGCGCCTGGGCCTGGACCTGGCCGGCGTCACCGTCACGCTGGTCGATGAGGGCGTGGCCTCCTTCGCCGATGCGTTCGACGACCTGCTGGGCTCGGTCGCCCGCAAGCAGAACGTGCTGCTGGGCGAGCATCTGACGGAAACGAAGCTGGACCTCCCCGCCGAGATCGACGCGGCGGTCAAGGCCAGCCTCGAAGACTGGCGCAAGGACGGCACCGTCCGCCGCCTCTGGGCGCGCGACGCCACGGTCTGGACCGGCAAGGACGAGGCCAAATGGCTGAAATGGCTCGGCATCGTCGATGACCGCCTGGCCGACCTGCCGGCGCTGGACGCCTTCCAGGCCGAAGTGAAAGCCAAGGGCTTCAAGGACATCCTGCTGCTGGGCATGGGCGGATCGAGCCTGGGTCCGGAAGTGCTGGCCGAGACCTTCGGCAAGCATGAAGGCTTCCCGCATCTCTACGTGCTCGACAGCACCGATCCGCAGCAGATCAGCGCCTTCGAGAAGAAAGTTGATCTGGCGAAGACCCTGTTCATCGTCTCGTCCAAGTCGGGCGGCACGCTGGAGCCCAACATCCTCAAGGCCTATTTCTTCGAGGCCGCGAAGAAGGTGCTGGGTGACAAGGTCGGCAGCCATTTCGTGGCGGTGACCGATCCCGGCTCGCACATGGAAGAGGTCGCGAAGAAGGACGGCTTCTGGAAGATCTTCTACGGCGAGAAGGAAATTGGCGGCCGCTATTCGGTGCTGTCCAATTTCGGCATCGTCCCGGCCGCCGCTTCCGGCGTGGCGCTCAAGCCCTTCCTCGACAGCGCGCTGTATGGCGCCCGTGCCTCTGCCGCCTCGGTCCCGCCCGCGCTCAATCCGGGCGTGCAGCTCGGTACCGTGCTGGGCGTGGCCGCCACCCGGTTCGGCCGCGACAAGGTGACGATCGTCGCCTCGCCCGGCATCCACGACCTGGGCGCGTGGCTGGAACAGCTCATCGCGGAATCGACCGGCAAGATCGGCCGCGGCCTCGTCCCCATCGATCAGGAAACGCTGGGCGCCCCCGCGCTGTACGGCAAGGACCGCGTCTTCGCCTATCTGCGCCTGGCCTCGAAGCCCGACGCCGAGCAGGACGAAGCGATCAAGGCCCTGATCGCGGCCGGCGAACCGGTGGTCACGATCACGCTGCACCACCCGCGCCAGATCGCGCAGGAATTCTTCCATTGGGAATTCGCCACCGCCGTCGCCGGTTCGATCCTCGGCATCGACCCGTTCGACCAGCCGGATGTCGAAGCCTCCAAGATCGAAACCAAGAAGCTGACGACGGCCTATAACGAGACCGGCAAGCTGCCGCCGGAAACCCCGTTCGCGACCGACGGCGCCTTCGCCTTCTTCGCCGACCCGGCCAACGCGGCGGTGCTCAAGGGCGCATCCACGGCCGAGATCCTCAAGGCCCATTTCGGCCGCGTGGGCGCGGGCGATTATGTCGGCCTGCTGGCCTATGTGCAGCGCGACGCGGCGACGATCGCATGGATCCAGGCCACCCGCCTGACCATCCGCGACGCGCTGAAGGTGGCGACGGCGGCCGAATTCGGGCCGCGCTTCCTGCACTCCACCGGGCAGGCCTACAAGGGCGGGCCCAACAGCGGCGTGTTCCTGCAGATCACGGCCGACGACGTGGCCGACCTGCCGGTACCGGGCGAGAAATACACGTTCGGCGTGGTCAAGGCCGCGCAGGCGCGGGGCGATTTCGACGTGCTGGCCGAACGCGGCCGGCGCGCGCTGCGGGTGCATATCTCGGGCGATCTGGCCTCGGGCCTGCGGGCCCTGGCCCAGGCGATCGGCGCCGCCCTCTGATCTGGACGGCCCCGCCCATACGGGGCGGGGCACCCCCCGGCATCAAGCCAATCCGCCGGGGGCTGGCTTATGCGCGGCGCGATGCCGCGTGATGGAGACATGACATTATGCAAATCGGCATCATCGGTCTGGGCCGCATGGGTGGCAACATCGCCGTCCGCCTCTCCCGCCACGGGCACGACGTGGTCCTGTTCGACCGCGACCCCGCCACGGTGGGCAAGGTCCGCGACCGGACCGAGGGCGGGCGCGGCGTCGCCGCCGACAGCGTCCCCGACCTGGTGAGCAAGCTGACGGCCGCGCGCAAGATCGTATGGGTCATGCTCCCCGCCGGCGAGATCACCGAGGCAGCGGTGCAGGAACTGTCTGGCCTGCTCGGCCGCGACGACATCCTGATCGACGGCGGCAATACCTATTACAAGGACGACATCCGCCGCGCCGCCCAGCTTGCGGAAAAGGGCATCCACTATATCGACGTCGGCACCTCCGGCGGCGTGTGGGGCCTGGAGCGCGGCTACTGCATGATGTACGGCGGCACCAAGGATTCGGCCGACCATATCGACCCGATCCTCGAAGCCCTCGCGCCGGGCAAGGGCGACGTTCCCCCCACGCCCGACCGCGACAAGCCGGGCCTCGATCCCCGCGCCGAGAAGGGCTACCTGCATTGCGGCCCCGCCGGTTCCGGCCATTTCGTGAAAATGGTCCATAACGGCATCGAATACGGCATGATGCAGGCCTTCGCCGAAGGCTTCGACATCATGAAGACCAAGAACTCGCCGGCCCTTCCCGAAGACCAGCGCTTCGACCTGAACATGGCCGACATCGCCGAAGTCTGGCGCCGGGGCAGCGTGGTGTCCTCCTGGCTGCTGGACCTGACGGCGGAAGCCCTGGCCAAGAACGCCTCGCTCTCCGAATTCACCGGCGAGGTCGCGGATTCCGGCGAAGGCCGCTGGACGCTCGAAGCCGCGATCGAGGAATCGGTGCCGGCCCCGGTCATCACCGCCTCGCTGTTCACGCGCTTCCGCTCGCGCACCGGCAACAACTACGCCGAGAAGATCCTCTCCGCCATGCGCTTCGGCTTCGGCGGGCATGTCGAGAAAAAGTAAGGGTATTGCGCCGGAAACGGTAAGGTCTTGCCTGTGGAATGCGTTCCACAGGCAAGTATCGAAAGCGTGATCGTGTCGCGGCAGGTCTTCGTTCTTTTTTGAAAAAAAGAACCAAAAAACTTTGATTCGGTCAGGAGCCTTGTGCTGGGGACATACGATGTCCCTGAACGATTAAAAGTCTTTTTGCTTCTTTTTCTTCAGAAAAAGAAGAGACCTTGAGAGCGCCCACGGCACCCAACAGTACAGGGAAACGTCCGACATGGATGGAATCATCGCGTCCGCGTCCTCCGAGGTCGAAGGGAGCAGCCATCCGCCACGGCGTGCACCATCGTGCGTCTTCGTCATTTTCGGCGGCGGCGGCGACCTGACCAAGCGGCTGCTGGTGCCCGCCATCTATAATCTGGCCTGTGCCGGCCTGCTGGACGACGATTTCTCGATCGTCGCGGTCGACTGGGCCGACCTGTCCGACGACGTGCTGCGCGCGCAGTTCAATGAGGCGTTGCAGGAATTCGTGGCACGGCGCGGCACGGCCGCCACGGCCCTGCGCGAGGATATGTGGCACTGGCTGAGCAGCCGCATCACCTACCTGCGCGGCTCGTTCGAGGAAGCTTCGACCTATGCCAGCCTCGGCGAGCGGATCGGTTCGGGCAATGCGGTGTTCTACCTGGCCGTCGCCGCCCGCTTCTTCGGCTCCATCGGTGATCGGCTGGGGGAATCCGGCCTGGTTACCGAAACCAACGGCACCTACCGCCGCGTGATCGTCGAAAAGCCCTTCGGCCACGACCTGGCCTCGGCGAAGGAACTCAACCGCCGCCTGCTGGGCGTGCTGCGCGAGCGGCAGATCTATCGGATCGACCATTACCTGGGCAAGGAAACGGTCCAGAACATCCTGGCCCTGCGCTTCTCCAACGGCTTCTTCGAGCCCCTGTGGAACCGGCAGAACATCGACCACGTCCAGATCACGGCGGCCGAGACTGTGGGCGTGGAACGGCGCGGCCGCTTCTACGAAGGCACGGGCGCCCTGCGCGACATGGTGCCCAACCACCTGATGCAGCTTCTGGCGATGACGGCGATGGAGGCCCCGGTCTCCTTCGACGCCGACGCGGTGCGCGACGAGAAATCCAAGGTGCTGAAGGCCGCCCATTGCATGGGCTCCGACGACGTGGTGCGCGGCCAGTATGTCGCCGGCATGCTGAATGGCGAGGACGTTCCCGCCTATCGCGACGAGCCCGATGTGGCGCACGATTCCCAGACCGAAACCTATGTCGCGATGAAGCTGGCGGTCGATAACTGGCGCTGGGCGGGGGTGCCGTTCTACCTGCGCACGGGCAAGCGCCTGGCCGAGCGCCGGACCGAAATCGCGATCCATTTCCGCCACGCGCCCTACGCGCTGTTCCGCGACACGCCGGTCGAGCGGCTCACGCCCAACATCATGACCATGCACATCCAGCCCACCGAGGGCGTGACGTTGCAGTTCGGCGCCAAGGTACCCGGCCCGACGGTGCGTCTGGGCGGGGTGCGGATGAAGTTCGATTACTCCGAATGGTTCAGCGACGGCCCCAGCACCGGCTACGAAACGCTGATCTACGATTGCCTGATCGGCGACGCCACCCTGTTCCAGCGCGCCGACAATATCGAGGCCGGATGGCAGGTCGTGCAGCCGGTGCTGGACTGGAGCGCCCGCCCCGGTGCCGCCCCCCTCTGCGCCTATGCCGCCGGCTCGTCCGGCCCGGTCGAGGCCGACGCCCTGCTGGCCCGCGACGGCCGCCACTGGCTGGCGCTGGGCGCATGAGCGTGCCGCAAGCGCAAACCCGTCCCGGCCCCTCGGGGCGCGTGCGGATGGTCGTCTCCGACATCGACGGCACGCTGGTCACGCCCGACAAGCGCCTGACGCACGGCGCGCTGGACGCGGCAAAGGCCCTGCGCGCGGCGGGCATCACGCTGTGCCTGGTCAGCAGCCGCGCCCCGCGCGGCATGGAGATGTTCCTGGGCCCGCTGGGCATCGACACGCCCTATGCGGGGCTGAATGGCGGGCTGGTGGCGCGGCCCGATGGCACCATCCTCTCCCGCCTGTCGCTTGCCCCGGAGACAACGCGCGAAGCGGTCGCCACGCTGCACGAGGACGATGTCAGCGCGTGGCTGTTCATCGGCCGCGACTGGCTGATCACCGACCTCCACGGCCCCTATGTGGCGCGCGAGCGCGAGACGGTGCGGACCGATCCGGTGGTGGTGCCCGATTTCACCGGCCATTATCATGATGTCGGCAAGATCATGGGCGCCTCGACCGACTTCCCCCGACTGGCCCAGGTCGAATCCCGGCTGGCCGCCCTGCTGGCCGGCCACGCCAGCGTCCACCGCTCGTCGGAATATTATCTCGATATCACTCACCCCCAGGCCAACAAGGGCTATGCGGCGATGGAACTGGCCCGCCTGATGGGGGTCGATATCGGCGAGGTGGCGTGCATCGGCGATATGAACAACGACGTGCCGATGCTCGACGAAGCCGGCGTTGCCATCGCCATGGGCAATGCCCCCGACGCGGTCAAAACCCACGCCCATTTCGTCACCGCCGCCAACACGGCCGACGGCTGGGCAAAGGCGATGCAGGATTATGTATTGCCGCGCGCTTGAAACGCGGGGCGTTGCCCCGCACCCCACCAAAGGCAGTCGCCTTTGGAAACCAGTCGAACGAACAGGGGTGAAGGGGACGACTGTCCCCTTCCGGGTTCGGGCAGAGCCCGACCGTCATGGAGGGCAAGGCAATGGGCACTGAAGCGAACCAGATCCGGCTGGTGCTGGCCGATGTCGACGGCACCCTGGTCACGCGGGAAAAGATCCTCACCCCCCGCGCCATCCGCGCCGTGGAGCGCCTGCGCGAACGCGGCATCCTGTTCACCATCACCAGCGGCCGCCCGCCCCTGGGCATGAAGATGGTCATCGACCCGTTGCATATCGACCAGCCGATCGCCGGCTTCAACGGCGGCATGATCGTGCGGCCGGACTATTCGGTGATCGAATCCCACACCCTCACGCCCGAGGTGGCGCGCCGCACGCTGGCGATCCTGCGCGACCACAAGGTCGATCCCTGGGTCTATAACGGCAATGACTGGATCGTCTCCAACGCCGACGCCCCGCATGTGGCGCGCGAGCAATGGACGGTGAAATTCCCGCCCAAGGTCGCGGCCGATGTGGGTGCCGCGCTGGACCAGGTGGTCAAGATCACCGGCGTCTCCGACGATCTGGAATTGATGAAGCGGGTCGAGCACGACCTGCAACAGGCGCTCGGCGATGCGGCCTCCGCCGCGCGGTCGCAGCCTTATTATGTCGATGTCACGCACCACGATGCCAACAAGGGCGGCGTGGTGGCGGCGCTGGAGCGGCTGCTGGGCATTCCGGCGGCGCAGATGGCCACACTGGGCGACCAGCCCAACGATGTGCTGATGTTCCGCCCCAGCGGCCTGTCCATTGCCATGGGGCAGGCGTCGGACGAAGTAAAGGCGCAGGCCACCCATGTCAGCACCTCGTCCGAGGAGGAAGGATTCGCGGTGGGGGTCGAGCGTTATATTCTGGGGGAGAGTGCCTGATGGGCCATGACGTAACGAGCGGCCGGCTGGTCGTGCTGGCCGATGGCGAGGCGATCGCCCGCCACATGGCCGAATGGCTGACCGAACTGGCGCTGGCCAAGACCGACGGCCCGTTCGTGGTCGCGCTCTCCGGCGGTTCCACACCCAAGCGGCTGTACGAGATCTTGGGCTCGGCCGAGTACGCCACCCGCTTTCCATGGGCGCGCACCCACCTGTTCTTC
The DNA here is from genome assembly GCF_048695475.1 of Gluconacetobacter brunescens. Lineage (NCBI taxonomy): Bacteria > Pseudomonadati > Pseudomonadota > Alphaproteobacteria > Acetobacterales > Acetobacteraceae > Gluconacetobacter > Gluconacetobacter brunescens. The sequence continues at coordinate 2,059,703 of NZ_JBLHEN010000001.1, read as the reverse complement.
GGCGATGAGCGGTTCGTGCCGCCCTCCGACCCGGCCAGCAATTACGCCATGACACAGGCGGCCCTGCTGTCGCATGTCGCCATCCCCCCGGCGCAGGTGCATCCCATGCCCACCGACGGCGACCCGACGCAGGCCGCCGCGCGCTACCAGGCGGAACTGCAGGCGCTCTATGGCGCTACGGAACTGCAGCCCGGCCGGCCGCTGTTCGATGTCGTGCTGCTGGGGCTGGGCGATAACGGCCACACCGCGTCGCTGTTTCCCCGCCAGCCGGTGCTGCGGGAGCGCAAGCTGTGGGTTTCGACCTGCGTGCCCGACGACGCGCCCCACACCCGCCTGACGCTGACCTACCCGGCGATTCATTCCAGCCGCCATGTGGTGTTCATGCTGGCCGGCGCGGCCAAGCGCGAAGTCTTCGCCCGCGTCCGCGCCGGCGATCCGGCCGAGCCCGCCAGCCACATCACCACCGAGGGCGGCCTGACCTGGCTGGTCGACAAGGCGGCTGCTGGCGTATGACGATCGGTGGATAAAAACGAGTGGACCGCCGGGCACGACCCGGCAGGCCCCGGAGAGGGAAGACGATGAGCGGCCAGAATTCCGACCCGATGGTCGAACTGAAACGCAGGGCGGCCGAGGAAGCCGCGGCGATGGTGCAGGACGGCATGGCGGTGGGCCTGGGCACGGGCAGCACGGCGGCGCTGATGATCGACGCGCTGGGCCGGCGCTGGGCGGAAGGCCTGCGCTTCGTCGGCATCCCGACCTCCGAGCGCTCGGCGGAACAGGCCCGCGCGCTGGGCATCGAACTGGTCGATTTCGGCAGCCACCCCCAGCTCGACCTCGCCATCGACGGCGCGGACGAGGTCGAGCGCGGCTCGCTGGACCTGATCAAGGGCCTGGGCGGCGCCCTGCTGCGCGAGAAGATCGTGGCGGCGGCGGCCCGGCGCTTCGTCGTCATCGTCGATGAGGGCAAGCTGGTCGATCACCTGGGCAGCCGCTCGCCGGTCCCTGTCGAGGTCACGCCCTTCGGCTGGGAAAGCACGGCGCGCCAACTGGGCGAACTCGGCGCGCGGGTGGCGCTGCGCATCAAGCGCGACGGCGAACTGTTCGTCACCGACGGCGGCAACCTGATTCTGGACTGCACCTTCGGCCCCATCGCCCACCCCAAGGCGCTGGAGGCGTCGATCGGCGGTATCGTCGGCGTCATCGAAAGCGGCCTGTTCGTCAGCCGCACGTCCGAAGTCATCGTGGCCGGCCGCCAGGGCCTGACCCGCCTGGTGGCGGCATGAGCGCGCCGGAGCTGGAGCGGCACGCGCCGCTGCCGGTGGCGGCGGGGATTCCCCCGCATGTCATCGTGCTGATGGGCGTCTCGGGCAGCGGCAAGACCTCGGTGGCCGAGGGCCTGCACAATCTGCTGGGCTGGCCGTTCCAGGAAGGCGATTCCCTGCACCCCAGGGCCAATGTCGAGAAGATGGCCGCCGGCATCCCGCTGACCGACGAGGACCGCCTGCCGTGGCTGGAACTGTGCCACGCCTGGATCGCGGAGCGCCTGGCCGATGGCGGCGGCGGCATCCTCACCTGTTCGGCGCTCAAGCGGTCCTATCGCGACATCCTGCGCGGCAGGTCGCACCGGGTGACGTTCATCTATCTGGACGTGCCGAAGACGGTGCTGGAAACCCGGCTGGCCCGCCGCCAGGGCCATTACATGCCGCCCAGCCTGCTTCCCAGCCAGCTTGCGACCCTGGAAGTCCCGACGCCCGACGAGCACGCGCTGATCGTGGAATGCGAGGGCCCGCCCGCCGAGGTCATCGCCCGCGTTCTCAGCGAGATCCGCTATCACATCGGCCACCTCTGAGAGCCTGAGCGAAAATGCGCGCTGGCGGCGATCCGACGCGCGTTTCCTGCGCTCCGCTCCGATGCTCAGAAACACACGCCGGGCGCGCCGCTTACGCGGCGCTCTCGCTCACCAGCCCACATTTTCGCTCAGGCTCTGAGGCGCTGAAATCGCCGCGCCGGCGGATGTCGGGGGATCATGTCGGGACGATGATGTCGGGTGCTGTGACGTCGGTATGGCGGAATGCGGTGCGTTCCGTCCTCATGCTGCTGCCGGCCGTGCCGCTGGTGCTTCCGTCGCCGCTAATGGCCAGGGCGCGCGCGCAGCACGCAGCACCGGCCGCTCCGCCACCGGCCACGCCACCGGCCGCGCCGGCGGCTGGCGTGGCGGACGACACGCCGCCGTTCCCGCAGGCGAACGCCTGCATCGCCCATGTCCTGTCGCTGCCGCTGCTGACGGGCGAGGGCAGCCCCGGCGTGGCGATCACGCTCAATGCCGCCAAGGGCATGGCCTTCCTCAGCACGTCGCAGGAAGCGCTGGGCGTCTTCGAACGGCCGGGCCTGGAATACGAGCATAGCCGGACGTTGCAGATGAAAACGATCACCGGCCCGGCCGAGGCGTTCGAAACCACCGTCGACCGGCTGGCACTCGGTCGCGGCACGGCCCAGCATGTCCCGGCCGTCACCCTGGGCCAGATGGACGACAAGGTGGCGGGCCTCCCGATCCTGGGCGTGGTGGGCTACGACATCCTGGGCAATTACGACGTGCTGATGGATTTCCCCCGCCACGTCGTCACCCTGTTCAAGGAGACCGGCGCCGCCGCATGCCCGCCCTTGCCGGCGCTGGTCGGCGCACATTCCTATGCCGCGCTGCTGATGCCCAATCCGCAGGGCATGGACGTCATGGTGCAGGTCGCGCTCAATGGCGCGCTGCTGGGCATGCAGGTCGAACCCGGCTCCAACGCCTCGATCGTGCGCACGGCCGATGCGGCCGATATCGGGGTCGGGAAGGCGGACCTGGCGGCCGACCCGCGCTCGCGCACCGATGCCGGCAACGCCATCATCGGCCGCCGCCACCGCTTCGCCCCGGTCGCGATCGGCACCTGGCACGGCGCGTCCCTGTCCGCCGATGTCACCAATGCGCAGTTCAACGTGCTGGGCATGGATTTCTTCCGGGGGCGGCGGGTGCTGTTCGCCTTCCCCACCCGCATGTTTTATTTCTCCGATGTCCAGCCCGACGCGGCCGGCGCGGCCTCGGCCAGCCTCAGCCTGGCACAGTCGCGCCTGGCCGATGTCCAGGTGCAGCAGGATGAGGGCGACACGCCGCCCCCACCTCCGTCCGCCTCGGCGCCACCCCCCGCGCACTGACCGGTCCGGAAACTTCACGGAGTGGAGACGTTGTATCCCCACGAAAAACAAGGGGATTATCCATGCGTCTGTTCGTCCACGCCGCCCTGGCCACCGCCCTGTGCTGCGTCGCCCTGACGGGGTGCAAGAAGAAACCCGAGACCCTGGGCCAGAAGATCGACAATTTCGGCAACAAGGTGCAGGACACCGTGGACCCGCCGAAGGGGCCGGCCGAAAAGCTGGGCCGCAAGATCGACCGCGCCACGCAGTAACGGCGGCGGGGGCGGCGGGGCCACGCCCTTTACAGGGTGTCGCGGCCTTTTTAGGAAGAGATATCAATCCCGCAGTCCCGACCCATGGCCGCCATGCCCAGCCCGTCTTCCGGCGACTCCGCCGCCCTTCGTCATACATTGTTCGAAGACGCCTACGCGCTGGTCATCGGCTGCTCGCTGATCGTGCTCGGGCTGGCCTGCCTGCATCACGCCGGGCTGGTCACGGGCGGCGTGGCCGGGGTGGCGCTGCTGCTCTCCTACGTCCTGCCGCTGTCGGCGGGCACGCTGTTCACGCTGATCAACATCCCCTTCCTCATTTTCGCCAGCCGTACCATGGGCTGGGCCTTCACGATTAAGACCTTCCTCGTCAGCAGCAGCATCACCCTGTTCGCGCTGCTCTTCCCCCACATCATGACCCTGGGCTTCGTCGCCCCCCTCTGGGCCGCCTTCTTCGGCGGCACCGTCATCGGCATGGGCATCCTCTCCCTCGCCCGCCACCAGGCCGGCGTCGGCGGCACCGGCGTGGTCACGCTATGGCTCTACAAGAACCGGGGCTGGAACGTCGGCAAGGTCCAGCTCGGCATCGACTGCTTCATCCTGGCCATGTCGACCCTCAGGATCGACCTGCCCCATGTCGGCCTGTCCGCCATCAGCGCCATCGCCATTAGCGGCGTCGTCGCCACCTTCCACCGCCCGGGCCGCTATACCGGCTATTGAAAGCATGGCCGGGCAGGCGGCCTTCCCGGGGCGTCGCCCCGAACCCCACCAAAGGCCGGGGGCCTTTGGAAACCATTTTGGGTTGGGTGTGCTGATTGCAAATGTGACCGCTTTGCGGGGGAGAACGGAATGTCGGCTTTTAGATTCGAAAAGTAAAGAAGTAGACAGTCGTGTGATATAGGGATCGATATAAAACAATTGATCGAATTTTAACCACCTTGAGGTATATTCATGAAAGTTCTTGCTCCGTGTTTTGAATGCACGTTTTCTTCTAACCCTCGCTTTGAATCCCAGTTGGTCGATTATTTCGACGACGGCGTTGCATTCGTAACATGTTCTGTAGGGCACAAATTTGCTGTCATAGTGCAAGCTCAAAAATTTGAAATACTTTTAAATTCAGGAGCTGCGGCGCTTCTAGAAGGGTTCACGCTTGAGGCGTGTGCCAGCTTTTCAGCGGCCCTCGAACGCTTCTATGAATTCTTTATCAGAAGTTCTGCAAGAAGCAGAAAAATTTCCACTGATCTATTCGATGAGATGTTCAAGACTATGGCGCAGCAATCAGAAAGACAGTTTGGAGCTTTTCTGATGCTATATCTCTTGGAGTTCAATGAGCCCTATAAAGAAAACCCAAAGATAAGAACGTTTAGAAATAAAGTTATACATAAGGGAGAGATACCAAAAAAAGATAAAGCTACTGAATTCTGCTCTTGGGTATACGACGAGATAAATAAAGTTTACCAAAGTATGTCAGATAAAGGCGATAATTTTTTCCTACAAGAAGCCACTATGGAAATGATCGTCAGTCGTCGAAAAAATATACCAAACGACATGCATGTCGCAACGGCTGGTGAGGCAGGTATTTTTCCTTTGTGTCATAAAGATCAAAAGGCCTCTTTTAGTGAAGCGTTAGAGGATTTCCGGAAATCGCGTGAAATGTTGCGGGGAACAGTTATTGACCCCTTTCCAATGGGCAGACATGGCCATTCAGAGTAAAATTAATATTGTATTTGTATGTCGACCGCCCTCAGGTTTCAGCATGACGCTGGCAGCCTACGTCCGGTTTTGTGAATCCATTAGTCCCGGTTAAATGTCCGAAATGTGGGCGAATGCTGACACACTCGCCAACCTCACAATCACCTGACGAATGGGGGTGAAGGGGGCCAGGCCCCCTTCCGGGTGCAGGGCAGCGCCCTGCGTACCATACCAGAACAGATAAATCCCGGCCCCCTGTGGGAGGGCCGGGCCAATCCTCAGAAAGCCGTAGAAACGGTACCCGTCATGGTAAAGCGCGGTTCGACCATGAAGGAGTTGCCGTAGCCCAGCGTGGGGGCATTGCTGCCGCTATAGACATAGTGCGAATTCAGGTCGCTGCCCCGATACACCACGCCCATCGGCCCGGTGCGAACGATCGAACCGGTCAGGTTGGTGAAGTTCAGGCGGAAAGTCGGCGATTTCGCGAACAGGAATGCCGGGAAGTGGTAGCCCAGCGACAGCGTGTCGGTCACGTAGCCCGGCATGCGCTGGTCGCCGGCAATGCTGACCGATTGCGGGCCGGTGTAATGCAGGCTGCCGTTGGCGAAGAAGCCCTTGTAGGTATAGGTCAGGCCGAAATTCGCCATGATGCGCGGCGCCATCACCGCCTGCGAGCCCTTCGAGTGGATCAGCGTGTTGGTGTAAGGGTCCATCACGTCGCTGTCCTGCGTCGCATGCAGATACTCGAACGACGCATAGGGGCTGAACCCGTGGATGGAGCGGCCCGAGATCATGGCGTCGAAGCCGCGCATCGTCTGGTTGCCGATCGACATCGGCGAGAAGCTGTTCATGCCGACATACTGGTTCACGATGCGGTTCGTGACGTTGTAGTTGAACAGCGACATATCGAAGATGATGTATTTGTCGTGGTAGCGATATCCCAGCTCTTCCTTGATGGAATACTGGTTTTTCAGGAAATTCGGCCCGGATGCCAGCCAGCCCATATCCACCGCGCTCGGCTGGCGATAGTCACCCTCGGCATTGATATAGATCTGATGATGCTCGTTGAACGTGTAGCCGATCGAGAGCTGCGGCAACGGCTCGGTGCGGTTGTTGCTGCAATGCTGGAAGTCGCCGCTGTTGTCGCAGACCGACCCCTTCACCTTGGTGCCGTCGATATTGGCAAAGCTGGATGTCCAGCTATTGATCATGGCGAACTTGAAGCCCGCGTGGATCACCAGCCGGTCCTGCAGATATTTCGCGGTATCCTGGATGAACAGCGAATGGATCTCGTAGCCGGCATTCTGGCCGAAGGTGAAACCGCCGGTCTTGTACAGGTTCCACGGGCTGGGCGGCGTGCCGTCGGCATTGGTGTTGCCCGAGGGGTAGGACTGGTTGGTATAGGTGTTTTCGTACCAGTAACCCAGCGAGAGCGTGTTGTGCGGGTCGATCTGGTAGCCCAGCTTGGCAACCGTGCCTACGCCGCGCGTGTCGTTCTGCAGGAAGAAACCGGTCTGGTTCGGGCCGCTATAGGGCGTGCCGTCGTCGTTGGAGATGGGGTTGTTCGGCGACGCATCCCAGCCCTGGCCGAAGGTGAAATAGGGTTGCAGGTCCAGGCTAAAGCGCGCGGGCAGCACGATATGCACCGGCGCGGTCAGGAAGACCTGGTTCCAGTGGTCCTTGCTGTTCATCCAGTAATTGTCGTTCTTGGGATTGGCCGAACGGCCCCAGCCCTGGCCGGTATGCTTGTAGAGGTAGAACTGGTCCTCGGTCGGGTAATTGTCGATGGTGAAGTTCTCGTTGTTCCATGACAGGAACAGCTTGGCGGTCGAGCCGTTCTGCCAGTCCTTCTGGAGGCCGAAATCCAGATGATGGCGCTCGTTGATGCCCGAACCCATCCACGACCGGCTATGGGTGTTCGAGAACGAGACATAGCCACGCACGCCGGTATTGCCGATCTCGCCCGATTCCAGGCGCAGGAATTCGCGCGACATATTGTTGGTGCCGTAGGAGAAATCCATCAGCCCGCCGAACTTGTGCGCCGCCGTGTGGCTGCGCTCGTCCATCACGCCGCCGGCGGCGGACATGACGGGCAGGTCGGTTCCCGAACTGCCGGGGGTGACGTTGACCTCTTCCAGGTTCTCGGAATCGATGTCCTCGGCCATGTATTTGGCCGCCGCCGCCGGGGCACCGTCGACCATCAGCCCCATGTCCAGGTCGGTCAGGCCGCGCACCTGGATCATGCCGCCCTGCATGCCGGCGGTATCGGGCGTCGAGACGCTCAGGCTGGGCAGGTTCTTGACCAGGTCCAGCGCCGTGCTGGTCGGCGCGCGCATGTCGATATATTCCTTGGCGACCGTCTGCACGGCATGCGGCGCCGTCTCCAGCCGCATCATGCCGCCGCCGCCGTTCAGCGCCTGGCGCGAAGAGGTGACCGAGATATCCTCCGCCGCAGCGGCACGCGGGGCGGCGGCGCGCACTGGGGTGCCGGTCGCCGGAACGGCGCGGGCGGGCACCGGCGCGGCGGCGGACGGAGTCCTGGTCGTGGCCTGACTGTTCTGCCCGGTCGCCGCGCGCGCGCCCTGCGGCGCGGCGGCGATACAGAACACGCCGGCCAGGCAGGTCATCGCCTGCAACCGGCCCCGCAGTCCGGGCATGCGGGAGAGATACGTCATTCCACGATCCTTTTCAGTTCGTCCTTCGCGCGTCCGGTGCGTGCCGGCCGCGGGTCGCGCCACCCATGATGCCGAGACGGGCGAGGCTGATAGCCCGTCTTGCTACGAAAGGCGAATGATCGCCCTCCGGATCGGTTCGTCATCGAAATTACGGAGGCGGCGCAGGCACCTCAAGGATAAAAGAAACATCAGTCTGTTGCCGTTTTGAGCACGCCTGTCGGCCGGGCCCCGGGGCCCGCCGGCCCGGCCCCGATCAGGATTCGGGCGTCACCAGCCAGCTCGCATGCGCCACCGCATGCGCGGCGCTCAGATGGGCGATCACCCGTTGCAGTTCGGCCCGGTCCACGGCGGTGCTGGTCAGCGTGGCGGCGATCTCCACCTGGTCCGCGCCCCGCTCGGTCAGTTCGACATCGGCCACGGGAAAGCGGGCCTGCTCCAGATGCGCCACCAGCAGGTCGCGCAGCGTGTCGACATGCGCGCGGTCGGTCAGCAGGCTGACGGTATAGCTCGCCTCCACCCCGCGCCCCTGGAGCGGAATGCGGTCGATGGCATTCACCAGCGGCCGCAGCAGCGTGTTGCCGGCAATGACGAACACCGTCAGCAGCCCGCCCTCGGCCAGCATGTCGCAGCCGGTGCAGGCGCCCACGGCGGCCGAACACCACAGGGTGGCGGCGGTGTTCAGCCCCTGCACATTGGTGCCGTCCTTCATGATCACCCCGGCGCCCAGGAAGCCGATGCCCGACACGACGTAGGAAATCACGCGCACGGCCTCCACGTCGCCGGCAATCCGCTGCGCCAGGTCCACGAAGGCGGCGGCCCCCACCGCCACCAGCACATTGGTCCGCAGCCCCGCCGTGCGCTGCCGGTACTGGCGCTCGGCACCGATCAGCGTGCCGAACAGGAAGGCCGAGAGATAGCTGACGATCGTGTCGAGGAAGGCCGGCCCGTTGAATGTCTGGATAAAATGCATCGCGTGAGGGCCTCCTGGAGGCAGTTTCAGGAATGCCGGTTGGCGTCGACGGTTACTATTACGGTGGCGCGGGGCCGTAAATGAAGGTCGACAGCGCCCGTGGACGAGGGGCCGCGCGAGCAGTTCGCTCTCGCCGATGATTTCGATCACCGCCCTGGCCGGCTGGCGTTCAGGGGGCGGGCGCTTCGGTCTTGAACACCAATGTCACCCGCAGGGCCGGGCATGTGCGCGATACGCCCCGCGCGACATGCGGCATGTCGCCCCGGAACAGTACCAGCCGATTGGGTTTCGGATAGATCGAGGCGATGACATCGCTGTGGTCCCGGTCGAAAAAGACCGTCTCCCCCGCCCAGTTCGGATGCCATATGCGATGGGGATAATAGATGCAGGTATGGCTGGAAGGCGCCGTCGAATCCGTATGCAGCGTGCCCTCCGCCCCGAACGGCATGGCATTGGCATAGCAGCGCACCAGCGAATGGCCCTTCAGCAGCGTGCCGTTCAGCAGCGTCCAGAACCGGAACAGCAGGTCGGAGGTCTTCCGCAGTTCGTCCGCACAGTCCGGCGGCGGCCACCGGCCATCCTTCACGCTGTACAGCCCGGTTTTCCGGTAGCCCGCGAAATGCTTGTGCCAGAACGAATAGACATCGGTCCTGGAGCGCGACTTCCACCCGAACTCCCATTCCGGGGCCTGAAGAAAACGGTCGATCCGCTCCCGATCTGCCTCGCCCAGAATATCGTCATGGCATGCGACGCGCGGAATGCCCGCGTCCTCGCCACTCCCGTCAGCGGAAGCTGTCATGTCCGCACGCACGCCACGGCCCGGGCCATCGCCATGTCGCATCAGGCCGCAGGATCTGCTCTAGCCGTCATCTCCGTCATCGCCGTGATGGCGGGCGCGATGATGGCCGGAATCATCGCCGTCATCGCCGTCTCCATCGTCGCCGTCATCCCCATCATCGCCGTCGTCCCCGTCGTCACCATCATCCCCATCCTCTCCGTCATCGCCATGCCGGGCATGATGCCGCCGGGCAGGGGCTTGCCCGCCGGTATCGCCCGATCCGGCGCGGCTCTGCGCGGTGGTGCCATCCGTGGAACTGGCAGGGGAGGGCTCCTGGGCGACCGCGTCCACGCCGTCCGTCATGGCGGATGCGCCGGGGGCATAGAGTTCGCCCAACATGCCCACACTGACGACGACCGTCGCCATATAGCGCCGTTTCTTCATGTATTCCGCCTTTCGCTGTCTGGCGTGGGCCGGGAGCCGAACCTGTTCGTTAAACAGGTCGGACGTCCAGAAAAAGGCAGCACAGGACAATTTCCGGTGAACCGGGCGATAGACTCCTGGAGCCTGACCGAAAATGCGGGCTGGTGAGCGAGAGCGGCCCGCCAGGGCCGCGCCCGGCGTGTGTTTCCGAGCATCGGAGTGGGGCGGCCCTGATGGCCGTGAACACCGAAGCACAGGAAATGCGCGGAGGACACGCCGCCAGACCGCATTTTCGGCCAGGCTCCTACAGGTCGCGATCCTGTGCCGCCGTATCCGCAAGCAGGATCACCGCATCCTCGCTCGCCATGACGACGAACTGCTGCTCGCCATCGATGCGCGCCCCGTCGCCGGGGCCAAGGCCGGCATTCTCCAGCGTAACGGCGCCGCGCACCACCACCAGGTAAAGCGCGCGGCCCGGCGTCGTCTGGTAGCACGCCCCTTCCCCTTCCGGGATGGCCGCATGCAGCAGGCGCGCGCGGGCCCGCAGCACCACCGGCGCGCCATCGGTAATGGTGCCGCTCTCCTCGGGATCATCCTCCGGAAAGCCGGAGGCGAGAATGCGGAATCCCCCATCCTCCAGCCCGGCAAAGGCCGGCCGCGCCTCCTGCGCCGGCGTGCCGCCCTCGTCGTCGGGCAGAAACCAGAATTGCAGGAACGACGCCCCGGCCGCCCCCGCCCGCCAGTCCATCGACAGGCACCCGGCGGCGGTCGAGAGCAGATGCAGCCCACCAGCCCCGATGGCCTCGTCGGGGAACAGGTCGCTCCGCGCCGTCAGCGCGCCGTCCACCACCCAGGTGGCGATATCGACATTGCGCTCCGGCCCCAGCACGTATTCCGCATTGGCCGCCAGATGCCCCGCATTGACCACGCGCAGCCGCCCGTCATGCACATGAAGCGGGTCCTGAAACGAGGCGAAGGCAAAATGGCAGTGCAACAGCGCATCGCCCTGCCGCACATCGCCCAGAGTGCTCGCCCGCCGGATGCTGATCATCGGGTCCCGATCCTTCTCGTCAGCCGTGCGATGCCGGGGTGGCGTCAGGATAGGTGCCCTCCCACCCGCCGCCAAGCGCGCGGTAAAGCTGCGTCACCGAGCGCGAGATCTCGGTCGTCGCATCCACGAAGCGCGCCTGCGAGGCCAGAAGCTGGTTCTGCACCGTCAGCACGGTCAGGAAGTCCGAGGCCCCGGCCTTGTACTGCATCCGCGCGGTATCGACCGCGATCTCGTTCTCCCGCACCGCCTCGCGCAGCCGGTCGCGTTCCGATTGCGCGGTCGCCAGATCGGCCATCGCGTCATCCACTTCCTGCCACGCCTTCAGCACGGTCCGCCGCAGCATGATCGCGGCCTCCTTCTGCTGCGCCTTGCGCAGACGAAGCTGCCCCGTCAGCCGCCCGCCCTCGAACAGCGGCAGGGTCGCCGTCGGCCCGAACCCGTACTGGCGCGAGGCCCACGACCCCAGCCCGCTGAATTGCAGCGCCTGGATATCGAGGCTGCCCGACAGCGTGATGCGCGGGAAGAAATCCGCCACCGCCACGCCGACGCTGGCGGTCGCGACATGCAGCCGCTCTTCCGCCATGCGGATATCCGGCCGCCGCTCGGCCAATTGCGACGGCAGCCCGACCGGCAGGTCGGCCGGCACCGGCGGAATCGGCGCCGGCTTGCCAAGCCGCGCATTCAGCGCCCCCGGCTCCCGCGCCACCAGAAAGCTCAACGCATTGAGCAGATGCACCTGCTGGCGCTCCAGTGGAGACCGCTGGGCCTCGAAGCCACGCAACTGCCCCGTCGAATCCGCCACATCCAGCCGCGTGGCGGCCCCCCGGTCGAAGCGCATCGTCGTCAGCCGCACGCTGTCGCGCGCAATGGCGATATTGTGGTCCAGAATCTCCAGCCGCGCCTGCACCCCCCGCAGATCAATGTAGTCCTGCGCGGTCTCGGCCATCAGCGACACCAGCACGTCGCGGCGCATATCCTCGCTGGCCCGCATGGCCGCCGTGGCCGCCTCGACCTGCCGGCGCACATGGCCCCACAGATCGACTTCCCACGACGCATTCATGCCGTATTGCGGCAGGTTGAACGACGGATTGCCCACACTGCCCGGCAGCGCGGTCGGCCCGAACCCCTGCGTGCCGCTGGCGACGGTGCCGGCCTGCTCGCGCTCCATGGTGCCCAGCAGGCCGAGAATACCGTTGGTGCTGGCCCGTTCCCGCGCGTAGGACGCATTGGCCTCGGCATGCGGAAACTGCGCCGCGCTGGCAATCCGCCGCTCGGCCGCACTCTCCATCAGCCGCAGCGACGCGGCCTGAAGGTCCAGGTTCGCCGCCGCCACATCCTGTTCCAGCGCCGTCAGCACCGGGTCGTTGAACTGCCGCCACCATTGCGGATCGGTCGAGGCCATCACCGGATGGCTCGGCGCCGGCGCCACGCTCTGATGCCACGCGGCCGGGCTCTGCACCGCCGGCTTGTGATAATCCGGTCCGACCGTGCAGGCGCTCAGCGCCGCCAGACAGAGGGCAGGGGCCAGACGACGCACGGCCGGCAGCATCTCAGCGCCAGACATAACGCGCGTCATTGGCATGGGGCCCGGAGGGTTGGGAGGCGGTATCGATGCTGACTTCCACCGACATGCCGACACGCACCTTGGCCGCCAGCGGCTGGCCGGGGTCGAAGGTCAGCTTCACCGGCACGCGCTGCACCACCTTGGTGAAATTGCCGGTGGCGTTATCCGGCTGGATCGGCGCAAACGCCACGCCGGTCGCCGGCGCCAGCGAATCCACATGCGCCTTCAGCGGATGGCCGGGAAAGGTATCGACCCAGATGGTCGCGCTCTGCCCGGTCTGCACATGCGTCAACTGGGTTTCCTGGTAATTCGCCAGCACATAGGCCGCCTGCGTCGGCACCACGGCCAGGATGGCGGTACCCGGATGCACATAGGCCCCCACGCGCACCCCGCGCTCGCCGACAACGCCGTTCACCGGGGCCGGAATAGTGCAGTAGGACAGGTTCAGTTCCGCCTGCCGCGCATCACCCTGCGCCTGCAACACCTCGCCCTGCGCCCGCGCAAGCTGCGCCTTCAGCACGTCGACCTGCCGCACGGCGCTGTCGGTCGCGGCCTCGTCGCGCGCCATGGCGGCTTCGGTTTCCTTCTCGCGCGCCTCGGTGGCCTGCTTCTGCTCCACCGTGCCCGCCCCGCCCGACGACAGGTCGCGATAGCGCGCCATGTTCTGCCGCGCGAATTGCAGCGTCGCCTGGTCGGCCTGCACCGCCGCCCTGGCCCCGGCAATCACCGAATCCTGCCGCGCCAGCTCGGCCTCCAGGTTCGCCACCGCTCCTTGCGCGGCCTGCAACCGGCCACGGGCCACATCCAGCGCCGCGCGGTAATCGTCATCCTCGATATGCGCCAGTTCCTCGCCGGCGCGCACCGCCTCGTTATCCTCGGCCAGCACGCGGTCGATCCGGCCGGAGACCTTGGGGGCAACGGCGGTGAAATCGGCGGTCACATAGGCATCGTTGGTATATTGGTCGATACCGTTGCCCATCACCAGCCGGCTGCCGCCCCAGGCGGCAAGCGCGAGCACGATGGCGGTACTGCCGGCATAAAGCAGGGGTTTTCTGTAGATCATGCGATAGGGTCCGCGAGGTTCAGTGGGCGGGAGCCGTCGCCGACGGCGGGCGAGGCGGATAGACGCGACGGGGCAGGACGACGTTCAGCACGGCGTAGAACAGGCAGACCCAGATCAGGATGAAATAGATATCCGCCAGCCCGAGCACGAGCGCCTGCTCGTGGATAAAGGTGTGAAAGACCTCCAGCGCATTGCGCGCCACATGCCCGGCATCGGGCGAGGTCCCGGCAAGCTGCTGGCCGATCGGCTCGCCCAAGCCCTGCAACGCCAGCCCGTGCGTGCCGTGATGGTCGAGCAGCATGGTGGAGTGATATTGTTCCCGCCGCCGCGTCAGCGCGGCGAACAGCGCGAACGCCACCGCATTGGCCAGTCCCTTGAGCATGTTGACCATGCCCGAGATGAACGGCCCGTCCGCCGGCCCCAGCGCCAGTGTCGCCAGCATCAGGGTCGGGATCACCGTCATCGGCTGGCCGAACACCTGCAAGATCTGGATGATGTAGAAATTGTCCCGCACCCAGTCGGGCGTCAGCCAGGTGCCGAACCACGCCGCCGCCGCCAGGCACAGCATCCCGCCGGCCAGCACATAGCGGCAATCGACGCGCCGGCTGTTGCAGATGGCCGCGATCAGCGGAAGCATGATCAGTTGCGGCAGCGCCACCACCAGCGAGACGGGCGCCATCTGGATCGGCCGATAGCCGCGCACCTCGGCCAGATAGGTCGCCGGCAGCTCCGCCATCAGGCTACAGATCGCCAGAATGCCCACCAGCGACAGCAGCGAGGCCTGGATATTGCGCGACAGCCAGTAACTGATCTTGAAATACGGGCTGGGATGAAAGGATTCGTTGACCAGGAACACGACGAACGCCGCCCCGCCCCAGAAGGCCAGGTTCGTGATGACGGGCGAGCGGAACCAGTCCAGCCGGTCGCCCTGATACAGCACGATCACCAGCGAGCAGATCGAAGGCAGCCCGACCAGCAGCCCGAACCAGTTGAATTTCTCGAACCGCTCCAGATGCATCGGGTCGCGCGGCAGGCCATAGGCAAGCATGGCGATCGCCAGCGCGGCCATGGGAATGATCTCCCAATACAGCCAGTGCCAGCCGACATGCTCGAACCAGAAGGCCTCCAGCGGCAGGCCCAGATTGGGGCCGAAGGTCGCACTCATGGCATAGCCGCCGATGCCGAAAACCCGAATTTCCGCCGGCAGATATTTCAGCATCACGGTCATCAGTACCGGCGGCAGGCACCCCCCCGCCAGCCCCTGGAAGGCCCGCAGCACGCACAGCGACGTAATGTCGGGCATGAAGGGTGCCGGAATCGCCAGCAGCGCCATCACCGCCGTGATGAAGATCGAAAAGCGATAGATCGAGAACGTCATGTAGAACCACGGCGTGAACGCCATGGATGCGATGTTGAACGCCTCGTAGATGGTGGTGACCCAGGTCCCCTCGTCGTGGCCCAGATGCATGGCCCCGCGAATGTCCGACAGGCCGATCTCCGTCACATGCTCGTTGAAGCCCGCGACATGCACCGCCAGCAGCATCCCCAGACAGCCGATGACCGTCCGCAGCCCGAAGGGCGGAATGTAGGACGGCATCGGCGGCGCGGCATGGATCACCGGCGCCACGGGCGCGGGCGAGGCGGCAGCCGGCGCCGGCCCGGCCGGCCCGTCCGGCGCCGCCGCACCGCCGCGCATGTCATGAGGGTCCGAAATCATGCCCGGATCATCATCGAAATCGAAACCCGGAATACCTCCATTCCGATTAGGTCAGGCTTCCACTTTCCGGAAGTGTTTCCGCTGGCCTTTTCCCTGCGTGAAAAGATAGGGTGCCCGGATGCGTGGATACGATCTCGACCTGTTGCGCTTCCTGCAGGTGCTGATTGAAGAGCAGAGCGTCTCCATCGCCGCCCGCCGGATGCATGTCAGCGAACCGGCAATGAGCCGTCATCTCGCCAAACTGCGCACCGTGTTCGGCGACCCGATCCTGGTGCCCTCCGGCCGGCACCTCATCGCCTCGGCCTTCGCGCTGGGCATCCGCGACCGGGTGCAGGCGGTCGTGCGCGCCGCCGACGGGCTGATCGAAACCCAGGTCCTGGCCGACCTGCGCAACATGGCCCCCAAATTCACCATTCGCGCCAACGATGTCGTGGTCGCCCCGCTGGCCCTGCCATTGATGCGCGCCCTGCGGCATGACTGCCCGAACTGCGAACTGGTCTTCGCGCCCGAAGTCGACGACGCCGCCAACCAGGCCCTGCGCGAGGACGCGATCGACCTCTATATCGGCGCGACCGACATGCTGAAGCCGGAAATCCGGCGCCAGACCGTCTTCTACAACATCATGAAGGCGCTGGTGCGCAAGGACCACCCGATCTTCGCCGAGGGCATCACGCCGGAAACCCTGACCCATTACGACCATATCAGCGTCTCGCGCCGTGGCCGCGCCCACGGCCCGATCGACCGCATCCTGCGCGACCAATATGGCCTGTCCCGCCGCGTCGTCCTGGTCGTCCCGCATTACAAGGCCATGATCGACAGCATGCGCGACACGGACCTCATCGTGACCCTGCCCGACATGGCCCTCTACCGCGTACCGCTGGCCGAGCGCGGCCTGGCCCTGTTCGACTACCCGTTCCCGCTCCCCCGCGTCGAAGCCTTCCAGGCCTGGCACCCCAGGCGCGACAACGACCCGGTCCACCGCTGGCTGCGCGAAACCATCTTCCGCGTCGCCCGCCAGATCCAGAGCGAACTGAACTGACCGGGTCTTGATCGGTGCGATCCTGACATGGCACGATCGGGAAACGATTTCTTTCAGGGCGCGGTCTGGATGGTTTGTTTTCGCAGGGCTTTCCGTTCCGCCGGGATCGGTGCGTTTTCCCTCATTCTAGGGGCCGCCGCGCCGCCGTCGCAACTCTCTCCCTTCGTCCATGACGGTAGCTTCGATCCCGGCGACTACGCTTTCCTGAGCGGGACCTTCCCCGGTGCTACATCCGGGCAGATCGCGGACTGGCAGTCCATCGAACATTATATCCACGCATGCCTGCATGACGCAGCACTCGCCCAAGACGCGGCACTGAAGGCAATCGGCGTCACCGCGTCGGTCCCGGAGCATTCCGGTTACCAGGATCATCTCTGCATGCAGGTCAGCATGGCGGCCGCGGCAGCAGAAGGTTTCAAAAGCCGCGATGCCTTCGAAACCGCGCTGTCCCGCAGCCAGCCCTATTTCCAGACCTACGAGGCAGCCGTCAGTACGGCCGGAAAATCCCTGGAAAGTAATCCTGAAAAGGACACGCTCGAAGAGCAGATAACCGCCCGCATCATCCCGGACCAGATGTGGCGTTTTCCCATGATGATGGGAACGATGGAGCACCTCCCCGGGCTCGATGCCGCGACATACAAGGTGCTGAGCAACCGCATCGCGCTGGCGGCCATCAATGTAGACTGGAACAATAGCCGGTGGGCGCGCCATGTTCTCGAAACCCGGGGATGGTCGGCGGTTCTCGAAGCAGGCCACAAATCGGCAGAAAGAATGTGGCTTCTCGTCCAGCACGCGGATATCGACCCGGTCTTTCAGGTCACGACGCTGCGTCAGCTCGAACCGCTTGCCCGATCAGGAAAGTTTTCCAGGCCCGGTTATGCCATGCTCGATGACCGTGTCATGCTCGCCACGACCGGAAAGCAGCATTACGGTTCCCAGCTCTCCTGCCAGAACCACCACTGGGCGCCCTATTCTCTGGATGCTGGCGGAGAAGATCCGAAAAGACTGGATGCGCGACGGGCCGAGATGGATCTTCCGTCGGAAGCCGCCTATCTCAAATATCTTCCCGCACATTGTTGAAACGCGCCTGCGCCGGGCGGCGACGCCGTCACGTCACGCGCCACCCGGGCGCCGGCAAAGGGGAGGAGCCCATGGTTGCGCGCCGCGCGCTCAGCGCGGCATCTCCGGCGGCAACGGCCGGGGCCGGCGCTCGTCATCAATGGCCACGAAGGTGAACACCCCCTCCGTCACCTTCACCGTCTCATGCGAATGGCGCGCCCGGCGCCAGGTCTGCACATGGATCGACATCGAGGACCGCCCGGTGCGCACGATGTCGGTATAAAGGCTCACCTCGTCGCCGATCAGCACCGGCTGATGCAGGATCACCTTGTCGATCGCCACCGTCACGCACCGCCCCCGCGCCCGCAGCGCGGCGGCGGTGCCGGCGGCCAGATCCATCTGCGACATCAGCCAGCCGCCGAAGATATCGCCCGCCGCATTGGCATCGGCCGGCATCGCCACCACGCGGATGGTCGGCTGGCCGGCCGGCGGCTGGGGGGCGGCTTCTGGCTGGTCTGAATCGGTCACGCAATCATCTCCCTGGCTTGGCCCGAAGCCATGCACTCAACGAAACGGGGGCTCGTCGAAACCGCGTAGCTTGCGTGAGTGCAGGCGGTCCACCCCCTGCGCGCGCAACTGCCGCATCGTCTCGATCCCCACCGTCAGATGCTGGGCCACGCGCTCGCGATAGAAGGCATTGGCCATGCCCCGCAATTTCAGCTCGCCATGCAGCGGTTTGTCAGACACGCACAGCAAGGTGCCGTACGGCACGCGGAAGCGGAACCCGTTGGCGGCAATGGTGGCGGACTCCATGTCCACCGCGATGGATCGCGACATGTTGATCTGCGTGAACAGCGCCTTCAGCCGCAATTCCCAGTTCCGGTTGTCGGTCGTCATCACCGTGCCGGTGCGCAGCCGGGTCTTCAGTTCGGAGTCGTGTAGCCCGGTCACCCGGGCCGTCACGTCCTGCAACGCCACCTGCACCTCGGCGATCGGCGGCACCGGCACCCAGGGCGGCAAATCGTCGTCCAGCACATGGTCGTCGCGCACATAGCCATGCGCCAGCACGTAGTCGCCCAGCCGCTGGGTCCGCCGCAGGCCGGCGCAATGGCCCACCATCAGCCAGCAATGCGGCCGCAGCACCGCCAGATGGTCGGTAATCGTCTTCGCATTGGCCGGCCCCACGCCGATATTCACCAGCGTGATCCCGTCACCATCCGGCCGGCACAGATGATAGGCCGGCATCTGCGGCAGCGATCCGCCCAGGGGCAGCCGGGCGGCATCGCCCCGCCGATGGATCTGGTCGCCGGGCTCCACGAAGCGGTCATATTCGCCGCCCAGATCCACCTGCGCGCGCCCGTAGTCGCGAAAAGCGTCCACATAGCGCTGGTAGTTGGTCAGCAGGATAAAGCGCTGCACATGGCGCGGCGCGGTGCCGGTATAATGATGCAGCCGCGCCAGCGAATAATCGGTGCGCTCGGCGGTAAACAGCGACAGCGGCCGGGCCTCGTCCGGGTGCGGAATCAGCGCGCAATTGGCGATGCTGTCGTCGGTGGCGTGCAGGTCCGGCAGCGCGTAATGGCGCTGCAACAGCCGCAGGTCGTCCTCGGTGATGGCGGTCACGGCCTCTTCCATCACATAAGGCAGCGGGATCGGCCGACGCGACCGCCCCACCAGCACCGGCTGGCGGTAATGATGCAGCAGGATGCCGATCTGCTCGCGCCAGTAATCGCGGAACAGTTCCGGGTGGGTCAGGGTGGTGCCGTAGAATCCCGGTTCCAGCACCACGTCGAAGGGCGGCCTTGTATCCTCGGCCAGCGGCGCGCGGCTGACGGCGAAGGCCAGGTAGGGATAGGTCGGCACCACCGGCCCGGCGGGCTGCCGCCGGCCGAAGGCCGCGCGCAATTCATGCACGGCCGCTTCATAGAGGTCGGCAATCCGCCGCACCGCCGCGTCGGCATCGTCGAAGGCTTCGAAATCCGTGCCCACACGGTCGCGGATCGCGGCGAAATCGTCACGCATGCGCCATTCCTTCCGCTGCAAGCGCCCCCCGGCGCCCCCCGGGCGCCCTCTGGCCAGGGTTCAGCGCCGGATCAGGATGTAGTTGATCGTCACGTCGATATCGAAATGGTCGCCCGTCATGTCCGGCGGCACCGGCGGCAGCTCGGCACCGTGGAACATGCCGGTGGTCGCGGCATCCAGATAGTACGATCCCGACTGGCCCGTCAGCCGCACTCCGCGCACGCGCCCGCTGCGGTCCAGCACCACATGCACGGTAGAGGCCCCGTCGTCGCCCGCGCGGGCGGCCTCCTCGGGATAATACATATGGCGGCGGATCCAGCGGTCGATTTCCTCGCCATAATCCTCGCTGACGCCCCGCACCTGCGTCTGGCTCGAATAGGGGGCGTTCAACTGCCCGTTGCGCACCACCGGCCCCACCGACAGGTCGATCGGCCCGCCGGAGCCGCCCGCGCGCCCGCGCCGCTGGCGCACCGGCCCCGGCGACGGGGCGAAGGACAGGTCCATCGGATGGTCGAACGGCGAAGGCGCATGGCTGGGCGTGCGCTGCCGGTTCGGCTGCGTATGGCGCGGCGTCGGGTGCGCCGTGGGGTGGGCCGCCTGGCCGGGGCTCTGCATCGCCGGGTTGGGCGGCTCGGCGGAAGGCTGGTCGGGCAGGGTCTCGTCCGAGGGCGTGCGCGGCAGCGTGGGTGCGGCCGGCGTCTGCGGCGACGGCACGCTGGGCGAGGGCGAGGAATCGCTGGGCTGCGGCTCGTCGGGCTGCGGCGTGGTCGGCGTCGGCTTGGCGTGCGACCCGCTGCCCCCGGCCTGGTCGGGCGAATTGCGGCCCTGCAGGCCGCTGGAGGCCGGCGGGGTGAACATCATCTCCACGGTCGGCGCTTCGGGCGCGGACGAGCCCCCGGCATGATGCCGCGCCGCCTGGAGGATGATCGCCAGCAGCACCAGATGCAGCGCGGCGGAGATCGCAAGCACGGTCGCAACGCCCGGTTCCGCCACCGTATCCGGCCGGATCATCGGCGCGCCGGACTGTTTCAGCGGGTGGTAGCCGGCGGGGCGGGCAACGGGCTCGGGGCGCAGGCCCTCGCGCCCGTGGGGGCGTTCCGGCGGTTCCGGCGCGCGTGCCGAACGCGCCCGAACATCCGCGCGCGGGATCAGGACGGGCTCCTCGGCCTGGCGATGGCGGGAGGAAGGACTGAGTGTCACCGTCATGAAGTGCCGGGAGTCTCCGCGTGGTCGCCTGCGGCGCGTGGTCTTTCGGGACCCTAGCCGCTGGCGGTCCCGTTGTCATGATATCTTGCCGTCATGATATCGTATCATGATGTCACCGTCGGCCCGGCGTTGCCACGCCGATCTCGGACTCCGGCCGAAAATACCCACCGCATCGCCGCCCATCCCGCCGTTCCGCCAGGCTCTCACCCATCATGCCATCCGCCATTCCCACCCCCGACCACACCCTCCGCACCCATCTCTCCGCCGCCGACCCCGATCTGGCGGCGCTGGTGGCGCGAACAGGGCCCTGCGGCCTGCGCGTGGAGGCCGACCGCGCCCCCTACGAAGCACTGATCAGCGCCATCGCCCACCAGCAGCTCCACGGCCGGGCGGCGCTGGCCATCCTCGGCCGGCTGGTCGCGCTGGCCGGCGGCGCCTTCCCCACGCCCGAGGCGCTGCTGGCCCTGCCGGAGGCCGACCTGCGCGCCTGCGGCCTGTCCGGCACCAAGATCCGCGCGATCCGGGGCGTCGCCCAGGCCCGGCTCGACGGCGTGGTTCCCTCGCGGCACGAGGCCGAGTCGATGACCGACGAAGACCTGATCGCCCGCCTCACCACCCTGCGCGGCGTCGGGCGCTGGACGGTGGAAATGCTGCTGATCTTCTCGCTGGGCCGCACCGACGTCATGCCGGTCGACGATTTCGGCGTGCGCGAGGGCTGGCGGGTGATCAAGCGGCTGGACACCCAGCCCCGCCCCGCCGAACTGGCCGCGCTCACCCGGGACTGGAGCCCCTACCGCTCCGCCGCCGCCTGGTATCTCTGGCGCGCCGCCGAGGCCGCGAAAGCGGCAGCCGGCCGATATGTGGGACCCTGATCGAAAACGCGCGCCGGATCGTCACCAGCGCGCATTTGCGGTCAGGGTCTCAGTAGCGGTTCGTGAAATCTTCCAGCAGTGCGGCAAAGCGGGTGGGATTTTCCACATGCAGCCAGTGGCCGGCATGCTCGATCAGTTCCAGATGGTAGTTGGGGAACAGCCGGCGCATCACCGCATAATGTTCCCGCCGGATATAGGGTGAATTCCCGCCGGCCAGGAACAGCGTGGGGCCAGGATAGGTGTAACCCTCCGGAATATAAGGCCAGCTCTCGATATTGGTCATCGAGTCCACGATCTCCTTCAGCCCGATCACCCACCCCGGATTCTCGCCCAGCCGGATGTTCTGCAGCATCAGCGCCCGCACGTCGGCATTCGGGATCTCGGGCAGCAGCAGGGCATCGGCCTCGGCCCGGTTCAGATAGTGCGGAAACCGCACCCGCAGCATCTGCTCGCCCAGCGAGAACTGCCCATGGCCGGTGCGGGCGGGCGGAATGTCGGCCACCACCAGGCTGTGCACCATCCCCGGCCGGGTCAGCGCCAGCGTCATCGCCACCTTGCCGCCCATCGAATGGCCCACCAGCGTCGCGGGCAACGCCGCGTGATGGGCCAGCGTGTCCAGCAGATCGCCGGCCATGGTGTTGTAGTCCATTGGCCCATGCGGGCTGTCGCCATGGTTGCGCAGGTCGATCGCCAGCGTCCGCCGGGTCCGCGCCAGCCGCCGCTGGAAAAAGCCCAGATTGCGGGCCCGGCCGAACAGGCCATGCAGCAGCACGATGGGCGGACGCGCGGAATGAGCGTCCGACCGGTCTTCAGGTCCGCGCTCGATGACGTTCAGCAGCACGATGGCATGGTCCTTTACCTTGATCCGCGCCGGAATCCGCAGCGGGCCGGATGATCAGGTCGATGTTATAACACTAACGCAGATCGAGCACGATCTTGCCCGCATGGCTGCCCGATTCCATCAGCTTATGGGCCTCCACCACCTCGGCAAGCGGGAAAGTGGCATGGATCAGCGGTGCGATGGTCCCATCGGAGAGCTTCGGCCACAGCGCCGCGCGCAGCCCCTCCGCCACGCGGGCCTTGTAGGCCCCGTCGCGCGGCCGCAGCGTGGTGCCGGCCACCGTCAGGTGCCGCGTCAGGATGCGCCCCACGCCCACTTCCTGCGCCTTGGCCCCGCCTTGCAGCGCGATGATCACCAGCCGCCCCCCCGGCGCCAGACAGCGCAGGTTGCGGTCCAGATAGGGGCCGCCGATCACGTCCAGCACCACATCCACGCCCCGCCGCCCGGTCAGTGCGTCGATCCGCGCGACGAAATCCTCCTCCCGGTAGTCGATCGCGGCCTCCGCACCCAGCTTCAGGCACAGCGCCGCCTTCTCGGCCGAGCCCACGGTCACATAGGGCACGGCCCCCAGCGCCCGCACGGTCTGGATCGCCGCCGTGCCGATGCCCCCGGCCCCCCCATGGATCAGCACCTTCTCCCCGGCCGCGACATGCGCGGTCATCACCAGGTTCGACCATACGGTAAAGAACGTCTCGGGCAGGGCGGCGGCGCGGATGGCATCGAACCCGTCCGGCCAGGGCAGGCACTGCCCCGCCGGCACCGCGCAATATTCGGCATAGCCCCCACCATTGGCCAGCGCGCAGACCGGCGTGCCGATCTCCGGCCAGTCCGGCGCGTCCGGCCCCCTGGCCACCACCTCGCCGGCAATTTCCAGTCCCAGCAGCGGGCTGGCCCCCGGCGGCGGCGGATACAGCCCCTTGCGCTGCATCAGGTCGGGCCGGTTCACCCCCGCCGCCCGCACCCGCACCAGCACCTCGCCCGGTCCGGGCACGGGCAGGGGCAGGTCGGCCAGGACCATCGACTCGGGCGCGCCGGGCTCGCGCACGATCACGGCACGCATGGTGGGGGGCAGGGCAGGGGACACGGGCATTTCTCCGCGATCGGGGGGCCGCAGGCGCGACGGGGCGGCATGGTAAGACCGAATTCCGGTTGATCCGACAGGCACATCACTTCAAATAGTCGCTACGGGCGCCCCGGTGCCGTACACCATCCGCCGGCCGCCGCGCGAAAGTGACCTGCCGTGCCGTCCTCCACTCTCGGCCTGCTGAACCATCTGCGCCGCCATCGCGGTGCATTCCTGCCCCCGGATGGGGCAGAAGGCGGCGTACGCGAAGACCGGGTATCCTACGTCCCGCGCCTGCTGCGCGCCCTGGTCCGCGCCGACGAACTATGGCTGGTGGTGCTCGCCGCCTGCGTCGGCTGCGGCGCTGGCGTCCTGGTCAGCGTCATGAACCACGCCACCCTGCTGGCCCACCGTCTCCTGTTCGCCGCCCCCGGCGAGGGCCGCATTTCCGGGCTGGCCGCCATCATCCCCCTCCGCGCGGTCCTGGTGCCCACATTGGGCGGCCTGGCCCTCGGCCTGCTCGGGATCTTCATCGCCCGTTGGGCCCCCGGCCGCCCCGTTGACCCCATCGAGGCCAACGCCCTGCATGGCGGCCGCATGTCGATGCGCGACAGCGCGATCGTCGCCCTCCAGACGGTCCTGTCCAACGCCGTCGGCGCATCGGTGGGGCTGGAGGCCGGCTTCAGCCAGATCGGTGCCGCCACCGGCTCGCGCCTCGGCCGCATGTTCCGCGTCCGGCGCGAGGATCTGCGCCTGCTGGTCGGCTGCGGCGCGGCCGGCGCCATCGGGGCGGCCTTCGACGCGCCGCTGGCCGGCGCGTTCTATGCGTTCGAGCTGGTCATCGGCACCTACTCGCTGGCCAACCTGGCCCCGGTCGCCGCCGCTTCGATCTGCGCCATCGGCGTCACCCGCCTGCTCCACAGCGCCGCCCCCGGCGTCACCGTGGTCCTGCCCGCCATCCTGCGGGTGGACGACTACCTGCCCATCGCCACCCTGGGCATCGTCGCCGCCCTGCTGGGTGTCGGGCTCATGTATTGCGTCACGCTGGCCGAGGCCCTGTTCCGCCGCTCCGGCCTGCCGGCCTGGATGCGCCCCGCTGTCGGTGGCCTGGTGGTCGGCCTGCTGGCGCTGGTCTCGCCCACCGTCATGTCCTCCGGCCACTGGGCAATGCGCATCGCGCTGGAGCACGACTACCCCACCGGCTGGCTGCTGGCCCTGCTGGCCATGAAGGCGCTGGCCTCCTCGGTCTCCATCGGTTCCGGCTTCCGGGGCGGCCTGTTCTTCGCCTCGCTCTATCTGGGCGTCCTCACCGGGGCGGCCTTCGGCGGCATCCTGGCGCTGATCTCCGCCACCCCCCTCTCGGCCGAACTCTGCGCCCTGGTCGGCATGAGCGCCATGGCCGTCGCGGTGGTCGGCGCCCCGATGACCATGGTCTTCCTCGCGCTGGAAATGACCGGCAGCCTGCCCCTGACCGCCGCCGTGCTGGTGGCCTCTGTCATCGCCAGCCTCACCGTCCGCCGCACCTTCGGCTATTCCTTCGCCACCTGGCGCTTCCACCTGCGCGGGGAATCGATCCGCTCGGCCGTCGATATCGGCTGGATCCGCACCCTGACGGTCGGCAGAATGATGCGTCAGGACGTCAAGACCCTGTGCCAGGATACGACGGTTCAGGCCGCCCGCTGCGTCTTCCCGCTGGGGTCGGCCCAACGCATCGTGCTGGTCGACCAGGCCGGCCGCTATGTCGGGCTGGTGCAGGTGCCGGATCTGTACGTGGACACCGCGCTCCCCGACGAAACCCTCTCCCGCTTCGCCCAGTATCGCGACCAGATGCTGGTGCCGCAGATGAACCTGCGCGACGCCATCGCCCGCTTCGAACAGGCCGAAAGCGACGCGCTGGTGGTGGTCGACAGCACGGAAGGCCGGCAGGTGCGTGGCATGCTCACCGAGCAGCACGCCCTGCGCCGGTATAGCGAGGAACTGGATCGCTCCCGGCGGGAACTGGCAGGCGAGAAGGGGCCGCGCGGTTAAGTCTTCTTTTTCTGAAGAAAAAGAAGCAAAAAGACTTTGACTCGGTCAGGTGCCGCGGAACGCGCAGGCATAAAACTCCTGAACGGATCAGAAGTTTTTTGGTTCTTTTTTTCAAAAAAGAACGCCGGACCCTCACGGATCCGGCGCCCATTCTCCAATCCCGTAAAGCAGGGATCAGACGGAGTAATACATCTCGAACTCGACCGGATGCGGCGTGTGTTCGAACTTGTACACTTCCTGCCACTTCAGCTCGATATAGCTCTCGATCTGGTCCTTGGTGAACACGCCACCGGCCAGCAGGAACTCGTGATCGGCGGCCAGCGCGCCCAGCGCTTCGCGCAGCGACCCGCAAACGGTCGGGATCTGCTTCAGCTCCTCGGGCGGCAGGTCGTACAGATCCTTGTCCATGGCATCGCCGGGGTGGATCTTGTTCTTGATGCCGTCCAGGCCGGCCATCAGCATGGCGGCGAAGGCCAGGTACGGGTTGGCGGTCGGGTCGGGGAACCGCACCTCGACGCGCTTCGCCTTGGGGCTGGTCGCGTACGGGATACGGCACGAAGCCGAACGGTTGGCGGCCGAATAGGCCAGCAGCACCGGCGCCTCGAAGCCCGGGATCAGGCGCTTGTAGGAGTTGGTGGAGGGGTTGGTGAAGGCGTTCAGCGCCTTGGCATGCTTGATGATGCCGCCGATGTAATACAGCGCCTGGTCCGACAGGTCGGCATAGCCGTTGCCGGCGAAGACGGGCTTGCCGGCCTTCCAGATCGACTGATGCACATGCATGCCCGAGCCGTTGTCGCCATAGATCGGCTTCGGCATGAAGGTCGCGGTCTTGCCGTAGGAATGCGCGACGTTGTGCACGCAGTATTTGTAGATCTGCATGAAGTCGGCGGATTCGACCAGCGTGCTGAACTTCGTGCCCAGCTCATGCTGCGACTGCGCGACCTCGTGGTGGTGCTTCTCGATCGGCAGGCCCATCTCGCCCATCGTGGTCAGCATCTCGGCGCGCAGGTCGCTCTCGCTGTCCACCGGCGGCACGGGGAAGTAGCCACCCTTCACGCCGGGCCGATGGCCCATGTTGCCTTCCGGATAATCCTTCAGCGACGCGCCGGGGCCTTCGATGCTGTCGAGCTGATAGATGCCGAAATTCGGGCCGGTGCCGAACTTGACGTTGTCGAAGATGAAGAATTCGGCTTCCGGGCCGAAGAAGGCGGTATCGCCCAGGCCGGTCGACTTCAGATAGGCTTCGGCCAGCTTGGCGGTCGAGCGCGGGTCGCGGTTATAGAACCGGCCGGTCGAGGGCTCGATGATGTCGCAGATCAGGATCAGCTGCGGCTTGGCCGAGAACGGGTCCATCACGGCGGTGGTGGGGTCCGGCAGCAGGACCATGTCGCTCTCGTTGATGGCCTTCCAGCCGCCGATCGACGAGCCGTCGAACATGAAGCCGTCGCGGAACGTGTCCTGTTCGATGGTCGACACATGCTGGCAGGTATGGTGCCACTTGCCGCGCGGATCGGTGAAGCGCAGGTCCACCAGCTCCACGGAATGTTCCTGGATCAGGCTGAAGACCTTGGCGACAGCCTCAGCGGAAGGGGACGGAAGGGTGGTCGGAGCTGAACTCTGGGCTTTCTTCGCCATCGATATACCTGCCTTGAACTGAAGGTGCCGCACGACACGGCGGTGGAACGGTTACGAAACTAGGGGCCCGTTGTCGATAGGATGACAGGTCCCGCCATCGTCCGCAGGCTTGCGCCGGACGGAGAAGGGATGGGGTGGCCGGGGGTCAGATGGCGTCATTGCCCCTTTCCCCGGTGCGGATGCGGATCACGTCCTCCACCGGCATGATGAAGATCTTGCCGTCGCCGATACGGCCGGTGCGCGCGGCGGCCACGATCGTCTCGACCGCGCGATCGACCATGTCGTCGGCGCAGACGATCTCCAGCTTCACCTTGGGCAGGAAATCCACGATGTATTCGGCGCCGCGATACAGCTCGGTATGGCCCTTCTGGCGGCCGAACCCCTTGGCCTCGGTCACCGTAATGCCCATCAGGCCGATTTCGTGCAGCGCGTCCTTCACTTCGTCCAGCTTGAACGGCTTGATGATGGCCTCGATCTTCTTCATGCCCGCGTCGCCACATCCTGGGGCGGTGCCGGGGGCCGGGACCGCGCTGTGCCTGGGCCGACCGGCCCGGCCGGCCGCCCCCGATACCGTGGCACGGGTCGCGCCCGCAGGCAATCGGAGCGGATTGCAAAATGCCGGGATTTTCCGCACATCTGCACGCGCGCGGCCGCAAGGGTGCCCCTCCGCCAGGAAAGAGCGATCATGAAACCGTTGAACAGCCTGCTGTCGGGCCTGCCGACGACCATCTTCACCGTGATGTCCGCCCTTGCCGTGCGCCACGATGCGATCAATCTCGGCCAGGGCTTCCCCGATACCGAAGGCCCGGCAGACCTGATCGAGGCCGCCGCCGCCGCCCTGCGCGACGGCCGCAACCAGTATCCGCCCCTGACCGGCGTGCCCGAACTGCGCGAGGCCGTGGCCCGCTCCAACGCCCGATTCTACGATCTCGCCATCGACCCGGCCAGCGAGGTCATCGTCACCTCGGGCGCCACCGAGGCCCTGGCCGCCTCGCTGATGGCGCTGCTCGATCCGGGCGACGAGGTCGTGGTGCTGGAACCGCTCTACGACACCTACGTGCCGATGATCCGCGCCCTGGGCGCGATCCCCCGCCCGGTCCGGCTCACCCCGCCTCACTGGTCATTGCCCCGCGCGGAACTGGAGGCCGCCTTCGGCCCCCGCACCAAGGCCATCCTGCTCAACTCGCCGATGAACCCAACGGGCAAGGTCTTCACGCGCGACGAACTGGCCGTGATCGCCGACCTGGTCGCCCGCCACGATGTCTACGCCATCTGCGACGAGGTTTACGAACACCTCACCTTCGGCGCCCGCCACATCCCGCTGATGACGCTGCCGGGCATGCGTGAGCGCTGCCTGCGCATCGGCAGCGCGGGCAAGAGCTTCTCGCTGACCGGCTGGAAGGTTGGCTACATCACCGCCCCGGCTACGATTGCGGGCTGCGTGGCCAAGGCGCACCAGCTCCTCACCTTCACCACGGCGCCCAACCTGCAACGCGCGGTGGCGATGGGGCTGGACAAGGACACTGATTATTTCGCCACCCTGGCGTCCGACATGCGGGCGAAGCGCGACCTGCTGTCCGACGGCCTGCGCGGCGTAGGCTTCGACGTGCTGCCCTGCGACGGCAGCTATTTCGTGGTGGCCGACATCCGCCCCACCGGTTTTGCGGGCGACGACGTGGCCTTCTGCCGCGCCATGACCGAACGCTGCCGCGTGACCGCAATCCCGGTCTCGGCCTTCTACAGCACGCAGGACGCACCGAGCCACCTGGTGCGATTCGCCTTCTGCAAGCGCGAAGAGGTCCTGACCGAGGCCGTCGCGCGCCTGCGCCACGGGCTGGCCGACCTGCTCGCCGTATAGTGGGTTCACACCGAAGGGGGGATTTTTTCCTCCCCTGATGTGTCGTGGGCGATTGACGGGCGGGAATCAGTTCTCTACATGACAGCCCGCTGTGGCGGACGTAGCTCAGCTGGTAGAGCGCCGGTTTGTGGTACCGGTGGTCGCGGGTTCGAGCCCCGTCGTTCGCCCCAGCGGTTCAGGTAAATCTGAAAAACCCTGCTGACGCATCAGCGTCACGGGTTCCTGCCCAGGCGGTCCCGTCAGGTCGCCGGTCGCGGCGTCCCGCAGACAGATCAGAAAAAACAATACCCGGCCCCGCCCGCCGCGTCACCACGCGCGCATGGCGCCCGCTTTCGCGCCATGCCGCGATTCGTTATGACAGGGCCGGATGCGGCGCCCGTCCGCCGATCGACAGCCCTCATGCCGGAAGGATATGGCATCCAGGTGCGACGCCGCCCAAAGCCTTCG
Organism: Gluconacetobacter brunescens; assembly: GCF_048695475.1. Lineage (NCBI taxonomy): Bacteria > Pseudomonadati > Pseudomonadota > Alphaproteobacteria > Acetobacterales > Acetobacteraceae > Gluconacetobacter > Gluconacetobacter brunescens. The sequence continues at coordinate 2,030,257 of NZ_JBLHEN010000001.1, read as the reverse complement.
TCACACGGCTTCGTTCCCCTGTGGATCATGGCCGCCGCCTGGGCGGGTACCGTCGGCACCCGGCAGGCGATAGCCCAGACCAGCAGCAACCTGGCGGTCGCGCCCCTGGCCGTATCCTCCCCAACCCCGGCGGATCATGCCGCCGAGGCCATCACCGTCACGGGCAAACGCATGGCGGGCACTGTCCTGGGCGACGACAAGCCGATCACCCGGATCGGCCCGGAGGAGGTTCGCGCCTATGGGGTGGATACGGTGTCCGACCTGCTCACCGCCATCTCGCCCGAAACGCGCTCGGGGCGCGGCACCGGCACCAATCCGCCGGTCGTCCTGCTCAACGGGCAGCGTATATCCGGCAATCAGGAACTCCAGGACCTGCCGTTCGAAGCCATCGCGCGCGTCGATATCTTCACCGAGGAAGAAGCCCTGCGCTACGGCTATCCGGCGGACCAGCGCGTGGTGAACATCGTGACCGTCCGCCGCTTTCATTCGGGGCGCCTCAATCTTGCGGCCGGCCAGTCCACCGATGGCGGCGCGCAGAATATTGCCCCCTCCCTCAGCTTCACGCATCTGAACGGCGACCGGCGCATCAATCTCAGCGCCCGCTACAGCGCGAACGCCTGGCTGCGGGACAGCGCGCGCGGCGTCGTGCCGCCACGGGCCAGCGGACTGTACGACAATACCGGCAATCTCGTCGCGGCGGATGGCGGCAGCCTCGATCCGGGGCTCGACGCCCTTGTCGGCAAACCGGTCACCGTCGCGGGCATCCCCACGCTGGCCGAGGGGGAGAGCCCCGCACTGGCCGACTTCCTGCCCTATGCCGACACACCCCGTTCCAGCACTGATTCGTCGGCCTATACGCTACAGCCCCGAAAGCATGTCGGCACGCTGAACGGCGTTCTGGCCGACCGCCTGTTCGATGACGTCTCCGCCTCGCTCAATCTCACCTACACCCACCAGGATCAGGAAAGCCTGCAAGGCCCGGCGCGCGGCATCCTCGACCTGCCTGCCGACAATCCGTTCTCGCCGTTCGAAACCGACACCCGCCTCTACAGGAACTTCACCGAGGTCTCGCCCCTGCATCAGCGCGCGCGTACCGATTCCGGCCATGCGGGGCTGAATTTCAACGGCCGGTTCGGCACATGGAAATGGAACGCCAATGCCAGCTACGATCATGGCGTGACCGTCACCCGCACCGAAACGGGCCTCGATCTCTCCACTGTGCAGGGCCTGCTCGACACGGGCGATGACGGCCTCGATCCCTATGCCCGCTTTCCAGGCCGGTATCTGGGGGCACGCACACGCAATAGCGGCCGGTCGGTCAGTTCCGCAGGCAAGGTCAGCGGCCTTCTGTCGGGCACGGTGGCCCCTCTTCCGGCGGGCGATCTCTTCATCAGCGTCGGCCTGGCAGGCAACCTCACGGCCCAGAACGCCACGTCGCGTATCGGCGGCACGACCGAACGCGGCGACATCCAGCGCGATGTCGGCAATCTCCACCTCAATGGCGATATCCCGGTATTCGGCAAGGATTTCTTTCCGGCTGCGGGAAAGCTCGGCGCCAACGTCAACGGCTCCGTCAGCCGCGTGTCGCATTTCGGCACGCTGGGCGCCATCGGCGGCGGCCTGACATGGTCGCCCCTCGACTGGGTGCAGTTTCCGCTCTCCTACACCACGCGGCGCGATGCCCCCACGGCCGCGCAACTTGTCTCGCCGACCATCCAGACGCCCAACGTCACGACCTACGATTACGTCCGGGGCGAGTCCGTCCAGGTCACGACGCTCACCGGCGGCAATCCCGATCTGGTGGCGACGCGGCGCCGGGAACTCAGCCTCGGCGCCATCGTCAATCCACCCTTCCTGAGCGACGCGCGCCTGCATGTAAACTATGTGCGCACCCGCACGGACAATGCCGTCCAGTCCCTGCCCACCGCGACCGCCGCCATCGAAAGCGCCTTCCCCGACCTGTATCGCCGCGATCAGGCCGGCATGCTGGATATCGTCGACCTGCGGCCGATCAACGTGTCGCGCGAGACGCGCAACGAATGGAACGCCACCTTCGTCTATTCGCGACCGTTTTCATCGAACGCGAAAGACAGGAAGGGCGGCAGGAAGAACGACGGCGGCCGGATCTATCTGATCGCGACCCAGGTCTGGCGCCTGAAGGACGAGATCCTGCTGCGGCCCGGCCTGCCCGCGATCGACCTTCTCAACGGCGGCACGGTCGGCGCCTCGGGCGGGCAGCCGCGCCATGAGGCCACGATCCAGGCGGGCCTCTACGATCAGGGCTTCGGCGTGCGCCTGGTCGGGAAATGGCAATCCGGCACATCGGCCATCGCCTCCAGCGCAGCGAACAGCCTTTTCTTCAGCGACCTCAAGACGCTCGATGCGACGGTCTTCGTCGATCTCGGGCGCACCTCCAGGGGCAGCCGCATGAAATGGGCGCACGATCTGCGCCTTTCGCTGGCAACCGTGAATCTCTTCGACACCCGCATCCGCGTCCGCAACGGCGCGGGCGCGACCCCGGCAGGGTATCAGCCCGCCTTCATGAACCCTCTGGGGCGCACGGTAACGCTGACATTGCGCAAGGCCCTGTAGACGGCTTCTCGCCGACAATCAGCGCCCGAACAACCGCCCCAGCCCGTCCTCCAGCCCGATCGGCACCACGCCCAGTTCCCGCTCCATCGGCCCGGTCTCGAACGCCTTGTCCTCCAGCAGCCGGCGGATTTCCGCTGTCCCCACGGGCGGCAGGCCCGGCAGCACGCGCGTGACCCAGGCGGCCGCCATCATCGCCACCACCGGCACCGGCACCACCGGGCGCGCCCGCAGGCCCGCAAGCCGCGCCACCATGGCGGCGAAATCCCGGTAGGAGAGGGCGGTCCCCCCCGCGATCACCAGCGCATGCGGCCCGTCCCACGCCCGGCCCAGCGCCGCCAGCATGCCGCGCGTCACGTCGTCCTGATGGATTGGCTGCACCAGCGCGTGCCCGCCACCGGGCAGGGGCGCCACCGGCAGCCGGCGCAGCAACGCCGCCAGCCGGCGGACATTGTTCTCGCCCTGCGCGCCATAGATCATGGTGGGGTGCAGGATCACCCCGTCGCGGCCCGAAGCCATCAGTGCCGCCTCGCCGGCCAGCACGCCATTGCCGTGCGCATCGGGCCAGCGGGTGAATTTGCGCGTGCTGCCCAGGCACACCAGCGCGGCATCCTCCGGCATCGCCGCCAGCAGGGCGGGCACATGCCGCGCATGGGCGGTGCTGGCCACCCGTGTCGCACCGGCCAGCGCCCGGCACAGCATGTCCGCCGGCCCGGTCAGGTCCGCGATCACGGGCTCGCCGGGCAGGCCGGTCGCCCGCCAGCGCGCGGCATCGCGCACCACCGGGACAAAGGGCGTGCCCTGGCCCAGCAGCGCCCGGCACAGGGCCACCCCCGACCGGCCGGAGGCACCGATGACATGCACGGGGCCGCCAGGGGCCGGGGAAAGCATCACGGGATGCTGATCGACAGGCCCAGCATGCCCGCCGTGGAGGGGGCGCCGGCCATCGACAGCGCCACGCCCAGCATCAGCACGCTGATCGGCCGGGGCGGCCGCAGCATCACGCGCAACCGCTGGTCGGGCTGGGCCAGGAAGTGGCCCAGCGCCTGCATCGACGGGTCGGGCGTCTCCGCCAGCGCGGTCTGGATCTGCTGGCGATAGGCATCGGGCGCCACCTGCCGCGCGCGGGCCAGCCCGTCCAGCACATGGTCGGTCAGCGAGTGGTCCTGCCAGTCGATGGTGGCGGAGACGATCCGCGCGGTCTCGGGCAGGTTGGCCAGGTCATCGACCGGGATCTGGTCCAGGTCGGCCAGCACGGTCATGTGCCCCATGTCTGGGGCGTCGATATCCAGCGGATGCAGGGTCATGGTCCCGCTCTGGCGCTGGAGGGTGCTGACGGCATGGATGCGCCCGGCAAAATGGTCGTAGCCGATCATCCGCAGCAGCGACTGGTCCTGCGGCGGGCTGGGCCAGGCGGTCAGGTCGGTGATGGTGGTCTCAAGCTCGTCCTGGCTGGTGCTGGCTTCCTGCTCGGCCTCCAGATGCCCCACGCGCAGCAGCGGGCTGGCGGTGTCGATGGTCAGGGCCGAGATGTCGAACCGGCGGCGGCCGACGGTATGGATCAGATGCCCCGATTGCAGCAGGCTGGCGAGCTGGCCGGCAAAATCCGGCCCGTCGATGCGCAGATGGCCGACGCCGATGCGGCGCGACGGCGCCAGGCGGATCTGCACGGCAAGCGTATCGATATCCAGGTGCGAGGTCCGCCCCAGCCCGTAATCGCGGACGGTGGCATTGGCGATCGTGAGGTCGGTCTGCCCGGCGGGCACCGCCACATGCAGGTCCGTCAACTGCGCCGAATCCAGCACCAGCGAGTCCAGGCGCGGCGGGGTGGGGGCGCGGAACAGGTCGGGGCCGGTATTGGGCAGCACCAGCCCCTTCAGCACCAGCGACGCCGCCGAGGCCGTGGCGCCCGGCTCCATGATCTGGACATGCCGCAGCGTCAGGGCGCCGATATGCTGGCCATCGACCACGTTACCGGTCACGCGGCCCACGATCGCCTCGGAAGCCGTCAGGGTCAGCCCGGGGTTACGATAGGTCACCGCCGTCAGCCGCGCGCCACGGGCGAGAATGCGCGGCGAGGCGGTGGCGTAGGTGAAGCTGGCGCCGGAGCCGATCGCCGCCCGCAGGTCGGCAATGGCGGATTCCATTCGGCTCTGGGCCAGGTGCCGCAGGCCCAGCCCTCCCACGATCACGATGATCAGCAGCAGAACAAGGGCGGAAGTCAGTTTTTTCACGTATGGGGCACCCGTCTATGGCCGGTATGACAGCTATAACATTCCCATGCGGATGGGCAATCTCCGGATGGCAGCCGGGATGTGGTATGGGGATACCGCACGGCTAGTTGCCCGAAAAATCGGCGCAAAACCCGTTTTTTTCTTGACGGGATGACCGCCTGCGCGGATAACGCGCCACCCGTTACCGCTCCCTATCATCAGACGGAACACAAACAGATGAAGACCACCCTCTCGCTGAAGCCCGCAGAGGTGACGCGAGACTGGATCCTGATCGACGCCGAAGGCCTCGTTCTGGGACGTCTCGCCGCCATCATCGCGCAGCGCCTGCGCGGCAAGCACAAGCCGCAGTTCACCCCGCACGTCGATTGCGGCGACAACATCGTCGTGATCAACGCCGAGAAGATCAGCCTGACCGGCAACAAGGTCGGCCAGAAGCTGTTCCACTACCACACCGGCTATCCGGGCGGCATCAAGCAGCGCACGATCACCCAGCGGCTCGAGGGCAAGAACCCCGGCCATGTGGTCAAGAAGGCGGTCGAGCGCATGATCACGCGCGGGCCGCTGCAGCGCGCGCAGATGAAGCACTTGTATGTCTATGCAGGCACCGAGCATCCGCATGCCGGCCAGCAGCCCACGACGCTCGACGTCGCGGCGCTGAACCGCAAGAACACCATCAACACCCAGAAGATCGGGGCCTGATAGAATGTCTGAAACCCAAGAGCGTACAGGCACGCTGGCCGACCTGAAGGGTGCCGTCGCAACCGGCCAGGTCGTCTCCACGCAGGATGCCCCGGTCTACGAAGCCAAGCGCGACGCGCAGGGCCGTTCCTATGCCACCGGCCGCCGCAAGGACGCGGTTGCCCGCGTCTGGATCAAGCCGGGCAAGGGCGACATCACGGTCAACGGCCGTCCGGTCGGCACCTACTTCGCCCGTCCGGTGCTGCGGATGCTGATCACCCAGCCGTTCCTGGTGGCCGACCGCTACAACCAGTTCGACGTCTACTGCACGGTCACGGGCGGCGGTCTGTCCGGCCAGGCCGGCGCGGTCCGTCACGGCATCAGCCGCGCGCTGACGCATTACGAGCCCACGCTGCGTGGCATCCTCAAGGCCGCCGGCTTCCTGACCCGCGACTCGCGCGTTGTCGAGCGTAAGAAGTACGGCCGCGCCAAGGCCCGCCGTTCCTTCCAGTTCAGCAAGCGCTGATCGCCCGACCGGCCGGCGGCGCAACCCGCGCCCCGGCCGGCGGACATCAAACGGGGGATATCCGGCCCATGCGGCCGGGTATCCCCCGTTTTTTTTGGCGCTCATACCAGCATCCGCGCACCATCCTGCCCCTCGCATCCCCGCTCCGCGCTGCTTTCGCTGGACGCCGCCCCCCACGCGGCCATGATGACCCCTCAACGCCCCGTCGCATGACCCGATCCGCGAGACCATCAATGCACCGCCATGCCGGCCACAGTCCGGAGCCGACGTAATGCGGCGCCTCCCGCGCGTCTTCCGGTCGCTGCGCAACGTCAATTACCGGATCTGGGCTGTCGGCGCCTTCGTCTCCAATGTCGGCACCTGGGTCCAGCGCACCGCCCAGGACTGGCTGGTGCTGACCGAACTGACGCACCACGACGCCTCCGCCGTCGGGCTGGTCATGGCCCTGCAATTCGGGCCGCAGATGCTCCTGCTGCCCTGGACGGGCTACGCCGCCGATCATTTCAACCAGCGCCGCCTGCTCATGATCACCCAGGCGGCAATGGGCCTCCTCGCCCTGGCCCTGGGCGCGCTGACGGTCACCGGAATCGTCCAGCTCTGGCATGTCTACGTCTTCGCCTTCCTGTTCGGCTGCGCCGCCGCCTTCGACGCCCCGGTCCGCCAGACCTTCGTGGCCGAACTGGTGGGCGAGCGCGATCTGCACAACGCGGTGGCGCTCAACTCCACCTCGTTCAACGCCGCCCGCCTGATCGGCCCCGCCGTCTCGGGGCTGGTGATCGCCGCCACCGGCACCGGCTGGTCCTTCCTGATCAACGGGGCCTCCTTCGTGGGCGTGCTGGTCTCGCTCGCCACGCTGCGCGTCGCCGCCCTGCGCCCAAATGCCCGCGCCCACCGCCGGAAGGGCAGCTTCATCGAAGGGTTCAGCTATGCCTGGGGCCGGCTGGATCTCCGGGCGATCCTGATCATGCTGTTCCTGATCGGCACATTCGGCCTCAATTTCCCCATCTTCATCTCCACCATGGCCGTCACCGTCTTTCACGCGGGGGCACGGGGCTACGGCATCCTGTCCTCCATCATGGCGCTGGGCTCGATGGCCGGCGCCTTTCTCGGCGCCGCCCGCAAGGCGCCGCGTTTCGAATCGCTGCTGACGGGCACGGGCGTGTTCGGCCTCGGCTGCGCGCTGGCCGCCATCGCGCCGGGCTACTGGCTCTTCGCCGCCGCCCTCGTCGTCATCGGCGTGGCGGCCCTCACCGTCACCAACACGACCAACAGCCTGGTGCAGCTTTCCACCCCGCCGGAAATGCGCGGCCGGGTCATGGCCCTGCGCGTCGGCGTGGTCCTCGGCGGCACCCCGATCGGCGCCCCGATCGTCGGCTGGGTCGCCAACAGCTTCGGCCCCCGCTGGGCGCTCGGCGTCGCCGCGGCTGCCGGACTGGCCTCCGCGCTCGTCGCCTTGCTGGCCCTGTCGCGGAGGGAAGCAGGCGGCCCCGCCTGAACCCGTGCATGGGAGACGCAGGCTCCGTCGATTGCCGAACATCCCCGGATCATCTTGGCAGGGTGGTAACAACGAGCGATAGTCGCCGCCACCGCAAATTCCAACGAGGTAGGCGGTTTCTCTCTCGCCGGGTCGTGTTCGCGAACATAGGGATGGGAATCGTGGTGTCATGAAACGCACGGCTGATTTTCCGCACCATCCGCCTCCCGTCGTGGGCTTCGCGGACTGCTATGTCGGCGGGTTCGTGGATGGGTTCCATACGCATGACCGGGGGCAGCTATCCGTGTTTCTGGCCGGCACTGTGACGGTCAGCACCCATAACAGCAGCTTCACCCTCCGCCCCGGCCAGGGCCTGTGGCTTCCCGCCAACATGCTCCATCAGGCGACATGTCGCACCGATCTGGTGTTCCAGGTCGTCTATGTCGATCCCTATCTGACCGGCGCCGATCTTCCGCCCAGGATGTTCGATGTCTCCTCCCTCATGCGCGGGCTGGTGGACGAGATCATTGCCATGAAATACGATTTCACCATGGACGACCGCATGTCGGCCATCGCCCGGCTCCTGGTCGATGAAATCGGACGTGCCCCCAGGATTGCCGAACGCCTGCTTTTTCCACAGGACCACAGGTTGCGTCGCGTGTGCGAGGCCATTACCGCCCGGCCAGGAGACTGCCGCGACATCGACCATTGGGCGCGGGAGGCCGGTATGGCGCGGCGCACCTTCACCCGCCTGTTTCAACTGGAAATGGGGATGGGGTTCGCGGCCTGGCGTCGCAGGGTGCGGGTGATCGAAGCCGCCTCCCGTATCGCGGCGGGCCAGTCCATCGCGGAAGTCGCGTTCGATCTCGGCTATGAGAATGCTGGCAGTTTCAGCACGATGTTCCATCGAACCTTCGGCGTCGCGCCCAGCACGCTGCGATCCGGCGCGGGGCCGACACCGCGTCCATAAAAGAACGTGTGCCCCGCCGCACCGCCCGTGCGGCCTTTCCCTCCCTCCGCAATAAAATCGCCCCCCTGACGGCGGCCCGATCATGGGGCCTTCCCCGCAAAACGGGATGTCGGCGATCAGGCGGAATGTGCTGGCGTTCGGGCCAAGCGGAGGTTCGTCGCTTGATGCGGCTTCCAAATGTGGCTAAGCGCGCAACTAAGTCTCATTCTTAATATGAATATCGATCACCTTCTTCCTGTGGGAGAAGCGGGTCACGAAACGAGTCGGGCATGCAGCGCAGCAGGATTGTCTACACGGTTCTTTTTTCCCTTGTCCTGACCGACGTGGCCTTCGCCGCCGATCAGGAGAAAAAGACCGACAAGCTTCAGGAGGCCGGAACGACCACGTCCGGCCAGACCGCCACCAGTCAGTCCAAGGCACATGCCCTGAAGGCAGAGCAGATCGAGGTACGGGGTCACACGGCCTCGACCGTCGCGTCTTCCGCGACAAAGACCAATACGCCGCTTGTCGAGACGGCCCAGTCGGTCACCGTCATCACGCGCGACGAAATGGATGCACGCGGCGTGCTGACCCTCAATCAGGCCGTGCGCTACGCCGCCGGCATCACCGCCGATACGCGCGGCGGCGAGGGAACACGCTATGATCTCTTCGACCTGCGCGGCTTCACGGTGCCGACCTTCCTCGACGGGCTGAAATTTCAGGATAGCCCGACAGGTTTCGCGGTTGCCCAGACCGATACCTTCCGCCTGGATCGCGTCGAACTTCTCAAGGGACCGGCCTCCGCGCTTTACGGCCAGTCCAGCCCGGGCGGCCTTACCGCACTGTCCAGCAAACTGCCGACCGACAAGAGATCCTATGGCAGCGTGAACACGACCGGCGGCATGTTCGATCTCTATCGCGTCGATGCCGATGTCGGCGGATTCGCGACTGACGACGGCCTCGTCCGCTATCGGATATACGGAACGGTGAACGGGCAGCACACCCAGCTCAGCAAGACGGGAAGCCGACGCTTCAGCATAAGCCCCTCCTTCACGTTCGGAGGAGACGGGCCGACCACCCTCACCCTGCTGGGCAATTATCAGTACGACCCGGAGAGCGGCTCCTATGGAGGTGTCCCGCTGATCGGCTCCCTCAAGCGGGCATCATACGGCTACCTGCCGCGAAATTTCTATGATGGCGACGTGCCTTCGGAAAAATTCAACCGCAGGCAGGGTTCGATCACCTATATCTTCAACCATCGCTTCAATAACGACTGGAGTTTCAGCACGCGCGGACGGTACGACGATATCATGACCGAATATCGCAGCGTCTATGACAACGGCTATTACGACAGCGACGATGGCACCACCGGTGAAATGCTGTCCCGCTCCGCATACGGAACGCAGGAGCATACCTACAATCTGGCATTCGACAGCCAGTTCAAGGGGCATGTCCGCACCGGGCCGCTGCGCCATACGCTGATGTTCGGGTTCGACTACATGCAGCAGAGAGCGAACGACAAGGAAGCCTACGGCGATGCGCCCGATCTGGATGTCCTGCATCCCGATTATCACATGGTCATCCCCGCCCTGACGCCTCACCTGAACTACGTCACGGATTCCCACCAGATCGGCACCTACGGCCAGGACGAGATCCGCTGGAACCGTCTGATTCTAACGGGCAGCCTCCGTAACGACTGGTACCGGTCTCATCAGGTCGAGTCTCTTTCCCCATCCGATACAAGGCAGAATGCAAGCCAGATCACATGGCGCGCGTCCGGCCTCTATCATTTCGATTTCGGCCTTGCTCCCTATATCAGCTACTCAACCTCCTTTCAGCCGCAGGCAGGCACCGTCTCCAACGACGGCGGCGCCACGTTGCGCCAGGCGAATCCGTCCATCGGAAAGCAGCTCGAAGGGGGCCTGAAATATCAGCTTCCGGGCACGTCCCTTCTGCTCACCGCGACGGGCTTCCATATCGAGCAGAGCAACGTCCTCGTGTCCGTCGCCAATACGGGCTACAGCGTGCAGAGCGGGCTGGTCCATTCGGACGGGTTCGAGTTCGAGGCTCACGCCGAACCGTTCCGCAACTTCATGCTCACGGCAGCCGTCAGCGTCCAGAAGGTCCATGACGATTCCACCGGCAAGCCGCTGATCCAGTCGGGCAAGGGCAATGCCTCACTGTTCGCCTTCTACACGATGCCGTCGGGCCCGGTGAAAGGCCTCGGTTTCGGCGGCGGCATGCGCTATTCGGCAAAAACCTATGGCGGAGAAGCGACGTACGGCAGCGTGTGGCTTCCGCAATATGCCCTGTTCGACGCGTCCGTCAGTTACGATCTGTCGAACCTATCCCGCTCGTTCCGTGGATGGAAGGCATCGGCCAGCGTCCGCAACATCTTCGACAGGCATTATATCGCCAACTGCTTTGCCTACGGCTATGACGGCCAGTACTGCTATTATGGAGAGCGCCGCAACGCCCAGGCCAGCATAGGATATAGCTGGTAGATATCCCTTCCGGGAGGGATGCCGCGCCATGACGCCATTGTCGCGAAAGCGGCTCCCGGCGTCATGAAGCCCGGGCATCTTTATCCAGAGACCGGGTCCGCCCCGCCCGATATGGAAAACATATCCGGCTTTCGCGGCAGCTTTTCCCGTTCCAGCAGAGTGCCCATACGGAACATTCCCCAACGATACCCACGAAACCGTGCCGTCATGACGCATAACGCGATGGCACGGTATGGCAACGGTCAGCGCCTTGGCGCCACAGGCATTCGCAACCGCTTGTCTTGCTGCTCTGTTTCGGCCGCCCGCTGAACAGCCACATCGAAAATACGATCCGCGCGGCGGCAGGCCGCGACAAGGCCCCGCACCCGCCGTGGCCTTCGAGACGTTGCGAATACGTTCATTCCTCGCTTGACAGCTTATTCATGGATGTCCGATCGCGGACACTCTGTCCGATTTCGAACGGCTCCGTGCCGACGAACTAAAATACCATTCATTTTCAATCGGATGCACTTCGTTATGTTGGTGATACGCTATATCCTCAGAGGAGAAGCAGCGTATGGATCGCCCGATCTCGAGTGGTTTCCCGGCAACTGACACGCCCCGTGTCCTTCCGGATGCACACGCCGAACCGACGCGGGCTCCGGGAATGACGGGGGCAACATGAATATCGCATTGATCTTCAAGGCGTTCCTGCGCCAGATGCGCGGGCATCGGCTCTATACCGCGATCAACGTCGCCGGTCTGGCGCTCGGCCTGGCAACCTGCATCACGCTGGGGCTGATCGTGCGCTACGAGTTCACCTATGACCGATGGCTACCCGGCGCGGACACGCTCTATCGCGTGGATGAGGTCGAGGTCATCGGCGGCAGCCCCGCCGAACGCGCGCTGGCCCCCTTCGTCCTTTTCGATCCCCTGAAGGCGGCTTTTCCCGAGATCGCGCATATGACGCGCGTCCGCCTCGACGCCGTAACCGTGATCACTGCGTCGGACGTCCTCTCCGTGGATGCAACCTATGTCGATCCGGACTTTCTCCAGACCCTGCCTTATCCGCTCATATATGGTGATGCCCGGACGGCCCTGTCCCGACCGGGCCAGGTTGTCCTCTCCGAGGAAAAGGCGCGCGCCTATTTCCATACCACCGACGCCGTGGGGCGGACGCTGACGGTCGATCATGCGGGACGCAAGACCGACCTGCTCGTCACCGGCATCCTGCGCGCGCTTCCCGCCAACACCACCCTCCAGCCCGGGATGCTGATCCCGCTGGATTCCGCCATGCTCGGTTCGGCCGTCTTCACCCAGTGGGGGATGACGGGTGGATATCTCTTCCTGCGTGGCCACGACCCGGCCGAGGCGCGGCGTCTTCAGGCCGCTATGCCCGGATTCCTTGCGGCCCACGTGCCGGGCGAGATCAGGAAAAGCGGCATGATGCGGGACCTGCGCCTGCGCTCACTGCCCTCCCTGCATTTCCTCGACGGCAAAATCGGCGAGAGCACCGCAAGCCGGCACGCGGTTCTCGCCCTGGGGCTGATCGGCCTGCTGGCGCTGCTCTCCGCCGTCATCAACACCGTCAATCTCTCGACGGCGCGTGGCCTGCTGAGGGCCCGTGAAGTCGCCATGCGCAAGACCCTCGGCGCATCGCGACGCGACCTCGTGGCGCAGTTCCTGGGCGAGACGCTTCTTCTCGCCGCCTGCGCCGCCATTCCGGCCCTGGCACTCGTCGAACTGGCGCTTCCGGCGGTCAACGCGCTCGGCGGCTGGGGGGCTGCGATCTCCTATCCGCTGGTCCTGCCTGGCCTCGCGGTGCTGACCCTGCTGGTCGGGCTGCTGGCGGGCGCGTATCCGGCGCTCTGGCTCTCGGCGTACCAGCCAGCGGCGGTCCTGGCGGCGTCGCGCCTGCCGGGCATGGGGCGACGGGGCGCGTTCGTGCGTCTTGCGCTGGTCGTCGTGCAGTTCAGTTTCGCGATCGGCCTCAGCGTTTCGACCGTCGTGGTCCTGCGCCAGTCCGCTTTCGTGCGCGATCTCGACCGGGGATTCGAACGAAACGGCCTGCTTTTTACCCCCGTGATCGATCATGTCGGAACGCCCTCGGCGCGCGAGGCATTGATGGATGCCTTCCGGACCGTGCCGGGCGTGACGGCGGTGTCCGATTTCTATGCCATGCCCGGCAATTCCGGATTCCTGACCCATGACAATTTCGCACGGGTCAAGGCGCCGGACCATCATGGCTACATGCAATGGCAGGATGTCGGACGCGACTATTTCCGTCTCTTCGGTCTCCACCTGCTTGCGGGGCGTCTGTTCGACGATGCGCATGGCGAGGACGACCGACAGCATGAAAGCGCCGAACATTCGGCGCTCATCGACGCAAGCAGCGCCCGCGCCCTGGGTTTCGCGACACCGCAGGACGCGCTCGGACAGGTCCTTCGGAAGGACCATGGCAATCACGCGCTCTGGCGCGTCATCGGTGTCGTCAACGACGTGCGGCTGGGCTCGGCGCGCGATGCCGTGCAGCCGTCGGTCTATTTCTACACCTCCGAGCCCGTCAGCTTCATGAGCGCGGGCATCCGCTTCGCAGGACGTGCGGAGCGCGACGTGGAAGCCGACCTGCGGACGATCTGGCGCCGCACGGCCCCCGATGTCGCGTTCAGGCCGCTGCGCGCGACGGACCTCCTGTCGAACGATTATCGCGACGACGAAAAACGCGGCCGGCTTCTTGCGGCCGGCGCGGGGGTCGCGATCTTCATCGCGCTCATGGGGCTATACGCCCTGTCATCCTTCACCGTCGCGCGGCGGATGTTCGAGGTCGGCATCCGCAAGACGCTGGGCGCCACGATGGGCCATGTTCTGGGCCTCCTGATCGGACAGTTCCTCCGCCCCGTGCTCGGCGCGGGCCTGATCGGCTGCGCGCTGGCCTGGATGGCGATGCGAAGCTGGCTGGCCGGGTTCGACGCCCGCATCGCGCTGTCTCCCGCCTATTTCGCCGGTGTCGTGATCATGGCGGTGCTCGTGGCCGCGCTCACCGTCCTGTCCCAGACCCTGCGTGTCGCCCGCGCCGAACCGGCCCGCGCCCTCCGAGCGGAGTAAGAATCATGCTCTCCCACATCGCCATCATGTTCTGGCGCGGCATCGCGCAGCGCCGTCTGTTCACGGCCCTGAACGTGGTCGGCATGGCGCTCGGCATGGCCACGTTCCTCACGCTGGCGCTGATCGTGCGCTACGAATTCAGCTTCGACCGATGGATTCCCGACGCGGCGAACATCTACCGGCTCGATGCCTTTCGCGTAAAAGAGGCTTCCGTCTCCAGCATCCGTCTGTTCGACGCCATTCAGGCCGAGCACCCCGAATGGCCTGCCTCGGCCGTCGTGCGGGGTTTCTCGGATGCCACGGTCATCGTCGGCTCAAAGGTGCGCGACGTCACCATCGCCCGCACGGATACCCATTTCTTCGACGTCTTCGACCTCCCGCTCGCCGAAGGTGACCGGGCGACGGCGCTCGTTCCCGATGGCGCGGTCCTGACGCGGACGTGGGCGCGGGGTCTGTTCGGCACCGATCGCAACATTGTGGGGCGAAGCTTCGATATCATCCAAAGGGGCGAGCGGCAGCGGTTGCATGTGACGGGCATCCTGGACGATCCCGCGCCCAACACGACGCCGCATTTCGACCTGCTCGTGCCGTCATCGTCCAAAAGTCTTCATGGCTATGATATGTGGGCGATGCAGGACACGGAGGTCTGGGTCCGTCTCGCACCCGCCGTGGCGGCCCGCCTGCCGGATCTCCTGAACGGGCTGGTTCAGCGCCATGCCGCCGGGCTCACGGCCGACGAGGCCAGGCCTTACGTTGTTCGCGCCCGCCCGCTCACCAGCCTGCACTTCTTCGATGCGACCATCGGCTGGGGAGGGGCGGACAAGCGGCTGCCGGTCATTCTCGGCCTGGTGGGGCTCCTGGCGCTTGCGGCGGGGCTGATCAACTTCGTCAATCTCTCCACGGCGCTGGCGGCGACGCGGGCGCGGGAAGTGGCCATGCGCAAGGTGCTTGGCGCGACGCCACGGATGCTGGGCCTGTCCTTCACGGCAGAGGCCGTCGGTCTGGCGCTGATGGCGGCGGGCCTGGCGATCGTGATGACGGAACTTGCGCTGCCCTGGGTCGCCACGCTCAGCGGCTGGCCCCTGAGGCTCGATTTCTCCTTCGCGCTGCCGCTTCTCGTGCTGGCGGCCGTCATCGGCGGGGTCTGCGCAGGCGCCTATCCCTCCTGGCTGCTGTCGCGGTTCCGTCCAGCGTCCGTGCTGGCCTCCGCGCGGCTGCCCGGCAGTGGCCGCCTCGGCAGCCGCCTGCGCGAAGGGCTGGTCGTCGTCCAGTTCGCGTTCGCCATCACGCTGACCATCTGCACGTTCGTCATCTGGCGACAGACCCATCTGCTCCAGACGATGGATCGCGGGTACCGGCAGTCCGGTCTGCTCGTCGATCTGCTGCCCGACGAGCCGTTCGCCCGACAGCGCCAGCAGCCCCTGGCCGATCTCCTGCGCGGCGTCCCCGGCGTCACGGGCGTCACGATCTCGGACAACGCGCCGGGCGGCGGATCGGTCAGGATGACCTACGGTGCGACCCGTCCGGGCCATGAGAAATACGTTCGTATCGCTCTCGTCGGAACACAGGCTTCGACGCTGCCGCTCTTCGGCGCCCGTCTCCTGGCCGGCCGTCTGTTCGACGCGCGGAGCGACCGCGACAGCCGTCCCATGCCCGTCGCACCGTTCGACGCTGCCTTCAGCATGCCGGACTACAATTTCGGCACGCACACCATCGTCCTCAACGAAACGGCCACCCGCACCCTGGGCTTTCCCGACCCCGCCAGCGCGATCGGCCAGCCGATCTATCTCGAAGGCAGGATGATGCAGACCGTGATCGGCGTGGTAGCCGACATGCGTCTCCAGGCGGGCCGCGCGGCCGTCGACCCCGCGCTGTATTACGCCGTATCCGGCCCGATCGCCCACGGTGTTCTCTCTGTCCGCTACGACCACGCGCCCGAAAACGCCGTTCGCGCCGCCATCGCCGCCGTCTGGAAACAGGTCTTCCCCGAAGCCGCGCTCAACCTTCGCGGCGTGGACGAGATCGTTGGCGAGGATACCAGGCCGGAGCAGCAACGCGGCACGCTGATGATCATCGCCTCGCTGCTCACGTTGTCCATTTCCTGCATCGGGCTGTACGGCATCGCCGCCTTCAACGTGCAGCGGCGCCTGTTCGAGATCGGCGTGCGCAAGGTTCTCGGCGCAACGGCAGGGCAGGTGACGGGCCTGCTGGTCTTCCAGTTCCTGCGCCCCGTGCTGCTGGCCAATATCGTCGCGTGGCCGGTCGCGTGGTGGGCGATGCGGGGATGGCTGGCCGGCTTCGACCGGCGCATCGGCCTCTCGCCGCTCTATTTCGTCGCCACCGCCCTGCTCGTCACCCTGCTGGCGGTCGTCACGACGCTTCTCCGCGCCAGCAAGGGCGCACGGAGCGTACCAGCCATCGCGCTCGGCTCGCCGTGAACTCGCGATATGGTCCCATAATGCGAATCTGCCGAATTTCACGGACGGGCGGGCGTCATCTGACGGCAGGCAGGCGTTGCGCTGAGGAGACCCGCACGATCAGGAGCCCATGAAATGTCCGATTACGACCTCTATTACTGGTCCGTGCCGTTCCGTGGCCAGTTCGTGCGCGCCGTCCTGGCCTACGCCGACAAGAGCTGGACCGAGTGCGGCGACGCGGCGATAGCGAAGCTGATGGAAGGGCCGGTGGAAAACATGCCGGTCCCGTTCATGGGCCCACCCCTGCTGATCGACAGAAAGGCGGATTTCGCCATCGCCGAGACGCCGGCGATCATCCTCTATCTCGGCGAAACGCTGCACCTCCTGCCCACCACCCCGGCCCTGCGCGCCCTGAGCATGAAAATCGTCAACGACGCCAATGATGTGATCGACGATATCACCCTGGATGGCGGCCGTGAGATGTGGACGCAGAAAAGCTGGCAGGCTTTCGTCCCGCGCCTGCGCAAGTGGATGTCCCTCTGGGAGGAAACCGGGCGACGCCGGGGCCTCAAGGCCGAAACCGGCTTTCTCCTCGGCGGCAAGGCGCCGGGTATCGCCGACATCGTGACGGCCACCCTGTGGTCGACCATGACAGAGCGTTTTCCCGCCATCGCGACGATCCTCGAGGACACAGCCCCCCTGACGGCAGCCCTGACACGGCGGGTCGCAACCGTGCCGGCGCTGGCGGCACTCGCCGCCAAGGCGCGACAGGATTATGGCGACGCCTATTGCGGCGGCCAGATCGAGGCCTCGCTGCGCAGGGTCCTGAACGCCTGACTCTTCAAGAGGCGGAAAACCGGCCAGCGCACCTCCCGCCCAATGCGGAAAACACGCCGCGATCTATCAGGATTTCTCCCGTTCCAGCAGCCTCTTCTTGCGCGCGACACCCCACCGATACCCCGAAACCGTGCCGTCATGGCGAATGACGCGATGGCAGGGTATGGCAACGGCCAGCGCATTGGCACCACAGGCATTCGCCACCGCCCGTACCGATGCGGGGGCACCGATCCGGCGCGCGATGTCGCGATAGGTCGCGGTACTCCCGGCAGGAATCTCCCGCAGCGCATCCCACACGCGCTGCTGAAACACCGTGCCGCGAATATTGAGGGGCAGATCCAGCCCGATGGCAGGCGCTTCCACAAACCCGACCACCCGCGCCACCAGTTCTTCGTAATCCCGATCTCCCCCGACAAGCTCCGCCCGGCAAAAACGATCCTGAAGATCGCGCACAAGCAGTTCGGGATCATCCCCCAGCAGAATGGCCACGATCCCCCGTTCGCTGGAGGCCACAAGGATCGCCCCCAGCGAACAGGCCCCAACGGCAAAGCGCAGCCGCTCGGCCGGCGCGCCCCGGCGCAACGCGGTCGGCGTCATGCCCAGCATCCCGGCGGCCTTTTCATAAAAGCGGCTGCTGGAGCCATATCCGGCGGCATAGATCGCCTCCGTCACGCTCGGTGCCGCGCGCAGGGCATCGCGCAGGCGCCCGCTCCGGCAGGCATCGGCATATTGGCGGGGCGAAAGCCCGATGGCGTGCGTGAACACACGCTGGAAATGGCCGGGGCTCAACCCGACCGTGCGCGCCAGGGCGGCCAGGGTCGGGCGCCTGTCACTGGCTTCGATCAGACGACACGCCCGCACCACCAGCGCCGTCCGGCCATCCGCGCCCGCCGCCGCGTCGGGGTCGCAGCGCAGGCAGGGCCGCGCCCCGGTCGCCCGCGCGTCCTCGATCGTGTCATGAATCCGCACATTCTCCGGCCGCGCCATCCGCGAAGGGCAGGAGGGTCGGCAATAGACCCCCGTGGTGGTCACGGAATACCAGAACCACCCATCGGCCCGCCGGTCCCGATCGGCGATCCCGCTCCAGCGCGGGTCCCGCTCGGCGGAGCCCCCGTTCCCGTCCGATCCGTTCATGCGCAAAAGAGGGCGCCCCATCTCCGCCTCCCGTCAATTGTGATTGACCCTGAGGGTATGTCCGTCAACCATGCCGCACACTCCGAACCTTGCGATCAAATCCCGATCATCATGCCGGTATCGTCATCCCGGCCGCGCCTGTTAAACAGGCCGGCCACGCTGGCCGGCAGCCGGATGCGCACGCCGAAAAAGGGAAAGAAGCCGTTTTGTCGAAAGCCGATCACTCGTCCAGTCTTGCATTGCTGTCTCTGGCCTGCGGAGCCTTCGCGATCGGGGTGACCGAATTCACCCCCATGGGTCTGCTGCCCGTCCTGGCCGAGGGCGTCCATGTCAGCGTGCCCAAGGCCGGCAGCCTGATCAGCGCCTACGCCTTCGGCGTCATGGGCGGCGCCCCCTTCGTCACCCTGCTGCTGGCCCGCTATCCGCGCAAATACGCGCTGATCGGGCTGATGGTCCTCTATGCCATCGGCAACCTGACGTCGGCGGCCAGCGCCGACTACACGCAGTTGCTGCTGTCGCGGGTCCTCACCAGCATGGCCCATGGCGCGTTCTTCGGCCTGGGCGCGGTCGAGGCCGCCAGCCTGGTCGCCCCCAACCGGCGGGCCAGCGCGGTGGCCAGCATGTTCATGGGCCTGACGGTCGCCAATATCTTCGGCGTTCCGGCCGCCACCTGGCTGGGCGACACGCTGGGCTGGCGCAGCGCCTTCGCCGCCATCTCGGTGCTGGGCGTGGTCGCGGCGGCGGCCCTCTCCATCGTCCTGCCATTGGCCGAAGCCGGCCCAAGGCCCGATGCGGCGGCCGAACTGAAGGCCATCCTGCGCCCCAACGTGCTGATGGCGCTGGGCGTCACCGTCATCGGCGCCGGCGCGATGTTCGAACTCTACACCTATATCGTGCCGATGCTGGAGCACATCACCCAGGCGGGCCCGGCCCTGACGACGGCGGCCCTGATGCTGATCGGCGTCGGCTTCAGCATCGGCAACGCCATCGGCGGCCGGGCGGCGGACCGCTCGCTGGCCGGCACGCTGCTGGTGTTCTTCCCCATCCTCGGCCTGATCATGCTGGCCTTCCCCTTCGCGGCGCAGACGCCGGCCGGGGCGCTGATCGGCGTCCTGCTCTGGGGCACCGCCAGCTTCTCCCTGATGCCGGCCTTGCAGATGCGCACCATGCAGGCCGCGCACGACGCGCCGGGCCTGGCCTCGTCGGTCAATATCGGCGCGTTCAACCTGGGCAACGCGCTGGGCGCGGCCTTGGGCGGTGCGGTCCTGTCCTTCGGCTTCGGCTACCCGATGGTCTCCGCCGCCGGGCTCGGGATCTGCCTGCTGGGCGTGGTGCTGGTCCTGCTGTCGCGCACCGGTCGGCTGTCACCGCAAGCCGAATAAGGCGCTCGGGTCGCCGCCAGCGCGCAGGCGACCCGATGCCATTACGGCTCGCCCGTCATCACGATCGGCCGATCCACCAGCAGGATCGACAGAATCCCCGCCACCACCAGCGCCACCGCGCACATATACCACGCAATGTCGAACCGCCCGGTCCAGGACACGATATATCCGGTCATGATCGGCGCCAGCAGCCCCAGCGAGTTGCTGAAGGTCAGGGTCACGCCCGTCACGGCCCCGATCCTGCGCCCGTTTTCCACCAAGTCGGTCAGCAGCGCGGTATTGGCCCCATTGGCGGCGATCAGGCAGCACAGCGAGATCGAGAGAACCAGCAGGATCGGCGCCATGGTATGGAAATGCGGCAGCAGCCCGATGCTTGCGGCCCCGGTCACGCACGCGGCCACGATAAAGCGCCGGCGCGGCGGATGCAGTTCGCGCCGGAACACGATCCGCTCCAGCACCCGCCCCACGACCACCGCCCCGGCGGCGGCGGCAAGATAGCACAGCGCGGTACGGGTGCCCGATCCTGTCACGTCGATATGCAGCTCATGGATCAGATAGAGCGGCATCCACGACATGACGAGGAAGTTGAGGTAATTCTGCGTGCACTGCACGGCCAGAATCCCGAAGAACGAGCGCGAGCGGAACAGCGCCCGCACCTCACGGAGCGAAATCGGCGTCTTAGGCTGCCGGTGCACGCCCTCGGCGGGATTGCGGTAGATCAGCCACCACGCCACCGCCCACACCAGTCCGATCACCCCCAGCGCGATGAATTCAAGCCGCCAGCCGAACAGTTCGATCAGATACGCCCCCGCGATCGTCCCGCCCGCCAGGCCAAGCTGCATGCCCGTCAGCAGCACGGTCATCACCGACCCGCGCTCCTTCGGCAGCGCCCAGTTCCGCACCACCGTCGCCCCCACGCCGAAGGTCGGCGCCTCGCCGACACCCAGCAGCACGCGCGTCATCAGAAACTGCGAGACAGTCTGCACCATGCCGCCCAGCAGCATCGCGCACGACCACAGCGCCACCGCAAGGCTGCCCACCAGCCGCGCCCCCACCATGTCGAGCACGATCGTCGAAGGCAGGTTCAGCAGAAAATACGACCACAGGAAGCTGGACGAAACCCAGCCCATCTCGACCGGCGTGAGCGAAAACTCCTTCCCCAGCGCCGGCAGCGCGATCGAGAGCGCCGCCCGATCGCCATAGCTGATGACGTACATCAGAAACACCAGGCCGAAGAACACATAGCGCGAGGCATGCGGCCCCCGCGCCGGCGCCGTAAACCCGGCCGGCGCAGGCAGGTCGGCAATCCCGTCCGGACTGCTCCGCCCGTCAGACATCGCAACGGAGCCGGCGGAAGGCGTGCTGGAAGCGGCGCTCATGACTGTGCTCCTTCGACGGAGGTTGAGGGCAGGGGGGCACGGGCGGCCGCCTTCGGCCGGTCATGGCGCAGCATCCAGACGCCCGAGCCGACGATCAGCAGTCCGCCGGCCAGCATGGCGAGACCCGGAATCTCCCCGAACCCCAGCCAGCCGATCATCGCCGCCCACAGCAGGCCCGAATAGGCAAACGGCCCGATGGCCGAAACCTGCGCCGAGGCAAAGGCCTCGGTCTGCAAGACCTGGGCGATTCCGGCAAAGGCCCCCACCGCCACCAGGCACAGCCCATCGGCCAGATGCGGCGTGGTCCAGATGAACGGCAGCGGAATCGCGGTCGCCAGCGTCATCAGGATCGCCTGCCACAGGGCGATCGTGGTGCTGGATTCCGTCGCCGACAGTTGCCGTATCTGCATGGTGGTCAGGGCGCCCACCGCGCCCTGCGCCAGCGCCACCAGATAGGCCCAGCCTGCCACGGCCCCCACCACCCCCGCCTGGGGCGCATTCCGCCCCATGGCCACGACGACAACGCCGCAGAATCCAAGAAAGACCGCAATCCACCGATGTCGCGACGGCCGCTCATGCAGCAGCGGAATCGACAGCAGCACCAGAAACAGCGGCTGGGTGTAGGACAGCACCTGCTGCTCGGCCAGCGGCAGCCGCGTCACCGTGACCACGATCATGATCATGCTGATCAGGCCCACGACCGAGCGCGTCAGATGCCCGGCGAAATGCTGCGTCTTCAGCGTCATCTTCGTCCGCGCCGCAATCATCATCACGAACGGCAGCGAAAAGAGGTTGCGGAAGAAGATGATTTCCAGAACCGGCAGGCGGGGCCCCGTGACCTTCTGCAAGGCATTCACCATCGCCGTAAACAGCATGGCCGACGCCAGCAGCATGGCCCCGCGCTTCAGGTCATGCCTCATGCCGCCACCGTAATGATGGGCGCGCTCGTCGCAGGCAGGGCGGGGCGGTCTGGCAAGATCGGGATATCCCTGTGTCAGTCGGTCAGCAGATGCGCGGGCGTCAGTTCCGCCCCCGTCGCCTCGATTTCCGCGCGGACGGCCCGCGCCAGTGCCAGCGATCCGGGCGTGTCGCTATGCACCAGGATCGAACGCGCCTTCACCGGCAGGCGGGCACCATCGATGGTCCGCACCGAACCATCCTCCAGAAACTGCCGCACCCGCCCCCGCACCGCCGCCAGGTCATGGATTACGGCGCCGGGCTGTCCACGCGGCACCAGCGCGCCCTCCGCCGTATAGGCCCGGTCGGCCAGAAACAGCGTCAGCGTCCGCAGCCCCGCTTTCTCCGCCGCGCGCTCGCTCGCCTGTCCGGGCATGCAGAACACGGTCAGCTCCCGGTCCAGCGCGGCAATCACCCGCGCCAGCCGCAACGCCCGCCCGTCATCCGCATTCGCCATGGTGCCGAAGGCGGCATGATAGCTCACATGCGTCACCCGGTGTCCGTGCCGCGCCGCGATCCCTTGCAGCGCCCCGATCTGGCAGGCCAGCATCGCCTCCATCTCGGTGTCGGAAACCGCCATCGGCCGGCGCCCGAACCCCATCAGGTCCGGCAGGCCGGGGTGCGCCCCAATCCCTACCTGCCGCGCCTTCGCGGCCTGCACCGTGCGGTCCATGATGGCATAGTCGCCGGCATGGAATCCGCAGGCGACATTGGCGGTGGAAATAACATCCATCAGCCCGTCATCGTCGGCGATGCTCCAGCGGCCGAACCCTTCGCCCATGTCCGAATTCAGGTCGATCTTCATCATTTCGCTCCGGCTGCGCGGGGCGCCCGACGCCGGGCGGAGCCGCCATACAGGTCCACCATCATCCGCAGATCATCGAGATACGCGGCAATCGGTCGCATCGCCGCGACGCCTTCGTCATGGTCGCAATACTGAAAACGGATTTTCCGTCCGATGCGCGCCTGCGCCAGCCGCCACAGATCGGCCTCGATCACGGTCGCGATCCGGGGATAACCACCAGCCGTATTGGCATCGGCCAACTGCACGATCGGCACCCCGGCCGGCGGCACCTGCACAATGCCGGGCACGATCCCGTAAGACCGCAGCTCGACCGGCTCCAGCAGGCTCAAGGGCTCGCCCTTCAACCGATACCCCACCCGGTCACTCTGCGGCGTGATCTGCCACTCCGTATCCCAGAACCGCTCGCGCGACGCCTCGGTGAACCGATGGAAGTCGGTGGCCGGAATGGCGCGCAGCGTCACCACGCCGTCATCCCCATCGCACGCCCGCCGCAGCACCACCGCGGGCGGCAGCGCCCCATAGCCGGATACGACCGGCCCACCCACCACAGGCAGGCTATCCCCGGCCTCCAGCGGCCGCCCCGACAGTCCACCGAACCCGCCGCGCAACTGCGTGCTGCGCGAGCCCAGCACCACCGGCACATCCACCCCGCCCGACACGCACACATAGCCCCGCGCACCCTGACGGGGAGGCGAGACCGTCAGCACCTGCCCAGCCTGCGCATGCGCCGCCGCCCAGGGCAGCACGGGCCGCCCGTCCAGTTCCAGCACCGCGTCGATGCCCGTCACGGCAAAGCTGCACGCGGCGTCGAAGCGCAGCACGAACGGATAGGTCTGCAACTCGATCCCCGCCGCGCCCGAAGCATTGCCCAGCAGGATATTGCCGATTTCCAGCGCAAGAAAATCCATGGCGCCCGACGCGCCTACGCCCAACTGGCGATAGCCCGGCCGCCCCAGATCCTGCACCGTATTCAGCGCGGAGGTTTCCAGAATCGTAATCACAGCTCAACGCTTTCCGGATAGAAGCGGATACGGTCTCCGATCGCGAACAGCGCCGGCGGCTCCCGGTACGGATCGAACAGCGCAATGTCGGTAAACCCGATCGAATTCCAGCCATTCGGCCCGGTCAGGGCGGAAATGCCGGCCTGCATGCCGCCGATCGTCACCGTGCCCGCCAGCATCTTCAGCGACGGCACCGATTTGCGCGGCGTGGCAATGCGCGGGTCCAGCCCATGCAGGTAGCCGAAGCCGGGCGCGCTGCCCAACGCGCAGACGGTGTAGTCGCCCGCATGATGAATCGCGATCACCTCGGCGGGCGTCAGCCCGGTATGGGCCGCGACATGGGCCAGATCCTCGCCCAGCGCCCCGCCATAGCGCACGCCGATCTCGAACAGCCGCCCCTCGATATGCCGCTCCGGCAGCGTCTCCCACGCATGGCGCAACCATTCGGCGACAAGGGCAGGCTGTTCCGGCGGGGTGGAGAACACCAGCATCAGGTTCGTCACACCGGGGATCAGTTCGCCAACGTCGCCGCGCGCGCCGGCCGCTTCCATCAGCGCCCAGATCCGCCGCTGCTGCGCCAGCGTAAAATCCCCCGGCGCCTCGAACAGCATCGCCCGCGTGCCGATCATGCTGATCACGGGCCGGTCGCCCGCGGCGGTCGTCTCCGGTCGGGCGCTGTGCATCGTGTCGCTGTTCACCTGATGTCGTCTCCAGCCCGATCGGCACATATACGCGGAGGGCCGGATCTAAAACCGATATCGCAACGATATGGGGTCCGATCATCCCGCCGATGGCCAAACCTATGGCGATTCATTGGCCCCTCGCCAGAGCCATTTTCAGTGTGATGTCATCGGATAATCTTATGGCTCCGGCCCGCGATCCCTTCCATCGCATTATCTTATGACGCGAGAACGAACCACTCTTGGCGCTCTGGTCGTTACGCTACTAGCATCAAAAAAAGAACGTCCGGCCGACGCGCCACGATCCCCGCCGCGCGGCAATTTTTCCTTGCAGGATCAGGATTCAGTCCATGAGCACCCAGCCCTACAAAACCGCTCTCGTCACCGGCGCATCCTCTGGCATCGGTGCCGCGATCGTGGGCCGGCTGCAACAGGCCGGCATCACGGTCCACGCGGTCGCCCGTAACGAGGAGCGCCTGGCCCGGCTGGCCGAGGAAACCGGCTGCATCCCCCACGCCGTCAGCGTCGCTGACCACGCCGCGATCGCGGCCCTCGCCGAAGAGATCGAGATCGACATCCTGGTCAACAATGCCGGCCAGTCCCGCACCGGCAACATCGTCAAGACGACACCGGACGATATCGACGCGCTGATCGACGTCAATCTGCGCGCGGTCCTGCACCTTACCAACCTGGTCGTCCCCGGCATGGTCCAGCGCGATCGCGGCCATGTCGTCAATATCAGCTCGATTGCCGGCCATTACGCCTTCGCGGGCGGCAACACGGTCTATCACGCCACCAAGGCCGGCGTGCATTCCCTGTCGCAGCAACTGCGGTGCGATCTCTACGGCTCGCACATCCGCGTCACCGAAATCTCTCCGGCCCGCGTGGAAACCGAAGTCTTCGGCCGGCTGATCGGCGACATGGAGGAGGCGAAGCGCCGCTTCTTCGACGAATATGACTCCCTGCTGCCGTCCGACATCGCCGATTCCGTCGCCTTCGCCGTCCTGGCCCCGCAGCGCATGAATGTCAGCTTCATGGAAGTCCTGCCGACCATGCAGGTCGTCGGCGGCCTGAACTTCGCGAAGAAAACACCCGGCGCGGCCTGACGCCAGTGGACATCCAGCAGCTCAAGCGCCTGATCGACCTGCTGGCCCGCTCCCCGATCCAGGAACTGGAGATCGCGGAGGGCGGCCAGTCCATCCGGCTGACCCGCCGTCCGGCCGGGGAAGCCGCCGGAGCAACGGCGGCGGCCCCAATCGCCGCCCCGCAGGCGCCCGCGCCATCGACCCCGGCGCCCCCGCCGGCCGCCGAGGCCCCACGCATCATCACGGCTCCCACCTACGGCGTCCTCCATCTCTCTCCGTCACCGGACACGCCGCCTTACGTGGAGGTCGGGCAGGAGGTCCAGGCGGGCCAGCAGGTAGGACTTGTGGAAGCGATGAAAGTCTTCAACGCCGTCAAGACGGCCCTGTCGGGCCGGGTGGCGGAAATCCTGGTCGCCGACGGCGCGGAAGTCGAGGCAGGCCAGCCCCTGTTCCGCCTGGCATGAGCACGCCGCGACGTTTCGACAGGGTGCTGATCGCCAATCGCGGCGAAATCGCCCTGCGCATCCAGCGCGCCTGCCGCGCTCTCGGCCTCCAGACGGTCGCGGTCCATTCCGAGGCCGACGCCGAAAGCCGCCACGTCCGCCAGGCCGACATCGCCCTGTGCATCGGCCCGGCCCCGGCAGGCCGTTCCTACCTCGATGCTGACGCCCTGCTGCTGGCCGCCCGCGCCACCGGCGCCTCGGCCATCCACCCCGGCTACGGCTTCCTCTCCGAAAACGCCGATTTCGCCGATGCGGTCGAGGCAGCGGGCCTCACCTTCATCGGTCCCACCGGCGCCTCCATCCGCATGATGGGCGACAAGATCACCGCCAAGCGCGCCATGCGCGATGCCGGCGTGCCCTGCGTTCCCGGCTCCGACGGCCCCCTGCCGGCCGACATGGCGGCCGTCCACGCCCTGGCCGCCCAGGTCGGCTTCCCCGTCATCGTCAAGGCGTCGGGCGGCGGCGGCGGCCGGGGCATGCGCGTCGTCTGGACCGCCGAAGAGCTGGAAGAAGCCGTCACCCTCACGGCCAAGGAGGCCCAGCAGGCGTTCGGCAATCCCACGCTCTATCTCGAACGCTTCATGCAGAAGCCCCGCCATATCGAAATTCAGGTCCTGTGCGACACGCACGGCACCGCGCTCTGGCTGGGTGCGCGCGACTGCTCGCTGCAACGGCGCCACCAGAAGGTGCTGGAAGAAGCCCCGGCACCCGGCATCCCCCCCGACATCATCGCCGAAATCGGCCAACGCTGCGCCGAGGCCTGCCGCCGGATCGGCTATCGCGGCGCCGGCACGTTCGAATTCCTCTACGAAGACGGCATCTTCGCCTTCATCGAGATGAACACCCGCGTGCAGGTCGAACACCCGATTACCGAGGCCACCACCGGCATCGACATCGTCGCCGCCCAGCTTCAGGTCGCCCAGGGCGAAAAACTGGCCATCCGTCAGAGCGACGTCGCCACCCACGGCCACGCCATCGAGTGCCGG
This sequence comes from Gluconacetobacter brunescens, assembly GCF_048695475.1. Taxonomy (NCBI): domain Bacteria; kingdom Pseudomonadati; phylum Pseudomonadota; class Alphaproteobacteria; order Acetobacterales; family Acetobacteraceae; genus Gluconacetobacter; species Gluconacetobacter brunescens. Next base: position 2,003,053 of record NZ_JBLHEN010000001.1, on the reverse strand, counting down.
ATCAACGCCGAAGACCCGCTCACCTTCATGCCGTCTCCCGGCCGCATCACGCGTTGGGACCTGCCGGGCGGCCCCGGCATCCGCGTCGATACCCACGTCACCGCCGGCTACGCGGTCCAGCCCTATTATGATTCGCTGATCGGCAAGGTCATCGCCCACGGCGCCACCCGGCAGGAGGCCATCGCCCGCCTGCGCGTGGCCCTGGCCGAAATGCAGGTCGAAGGCGTCTCCACCAACATCCCCCTCCATCGCGACATACTGGCCGACCCGCATGTGCAAGAGGGCGGCGTGGACATCCATTATCTCGAACGCTGGCTCGCGGAGCGGACAACCCCATGACCGAAGCGCCCCTGCTCCCCGACCTCTCCACCCTCCCGAACGTCGAGGAAATCGCCCAGCTCACCATCTGGCTGGCCGAAGCCGGCCTGTCCGCCATGGAACTGTCCAACGCCTCCGGTGGAAAACTGCGCATCGCCGTCGCCCAAGCCCCGGCAGCAGCCCCCCAACCTGTCCCGGAGGCGCCGGAAACACGCACCGCCACGGCCCCCTATTTCGGCCGTCTCGCCCTGTGCCACCCCCTCCGGCAGGAGCCCTTCGCCCCGGTTGGCGCCAGAGTGTGCAAAGGCGACACCATCGCGCTGCTGACCCTCGACACCCTCCAGCTTCCCGTCACCGCGCCAGCCGATGGCACGGTCGTGGAGGTCCTGGCGCAGGAGGATATGCTGCTTGGTTACGGCGCGGGAATCCTCACCATCAGGCCCTGACAGCTTTCGTTCTTTTTTGAAAAAAAGAACCAAAAAACTTTTGATTCGTTCAGGGGTATCGCGTGTTCCCAGCACAAAACTCCTGAACGGATCAAAAGTCTTTTTGCTTCTTTTTCTTCAGAAAAAGAAGAGAACCTTTCTTACGCAAGTCCCGCGACAAACGCCGCAATCCGCCGGCACCCTTCGCGCAGCGTCTCGGTATCCGTGGCATAGGAAATCCGAAAGAACGGGCTCATGCCGTAAGCCGCGCCCTGCACGCTCGCCACCTGCTGTTCTTCCAGCAGCGCCATGACGAAATCCGTATCGCTGTCGATCCGCCGCCCACCGGCCGAGACCTTGCCCATGCAGGCGCCGATCTCGGGATAGACATAGAACGCCCCTTGCGGCGTATGGCAATGCAGGCCGGGGATGGCATTCAGCAGCCCGACGACAAGGTCGCGCCGCGCCTGATATTCCGCCGCCCGTTCCTTCAGGTAATCCTGCGGCCCGTCCAGCGCCGCGATGGCGGCGGCCTGCGCCAGCGTGTTGATGCCGCTGGTGGCCTGGCCCTGCATGTTGTTCATGGCGGCGATCAGGTCGCGCGGCCCACCGCAGAAGCCGACGCGCCAGCCGGTCATGGCATAGCTTTTCGACACGCCGTTGACGGTCAGCACCCGGTCCTTCAGGCGCGGCTCGACCTGCGCCAGCGTGAAGAATGCGAAATCGTCATAGATCAGATGTTCGTAGATATCGTCGGTCAGCACCCACACATGCGGGTGCTTCATCAGCACGGCGGCAATGGCTTCCAGGTCGGCGCGCGGGCAGCAGGCGCCGGTCGGATTGTTGGGGAAGTTCAGCACCAGCCATTTCGTCTTCGGCGTAATGGCGGCATCGAGGTCGGTGGGCAGCAGGCGGAAATCGTTCTCGGCCAGACACGGCACCTGCACGATCCCGGCCCCGCCAAGCCGGGCGATGTCGGCATAGCTGATCCAGTAGGGGGTCGGCAGCACCACCTCGTCACCCGGATTGCAGGTGGCCATCATGGCATTATAGATAATCTGCTTGGCGCCGTTGGCGATCAGGATTTCATCGGGCGCGTAGTCCAGCCCGTTATCGCGCAGGAATTTCCGCCGCACCGCCGCCTTCAGCGCCGGCTTGCCGGCCTGCGGCGGATATTTGGTATCGCCCCCGCGCGCGGCGGCAAAGGCGGCCTCGACCACATGGTCCGGCGTCGGAAAATCGGGCTCGCCGGAGGAAAGGCTGACAATCCGCACCCCCTGCGCCTTGAGCGCCGAAGCCTTGTCCGTCATGGCGGCGGACGCCGAGATCGCAATCCCATTCAGTCGGTCTGCAAAGCCAGGCATCGTTCAATTCTCCAGGCGCGATGGCAAGATGGCGCACAGGGCGCGTCCGCCAATCTAGGTCGTTTCGCCTCCATCGAGATACTGCCGAAAATAATCTGGCCCCATACAACTATTATATGGCGACGAGGCACCGTTCCAACATTACGATGTGGATACGGTTCGCCCGGCGGGCCACCCATTTTCGGCTCAGGAGCCATCATGGCGGACATGATACGCAATGACGACACCGCCTGCCGCGTCGAATGCGACCTGCTGGGCCCGGCCGAAATCCCCGCCCAGGCGCTCTGGGGCGTCCACACCAGCCGGGCCGTCGCCAATTTCCCCATCAGCGGCACGCCCATCGGCGCGTTCCCCGAACTCGTGCGGGCGCTGGCCACCGTCAAGCAGGCGGCCGCCCGCGCCAATCGCGCCCAGGGCAGCCTCGACCCCGAACGCGCGGCCGCGATCGAGGCCGCCTGCATCAAAATCCGCAACGACCAGTCATATAACGCGCATTTCGTCGTCGATGTCATGCAGGGCGGGGCAGGCACCTCGACCAACATGAACGCCAACGAGGTCATCGCCAACGTGGCGCTGGAGATCATGGGCCGCCCCAGGGGCGACTACGCGGTCCTCCACCCCAACGACCATGTCAACATGGCCCAGTCGACCAACGACGCCTATCCCACCGCCCTGCGCCTCGCCGCCCTGTTCGCGGTCGATCCCCTGCTCGCGGCCCTCACCGCACTGGCCCAGGCGCTGGATGAGAAGGCACAGGCTTTCGCACCGATCCTCAAGGTCGGCCGCACCCAGTTGCGCGATGCGGTGCCGATGACGCTGGGCCAGGAATTCGGTGCCTTCCGCAGCATGGTCGAGGCGGAAATCCGCAACCTGCACACGCAATCCGCCGCGTTCTTCCAGATCAATCTCGGCGGCACCGCCATCGGCACCGGCATCAACACCCGCCCCGACTACGCGCGCCTGGTGACGGAGGAACTGGCCTGCCTGACCGGTCGCCCGATCACCTCCGCCCCCGACCTGATCGAGGCGACATCCGATGTCGGCCCCTTCACGATGTTTTCCGGCGCGCTGAAGCGGCTGGCGCTCAAACTGTCCAAGATCGCGGGCGACCTGCGGCTGCTCTCCAGCGGCCCGCGCGCGGGCCTGGGCGAAATCGTCCTGCCCGCCGTCCAGGCCGGCTCGTCGATCATGCCGGGCAAGATCAATCCCGTGATCCCGGAAATGGTCAATCAGGTCGCCTACCTCGTCGCCGGGCACGACCTCACGATCACCCTGTGCGCCGAGGGCGGCCAGCTCCAGTTGAACCCGTTCGAGCCGATGATCGGCTATTGCCTTCTGTCGTCAATGCAATTGCTCACGTCGGCCATCGACACGCTGCGCACCCGCTGCATCGCGGGCATCGAGCCCGACCGCGAACGCTGCCGTGCCCTGTCCGACAACAGCCTCGGCGTCGTCACCGCCCTGGTCCCGGTGCTCGGCTATGAAACATGCTCCACCCTCGCCAAACGCGCCCTGGCCGAAGGCGGCCGGATCGCCGACCTGGTGCTGGAGGAAGACCTGCTCTCCCGCGAAAGGCTGGCGCACCTCCTCAGCCCCGAACGGCTCACCAGCCCCAATCTCGGATAAGACTATTGGACGCCCGCAAGAGCCTGTCTGGAAACGCGCGTCGGATCGCCGCCAGCGCCCATGTCCAGGCAGGCTTCAGGTCGCCTGCGTGCCCGGCCAGTTACGCGACGTGGCCATGGTCTTCGCCAGATCGACCAGATGTTCCCTGACCGCGACCGAGGCCTCCGTTTCCGGAACCGTCTCGGGAATGCACAGCGATACGTCTTCCTGGATCACCGGGTTGCGCAGCGGGTAGATTTTCGACCGTCCCGGCACGACGATCCGGCTGGCGACGGACCACGGCAGGATGGTGCTGCCGATCCCCTGCGCAATCGCCTCCTGCAAGGTCGGCAGCGCCTCGATCTCGGCGACGATCGTGGGCGTCAACTGCTTGCGCAGAAAGGCCATGTCGATCCGCTGGCGGACGAAATTATGTTTGGGCGGCACCAGAAGCGGAATATCGATGATATCCGCCAGTTGGACCGCGCCCGAGGCGTCCTGCGGAAATTCCAGCGTCTCCGGCGCAAGAAGAAAAAAATCCTCTTTCATCAAGGGCGTGAACAGAACCCCCTTGATCGGCCCCGCACCATGGATCACCGCCATGTCCAGCCGGCCGGTCATAATCAGTTCGCTGTAGATTTCGTCGAAACTCTCGGTCAGATGCAGGATGACGCCGGGAAGGTTGGTCCGCACCCGCTGGAGCAGATCCACCGCCAGTGTCGATCCGGCACTGTAGGGCGAAAGCCCGACCGAAACCTTGCCCACCATCGGTCCCGCGCCGAGCGTGATTTCCGTCATCGCCCGGTCGAGCTGCTTGCTGATGGTCTGCGCGTGCCGGTACAGTTCCACCCCGGCCATGGTCGGGGTCACGCCGCTCTTGCTCCGGATGACCAGTTTCTGCTTGAAGGTACTTTCCAGGGCCGCCAGTTGCTGGCTGAGCGCGGGCTGGGCAATGTTCAGCAGGTCGGCAGCGCGGGAGATGCTGCCAAGATCTATAATTTTTACAAATGCCTGCAGCCGTCTTATGTCCAACTGTCACTCCGTGCCGCGCGCGTAAGGTTCCCCGCGATACTAGGCACCGGCCTGCCGCCCGTCAACGAAACTGCGGCGCCCCGCCGTTTTCGGCGCCGCGCGGCCTCTGCCACCGCCGGTTGTCCCGCCCGTCCGCCCGGCGGATTCAGCGACCCATATGATTTAACTATGCGGCCATATTCATAACTGCACCGTAACTTATGCATACGCGGTTGGTGTCGCTGTCTCGGAATTTCCGAAATGGCCCCGGTTCGGTCCGGGGCCCGGCGCGCGGCGGTGTCGTTGTAAATATCCTGTTTCATAACAGGAACATTCCTCAATCAAACCAGAAGGGTGGCGAATATGCTTCTTCAATATTCCCGGCTGCCGCGACCACAGGGCAATGCCGACATCGATCTCCCGGCGACGCTGCCTGCGGAACAGCAGGGAATTGCGCCAGCCCCCTTCCGATCGTTGTGGAAGGCCGGCACCGCCCTGCGGCCGGTCGCCTGCTGGGCCGTCATCGGTCTCCTTGCCGCGTCGGCCACCGCGCCCGCGCGCGCCGCCACGCCCGATGCCACCGAGGCGGGCAACGTCAAGGCCCCCGCCCCCGCCAAGGCCCGCGCGAAGCCCAAGCACAAGGCCGACGCCGACGAGCAGGTCATCGTCACCGGCACCCGCGCCCCCAACCGCCATGCGCGGCAAAGCTCCAGCCCGGTCACGGTCGTCACCGCCGCCACCCTGGCGCGCACCGGCCTGCCCAACCTGGCCGAGGCCCTGGCCCGCACCTATCCGTCGATCAATATCCAGGCGATGGGCCAGAACGCGGACGCGCTGACCTCCTCCATCCGCATGCGTGGCCTCAACCCCAACCACGTCCTGGTGCTGGTCGACGGCATCCGCCGTCATACGACGTCCAACATCAGCACTGGCGCGGGCGTCAATTTCGGTTCCACCCCCACCGACCTGAACTTGATCCCCGCCGCCGCGATCGACCATATCGAGGTGCTGGAAGACGGTGCCGCCGCCCTCTACGGGTCGGACGCGATCGCCGGCGTGGTCAACATCATCACCAAGAAGAAGCCCTCGGGCCTGCATGTCAGCGCCACGACCGGCGCCAACGCCTATCTGGGCGACGGCTGGACGACGCAGATCGACGCCGACGGCGGCCTCCGCCTGGGCAGCGACGGCTATATCCATCTCTCCGGCCAGTTCATGCACCGCGACGATTCCGTCATCAAGGCGATCGACCACCGGCTGATCGAAGACCAGGCGCCCGCCGGCGCCTATACGGGCAGCGCCTATACCGGCGACGTCAAGGTTCCGCTCTATTCCAACCAGGTGACCAACGTTCCCGAGGAAACGCGGGAATCCATGGCAATCAGCTTCGGCAAGCCCATCACCGACAAGGTCGAAGGCTACGGCCTGATCACCTACGCCCACCGTCATTCGCAGGCGTTCGAGCAGTTCCGCCTGCCCAACGTGCTGCCCTCGGCCTACCCCTATGGTTTCGAGCCCCTCGATGTGGGCGAGGAAAACGACTACGCCGCCACGCTCGGTCTCAAGGGCAGGGATTTCTTCGGTTTCGACTGGAATCTCAGCACCACCTACGGCGCCGACCAGGTCAATCTCTCCACGACCAACAACGTCAATCTCGGCATGCTGAAGTCGACCTGCGTGCCCGCCTCGGTCGATCCCACGTCCATCTATGCGTCGGGCGACGGCTGCGGCTACGTCAAGGACAAGTTCTTCCTAAAGGGCTTCACCGCCGCGCAGTGGGACAACAAGCTCGATTTCCGCCGGGGTTTCACCCTGCCGCTCCACATCCCCCTCAACCTGGCCTTCGGGGCGGAACACCGTCTGGAAACCTATGAGCTGTCGCCGGGCGAGCCCGCGTCGTACCAGCTCGGCGGCCCGCAGGCCATCGTGGGGCTGACTCCCACCAATGCCGGCTCGTGGAGCCGCGACATCTGGGCGGGCTATATCGACACCGACTTCAAGCCCCTGCCGCACTGGGATATCGATCTCGCCGGCCGTTTCGAGCACTACACCGATTCCGGCAACACCGAGAACGGCAAGGTCTCGACCCGCTACGATTTCTCCAGGCGCATCGCCATTCGCGGCACCGTCAGCAACGGCTTCCGCGCCCCCACCCTGGCCGAGCAGCATTACAGCTCCGCCGCCCTGTCGCCGACGGTCGCCGGCGGCCTCCTGCCCGCCAACTCGGCGGCGGCGCGGGAACTGGGCGCCACGCCGCTCAAGCCCGAACGCTCATGGAACCTGTCGGGCGGCTTCGTGCTGGAGCCGGTCGACGGCTTCCATGTCGAGGTCGACGCCTACCAGATCGCGATCCGCGACCGCCTGGTCAGCAGCAGTTCCTATAACGGCCCGGCGGCGGTCAGCGCGCTCGAATCCATGGGCTTCACGGTGCCCTCCACCATCCCGGCCGGAAACGTCACCGCCAACTACATCACCAACGGTGCCAGCACCCGCACGCAGGGCGTGGATATCAAGGCCGACTATACCTTCCATCTGCAACGCTACGGCAACCTGGCCCTGTCGGCGGCGCTGGACCTCAACCGCACCCGCGTCGGGCATATCTCCACCAACGCGGCCGGCAATCCCCTGCTGAACGCGCAGGCTATTTCCCAGTTCACGACCGAATACCCGCGCAGCAAGCTGGTCCTCAATGCCTTCTGGACCATCGGCAATTTCGACGTCAACATCCGCCAGAGCCGCTACGGCGAGACCAAGAGCCTGCTGACCTACCAGGACTGGGCCACCGGCACCTGCGCCGATGGAACGTCCCAGCAATATTCGACAAAGTGCTGGTACGAGTTCAAGGGTTCGCCCCGCTGGCTGACCGACCTGCAGATCGGCTACCGCGTCAACGAGCACTGGCACGTGGCGGTCGGCGGCAACAACCTCTTCAACATCCGCCCGCGCGAAATCCCGCAATCGACCCGCTATAACGGCACGAACATCTACGATACCTACGCGGCAGGCATCCCGATGACCGGCGGCTATTACTACGGCCGCGTCGACGCGAACTTCTGAGAGTATCCGTTGTGATCAAGCGGTTTTTGACGTCCAGAGGCGATTGTCGCGCAACAGCGCGTTGGCGAGGACGATGAGTTTTCGCATGATGGCGGTAATGGCGACTTTGGCGTGCTTACCGGTGGTGGTCAGTCGGTCATAGACCCGCTTGAGATCGGGGTTGAAGCGCATGGCGACGATGGCGGGCATGTAGAGTGCCTGCCGAAGGGCAGCCCTGCCGCCTTGAATGAAACTTCTGCCCCGCCATGTTCCGGACTGGCGGGTGATCGGGGCAAGCCCGGCAAGAGCGGCTGCCTGGCCTTCCTCCATTGTGCCGAGTTCCGGCATGTCGGCCAGCAGGGCGTGGGCGGTGATCATGCCAAGACCCGGAATGCTGGCCAGCACGTCCCGGCGCCGAGACAGGTGCGGGTCTTCTGCCACCAATGCCGCGATGGCGGAATCGAGAGAAGCGATCTGCCCTTCAATCTGCCGCAAACGATGCCGGCCATGGCGTTTCAGCAAATCGATCGTCAGGGTTTTGAGGCGATTGATCGTTGCCGTCCGGTCTCGCATCAGGCTGCGGCGGGCTGCGACCAGTTCGGCCAGGCGGTTCTGCTGGTCCGAACGGACCGGGCGTGCGACCGGCTCCAGCAGCGCGCCATAACGCGCCAGCATCAACGCATCGATACGATCGGTCTTGGCGAGCCTGCCGGTAGCCTCGGCGAAACGGCGCGCCTGCCGCGGGTTGACCTTGATCGCTGGCACGCCGAGGGACGCCAGACGTTCCTCCAGCAGCCGGTGATACGGGCCAGTCGGCTCGAACACCACCCGCGCGACGGTCTTCATGTCGCCGATCCAGCGCAGGAGCGCGGTCTGGCCCTTGCGGGTGTTGGCCACGCGCACGGTCTCTCCACCGGGGTGACGGGCTGCATCGAGATGATCCTTGGAGACGTCGATCCCGATCGTGATCGACGCGGGCTGTGGTTCGGGCTTGGAAGCCGTGGCCGGATGCGTCATCTTTTCCATGTCCTATGCTTGTCATCCGAGGCCGAACCTCGGGTATCCGTTCAGGGCACAAGGAAAAGAAGGGGCGGTCATACTCTCAAGCCGACCCATCACGGTCTGCCTGTCACCGACCCGTCCCCTTCCTGATTTTTCCGGGGTGGCCACCCCGAAAAAATCAGTCCTTTGTCGCACACAGCGACACGGAAGGCATAAGACAAGCCTGACCTGAAATGCGCGCTGGCGGCGATCCAGCGCGCGTTTCCTGTGCTTCGCGGCGGGCGGCCATCAAGGCCGCTCCGCTCCGATGCTCGGAAACACACGCTGGGCGCGGCCCGTTCCGGACCGCTCTCGCTCACCAGCCCACATTTCAGGTCAGGCTCTGAAGCCTCCCTTTGCCCCGTCCAGGCGGGGCAAAGGCGTTCTTTTTTGAAAAAAAGAACCAAAAAACTTTTGATTCGTTCAGGATTTTTGTGCTTGGCACACGCGATGACCCTGAACGAATCAAAAGTTTTTGGGGCTGGCATAGGTAAGCGATTTATCTGGACCGCGGTGGTGGCAGGTTAACCCATTGGGTGAGGATTTTCACGAGCTTTGCGGGCGAGCGGTAGTTGAAGCGCCATTCGCATTCCGCGAGGAAGAGATGAAAGTCTTTCCGTGGTATTCCGTTGTATCGACGCAAGTGACGCTTGGCCTGGCTCCAGAAATTCTCGATGCCGTTGATATGGTTCGTGCCGTCAGCGAAGCGCGTGCCATGATGGATGCGATAATGATGGAACTCCGAGACATCGAGTTTGTCGTATGCGTGCCATGAATCGCTATAGACAATTGAATCAGCCTGAACTTTCTCCCTGATGATCGGCATGAGCGTCTTATGGCCGGCGTTGGGTATCATCACGGCGTGGACCCGACCGCGACGTTTGAGCAGGCCAAAGACTGCAACCTTTCCCGCAGCGCCTCGACCATGCTTGCCTTTGCGGTGTCCGCCGAAATAGCTTTCATCGACTTCGACCTCACCCTCGATGGGTGCCTCATGGGCGATCTGTTCTGCGATCGTCTCACGCAATTTGCGATAAAATAGTGTTGCCGTATTGCGATTGACGCCCACGAGTTCTGCAGCACTGCGCGCCGGCGTGCCAGCAACGAAGTGCTCCAGGAGCCGTTTTTGGGTGCCGACAGGTAGGCGGCTGCGGCGACGTAGTTTCATGCGACATATCAAGCCTCTGTCGGCTTACCTATGCCAGCCCCAAGTCTTTTTGCTTCTTTTTCGGAAGACAAAAGAAGAATCCTACCGCACAAACGCCAGCAGATCCGCCTTCAACCGCACATCATGCGTCACCACAAACCCATGCGGCGCGCCTTCATAGATCGTCAGCGTCGCATCCGCGATCATCTTCGCCGCCAGCGCCCCGGTCGCCTCCAGCGGCACCACCTGGTCGTCATCGCCATGAATGATCAGCGTCGGCACATCGATCTTCGCCATGTCCGGATGAAAATCCGTTTCGGAAAAGATGGTGACGCAATCGATGGTCGCCTTGAGCGACGCCTGGAGCACGATCTGCAAGGTCTGGTCCAGCACGCCGTCCGAAACCGTGGCGCCATGATTGATGCCATAGAAAACCGACGAGAAATCCTTGAGGAACTGCGCGCGGTCCGCCCGCAGGCCGGCGCGGATACCGTCGAAGACGCTCTTCTCGGGCCCGACCGGGTGTCCGGCGGTTTTCATGAATTGCGGGGTGACGGCCCCCAGCAGTGCCAGCCTGGCCACCCGTTCGCTGCCATGGCGGGCGATGTAGCGGGTCACGTCGCCGCCACCCATTGAAAACCCGACCAGCACCACGTCACGCAGGTCCAGATGCACGATCAACTCGGCAATGTCGTCGGCCAGCCGGTCGTAATCATACCCCTGCCACGGCTGGTCCGATCGTCCGAAGCCCCGCCGGTCGAAGGCAATGGCGCGAAAGCCGTTTTCCGCCAGATGCAGCATCTGGCTGTCCCACATGTCGGCACTCAGCGGCCAGCCATGGCTGAACAGCACGGGCCGTCCCGCGCCCCAGTCCTTGTAATAGAGGCCGACACCATCGGAAGTCGTAAAGCGTGCCATGGTCCTGTTCCTTGTCGGGGCCGCCTTCGCGGCCACATGGGGGAGAGCGTTCAGAGGGCGGCCACCTTCGCGCGCCGGCCCAGCCGCAGGGCAAACCGCCCCGGCCCGGCCACCGCAAGCGCGATCAGCCCGCCGGCAATGCCGATATTCTTGTAGAAATGGATCATCATGTCGTACCGGAGCATCCCCTCCATGGTCCAGAAATGATGGCCGATAAAGCCGGTCACCACCGTATAGGCGGCCAGCAGCAGCGCCAGCGGTTCGACGAACACCCCCAGCACCAGCGCCACCCCGATGCCCAGTTCCACACCCGTCGCGATCAGCGCCGACAGGGCGGGCAGGGGGGCGCCGGTCTGCGCCATGTAGGCAACGGCGCCGGAATAATCCGACAGCTTGCCCCACCCCATGACGAGGAAGAGGCCGGAAAGGGCGATACGGGCGGCGAGCAGGGCGGCATCGCGGGTGGCGGGCGTGATCATGTCAGGCGATCCTTTGGCGAGATTTCCGTCTTTCGACGTTGCAACCACGTTATGAGCGATCGGGATTGAATAAAACAGAAACAACGGAAATTCATTGGTTCCGTTTTTTACGCATCAGACACCACGCCGCGCAGTGCCGGGCTGTCGTGGAAAGGGTCGTCCGTGTAGCCCCGCGCATCGCCGCCAAGGAACGTCGTGCGGTCGTAGCGGTTGAGCGGCTAGAGCATTTCCACCGAACACAGGTTCGGTGGAAATGCTCTGGTTTATTGTTTTTACGAGAATATTCACTTGTTCGAACGCACACGTTCAAACAGGATCTGCTCTCGTCATGGCGCGGGCGCGCCACTAGGTCGGGGTTGGCGATGAAGGTACGTCCGAACGCGATCAGGTCGGCATCGCCGGAGGCCGGCTGCCGCTCCGCGCTGTCGCGTGTCAACCCGCCGGCGGCGATGATCGTCCGGCGCATGGCGGGCGCAGGGTCGCGCCATCGGCCGGGCCGATCCCGGCCCGACCGTTGCCGCCGACTGGATGTTCTGGCCGGACCTGGAAAGTGGCATCCCGTCAACGCGGCGCCCGACCGGCCGGACCCGGGGTAGAAAGCGGGGGCGGGGAGAACGCCCCGTCCCGCATCACCGGCTATTTCACCGCTGCCAGACCAGCCTGGGCGATCTGCTCGTCATGGTCCGGGGTATCGACCGAAACGCCGATCCCGCCGACCAGTTGGTCCTTGATGAAGATGGGTTCGCCCCCCTTCATCATCACGAAGCCCTGCGCGCTGACCAGCGCCGGCCGCGCCCCGGCGATCGCGGCTTCCAGCGTCGCCGTCGGCCGCCGGAACATCACGGCGGACCGCGCCTTGCCCGGCGCGAGTGTGCCGCTGGCCCGCATGAAGGCATTGTCCATCCGGATCTGCACGATCACTTCGCCTGCATCATCCACAACCGCGATCACGCCGGGCGTGTGCAGGGCCTCCGCCTGCTGCACCGCCGCCGCGGCAATGCGCTGCGCCACGGCCAGCGTCAGGACCGGCCGTGTCGGCAGGTCGGGCACGGCGGCCCGCGCCGCCTGATGCGGCACCTGGCACAGCGCCGCCAGCGCCAGCGCGCACGTCATCCACCGGGCCGGCCTTGCTATCATCTGTTTCATGGTCATCCCTAGTCCTGTGAAACGAGCGGGCGTGGCGCAATCCGCGCGCCACGCCCATGTCGCCTACGCCACCCTTACAGCGTTTTCTTGACCGGTGAAGGCGCGATCTCCTTGCGGAATTTCGCAACATCTTCCGCGCTGACGGCAGACGCCTGATTCCCCCAGCTCGACCGGATGAACGTCACCACGTCCGCAACCTCCTGATCCGACAGCCTGTCACCGAACGGCGGCATCGTGAAATGCGTGGGCTCGCTGGCCGTGCTGGGAATGGTGCCGCCAATCAGCACGATATGCAGCAGCGACGACGGATCGGCCGCATTCACGACCGGATTATTGGCTAGCGCCGGGAAGGTATCGTCATACCCGTTGCCGGAGGTCCGATGGCAGGCCGCGCAATTGTTGATGTAGGTCAGCGCCCCACGCCGGCCGACATTGCCGACGAACAATTCCTTTGCCACCGCCTGGTCGTAGGAGAATGCCGGGCCGCTCTTCGTCGCGGGCAGCGTCTTCAGGAAATGCGCGATCGCCTGAAGGTCGGCATCGCTCATATGCTGCGTGCTCTGGAAAACCACGTCCGCCATCCCGCCGAACACGGCGGCATGCTGGTTGCGGCCGGATCTGAGGAACCTGACGATATCCTCCTCCCGCCACGATCCCAGCCCGGTCAGGCCGTCGCCGCGCAGACTGTTCGCGGTATAATTGTCGATCTGCCCACCCGCCAGAAACGCCGTGCCATCACGCGGCGAAAGCGCCTTCTGCTGCAAGGCCATGCCGCGCGGGGTGTGGCAGGTCCCGCAATGCCCCGGCCCCTCGACGAGATAGGCCCCCCGGTCGGCCAGCGCATCGCTACCCATTGATGCGGAGGCAGGCTGCACGTTCGGCGCGAAGATCCAGCGCCACCACGCCAGCGGCCAGCGCATCGAAAGCGGCCAGGAGATATCGGCGGCCCTGTTCGGCGCATGCACCGGCTTGAGGCCGGACATGAAAAACGCATAGAGCGCATGCATGTCACTGTCGCTGATATGCGCGAAATCCGGATAGGGCATCGCCGGATAAAGCGTTTTCCCATCCCGGCGGATGCCGCGCCGCACGGCGCGCGCGAAATCCTCGTAGCTGTAGCCGCCGATGCCCGTCTCCCGGTCGGGCGTGATGTTGGTCGAATAGATCGTCCCGATCGGCGAGGCGATCGGCAGGCCGCCGGCATAAGGCCGCCCGCCTTGCGCCGTATGGCAGGCCACGCAATCGCCCAGCACGGCGACATACGCGCCATGCTCGACAAGTGTCTGGTCCGTGGCGGCCGGAGCCTGGGCCTGCGCCCGCCCGCCCGGGCAGACGGCCGCACCCAGGCCCACAACCAGGGCCAGGAAGCTGAAAAAAGAGGCCGGTTTCTTGAATGTCATTCTCATGGCACGGCCCCTCAGACCGGAACCAGCGGGCCGGGCGCCTTGAGATAGCGCTCCCGGATGGCATGGGCGCCCATGAAGGTCAGCCCACCGATAAGGCCCGTCGGATTATACCCGAAATTCTGCGGAAAAGCGGAAGCCCCGAACACGAACAGGTTCGGCACATCCCAGCTCTGGCCATAGCGGTTGACCGCGCTGGTGCGCGGATCGGCCCCGGTGATCACACCGCCCGTGATATGCGTCGTCTGGTACTGCCGCGTATTGAAATGGTCGCCCGCCTTGCGCATGGTGACGGTGTGCGATTTCGGGTTCATCTTCTCGACGATCTCAAGCGCCCGATCGGTCACGAAGCGGGTCATCTTGTATTCGTTGTCGTGCCAGTCGAACGTGATGCGCGCCAGCGGCATGCCCAGCGCATTGCGATAGGTCGGGTCGAGATCGACATAGGCCCCGCGATAGGACATCACGGATGAATGGGTCTGCACGCGGGTGGTGTGCAGGTAATTATCCTTCGCCGCCTTCTTCCATTCGGCCCCCCACATCGGCGTGCCGGCCGGCACATTGAGCTGCTGAAGCGGCCGCCCGCCCGTGGTGCCGCCCAGGATATACCCGCCGCCGATAAAGCCATGCGGCGCGTGGTCGAAATGGTCGGCATTGAATTCGTCGATAATCTGCTGCCCACCGGACCCGGCGCCGATAAAGGGGTTGATCGCCACGTCCTTGTCGAAGAACAGCGCGGATTCACTCATCATCTGATAGGCGAAATTCTTGCCGATCACCCCTTCGCCCGTCTTCGGGTCATAAGGCGTGCCGATCCCCGACAGCAGCATCAGCCGCACATTGTTGATCTGGAACGAGGAGAGGATGACCAGGTCCGCCGGCTGGATGAATTCCTTCCCCGCTGCGTCCACATAAGTCACACCCGTCGCGCGCTTGCCGTCGGGCGAGAGATTAATCTTCGTGACCGTACTGTGCGTACGCATCTCGAAATTCGGTTTCTGCATCAGCGCCGGCAGGATCGTCGTCTGCGGCGAGGCCTTGGAGTAGAGATAGCACCCGTAGCGTTCGCAATAGCCGCACAGGTTGCACGGGCCCAGCCGCACCCCGTACTGGTTGGTCCAGGGCTGCGAACAATTGGCCGAAGGCTGCGGAAAGGGCGCATAGCCCAGTTCCCGGGCCGCCTTGGCAAACCGCAGCGCCCCTTCCGTATCGGGCAGCGCCGGCGTCGGGTAGCCTCGTGCGCGCGGCCCTTCGAACGGATTGCCCCCCGGCTGCAACGTCCCGCGAATATTGCCCGCCTGTCCCGAGGTACCGCACAGCCGCTCGAATTCGTCCAGATACGGCTCAAGTTCCTCGTACGTCACGTCGTAATCCTGAATCGTCATGTCTTCAGGCAGGAATTTCTTCCCGTAGCGTTCGACGTTGTGGCTGAGGAATTTCAGGTCCTCGGGCGAGGGGCGATAATGCTGGCCGTTCCAGTGAACGCCCGCACCCCCCACATTGTTGGGCAGCAGAAAGGCATTGAGCTGCCGATACGGCACGGCGGTCTGGTCCATGGAATGACGGATCGAAACCGTGTCCTTGGACAGGCGCTGGAACAGGTCGCCGCGAATGCCGTATTTCAGCTCGTCGGCGGCCTTGGGATAGCTCCAGTCGGGCGAGGTATCCCGATAGGCACCGCGTTCCAGCGCCACGACATGCAGCCCGGCGCTCGCAAGTTCCATGCTCAGGATCGAACCGGTCCAGCCCAGCCCGATCACGACGACATCGACGGATTTCAGGGGCGTTGCCATCGTATTATGCCCTCTCGCCGAGAATGGAAACCGGCCCCAGCGGATAGACTTTCCCCGGCTGCTGCATCCAGTCGGCAAAATCGGCCCGCGCGCCGGGAAAGCCGATCATCTTCCAGCTTCCCATATGCTTGTTGCCGCCATACATCGGATCGGCGAAGTAACCCTCTTTGGTATTCGCCAGAAGCTGAATAAAGAATTCGGCGGATTTCGCGATGCGCGGCAGCGCGAGCGTTCCCTTTTGCAGCGATGTCAGAACGGCATCCTGCGTGGCCGCGTCCAGCGCATGAAAGGGGTGGCCATGCGTGTCGGCGCAGACCTGGTCGATATCGGCGATCGCCGTCCGATAGAACTCCCGGGGCGTGTATTGAAGCTGGTAGCCCAGCGTGGGGTCGACATCGGTCACGAACGGCCCGCTCATGTACCAGAATTCGCCATGGCCGTAGCCGCTTTCCATCTGCCGGTCGATAAACTCGGGCACTCCGAGTTCCACGGCGCCCGGACCATCGTCGTTCGGCGGGATCAGCCGATCCGTCGCGGCGTTGAGAAACGCCCATTCGGCGGGCGTGAAAAAGGTCGGCGTATAGGGCGGGGAAGGCGCTTCCGCCGTCGCCGCCAGCGCGCCATTGGTGGTCAGAAGCTCCGAGGCACTGCCGATCAGCGTCACGCTCGGTACAACCGAAATGGCCTGTCGGAGAAATGTCCGACGGTTCCTGAATTTATCAATGGACATTGATGAACGTCTCCGCGCAAAGCATCGTGGCCCGCATGCGGTGTCAGGCCCTGTCTCCGCTTGTTGTTCTCTTTTATATTCCGAAGATGACGATCCGCATTTGAACCAGCGCCGTGTCTGTAACGGTTTTTTGTTGATAGGAACTCAGATTTGGCTCTGCGTCATTTGTGATATTTTATTTCAAGACGAACGGTATAATAAAAATCCCGTGACTGAATCCAGAATTCGATATTGCGTATTATTTGCAACATATGCGGATAAATATAAAAGATATGGTTCGATTTCGCGCAAGCTTTACCCGCAAGGCGTTGGCAGGCCAAGAAACACCGCCTGTCGCGGCTCCAGTGGCCCAGTAAGCAACGGAAGATCGGCGCGGCACGTTCAATCCGGGTCTTGCCAGACGTCGTTTCGGAGCTGGTCGCGGAGGCGATGCTCATGAACTTGTGATCTTCGGGGTGCCATGGATGGTCAGTCGGTCGCGACCGCCGATGCCGAACGCCGAGTCGTCAACCTTTTCCGACATCCAGCGGACAAAACTCCGCTCTTCACAACCTGGACCGGATTTTCCGGGCATATTCTATGCTCAAGATCCTGCCGCGATCTCCTGCATCTCCTGCGGCGCAGGAGCGTGGACCAGATCGTGATGATGCAGCATCAGCATCTTAGCATGGGCCGAAATGGGCGGCCTAATAGGAGGTCAGGCACATGCGGCGGCGTTCGGTGTTCCCCCCGGACGGTCGAAAGGTCCGTTCGATGGCGAAGCGGAGCCTCGGCCAGCGAGTTCATGTGGTTCTCGTTGGTCGCCGCTTCGGTGCCACGTCCCGGCCCGGCGACGTCTGGGGCCGGGGGGGATCCTGCCGGTGCGCTCACGCTCAGGGTTACGACAGCCATGATCAGAACCGGATCGATCCAACCTACAGGGTGAACGCGATATTATGATGCAATATCCAATTTGGATAAATCGCCAATGGCAAGTATCCGAAAAATTGCATTATCACAATGAGTGAGATCCGGATGATGGGATAAAATCGAAATATGGCACCTATTCATATTCTGGCATTTCAGCATGCTAAGACGGAGTGGATTCTGGACCTGTCGAAAGAAATAAAAAACCTTGTAGAATTATCAAGGATGGAGAAGGGATGTCTTTTTTATAGAGTATATGTGGAGAAAAATAGACAGAATATTTTCATATTTGATGAAAAATGGCACTCCCAGGAGGCCTTGGACGATCATTTTCAATCTCCGTTCTTCCAGACCTTCTGGAAAGCGCGCATGCATTATCTCGAAAAAGACGTCGAACTCTATTTCCTTTCGGATTTTTCCTAGAATTCCGTTCGTTTCGGCAGAAACAGCGATCGGATGAAGATGCCTGACGGAGAAAAAGTCTGAAATCTGATTCGCGCGCTGTCGCAAATGGATCAATCTTCAGCATGTATCATGGTCGTGCCTGGTTCTGGATGCGGCCGAGATGGTCAAAAGTAATGACTGTTTGCCATGAAAGAATATAATGATGAATGAAGAAATATTACTCGTTCTCTCGTCCCTGCAGGAAGATTTGCGTGTTCTTCGCGCAGAGGCTGATATACGCCGTCTCATGGCCCGCTATATGTTCTTGTGCGACGTTCCATTGCCGGAGAGAACAGTATCCGACACAGACCGATATGAGGAGATACTAGATCTTTTCACGAACGATGCTGTATGGGAGGGTGTTGGATCCTATTATGACAATCAGTTCGGGCGTTCCGTCGGACGTGCCGAGCTGGCCGCGCATTTCGAACGGTTCTTTGCACCCAAACAGCCGGAGATGATCCTCAACTGTCATTACTTGACTTCGGAACAGATTCACGTAACGGGCGACACGGCCGAGGGGCAATGGGTTCATTTCCAGCCGTGGATTTTTGAGGATGGGTCGTCCGTTCTCCGCTCCAGCCGATTGAACAATGCCTTCCGTCGCGTAGAGAATAAATGGAAAATATCTCGATATAGAACGGAAAATGTCTTTATCGCGCCTCTTCCTGTCGGTTGGGCGACCAATATTCCTGAAATGTCCTCTGTTATGCACGTTAAAAAAATAGACTAGAGCAGATCCTGTTTGAACGTGTGCGTTCGAACAGGTGAAGATGCTCGTAAAAACAATAAACTAGAGCATTTCTACTGAACCTGTGTTCGGTGGAAATGCTTTTGGCCGTGATCGGCTTGTTTGGTCCGCATTCAGGCTGCCATGATGCGCGCGGCGGCATTCCGTAACGCTTCGACCGGATTTTTCAGGCCGAGCAGCGCATCATGGATTTCCTCGCCCAGTACCTGCTGGAAATGGGCATATTCCGGTACCGGCGGATTTTTCCAGAAATGCAGCATATTCTTGTTTTTCAGTTCCCCGATCACGGAATAGATCGGGGCCAGTGATGTGGCTTCGGGATCCGACGTCACGCTGAACAGCGGAGCGACCGGTATTCCATCCCTCATTCGTCCGCGAATCGCATCCGGTGAGGACAGCCAGGATAACACGCGATAGGCCCGATCCAGGCGTTCGGGGGGGAGATTGGCTGGAATCGCCAACAGGAACCCGTCCAGAGGGATCGGTCTACGGATACCGCGCAGTCCAGTTGGCTGGGCAAGATACGTGACCCGGCGCTTCACGTTGGAGCGGATATCGATTTCGAAGCGCATGGCATGCATGGACCAGATATAGGCCATAGCTGCCCGTCCATCCATGAATGTCTCAAGGATCTGCTCGGCCTCGGCCTCCAGAATGTCGGAAGGTGAAATGGTGAGCAATTGCTGCATGTCATCCAACACTCCGACGGCGGTGTCGCTCTGAAGCAGCGCGCATAGCCGATCAATCGTCTGTGTTGTCCGGTCGCCGTCGCCTCTGTCGTTCAACCCCTCAAGGGCTGGAATGTTGCGGTTTCCCAGAAGCATCATGAAGCTGCGGGCAACCGGAATGCCTCGGCCGGCACTCCAGACAATGCCATAGCGACTCCGGCCCGGGGCATGAAGCGCGCGCCCGGCGGCTATGATGTCCGCGAATTGCCTTGGGCGTGTGAGGCCCGCCTCTTCGAACCAGTCGCGTCGAGCGGCCAGCAGTTCGATCGCCCCATAGATGGGCCGGGCATAATGTCGTCCCCGCCATTGGCCGCTCATCCAGGGCATGTCGTCGTCGACTGGCGGCGTCATATCCAGTGGATGGAGCAGTCCTTGACGGGCGAACTCCCCCAGCCAGGCGATATTGATTGCTACGACATCGAATTGGGATTCGGCACGCGCAGCATTATCCAGAAGCTGGTCATACAGGCCAGACAAATCTTTCAGTTCGAAATTTCTCGAGGGGCCGATCATGCGGCGGAAATCGGACCACATGTGACGGACCGAGGCGAAGAAGAAATCCCTGTGCAGGAGAAAACGCACCTGATCGACTGCCGGGATCGCCTTCACCGAGAAAAAATGGGAATCAGTCACCGTACAGGTCTGATGTTCTCCACCAAAAAAATAATCATCTTCCGCGGCGAAACGTCGCTCTCCGAAAATCCGCATCATCTCGATCTTGATCGTTTCGGCGTAAAGGCTGACACTTTCGAACAGCAACGGACTAGGCGACAGGAGATAACTCCGCCCCTTGGCCGTTTTTTGTCGTTTGATCAGCAGGCCATTCTCGATCATCCGGTGCACATGTCGAGACGCTGTGCCGTAGGGAACGCCCGCTACTTGCACCAATCCCGATATGGTTACGGTCTGTCCTGCCAGCGCCCGAAGAATGACGTGGCTTACGATGTTCCAATGGGGATCCGGCTCGGCCAGAGGCACCCGGTCCCCATAGAATACCCTTGAACGGTTGATAAACTCGAGGACACGCTTGATTTCATAGTCGATCATCGTCGACATCTACCTCCCGACGCCATGCAACCCCGAATGGATATAAACTGAATTTACGATAAAGGAGACATCATCACTGAATTTCTGGACCGATATTTCAGGTGATGATAAAAAGAAAACAGGATATCCATTTCTACTCTGTGGAATCGACGGAACTATCATGCACGACAATTTGGACGTTGGCGACCCGGTTCCCTGGCTTAGCCAGATATGCGCCCATTCCGGAAAATCCTTCTGCCTCGAAGCTGCGGGCGGACGATTTACGCTCTTTTGCCTTCTTGGGAACGGACACAATAACAGTGAACAACTTCAGCGCGTGGCAGACAGGATATCCCACGTCGTTGATAACAGGGGTGTGATTCTCTTTCTTGTCGTTCCCGACAATCAGCCGGAGCCCTACCTGCATTTTCAGGCCAGGAACCCCGGCATGCGGGTTATGCTCGATGGAGAGGGTACGGTCCGATGCGCTTTCGCTCCTCTGTCTCCACTAGACGAGACGATCTGGTATGTCTTTAACCCGAACCTGCGGATCATCTTTCGCCGTGCTTTCGTCTCTTTTTCCGACAGCATGAATGTTATTCTCGATGTATCGTCCTATCTTCCCGATCTTGCCGACTATGGATCAGGCAATCCGGTTCCTGTTATCGTGATCGACAGCGTGCTGGAAAAGACCTTATGCAGCACGCTACGGGCAGCCCACGACCAGGGTGCGAACATGGCATCGCCACTCATGGTCGAAAAGAACGGAATCATCGACTATCTTCATATGCCGGACATCAAGAGGCGTGTTGACAGCGAGTTACCTCCTGTTCTCTTGCGGCAAGTCCATGACAGGGTCATCCGGCGTGTCGTGCCGGAGATTCAGAAAGTGTTCCAGTCGTCGATCGATCACATCGATCGGGCGGTTCTGGGCTGTTATGATTCCCGTGATCGCGGACATTTCGGAATGCACAGGGATAATACGCAGAAGGCATCCCATCATCGCCGGTACGCCTGTTCGATCAATCTGAATGACGATTATGAAGGGGGATATGTCGGCTTCCCCGAATATGGAAATCGCGTTTTTCGTCCTGGCACAGGATCTGCAATCATTTTTTCATGCTCTCTTTTGCATCTCGTTACGCCGGTCAATGCAGGAAGACGATATGCTGTCCTCCTGTTTCTGGTTTGACTGGCGATGCGGGCACTCACGTGTCGGAAACATGCGAAAAGGTGCCTGCGCTTGTGACGGTCTACGACAGAAGCCTTGGCAGGCTGTTTGCAAAGTCATCCTGCCGGCGATCCGACGTACATTTTCTGCGCTTCGGTGCTCACGGGCATTAAGCCCGCTCCGCTCCGATGCTCAAAAATACACGCCAGCCGTGCCGCTTATGCGGCACTCTCGCTCGGCAGGCCGACTTTTCAAACAGCCTCTGAGTGATCATGCGCGGGTTTCAGGTCGGGTACAGGACGAGCAGGCAGAACCGTCTCGGCCCATGCCGCAATGTTGAGCAATTCCAGATCCTGGCCAATCCGTGCCAGTAACTGCACGCCAATCGGCATCGTGGATGTCCCTGTCAAGCCCGGCATGGTGATTGTCGGCAGACGGAGTAATGTCCAGAGCCGGCTGAAAATCGGGCTGCCCGTTCCCGTGGATGCCAGAGGGGCTTCACCGGGGGCGGCGGGTGCAAGAAGAACGTCATGGATATCGAATATGGCCTCGATCTTGCGGCGCAGTTTCTGGGCATCATTCAACGCCCGGTGATAGGCGGCTGGGGTGATCGCACGTCCATTTTCAATGAGCTGACGAATCTGGGGGCTCAATTGAGTACCATGAGAATGATATTCCGACGCAAGGGACTGCGCGACCTCATAGCTCATGATCGCGATATGCAGTTCGGCCGCTATGGCGAAATCGGAAAGATCGACCTCGACCATGGTGCAGTGCTGGGCAAAGAGCGCCACCGACTGATCGAAGATTGCCTGCGCCTCAGCTTCGACTTCATTCCACCATGGGGTACGACAAACGCCGATCGTTTCCGGTATCGCCGGCGAGAGAGCCGGCGATACCGGGACAGGCCCCTGGAGAACCGCGTCGACGCGGGCCGTTGTGGCGACATCCTTCGCAAGCACACCCAGGGTGTCGAAGGATGGCGCGAGCCACTTTACACCGGATGCGTTATAGCGCCCGTAACTGGGTTTGAAGCCGACAATACCGCAATAGGAGGCCGGACGGGTCAGCGAGGCCGCCGTCTGCGAGGCCAGGGCGAAATCGACCATTCCCGCAGCCACGGCAGCGGCGGATCCGCTCGATGAACCGCCCGGTGTCCGTGCCAGGTCGAATGGGTTGCGTGTCTTTCCCGGATAGAAGAACGCAAATTCCGTGGTAACGGTTTTGCCCGCATTCACTGCGCCCGCCGCTTCCAGCAACGTAACGCAGGCGGCATCCGCAGCGGGAACATTGCGATCATAAATGGGCGATCCGTAGCTTGTCGGATATTGGACGGTATCGATGATGTCCTTTACACCGACAGTAAGTCCGTTCAATGGGCCCGATACGAGCCGGGCTGCATCATACCGGATTCTCGCCGGGTCGAAACGTATGAATGCGCCGATCGCATGGTCAAGAGCCTCGATTGCGGCAATAGCCTTCTCGGCGGCCTTCGATCTCGCTCCTGGCTGATCGGAATCGATTTCTGAAAAAAGCATGATGCAGACATTCCTTGGGCTTGGATACCGGCGCACAGTGGGCAAGCGCCAGGCCAGTGTGATCCGTTCGGGGAAAGGATCGCATCAGGAAAATATCCAATATGGATAAAATCTGCGCTTCATTTCTGTTCAACACCGATATGATATCTGAAGACACGCCGCCTGCTGAAGTCTTGATCAGAATTGGATCGAGGGAAGTCAAGGCGATTCTGGATATAATTAAATATAAATATTGTGGTCTATGTAATAAATATGTCCACAAAAGGTGAGGTATTTGTAAAATGTTGAACAAAACTCTACCGATACTTCTCGGAACGACCTCTCTAATTTGTGTCCAGTTTGCATTTGCGGCGCAGCCGGACAAACTCTCTCGCCATGCCAGTCCGGATACGGTGGCGGATAATCGGTCTTCTGACGGTACGCTCACAAGTGCGAATTCGGCGTCGTCAAATGCTGATAGAGAGACCATCACCGTTCAGGGCCACGGAGCTGACGCGACGGGCGTCACCGGTCGTGCTTCGGGCGGGGGGCTGATATCGCATCATACAAGCTCGAATACGATGATGACTGTAACACGAGATTTCATTGCAAAGCAGGGACTGGGAACGAACCCGATCGGCCTGGTTGCAATGGAGCCAGGCGTGAACGTCGCGCCGAACGATCCATTCGGCGTACAAGGATCCAGCATCACGGTACGTGGGTTGACGACCGATGAAATCGGCATGCTTCTCGACGGAATGCCGACCAACGACGTGGGCAACATGAATAGCTACGCCCCCCAATATGTCGCATCGGAGGACCTGCAGTCGATAAACATACAGCCATCAGGCGGCGACATCACGGCGCCGGTATTCGGGTCCGCCGGTGGCCTGATGAGTCTGACATTGCGTGACCCGTCGCATAAAAGAGGCGGCCTGGCGGATTTCACCTATGGTTCCTTCGGTACCGACCGTGAATTCATGCGTGTCGAGAGCGGAGACGTTGGGTCTACCGGACTGCGGGCCTATCTGAGCTATTACCACATAGCGGGTGGGCAGTTGGCCGGTGCCGGACGAATTGTCCAGCATCATGTCGACTTCAAGGTTTCCAAGGACTGGGGAAAGAGAAGCTATTCGTCATTAACCGTAACGGCAAGTTATTTCATTACGCCGTATCTCATCAACCCCACACTGGCAAACTGGAATCTTCATGGCATCAGTTCGGGAGCTTACAGCGAGAAGTGGTATCCGAATAATTCAAATTACTGGAAATTGCATTCGACAGCCTTCTATCCGATATTTCTCTCGCAGAGAAATCATTTTGCGTTAACGGATAAGATGACTGCCGACATCAATCCTTACTTCGAGTACGCGTTGGGGGGGAATCAGGGCGGATTACTGCTGCCGGGAGATGGTGCTGTCTATATCGGGAATCAGCCGGCAACCGCCAATCTTTCCGGGCTTTCGATCCAGGATGGAAAGGCCCTTGTATCCTCGACCGCATCCCAGATTACCACGCGCACCGGATTTTCGTCCAAACTGGCCTACAAGACTGGCGTCAATAATTTTTATGTGGGCAATTTTTTCGAATTCAGCAATGAAAATACCACTTACGGTGTCACGCCTGTGACATCCAGCGGTAATCCTGCCGTACAATTCGGCAACCACAGCCTGATATATGCTACATACGGCAATGGCGTGACGGCTCCGATCGCATCGCAGAACGCTACCTCTTATACGACAGCCGATGGCCTTTCTTTCGGCGACCAGATCAGCTTGATGAATGACAGACTCAAGATTGATGCTGGCCTGAAGCTGCTTTGGTTTATAAGAGATGTGACCAACCGGCAGCCTGGTGCTCAATACAAGTCGTCGTTCAGTGAAATGAAACCGATGCCCTATCTGGGCGCGGTCTACCAGATTAATGCCAATTCCAGCATTTACGCGAATGCATCCACCAATTACAGGGCTCCCAGCAATACGTCATTTATTGATACTTTCAGTCCGCTGACGGGAAAAATTACGTCTGCGGCCAGCAGCAATCCCAGGTCTGAATATATCATCTCTGAAGAAATCGGGTACAGATACCATTCCAGTCTTGGTGAGGCGTCAATTTCGGCATTCAATTATAATATGACAAATCACATTCTATCGTCTCAAATCTATATAAACAACTCCTTGGTGACGGAAGTCGTCAATGTCGGCGGCCAGACGTCCCGGGGTATCGATATTCAGGCGGGCCTCAGGCCTTGGCACCACCTTCGCCCGTACGCGTCATGGGAATACCTGCACGCGACAGACGATAGCAATTATTTTAATGGACTGGACTATCTCAGGACAGCCGGAAAAACTGCGGTACGAAGCCCGAAATATACCGCCAGTTTCGGTCTGGATTATGACGATGGGCATTTTTTCGCGAATGTCGATATAAGATATGTAGCGTCTCAGTACTCGACACTGATGAACGATGAGGCATTGCCGAAATACGTGACTGCCAATGCGGGCATCGGATATCGTTTCCGCAACTACTCCTTTCTTGAGAGCCCGATTATCAAATTCAATATAGTCAATATGGCGAATAACAAATATCTCGGTGCCGTGACAAGCGTGACTTCAAATGCCAGAACGCAGGTCGGTATCAATGGGCATACAATCGCGGGTCAATCGCCAACCTATTCGATCGCCGCTCCCTTGGCCGTGATGGGGTCGATATCGACCGGTTTCTAGAGTTTCATCCGTTTGTATCCACAGACTGGCAAAGCGCCAATGGCATGTTTCTATCCATGCTCGCGGCGATTCCATATCGCAGCCGGGGCCAGGAACGCTCTTGGCGCTTCTTGTTCATATCTTTTTCATTATAAGCTTACGTAACGATATAAATCGCCATTGGAGCATGGTCTGCATGTTTCTGGATGGCTGATTTTGCATCAATACGCGATACAAAGGCAATTAAAATGTCGACGGCGCAAGATATGGATTATCGTAGAGCCCTAATGAAGATAACGCTCATTCTTGGTCCGATCTTCGCTCTCGCGTATATTTTGAATTTTGCCGACAAGGTTAATGTTGGTATTGCCAAAGTCAGAATGGCCAGAGATTTTCACTTCACCGATGGAGATTTCGCTCTTGGAATGGGAATTTATTTTTTAGGCTATAGTCTCTTCAACGTACCCAGTGCTCTATGGATCCAGAAATCAGGTCCCCGCTTCGGGCTGGCTCGAACCATGATCACCTGGGGACTTATTGCGGCTTTAACGACATTTGTATCCACTATTTATGAATTTTCTGTTCTAAGATTTTTCCTGGGGGTTGCCGAGGCAGGCTTTCTGCCTGGCTTGGCATTGTATTTGCAGAAATGCTACCCGCAACAGATGCATGGAACGGTAATGAGCGTCATGATCAGCGGTGCATTACTGAGCGGAATCATTGTTGGCCCTTTTTCCGCATTCATTATGCAGGAACTGCATGGCGTCGGTCATCTTCAGGATTGGCAATGGTTGTTTTTTGTTGAGGGCGCACCGACTATTTTTCTAGGAGTGTTACTGTATTGTATATTGCGAAATCAGCCTAGCGATCTTTCTTTTCTCTCATATTCTGAGCAGCGTGCGCTCCGCAATGCTCATTTCATTGCGCAGGAACTTCCGGCGCAGGAGGCGGGCGGCAATTTTTTCCGAACATTGTTCTCTCGATCGGTCTGGATACTGAGCTTTGACATGCTTGCGCTTAATATTGGTGTCTATTCCATTATATTAAGCTTGCCAGACTTGATCGCGAAGAATTCTACAAGCAATTTATGGGGGATTGGTTTTTTGTCGTCATCCCCTTATGTGCTGGGGTTGGTTTTTCTTCCCGTTATCGGCTACCTGTCCGATCTTTTTAAGAGTCATGCGGGATTTATATTTTATTGCGGGATTATCGGATCTTTTTCTCTTTTTATTTCTACTTTTTTTAAGTTTAATATTTATCTGGCATTGCCATGCATGGCGATTGCCGCGAGCCTGTTCATGGCGGCAACACCCCTTATTTGGTCCCTGGGAGGACAAGGTGATGATGATCGGTCATCATCCATCGTTGTCGCGACTATTAATACGATCTCGCAACTCGGGGGATTCATAGGCCCGTATCTCGTTGGAAGATCATTGGATCTGTCTCACGATTCATCCTACGGATTTCGCGTTATCTCGGTCATCGTCTTTATCGCGTCGACATTGGTCATTCGCCTGCATCGGCCGCGCCCTGCAAGCATCTGACCAGATCTGGAGGCGCGATTCAGGATGTTGTGATCACACGTCACAACCGCGCCTCCGCCGCGATCTCCTGCATGTCCAGGTCCTGTTCCATCTCGCGCAGCACATGGTCATGGATCTGCCCGTGGCGATGCAGGTCCAGGATCTCGGCCCGCGCCGCCTGGATCGCCGCCAGCACCGCCTCGTAATGCGCGATTTCCTCCGGCCGGTGGGCGGACATATCCCGCGCATAGTCGCGGGTCACGCGCAGGCGATAACGGTATTGTTCCAGCAGGCGCGGGTGGCGCTCGCTGCCGTCGGGCTGGCGCGATGCCCGCTCGATGGCGCGAAGCTGGGCCTCGGCCACCCGCACCCAGGCGGCGTTCTCGCTGGTCTGGATGCCCGCCGCGTCGTCATCGGTCACCTTCAGGGCACGCACCAGCGGTTCCAGCGTAATCCCCTGCAACAGCACCGTGACCAGGATCGCCGCAAAGGCGCAGCACAGCGCCAGGTCACGCCCCGGCAGGCTCTCGGGTAATGACAGCGCCGCCGCCAGCGTCACCACCCCGCGCATGCCCGACCAGCCCATGATGATCGTCTCGGGCAGGGAAGGGGCGGCAAAATGGCGCGGCCACCAGCGGCGCAGCACCGCCCGCACCGCGTCGGCCCCAAACAGCCACACGAAGCGCGAGATGATCATGGCCCCCAGAATGGCGGCAATCGGGATCACCAGCGCATGCAGCAGGTCGGTCGTCCCCTCCAGCCGGTGCAGCACCCCGCGCAGCGACAGGCCGATCAGGATGAACAGCACCGATTGCAGCAGAAAGACCATCACCTTCCAGAACGCCAGCCCGCGCACGCGCGTACTGGCGGTGAAATCGGCATGCTGGTTCCACCCCAGCATCAGTCCGGTGGTCACCGTGGCCAGCACGCCGGACACATGCAGCCGGTCGGCCCCGATATAGGCGGCCGCCGCCAACAGCACGGTCGCGGTAATGACCAGGTCGCTGTCGCGCAACCGGCGGATCAGCCACAGCCCGCTCCATCCCAGCACCGCGCCGACCGCCACCCCGCCGACCGAAACGAGGCAGAACGCCCCCACCGCCGCCATCGGGTCGAACAGCCCGGTCAGCGCCGCCGCCAGCGCGAAGCGAAACAGCACCAGCCCGGTGGCGTCGTTCAGCAGGCTCTCCCCCAGCAGCAGCGAGGTCAGCCGCCCCGGCAGGCTCAGCCGCTCCATCGCGGCCTCGGCGGCCACGGCATCGGGCGGCGAGACAATGGCCCCCAGCGTGAAGCACACCGCCCAGGGCAGCGACGGCACCGCCAGCCGGGCCGCAACGCCCACGGCCAGCGTGGTGAACAGCGTGGTGCCGACCGCCAGCGCCAGGATGCCGCGCAGGTTGCGGCGGAATTCGTGCCAGGCCGTGAACCAGGCACTGCTCATCAGCAGCGGCGGCAGAAACACGACCATCACCAGGTCGGGGTCCAGCGTCAGTTCCGGCGTGCCCGGCAGCAGGGCCAGCCCGGTGCCACCCAGGATGAAGGCCGCCGCCGGCGGCAGCGCCAGCCGCCGCGCCAGCCGCTCCAGCGCCAGGATCACCAGCAGCAGGAACAGGAAATACTCGTAGCGGGCGACATCGGACATGAAGGGAATCCGCAAAAGGGGAGGGGGCATATCGACGGGATGCAGCTATGCATAAATCATATACCGATAGCTTTAAAAGCGCCGACCCACCGTTCACCGCCGCCTCCGGGCGAACAGGCATTGTCTCAGCTTTGCGACAGTCGCCACAGGTCGGGACACGTTCGTGTGAGAAAGCTTACAGGATCGTAGCGATACGAAAACCTTCCTGCCGATAAGCAGGCTCGTCGGCAATAGCCATGGGGCCGCAGCCTCACGAGTTGTTCCGGATCACGGAAACTTTAGTATAGAATAGGAACATACGCGAGATGAGTACGAGTGTGTTCTCGATCGTCACCTCGATCTTGCTGGCCCTTGTAGGGCTATTTCTTTTCCTGGGCGGTGGCTATCTGGCCGTCCTCGGTGGGTCCTGGTTCTATGTCCTGGCCGGCGGCGTTATGATCGGCGCCGCGGTGACGGGCATCAGGTCACCCAAGCTGGCGCTGCGGCTCTATGCCGGGCTGCTGCTGGTCTCCACCCTCTGGGCGCTCTTCGAAGCCGGGTTCAATATCTGGAACCTCGAAGTGCGCCTGATGACCCTGGTGGGCATCGGTGTGTGGATGCTGCTGCCGTGGGTCTGGACCCAGGGCGGAAGCTGGCTGGCCGAAAAGCGCGAAATGCTTGGCGCCGTCGGCGTCGGCGTCCTGGCGCTGGTGATCAGCTGCTTCACCTCCTATTCGATCGACGGCACGGTGCCGGCCGACCGCATGGCGGCGCAGGAAGCCGATCCCGCCGCCGACGGCGTCCCGGCGGCCGACTGGCAGGCCTATGGCCGCACCGTGGGCGGCGACCGCTACTCGCCCCTGGCCCAGATCACCAAGGCCAATATCGGCCAGTTGAAGCGCGCCTGGGTCACCCGCACGGGCGACGTCCAGCAGGATGGCGAAGGCACCGTCGCCGGCCCCGACCAGGGCCACGAATTCAACCTGGAAGTCACGCCGATCAAGGTCGGCGACACGCTGTATATGTGCACGCCCCATAGCTGGGTGATCGCCATGGACGCGGCGACCGGCAAGGTCAAATGGAAGTTCGACCCGCATCCCGCGAAGGATGACCTGGACAAGAACGTCTATCTCGCCTGCCGTGGCGTCAGCTACTACAAGATCCCGGACGAGATCGAGACGAGCTGCCGCACGCGCATCTATTCGCCGGTGGCCGACGTCCGGATCGTGGCGCTGAATGCCGAAACCGGCAAACCGTGCGACGATTTCGGCGATCATGGCTTCATCTCCATGCGCCAGTATCTGGGCCACGTGCCCCACGGCTTCCACTTCATCACCTCGCCGCCGCTGGTGGCGAAGAACCGCCTGATCACCGGCGGCTGGATCTTCGACAACCAGGCCAATTTCGAGCCCTCCGGCGCCGTGCGCGGCTTCGACGCCACGACGGGCGAGATCGCCTGGGCGTGGGATGCCGGCCACACGCCGGAAACCTGGAAGCCCGGCCCGGATGACGTGCTGACGCGCGACACGCCGAACGCCTGGGGCGTCTACACGGCCGACCCCGACCTGGGCCTGGTCTACCTGCCCACCGGCAACTCGCCGCCCGACAACTGGGGTGGCACGCGCCGTCCGTTCGACGACGCCACCTCCTCGGCGACGATCGCACTGGATATCGTGACGGGTGAACGCCGCTGGACCTACCAGACCGTCCATCACGACCTGTGGGACATGGACATCCCGTCCGGCCCGTCGATGGTCGACCTGCCCGGCCCGAACGGCGAGATGATCCCCGCCCTGGTGCAGAGCACCAAGCGTGGTGAATTCTTCGTCCTGGATCGCCGCACCGGCCAGCCGGTCCCCGGCTACCCGGTCGAGGAACGCAAGGTGCCGACCGCCGGCGTCGCGCCCGACGACCGCGTGTCGCCGACGCAGCCCTTCCCGGTCGCCATGCCGTCGGTCTCCCCGCCGGACCTCAAAGAGAGCGATATGTGGGGCGCGACGCTGCTGGATCAGATGATCTGCCGCATCGAGTACCGCCAGTCGGCCTATGACGGGCAGTTCACCCCGCCGCATGTCGGCCAGACCACGGTCGTCTATCCCGCGTTCTACGGCGTGGTCGACTGGCAGGGCATCACGATCGACCCGCAGCGCAAGATCATGCTGGCGAACGCGAGCTACCTGCCGTTCCGCATCAAGCTGGACCATCGCCAGACGCTGGAAGGCCCCGGCACCCTGCCGAAATGGAACGGCCAGGGCGAAGAGCCCGCGGCCAAGGGCGACGCGCTGTCGGTCTCGCCCGACTACGGCACGCCCTACATCGCCTACACCAACCCCTGGCTGAACCCGCTGCAGATCCCCTGCAAGGGCCCGATCTGGGGCACGATCACGGCGATCGACCTGGTGACGAAGAAGATCGTGTGGCAGCACCCGGTCGGCACCACCCGCGACACCGGTCCCTTCCGGACGCACAACAACATTCCGCTTCCCACCGGGATGTATAACGTCGCGGGCAATATCGTGACCAAGGGCGGCGTGGTCTTCATGGGCGCCACCGCCGACGACTACCTGCGGGCCTTCGACCTCGCGACCGGCCAGGTGATCTGGCGCGACCGCCTGCCGGCGGGCGGCCAGGCCACCCCGATGTCCTACGAGATCGGCGGCAAGCAGTATGTCCTGATCGCGGCCGGCGGCCATGGCGGCCTGGGCACGCGCAGCGGCGACTACATCATCGCCTACACGCTCGACGGCGCCCAGGGCACGGCTCCCTCCGCCCAATAAGAAGCAACAGGTCACAAGTAATAAGTAACAAGTAACAAGGAATACCGGGCGCGCCCTGCGCGCCCGGTATCGCCCTCAACGGAAATCAAACCAATGCGTTTGACAGAACAGTCGGTATGGCTACGGGCCCTGGCCCGGTTTTCCATTCCCGGCGTCGTCCTGCTCGCCGCCGCGTCGGCGGCGCATGCCTCGGACGTCACGCTGGGCATCATCGGCCCCCACGAATATGACCTGCCGGTCGATTTCAAGCCGTTCAACGTGCTGGTGCAGTACGGCGACGGCAATGCGGCCGGCTCTTACTATAATGGCTCGGGCGCGCGCACGCCGGGCGAAGGCAGCCACACCTGGTCGGGCATGACCAAATACGTCCATTTCCGCAGCTTCGATGCCGTCCCCGGTGTCGGCTTCGCCTTTGAACTGATCCAGAGCGAGAGCTTCACGCTGGCCAACGGCAAGAATTATGGCGGGTTCGGCCCCACCATCGTCGGCCCCGCCGCCTGGTTCAAGCCGAACGCCCACAGCACCTTCGGCTTCCAGACCTTCATGGAGACGCCCGAGGGCACGCGCGACGCCACCTCGCCCAATTACTGGTCGAACATCTCCAGCTTCATCTTCGATTACGAATGGAAGCATTTCAGCTTCGACGGCGACGCGGGCACGGTGGTCGGCTCGACCAAGCATATCAGGGGCCAGAACAGCTATTTCCCCGGCGTGGTGTTCTATACGAACCTGCGCTGGAGCTGGAAGGCCACCAAACTGCTCGAACCGTTCTTCGCGCTCGACTGGCAGAACGTCACCGGCACCTACAACAATACCCGCCGCAGCTACGTAAAGGATTCCAGCAGCCGCGAAGTGGCACTCGGTGTCGGTATGATGTTCAATATCGCGAAGAACTTCTCGTTTACAACGCGCTATACCCATTCGGTCGAAGGCCGGAATACGCCCGAGAGCAACGCTTATTACATCAAGCTGGTCTATCTCTGGTAAGCGGATTTACCGGAATATTACCGATTATCACGATCTTTTGCCCGCCACACCCTCTTCCGGACATTGACGTGGCGGCGGTTAGAAGATGTATATATGTATTATGCGTAAAATCAGGCACGGAAGGGCCTGATGGGTCTTGCAGTGCCGCTCCCGCACGGAAGAGGCAGGTTCGGCGCGGCAGGGCGTGTTGTGAGCGATGCGAGCGCGGCAAGCGATGGAATGTGCGGTTCCCAATAAAGGCAATGCAGGCACGGCGCGAAACGGCGCCGGTGCCATCATGGTGGAACGCTCATGGCAGCGGTGCGCCGCCTCCCACCATGTCGATCCGGCCCAGGGATGGGCGGCCCACATTCTCAGCGGCGCCGAATTCCGCCATCTCAGCGGGCGTTCCGCCCCCCTGATGCGGGCGGCCCTGCCCGAGATGCGGCGCCTGTTCGATCTGGTCCACCCGCTGGGGCTGCTGGTCCTGCTGGCGGACCCCGACGCCATGCTGCTGGCACGCTGCGCGGACGATGCCCAGTCGGCCCATTGCCGCCGGATGGGCCTGCAACAGGGTGCGATCTGGGACGAAGCGGTCGCCGGCACCAACGGCGTGGGCACCTGCGTCCGCGATGGCGACCCGATCTTCCTGGGCCAGGGCGAGCACTGGCGTTTCTGCCTGTCGCTGCTGGCCAGCTTCGCGGCCCCGATCTTCGATGCGCAGGGCCAGATGGTCGGCGCGCTCAATCTCGCCGCCTTCCACGGCGACTCCTCGCGCCACGCCGCCCCCCTACTGATGGATACGCTCACCCAGGCCGGCCGGCGGATCGAGGACCAACTGTTCCGCAACCGCTATGAGGGGCGCAAGATCCTGCTGCTGGACACGGCCGACGGCGTATCCGCGCCGCTGGTCGCGGTCGACGAGGGCGGGCAGGTGGTCGGCGCCACGCGCGCGGCCCGTACCCTGATGCACTGGACGGATGAGATGATCCG
Source organism: Gluconacetobacter brunescens (assembly GCF_048695475.1). Classification (NCBI taxonomy): domain Bacteria; kingdom Pseudomonadati; phylum Pseudomonadota; class Alphaproteobacteria; order Acetobacterales; family Acetobacteraceae; genus Gluconacetobacter; species Gluconacetobacter brunescens. The sequence goes on along the minus strand of NZ_JBLHEN010000001.1, from coordinate 1,969,509 downwards.
CGAGCAGCCCAACCTGCTCTCGGCGCTGGAGGGCGACGATTCCCCCAGTTTCCGCAAGGCGGAAGAAAGCGTCATCCGCTCCGCCCTGGCCGCCACGCAAGGCAACGTGACCCGCGCGGCACGCGGCCTGGGCATCAGCCGCGCCACCTTCTACCGCAAGATGCGCATGCTGGGCATCGAATAACCCGCAGGCGCTACGGTGCCCGCGGCCCTCAAGGCCGCTCCGCTCCGATGCCCGCAAACACACGATGGCCGTGCCGCCGCGCGGCACGCGCGCTCACCAGAGCATTTCCACCTGTTCGAACGCACACGTTCAAACAGGATCTGCTCCAGCCCATATTTTCGGTCAGCCGCACCGTCCGCACAGGCCCCCGCCTTGCACGAACATTGCATGTCCGATAATGTGCGAATAATTCGCATTAACATGGTGGCGCGTGCTTCGGAAAATTCATCGCTGGATCGGGCTGGCCCTGATCCTGCCGTTCGCGTTGCAGGGCCTGACCGGGCTGCTGCTGGTGGTCCTGCCGCTGCTGCTGGCGGGTCGTTCCGCCGTTCCGGTGGCCGGCCCGCCCCTGGGGGCCGAGGCCATGATCGGCGCCGCGCGCGCCGTGGCCCCCGCCGGCACGCAGCCCCTGCGCTTCGATCCCGCCCGCTGGCCGGGTGACAGCGCTCTCGTCGCCTTCGGCCCGGCCGGCGAGCGCCACCCGGAGTTCGAGGTGATGGTCGACCCATCCCACGCCACGGTCATCCGCACGCATATCCAGCCCCACGGGCTGCGCGTGCTGCATAACCTGCACGCGGACCTGCTGCTGCTGCCTTACGGCCAGTACGCCACCGGCACCATGGGCATCCTGCTCAGCGTCATGGCCATCACCGGCCTGCTCCTGTGGTGGCCGCATCCGGCCCTGTGGGCCTCGGGCAAATGGCGCCGCACGGTCCTCGTCTCGTCCCGGGCCAGGGGCTATCGGCTGTGGCGCGAAACCCATATCAGCTTCGGTTTCTGGACGCTGTGGGTCATGCTGTTCCTCGCCCTCAGCGGCGCGGTCCTGGCCTTCCCCTTCGCCCGCCCGCTCTTCGGCGCCCAAGGTGGTGGTGGCGGCGGTCGCGGCGACCGCCCGGCCCACAGCCGCATGCACCACGGCGACCACCCCGACCAGGCGGCCCCCGCCATCCCCGGCGAGCAGGGCCTGGACGCGGCCCTGGCCGCCCTGCACGCCCAGATGCCCGACGTCGTCCTGACGTCAGCCCATCTGGGCGGCCGCCCGGCCGAGCAATCCTTCAACATCGTCATGCCCGCCTACGGCCCCAACCGCCCGGCCACCGTGCGGTACGATGCCGATGCCGACACGATGCGCTTCACCCGCGACCCGGCCCAACAGCGTACGGGCGAACTGACCTTCATGTGGCTGCACACGCTGCACGAGTCCAAGCTGGCCGGCCCCACCGTCATCGCCGGCCTGTGGCGCACGGCCGTCGGCATCACCGGCGCGGCCCTGCTCTATTTCTCGATCTCCGGCGGCGTCATGTGGGTCCTGCGCCGGCGCGGCGCCGCCACCCGCAAGGCCCGCGTTTCAGCGGTGCCCGACTCCTCGCGCACCGCCTGAACAACCCACCCGGGGCAGGGACGTGCGATGCCCCGCCTCCAAGTCCGCCGACCGCCGGAAAGCAATTCCTTTTTCGCGCGCTGGTTTCCGCACAAGGGCGCATGTTATAACAAGCGCCCGGACAGCCTCGTGCCTGAAAAATGGAAATGCTGCAGATGCATAAATTCGAGCTTTACGCTCTGATCTCGATGGTCGTGATCATTTCCGCCATCATCTATTATGTACACGGGCACTATACGCCCGTGTCCACTGGCTGCACGCTGGGCATCTGTTTTTAACGCGCCGCACCTCCTGGAGCCTGACCTGAAATGCGCGCTGGATCGCCGCCAGCGCGCATTTCAGGTCAGGCTCCCGGACATCCTGCCGCGCACGCCCTCGATGGCGATCGGCGAGATATTCTCATCGGTTTGTAAGAAGTATTTGCGCTTATCGGCGGCAGAACGTTCGCGCTAACCCTTCCACAGGAAGCCTGGGTCAAGTTCCTTCGATATGCCCCGCTTGAGTGGAAGGATGCTTTGCACGATGAATGACTTGATATCTGATCCCGACAGTTCGCTGCGCAGATCCGCCGACCGTACCCTGCTGCGATATATGGGCATTGGTGGTGACTTCACGTCGTTCGTGCCCGAGCGCGCCGAAGGCTCCTGGCTTTATGATGCCTCGGGGCGCAAGGTCCTCGACTTCACGTCGGGGCAGATGAGTTCGGTACTCGGCCACGCCCATCCCGAACTCGTGGCGGCATTGCGCGACGCGGCCGGTCGCCTCGACCATCTCTTCAGCATGATGCTGTCAAGGCCCGTCGTCGATCTGGCGGTCGCGCTGGCGGAACTGGTGCCGGCACTCCCGCGCGCGATGTTCCTCTCGACCGGCGGGGAATCGGTCGAGGCCGCGATCCGGCTGGCCAAGGTGGTCACCGGCAGATGGGAGATTGTCGGCTTCGCGCAATCCTATCATGGATCGACCGGTGCCGCTGCGTCGGCGACCTATTCGATCGGGCGCCGGGGCCATGGCCCGCTGATGCCCGGCACGTTTGCCATTCCCGCACCGAACGCCTTTCGTCCCCGCTTTCCCGGCGTGACCTGGCAGCAGGAACTCGACGACAGCTTCGACCTTCTCGATCGCCAGTCGACCGGCAATCTCGCCGCCTTCATCGCGGAGCCGATCCTGAGTACCGGCGGTGTCATCGATCTGCCGATAGACTATCTCGCTGCTCTCAAGGCGCATTGCGAGCGCCGTGGCATGCTCCTCATCATCGACGAGGCACAGACCGGCCTCGGCCGGACCGGGGCGATGTTCGCGTATGAGCGTGACAACGTGATCCCCGACATCCTTCTTCTTTCAAAGACGCTGGGCGCCGGAATGGCGATGTCGTCGCTCTCGACGTCCGATGCGATCGCCAGGACGGCGGACGAGCGCGGCTTCATGTTCGTGACGACCCATGTGAACGATCCGCTTCCCGCCGCGGTGGCGCTGAAGGTCCTTGAGATCATCCGGCGCGACAACCTCGTCGAGCGGGCGCGCGCGCTTGGCGGCCGCCTTGGGGACGGGCTCCGGAACCTGATGCAGCGGCATCGGTGCATCGGCGACGTCCGCGGCCGTGGCCTGCTGCTCGGGATGGAATTCGTTTCCCATGCCGGATTGAGCGCGAGCGCGATCTCGCGGAGGGTTACGGATCTGGCGCTGGAGCTTGGCGTGTCCGCGAACATCACCGGCGCCTTCTCGGCGGGCGTCATGCGGTTTGCGCCGCCGATCACCGCGAGCGACGAGGAAATCGACTTCGCTCTGGGCGTCCTCGATACCGCGATCACCCGCGCCGTCGAGGCTCCCGGCGACTGAGGCGCACCGCCTCCGGGTTGATCGCGCTGGTCATGCGGGCGCTGCCGAAACCCTGTCCCTGAGCCATGTCATGACCGTCGCGACCGCCGGTCGGGCTTTACGCGCGGATGGCGTGTACATCCAGTAAGAAAGGCCCGGGCTGCCAAGCGCGGGGAACGGACGGACGAGCGTGCCACTCGACAGTTCGCGTCCGGCAAGGACGTCGCTTTCGAGTATGATGCCGATACCCTTGACGGCAGCCTCGATCGCGAGATGGGATGGGTCCAGTTGGATGCCGCCGGCAAGCCGCTCGTCATGGTCCACGCCATGCAGGTTCAGCCACTCTTCCCACGATACGGGATTCTGAGAGGTGCTGATCAGGGGCAGATCAAGGAGACGCTCCGGAGCGTCAAGCGCGTGCTGTTCGAGCACGCCAGGCGCGCAACAGGCCTGGAAGGTCTCCCGGATAAGATGCGTCGCCCTGTCTTCCCAGATGCCGTCGTCGCCATACACGATCTGTATGTCCGCCGGTGCGTCGGCCTGCGGCGGGAACGGCAACCGGTCGCCCTGCAGGTGAGGCCCCTGCGCATTGATCCGGATGTCGACACCAGGAAGCCGCCGCAGGAGATCAGGAAGACGCGGCAGAAGCCAGCAATGGGCGAAGGATGGCGGCATCTCGATCCTGACCACCTCAAGCGTGCGGCCTTTCCTGCCGCGTGCGCGGATATCGCCGGTCGCCGAGCGCAGCCGGCGAATGCTTTGCCGGACCGCGCGCGCATATTCGGCGCCATCAGGCGTCAGCGTCACGCCACGCCCGACCCGGTCGAAAAGCTGGACCCCCAGGATATCCTCAAGCAGCCGGATCTGATGGCTGACGGCGGATGGGGTCAGATTGAGTTCCTCTGCCGCCGCCTGGAAGCTCGACGCACGCGCCGCCGCCTCAAAGACTGCGATGCCACGTAATGGAAGCGCCCGCTCGGACATCGCCACCCCTGCGCTCGGCCCATCCGCGTGGCGATCGCGCCGGGGTTGATATGAGTAAGACCTTGCGTGTTCCAGAAGGGATGAAAAATCGCAATCCGTCAAGCGAAGCCATGCTCGCCGCCGATCCACTTTCCCTGGCATCGCGTGCCGCGCGTGAAAGGCTCATGAAGGCGGGACCATACGATGCCACGCTTCAGGATTCATGAGGATTCCTCGCCGGTTCTGGCGAGATATTTGCGCTTACCCAGGAACCGGTCCTCGCCTTATCGTCGCAATTTACCGGGCGCGATGATATTTCGGTGGGACGCCCTGCTGGTCGGGCGATCGGCTCGCCTGCAGCGCGCATCAGGGACCACCGACCAGGGATGAGGATGCCGTGGCCATGCCGAAACGACACGCACCGATCGGCAGAAAGCGTCGCGCGCGAGCGCCAGGCGGCTGGAGCCTTCGTGAATCGTGCGATCGCGGATGAATACACCTGATTCCGACCTGACATCCGACAGCGGCGCAGCGGGCGCCCTGCAAAGGACAATCAGCCCGTTTCAGTTTCTGGTGTTCGGGTTCGGTAGCATCGTCGGGACGGCCTGGGTCGTACTCCTCGGCGTCTGGCTCAGTCAGGCCGGGCCGGGAGGGGCGATGGTGGGGATCGCGTTCGGTGGGGGCGCAATGGCCTTGATCGCGGCGATGTATGCCGAGCTTGCCTCAAGGTTCCCACAGACCGGCGGCGAGGTCACCTACATCAATGCGGTCTTCGGGAAGACGCCGGCCTTCGCCGTCGGGTGGCTGCTGACGCTCGCTTATCTCAGTGCGCTCGTCTTCGAAGGCGTCGCGCTTGCCTGGCTGGCCGAGATCATCTGGCCGCGGATCAATCACCCCGTTCTCTATTCGGTGCTGGGCGAACCCATCGGACTGGGCGGCCTGCTTCTCGCTCTGGCAAGCTGCGTGATAATCGCCGTTGCAAACTACAAGGGTGCATGCGCTTTCGTGAAGTTTCAGAATGTCCTTACCGCGGCCTTTCTCCTGGTCGTCTTCGTGGCGGTGGTGGTCGAACTCGGCTTCGGCTCCGGCGCGAACATCCAGCCGCTTTGGCAGGCGGCCGATGGCGGGTCCTGGCTGATCGGGGCGGCATGGGTGTTCGGATGTGCGCCGATGATGTTCAACAGCTTCCAGAGCGTGCTGCATACGATTGAAGAGCGTTCGCAGGCGACATCGAAGGACGTGGTCGTCCGGCTGTGCGTGGTGGCCGTGCTTGCCGTTATGCTGTTCTACCTGGCGATCGTCCTTGCCGCGGCCAGAGCCGCGCCCTGGCAATCGCTTGCCTCGAGCGACCTGCCCGCGGTCGCGGCGCTTGCCCATCTGCCCTGGGTCGGCGCGCTGACAAATGCCTTGCTCCTGGCATTGATCGCGTCACTCCTCAAAGCCTGGAACTCTGTCTTCATGACGACGGTGCGCCTGCTCTTCGCCCAGGCGCGCGATGGCATGATCCCGGCCGTCTTCGGCAGCGTCAATCCGGTGACGGGGGCGCCGGACAAGGCGGTCATCATCGTCGCGGGATTCAACATTGCCGGGCTCTTTCTCGGCAAGGGCATACTCGAGCCAATCGTCAATACCACGTCGCTCTGCATCGCCCTGATCTATGCCCTGACCTGCGCGGCCACCCTGGCGGTGCGCCGGCGTGATCCGCATGGCGCCGGCTTCCGGGTGCCGGGCGGATATCCGGTCGGAATCCTTGCCATAGCGGCAGCGCTGGGGATGGCGGCGTTCGCGCTGCTCCTGCCGGCCCACGCACACCAGGCGGATACCTTCAAATGGATATTGCTGTTGTCCTGGACGCTGCTCGGCCTGGGCCTCTACCGCATGAGGAACCGAGGCCCACGCATCACACCACCGACCAGCGGTCGTCTCGGGATCGGACCGTGAAGACAGATCCGTAGCTTCGGGAGGCCGGTTGAAGAAGGGCGCACTTTAAAACGTCGCCGGGTCCGGCCCGATGCGGCCATCCGCGCGATCCAGGCCCGCAATCCGCTGCATGTCCTCGGCATTCAGGGCGAAATCGAACACCGCGATATTCTCGTCGATCCGCCTCGGCGTGACCGATTTGGGAATAACGATCAGCCCGCTATCCAGATGCCAGCGAATGACCACCTGCGCCGGCGTCTTGCCGTATCTCCGGCCGATCTTCGCAATCACCGGATCTTCCAGCACCTGCCCCTGACCAAGCGGGCTCCAGGATTCGGTCCTGATGCCGTGCTTCTCATGAAAGGCCCGCAGCGCATGCTGCTGGAAACGCGGATGCAGTTCGATCTGGTTGACGGCCGGCACCACACCCGTCGCCTCGATGACGCAGTCCAGATCCTCCGCGGGAAAATTCGAAACCCCGATCGACTTCACCCGCCCATCTTTCTGGAGCGCCACCATCGCCTTCCACGTCTCGACGAACTTCCCCTCGGCCGCCCGGGGCCAGTGGATCAGATAAAGATCCAGCATCTCCCGGCGCAGCTTGTGCAGGCTGGTCTCGAAGGCACGCAATGTCGTGTCATACCCCTGGTCGTCGTTCCAGAGCTTGGTCGTGACATAAATGCCGGGGTGACCCGCCAACCCATCGCCCACCCCCTCTTCGTTCTTGTAGATCGCGGCCGTATCCACGGCCAGATACCCCGCATCGGCCGCATGGCGCACGATATCGGCCGTCTTGTCGGCCGGCGTCCGCCACACGCCCAGCCCCAGTTGCGGCATCGTTGTGCCGTCATTGAGCCGAATATGCGGCTGCGCGCTCTGTCCGGCTCCGGATGAAGGGGAATCTGAACTGTTCATTATCCGTTTCTTTCCAGCATGCGCGCACGATCACTGACGCCGCAGCATCTCAAGGGTTGCCATGCAAACCATGGCCGATGCCCGTGCCGCGCGGAAGGGGAGGGGCCTGCTCTTTTTTAAAAAGCCAAGTCTTTCCATTTTCTTTCAGAATCCGTCCACCTCTGGCGGCCTCAAGGGATCGTGTAGAAAAAAATCCATCCCCCCCCTTGCCCGGCAGATAACCATGCCGACCTACACACTCGTGGTCCAACCAACAGGAGGCCATCATGGCAAATCCAACGGACAGATTCACCACCGACAGAATCGACGAGACCCACGAACTCATCGCCTCCGACAAGGTCGAGGGCACGGCGGTCTATTCCCCGGCCCAGGAAAAGCTGGGAACGATCAATCACTTCATGGTCGATAAACAGACCGGCCACGTCGCCTACGCCGTCATGAGTTTCGGCGGCTTTCTCGGAATGGGCAACAGTTACCATCCCCTTCCATGGAAAGCCCTGACATACGACACGAACCTTCAGGGCTACGTCGTCGATATGACGCCTGACCAGTTGAAAGGCGCGCCGAGCTATACATCGGAATCCATGCCGAACTGGAGCGACAACCTTTACGCGCATCAGGTCGATGACTATTACGAAGGCAGTCTCGGGCGCTAAAACGCCTGTGATCGTCATCCAACATCTCGGCGTGGCAGGGGGGCCAGAGCCCCCTGCCACGTCGTTCCATTCGTTACTTGGAATGCCCCAATAATTCGAACTCGCCGATTGTCGTCGGATGCGCTCCATCAGGCCGCCAGCGATACAGCCGATGCGGGCGCGGATCACCGATCAGGAACGGCCGGGTCTGCCGCTTCCACGCGAAATGCTGGCCCGAACGCCGGTCGATAGCCGTCCAGTTCACACCGTCATCCGAGGCCTCAAGCTCCCAAGTCGATGCAACCGCGTTCGGATCATCCCCCGACGTCACCGTATAGGCCAGCGCGGCCACCCCGGCGGGAAACGTCACCGTCAGCCCATTCCCCGGCACCATTGCACTGGTCATGGCATCGTCGTCAAAGAGCGCACCAGGCCCGTCCGTATGCGCCTTGCCCAGCTCGATCAGGTCCCTGGCAGGCTCGGGCAACTCGTTCCCCTGGGTCAGCGAGGGCAGGGCGGCATCTGCTCCCGTTCCCCACGCCGAAGGATGGTCGCCCATCGTGAAATGCAACGTACCACCATTGGCGATATCCGCCTGCGAGAACCACCACCGCGTCAGCGGCCGGCCATTCAGCGTGACGGACTGGATAAACCGGTTGCGGTCGCTCACCCCCGGCGCCTCGATCGTCAGCCGCTGCCCATTGCCGAACGTCATCTGCATGGTCTCGAAACGCGGCGCCCCGATCGCGTAAGTTGGCGTTCCCATCCGAAACGGATAGAAACCGGCGGCACTGAAGACCCACCAGGCCGACATCTCGCCATTGTCTTCGTCGCCCGGATAGCCTTGCCCGATCGCCGTGCCCCGATAAAGCCGGTTCATGGCATCGCGGATCTTGTCCTGCGCCTGCCACGGCTGCCCCGCGACATCGTACATATAGAGGATATGATGCGCCGGCTGGTTGCTATGGCTGTATTGCCCCATGCGGATATCATGCATCTCGCGCATCTCGTGGATCACACCGCCATACGCCCCCACATGATACACCCCCGGCGTCGCGAAATAGGTATCGAGCTTGCGCGCCAGCCCCGCGCGGCCGCCATAGAGGTTGATCAGCCCCTGCGGGTCCTGCACCGGATCAAACGCCATCGTCCAGGCATTCGTCTCCGTATAATCTCCTCCCCATGCCAGGGGATCGAACGTGTCCTTCCCGGCGCGCCATGTTCCATCCGGCCGCCGCCCCACGAAGAACCCGACGTCACGATCAAACAGATTGACGTAGTTCAGCGCCCGGTTCTTCAGATACCACGCTTCCGCCGTGAAATCCGCCTGCTCCGGCGACCCCGCCGGCGCCTCCCGCGCCAGCGCCTCCGCCATCACCCCGATCGCGAAATCATTGACCGTGGACGCATTCGACCACGAGAGCGCCTCGTCCGTGTCGGTATCCGTGTAGCCCCGGAAGATCGAACGCGCCAACCCCTTGCGCCCCACTCCCGGATCATCCGGCGCCACGGTCGCATCTTTCAATGCCGCCCGGTAGAAGCGGGTACGATCGAAATCATGCACACCTTTGCCCCAGGCATCGGCAAACGCGACATCGGCACTCGTTCCCGTCATCAGATCCGCATAGCCCGGAGAAGACCAGCGCGCGATCCACCCACCCTCGCGATATTGCTGCACGAAACCGTCAATCAACGCGCCCGCCTCGTCGGCACTCAACAGGGCATAGGCCGGCCACGCCGTACGATAGGTGTCCCAGAACCCGTTATTGACATACAGTGCCCCGCCCGCGATCCGCGCCCCCGTATGCGTCTCGCTACCCGGCCCGACCGGTGCCGCGAACGGACTGGCATGCACGAACACGGGAGCCTGAACACTCCCGGCATTTTCATGCGCTTCGTTTGGATAAAGATAGAGCCGGTAAAGATTGCCGTAGAGCGTCCGCTGTTCGTCAACGCCTGCACCGGGAATCGCCACCCGCGCCAGCTTGTCGTTCCACGCCGCCTTCGCCGCCTGTGCCACGGAATCGAACGTCCGCCCCTCCGGCAGTTCCAGCGCCATGTTATGCTTCGCCTGTTCGATGCCGATCAGCGACGTCGCAATCCGCACCGTAACCGGCCGCCCACCGGCCGTGTCGAACGCCGCCCACGCCTGCACATCATCGCGCTTCTCCCCAGTCATGCGCCCCTGCGCCCGGGCGGGACGATCGAAGACCAGATGCACGAACATCCGCGTCGCCCCGGTCGAGAGTTCACTGGCCACATCCGTATAACCGGCGGCGCTCAAGCCATCTTTCGCAATCACGATCTGGCCGTGATCGTTGATATTGTCGAACGCGATCTGCCCCTGGTCGCCCGGATAGGAAAATCGCATGATCGCCGCATGATCTGTCGGCGCGACATCCGCGACGATCCCGTTATCCAGCGCGACGGTATAGCGATAGGGCAACGCCTGTTCATGCCCGTGATCGAACGCGGCCGAGCGCACCGCCCGATCGGCCGCCGGCGGCGCGCCACCCGGCACGGGCATGATCTGGAATGTCTGCCGGTCCCCCATCCACGGGCTGGGTTCATGGCTCAGTGAAATCGCCTGAAGACGCGGCCTGTTTCGCGCGTCGTTCCGCTCCTGATATTGATAAAGCCAGTTGGAATCACCGCGCGTCACCGGCGTCCAGAAATTGAATCCATGCGGCACGGCAACGGCCGGGAAATTGTTCCCGCGGGAATAGCGGCCATTCGCATTCGTGCCGCGCCGCGTATCCACCAGATCGGCAGGCGTCGCCCCCGGGACGGTTTCCGCCTCACCAATGCTGATATCGTCGAAATAGACGTGATAAGCCTTTCCACCCGGCCGTCCCGCCTGCACCTCGATCGCCGCGACACGCTTATGGCGCGCGACCGCCCCCAGCGGCACCTCGACAACATTCCACTGGTTCGGATACAGCCCCCGGCCCTGTCCCTGCGCGGTCAACGGCGCCCCGGCATTATCCCGCGCCCCCAGCAGGGACGCACGGCTGCCATCGTCAAAGACCACATCCAGCGCCGTCCCGGTCGCCGGATCGGTCAGCGACAGCGGATCGTCGACAGGAAAGATCATATAGCGCAGGACGCTGCCGGACGTGATCGTCACCGCACCCGCCGGCACTGTCGTCACCACCGCCCGCACCGGCGCGCCGCGCACATCGAACCGCAGCGCATGCATGCCGGTAAAACCGCTCTCGGGGCGAGCGGTCAGCACCTCGTCCTTCCCCGGCCCCGCCACCAGCGCCGCCGCCCAGCCATCGCCCGACCGGGCGGGGAAACCATCAGCGGCGTCGAAGCGCTCGGAGAACGCAGGCGCCCCCTTCGCGGCCGATACCCCAACCAGCGCGGACGAAAGAGCGATCAGCGCGGCATATCCCGCCCCAGATTGGCGTTTCATTCTCACAAATCCCAAGAATCCGATCGCATGAGCACTAATTTGGCGGAACCGGTTTGGCAACCGGAGCGATACATCCGACGCGACGAGGATAGGATGTCAGGCTACCCGTCGGTCCGTGAGGGAGCATGCAGATCGTTCTCGCGCAGGACTTCACGCTCCATCATGAGTTCGTCCATCGTCGTCTGACTTGCCTGTTTCCATCGCGTTGCCATTCGTGGCCCCTGGTCAGTTTCAAGGCGCTCACGAAATGGTTTTCAATGGTGCTCCAAATTACGCCGCGATAGATTGTCTCCACGGCAGCAGTAAGATGGACGCGATGTTAAAAAGTAAGAATGAATCAAGCGGAGTAGGAAAATACTTCTTGCGCATTTGTAAAGTCATAAGTTTTTTCATTCTTTGTTCTATTCTTCATCAATCCGAGGCTTTCGCGGAGCAGACTGATCCCCTGTTGCTCAAATCGGAAAATACTGTCCGCCCGATTTTTTCAGCGATCGCGCGGGTCATGATTTCCCAGCGTATCCATCAGCCGCCATTGACGTTGGCGGATCGGCTTATCCAGATGGGTCAAATTGATGCAGTCGGCCGGGATCTGATGGAGAAAACAGACCTGACGCGTTTACCCGAGCCTTACCGGCAGGCGGCCTCCGATGCGGTCTGGCACGAAATCAATCTGCACGATTTGGAGAATCAGAAAGCATTACGGTCGTTATTGCCAGCCAAAGGCTGGTTCGACCGGACAAAACTTGGCGATGCGGCGGCGACGAGTGCGTTTATGGTCGTGCAACACGCGGTGAACAACCCCTCATTCATGGAAGAGATGCTGTCTCGAATGCAGCCCCTGGCAGGAACACCGGCACTGGATGGGCATGCATATGGCTTGTTGGTTGATCGTGTACGTTTGCAAAAGCATCAGCCTCAAATATACGGGACGCAATATGTCTGCGTCGCGCACCACTGGACAATGTACACTCTTCTCGACGCCAGCCACGCTGACCAGAGAAGAAAGGCGATCGGCTTCAAATCGACCGTGGAAGATGATGCGAGAGCGATCGCGAGCAATCCTCCGTGTTATCCGCCGAAGAATTGACCGGTCGGCCATAAGATCAGGTGAGCGCCGTCTGCCTTGAACGGCATCGTATCGTTCCAGCGCCAAGTCTAAAAAATATGTGTAAAAGCGATAGGATTCCAGGGCGTACTGACAAAAGCGTTGTCCATGCTTTCCAGAATCCTGTTCACTGGCTGCCTGACTGCGGCTGGTGTCAACCTGGCTAGGACAATTGTGCCTCAAGCGCGTCGATTCCGGTTTCCGCAAACACCACCACGCCATGGGCGCGCAACAGCGCCGCCGTCACCCCCATGCCCTCATGCCGGCGACCCTGAAAGGTCCCGTCATAGATGAAGACGCTGCCGCAGGAGGGGCTGCCATCGGTCAGGATCGCGAACCGGCACCCATGCTCCCGCGCCAGGGCCAGTGCGGCCTCGGCCCCGGCGATATAGAGCGCCGACACATCCCCACCGCCGGCCTCGATCACGCGGGCCTTGCCCTCCAGCACAGTCTGACCGGATTGCCCATGCGCAATTTCGGCCGGCGGACGCGGCACGCCGAAACCGCCCGAAAGCTCGGGGCAGACAGCGACAAGCCGCCCTTCCGCCTGCCATCGGCTCAGCGCCGGATGCAGGGCAGGCTTGGCCGCTCCGTCATAGCGCACAGGCTGGCCCAGCAGGCAGGCACTGATCAGGATCTTCGATTCCACCATGGCGCCTCCATATCATGGAAGTGGGCAATCTGCTTTCGTCTTCCGAAAAAAGAAGCAAGAAGACTTCTGATCTGCTCTCCTTCTCAGAGTCCGTCCAAGATCATACTTTATGATTACAGAGTCTTCGGAGCATCATCCGGACTGATGCCGATTGAAGGAAAGCGAGTGCGTTCTGGTCGAGGCACTCCCAATTCTTGCTCAGGCGTCGGCAGCGGTTCAGCCAAGCGATGGTGCGTTCCACAATCCAGCGCTTGGGCAACACCACGAACTTTCGGGCATCGCATCGTCGCACGATCTCGACGTTCACAGTGCGGCAGGCATGGGCCAGTCCCTGCTGGAACTTCGGCCCCTGATAGCCAGCGTCGGCGTAGAGTTTCAGAAGGAACGGATACAGTCCGAACAATGTTGCCATCAGCATGACGCCGCCGTGGCGGTCCTGGATATCAGCCGCATGCACGATGGCGGCCATCAGAAGTCCCTGTGTATCGACGAGGATATGCCGCTTCTTGCCCTTGATGGTTTTGCCACTGTCGAAGCCGGACGGGTCGATCCGGCGCCCCCTTTTTCGGCGCTTTTGACGCTCTGACTGTCAATAATGGCCGCTGTGGGGCTGGCGTCGCGATGCACCTGTTCGCGGCAGAGCACGTAAAGGGCATGGTGCAACCGCTCGAGCGTACCCTCATACTGCCAGCGGCAGAAATAATAGTTCACCGTAGCTGCGTGGCGGCAGATCTTTCGGGAGCGCGCGCCACTGGCACCCGATGCTCAGAATATACATCAGACCGTTCATGACCTCGCGTACGTTCACGGTCGCTTGTTGCCGCCCCGCTTCGCATGGGGGATCATCGTCTCGATCAGCGACCATTCCTCGTCAGTCAGGTCGCTGGGATAGCGGAGTTTGCTGCGGTCATACCGGACGCGATTTTCAATCGTCCACATCGAGCGGCCTCTTCAAATCGGGGCTGCCGACATGGAATCACAGATGATTCCAAAGATTCAAGATGATCTCGGACGGACACTAAGGACGCTGGCCTGCGTTCTGAAGGAAGCAAGCTCCAGCAGATACAGGGGCATGCAAAATCGCTCCAGGCTTTTGGAGCAGCGCGAACGCAGGGACACGTGGAGCGCCCCCGGGTCCGGACGTGTCAGGTCAGTAGCGCGACGGAACCATCATGGCATCCGGGGTCGGCTGCCGTTCGTAATCAGGATGGTGGACCCGCTCGGGCAGCACTACGTCCGGCTTCGGCACCGGCCTATAGGGCACAAGCGAGAGCAGGTGAGCGATGCAATTCAGGCGGGCACGCTTCTTGTCCACCGCCTGCACCACCCACCAAGGGGCTTCGTCGATGCTGGAGCGCTCGAGCATCGTCTCCTTCACTCGGGTATAATCTTCCCAGCGGCGACGACTTTCCAGATCCATCGGGCTGAGCTTCCACTGCTGCAGCGGATCTTCGATCCGGGCGCGGAAACGGGCCTCCTGCTCGTCATCGGTAATCGAAAACCAGAACTTGACGATCTGGATGCCGCTGCGGACGAGCATGCGCTCGAACTCAGGCACCGAACGGAAGAATTCCTCGTATTCATCCTCTGTGCAGAAACCCATGACACGCTCGACGCCGGCGCGGTTGTACCAGCTCCGGTCGAACAGAACGATCTCGCCCGCCGCCGGCAGATGGGCCACGTAGCGCTGGAAATACCATTGCGTGCGCTCGCGGTCATTGGGGGCCGGCAGGGCAGCCACGCGGCACAGGCGCGGATTCAGGCGCTGGGTGATCCGCTTGATCGCGCCGCCCTTGCCGGCGGCGTCCCGTCCCTCGAAGATCACGACCAGGCGATGGCCGGTCGCTTTCACCCAGTCCTGCAACTTGATCAGTTCGCCCTGGAGGCGGACCAGTTCGCGGAAATAGACCCGCCGGAACGCGCGGTCGGTTGCATCGAGTTTCCCCCCGATGGCCTCTTCCTCCAGGGCAAGTTCGAACTCCTCGTCCAGGTCGTCGATGAGTTCGCGGCGCATCTGCACACGCTCGCGTTCGTCCGCCGACAGGCTGTTCATATCCTCATCGTCCATGTCGCTGCCTCCTCCGCCGCGCGCCATGCGCCGCATTTGCCGGAATAGGATTTTCCCCAAGCAAGGACCTTGAAATTTTCATGAAATGCATGCTGCCCGGTTCTCAGAACGTGGTGGTCATGTTCACGCCCAGCACGACGCCGTTGCCGATCGACCGGCCGGTTTCCGGGTCGAACGATGTGCCGCCGACATGCCAGAAATACTGAAAATCGGGCTGGACGATAAGATACGGGGTTACGGCCGCCTGATAGGTCGCCTCTATATGCTGCTCGGGCTTCAGCTTACCGGCTAGGCTGGTGCCCAGGCGCATGGCGTCGTGCGCATTTCCGATCGCCCTGCTGCCGTAAAATCCTGTTCCCCAGGCAAGGCCGATCGTATCGTCGGTCCGGCCCGGTACCAGACCATCGAACGTCACGCCACCCTGTATTTCGGTCGCATACCGATTACGCGAGCCGTCATTGGCGGTGGCGCGCACGAACAGGCTGATCGTCTTGCTCGATCCCGGCGCTGCCCGCCAGATCATCTGGTCAGCCACCACGTACATCATCCAGTTGTCATGATGATAGAGCGGCTGACCTGTGCTGTCGGGCGAGGCCAGCAGGCCACCGTGGCTGTCGTATCGCTGATCGGGGAACCGCCCGGTGTCGTAGAGCCCGCCGAGCTTCCATGTTCCCGGCAGACTTGGCGCATCCTTGCCGGCAGTCCAGCGGGCGACATCGGCTGAAAACTGGGCCTCGCCGATGAACAGCGTGCCACCGCTGGTCGAAAACGCCGTGCCCGAGGGATCGCGCTGCGCGGGCGCAACATTGCTGTAGAACGGGCCGCGCGTCGGGTTGTCGTCGGTGACGGCGCCCATCAACACCAATTGGTCGATCGGCGTCCATTTCGCCCGCACCCCCACGGCGGAAAACGGCCAGGATGGCCCCCCGGAATACAGGTTGCTGGAAGTGGAAAGCGGCCAGCCGAAACTGGCATTGAGGAAGAACGAGGCATTTTGGCTGACGAGGAATTCCGTATCGAGATCGATCGACCCCACGCGAACATCCAGCCGGTTTGCAAAGAAGCCCTGGCCGTACCAGAGTTCGAACAACCGGGTCGAACGCCCCGCATCATAGCCGCTGACGGCATTCACCGCCCCCAGTCGCTCGCCCGTCAGCGACCGGCCACGGATCTGCAACGCGCTGACATTCAGTAGCCCGTCAGGCCAGCCGAAGCCGCGCTCGGTATCGAACATCAGGGTTACGGCGGTCATGCCGTCATAGGTGGGTCCGGGGTGAAGACCGCCGGCGGCCAAGCCCCATAACTCCTCGACATCCTGCACGTTGATCCGGATGCCGTGGCGCGCCAGCCAGGGCCGTGCCCCGCCCGCCTCGCCTAGCAGCTCGCTCCCGGGGTCTTCGGAAGGCTGCACTTCCATCGGCGTTGGTGGGGGCAGCGGCACGCCCGAGGGCAGGATATCGGTTACCTGCGGCTTGGTGGCAGCCAGGACGCCGCCACCAGCCGTTAGGGAACAGATCACGGTCAGGAGCCCCACTACACGGTGCTGAACCGGAGGGAACAGTCTGACCTTCATGGCCTCGGATCAGAAGACATGCCTCAGAATAAAGAACAGCACGCCGCTGATCAACATGGCGGCAGGCAGGGTGATCACCCAGGCCATGGCCATGGTGCGCAATGTCCGCCATTGCAGGCCCGAGCCCGCCGCCGCCATGGTGCCAGCCACGCCGCTGGAGAGGATATGGGTGGTGGAGACCGGCAGGCCATAGCCTTCGGCCAGGCCGATCGTTCCCATCGCGACCAGTTCCGCCGAGGCGCCCTGCGCATAGTTCAGATGGGTCTTGCCGATCTTTTCGCCCACGGTGACGACGATACGCTTCCAGCCGACCATCGTGCCCAGGCCCAGCGCTACCGCGACGGCGACCTTGACCCATGTGGGAATGAAGCGCGTGCCCGCGTTGAGCTGGCCCATGAAGTCCTTCAGACCGGCGGCCTCGGCCCCTGCGAAGGCATTGGTCTTGCCCAGCACGCGGATCGCATCCGACACCAGATACATATCCGTGCGGACGTTCGGCACCTGGGCGGCGGGGATGGCGTTGAGGGTGCGGTAGCCCTTGACCGAATTCGCGATGTCGTCGGAGAGCACGGCTAGCGCGCCGTAGACCTGCCCGTCCGCGACCGCCCGGTCGCGCAGCGCCGCCGTTACCCGCGCACGGGCCGCCGCCACATCGTCGGGATCGGTGCCCGCCATGTGATGGCGGAAGATACCCGCGGCATCACCGGCCGACTGGACGAAGGCCGGCATGGCGGCTTCCGGCATGGCGCGGTTGAGCGCGTAGGCGGTGGGTGCGGCGCCGATCAGGATGAGCATGATCAGGCCCATGCCCTTCTGCCCGTCATTGCCGCCATGGAAATAGGAGACGCCGGTGCAGGTGCCGATCAGCAGGCCGCGGATCCATAGCGGCGGCGGCTTGTGGCCCTCGGGCGTCTCGAACAGCGTCCGGTTGCGCACCAGCACGCGGAACAGCCAGAACAGCGCCATGGACAGCACGAAGCCGCAGAGCGGGCTGAACAGCAACGCACTGAAAACCTTGGAGACTTGCGACCAGTCGACGCCGTAGGTGGCCGCCCCGGCGGGGGCCATCAACTGGTTGGCGATGCCCACCCCCATGATCGAGCCGATCAGGGCGTGCGAGGAACTGTTGGGCACCCCCATCGCCCAGGTCGCGAGGTTCCATACGATCGCGGCGATCAGGAGCGCGAAGATCATCGCATATCCCGCGCCGCTGCCCACCTGGAGGATGAGTTCGACGGGCAGCAGGGTGACCACGCTGTAGGCGACGGCGCCGGACGAGACCAGCACGCCCAGCAGGTTCCACACGCCCGACCACACGACGGCCACCATGGGCGGCATGCTGTTGGTATAGATCACGGTCGCGACAGCGTTCGCCGTGTCGTGGAAGCCGTTGACGAATTCGAAGCCCAGCGCGATCAGCAGCGCCAGCGCCAGCAGGGCGAAGGCCCCGATCGCCAGCCCGTTCCCACCCGCCGCCTGAAGGTCGGCCAGGACGCTGTAACCGACGAAGCCCAGCGCACACGCCAGCACGGCCAGGAAGAAGATCCTGAACGCCGGGGTTCCCCCACTCTCCATTCTGGGACGCAGAAAATGACTGCGCGGTATGGTTGTCTCCGACAAGGCAATCCCCCCTTGGCCAAAAGCGCTGTGACGGCGCGACATTCAGCGGAAAGCCCGGTCCAGAAACAGTGAAGTTATTTTGAAACGACTGATATCAACCGGATACCAGCACATCCAAAGGCGCTTCGCCGGCCAGCATGGCGAGGTCCAGCATCGCCGCGCGGTCGAGGATGCGGCCCGGATGGAGCAGCGAGCGCCAGGGGCCGGCGGGGGCGTCGTCCCAGTCCAGCGTCGTGCCGCGCCAGAGCATGGCGGGGCAGGACAGGTCGGTCGGGTCCGGCATCAGAGCGGCGGACAGGCGCGGCGCGATCACCAGCATCGTGGCGCCTTCCGTCACGCGGGCGAAGGCGAGCAGATGCTGCCGCCGTGTGCCGGTGACCCGGACGGGGCGGTACGCGCCGTCCGCGAACAGGGCGGGATTGGTGGCCCGGAACCGCAGTATTGCGGCGATCAGCGCCTGTTTTACCCTGCCGTCGCGCCAGTGCGGCAGCAGCGATGCGATATCCGCGCCTTCGGCCAGGGCCGCCATGCGGGCCGGGAAATCGACCGGGCGGCGATTGTCGGGATCGACCAGACTGAAATCCCAGAACTCGCAGCCCTGGTACAGGTCCGGCACGCCGGGGCTGGTCAGGTGCAGCAGCGTCTGCGCCAGCCCGTTCAGGGCGCCGGCGGGGGCGATCTGGTTGACGAAGGCATCGACCATCCAGGGGAAGCGGTTTTCGGAGTGAGCGGACAGCAGGCCAGTGAGAAAGGCGCCGCACGCCTGCTCGTAGGCGGGTTCCGGGTCGATCCAGCTAGTGTGGCGCTTGGCCTCGCGGAGGGCCTTGACCTGCCAGGCGGCTATGCGATCGTGGAAATCCGGCGTGATCCGGTGTTCCAGCGGGCTGTCGCCGAGCGGCCAGGCGCCCAGCAGGGTCTGGTAGAGGATCAGTTCGTCGGCGCGGTCGGGTGCGGTGCAGGGGCCGGTGCGCAGGGTGACGCGGTGGCGTAGCGGGGCGTTGAATGCGCTCCAGCGGGTGGCGACGCGCGCCCATTCCTGCGCCAGTTCGGACAGTACGGCGATGCGGGCGCGGGCGTCTTCGCCGCGCTTGTGGTCGTGGGTGGCGGTGGCGAGCATGGCGCGGGGCCAGTCGCGACGGCGCGCGAGATTGGCGGCGTGGAAGGCGGCGACCGTGCCGCCGAACTGGCCGGGATGCGTGCCGACATCGTTGCGCGACAGCAGGCGGCCATAGCGGTAAAAGCCTGTATCTTCTACCGATTTTGCAGCCAGTGGGGCTGTGAGGTGCACGAAGCAGGCGATTGCCTCGGCGGGGCCGCCGGGCCCGAGTTGCCGTTCCAGCCAGTCCAGCACCGGCTGGTGCGCCGGCACCAGCGTGGGCCGCACGGCCTGGCAGACTGCGTGCAGGACCCTGCCGCCGTCGCCTTCATATGTCCGGTAGACGGGAAAGCGGATCAGGATCTGGCGCAGGACACGGTCCAGGGCGGCCGGCGTGAAGTCGCGGGCGCGCGGGTCGCGGCCGGCGAGGCCGGACAGGACATGGACCAGGCGGGCGAGATCGGCGGCCAGGGTGCCGTTCAGCACCGCCTCGCGCGCGGCCTGTTCTTCCTCGCGGAAGCTGGTGGCGCCGCCAGCACCCCAGACCCACAGATCGTCCAGCGCGTCGGCGCCGCGCTGGTCGTGGAGCAGGAGGTCGACCTGTTCCAGAAAGTCGTAACCGGTGGTGCCGTCGATCGGCCAGTCGGCGGGCAGGGCTTCGTCCGCCGCCAGAATCTTCTCCACATAGAGGGGGGTATCGGGTGGGGCCCCGGGAGGGCGGCGTGAGGCGGCGGCGGACAAGGCGCGATGCAGGCGGGTGGCGTAGGCATGGGGATCAGTGAGGCCGTCGATGTGGTCCACCCTCACGCCGTCGATCAGCCCGTCGGCATACAGCTCGATGACGGTGCGATGCACGGCGTCGAACACGTCGGGATGCTCGACGCAGAGCCCGGCCAGCGTGGTGATGTCGAAGAAGCGCCGCCAGTTGATCTGGTCGGAAGCCGTGCGCCACCAGGCCAGCCGGTAATGCTGGCGCTCCAGCAGCGCGTGGAGGCGGGCCCGGCCCTCGGGATGATCGGGGGCCATGCGCGCCAGCACGGCGTCCGGCGAATCGTCGCCCGCGAACAGGTCGGCGTAATGGTCCGGGCAGATCGGGAAGCGGTGTTCGTAATGCCAGCAGGCGAACGAGCCGTCGGCTGCGTCGTGGCGCAGGTGCAGCGTGCCGTTTTCCAGGCAGTCGCCGTAGGGCTCGGCCAGGAAGGGCAGAAGGACGCGGCCGCGCAGGCGCGCGTCGGGCGGGTTCCAGTCGATGTCGAACATATGCGCGCATCGGCTGGCCTGCCCCCAGGCCAGGACATCTTCCCACCACGCATTGCCGCTGCCGCCGACCGCCATGTGGTTGGGCACGATATCGAGGATCAGCCCCATGCCGCGTTCGCGCAGGCGCGTCACCAGCCGGGCCAGGGCCTCGCGGCCGCCGAGTTCGGGGTTGATGCGGCTGTAGTCGAGCGTGTCGTAGCCGTGGGTCGAGCCCGGGCGGGCGGCCAGCAGCGGCGAGGCGTAGAGATGGCTGATGCCCAGGCCGGCGAAATAATCGACCAGCGGGACGGCGTCATCGAGCGTGAAGCCGGCGTGGAATTGCAGGCGGACGGTTGCGCGCACCCCCGTCATGCCGGGTTCCGCGCCGTGCGCAGCAGGTCCAGCCGGCGGGCGGCGTCCGGCCGGGCCAGCAGCGGCGGGCCCGGCGGATAACGCTGCTGCCAGTTGGGATGGCCGGAGATGGTGCCGGGCAGGTTGGGCTGTTCGGCCAGGCCCAGCGCGTCTTCCAGCGGCAGGATGGCCAGCGGTGAGGCAGCCTGGCCGACGAAGCGGGTTGCGGCATCGACCACCTGGGCCGCGCCGGCTGGTGTGACCGGGGGCGGTTCGGGCGCATCGGGCGGATGCAGCGCCGCCCACAGGGCCGCGCGGTCATGCGCGCGGGCGGCCAGCGCGTCCTCGGCGCGGGTGCCGCGCGGCAACTGGCGCAGGCTCTTGCGCCAGCCGATATCGGTGGCCTGCCACCAGCCGGCGACCGTGGGCAGGTCGTGCGTCGTGGTCATGGCCACGTCGTTCGTGCCCCATCGACCCGGTGGCAGGAACGCGCCCTGCGCGTCGCGCTGGAACCACAGCACGTTCATGCCCATGATCGACCGCTGCGCCGCGCGGGTGCGGAAGCCCGTGGGCACGGTGCCCAGATCCTCGCCGATCACCACCGCGTCGTGCCGGTGCGATTCCAGCGCCACCAGCCGCATCAGGTCCCGCCCCGGAAAGGACAGGTAGGCGCCGTCGGCCGCCGAGGCGCCCTCGGGGATCACCCACAGCCGTTCCAGCCCCATGACATGGTCGATGCGGATGCCGCCCTGCCGTGTCAGCGTCGCGCGCAGCGTGTCGATGAAGGCGCGGTAGCCGTGGGCGCGCAGCGCGGCGGGGGAGAAGGTGGTCAGCCCCCAGTTCTGCCCCAGCGGGCCGAGCGGGTCGGGCGGCGCGCCGACCGACCCGCCGATCAGGAAATCATCCTGGTTCGCCCAGCACTGGCTGCCGCCCGGATCGGTGCCGACCGCGAGATCGGCGATCAGGCCGATGCGCATGCCGGCGGCGCGCGCCGCCTCGCCCGCGCCGTGCAGGCCGCGTGCCGCCAGCCATTGCAGGAACAGGTGGAAGCCGACCTCGTGATGGCGTTCCGCCGCGAAGCGCGCGACCTCGGGGCTGGCGGGATTGCGCAGGCTGGCAGGCCAGGCGCGCCAGTTGCCGCCACGGGGCCCCCGGCCGAGTTGATGCGCCTGCAGGGCCTCGAACACCGCATGGCAATGCAGCGCGCGGCCGTGGGCGGCGACGAAGGCCGTGAGTTCGTCCGGCGGCGTGTCGCGGATATGGTCGTCATACAGGCAGCGCAGCATGCGCAGCCGGAGCGCCGCCGCCGCCGGCCAGTCGATCAGCGGCGCCTCTTCCAACGCCCGCGTGGATTGTGGCGCGATGCGCAGACGGCGCATCACCGCCCCGATTTCCTGCGTGGAAAACCAGCTTCGCATATCCGCCAGCAGCACGTTGAGGAACAGCCTGCTGGAGGGGGAATAGGGGCTGAACTGCGCGGGGCGAGCACTGAACATGGCGTGGACCGGGCTGATCGCCAGCGCATCGGCCCCGGCCGCCGCCGCCTGGCGCGCCAGGTCGGCCAGCGCGCCGAAATGGCCGATGCCGCCATCGTGCCGCGCGCGCAGGCCGGGGATCTGCACCGCCAGCCCCCAGCCGCGCGCGCCGTCCGTGGCATCGGCCACCGTGCGGCAGCGGGCCGGCGCGATGGCCAGCACCGTGCGCCGGCCCAGGATGTCCAACTGGTGATAGCCGGTCCGCGCGATCGCGGGCAGGCGCACGCGGCCGTCGCGCGCCCGGCCGGCATGGCCCGAGAACGTGCCGCCATCCTCGTAATCCAGCCGGAAGGCCAGCCGGCTGGCCGTGGTGCGCAGCGGCAGCACGGTCGCCACCCCGACCTGCCCCACGATCATCGGCGGCAGCGTGCCTTCCTCCGGCATCGACCCGCCTTCGAGCACCCGCAGCAGGTTGCGCAGCGTGTCGAGCCCGACCCGGTGCGAGACGCCGGCGGCATCCTGCCAGGCGGTGACCAGACCGGCCTTGCGGGCCCGCGTGCGCAGGGTGCGGTCATCCATGGGCGGCCCCGTGGATGGGCTCGGCCAGATGAACGGTGACGGCGTGGCGGGGCAGCCGCGTGTCGGTGCCCGAGGCGGGCGGATACTGGAACAGGACCGGGCCGGCGACCCACTCCGGCAGGTCGACCGGGTCCGCGCCCAGATTGAGGCCGAGCGAGAGGATTGCGCCGTCGGCCATCCGCCAGCGCGCGGCCACCGCGCCCGGCCCGAGGACGCGCGCGCCCAGACCCTGCGCGCCACGCAGGCGCGGCGTGATGCGGGCATGGCGCAAATGCAGCAGGGTGGCGAAGAAGGCCAGCCATTCCCGCCCCTCCGGCGTTTCGGCCTCGTCCGGCGGCGGGATCGAGGAGGCGAAGGTGTCGGGGTGGTTGGGGTCGGGGATGGTCTCGCGCCGGGCGGGATCGCTGAAATGGGCGAAGGCGGCGAATTCGCGGCGGCGGCCGTCGCGCACGATGTCGCCGAGGATGGGCGGGTGGCTGGTGAAATAGAGGAATGGCTGGCGCGAGCCCCATTCCTCGCCCATGAACAGCATCGGGATCTGCGGGGACAGCAGCAGCAGGCCGTAGGCGGCGCGCAGGGCCTGCGGGGCGGCCAGCACCGTCAGCCGCTCGCCCAGCGCACGGTTGCCGATCTGGTCGTGATTTTGCAGGAACAGGACGAAGGCGGTGGCGGGCAGGCCGCCGGTTTCCATGCCGCGCGGGCGGCCGAGGGTGGGGAACATCTCGCCCTGGAAGGCGAAGCCCTCGGCCAGCACGCGGGCCAGCCGGCCGGCGGGGTCGGTGGCGAAATTGGCGTAATAGCCTTCATCCTCGCCCGTCAGCAGGACGTGCAGGGCGTTGTGCCCGTCATCGTTCCATTGCGCGTCGAAACCCGCGCGGAGCAGGCCGGAATCGTTGTTCTCGTTCTCCAGGATCAGATGGACGTGGCGGCCGGGCTCGATGCGCGCGCGGACATGGGCGGCCAGCTCGACCAGCCAGTCGCGCTCGCCGATTGCCTGCACCGCGTCCAGCCGCAGGCCGTCGAACCGGTATTCCATCAGCCAGTACAAGGCATTTTCGGCGAAATAGGCCTGCACGGCGGGCTGGCGGAAATCGATGGCGTCGCCCCAGGGCGTCGGGTGGCCGGCATGGAAGAAGGGGGCGGCGTAGGCGGCGAGGAAATTGCCCTCCGGCCCGAAATGATTGTAGACGACATCGAGAAAGATCATCATGCCCAGCGCGTGGGCGTGATCGACCAGCGCCTTGAGGTCCTCCGGCGTGCCGTAGGCGGATTCCGGCGCGTAGGGCAGCACGCCGTCATACCCCCAGTTGCGGCCGCCGGGAAATTCGGACAGCGGCATCAGTTCCACCGCCGTGATCCCCAGCGCCTTGAGCCGGGCGAGCTGCGCGCGCACGCCGCGAAACCCGCCGGCGGCGCCGACATGGATTTCGTAGATGACCGCCTGCTCCCACGGCAGGCCCCGCCAATCGTCATCCTGCCAGGCATAGGCGCGGGGATCGACCACCTGGCTGGGGCCCGAAACGTCGCGCGGCTGGGCGCGGGAGGCCGGGTCGGGCACTGCCAGATGCGGGTTGAGGCGGTAGCGGTAGAGCGCGCCGGCGCCGCAGGGGGCCTGGGCCTCGAACCAGCCATCGGCGGTGCGCGCCATCGGCACCGGGGGCTGGCCCTCGATTTCCACCGACACGGCGGCGCAGGACGGCGCCCAGAAGCGGAAGCGCGTCTGCCCCGGCGCGAGCAGGGTCGCCCCGAAATGACCGGCGAAAGCATGGGTCTTACGCATCGACCGTTCCCTTTGCCTGCTGGCTGCCCGGCGTGAAGCCGAGCAGCACGACGCCGTGGGCACCGACCGTCCAGCGCGCCAGCCTGTCCGACAGGGCGCCGGTGCGCGCCGGATCGACACTGTCGAGCAGCAGCGTCCATGCGCCCGGAACCGGCGGCAGGATGCAGTCCATGTCCTCGTCGCCCGCGTTCATGATCAGATAGGTGGTGTCGGGCGGGCCGTCATCGGTGCTGGAGCGCAAAAGCCCTAATATTCTTCCATGTTCGTCATTCCACGCGTCGGACGTCATGGGGTGGCCCTCGGCGTCGTACCAGGCGATGTCGGGCACGCCCGGCGATGTTTCGCGCTTGCCGTACAGGTAGCTGCGGCCGCGCACCGAGGCGTGGGTGGCGCGCAGGGCGGCAAGCTGGGCGACATAGGCGATCATCGCCTGCCCGGCGGGGGTGGCGGCCAGCGGCCAGTCCAGCCAGGCGGTGGCGTTGTCCTGGCAGTAGGCGTTGTTGTTGCCGCCCTGGGTCTGGCCGAATTCGTCGCCCGCCAGCAGCATCGGCGTGCCCTGCGAGAAGAACAGGGTGGCCAGCATGGCGCGCCGCACCCGGTCGCGCACCGCCAGGATCGCCCGGTCGTCGGTCGGGCCTTCCGCCCCCCAGTTGCGGCCGAGATTCTCGGAATGGCCGTCCTGGTTATCCTCGCCGTTGGCGTCGTTATGTTTGTGGTCGTAGCTGACCACGTCCATCAGCGTGAAGCCGTCATGCGAGGTGATGAAATTGACCGAGGCCCAGGGGCGCCGTCCGCGCCGGTCGAAGATATCGGCGGAGCCGGCGAGCCTGGCCGCCATGTCGCCGCGCGTCAGCGCATCGCCGCGCCAGAAGCGGCGCACCGTGTCGCGATAGCGGTCGTTCCATTCCGCGAAGCCCGGCGGGTGGTTGCCGAGCTGGTAGCCTCCGGGGCCCGGGTCCCACGGTTCGGCGATCAGCTTGCGCGTGGAGAGCACCGGGTCCTGCCGCAGGACGTCGAAGAAGCCGCAGAACGGGTCGAAGCCATAGCTCTCGCGCCCCAGGGTGGAACAGAGATCGAAGCGGAAGCCGTCGATATGGTAATCGACCGCCCAGTGGCGCAGGGAATCCATGACCATCTGCAACACGCGCGGGTGCGACAGGTTGAGCGTGTTGCCGCAGCCGGTATCGTTGATCAGGTGGCGCTCGTCCTCCGGCACCAGCCGGTAATAGACGGCGTTGTCCAGCCCGCGATAGCACAAAGTGGGGCCGAGTTCGCTGCCCTCGCAGGTGTGGTTGTAGACCACGTCGAGGATCACTTCGATGCCGGCCGCGTGCAGGCGGCGGATGGCGGTGCGGATCTCGTGCGGCGAGCCCTCGGCCAGGTAGCCGGCCTGGGGGGCGAAGAAGGACAGCGTGTTGTAGCCCCAGTAGTTCGTCAGCCCGCGTTCCAGCAGGAAGCGGTCCTTGAGGAAGGACTGCACCGGCATCAGTTCCAGCGTGGTGATGCCCAGGCGCAGCATGTGCTCGACCAGGCGCGGATCGGACAGGGCGCGGAAGGTGCCGCGTTCGACCGGCATCAGGTCGTTGCGCCGCATCGACAGGCCGCGCACATGGGCTTCCATGATCACCGTGCGGTCCCACGGCACGCGCGGCAGCCGGTCCTCACCCCAGTTGAAGGCGTCGTTGGTGACCACGCTCTTCGGCATGGCGGGCGCGCTGTCGCGCCGGTCGATCGACAGGTCGCCGCGCGGCGAGTTGACGCGGTAGCCGAACAGCGAGTCCGACCAGCTCAACGCGCCATGCAAGGCGCGGGCATAGGGATCGACCAGCAGCTTGTGCGGGTTGAAGCGGTGGCCGCGCAGCGGTTCATAGGGGCCGTAGGCGCGGTAGCCGTAGAGCAGGCCGGGCCGGGCGTCGGGCAGGTAGCCGTGCCAGACTTCGTCGGTGCGTTCGGGCAGTTCGAACCGCGCGACCTCGCGCCGGCCCGAGGAATCGAACACGCAGAGGTCGATGCGGTGTGCATTGGCCGAGAAGACCGCGAAATTGACGCCCAGCCCGTCCCATGTGGCGCCCAGCGGCGCCGGTGCCCCGCGCATCAAGCGGGCGGGAAAGCGCATCATGACTCAGCCCCCATATGCCCACTCCGGCGTGAGATAGAGGACGGCGAGCGGGGGGAGGACCAGGACGCAGGAATGGTCGCAGCCATGGGCGGGCTCGGGTTCCGCCAGGGCGCCGCCGCCATTGCCCATGCCTGACCCCGCATATTCGCCCCCGTCGGAATTGAGCAGTTCGCGCCAGTATCCGCCGCAGGGCACGCCCACGCGGTAGGCCGGGCGCGGCACCGGCGTCATGTTGCACACCACCAGGACCGGGGCGGCGTCGGGCGCGCGGCGCAGCCAGACGAAGACCGCGTTGTCGACGTCATCGCCGATCAGCCAGTCGAAGCCGTCGGGCGTGCAGTCGGCGCGGTGCAGGGCGGGGATGGCGCGGTGCAGGCGGTTGAGGTCGCGGACCAGCGCCTGCATGCCCCGCCCCTCCGGCTGGTCCAGCCGGTACCAGGCGACCTCGCCATCGGCCCGCCATTCGTGCGGCTGGGCCAGTTCGCCGCCCATGAACAGCAGCTTCTTGCCCGGATGGGCCCACATGAAGGCGAAATAGGCGCGCAGGCCGGCATGTTTGCGCCAACTGTCGCCCGGCATGCGCTCCAGCAGCGAGCCCTTGCCGTGCACGACCTCGTCATGCGACAGCGGCAGGATGAAGTGCTCGGAAAAAGCGTAGTGCAGGCCGAACATGATTTCGGAATGATGGTAGCGGCGCCAGATCGGGTCGCGCCCCATATAGGCCAGGGTGTCGTGCATCCAGCCCATGTTCCATTTGTAGGAAAAGCCCAGGCCGCCATCGGCCACCGGCCAGCTTACGCCCGGCCAGGCCGTCGATTCCTCGGCGATCATGAGCGTGTGGGGACAGAGTTCGGCGATCGTCACGTTGAGGTCGCGCACGAAGGCGACGGCCTCCAGGTTTTCGCGGCCGCCATGGACGTTGGCCAGCCATTCGCCCTCGCGCCGGCTGTAGTCGCGATAGAGCATCGAGGCCACGGCATCGACCCGCAGCCCGTCGACATGGTAGCGCCGCAGCCAGGTGAGCGCGCTGCCGATGAGGAAGCCCCGGATCTCGTTACGGCCGAAATTGTAGATCAGCGTGTGCCAGTCGGGGTGGTAGCCCTCGCGCCGGTCCGCGTGCTCGTACAGGCACGAGCCGTCGAAATGGGCCAGGCCGTGGGCGTCGGCGGGGAAATGGGCCGGCACCCAGTCCAGAATCACGCCGATGCCGGCGCGGTGGCAGGCATCGACGAAGGCGGCGAACTGTTTTGGCGCCCCGAAGCGGGCCGATGGCGCGTACAGGCCCAATGTCTGGTAACCCCATGATCCGTCGAAGGGATGCTCCATGACCGGCATCAGCTCGATATGGGTGAATCCCATATCGACAACGTAAGGGATCAGCGTCCGTTCCAGGTCTTCCCAGCGCAGGATGCCGTGGGGGTCGCCCTCCGGCCGGCGCCAGGAGGCCAGATGCACCTCGTAGATCGACAGCGGCGCGGTGTGGGCCTGCCGGCCGGCGCGGCGTTGCATCCAGTCCTCGTCGGTCCAGGCGAAGGGGGATGTGTCCGCCACCACCGAGGCGGTGGCCGGGGGTTGCTCGGCCGCCAGCGCATACGGGTCGGCCTTGGGGGGGAGCAGGCGGTGTTCGGCGTCGATGATCTCGTATTTATAGCGCTCGCCGGGGCCGATGCGGGGGATGAACAATTCCCAGATGCCCGCCGCGTGGCGCAGGCGCATGGGGTGGCGGCGGCCGTCCCAGACATTGAAATCGCCGATGACCGACACGCGGAACGCATTGGGGGCCCACACCGCGAAACGCACGCCGGCCACGCCGTCGATCACCATCGGCTGGGCGCCCATCACCCGGTCCAGGTCGCGATGTTCGCCGCGCGCGAACAGATGCAGGTCGAGATCGCCCAGCAGCAGGCCGAAGGAATAGGGGTCCTCGGTTTCCTCCCAGCCGTCGGCCCAGCCGATCTTGAGCCGGTAGCGGGCGCCGGCGGGGACGGTGCCGACATACAGGCCGCGTTCGTCCACCCGGCGCATCACGCGCTCGACCGGGGCCGAGCGCGGGCGCTGCACCACCAGCCGCACCGCCCGCGCATCGGGGCAGAAGGCGCGCACGACGTCCAGCCGCCCATGCGGCTGGCGGCCGAGGATGGCGAACGGGTCGGGGCAGGTGCCTCGCAGCAGGTCTTCGGCTTCCGGCGGAAGGGAATAGGCACTTTCGTTCGAGGCAACATTCATGAGGCGGGGTTCCGGCGGGCAGGAGATGCGGGCGGAGAATGGCGGACGAACAAACGGGCAGGCAGGCCGCCCCAGGGCGGCCGGGCGACGCCGGACGCGGGACGGCGCGATGCGTCAGCCGGGGCGGCCGAACGGATCGTTGGCGCGGACGCGCCCGCGCCGG
This sequence comes from Gluconacetobacter brunescens, assembly GCF_048695475.1. Classification (NCBI taxonomy): domain Bacteria; kingdom Pseudomonadati; phylum Pseudomonadota; class Alphaproteobacteria; order Acetobacterales; family Acetobacteraceae; genus Gluconacetobacter; species Gluconacetobacter brunescens. Next base: position 1,940,193 of record NZ_JBLHEN010000001.1, on the reverse strand, counting down.
GCCGCCTGGTAGCTGGCCCGGGCGGTCCGCGCGGAGTGGGCCGCGCCGGTCGGGCCGGCCAGCGGCGGGCGGCGGCGCATGGAGGACTGGTCGAACTCTGCCATGCCGACTTCCGCACGGCCGAGGACGCGGCGGAAAAGCCGGGCATATTCCTGCGCCTTGCGGCCCCAGGAGACATCGTAGCGCGCGCCGTTGCGTTGCAGCCCCGCCCAGCGCGCCGGCTGGCGGTACAGCGTGGCGGCGCGGCGGATGGCGCCGGCCAGCGTTTCGCCATCGACCGGGGAGAACAGGAAGCCGGTCGCGACGTCGCTGGCCATCGCGGCCTCGTTGGCGTCGATGATGGTATCGGCCAGGCCGCCGACGCGCGAGGCGATGGGCACGCAGCCATAGCGCACGGCGCAGAGCTGGGTCAGGCCGCAGGGCTCGAAGCGCGAGGGCAGCAGCAGGGCGTCGGCCGATGCCTGGATGCGGTGGCCCAGCTGCTCGCTATAGCCGATATGGCAGGCCAGCCGGTCGGGATACTGGCGGGCCAGCCGGGCCAGCGCGCGCTCCATCGCCACGTCGCCGCTGCCGACCACGACGAGCTGCGTCCGGTCGTCGAGAATATGCGGGATGATATCGGCGAGGATGTCCACGCCCTTCTGCCCCGTCAGGCGGCTGACCAGCCCCAGCAGGAAGACATCCGGGTCCTGCCGCAGGCCGAATTCCGCCTGGAAGGCCCGCTTGTTGGGCCGACGGCCCGCGAGGTCGCCCACCTGGTAGGGGAACAGCACCGAGGGATCGGTTTCGGGGTTCCAGTCGTTGGTGTCGATGCCGTTGAGGATGCCGCGCAGCCGGTCGGACCGGGTGCGCAGCAGGCCGTCCAGCCCCATGCCCCATTCGGGGGACTGGATTTCGCGCGCGTAGGTCGGCGAGACGGTGATGATGCGCGCGGCGAAGAGCAGGCCGGCCTTGAGAAACCCGACCTCGCCGTAACATTCCACGCCGTCGATCGAGAAAGCATGGGGCGGCAGGCCGAACCGTGCGAGATCGGACACCGGGAAGCGGCCCTGGAAGGCGAGATTGTGGATGGTCTGCACCACCGGCGCGGCCGGCTGGCCGTCATAATGCAGATAGGCGCCCGTGAGGGCGGCCTGCCAGTCATGCGTCATGACCAGGTCGGGCCGTTGGCCGGGTACATGCCCCTGCGCGAGGCTGGCCGCGACGCGCGACAGACACGCGAAGCGCAGCCCGTTATCGGGCCAGTCGGTGCCGTCGGGCGCCAGATAGGGGTTGCCCTTGCGCCGGAACAGGGAGGGACAGTCGATGACCAGCAGGTGATGGCCCGCCGCGTAGCCTTCCAGCAGCGCGATTTCGACGCCCGGTAGCGGCGACATTTCGGCCACGCGCACCGGGCCTTCCAGCGCATCCAGCACCGCCGGGTAGCCGGGCAGCAGGGTGGTGACCAGCACGCCTTCGGTGCGCAGCGCCGCCGGCAGGGAGCCCACGACATCGCCCAGTCCGCCCGTCTTGACGAAGGGGAACATTTCCGATGCCACGGACAGCACGCGGATCGGACCCGGTGCCTCCTGTTCCTGCTGGTGACGGTGCATGCCACGTACCCTTCTTGGTCAGGAGGAAAGGAAGGCGCCCGGTCGGGCCTCTGAAAAAATCTAACGACGCCGACCGGCTGGAGAACCACTATCACGGCAAAGTGATAGATTCGAAAGATTCCTGCCAATTCGGCGAGAGATTCGAACTTGTGATTCGAACTTTTCGCCGTCGCGACGATCGGGGCCGGGCGGCCGGCGGCGGGCATTTTCCCTTGTGGGCCGGCACCCCCCCTGCCATTGGCGGCGGTTGCCGCTAGAACGGAGGAAAGCAACAAGGAACCGCCCCGACCATGACTCCCCTGCCCCCGACCGGCGCTGCCCCTCCGCCGCGCAGCCTGAGCGACGCCCGGCACATTATCGCCGCGTGCTTCCTGGGCTGGACGCTGGATGCGTGCGATTTCTTCATCGTGCTGTTTACGCTGGACAATGTGGCCCGCAGCTTTTCCACCTCGCTGGAGGCGATCCTGCTGGCGCCGACGCTGACGCTGATCAGCCGGCCGGTCGGGGCGTATCTGTTCGGCCGGGCCGCCGATCGTTACGGCCGCCGCCCGATTTTGATGGCGACGATCGTGACCTATTCGACCATCGAGCTGCTTTCGGCCTTCGCGCCGAACCTGACGATTTTCCTGGCGCTGCGGCTGCTGTTCGGCGTGGCGCTGGGCGGGGAATGGGGCGTGGGGACCTCGCTGACCATGGAGACCGTGCCGCCGCACTGGCGCGGCATGGCGTCGGGCCTGCTCCAGGCCGGGTATCCGGCGGGCTACCTGCTGGCGTCGCTGATGTTCCTGCTGCTGCCGGCGCTGGGCTGGCAGGGGCTGTTCGTGCTGGGGGCCTCGACCGGGCTGTCGGTGATCTATGTCGCGCTGTACGTGAAGGAAAGCCCGGTGTGGCTGGCCGGCCAGCAGCAGATGGCCGGCATGGCGCGCGCGGCGAAGCCGTCCATGCTGTCGGTGCTGCGGCGCTATCGGGGGCTGGTGGTGTATGCCGTGTGCCTGATGGCGGCGTTCAATTTCTTCAGCCACGGGTCGCAGGACCTGTTTCCGAAGATCTTCCTGGCCCTGCAACGGCATTTGCCGCACCCGACCATTACCGTGATCGTGGTGCTGTATAACCTCGCCGCCATTGCCGGCGGGCTGTGCTTCGGCGCGCTGTCGGAGCGGATCGGGCGGGCGCGGGCCATTGCGCTGGCCGCCGCCCTGGCGCTGCCGCTGCTGCCGCTCTGGGCGCTTTCGGCCACGCCGCTGTGGATTGCCGTGGGGGCGGTGCTGATCCAGTTCTGCATCCAGGGGGCCTGGGGCGTGGTGCCGGCCTATCTGAACGAACTCTCGCCCTCCGACGTGCGTGCCACCTTTCCCGGCGTGGCCTATCAGTGCGGGAACCTGATCGCGGCCAGCACCGGGCTGATCCAGAACCGGATCGCGCTTGGCATGGGCGGCGACCTGGCGCCCGCGCTGATGATCGTGGTGGGGGGCGCGGGCTGCGCCATCGCGCTGCTGGCGACGTTCGCGGGGCCGCGCTTTCGCTCGCAGCTTGACGGCGCGCCGGAGTGACGGCGCGTTTGAAACCGTCTTTCAGGGAATTTTGACGACGACGCGGCCGCGCACCCCGCCATCGAGCAGTGCCGCCGCCGTCTGGGGGACGTCGGCCAGGGTGATTTCGCTGACCATGGACTCCAGGCGCGTGGGGTCGACCAGTTCGGCCAGGCGGCGCCAGGCTTCCAGCCGCCTGGGCTGGGGGCACATGACGCTGTCGATGCCCACCAGCGTGACGCCGCGCAGGATGAAGGGGGCGACGGTGGCGGGGAAGTCCATGCCCGCCGCGAGGCCGCAGGCCGTTACCACGCCGTCGGGCAGCATCGCGGCGCAGATATTGGCCAGCACCACGCCGCCCGCGACATCGACCGCGCCGGCCCAGCGCGCCTTTTCCAGCGGGCGGCCGGGGCTGGAGAACGCCGCGCGCGGCAGGATTTCGGCCGCGCCCAGGCCGCGCAGATAATCCTCTTCCTCCGGCCGGCCGGTGACGGCGGCGACGTGGTAGCCCAGACGCGCCAGCAGCATGACGGCGACGCTGCCGACCCCGCCCGCCGCCCCGCTGACCAGGACCGGGCCCTGGGCCGGAGTGAGGCCCTGGCGCTCCAGCGCCATGACGCACAGCATGGCGGTGTAGCCGGCGGTGCCGATGGCCATGGCCTGCCGCGTGGTGAAGGCATCGGGCAGCCTGACCAGCCAGTCGCCCTTGACCCGCGCCTTGCCGGCCAGGCCGCCCCACCAGCGCTCGCCCACGCCCCAGCCGTTGAGCACCACCCGCGTACCGGGCGGGAGGTCGGCGCGGGACGAGGATTGGACCGTGCCGGCGAAGTCGATGCCGGGCACCATGGGGAATTGCCGCACGATGGGACCGCGACCGGTGATGGCCAGGGCGTCCTTGTAATTCAGCGTCGACCATTCGACGCGCACCGTGACGTCGCCATCGGGCAGGCGGGCGTCATCGACCGGGCCGACATGGATTGTCTGTGCGCCGTCAGCGGATTTCTCGATTATCACGGCATCGAACATCGTCTGATCTCCTTTCGGCGGGCCGGGCTTCAGCGCCCGGCCATGGCCTCGAACCCATCCAGAAACAGCGTCAGCGGGCGGGCCGACCGTTCCAGCCGGGCGCGCAGCACCGCGCCCTCCCAGCCGGTCCAGAAGAAGGCCGCGTAGCGGCGGGCGGTGTCCGGCCCGTATTGCTCGGCCAGGCAGGCGGCCAGCCTTGCTTCCCACGACGCCAGCACCGCCGACAGCGCCTGGCGATAAGTCTCGGGCAGCACCGCCAGTTCCTGCCCCAGATTGCCGATGAGGCAGCCGCGCCGGAAATCGTGCCGGGCCATGCCGGCCGCCGCGTCGGCCACGAAATGGCGCAGCCGCTCCAGTGGCGGCATCCGTGCCTGCCCGAAGCAGCGATCGAGCTTCGCCGCGAAATAGGCGGCGTAGCGGTCGATCAGTTCCAGGCCGAATGCCTCCTTGCTGTCGAAATAATAATAGAACGAGCCTTTGGGGATGCCGGCGCCGCGCAGCAGGCCGTCGAGCCCGGTGGCGGTGAACCCCTGCTCGGTCAGCGCCGCGACGCCCGCGCGGATAAGCTGCTCGCGCGTCTGCGCGTGGCTGCCGGGCGCGCGTGGGGGGCGGCCGCGCCGACGGGGGAGTGCGGTGGCGTCCATGGGGGTGTTGTTAGACCGATCGTCTATTAAATGCCAGCGCGTGTGGCCGGTGGCGTGGTCACGAAACGGGGATCGGCCCTGATGTAAAGTGTGTTTGACATTTCCGGTTGCCGACCGATATGTGTAAAGCGTGCTTTACATATGGAGGGGTTGATGTCGAAAAAGCGTTATCTGGTCGAGCTTGGCGTGTGCCTGGCGCTGTATGCGCTGGCCGTGCTGATTGCGATGCAGTTGCTGAACCGTGGGATTGTGACCGGGATCGGCCAGCCGGTCGTGGCGCTGTTTCCGATGGTGCCGGGGATCGGCTTCTGCTGGGTGATGATGCGCCAGTTCGGCCGGATGGATGAATTGCAGCGCCGGATTCAGTTCGAGGCGCTGGGCTTCGCCTTTGCCGGCACCGCGATCGTGACCTTTTCCTACGGGTTTCTGGAAACCGTCGGCTATGAAAAGCTTTCGATGTTTTGCGTGTGGCCCCTCATGGCCGTGCTGTGGTCGCTGGGGATGGCCGTGGCCACGCGGCGCTACCGGTGAAGAACAATATCCGCGCCCTGCGCACGGCGCGGGGCCTGTCGCAGGAAGCGCTCGGCGCCGCGCTGGGTGTGTCGCGCCAGACCGTCAATGCCATCGAGGCCGGGCGCTATGACCCCAGCCTGCCGCTGGCATTCAGGCTGGCGCGCTTCTTTGCCTTGCATATCGAGGATGTTTTCGATGATGGCGGGGAGGGTGCTGCTTCGTAAGAGCCTGACCGAAAATGTGGGCTGGTGAGTGAGAGCGGCGCGTAAGCGGCGCGCCCGGCGTGTGTTTTTGAGCATCGGAGCGGAGCGCAAGAAACGCGCGTCGGATCGCCACCAGCGTGCATTTTCGGTCAGGCTCCAAGGTGATCGGCGGTCTACACCGGTCGTGACCCCGCAATAAGGATATCGACCAGGCGCCGGGCGCTGGCGGCCCAGCCCGGGGCGGCCGCGACGTTGGAGACGCCGACCAGGGCACGCAGGAAATCCAGCGGGTCGAGGTCCGGCCGGATGTCGCCGTTTGCCACGGCCCGCGCCACCAGGATGTCGATCGTGCCCTTGATGACGTCGGCGGAGGCCGCGTAGAGCGCGCCGGTTTCGCACATCAGCCCGTTGAGCGCCGGCGCGATCACCTGCTTGGCGGCGATGTAGTCCACGAACAGCAGCATCCATGCGCGCAGGGCCTCGACGGGGGGATGCGTGTTGGCGAGGTCCGTCGCGGCGGCGGCGAGGCGGTCGAGCTCGTTGCGGTAGACGGCCTCGATCAGCGCGTCGCGGCTGGCGAAATGGCGGTAGAGCGTGCCGATGCCGACCCCGGCGCGGCGCGCGACCTCGTCCAGCGGGATGTCGGTTTCGCCCGCGTGGAAGGCGGCTTTCGCGACCTCCAGCAGGCGTTGCCGGTTGCGCTGGCCGTCGCTGCGCGGCTTGCGGCGCGCTATTTTTTCCCCATCCACCCCTTTGCCCCTTGTTAAGCGGAGGAATCCTCCGCATATCTTTAAGCGGAGCATGCTTCCACATAACTCCCTTTTCTGCTGGAGGCCAATGATGGCACAGGATTTTGGCGCGACATCGACGACCGAGGATGTTCTTTCCGGTGTTTCCCTTGCGGGCAGGCGCGTGCTGGTGACCGGTGTTTCGGCCGGGCTGGGGGTCGAGACGGCGCGCGCGCTGGCAGCCCATGGCGCGCATGTGGTGGGGGCCGCGCGCGACCTGGACAAGGCGCATCGGGCGACCGAACAGGTGCGCGCGGATGCGGCGCGCGGTGGGGGGGCGTTCGAACTGATCGCGCTGGATCTTGCGGATCTGGCCAGCGTGCGTGCCTGCGCCGACGCGCTGAATGCGCGGGCCCTGCCCTTCGACCTCGTGATTGCCAATGCGGGCGTGATGGCCACGCCGTTCGGTCATACGAAAGACGGGTTCGAGACGCAGTTCGGCACCAATCATCTGGGGCATTTCGTGCTGGTCAACCGGATTGCCGGGCTGATGCAATCCGGGGCGCGGCTGGTGAATCTGGCGTCGGCGGGCCATCGCTTTGCCGATATCGACCTGGACGATCCGAATTTCGAACGGACGCCATATGAGCCGTTCGTGGCCTATGGGCGCTCCAAGACCGCCAACATCCTGTTCGCGGTGGCGTTCGATGCCCGGCATCGGGCGCGGGGCGTGCGGGCGGCGGCCGTGCATCCCGGCGGGATCATGACGGAACTGGTGCGCTACATGGATGCCGGGCAGATCGAGGCGATGATGGCGCGGATCAACGAACGTGCCACCGCCGAGGGCAAGCCGCCCTTCCAGTTCAAGACCATTCCGCAGGGGGCCGCGACCTCGGTCTGGGCCGGTGTGGTGGCGGACGCCGACGCCGTGGGCGGCCATTATTGCGAGGATTGCCATGTCAGCGCCGTGGTGCCCGATGATTCGACGACCGACCTGATGGATGGCGGCGTGCGGGCCTATGCCGTCGACCCGGCCCATGCCGAGGCGCTGTGGGCGGAGAGCGAGGAACTGGTGGGCGAGCGGTTTGGCTGATCGCGGGGTTGGGACCGGTTAGCCGGCCCTCTTCACAAAATCCGGACCGCGATTGCAGAGGCTGGGAGGCGTGCCCACCATCGGTGGGAGGCTGTTTGAGCACCGAAGCGCAGAAAAGGCCTGTCGGATCGCCGGCAGGGTGACTTTGCAGACAGCCTCCGCGTCTCTAGCAAAGGCTATACGCCATGAGAGTCCGGGACATCATGACATCACCGGTGTTCTGCGTCGAACCGGCGCAGGGCATCGCCGACGCGATCCAGTTGATGCTGGAACGCAGAATCAGCGGGTTGCCCGTTACCACCGCGCAGGGCGAACTGGTCGGCATCGTCACCGAAGGCGACCTGCTGCGCCGGCACGAACTGGGAACGGTCGGGGCGCATTCCTGGCTGAAAGACCTGTTCCTCTCGCCCGGCCGGCGGGCCGAGGATTATGTGCATACCCACGGCCGCAAGGTCGCCAACGTCATGACCGAGCAGCCGGTGACCATCGAACCGGATGCCCGGCTGTCCGACGCCATCGACATGATGACCGTCCATCACGTCCGGCGCCTGCCCGTGATCGAGAACGGCCGGGTGATCGGCATCGTCGCGCGGGCCGATGTGCTGCGCGCCCTGCTGCCCCTGGCCGCCGAACCGCCCGATGCCACCGATGACAACATGATCCGCGAAGCGGTCGAAGCCTCGCTGGAACGGGGGCTGGGCGCCTCGGTGCGGGATCTGGTCAAGGTCGAAACCTATCGCGGGGCGGTGATCCTGAGCGGCGCGGTGACCGATGAACGACTGATACCGGCAGCACAGGTGGCGGCGGAGAATACGCCGGGAGTGACGTCGGTGACCAACCAGTTGATCGTGGTCGGGCCCTTTGTGGGGGCCAATGTGCCGGCGCCGCCGTTCTGAAGCTGTTCTTTTTTGGAAAAAAAGAACCAAAAAACCTTGATTCGTTCGGGAGCTTTTTGCTGGGACAGGCGAGGCTCCTGGACGAATCGGGGTTCTTTTTGATTGAGAGGCTGTTTGAAAAGTCGGCCTGCCGCGTGAGAGTGCCGCGAAGCGGCACGGCCGGCGGGTATTTTCGAGCATCGGAGCGGAGCGGCCTTGATGGCCGTGAGCACCGAAGCGCAGAAAATGCCCGCCGGATCGCCGGCAGGGTGATTTTGCAAATAGTCTCCTAGAAGTTTGCGCTGACGGTACCGAAGAACTGGCGCGGGGCGCCCATCAGGAAATAATTGTAGCCGGTGTCTACGAAATTGTTGCCCAGTTCGTTGGTGGTGGCAACGTATGTCTTGTTGGCCAGATTGTAGATGTTGAAACTGGCCGTGACGCCCTTGAGGAAGCCGACCGCGCCGAAATCGTAGCGGGCGCCGAAATTGGCCAGGAAATAGCCGGGAACATGCAGGTCGTTCGTGTAGGTCAACTGGCGGCTGGACAGGTAGCTGCCATCGACATGCACCGCGAAATGGCCGATGCGGTAGCTGATGTTTCCCTTGTACATGAATTGCGGATAATTCGGCACCAGTTTGCCCCGGATCGGCTGCACTGTGCCGCCGGTGGTGACGTTCTGGTCGTAGGTCGAGTGGGCGTAGGAAAAGGAATTGTAGATCGACAATCCGTCCAGCGGACGGATGGTCACGCTGGCTTCCGCCCCGTTGGTGGTGACCCCGCCGACATTCTGCACCGCCGTGATGGGATTGATGCCCGCATGGCTGGTGATCAATTGCAGGCGGTTGGAGAAATTGATCCGGTAGAGCGAGGCCAGGGCGCTGACCAGCGGTGTGGTGAAACGGTATCCGCCCTCGTACACCCAGTCGGTTTCGGGACGCAGCGTATTCTTCGTGCTCTGGAACGCGGTCTGCGACGCGGTCCATGGCGTGGCCGAGACATTGGTGCCGTAGCCGTCTTCGGGGAAGCTGCGCATGTTGTGCGAGACGTCGAAGAACAGTTCGTTATGCGGCAGGAAGCGCCAGTTGGCCGAGAGTTGGGGCAGGAAGGCATTCGCAGCCTCCAGCCGCCCCTGCGCGACCTGGGTGCCGTTGATCGACGGGTCCTGCGTGGAGACGTTGTTGCCCGCATTGACGATCATGGATTTGAAGCCGGCATTGACCGTCAGCGTGTCCGTAACCCGGTAGGTATCCTGGAGGTGGAAGACGAAAATGTTTGACGAGAACGCTTCCTGCCACGGATGAGCGAAGATCTTGTCGCCGGGGAAGCCGTTGGTGGGGTTACCCAGCGTGCCTTCGCCGAGCAGGGGGGCTTCGGTAAAATAGCGGCCCTCGTTGAAATTTCCGTATTCGTACCAGACGCCGGCATTGATGGTGTTGCGGGCGATCGTGTAGCTCAGCGCCGTCTGGAAGCCGCCTCGGGCGACCTGCGGGGTCTGGATACGCTGGGATAGCGGCGCGCCGTTCGGTGACGGCATGTAGGGCGTGGTCCAGGTGCTGTAGCCGGTGTCGGCGTGGCCGTAGAGCGTGGTCTTCCAGTTCAGCCGGTCGGTCAGGTTCTCGTCCAGCGTCAGGCCGCCCAGGTAATCGACGCGGTTGGCCGTGCCGGCGTAATAGGCGGCGTCGAACGGGTCGTTGGTGGCCAGGAAAGAGGCGGGATAGGTGCCTTGCGCGGCCTTGTAGGCGGCTGTGTAGTCCGGATAGTAATTGGCCAGTCTGGGGCCGACGGTGTGCAGATAGTTCGTCGTCATGTCCTGATAGTCGAATTGCTGCGTCGAACTCCAGTCGAAGAACAGCTTGAGCGACGAATTGCGGGCCAACGGCTGGACCAGCTTGGCGTTGACCTGATCGGAATAATCGTAGCCGCCGCCTTTCCACAGATTCATGTTGGTGCGCGCATAGGCGACGTAGAAGCGGGTGCCGGTCCTGTTGAGGTCGCCGCTTTCCAGCCGGATAGAGGTGCGCATGGCGGAATTGCTGCCGAAGGTCTGGCTGACGGTGCCGCCGCGCGTGTGGGACGGGTCGATGGAATGGATCTGGATGGCGCCGCCGAGATTGCTGGTGGATGCGACGTCGATCGCGCCCGCGCCCTGCGAGACGTCGACGCCGCCGACAATGTCGGAAATGATCGAGCGGGTCACGCTGAGGCCGTTGTAATTGTTGAACTGCTGGTCGCCCAGCGGAATGTCGTCCAGCGTGAAGCCGAGCTGCGACTGGCTGAAGCCGCGCATGAAGATCTGGCTGGAATATTCATAGGCGCCGAACGGGTCGGCCGACTGGTACACGACGCCGGGAAGCTGGCTGAGCACCTTGAGCGGCGAGGTGCCGGGCACGCTCTGCCGCATCATGGCGCGGGTGATGCTTGTCATCTGCCGGGTGGAGCCGTGGCCGAAGACCGCGATCTCCTCATTTCCGGGGGGCGGAGGGGGGCGCTTGGTGGCGGCCTTTTGCGCGTGTGCCGCCGGGTGCCGGGTCGCGGCATGGGGGGGCGTGTCGGCGGCGTGCGGGGCATGGCCCGGCAGGAGGGCCGGAAGCATGATCACGCCGCTCAGGATCGTGGAACGTGCGAGCTTCTGTCGGGTCATCATGAGGCTGCTCTCTTTGCAAGGCGAAAATATCGTGATTCTCTGCGTTGCCGATGAAACGCGCGACGCCGTGGCGACGATCCGGCCGGACGCCCTGACAGTCGCATTGTGCCCTGGAGGTGTCGCACAAACAGCACAGCAGAGGCCGCGCGGATCGCGCGGAAAGATTCAGAGCCTGACCTGAAATGTGGGCTGGCGAGCGAGAGCGGCCCGGAACGGGCCGCGCCCGGCGTGTGTTTCCGAGCATCGGAGCGGAGCGGCCTTGATGGCCGCCCGCCGCGAAGCACAGGAAACACGCGTCGGATCGCCGCCAGCCCGCATTTCAGGTCAGGCTTTCAGGGGAAGAGGCGCTTTATCGGTCGCTATGTGCTTTCTGTTCGATGGGCGGCACTGACGACCGGAAATCATCATGCTTTAAGAGGGAATTTTTATCTTCATGCGGCTTTCCGATCGGCGCACGCGCCAGCGCATCACGCTTCTTCTGCTCGTTGGTGCCGGCTGCGTCAATTATGTCGATCGGGCGACCCTTTCCATCGGCAATACCGCGATCATGGCGGAGATGCATCTGTCCTACGCCACGATGGGCTGGCTGCTCTCGGCGCTGGACTGGAGCTACATGGTCAGCCAGGTGCCGATGGGGCTGCTGGCGGACCGGCTGGGTGGGCGGGCGTTTCTGGGCGCCGCGCTGCTGCTGTGCTCCTTCGCCGAGATCGGTTTTGGACTGGTCGGCGGTGCCGCAAGTATTTTCTGGACCCGCGCGCTGCTGGGCATGGGCGAGGCGCCGCTGTTCCTGGCCGGGACGCGGGTGCTGGTGCATTGGTATGCGGCGGAAGAGCGGGGTGGCGCGATCGGGCTGTTCAATGGCTCCGCCTCGCTGGGGCCGGCGCTGGCGCCGCCGCTGCTGCTGGCGGTGATGGCGTGGTGGGGGTGGCGCGACATGTCGGTGGTGGGCGGTGTGGTCAACCTGCTGCTGGCCATCGGCTGGATCGTCTATTATCGCGATCCGCTGCCCGGCGAGTCCGCCGCCGAGCCGGCGCGGGTGCATCATGAGAAGGCGCCTGTACGGTCTGCGCTGCGGGAGGATCTGGGTTATCTGCTGCGGCGGCGCGATACCTGGGCGGCGACGGCGGGGTTTACCGGGGTCGTGTATCTGAGTTCGCTCTACATCACCTGGTTGCCGGCGTGGCTGGAGAAGACGGAGAGCCTGTCGGAGATTCAGGCCGGGCTGCTGTCGGCCTTTCCGCAGATCTTCAGCTTTGCGGGCTGTCTGGGTGGGGGGAAGCTGGTCGATATGGTCAGCCGGCGTGGGGTGGCGCCGCTGGCGGCCTGTCGGCGGACCGTCGTGCTGTCCATGCTGGCCTGTGCGGTGCTGACCGCCCTGCTCGCCCTGCAACCGGCGCGCGTGGCGGCGCTGAGCCTGCTGGCGCTGGCGCTGTTTGCCAACGGGGTGGCGGTGAGCTGCGGCTGGACGCTGGGCACGCTGATCACCACCGAGGACCGCGTGGCGACGCTGGAGGCGATCCAGAATACCGGTGCCTCGCTGGGGGGCGCGATGGCGCCCATCCTGACCGGCATTCTGGCCACGCGACTGGGATCGTTCGGTCCCGCCTTTCTGCTGGCCGGCGGCATCGGGTTACTGAGCACCGCGATCTACCACCGAGGCTTCACGACCAGTCGATAAAAACAAATGGTTTCCAAAGGCTCAGCCTTTGGCGGGGCGCGGGGCAGAGCCCCGTAAGGCGGGCGAGAAATGCCGTGCGCCGACCACGCAGAACACAACCCCCAGCGCGGTAAGCACGAGCTGGCCGCTGACCGGCTCGTGCAGCACCAGATAGGCGAGGAAGAAGGCGAGGAAGGGCTGGAGAAGCTGCAACTGCCCCACCGCCGCGATGCCGCCCAGGGCCAGCCCGCGATACCAGAAGATGAAGCCCAGAAACATCGAGAACAGCGCGACATAGGCCAGCCCCAGCCACGCGGATGGGGCGATGCCGGCCCAATGGGCGGGGGCGGTGATCACCCCGCCGGCCACCGAGACCGGCAGGGCCACGACCAGTGCCCAGCAGATGACGCGCAGGCCGCCCATGGTGCGGGACAGGCGGCCGCCCTCGGCGTAGCCCAGCCCGCAGATGATGACGGACAGGATCATGGTGAGATCCGCGCCGTATGACCCTGCCCCGCCCCGGCGGGCGGCGAAGCCGCAGACCAGGGCCGCGCCGGCGACCGACCAGGCCCAGAAGGCGGGGGATGGGCGCTCGCCCCCGCGCAGCACGCCGAAGCTGGCGGTGGCCAGCGGCAGCAGGCCGAGAAAGAGGATGGAGCGGGTGGAGGGCATGGCCTGCAACGCCAGGGCGCTGAGCAGCGGGAAGCCGAGCACCACGCAGAGCGCGACGACGGCCAGGGCGAGCAGGTCGCGCGGCGCGGGGATATCGGCCCGGCATCGCCACAGGCACAGCGCCCCGAGGAGCCCGGCCAGTGCGGCGCGGGCGGCGGTGAGAAACAGCGGGTCGAACCCCGCGATCGCCAGTTTGGTGGCCGGCATCGAGCCGCTGAAGATCGCCATGCCGATCAGGCCCGCGATCCAGCCTTCCGTTGTTCTGTCCTGCATTGGTCCGTCCTTTGCGTGCCGGTTCGTGATGCGGGACGCGGCGGCGGGTTTCCAGATACGGTCAGGTACAATTACACTGAACTGTATTGTTCAGGAGACCGGTACGGATGGACGGGCAGCAGACGGACGGCACGCGGGTGGCGCAGGTGATGGGGCTGGTGCGGCACCGGATCGAGCGGCGGCTGCTGACGCCGGGGGCGCGGGTGCCCTCGATCCGCGCCATGGCGGAGGCGGCGGGGGTGTCGAAATCCACCGTGGTCGAAGCCTATGACCGGCTGCATGCCGAAGGGGTTATCCGCTCGCGCCCCGGTGCCGGCTTTTATGTGGCGGCGCCGCTGGCCCCGCTGTCGCTGGATGTGCCGTTGTCGGAGGGGGCGCGGATGGTCGATCCGATCGGCATGTTGCGGGCGTCGCTGGAGCAGGACCCGGCGGCGCTGTCGCCCGGCTGCGGCTGGCTGCCGGCCGACTGGATGCCGGAGGACCTGGTGCGGCGGGCGCTGCGGGCCGTGGCGCGGGATGGGGCGGCCGAGACGCTGTTCGATTACGACAGCCCGCTGGGGCATGCGCCGATCCGCGCCTATGTGGCGCGGCGGATGGCGGAGCAGGATATCGGCGTTTCGCCCGCGCAGATCCTGACGGCGGATTCCGGGTCGCACGCGCTGGACCTGATCTGCCGCTTCCTGCTGCGGCCGGGTGACACCGTGATGGTGGATGATCCGTGCTATTTCAATTTTCTGGCGCTGCTGCGGGCGCATCAGGTGCGGGTGGTCGGTGTGCCTTATCTGGCCGATGGGCCGGATGTTGCCGCCTTCGACCGTGTGGCGGCGGCGTGCCGGCCGCGCCTGTATATTACCAATGCCGCCATTCATAATCCGACGGGTGCCGTTCTTTCGCCCGTGGTGGCGCACCGGGTGCTGCGGCTGGCGGAGGCGCATGACATCATCGTGGTGGAAGACGACATCTTCGCCGATTTCGAGGAGACGCCCGCCGCGCGCCTGGCCACCTTCGACGGGCTGGAGCGGGTGGTGCGGATCGGCAGTTTTTCCAAGACGGTTTCGGCCTCGTTCCGCTGTGGCTACATCGCCGTGCGGCCGGACTGGGTGGAGGGGCTGGTTGATCTGCGCGTGGCCAGCGGCATTGCCTCGGGGCGGCTGGCGGCCGGGATCTGCCATGCCGTGCTGACCGATGGCGGCTACCGGCGGCATGTGGCGCAGATCCGCACCCGGCTGGACCAGTGCCGGGCGCGGGTGCTGCCACGACTGAAGCGACTGGGATTGAGGCCGACTGTGGAGCCGGAGTCCGGCCCGTTTCTGTGGTGTCGGCTGCCGGAGGGGCTGGAGGCGACCGATGTTGCACGGCGCGCGCTGGCGCGTGGGGTGATCCTGGCGCCGGGGAATCTGTTCAGCGCCGATGGGATTGCCGCCGATTGCCTGCGGTTCAACGTGGCGCGGATGGAGGACGAGGTGGTTTATCGGGTGTTGGCGGAGGCGGTGGGAAGGCCAGGGTTCCACCCTGGACCCGCCAAAGGCGGTGCCTTTGGAAACCCATTTATTGATGGGTAGAGTCCTGTCCTCAGAGTCCGTCCAAGATCATGCTTTATGACAGAGTCTTCGGAGCATCATCCGGACTGATGCCGATTGACGGAAGGCATGGCAGTTACGCTTGTGGCTGCTCCTGCATCGTCCGGTGCAGGAAGGCGCCGATCTCCTCCGCCATGACGCGTTGAAAGGCGGTGCGGTCGAAGCCCGGTGGGTCCTGCGAGGGCGGAAAATCCGGGCGGACCATGTTCGCGGGGAAGGGGCTGAGAAACGAAAAATGCCCCGCGCCGGGCACGCAGTGGTTATCGACCAGCGCCGGATCGGGTACGCCCTGCATCACGATATCGGCCAGTGCCGGCGGAGTGACGTCATCTTCGGCGGCTGTGCGCATCAGGATCGGGCAGCGGATTGCCGACAGGGCGCCAGGAGCGCGGAACCACCCGGTGGCCGGTGCCAGCAGCACCAGCGCATGTACGCGCCGGTCGTGTGTGACCGCGATGCGGCGCGGTGGGTCGTCGGGGCTGCGGCCGCCGCTCCAGGGCTGGCCGCCCGCTGCCGCCAGCACCGTGTAGGTGCCCAGGGAATGGCCGATCAGTGCCACGCGCTCGGGCCGCAGGGCTGGACCCACCACCGGGTCGGCAAAGGCAGCGGCGATGCTCAGGCAGACATGGCGGGGGCGGTTTTCCAGATTGGCGAGGGTGCGGGCCAGCGCGTCGTCGTTCAGGCTGTTGCCGGGGTGCTTCGGCATGGCGATCACGAAGCCGCGCGCGGCCAGGGCCATTGCCAGATCGCGATAGACCCAGGGCGACCCGCCATTGCCGTGGGAGAGCACGATCAGTGGGCGGTCGTGCCCCTCTACCGCGCCTTCGGCGAGGGGTAAGTGGTAGGGGCCGAAGCGGCGCGGGTGCGGTATGCCGGTGGTGGGATAGAGGATCGCCAGGGGGATCTCCGCATCCTGCACCCCGTCATGGATCGTCAGGCCGCGATAGCCCACCGCATGCCGGGCGGCGCCCTGTGCGTCGGCTTGGCTCTGTTCCATCCCTGATCCTTTCCCTTCGTGCCATGGGGCCGATCCGGCCTGTCGTGCCGGCGGGCGCCAACATGCCGAGATCGGGCGGGGCAAGCCAGTGGCCGTGGTGCATTGCCTGCGTTCCCGCGCCGAATGGGTGCGTCACGCTTCCGCCCGCCTGCGAAACGTTTACGCTTGTCCGGCTGGACGAACAGTCTATTGGAAACAGGAATCTATAACCCGCTTTGGTCATCCGTCAGGAAACTCATGCCGTCTGAACTTTCGTCCGTTTCGTCGCGGCCCACGCGGTCTTCGTCCTTCGCTGTCGTGGTTGCGATCGAATTGTGGGAGCGGTTCGGTTACTACGGCATGCAGGCCGTGCTGTTGTTGTTCATGGTGCGGCAGCTCGGAATGGCGGATGCGCGGGCCAATCTGCTGATGGGGGCCTTCGCGGCCATGGCCTATGCCCTGCCGGTGGTCGGCGGCTGGCTGGGCGATCGGGTGCTGGGGTCGCGCCGGGCGATGCTGCTTGGGGCCATCTGCATGATGGGCGGTTATGCCACGCTGGCGGTGGCGACGGTCCATGTCGGGCTGATGACGGTGGCCATGGCGCTGATCGCGACGGGCAACGGGTTCTTCAAGCCCAATGCCGCCAATCTGGTTCGTCGGATTTATGAGGGCGACGATGCGGCGCTCGATTCCGCGTTCACGCTCTATTACATGGCCGTCAATGTCGGTTCGACCGCGTCGATCCTGCTGACGCCCCTGTTGCAGGACCATTTCGGCCCGGCCGTGTCGTTTGCCACCTGTTCCGCCGGGCTTCTGTTGGGTCTGTGCGTCTATACCGCCCTGCGCGGCCGGCTGCGCCATGTTGGCTCGGCCCCCGATTTCCTGCCGTTGGCTGCGGGGCCGGTGGTCTCTCTGCTGTTGGGCATCGTGGCGGCCATTGTGGGGCTGCATCTGATTCTGGATCGCCCCGCCCTGGCACGGGATTGCGTGTGGCTGGCCGCGCTGGCGGTTATGGCGATGTGGACGGTGATCTATCGTCGTGCCGCGCCGGCACAGCGGCCGGGGTTGCGGATGGCCTACATGCTCTCGATCCAGGGCATGCTCTATTTCGTGTTCTACCAGCAGATGGCGACCTCGCTGACCCTGTTCGCCTTGCGCGCGGTGCGTGGTGATGTGACGCTGGGCGGGGTGACGCTGTTTCACATGTCGGCCGGCCAGTTCCAGGCCCTAAACCCGATCTGGATCATGGGTGCCAGCCCGATCCTGGCCTTTCTCTATCGGCGCCTTGCCCTACAGGGGCGTGACCTGCCGATCGCGCGGAAATTCGTCGTGGGCTACAGCCTGGTGACGCTGGCCTT
This sequence comes from Gluconacetobacter brunescens, assembly GCF_048695475.1. Lineage (NCBI taxonomy): Bacteria > Pseudomonadati > Pseudomonadota > Alphaproteobacteria > Acetobacterales > Acetobacteraceae > Gluconacetobacter > Gluconacetobacter brunescens. The sequence goes on along the minus strand of NZ_JBLHEN010000001.1, from coordinate 1,922,827 downwards.
CGTGATCTGGTGGCTGGGCGCGCGCTCGGGCGGGACGGGACTGGTGTCGCCCTGGTTCATGATCGCGGCCTATGGCGCCCTGGCCGTGGGCGAATTGCTGGTCGGCGGGCTGGGGCTGGCGGTGATTGCGCGCTATGTGCCCGCCGCGATGGGCGGATTCATGATGGGGTCGTATCTGCTGTCGATGGGTGTTGCGATGTATGTGGGCAGCATGGTCGCCAACCTGGCGGCCGGTGCCCCCGCGCAGCCTGCGGCGGGGGCTGAGGCGTATGCCGGCCTGTTTCTGACCCTGGCCGTTGCCGCCGGTCTGATCACGATCCTGTTCGCGGCGCTGCTACCGCTGACGCGGCGGTGGGACCGTGAGCACGTGGGGGGCTAGAGGCTGGCTTCCAGCACGCGGCGGCTGACCTCCAGCGTGACGTCCTGGTGTTCGCCCAGGGCGGTCATGCCGTGCTGTTCGAGCTGGCCGATCACGCCGTCGATCGTCTCGGTGCCCAGACCGTAGGCGGACAGGCGGGTGGGGATGTCCAGGCTTTCGAAGAACGTGCGCGTGCGTTCGATCGCGCCCTCGATCCGTTCGTCCTCGGTGCCGTCGCGCAGGTTCCAGACCCGTTCGGCATATTGCAGCAGCTTGCCGCGCTTGGCCTCCTTGCGGACCCGCAGCATGGACGGCAGGACGATGGCCAGGGTGCGGGCGTGGTCGATATCGTGGCGGGCCGTCAGTTCGTGGCCGATCATGTGCGTTGCCCAGTCCTGCGGCACGCCGGCGCCGATCAGGCCGTTCAGCGCCAGGGTCGCGATCCACATCAGGTTCGCGCGCAGGTCGTAGTCATGGGGGCTGGCGATGACCTTCGGCCCGATTTCGACGAGGCTCAGCAGCAGCCCTTCGGCGAAACGGTCCTGCGCCATGCCGCCGGCCGGGTAGGTCAGATATTGTTCCATGATATGGGTGAAGGCATCGGCCACGCCGTTGGCGACCTGCCGGACCGGCAGGGTGTAGGTCCTGGTCGGGTCCAGCACCGAGAAGCGCGGGAAGACATGAGGACTGCCGAAGGCGAGCTTCTCTTTCGTCTCGGTGCGGGAAATGACGCTGAAGCTGTTCATTTCCGACCCGGTGGCCGGCAGCGTCAGGACGCTGCCGAACGGCAGGGCTTCGGTGACGTCTGCGCCATGGGTGCGCAGGATGTCCCACGCGTCGCCTTTGTAATTGACGGCCGCGGCAACGAATTTCGTGCCGTCGATCACCGATCCGCCGCCGACCGCCAGCAGGAAATCCAGCCCGTCCGCACGGATGGTCGCGACCGCGCGCATCAGGGTCTCGTAGGTGGGGTTGGCTTCGATGCCGCCGAATTCGCGCACCGTGCGCGCGCCGAGGGCGGCGCGGACTTCGGCCAGCGTGCCGTTCTTCTCGGCGCTGGAGCCGCCATACAGGATCAGGACGCGCGCTTCGGCCGGAACATGGTCGGCAAGCTGGGCGATGGTGTCCTTGCCGAAGATGATCCGGGTGGGGTTGTAGAATTCGAAATTCTGCATGGTGTCTCCTTGCCGCCGGGCCGGGCAGTCGGTTCGGCGGAACGTCGGGTCAGGCGGGCAGGCCGAGCATCCGGCGGGTGGTCGTCATGGCGGCGTCGAACGGGTGACGGTCGCGGGTGAATTTTGCCAGCAGCGTCGCACCCAGCCAGAGCTGGTAGAGGGACGCCGCCAGCGGGCGGGCATCCTGCGTTACGGGCAGTGAGCCGTCCTGCTGGCCGGCCGCGATGAAGCGGGCCAGCCGGTCGACGACGGCGGTGGCGCCGCCCTGCAGGATCAGGCGCATCCGCTCGGACAGGTCGCAGACCTCGGCGCCGAGCTTTACGGCCAGGCAATGGTCGTGGACCGTGCCGGCCACATGGGCGTCGCGCCATTGTGCCCAGTAGGTCATGAAACGCTGGCCGGCGGTGCCGTCCTGCTGGTCCAGCAGCGCGTCGATGCGGGCGAGGTAGGTTGTGAAATACTGCTCCAGCAGCGCCTCGCCGAAGGCCTCCTTCGAAGCGAAGTAATGATAGAACGAACCTTTGGGGATCTCTGCCGCGACGAGGATCTCGTTCAGCCCGACCGCCGAGAAGCCCTTGCTGCCGATGATCGGCCGCGCCGTATCCAGGATATGGCGGCGGACATCGGGATGGACGGAGGCTGCGTTCATAACGGGAGGTTATCCGGGATTAGACCGGTCGTCTAGTGGGTTGTCGCTCCGTGAACTGCGCGCTGGATTGGTGCCGGCGCGCAGTTCGGGCCGGGCTTCAATGCCACAGAGTGGCCAGCAGCGGGACCAGTACGGCGGTCAGCAGGGCGTTCAGCCCGATGCCGAGCGCGGCGAAGGCGGCCCCGACTTCGTCGAGGGCCGCGACCTGGGCGGCGGCGATACCGCTGCCGGCGACGCCGGCGGCCAGGCCGTGTGCCCGCCAGTCGGCGATCTGGAAACGCACCAGCATGTGCCGGCCGATGATCGCCGCCAGGATGCCGCCCAGGATCGCCAGGGACGCAGTGAGGGCGGGCACGCCGCCGATCTGGTCGGATACCGCCATGGCGATCGGCGTGGTGACGGCCTTGGGAGCCATGGACAGCGCGACGCTGCGCGAGCCGCCCAGCAGCCAGACGAGGCCCACGCCGCTGAGGACCGACGTGAGCGAGCCGGCCAGCAGGGCAAGGCCGATGCTGGAGAGGTGGCGGCGGACCAGTGCGAAATTCTCGGCCAGTGGCACGGCCAGTGCCACCGTGACCGGGCCCAGCAGGAAATGGATGAACTGCGCGCCGGCGAAATAGGTATCGTAGGACGTATCGGTGCCGAGCAGGGTGGCCCCCACGATCAGGATCGCGATCATCACCGGGCTGGCGAAGGGCGACCCCCCGCATGCTTTCTGGATCTGGCGGCCGATGACATAGGCCGCCAGCGTGACCACCAGCCACAGCAGCGGGGTGGCGGAAAGTGGCGTCCAGAGATGATGAAGGGCGGCGTTCATGACGCGCCTCCTTCACTGTCGGTGGAATTGACGGGCGCGCGCGGGAGGGTCCAGTGCATGACCAGCGCGGTTGCCATGAGGCTGAGGATGGTCGAACCGGCCACGGCGACGATGATCGGCAGCCATTCCTTGCGGATTACCCCGGCCTCGGCGATGATTCCGACGCCGGCGGGCACGAACAGCAGGCCCATATTGGCGATCAATCCTTCGGCCGCCGGCTTCAGCGGCGCGGGGGTGATGTCACTGCCGGTGCGCTTCGCCCGGATGCCGAGTGCCAGGGCCAGCAGGAACATGCCGATAACCGGACCGGGGATCGGGAAGTGAAATGTGGCGCGCAGCAATTCGCCCAGAAGCTGGCATCCGACAAGAATGAGCATTGCCGACGTCATCATGGTCTCCATTGATGCTGGTCCCCTCACGGGAGGACCGGTCCCGCAGGGGATAACAACATGATCGCGAAAATGCGACAGCGGAGACCGCCGCATGTCGCATCGGGCGAGGGAAAGCGTGCTATCGTTCGGCGCGCAGGGGGATGTCGGCCATGGATGATCTGCCGATCAGCAAGGCGTTCACGCTGCTGGAGCCGGGACCGGTGGTGCTGGTGACCACCCATGACGGCCGCCGGGACAATGTGATGACCATTTCCTGGACCATGGTGCTGGATTTCTCCGCCTCCTTCGCCCTGACCACAGGGCCGTGGAATTATTCCTTCGCGGCCTTGCAGCGCACGAAGGAATGCGTGATCGCGATCCCGACGGTGGACATGATCGATACCGTCGTGGGGATCGGGACCTGTTCCGGCCAGGATACCGACAAGTTCGCGAAATTCGGCCTGGTGCGTGAAAAGGCCCGGCATGTCCGCGCGCCGCTGATCGGGCAATGCCTGGCACATATCGAATGCCGGGTGGTCGATTTCATCGAACGCTACAGCATCGTGGTATTGGAAGGCGTGGCAGCCCATGCCGATGCCGGGCGGCGGGAGCGGCGGATGATCCATGCGATCGGTGATGGCAGCTTCGTCGTGGATGGACGCAGGATCGACCGGCGGGAGATGATGCGGTCGAAGTTGCCTGATGGCGTTTGAAGAATCTTCTTTTTCTGAAGAAAAAGAAGCAAAAAGACTTATGATCTGTTCGGGGGTATTGCGTGCTCTCGGCACAAGGTACCTGACCGAATGAAAGTTTTTTGGTTCTTTTTTCAAAAAGAACAGAAAATAACTGACATGTCCCGACCACTGGAATTTTTGACAATCCGCGTCCGGTTCGATGCTGGGGCCGAAAAAAGTGGACGACCATTAGGAATTTTTCCAGCAGTCTCGCAGAGCCTGACTGAAAATGTGGGTTGGTGAGCGAGAGCGGCCCGGAACGGGCCGCGCCCGGCGTGTGTTTTTGAGCATCGGAGCGGAGCGGCCTTGATGGCCGTGAGCACCGAAGCGCAGGAAACGCGCGTCGGATCGCCGCCAGCGCGCATTTTCGGTCAGGCTCTCAGGCGGGGCAGGCCTCGGGTGGGAGGGCGAGGGCCGGGTCGTGCAGGAAATGTTCGTCGGTCAGGGCCCGCAGGAAGGATTCCAGGGCTGCTTCGTCGTCGTCCGGGAGGGTTTGTCCGTGGGCGGCGATTGCCTGGCGCAGGGTGGGGGCCGATCCGTCATGCAGGTAGGGGGCGGTGACCGCGACATTGCGCAGGGAGGGGGTTCTGATCCGGGCCGGGTGAGACGGGTCGATGGTGTGGAAGCGCATGTCGGTGAACAGCATGCCTGTGTGGCAGGCGGCGCAGTGGGCGCGCCCGAAGAACAGGGCCTGTCCATGTGCCGCTTCCGCCGCAAGTGCGCCGTGGCCCTGCCGGGTCTGGTCCCATGCGCTGCCGCGCGAGACCAGCGTGCGTTCGAAAAGGGCGACGGCCGCGGCGATCGTGTCGGCGTCGATGCGGCCGCCGGTGCGGGGGAAGGCGCGGGCGAACAGCACGCGGTAGCAGGCATTGCGGGCGATGCGGTTGGTCAGCGTCGCGCGGTCGGGCATGCCCATTTCCACCGGGTGGTGGCCCATGACCGGGATGAAGAACTGTCGGTCCAGCCGCGTTACATGCTGGTCGATCCAGGTCAGGGTCGAGAATGCGCCGACATTGGCCAGAGACGGCACGTTGCGTACGCCCGGCTCGTCGGTTACGCCGGGATGGGTGCGGTTGCCGTCGGCGAAGGCGTGGCGCTGGGCATGGCAGGTGGCGCAGGACATGCTGCCGTCCGCCGACAGGTCGGCATCATAGAACAGGCGGCGGCCGAGCTGTACGCCGGCTTCCTGCGTCGTTGTCCGGGATGGGGTGGCGGCGGCTCCGGCCAGGATGGGGAGGCAAAGCGCGACCGCGAGGCCGAGCGGGACGAGGCGCAGCCACGCGCCCTGGCGCGTCACGGCACCGGCACTACCATGATTTCGATTTCCGGCTTGCCGCTGCCGCTGAGCTGGATGACGGCGCGCCCGGCCGGCAGCGGAAAATCGACCATCTTGCCGATTCCGCTGCAGGCTGGTCCATGCTCGTGGTGGGTGGAGCCTATGGCGGCGCCGTCGCGCACGACGTCCAGCCACGCGCGGGCGTTGAGCATGACCCGGTAGGTGCCTGCCTTGGGGGCATCGAAGGCGACCATGCCGCCCGAACTGACCGTGCCGCCGGGTTCGTCGGGGCGGAGGGCATAGCTGACGTCCGGCGTCGGCCGCAGGGCCACTAGTACAGCCTGCCCCGGCGGGAGGACGGCGTGATCGAGCGCGGAGACGGTGCCGGCCGCTTCGAAGTGGGTAGGGGAGGCCCATGCGCGCAGATCGTCGGGGAGGACCGGCTTGTCTGGCATGCAGTCCGCCTGCGGGGTGTCCGCCCGGGTGGGAGCGGACAGGGTGAGCCCGAGCATCAGGGCGGCGAGGGTGGAGATGACGAATGGTTTCGCGCTTGCCATGGTGCCTTTCCGCAGTCCTGTATCGCTTTGGGTCTGTATCTGAATTCTATACGGGCTGTGCCGAAATCAGAAATGCAAGCCTGCCGGCCGCCCGGTCGCGCGCCACGCCGCGCGTCGGCTGTGCGGATTCGGAAGGACTCCGGCGGCGATCTGTTTCGGAAGGGAGTCAAGCATGAATCGTTATGAAGCTGTGAATTGTTTCGGCGGAGGAGTCCTTGAGAAAGTGTACCGGAATCATGGATATTTTGTCATGGCTCTCTTGACTGCATGAAAAGGGCGGAAAACCAGCATTTTTTTTGGTGCTGGCCGGTGGCGGGCGCGTCGTGATTATCCACAGAATCCGGGGGTACCCTTCTGGATAACTCTGTGGATTGCTTGTCCGGAAACAGGCCTGATCGCGACGAAGCCCACGTTTCCTGATTTGTTCCGGCCGGGTGGGGAACGAAAAGGGGGGTGCGGTGGTACCCCCTGACATTCTCTCCGGGTGGCTGTGAATGATTTGCCGATGGGGGCAGTCATAAAACTGACATGGAATCAAGAGGCTTTTCAGGGAACAGATGCAATCATGCCGGGAGCGGCGGAAAACTGCCATTTTTCGGATTTCGACCTGCTCCGGGACAGCGCGGATTATCCACAGAATCCGGGGATACCCCTCTGGATAACTCTGTGGGCGGATGCCGCTGGGGCTTGAATCCGACCGACCTTGTTCTGTTCTTCCCGGTTTGTTCCCGCGTTGGCACCAAAAAAGGCCGGGCCCGAAGGCCCGGCCGAGGGTGTTTGCACAACGCTTCGCTCTTATCCGACTCTCAATCGTCGTGTTCGGTGGGGGGGAGGCTGTGCGGAAAGGCGGCGGGATTGAAAAAGCCCAGCAGGATGCCGCCCAGTGCCACGGCGATGGCCAATGGGGTGAGGACGCCGAAGCCGGCATGGGTCAGCACCTGTCCGCCTGCCGCGGAACCCAGGAGGATGCCCACGTTGCTGGCGGAATTGATCGCGGCACCGGCCACGTCGGGACGGGTGGCGCGGGCGCGGATCGCGCCGGACATGACGAAGGGGATGATGGCCGAATAGCCGATGCACCATAGCCCCACGGCGGCCACGGCCGCCCAGCCGGACAGGATGTGCCCGTACATCAGCCCCATGCCGATCAGCATGGCCAGGCCGCCGCCCAGCAGGCCCGCGCCGGGGTTGCGGTCGACGAACTGCCCGGCACCCCACAGGCCGAGGATGCTGACGCCGCCCGTCAGCAGCAGGGCGATGCTCAGGGTGCCGGTGGTCAGCCCATGGTCGAGCAGAAGCGGCGTGACATAGGTGTAGAGCAGGTTGTGCGCGAAGAAGAACACGGCGTCGACCGCCACCACGATCAGGAAGACCCGCATGACCCGGCGGGAGGCCACGCTGGGCAGGCTGCTGCGGACATTCGGGGGAGACGAGACCGGCGGCAGGAAAAAGGCGATGCACAGGGTGAGCACGGCTGCCAGTGCGGTCATGACGAACATGGCGATCCGCCAGCTTGCCAGATGCCCGATGGCCGCCGCGCCCGGCACGCCCAGGATGGCACCCAGCGAGGTGCCCCCATAGACGAAGGAAATGGCCCGCCCGGTCATGTTCTGGGGCACCAGGCGTGCCGCATAGGCGGAGGTGATCGACATCAGCAGCGCATGCGCCAGCCCGCCGATCAGCCGGCCGGCGCACAGGAGCAGGAAAGTGGGGGCCATCGCCACGACCAGATTGGACAGGACATAGCCCGACAGCGAGAGGAGCATCAGCCGCTTGCGGTCGATATGCGCGGTCATGATCGTGAGCGGGACGGCGCCGAGGGCGACCATCAGGGCAAAGGCGCTGACGGCCAGCCCGGCATGGCCTTCCGGAATGTGGAAGGTCTGCGCCATCTCGATCAGGATGCCGACGGGGGCGACCTCACTGGTCAGTGCCGTGAAGGTACAGGCAAACAATGCCCAGAGGCCGATGACGGCGCTGGTCGGCAGGGTTTTGAAAAGCATGGGGAACCTGTTGCGAATATAGAAATCGCCGGGCTGACGGCGATTCTTCGAAAACCCTTCTGGCATTCCCCGGCGCAGAACGGAATAGACAGTTTTCGAGAGGCTGGAACCTGGCCGGCGGCTATGGGGCGGGCAGGTGGCGGCCGACCATGCCTTAACCGCCGCTGGACAGTTTCATCAGCACCAGGCCGCTCGTGATCAGGAGGGCGGCCAGGATGCGCGGGGGGCTGGCGGCATCGCCGAGAAACAGGATGCCGACCAGAAAGGCCCCGATCGCCCCGATGCCTGTCCAGACCGTGTAGGCGGTCCCGAGCGGCAGATGTTTCATGGAAAGCGACAGCAGGGCGAAGCTGGCGATCATCCCGGTGATGGTTATCGCGGAGGGGACAAGGCGCGTGAAACCCTGGGATTCCTTCATCGCGGAGGCCCAGACGACTTCCAGCAATCCAGCGATCGTCAGCATAAGCCACGACATGGCGGTCTCCATTCAGAGCCGCCGGGCCGTCCCGGACCTGAAAACCCGCAAGAGGGGCGAGGACGTGGCCTCGGGAATTTACATAGGACGGGATGGGGGGAGGATCAATCGCCCAGCTCGCCCGGCAAGGCTGTCTTCAGCAGCCAGGCGCGGAAGGTCTGGAACGGGCCGTAGCTGCCATGGTTCGCGGGGTAGGCCAGGTAGTAGGCGCCTTCGCTGTGGAGCGTCCGGCCCGGCAGTTCGACCAGGCGGCCGCTCTCCAGCAGGTCCGACGCCAGGAAGCGTGGCAGCAGGGCGACGCCGGCCCCGGCCGCGGCGGCCTGCGCGATGAAGGTGAACTGGTCGCACAGCATGCCGTGGACCTTCAGGGCCTCCACGCCCTGGGCGGCGAACCATCGCTCCCACGCATCGGGGCGGGAGACCAGGTGCAGCAGCGGGGCATCCAGCAGGTCGGCCGGCGTGCGGAAGGCATGGCGGGCGAGCAGGGCGGGGCTACAGGTGGCGACGACCTGTTCGGACATCAGGAAATCCATGTCAGCACCCGTCCATTCCGCCGCGCCGAAATGGATGGCGGCGTGGAGCGTGTCCGCCGAGAAATCGAAGGGAAGCGGGCGGGACATCAGGTTGATCGTGATGTCGGGGTGGGCGCGCATGAAATCCGGCAGGCGGGGGGCAAGCCATTGGGCGCCGAAGGTGGGCAGCACGCCCAGATTGACGGCGCCGCCGGTGGGGTTGGCGCGAAAGCCCAGCGTGGCGGTGGCGATATGGCGCAGGGCCTCGCGGATTTCGCGGGCATAGGCCTCGCCCGCCAGCGTGAGGCGCACCGTCTGCCGGTCGCGCACGAACAGGTCGGCGCCCAGTTGCTGCTCCAGCGCGCGGATATGCCGGCTGATCGCGCTCTGGGTCAGGTGCAGTTCCCGCGCGGCGGCGGTGAAGCTTTCCAGACGGGCGGCGGCCTCGAAGGAATGCAGCAGCAGGGTGGGAGGCAGGAAACGTCGCGCGGTCGCCATGTCAGCCCGTGGGAGCAAAGGGGAAATGGCCGCGGGATGGGCGGGTCATTCCAGATCCGCATGATGTCAGTTTTCTTTATCGTTTGAAAGGCGGGGCGGCGTCGCGAATGATGTGGAATCAGAACAATAGGCGGGCCGCGCCAGTGGCGCCCGACAGGGTGGGGAACGTGTGGTGGAAAAGACCGGGATGATCGGCGCGGATGAGATCCGGGCCCGTTTCGCGCGGGCGATGTCGGATATGTATCGCCAGGAAGTGCCGCAATATGGCGCGTTGATTGAACTGGTCGCGCGGGTGAATGCGCGGGTTCTGCATGATGACCCGGTGCTGAAGGCGCGGCTGGAGGCGACCGGGGCGCTGGCGCGGCTGGATGTGGAACGGCATGGCGCGATCCGGCTGGGAACGGCGGCGGAACTGGCTACCATGCGCCGGCTGTTTGCCGTGATGGGCATGGCGCCGGTGGGGTATTACGATCTTTCGGTCGCAGGGATTCCGGTGCATTCCACCGCCTTTCGGCCGGTCGATGAGGCGGCGCTGGGGCGCAATCCGTTCCGTGTCTTTACCTCGCTGCTGCGGCTGGACCTGATCGCGGATGCCGGCCTGCGGGCCGAGGCCGAGCGTATTCTGGCGGCGCGGCGGATTTTCACGCCCGGTGTGCTGGCGCTGGTCGGGCAGTGGGAGGAAGAGGGCGGCCTTGCGGACGCGCAGGCGGATCTGTTTGTCCGCGAGGCGCTGGAGACGTTCCGCTGGCATCGCGAGGCGACGGTCAGCGCGGCGACCTATCGCCGCCTGCATGATGCGCATCGGCTGATCGCGGATGTGGTGTGCTTCAAGGGGCCGCATATCAATCATCTGACGCCGCGTACGCTGGATATCGATGCGGCGCAGGCCGAAATGCCGTCCTATGGCATGCGCGCCAAGGATGTGATCGAGGGGCCGCCGCGCCGGGCCTGCCCGATCCTGCTGCGGCAGACCAGTTTTGCGGCGCTGGAGGAACCGATCCTGTTTGTCGGTGAGGGCCATGCGGGCGAGGATGGATGCCATACCGCCCGTTTCGGCGAGATCGAGCAGCGCGGTGTGGCCCTGACCCCGCAAGGGCGGGCGCTGTATGATCGCCTGCTGCGTGCCGCGCGGGACGACGGGCCGGACGATGTGCCCTATGGGGTGCGGCTGGAACGTGCCTTCATGCGGTTTCCCGATACCGAGGACGAACTGCGCGGGCAGGAACTGGCCTATTTCCGGTACGATCTGGCCGATGCCGCCATCCTGCCGCCGGGCCTTTCGGCCGATGCGCCGATCGGGGAACTGGTGCGCGCGGGCGCGGTCGTGGCGACGCCGATCACCTACGAGGATTTTCTGCCGGTGAGCGCGGCGGGGATCTTCCGCTCCAATCTGGGTGGCGGGGGTGGTGCAAATTATGCGGCCAGTACCGATCGCGCGGGGTTCGAGGCCGCTCTGGGAGCGGAGGTTCTGGATGAATGCGCGCTGTATGCGGGCCTTCAGGACCGATCCATCGCCGATATCCGGGAACGTCTGCGGGACGTGGTTGCCGGGTGACGGCCGTTGGGATCATCGGGAAGGGAAAGAGCGGGGCGATGAGAAACGATCCGCGTAGCCATGGATTGTGGGAACTGTCCGCGCCGGCCGCGCCTGCCACCGTGGCGCTGGCCGGGGATGTGGAGGCCGATGTCGCCATTATCGGCGCGGGCTATACCGGCCTGTCGGCGGCGCTGCATCTGGCTTCGGCCGGGGTTTCGGTGGTGGTGCTGGAGGCGGTGGAGGTCGGGTTCGGCGGGTCCGGGCGGAATGTCGGGCTGGTCAATGCCGGGTTGTGGGTCATGCCCGAGGATGTGATCGACGGGCTGGGGCCGGTTCATGGCCCGCGCATTCTCCGGCTGCTGGGGGATGCGCCTTCCGTGGTGTTCGATCTCGTTGCGCGCCATGGCATTGCCTGTGAGGCCGAGCATACCGGCACGTTGCATTGCGGGGTCGGGCATGCGGGGCTGGCCAGCCTGAAGGAGCGGGAGCGCCAGTGGCGGCGGCTGGGCGCGCCGGTGCGGCTGCTGGACCCGGGCGAGACGCGGGAGATGGTGGGCAGCGGCGTGTATGAAGGGGCGCTGCTGGATGCGCGGGCCGGGACCATCCAGCCTTTGGCCTATGCGCGTGGGTTGGCGGGGGCGGCGCTGGCGGCTGGGGCGCGGATTCATACCGCCAGTCCGGTTGTTTCGGCCCGGCAGGAAGGGGGCCAATGGCGGTTGCGGACGGCGGCGGGCAGCGTGCGGGCGCCGAAGGTGATCGTGGCGACCAATGCCTATACGCATGCCGATGTCGGTGGGTTATGGCCCGAGATCAGGGCGGAGCTGATTCATCTGCCCTATTTCAACATCGCCACCGTGCCGCTGGACGCGGGGCAACTGCGGTCCGTGCTGCCGACGAAGCAGGGGGCGTGGGATACGAAGGAGGTGCTGACGTCTTTCCGTCTCGACCGGGCGGGGCGCCTGGTGATCGGCAGCGTGGGGGCGTTGCGGGGGGCGGGATTGGCCGTGCATCGGCAGTGGGCGGCGCGCGCGCTGGCGCGGATCTATCCCCAGCTTGCGGGCATCGGGTTCGAGAGCGAGTGGTTCGGCAGTATCGGGATGACGGTCGATGACCTGCCGCGCCTGCATCTGCTGGCGGAGAATGTCGTCTCCATCAGCGGTTATAACGGGCGGGGTATTGCACCGGGCACGGTGTTCGGCCGCGTGCTGGCGGATTTCACGCGGGGCGTGGTATCCGAGGCGGAATTGCCGTTGCCGGTGACCAGGGTGGTTCCGGCCCGTGCCCGGCGGGCGCGGGAGGCGATGTATGAATATGGCTCGGCCGCCGTGCATCTCGTGACGGCGCGGTTGTAGGAAAGATTTCTTCTTTTATCCGTTCAGGAGCATCGCGTGCTCCCGGCACAAATTGCTGAACGAATCAAAAGTTTTTTGGTTCTTTTTTTCAAAAAAGAACGGAAGCCAGACGCATGAAGAGAGAAAGCGGAGAGACGATGACAAACCTGATAGCTTCCGAGGTGCATGACCTGCTGGTGGGTCTGGGCGTGCCGGCCGCGCGGTTCACGGGTGGGACGCTGGCGGTGCGTTCGCCGGTGACCGGCGAGGAGATCGCGCGGGTGGTCGAGACGACGCCGGATGACGCGCGCCGCACGATCGGCGCGGCGGCGGAGGCGTTCAAGGCGTGGCGCCGGGTGCCTGCGCCGCGTCGTGGCGAGCTGGTGCGTCTGCTGGGCGAGGAATTGCGGGCCAGCAAGGTGGCGCTGGGCCGGCTGGTGACGCTGGAAGTGGGCAAGGTCGTGTCCGAGGGCCTGGGCGAGGTCCAGGAAATGATCGATATCTGCGACTTCGCGGTCGGGCTGTCGCGGCAGCTTTATGGCCTGACGATCCAGTCGGAACGGCCGGATCATCGGCTGACGGAGCAGTGGCATCCGGCGGGCGTGGTCGGCGTGATCTCGGCGTTCAATTTCCCCGTGGCGGTGTGGTCGTGGAACGCGGCGCTGGCGTTTGTCTGCGGCGATCCGGTGGTGTGGAAGCCGTCGGAGAAGACGCCGCTGACCGCGCTGGCGGTGCAGGCGCTGTTCGAGCGGGCGGTGGCGCGCTTTGGTGACGACGCGCCGGCCGAGCTCGGCACGCTACTGATCGGCGGGCGGGAGATCGGCGAACTGCTGGTGGAGGATGCGCGGGTGCCGGTGGTTTCGGCGACCGGATCGACCCGGATGGGGCGCGTGGTCGGCGAGCAGGTGGCGCGGCGCTTCGGCAAGTCGATCCTGGAACTGGGCGGCAACAATGCCTCGATCGTCACGCCGTCGGCCGACCTGGAACTGACGCTGCGCGCCGTGGCGTTTGGTGCGATGGGGACGGCCGGGCAGCGCTGCACCACGCTGCGCCGGCTGATCGTGCATGAAAGCGTCTATGACGCGCTGGTGCCGCGCCTGGCGCAGGTTTATCAGCGCATTTCCGTTGGCAGCCCGATCGACAGCGATGCGCTGGTGGGGCCGCTGATCGACGGGGCGGCGTTCGAGGCGATGCAGGCCAGCCTGCGCGATGCGGCGGCGCATGGCGGCATCGTGCATGGTGGCGAGCGGGTCGATGTGAACGGGGCCGGGTCGTTCTATGCGCGCCCCGCGCTGGTGGAAATGCCGGGGCAGGTCGGGCCGGTGCGTGAGGAAACCTTTGCGCCGATCCTGTATGTTCTGAAATACCGCGATCTGGAGGATGCGATCGCGTTGCAGAACGATGTGCCGCAGGGCCTGTCTTCCTCCATCTTCGGCAATGACCTGCGGGAGATCGAGCAGTTTCTGTCGGGCGCGGGTTCGGATTGCGGGATCGCCAACGTCAATATGGGGCCGTCCGGTGCGGAAATCGGGGGTGCCTTTGGGGGCGAGAAGGAGACCGGTGGGGGCCGGGAATCCGGATCGGATGCGTGGCGGGCCTATATGCGGCGGCAGACGAATGCGATCAATTATGGTCGCACCCTGCCGCTGGCGCAGGGGGTGACGTTCGATATCGGTTGACGGAGTGGGTCGGGGCAGGATGCCCCGACCGCTTGTCTGGAGGTGAGGGCCGCTATGGCCGCGGGACGCGGCAAGTCGGCTCACTGCTCGGGTTACGATAGAGCGGAACGCATCCCGACGGTGTTTTTTGATGGTCCTTGAGCTTTCGAACAGGCTCCCCAGGCAACGTCGCCAGGGTGATCGTACTGATTGTATTGGAGCAGGTGGCAAGTCATAAGGGGACTGGGCCGAATACGGTGTTATGGACCCATGTACAGGGTGACTTGTGGCTCCCAGTGCTGGCCCGCAGTATAGGGTCTCCGAAAATATGTCTGTATAATAAAGAAATTTCTGATTTCCTGTTTCTGTAATCAATAATTCATGGCAAGTCGGATTATGTCGATTGACACAATAGTCACAATCGCGTAACAGAAATTATTTTCATCAACTGTATAGAATGGTCAGTTGTTTGTCTGAAAATAAGAAAACGCGGCCTTCGGCGGCGGTTAATGCTTCCAAGCCTCACAGTGCCCGGCCCTCTTTCCGCTGTCCGATCTGCTATTTCATTTTGATGATTCTGTTCTGGGTGCTGTTCAAGCTGCTTGATCCGCTGGCGATGGAAAGTGCCACCAAAGCATCGTCCGCCCGCTTTCTCGCCGGTATTTCCGATGCGTTCTACGGCATGCAGGCGGACCCCGCTCGTAATCGAATTGCCGTTGTGGAAGTAACGGATACTGATCTGAGCTCAAAATACTTCGATGCCACATGGCCACTGACTTATGCCCGCCATGCCGAACTGATTGACCGCATGTTGGATGCGAAGCCGGCGGCCATCATGGTGGATATCCGGTTCAATGTCGAACGGGCTGGCGAAAGCCTGCACGATGCCTTCGATCCCGTCATCGCACGGGCAAAGCAGATGGGTGTTCCGCTCTTTTTCGCCCGTGGAAAGCTGGGCGAAGGATATGACGACCTGCCCGCTCCCCTGACGGATCTGCAGGTTGTCAATGGGTGGGATATGCGCACCGGCTTCTACCCTTTGCTGCTTGCCCCCCCTGCGCCCGAAGCGCCCGAAGCGGCCGGGACTGAGGGCCGGCCGGGTAAGGAGGAAGAAGAGGAAACGCCCAAGACCGTGCCGGTTGCGGCGTTTGCATTATACCGGGCCCTATGTGCTTCCGGGTGGCAAAAATCCTGCCCCGCCGACTTGTCCGAGCGTACATTCGGCCAACCGCTGGTCGAACGATGGGGACTTCGTGCATCACAACACCAGGAACTGTACGCCAAGACGGAGGGATGCACGTTCGATGCGCGTGACAGGCCGGCGTCTCGCGTGGGCGATGCAGTCAGTATCGCGTTACGTGCGTTATTCGGCTATTTCAGCGAGAATATTCGCCAGAACTGCCAGTATCATCTGACGGTCCCCGCGCGATACCTGGACCGGAATCTCGAGCCCGATATTACCGCTCTTGAACCCGCGTTGAAAAACCGGGTGGTGTTTTATGGAACACAGATCAACGGCGATCACGACGTGGTGGACGTGCCCATGATCGGCGCGGTTCCAGGCGTGCAAGAACACGCCATGGTGCTGGACAACCTGCTGACCTACAACGCGCATTACTTCCGCGAACCGGGAGAGTGGATCGACAGGGAATGGCTGACAATCGATTCCGCCGAGTGTCTGGAATTTTTCGTCTGGATGCTTTTTGCCACCTATGGATACAGTACACTCAGGCAGAAACCCGTCATGAGGGCGTCGGGATGGAAGATCGCGCTGGGTGTCGCGGTCGTCATGATGCTGGCTGTAGGCAGCTTATATGTCACTGGCCGTGCCAGTGAACATGAAATGCTGTTTGCGGCTGGAATATCCTGCGTGATTTTGAGCGCATATGCATGGGCACAAGACGCAAGCCGAAAAATAGCCGATAGCATACCCAGCCATAACGGACGCATCGGGGCAGGCGTGTCGCTGCTTTGCGTGTGTCTTCTCGGAATGGATGTCCGGTTCATGCGTCACAGCATGTACGGGATCTGGGCACTCTTCATCGCCTACACCATACTGGGCCTATTGCTGTATTTTTCGATCCTTATCTTCCGCAAGAAACCTCAGGAGCGTCGCTACTTCGGGAAGCTCTGGCTCAGCGTGACTATTGTCGCGGTCATGTTTGTTCTGAATGAGGATTTTCTGCTCTGGCCGATGGAAGACTGGATCGGTTTCGTCCTGCTCTGGCTGGCGTTGGGCGAAACAGAGGAAGACCGCAGTTTCGTGCGCACCTTGCTGGAACGCTGGCCAGGAAAATGCGTGTCTGTAAAAAACAATAATACGTTAGAATAATAATAAGTAATATTTTTTCTCGTGACCGGAATATGAAACAGACAAGGATATTGGAATGAAAAACTGTCTTGTCGCACTCGCCCTTACTCTCCTGCCTTCGGTTAGTTCAGCCGCAACTGTTCTGGGAACATTTGACCTGCCAACCGTCACGCGCTTTACCGCCGACGGCAAACCAGCGGAAAAAATTCCGGCCACGACCGTGATCGGCAAGCCGGTTATCGGCGTGGTCGCAGGTGCTTACAAGCTGCTCAAGATTCAGACGGACCAGGGAATCGTCTTCGTTCGCCCGGCTGCAGTAAAGGTTGATGTGCCCCCCAGCAGTCTGCCGATGCTCACTTGCAAGCAAGGTATCGCGCCCGGCTTGATGACAAGCCAGATGCGCGGCAGCAACGGCCTGACGGATGGATGCTAAAACAATGCGGCGCAGCTTCTTTTCACGGATGATGTTCGGTTTGTGCGCGGCAACGGTTCTGGGCGGTCCCGCCACGGGCGGCATTGCGCATGCGGCGGACAGATTTATCGACGATGTCACAATTCCCGATGCTTACCCGCCCCCACCGCCGGAAACGCAGGCGCTTGCTCCGTTCAACCTGCAGGAAACCGGAACCTTCCAGGATCCCTCGACAGAAGCTTACCTGAGAGGAATCGTTAACCGCCTGCTTGTGGGATGGAAGGGCCCGGTACCGGACATTCCGATTTTCCTTGTTCCGAGCATGTCGTTTGCCAGCGAGGTATCGGCGGGCGGTGTGATGTTCATTTACGCCGGCACGCTCGACTACATGCGGAAAACCCCGGATGTGCAAACCGAAGACATGATTGCCTTCGTGCTGGCGCATGAACTTTCCCATATCCTGCTGGGCCATACCCGCCGTCGGACGGATACGCAGGATACAACCCAGCGCGTGCTGGGGGGGATCGACCTGGCGTCCTCCATCGTCTCCAGGTTCAATATCGGTGGCATGGGCCATGTCGCAAAGATGGCGCTGTTGTCCGATTTCGGCAGCAACCTGTTGTCGGCACAAACCGCATTCCCGGCATGGTCACGCAAGCAGGAGAAGGCCGCCGATCTCATGGCCATCGACCTTATGGCGCAGGCGGGCTATTCTCTGGATGCGGCCTCGACCATGCTAGGCCTGATCGCTCAGGATGAAGAGCAGATCAATGCGCAGAAGGCGAAAAGCCAGAAGAGTCTCATCGAAGCCGGTCCGGCACAGTCGGCGAACGGGCAGCAGGGCTTTGGCATAAAAATGAATGCTGGCTCATGGCTCATGCAAAAGTTTGATGCGCTGGGCGGTTCGCATCCGTCTGCCTCTGCCCGGCAGGAACGTGTGGCGCGGTATATTGCCCATACGTACGGCGACGTCATGAATCCGGAACATCGCGTACCATTTCAAAAATTCATCAACACCCCTCATATGACCACCATGCTCCGCGATGTGCAGAGCCTGAACGAAATGTCCGATCAAATACGGGCGAAGAATTTCAGGACGGTCGTGGCGGAACAAAGCCATCTGCGTGAACCTCTGGCCAGCAGCCAGCTTTCGCTCTTTTACGGCGCGATTGCCAATGATGCCGTGCATCATCCTTCCCCCGCAGCAACCAACATGGTTGCGCGTGCGGCCGACCGGCCGGACGTGACGAGGCAAATCGTGTACCTTGAAATAGGGAGCCTTGAAGATCAGGGGAAAAATGATCAGGCATTAGCCTATATGGCTAAAATGCAGGATGCCTTCCAGGATGCCTCATTTTATATTGCGCGCATCCATCTGCTGCGCAAGATGAACCGAACGAACGATGCAAGCCTGCTTGCCATGGAATGCGTCGGTCATGGCGACACCGCCCTTCGTGATGCCTGTGTTGCTGCCAGCAAGGGAGAGGACGGCGGCGGCTGATCCAGTGATGCCGTCTGTACCATCGAACATGAAAGCCCCCGGCTTAACGGGGAAGCAAGAGGCCGTTTGAAAGGCCGTTTGAAAGGCGCTTTCCCGGGCGTGCCGCGAAGTGGCACGCCCGGCGTTAGAGCATTTCCACCGAACACAGGTTCGGTTGAAATGCTCTAGTTTATTGTTTTTACGAGCATCTTCGCCTGTTCGAACGCACACGTTCAAACAGGATCTGCTCTAGTTGGCCTGCATCAGGCCCGGTCACGGCCGGGAAGGCACGGATCAGGCAGCAGGAACGTGAGGTTCGGGCGCTTTGTCCGGCCAAACTGTCGGAGCCTGACCGAAAATGCGCGCCGGCGGCGATCCGACGCGCGTTTCCCGCGCTCAAAGTCCATTCTTCCGCATAGCCGCGAGTGCCTGTCGTGTCGCTTCGGTCAGTGGGACGGGCAACGCCGTCAGCGGGAACCAGCCCCAGTCGGCCAGGGCGTGGGGCTCCCGGATGGCGGGGGTGCCGCCCTGGATGGTGGCCAGGAAGACGGGGGCGACCCAGTGCGTGGCGCGGGGGCGGTCGATCTGGTCGACGACGCAGAGCAGGCGGGTGAGGGTGATGGTGATGCCGAGTTCTTCGGCGATCTCGCGGATCGTGGCGTCGGCGACCGTCTCGTAGGGGTCGAGCTTGCCGCCGGGGAGGCCCCAGTGGCCGGATTCCGGGTCTCGCCGGCGGAGGACCAGCAGCAATCTGCCGTCATCGAGGATCGCTGCGCCGCAGCCGACGCGGGGGATGGGAGCGGGTTGGGGGCTGGCTGTCATGGGGGCAGGATAACCGAACGGGCGGGGCGTGCCATCGGGCGTGCCACGGGGTGGGTGGCCGGTGCAAAAATGGAAACGATCCATTTCCGGCATTTTTGTCATTGGATCGGTGGGCGTCCGGTATGTCTGGATGGAGCGGAATGGCTCGGGCCGGTTCGGCCCGGGTGTTCGGTGTGGATTTGTTCAGATTTCGGAGTTCGTTCTCATGACGCGCAGCGCCTCTTCGCTTTTCGCCGCCCTGGCCCTTGCCGCCAGCCTACCCCTCGCCGCCCAGGCGGCAACTGGCCCGGCCGAGGTGCAGGCGGGGCATTATGCGGTCGAGCCCGGCCATACGCAGGTCGGTTTCTCGGTGTTGCATTTCGGCTTTACCAACTACGCGGGCGTGTTTTCCAACGTGTCCGGCACGCTGGAGCTGAATGTGAAGAACCCGGCGGCGTCCAGCCTGTCGGTGACGATCCCCATCGCTTCGGTGCAGACCACCAGCGACGTGCTGAACGGCGAGCTGAAGGGGGCGGAGTGGTTCGATGCCGGGAAATTCCCCGATGCCACCTTCGTCTCGACCAGTGTGAAGCTGACGGGCGGGAGCGATGCCGTGGTGACCGGGAACCTGACGCTGCATGGCGCGACGAAGCCCGAGACGCTGAAGGTGCATTTCATCGGTGCCGGTGTGAACCCGATCGACAAGAAATATACTACCGGCTTCGAGGCCACCGGCACCATCAAGCGCAGCGATTTCGGCGTGAGCAAATATGTGCCCTATGTCAGCGACGAAGTGGCCCTGCGCATTGCCGGCGCCTTCGAAAAGCAGGACTGACCGCCAATGATCGCACCCGCGCGGGTGCGGGTGCGATCGTCCTCGCTCAAGATGTTTCGATTGTGGTATGATTTGGGAAGCCGGATATCGCCACGCCCCGATCTCTTCCATAGGATGGTGTTTTCCGGACAGGACGAGGGATATCAGGCATGCGGCATCGCGGCGAAAATGACCATTTTTCGGAAGTCAGCATGCTTCTGGCCGAAATCCAGTCGGACGTGGAGCAGATGAACAGGCGGGCGCAGTCCCTCCCGCAGACGCCCGCGATCCTGCGCGAGGGGATCGCGGCGCTGGCCGACAAGATTGATGCCCTGTGTGACCTGAACCGCCGATAGGGCGGCGGGCTACCCGGTTATCGCGGCCCGCACTGTGCCTCGATCAGCAGGCGGGCGCAGTCTGCCACCCGTGCCGCCGGGCCCGGCGGCGGGAAAGCCTGGCCCACGACATAGGCGCCCTCCATCAGCAGGACCAGGCCGTCGGCGAGGCTGTCCGGGTCGGCGGCCCCCATCTGGTCGGCGCGTTCGACCAGCCAGTCCCGCACCTGATGCTTCAGGCGCGCGGCTTCCTGCCGCACCGGGTGCGTGCGGTCCGGATAGTCGAGGATGGCGTTGGTGAGCGCGCAGCCGCGATAGTCGGCAGCGGCGGAACGCTCCGCCAGCCCTTCGAAATAGGCCAGGACCTGGGCGCGCGGGTCTGCGGGGTGGGCGGCGCGGACGATGGCGATCCGGTCCCAGAAACATTGCTGGTAGTCGGCGAGAAAGGCGGTGGCCAGGCCGTCCTTGGAATGGAAGGCGCGGTAGAGCGACGGCTTGGTGACGCCCGCGTTCTGCACGATCTCCTCCACGCCGACGGCCCTGATACCCTGCCGGTAGAACAGGTCGCGCGCCGATGTGCGGATCCGCTCGGCGGCGGTGGGGCGTCGGGAAGGGGGAGTGGACATGCGCGAAACCCGCTTGACGATGTTACCGATCGGTACCTAACGTGGGCTGGCCCTGGAGGCTCTGCCGAAGCGTCGATGAGGCGCAGGTACGCGCGGGGCTCTGGCAACAGCAACAGAACTGACCGGTCAGTACTATGAGCGTGATCCCAGCCCCTCGCAAGGTTTCCCGGCCCGCGCGCACCTATGCGGTGGTGGTCGGGCTGACCTTTCTCTCGCTTCTGGTTTCGGCCGGGGTGCGGGCGACGCCGGGTGTGCTGATGATGCCCTTGCAGATGGAACTGGGCTGGAGCCGGGCCGGGATCTCGGCCACGGCGGCGTTCGGTATCTTCCTCTATGGTTTCGTCGGCCCGTTTTCGGCGGCGCTGATGCAGGCGGTGGGGATACGCCGCACGCTGGTCGGTGCGCTGCTGCTGGTCGGTGGGGCCAGTTTCCTGTCCCTGTTCATGACGCAGCCCTGGCAGTTCTTTATGACCTGGGGCGTGCTGACCGGGCTGGGCACCGGGGCGGTGGCGATGGTGCTGGGGGCGACGGTGGTGAATCGCTGGTTCGTGGCCCGGCGCGGTACCGTGATGGGGCTGCTGGCGGCCAGTACGGCGACCGGATCGCTGTTCTTTCTGCCGGCGCTGGCGGCCCTGGCGCATGATCATGGCTGGCGGGCGCCGGTGCTGGCCGTCACTATCGCCTGTCTGCTGCTGGTGCCGCTGGTTGCGCTGTTCCTGCCGGAGCATCCCGAGCGGCTGGGGCTTCTGCCGCATGGGGCGCCGCCGGATTATGTTCCGCCGCCGCCGCCCGACCGGCATCCGCTGCGCATGGCGGTGGGGGCGTTGCGCGATGCGGTGCGGAAACGGGATTTCTGGTTTCTGTTCCTGACCTTTTTCGTGTGCGGCTTTACCACCAATGGCCTGATCGGCACGCATTTCATCGCCATCTGTGCCGATCATGGGATCGGCGAGGTGCCGGCGGCGGGCTATCTGGCCATGATGGGGCTGTGCGACCTGTTCGGTACCACGCTCTCCGGCTGGCTGACCGACCGGATGGATGCGCGCTGGCTGCTGTTTTCCTATTATGGGTTGCGGGGGGTGTCGCTGGTCGCGTTGCCGTTCTGCGATTTCTCGCCGGCCAGCCTGACGGTTTTCGGTATTTTCTACGGGCTGGACTGGATCGCGACCGTGCCGCCGACGCTGCGTCTGGCCACCTCGGCATTCGGCGAGCGCGCGGCGCCCGTGGTGTTCGGCTGGGTGGTGTTCGGGCACCAGATCGGCGCGGCCTGTGCCGCGTCGCTGGCCGGATTGCTGCGGCAGGCGCAGGGAAATTATCGCGACATGCTGGTGCTGGCGGGCTGCGCGGGGGTGCTGGCGGCGCTGATGGCGCTGGGAATTGGCCGGGCGCCCCTGCGTGCTCCGCTGCCGGCAGGGGGGCGGTAGAAGGAAGCCTTGCCCGCTCCCGGATCATGGCACGGGCGTGCGCATGATTCCGGGGACGGGGGCGTGAGGTTATTGCGGCAGGGGGTATCGGGTTGCGGCCTGCTCCACGTTGACGTCGTTGACGTCCCTCACCGCGCGCATCATGGCGTCGCGCCGGCAGTCCGAGCGCTCGATCGCTCGGCGCATGTCTCCGCTGAGTGCGGTGCTGTCGCCGCATACCGTCAATGCCGCACGGTCGATGCGCGATACCAGGTTGCCGGCTCCGGACGCGGTTGCCAGATCGGGCCGGTAATAGGGAACGGCGATTCGCTGGACTTCGCGTTCGCCCTGGCCTTCGACCGTGATCTCGTCGGGGGAGCTGCTGCTCTGGGCCCAGGCGGGATGCACGGGGGCCAGGACGGGCGACAGGCCGGCCAGGATGAACAGGCCGATTCCGATCGCCCTGGCGCGGCGGGAAGGGTGGGAGGATGTGGCTGCCAAAATTGGCGGGCCGAGAGCCGGTTCTGCCGGGTCGGCCTGCATAGGCGCCATACCATTCATCCGAACGGGATTGGTCATGACACACGCGCTCCAAGATCCACCTGGAAGGAAGCCAGTGCCGTCGCCTGCCGGAGATGCCCTCCGGCAGGGCCGTCTGACGTTTCATTCTCTAGGCCTGTGACCTGGCGGAAACCAGATCACATTCGGCAGGACCATGCCCGCTGTCACGCGGCGGGCGCATGTCGGGGCGCGGTGGGGCAGGCGCTCAGGCGGCGTGGCGGCGGCCCTGATAGACGCGGCCGAAGCGGTTTTCGAGGAAGGCGCCCAGCGCGATGTCTTCCTGCCGGATGACGCCGCGTGCCGGGAGGAGGCCGTCTTTCAGCAGGTCCAGCACCGCGCAGATCGCGCCGGCGGTGGTGATCTGGATCGCGGTGCGCGGGCGGCCGTTGACCGTCTCGCCATAGATGCGGCGGACGAAGCTTTCCTGCGTCAGCCGCCCGTCGCGCCAGCCGGAGACGGTGACGAAGACCAGCACGATGTCCTGCTGCGTGACGGGCAGCGCGTATTCGAGAATATCCTTGAACAGGTCGCGGCGTTCCGCCAGGCGCAGGTCGTGCAGCAGCATCTTCATCGCCTGGGCGTGGCCGGGGTAGCGGATGGTGCGGTAGTTCAGCTCGCGCACCGCGCCGGCATAGGTCTCGCACAGCGAGCCGAGGCCGCCCGAGGTGTTGAAGGCCTCGTAGGTCACGCCGTCGACCCCCAGCGTCTCCAGCCCTTCCAGGGCCGGCACCATGTGGCGCTCGCCGCCGACGATGGCCTCGCAGGGCTCGATATATTCGTTGATGACGCCGTCGGTGCTCCAGGTGAGGTTGTAGCCCAGCGCGTTGGAGGGAAATTCCGGCAGCGCGCCGACGCGCAGGTGGATCGTGTCCAGCTTTTCGAAACGCTGGGCGATGTCGTGGGCGACGATGGAGACGAAGCCGGGGGCGAGGCCGCATTGCGGGATGAAGGTGGATTGCGCGCCCTCGGCCAGCGCGCGGACCGCGCGGGTGCTGGCGACGTCTTCCGTCAGGTCGAGATAATGGATGCCGGCGGTGGCGGCGGCGGTGGCGATGGCGGTCGTCAGGTGATAGGGGGCGGCGGAGAGGACGGCGTAATGGCCCTCCATCAACGGGGCGAGGGCGCCGTCCCGGGCGATATCGACCCGGACCTTGCGCACCTGGGGGCCGACATCGGCACGGTCGAGGCCCGGCTGGTCGCGGTCGATCAGCGTGACGGCGTAATCGCCGGTCGCATCGAGGAAGTCCGCGATCGTCGAACCGATCTTGCCTGCGCCGACCACGAGTATCTTCTTCATGCCCATCGTTCCTGCTGCTGATGCGATACGGAGATGGAACGAAGGAACGCGGCCGGACACAATGGACAGCGTGACGTGCGATCGGTGCTTTCTTTCGGCAGAATGTCGGATATGATCGGCATTATGCAACCGGACGAGACGGACAAGACCCTGCTGGCCCTGCTGGAGGGCAATGCGCGGATGTCGACCGTGGCCCTTGCGCGCCGGGTCGGCCTGTCGCGCACCACGGTGCAGAGCCGGATCGAGCGGATGGAGCGGGCCGGGGTGATCGCCGGCTATACGACCGTGACCCCCGCGCGTGACGTCGACGCGGTGCGGGCGCATGTGATGATCACGGTCACGCCACGGCATGCGGCTTCGGTAGAAGCCGCCCTGCGCGCGATCCGCGAAATCCGCGAACTGCATGCCGTCAGCGGCCTGGTGGACATGATCGCCATCGTGGGCGCGGCTTCGACCGAGACCATCAACCGGGTGATCGACCGGATCGGCATGCTGGACGGGGTGGAGCGGACAACCTCGGCGATCATTCTTTCCACGCGGTTCCGGCGGCGGGGAACGGATCCGGCGTCGTGACCCTGCGGGCCAGGGGCGACGTTCCGGGCGGTTCGAACTATCGGAGAGGCAATGCGTTGAAAAGGCGAGAATTGTGGGGCGGAGGCCCCGATCGTCGAGGAGACGCGACCTTGAAATATTCAGCATTGGCCCCCTTCGTCCTTGTCGTCTTTTTCCTGGGTACGGCGCATGCCGCGTCGCGTGAGGAGCAGAGCGCGGCCTGTCGGGGGGATGCGATCAAGCTGTGTACTTTTGCCATTCCCAATGAAGACAAGGTCACGGCCTGCATGAAGAAGAAGGTCGACCAGCTTTCGCCGCGCTGCCGGGCGATGTTCGAACCGGCGGGAAAGAAGAAGCCACGCCCGGGCAGGGCGAAGGCGCCATCGTGACGGCGCCCTGACTCCCTCGGCGGTAAGGCGGATCGGGGCCGGGACAAGGGAACCGGGACAATGGCGTTCCGTTCACGTCTTGTTGTGCCGGTTGGGGAAGCGGAACGGCATGGCGAGGGTCTGGCTGGGATTTTCGCATGGCATGCCGGGCGTGCATGCGGACATTCCCGGCGCGGCCCTGTCCGCATGCGTGCCGGGCTGATAGGGGCGTCTGACGATCCACCGACACGGTAACGCCTTTCGGGAGATATTGGATGCCTGCCAGCACCGTCGCCGATCTGATCGCCGATACACTTGTCGAGGCCGGGGTGAGCCGGATTTACGGCATTGTCGGCGACAGTCTCAACGGCCTGACCGAGGCGTTGCGCCTGCGGCCCGCGATTGAATGGGTGCATGTGCGCCATGAGGAGGTCGCGGCGTTCGCGGCCTCGGGCGAAGCGCAGGTGACGAACGGGCTGGCCGTCTGCGCGGGGTCGTGCGGGCCGGGGAACCTGCACCTGATCAATGGCCTGTTCGACGCGCATCGCAGCCGGACGCCGGTGCTGGCCATCGCGGCGCAGATTCCCTCAGCCGAGATCGGCGGTGGCTATTTCCAGGAGACGCATCCGCAGAACCTGTTCCGCGAGTGCAGCCATTATTGCGAACTCGTCTCCGACCCCGCGCAGCTTCCCTATGTGCTGGAAAATGCCATTCGCGCCGCCGTGGGGCAGCGTGGCGTGGCGGTGGTGGTGATTCCGGGGGATGTCGCGCTGCGTCCGGCGCCGCCGCGTGCCCATGCCGCGCGCCAGGGGTTGCTGCCGCCGCAGCCGCGCGTGCTGCCGGCGGAAGCCGAACTCGATGCGCTGGCGGAGATGCTGAACGGCGCCGCGCGCATCACCCTGTTCTGCGGGCGGGGGTGTGCGGGGGCGCATGGGCCGCTCATGCAACTGGCGGAGGCGCTGAAGAGCCCGACCGTCCATGCCCTGGGCGGCAAGGAGTGGGTTGAATACGACAACCCCTACGATGTCGGCATGACGGGCTTTATCGGGTTTTCGTCGGGCTATGCCGCGATGCAGGGATGTGACCTGCTGCTGATGCTCGGGACCGATTTTCCGTACAAGCAGTTCCTGCCCACGGATGCGCGGATCGCGCAGGTGGATATCCGGCCGGAGAATCTGGGGCGGCGCTGCAAGCTGGATCTGGGGCTGGTCGGCGATGTGGGGGCGACGATCACCGCGCTGCTGCCGAAGCTGAAGGTGAAGGCGGACCGGGCGCATCTGGATACCTGCCTGAGCCATTATGCCAAGGCGCGCGAGGGGCTGGACGATCTGGCGGTCGGCACGTCGGGGCGCAGGCCGATCCACCCCCAATATCTTGCGAAGCTGGTCAGCGAGGCGGCATCGGAAGATGCGGTGTTTACGGCGGATGTCGGCATGCCGACCATCTGGGCCGCCCGTTACCTCAAGATGAATGGCAAGCGCCGCCTGATCGGGTCGTGGGTGCATGGGTCCATGGCCAACGCCATGGCGCATGCGATCGGTATCCAGGCGGCGCAGCCGGGGCGGCAGGTGGTGTCGCTCTCGGGCGATGGCGGGTTTACCATGCTGATGGGCGACCTGATCACGCTGACGCAGCAGACGCTGCCGGTGAAGGTGGTGATATTCAATAATGGCGTGCTGGGCTTCGTTGCGCTGGAGATGAAGGCGGCGGGATTCGTCGATGTCGGCGTCGACCTGAAGAATCCGGATTTCGCGGCGATGGCGCGGGCCATGGGCATCCATGCCGTACGGGTGGAGGACCCGGGTGACCTGCCGGGGGCGGTGGCCGAAATCATGGCCCATGACGGGCCGGCGCTGCTCGACGTGGTGACGGCCACGCAGGAGCTTTCGCTGCCGCCGACGATCAAGGCCGAGCAGGTGAAGGGGTTCAGCCTTTATATCCTGCGGGCGATCATGAATGGGCGCGGGGATGAAATTCTCGATCTGGCCAAGACGAATCTGCTCAAACGCTGAGGCGGCCTGTCTGCGCTGACGATGCGGGCTTGATGGCTGCCTGCCGCGAAGCGCGGGAAATGCGCGTCGGATCGCCGGCAGGATGACTTTGTAAACAGCCTCTTGGAGCCTGACCGAAAATGTGGGCTGGTGAGCGAGAGCGCCGCATAGCGGCGCGCCCAGCGTGTGTTTTTGAGCATCGGAGCGGAGCGGCCTTGATGGCCGTGAGCACCGAAGCGCGGGAAATGCGCGTCGGATCGCCGGCAGGATGACTTTGCAAACAGCCTCTTGGAGCCTGACCGAAAATGTGGGCTGGTGAGCGAGAGCGCCGCATAGCGGCGCGCCCGGCGTGTGTTTTTGAGCATCGGAGCGGAGCGGCCTTGATGGCCGTGAGCACCGAAGCGCAGGAAACGCGCGTCGGATCGCCACCAGCGTGCATTTTCGGTCAGGCTCTTAGAAAATCTGTGCGATGATCAGTATGATACCGGCCACGCCCGTCAGCCATGCCAGCGTGCGGATGCCGGTGATGCCGGCGATGTAGCATCCGGCATGGATCACCCGTGCCCCCAGGAACAGCCAGGCGCCCAGCACGGTCATGGCGTTGGAGATGCCCGCCGCGCGGGCGATCAGCACGACGATGGCGAAGGGGAGCAGGTTTTCCACCAGGTTGCGGTGCGCGCGCAGGCCGCGCCCCGCGGCTCCCGTCGGTTCGGGGATGCCTTCGCGGTTGCCGATCAGGGCGGCCTGGCCGATCTGGCGGGCATGGAGCGGCCCGTAGAGCGCGGGCAGCGCAAGGCAGAGGATGGCGGACCACAGCAGGGCCCAGAGCTCCGACGTCATGGCGGGTGTGCCTCTCGCATCAGAAAGAAGAACAGGCTCCGGGCGCAACGCGGACGGTCGGCGGGAGTTCGGGCCGGGCGGGATTGGCGTGCCCTGCCTGCGCATCGGGGCGGGTCCCTTGATCGGGCGTACCCCGATGCGTGGCGGCGAAGGGGGATTCCCCGCAGGTCAGGGTGATGGATTGTCCGGCCTGATCGGCGGTGGTGGCCTGCCCGGCTTTTCCGGCGGCGGCGGGGAGCGGGTGGTGACGCCGGGGATCTTCTTGTTGCTCGGGTCCTTGAGGGGGCATGGGCCCGTCTTGCTGCGTTCCTTCTCGTTCATGCATTTCTGTTCGTGCGCGTGGGAGGGTGTGGACGTGGGCGTGGACGTGGACGGAGATGGAGATGGAGATTGGGTGGCTTGGGTCCATCCGGTCTGCGGTATGGAAAATGTGAGACCCGTTATAAAAAGCGCATATTTCGTGAAATGTGGCATGGAAGCCTCCGTCGCCTCGGGCATCAGATGGTTCTGAACCTGGAGAGAGGAACGGTGGGGAGGGGATATCTTTCCCGCAAGGACGGGAATTTGAAAAAATAATGCGATAAAATGGAGATATGGACGATCCTTGTGGAGTCTCAGTCTGTTGCGGACGGACTTCACGAGCGGTTGATGGCGGGCGTGGGCGGAATATCCCTGTAACATCAGTGAGTCCGCAATTTCATATTGATTCGAAAACATCATGTTTGGAAAAGAAAATTTTGAAACTTGATGCGGTAAGTCGTATTGAATCGGGCGTGGGCCGCGTCGTCCGGGATGTGCAGCGTGATGCACGGCTCGACCTTGGACTACAGGAGCATTCCATGATTTTACGCGAAAAATATCTTTCGTCCCTCGTCCGCGCGGCCGACAGTCGTGGCGGCGGAGGAGCCAGCCATAATCCGGGTAATTTTGCTCAGGATCGGGAAAAGGCGGCCGAGGCCGGCCGCAAGGGAGGGGCGCAGAGCCATGGCGGCAGTGCCGCGCACGGCACCGGTGGCGCCGAACATAAATCGGGCAATTTCGCCGATGATCCCGAACGGGCGGCCGAGGCCGGGCGCAAGGGAGGGCAGCATAGCCACGGTGGCAGTGCCGGACACAGTACCGGCGGTGCCGAGCATAAATCGGGGAATTTCGCCGATGACCCCGAAGAGGCGGCGGAAGCCGGTCGCAAGGGTGGTCATGCGTCCCATTCCCATAAGGGCACATGAGACGGGTGGCGCTCTGTCCGGCAGGGCGGCGTGACTGATATGAGGCGTGCCCGATCATAGCCCGCCTCTGGCTATTCGGTTGGGGGAACCCGGTTGGCGCACGGCGTCGGCCGGGTTTCGGCCGTTCTGTGGTGTGACCGGTGGCGAGGCGATCGGCTGGAAGAGGATCGGCTGGAAGAGAAGGCTGGGTGTGAACGGATTCTCACAAACTGGTGTAGAAGATTTTCGAAAACTGGCTTGTGTCTGGTGCTTTTGAGCTTTCGCGTGGCGCCGGGTTTTTCGGCGTTTCACAAGCGACAGGGGCATACCCGTCTGCGGTCCTGCTGCCAGGCAGGGCGGAAAACTGATCATTCAGTTGAAGGAATTCGTCATGTTCATGACAAATCGCGCTTTCCTGGCTGCGGCCGGGGGGGTGATCCTCGTCGCGCTCTCGGGTGGCGGCGGGCTGCATGCGCAATCGGTCGGCGAACGGTCCGGGGTCAATTCCCTGCTCGGTGTCAGTCCTTCTACCGCCGATTTCGTGCGGACGGCGGCATTGAGCGACATGTTCGAGATCGCGTCCGCGAAGCTGGCGCTGGATCGGAGCACGGATGCCAAGGTGCGTGCCTTTGCCCAGCGGATGCTGAAGGACCATCAGACGACGACCACGGAACTCAAGGCGGCGATTGCGGGGCGTGACACGATTGCGGCGCCGCCGACCGCCCTGGACGATGCGCATGAGACGAAGCTGAATCAGTTGCGCAATCTCAAGGGGCTTGGCTTCGATCGTCAATATCGGACCGAGCAGATTACGGCGCATGAGGACGCGGTGTCGCTGTTCACGCGCTACGGCGAAGGCAAGGAGGATCAGGCGCTGCGCGATTTTGCCACGCATGCCCTGCCGACGCTGAAGGACCATCTGCGCATGGCGCAGGCGCTGCCGATCATGCATGAGTGACGGCACGCGGATGATTCATGACGTGTCGGAATGGAAATGTCGTTATCCGGTAAGGGAGAGAAGAGATGATGTCTGACCTGAGCGGACGGAGTATCGCGATTCTGGCGACCGATGGCGTCGAGGACGTGGAACTCGTGAAGCCCGGCGAGGCGTTGCGCGAGGCTGGTGCGTTTACCGTCCTGGTTTCGCCGCAGCGGGCGGAAATACAGGCGATGGAGGCGGACGTGCATCCGGCGCGGACATATGCGGTCGAGCGGCCGGTTGCCGAGGCGCGGGCCGAGGCGTTCGATGGGCTTGTGCTGCCGGGCGGGACGACGAACCCCGACCAGTTGCGCATCGACGATGCGTCGGTGGCGTTCGTGCGGCATTTCGTCGAGACGGGCAAGCCGATCGCGGCGATCTGTCATGGCGCGTGGACATTGATCGAGGCGGGCGGCGTTGCGGGGCATCGCATGACGTCCTGGCCCTCGTTGCGGACCGACCTGAGGAATGCGGGGGCGGAGTGGGTGGACGAGGAGGTGGTGGTGGACGGCAAGCTGGTCACGTCCCGCCGGCCGGACGACCTGCCCGCTTTCTGTGCCGCCATCGTCCGGTTGTTTGCGGGCGAGCCGGCGGTGCTGTCTGCCTGAGGCGCCGCACCGCGATGTCGGACGCACTCCGCTATGGGCCTCTCGGCGCGCATTGTATTCATCTCTGCGTCGACATGCAGCGGATGTTTGCGGAAGAGACCGATTGGTACATGCCATGGATGAAGCGCGTCTGTCCGGTTGTGGAGCGGGTTGTCGCACATGCGCCGGACAGGACGATCTTTACCCGCTTCATTCCCGCCGCCCATCCGGGAGAGGGGCAGGGTACGTGGCGGCATTATTATCGGCGCTGGGCCTCGATGACGCTGGAGCATGTCGGGGAAGACATGGTGGAACTGATGCCGGCGTTGCGCCGTTTCGTGCCGCCGGCGGTGGTGGTGGACAAGCACGTTTATTCTCCCTGGATAAAGACGGACCTGCAATCGCGGCTTGCCCGGCGGGAGACGGATACGCTGATCATTACGGGTGGGGAGACCGATATCTGCGTGCTCGCGACGGTGCTCGGCGCGATCGACCGTGGGTATCGGGTCGTCATTGCGCTGGATGCGTTGTGCAGTTCGTCGGATTCCGCGCATGACGCCTCGATGCGGGTGTATCTGACGCGCTTTGGCCAGCAGGTCGAAACGGCGACGGCGGACGAAATCCTGGGCGCCTGGGGGTGATGCGTTTTTGCGCGTTACTGATGCCAGCCCAGGCCTTTCGGCATCATCGAGAAGCCGCAGGCGCGCAGGGGGGCGTCGAGGGGGGTTGTCTGCACGGGGTGGTCGTTGACCATCTCAAGCGTGAACATGAGGTGCTTTTCGCGCTTCAGCGCGGCGGCGAGGGCGGACAGGGCCGGGGTGAGCAGGTCCGTGTGGGCGGGGTCGTCCGGATCGAGATAGGTCAGCAGGGTGCGGCCGCCCTGGGTGAGGTAGAAGGCGAGGCGGTTGCCGGCGATGACGACGAAGGCGCCGGGCCGGCGTGTCGGGCGGGTCGTGGACGGGTGCGGCGGCCAGGGCAGGACGGTGCCGAACGGGTTGGCGGGGTCGGCCGCCGAGAGCGCGATGGCGAGCGGATGTGTGGTGGGGCGTTCCGCGTGCTCGCGCAGGCGGTCGATGGTCGGGCGTTCGGCGAATTGCGCGGCGCCCAGCCCTTCGACGAAGCGGCCGCGCAGGATCTGGCCGGCATCTTCCATGCTGCGGAAAATCGGCTGGAGGGACGGGAAGCCGCCGGGCACGGCTTCCGCGATGGTGGCGCCGCGCGTGACGATGCCGTAGCGGTCCAGCAGGCCCTCGGCCAGGGCCAGCGCGCGGGCGGTATCGGTGACGGCTTCGCGGGGGAGCAGCGACCAGCGGCCGGCCAGGGTGGGGTCGCCCGATGGGCGCGCGAAGGCGCCGCCATGCAGCGCCCGGTGGCGTCGTGATCGCTGGACCGGGCGGGGGCGGTGGCTGGCGCGGGCGCCCGAGCGGGCGCGGAGTGGCGACCAGCTATCGGTGGTGACATGGCCGGCCCAGGCGAGGTCCCATAACGCCGTATCGAGTTCGGATGCTGTCAGGATGGGGGTGCTGTCCCAGTCATTGTCCGGGTCCGCTGCCAGCCGGGCGGGGGCCAGCGTGGCGAGCTGGCGGGCGAAATAGGCGCCGCCATCGGCGAGAATGGCGAGGATGGCGCGCTGGATGGGGGGCAGGGCCGCCATGCGCTCGGCATCCGGCGGGGGCGGCAGGGTTTCGGCGGCGAAGTCGCGGGGATGCAGGGAGACCAGCCCGTCCTCGCCGCCGGGGGTGGCATGGCCGCACCACAGGATGGTGCCGTGGCCGATCAGTTCGTCCAGCATCGCCGGGGTGTAGTCGGGGACGCGGGCGCGGAGGATCTGGTTCTCCCACAAGGCGGGCGGCAGGGGCACGCCGGCCAGTTGTTCGATGACCCGGGCGACGCCGTCGATGCCGGCGAGCGGGCCCAGGCCGCCGGGCTCGGCGCTCAGGACGTGGCGTTCCAGCAGCAGGCGGGTATAGGCATCCTGCCCCGCCGGGCGGGTTGCCGCGCGCGCGGCTTGCAGGGCGCGCAGGCGCAGGCGCTTGAACACGTCATCGGCGACCCATTCGTGGGTTGCCAGCGGGTTGGGCGTGGGGGGCGGGGTGTCGTCCCGTGCCTCCTGCCGGCGTTCGACGCCGAAATTGCCCTTGAGCAGCTTGCCCTGGTCGCGCAGCCGGTCCAGCGCCGCGTCGGCGACCGTGACGCCGAGGCCGAACCGCTGGGCGACCGCGTGCGTCGTGAAGGGGCCATGGGTGCGGGCGTGGCGTGCGACCAGTTCGCGGAGCGGATCGGCGGTGGGGGCGAGGAAAATCTCGGGCAGGTTGGGCGGGAGGGCGACGCCCAGCGCGTCGCGCAGGCGGGCGGCGTCCTCAACGGCGGCCCAGCAGGGCTGGCCGGCGATGGTTATGGCGATGACCCGGTGGTCGGCGGCGAGGGTGGCGAGGCAGGGTTCGGCGTCGCCTTCCGCGAGGCGTTGCGCGACCTCCTGCGTCGATAACGGGCCGAGTTCGCGCAACAGGTCGGCCACGCCTTCCGGTCCCTTTGCGCGGTAGGGGGGTGTGAGGCGCTGCAATTCCTGTTCGACCTGCTCCGTGACCGTGGGGTCGAGCAGGGTGCCCAGATCGACTTCGCCGAGAAGGTCGGCCAGCAGGCCGCTATCCAGCGACAGGACCGAGGCGCGGCGTTCGGCGATCGGCGCGTCGGTCGCATACATGAACTCCGCGACGTAGCCGAACAGCAGGTCTGCCGCGAAGGGGGAGGGGATCTCGGTGGTGACTTCGACGATCCGCACCGTGCCGTCGGCGAGGCGGCGGGCCAGGCTGTCGAGGGCGGTGAGGTCGTACACGTCGCGCAGGCATTCGCGGGCGGTTTCGATCAGGATCGGGAAATCCGGGTGGTCGCGGACGATTTCCAGCAACTGGCCGGCGCGCAGCCGCTGCTGCCACAGGGGGGAGCGGTGGCCGGGGGCGCGGCGGGGCAGCAGCAGCGCGCGGGCGGCGCATTCGCGAAAGCGGGCGGCGAACAGGGCCGAGCTGCCCACGGCGTCGGTGACGATGCCACGGAGTTTTTCCGGGTCGAAGAGGAAGAGTTCCGCGCCCGGTACCTGGCCGGCGGTGTCGGGCAGGCGGGCGACGATGCCGTCGTCGCTGGCCACCACCGACGGGTCGATGCCGAACCGGCGCCGCACCCGTGCCGCGATGGCAAGCGCCCATGGGTCGTGCACGCGGCGGCCATGGGGACTGTGCAGGATCACCCGCCAGTCGCCGGATTCGTCGCGGCAGCGTTCGACCACCAGGGTACGGTCGGTCGGCAGCACGCCGGTTGCCGTGCGCTGGGCCTCGATCAGCGCCAGCAGGTTGGTGGTGGCGTTCGTGTCGAGGCCGGCTGCGCGCAGACGGGTTTCCGGGCTGGGGGTGGGGTCTTCGGCCGCCTCTCGCGTATCGGCGTCGAGCGTGGCCAGGAAGGCGCCGATCGCTTCGCCCAGTTCGGCGGGGCGTCGTACGCCGTCGCCGTGCCAGAAGGGCAGGCGGGCGGAGCGGCCCGGCGCGGGTGTTACGATGACCTGGTCGTTGGTGATCTGCTCGATGCGCCAGGAGGTGGTGCCCAGGGTGATGATGTCGTTGACGCGGGATTCGTAGACCATCTCCTCGTCGAGTTCGCCGACGCGGCGTGAGCCGGCGCGTTCCTCGCCTTCGGGCAGGACGACGGTGAAGCTGCCCCGGTCGGGGATGGTGCCGCCGCTGGTGACGGCCAGTTGCAGGGCGCCGGGACGGGGGGTCAGGAGCCCGGTTTCGCGGTTCCAGACCAGGCGCGGGCGGAAATTGGCGAAATCGTCGGAGGGGTAGCGGCCGGCCAGCATGTCCAGCGTGGCGTCGAACGCGCTGCGGGGGAGGCTGGCGAAAGGGGCGGCGCGGCGTACCGTCGCGTACCAGTCCTCGACCTGGAGCGGCGAGACGGCGACGGCCGCCACCGTCTGCTGGGCCAGGACGTCGAGCGGGTTACGGGGCGGGTCGATCGCCTCGATGCGGCCGGCGCGCATGGAGGCGACCGTGACCGTGGCATCGACCAGGTCGCGCCGGGTACGGGGATAGACCAGCCCGGCCGAGGCGCCGCCGACCTGATGGCCCGCGCGGCCCACCCGTTGCAGGCCGCTGGCCACCGAGGGTGGGGCGGCGACCTGGATCACCAGATCGACCAGCCCCATGTCGATGCCCAGTTCCAGGCTCGATGTCGCCACCACGCAGCGCAACGCGCCGGATTTGAGGGCGGTTTCGATCTCGCGGCGCTGTTCCTTGGAGACCGAGCCGTGATGGGAGCGGGCGATCAGCGGCGGCACGCCCGTTGCGCGCTTTTCGGTGCTGCCGGCGACCGAGGCGTAATGGACGGGGGGACCGGTGTCCGGTGCGTCCTGCGTGAAGCGTTCGGCGTAGAGTTCGTTGAGCCGTGCGGTGAGTTTTTCGGCCAGGCCGCGCGAATTGGTGAAGACGATCGTCGCGCTCTGGCCCAGGACCTTGTCGAGGATGCTGGCTTCGACATGCGGCCAGATGGAGCCTGCGCGCGTGCTGCGGTCTCCGTCGCCAGGCTGGCCGGTGGCCGCGAGGTTGCTCATGTCCTCTACCGGCACCACGATCGTGAGGTCGAGCCGGCGGCTGGCGGGGGGATTGACGATGGTGACCGGCCGGGCACCCCCCAGGAAATGCGCCACCCGGTCGGCGGGGCGCACGGTTGCCGACAGGCCGATCCGCTGCGCGGGTGTGGGCAGCAGGCTGTCCAGGCGTTCCAGGCTCAGGGCCAGATGCGCGCCGCGCTTGGTGGCGGCCACGGCGTGGACCTCGTCGAGGATGACCGCCTGCACGCCCCGCAACGTCTCGCGCGCCTTCGACGTGAGCATCAGGTAGAGCGATTCCGGGGTGGTGATGAGGATGTCGGGCGGCCGGCGCAGCAGGCTCGCGCGTTCGGTGGCCGGTGTGTCGCCGGTGCGCATGCCGACCGTGAGGGTGACCGGCGGGTCGCCGCGCCGGGTGCGCTCCGCCTCGACGCCGTGGAGCGGGAGGCGGAGGTTGCGCTGCACGTCGGCGCCGAGTGCCTTGATCGGTGAGATGTAGAGGATGCGTGTGGCCGGTTTTGTCTCGGATGGGGTGGCGGTGGCGTCTGCCTCGCGCTCGCGGAACAGCCGGTCGATCGCGTGCAGGAAGGCGGCCAGCGTCTTGCCGGAGCCGGTGGGGGCGATGACCAGCGCGTTCTCGCCGGCGCCGATGGCCGCCCAGGCCGCCGCCTGCACCGGTGTCGGCGACGCGAACGCGGTGGTGAACCATGCGCGGGTCGCCTGGGTGAACCCGGCCAGCGGGTCGGTGGTCGGGGGGATGGTCGGCGGCATCATTCCATGGGGTGGTTTCGTCTGCCTGCCGACGATAGGCCTTTGTCCTCCGGGCGTCCAAGGGGGTGGCGGGATGCCGGGCGGGTCAGCCCTGTGCCTGTCGGCCCAGGGTTTTCTGGAGGTGCATGGTGATCACGCTTGCCGCCAGCAGGCTGCCGAGGACCAGGGCGAAGCCTGCGGCGCTGCCGGCGAAGGCGGGGCGCAGCGTGAAAATACTGTCCGCGAAGCGCCAGAGCATCATGACGGGGTAGCCGAGCAGGTAGAGGGCGAGCGTGTTCCGTTCGGCGAAGGGTGCGACGGCTTCGAGCCAGGCGGGACGCGCGCATGACGCGGCGGACCAGACCAGCAGGGGGACGCCGAGACCCAGCAATGGCCAGCCGATGAGGTGGATCTTCGGCAGGTGCATGCCGATGAAGAGCGCCAGGACGCCGAGCGGGGGGATCTTGGCAGTGCGTGCGCCGTAGCGGCTGTGGAGGTGCCACAGCAACGCGCCACCGGCGAAGCCCATGATCATGCGTGGCCAGCCGCCCCAGTAATGCACCGTGGCCCAGCCCGCGTTGGGATCGCGCCAGAATGCGCCGAGCACGAGATAGGTGGATGCCGCGCCGATCCATAAGGCGAGCAGCCGCCCGGGAGATTTTTGAACGCGCAGGTACGCCAGAAGCGCGAATCCGAACAGTTCCAGCACGATGGCCCAGCTTGGCGGATTGAGCGGGAAGACCGAGCCGTGAACGAGTGTCGAGAAGAAGGGCAGCAGGACGAGGCCCGAGAAGAAGGCGGCGAGCCAGTTCGCGATCGTCCATCCTTGCGCGTGGGTGAGGGCGAGGGGGGTGAACGAACAGAAGCCGGCGACGAGGGCCAGGGCATAGATCGGGTAGATATGGGCGATGCGGCTGGCGACAATCCGCCATCTGGCCGTGCCGGCAACGGCGGGCCGGGCCAGGTAGCCCATCGCGATGAAGCCCTCGATCATGAAGAAGATGTCGATGGCGATCTGCCCCTGCGGCCATAATTGCCCGACATAGGGTTCCGACCAGTGGCCGGCGAAAATGCTGAGACCGACGAGCATGCGCAGCATCTGAAGCATCGGGGGGCCTTCGGTCTTTCCGGGCGTGGACGGAGCATCCTGGCCGCAACCCGCCGGCGGGCATTTCGTTGCGTGTGGCTACAATTTCGTGAAAGGACCTTTCGTTGCGCGGCGGGGCGCGTCGGGTGGTCAGATGGCTGGGTCGGATGTCGTGAGGCGGCCGTACAGGCTGGTGACCGTCATGATGCTGGCCGAGACCAGCAGCCCGTCGAAGGTGGGAATGTCCGTCAGGCTCGTCATGCCGCATTCGGACAGGGCGCCGGCGATGCCGCCGCATAGCCATGCCAGGATCGCGGCATGCTGCCTGCCCGCCGCCGCGCGGCCGGCATTGTCCGGGAGGCCGATCAGGGCATCCACGATCAGGATGGCGGCGATCGGCGGCAGGACGATGCCGAGCAGGAGCAGGAAGCGCACATAGGCATCGGTCAGGCCCCCGAGTTCCAGAATGCCGCCGACGATGCCGCTGCCGAGTACATAGGGCCATAGGCGGCGGCCCTGGAACAGGTTTGCCAGGGCGAGGCTGCCGGAATAGAGGCAGGCCGAGGCGTCGATCCACGCGCTGAGAACCAGCACCAGCAGCGCGGGGATGCCGAAGCCCAGCGCGACGAGGGCGGAGACGAGGTCGGGCCGCCCCAGGGCCAGCGAGGGGATGCCCGAGGCGATCATGATGACCGGATAGGCCAGCCCCAGCGCGGCCACGACGGCGGTGGCGGCGCCGCGCGCCGACCGTACGAAGCGGCTGTAATCCGGCTGGATGATGATGCCGACGACGTAGGAGCCGATCATCGCCGAGACGGCCCCCCCGAAGGTGAGGGCGTGGGTGCCGCCATGCAGGGCGGCGGCCGGCAGGGCATGCCATGTGCGTGCGATGCCGGCGATCAGCCCGAGGGCCACGACCGGAATGACGACCTGGCCGATCCGTTCGAGACCGCGGGCGCCCATGCAGGTGCCGATGACGATGCCGATGCCGGCGAGGGCCGATACCAGATGCGGGGAGACGTGGAGATGGAACTGCTCGCTGAGTGCCGGCGCCGCCGTGCTGCCCAGCAGCCCGATCGTGGCCCCGAACCAGCCGACCAGCGAGACGCCGATGACCGTGCGGACGATGACGGCACCGTAAGGGCCGAAGATGCGCAGGCTCAGAAGGGAGAGGCTCATGCCCGTGGCGGCACCGAGCCAGGAGGTGAAGGCGGCCAGCAGCGCCGTCATCAGGGCGCTGGCGATGATCGCGGCGATGCCGTCATGAAGACCGAGGGCCGAGAGGATGCGCGCGGAGAGGACGAAGCCG
Organism: Gluconacetobacter brunescens; assembly: GCF_048695475.1. Taxonomy (NCBI): domain Bacteria; kingdom Pseudomonadati; phylum Pseudomonadota; class Alphaproteobacteria; order Acetobacterales; family Acetobacteraceae; genus Gluconacetobacter; species Gluconacetobacter brunescens. Next base: position 1,884,571 of record NZ_JBLHEN010000001.1, on the reverse strand, counting down.
GGCAGGCCGCACTGCGTGCCCGCGACGATGAAGAAGATCCGCCATGCCGAGCCGCGTTCGGCCTCGGGCACGGCGTTGGCGGTATGTTCGTCGTGCGTCGCGTGCATGCGCGTCTCCTGCGTGAAAGAGGCGGTTTGAAAAGTCGGCCTGCCGCGCGAGAGTGCCGCGAAGCACGGAAAATGCGCGTCGGGTCGCAGGCAGGTGATTTTCCAAGCAGCATCAGAAGCCGGGGAGCCGTGCGGTGAGGCCGCACGGCTCCCTGTGGAGGGTCAGTAGGTGTACTGGATCTCGCCCCCCAGCATGCGCGGTTCGGCCGGCTGCGCGAAGCCGCCGGAGACATACTCGGCGTTGTAGCGGGTGTCCGTCAGGTTGTTGACGTAGAAGGTGGCGGACCATTTCCGGTTGGGGCTTTCGACGCCGACCTGCAGGTTATAGAGATTGAAGGCGCTGCGCGGTGTCGCGTTTTCCGGGTCCCAATACTGCTTGCCCTTGGCTTCGACGTCGAAGCGGCCGAAGAAGCCGAGCCAGCGGTTGAAGGCATGGTGGTATTGCACGCCGATATTGGCGGTGAATTCCGGAATATAGGGTGCCCAGTTGCCCTGGTCGGCGCGGTCGAACGTGTATTTGGTGATCGAGCTGTGGGTGTAGCCGCCATTGGCGAACACATCCAGGCCGGGAAGGATGGAATATTTGGCCTCCAGTTCGCCGCCCGTCAGGTGGATCTTGTTGATGTTGACCAGGATCTGCGCGCCGACCGAGCCGACGAACAGGAAGTAGAACGAGTTGCGGTCGCGCGTGTCGAAGAAGGAGCCGTTCAGGGTCAGGCGATTATGGAACCATTGGCTCTTGAAGCCGGCCTCGACCGTGTTCGCCACCTCGGGTTTCACGGTATTGTAGACGCCCGGCAGGTTCGCGGCCTCCGCCGTGCCGCTCTGGTTGAACTGGCCGCTGCGGAAACCGATGCCGTAATCGACGAAGAAGGTCAGGTTCGGGTTGACGTGATAGGTCAGCGTGCCCTTGGGCTGGCCCTGCTTGAACCAGCGCGTGCGCTGGCAGGACCCGCCCGACATGGTGCAGCCGGTGGGCACGCCGCCGCTGCTTTCCGGATTCACGTACTGGTTCAGCGAGTTCCAGTCGTACCGGTAGCCGAATTCCGCCGTCAGGTTCTTGAGAATGTCATAGGACAGATGGCCGAAGAGCGCGAAGTCCTGGTTGTGGTCCGAATTGCCGAAATAGGTCAGTGTCTGGTTGGGCGCGTATCCGTAGAGCGGCGAGGTGCTGACACGGGCGATGCCGCTGCCGGTATCCGCCCCGGTGGTGGAGGCCAGATAGTCGCGTGTATCGAGGAAATAGCCGCCGCCCATCCAGCGGAAACGGCGATCGGAGCGTGACGTGACGCGGAATTCGTCTTCCCACGACGTATTCTGGGCCCACTGGGTCTGTGTGCCGTCATAGCCCGAACCGCGCGTGGCGGTGTAGGGGAACTGGTCGGTGCCGATATATTCGTTGATCTTCACCCAGCCCAGCGTATTGGAGAAGGTCGCGAAGGGTTTTGTATAAACCAGGCGGAACGAGGCGTTGCGGATGTCGCGCTGGTTGTAGCCCCGGTTGTTGGCGCAGAATGTGCGGCTGACATTGTTCGCATCCGGCGCGGGACCGCCGAACGGGTTCGTCGGGTCCAGGAAGCAGGGCTGGCTCGGGTCGTATTTGGCGGACTGGTAGTGATAGTTGTTGGCGCCGCCCTGGGTTTCGTCGAAGCCGACGCGGAAGTCGGCGGTCAGGTCGTCAGTGATGACGGCCTTGATGTGGCCGCGGCCGGTATATTCGTTGGAGCGATCGACGGTCTTGTGCAGATAGACGTTTTCCAGCAGGCCGCCGAAGGAATGTTCGCTGAAATTGACGTCGTAGAACAGGCGGTCCTTCACGATCGGGCCGGCGAAGGACACCTTGCCCCGGTAGTCGGCGCCGTTGCCGAACTGGGCGTCGGCATGGGCGTAGAAGGTGTTCGTCGGCTGGCGCGTATTGATGACGATGGCGCCGCCGATGGCGTTGCGGCCCCACAGGTCGCCCTGCGGGCCGCGCAGCACCTCGATCTGGCCGACATCATAGAGATCCTGCGTGAACTGGCGGGAATCCATCTGCTGCACCCCGTCCACGATCACCGCGACCGGGCTCTGGCCGTTGCGGACCTGGGTGATGCCGCGAATGGTGATGAAGGACACGCCGGCCTGCTGCGCCTGGGTGATGGAGACGTTCGGGGTGAGAGCGATGAAGTCGCTGACCCCCTGGATATGCGCGTCCTTGATGTTGGCCGCCGTGAAGACGGTGGCCGAGACGGGGGCGGATTGCAGTTTCTGCTGGCGCGACAGGCCGGTGACGACGATGGCTTCGGACTGGGGATTCGGCTGTGCTGGTGCCGCCACGGCGGCCTGGGCGCTGTCCGCGTTTGTCTTTGCCTTTGCCTTCGCCGCCGGGGTGGTGGCCGGCTTGCCGGTCTGCCCCTGCCGTTTGGCCGGGGGATCGCTGGCGGTGTCGACCGCGGCGAAGGCGTTTTCCACCCCCGCGGGCACCAGCCCGAGCGAGAAGACGGACGCCAGAATGACCTGCTTTTTCGATATGTATTTTCTCATGATTTCCACCTGATATCCGCGTGATGTCGTGATGCGGCGTGTCGTTGTTTCCGGGCGCGGTCAGCCATCCGCGCCGGCGCCCCATGCCCCGCCGTTCGCCGTGCCGATTTCGATCCTGTCGCCGGGCTGGAGCGACAGGCCGGATACGAAGGCGTGGCTTTCCGTGCGGCCGTCGGTGCGTGTGATGGCCAGGCGGTTCACGCCGCCCGGCCCCCCGCCGGCCGATCCCCATGCCGGCTGGCGCGTCCGGCTGTAGCCCGCCGAAAGAATGGCCTTTGCCCGGACGCCGTAGCACATCGACAGTCCCTGGCCGCCGGGATGCCGTCCGGCTGGTGCCGGGGCCGGATTCAGGCGGCGATAGAGAACGTCGAGACCGTAGCGGCTTTCGACAATTTCGGCGGGACAGTTGAATGTCTCGCCATGGCATGCGGAATAGAGCGCGGTTTCGCCTTCTCGTTCCGCGGTCGCTCCCCACCCTCCCATCTGCGGTTCCACCATCGTGAAACGACGGCCCGTATCCGGGTGGAGCCCGGCGACGACGGTGCCGCAGATCGAACTGAAATGACCCGCCGGCAGGCGATCGGGCATGGCCTGCGCGATGCAGTGCCACAGCAGATCGTACAGCCCGATCCGGATCTCGAAATAATAGCCATGCGGGACCGTGCCGTCCGCGTGGAAGATCGTGCCGGGGCGCGTGAGGACCTCCAGCGGCCGGAACGAGCCCGCATTGGCGGCGGGCGTCGGGTCGGCCAGGGCCTTCAGGATCATCTGGGCGGCGATGACCGCGCCGTCGCGCGTGGTGTTGTAGGGGGCCGCGCGCTGGTCCGGCGCATCGCGCAGGTCGACGGTCATCCGCTCGGCGGTGATCGTGACGGTGACCGACCACGGGGTGCCGTCATCGCGGGTTTCGGTCAGCGAGAATGTGCCGTGGGGCAGGGCGGCCAGGCCGGACAGGACGCGGGCCTCCCCTTCCGCGAACAGATGGTCGACGGCGTCGCGATAGGCTGCCTGTCCGTACTGGCCGACCATGTCGACCAGCCGGCGCGCGGCCAGGCGGGACGCGGCGATCTGGGCCCACAGGTCGCCCCGGACGAAATCCGGCAGGCGGCTGTTGGCCGCGATGATGTCGAACACCGCATCCAGTTGCCTTCCCGCCGCGCACAGGCGCACGGCGGGAAGGCGCAGCCCTTCCTGGAAGATCTCGGTCGCGTCGGTCGACATGGAGCCGATGACCAGGCCGCCGATATCGTTCCAGTGGGCGATGGAGGCGGTCCAGGCGATCAGTTGCCCTTCGGCGAAGACCGGCAGTGCCACGACGACGTCGTTGAGGTGCGTGACGCCGCCGTGATAGGGATCGTTCGTCACGAACATGTCGCCTTCGCGCAGGCTGTCGCGGGGATGGACGGACAGGATCCATTTCACGCTCTTGTCCAGGACGCCGACGAAGGTGGGAATGCCGGCGCCGGAACTGAGGAGATTGCCGTCGGCATCGGTGATGCCGGTGCCGACATCCAGCACCTCGTAGATGACGGGGCTCATCGCCGTCTTCTTCAGGATGGCGAACATCTCCTCGGCCGCCGAGGCGATGACGGACTGGATGACGGTGCGTGTGATCGTGTCAGCGGTCATCGGTCTGATCCTGGGGTCCGGTCCTGGCTGCGGGGCGCGATCCGGGAAAGCGCCCGGGGCAGGGCGGAGAGGATTTCCGGCCCGTCGTCGCGCAGGATGACGATTTCCTCCAGGCGTATGCCGAAACGGCCTGGCAGGTAGATCCCGGGCTCGATGGAAAACACCATGCCGGCTTCGAGAACTGTTTCGGACGTTTCGGTGATGAAGGGCGCCTCGTGCCCTTCCATGCCCAGGCCGTGGCCGGTGCGGTGAACGAAATACGGCCCGTAGCCCGCCTGTTCGATCACGCCGCGCGCGGCCCGGTCGACCGAAGAGGCCGTTGCGCCGGGGCGGGCGGCCTTCAGCGCCGCCTGTACGGCGTCCTCCACGATCGCATGGATTTCCCCGTAGCCTTCCGGTTCATGCTCCAATACCGCCATGCGGGTGATGTCGCTGCAATAGCCGTCGCGGCGGGCGCCGATATCGATGACGACGGCATCGCCCGGCGACAGCACGGCGGCGCCCGTATGGTGGTGGGGCAGGGCGCCGTTCGGGCCCGTGGCGACGATGGCGAACTTGACCTTCGCGCCCTCGGCGGCGAAGGCCCCGGCTATGGCCTCCGCCACCTCCGCTTCGGTCAGACCCGGACGGATGGTCGCCAGGGCATGCAGCATGGCGCGGTCGGCGATCGCGGCATTTTCCTTGAGGAGCCTGTATTCCTCCTGGTCCTTCAGCATCCGCACCGCGCCGGCGACGTCGCGGGCCATCACCACGTTGGCGCCCGGCAGCCGGTCGAGGACGGCCAGGGCGAAATCGGTCCGCATGGCCTCGTCGAGGGCGACGCGGAGGGGCGTGGCGGACGGGGGGCAGGTCGCGGCCAGGGCCGTGTCCAGGGCCCGCGCGGGGCCCTGTGCGTCGGTCCAGATGGCGACGGGCAGGTCGCAACGTGCCTGGGTGTCCGCCGCGTTCAGCGCCGGCATGACGAACATGGCCTGCTGCGGCCCGACCAGCAGCAGCGACACGCGCTCATCCGGGTAGGGGTGAAAGCCCAGCAGCCATTCGACATAGGTGCCGGGACCCAGGACCAGCAGGTCCACCCCGTCGTCCGCCATGCGGCGCCTGAGGCGCGCAAGTCGTTGCTTTATCGTAATATATTGCATGATCACCCACCTTTCGGCCGTCCGGCTGCCATCCGGACCTGTCCATTCACACTGGCAGGGAAGAGGGTTCGTCTTCCGGCATTGGCATGCCGGCGACGGTCAGGTCATGTAGACGTGCTGCGCATGTTCGGCGGTGATCAGGCCGTTCTTCACGTCCCGGGCCACCAGGGCGGGATCGCGCAGGGCGGGATTGCCATAGCCGCCGCCGGTGCCGGTGACGATGCGGATCACGTCGCCCTTGTCCACGCGCAGGCCGGAGACGAAGGCATGGCGCTCCTGCGTGCCGTCGCGGCGCAGGATCAGCGCGTAGTTGCCCGTTCCCTCATGCCCCTCTTTCAGGGACCACGGCATGATGCGCGAGCGCGTATAGCCGATCGTCAGGAAGGAATTGTCCTGGCGCACGCCATAGTCGATGACGATGCCGCGCCCGCCGCACCACTGGCCCTCGCCGCCCGGCCCGGTATGCAGCGCCATCCGGCCGATATGCAGGCCGTTGCGGGCTTCGGAAATCTCGGCGGGGCAATTGTAGGTTTCGCCGTGGAAGCCCGAGAACAGGGCGCTGTTGCCGTCATGCCCCTCGCGGCCGCCCCAGCCGCCGATCTGCGGTTCGATGATGGTGTATTGCCGGCCCGTATCGGGATGGATGCCGCCGATGAAGGTGCCGCCGATCGTGGCGAAATGCCCGGCCCCGAGGCGCTCGGGCATGTGCTGCGCCAGGCAGCGCCAGATCAGGTCGAAGACGCGCACTTCGGTTTCGAAATAGAAGCCGATCGCGGCGGGTTCGCGCGCATGGAAGACCGAGCCTTCGCGCGTCAGCAGGCGGATCGGCCGGAAGGTGCCGTCATTGGCCGGCGACTGGGGGTCGCACAGCGCCTTGAGCATCATCTGCGCGCAGATCATCGCGCCGTCGCGGCTGGTGTTGGTGGGGCCGACGTCCTGATCGGGGTTGTTGCGCAGGTCGACGACGAACTCGGTCGGTGAGATCGTGACCTTTACGTTGTAGACGCGGCCGTCATCCTGCTCCTCGTCCAGTGCGAAGGTGCCGTGGGGCAGGGAGGCGAGGGTGGAAAGCGTGACCTTCTCGCCGAAGGTCATGAACCCTTCCATCGCGGTTTCGAATGTCGCGACGCCGTATTTCGTCGCCAGTTCCGTCAGGCGGCGGGCGCCGATCCGCACGGCGGCGATGGCGGCCCAGAGATCGCCTTCCAGAAAGTTCGGCATCCGCGAGTTGCAGCGCAGGATCGCGAAGACCGACTCGTTCGCCTCGCCGGCGTCGATCAGGCGGATGGCCGGCAGGCGCAGGCCCTCCTGGAAGATTTCGGTCGCCTGGACCGAAAGGGAGCCGGGTGCCATGCCACCGACATCGGAATTATGGGCGATGTTCGCGGTCCAGGCGATGATGCGCCCTTCCGCGAAGACCGGCATGGCGACCACCAGGTCGTTCAGGTGGGTTACGCCGCCATAATAGGGGTCGTTGGTGATGAAGACGTCACCCGGGCGGATCGTCTCCTGCGGGAACTTGGCCAGCAGGACCTGGACGGCCTTGTCCAGCACGCCGACGAACGAGGGAATGCCTGCGCCTGACGAGGCGATGCGGCCCCGTGCATCGAGGATGCCCGTCCCCATGTCGAGGACTTCGTAGATGATCGAACTCATCGCCGTCTTGCGCATCGTGGCGAACATCTCGTCCGCCACGGCCTGGAGCGAGTTCTGGATGATCTCCAGCGTGATCGGGTCGTGGCCGGCCGGGCCCGTGCTGTCGTTCATGCGGCTTCTCCGGAAGCGAGAAGGATATGAAGATTGCCGTATCCGTCGACGGATACGCCGTTGCCGGGATGGATCACGATGGTGGTGCCGCTGTCCTCGACGATGGCGGGGCCCTGGAAACGCATGCCGGGGGCAAGCCGGTCGCCGTCATAGATCGCCGCGTCGTGCAGGCCGTCCTGCGCGTAATCCACCTGTCGCCTGCCCTTCAGCGCGCCATCGGCGTCGGGCGGGCCGCAGGGCTTTTCCTTCATGTCCAGCTTGCCGACGGCGGCCGAGGCCACCAGGTGCACGCCGACCATCTCGACGGGCGCATCCAGGCGGTAGGTATATTCGCGCTCGTAGGTCTGGTGGAAGGCCGCCAGGATATCGGCCAGATGTCCGGCGGCGAGGTCGCCGGCGGGGATCTGCACCTCGGTGGTATGTTCCTGGTTCTGGTAACGCAGTTTCACGTAGCGGATGAAGCGGATGGTCTCCGCCGGCACGCTTTCCTGGACGAAGCGTTCGGTGGCGGCGGACTCGATCTCGGCGAACAGGGTGCCGATCGCGTTTTCGGCGCCGTCCGCCATGTCCATCAGGCGCGTCACGAAATAATCGTGCCGCAGGTCGGACATCATCATGCCCCAGGCCGAGAACACGGACGCGCTGGCGGGGATGACGACCTTGCGCACGCCGAGTTCCATGCCCAGCGCGACCGCGTGCATCGCGCCGCCGCCGCCGAAGGCGACCAGCGTGAAGTCGCGCGGGTCGAAGCCCCGGTTCAGCGAAATCAGCTTCAGCGCGTTGGTCATGTTGTTGTTGGCAATGCGGATAATGCCGCGCGCCACGTCGGTGGTGGAGATGCCGATCTTCGCGCCGAGCGCCTCCAGCGCCCGTTCGGCGGCTTCCATGTCGGCCTTTACCGACCCGCCGCAGAAATAATCGCGGTTGATGCGGCCCAGCCAGAGATTCGCATCGGTCGTCGTCGCGTCGGTGCCGCCTCGGCCGTACGCGGCGGGGCCGGGGCTGGCGCCAGCGGATTTGGGCCCGACATGGAGTTTGGCGAATTCGTCGACCCAGGCGATGGAACCGCCGCCATTGCCGATTTCCACCAGGTCGACCACCGGCACCATGATCGGATAACCGGCCGAGGTCCGGTCCCGCTCGATCCAGTAATCGGTCATGATCCGGACCTGGCCGTTCTCGATCAGCGAGCATTTGGCCGTGGTGCCGCCGATATCGAGCGCCAGCACGTTCGGCTCGCCGATCATCCGCCCCAGTTCGGCGGCGCCCCAGAAGCCGGAGGCGGGGCCGGATTCGACCATCGTGATCGGGGTCGCGGCGGTGGAATCGACGGAATCGACGCCGCAATTGGACTGCATGATGAAGAGGTTGCCGGCAAAGCCGCGATCGGTCAGGCCGCTGCGCAGGCGCGACAGGTAGCGTTCGGCCACAGGCTGGACATAGGCCGACAGGACGGTCGTGTTCGTCCGTTCATATTCCCGCCATTCGCGGGTGATCTGATGCGACGCGACGACGGAAACCTCGGGCCACAGTCGCCGGATTTCGGCTGAAACGGCCTGTTCGTGCGACGGATTGGCATAGGAATGCAGGAAGCAGATCGCGATGGCCTGCACGCCTTCGGCACGAAACGTCTCGACGATCGACGGCAGAGTGGCCATATCGAGCGGCGTGGATTCCTCGCCCTTGTAGGACAGCCGGCCCGGCAGTTCCGCGCGCAGGTGGCGGGGCACGAACGGCGGCGGCTTGCGGTAGTTGAGGTTGAAGAAATCGGGCCGGTTTCCACGGGCGATTTCCAGGATGTCCCGAAAGCCCTCGGTGCTGATCAGGCCGACCTTCGCGCCCTTGCGCTCGGTCAGCGCGTTGATGACCACCGTTGTGCCGTGGGCGAGAAAATCGATCGCGCTGGCCGTTATCCCGGCCTTTTCGATGACGTTCAGAACCCCCTGCTCGAAGTTGGGGGGCGTCGTATCCGACTTGGCCGTCAGGACATGCGACTCGCCTGTGGCATGATCGGTCTCGAAACAGACCAGATCCGTGAATGTTCCGCCGACATCCGTTGTTACCCGGATCGTTTTCCGTGACATGATCCGATCTCCTGATCGAGATTGCTATGACAAGAGGCAGACTGCGCCGGGCACTTTGAGAAACTGCGCGGCCTGGACGCGTGAGGGCGTGTAATATCCGGCCTCGTGCAGGCAGTTGATGCTGCCGATATTCCGCCCGCCGACGATGACGGGAACATTGATGACCGAAGCGCAGCCGAGTGAATGGATCAGCTCATGATCGTTGAAGACTTCGGCGATTTCCGAGATCGTGTTGGCGACGAACGTCTCGTGCCGCTCGAGGACGACGGTGGACCATTTGCCGGGGCTGAGCGGCTTGGTGCCCGATACGGGATAGGCAGCGGGCATGTTGGTATAGCGGCGCTCGGAAACGCCCTTTTCCAGATCATAGGCCGTTATGGTGAACAGCTTGACGCCCACGGCCTGGTCCGCAAGCGTGTGCAGGGCATGAAACATGCCGGCGGGTTGTTCGCACCCGTTCTGCATCGCCGGAATGAAGATATCGTCCAGTTGTTCGGACATGATCTTTCCCTCGCCGGCCGGATGGTGATCCGGCCGGTGCATTTATTGATATGGTCTTTCCACTTCCCCGCCGTGGGGAAGTATCGTGATGCTACTTGTGTGTCATGACGATGCATCGCTCCGTTTTCGGGAGCGGGTTATCGCCACGACATCGGTGACTGGCGTGACGTGCCCATCCTCGGCGAACACGTCCATCGTGCAGGTATGCAGGACGGAGGCGGGTTCCATGGTATGGTTCCAGACCGAATGCTTGTGTGTCGACTGGAAATGCGCCGAATCGCCCGCGCGAAGGATCGAGCGGTGGCCGGCGACTTCCAGGGTGATTTCCCCTGCCAGGACGAAGAAGATTTCCTCGCCCTCATGGCTGACGGGGGCATCGCGAAAGCCGGGTGGCTTATGGATGATCACGCTGCGCAGGATGTTGCCCTGGAAGGGAACGGACAGGCGCTCGTATCGCACCGCCGTATGGGTTGACGGGTCCAGGGAGCGTTCGTGTCGTTCTTCACCAGCATCCTTTTCCAGCCGGAAGTTGGAAAAGAAATCGTTGGTGTCGATGCCGAGCGCCTGGCCGATCGAAAGCAGGGAGGTCAGGGACGGGACCGTGATGCCGCGTTCCACCTGCGAGATGAAGCCCACGGAGAAGCCCGCGGCACCGGCGACGTCCTTCAGGGTCAGGCCGCGCTCCTGGCGTACGGCACGCAACCGTTGCCCCAGCGGAGCAAGGCCGTCTGCCTGCGCAAGTCGAGAGGTGCGTGAACCCTGTTGAGACATCGCAAATCGTACCATACCCAGTTCGTTCCGTGACACGATTGAAGTATTCCTTCAAAGTGTCAATCGGAATTTTAGTGTGGGTGAAATTTTGTCCGTGAGGAGGGGAAGGTCGGGCATGATCCTCTCTTTCATGGCGTGGGGCCAGCATGGTGTGTGGCTGGCGGAAGGTGGCAGCGGCCAGCCCATTCGTGGATCACGACGGCGAACAGGATGGTTGCCAGATCGGCCGATGCGGTGGACAGGAGATGCTGCCCTCCGAACGGGCTGGCGCGGGAGAGAATGATCAGGCCCGTGAAATAGACGAAGATCCAGCCGGCATGGCGCAGGTCGTGACGCAGGGTGGCGCGCCCGTCGCGCGTGAAGCGCAAGGCCAGCATGAGCGTTGACAGGCCGAGCAGGACGGGCAGCAGCCATCGCAGGGTCGGCCAGCCTGTCCAGAGTACGATCAATGTCGCGATGGCGAAGGCGAGGGGAGAAAGCAGGGTGAACCCCCTGACGCGGAACGGGCGTTCCATGTCTGGACGGTTGCGTCGCAGCGCGACGGCGCAGACCGGCGCGAAGGCGTAGCTGAGCATGAGGGCGGAGGACACGACGGAGATCAGTGCCTGCCAGGAGGGAAAGGGCAACGTCCAGAACAGGGCCAGCCCGAAGGTCAGGAGCAGGGCGCCATCCGGTACGCCGTTGCGGGGGTTTACGCGGGTGAAGGCGGAAAGGAACGTGCCGCTCCGGGCCCATGCATAGATGATGCGGGGCGTCGCCGACATATAGATGTTTCCCGTGCCGGCGGGGGACAGCACGGCGTCCATGACCACGAGGGTTGCCAGCGTGCCGAGACCCAGCGCCATCGCGATATTGTGGAATGGCAGGGGCAGCCGGGTGCCGATGTCTGTCCAGCCGCCGGCAAGGAAGGCCGTCGGCAGGGCGCCGATGAAAGCAGCCTGCAACAGGACGTAGACGATGCTTGAGAGCGCGACGGACGCGATCAGGGCGATGGGAATGGTGCGCTGTGGATGGCGCACTTCGCTGGCGACGGACAGGATCGGTGTCAGGCCGAGATAGGCGAAGATGATGCCGCCGGTGGCGACGGCGCTCTGCACGCCCGCCGCCCCATGCGGCGCGAAGCCATGCGCGGTGAAATTGCCGCCGTGCAGATGGGCAAGCAGCACCACCACGACCATGGCGGGCACGCAGAATTTGAAGATCGTCATGAGGGTGTTGACGCGGGCGAAGGTCGCGATGCCGCGCCAGTTGATCCAGCACAGGGCGGCGAGGAGGGCCGTCTGCGCGCACCAGCCGGCGATTGTTGGATCGCCCGCCGTGTCGCGCGTCAGGCCGCCGATCCAGGCGCCGGCATATTGGCGCGCGGCGACGATTTCGATCGCGATCAGACTGGAGAACGCGATGGTGGTGATGAGGCCCATCAGGAAACCGGCGATCGCGCCATGGGACTGTTCGGGGTAGCGCACCACCCCGCCCGTCAGCGGCAGCGCCGCGCCGAGTTCACAGTAGATCAGGCCGATCAGGAGCACCGCGACGCCGCCTATGGCCCAGGAGATCAGGCTGGCGGGCCCTGCGATGTCCGCGACGTGGGCGGCGGCGAACAGCCAGCCGGACCCGAAGATCGCGCCGAATCCGATCATGGTCAGATCGAGCAGTCCCAGATCGCGTTTGAAACCGTCAGGGGGCATGCATGCCAATCCTGTCTGCTCGCTGTTGCCGGGGCGGTATGGATCAGTCCGTGCCGTCGATCATGCGGTGGAGCGCCAGGGGATTGCCGTCCCGCAGGGCGGCCGGCAGCAGGGCGTCGGGCAGGTCCTGATAGCAGACCGGACGCAGGAAACGCTCGATGGCCGCCGTGCCGACCGAAGTCGTGCGGCCATCGCTGGTGGCGGGGAAGGGGCCGCCATGAACCATGGCCGGGCAGACCTCGACGCCGGTTGGCCAGCCATTCGCCAGGATTCGGCCCGCCTTGCGTTCCAGCACCGGTATGAGCGCCCGGGCCTGATCGGTATCGGCCGCGTCCATCTGGAGGGTGGCGGTCAACTGGCCTTCCAGCCGACGCGCGACGGTGTGGAGCGTATCGAAATCGGGGCAGGAGACGATCAGGGCGCAGGAGCCGAAAATCTCGTGTGACAATACCGGATCGTGCAGGAAGGCGTGTGCGTCCGCGGCGAACAGGGTGGCGTGGCAGGCCCGTGGCCCGGACTCGGGGCCGCTTGCCAGCAGGTGAACGCCGGGGCGAGCCGCCAGCGCGGCGACCCCGGCCTCGTAGGCTGCGTGGATGGACGATGTCAGCATCGTCTGGGGTGTCACGGTGGCCAGGGCCCGTGCCGCCGCGGCCTTGAAGCGGTCCAGGCTTTCTCCCGCGATCGCCAGGACCAGGCCCGGTGAGGTGCAGAACTGGCCGGCGCCCATGCTCAGGGAACTGATGAAAGCGCTGGCCAATGCATCGGCGCGCGCGGCGAGAGCGGCAGGCAGCAGGAAGACCGGATTGATGCTGCTCATCTCCGCGAAGACGGGAATCGGAACCGGGCGTGCCGCCGCGATGGCGGACAGGGCGAGGCCGCCCGCGCGCGAGCCGGTAAAGCCCACGGCCGCGATGGCGCCGTCGCTGACCAGTGCCGCGCCGATGGCGTGGTCGGGGCCGCCGAGCAGCGAGAACACGCCCTCTGGCAGGCCGCATCGTTCCACCGCCCGCCGGATCGCCCGGCCCGCGAGTTCGCTGGTTCCCGGGTGGGCCGGGTGGGCCCTGGCGACGACGGGGCAGCCGGCGGCAAGGGCGGATGCCGTATCGCCGCCGGCCACGGAGAAGGCGAGCGGAAAGTTGCTGGCGCCGAAAACCGCGACCGGTCCCATGCCGATGCGGATCTGGCGCAGGTCGGCGCGCGGCATCGGCGTGCGTTCCGGCTGTGCCGGGTCGATCCGGGCGTCGAAGCAGCGTCCGGCGCGCAGAAGCCGGGCGAACAGGCGCAACTGGCCGGTGGTGCGCGCCCGTTCGCCCAGCAGGCGCGCCATCGGCAGGCCGCTTTCGCGATGGGCGCGCTCGGGCAGCGTGTCGCCCAGGGCGTCCAGTTCCTCCGCGATGGTGTCCAGGAACCGGGCCCGTTCCGCGGGGGGTGTCGTGCGGTAGGTGTCATAGGCCGCGTCGGCCAGCATGCAGGCCTCGCCGACATCCTCGGCCGTCGCGCAGGAGAAGGCGGTGGGCAATGCCTCGCCCGTGGTGGCGTCCACCGCATGGAAGGTCTCGGCGCGCGCGCGCGGGCGCGAACCGACAAGAAGCTCGCCTGTCAGGGTCATGATGTCCCTCTTGTTCTGGGATGAAATCGGTCTGGAGACAGGGCAGGCGGAATCGGCGTGCCCTCCAGCATGTGGGCCGCCATTCGCTCGGCCGTGGTGGCTGCCAAGGTCAGGCCCAGATGATTGTGCCCGCATGCCATGAAAAGGCGCGGCTGGCCGGCCGGTCTGCCCAGCATCGGAAGATAGTCGGGCAAGGTCGGACGCGACCCGTGCCAGCGTGCGATCGCGGAGGCGACCGGCAGGCCCAGCGCATGGATATGTCGTTCGAGTGCCGCCCATTTGCGCGGGTCCGGCGGTGCGTCGTGGCGCGTGAATTCGACGAACGACGTTGCGCGGAGCCGTTTGCCGAAGCGGGTTACCACCAGGGCGCGGTCCTCGAACACCATGTTCGGCAGGTCATGGACGTCGCCGTGATCCCATTCGATATGATAGCCGCGCTCGGCAATCATGGGGACCCGAAGATCGGGAAGCAGGCGCCCCGAGGTGACGCCGCCTGCGACCAGTGCGGCGTCGAACCGCAGGACGCGATCCGGAGTGCTGACGGTGATGCCGTCGATGTTCGCGCGCAGGCCTGTCGCTTCGTTGGCAATCCATGTCCCGCCCGCATTGATAAGGGCCTCGGCAAGTCGTTCCAGAACCTCGCTGGGCGAGACGACATGGGCCGTACCACCATAATGCACGCCCGCCGCGACCGGCGCATGCAGGCGGCTGCTGATCCGCGCGCATTCACTGTCGGTCAGCCGCCTGGCGGTCGCGGTGCCGCAATCGGCCTGGCAGGCCGCGTGGGCGCGCAGCGCGGCGCCGCTGCCTTCCCAGAGCTTCGTCGTGCCGTCGCGCTGCAGCAGCGTGGGGCCGGGCAGCGAGTGATCGAGGCGTTCCCATGCTGGAAGGGACTCCGCCTGAAGGGCGCGGAGCACCTGACGCCCGCGCGCCACCTGATCCGGCAGGCAGGCGCGCAGGAAACGGAACGACCAGGGAAGCCAGGCTGCGGGATGGCGCATATCGACCGCCACCGGACCCCGGGGGAAGCGGAGGCGTGGAAGGGACAGCAGGGTTGAAACCCGTGGCAGGGGCTCGACCTGTTCCGCCGCGATATGGCCGGCATTGCCGAAGGACGCCGGCGCGTCATCTGGTTTGGCGATGATCGTGACGGCGACGCCACGGCGTTGCAGGGCCAGGGCACAGCTGCGTGCGATGACACCGCCACCAACGACGGCAACCGATTTCAGGCCATGGGTCATGTCGTTTCCGCCGGTCGTTCAAAGCCCGAATGCCGGCGATGTGGAATATGGCAACCGTTCATGCTTTCTCATTTCCACACAAAAACGAATTACGTATACGATAGACGTCGCGTGCTTTTCCTGACAAGGTATGAGGCGATGCGTCAAGGGGGAGAGGCGATGAAAATGCTTCGGCATCCGCGAGCAGGCTGTGCGGCGCGATCGGTGCGGATTCCCCGCATTGGTCGCACGGACAGCGTGGCGTGCGGACATCAGCCTTCCCGCGCGCGATCGCGTCGTAACGGGAATTGCGGAGATGCATCATGACCAAAGTGTTGTGGATCAACCCAGTTTCCGATTCCGGTCAGAACGCGGGCATCGCACGGGAGCTGGCGGCCATCGTCGAGGATCGTGCCGAAGGGGTCGTCCTGGGATGCACGAGTGCGTTCGGTTATGCGGACCGCCTGCGCGAAGAATTCAGCATTCCGGTCGTCGATTGCCAGCAGGCCGCGTTCAAATGCGCGGAATTCATGGGGCAGGCCCGTGAGATGGTGCGCTGGATGCCAAGCCGGAAGGGAAGCTGTCAGGCGCCGACGAAGGATTTTCTTGAACGGTCGGGTCTCTTCGGGAAACCGTCTCCTCTTGCGGGACGAATCGTTGTCCCGGCGGTTTAGAGCATTTCCATCGAACGCAGGTGCGGTGGAAATGCTCTCGTTTATTGTTTTGACGAGTCTCTTCGCCTGTTCGAACGCACCCGTTCAAACATGATCTGCTCCAGGTCGCCAGCGGAACCAGGATGGGCCCATGGATATCTCCCACGACGAATATGTGCAGACACCTGTTCCGTATGAACGGCGCGGCAATGGCTGGAGCGTGTTTCTCATTATCCTCGGCACGCAATGCGGCCTGCCGGGGATTATTCTTTCCGGGGAGATCTTCAGGTCCATGGGGATCGGCATGGGGTGCCTGGCCATTGTCGCGGGTACGCTGCTGACGGGGGTGCTGTCCAGCGGCACGTCCTATCTGGGGGCGAAGAGTGGATTGAGTTTCGCGGTCATCACCGAATCCGTTTTTGGACGACGGGCCTCAATGCTGGTGAAACTGGCAATCGGCCTGGCGCTGGTAGGATGGTTCGCATCGACATGCGGCCTGCTTGGGCAGAGTGCGTCGGCCATCCTGCGGGCCCATTATGGCCTCGATATCAGCCCGCTGGCGATCTCGGCTCCGATCAGCGTCCTGATCGTCGCATCGGTGCTGTTCGGGGCGGAAGGGCTGGAGCGGATCGGCACCATCGCGGCCCCCGCTGTCGGGCTTGCGATCGCGGGAGTGATATGGATGGTCTGGCGGGGGGGATCCCCGCATCACGCCGAGGCGGCGGCTTCGGCGGGCATCTGGCATGGGTCGGCGGAATTCGGTCGCTTCGTATCGGCCGTTGTCGGGTCGTACGTCGTTGGTATTCTCATTCAGCCCGATTACAGCCGTTATGTCCGCAGGCCGACCGATGCGATGGCCGGCACGTTCGGCGCGCTTTCGATCGCCTGGCCGCTGGTCATGATCGGTGGCGGCGTTCCGGCCGCGATCAGCGGCCATGCCACGCTGATCGAGGCGCTGCCTGACGCGGGCCTGACGCTTCTTGCCGTTCTGATCTCGGTGCTCTGTGCATGGGTCGATGCGGCGGCCTGCCTCTATTCAGGCAGTCTTGCGCTGGCGAATCTTGGCGGAAGCCGGCGTCTGAACCGCTGGGTCGTCGGAGCGGGCGGTGCGGGTGTCGTTCTGAACATTCTGGGCATGAACGGGGCCTTCATGTCGTTTCTTCTTGCCCTGGGTATTATTCTTCCGCCGATCGCGCCGGTCATCCTGCTGGATGTCGTAATGCCGCCCCTGCCGGGCATGCGCTCGCGCACCGTTATCCACTTGCTGGCCTGGGGCGGGGGTGTGCTGGCCGGCATCGCCTCGCTGGCCGGTGTCGGCGCCTTGACCGGCGTGCCCAGTCTGGATGCGCTGATCGCCGCGGCTTTCGTGTCCGTGGCGGCGCGTCTGGTCCTGCAGATTCAGGACATGGGCGCCATCGGGCGTCGGCGGCAGGTTTGACGTCGATCATCACGTTTCAGGAGCCTTCATGGGTAGACAGATAGGAATTTCCACGCTGGCCGAGCAGTTGGCCTGCGTTCAGCCGCTGGCGCAGGATCGACCGGGGATTCCGGACGGGGACTATGCGGTGCGGCTCGGCAAAGCGGTGGAACTGTGCGCGGCGCGTGATATCGATGCGCTCGTCATCGGTGCCGGTTCGTCGCTGCGCTATTTCAGCGGCGTACCGTGGAAGGCCAGCGAACGACCGGTGCTTCTTGTGCTGCGCGCCGGCGCGGAGCCGGTCATGCTTTGTCCTGCGTTCGAACGGGGCTCGCTTCTCGACTGCCTGCGGATTCCGTGCGCCCTTGCATTGTGGGAGGAGCATGAAGACCCCTGTGCGGTGCTCGCGGACCTGCTGCACGGCAGGAAGCGGGTCGCGCTCGACCCCGAACTGCCGTTCCGGATTGCCGGGGCCGTCGCCGCGCTGGTCGGGGGGGCTGCGTTCGAAAGCGCCGCGCCGGTGATCGACGCGCTGCGGATGGTGAAATCGGCGGCGGAAATCGCCGTTCTGCGCTATGCGATGACGCTGACGCTCCAGGTTCATCGCCATGTGGCGGCGGCCATGCGTCCGGGGGTGCGGGCCAGCGAGGTCAGGAGCTTCATCGACCAGGCCCATCGTCGCATGGGGGCCGATAACGGGGCCTCCTTCGCGGCGGTGCAGTTCGGCCAGGCAACGGCCTTTCCGCATGGAATCGCGGGAGACCAGATCCTGCGGGACGATGAACTGGTGCTGGTCGATTGTGGCTGCCAGGTTCACGGATATCATGCCGATATTACCCGCACCTATGTCTGCGGGACGCCCGGGAGCCGGCAGCGGGAGATATGGGATATCGAGCGCCGTGCGCAGCAGGTCGTCTTCGATGCCGTGAAGCCGGGTGTGGCCTGCGGCGCGCTCGACGACGCCGTGCGCGGCTTCCTGGCGGACAATGGGCTTGGACCCGGCTACCGTCTGCCGGGCCTGCCGCATCGGGCGGGACACGGGATCGGCCTGGATATTCACGAAGCGCCCTACATCATGGGGGGCGATCGTCGTCCGATCGAGGTCGGCATGTGCTTTTCGGACGAGCCGATGATCGTGGTGCCCGATATGTTCGGCGTGCGGCTTGAAGACCATATCCACGTCTCCGAGGCCGGGCCGTGCTGGTTCAGCCAGCCGGCGGTCAGCATCACGCAACCCTTTGACGAGAAATGAACGAAGGTCAGTCGATGAACGAGCAGAAGACGGACGTGATTGCCGCTGCCGACGTGTTGCTTCCCCCGGCGGTCATGCGGGTGCTGGATGATGCGCAAAGGCGCTTTGCGGAGATCCTGCCCTTCCGTACCTTTACCGTCCTGGTCCTGGACGAGGCGCGGGGATTGAACCGGCGCATCTATTCCAATGTGCCGCACATGTATCCGGTCGGCGGGGCGAAGCCGATTCCGCATACCGCCTGGTTCGATATCGTGGTCGGCCGCCGCGAGCCGTTCGTGGCTGGAGATGTCGCAGGTTTTGCACCGCATTACGGCGACTGGGCCTATCTTGAGTCCCATGGGCTGCTGTCCGCGCTGAACCTGCCGATCGTGGTGGATGATCGCTGTGTCGGGAGCTTCAATTTCATGGGGGAAGGGGAGGATATCTTCACGCCCGCCATGGTCAGCGCCGCAATGGCATGCGCCGCCGACCTCGGCCCGACATTGAACGGGATCGAGGCCTATGTGTGACGTGGTCGTCGATTGGCATGGATATGGGACTTTGATTGTTTCGCCTGGGCGGAGCGGCTAGAGTTGAACGCTGTTCATCGGTTTTGTTGATATGGAAGACGAGCCCGGGATTATATGCATACCAAAAGCAAAGCGGACCAACTCTATACCCGGTCTATTTCCGATCAGCTTTATGATCTGCTGCGTGAGCGTGTGCTCTCGGGCGAACTGCCGGCCGGGAAACCGATCCGGCAGGATGTGATCGCGTCCTCCTATCAGGTGAGCAAGATCCCCGTCCGCGAGGCGCTGGCGCGCCTGCAGCAGGACGGGTTCGTGTCCGTCCATGCCAAGCGGGGATTTTTCGCCACATCCCTGACCCGTGCCGAAGCCGAGGACGTCTTTCGTCTGAGGCTTCGGATCGAGCCGGAAGCCGCCGCGCTGGGGGCGCAAAACGCGACGCCGGAAGATGCGCTCTATGCGCGCGAAACACTGGAGGCGCTGGAAGCGGCGATTGATCGCAAGGATGCCCAGCGCGGTGTCTACAACAGCCGTTTTCACTACGCCCTGGTCAAGCCGGGTGCTGGTCCGACCACGCTTCATGTTCTCGACCTGTTGAACGTGACGGCGGATCGCTACGTGCGATTCCACCTGCACATGCAGGATCATGACACACGTGCCAATCAGGAACATCGGGCGTTGCTCGAATGCTGGCTCAAGGGCCACAAGCGCCAGATCGAGAACCTGATGCGTGATCATATCCAGACGACGCTGGACGATCTTCGCAAGGCGCTGTAGCGCCGGGAGAAAGGAAAGCGCGGGGCGGAGCCTTTTGCGCGGCCGGCTTCTGCTGAGCCCTGTCGGTGGCGCCGCATAAGCCGACGCAGTCTCGATTTGACGACTTTTTGCGAAATATCAGGAAGATGACAAAATCGCGCGGAGGCGAATATTTTTCATTCCGCTATCAAATGATACATAGTATACGATAAACGATAGCCTCGTCATTCGGCGGCGAGGCGAACGGGAGTATGAGTTCATGAAGTGGTCCGGTGTTTTCCCGGCGGCGACGACGCAGTTCCATGCCGATCTGTCCATCGACATCGCTGGCACGCAAAAGGTTCTCGATACGCTGGTCGGCGACGGCGTGCATGGTGTCGTGATCATGGGAACATGCGGCGAAAACAATTCGCTGGAGCCGGACGAAAAGATAAATGTACTCGAAGCGGCGGTCGAAGCCGTGGCGGGGCGGGTGCCGGTCATCGTCGGCGTGTCGGAACTGACGACGCCCCGGGCCGCCGCCTGGGCGAAGGAGGCGGCCCGGATCGGTGCCGACGCGCTCATGGTCCTGCCGGCCATGGTCTATGTGCCCAAGCCCCATGAACTGGAGTACCATTTCCGCGCGGTTGCGGCGGCGAGCGATCTGCCGATCATGCTCTATAACAACCCGACGGCCTATCGGGTGAATATCGGCATGGATGTGCTGCAGCGCCTGGCGGAGGTGCCGACGATCGCGGCGGTCAAGGAAAGCTCCGCCGATACGCGACGCTACACCGATGTCTACAATACGTTCGGCGATCGCTTCGTCATCATGGCGGGGCTTGATGACGTGGCCTTCGAGGGGCTTCTGCTGGGCGCGCAGGGATGGGTCTCGGGCCTGACCAGCGCCTTTCCGAGGGAATCGGTGGCGCTGGTGGAGGCGCTGGCGCGGGGCGACGTGGAGACGGCCCGGAAAATCTATCGCTGGTTCATGCCGCTGCTGCATCTCGATGCCGAACATGACCTGGTGCAGTCGATCAAGCTGGCGGAGCAGATCATGGGACGCGGAAGCGAACGGGTGCGGCTGCCGCGCTTGCCGCTGGAAGGCGCGCGACGCGACGAAGTCGTGCGCATGGTCGAGCGGGCGGCGGCATCCCGGCCGCTCTGAGAGCCCGTTTTTGGAAAGACATGGAGAGCCCGCTATGCGTCACACCTTCTTTTGCATCGACGGTCACACGGCGGGCAATCCGGTGCGGCTGGTGGCGGGTGGGGCGCCGCTGTTGCGCGGCGCCAGCATGAGCGCGCGTCGGCTGGATTTTCTTGCACGCTATGACTGGATTCGTACCGGCCTGTGCTTCGAGCCGCGTGGTCATTCGATGATGTCGGGTGGCTTTCTTTATCCGCCGACACGCGAGGACAGTGACGGTGGCATTCTGTTCATCGAAACGTCGGGCTGTCTGCCGATGTGCGGGCATGGCACGATCGGCCTGGTCACGTTCGGGCTGGAGCATGGATTGCTGACGCCGCGCGTTCCCGGGCGGTTGCGCCTGGAAGTGCCTGCGGGGATTATCGACATCGACTATGTGGTGCAGGCGGGACGTGTCGCCAGCGTGCGGATCCGTAACGTGCCGTCCTATGTGGCGCGCACCGGCATCGCGATCACGGTTCCGGGGCTTGGGCCGCTGACGGTCGATGTCGCCTATGGCGGCAATTATTATGCGATCGTCGAGCCGCAGGAGGGTTATGAGGGGCTGGACAGCCTCGGGGCCGCGCGCATCCTCTCGCTCAGCCCGCTCGTGCGCGAAGCCGTGCGGGCGCAGTTCCATCCCGTTCATCCCGGGGACTCTTCGATCAACGGTGTCAGCCATGTCCTGTGGGCTGACGGAGGAGTGACACGGGAGCGCGGGCGGAACGCGGTGTTCTACGGCGACAATGCGATCGATCGCAGCCCCTGTGGAACCGGAACCTCGGCGCGCCTGGCGCATCTGCGGCACAAGGGCATTCTTGAGGTCGGCGACCGGTTCATTCATGAAAGCTACATTCACAGCAGCTTCATTGGCACCGTGGAGTCCGACACCAGCCTTTCGTCGGAAGGCGGTCCGATCCCGGCCATCGTTCCGTTGATCGAGGGAAGCGCCGTTTCCACCGGGTTCAATACAATCTGGATCGATTCCGAAGACATGTTCCAGCACGGGTTCCAGGTCGTGTGACGGATGGGGGCATGGGACATGCCCCATGATGCGTAATGGGCCGCCGCATCGACGAGATATTGGTTTTGACAGTGATGACGCGAGACGTGGCTCCAGGGCATGTCGTTCCGTCTTCATGGCAGGAAGATGACAGATGCAGAGTACGACAAGGCGTATTGCGACGGATGTCGGTGGAACCTTTACCGACCTCGTTTATTTCGAGACCGATCCGTCGACCGGAACGCAGAGGATCGTCACCGCGAAAGCGGACACCACCCCGCCGAACTTTGCCAAGGGGGTACTTGACGTCGTGGACAAGGGCGGCCTGAAACTGGACGAGGTCGATTTCTTCGCCCATGGCTCGACGGTCGTGATCAATGCCCTGACCGAACGCAAGGGGGCGCGAACGGGACTGATCACGACGGCGGGCTTCCGCGACGTGCTGGAAATCGCGCGTGGAAACAGGCCCGATTTCTTCAATCTGTTGTACGAGAAGCCCGAACCCTTCGTCGAACGCTATCTTCGGCGGGAGGTCGCGGGCCGGATGGATTATCGTGGCAACGAGACGGTACCCCTGGACCTGTCGGGCCTGCCCGCGATCCTGGATGATTTCCGGCGGGACGGGGTGGAGGCGATTGCGATCTGCCTTCTGCATGCCTATGCCAACCCCGCGCACGAACAGGCGGTGGCGGCGGAAATCCGTCGCCTGTGGACGGATGTCTCCGTTGTCGCGTCACACCAGATCACGCGGGAATGGCGGGAATACGAGCGTACGAGCACGACCGTGCTGTCGGCCTATGTCCAGCCGGTGGCTGAACGCTATCTCAGCGGACTGGGTGATGGCCTGCGCGATGCGGGATATCGGGGCAGCCTGTATGTCATGCAGTCCAATTGCGGTGTCGATTCCCTGGCATCGGCGAAGGCGACGCCGATCACCATGGTCGAGTCGGGGCCCGCGTCAGGTTTCTGGGCGGCGGCCGAACTCGGGCGGCTGATCGGCGAGCCCAATGTCCTGGCACTGGATATCGGTGGCACGACCGCCAAATGCTCGCTGATCGAAAATGGCCAGGTGCGTGTCAAGACGGATTACTGGATCGAGCGGAATCGTAAATCGGCCGGTTATCCGATCATGGTGCCGGTCGTGGATCTGGTCGAGATCGGCAATGGCGGCGGTTCGATCGCCTGGGTCGACGAATTCCGCAAATTGCATGTCGGGCCGCGATCGGCGGGCGCGATGCCGGGGCCGGCGGCCTATGGGCGCGGTGGAACCGAAGCGACGACGACCGATGCGAACCTGGCGCTGGGGCGGATCAATCGTGATTATTTCTGTGGCGGGACCGTCGTGGCCGACATGGATGCGGTGGATCGCGCGCTGGAGCGGCTTTCGGTGGCGCTGGGCTGCGCGCCGGCCGAGGCGGCACGCGGAATCGTGCGGATCGCGAATGCGAACATGGTCAATGCGCTGAAGCTCGTCTCGGTCAATCGCGGCTACGATCCGCGTGATTTCACGCTCGTCGTCTTCGGTGGCGGCGGGGCGATGCATGGCGTGGCCCTGGGGCAGGAACTGGGGGTGCGCAAGGTGGTCGTGCCACGCGGGGCGCCGGTATTCTCGGCGTGGGGCATGATGATGAGTGATCTGCGCCGCGATTATTTCATGACCCGGCTGCTGGAACAGGACGATGCGGGCGGACTGGATACTCTGGCGCGTACGCTTGTCGACCATGCGACGGCGCGTTTCATCGAGGAAGGCATTCCGGCAGAGCGGGTGCGGCACCAGCTACTCGTCAAGCTGCGCTACATGAACCAGGAACATGCGATCGAGGTTCCCCTGGCGGCCGGCCCGGTGGATGCGGCGTCGCTGGCCCGGCTGCTGGGCGATTTCCACGATGCCTATGAGCGCGAATATACCTATCGCCTGGATTCGGGCGTCGAGATCGTCGGATTGCACCTGATCGCCTCGGCCGAGGTCGGCCGGTTGGAGGTCATGCCCCTGCCGGTGACGGGGGCGGTGCTTCCCGATGCCGTGAAGGGCCGACGCCTGGTCGATTATGCAACGGACGGCATCCATGAAGCGACGGTGTACGATGCCGAACGGCTTGAACCGGGCATGACCTTCGCCGGCCCCGCCATCATCGAGGATCCGGGCACGACGATCGTCGTCCATCCGGGTAACGGCGTCACCATCGACGCCTACGGCAACACGCATATCGAGCTTGGGAACTGAAGCCATGGGTCATCCTTCCCACGACCAGGTCACGTTCGACATTATCCAGAATGCGCTGGAAGCCATTGCGGATGAAATGTTCGTCGTCCAGCGCAAGACGTCGATGAGTGCGATCATCTATGAGGTGCTAGACCTCGGCACCGGCATCTGCGACGCCAAAGGCGATATCGCCGCGTCGGGTGCCGGGATTCCGGCCTTCATCGGGGTGCTCGACAAGGCCGTGACGGCTATCCTGAAGAAGCATCCGCCCGAGACGATCCAGCCGGGCGACCTGTTCGCATCGAACGACCCCTATTGGGGTGG
This sequence comes from Gluconacetobacter brunescens, assembly GCF_048695475.1. Lineage (NCBI taxonomy): Bacteria > Pseudomonadati > Pseudomonadota > Alphaproteobacteria > Acetobacterales > Acetobacteraceae > Gluconacetobacter > Gluconacetobacter brunescens. The sequence goes on along the minus strand of NZ_JBLHEN010000001.1, from coordinate 1,860,254 downwards.
TGTCACGCATCTGAACGACATGATCCTGGCGATGCCGGTCTTTGCTGCCGGGCGTCTGGTCGCCTGGACGGCGAACATCGCCCACTGGAACGATGTCGGTGGACTTGTACCAGGCTCGATGTCCTCCGACGCGACCGAGATCTATCAGGAGGGTGTGCGGATTCCGGCTGTCAAGCTGATGGAGGCGGGCCGGCCGAACCAGGCGGTCTTCGATATCCTGTATGCCAATACGCGGCTGCCGGCCTTTCTCAAGGGCGATCTCTGGGCGGGGATCGCGGGTGTGCGCATCGGCGAGCGCCGGCTTCAGGAACTGATCGCGAAATATGGCGTGGACGTGGTGATCGCGGCGATCGACGACTTCATGGATCTGGGGGAACGCCGCGCCCGGGCGGCGCTCAAGGGTTTGACGAAGGGTGTCTTCACCTTTGCCGAGGAACAGGACGACGGCGCGGTCTACAAGGTCAGCATCGAGATTACCGACGATGCGTTCATCGTCGACCTGCGCGATAATCCGGACCAGTCCGGATCGCGCAATTCCAGCCTGGAAGGGGTGGTTATCGCGGCGCAGCTTGCCTTCAAGGCCATGACCGATACCGATGCCCCCGGCAATGGCGGATTCTTCCGCCCATTGAAGGTCGTGACCCGGCCCGGTTCGGTCTTCCATGTGGTCGAGCCCGGAGCGCTGGGCTATTATTCCGAAGTCGAGATCAGGCTTTTCGACCTGATCCTGCGCTGCATGGCCCGGTATGTGCCCGAGCTGGTTCCGGCTGGAAATTTCGCGTCGATCTGCGGCACCAATATCGGCGGAAAACATGCCGAGACGGGACGTCATTACACGATCGTCGAGCCGCAACTGGGCGGCTGGGGCGGCCAGCGCGGCCGGGATGGCAACAGCGCGATGTTTTCGGGCTTTCATGGCGAGACCTTCAATTGCCCGGCGGAGGTCGCCGAGGCGCGTTATGGCCTGGGGGTTGAGGAACTCGCCCTCAATCCCGCTGCCGGCGGCGAGGGCCAATGGCGCGGGGGCAAGGGGATTTCCCTGCGCTACCGGGTGCGCGCCGACGACAATTTCCTGAGTGTCGGCTACACGCGCTCGCGCATTCCGCCCTGGGGGGTCGATGGCGGACTGGATGGCTCGCCGAATTTCGTCGAAGTGCTGCGGCCGGGGGAGACGCCCGAGCGCTATGCGTTCGGAACCAACATCCCGTTGCGCGAGGGCGATGTCGTCCATGTCGTGACAGGGGTGGGAGGTGGTTTCGGACCGCCGGAACGCCGTTCTCGCGAGGCGGTGCTGCGGGATCTGCGTGACGGATACCTGACCGGCGAGCGCGCGCGTGAAATCTACGGCATCGAAGACTGAGAGAAAGGGACGACGCATGGTCACGCAGTCCGAAGGCCTGGCAGCGCGCCTTGCGCAGGCGGTGGAAGCCGACTGGGCCAAGCAGGTGTCCTGGCTCGGCACGTTGGCTTCCTTTCCCAGCCTGCGTGGCCAGGAAGCCCCCTGCCAGGACTGGCTGGCGGGCCAGTTCGCCGCGCGCGGCTGGGCCGTGGACCGTTTTACCCTGGCCGAGGTCGAGATCGAGGCGCTGCCGGGCTTTTCTCCAGTTTTCGAAGCCGATTACGAAAAGGCCGTCCAGGTCGTGGCGACGGTGCCCTCCAGCGCGGGAGGGGGGCGTAGCCTGATCCTCCAGGGCCATATTGATGTCGTGCCTCCGGGGCCGCTGCAGGACTGGGCGCATGATCCGTTCGCTCCACGGATAGACGGCACGTGGATCTCGGGCCGGGGGACCGCCGACATGAAGGTCGGCGTGACCGAGATCGTGTTTGCGCTCGATGCGCTCCGTGCCGTCGGCCTGCGCCCGGCCGCCCCGGTCCATGTCGAGACGGTAAGCGAGGAGGAATGCACGGGTAATGGCGCCCTGGGCACCCTGGCCCGAGGCTACCGGGCCGATGCCTGCCTGATTGCCGAGGCCGTCGGCAACCGCCTGCAAAGGGCACAGCTTGGCTCCATCTGGTTTCGTGTGCGTCTTTCCGGTACTGCCGCGCATATTCTCGAAGCCGGTCGTGGCGCCAGCGCGATCCTGGCGATGTATGATTTCATCACCGCATTACAGGGGCTTGCCGACCGCACGAACGAAGAGCACCGGGGCTCCCGATGGTACGGGCACATGGCCGCGCCCGTTTCCTTCAGCGTCGGCAGGATCCGGGGTGGGGACTGGATCGGCATGGTTCCGTCCTGGTGCGAGATCGACTGCCGTATCGGCATCCTGCCGGGGCAGTCGCTGGAAGCGGTGCGTCGCGCCATTCTCGACACGGTGGCCGCATGCGCCCGCGAGAAGGGCAACGAGGCCAGCGCGGACGTGACGTGGGTGGGATTCCAGGCGGAACCATATGTCCAGGAACCGGGCAGCGCGGCCGAGGCCGCTCTTGCCCTGGCGCACAAGACCGTTTTTGGAACCGAGCTGGAAAGTTTCAGCATGCCGGCGACCTGTGACGTGCGCCTGTATGGATTCCATTACGGCATACCGACGCTCTGCTACGGCTCGCTTGGAGAGGGGCTGCACAGTCCGCGAGAGCGGGCCGACCTGGAAAGCATGAAGAAAACGACTGTCGTGCTGGCACTTTTCATCGCGGAGTGGTGCGGAACGGCACCGCTCAATTCCGCGGACCACGGATAAGGACGACAGCCTATGGTGACCGTCTTCGATCATTGCAATCTGCTCGATCTGGAACTGGGCGACATGCGGCCCGCCTATATCGTGGTCGAGAAGGGAACGGTTCGGGAAGTCTCCGACACCAGACCGTCCTTCAGCGAGGCCAGGAGGATCGATGTCGGGGGGCGGACCGTCATGCCGGGCCTGATCGACGCCCACGCGCATGTGACCCTGAGTGAAGTGAATCTCGGCCGGCTCGGCGCGGTGCCGCCGACCCTGATGGCCGCACGGGCTTCCAGTTCGATGCGGGCGATGCTTGACCGGGGCTTCACGACGGTTCGCGATATGGGCGGCGCCGATTACGGGCTGGTTCAGGCCGTGCGCGAAGGCCATTTTGCCGGCCCGCGCCTGTTCATTTCGGGCCGTCCGCTCTCGCAGACCGGGGGGCATGCCGATCATCGCCTGCGGACCGAAGGGGACGGCTGCGGATGTAGCGGTGCCCTCGCGTTCCAGTCGCGCATCGTCGACGGGCGGGATGCCGTCCGGCACGGGGTGCGCGAAGAACTGCGTCTGGGCGCGCACCAGATCAAGATCATGGCCTCGGGTGGCGTGGCATCGGAGCATGACCCGATTGACGGTACCCAGTTTTCCATCGAGGAAATCGAGACAGCGGTCGCGGAAGCGGCAAGCTGGGGTACCTATGTCGGCGCGCATGCCTATGGTGCCGACGCGATCCGCCGGATCGTGCAGGCGGGTGTGCGCACGGTGGAGCATGGCAATCTGCTCGATGCGCAGGGTGCGCGTCTCATGGCCGAGCGGGGGGCCTACCTGGTACCGACATTGGTGGCTTACGACATGCTTGCCAAATCGGGGGCCGAGCACGGCCTTTCCCCGGCGAGCGGGGAAAAGCTGCAGGTCGTGCTGGCGGCTGGCCTGGATTCTCTGCGATTGGCGCGAAACGCCGGCGTGAAGATCGGCTTCGGCTCCGATCTGCTCGGTCCTTTGCAGGGTGCGCAGTCCCGGGAGTTCCTGATTCGCGCGGAAGCGGAACGGCCGATTGATATTCTGCGTTCCGCAACCATCGTTAATGCCGAGATCGTGCAGCAGAGCGGAAAGCTGGGCGTCATCGCACCTGGGAGCCACGCCGATCTTCTGGTTGTTGACGGAAATCCCTTGAAGGATTTGTCCGTGCTTGCCGATACGGGTGCAAGTCTGGCGCTTATCATGGCCAATGGCCGCATTCATAAAAACACGATCGGATGAAAACCGTCTATCTTATCACGAAATCAGCGTCTTATTTTATTCTGTATAATAAATGATTCAGCCGGATATTTTGTATCCGGCATTCATTTCAAGAATGCCGATGGCGGGTTCGGTCCATGCAGGCGGGTCGTGCCGAATGCCCGGATAGGGAGGAATGGCCACCTTCATGCCGATCCGGGAAAGCCTGGTGTGATTGTTTGTTTGCAGGGGCTGTATTTCCATCGTAGCCGTTTGCCGGGTCGGCTCCATCTTCATGAAACATGCGACAGGAAACGGGCCATCGGGCACGTCATAAAAATTCTTATTACGAAGAAGTATCGTTGTGCGGGCCTCTCGTTTCGTATACGGTATCCGAATGAAGACCTTCGTCTTGCCATATGGGAGAATGTTGATGGCCGGCTCTTCGCATCTGATGGCATTGCTCGTCATTCCAGGGGTTCTGGCGGCAAGTAGCATCGCGTCAAAAGCTTATGCCCAATCCACATCGGACGAGGCGTCGAGCAAGTTGAAAACACGTGGACCGGCGGCAGTGAAACGGTCGGATTCGACGGACAAACGACCATCGTCCAAGATCCGTGCCTCACGGGATACAGCCAGAACCGATTCCCCGGCCAAGCCCGAGGACATCATGGTGACCGGCATTTCCAGGCGCGAGGCAATGCAGAAGGCGCCCGTTACGGCCAGTGTCTTTACCAGACAGCAACTGGCGGATGCGCGAGTTCAGTCGGTCGAGGACCTGATCGCGATGGTCCCCAATATGGCGATTTCGCAGGGTGAGAGCGTTGGCACGACGTTCGTGACACTGCGCGGCATTTCTCAGGTGCGCAACGGGCAGAGTCCGGTCGCGGTCGTTGTCGATGGTGTCCAGCAAATGAACTACCGTCAGTTCACGCAGGATCTTTTCAATCTCGACCAGATCGAAGTACTGGAGGGCCCTCAGGGCGATCTATGGGGACGCAATGCCATCGGCGGTGCGATTATCATCAATACGAAGCAGCCGACCAATAAACATCAGGTCGATCTTCAGGGCCAGTATGGCAACGGGGGGTACAGGGTGGGGCGTATCTCACTTCGTGGACCGCTTGTGAAAGACCGCCTCTATTATGATCTGAATGCCGATGTGCGTGATTTCGACGGCCTGTTGTATAATGTCTATCGCGACAAGACAGTCGATTTCCAGACGGAATATTCCGCGCGTGGCCATATCAAGGCTATTCTGACCGACGATCTGGTCGCTGATTTCCGGGCGGGAATCGATGAAGTGCGTGGTGGCGCGTTGAATGCCTGGTACCAGGGGACAAAACTGCAGCCGGGTACGTGCAACCCTTCGGGTTCCAGCTACAGCAGCAGCACGTTCAGTGCCGATCACGTATATGATACATTCTGTGCGAATAATGGTGGCCTGAACACCAGGGATATTCGCGATGCGTCATTTCGGCTGACCTATACTCAGCCATGGGGGCGGGTGACGAATACACTCGGATGGATGAAGCTCAATGAGTATTTCGCCAGCGATAATTCGCCCTATACGGCTGCCCTGGATGGGACCCAGTCCCAATGGCGTACCAATACCTCGTGGGAAGACGAACTTCGCGTGACATCCTCCGACCGGTGGAAAGTCAAGTGGATGTTCGGAGGCTATTTTCTGGACGAGCGCGACTTCCTCTCGACGACCAGCGCCACGGATACGGGGCAGGGGATCGCGCGTGTCAGTACGACGCCGTTGTTTGGCTATGCTCCGAACCCGACAAATGCGTTCTTTGCGAATTCGGATCACAACCAGGATTTCGCGCTATTTGGCCACCTCTCCTATGATATACTCAAAAACCTGACGGCGGATTTCGGATTTCGTTACGACTGGAACGATTTGAGCCAATATGTGTCTCCAGATAGTACGGCTGGTGTTCCAGATGGCTGCTCAGCTTCCGATGGCGCGACATGCAAGCGTGAGCGCTGGTTCAGGCAGGCGCAACCAAAAGGCACGCTGTCCTATCGCCTCACGCCGCAGGTGACCTTCTATGTCGACTATGGCATCGGGTTTCGGAGTGGTCAGTTCAACCAGAGTGGGACGGCCGCCGCCGTCGGGTTGCCGGGTGCCTACGATGTCGTCAAGCCCGAGCGCGCGAATACGGTGGATGTCGGCTTCAAGACGAGCTGGCTGCACGACAAGCTGCGAATCAATGGCTCTTTCTTCGATACGAGAGATCACAATTCGTTTTTCTTCCTGTTCAATCCGTCTGTAAACGCGCAGATACTGGTCAATATCGACCAGGTGCATCTGACGGGTGGCGAATTGTCGGCGACCTATAATCCTCTTCCCGGCCTCAGCTTCTTTGCCAATCTGGGTTATACGCATAGCAGCATAACGAAATACAGCTACAATCCTTCGGCACAGGGTAATGCCGCGCCGGTCGTGCCAGAATATACGGTTTTTCTCGGAACGCAGTATGAGCACAAGCTTTTCCGGGGTGTTAACGGGTTCGGGCGGTTCGATATGACGTCGACCGGGAAAGAATATTGGGATCCGGAAAATACGACGGCACGCACCGCGTTCAATCTTTATAATTTCCAGCTTGGCCTGACGGCGGCGAACAAAAAGTGGCGCTTCGTCGGGTGGGTAAAGAATGTTACAAACAAGCGCTATAATTCCGAATATGATAGCTATGGCTGGTCGTATGCGGCCGAGCCGCGCACCTATGGCGGATCGTTCACCGTTTCTTTCTGAATTTGGAACGGGGCCGGTACTCATCCTGTGACGACGGTATCGGCCAATGCTGAAATCATGCGGACGGTCGTGATTAAAAAGCCATCATGGGAAGATTACCATGATGGCCAGCAGGCGGGGTGGACGGCATGACCTGGTATCGCTGCTTTCTGATGTTTGTTCTGGTATCGGGTGCCTGGTGCGGGGGGCTGTTCGCTGCGCATGGGTCGCCTCCGCAGCATCGCTGGCGGATCGCGTTCCTCGCTGCCGGTGCGCAGAATGGATATAACCAGTCGGTCTGGAATGGTATCCAGGCCGCTGCCGCGCGGGCAGGCAATGTCGATGTCCGCCTGTTCGATGGCGGTTTTGATTCGACTCTGCAATACAATCAGGTGGAAGATGTCGTTGCGTCCCATCATTATGACGGGATCATTCTCTTTCCCAATGATACGGTTTCCATCGCATCGGCGGTCGCCGAGGCGGCGGCGCTTGGCATGCCGACCGTTGCCCTGAATTTTCCGATCGGGCCTGATCTCGAGCAGATCACGCCGCAGACACGGGGAGTGGTATCTACGGTGGCGACGGCACCCGCCGTGATGGCGCGGCGTCAGGCGGAGGATGTGGGATTGCATTGTCGTGCCCGGCCGGTGTGCAATGTCCTGCTCTTGATCGGGCAGAAGGTCTATCCGTTCGATCAGTTGCGCTATCGTGTCTATCGCCAGACCCTGGCCAGTTTTCCCAATGTGCGGATCGTGGCGACAATCGAAGGGCAATATGATGCTGGAACAGCGATGAATGGCGTGCTGGACCGGCTTCAGGTCGATCGCCACATCGATGCCGTCCTGTCCACCGCGGATATTCAGACCATCGGCGCGGAAATGGCGTTCAAAAGTTATGGAATCGATCCGGCAGGGCTTTATCTTTCATCGGCAGGAGGGTCCGGAATCGGGGTGAGGGCTGTGCGGGAGGGACGCTGGGCAGTCACCTACGGGACCCTGACCAGAAGCATGGGAGAGGCATCGCTGGATGCGATTGTCGGTGCCGTGTCCGGACGAAAGATTCCCCCGGTTATCGACGCCGACAGCCTGTCGCCGCTGCCGCCGCTTTGGACGCGCGATATATTGCTGGCGCACCCTGCCTTTCAGGCGCAATGGGCGGGATAGGGATGCCGGAGGTCGGTCACCAGTCGTCTTCCACGGAAAGCCTGCTGAGCTTGAGGGGCATTTCCAAGCAGTTCGATGGGATCAAGGTTCTGTCGGATGTTAGCCTTGATGTCCGTGCGGGAGAAATTCACGCGCTGATCGGTGCCAACGGGGCCGGGAAATCCACGGTGGGCAAGATCGTCGCCGGGTATTACCGCCGTGACGCGGGCGAGATCCTTCTTGCCGGCCGGGCCGTCGGATTATGGACGCCGCACCGCGCTCTCAACAGCGGTGTTGCGATGATCCATCAGGAGATACAGTTGGTACCGGGGCTTTCGGTGGCCGATAACGTGTTCCTGGGGCAGGAGGAACGCCGTGGCTTCTTCGTGCCGAAGGGCAACAGGGAACGTTATCAACAATTGGAATCCGAACTCGCATTCGGTATTCGCGGAGATGCGATTGCGGGAACGCTGCCGCTTTACCGGCAGCAGCAGGTGGAAATCATGCGTGCGCTGGCGCGGCGTGCCGACGTCATTGTCATGGATGAACCGACGGCGATACTGGGGCCGCATGAGGCGGAGCGCCTGCATGATGTCATGCGTGCATTGCGGGCGAAGGGGCGGGCGATCATCTATGTTACGCATTTTCTCGATCATGTGCTGGCGCATTGCGATCGCGCGACGATCATGCGCGATGGGCAGGTTGTCGAAACCTGCGTGTTGAGCGGCCGGCGGCGGTCCGATCTGGTGGAAACCATGCTGGGGAGGTCCGTTACGCAGACTTACCCGGACAAGCGCACTCCGGCCCCGCAGGGGCCGACGATATTGCGTGCGCGGGGACTGACGGCCGGCTCCGCCGTCAGAGATGTGTCGCTGGACGTGCGAAAAGGCGAAATCGTCGGGCTTCTTGGTCTGGTCGGCAGTGGGCGGACCGAAATCCTCCGGGCACTGGCTGGGGTGGATCGGCGCGACGGAGGGGATGTGATATTTGACGGCCAGGCCCTGCCGTCCGGAGACCGACATCGCGCGCGGCAGAGCGGGTTGGTCCTTCTTCCCGAAGATCGGCGCAGGCAAGGGATTTTTCCAGAGGCAAGCGTGTGTGCGAATATGACCCTGCCCTATCTGAGCCGGTTCAGTCGTTTCGGCTTTGTCAGGCGGGGCGCGGAGCGGGCGGCTGTCGGGAAGCGAATCAGGCAGTTCGCCATCGTGCCGTCGAACATGAATCTGAAAATACGTGGGCAGTCTGGTGGCAATCAGCAAAAAGTCCTGATGGCCCGATGGCTTCTGGATGATCCCGGGTTGATCATGCTCGACGAACCGACGCGGGGGGTAGATATCGGCGCCAGGCAGCGCATTTATGATGTGATTGTGGACATGGCAGCGCGCGGGATGGCTGTTCTGCTGGTGTCCTCTGATTTCGAGGAGGTCCTGGGGCTGGCCCATCGGGCCTATCTTATACAGGACGGCCGTACGATCGGCGAAGTCGCGCCGGACCGGGTTGTCGCGGACGATATCACGCGCATGCTTTTTTCCGGCGACACCAGAACGGGGCAGGATCTGCCATGATGGCGCATTCAGCGGATTCCCTTCGGCGAGGCCTTTCAGAGCGGCTGGGATCGCTCTCCCGGCATGATGTTTCAGACATGCTGCGTTCGGGGGCCGTGCTTATTCTCATCCTGCTGACGGCAGCCGTCCTGGCCATTGGCAGCCCGCATTTTCTTGACCTGTTGAATCTGTTTAATATTCTCAACCAGAATGCGCCGCTCCTGATCGTGGCATCCGCTCTGACCCTGGTCGTGATCGGTGGTGGCTTCGACCTGTCGACTGGGGCGATCTTTGCGTTGTCGGCTGTCGTCTCGGCCAAGTGCGCGCACGATCCGTTCTTTATCCGCTGGTTCGGCGCGTCGGCCTGTTTCCTGGTTGGGCCGATGATCGGGCTGGGGCTGGGGGTGATCAATGGGGTCGTCATCACGACGCTGCGTGTCCACTCCTTTCTGGCCACTCTGGCGACCGCCCTTATCTTCCGTGGCGTGGCCCAGCAGATCGCCGGTGGGAATTCTCTGACGCTGTTCGACCTCATGCCGGCGATCGAATGGCCGATACGGCCGCGTATCGGCCTGATCACGATTGCCTTCATGACCATGGCGGGATTCTGCGTGGCCATGGCGATCATTCTCAGTCGTACGATATTCGGGCGCCATGTCTTTGCGGTTGGTGGCAACGAAGATGCGGCGGTGCTCGCGGGAATCAGCCCCGCAAAAGTCAGGATCGGTGCCTTCGCGCTTGTCGGTCTGGCGGCAGGCCTTGCTGGTTCCATCGGGCTTTCGCGCGTTCTTGCCGCCAAGGCCAGCGACGGTGCGGGCCTGGAGTTCGATGCGATCGCGGCCGTCATTCTGGGTGGCAACAGTATCTATGGGGGTGCGGGCGCGGTCTGGCGGTCGTGGGCCGGGGTTATCCTGTTGGCCCTGGTCAATAATGGGTTCAATATCCTTCAGATCGATCCTTTTTATAAGGATATCGCGAAGGGCCTGATTATATTGTCCTCGGTAGCGATTGGCTTCCGCAAGCGCGTTTAGGTGTTTAGTCCCGGGGTTTGGTGGTGCATTATTTTCACATGAGTGGGAAGGATGCGCTATGGGCCAGGTCGCCATCGATCGGACCAGCAAGTTCGCCTATGTCGAGCCTCATCAGCAGGCGGGCAAAAGGGTTGCAGCGGAGTTCCTTCGACGCCTGATCGAGGCCGTTCCCTATAAAATCCATACGATACTGACCGACAACGGGATCCAGTTCACTTCCCTGGCGCGTCATGACAGGCGGTGGAGAATATGCGCCTGGGTTTTCGATCGGGCTTCATGGGCCTTATTGAAGGCCCAGCACGTCTTCCATGCTGTACAGCCCCGGTGCGCGGCCGCGCAGCCATAGCGCGGCGCGGACGGCGCCGGTGGCGTAGATGCGGCGGTCGAAGGAGCGGTGGGTCAGGGCTATCTGTTCGCTGGCGGACGTGAAGAGCAGCGTATGCTCCCCCACGATCTGGCCGCCGCGCAGGGAGGCGAAGCCGATCGCGTCGGCTTGGCGGGGGCCGGTATGGCCGGTGCGGCCGGATTCCATGTGGGTGGGCAGGTCGATGTTGCGCCCGTCGGCGACGGCCTGGCCGATGGCGAGCGCGGTGCCGGAGGGGGCATCGACCTTCTGCCGGTGGTGCATTTCCAGGATTTCGGCGTCGTAAACCGAAGAAGGCAGCACTTCGGCCATCTGACGCGCCAGCCGGGTGACGAGGGTGACGCCCGGCGAGTAATTCGCGGCCTGGACCACGGGGATGGTGCGGGCGGCCGTGATGACGGCGTCCTGGTCCGCGTCCGACAGGCCGGTGGTGCCCAGTATCCAGGCCACGCCGGCTTTGGCCAGGGTGGCGGCATGTGCCTGGACGGTGACGGCATGGGTAAAGTCGATCACCACGTCGCATCGTGGGGCCAGGTCATCGAGGGTGGCGAAAAGCGTGGCGTCGGTCTGCTGGTCGCGACTGGTGCCGCCGGCGAGGAGGGCGCCGGCGGCCGTGGCCTCCTCGCGCAGCAGGCGGCCCATGCGCCCGTTGATGCCGGCGATGCCGATGCGGATCGTCTCTGTCGTCATGTCATGCTCCGGCATGGGGAAGGGAGTGGCATCATCGGGGCGCCGAAGGTCAGGCGAACCGGGCGGGGCGGTAATCGGACAGCCAGTCGATGGGGACGCCGTTCAGCACTTCCATGGCGACGCATTGCCCCATGATCGGCGCCTGCGTCATGCCGCTATGCATGACGGCGACATAGACGTTGGGATCGCTGGACGAGGCGCCGACGATCGGGTGCCCGTCGACCGGCAGGACCCTGTGGCCGAGGGTCATGAATTCGAGCGGCAGGGGCGGCAGGTGGGGGAAGAAGGTCCGGACTTTCGCCAGGAATTTCTCGCCCGTGGCGGCGTCGGCCGGGGTGTCGCCGCTGTCGCCGAAATTGGAGCCGGTGACCAGGCGCCCGTCGGGATTCTGCTTGATGTCGCAGCCCGGGGGCATCACGACCTGTCCGAACAGGGGGCGCAGGGGCTCGGTATGGGCCAGGACGCCCCGTGATTCCTTGAGGGGGGTCTTCAGACCCGCCGTGGCCGCCATCGGCGGCGTATCGTTGCCCATGCAGAGGACCACGTGGTCGGCGCGGATCAGGCCCTTGCTGGTCTGCACGCCCGTGACGCGCCCGCCCGTGCGGTCGAGGGCCAGCACGTTCGTGCCCATGGCGAGGCGGGCGCCTTTTCTGGCCGCAGCAGTGACCAAGGCCTCGGCGGCGGCGACCGGGTCTACCGTGCCGTCGATATCGGATCTCCACGCGATGGCGCAGGGACCGGTCCGCACGCCCGGCAGCCGGGCCTCGACGTCCGACCTGGGGATCGCGCGGATGGGATAGCCCCAGCCTTCGAGCCGGCGGATGACGTCCTGGGTTTCGGCCACCGCGTTTTTCTCGTCGGTGTGCCAGGCGATGCCGCCGCCCCACTGGATGGCGAGATCCTGGCCGATCTCCTGCTGGAGGCGGCGCCAGCCCAGGATGCCGAGCATGTTCAATGTGTAATAGGAATAGGGCTTCTTGTTGAACGCATTGAGCCAGGCGAAGGATTTGGCCGTGGTTTCCTGCCCCGGGCCGGCACGGTTGACGATCGTGACGTCGGCGCCGTAGGCGGCAAGGTGATAGCCGACCGACGCGCCGATGATCCCCGCCCCGACGACGACCACGGATTTGCGGGGCGATGCGGCAAAGGCGGAGGGCGCGGCCGTGCTGGCGAGGCCCATCAGGACGTGGCGTCTTTTCAAAAGCATGGGATGGCTCCTGTTCTGTTCGGATGGATTCGCGGGGATCAGCGTTTGTCGGCTGCCGGGATGACGTGGCCGAGCGGGTGCATGAGCCGGTTGGCCCAGCCGAAGATCGCGACCGCGTGGATGAGGTCGATGATGTCGGTCTCGGACAGGCCCGCGTCGCGCAGGGCCCGGATGTGGGCGGGCGTGGCGGATGAGGGCGTGGTCGAGAGGGCGCGGGCGAACGACCAGATCGCCTGGCCGCGTTGGGAAAGCAGGTCCGGGCGATCACGCCACAGGGCGGTGACCGCGTCGTCGCTGCCGGTCAGGTCGGTGAGGCGGCGGGCGTGGACCATGGCGCAATAGGGGCAGCCATTCACCACCGATGCGCCGAGGGCGCCCAGTTCGCGGTCCGCGCGCGGCAGGCCGCCGGGTGCGTACATGATCGCGTTGAACAGGATCGTGCGGGCCAGGTAGCTTTCCGGATCGTGGGCGAGCGTGCGGACATAGGGCGAAACCCCGATGGATGACGGGGTGACCTGCATCGCCTCGCGCTGCTTCTGGTCGGCCTGCGCGACGTCGACCGGCTCGATATAGGGGGCCCAGTCCAGGGGCTTGACGCGGATTCTGCCGGGCATTGTTCAGTCTTTCAGCAGGCGCAGGCCGGCGGTCACGCGGCATTGGTAATTGACGAACGCGATCAGTTCGGACAGCGCGACGATCTGGGGATTGGACAGGCCGGCCCCGACCAGGGCTGCGATGTCCGCCCGCGAGGCGGCCTGGTTGTTGGTGGTCACCAGATCCGCCTGCCGGGCCATGGCGGAGAGAGGGGCGGGAAGGGTGGAGGCCCCGTCGGCCAGGGCGCGGATGTCCGCGTCGGCATCGGTGTCGGCGAGGGCCGCCCGGTAGGATGCGGCCAGTGCCGCGTCCGCATTGAGCGTTGCGATGCGGCAGGCCAGGGCGAGGCGCAGCGCCGGCCCGAGGCCGTGATCGTCCGCAGGGGCCAGCACGGCATGGCGGCAGGATTCCGAGCCGGTGACGAATGCGGCTCTTGCCCGGCGGTGGGCGAAGAGGGGGGCGTCTTCGGCGAGCCCGACCGCGGCATCTATGGCGTCCATCATGTCGGATGACTTTCCTGGTTTCAGAGCGCGGGCAATGGAGTGTCGGTCCATTCGTCGCCCATCAGTTCCGGGTCGCTGAAGGCCACGAGGCCTGCGTAGTGAAGGGCGCGGTCCTCCACGAAAAGGGATTCGGCGATGTGGCGGACCAGCCGTTCCGCGCCATCGCTGATGGCGGGGATGTCGCCGCTGACCTTTCCGTGCGACAGGGTCGCCGGGTAGCAGAAACAATGCACGAGCCGGAGTGACGGACAATCTCCTGGAATTTTCTCGAGAAATTCGAAGCCTTTTCCGAGGTCGGGCGAGTTGTCCAGTTCCGCGTAGCGTATGCCCGAGGGCATGTCCTGCGGGGCCGGTGTGAAGCGGTCTTTCCAGAGACGGATGTGGGGCGCGATGGCCGACAGTTCCGGTCGCTGCGACAGATCTGCGGAAAAGCCTGTTGCGGCAATGATATAATCCGTATCCAGACGACCGCGCGATGTTTCGATATGGACGCTGTCGCCCTGGAGGGTGACGGATTCGAGGCTGCATCCGAGATGGAAGAACGCATTGGGCCGGCGGGAGACCCGCAGGACGCTGGCGCGCGGCGGCGGTGTCTGCGCATCGAGCACGCAATCCATGAAGCGCCATTTCCAGCCGTCGGGCAGGGCCTGGAAGCCCAGCACGACGCCCATGCTGCCGATGCCGGTGAATTTGTTGACGCGCGGCATGGCCGGTCGCCTCAGCAGGATATCGACGCGGCGCGCGCCGGCCTCCAGCGCGGTCGCGGCATTGTCCATGGCCGAGGCGCCGGCGCCGATGACGGCGACATCCCGGCCCCGGAGGGCCGCGAAGTCGATCCTGTCGGCGGAATGGGCCCATGCATGATGGGGCAGGGCCGCGATGACCGGCGGTACATAAGGGCCGCCCAGCCCGTCGCGCCCGGTTGCCAGGACGAGGCGCCGGCACAGGATCGTCTCGGGCCGGCCGCCCGAGAGGACGCGCAGGGCCAGCAGGCCGTCTTCGCGGAAGGCGATGCCGTCCAGGGTGGTTTCGTTGCGGACCGTGATTTCGAGGATTTCACGAAGCCAGATCAGGTAATCCATCCAGAGTGCGGTTGGAATCTTGTCCAGTTCCTCCCATCTCTCCTGTCCGAAACGATGTTCGTACCAGGCCCGGAATGTCAGGCTGGCGAGGCCCATGCAGGGGCCGGAGAGGGATTTCGGCGAGCGCAGCGTTTCCATGCGCGCGTAGGTCGCCCAGGGACCTTCGTGACCGGCCGGGGCGCGGTCGAGGACGATATGGTTGTCGATGCCGCAACGGCGCAGCGAGGCGGAGACCGTCAGGCCCGCCATGCCCGCGCCGACGACCACGACGTCGATTACCCGTTGGCCGTCCATCTGGCGTGGCGGGACCCACGGGCGCGTCGGGATTTCGAGCCATTGCAGATCCTGCCTGACCCGTTCGTTCAGCCGCTCCAGTCCGCCGGGGATGTCTTCGAAGTCGGGGTGTGACATTTCGTATCCTCTTACGGGGACAGACCAATATCACATTATAACGGAATCGGAACGCCTGGCGGTAGGTCTCGAATCTTTCCAATGGGTAATCGTATGATGAATTTTTCTCCTTCGAAACAAAACGGGTCCGACACGATTATGCTGGAAAGTGGGAGAGGATCGGCGGGAGAATGCGTCGTGACGGACGGGCGGGCGCCGAATGGGCATGACGCCCGGAGAAGAGGGCGGGGGATCGTCAGTCGGGATCCGGGCCCGGCCGGGACCGGCGAAGCGGTTACGGGAATTCTTTTCATGGTACCCGTAGAAACAATATCGGATCGCTATCCATATATGTTTTGTTGCCCAATCGAACTGAGGTAGGCTTTGCCGTGTATCGGGTTTGGTTCCTTGCGAAATGAGGCAATGGTTCCCGTAGGGTGCGATCTGGTGGCTGGCGAATATCGCGTCGTACGGCGAAAGAGGCGAAAGAGACAGAGCAGAATGAAACGTCAGGCACTTTTCTCCACGGCTCTTGCCGTTGTACTTCCGGCGGTGATGGCGTCCGAAGGCCTTGCCGCGACAAGCACGGATACCAAGGCCGCGCATGCCGCGAAGAGCCGGGCCGCGGCGTCGGTGCGCAGCCGGCCGGCACTTGTCCCGCAGCCGGTGGCGGCCCCGGCACCGGTGCCCGCCCGCGTCGTCGCGCCCGTGACGGTGCCCGTGCGTGGTGGCGGGGGCGATGGGGACGAGCAGGTGATCGTGACCGGCACGCGCGATCCGCATGCGAGGGCGCGTGACAGTATCAGCCCCGTGGTCGTGATTTCGGCGGCGCAGCTCAAATCCACCGGGCAGGCCGACCTGCGCGATGCGCTGACCACGCTGATCCCGTCCCTGACCCGCCAGACCGTCGGCACCGGCACCGCCAACACCATCGATTCGATCAACATGCGCGGCCTGACATCGAACCAGACGCTGATCCTGGTCGATGGCAAGCGCCGGCATACGACATCGACCGTCTATTACGCGCCAGGTCCGCAGCAGGGAACCACGCCGGTCGATATCGACATGATCCCGGTTTCGGAAATCGACCATATCGAGGTTCTGGAAGACGGTGCCGCCGCGCAGTACGGGTCGGATGCCATCGCGGGCGTCATCAACGTCATTCTGTCGCACCGCAACCACGGTATCCAGATGTCGGCCAACAATGGCGGATATTACAAGGGAGATGGCTTTACCTCGAAGGACTATATCGGGGGCGCCTTCGAATTGCCCAATGGGGGCTTCTTCAACCTGGGTGCGGATTTCAAGTTCCAGGACCATGCCATTCGGGGGGGCTGGGACAAGCGCACGAACAAATACGACAACCCGATCATGAGCATGCCGCGCGCGATTCAGGTCGTGCTCGGCTACAACATGGAATACAATATCAACAAGGACCTGACGCTGTATTCCTTCTCGACCTTCGGCCACAAGGTTGCCGATGCGCTGCAGAATTTCCGGACCGGTGTGGACGTGGCGGGAGCGACCTTCCCGACGCTTTTCCCCAATGGCTATGTTCCGATCATCCAGACCGACGAGACCGATTACGGCGTGACGGTCGGCTTCAAGGGCAAGACGTTCCTGGGCTTCGATTTCGACTTCTCGACGACCTATGGCGGCAATCATAACGATGTGAATATCGCCAATACGGGCAGCCAGAGTTATCTGGAAACCTACGGCTATACGCCGACGGAGTTCCACCAGACCGCCTATACGGCCACGCAGTGGACGAACAATCTCGATTTCCGGCGGAGCTTCGATACGGGTGTGCTGGCGGGACCGCTCAACTTCTCGATCGGCGCCGAATATCGTTATGAAACCTACAAGATCGGTGCCGGCGATTACAACGCCTATTATATTTCGGGTGCCCAGGGGCAGCATGCGATTCCGCCGGGCCTGGCCAGCACGTCGAGCCGCGACGTGACGGCGGGGTATATCGATGTCGGGACGGAACTGCTCAAGGGGTGGAAGCTCGACCTGGCGGGCCGGTTCGAGCATTATACCGATGTCGGGGATACCGAGATCGGCAAGGTGTCGACCCGGTATGACGTGAACAAATATTTCGCCTTCCGTGGCACCGTCAGCAGCGGTTTCCGCGCGCCGACGCTGGCGGAACAGTTTTTCTCCAGCCTGACGGAATCGCCGACATCGGCCTCGGGCGTGCTCGGCGTGAATTCGCCGGGTGCGAAGCTGCTGGGGGCGCGGCCGCTGAAGCCGGAACGCTCGACCAGCTACAGTGCCGGCATCATCCTCAATCCCATCAAGAACATGCATGTCTCGCTGGATGCCTATCAGATCGATATCCGCGACCGCATCGTGATCGGCGGCGTTTATGGGGGTGCCATGGCGATACAGGCCATGAACCTGTCCGGCCTGTATTTCCCTTCCACTTCGGCGACCGCGACCGCGCAGTATGAGACGAACGGGGCATCGACCCGCACGCGCGGCCTGGATATCACGGCGACCTATCTGACCAACCTGGGCCGGTACGGCCGGATCAACTGGGATGCGGCGGTCAATTTCAACCAGACCAACATCACGCATGTCGGGGAGGACCTGAATGGGAACACGCTGCTGAATGCCCAGCAGCGGTCGTTCCTGACCTCCTACATGCCGCGCAACAAGCTGATCTTCGGTGGTCGCTGGACGTGGGGGAAGCTGGATTTCACGGTGCATGAAACCCGCTATGGCCGGACGACGTCGAACAATACCTATTGGAACGACGTGCCGAGTTCCATGATCAATTCGGTTTCGCAATTCCTGCGCTGGGTCCAGACGCCGCGTTTCCAGACCGATCTTGCGATCGGCTACCAGGTGACGCCGCGCCTGCATGCCACGGTGGGCGGGAACAATATCGGCAATGCCTATCCGCGCAAGCTGCCCTATCAGGTGCAGTATCTCGGCTCGGAAATCTACAATATGGATGTCCAGCAGATGGGACTGTTCGGTGGCTACTACTATATGCAACTGGACCTGACGCTCTGACGGGGCGAAGAATATCCTGAACGACCGGGAGATGTCGCGTTGGTGAATACGCCGAAGAAGACCATGTCGATCGGTCTTTCGATCCGGTATCTGGGGTATCACGCGGCCGGATGGCGACATCCGGCCGCTGACCCCGGGGGGAGTACGCGCTTTCGCCATTTCGCGACGGTGGCGCGTCTGGCGGAGGAAAGCTGTTTCGACATGCTTTTTCTCGCCGACGGGATTGGCGTGCGGGTGACCGATACGCCGCCCGGTGCCCTGGCCCAATCGTCGCAGGTGGCGGATTTCGAACCGCTGACGCTGCTGTCGGCACTGTCGGCGGTGACCGAGCGGATCGGGCTGGTGGCCACGGCCTCCACCACCTATAACGAGCCGTTCCATATCGCGCGGAAATATGCCTCGCTGGACCGGATCAGCGGTGGCCGCGCCGGGTGGAACATCGTGACCTCGTGGTCGGACGCGGAGGCGCGCAATTTCGGGCGTGACAGGCATCTGGATTATGACACCCGCTATGACCGGGCTCTGGAATTTGCCGAAGTGGTCAAGGGGTTGTGGGATTCGTGGAGCGCGGATGCGCTGGTCGGCGACAAGGAGGGGGCGCGGTTCCTCGATCCGGCCGGATTGCATGTCCTGAATCATGAAGGCCCGCATTTTCGCGTGCGCGGGCCGCTCGACGTGCCGCGCAGCCCGCAGGGGCGGCCCATCATGGTCCAGGCCGGGGCCAGCGATGCCGGGATCGAACTGGCCGGGCGCAATGCGGAGGTGATCTATGCCCTGCCGCGCTCGCTGGCGGAGGCGCGGGCCTATTCCGAGAAATTGCGCGTGGCGATGGAACGGCACGGCCGTCGCCGCGAGGATCTGCGGATATTGGCGGGCGTCACCCTCTTCGTCGGGCGGACCGAGGAGGAGGCGCGCGCGCGATATGACGCGATGCGGGCGCTGATCCCGCCGGAACTCGGCCTGTCCTATCTCTACGCGCAACTGGGCGACCTGTCGGGCTATCCTCTGGACGGGCCGGTGCCGGAGCCGAAGGACCCGATGGTCAAGAGTATCGCGCGGGCGCTGGTCGACCAGGCGCATCGCGAGAACATGACCATCCGCGACCTGTATTCCCTCATTGCCTCCGGGTTCGGCTCGCATGTGCTGATCGGCACGCCGGAGCGCATCGTGGACACGATGGAGGAATGGTTCTCCTGCGGGGCGGTGGACGGGTTCAATCTCTGTCCGGCGCTGCTGCCGCTCAGTCTGCAGGAGTTTACCGAGATGATCCTGCCGGAACTGCGCCGGCGTGGGCTGTTCCGCACCCATTACGAGGGCACGACCCTGAGAGAGCATCTGCGCCTGCCGCTGCCGGCCAGCCGCTATGGCGATCCGGTCGTGCCCACTGTTGTTCCCACCGTCGCGGAGCCGATGTCATGACATGCGTGATCGCGGGGGAACCTGAGGATATCGCGCCGTTCCGGGATCGTTTTCCCCAGGCGCGGTATCTGTCCGCCATGGAGCAGCCGGTCTGGCATGGCGAGCCGGAGCGGCTCTGGGTCCAGTCGGAAGGGCGGGTCGAGACCGTGCCTTTCGCGCGGCTGGTGCTGGTGGGCGAGCCCGTGTTGCTGTGTGCGGTGCTGGGCTGCCGGATGGGCGAGGCCGGACCAGTTACCGATGCGAACCATCAGACCAGCCGGCAGGGGATTTTCTTTCTGCCGGGGCGGCCGGACGAAGCGGCCGTGGAGCGGATCGCGACCGCGATGGCGCGGGATCTGCCGCCGGTGGAGCGGGAACCGGTCGGGCCGGTTGAGGCAGTGGCGCGTCTGGAGCCGCTGGCGGTGGCCATGGTGTTGGGGCAGCCGGAGACGCCGATGCGTGACCGGGAGTTGCTCGCGCAGGTCGCGCTGACCGGCCCGATCGCCTTCTGTGCGCCGGTGAAACTGGCCGCGCTGGCGGCGATCGGGGCGGAGCGGCCGGCCCCTTATCCGATCCAGATGGATCCGGAGGGCGCATGAGCCAGGATACGGACCTGATCGTCATCGGTGGCGGGCTTCAGGGGCTTTCGACCGCATTCTGGGCCGCGCGCGACGGGCTGCGGGTGACGGTGGTGGAGAAGAACGCGCCGGGGCGCCATGCTTCGGGATTTTCCGCCGGCGGGGTGCGGACGCTGGGACGGGCGCTGCCCGAGGTTCCGTTGGCCTTGGCGGCGCTGGACCTCTGGTACGATCTTCCGGCGCTGCTGGATGACGATGGTGGCTTCGTACCCTCGGCGCAGGTGCGTGTCGCGGAAAACGATGCCGACATGCGCAGTCTGCGGGAGCGGGTGGCGGTGACCGCCGCGCGCGGCTGGACCCATGAGGTTCTGCTGGACGAGGCGGAGGTGAAAGCGCTGCTTCCGGCCGTGGCGCCGCATGTCGTCGGCGGGCTGGTGTGCCGCAGGGACGGGTTCGCGGACCCGATGCGGACGACGAAGGCGTTCCTGCGGGCCGCCACCCGCGCCGGCGCCGTGGTGCGCGTCGGTGCGGGCGTTGCCGGGCTGGATCGCGTGCAGGGGGGATGGCGCGTGACGCTGGAGGATGGCAGCGGGCTGCGCGCGCCCCGGATCGTCAATGCGGCGGGCGCGTGGGGCGGGCGGATCGCCCGCATGGTGGGAGATGATTTCCCGCTTGGGTTCAACGCGCTGATGATGATGTTTACCGCGCCGCTGCCGCCCTTCATCACGCAGGTGGCGCTGGCGACGGGGCGCCCGCTGTCGTTCAAGCAGGTCGCATCGGGCCATGTCATGATCGGTGGCGGCCCCAAGGGGGTGGCGGATCTCGATACCGGGCTGACGACGCTGGATGTCACGCGGCTGGCGGCTTCGGCGCGCACGGCGCTGGAACTGTTCCCGGTCCTGAAGGATGTGGCCATTCTGCATGCCTGGGCGGGGATCGAAGCGATCATGCCGGACGAGATTCCGGTGATCGGGCGGTCGTCGCGGGCGGAGGGCGTGGTGCATCTGTGCGGCTTCTCCGGCCATGGGTTCGCGCTGTCGCCCCTGACCGGGCGGATCGCGGCCGATCTGGCGCTGGGCCGGGAGTCCGCTTATCCGATCGAGGCGTTTTCGCCCGATCGCTTCGTGCCGGGCGGGACCGCGGACCGGCCCTCCGGCACGCTGCTCCAGCCTGCGGGCTAGCGCATTTCCACCGAACGCAGGTTCGATGGAAATGCTCTAGTTTATTGTTTTTACGAGCATCTTTACCTGCTCGAACGCACACGTTCAAACAGGATCTGCTCTAGGATGGGGGCCGTGCCATGATGAGCAGGCGAAGCCGGGCCGTGATCGGTTCCATCGCGGGCAATGCGCTCGAATGGTACGATTTCATGGTCTTCTCCTATCTCGTGCCGGTCATCAGCGCCGTTTTCTTCGGCGGCGCGGGGGAGCGGGCCGTACTGTTCACGACGGTCCTGTTCGGCATGGGCTTTCTGACCCGGCCGCTGGGCGGGCTGGTGCTTGGGCTGTTCGCCGACCGGCATGGCACCGGTAGCGCGATGGTGCTGGGCATGAGCGTCATGGCCGTCTCGATGCTGCTGATCGCCTGTGCGCCGGGGTGGCACACGGCCGGGCTGGTGGGGGCCGGTGTCGTCGTCGTCGCCCGTCTGTTGCAGGGATTTTCCGCAGGGGCGGAGTTCGCGACCTCGACGTCGTTCCTGATCGAGGAGGCGCCGCCCGGGCGGCGGGGCTTTTACGGATCGTGGCAGATGGTCGGGCAGGCCGTGGCCCAGATCCTGGGCAGCGGGGTCGGGTTCATGCTGGCCACCGCGCTGAGCCCGGAGATGCTGGTCGCGTGGGGGTGGCGGCTGCCCTTCGCGTTCGGGCTGGTCATCCTGCCGGCGATCCTGGTGCTGCGCCGGAGCGGGCAGGATACCGCGCCTCGCCCGGCCCGGGACACGCTGCGCGGCAGTGCGGTGCGTTTTCTGCGCGACCTGGGGCGGCAGAAGGGGCGGGCGCTGTCGGTGGCCGGGCTGGTCGGCGGCACGTCGGCGACGCTATACATTCTTTATGGCTACAACATCACCTTTGCCACGCGCACACTGCATCTGCCGATCCGGATGGTCTTTTTCATTACCATGGCCGCCGCGATCGTGATGGTGCCCTTTATCCTGCTGGCCGGGTGCCTGGGCGACCGGTTCGGCGGGCGGCGGGTGCTGTTCGCGTCCCTGATCGGGCTGTTGATCGCGATCATCCCGCTCTCCGCGTTCCTGGTCGCCGGGCCGTCGGTGGGGCGGCTGCTGATCATGCAGGTCGGGCTGGCGGTGTTCTCGGGCCTGTTCCTGGGGTCGTACAGCACGGTCGTGACCGAAGTGTTCGAGCCGGGGTCGCGGACCACGGTGCTGGCGACAGTGCATAACATGACGGTCATGCTGGTGGGCGGCACGTCGCAGACGATCGTGACCTGGCTGCTGGCGGCAACCGGGTCGCCGATGGCCAGCGGGCTGTATGTCGCGATGGCGGTGCTGGGGGCGACGCTGGGCGCGGGCTGGCTGGCGGCGGAGCGCAGGCCCGCCCGGCGCATGGCCCTGCCCGGTGGGGAGCCGGTGGCGATGCATGTCTGACGCGATGCGGCGTGCGCGGGCGATGCGCGGGGTGCTGCTTCGCTGGGTGGTCCTGCTGGCGGGGTCGATGGCTTTGGCCGAACTATTGCGCCGGATCGGTCTTCCCGCGTCGGCGATGCTCGGCCCCATGATCTGCGGCATCGTCGCCGGGGTGACCGGGCAGGGGTTGCGGATGCCCGGTCCGGTCTTTGCGCTGGCCCTTGGGGTCGTGGGCTGCCTGATCGCCACCAGCCTGCCGCTGTCCGTCCTGGCCAGCATCCTCGACAAGGGGCCGGTCTTTTTCGCCGGGGTCTTGTCCATCGTGTTGGTGAGTGCCGCCGCCGGCTTCGTGCTGGCGCGGACCGGGGTGCTGCCGGGTACGACGGCGCTGTGGGGATCGTCGCCGGGGGCGGCGACGCCGATGACCATCATGTCCGCCAGCTACGGCGCCGACATGCGGCTTGTCGCCTTCATGCAATATCTGCGCGTGATCTTCGTGTCGGGAAGTGCGGCGGCCGTCACGCGGTTTTTCGCCGTGGCCCCGGCCGGGCACGACGTGCTGGTGCGATCGGTGCCGCTGGCGGAGGGGAATGCGGGGGCGATCGGCGGTACGCTGCTGACCATCGTGGTGTCGACGTTCCTTGCCCAGAAATTCCGGATTCCCGCCGGGGTGCTGATGGTTCCGCTCGTCGTCGGCGCGGCGCTGCAGGATACGGGGCTGCTGACCATCGCCCTGCCCGGATGGGTGCGCGTGCCGGCCTATACCGCGCTGGGATGGGGGATCGGCCTGCGCTTCACGCCCGCCATCGTGCGGCATGCGCTGCGGGCCTCGCCCTGGGTTATCCTGTCCACCCTGCTGGTGATCGGCGCGTCGGGCGCTGTGGCTTGGCTGCTGGTGCTGTGCGGCGAGACGGACCCGCTTTCCGCCTGGCTGTCGTGCAGTCCGGGGGGGGAAGATACCATCGCCATCATCGCCTCCACCACGCCGGGGGTGGATATGTCGTTCGTGATGGCGATGCAGACGGTGCGTTTCGTGCTGGTGCTGTTTACCGGGCCGGGGCTTGCGCGTTGGCTCGGCCGCTGGATTCCATCCGTCGCCGGGCCCGGCAGCCGCTCGTCTCTTTCGGAAGGCGAGGCTTCCTGACCGGAGCGGCGTGCCGGGGAAAGCGTGTCAGCGGGCGAGGGCGGTGGCGATGATCTCGACGCGGATGTCGGGCAGCGCGAGCTTGACCTCGCCGCAGCAGCGGGCGGGGGCGCGGCCGGGGACGATCCAGGCGTCGTAGACCTCGTTCATGGCCTTGAAATCCTCCATCGAGGCCAGCCAGATCGTCACGCTCAGCAGGCGGTCCTTGCCGCTGTTCGCCTCGGCCAGGATCTGTTCGATCGCGGCGAGGATCTGGCGGGTCTGGCCGGCGGCGTCCTGGCTGCGGTCGGCGGCGGTGTGGCCGGCCACATGGACCATGCCGTTGGCCACCACGGCGCGGGAGCGGCGGTGATTGGTATCGATATAGAGAATGTCGCTCAATTTCGTGTTCCTTCATATCCGTTGAAATGCAGTGTGCCCGGCGCCGGGATGCCCAGGCCGCCATAGGCGGCGCTCTCCGCGCAGATCCAGCGGATGAAGGCGGAGATGGCCGGGTCGTGCGCCTTTTCGACCGGCGTGACGACGTAATAGGCGCCGCGCGAGCGGATCGTCTCCTGCGAGACGACGCAGAGCGTGCCCTCGGCGAGTTCGCGCTCCACGAAGATCGTGGGGACGAGCGCCACGCCGATCCCGGCCATTGCCGCCTCGATCGTCGCGTTGAACTGGTCGAAGACGTGCCCCTTGAAGGAGGCGGCGCCGGTGACGTTGACCTGGGCGAACCAGAAATCCCACAGGGCCGGGCGCGTGGTGAGCTGGATGAGGCTGGCGCGGGCCAGGTCCTCCGACGTCCGCAGTTCGGCCGCGTCGCGGTAGGCGGGGCTGCAGACCGGCACGATCGTCTCGTCGAACAGGTGGTGGAGCTGGCCGTCCGGCCAGACCGGCGCGCCGTAATGCACGGCGATGTCGCAGTCGGACCCGTCGAAGCTGAACGGTTCGAACACCGTGGTGATATTGACCTTGAGCTGCGGACATTGCGCCATCAGCCGCGGCAGGCGGGGGATGAGCCACCGGGACGAAAAGGTGGAGAACATGTGCAGGCTGAGCGTGTTCTCGCCGTCGCCCGAGGACAGGACGCGGTAGGTGGTGCCGGCGATCTGTTCGAGGATCGAGATCACGGACGGCAGGATCGACTTGGCCTGGCGCGTCATGATCAGGCGCTTGCGGCGCCTGTCGAACAGCGAAACGCCCAGCGTCATCTCCATGTTGCGGATCTGCTTGCTGATCGCGCCCTGGGTCAGGCTCAGTTCCTCGGCGGCGGCGCTGAAATTCTGGTGCCTGGCCGCTGCCTCGAACGCGACGAGTTCGGGCACCGACGGCATCAGGCGGCGGGGAAGGAGCATGCCGGCCTCCTTGTGATCTTGCGGCTGAGACTCAGCAGGGCGGCCGCCCAGGCGACGGCGACCGCGTAATCCAGGCAGAGGAGCGTCGGCCTGTCCGCTACCCGGGCCATGATCATGGCGACCAGGGTGGCGCCGCAGGTCTGGCCCATGATCCGTGACAGTGCGATCATGCCGCTGGCGCTCGCGCTGCGGTCGTGGGGGGCGGCGAGGACGATCGCCCGGTTGTTGGGCGAGACGAACATGGCGAAGCCCAGCCCCGCCAGGGCGAAGCGCCACATGATGTCGAAGCCGCCGGCATCCAGGGGCGTCATCCGCACCATCAGGAAACCGAAGCCGTTGATCGCCAGCCCGATCGACGACAGCGTGCCGGCCGGGACGCGGTCGGAGAGCCGGCCGACGAGCGGGCCCATCGCGACCATGGAGGCGGGCCATGCGGTGATCAGCAGCCCGGTCGTGACCGGTGAGCGGCCGAACAGGCCGGTCAGGGAAAACGGGATCGAGATCATGAAGAAATTCGCCGCCGTATAGCCCAGGAAGCAGGTCGCGGCCCCGATGGAGAAGGCGGGGAGGGCCAGCAGGTCCACCGGCATCAGCGGGGCGGCGTGCTCTTTCTGGCGGGCCAGCAGCAGCCCCCCTGCCGTCGCCCCCAGCAGGACCAGCACGGCGCCGCCCGATGCCCATTCGTTGCGGGCCAGGAAATCGCTGCCGGTGAGAATGAGGCAGAAGGCCGCCATGTTCAGGAGGATGGACAGCGGATCGATCAGCCTTTGGACCGGCGGCGTGGCGGGAAGGCGCGCCTTGCACAGGGCGAACACGAGCGCGCCGGCGGGCAGGTTGAACAGGAACAGCCAGCGCCACGAGCCGGTGCAGTAGAGGATTGCCGCCGCGACGGAGGGGCCGAGCGCGACGCTCAGTGCCGTCGTCAGCGAATTGAGCGCGAGGCAGTGGCCGAGGCGGGCGGGAGGGCAGACCATGCGGATCAGCGCGGTATTGACCGCCATGATCGCGGCGCCGCCCGCGCCCTGCACGCCGCGCGCGAAGGCGAGGGTGACGATGTGGTGCGACAGGGCGCACAGCAGCGAGCCCCCCATCAGCACCGCCAGCCCGCCCAGGCAGACCTTCTTGGCGCCGATCCGCTCGGCGACCGCCGCGAGCGGCAGCAGCAGCATGCAGTTGACGAGCTGGTAGGCGTTGACGACCCAGATCGAGACCGATGCCGAGGCGTGCAGGTCGGCTCCGATGGTCGGGAGGGCGATATTGGCGACCGCGTAATCGAGCACCGCGAGAAGGATCGCCAGCAGGATCGCCAGGAGCGCCCCCCGGTCGATGGCGGAGGGGCTTTCGTGAACCGGTGTTTCCGTCGCGATCACGTTCATGGAGCGGTCAGAGACGGAAACGGAGGAACCGGGCGGGGTCGTAGGGTGCGGCTTCGGGGACGGGCGTGCCGGTGACCATCCGCCCGATCAGCTCCGCCGTCCAGGGGGCGCTGACCAGCCCCAGATGGCCGTGGCCCGTGGCGTAGAACACGCCGCGCACCTTGGGGGAGGGCCCGATGACGGGCAGGCAGTCCGGCGTCGAGGGCCGGTTGCCCATCCAGTGCCGGACGGTGCCGAAGCCCCCGATCTTCATGAGGGGCAGGCCTTCGCGCAGGCAGTCGAGAAGGATACGGGCCCGGCGCCAGTCGGGGGGCGCCCCGTCGGGAGCGAATTCGACCTGTCCGGCGGCGCGCAGGCCGCCCTTCATGGGCGTAATGCCGAATTTGAGGTCTGACATCATGACGGGAATGGCGGGTTCGTCGGTCACGCCGGGAAGCTGGACGTGATAGCCGCGCTCGCTGACCAGCGGGATGGTGTCGCCGAGCATCGCGCCCAGTGCCCGCGAGCCCATGCCGGCGGCGGCGACGACGCCGTCGCACGCCATGACGCCGCCGGGTGTCCGCACGCCGCGTACCTGCCCGGCCTCGACCACGAAGCCGCCGGCATGGCCGTCGACGAAGCGGACGCCCTGGTCGCGCGCCAGGGTGGCCAGGGCCGCGACATAGCCGCCCGGGTCGGCGCAATGGGCGCCGTCGGGCAGCAGGGCGCCGAAGGTGTATTGGGGGCCGAGGCCGGGGCAGGCGGCTTCGAGCGCCGCGCGGTCGAGCGTCTGCCAGCGCACGCCGTTTTCGCGCCGGAGATGCCAGCCCAGGGCGTCGGCTTCGTATGCCGCCTCATCGGGATAGACGATCACCAGGCCCTTGCGCTGGATCAGGTCGGGCACGCCGGCTTCGGCGGCCAGC
Source organism: Gluconacetobacter brunescens (assembly GCF_048695475.1). Taxonomy (NCBI): domain Bacteria; kingdom Pseudomonadati; phylum Pseudomonadota; class Alphaproteobacteria; order Acetobacterales; family Acetobacteraceae; genus Gluconacetobacter; species Gluconacetobacter brunescens. Next base: position 1,832,743 of record NZ_JBLHEN010000001.1, on the reverse strand, counting down.
GTGGCGTGGCGGTCCGGCGCGTCGGCCAGGAACGGCCGCAGGGCCGAGGCGATGGCGCGGGCGCGGGCCGGCGTGGCACCGCAGGCGACGAAGCGCAGCAGCCATAGCCAGATATGCGGCAGGGACGAGGGGCGCAGGCGCAGCGGACCCCGGGCATCCAGCAGGTAGCCGGGCACCTTCTTCCACATGCCGGGCATGGAGATCGGCACCACGGAGCCCGGGCTCAGCCATCCGGCGTTGCCGTAGCTGGTGGCATTTTCCGACCCCGGCGCATCGGTGGACAGGAGGGTGACGTCATGCCCCAGGCGGCGCAGGTGCAGTGCCGTCGTCACGCCCACGGCCCCCGCCCCGATGACGACCAGCCGCGCGCCTTGCGCGGCGGTGGTGGACGTGTCTGCCATCATGCTTTTCCCATATGGAAATGTTTGAGGAATTCCCGGGTCCGTTCCTCGCGCGGGTCTTCGATGACCTGCCGCGCCGGACCCGATTCCACGATGGAGCCGTCGGCCATGAAGACGACGGTGTCCGCCACGTCGCGCGCGTAGGCCATTTCGTGCGTGACCACGATCTGTGTCATGCCGGCCTGGGCGAGGTCGCGCATCACGCTCAGGATTTCCGCCACGCGCTGCGGGTCGAGCGCGGAGGTGGCTTCGTCGAACAGCATGACCTTCGGTTCCATCGCCAGGGAGCGGGCGATGGCCACGCGCTGCTTCTGGCCGCCAGACAGGCGCTCGGGCATCGCGTCGGCGAAGCTGTCCATTCCCATGCGTTCCAGCAGGGGCCGGGCGATCTGCTCGGCTTCGTCGCGCGACTGGCCACGGACGAAGCGGGGGCCGGACATCACGTTTTCCAGAACCGTCATATGCGGAAACAGGTTGAAGGACTGGAAGACCATTCCGGCTTCGGCACGGAAGGCGGCCATCGCCTTTGCGCGGTGGCGCGAGGCGGTGGCGCCGAAGCGCATGGTGCTGTCGTCGATGGTAATCGAGCCGGAATCGGGAGTTTCCAGAAGATTGACGCAGCGGAGCAGGGTGGATTTGCCCGACCCACTGGGGCCGATCAGGGCGAGGACCTTCCCCTTGGGCACGCCCAGCGAGATGTCCCTGAGTACGTCGCGGCGGCCGAAACGCTTGGAGACGTTCACGATGTCGATCATCAGGGGTTCCCTAGCCATGACGGCGGCGCTCCAGCAGGCGCGCGCCCTGCGTCAGCGGAAACAGGATCAGGAAATAGATGACGGCGATCGTGGTGTAGACCTCCAGCGGCTTGTAGGTGGCGGAGGCGACCATCTGCCCCTGATAGACCAGGTCGGGAACGGTCACGACCGAGATCAGCGACGTGTTCTTCAGTTGCAGCACCACCTGGCTGACCAGCGGGGCGGTCATGCGCCGCAGGGCCTGCGGGACGATGACCCGGCGCATCATCGTGAAGGGGGTCATGCCCAGCGCGGCGGCGGCGTCCCACTGGCCGCGATCGATCGAATCCAGTCCCGCGCGGAAGATTTCGCTGTAGAAGGCCGCGCCGTAGAGCGACAGGGCCAGGAGCGCCGCCGTGGCGGGCGCCAGGCTGAGGCCCAGCACGACCGGCAGCGCGTAGTAGCACCAGACCAGTTGCACCAGTGCCGGCGTGCAGCGGAAGATTTCGACCACCGCGCCGGCGGGGATGGAAAGGATCTTCCAGCCGCTGCGCCGCGCCAGCGTCAGCAGCAGGCCCGCCGCCATGCCGACGATTGCGCTGGCGACGGTAAAGCCCAGCGTATATTCGAGGCCGATCCGGAAAAGCGACCAGTATTGCAGGATCGGGCCGAAATCCCATTTGTAGGTCATGAGGAGTGCCGCATCGGATCAGAATTCCAGGCCGGGCGGCAGCGATGCCGGATCGACATTGCTGGCGCGAAGCGCCTTGAACATCCACTCCTGCACGATGCCTTCCGAGCGGTTGTAGAGCAGCCAGTTATTGACGAAGGTCAGGAAGCGCGGGTCGGGCGAGACGGGCACGCCGATGCAGGTCGGCTGATGCACCACCGGCTGTGGCAGGATCAGGTCGCCCACCGCCGGGTTGCGCGCGTGCATCACGGCGGCGATCACCACCACCTGCACGACGCAGTCCGCGCGGCCGGCCTGGAGCGCCATGATGGCGTCGGTCGGGGACTGGACCGCGACGGGGGTGCAGTGAGGCAGGCTGCGCCGGACGAAGATGTCGTGCGACGAGCCGGTATCGAAGGCGACGCGGATCTCGGGCTTGTCGAGATCCTCCCATTTCGCGACGGAAAGGCCCTTCTTCGCGATCACCGTGAAGGCGTTGTTGATGGCGATGTCGCTGAACTGGATCTGGAGCGCCCGCGCCGGCGTGGGGCTGAGGGCGAACATGACGTCGATCTTGCCGGTCTGGAGGTCCATGACCGACGTGCCCCACTCGGCCTCGACGATCTCCGGCGTGACGCCCAGGGCCGAGGCCATGTCCTTGACCATGTCGATGCAGGCGCCGGTCCAGCCGCCGCCCAGCAGGTCCTTGTGGAAAAAGGGTTCGGCCCCCGGAATGGCCGCGGTGCGGAGCTTGCCCGAGGCCTTGATGCGTTCGATCGTTCCCCCCGCCTCCTGGGCGCGCGCCGGACGCAGGCCCGGAAAGGACGTCGCGGCGGCAAAGCTGCTCAGGGCCAGAACCGATGCAAAGGCTCGACGTGTTGTCACTTCTGGATCTCCCCCGCCATCAGGCGAACCGTTCACAATAGAGACCGACTTTAGGGGGGTGGACGGCACCGTAAAGCCGAAATCGCCCCGGCTCCGCCTGTCGCCCCCGGCCTGTCGTCAGACGATCTGGTTCTTCAGGGGCGTTCCGGCTTCGAGCGCCGCGATGTTCGCCATCAGGATGTCGACGACGTTGCGTTCGTAGAACTGCGTCTCGCCGGCCGCATGCGGGGTGACGACCACATTGTCCATCGACCAGAGGGGGGAGGCGGCGGGCAGGGGTTCCTCGACGAACGTGTCGAGCGCCGCGCCGGCGATCTGCCCGGATTGCAGGGCCGCGATCATGGCGCCCTCATCGACGACCTTGCCGCGCGCGACATTGATCAGCACCGCGTCCGGACGCATGGCGGCGAAGGCGTCCGCGCCCATGAGGCCGAAGGTCTCGGGCGTCAGCGGGCAGGTCAGGATCACCACGTCGGCCTGCGGCAGGGTGGCCAGGAAATCGCGGTTCGAGATGACCCGCACGCCTTCGGGCTGCGTTTCGGGAACCGAACGGCGCATCGCGATGACGTTCATGCCGAATGCCGCGCAAAGCCGGGCGACGCGGGCGCCGATTCCGCCGAAGCCGACGATCAGCACGGTCTTGCTGTCGAGTTCCTGCAACCGGTCTTTCGGATTGCTGCTGGTCGGACGCCAGTAGGCGTTCTTCTGGTCGTCGCGGGCTTCGTAGAGCCGGCGTGACAGGGAGAGCAGCAGGCCCAGCGCGTGGTCCGAAACGGCGTTCGCGTTCGCGCCCTGGGCGCTGCACAGATGGACGCCGCGTTCCCGGAACAGGGCATGGTCGTAATGATCGACGCCGGCGCTGACCGACTGCACCAGCTTGAGTTTCGGCGCCCAGTCGAGAATGTGGTTTTTCCAGAGCATGGACACGACCAGGACCTCGGCGTCGCCGATCACCGGCTCGAGATCCTTGAGGTTGGTCACCTGGGTGCAGGGCGGCGGATTGGGGCGGCGTTCCATCTCGCCCTTCAGGTCGTAATGCGCGTGCGCGACACAGACGTTGGGTTGTGCGCCGATCCATGGTTTTGTCATGTTTCATTTCCATCCGTTGCAGGAGAAAAAGGAGGGGAAACCCGACCTCCCGCGATCGTCTCTGTCCTGGAATGGAATGTATTATTCCTTTGTCGGAATGAGAAGGAAAAACGCCTCTGGCTTATATTCCATTTTGGAATGGTTTTGGCTTGTTTAGAGGCTGTTTCAAAAGCTCTGATAGTGAGCGGAAGCGCGGCGCCAGCCGCGCGTCTGGCGGTGGTTTTTGAGCATCGGAGCGGAGCGGCCTTGATGGCCGTGAGCACCGAAGCGCAGGAAACCGCCGTCAGGCCGCCGCTAGCGGGGCTTTTGAAACAGTCTCTTAGAATAGGCCGCGATAGTCGCCGCCATCGACCAGCAGGCTCTGGGCCGTGATGAAGCCGGCCTTGTGCGAGCAGAAGAATGCGACGGTCGCCGCGACCTCGTCGACGTCGCCGAAGCGTTTTGCGGGGTTGGCGGCGGCGCGTTCCGCCCAGATGCTGTCGTAGCTGCGCCCGGTCAGGCGCGACAGGTCGCGGACATGGGCATGTTGCGCCGCCGAATCGATGATGCCCGGCAGGACGTTGTTGATCGTGACGTTTCGCGCGATCAACTGCCGGGCCAGGCCCGACGAGAAGGCGACCAGTCCGGATCGCGCGGCGTTGGAAAGCGCCATTTCCGCCTGGGGATTCTTCACGCTGCGGGACACGATGTTGACGATGCGGCCGAAGCCGCGGTCGCCCATGCCGTCTACCGCCAGCCGGATCATCTCGATCGGGGCCAGCATCATCATGTCGACGCCGGCGATCCAGTGGGCGCGGTCCCAGTCGCGGAAATCGCCCGGTGGCATGCCGCCGCCGTTATTGACCAGAATGTCGGGTGCTGGGCAGGACTCGAAGATCCGTCGGCGGTCCGCGTCGCGCGTCAGGTCCGCCGCCACGGGCGTGGCGTCCCGCCCGGTTTGCGCGCGCACCAGCGATGCGGTTTCCTCCAGCGCCTTCGGGTCGCGCGCCACCAGCGTGACGGAGGCGCCTTCGGCCGCCAGGGTCAGGGCGATCGCCCGGCCCATGCCCCGGCTGGCGCCGCATACGATCGCCCGCCGGCCCTCAAGTCCCAGATCCATGCCCTGCCTCCGCCGAAAACATTACAGCCTTGAATAATCGCGGGAGAAGGCGCGCGGCCGGATGCCGGCCACGAACCACGTCACCATCGAATAGATATCGTACACCGGCAGGCCGGTCGCGGCGGCGACGGCTGCCGCATAGGGGGGCATGTTGGTGCATTCCAGGACGATCGCGCCGATATCGGGATTCTGGCACACCAGCGTGCGCGCCGCCTCCACGACATCGCGTTCCGCCAGGCCGATATCCATCATGTCGCTGTCGGCCTTGATGAGGACGCGGAAGAATTCGGCACCGTTTTCGGTGCCGGCGACCGGTGTGTCGGCCGGCGCCCCGACGGCCGCGAGATGGGCGGGGGTCAGTGCCGCCGCGCAGACCGTGACGATGCCCGCGCGCAGGCCCGGGGGCAGGGTCGCGTTGACCCATGGGACCTGCATGAGCGACGAGGTCGCGACCGGAACGGCGAGGGCGCTCGCCAGTTGTGGCTGGAGCAGGGCGAGGAAGCCGCAATTGGTGGTGATGGCCGAAACGCCCAGCTCGATCAGCCGCCGGCCGGCCCGGATGAAATGATCCAGCTGATCGCGCGGGTCGCCCAGGACGATGCGCTCGGGCGTGGCGCCCTCCACGACGCAGAGCTGGACCGGAAACGGCCAAGTTTCGGCATTGCCCATGTCGCCCGGAATGCGCGGGAAACGGGCTTCCAGCATCAGGATGCCGAGTGGTACGCCGTATATGGCCCGCCCGCCCCGTGCGATCATGTCCGCCATCGTTCGCCGTTTCCTATCCCGCCAGTAACCGGTTGACGCCTGTTTTCATGCGCTCCAGCGCGTCGTCGATCATCTCGTCGGATGCCGCGTAGGACAGCCGCAGATATCCCGGCCCTCCGAAACAGAAGCCGGGAACGATCGCGACATGGCATTCGTGCAGGAAATACCGGCACAGTGCGGCATCGTCGGTGATATCCTTGCGTTTTAATTCCGGTCTGGCAAGAAGCGCGCGCATGTCCGCGAACGCATAGAATGCCCCGTCGGGCATGGCGCAATGGACGTGCGGAATTGTGTTGAGGCCGGCGACGATCCTGTCCCGCCGGGCGCGAAAGGCGTCGCGCCGGCTGGTTATGACATCCTGCGGACCATCCAGGGCCTCGATCGCGGCGACCTGGCTGATCGAGCAGGGGTTGGACGAACTCTGGCTCTGCACGACCGCCATGGCGGTGATGACCTCCGGCGCGGCGGCGGCGTACCCCACGCGCCAGCCGGTCATCGAATAGGCCTTCGACACGCCGTTGACGGTGACCACGCGGGGCTTGAGGTCCGGGCATGTCGCGGCCATCGTCGCGAACGGAGCCGGATCGTAGAGGACATGCTCGTAGATGTCGTCGGAGATGATGCCGACGCGCGGTGCCGCGCGCAGCACTTCGCCCAGGGCCGCGAGATGCGATGCCCTGTAGACGGCGCCCGTGGGATTGGAGGGGGAGTTGAGCAGCAGCCAGCGCGTCCGGGGTGTCAGGGCGGCGGCAAGCTGCTCCGGCGACAGGCGGAAGCCGGTTTCCTCGGAACACGGGACCACGGTCGCCGTGCCGCCGGCGAGGCGGATCATGTCGAGGTAGGTTGTCCAGCACGGCGAGGGGACGATGACCTCGTCGCCCGGGTCCAGCGTCGCCATCAGGATATTGAAGAGCACCTGTTTTGCGCCGGCGCCGACGCTGATTTCGTTCTCGGCGTAATCCAGGCCGTTTTCGCGCTGGAACTTGCGGCGGATCGCCGCCTTGAGTTCGGCCGTGCCGTCGAGGGCCGTGTAACGGGTCTGGTTGGCCAAGATGGCATTGATGCCGGCCAGCTTGACATTGTCGGGGGTGGGAAAATCGGGCTCGCCCGCGCTGAGGGAGATGACGTCGTCATGAGATGCGGCCAGTTTCCGGGCTTCCGCGCCGATGCGGATGATCTCTGAAATGCCGATACCGTTCAGCTTCGCGGATCTGGAGAATTCTGGCCAGCGCCCCATGATTGCGTTCTTCCTATTCCTCTGGCTGATCGGGAATTTCTAGCAGGTCGGCAGCGGGCAGGCCTCTTCGTTCGGCTTACTTTTTGTGCGGAAATCATTCCATTGCCAGGATGAAGGACGATCCGGATTCAGGGGGGGCGTTTTGGTCAGGCCCGTTCCCGCGCCAGGGTGGACAGGTTCCGGGCGCGGTCTTTTCCGCTGCCACCGGCAGTCGTGCCCGGTCCTGAGGGCGCATTTCCAAACACGCTCTGACGATCCTGCGTCAAATACCCCATACGCATATCGTTTCAGGGTCGGTATCATCATTTTTCTGCGGTGGGTAAATGCGCGGAAGGGTGGAACATTGGCGTTATCCTGGTCCCGGACTGCCGTCATGCGGTTCGGCTTTGCGTTCCTGATCGGCGGATTATGTGCGACGTCCGTCGCTCTGGCGGCTCCAGCGCCAAATGCCGAGGCGGGCAAGGACCCGGCCGACCAGACCGAGACCGAGGTCGGTATTCCGGTCGCCAGCGCTCTTGTTCGCGAGAAATGCGGCTCGTGCCACACGCCCGACGACAAGGGCGATCTCTCCCGCATTTCGTGGGTGCGGGCCACGCCGGAAGGGTGGGCGCAGACCCTGAAGCGGATGGTCAAGCTGAATGGCCTGTCGATCACGCCGGACGAGGCGCGCTCGGTCGTCAGATATCTTTCGACCTATCAGGGCCTGGCCCCCGACGAGGCGAAACCGGTGATGTATCTGGCCGAGCATCGCGACCCGGACGAGACGATCATCCCCAATGAGACCCTGCGCCAGACCTGCGCCAGTTGCCATGCCTTCGCCCAACCCATGTCCTCGCGTCGCAGCCATCGTGAATGGGCGCTTCTGGAGAACATGCACAAGGCGCTCTATTCCACCGCGCAGGCCATCTACGATGCTCCGTCGGGAGGGGCGCAGGAAGGATCGGCTCTCGCCAGGGGGGCTGGGGACGAGGACAAGAAGTCTCCGCCCCGCTGGCAGGTCGCCCTCGACTGGCTGAGCGCGAACGCGCCGTTGCATACGGCCGAGTGGGCAGCGTGGCGCCCCGGTATCCATGCGCCGCATCTGGGTGGAAAATGGCTGGTCAGCGCCGTTCTGCCCGGGCATGGGCGTTTTGTGGGCGAAATGGTCATCGCGCCCGGACCGGGGGGGGCTGACGAATTCACCACCACGACGACGCTGCGCTCGATCGATGGGGGAGAGCAGGTCGTCCGCAAGGGGGTTGGTCTGGTCTATGCCGGCTATTCCTGGCGCGGTACGTCACAGGGCGGGACGAAGCCTGTCCGGCCCGACGACATGCCGGCCACCATGCGCGAGACGATGTGGTTCGCGCCCGACCAGGCCACCGCGATGGGGCGCTGGTATTGGGGCGAATATCACGAGTTCGGTTTTGATGTGACCATGACGCGCGAAACCGGTGGCGCGGCCCTGGTCGCGGCATCGGAGCAGGGATTGCGGATCGGTACGAATGGTGTGCGTCTTCGTCTGTTTGGCGCGAACCTGCCGACGGACCTGAAAGCCGCCGATATCGACCTGGGTGCGGGGGTGACGGTACGCCAGGTGGTGTCGGCCACGCCGGACGAGGCGGTGATTGTGGTGGATGTGGCGGGTGACGCCATTCCGGGACCGCGGGATATCGCCATGCGGGGCGCGGTCCTGCGCAAGGGCATATCGGTCTATGCCCATGTCGATTATATCAAGGTGGCGCCGGAAACCGCGCTTGCGCGGCTGGGTGGCATCAAGTTCGGCAAGGGCTATCAGCAATTCACTGCCATCGGCTGGTCGAACGGCGCGGACGGCAAGCCTGGCACGCAGGACGATTTCGCCGTGGGCACGGTGCCCGCGACGTGGTCGCTGGCGGAGTTTGCGACCGTGAGCTATGACGACGACATCAGTTTCGTCGGGACGCTCGATCCGAAGACCGGCCTCTTTACCCCGAATGTCGAAGGGCCGGACCCGAAGCGCCGTTTCTCGCGCAACAATTACGGCGATGTCTGGGTTGTCGCGACCGCGAAGGACGACAGGGGCAAGGCATTGACCGGGCGAGCGTTCCTGGTCACGACGGTGCCGGCCTACAAGCGTTGGGATCAACCGGAGGTCTCCAGATGAACGCATTGCGTGACGCTGTTCGCCCCACGACGACGGTGCGCTACCGTCGTGGAGAACTTCATGAATTCAGGGCGGCCGGCCAGGATTTCATCTATCTGGTGACGGCGGGGGCGATCTTCGCCCTGGACGATGGCGCGCGGCGTGTCCTGTCGGAGCTGAACGGCCGGGAGATGCGGCATGACGAGCTGACGGATGCGCTGACCCGGCAGGGTTTCCAGCATGGGGATGCCGAGGACCTGATTCGCGAACTGCTGCTCGTGCGGGGGATCGTGTCGGATCGGGATGGGATGGCGGTGAGCGGCCCGGAGACGCCGGCGGCCGATTTTCCGCTCCAGGCGCTGGTGCTCAACATCACCAACCAGTGCAATCTGGCCTGCACATATTGCTATGAATTCGGTGCGGACAAGATTGCGACCCCTCGGGGCAAGCCGAAATACATGACCCTCGACACCGCGAAGGCGTCTGTCGATTTCCTGCTGTCACAGTCGGCGGGACGCAAGGGGGTGCATATCACCTTCTTCGGCGGGGAGACGTTGATGAATTTCCGCCTGCTGCGCGATGTCGTGCAGTATGCCGACGAGCAGGCAGCGGAGCGCGGAAAGGCCATTACGTATAGCCTGACGACCAATGCGACCCTGCTGACGGACGAGATCATTGCGTTTCTGTCGGAAAAGGCGGTCGGGGTGACCGTGAGCATCGACGGGCCGGCGGATCTGCAGGACAAGCGGCGGGTCAGCAAGAGCGGCAAGGGCACGTACGATGTGATCGAGCCGCGATTGCGCAAGCTGATCGCCACGCATCGCACGCGCGCGGTGACCGCGCGCGTTACGCTGAGCGCGGGCGTGACCGATGTGATCCGCATTTTCCGTCATCTCAAGGATGATATCGGATTCCATGAGATCGGGTTTGCACCGGTGACCAATTCCGGCGATCAGGACTATGCAATTTCCGACGAGGACATGCACGATGTGCTGAGGCAGTTCCGCGAACTGGCCAATGAGTGGCAGGAATTCGCGCTGCGCGGGGAAATGCATGGATTTTCGAACGTATCGGAAACGATCGGCGAGCTTTTCCAGGGGGTGAACAAGTCGCATCCCTGTGGTGCCGGGCTTGGGCTTCTGGGTGTCAGCCCGTCCGGCGACCTGTCGCCCTGTCATCGCTTTACGGATGCCGACACGCATACGCTGGGGAATATCCGCACGGGTGTCGACGCGGATCGCCGGGAGGATTTTCTCGCGCGCGGGCATGTCAGCGCGAAATATGCGTGTCAGACATGCTGGGCTCGCCCCCTGTGTGCCGGTGGTTGCCATCATGAGGCGTTCGTCCGGTACGGCGATACGGGCCATGCGAACCTGCATTACTGCGACTGGATCCGGGATTGGACCGATACCTGTCTGACGATCTACGGCGCGCTGGCCGTGCAGAATCCGGACTTTCTTGATCGTTTCGCCGCGCGGAAGGCTCTGTCATGAAACATCTCAAGCCACTCAACCAGAAAGCGCGCCGCATCGATACGCAGCAGACCGATGCGGCGCAGGAAAACGATGTCGTGGCCCTGCAACAGGGGCCGTCACCTCATCCGCATGTTCCGACGGGATGTACCCTGGCTTTCTCTCCGGGATGGGAGGTCGATTCCACCGGCGGCACAGCGGGGCTGTGCCAGCCGGTCGAACGCGACATCTACGACTGTTATGTCAGTTGCTTCTGGCCGGTGCAGGTGCCCGACCACGTCAATTACTCCCCCGACTGGGCGAGCAAGTGCGCCACGGCGACGAAGGACTGGCGCAATCTGGATATCGTCTTTCCCTGAGCCCGTCGGCCGTCGTCCATCCCGAAGGTTCCCGCGTCTCCAGATCGAGAAAGAGTTCGCGTTATGAAATTGCTTTTTTCCGGCCTTGCGCTGTTTGCCGCTGCCGTGGCGACGGCCGCGCCTGCCGATGCGGCGACCGTGGTGCTCGGGGGGTATCCGGACCAGCTTCAGTTTATCAATGACGTCACCGGCAAGGTCACCGACAAGGTTACGCTCGACGAGGGGCTGCCCAATCGTATCCAGCTCTCGTCGGATGGCAGCAAGATCTACGTCACGACCATGTCTTCGGGGATCGAGGTCGTCGATGCCCGGAGTCACAAGGTTCTGAACCATTTTACCCTGAACGGGCCGCTCACCCGTTACCGTCTCAACGGCATGGCCGTGGACCCGTCCGGCCGCTATCTTTATGCGATCGGACACCGGATCGACAAGCTGATCGATCGCTACCGGTTCGGGAAACCGCAATATTTCGCGGTGGACCTGCAGGAGAAGAAGGTGATCCGCTCCGCCGATGTCGACGAGAAGGCAAAGACCGGGGGCCGGCCCCGGTTGCAGGTGTCTCCCGATGGCAAGAGTCTGTACGTCTTTGGCAAGAAGATCGAGGTTCTGAACGTCGCCGACTTCAAGGTGGCCAAGACGATCGACCTGTCGCGACCGGAGATGCCCTGGAAACAGGACGTCAATATGGGGGATGCGCTCGATAGCCTGCGGGGGCAGAAGGAATATGTCTCGCTCTATGAAAGCCGGGACCCCTATATCCATAACAAGATTTTCGGAATCGCCCGTTTCGATCTCGCCACGCAGGACGTGACATATCGACCGGTCGGTGCGGAGCCCCAGGCGATCGTCGGGTTGCAGGTGACGCCGGATGGCCAGGATGCCTATACCGTGGTGGTGAATGGCGATGCCGGGAGCCGGCGCTGCGAGTTCTGGCATTACAATCTGACGACGGCGGTGGCGGTAGCCCATGCTGAGTTCGCCTGTCGCCGGCGGTTCTATTTCGGTATGTCGCATGACGGTTCCAGCCTGTATATTTACGGGGCCGGATACGATGTGGCGTCCTATGACGCGAAAACGTTGAAATACCGGACCGACTGGGAACTCGGGAATGACATCACCATGGCCGGAATCATTACCCTTCCCTGATGACGGCATCGTCGGCCGGGACTGTCGCCCGGATGTGAGGACGGTTGGCGGACCGGATGTGATGATTCGGGGTGGTGGCGTGGCCGCGCGATGCTGCGACCGGCTGCTGCGCCATCACGGGTGTCGCACCGTCATCAAGGCTGGTGCGCCGACGCCGTCGCCGGCCGTTTTGCTGGGGGATGCCGCGCAGGCCCTCCTGCGCGATTGTTTCGGGACGCTGCCCGACTGGCCCGGAGTTGTGCGGATCACGCGCCGGGTCGTCGCCTGGGGGGGGCAGGAGCCGGTTTCGGTGCCGCATGATGCCCTGGCGCTTCAGCCGGGGGCATTGGATGCGCTGGGGCCGTTTGCCGGGCGTGTGGCTGCTGATGCGCGCCAGGGGGATGACGGCGCATTCACTATCCATGCCACGGTGCCGTTTCCCGACCCGGCCCGGCATGGTTTCGGCTGTCGCCAGGGGCTTGCCGTTCCCGTGGAAATCAGCGCGTCGGAGAGCGATTCCTGCTGGATCGAAGCGCTGGCGGATGGCTGGCTGTTCATGATTCCGACCGGGGGCGGGCAGGGCTGGCTGCTCGGGGTGGGGGGCGCGCTCGATGACCTGCTGGGCATGAGCCGTCATCTGGCGCCGCATGTGACCCTGACCGGGGCGGTGGCGCGGCGGTTTGAAACGGCGCCGCGCATGATCGGGCGGCTTTCGGGGGCGGGGTGGCTGGCGTGCGGTACCGAGGCCATCGCGTTCGATCCTCTGTGCGGGGATGGAACGGCGCAGGCGGTACGCGAAGCGATCCTGGCCGCCGCGGTGATCGAGGCCATGGGGCGGCATGCGGACGACCCATGCGAAAGGGAGGCCTTGTCCGTTCATTATCATGCGATGTTGCTGGCCGCGATGCGGCGGCATCTTCGTCTGTGCGCGGGGTTCTATCGCTCCGGCGGCAGGACGCCCTGGTGGGATGCGCAGGTGGCGGATCTTGCCGAGGGCTTTGCCTGGTGTAGCGGGCAACTCGCCCTGTTGCCCGAGCCGCGATATCAGTTGAGGGACCTGCGCCTGTTTCCCATGAGCCGGCCGCAATGACGCCACACGCCGTCGCGCGATGGGGCAGCTACCGGCTGCTGCTGTCGTTCATGCGCCCTTATGCCGGGTCGCTGCTGCTGGTCGGTATCATCAGCCTGTGCGCCACGGCCCTGGGGCTGGCCCAGCCGTGGCTGTCCAAGCTGATGATCGACAAGGCCCTGACGGGGCACGACCTGTCGGCGCTGATCGTCATTGCGGGACTGATGGTCGTGGTCGCGATCGCCGGGCATGTGCTGGGGATCCTGTCCGCTTATCGCTATGCGGCGACCTCGGCGGCGATGCTGTTCGATATCCGCGTGGCGCTGCTGAGTCATTTGCAGACATTGTCGCCCCGGTTCTATGCCCGGTTCCGTCTGGGCGATCTGATGTCGCGCCTCAACGGCGATGTCGGCGATGTGCAGCGTATTGCCGCCGATACGGTGCTGTCGGTACTGAGCAACCTGATGATGCTGGCCGGATGCGTGACGGTCATGCTGTCGCTCGATTGGCGGATGTTCGTCATCAGCGTGGTGCTGATCCCTTTTTGCGTCCTGTCGTTCCTGTATTTCCAGCGACGCCTGACCGCCCTGACACGGCAGATGCGCGAACGGGGCGCGGATGTCGGCAGCATGCTGGTCGATAGTATAATGGGCATGCGGGTCGTGACCTCGCTGCGCGCGCGCGACCATGAGATTGCGCGTTTTCGCGGGCGGAATGCCGCGTTCGTCGCCGTGATGCTGCGTATGCAGGTTTCCTCCTTCCTGGCCGGTGCCATCCCTGGTTCGCTGCTGATGCTCGCGACGTCGGGCGTGGTCGTCTATGGCGGCATGCAGGTCCTGGCCGGCAAGATGACGATCGGCACGCTGGTGGCGTTCATGACCTACCAGTCGCGGCTGTTCGGCCCGATCCAGGCGTTGATGGGCCTGATTTCAGGCTTGAGCGCGGCCCGCGTCTCCCTGGCGCGGCTGCTGCAACTGCTGGAAACCAGGCCGGACGTGCGCCAGAAGGAGACGGCCCGTGCGTTTGGCGGCTTGCGGAACGAGATCCGCATGTCCGGTGTCGTCCTGCGTCATGATGGGCGGGACATCCTGCGTGGTGTCGACCTGGCAATTCCGAAAGGCCGGGTCTGTGCCGTGCTGGGGGTCAGCGGCGTTGGAAAATCGAGCCTCGTCGACCTCATCGTCCGCAATCTCGACCCTGATGAAGGGTGTGTGACGATCGACGGCATTGATCTGCGGGACCTGGATCTTGACGACCTGCGGCGGGACATCGTGCTGGTCGATCAGGCGCCGCATCTGTTCAATGATACGATCGCCGCGAACATCGCCTTCGCGCTGCCGGAGGCGAGCCAGGCCGACATTGACCGCGCGGTGATGCTCGCCGGGCTGGATGGGTTGATCGCGCGGCTTCCGCAGGGGCTGCAGACCGAAGTGGGCGAACGCGGACTGGCCCTTTCCGTCGGGGAGAGGCAGCGGGTCGCCCTGGCACGGGTGCTGCTGCGGCGCCCCGGGGTGCTGGTGCTGGATGAACCGACGGCGGCGCTCGACAGCCAGACGGAGCGGCTCGTGATCGCGCGCCTGCGCGAAGCCCTGCCGGATGCGACGATGATCGTCGTGACGCACAGGCCCGCTGTGGCCGAGATGGCCGATCTGGTCATCGTGATGGAGGACGGACGCGCTTGCGTGCAAACGGCCGCGACGGCTGGAACCGTCTGAAATGACGATCTTTCCCGATATCCCCGACGACCGGCTGGACGCTTTGCCGGATCTTTTTCCCGGGCGGAACGGGGCGGGGGTGAGGATCGCCGTGATCGACAGTGGCGTGCAACCGGAGCACCCGCATATCGACAGGGAACGGATCGAGCCTGGCGTGGCCATATTGTCGGACGGCAGCATCGGGAGAACCGGGCCGGTACCTGACCGGCTGGGTCATGGGACCGCTGTGCTTGCTGCCATTCAGGAAAAGGCGCCTCGGGCGACGTTTGTGCCGGTTCAGGTCTTTCACGATGCCCTCAGGACCAGCGCGAAGGCCCTGGTCACGGCTATCCGATGGGCGGTGGCGCGGGATGTCGATCTGATCAACCTCAGTCTTGGTTCGACCAATGCGGCGCATCTGGCCCTCTTCACGGAGGCTGTCGAGGAGGCGGGCCGCCGGGGGGTGTCTGTGGTCGCGGCGCGGGAGACCGGGGAGGTACCCTGTTATCCTGGCACCATTCCCACTGTGATCGGTGTCGGGCTTGACTGGGACGTGCCGCGATCCCGCTATCGGGCGGCAAGGTGCGGTGGACAGTTCGTCATGATTTCGTCCGGTTACCCGCGCCCCATTCCTGGTGTTCCCCGCCGTCGCAATCTGTATGGCATCAGCTTCGCTGTCGCCCAGGCGACCGGGTTCGCGGCCCTGGCGATACAGGAATGCCGCAGTCGGGGGGCGGCGGGCTGCGATACCGGATTGGCGATGCGGTACAGGCCTGGGCACGCCGATCTTGCACGATGTCTGGAGGCTCCGCCCGGAGGCGCGGGCTGAAAGTGATAGCCGGAGATTATAGAGATTCGACACAGAAACGTGACGGCAGGATACGTCAAATGCCTCATGTTCATTTCGGGCGCGTATAGTCAGCCTGACGTCATGCCGGGGTCTTCAAACATCTGCGGCTGTCCATGTGTAGCCAATTACGACTGGGGCTTTGAATGAGAACACGTCTTGCATTCATGGCGGCCGTGGCGCTCGCGTTGCCGGCTATATCCGGTGGCCGCGCGGTTGCTGCGCCGACCGCCGACACGCCGGCCTTTCCCAAGGCCCCGCCGACCGTGCCCGGGGAGGTGCCGAAATATATCGATGCCTACACTCCGGGCATGATAAAACCGAAGCCTGTCACGATTCCAGACGACGTCATGGCCCGCCTGAAGGATATTCCGGCGGACAAGATCGACTTCCTCAAGAGTGGCAAGGCGTCGTCCGTCCTGCCTTCCGAGCTGATGTTCAAGCAGATCCGGGAGACGTCGTCGTCGAAGGACGTCGCGGAATATGTCGATACGGTCTCGGCACTGTATGACAAGATGGCGTTCCACAAGGGAACCGACGCCGAAACGATTCCGCTGGATACCGCGTCGTCGCGTTTCAACGACTGGCATCTGCGCCGGCCGGCGGAACTGGACCCGCACCGCGAGCCCGGTACCATCCAGGCGTCGCGCTATATCCATGGTCGGGGATCGGACATCCCGACCTTCGCGGGGTCCAGCATTGCCCTGACGCCCGAGGATCTGAAGGCCGCGAAGGTCGATATCGCCATCATGGGGGCGCCGCTGGACATGGGGAGCGGCTGGCGTGATGCCCGGCATGGCCCGACGGCGATGCGCGTCATGACCCAGGGAACCGGCGGCACGGAAGTGTCGAGCATGATCTCCCCGACCTCGGTGCTCAAGGTCGTCGATTACGGGAATGCCGCCATCGACCAGAACAGCACCGAGCGCAGCGTGCAGGAAGTCCGCCACATGGTGCGGGATATCGCCCAGGCGGGCGCGATACCCGTCGTGATCGGCGGTGACCATAGTCTGGAATATCCGGATGTTGCCGGCATCGCCGATGTCTATGGCAAGGGCAAGGTCGGGGTGATCCACTTCGACTCTCACCTGGATACCGGGCGCGGCCGGGTGCATCTGCTCGATCATGGGCAGCCGATCTACCGGGCGATGAAGGAAGGCCATATTCGCCCGGAGGATTATATCCAGATGGGTATCAAGGCCCATTATTCGGCGGTCGATTACGAATGGGAGCGCCTGATCGGCATGCGCTACCATACGATGGCGGAGATCGAGCGGCGCGGCTGGGATGCCGTGATGGAACGGGCGATTCAGGAAGCCAAGAAAGATACCAAATATCTGTGGATTTCCTTCGACGTGGACGTGCTCGACCCCGGTATCGAACCGGGCACCGGCACGCCGGTGGCGGGTGGTCTGACCATGCGTGAAGCCATCCCCATGATGCGTCGCCTCTGTGCGGAAGCGAATGTCGTCGGGTTCGATATCGTGGAGGTCGCTCCGGCGCTTGACCCCACCTATCGTACGGCGCTGAACGCGAACACGATTCTGTTCAGCTGCATGACGGGTATCGCGATGCGCAAGAAGGGCATCACGCAGGCGAATTATTTCAGCCCGCTGTCGTCCGAGCATGGACAGGACAATTATTACGGCACCAAGGGCAAGGGAGCGAAGCAGTGAGGCATTCAGCAATCTTGCGGGCCATGGGAGTTCCTGGCCTGCGCGCCGGTCTGGCGCGCAGGGCGACCCTCAATACCGCTCTCGGCCTGGCCATGGGGCTTCTTGTCGGCAGCGCGGGCGTTGCGTCCATGGCACATGCGGCCAGCCCGTCGATCGAGGGACTGACGGCGGAGCAGAAGACGTTCGTCGACAATGCCGACATGCTGGAACGGTTCGGCATGACGAAACGGAAGCTCGAACTGCTTCTGTCCGCGAAGACGCCGGAGAACGCGCGCAAGACCGTCGCGGCGATGATGAGCACGGTCGAAGCCGAGAAATTCCATGCGGCGCCGGAAAACACGACAGCCGGCCGGTCGGCGCTTGACCCCGAAGGCGACATGGCGGCGATCGCGCTCAACCCCCAGGCGGGTGGCTATAACAGCTCTTCGGCGTTGCGTCCGCCGATGCTGGACGAGTTCAAGCGTGAGCCCGGTCCGATCAACCTGAAGCGCTACATGTATGAGACGGACGGCATCCCGACCTTTGCCGGCGCGCCGCTCGCCCTGCGGAAGGAAGACCTGGTCGCCGGCAAGACGGAGGTTGCGTTCGTCGGTGTGCCGATCGATTTCAGCAGTGGCTGGCGCGATGCCGCCAATGCGCCGAAAGTGCTGCGCGCGATGTATGGGCTGGGCGATTTCGACGTCTATGCCGGGGTTAATCCCGGACTGGTCCTGAACATCGCGGATTACGGCAATATCGCCGTTGATCGCATGAGCGTCGAACTGTCCATGGGGCATGTGCGCCAGATGATCGGCGGCATGGCCGAGGCGAATGTCGTGCCTTTCGTCGTCGGCGGCGACCATTCGGTGCTGATCCCCACGATGCGGGCGATGGTGGACCATTACGGGGCGGGGAATGTCGGGCTGCTCCAGATCGATGCCCATAACAACGTGAACCACGACCAGGCCCATTTCTATTCCGACGATCAGGCGGTGTCGCGCCTGGTGGTGGATGGAACGGTCAAGGGCAGTGCCGTGGTCCAGGTCGGCACCCGTGGGCCGGGCCTGTCGGGCGCCGATTTCGAATGGATGAAGGCGCAGGGCATTCGTTATCACAGCATGGCGCAGGTCGAGACGAACGGCTGGAACAGCGTGGTCGAGGCCGCGCTGAGCGAGATTGAGAGCGGCCCGCAGAACGTCTTCGTGGCGTTCGATATCAGCGCGCTCGATCCGGCCTATGCGAGCGGCGCGGGGCGGCCGGCGGCCAACGGCCTGACGATCCGCGAGGCGGAATCCTTCGTGAGGCGCGTATGCGCGGAAACCAAGGTGGTCGGGTTTGCGATGCTGGATGTCGCGCCTTATCTCGACAATCGGTTCGCAACCGCGCTGAATGCCGACCAGATCATGAATGCGTGCCTGACTGGGGTCGCGATGCGCAAGCTGGGTGTGCAGGGCAAGAACTATCACGCACCGCTTACGGTCGCCGCATCGACGGCGCATTGATCCAGGCTGCCGCTCTTTGACGCAGCCTCTTCGCGATGCGGCCGGGAAGCTATTCCCGGCCGTTTTTGTTTCAATTATGTGTTGAAAATTTCGGGAAAGACGGCTTTTCTGGAAGCATGAAGACGAGAGCCCGTATTTCCTTCCTCCTTGTGATCATCACGGCTCTTGTTCTGGGGGGAGGCCTGGAAGATGCGATCGCCGCACCGGACGTGTTCGTGTGCAGTGGAACGACGACGGCACGCAACATGGAGCAGGAGCACGCCACGCCCTTCAATGCTCGCTTCGTGATCGACACCGTAGCGAAGAGCTGGCTCCGGGTAGACCCCGCGACATCTGTCCCGCATCCGCTTTGTACGACGCCCGATTGCACGATTACCGTCGATGGCGACACCCTCACCGCGCGCACCGGTACGCTCGTGGTCCGGTTCGACCGCAGACATCGGACGTTGACCGCAGGGGATCTCAAGACCGTTGGAGATGTTATGGTCGAACTGATTACCAAGGCATCCTGCCGTGCCGCTTCGGCCGATCCCGCGCCCCGCAGTCCCGCGCCATGATGGCGCATGCACGTCATGGCGAGCCGGTGGTGGCGAGCCCGCTGGATTATTTCCGCTCCGTGCGTTCCGGCACGGCCTTTCGGCCAGGCGCGATCGGGCTTTTCCCTTCGGGGGGAGGTGGTGCGGAACTGTCTTGTGCGATGCCTGTTGAGTGCGCGGAGGCGCTCTCCGTTGACCGGCCGGCCGTGAACGAACGTCGGAGAGCGGCGGGCATTCGGCCGATTCGGCAATTATTACGTCAAACACCCCATATCAAACGCGAAACGATAGCCGTAGAATAATTGCAGATGGATGGCGCTGATGGGCGCCATGTCATTGCGGTGTCGAAATGTGGCGCGTGGTGTGTCACGCATGCATGAGGTTTGAATGAGGAGTCGTGCCATGAAAAGAACCCTTCTGCTTTGTGCAACAATGTTTGCAACCGGGTCGTCGTCGGTCTTTGTTATGTCGGCGTCTGCGGCAACGACACCGACATCGGCACCGGTTTCTCCGACAAAGCATGTGAAGGGAAAGGCGTCGCATGCAGCCGCGACGCAGCCCGCGTCGGCGTCCGCGCCCGCCGCCGCTCCTGCGGCCGCAAAGGCCGGCCCCAGTGCGACCGCGGCTGGCACCGCTCAGGGGGCGGCAGCCGCCAGCCCGCTTCCGGCAGCGAACGAAGAAGTCTACGTCACCGCCACCCGCCGCCGTACGCGCCTTGAGGATTCGCCCATCAATATTTCGGTCGTAGACCAGAAATTAATCCAAACTCAACGTATTACCGACATCAAGCAGCTCAGTTCGTTCGTGCCCGGCCTGACGGTGGTGGATACCGGCCCTGGCAGCGCCGGCAACATCGTCCTGCGTGGCCTGGCATCCAGTGGCACCGGGACCAGTGGCAGCAACAGCAACAATTCTGTCGGCGTCTATCTCGGCGAAATCCCGCTCTATACGGATTTCAAGATGATCGATATTGATCGTATGGAGGTGCTGCAGGGGCCTCAGGGCACGCTGTATGGCCTTGGCACCCTCGCTGGCGCCATTCGCTACATGCCGCATCGACCCGACCTCAATAAATGGTCGGCGGATCTGACGGGCAAGACGTTCGGCGAGTCCGAGAGTAATTCTCCCGGTGGCGAAGTTACCGGAACCTTCAATATACCGATTCTGCGCGACCACATCGCCTTTCGGACGGTTGTCGGATATTATAACGATCCGGGCTTTATGGACTATAATTACCTGCTGAAGAATCCAGGGGTTTCAAATCCGCAGCCGGGTCTGGATTCCTTGGGAACGCCAGCCCAGCAGCGTGAAAACTTCTACAAGCGCGCGGATCTGAACTACGACCATACATTCACTACCCGCAATCAGTTGCTGCTTGAGGTCAACCCGCATATCAGGGGGTATCTGACCTATATGCATCAGGATACGCGCACGGGCGGCTCGCAGGCCAACGGGGTGGGCGTCCTTGGTACGGGGCATTACGAAGCGCCGTGGCGATATCAGGAGCCGGTATCTCGTACGTCCGATCTCTATAGTGGCGAATTCTATTTTGATATCGGAAACTTCGCTCAGTTGGTAAACAGCACGGCCTATACAAACCGGACAGTCGACAGCACGAGTGACAATACCGATCTTCTTATTGATCTGGATTACGGATATCAGGCGTTCCCGGACTTTTCGTCGTATGCGGTCGTTCATTCCAAATATACCCAGTTCAACGAAGAGCTTCGTCTCGTGTCGAAGCATCCCGGCCCCGTCAGCTGGGTCATCGGTGGATTCTATAACGACCAGAAGTCCGACTCGGCTCGTTCGGAATTCGTGCCGGGCTTTCCGGCGTGGGCCGGTATCGACCGGCCCGATGAACTTGAATACGCATCCAAGGTCCATAACAAGACCCAGGAGCGCGCGCTTTATGGCGAGCTGACTTATCATATCACGCCGAAGCTGCAGATTACCGGCGGGTTCCGTTATTTCGTCTATGATGCGTACGTCAATGGTGGAACCGCGCTTCCGCTGTTCCAAGCTTACCCGAATGTTGTTCTTTCGGACAAGACGGGCTCCACCGGTGCCAATGGAACGACGTGGAAGGCTAATATTTCCTATCGTTTCAATTCGAATATCATGGCGTATTTTACGTACAGCACCGGATATCGCCTTGGCGGCGCGAACCGTGTGGCGCCATGCGTGCTGCCCATGGACCCCAACACCCAGCATGCCTGCGCGCTTCCGAACGAAGTCGCGTATAAGCCTGATACAACGAACAACACCGAGCTTGGCATACGCGGCAATTTCTTCCATCGCCGCTTGATGTTTACTCTTGCCGGATACAATATCGACTGGAGCAGCATCCAGGTTCCCGGTCAGACGGTTTACGGCAATGTCGGGATTACCAAGAACGGCTCCAAGGCTGTTTCGCGCGGCTTCGATGCCACGGCGAGCGTCCGTGTTACGAAGAATCTGACGATTTCGGCAAATTACTCCTATGACGATGCACATCTGACGGCAAGTGCGCCTGGGCTCGTAACCAATGTGCTCGGCAGCTACGACGGTAAGCCGGGGGATCGGCTGCCGGGATCGATGAAGAATTCCGGTAGCATTATCGCCAATTACACGTATCCGATCGATGAAAACCGAAATGTCCAGTTCAACTGGGCGACGAACTATACCGGCAGCATCTATTCCCGTGTCGGCCTGATCGGGTACGGCACCCGGATGCCCAGCTATGTGACGCATCGCGTGTCCGTTACCTACAACACCCGTAAATGGAGCGCGGATCTCTTCGTCAACAACCTGACGAACCAGTATGCCGCGACCGCGGTCAGCGAGGACTCCAGCTCGATTCGTTCTCGTGACAATGTCGTGGAGCGCTATTACTCCTATAGCGTGCTGACACCGCGTACGTTCGGTCTCGAAGGGCGCGTTCATTTCTGATTGCACATGGAAGGGCGGGGCGCGTCACGAAAGGATGCGCCCCGCCCAACCTGTTCGTATAACAGCGTGAATATTTCGGCGTATTTTTAGAGTATCGTTCATCCGGCCATTACGGCCGAAGAGACGCGCGGTTTTCTCGTATCGGGTCGAGGTCGCCCGTCAGTCCTTCGCCCGTCCATACACGATCATGTGGACCTTTGGTCCATAGCTGCCGCGACTGAAGTGGTCCCGGAAAATGGGATCGGCCCTTAAGTTGGAAACGCGTGGCTCTGTCATATGATGGACGACGCTGACGCGTCATCCACATCTCCACAGGCTCAACATCATCAGGACGATCTGATGGTCGCCTGAAAAAAGGATCAACCGGGCCACGCTCTCCAACTTAAATTTGGCCACCCGTGGTCCTCATGATGGGGGCCACTTCACCGATTTCAATAAAAAAACCGCCTTGGATAGGATCGGTTCCCTGTGGAAATCGACAGGGTCCCTAAAGCAGATCCTGTTTGAACGTGTGCGTTCGAACAGGTGAAGATGCTCGTAAAAACAATAAACTAGAGCATTTCTACCGAACCTGTGTTCGGTGGAAATGCTCTAGCCGGTCAAAAACCCGCAACCGCCGTGGAAGTTGACCGGATGCCCGCACTTCGCATCGGTTCGGAAGGGGCGGACAGGGGGTGATCTACGCCAGATTGCGTATGGTCAGCCATGTCCGGATGCGGGAGGAAGGATGTTCTGTCACAAGGATAGATGCCATGCCTAAGTCGCCGTTGAGTTTTACCCGCCGTGATTTGTCCCGCTTCGGTCTTGCGGCCTCGGCGGCGATGCTGGCCGGCATCAAAGGGTCTCGCGCGGCGGCTCCTTCCGGCGAGCCGATCCGGATCGGTGTGCTGCACTCGCTTTCCGGTACCATGGCGATCAGCGAAACCACGCTCAAGGATGTGATCCTGATGCTGGTCGACCTTCAGAACAGGAAGGGCGGCGTGCTGGGCCGCCCGCTGGAGGCGGTCGTGGTGGACCCGGCATCCAACTGGCCGCTGTTCGCCGAAAAGGCGCGGCAGCTTCTGGCCGTGGACAAGGTGGCGTCCGTCTTCGGCTGCTGGACCAGCGTGTCGCGGAAATCCGTTCTGCCCGTGTTCGAGGAGCTGAACGGCATCCTGTTCTATCCGGTGCAGTACGAAGGGCAGGAATGCAGCCGGAACGTCTTTTATACCGGTGCCGCACCGAACCAGCAGGCGATCCCGGCAGTCGACTACCTGTTGAGCGCGGATGGCGGCGGTGCGTCGCGCTTTGCGCTGGTGGGCACGGATTACGTCTATCCGCGCACGACGAATCAGATCCTTCAGAATTATCTGAAGGGCAAGGGCATCGCCGATGCCGATATCATGGTCAATTATACGCCCTTCGGCCAGTCCGACTGGCAGACGATCGTTTCGCAGATCAAATCCTTCGGTTCGGCGGGCAAGAAGACGGCGGTGATATCGACCATCAATGGCGATGCCAACGTGCCGTTCTACAAGGAGCTTGGCGCCCAGGGTGTCGCCGCGACCGATATCCCGGTCATGGCCTTCAGCGTGGGCGAGGAAGAACTGGCCGGCATGGATACCGCCGCACTGGTGGGCCAGCTCGCGGCCTGGAACTATTTCGAGTCCATCGACTCTCCGGCCAACAAGAGCTTCATCAACGCATGGCATGGATTCACGAAATCTCCGAAGCGGACCACGAACGACCCGATGGAGGCCCATTATATCGGCTTCAATCTGTGGGTTCAGGCCGTGACCAAGGCCGGCAGCACAGACCATGACAAGGTGATCGCGGCGATGGTCGGGCTGAAGCAGCCCAACCTGACCGGCGGGATCGCCGAGGTGCTGCCGAACCATCACATCACCAAGCCCGTCTATATCGGCGAGATTCAGGATGACGGGCAGTTCAATGTCGTCTGGCAGACGCCGAAGGAGGTGCCGGGCCAGGCCTGGTCGCCCTACGTGCCGCAGACGAAGACCCTGATCGGGGATTGGACCGCGCCCATCAATTGCGGCAATTACGATACGGTCAGGAAGGCCTGCCTCGGTACAAAGCATGCGTAACGTCCTGGCGGCGGTGGCCGTCGCGATCCTGCTGGCGGCGGGCTTGCCGATGGCTGCCGGCGCGCAGGATGCGCCCGCTCCCCCGTCGTCCGCCGATGCGGTGTCGGATGATCCCTATGCGGGCCTTGCGTCCATGCGTTTCGACGATGTCGCGACGGCCGTGACGCACCTGGGCACGGCCGGCGACCAGCAGGCGCTGCCGGTGCTCCAGGCGCTCGAACAGCATCGGCTCTGGGTCGCGCGGGAGGGCGGTGCGCTCTATATCCGCTCGGGCGAGCAGTATGTGGACGCGCGGACCGGGCAGCCGGCTTCGCCGGAGCCGGGGACCGTACGCGCCGTGCGCGTCAATAATCGCGTGCGCCTCGCGGTTGCCGCCGCGCTGGCGGAGCGCCAGTTGGCGGCCGGTTCGCCCGGCGAGCGCCTGGCGGCGGCGCAGACCCTCTATCAGCGGCATGATCCGGCGTTGCTGCCGGCGATCGATCGTGCGCTGGCGCATGCGCCCGACGGCCGGCTGCACGCCGAGCTTGAGATTGCGCGTGCCGCGACCCTGCTCAGTCCGGGCGGGCCGGACGTGTCACCGGAAGACCAGGCGCGGGCCGTCGCGGCGTTGCGGGCCGCGGGCGGCATGGCGGCGCGATCGGTGCTGCTGGGGGCGGCCGATATGCCGCGTCTGGCGCCCGAGACACGGCGCGCTGCCCGCGACGCGGTGGCCGCGATCGATTTCAGGCTGCGGCTCTGGGGGTTCGGCCAGGATGTCTTCTACGGACTGAGCCTCGGTTCGGTATTGTTGCTGGCCGCGATGGGGCTGGCCATCACGTTCGGCGTCATGGGCGTTATCAACATGGCGCACGGCGAGCTGATGATGATCGGCGCCTATACCACCTATCTTACGCAGCGGGCCGTGGCGTCGTTCGCGCCCGGCCTGGAGCCCTTTGCCCTGTTGCTGGCGATTCCGGCGGCCTTCGCGGTCTGCGGCGGGATCGGCATCCTGATCGAGCGTGGGTTGATCCGGTTTCTCTACGGCCGGCCGCTGGAGACGCTGCTGGCGACCTGGGGCCTGTCGCTCGTGCTTCAGCAGGCGGTTCGGTCGCTGTTCGGCCCGACCAATGTTGCCGTCTCGACGCCGTCCTGGCTGGCGGGGTCGTTCGCGCTCGGTGGTCTGGACATTACGGGCGCGCGCCTGGCGATCATGCTGTTTGCTGGTGCGGTGATGGTGGGCCTGATGGTGGTCATGCGGCGTACGCCGCTCGGGCTGCAGATGCGTGCCGTGACGCAGAACCGGCGCATGGCGGCATTGATGGGGATTCCCACCGCGCGGGTCGATGCGCTGACCTTCGCGCTGGGGTCGGGCATTGCCGGGCTGGCGGGCGTCGCGGTCAGCCTGATCGATAATGTCAGCCCCAATCTGGGGCAGGGCTATATCATCGACAGTTTCCTCGTGGTCGTGTTCGGCGGCGTGGGCAATCTGTGGGGAACACTGGCGGCGGCGGCGACGCTGGGGGTCGGCGGCAAGGCGCTGGAGCCGCTGGTGGGGGCGGTTTCGGGCAAGATCCTGCTGCTGGTCCTGGTCATCCTGTTCATCCAGCGCCATCCGCGCGGGATGTTTCCGTTGCGCGGACGGGGGGTGGAATCATGAGGCGGGATTCCGCGTTCCGTGGGGCGGTCCGGGCGGCGGTTGCCGTCGGCCTGATCGTGGCGGTGCTGGCGCTGGCCAGTCTTCTGCCCCAATCCAATCCGCTGTCGGTTTCGCCCTTCCTGCTGACGCTGGCCGGTAAATATCTGGCCTATGCCCTGCTGGCGCTTTCGGTCGATCTGGTGTGGGGGTTCGCGGGAATCCTGACATTGGGCCATGCGGCGTTCTTCGCGCTGGGTGGCTACGCGATGGGCATGTACCTGATGCGCGAGATCGGCGCGCGCGGGGTCTATGGCAATGCGAACCTGCCGGATTTCATGGTGTTCCTGTCCTGGAACCGTCTGCCCTGGTACTGGTGGGGATCGGACCATTTCGTGGTGGCGCTGGGGCTGGTCCTGCTGGTGCCGGCGGCGCTGGCGGGGCTGTTCGGGTGGCTGGCCTTTCGCGCCCGTGTCTCGGGCGTGTATCTGTCGATCATCACGCAGGCGCTGACCTATGCGCTGATGCTGGCCTTCTTCCAGAACGGGTTCGGTTTCGGCGGCAATAACGGCCTGACGGATTTCAAGGACGTCCTGGGCTTCGACCTGCGCCGGACGGAGACGCGGGCGATGCTGCTGGTGGTGACGGGGGCGGTGCTGGTGTTGGCGCTGCTTGTGGCCCGCTGGGTGGTGGGCGGCCGGTTCGGGCATCTGCTGGTTGCGGTGCGTGATGCCGAGAGCCGGACGCGCTTCCTGGGCTATCGCCCCGAACAGGTGAAGCTGCTGGTGTGGGTGCTGTCCGCGATGATTGCCGCCGTGGGGGGGGCGCTTTACGTATTGCAGGTCGGCATCATCAATCCCGGGGAGTTCGCGCCGGCCAATTCGATTGAGGCCGTCATCTGGGTTGCCGTTGGTGGTCGCGGGACACTGGCGGGCGCGGTGCTGGGGGCGGTGCTGGTCAATCTGGGCAAGACACTGTTCACGGCGTGGCTGCCGGAATTCTGGCTTTACGGCCTGGGGGCGCTGTTCATCGCGACGACGCTGTTCCTGCCCGACGGGCTGATGGGGCTGTTCCGCCGCCGGGTCGCCCGCCCGCCGCAGGAAGTCACGCCCGAGATCACCGCGCCGGAAGGACATGAGGCATGAGCGCCGACCCTCTTCTCGACCTTCGGCATGTGTCGGTCAGTTTCGACGGGTTCAGGGCGATCAACGACCTGTCGCTCGGCCTCATGCCCGGCGAGATGCGCGCCATCGTGGGGCCGAACGGCGCGGGCAAGACGACGATGATGGACATCATTACCGGCCGCACGCGGCCGGATGCCGGCATCGTGCGGTTTCGCGGCCATGACCTGACCCGCCTGGACGAGCCGTCGATCGCGCGGCTGGGCATCGGGCGCAAATTCCAGAAACCGACTGTCTTCGAAGCCCTGAGCGTGCGCGACAACCTGATGCTGTCGCTCAAGGGGCTGCGCGCGCCGTTCGCGGTGCTGTTCGCGCGGGAGACGCCGGAAGAGGCGGAGCGCATCGAGGCGCTGCTGCGGATCGTGCGCCTGGGCGCGCGCGCGGATGTGCAGGCGGGCGGGTTGAGCCATGGCCAGAAGCAATGGCTGGAAATCGGCATGCTGCTGGGGCAGGAGCCGGACCTGCTGCTGGTCGACGAGCCGGTCGCCGGCATGACGGATGCCGAGACGATGGAGACCGCCGACCTGCTGCGCGAGATCAACCGCACCCGCAGTGTGGTCGTGGTGGAGCACGACATGGATTTCGTCCGCGCCCTGGGTGTCGGCGTGACCGTGCTGC
The DNA here is from genome assembly GCF_048695475.1 of Gluconacetobacter brunescens. Classification (NCBI taxonomy): domain Bacteria; kingdom Pseudomonadati; phylum Pseudomonadota; class Alphaproteobacteria; order Acetobacterales; family Acetobacteraceae; genus Gluconacetobacter; species Gluconacetobacter brunescens. The sequence goes on along the minus strand of NZ_JBLHEN010000001.1, from coordinate 1,805,074 downwards.
ATGAAGGGTCGGTGCTGGCCGAGGGAACGCTGGACGAGGTGAGTGCCGACCCGCGTGTCATCGACGTTTATCTGGGGCGCTGAGGGGGCGGATATGCTGCATGTTGACGATATCCGCCTGCATTACGGCGCCGCCCTTGCCCTGCGCGGCGTGTCGCTGGAGGCGCGTCCGGGGGCGGTGACCTGCCTGCTCGGGCGCAACGGGGTGGGCAAGACCAGCGTGTTGCGGGCGGTGACCGGGATGCATGCCGTGTCGTCGGGCCGTATCCTGTGGGAGGGGGCGGACATCACCCGGCTGCCGGCCCATGAGCGTGCCCGGCGCGGCATTGCGACCGTGCCGCAGGGGCGCGACATCTTTCCGCTGCTGACCGTCCGGGAGAACCTGGAGACCGGGTTCGGGCTGCTGCCCCGGGCGCAGCGCCGGGTGCCGGACGAGATTTTCGACCTGTTCCCCATCCTCGGCCAGATGCTTTCGCGCCGGGGAGGCGACCTGTCCGGCGGCCAGCAGCAGCAGCTTGCGATCGCCCGGGCGCTGGTGATCCGGCCCCGGCTGCTGGTGCTCGACGAGCCCACCGAGGGCATTCAGCCCAGTATTATCAAGGACATCGGAGCGGTCATCGCCATGCTGCGCCGGCGCGGCGACATGGCGATCCTGCTGGTGGAGCAATATTTCGATTTTGCCTACGACCTGGCGCAGTCGATCGTGGTGCTGGACCGGGGGAAGGTGGTGGTTTCGGGCGCCGTCGACAGCCTGGAGCGCGACATCGTGCGCGGCCACGTTGCGATCTGATTCCCCTGGAGGACGTGGAACCATGAGCGGGACGGATGTGCGGGCTGTGGGGGATGGGGCGGCCTGTGTGTCGGGCGGGGTCTCGCGCCGGCGCTTTCTTGCGGGGGCGGGGCTGTTGCTGGCTTATGCGGCGTCGGGGCCGGGGCGGGCGCGGGCAGACGTGCCGGCGGCGCCGGCGTGGCATGGGCTGGGCGGTTTCGTGCGGATCGGCACGGATGATTCGATTGCCCTGATCGTGCCGAATATCGAGATGGGGCAGGGGATCTTTACCGCCGAGGCGATGCTGATCGCGGAGGAACTGGAGGTTCCGCTCGACAGGATCGCGGTTCTGACGGCCTCGCCCCAGGATTTCGCCTCCGTTCCGCCCACGCTGCTGAAGACGCTGTCCACGGGCGGGTCGCGGTCGGTGCGCAGTGCCTGGCTGCCGTTGCGGCAGGCGGGGGCCGCCGCGCGCCTGATGCTGCTGGGTGCGGCGGCGGAACGGTGGGGCGTGGGGAGGGAGCTGCTGGTCGCCGAGGGGGGAGTGGTCCGCGATCCGACGGGGCGGCACCGGGCGACCTACGGGGAACTGGCCGAGGCGGCGGTGGGCCAGAGCGTGCCGGACCCCGTGCCCCTGAAGCCGCGCGAGGCCTGGACGTTGCTGGGCCGGCCGATGCCGCGCACCGACATTCCGGCCAAGACGACCGGCCGCGCCGTGTTCGGGATCGATGTGCGCCTGCCGGGCATGGCCTATGGCGCCGTTTCCGCCTGCCCGGTCATCGGCGGCACCGTCGCGCGCCTGGACGACCGGGCGGCGCGGGCGATTCCGGGGGTTGTGGATGTGGTCTCGATCGGGACCGCTGTTGCGGTCATCGCGCGGGCGTACTGGACCGCGCGGCGGGGGCTGGCGGCGCTGGAGATCGTGTGGGATGAGGGCGCGCATGCCACGCTGTCGTCGGCCGATGTGATGACGGCGCTGCGGGACGCGCACACCCATGTGCCGCCCGTGATGGCGCGGGACGCGGATGGGATCGATGCGCTGCTGGCCGATCCGGCCCGGCGGATCGAGGCGGCCTATGAACTGCCGTTTCTGGCGCATGCGGCGATGGAGCCGATCAATACGACGATCCATGTCCAGGCGGATCGCTGCGATGTCTGGGTCGGCACGCAGGTGCCGACCCGCGCGCGGCTGGCGGTCGCGAAACAGACGGGCCTGCCGGTCGAGAAGATCGCGATCCACAACCAGATGATCGGTGGCGGGTTCGGGCGCCGGCTGGCCACGGATTCGATCGAGCAGGCGGCGGCGCTGGCGCGGCATCTGCCTTATCCGGTGCAGTTTATCTGGAGCCGCGAGGAAGACATCCAGCACGATCTCTTTCGCCCGGCCTATTACGACCGCATGACCGCGACGCTGGGCGCGGACGGGTTGCCGAGCGCGTGGGTACACCATGTCAGCGGAGGTTCGGTCGCGGATCGTTTCGCGCCCGGAGGGCTGCCGCACGGCAAGCTGGACAAGGATGCCGTCGCGGGGGCGGCCGATACGCCCTATGGTTTTTCGAAGATGCGCGTGCTGTGGACGCGGGCGGATTCGCCGGTGCCCATCAGTTGGTGGCGGGGCGTGGGGCCCGCGCATAATGTCTATGTCGTCGAATGTTTCCTCGACGAGGTTGCCGCCGCCGCCGGGGCGGACCCTGTCGCCTATCGGCGGCGGCTGCTGGCGCATAATCCGCGTTCGCTGGCGGTGCTCGACCGCGTGGCGCGCGAAAGCGGGTGGGGACAGGCGCTGCCGGCGGGATCGGGGCGCGGTGTGGCGCTGCATAACGCATTCGGCAGCTTCTGTGCCGTGGTTGCGGAAATCTCGGTGCGGGCGGATGGGACGATCCGCATTGCGCGGGTGACGGTGGCGCTGGATTGCGGGTTCGTCATCAACCCCGATATCATCCGCGCGCAGATCGAGGGCGGCCTGCTGTTCGGGTTCAGCGCCGCGCTGAATGGTGAGATCACGTTCCGCGAAGGGCGTGTGCAGCAGAGCAATTTTCACGATTATCCGCAGATGCGCATCAACGAGGCGCCTGCGGTGGATATTCATATCCTGGATAGTACCGAGGCGCCCGGCGGTATTGGCGAGGTCGGGACGGTGTCGGCCTTTCCCGCCCTGGGGAATGCGCTGTTCGCCGCCACGGGGCGGCGCTGGCGGCGTTATCCGTTCCGGGATGCGCGCAAGACGGCCTGAGAGCCTGACCTGAAATGTGGGCTGGCGAGCGAGAGCGGTCCGGAACGGGCCGCGCCCGGCGTGTGTTTCCGAGCATCGGAGCGGAGCGGCCTTGATGGCCGCCCGCCGCGAAGCACAGGAAACGCGCGCTGGATCGCCGCCAGCGCGCATTTTAGGTCAGGCTCTGAGTCAGTGGCCGTCGGGCTGGGGGTCTGACAGCGGGATCACGTGCAGGTGGGCGTTATAGACGCCGCGCTGGGTGGTGATCGTGTCGGACAGTTTTTGCAGGGCGGATGCCGCGCCACGGAGCACCGTCGCCTCCAGGCACCGGTCATGATCGAGATGGACATGCAGGCTGGCGACCGAAAGGTCGTGATGATCGTGCAGTTCCTGGTTCAGGCGCTGGGCGAGGGCGCGGGTCTTGTGGTCGTAGACGTAATCCAGCACCGCGACGCAGGTGCCCTCGCGTGACAGGACTTCCTCGCGTGACGCGGCGTCGCGGATCATGTCGCGGATGGCTTCCGAACGGCTGGTATAGCCCCGCCGGTTCATGACGGAATCCACCACCTCCAGAAGCGCCGCGTCGATCGTGATCGTGATTCGCTCCATGTCCGTCCCTGTCCTTTCGGCCGCGCGCGTACGCAGTATGACCTATATGAATTTAAGTATGATCTCTCTTATCGTGGTGCCGGCCACGTTCGTGGCGTTCGCTGACCGTCCAGTCGAGGCCGGAGTTATCCATGTATGTTCTCCGCCGGGCCGTGGCGTTCGGCTTTCTGCAGATTCTTCTGGCATCGACCGCCTTTGCCGCACAAGAGACGCCTGCCGCCGCTGACCCGGATGGGGCGGCCGAGACGGTGACGGTGACGGCCTCGCGCCTCAACCTGCTGGGGCGGGCGCTCTCGGCCGGGCAGGGGAGCATTACGGAAGAGGAATTGCGGCTGCGCCCGGCCTATCGGGTCGGCGAATTGCTGGAATCCGTGCCCGGCCTCGTCGCCACCGTTCATTCGGGGGAAGGCAAGGCCAACCAGTTCCTGATGCGCGGCTTCAACCTCGATCATGGCACCGATCTGGCGAGTTTCGTCGATGACATGCCGATCAACGAGGTCACGCACGCCCATGGCCAGGGATATACCGACCTGAACTTCCTGATCCCCGAGATGATGGGCGGGATCGATTATACGAAGGGGCCGTTCAATGCCGCGACGGGGGATTTCGGGGTGGCGGGGTCGGATCGTATCCGTCTGGTCGAGGAAATGCCGGACATGATCGGCGGCAGCGGCGATACGCTGGGCAACGAGCGGTTCGTCACCGGGGGGACGGCGCATTTCCATAATGGCGACAAGCTGCTGGGGGCCTTCGAAACCGATCATGCGGATGGGCCCTGGACGTATCCGGACAATTTCCGCGCCATCAAATCCATGGCGCGTTACCTGCACGGCACCGCGACCAACGGTTTCGACCTGACCGGGATGTATTATCGCGGGCAGTGGCGCGCGACCAACGACCAGCCGCTGGAGGCGATCGAGCAGCATCTGATCGGCCGTTTCGGTTCGCTCGATCCCACGGATGGGGGATTTTCGGAACGGTACAGCCTGTCGGGTCATTACCGGTTCGGCGGTGACCGGCAGAAATGGAATGTGAGTTTCTATGCCGATCATAGCCGGCTCGCGCTGTGGAACGATTTTACGCATTACCTTGTCGATCCGGTCGATGGCGACCAGTTCCAGCAGGACGAGACGCGGACGAAGGTCGGTGGGACGGCGAGCTATGCCCGTTCCGACACGGTCCTGGGGCATATCCCGACCGAGACAATCTTCGGGATCGATGGGCGGTATGACACCGTTTATATCGACCGGCGCCATACCCGGCAGCGTGTCGTGCTCGCCACCTGTCCCGACAGCCCCTATGGGGGCGGGGTGGATGCCTGCAATGCCGACGATGTGCAGGAAGGCCGTGTGGCGGGCTATGTGCAGAACACGACGCACTGGCGGCCGTGGCTGCGTACGGTCGTCGGCTTGCGCGAGGAATATTATCAGGGCGAGGATCGGAGCCTGGTGACCGGCTTTTCCGGGCATGTGGGACAGGCGCTGTTCCAGCCGAAGGGGAGCCTGATCTTCGGGCCGTGGAACCGGACCGAGCTTTATCTGAGCGCGGGACGCGGCTTTCATTCCAACGATCTGCGCGGCGTGGTGGGCACGTTTTCCGGCGACCGCTTCACCGCCGGGTCGGTCCAGAGTCCGCTGATGACCAAGGCGGTTTCGGAGGAAATCGGGATTCGTTCGAGCCCGCTGGCGCATCTCGCCACCCAGCTTTCCTTCTGGCGGATCGATTTCGATTCCGAACTCATCTACGACCCCGATGAAGGCGTGAACGAGGCCGGGCCGCCGAGCCGCCGGCAGGGGATCGAGTTCTCGGCCCAGTATAATCCGCTGCCGTGGATGGAACTGAATACGGACGTTGCGTACTCGCATGCGCGCTACCGGGTGCGCGATCCGGAATATTACGGGATCGACGGCCGGTATGTCGCCAACGCACCGGACATGATCTGGTCCTTCGGGGTTCTGATCGACGACAAGGGGCCGTGGTTCGGTGGGCTTCAGGTGCGGTGGCTGGGCGGTTACCCTTTGCTGGAGGATAACAGCCTGCGCGCGAAAGGCTATCGCGAGGTCAATCTGGATGTCGGGTATCGTTTCAGCAAATGGCTGAAAGCGACGGTGTCGATCTTCAACCTGACGAATTCGCACGATAATGCCATCGAATATGGATATGATTATCGTATCTCGCCGACGGCCGGGCCGGTTACGGGGGCGAGCGTCCATCCGCTGGAGCCGATTTCGGCGCGCTTTGCGCTGACGCTCACCCTGTAGACCGGTTCCCGTCTTTTCCGGCCTGCAAAGGGAGATCAGTCCCTTTCCAGGCCGCCCTTGTCGCAGATGAAGCGGGCGATCTCTTCCACGCCCTGTCCCGCGCGGATATTGCAGAAGACGAAGGGCCGGTCGCCGCGCATCCTGCGGCTGTCGCGGTCCATGACCGCGAGGTCCGCGCCGACATGGGGGGCGAGGTCGATCTTGTTGATGACCAGAAGGTCGCTGCGGGTGATGCCGGGGCCGCCCTTGCGGGGGATCTTGTCGCCGGCGGAGACGTCGATCACGTAGATTGTCAAATCCGCCAGTTCGGGGCTGAAGGTGGCGGCCAGATTGTCGCCGCCGCTTTCGACCAGGACCAGTTCCAGGTTGGGGAATTTGTCGTTCAGCGTGTCGATGCCGGCCAGGTTGATGCTGGCGTCTTCGCGGATGGCGGTGTGGGGGCAGCCGCCGGTTTCGATCCCCATGATGCGCTCCGGCGGCAGGGAGCCGGCGCGGGTCAGGAATTCCGCGTCCTCACGGGTATAGATGTCGTTGGTCAGGGCCGCGATGTCGAAGCGGTTGCGGAACTGGCGGCAGAGGGCATCCATCAATGCCGTCTTGCCGGTGCCGACGGGGCCGCCGATCCCGACGCGCAGGGGGCCATTGTGGCGATATGTCATGTCCTGAACAGCCTTGTCTGTTGTGTTTCATGCTTCATGGCGGCCAGGTCGGCGCGGAAGCAGAGCGAGCCCGCGTCGTCGAGCGTCAGGTCGCGGGTGGCGTCGATGACGTCGCGCAGCGTGGGTTCGAGCGCCGCCAGGGCCCGGAGGCCGCAGGTCTGCCCCAGGGGGACGAGCCTGACGGCGGCGGAGACCAGCGAGGCGATCGCGGCGTGCGCGTTGGCCCAGGCGACGGTCTCCTGATCCAGGCCGGAGGCGCGGAAGGCCACGCCATGGGCGACCGGCAGCGGCCAGCGTGTGGCGCGGGGGTCGAAACCGGGCGGGAGGGCGTGCGGCCAGTTGGCGGCGGCCTTGAGAAAGGCTTCGCCCTGCTGGACGGTTTCCTCCCACCGTTCGCGGGACGAGGCGAGGGCGCAGCCGACCTGGGCGACGCGGATGCGCTCGGGCGCGGTTTCGGCCCGCCAGGCCGCGCGGAGCAGAATCAGGTCGGTATGGAGCGAGCCGTACCGCAGGAGATCGGTGATCCAGCCGACGAGGGTGGCGACATCGTGGATCTCGCCGCTTTCGACCACCCATTCCAGCCCGTGGCTGTAGGCGAAGCCGCCGGTGGGGAAGGACGGCGAAATCCATGCCAGCAGTCGGGCGAAGCGCATGTCGTGGGGCGGGAGGGATGGTGGTGGCCGGTCAGTGATGATGGCCGCCCCCGTGGTGCCCGTGGTGCCCGTGGTCTGCGTGGTCGTGCTCGTGGTCGTGACTGTGCCCGTGCCCATGGTCGTGTCCTTGACCGTCATAGGCGCCGCTTTCGGGATCGAAGGGGGCGCGGATTTCGCGGACATGGCCGCCGAGGCCGGACACCATGGCGGCGATGACGTGATCCTGGCGGATCAGGATGCGGTCCGGCGCGATCATCGCGGGCAGGTGGCGGTTGCCCAGGTGCCAGGCGAGGCGGAGCAGGTGGAGCGGGCCGTGGGCGGTGACTTCCAGCAGGGTTTCGGGTTCGGCCTCGACCAGGATGATGCTGCCGTCGTCGCAGCGCAGGCCGTCTCCCTGCCGCAGGAGGCGGGCCTGCGGGAGGTCGAGCATCACGCGGTCACCGGATGCGAGGTCGAGCACCATGCGGCGCCTGTGCCGGGCCTCGTAATCGCCGCGAAACCGGTCGGTGGCGTGTGCGGGGTCCCAGGTCCCGCCGGTCAGGATGTCCGTGCAGCGTTTCATTGTGTCATCGTGCCCTCAGAACAGGAAATAGCGTTGGGCCATGGGCAGGACCTCGGCGGGTTCGCAGGTCAGCAGGACGCCGTCGGCACGGACCTCGTAGGTTTCGGGGTCGACCTCGATCACGGGCATGGCGTCGTTATGGATCATGCTGCGCTTGCCGATGCCGCCACGCACGTTCGAGACGGCCGCGAGCTGGCGCTTCAGGCCGAGGCGGAGGCCGATTTCGTCCTCCAGCGCGGCCGCCGAGACGAAGGTGATGCAGGTGGCGGCCAGCGCGCCCCCGAGGGCACCGAACATCGGGCGGCCATGCACCGGCTGCGGGGTGGGGATCGAGGCGTTCGGGTCGCCCATCATGGCGTAGACGATGGCGCCGCCCTTGACGACCAGGTCCGGCTTGACGCCGAAGAATGCCTGGTCCCACAGGACGAGGTCGGCGAGCTTGCCGGCCTCGATCGAGCCGACATGGCCGGACAGGCCGTGGGCGATGGCCGGATTGATGGTGTATTTGGCGATATAGCGTTTGGCGCGCTGGTTGTCGGCGCGGCCGTCGCCCGGCAGGGCGCCGCGCTGGGCCTTCATCTTGTGCGCCGTCTGCCAGGTGCGGATGATGACCTCGCCCACGCGGCCCATCGCCTGGCTGTCGGAAGACATCATCGACAGCACGCCGAGGTCGTGAAAGATGTCTTCGGCGGCGATGGTTTCGCGGCGGATGCGGCTTTCGGCGAAGGCGATGTCTTCCGGCACCGAGCGGTCGAGATGGTGGCAGACCATGAGCATGTCGAGATGCTCGTCGAGCGTGTTGATGGTGTACGGGCGGGTCGGGTTGGTCGACGAGGGCAGGACGTTGGGCAGGCCGGCCACGCGGATGATGTCCGGGGCGTGGCCGCCGCCCGCGCCTTCGGTGTGGAAGGCGTGAATCGTCCGGCCCTGGAAGGCGGCGATCGTGTCTTCGACGAAGCCGCTTTCGTTGAGCGTGTCGGTGTGGATCATCACCTGCACGTCCATGCGGTCGGCGACGGACAGGCAGGTGTCGATCGCCGCCGGGGTCGAGCCCCAGTCTTCATGCAGCTTGAGGCAGCATGCGCCCGCGCGGACCATTTCCTCCAGCGCCTCGGGGCGGGAGGCGTTGCCCTTGCCGGCGAAGGCGAGATTGACCGGGAGGCCCTCGGCGGCCTGCAGCATGCGGGCCATGTGCCATGGGCCGGGGGTGCAGGTGGTCGCCGCCGTGCCGGTTGCCGGGCCGGTGCCGCCGCCCAGCAGCGTCGTGATGCCGGAGGCCAGGGCCTCTTCGACCTGCTGGGGGCAGATATAGTGAATGTGGCTGTCGATGCCGCCGGCGGTGAGGATGCGGCCTTCGCCGGCGATGATTTCGGTGCCGGGGCCGATGACGATATCGACGCCGGGCTGGATGTCCGGATTGCCGGCCTTGCCGATGCGGCTGATCCGCCCCTGGACGATGCCGACATCGGCCTTCACGATGCCCCAATGGTCGATGATCAGGGCGTTGGTGATGACCGTGTCGGCGGCGCCGGCGGCATTGGTCACCTGGGACTGGCCCATGCCGTCGCGGATGGTCTTGCCGCCGCCGAACTTGACTTCCTCGCCATAGGTCGTGAAGTCGCGTTCCACTTCGACCAGGATGTTGGTATCGGCGAGCCTGACGCGGTCGCCGGTCGTGGGGCCGTAGCTTGCGGCGTAATCGAAACGGTTGATGCGTGTCATGTCAGTCCAGTGCCCCCATCACGGTGCCACGGAAGCCGGTGACGTGCCGGCGGCCACGGAAGGGGACCAGGGTGATTTCCCGCTCCTGGCCCGGTTCGAAGCGCAGCGCGCCGCCCGAGGGCACGTCCAGCCGCCAGCCGCGCGCGGCCGCGCGGTCGAACAGCAGGGCCGGGTTGACCTCGGCGAAATGGTAATGGCTGCCGACCTGGATCGGCCGGTCGCCGGAATTGACGACGACGAGCGTCTGGCGGGGCGACCCTTCGTTGAGGGTGATTTCGCCCTCTTCCGGCAGGATCTCGCCCGGGATGGCGTCGGGCGGGAGGATGTCAGCGAATCGGGTCATGAACCGTCACCAGTTTTGTTCCGTCGGGGAAGGTGGCTTCGACCTGGACGTCGGGGATCATTTCGGCCACGCCGGCCATGACCTGCGCGCGGGTCAGGACGGTGGCGCCGCCTTCCATGAGATCGGCGACGCTGGCGCCGTCGCGGGCGCCTTCGACGACGAAATCGGTGATCAGCGCGACGGCTTCGGGATAGTTCAGCCGTACGCCGCGTTCCAGCCGGCGGCGCGCGACCTGGGCTGCCATGGCGATCAGCAGCTTGTCCTTCTCCCTGGGGGTCAGCTTCATTGCCTCATAAGCTCCATGTCGGTCGTGGGCGGCCTCTGTCCGTGCGTTACCAGCGCCATGTGGCCGGTTCCGGACTGTCGGGACGCAAGCGGGCCAGTAATCGGCGGGCCAGCGATGTTGCCGGGCGTGAACGGGCGGACAGGATACGGGCGACCAGAAGCCCGTTCCAGGCCGACACCGCGCATTCGACGTCTTCGCTTGTGCTGGTGCAGGTCTCCCGAAGCGGTTCGAGCCACGATGCGGCGTCCGGCGCGGCGTAGAGGATCGTGTGCATGATCGTGCGGCCGGCGGCGACGCTATCACGGTTCAGCGCGGCGTCGAAGGGGCCTTCGGTCAGGAAGGCGTCGATCATGACGGGGATGCCGTCGCGTTCGATCCTGATGACGTCGCGCAGGCGGAGCTGTTCCGTGCGCTCGCCGGATGCGGACCTGCCGAAGACCCGGCATTCGCTGACCAGTGCCGTGGCGCTGCCGGCCATGCGGATCGCCAGCGTGCGGTGGGCGGCGCTGTTGTCGAAGAAAATGGATTCGTGCGGCAGCCAGTCGAGACGCGCGCCGGGGGCGAGGGTGCAGTCGACATGGATCCGTGCCGCGTCCTCGCCCTTTCTGGCGCGATAGAAGCGTTCCGCCGCCTGGGTGGTGATGACGAGATGGCTGTCCGCGTCGCAGGTTATCTGCCCGGACAGCCTGTCGCCCGCAGCGATTCCGCCGGAGATGTTGACGAGGATGGCTTCCAGCGTGCCGGGGGGGCGGCGGGGGATCAGGACGCGGCTGCACCCTTGCTGCCGCAGAGCGTTCAGGGCCGTCCTGCCGTGCGTGTCATTGCGGACGCCGATGGAGAATGTGCCCTGGGCGCGTTGCAGGAACGGATGGGCATTCTGTTCGGGCAAGAGCCGGTCCTGCATGGCGTTCCGTGAAGTGCGAGAGGCGCATGCTTCCTGAAATTTCGGCTTTGGGCAAGGCGGGGCGGGGAAGGTTGGCGCGGGATTGTCGCCTTACGTCAAATGGACACTGTTCGCCGGTGGTGGCGGGGAATAGAGTGATATATTGTGTTGAAATGCCGTGGTTTTCTGGATTTTTCCCGGAAGCCTGGTTTCCGGTGACAGGCTCTGCCCGCGCGCGTCCCTCGGGTTTAGGATACGGTATGTCGTTCAGATTCGCCCCTTTGGCCAGTGCCATGGCTGTCAGTATCCTGGCGTTCGTCGCGATCGGCGTCATGGCCCCGGTGGCGGCGTGTGCGGCGGCCCCCGCGCCGGCTGGTGACAAGCCGTTCGATCCGCTGGCGGACAAGGTGGCGCCGCCCCCGCAGCCCATTGCCGTGCCCGCCGACCTGGACGCGAAGCTGTCGGGCCTGTCGCCGGAGCAGGTCGCGTTCCTGCGAAGCGGCAAGAGTCGCCGGATCGTCGATCCGGAGCTGATGTTTCGCCGGTTTCGCGAGATGACGCCCCAGCAGATCACGGCTTATGTCGAGGCGCTGGAATCGGTTCAGGCGCAGATCGATTTCAAGCCGGGGCGGGACAAGGCGGCGATTGCGCTGGATTCTTCCGCGCCGGATTTCAATGCCTGGAAAGTGGTCCGGCCGGCCATTCTCAACCCGAAGCGCGAGCCCGGGCCGATTGCGCTGTCGCGCTATGTCGGCGGGTGGGGAACGGGCTTTGCCACGTTCGCCGATGCGCCGGTAGCGTTGACGCTGGAGGATCTGCGCGCGGGAAAGGTGGAAGTCGCCATCGTCGGCGCGCCGCTGGATATGGGGTCGGGTTTTCGGGATGCGAAGGAGGGACCTGCCGCGCTGCGTACCGCGATGGGGGCGCAGGCGCCGTGGGGCCTGGACATGTATTCCATGATCGACCCCACGAAGGATCTGCGGATTGCGGATTATGGGGATATCGCGATCGATAATCTGAGCACGGATCGCAGTGTCGCGCATGTGCGCGAGGAGGTCGCGGCGATCGCGCGGACGGGGGCGATCCCGATCGTCGTCGGTGGCGACCACAGTCTGGAATATCCCGACGTGGCGGCGATGGCCGATGTTTATGGCAAGGGCAAGATCGGCGTCGTGCATTTCGACTCGCATTACGATGCGGGCAGCGATCGCGTGCATCTGATCGACCATGGCCAGCCGGTCTATCGGGTCATTCACGAAGGGCATGTTCTGGGCAGGAACTATGTGCAGGTCGGGCTGCGTGCGCGCATTCCCGACGCGCCGACCTTCAAATGGATGCGCAATGAAGGCATGCGCTATCATACCATGGTCGATGTTGAAAAACGCGGCTGGGAGGCGGTCATGAACGATGCCGTGGCCGAGGCGCGCGAGGGCACGGACAAATTATGGATTTCGTTCGATATCGACAGCCTTGATCCGGCCTTCATGCCGGGTACCGGGACGCCGGTTCCCGGTGGGCTGACGATGCGCGAGGCGCAGCCGATCGTGCGGCGCCTGTGCGCCGAGAACAACATCGTGGGCATGGATCTGGTCGAGGTCGCGCCGTATCTCGATACGAGTTACAAGACCGCGCTCAATTCGGACTTCCTGATCAATGCCTGCCTGTCGGGCATTGCGATGCGCAAGAAGGGGCTGACCAAGCCGCATTGGCTCAGCCCCCTGTCCAGCAGCTACAAGGGGGCGCTCGGCCCTGACGGAGTCCGGTGATGTTTCGCGCTCTTGTTGCCGCATTGCCGGTATTTGCGTTTTGTGTGCAGGCGGCGGTTGCCGCGCCGGCCACGTCCCCTGTGGGCAGCGAGGGGCGGCTGGCGGCGCTGACCCCCGAGCAGCGCGCGTTCGTATCCGACGCGCATATGCTGGCGCTGTTTCATCTCAGCCCCGAGAAGCTGTCCGATATCCTCGGTGCCCGGGATGACGCGCAGGCGCGGGCCTATGTGGCGGCGCTGATGCAGGTGGTGGCGGATTCCCGCTTTCAGCAGGGCAAGGACCAGGATGCGATTCCGCTGAATCCGAAGGCGACGGCGTTCAATATCTCGATGACGCTTAAGCCGGCGCTGTTCGATACCTACCGCCGCGACCCCGGGCCGATCAGCCTGGATCATTACATGTTCGAGCGCGGGGGGATTCCGACCTTCGCCCATGCGCCGGTGGCGATCCGCGCCGAGGATCTGAAGGCCGGGAAGGTCGATGTCGCCTTCGTCGGGGTGCCGATGGATTTCAGCACCGGCTATCGCGATGCCGCGCATGGCCCGATGGTGCTGCGCGGGGCGGATTCGCTGGTCGGCACGGACGTCTATACCGGTATCGACCCGGCGACCGTGCTGCGCCTGGCGGATTACGGCAACATCGCCATCGACTATATGAGCGTCGAACGGAGCGTGGCGCATGTGCGGACCATGGTCGGCGACATGGCGCGCGCCCACACCATCCCTTTCATCGTGGGGGGAGACCATGCGCTGATGTATCCGGACGTCGCCGCCATGAGCGATGTCTATGGCAGGGACCGTGTGGGGGTCGTGCAACTGGATGCCCATTATGAGGGCGAGGCGGCGAATGCCCACACCATTTCCGACATGCAGTCGGTGCGTCGCCTGTTGTCGGACCATATTCTCGATGGCCGGCATCTGGTGCAGATCGGGCTGCGCGGCGGCGAGGCGACGTCGGCGGATCTGGAGCGTCTGCGCGCGCAGGGGGTGCGGATGCACACCATGGGCGAAATCGAGCATGACGGCTGGCAGGAGGTCATGCGCCGGTCGTTGAGCGAGGTGCGGGACGGGACCGACTATCTGTTCGTCTCGTTCGACCTGTCGGTGCTGGACCCGGTCTATGCCACCGGTGTGGGGCGCCCGGTGCCGAATGGCCTGACCATGCGGGAGGTCGTGCCGCTGGTGCGCGAATTGTGCGCGCAGAAGAATGTCGTGGGGTTCGAGGTGCTGGACCCGGCGCCGATCATGGATGCGACATACAAGACCGCCCAGAATGCGAATTATATCATGCATAGCTGTCTGGCCGGGGTCGCCCAGCGCCATCTGATGGTTGCCGGCCCGTCGCACTGAGGGCCTGTTTGGAAATGCGTGCTGGCGGCGTGTCCTCCGCGCGTTTCCTGCGCTTCGCGGCGGGCGGCCATCAAGGCCGCTCCGCTCCGATGCTCAGAAACACACGACGGGCGCGGCCCGTTCCGGGCCGCTCTCGCCCACCAGCGCGCATTTCCAGGCAGGCTCTGGGGGACACGCCGCGGGGCCGGAGCCGGTGGGCTGGCCGCGCTATTCGTTTCGTGCGGGTCGGGTCCTGGTGTATAGGATCGTCCGTCGAAACGATTGAAGGCCCGGGTTGTGGCGGGCGGTGTGTCTGTTCCTTCACCGAGGGGGAGATCGAGGGCGAGGCGTGCTTGATGAAGACCGAAGTGTGATTCGTCCCGACCGGCGGAAATATAATCAGTGGGTCAATGCGCAGACCCTGGAAGATTTCGCTTTACGCTACACGGCGCCGCGTGGCCGGCGCTGGGGGGACTGGACGGTCGCCAATACCGCGCTGGGGGCGGCGGGCTTTCTGGCCTGCGAGGCGATCGGCGGCACGATTACCCTGCAATTCGGTTTTGCCAACGCCATTCTGGCCATTCTGGTCGCGACCGTCATTTTCCTGGTTGTCGGCGCGCCCATCGCCATCAATGCCGCGCGTGAGGGGCTGGATGTCGACCTGCTGACCCGCGGGGCGGGGTTTGGCTATCTGGGATCGACGATTACCTCGCTGATCTATGCCAGCTTTACGTTCCTGCTCTATGCCGTCGAAGCCTCGATCATGGCGGCGGCCATCACGATCGCGACCGGGTTGCCGATCGCGCTGTCCTATGTCGTGAGTGCGCTGGGTGTCGTGCCGATTGCCCTGTATGGCATGCGGGCCATCACGCGCATGCAGATCCTGACGCAGCCTTTGTGGATTCTGCTGCAATTCGGCCCGATCCTCTATGTCGTGCTGTTCGAGCGCCCGGCCCTGCATGTGTGGATGCGCAGCGAAGGGGTTCTCGGCGCCGCGCCGCTGAACCTGATCTATTTCGGGCTGGCCATTTCGACGCTGCTGTCGCTGCTGCCGCAGATCGGCGAGCAGGCCGACTATCTGCGCTTCATGAGGGTTCCCGGGAAAAAGGGCCGTCTGCGCTGGTGGTTGGCCGTGCTGTGCGGCGGGCCGGGCTGGGGGCTGGTGGGCGGGTTCAAGCTGGTCGCGGGGTCGTTCCTGGCCGTTCTGGCCATGATGCGCCATCAGCCGCCCGGCAGCGCGGACAGTCCGCCCGTCATGTATCTGGTTCTGTTCCACGACATGACGGATTCCCGGACGGCGGCGTTGATCTGCATGCTGCTGTTCGTGGTGGCCTGCCAGACCAAGATCAATGTCACGAACGTCTATGCCGGGTCGATCGCGTGGTCGAATTTCTTCGCCCGCCTGACCCATGCGCATCCGGGCCGGGTGGTCTGGCTGGTCTTCAATGCGATTCTGGCCCTGCTGCTGATGGAGGCGGGGGTCGTCAGGACCACGGCGACGCTGCTGGCGCTATACGCCAACCTCGCTTCCGGCTGGATCGGCGCGCTGTCGTCCGACCTGATGATTGCCAAGCCGCTGGGGCTGAGCCCGAAGGGAATCGAATTCAGGCGGGCCTATCTGTATGACATCAACCCGGTCGGCGTGGGGGCGATGGGGTTGTCCTTCGCCTGTTCGTCGCTGGCGCTGACCGGGATGATGGGGACGATGGCCGAAGCCTTCGCGCCGGTCCTTGGGCTGGCGGTGGCGTTCGTGGCCGCGCCGGGCATAGCGGCGCTGACCCGGGGGCGTTTCTATATCGCCCGGCCGCCCGAGATTTTCGCGCACGAAACCCGCTGCGTCGTCTGTGCGATGACGTATGACGGGCCGGACATGGTGTCCTGCCCGTTTCATTCGGGGCCCGTCTGCTCGCTGTGCTGCACGCTGGAAAGCCGGTGCCATGACACCTGCAAGCAGGCGAGCAATTTCACCCAGCAGACGATCGCGCTGCTGCTGCGACTGGTGCCCCAATGGATGGGGCGCTACCTGCGGGGGACGGTCGCGCATTTTCTGACGATCATGCTGGCGTTCAGCGTGACGCTGCTTGCCGTGTTCTATGTCGTGACGTTCGGCGAGACGGTTTCGGAAAAAGACAATGCCATCGTCTGGAAGACGTTCGTCATTCTGGAAGTGCTGGCCGGCATCGTGGGCTGGCTGCTCGTCCTGGCCCATGACAGCCGGCGTGCCGCCGAACGGGAGACGGCGGAGCAGACGGCGATGCTGCAACGTGAAATCGCGGCGCATATCGTCACGGACGCCAAATTGCAGAAGGCCCGCGACGCGGCCGAGGCCGCCAATGCGGCGAAGACGCGCTATCTTGTTGCCGTCAGCCACGAAATCCGGTCGCCGCTGAACGCCATTTATGGATATGCGCAGCTTCTGGAGCGTGGCAGCGCCGTGCGGGCGGACGAGGCCGGGTCGGTCATTCAGCAATCGGCGGAGCATCTGACCAACCTGGTGGAGGGGTTGCTGGAGATCTCGCGGATTGAAAGCGGGGTGGTCAGCCTGAGTTCGGATGTCGTCGCCTTTCCCCTGATGCTGCGCCATGTCGTCAATATGTTCCGCATGCAGGCATCGGCGAAGGGGCTGACGCTGGAGCTGAAGATCCATGACCGCTTGCCGTCCCATGTCCGCACCGACCAGGGGCGGCTGCGCCAGATCCTGATCAACCTGCTGTCGAACGCCGTGAAATATACCTATGCGGGCGGGGCCACGGTTTCCGTCTGGTACAGGAACGAGGTGGCGCGGATCGAGGTTGCCGATACCGGCATCGGCATCGATCCCGAGGATATCGAGCGGATTTTCCAGCCCTTCGAGCGTGGCGCGGCGCTGGAGGCGAGCCATGAGCCCGGGATCGGGCTCGGCCTGTCGATCACGCGCGTGCTGACGGGGGTTCTGGGGGGCGAACTGACGGTGACCAGCACGCCGGGCCAGGGCAGCGTGTTCCGTCTGCGCATGATGCTGCCGGTGGTGCGTGGCGCCACGGATTCGGCCATCGGGCAGGGAACCGTGCTGGGGTATGAAGGGCCGACGCGAACGGTGCTGGTCGTCGATGACGATATCAGGCAGCGGACGATGCTGCGCGAATTGCTGGTGCCACTGGGCTTTGTCGTCTTCACCGCCGGCAACGGGGCCGAGGCCAGGGACATCGCCGCCCGGGAAGCGGTGGACCTGGTGCTGCTGGATATCCAGCTTGTGGGGGAGGATGGCTGGACGATCGCCTCCGCGATCCGGCAGATGGCGGGGGCGGCGATCCGGATCGTGATGGTGTCGGCCAATGTCATGGACCAGCGGACGCGCAGCGATGCCGCGTCGGATCATGACGGGTTCGTGGCGAAGCCGGTCGATGTGGATCTGCTTCTGGATGTGATCAGGCGGCAGCTTGGGCTGACATGGCAGCTGGACACGCGCGAGACGCCTTCTCTCTTGCCGTCTGCCTTCGATCAGGCTCCAATGGCCGCGAAGGCGGAGGATCTGCCGGAGGCCGTGCGGGGGGGGCTGCCCGAGCTGCGCCGTCTGGCCCGGCAGGGCCATGTGCGGGCGGTCGAGGCGCTGGTTGCCGACATGCGCGGCGCGACTCCGGGCCGGCAGGCCCTGCTGGACCATCTGGAGGCATGTCTGAAACAGTTCGACCTGAAGGGCGTGATAAGGATTCTTGATGACGCAGGGGAGTGATGACAGTGCCGCGTCCCTCTCCGGTGCGTGCGTTCTGGTTGTGGACGATACCCCTGAATCCCTGCGCTTCGTCATGAATGCGCTGGAAGGGTGCGATATGACGGTGCTGATCGCGCAGGATGGGGATAGCGCGCTGGACCTGCTGCAGAATGTGGTGCCCGACCTGATCCTGATGGATGCGTCGATGCCGGGCCTGGACGGGTTTGAGACGACCAGGCGGATCAAGGGGGATGCGACGCTGAATCATATCCCGGTCATCTTCATGACGGGGTTGACCGAGACGGAGTATGTGCTGCGGGGCCTGCGCGCCGGCGGGGTGGATTATGTGCGCAAGCCGGTGATGGTCGATGAACTGATCGCGCGGGTCGAGGTGCATCTGCGGAATGCCCAGGCCATGCGCGCCAGCAGGCGGGCGCTGGACCATGGGCGGCGGCCGACGATCGGCACGACCATCACCGGCAGCCTGCTCTGGCATACGCCCGAGGCCGCCAGCGTGCTGGCGACATGCTTTCCGGGCTGGAAGCTGGGGGGGGCGTTGCCGGAGCCCCTGCGCGGGATCCTGATGGACCTCAACGGGCAGCGGCCCATCGTCGCGCGGCAGTCGATGGAACTGGACGTGGGGACGCTGGAGTGCGTTTTCAGCGGGATGGCGGATGACCGGTCGATGTGTTTCGCCCTGCTGCTGCGCCGGCCCGGAGAGGAAGAGCGTCTGCTCGCGCAGCGGCACGGCCTGACCACGCGCGAGGCCGAGGTGCTGCTGTGGATCAGTCGTGGAAAGCCCAATCGGGATGTGAGCGAGATCCTCAATATCAGCCCGCGCACGGTCAACAAGCATCTGGAGCAGATCTTCGCGAAGCTGGGCGTCGAGAACCGGGCATCGGCCGCCGCGATCGCCGTCACGACCCTGAACGACTGAGAGCCGGTTTGGACATGCACGCTGGCGGCGTATCGTCCGCGCCGTTCTCGCTCGCCAGCGCACATTTCCAAACCGGCTCTGAGGTGTTTGACGTAGTGACGGTAGCGTCACTGGAGAAAAGAGTGATGGGGTCGCGCTTTGTCGGCGTCATCGGGCATGGTGTCGTGGTGGTCGGCGCGGCATGCCGGATGACCGGTCATTTCGCTCTGGAGCGATGGGGCAGGCTGGCGAATGTCGCGCGCTTTTTCCGACGGAGGTTCCGGCTGTCCTTCCTGATGCGTCATGCGGAAAATCGCTGGAGATGTGGGGCGGTGAGGTGAGGGTTCGCCGGTGACGGGAGGGTTTATGGGGACGCAGACAACCGCCGGATGGTGGGATCGGGTGAGGGGCGGGGTGCCGTTCCTGATCTTCATCCTGATCGGCGGCAGCTTTTTCCTGCTCTATTGGCTGGTTGACGGCCGGCGGGAGACCATCAGCGTTTCGCGCACCGTCCAGACCTCCCTTTTCGACGATTACGCGGCTTTGTCGGGGCATGTGCCGGATGCGGCGGAGAAGGCGCGGGTCATAGAGAATTACGTTACGGACGAAGTGCTGTTCCGGGAGGCTGTCCGCCGCCATCTTTATCTTACGGATGGCGGTATCCGGCAGCGTCTGATCGAGCAGATGCGGTTCATGCTGGCCAGTCTGCCGCCTGATCCGACGGAGGATCAGATGATGGCGTATTATGCCGGGCATGCCCGCCTGTATCGCACCGAGCCCGAAATCAGCCTGCGGCATGTTTTCTTCCAGACGATGCCTGCCGATCCGGCGGGGATTCTGGCTGCCCTGAACAAGGGGGAGGACGTCAAGGGCGACGATTTCGGCATGGGGCTGGATCTGCCGCATTATGGCGAGTCGATGATCAGCGGCATGTTCGGCCTCGATTTTCTTCATGCCGTCCAGACGGCTCCGATGGGTGTCTGGATCGGGCCGGTGCGTTCAAGCCGTGGCGTGCATTTTGTGCGTGTCGAGGCGCGGGTGCCGTCGGAACGGGTGCCCTATGACCGCGTGCGTGATGAAATCAGGCAGGATTTGGTTTCCGAGCAGAGTGACGGGCTGGTTGCCAAGGAGGTCGCGGGCCTGAAACGGCAATATGATATCGCGGTGGATCGTTGAGATGACGCGGCGCGTGATCGTCTTTGCGGTATTGTTCCTGCTGTCCGGCCTGCCTGTGGCACGAGCCGATGTGTTCAATATGGGACGGTTCGTCTTCACCGCCGGTTCGGAACCGAACGATTATTTTCTGACCGTGACGCTGCCGCAGAGCGTCATGAACGAGGATGCCCTGGCGTTGCCCGGCGGGTGCCGGGAAAAGCAGCGCGTGGGATCGGGGGGCGGGGCGCGGGTTACGGTCGCCATCGAGATAAGCTGCGATCGGCCGCTCGTGGCGACGGACCATATTGGAACGCCCTGGCGGATTGATGGGGCCACCCTGCAAAGCGTCCTGAACGCGGATCGGGGGCAGCATCCCGTCGAACTGGAAGATGGTCGGGCCGTTCTGGCGGTCGCGGCGGCGGCGCCGGTTGCGCGGAGTCTGCCGCAGGCCGTCATCTATTACAGCACGCGCGGCGTCCTGCATATTCTGACCGGCTGGGACCACCTGACCTTCGTGTTCTGCCTGTGCATGCTGGTTGGCGGGTCGCGTCTGCTTCTGTTGATCACCACCTTTACGGTGGGGCATTCCATTTCCCTCGCGCTGTCGTTCCTGCATATCGTTGACATCCCGGAACCGCCCGTCGAGGCCGTGATTGCGCTCTCGATCATGTTCATGGCCCAGGAGGCGTTGCTGGCGGGGGCCGGTGCGCCGCGCGGTTCGTTCCCGCTGGCGAAATATGCTTTTGTTGTCGGCAGCTTCGGTTTGCTGCACGGGCTGGGTTTTGCCAGCGCGCTGGAGGAGATCGGGGTCGCGTCGGGGGAACGCCTTGTGGCGCTGGCCAGTTTCAATGTCGGGGTCGAGGTGGGGCAGTTGATCTTCGTTGCCCTCGTGACACTCTGTTTCGAGATATTCCGGCGGCTGAAGATAAGCATCGCCGTGCGGGCGATTGCGCTATACGCCGCCGGAGCCATGGGAGCATTCTGGATGATTGACAGGATCGCGTCGATGTTCGGGATTGTGGCGGCGATATGAAGCAGGTGAACAGGAATGCGCGCGATGCGCTGGCCGCGGGCGATCCGCAACGGGCGCGCCATCTTGCGGCTGGGGTTCTGTCCAGGGACGCCGCCAATGCGGAAGCGCATTTTCTGCTGGGCGTGAGCGAGGCGACGCTCGGGAACATACGTGGGGCGATCACGCATCTGCAGGCCGCGACCGAACTGGAGCAGTCGGCGGAATATTGGGCGCAACTGGCGCGGTGTCTGCTGCTTCTGCGGCGCGACGGCGAGGCCGCGACGGCATTGCGGGCGGCGGAAGAGTGCCTCCTGGCCGGCCGGCGGGCCGATGCGCTGACCCATGATACGATCGGATGCGCCTATGCGCGGCTGGGTGAGCATGCGGCGTCGCTTCCGCATTTCTCGATCGCGGTGAAAGAGGCGCCGGGCGTGGCGCAGTTTCGCTATAATCAGGCGGTGGCGCTGAGTTTTATCGGGCGTGTCGACGAGGCGGAGGCGGCGTTCGAAGAGCTGCTGAAGCGAGAGCCCGACCATGCCCGGGGGCATCATACGCTTGCCGGATTGCGACGCCAGACGGCCGAGCGCAACCATATTCCGCGTCTGCTGGCCGCGCATGGCCGCGCCCGGGCGCCTGAATCCCGGCTGTTGCTGGGCTATGCGCTGGCCAAGGAATATGAGGAGGCAGGCGAGGCGGGGGAAGGCTTCCGGTGGCTGGCGCAGGCGAATGCGGAACATCGGGCGCATCTGCCTTACAGTTTCACGCGCGATGAAGAGGTTTTCGATGCGATCGAGGAGAACTGGCCGGTCTGTGCCGCCGCGCCTGCGGTGAATCCGTCCGGCGAGGCGCCGATTTTCGTGATCGGCATGCCGCGTACCGGCACGACATTGGTGGATCGCATCCTGTCCTCTCATCCGCGGGTGGTGAGTGCCGGCGAGTTGCAGGCGTTTCCCCTGGCGGTGAAATTCGCGTCAGGTACGCGCACGCGCGTCGTGCTGGATCCGGAAACCGTGCGTCATGCCTCGGCGACCGATATGGCGGTGATCGGCCGCGCCTATCTGGAGCGGGCGCGGCATCATGTGCCCTCGGGCGGCGAGCGGTTTTGCGACAAGTTTCCGGGAAATTTCTTCTATGCGGGCATGATCGCCCGGGCCTTGCCCAATGCGCGCATCGTTTGCCTGAGGCGGCATCCGATGGATACGGTTCTGAGCAATTTCAAGAATCTTTTTGCGACGACATCGCGGTATTATGACTATAGTTACAGTATCGAGGAAATCGCCCGTTATTATGTCCGCTTCGATCGCCTGATGCGGTTCTGGCAGTCGGTGTTGCCTGGGCGGGTTCTCGAAGTCGGCTATGAGGACCTGGTGGGTGATCAGGAGGCGGAAACGCGGCGGCTTCTGGCGCATTGCGGCCTGGAATGGTCGGAGGCGTGCCTGAATTTTCACGCAAATGCCGCGCCGGTTTCGACCCCCAGTGCCGCGCAGGTCAGGCGACCGATCTATCGGGATTCCGTGGCGCGCTGGCGCCGTCACGAACGCGAACTGGAGCCGGCGCGACTGGTGTTCGCTCAGGCGGGGATTGACGTGCTGTAAGAGCCTGTCTGGAAACGCGCGTCGGATCGCCGCTGTCCAGTCGATTTAGTGAATCAGGCAGCGGCCTCGGCGATCGGCGTCCTGCATGAACTGGTTCAGGCTTACGCCTTTCCCTGCGGCAGCTTCGGCCGCACGTGCATGCAGTTCCTCACTCACGCGAACCTGGAACTTGCCCGAATAGTGCCGCACCGGGTCGATCCCTTTTTCGGCGCACATCTCGAGGAAGACCCGTAGCGAGGTTCCGCCCTCTTGCTGCAAACTGGCCACGCTATCCGTGTAGAAATCCGGGCTGCCGCCGAGGCCCAGGAACTCCCCGCGAAACAGGCCGATCTCGGGATCGAACTGGATCACGGCCCGCTGGCCGCCGATGGTCATGACCGGCGCAGGATAACCGCCTGTTTTTCAATGGAATGCTTTGCCATGAGCAGGTCCGGCGGATGGGTGAACCACGAACAGCCCCCATGGGGGCATGGAGAATGTGAGCATTCCTATACAGAATGCTTGGCCGCAGCCGAGGCCGCATAGTACGCGGATTGCCAATGGGCTCAGGGCGTTTGGCGTGAGGCCACTTTTTCCCGAATCCACTTCAGTCCGTCGACCATACTATGGTCTTCTAATGTATCGGAAATACCCAGGTCCTGTTCTACATGATCAAGATGCTCGGTCATCAGGGCGACGGCCAATGCCTTGTCGCGAGCCTGAATGGCGTCGGCAATGCGTGCGTGTTCATGGTCAGGGCAGCAGCTATAGCCCTTGGCATGTTGAAGGATGCACAGGCAGGTGAGTGCCTGCAATTCCGTCATGAGGCGCGCCAGGATTGGATTGCCGCACAAATCAGCGAGAATCAGATGAAATTCTCCCGTCAGTCGCACGAGAACACCGCGGTCCTTCTTCTCTCGCGCGAGCCGTTCACTCTCGATATGGGCTCGGAGAACGGCCAAATCCGTGTCTTCGACCATACTAATAACGGTCTTCACGATCTCGGGTTCGATAATACGGCGGACTTTAAGGATCTGGATCGTCTCTTTCTTGTTGGGCGACGCTACGTAAGTCCCATGATTTGATTTCTTGACGAAAATTCCATCCTGGCACAATCGCCCGATTGCCTGACGGATAATAGTCCGGCTGACACCAAAGGTACAAGCGAGATCGTCTTCCACCAAGTGGCTTCCCGGCGGTATTCTCAGTTCGAAAATGGCGTGCAGGAGATCCTTTCTCACTGCCTCTTCCGTGACACGTCGATCTGAAATTTTCCCGGCAGTCACATCGCCTACTTTCTTCATCAAGGACTTCCGCCCGTTGCCTCAGTGTATACAACGTTGAGAGCCTTCCGAAAATCCCCCCTTTGGCGGCACGCATGCCATTCTCATTTCAGCATTCTTGAAAACGAACCAGCCTGCCATATTAACTCTGGCATGCCAGGATGTTGCGGGCGCGCGCACTTTCGAGTGCGCGGCTCGTATCACCGATCGGCGCATGGGGGCGGCCGTTATGGAATCGGCCGATCGCCTGCAATCACGCCGCCATCCAACCTCCGTCCACCATCAGATTCACGCCCGTGACGAAGCTCGCGTCGTCGCTGGCGAGATAGAGTGCTCCGCGTGCTACGTCGTCGGGGTGCCCGAAGCGCGGCCAGGGGGTACGACGGCGCGCTCGGTCGAGCACCTCCTCGTCGAGGAGATGGCCGCCTTGTCCCGTCACGATCTTGCCCGGCGCGATGGCGTTACAGACGATACCATCCTTCGCGTAGTCGGAAGCGATCTGCCGCGTCATATAGGCGATGGCCGCCTTCGTGGTGCCGTAGGCAAGATCGCCCGGTGCCGAGATCATACCGTGCTGGGAGGAGAGATTGACAATGCGCCCGCGTACCTCGCCGCGCGGCGGTTGGGCCAGCATCTGCCGCACCGCCGCCTGGCAGCACAGGAAGGCGCCGGTGAGATTGACGTCAAGTATCCGCTTCCAGTCCGCCTCGGCCAGTTCCACGAGCGGGCGCGGATGGCGGAGGCAGGCATTGTTGACGATGATGTCCAGCGCGCCGTAATCGGTTGCCGCGCGGGCCACCAGCGCGTCCACCTGCGTGCTATCGGATATGTCGCAATGCTGGAAGACCGCGTGTCCGCCTTCGGCATTGATAATCGCTACGGTGGGTTCGCCACCCTCGATCACGGTCTCGGTGACATCCGCCACCAACACGTGCGCGCCATGGGCGGCGAATAACCGGCAGATTGCCCGGCCGATACCGGAGGCGCCCCCGGTGATGATGGCCACGCGCCCTTCGAGGCGCCTTGCGTCGGGGGGAAGTATCATGGAGCGCTCGTTTCCAGAAAGAGGTCGGAATTCGCCTTGAACCAAGGCAAATAGTCATCAAGTGCCGCGTCGAGATCAAAAAGCGGGATAAAACCCGTGTCGGTCCGCAGACGCTCCATGTCCATGGCGGCGCGGTCATAGTCCGCATAAAGTGCGATCGTACCTGGTGCCTGAATGTGGAAGTCGAGCCCTAGGTGACGAATGGCAAGGCCCGCGCAGAAGGCTTCCAGCGTCCAGACGAAGCCGGCCGCCAGATTGTAGATTCGGCGGGAGAGGAGCGGTGCGTCAAGAAGCGCGAGTATCGCGGCCGCACCATCACGAGAATAGAGGAAATCGCGCCGATGTGGCCGGTCGATCGTCACCGATTGTCCATGCAACGCGCTCAACAGAATCTGTAATGGTGCGCTCGGCGTGTCGCGGGCGGATGTGGCGTACTCCCAAGGTCCGAAACATGTGCCGAGACGGCCTATCGCGAGATCCAGTCCGTGCAGGTCGGCCAGGCGGACGGCGGCCGCTTCGGCTGTCAGTTTGGAGATTCCATAGAGACCTTCGGGCGCGAGAGGTGTTTCATCCTCGCGCAGGAGAGCAGGGGTGCGTCCGCTGGTGCCGTATACGGAACCGGAGCTGACATGCACTATGCGCCCCACGCCAGCCTCGTGCGCCGCGGTTAAGAGGTTCAGGGTGCCGAGCACGTTTACCTCAAAGACGGAGGTCGGGTCACGGCGCTCGCGCGCTGCGTCCGCCGTTACCGCGGCGAGATGGATGATACGATCTGCACCGAACGCGCGTATTGTCTGACGGACCAATACGGAATCACGCATGTCGCCTGCCGCAAATTCGTAACGGCCCGGCTGGAGACTGAAAACGCGCTTCGCCGCTGCAGGGGCAGGCGAGAGGTCCAGCCCCACCACATGCTCTCCGCGTGCCAGCAGGGCTTCGCAAACAGCGAGGCCCATGAAGCCGGAAGCGCCGGTAAGAAGGATGGTCATTGCCGATCCGCCCTCGTTAGAAAACGTCACGGAAGAGAGAGCCCCAACCGGTGACACGGCGGGTGTCCACGCCGGCCATTTTGAGGCTCTTCCATACCGAGGTGGCAATGGTGTCATAGACCGGGATGCCGGTCCGTGATTCGAGTTCTTCCACCAGCGGGGCGCCGCGCAGGTTAGTACAGATCACGGCGATTGCTTCTGGTTTTCCTGTCGCAACCATGTCCACCATGGCAGTCAACTGTTCGGCAGAAACTTCGGAGAAGGAGAAATTGTCTCGCAGGCCGAGATGACAATCGCCTAGGCATTGATATCCGAGCTTTTCGTAATTGGCGACGATGCGTGCCTGTACGTCATCGAGATAGGGCGATACATAGCCAAGCGTTTTCACATTCTTCGCGGCAAGTATCTCGTTGAGTGCCAGCATCGAGGTGTTTGTCGGAATGCCGGTGGCGGCGGTGATCTGCTCGCAGAGGCGCTCATCGGCTTCGAAACCGAGCCATCCGGACGAGGTGCCGTTCCAGGAGATGACGTCCACATTGGCATGGGCAAGAAGTTCGGCGGCGCGAAGAATCCCGGTGTTATCGAACTGTTTGAGCGCCGTATCTGACAAGGCGATTTCTGTCACCTTGAAGCGGCTAAAATGAGCTGAGACCTCAGGCAGGTTTGCAATCATCGCCTGCGTCACCGGCTCCAGTACCGTGTTGGATGAAGGTGTGAGCATGCCCAAGAGAACACGTTTCGTCATGGTGAACCTTATTTCCATTGATGAGAGGCCGTGCCGGTGGACTGCCGGCGACCTAGTGCCAGCAGGACGGAGCGCAGTTTTTTTATTTTTTATCGAACTTCCCCGAGAGGCGACTTGGCTCCTAAGGCTAATGGCCGAGAAGATTGAATTTGGTATGCAATGTTATTTTTTTTCATTAATTTTAATGGTATATGAACAGAAATAATTTGTTTGCAAGCGGAAAGGTCAAAAAATGAAAATGAACAAGAAAGAGGCGGATTTGGCGCGGAATCTGCCTAAAATTAATGCATGTGGAAATGTTTCTAAAACGGTTCGTCCAAAGCCTCGCCTTCGGTTCAAGCCGGCTCGATTGAAGCTCTCAATACAAGAGGCAAGTCGCCCGCTGCAGACCGCCTCCCTGCATGACCAATTGGTTGCCCGCCTGCGAGAGATGGTTCTGGACGGAGAATTGCCGCCTGGGAGTCCTCTGCCTGAACGCATGCTGTGTGCTACGTTCGGCGTTTCCCGGACGCCGCTGCGCGAATCCTTCAAGGTCCTGGCAACAGAAGGCCTTATCGAGTTGCGCCCTCATCGCACTCCCGTCGTTACGCCCGTGGACCCTACCGAAATCGCCGCTGTCTTCGAGGTGATGGAAGTCTTGGATCATCTGGCGGGGCGACTTGCCTGCATGAAACTGAATGCAACGGACCTCGCGCGTTTGGAGGGAATGCACACGCGCCTTGTCTCGTTCCATGCGGACGGCATGCGGGGTGAGTACTTTCGTCAGAACCAGCAGATTCACGCAGAAATTACACGACTCGCCCGCAATCCGATACTTTTAGCCGACTGGGAAGCGCATAATGCAAAGATCTATCGTGCTCGCGCTCAAGCCAATTATGATAGCACCCGCTGGTGTGCGGCCCTCAAGGAGCATGACGCCTTCATGGCTTGTCTGCGAGACCGTGAAGCGGAGAAGTTCGCGTCGTTGCTCGCCGAGCACACTCGGTGCAGTGGTATTGCAGTTCTCGCGAACCTCAAGAAGATCATGGACGTCTCCTGATGGATGGCGCCGAGGGGAGCTCACAGGCAGTTGGGTACTTGGTTCGTATAGAAGTGACAATTCTATATAGTAATGAAAAATTTCTTTATATTCTGTATAAAATATCGAATTATGAAAAAATTTACTAAATAAAAACAAATATAAAGTTGAATTTTTTCCACAAAAAAATCATATAAATGATATTATTATTCTCTTGAGAAGTGATTTTATTGAAAAATTCTGCCTGATCCGGCAGGAAAAATTTTGATTGAGGCATTATATTTATTCTCTCCATTCATCATTTTGATGATCGTTTCCATATCGAGATGCTCATTGACATTGTATCCAACATGGTGCACAGGTTGTTTCGGCCCATTTCCGAGGGCTTGTGTCTTGATGGAGCGATCGCAGGATGTCTAAATTTGATCTGGTCATCCATGGAGGAACAGTCGTTACGGCGAGCGATAGTTTCGCGGCGGATGTCGGAATTAAAGATGGGATCATCCAGGAAGTCAGTCGACATATCGATATCGTTGGCGTCGAGTCGATTGATGCCAGCGGGTTGCTTGTCCTTCCCGGTGGCATTGATAGTCATGTACATCTTGCCCAGCATACGCACGATGGTACCGTCATGGCAGATGACTATGAAAGCGGCAGTCGGTCAGCCGTCGCTGGTGGAACGACTTCTATAATCACTTTTGCCTTGCAGGATAAAGGGGTTTCCTTGCGTCGTACGCTTGAGATCTATCATGCCAAGGCGGACGCAAGAAGTTATTGCGACTATGGATTCCACGTTATCGTGACTGACCCCAACGCGGAAGTCCTGCAATCCGAGTTTCCGGCGTTGGTCACGGAAGGGTATCCTTCTTTTAAAATATTCATGACCTACGACGATCTTGTCTTGCGGGATCGACAGATTCTGGATGTTCTAGAGAAGGCGCGAGAGTGCGGTGCCTTCGTAATGGTGCATTGTGAAGGGCATGACGCTATTCGCTTTTTGACGGAGAGACTGGAAAAGTCGGGTTGTAAGACGCCTTACTACCATGCCTCATCTCGTCCCGAGGCGGTTGAGCGCGAAGCCGCACATCGCGTGATTAGTTATGCCGAACTTCTTGATGTTCCAATCATGATTGTTCATGTTTCCGGTCGCGAAACAGTAGAGCAACTACGATGGGCGCGGAAACGTGGCTTGAAAATATATGGCGAGACATGTCCGCAATATATTTCCTTGACAGCCGACGACCTGAAAAATGTTCAGTCTCCCGAGGAGGGAGGTAAATATGTTTGTTCGCCGCCGCCCAGGGATCGTGAAAGTTGGGACGCAATATGGGAGGGGCTGCGGGAAGGCTTGTTTCAGACCTTCTCTTCGGACCATTCGCCCTTTTATTTTGGAGGAGAAAACGGAAAGACGAGTCCGCGCGCTCTGACGTCTTTCCGGTGGGTTCCTAATGGCGTGCCCGGAGTAGAGACACGACTTCCGATTTTTTTCAGTAAAGGTGTCGTAGAAGGTCGGATCAGCGTGAATGATTTCGTGGCGCTTACATCGACCAATCACGCCAAACTCTACGGGCTCTATCCACAAAAAGGGACGATCGCACCGGGATTCGACGCTGATATTGCTTTGTGGGATCCATCACGCAAGACCGTTATTCGACAAAGTATTCTTCATCATGGTGCTGACTATACGCCATATGAAGGTATGGAAGTTACCGGTTGGCCGATCATGACAATCTTGCGCGGAAAAGTCGTGTATCGTGATGGAAAGATAATCGGACGCCCCGGCGACGGACGCTTCGTGGCCCGAAGAAAAACTGCGTCGGGATTATAATATATTATAAATAAAAACGTTCCGATTCCGATTAAATACCCGAAGTGTATGCTGAATAATATTGTGGTTCCTTAAAAAGGAATCCAAATTCTCTTAAAATGGAGTGTGGAAATGCAATGTTGTCGACGTATATCATTTTGCACGGGCATATTGGCTTCTACAATATTGGCTGGTGTGAGTGTCGCTCACGGTCAGGAATCGGCGCTAAAATCGCCAAATGAGGTCTTGGTAGGATCGGAGGAAGTCAGCGTTTCCGGTCAGGCTGCGCCGGGAAATTCTGTTCTGTCGACTTCGACGAAGAAAAATAGCACTACGCAAGTCTTCGTTTTTTCTTCGAAACAATTACAACAGACAGGACAGACCAATATAATGGCGGCGTTGGCGCAACTTTCGCCCGCGGTAACGTCATCGCCGTTTTCGGGTATGGGAGGAAACGGTTTCAATCGTACCATGCAACTTCGTAATCTTTCGGCGGATCAGACACTCATTCTCGTCAATGGTAAGCGTCGACATGTTGATGCCAATTTCAATTATCAGGTAGGCTCGAATTATGGCACCGAACCGACGGATATTTCTCTCATTCCGATGAGCGCTATTGATCATATAGAGATTATTACGGAGGGCGCGAGTGCATTATATGGACAAGACGCCATCGCAGGTGCGGTTAATATTGTTCTGAAGAGCGATAAAAAAGGTGGAACCACCACCGTGCAGAATAGCGGGTATTATCCGGGCGATGGCCAGGGCATCGACGGGACCGCAAGTTATGCATTGCCACTTGGACATAATGGTGGCTATTTCGATATCGCGGGTCAGATTACGAACCAACTTCCCACAAATCGTTCCGGAGACTATCTCGGGCAGCTTTATTTCGATCCAAATGATCCGCGCAATCAGTCATTGGGAAGGAATCTTCAGAGATTCCAAGGAATTATTCAGAGCCGTCTCGAGGCAGTCAGTATAAACACAGCTGTTCCGATCTCTCCAAAATTCGAATGGTATGGGACCTACACATACTCGCGTAAGGATTCGATCCAGGCGGAGACCTATCGTGCTCCGATGAACGATAATGTCGTCAGAGCGCTGCATCCCAATGGCATGGAGCCGCGCCGGACGGCGGCGGAAAATGATTTCCAGATCAATAATGGATTTCGCTCGGCAAATTTTATGGGAATGCAATGGGACGCCTATGCCACGTACGGCCGCGATCAGATGCGTTATGGTGAGTTCGACACCGATAATCCGACTTATGGCGTGGATAGTCCGACGACCTTTTATAAAGGCACCTATATAGCTTCTGAACTGACGGCTGGAATCAAATCGACCAAATATATTCATACGTCTATCTTGCCGCGACCCATTAATGTGTCTTTTGGTTTTGAGTATCGTCACGACACATACCAGTTGGTGGCTGGCCAGCCTCAATCGGTATCGGATGGCGGCATTCCGATCCTTGATGGGCCGGACGCCGGAATGCCCGCTTCCGCCGGTGCCGTAGATGATTTTGGTATTCCTCAGATCGCTGCCGGAACACTGTCTCGAGGTGTCTACGATGGTTCGGTAAACGTGGACCTATTTGCCACACGCAAATGGGAGTGGACGTTGGGCGGTCATGTCGCAGCATATAGCGATGAAGGTATCGCCCCAACGGGCTCGATCGGAACGCGCTATAACTTCAACAAACATTGGGCCATTCGCGCCAATGCCAATACGGGATATCGACCGCCGACGTTGGGCGAAGAAGGTTTTTTTGCAGAAACGACATTTCCAACATATCGGACCGCTCAATTGCCAGTGAATTCTCCATGGGCGCGGGCGCTGGGTGAGGGGCGGCTAAAGGGCGAATCTTCTCGCAGTTTCAGTGTTGGTCTTGATGCAAGCATTACCGATAACTGGACATTGACTGCCAATTTATATAGAATATCGATTAATGATCGTCTTTATAATACATCTCAATTTGGTGGAAGTGAGATCCAGAATCTCCTGACCCCTCTCGGTCTTCCTGGGGTCGAATACGCCTCTTATTATGCCAATCCGGTTAATACGGCAACAAACGGTGGAGATGTATCGACTTCCTATACGTTGCATGCCTCGCATCTGGGGCTGTTCAGATTTTCATTTTCGGTGAATATTTCCGATACGCAGATAAGCAAATATAATGCTGCGCCTCCGTTGCTTGCGGCGATGGGGCAGCCGTATTTCAATCGGACGAATGTTGAATATCTGCTTCATTCCAATCCAAGAAATACCGAGATGCTGACTGTTTATTGGCAGCGCGGTCCGTGGTCGATCAATGCGCAGGAAGTTCGATATGGCTCGTACACGTATGTGGCCGCGCCTTCATTGACCGAAGCCCAATGGACGCATGCGAATCCGTCATTTATTACGAATCTCGAGGTTGGGTATGATTTTATGAAAAAATGGCATGTCGCGGTAGGTGCCTATAATCTTGGAAACAAATATCCAACAAGGGCCAATTCCGCGTCCCGCGGCGCATTGCAGAATGCTTTCACATATGCTGCGAATTCGCCATACGGATTTAGCGGTGGTCAATATTATGTTAAGGCGTCGGTGAAGTTTTAGAACAATTTCATATATCAAGGAAGTGAGCGCGCGTAGCTTATCAGTCTCCGAAAAGATTTTGATATGCCTGAGTGCGATAGAAAGCGAGCAGTGGCAGTGGAAACGTATCGGCAAGTTTTGCAGCGGGGTCGGCATGGCTGTCGGTCTGTTTTAGAAAAATGTTCCTTTCTATCGCGCGCAAGGAGCGCGGTATGGATTTTGATTTGGATTTGGATCACGGCGTTTCTTTACATCAAGCCGGCGCAAGCAGATGAAAACGTGATCCGATTGGGATATGCGAAATGTGCCCATTGTCTTTCTCTTAAGCTGGTCCCCCGTTATGCGGGTAATGGAATCCGGATTGAGTTGCTGCCGTTCAATACAGGTAGTGATGTTTTTATCGCGCTTTTGTCGCATGTTATCGATATTGGACAATTGACCTACATGAGTCTGCCGATGGGCTTGGACAGGGGAATCGATCTTGTGGCAGTGGCCGGACAGGTCAGCGGCGGCTCCCAAATAGTAATACGACCTGATCTTGGGTTGAAGGCGGGTGACTGGGAGGGGCTGAAAGCTTGGGCGGCTCGTTATAAGGCCGGAGGCAAGATGCTTCGTTTTGCCGCATCGCGCGGCAGTCCGCAAGATTTGCAGATACGCTCGATTCTTAAAGAACACGATATACGTGTTGGTGAAGACGTTCAGTTTGTGAACATTCCCAATCCGGCCGACCATCCGGCGGCGTTGGCTCGGGGTGACATAGACCTGATCTGTACGGTTGAGCCGTTTGCTTCGAAGATCAGGCATTTGAGATCGGGTATCTATTTCGCATCGCCTTATGAGACAGCAAGCGGCAATTTGACGAACTTGATGATTACACGCGCCGATGTGCTGCAGTCCAATCCAGCGGGCATACAATCCGTTGTAGACGCGGTCGTCGCGGTGAACGCGGCAATCGACCGTGACCATGGATTGTGGATTGATACTGTCATGTCGGCGACCGGACTGGATCGTGATATTGTTACAGATGCGGTTGGAAATTTGGTTCCAGATTATCGCATGCATCGCTCTCAGGCGCAGGCAATCGCGCGAATGATGTTCGCCTTGAAATATATATCGCGGGACAGGTCTGAAGATGTGGCAGCACATATGGATTATCGTTTTCTAGAAAAGGCGACTTCTAAGACGATTCCGGAATTGGGTGGTTAGACATGATAATTTCGCAGTACGCGCGACGTCTTCTGGTTCCTCTGGCCTTGCTATTGCTTTGGGAAGCGGCTTCCCGGCTTGGGTACATTACACGTGGACTGTTACCGGCACCTTCTGGCATTTTGATGATATGGTGGGACTGGATAACCGGTTTTCAGGGAACCGCGCTCGATTATAGCGGTCATTGGGCCATTGATGCCGGAGCGAGCCTAAGGCGGGTCGCTTGCGGCTATGGTCTTGCTGTCATAGGCGGTGTTCTGATTGGTATTGCCATGGGCTGGTCAAATCTCGCTGACATACTCATGGAACCGACCTTGCAGATATTGAGACCGATTCCTCCGGTCGCCTGGATCCCATTGGCTATTATCTGGTTCGGGGTCGCTGATCCGCCTGCGATCTTTCTCGTATTTCTAGGATCTTTTTTTCCTATTATGATGAATACGGTCTATGGCGTGAGGGCGGTGGACAGGAATCTGGTGCGCGCCGGTGAGATGATGGGCGCTAAGCCATGGCAGATTTTGCTGTACATCGTCTTTCCGGCGGCATTGCCAGGGATTTTCGCCGGTCTACGTATTGGAATTGGTAGCGCGTGGATGTTATCGGTGACTGCCGAAATGGTGGCCGTCAGGTCTGGGATCGGCTATGTGCTTTGGGATTCCTATTATTTCGTTCGCTACGATCTGGTGATGGCGGCAATGGCGAGCATTGGAATGCTCGGCTATCTTAGTGATCTTGCCTTGCGGCTATTGATGAATGTCAGTCTTCGGTGGCAGCGTGGAACCACGATTGCAGGAAAGGGATGAGATGGCAAATATAAGAGTCGAGAGCGTTACCAAGCGGTTTCGCGGCAAGGCGGGCGAAGATATGCTTGCGCTTGATCGGGTAGATGTGAGCGTAAGCGACGGCGATTTCCTTTGCCTTCTCGGGCCATCGGGATGTGGAAAGTCGACGTTGCTGAATATGATAGCGGGGTTCGAATATCCGACGACCGGTACGGTAAGTGTGGATGGCGATATCGTAAGCGGTCCCGGCGCGGATCGAGGCATGGTTTTTCAGCAGGCGACATTGATGCCCTGGCTCAATGTGTGGGAGAATGTGGCCTTTCATGCTCGTCTCAAGGGAGTCGGGCGGAGGGCGCAACGCGAGCAGGCCCAGCCGTTTATCGAAATGGTCGGGCTGGCTGGTTTTGAAAATCACCTCCCCGCGCAACTTTCAGGTGGTATGCGTCAACGGGTGGGAATAGCCCGGGTTCTCCTCATGAATCCACGTGTGATCCTGATGGATGAGCCGTTCGGTGCGTTGGATGAGCAAACCAAGATGCAGATGCAGGCGGAGTTGACGCGCATCTGGGAGGTTAGCGGAGCGACGATCGTATTTGTTACGCATGGTATTGACGAGGCTTTGACGTTGGGTACGCATGTCGCAGTAATGTCTGCCCGACCCGGCCGTATCGCTGAGTTCATGTCTGTCGAATTACCTCGCCCACGTGATATTACGTCCATGGCCTTTAATAATATGAAACGACATGTTCTGTCCTTACTGAGTGCGAGGGAATCGTAAGGTTGGGCCAGTCCTGCGGGACGACAAATGCCTCTGATCGATCAGAGGGGAATGGTTCTTGACCGTGCCATGCCTGTTCCTGAAACGCGAGGCTGGACACGATAGACCTCGGTGCTTTCATCGCGCATAGTTAAGCTGTTTCGTGAGGGGAAAAACATGAAGTTGTGTCGTTTCGGTATGCTTGGGGCAGAGGTTCCAGGTATCATCGATCATGACGGACTCTTGCGAAGCCTTGAAGGCATCATACCGGATTTGTCACCTGAATATCTGTCGCCGGACGCGCTTGCCGCGCTGGCCGACATTGATCCTGTCACGTTGCCATATGTTCGAGAACCGGTTCGGTATGGTGTGCCCGTGAGTGGGTGTGGAAAATATATCGGTATCGGACTCAACTACCGTGACCATGCGGCTGAGGTCGGTCTGCCTGCTCCTGATGAACCGATTATTTTTCTGAAGGCCATTACTGCGCTGTCTGGGCCTGACGACGATATTGTTTCTCCTGTCGGGAGCACCCGGCTGGACTGGGAGGTCGAACTGGCTGTCGTGATCGGTATTCGTGCGAGGAACGTTTCCGCACATTCCTCTTTGCGCTACGTTGCCGGCTATTGCGTGGCCAATGATGTGTCCGAGCGGGCGTTTCAGCAGCAGTCCGGTCAGTGGGATAAGGGGAAGGGCTGCGATACGTTCGGGCCGCTTGGTCCGTGGCTTGTCACACACGATGAGATTCCTGATCCGCAATCATTGGATGTATGGCTGAACGTAAACGGTCAGCGCATGCAGTTTAGCAATACCGGGCAGATGATCTTCAGCGTTCAGACTATTATCTCATATGTCAGTCGTTATATGACCCTTATGCCTGGCGATGTTATCGCAACGGGAACACCGGCGGGCGTCGGTATGGGAAGGCGGCCGTATCCCGTGTACCTTCAGGCCGATGACGTTGTTGAACTCGGGATCGATGGATTGGGTTGCCAGCGTCAAAGAGTGGTCATGCCGATGACGCAACTCTGAGAAGAGTAGGGCGGTGTCTGGAGTGCCTTCCTGACCCTATAACCGCCTTCGTCCTGATTGCGGAGGAGGTCCGATCGGCGGAGGCGGGCGGCGGGCAGACGAGGCCATCTAGCATGCTGTCGGGTTGGGCCCTGCTATAGTGATAAGTGGCGAGGGCGTTTACGCGGCCGTCAGCCGTGTGATGCTGCGGCAATTCTATGCGAGGGCGACGAGCGTCCATTCTGTTGCGACGTTGGCGAGGCCACGGAGGTGGAAGCGGGTGAAACCCATGGCGCTTTTGATGATGCCGAAGACCGGTTCGACGGTCTGCTTGCGTAAGGCGTAAAGGGCTTTTGCCGGGTTCTGTTGCAGCCTGGCCTTCATTTCCAGGCGCCAGGGCTCGGTGATCCGGCGCGGCTCCCTGGGTGGCGGTTCCGCCCGGAAGTCATAAGGGCGCCGGTCCATGCGTCCGATGGCGACCAGCGGATCCACGCCGCTGGCCTGCAATAGTCCGATGGCTTTGCCGCTGGCGAAACCCGTGTCGGCAAGGACGGTGCGTGGCAGGCCGATCCTTTTTTCCATGCCCAGGATGGTGGCGGCGAAGCTGGGCGCGTCCGCCGTCGTCGCAACGACCCCATGTTCCAGGATCAACTGGCTACCCTCGGCACAAACCACGGCCTGGGCGTTGTAGGCTTGCCGGTATTCATGGGCGTCGGAGCGACGCATCAGCTTGCTGTCCGGATCGGTCAGGTTGATCTGCCGGTCTGGTGGCGGTTTATCGTCCGGCTCTTTCGGCGGCCGACCGCGCCGTCCCCGCTTCGCATCAAAGGCTGTCTTCTTGCGTTCGTATTCGGGCCGGGCGGTCTCGGCCTGGTCCCGGGCTTCCGCTTCCAGCCGCGCACAGGCTTCATCCAGCTTTGCCTTCAGAGCCTCCCGGCGGGCCAGTTCCTCCGGCAAGGCCTGGTGATCCGTATTGGTTGCATCTGCCGCTTCTGCCCGCTCCATCAGGGTGGCGATGTCGGCGGTCAGCTTCTCGCGCAATTCTTTCGCGCGATCATAACGGATGGAACGGTATTTCGGGGCATTGGCATCAATCTTCGTGCCATCGATCGACACCGTGCCAAGCCGCATCAGCCCCGTCTCGCGTGCCAGTTCCAGCACATGCAGGAACGCTGCCTCGATCGCCGTGCGATTGCCGCGCCGGAACGTCGCGATCGTGTCATGGTCAGGATGCAGGTTCGCCGGCACAAAGCGCATACCGATGTCACGATATGTCGCCCGTTCGATCCGACGCGATGAGAATACGCCGTTCGCATAGGCGTAAATCAGCAGCGCCAGCATCAGGCGCGGATGATACTGTGCCTTGCCGCCAGTCCGCCGGGGCACCGAAAAGGCCCCCAGCGGCACCCGCTCCACCGCCGCCACGATGAAATGCGCCACATCGTCCGACGGCAGCCATGACTTCACATCCGGCGGCAGAAGATACGGCTGCGATCGATCAAATGGGATGAAGCTGCTCATCCTGAAAGCTTACCCCAGATCGCCAGAGGCTGGTACCCCAACCCGACAGCCTGCTAGAGCGCGTCCACGTTATTCCGGTTCATAGCCTGCGGCGGTGAAGAAGTTGGCGCATTCGCCTGGAGTGAAAGCATCCAGGACTGATCCGGCGGCGTCCCACAGCGCTGTGACGGTTCTTGCTGCCTTGGCTCGTAAGAGGGCCTTGAGCTTGGCGAACGCCATTTCGATCGGGTTGAAATCGGGACTATAGGGAGGCAGGAACATCATCTGTGCCCCCACTCGTTCGATGGCCTTTTGCGCGCCCGGCATCCTGTGAGCGGGCAGATTGTCCAGCACGACGATATCGCCCGGGCTCAGCGTCGGCACGAGACCATGCTCGACATGGGCCTGAAAAATCTCGCCGTTCATGGCGCCTTCATGCACGAAGGGTGCGGTCATGCCCGTGAGGCGCAAGCCGGCGGTGAAAGTCGTGGTTTTCCAATGGCCATGAGGAACACCAGCCCGACAGCGTTCTCCGCGTAAGGCGCGACCACGCAGGCGGGCCATCTTCGTGGAGAGGCTGGTTTCGTCGATGAAGACCAGGCGGTGCGGATCGAGATCAGGCTGGCCGTCGAACCAGTCCTGCCGACGTGTCAGCACATCTTCGCGCTCCTGCTCCAATGCATGTGCGGTCTTTTTTTGCATGTCCACCCGCGCTGTCGCAGCCATCGGCTGAGCATGCTGCGGCCGATCCCGACGGACTGCTCACCCTGCAGGCGCGCGACCATCTCGTTGAGTGTGATGTCTTTTTGCGCTTCGATCATGCCAGCAATAAAGGCTTCATGCCCGTCCAGCTTTGAGCCGCGTGGCTTGCCCTGGCGGCGTGCCGCCCGTTCGCCGCTTTCACGTTCGCGCCGAAGCCACCGGATCGCCGTGGAAATCCCGATCCCGAACCGCTTCGCTACTGAGCGGGCTGACCCGCCCGCTGCGCCGGCCTCCAGAACGCGCACCCGAAGATCGTCACTCAATGCTCGCGCTATCACCATCTCCATCAATGGAAACGGTGAATCACAATCCGCACTCCGCGTCATCCCCACGATTCATATTTCAGTGGATGTGCTCTAGCTCTGGCCAAGGGGTCATGGACCAAGTGTCGGCTTCTTTCGATTCTGCTGTTACCGTGACAGGGACAGGGCTTGTAGTGGCACCCAGACCACCAAGTCTGATAGCCCGTTCCAGCCCTTCCGTGACGCCCTTGCCATGAGCATCGGCCCACGCATCGGTCAGGATTCGGATGTTTTCCAGATTGGCCCGTTCTGCCCGATTTTCACCGTCCAGGCGGTCGCTTCTGGCGTTCATCCAGTCGGCCACCAGCTTCAGGTCGGTCTGGGGCAACTGGTCGATTTCGTCCCGATGCTCGCGCAGGAAGGCTTTCAGGTCCGACAGCGTGATGTCGTTGTCGTTATAAGCCTTGATGGCCTGGGCCAGCTTCAGACGCATTTCATCCCAGAGTCCCGACAGTGTCGCCACCAAGGCTACGGCCCTGTTTCGTGCCGTCATCCTATCATGGGTTCGCAGTGTCCTGACAACATAGCACCCGGCAACCGGGCGAAGGTCAGAAGGAACCCTGACACGTAGAAACCAGGTGTTTCCACGCTGGGTCATATAGGGTGTGGCCATGTCGATCCGTGTGTCACAAGCATGTGTCACACTGTGGGAAGCCATCTAAGTTGTGGTGGAAAATCAATGCCTTATGTGGCATGGCGGAGAGAGTGGGATTCGAACCCACGGTACGCTATTAACGCACACACGCTTTCCAAGCGTGCGCCTTAAGCCGCTCGGCCATCTCTCCGGCGCACTGGCGGGGCTGCCTGTTCGGCGGGCCCGTCGGTATGGGGCGGGAACATAGCAATAATTCCGGCCGGCGCAAGGGGGTAAAGGTGCGCCGCATCTGCGGCGGCGCACGGTGGGGTGGGGTGGTTCGTGGGCCGGCCAGTGGCCGGCCCGTGGTCGGTCGGTGGTCGGGTCAGTGGTCCATCTTCAGGGCGGCCAGGAAGGCGCTCTGGGGGATTTCGACCTTGCCGAACTGGCGCATGCGCTTCTTGCCTTCCTTCTGCTTTTCCAGAAGCTTGCGCTTGCGCGAGATGTCGCCGCCATAGCATTTGGCCGTCACGTCCTTGGACATCGCGCCGATCGTCTCGCGCGCGATCACGCGGCTGCCGATCGCGGCCTGGATCGCGATCTTGAAGAGCTGGCGGGGGATCAGCTCCTTCAGCTTCGCGCAGATCGAGCGGCCCCGGCTCTCGGCCGCCGAGCGGTGGGCGACGAAGGACAGGGCGTCCACCGGCTCCAGATTGACCAGGATCGAGATGCGCACCAGGTCGCTCTCTTCGTAGCCGTCCATCTGGTAGTCGAAGCTGGCATAGCCGCGCGAGACCGATTTCAGCCGGTCGTAGAAATCGAACACCACCTCGTTCAGCGGCAGGCGGTAGACCGCCATGGCCCGGTTGCCGACATAGGTGAGGTCCTTCTGGATGCCGCGCCGTTCGGTGCACAGGGTCAGCACCGCGCCCAGATATTCGTCGGGCACCATGATGGTGGCGACGATCCAGGGTTCCTCCATCTTCTCGATCACCGAGCCGTCGGGCATGTCGGCGGGGTTGTGGAGTTCCTCCATCTCGCCGTTCGTGCGGTAGAGGCGATAGACCACCGAGGGGGCGGTCGCGATCAGGTCGAGGTTGAATTCGCGGCTCAGGCGCTCCTGGATGATCTCCAGGTGCAGCAGGCCGAGGAAGCCGCAGCGGAAGCCGAAGCCCAGGGCGGCGGAGGTCTCGGCCTCGTAATGGAACGAGGCGTCGTTCAGCCGCAGCTTGGCCAGGCTGTCGCGCAGCTTTTCGAAATCGTCGGCATCGACGGGATACAGGCCGCACCATACCACCGGGATCGACGGCTTGAAGCCCGCCAGCGGGGTTTCGGCCGGGCGGCGGTCGTCGGTCAGCGTGTCGCCGACATTGCAGTCGGCCACCGTCTTGATCGCGGCGTTGACATAGCCCATCTCGCCCGGGCCCAGGTCGTCGACCTGCGTCATGCGCGGGGCGAAGACGCCGACCTGGTCGACGTTATAGACCGCGCCGTTCGACATCATGCGCACGCGCATGCCGCGCTTCAGCCGGCCTTCCTTGACGCGCACCAGGATGATCACGCCCAGATACGGGTCGTACCAGCTATCGACCAGCAGGGCCTGCAACGGCTTGGTGTCGTCGCCGACCGGCGGGGGCAGGCGGGTGACCAGGGCTTCCAGCACGCCTTCGATGTTCAGGCCGGTCTTGGCGGAGATCTGGACCGCGTCGTCGGCCGGGATGCCGATCACTTCCTCGATCTGCGCCTTCACGCGCTCGGGCTCGGCGGCGGGGAGGTCCACCTTGTTCAGGATCGGCACGATCTCGTGATGGGCGTCGATGGCCTGGTAGACGTTGGCCAGCGTCTGCGCTTCCACGCCCTGCGAGGCGTCGACCACCAGCAGCGAGCCCTCGCAGGCCGCGAGCGAGCGGCTGACCTCGTAGGCGAAATCGACATGGCCCGGCGTGTCCATGAGGTTGAGGACGTAGGTCTTGCCGTCCTTGGCCGGGTAGGTGAGGCGCACCGTCTGCGCCTTGATGGTGATGCCGCGCTCGCGCTCCAGCTCCATGTTGTCCAGGACCTGGTTGGTCATTTCGCGCGCCGTCAGCGCGCCGCAGGCCTGAATCAGCCGGTCGGCCAGCGTCGACTTGCCGTGGTCGATATGGGCGATGATCGAGAAATTGCGGATCAGCGAGAGCGGTGTGTCGGTCATGGGCGCAGACATAGGCCAAAACCCCGTGAAAGTCAGCGGGTCGCGCGTAAATTCTCCCGTGGCTCCGGTGCTTCGGTTTCGCGTTCAGGGTCCTGTCAGCTTGGTGTGTTAGAGCGCGCTTTCGGCAGGGATGGCAGCGGGCCATCCGGAGCGCGGGGACGGATGGATGCCAGGGGGCCTGTTGCGTCGGCAGGATGTCGGAAAGCCGGCTCGGGGTGCCATGCTGGCCAGGGTTTTTGGCGCCGGGATTCTGGGGGCCGGGATTCTGGGCGTCTGGGTTCTGGGCGTCGGGCTGGTTGTGGGGGCGGCCGGTGGGGCGCGGGCGGCCGAGCTGTCCTTTCACGAGGCGGTCAGCGCCGCGTGGGCGGTCGATCCGACGCGGGCGGAACTGACGACCAACCGGCAGTCGGCCGATGCGCGGGCGGATGCCGCGAAATCCTGGTTTCCCGGTGGGCCCGTGGTGTCGGCGCAATATTTCGACGACCATTTCATCGGCACCAACATTGGCTACACGACCTATCAGGGCACGGTCTCGGTGCCGCTGTGGCTGCCGGGGCAGGGTACGGCGACACGGCGGGTGGCGCAGGCGGAATCGGCCAGCGTGCAGGAAAAGCTGAATGTCGCGCATATGGCCGTTGCCGTGCGGGTGCTGGAGGCGACCTCCGCCCTCGTGATCGCCCAGCGCCGGCAGGCGGTGGCGCTGTCGCTGGTGCAGGCGATGCAGCGCGTCGGCACCGCGATCGACCGGGCCGGGCGTGTGGGGGAATCGACCGCCGCCGACCAGCAGGCGGCCGCCGCCGAACTGGCCGCCGCGCGGACCGAGGCCGGGCTGGCGCGCGAACAGGTGGATACGACCGGCGCGGCGCTGGCGGTGCTGCTCGGCCGGCCCGGCCTGCCCGACATTCTCTCTTATGATGCGCGGTTTCTGGCGCGCACGCGGCTGGATACCCCGCAGGTGGTGGAGGATAACGATCCGCGCGTGCGGGCCGCCCATCGCGACGTGGCGGCCGCGCAGGAAGCGGTGCGGCTGGCCCGGGCGTCATTCATGCCCAATCCGGAAGTGGGCGTCGGGGCGATCCATGAAGGGTCGTACGGCAGCCCGTGGGACAACCGGGTGGGGGTGCAGATCTCGGTGCCGCTACCCAGCGAGGCGCGCAACGTGCCGATGATGGCCGAGGCCCGCAACCGGCTGGCGGCGGCCGGCAGCCAGGAAGTGCAGGCGCGGCGCATGGTGAAGGTGGAACTGGCGCAGGTGCGCGCCCGGCTGGACGCGGCGCGGACGACGCTGGAGAGCGCCCGCACCTCGGCCGCCGCGCTGAACCGGCGGGCCGATGAAATGGAAAAGGCTTGGCAGGTGGGAGAGGCGGCGCTGATCGAGGCATTGCGGGCGCGGCTGGGGGCCTATAACGCCATTCTGGCGTTGAATTCCGCCGAAATCGGCTGGCATGCGGCCATCCTGCGGGCGGCCATTGCGACCGGGATGA
This sequence comes from Gluconacetobacter brunescens, assembly GCF_048695475.1. Lineage (NCBI taxonomy): Bacteria > Pseudomonadati > Pseudomonadota > Alphaproteobacteria > Acetobacterales > Acetobacteraceae > Gluconacetobacter > Gluconacetobacter brunescens. The sequence goes on along the minus strand of NZ_JBLHEN010000001.1, from coordinate 1,762,635 downwards.
CGCCATGAGCCATTTGCGGGCGCGGTTGGGGCGCGTGGTCGGGCTGGGCTGTCTTACGCTGTCTCCTGTTCTGTCTCCCGCCGTTTGGGCTGAGGCGCCGGCGCCGCCCGCGCCGGTGACGATCGGGGCCGAGGCGCGGCGGGCGGAGGGACTGACCGACAGTGTGGCGCGGGCGGGGAGCCTGTCGCGCATGCTGCCGGTGCTGGCCAGCGTGATGGCGGACGAGACGCGGATCGTGCGCGTGCGGCCCGTGGGGGCGGGCAAGGTGCTGCGGGTGCATGTCATGGCCGGGCAGCATGTGGCGCGCGATAGCGTGCTGGTCGATTATCTGGACCATTCGCTGCATGTCGCGCGGTTGCAGGCGGTGCAGATGCATGCCGGCCTGGCCAGCGCGCTGGCGGCGCAGGCCGAGGCCGAGGCGGCGTGGAAGCGGGCCCGGGCGCTGGCGGGTAGCACCGTTTCGCAGGGTGAGGTCCGGCGCCGGCTGGCGGTGCTGCAGGAGGCGCGCAGCACCGTGGCCGCCCGGCAGGCGGATGTGGGCACCATGACCCATCGCTTCGAGGAGGAATTCAATTCCGTCAGTGAACGGACGACGACCGGCGGGGACGAGACCTCGTCGCTGCTCGCCCCGATCGACGGCATGGTGCAGGATGTGGGGGTGTCGTCGGGCGGCGATATCGAGACCGGGCAGGTGGCGGCGACGCTGGTCGACCTGTCGTCGGTCTGGATCGTGTCCGACGTGTCGCCGCAGGATGCCGCGCGGCTGGCGGTGGGCGGACGGCAGAGCGTGCTGCTGGGGGGGCGGCGGATCGAGAGCCGGATCAGTTCGGTCAGCGGTGCGGCGTCGCCCGTCACCGGCCTGGTGCGCGTGATCAGTGTCGTGCCCAATCCGGACGGCGCGCTGCGGCCGAGCATGATGCTGGATGCGGAACTGGAGACGGCCGACAGCCGGACCGGGATGGTGGTGCCCGCCGAGGCGGTGCAGCAGATCGCGGGCCAGGACGTGGTGTTCGTGCGCGAAGGAGCGGACAGCTATAGGCCGGTGCCGGTGACGGTCGGTGTGGAGAGTGACGGGCGGGCGGTGATCCTGTCCGGCCTGTCGGCGGGGCAGGATGTGGCCGCTCATGGCAGTTTTGCCCTGAAATCCATGGTTCTGCTGGCCGGGATGGGTGGGGACGACTGACATGCTTGCCCTGCTGAACCTGCTCCAGGCGAACCGCTTCGTGGTTCTGGGGGCCGCTGTCGCGCTCATGCTGGCCGGGATGGTGGCGGTGGTGGGGCTGCCCGTCGAGGCGGTGCCCGATATCTCGCCCCGGCAGGTGCTGGTTTCGGTCGTCGCCCCCGGGCTGGCGACCGAGGAGGTCGAGCGGCTGATCACCTTCCCCGTCGAGGCCAGCATGGCCGGGATTCCGGGGATGAACGACCTGCGGTCGGTCTCGCGGTCGGGCGTTTCGGTGGTCTATGTGCAGTTCGACGATGATACCGACATCGATCTCGACCGTACGCGGGTCAATGAGCGCATCGTGCAGGCGCGCTCGCTGATCGCGGTGCCGGGGCTTTCGATCAATATGGGGCCGCTGGCTACCGGCATGGGCGAGATCATGCAGCTCCAGATCCATGGCGCCGGGCACTCGCTGATGGAGCTGAACCGGCTGATGACCTGGAGCGTGGTGCCGCAACTGAAGCTGGTGCCCGGCGTGGTGGATGTGAACGTCAATGGCGGGGCCGAGGAGACGTTTCAGGTGGCGCTCGACCAGGCGCGGCTGAATGCCTATGGCGTTTCGGTCGGCGATGTCTATCGAGCGGTGGATACCAACAACGCGGCTTCGGGCGGCGGCTGGATCGAGCATCATGCCGAGCAGCAGATCGTGGTCGGGCGCGGGCTGATCCGCACGCTGGACGATTTCGGCGCCCTGGCGGTGCGGAGCAATGCGGATGGCACAGCGATCCGCCTGCGCGATGTCGGCGCGGTGTCGATGGGGCCGCGCACCCGGCTGGGTGCCGTGACGCGCGACGGGCGGGGCGAGATCGTCAACGGCGTGGTGATGATGCGGCAGGGGGCGAGTTCGGATACCACGCTGGCCGCCATTCGCGCGGCCCTGCCGGGCATCAGGCGTACCCTGCCCGCGGGTGTGACGCTGGAGCCCTATTACAGCCGGTCGGACCTGACGAACCGCACCATCGGCACCGTGCGCGACAATCTGCTGATGGGGGCGGCGCTGGTCGTGGTGGTGCTGGTGGTGGTGATCGGAGACTGGCGGGCGTCGCTGGTCATTGCCTCGGTCATTCCCTTTGCCCTGGTCTGTGCCATGACGGGGATGCGGCAGTTCGGCATTTCGGCCAATCTGCTGAGTCTCGGAGCCATCGATTTCGGCATGATCGTCGATAGTTCGCTGGTGGTGGTGGAACATCTGCTGGCGATGCGCGAGACCGACCGGGCGACCGACCTGCGGGCGCAGGTAGTTACGGCGACGGCGCAGGTGCTGCGGCCGGTGACCTTCGCCATTCTGGTGATCGTGATGGTCTATCTGCCGATCCTGACCTTGCAGGGGATCGAGGGGAAGATGTTCCGGCCGATGGCGCAGACTGTCATCATGGCGCTGCTGGCCTCGCTGACCTATTGCGTGCTGTGCGTGCCGGTGATCGCGGCGCTGGCGATGCGCGGCAGCCGGTCGCATGGGGATACGCGGCTGGTGGCGGCGCTGCGGCGGCGCTACGGGCCGGCGGTGCGCTGGGGGGAGAGCCATCCCGGCCCGCTGTTCGGCGGGACGATCGCGGTGTTTCTGGTCGCGGTGGTGCTGGCGACGCGGCTGGGGGGCGAGTTCATCCCGCAACTGGGCGAGGGGGCGCTGGTCGTGACCGCGACGCGCCTGCCCAGTGCCTCGCTGCCCACGGTGCTGGACTCGGTTCGCAAGCAGGAGCAGATCCTGATGGGGTTTCCCGAAATCGCCACCGTGGTGAGCAATACCGGCACCTCGGCGATTCCGACCGATCCGATGGGGGTGAACGAGACCGACAGTTTCGTGTTCCTGAAGGACCCGTCGCAATGGCGGACGGGCCGGACGCAGGAGGATCTGGTCGAGGCCTATGACCGTGCCTTGCGCGAGCGGTTGCCCGATGCGCGGTTCTCGTGGAGCCAGCCGGTGCAGATGCGCATGGACGATCTGCTGTCGGGCGTGCGCAGCCAGATTGCGGTGTCGATCTACGGGCCCGATCTGGAAATGCTGTCGCGGCTGGGCGACCAGGTGGCGGCGGCGCTGGACAGCGTGCGCGGGGCGGCCGATGTGGCGCCGCAGGGGGATGGCACCGTGCCGTTCATTCATGTGGATGTCGATCGCGAGCGGGCGGCGCGGCTGAATGTGGCGATGGCGGACATTCTGGACACGGTCGAGGCGGTGGGCGGGCATATCGGCCGCCCGGTGATCATGGATGATGCGGTGGTGAATACGCAGATCCGCTTTGCGCCGGACCAGGTGGGCTCGGTGGGGCAGATTGCGGGCCTGCGGGTGCGGCGGGCCGACGGGGCCGGGTTGGTGCTGCTGTCGCAGGTGGCGCGTGTCTCGGTGGTCGATGGGCCGCCGCGCATCAGCCGTGACCGTATCCAGCGCCGGCTGGTGGTGCAGGCCAATGTGCGCGGGCGGGACCTGAGTTCCTACGTGGCGGCCGCGCAGGTGGCGGTGGCGGCGAAGGTGCGGCTGCCGCCCGGCTATCGGCTGACGTGGGAAGGGCAGTTCCGCAGTCTGCAATCGGCCATGGCGCGGCTGGAGATCGTGGTGCCGATCGCGCTGGCGCTGATCTTCGTGCTGCTGGTGCTGGCGCTGGGATCGGTGGCGTCGGCGGCGCTGGTGTTCGTCAACCTGCCGATGGCGGCGACGGGGGGGATCATGGCGCTGGCGGTGCGCGGGCTGCCGTTCAGCATCTCGGCCGGGATCGGGTTTATCGCGCTGTTCGGGGTCGCGATCCTGAACGGGGTGGTGCTGGTGAGTTCCATCCAGCATCTGCGCCGCACCGGCATGGATGTGGCGCGGGCGGCGTTCGAGGCCGCGGAACAGCGGTTCCGGCCGGTGATCGCCACCGCGCTGGTGGCCAGCCTCGGCTTCTTTCCGATGGCGTTTTCGACCAGTGCGGGGGCCGAGGTCGAGCGGCCGCTGGCGACGGTGGTGATCGGGGGGCTGGTGTCGTCTACCGTGCTGACGCTGCTGGTGTTGCCCTCGCTTTATGCGCGGGTGATGCGGGAGCGGAAAAAGGGGTAGGCTTTCGGGGCTCTGCCCCGAACCCCGCCAAAGGGCGGTCGCCCTTTGGAAACCCATTCGTTCGTGCCGGAAGGGGATGCCGTGCGGATCCTGGTTGTTGAGGATGAAAGGCCGTTGGGGTCGGCGGTGCAGGAGCGGTTGCGGCGTGCCGGGCATGCCGCCGACTGGTTCACCACCCTGGCGGATGCGCGGGCCGCGCTGGGGGCTATCGCCTATGATTTCCTGCTGCTGGATCTGGGGTTGCCGGATGGCAGCGGGCGGGACCTGCTGCGCGAGATCCGGCGGGGCGGGTCGGCGATGGCGGTGATGATCGCGACCGCGCAGGACCAGATCAGCGACCGGATTGCCGGCCTTTCGGACGGGGCGGACGACTACATCGTCAAACCTTATGATTTCGACGAATTGCTGGCGCGGCTCGACGCCGTTTCGCGCCGTTATGGCGCGCTGGCCAGCAACCGGCTGGTGCTGGGGGAGGTCGAGATCGATCTGGGCCAGCGCAGCCTGCGTCGGCAGGGGCAGGAGGTGGACCTGACGGCGCGGGAATGGGCGGTGATCGCGCTGCTGGCCCGGCGGGCCGGGGCGATCTGCTCGCGCGAGCAGATCGAGGACGCGCTGTACGGGCTGGGCGAGGAGATCGAGAGCAATGCGATCGAGGTCTTTATCAGCCGCGTGCGCAAGAAGGTGGGGGCGGGGCTGATCCTGACCGTGCGCGGGCGCGGCTACCGGCTGGCGCGCGAGGGCAGGACATGAGGCGGGGTGAGGGACGATGGAGCCTGGCCACCCGGATCATGGCCGGGGTGCTGGTGGTGGTGCTGGGCTGTCTGGCGCTGCTGAGCGTGCTGGTGGCGGGTTTTACGCGCTACGAGGTGACGGAGCGGCTGGATAATTCGTTGCAGGAGGTGGCGGAGCGGCTGGAATTCGTCATTGCCGCCCATGCCGTGCGCCCCGCCGGGGGGACGGTGGCGCTGCTGCCGGAGGTGGGGCCGCGCACGCTGGCCTATCAGATCGCGACGCCGGACGGGACATTGCTGCTGCGTTCACAGAACGCGCCGGTCGAGACCTTCGTGCCGGTGGTGAAAGGCGGGTTTTACGACCGGCCGCGCTTTCGCGTCTATGTCGTCAAGGCGCAGGATGGCGGGCACTATATTCTGGTGGGCGAGCCGACCTTTCATCGGCGTGAGGCGGTGCGGCGGGCGACGCTGATCTCGATCCTGCCGATGATCGTGTTTCTGCCGGCGGTGTGGTTGCTGGTGCGTTGGGTGGTGCGGCGGGCGCTGCGGCCGCTGACGGCGTTGCAGGCGGAAATCCGGGCGCGGGGAGGTGGGAATCTGTCGCCGATTCCGGCGCTGGACCTGCCCGAGGAATTGTCGGCGATCCATATGGCGGTGAACCTGCTGCTGGACCGGCTGAAGAAGGCGCTCTCGACCGAGCGGGCCTTTGCGGCCAATGCGGCGCATGAACTGCGCAACCCGATCGGCGCGCTGCTGGCGCAGGCGCAGATGCTGCGCGAGCAGTTGCACGAGCCCGAGGCGCCGGGGCGGGTGGCAGCCATGATCGGGCAGATCCGCCGGCTGGGGCGGATGACGGAGAAATTGCTGCAATTGTCGCGCGCGTCGTCGGGGGCCGCGATGGGGGATGACCGGTTCGACCTGATCGCGGTGTTGCAGATCCTGGCCGAGGAATTTGCCGACATGCCGCCGGTCTTTCCCGTCGTGACGGTGGATTGCGACGGGATGGAGGCGCTGTTCGCGCGGGGCGATATCGACGCGGCGGGCATCCTGTTTCGGAACCTGATCGAGAATGCGGCCCATCATGGCACGCCCGACGCCGTGATCGCGGTGACGGTGTCGCGGGCTGGGGTGGTGGATATCGTGAATGATTGCAGTGCTTTGCCGGAAGCGATCCTGCCCGGGCTGACCGAGCCCTTCGTGCGCGGGGGGAGTGCCGCCGACGGCAGCGGGCTGGGGCTGGCCATTGCCGCCAGCATTGCCGGGCAGATGGGGGCGCGGCTGGAGATTGCCTCGCCGGTGCCGGGGACGGACCGGGGGTTTCGGGCGCGGGTGGTGCTGGCGGACTGCGAGGCCGTGCCGGCGGTCGTTTCCCTGCGCGCGCTGGCCGGGGCTACAGGAAGGCCATCATGACGCGGTGCGGGTGATCGGCGGGGCGGCCTTGAAGGGGTACCTCACCGCCGGGCTGGTCATCGACATCAGCGCGCTCCGGTTGGGCGCCCCCGCTTTCCGACAAGGCTCGGGAGTGATGTTGGTGGATAATGAAAATATGGACCGGCGCTTGTCTTGCCCTTTGTTTTGTGTGAAGAAATATTAAATTATGCCCATATATGAGGTGATTTCATGCTTATTTATATAAATAGAGACAAGGATGTGAAAAGAAGAGAGGAATTTATAAAAAACAATGCGCATATTTCTGATCTTATTAGATATAGTGCATTCGACAAGAATCTTATAGATAGAGATGATTTGATCGAGCGTGAGATTATTGATAAGGACTGCCCCTATTCCAAGGCGGCCCTGGCGAATGCCCTTTCCCACATAACGATATGGAACGCGGTGCTGGAGACGGGAAAAACCGCCTGCATATTCGAAGATGATGCTGTTCTCTGCAATAATTTCGTTTCTGAATATGAGAGAATCGTTTCGTCTGTCGGAGAGGACTGGGATATCATACTGTTTGGAAACAATTTTGACAGTTCGCTGAAGGTCAGTCTGGTTCCGGATATCCTGGATAGTGTCACGAGATTCGACAATGAGAAATTTATTCAAAATCACAAGGAATTTTCTAAAAAAGATATAAATTCAGTGCCGCTGAAGCTCGTTGAGGCATTTGGGCTTTGCGGATATGCCATATCCCAGAAAGGGGCGTACAAGTTAATCAATTCGGTTGTTCCTATCAAGGATCTCATGCTGAATATAGAAATATGTGGCAGTTATTTAAGAAATGAAAGTCTGGATAACTTCCTGTGTGCTGTATATCGATATTTGAATGCTTATATCTGTATTCCGCCATTGTGTGTTACCGAGAATGACAAGTCCAAATCCACGATGTGGAATGGCGATGATTTTTATTTGTAAAGGGTGAATGGGCTTGCATATGAGGCCGGTATTGGCAGGCTAGGGGCCTATAGGAAGGCCATCATGATGCGGTGCAGGTGGTCGGCGGGGTCGGCTGCGAAGGGGCCGCCGCCGGCCGAGGCGCCGATCATGGCCAGCAGGGGGCCGGTGGCCTCGCCGGCGCGGGCATCGACCACCACCGCGCACAGGGCGCCTTCGGGGCGCAGGACCAGCACCCGGTCCTGCCGGCGGATCGGGATGCCGGGGGCGACCATGAGGATGGTGCCGGCGCGGAAGACCGGCTCGAACAGGGAGGTGTCCAGGGCCACGGCATAGAGGTCGGCCTCGGTGGTGGCGGGCATGTCCCACTGGTCCCAGTGGCGGCCGCTGGGCAGGCCGGTGGCGTCGAACATGCCGGGGTGGTCGAGATGGGAGAAGGGGGACAGGCGGAGGCGCGACCGGGCGGCGGCGCGGGGGGTGGGAGAGAGGGGATGCTGGCCGGCCGCGAGGCGGGCGAATGCCTCCAGGCTCAGGCCGGTGATGTCGAGCACGCGGGCCAGGCTTTCGGTGCCGGGCCAGCGCGGGCGGCCGGCGGCCGTGATGCGTTTGGAGGGATTGAAGCTGGTCGGGTCCAGCCCCGCCGCGCGAGCCAGGCCGGAGGGCGTGAGGCCGCGTTCGGCGGCCAGCGTGTCCAGCGCGCGCCACAGATCGTCATGCCGGATCATGACGGCGACAGGATTTCCGATTCATGCCGGGCCGCGCCCTGCGGCGTGGGGTGGTAGCGGCCGGCGGCGTCCTGGCTGGCCAGGCCCATGCGCGCCAGCCGTTCCAGGCATGGCTGGTCCTTCATGCCCGGCGGGCGGCCCGCCGCGCCGCTGAGCATCAGCCGGTGCAGCGCCGACCGGCAGCAGGTTTCCAGATAGGGTTCGCTCCACATGCGGCGGAGGATCGGCGTTTCCGGCCCGGCTTGCAACCGTCTGCTAGAAGATCACGCGCAGGCGCAGGCCGAGGACGCTGAGGTTTTTGACCTTCCGTTCCAGGTTGGGGTTGATGACATACTGGAAGTCGGGCTGGACCCAGACGCCCTGGCGGATATGGATGTTGTACGTGGCCTCGACCACCGTGGCGGAACTCTGGGGCGTGATGGCGTTGGCCGGCAGTTTCTTGCCGCGCAGGTAGTCGAGTTTCTGGGCTGCGACGAGTGTGGAACTGGCGGTGACATGGTTGACCATGATGCCGATCACATCGTTCGGCCGGCCCGGGACCATGCCGCGATCGGACAGGCCGAGATAATATTGATGCTCGTAGGGCGAGGCGCGCGGGGTGTTGTGGATGTAGCCGGCCATGACATACAGGCCCTCGTAGATGCCGCGACCGTGGCGGAAGAGCATCTGGTCCATCGTGGTCCAGACCTGGATCTTGCCGCGACCGGTGCGGGCCGGCAGGCCGGTCAGCGGGATGGGATTGCCGTTGATGTCCGTGTAGTACGAGGGATAGGGCGAGGAATCGTAGGCGGCGGCGATCTTGTAATGGCCGACCAGCGCGTGGGGGCCGAAAACGGGAATAGCCCCGATTTCAAAGGGAACATACACGCCCGTATAGGCGCTGGTATCGAATTCGAAGCCGGTGCGGGTATATTGCGGCTGGCCGAGGCCGGAATTGACGCCATAGGCGCCGCCTTGCATGTACAGGCCATGCAGCGGCCAGAACCGCAGCCGGCCGCCCAGCACGCCGTTGGGCGTATTGGAGAAGCCGATCGAGCCCTTGGTTTCGGTTTTCGGGTTGCCGCATATGGCATTGTTCATGAAGGTGCAATAAAGCGGCGAGGTCGAGAAATCGAGATTGACCGACATATAGCCCAGCGCGAGCTGCAGGCGCTGGTTCAGGAAATCCTGCGTGCCGTAGGCGGATACGAGATGGACGATGACATTGCCGCCGCCGCCGTAGATTTCCTGCACATTGACCACCGAGCGGTCGCCGGCATCGGTCGAGAGATTGTGGCCGGCGCGGTTGACGAAGGTGAAATGCGTGTTGAAGCCTTTCCAGCCGATCAGCTTCTGCCAGTTCAGATTGACCTGGACCGCCACCTGGTGCGTGTAGCCGGCCGAGCCGGTGACGTCGGTGCGGCCGCCATTGAGGATGATGCCGCTCTCGCCGATATAATCGATGCCCAGGCCGATGCCCTTGTTGGCCAGGCTGCCGCGCAGCTTGTTCCAGTCTCCATAGGCATGTTCGGTATTGGGCATGAAGGGCGTGTTGTCGTACGCCGTCGGGCTGTCGAGGAAGAAGGACGGGCCGCTGGGAGACGTCAGGCCCGTATAGGGGGGCGCCGTTGCCGCCGAGAGCGGGCCAGGATGGGCGACGAGGAAGAGGCTCGCGACGGCGAGGGACAGCTTCCTGTTCCCGATATGGGAAAGAAAGGATGATATGGACACGACAGTTTTCCTGTTCTTCGGGATGTCCGGGGTGGGGTCGCCATTTTTCTGGTGACCCTGTTTTTTTGTTTTTATTTGTGCGCGCGTTCGCAAGGGCGCCATTGTGGTGGTGGCGCCTTTGTTCGTGTTGTTCTATTGCCCGTTGCGCCGTCTTTCGGGCGTGCCGGGTGGGTTTTACTTTTGGGGTGGAGTTTCTATTTCTCTACGCCGGGCGTAGCTTCTCGCGATAATGGCGTGCGCGGTCGCGGTAGGACTGGCTGGCGCGCTTCATCATCGCCTCGTGTTCCGGGGTGACGGGGCCGACGAGCGTGGCCGGGCGGCCGCGGATGACCGAGCCGTCGGGGAAGATCTTGCCTTCCGGGATCAGGCTGCCGGCGGCGACCAGGCAGTTCCGGCCGATCCGTGCGCCGTTCATGATCACCGAGCCCATGCCGATCAGCGAGCCGGCGCCGATCCGGCAGCCATGCAGGAGGACCAGGTGGCCGATCGTGACCTCTTCCGCGATTTCCAGCGGAAAGCCGGGATCGGTGTGCAGGACGGCGTTGTCCTGCACGTTGCTGCCGGCGCCGATGACGATGCGTTCGGAATCGCCGCGCAGGACGGCGCCGAACCAGATGCTGGCCTGTGCCTCCAGCGTGATGGCGCCGATCAGGGTGGCGGTGGGCGCCACGTAGGTCTCTTCGGTCGACAGGTCGGGGGTCTGGCCGTCATATTGAAACAGCATCTCGTTCCTCACTCCCGTCCAGCGAGGCCAGGGCGATGCGCGCGCTGGTCCCCGCGATGTGGTCGCGCATGAGTTGTGACAGGCGCGCCCCGTCGCGCTGTTCCAGGGCGTCCATGAATTCGGCATGTTCCGCGATGGCGGCGGCCCAGTCGCGATCGTCCTTGCGCCGGATGAAGCGGCAGACATGGATGCGTGCCAGGATCTGCTGGTACATCTCCGACAGGGCCGGATTGCGGGCCAGGGTGAAGATGGCCTCGTGGACCTGCCGGTTCTGGCGCAGGTAGCGTTGTTCGTCGCGCCGTTCGTAGCTTTCCATCATCTCGTCGTGCAGCTTGCGGACGCGGGCGATGTCCTGCGCGGTGGCGCGGGCGCAGGCCAGTTCGCCGGCCACGCCTTCCAGCGCGCCCATGATCGGGAACAGGTTGTGGATATCGGCCTCGGTGATCTGTGCCACGACCGCGCCGCGCCGGGGGAGCAGTTCGACCAGCCCTTCCGACGCCAGAACCTTCAGCGCCTCGCGCAGCGGGGTGCGGGAAATGCCGAACCGGTCGCATAGCGCGCGCTCGGCGATCTTCTCGCCCGGCACCAGCACGCCGTCGAGAATCATGCCGCGCAGGGCGGTGATGATCGTGTCGTGAAGGTTGAGGCGCGGGACGATCGTGGGCTCGGTCATGGTGGGCTGGGTCTCCGGAGGTCAATGACCGTGGGCGTTGCCGAGCGGGTGGCCCGGCAGGGGGGAGCCTGAAAGCGGCGCGCCCGGGGTCGCGCCGGAGATCGTGGAATCCGGGATCGACGATCCGGCATTGGCGTCGGGGCGCGACGGCAGGTAGTGGAAGGCCAGGGCGGCGCCGACGATCAGCAGGACGACCGGGCCGTAGAACGGCAGGCTGTAGCTGTGCGAGAGGTCGATGATCAGGCCGAAGGCGAACGGCGACAGGATGCCGGCGATGGCCGAGCCCGTGTTCATGATTCCGCTGCTGGTACCGGCATATCGGGGCGCCATGTCCATCGGGATCGCCCAGATCGGCCCGACAGTCAATTCCAGGAAGAAGAAGGCCGCCGACAGCGCGATGCCGATGGTGGTGAGATCATGCACGAACAGCGCCGGCAGCAGGCAGAGCATGGAGCCGATCATGCTGGCGATGATCACCTGGCGGCGGGCCTGCGGCAGGTTGCCGTGGCGGCGATACAGATAGTCGGTGAACAGGCCGCCGCAGGTGTCGCCCACCACGCCGGCGGTGAAGACGCCGAACGAGAAGATGGCGGTATGTTTCAGGTTCAGCCCGTAGGCCTGCACGAAGAAGGACGGCAGCCAGGTGATGTAGAGCCACAACGTCCAGTTGTAGCAGAAATAGATCAGCGTGGCTGGCATCATGGCGCGGATCAGCGCCCGCCAGGGGATGGACGGTTTGGCGGCACCCCGGGGCGTGTCGATGACCGGGAGTTCGGACAGTTCGGCCGCTGTGACGCCCGGATGGCTGGCCGGGCGGTCGCGGAACATGAAGGCCCAGGCCAGCGTCCAGCCCAGGCTGACGCAGCCCAGCGCCATGAAGGCCCCGCGCCAGCCCAGCCACAGGGCGATCATGACCGTCAGCGGCGGGGTGAGGGCGTTGGCCAGGCGGGATGACGAATGCATCATGCCCTGGGCGTAGCCGCGCCGGGTGGAGGGAACCCATGCCGCCACGGCGCGCGTGGCGGCGGGGAAGGTGGCGCCCTCGCCGATGCCCAGCAGGACGCGGATGGCGATCAGCGAGAACAGGCCGCCCACCAGGCCGGTGAGGATGGTGGCCGCACCCCATATCAGCCCGCTGATGACCAGCGTGCGGCGTGGGCCCAGGCTGTCGGCCAGGCTGCCGCCCGCGATCTGCAGCAGGGCGTAGGGATAGCCGAAGGCGGACAGGGCCAGCCCCAACTGGACGTTCGACAGGTGCAGGTCGTGCGCCATCAGCGGTGCCAGCGTCGAGATGTTCACGCGATCGACATAGGTGATGAAATACATCACGCACACCAGACCGAAGATCCGGCCCGGCGCGGTGGTGAGGGTATGACGGATATAGGCGGTCGGCGTCATTGTCTTGCCATGGAACATGGTCGGCCTCGTTTTCTTGTTTTTTTTGAGTGCGCCGTCGCCGGTCCCGTTGGGGAGCATGGCCGACGCGGCGTTTTCTGGCCTCTCACAGAACGGAGTACTGTCCCTCCCATCCTGCCGGAATGCTTGTAGCACACCGGCATTATGAATTATGAATGCAAAATACCAACACCCGTTCGATCACGAAGACGGGATGAAAGACGGAGGGCCCATGATGGACAGAACGCTCCACTCTCACGACACATCCGTTCCCCATGATGAAAGGGATGGCGGCGTCCGGCCCGCCCCGGCGGGCGGGCGGCCGCTGCCTTTGGCCGGCATCCGGGTGCTGGACGTGACCCAGGTGATGGCCGGGCCGGTCTGCACCATGCTGCTGGGCGACCTGGGGGCCGATATCATCAAGATCGAGCCGCCGGGAACCGGGGACCAGACGCGCGGCGCCATGGGTTTTCGCATGAAGGGCGATGACAGCATGGGGTTTTTGAACATGAACAGGAACAAGCGCAGCATCGCGCTGAACCTGAAGAACCCGGCCGGGCGGCAGGTTTTTCTCGATCTTGTGAAAACTGCCGATATCGTCGTGGAGAATTATCGGCCCGGCGTGGTGCGCAAGCTGGGCATCGATTACGAGACGCTGTCGAAGATCAATCCGCGCCTCGTTTACGCCAGCATTTCGGGGTTCGGCCAGACCGGGCCGTGGGCGATGCGGCCGGGATTCGACCTGATGGCGCAGGCGATGTCCGGCGTGATGAGCGTAACCGGGCACCCTGGCGGGCCGCCGGTGAAGGCGGGCGTGCCGGTGGCGGATATCGGCTGCGCGCTGTTTGCGACCTATGCGATCCTGGCGGCCTATATCGGCTGCGAGAAGAGCGGGCAGGGGCAGTTTATCGATGCTTCGCTGTTCGACTCGGCGATGGCGTTTTCGATATGGGATATCTCGGAATATTGGGGGAAGGGCACTATTCCCGAGCCGCTGGGCACCGCCAACCGCATGAGCGCGCCCTATCAGGCGGTGCGGGCGTCGGACGGGTATTTCGTGATGGGGGCGACCAACCAGAAATTATGGATCAAGCTCTGCACCGAACTGGGGCGGGAGGATCTGCTGGACGATCCGCGCTTTGCCACCATTTCCGACCGGCTGGCTAATCGCGTGGTGCTGATCGAGGAACTGGAGAAGGTCTTCATGACGCGGCCCTCGGAGGAATGGGTGGAGACGCTGCTGGCCAAGGGGATCCCCGCCGGGCGGATGAATACCTATCCGGAGGCGTTCGAGAGCGATCATGGGAAATTCCGTGAGATGAAGATGGAGATTGCGCATCCGGTGGAAGGGACGATTCCCAATATCGGTTTTCCGGTGAAGCTGCGCGGCACGCCGCCGACCGTGCGCCGGCCACCGCCGCTGCTGGGGGAGCATACGCGCGAGATCCTGGCCGAGCGCGGCCTGTCGGACGATGCGATTGCCGGTCTGGCGGATGAGGGAGCGTTTGCGTCATGAGCGCCGTGACCGCGCAGCAGGATTCTGTCGCCGGGCGGGTGCGCCTGGCGATCGATAATGAGGTGGCCTCGATTGTCTTCGACCGGCCGCAGGCACGCAATGCCATGACGTGGCAGATGTATCGCGACCTTGGGGAGGCGATCGAGCGGATCGATGCGACGCCTTCCGTTCGGGTGGCGGTGCTGCGGGGGGCGGGAGGGCAGGCTTTTGTGGCCGGGACCGATATCGTGCAGTTTCGCGATTTCCGCTCGGGCGAGGATGGGGTGGCGTATGAGCGCGGGATCGACGCCTGCATCGCGCGGCTGGAGGGGATTGCGGTGCCGACTCTGGCGGTGGTCGAGGGCTGGGCGGTCGGCGGGGGGCTGGCGATTGCCAATGCCTGCGATTTTCGCATCGCGGCGGCGGGGGCGCGGTTCGGCGTACCGATCGCCCGCACGTTGGGGAATTGCCTCTCGGGCGCCAATCTGGCCCGGCTGGAGAGGACGCTGGGGGTAAGCTGGGTGAAGCGCATGACGCTGCTGGCCGAGATGCCGGCGGCCGAGGATCTGGCGGGTATCGGGTATCTGCACGCCATCGTGCCGGCCGGGGAACTGGATGACGCGGTCGTCAAGTTCTGCCGGCGGATCTGCGGGCATGCGCCGATCACGATTGCGGTGACGCGCGAGGCGTTGCGCCGGCTGGGAGAGGGGGAGGTGCCGGAGATGGCCGACCTGATCCGGCGGTGCTACGGCAGCGCGGATTTCCATCGGGGGGTGGCGGCGTTCGGGACCGGGGCGCCGGCGCAGTGGGAGGGGCGGTGACAGGCGGGTGTGGGGCGCGTGCCCCATGCCCCACCCTGTGCTTATGATACGGCGTAGCGGTTGCGCGGTGTGGCGAGCCCCAGATTGCCGCGCAGGGTCGTGCTTTCATACGCGGTTCTGAAGAGGCCGCGCTGCTGGAGGATCGGGACCACGAGGCGCGTGAAGTCGCGCAGGTGGGCGTGGGTGCCGAACAGGATGAAGCCGTCGGCGGTCTGCTGTTCGAACGCATGCTGGATGCGGTCGGCGACCGTCTGCGGGGTGCCTACATAGATGCCGCGCGGTGCGGCTGCCTGGTAGGCCAACTGGCGGAGGGTCAGGCCTTCTTCCCTTGCCAGGCGCAGGTAATATTCGGCGGTGGATTTGAAGCTGTTCGCGCCGATATCGCCCAGGTCGGGCAGGGGCTCGTCGAGGGGGAACTGGCCGAAATCGAAAAAGCTGAAATAGCGCGCCAGATATTTGACGGCGTGATCGGGGTCGATGAAGGAGAGTTCGCGCTGGTACTTGGCCTCGGCCTCTTCTTCCGTTTCGGCCACGATCGGGCGGATCGAGGGAAAGACGAGGATGTCGTCGGGATGGCGGCCATGGGCCACGGCGCGGGTTTTCAGATCCCGGTAATGTTCCTGGCAGGCTGTCAGGTCATCGGATTCGGCGAAGGTGGAGAAGACCGCGTCGGCGTGGCGGGCGGCGAGGTCGCGCCCGGCATCGGATGCACCGGCCTGGAAGATGACCGGTCGCCCCTGGGGGGAGCGTTCCAGATTGAGCGGCCCTTCCACGCTGAAGAATTCCCCCTTGTGATCGAGGGTGTGCATCTTGTCCCAATCCACGTACTGGCCGGTTTCGCGGTTGCGCACGAAGGCATCGGGTTCGAAACTGTCCCAGAGATTCTGCACCACCTCGATATATTCCCGCGCGATGCGGTAGCGCAGGGCGTGGTCGTGCAGGCGTTCGCCGCCGAAATTTCTGGCCATGCCTTCCAGCGCGCTGGTCACCGCGTTCCAGCCGGCGCGGCCGTGGCTGATATGGTCCAGCGTCAGGACCTGGCGGGCGGTGGTGAACGGGTAGCTGTAGGAGGTGCTGAACGTGCCGACCAGGCCCAGACGGCTGGTGCGGGCGGAGATGGCCGACAGGGCGGCCAGCGGTTCCAGCCGGCTGAGGAAATGCCAGGTGGAATCGCGTGTGATGTAGGGTGAGTCGGCGATGAATCCGAAATCGAACAGCGCGTCCTCGCCGATGCGGGCGGCGCGCTGGTAGCTTTCGATGCTGACGGCCTCGGCGGGGCCGATATCGGGATCGCGCCAGTGGCCGCCGCCGCCCTGGAGGCCGATGCCCAGTCTGAGCTTTCCATCTCGCGCCATGGTCGATGTTTCCTGTTCTGGAAGGTCTGGTCGGGATGTTCAGGGAATGAGGATCGTGCTGCCTGTCGTGCGCCGGGATTCCAGGGCCGCATGGGCTGCTGCGGCGTCTTGCAGGGGGAAGGTCTGGCCGATCTCGACGCGCAGGATGTTCCGGCGCAGCAGGTCGTACAGTTCGGTCGCCGCGCCGACCAGGGCCGTGCGCTCGGCGATGAAGGTGCCCAGTGTGGGGCGCGTGGCGTACAGGCTGCCCTTGCTGGCGAGGGTGGAGAAGGAGACGCCGGTGACTTCGCCGGATGCATTGCCGAAGCTGACGAGCAGGCCGCGTGGCGCGAGGCAGTCCAGGCTGGCCTCGAACGTATCGCGGCCCACGCTGTCATAGACGACGGGAACGCCCTTTCCGCCATTCAGGGCGCGGATGCGGGCGGGCAGGTCGTGATAGCCGACCAGGGTCTCGGCCACGCCGGCACGGCGCGCGATCGCAGCCTTCTCCTCGCTCGACACCACGCCGATGACCCGCACGCCCAGGTGGCTGGCCCACTGGGCCAGGAGCTGGCCGACGCCGCCGGCCGCTGCGTGCAGCAGGATCGTCTCGCCGGCCCTGACGGGATAGACCTGCCGCAGGAGCGCCTGCACCGTCAGCCCGCGCAGGGTCGCGGCCGCCGCCGTTTCGAAGCTGATGCCGTCGGGCAGGGTGAGCAGGTCGGCGGCGCGGACGATGCGCCGGTCGGCATAGGCGCCGCGCACATGGGCGTAGGCGACCCGGTCGCCGACCGCCAGATCGGTGACGTCGGGGCCCACGGCCTCGACGGTGCCCGCGGCTTCCATGCCCACGCCGGCCGGGTAATGGGGCAGGGGGCGCGTGCCGTCGCGGAAATACGTATCGACGTAATTGACGCCGATGGCGTGCTGGCGGAGCAGCACCTCGCCCGGTCCCGGCGCGGCTTCGGGCAGCGTGCGGGCCTGCAGGACGTCGGGCGGGCCGGGGCGGGTGATTTCGATCGTGTGGAACATGCGGGATCTCCGTGCCGGGGTCAGGGTTCGTCGGCGAACAGGGTGGTCGACAGGTAGCGTTCGGCGAAGCTGGGGATGATCGTCACGACCAGGCGGTCCTGTGCCTCGGGGGCCTTGCCCAGGCGGATGGCGGCGGCAAGGGCCGCGCCGGCGCTGATGCCGACGGGGATGCCCTCCAGGCGGGCGACGTCGCGGGCGGTGGCGATGGCTTCGTCGTCCTCCACCGTCAGGATTGCGTCGATCACGTCGCGGTCGAGGATCGCGGAGAGGAAGCCCGAGCCGATCCCCTGGATGCGGTGGGGGCCGGGTTTGCCGCCGGAGAGGACGGCGCTGCCGGCGGGTTCGACACCGACCATGCGCACGGCGGGGTTCAGCGCCTTGAGCGCGCGCCCGACCCCGGTGATGGTGCCGCCGGTGCCGATGCCGGCGACGACCGTATCGACCGTGCCGGCGGTATCGGCCCAGATTTCGCGGGCCGTCGTGCGTTCGTGGATTGCGGGGTTGGCCGCGTTTTCGAACTGGCGCATCAGCAGGCTGCCGGGGATTTCGGCGGCCAGGGCCTCGGCGCGGCGGATGGCGCCGGACATGCTCTCGGCGGCCGGGGTGAGTTCCAGCCGGGCGCCGAGATGGCGCAGCAGGCGCCGGCGTTCGACCGACATGCTCTCCGGCATCGTCAGGATCAGGCGATAGCCGCGCGCGGCGGCGGCGAAGGCCAGGGCGATGCCGGTATTGCCCGATGTGGCCTCGATCAACGTGGCGCCGGGGGCGATCAGGCCCCGCCGTTCGGCGTCCTCGATCATGGCGATGCCGATCCGGTCCTTGACCGAGGCCAGCGGGTTGAAGAATTCCAGCTTGGCGACAAGCTGCGCCCGGACGCCGTGGGCCTGGGCCAGGCGGGACAGGCGGACCAGCGGCGTGCCGCCGATGGTGCCCGTGATGTCGGCGTGGATGCGCATGGCGGGGGCGGTGCCGGAGGCGCTCATCGGTGCATGTCCAGCCGGCCGAGCAGTTCGCCCAGCCAGATCAGTCCCTCGGGCCAGAGGCCGAGTTTCGCGGCCGAGCCGATATGGCCCAGGGCGCCGGCATCGACGAAGCGGGTGCGCCAGTCTTCGGCGAATTGCTGCGCCCTTGCGAAGTCGCAGCGCGGGTCGTCGGTGCTGGCGACGATCGTGGCCGGGAAGGGGAGAGGCTGGCGGATCATCGGCGCGAAGCCCTGCGGCTCGCCGGGTTCGGATTCCCACCGGTCGCGATCGGTGGTGGCGACCAGCAGGGCGCCGGAGACGCCCCAGCCGCCGGTCTGGATCGCCCAGCGGGTGGCCAGCGAGGTGCCGAGGCTGTGGGCGACGAGGATGACGGGTCGGGTGGCGGCTTCGACGGCCTGCGACAGGGCGTCGGCCCAGTCTTCGTAGGTCGGGTGGTCCCAGTCGGCCTGCTGGACGCGGCGGAAGGTGGGAAAACGTGTCTCCCACGCCGTCTGCCAGTGGTCGGGGCCGGAATTGTGCCAGCCCGGCAGGAGGAGAATATCGAAATCGCGGAAGTCGCTCATGATGGTCCTGATGGTTCGGAAGATACCGATGGTGGCCAGGCGGGGCGGTTCAGGCCCCGCGCGTTTCGGCCTGGGTCAGCAGCTCGATCGCCCTGTGCCTGACGGGCTGGAGGCGCGGATCGCCGCGGTCGCGCGGGCGGGGGATGTCGATATCCAGCACTGCCGCGATCCGTCCGGGGCGGGGATGCATCACCACGATCCGGTCGGAGAGGTAGGTCGCTTCCTCGATGTCGTGGGTGACGAACAGGGCGGTGATGTTCGCCTGCTGCCAGATGTCCATAAGCTGGTCCTGAAGATGCTGGCGCGTCAGCGGGTCCAGCGCGCCGAAAGGTTCGTCGAGCAGCAGCACGCGGGGGCGGGCGACCAGTGCGCGCGCGATGGCGACGCGCTGGGCCATGCCGCCCGACAACTGCCGGGGCAGTGCGTTTTCGAAGCCGTTCAGGCGCACCAGGGCGATGTGGTCGGCGACCAGGGCCTTCTTTTCCGCTTCGGGGAGCGGGGCGTTGATCAGGCCGAGGGCCACGTTGCGTTCGACGGTCAGCCACGGCAGCAGGCGGGCTTCCTGGAAGACGATGCCCCGGTCCAGGCCCGGTTCGGTGATCGGCCGTCCGTCGAGCAGGATCTGCCCGCCATCCGGCCTGTCCAGGCCGGACAGGATGCGCAGCAGCGTCGATTTGCCGCAGCCGCTGGGGCCGAGCAGGCTGACGAACGCGCCCTGGGGAATGGCGAGATCGATGTCGGCCAGGACGTGCAGCGTCGTCCCGTCCAGGGCGAAGCGCCGGTCGATATGGTCGAGGACGAGGTGGGCGGGTGCCGCCATGGCTGTATTCCCTGAGATGATGGCCGTCATGATGCTGTGGGGCCTGCCGGGTGCCGCGCGGGCGGGCGGGCGGACAGGCATCGTTGCAGGGCGGTGCCGGCGAGCGGCAGGAGGAAGCCGATGCCGCCGGCCAGCAGGACGCCGGCCAGGACCTCGTCCATGCGGAAATTCTCGCGCCCGTCGAGCAGCAGGCGCCCGACCCCGTCGGTGGAGGCGAGCATGTATTCGGCGCCCAGCGTCACCATCCATGACAGGATCAGCCCCAGCGACAGGCCGGAGAGAATGGCGGGGGCGGCCGCCGGCAGGATCACGCGCATGACCGTCTGCCAGCGTGTCAGGACCAGGACGCGCGCGAGGTCGGTATAGGTGTCGGGCACGCGCTCGACCCCTTCCATGGTCGCGAACAGCACGGGAAACCACGCGGCAAGGGCGATGGTGACCAGCCGTGCGCTTTCGCCGACGCCGAACCAGACGGAGACGAGCGGAATCCATGCGAACATCGAGACGTGGCGGAAGGCCAGCGTGGTCGGCAGAAGGGCCTGCCGCAGGAGGGGAAACAGACCCAGCGTGAGGCCGGCGATGACGGCCGGGGCGGCCCCGAGCGCGAAGCCCGCCAGGTCGCGCCCGATACTGCTGGCGACCGCCCGCCACAGGCCGCCCTGGCGTTGCAGGTCGTACAGATAGCGCGCGACATCGGTGGGGGAGGCCCCGAGCCGGGGGTCGATCGCGCCCGAGGCGGCCGCGGCCCACCATCCGCCGAGCAGCAGGAGCGGCAGGACGAGGCTGCGCAGCCTGCGGGCGGCCATGGGCGGAGGGAAGCGGCGGGCGCGGCCGGCGGTGCGGGCGCGCGGGATGGCGCGGGTGGCGGCGTGCGGCATCAGGCCCTCCTGTCCCTGGCGGCCCGGCCGGCCGGGTTCTGCCAGAACAGGACACGGTCCTCGACGCGCTGGAGGATGGCGTCCAGCAGGAAGCCGAAGGCGCCGATCAGGAAGATCGTCACGAACATCACATCGACCCGGTACAGGCCGCGTGCGTTGGTCATCAGGAAACCCAGCCCCGCCGTCGACGCCAGGAGTTCGACCGTGACCAGCGCCATCCAGGCCTTGGTCAGGCCGAAGCGGATGCTGCTCCACATCAGCGGGAAGGCGGCCGGGAGGATGATCCGCCGGAGCATCTGCCTGCGTGTCAGCTTCAGCACCGCGCCGAGTTCGCGGTATTCCGGCGCGACGTCGCGGACGCCGGCATAGGTGCCGAAGATGATGGGAAAGGCGGCCGCCTGCGCGACCAGGACGACGTTCAGCGTCGTGCCGATACCGATGACCAGCAGCCAGATCGGCAGCCAGCCCAGCACCGGAATGTAGGACATGGCCTGCAGGCCCGGCAGCAGAGTGTCGCGGACCCTTGGCGACAGCCCGATGGCCAGGCCGGTCGCGGCGCCGGATGCGGCGCCCAGCGCGAAGCCCGCGACCAGCAGCCAGACCGTGACTGCCACGTTCGCCAGGAGGGTGCCGTCGGCGGCCATGGTGGCGAAGGCGCGCAGGACGGCGCCGGGGCCGGGAATGACCTGGAGCGGCAGCAGATGCCAGCGCGTCAGGACCAGCCAGCCGAAGAGCAGGGCGAGCGGAGGCAGGAGGGCCAGCGCCCTGCCGGCCAGTCGGTCGAGGGGGGGCGGCGAGAGAGAGGATGGCGCGGCGGGGCGGGTCATTGTCCGCCTTCTGCAACAGCGGGGATGAAGGGGCGGTCGGCCACGCCCTGCGCGTCGAAGCGGGGCCAGTAGGTCGTGAGGCCTTCATCGTTCAGGGCGCGGTCGAGGAAGCGTCGGTCCATCCAGGCTTCGATATCGACCGGCCCGTCCATCAGGCCCGCGCCGATCGCGAGGTCCTGCGTATGGTGGTATTGCGACAGGACGAAGGGGTCGATCAGCGGGCTGGTGCGGCCGATCAGGTCGCCCGGGCCCAGATCCTCGGCCACGTCGCGGGCCGCGTTGCGGCTGCCATAGACCCATGACTCCATCAGGGCCGGGCGGTTCTGCGGCAGGGAGGCCCACCGGGCGGCGCGCACCATGGCCCGGACGACCGCCAGCGTGGTCTGCGGATAGTGCGCGACGAAGGCGCGGCGGGCGAAAAGGCCCGTCTGGGCGGTTTCCACGGGTGTGGTGCGGGTGTTGTAGACGATGCGGCCCAGGCCGCTGTCGCGGACGGGCAGGGCAAGCTGGCTGCCGTCGAAGATGCCGTCGATCGCGTGGCTGGCCAGCATGGAGGCGGCGGTTGCCGGGTCCATGTTGACGGGGATGAAATCGCGTTCGCTCATGCCGTGGTCGGCCAGGATGCGCAGGACCTGGATGTTGATGTAGCGCCCGCGCGAATAGGCGATGCGCTTGTTGCGGATGTCGGCCAGGGTGCGGATCGGTGAATCCGGAGGGACGACCAGATAGGCGTTTTCGAGCCGGCTGTTGGGCATCAGCAGGCTGGTATCGCTGCCGGCGCGGCGGGACAGGAGGGCGATCAGTTCGCCCTGGCCGCCGAAATCGAGATTGCCGTTGGTCAGGGCCTCGCCGACCATCGCCGGCGTGGCGAAGCCGCTATAGTCCAGCCGGACGCCGGCGGCCCCGGCCGGGGTGTCGCGCAGGGTGCTTTCGAGAAAGCCCTGGCTGCGGGCGATTTCGAGCAATCCCCACATCCGCTGGTTCTCGTGAGAGCGCCCCGGCCCGCCGAAGCGGATGACGGCGGGCGGGGCGGCTTCGACCTCCTGCTCCAGCGGGCGGCGGGCGGCGGCGGGCCGGATGGGCCGGTCGGGCATGATGGCCAGGGCCGCGTCGGCCGCCGCCAGCGCGCCCGCGGCCGACAGGGCCAGCAGCGACCGCCGGTGCAGCACCGGCCGGGCGGGAGGAGACGCTGACGAGGGGAAAGACCGATGCATGTCTGCCTGTCGCCCTGGCGGGACGGCGATTTCGCAAGGAGATCGCGTCATTGTCCACCGCCTATGAGGTATTCGACTATTTCCCTTCTCTCCTGCTCGGAGCTTACGCCGGAAAACGGCATTTTATTTCCGGGAACAAGGGACTGGGGATCGGTTAAGAAATCGGTGAGCGTTTTCCGATTCCACGTTATTCCGCTGTGACGCATCGCGCTGGAAAAACGATAGCCTGCCAAGGATCCTGCCTGCCGGCCATCGAGATGTCGTAGATCCGGCCCTGGCTTGTCTGTATCTCCATGGAGGTCGTGGCAGGCCGTGCAGGAGGCGAAGGCCGGTTTTTCCATGTTCCTTTCGGCCGATATGGCGCCGGTGACGGGGGCTGCCGTCAATATGATTGCGACCGTGATTCTGCCGAGCCGGACAAGATGCGCCATTTCATGTATCCTTATCAGAGCGGCAAGAGCGAAGCGGGCTGACGCAGATATTGGTGGCGAATTGCATCGGCGGTGAAAAAGGCCATCGCCCCGAGGGTCGCGGTTGGATTGGTCGCGGCGTTATGCGGCAGCGTGGAGCCGCCAACGATAAAGAGATTTGGGACGTCCCAGCATTGGCCGAATTTGTTGACGACGCCGGTCGTGCGGTCTTCACCCATGATGGTGCCGCCGGTGTTGTGCGTTCCCTGATAGGGACTGATTGCATATGGTCCGGACAGTCCTTTAGCGGGAATGACGTGGTCCGGCTTCAGGGCCGCGGCGATATCATTTATCTTCCTTGCTGAAAAATTGATCGATTTCCGATCGTTTTCTGAAAAATCGAACGTAAGTCGCAGCATCCTGTTGCCATATGGATCGAGGTGGAGCGGATCAAGATCGAGATAATTGCGCCGACTGGGCATCACGCTGCCCATGCTCTGGATGGTCATGTTTCGCTGATAGTAATGCGCGACGTGATTTTTCCAGAGCGTTCCCCATCTTGGTGTTCCGGGTGGAACGGGATGACGGCCGATCGGGCGCCCGTTTGTATTGCCGGACATGAAGAGCACCCCGCCGACAAAGCCCTCGGTCGATCGATCGAAGTCCCAGTTGCCGTTGAAATCATCAATGGCACTATAATTCCCGCCGGCACCGATGAAAGGATTGAAGGACCTGTCTTCGAAGAACAGCGTCGATGCCGCGCCCGTATTGTAAGCGTAATTCTTTCCGACCAGGCCGGCTCCGGTTCGTGGATCATACGGTGCGCCGATATCGGATGTCAGCAGAAGATGGGTATTACCCAGGGCATAGGCTCCGAGCACGATCAGGGCCGCTGGCTGGAATACGGATTCTCCGGTCAGAAGATCGAGATATTCGACACCTGTCGCGCGTCGGCCGCCATCGGTGGTTCGGAGACGGAGCGCGCGCGCATGGGTGCGCAATTCGAAATTTTCAAAACGCCTGGCAGCCGGAATGACGGTATGATGGGGGCTGCCTTTTGCGTTGGTCTCACAACCGAATCTCTCGCAAAATCCACAATATTGGCATTGACCAAATGGAATTCCATCTGGATTGACGTAAGGGCGGGAGGCGTTGGCGACCGGGACAGGAAACGGTGCGTAACCCGCCTCTTGTGCCGCTTTCGCGAACAGGGCCGATGCAAGAACCGGTTCCAGGGGGGGTAATGGATATCCATGCCGGCGGGGTTCCTCATAGGGATTGCCACCCGGAATTTTCTGGTTGCCCAACCGTCCTTCCTGCCCGGAAACTGCTGAAATACGCTCGAAACGCTCATAATGGGGCTCAAGGTCGGCGTAGCTGATGCCCCAATCCTGGATGGTCATGTCATCCGGTATGAAACGGCGCCCGTATCTTTCAATATAACGAGAGCGGATTTTGAACTCGTTGTCGCTCCAGCGCCAGCTCAGGCCGTTCCAATGGACGCCTGAGCCACCGACGCCTTCTCCGGGCAGAAATGACCCCAGGCGCCGCATCGGACGGGCGATCTGGTCGTCGGAATTGCGGAAACTGAGCGTATCGCGCCTTACATTCTGCATGAGCCCCATTCGCACGCCATACGTCAGCTCGTCGCGAATGTGCGGTAACGAAAAATCCTGTTCGGTCGTGCGTTCGGCGCCGCGCTCCAGGCCTACGATCCGCAAGCCCGTTTCTGCCAACTCTCGCGCCACGATGCCACCGGTCCATCCCATGCCGACAATCAGTATGTCGACCTCTGGTAACGTCCTCATATCGCACTCCATCCTGTATTTTCAGCTGATATCGGAAATTGAAAAATAATCTCTTATCGGAAGAGGCTTATCGAGATAGTCGACGACATGCCGGGTGTGTGTCGCGACGACGCCGGGAAAGCCAACCAATTTCCAGCCGGCCTTGTCATGATTGCCACCATGGACGGGATCGCTGAAAAGCCCTTCAATGACTAACTGGTATAGAAGTGACGAGAAATTTTCCAACAGTTCCTCCGGTGCCAATTGAGGAACTATTGAGAAGAGGTCGTTCAGGGTACTCTCTTTTTCTTGAAAATCCATCCGTTCGAATGTTTTTTTATGGTGTAGAAAAATATATTTTGAGAAAATTTCGTGACCGCTCCGGAACAGTTCGGCTGGAGTCAGTGGGAGCTGGTATCCCTGGCTGGGTGTGCCTCGCCCCCATGGACCGCCAAGATAGAGCCCCTCGCCAGATCCCCAGGCACCGCCCAAGGCTCTGTCGATATAGGCCGGAATGCCGATATCGGTCCCGGACGGAGAGAGCGTATCGGCCGGCACCATATGATCGGCTACCGCTTCCACGAAATCCGCTTCGGCGGGACGGAGAAATGAATAGCTCCGAGCCGCGTTCACGTTTCCGGCTGCCAATGTGCGAGATGTAGCTGGAATCTCTTTTGAGGACGACGTGGCGGGGAGGATATCGGTGGCGAGCGCTGTCGGTGTGACGAGCGCGACCTTGAGAAAATTCCGTCGGTCTCGAATCATGGCTGATCATATCCTTTCCGTGATGGGCTCCCGGAGCGGAAGAGATCGGCGGTGCTGCCGGCGATGTGGGGGACTGGCGATGCATTCATTGCAGAAGGTCCGGCTGTTCCCGTACGATCGCCTGGTATGTCGGCTGGAAGTTCAGCCAGCCGCGATAGGCGTCGAAATGTGCGCTGATCCGTTCGACCGCCTCTTCCGGGATCGTGAGCGCGCCGCCGATCTGTTCGGCGATCAGTTGTTCGGCACAGACTTTTTCGAGCGACAGGAACAGGTAGACCGTTTCGTCCACCGTGCTGCCGGTGGTCAGGATGCCGTGATTCTGCATGATGACGGCGCGGTTGCCGGCCGCGGCGGCGCCCAGGGATTCGCGCTCGCCGTGCAGATGGGTGTCGTAGACGACGTGGCGGCCGTGGAAGACGGCGGCCTCGGTCGAGATGGGGCGCAGGGGGCGCCCGAAGACCGACCATGCCTTGCCGGCCGCCGAATGGGTGTGCGCGACCGACTGGATGTCGGGGTTCGCCCGGTAGACCGCGGAATGCTGCGGGACCCCGCCGATATGCGGGAAGCCGCCGCCATGCACCACCTGCCCGTCCAGCGTGATGCACATCAGGTCGCGCACGCGCACCAGCGCGAAGGACAGGCCGAATGGATTCATCCAGAACCGGTCGGGAAATTCGGGGTCGCGGAACGAGATGTGGCCCATGACGCCTTCCTCGTAGCCGAGTTTGGCGAAGACGCGGAACGATGCGGCCAGGCGGCGCAGGCTGTCCTGCCTCTGCGCTTCGGCGGAGGTAAAGACGGGCGGGTCGAGCAAGGCGGAGCCTTCGGCGGCCGGGTTGCCGGCCGCCTGCTGGCCGCGTTGGGCGAGCGAATGCCAGATACGGTCGGAATTGCCGTAATAGGTCTTGTCCTGCCCGGTCATGATGCGTTGCTCCGGTGGTGGGCGGGGGTGCGCAGGCCGAGATGCTCGCGCAGGGTCGTGCCCTCGTATTCGTGCCGGAACAGGTTGCGTTCGCGCAGCAGGGGCAGGACGTGCCGGTTGAAGTCGCGAGCCTGGGCGTGGGTGACGTAGAGGATGAAGCCGTCGACGGCGCGCTGTTCGAACGCCTGCTGCATGCGGTCGGCGATCGCCCGGGGCGTGCCGACGAAGCTGCCCTTGGGGCTGGCGGCGCGATAGGCGAGCTGGCGCAGGGTCAGTTTTTCCTCGCGCGCCAGGCGGATGTAATATTCCGCCGTGGATTTGAAACTGTTGGCCCCGATATCGCCGAGGTCGGGCAGTGGTTCGTCGAGCGGGAAACGGCTGAAATCGAAGAAGCTGAAATAGCGGCTGAGGAACTTGACGGCGTGGCCGACATCGACCCAGGCCAGTTCGCGTTCGTATTTCGCATCGGCTTCGGCCTGGGTGGCACCGACGATCGGGCTGATCGCGGGGAAGATCAGGATGTCCTCGGGCGCGCGACCGTAGGCGACGGCGCGGGATTTGACGTCAGCGTAGTAGGCCTGTCCGCTGGCGAGGTCGTCGGATTCGGTAAAGGTGGAGAAGACGGCTTCCGCATGGCGTGCGGCGAGGTCGCGCCCGGCCTCGGACGCGCCGGCCTGGAAGATGACGGGGTGGCCCTGGGGAGGACGCTCCAGATTGAGTGGACCTTCGACCTCGAAGAATTCGCCCTTGTGGTTCAGCCGGTGCATCTTCGCCCAGTCGACATACAGGTTGCGGGCCCGGTCGCGCACGAAGGCATCGTCTTCGAAACTGTCCCACAATCCCTTGACGACATCGATATATTCGCGGGCGATGCGATAGCGCAGGGCATGGTCGTGCAATCGGTCGCCGTTGAAATTGCGGGCGACGCCCTCGAGGGCCGCGGTGACGGCGTTCCAGCCGGCGCGGCCGTGGCTAATGTGATCGAGCGAGGCGAACTGCCGCGCCGTGGTGAAGGGAAAGCTGTAGGAGGTGCTGGCCGTGCCGACCAGCCCCAGGCGTGACGTGCGGGCGGCGACCGCCGACAGCGCGGTGAGCGGTTCCAGCCGGCTGACATAGGGCCAGGTCGAATCTTCGGTAATGTAGCTGGAATCGGCAATGAACCCGAAATCGTATTTGCCTTCCTCGGCGATTTCGGCGGATTCGATATAGCTTTCGATCCGGATGCTGGCATCGGGCCGGATGTCGGCGTCGCGCCAGTGGCCGCCGCCGCCATGAAGCCTCAGGCCGAGGCGGATGCGATCAAGACGTTCTTCCGTCATGGACGATCTCCTGATTGGATGATTAGAAACTGTAGTTGGCACCGACAATAATCATGCGGGGAGGATTGTAGACAGTCGCGGCCAGGCCCGATACGCCGAGCATGTTGGGCAGTCCGCCCACGGCATAGGTGCTGTTGATGAGGTTATCAGCACGGACATAACCGCCCCAATGTGAGCCGGGAGCGGTATAATAGGCGCCGATGTCGAGGTGGACCTGTTTGGGAATGCGGACCGTGTTCGCTATGTCGCCATAACTTCTCGATGTATAACGGACGTTTGCCATCAGTGAGATCGCGCCGATTTTTGGATCGAGAGGCAGTGTATAGGTGACGTTTCCCCCCACGTTCCACCGGGAGGTGTAGGGAAGGGCATTGCCAGTATAATTCACATTTCCGACGGCGGTTTTCTTGTTGAAGTTTGTAAAGTCGGCCTGCAATAAAGTCGCGTTCAGGCGGATCGTCAGATCGTTCGTGGGGTGCAGAACGGTTTCTGCTTCTCCGCCGTAAGTTCGCGCGCTTTCCGCATTGATCGCGACAGCACCATTCACGATCTGCCCGTTATAGTAGGCATTGCGCAAAGTTGTCTGGTAATTTGAAAAGTCATTATAAAATCCATCGATGTTTACGATGTACTTTCTGTCTGGCGAAGTGTATTTGAAGCCGGCTTCGTAGGTTGTAACCCACTCTGGCATGACGGGTATCGTTGCCACGGCGGCATTGGCGGCGACAGGATTGAACCCTCCTGATTTTTCACCGCGTGTTATGCTTAGATATCCGTATATCTTTTTATTGAATGTATAGTCCAGCCCGCCTTTTGGCGTGAACCCGTTGGTATGCTGGTGCAGCCCTGTTAGATTATACAAGGTCGAAAGTCGCGTGTAGCTGTTACCGTAACGATATCCGGTATTGCGGTAGTTATCCCATTCGGTGAAATATCTCAGGCCGAGGGTGAGACCGAGCTTGCTGGTGATCTGATAGTGGCCCTGGCCATAAAAGCCGACGCTGTCCACGGTCGTGTGGCTGGATATGCCAGCATAGACATTATTTGTGACGCTGGGACGATAGACGTCATAGATCTCGTGGTAATCGATGACGCCCGACGTAAATGAGAGTCGATTGTAGTGGCCCTGAATCTGGGCTTCCTGCGAAAACTGGTTCTGCTTCATGTTCAGAAGCCATTGGTATGTATTCGTGGCAACGCCATCGACCGTCCATGGATCGGGGGAATTGTTGAAATGACGAAAACCCGTAATGGCACGAAAGGTAAGGTGCGTATTGATTTTCTGTGTTGCCGTGAAGGACGTCAGAAGCGCGTTATTACGGTAGCGTGGATCGACATTGTCATAAGTCACACGGGGATTGCTGCCTGGAACGCCCACGGGCGAGGGTTCGGAATTGTCTGAACGGTCTCCCAGGTAATAGACCGAAAGCAGGAAATCCGGTCCATGATCACGTAATGGCGTAAAATGAATTTTGACGCGCCCCTGGTCGCTAAGTGTCCGATTGACGTTTTCCTTCAGGGTTCTGTTATACGTGTAACCATTGTTTTCATTGTGTGCGTAGGCAAGGCTGGCCGAGAGAACGTCCTTGATGATCGGTCCGGAAATGTAAGCGTCACCGTTCAACTGGCCGTATGTTCCTCCGGCGATTCCCAGATAACCTGTGGTCTTGTTCCCAGGCGTCCGACTGATGATCTTGACCGCGCCGGCACTGGTATTTTGGCCGTACAGCGTTCCCTGCGGTCCACGCAGGATTTCTATTCGCTCGACATCCGGCAGGCCGAAGACCCCGCCATTGATGGTGCGTGACTGGTAGACGTCATCGACATATACGCCTACGGCCGAACTATATGTGGGTACGGTCGTTCCGAGGCCCCGGATGAAAATGTAGGGTACGTTGTTTCCAAACGGGGCCGGAATCTGCAAGCCCGCTGTCGAACTGCTCAAACTGGTGAGTGTTCGCAGATCGCGCTTGCGGAGTTCGGACGATGTGACGACACCGACAGCGACAGGTGTTTTCTGAGGGTCCGTCCGTTGACGAGTAGCGGTGACATAGATGGTTTCTTCCTGCTTGGGAGGCTGACGCCTCGCTACAGCCGCTCTGGTATCGACCGGGAGGTAAGAGGATTTTCTTTTGATATCACCTGATTTATCTGCGGCGAGTCCCGGGTTTTCGGCATAGGCCAGGCTGACGAGGCATGCGATGGCGGATAGGCGGGTGGTTCTGCCCCACCGCACGGGCCGGTCGCTTCGGAATGGCAGGGCGCGTGGACGGACATCATGCTTCATGTTGTTAAAATTCCTCAGTGTCTCACGAGAAATGACTTTCGACGGCGTCTTCGCCGGACTGTCGGTTTCATCGGGCTGATGGTATTTGGGGCGAGCGGAGCGACCGCGTCGTGACGGGTAGGAAGATGCGAATCAGGTGGGCGGTCGACGGTAGCTGTTTCGTCAACAGGACCGTGCTTCGTCGTGCGCTGCGCGGCGGTCGGCGCAGAACGGGCGACATGGGCTGGCCGGCATGGCGAGGGGCTTGCTCGCCGAGGGACGGGCAGCGACTGAAAGACGTGCAGACATCGGAATGCCGAACCTTTTCCTGACTGGCATGACCTATTGATTTTCCTGACGAATTTCGAAGTTTTGGCTCGAAACAACAAAAAAAATCGTAGAAAAATCTAGTCGGTCGTTTATCTCTTTTATGAGCGTATAATATCTTTATGATCAATGACAACGTATATTGATATGTGGATGAAAGAATATCACTATGTGGAAAGTGGAACCTATGCGCTCAAACCCGTGCTCCAAGACCAGATTGGTAAAAGACCAGAAAAATCCAGGAACACAGGCGATCGGGCGTGCCTTTCAGATCTTGCGCATCGTTGCAGGGCAGGGAGGGCAGGGGGTGCGTTTGACGGACCTGACGGCTGAAATCGATCTGGCGCCGGCCACGATCCATCGCATTCTCCAGGCCTTGCGGCGGGAGGGGGTGCTGGACCAGAATCCGATGACGCGCCGTTATCAGATCGGAAAGAGCTACCTCGCGATGATGGAACTGTTCTCACGGAACAGTTTTCAGGAGCGTGCGCGGCAGGCCATGCAGGACATCGTCGCCGCCCTGAAATGCAGCGCGTATCTATCGGTCAATGCGGGGGGGCAGATGGTATGTATCGACCGTGTCATCAGCAGCGCGGCGATTCTGGTCATTCCCTACGATGTCGGGGAGAGGCGCAGCCTTGGGATCGGTGCGGCCGGTATTGCCCTGCTTGCTGCGGAAGCGGAGCAATACAGAGAAATCATCCTCAAGAAAAATGAGGGCGCCTATGCCAGGTATGGCCTGAAGGTGACGGTCATAAGGGAGATGGTGGAAGAGTGTATACGGAACGGGTACAGTTATAATCCGGGCCACTTCATTCCGGGTATTGCAGGTATCGGCGTTGCATTTGTGGAGCCTGCCATGCAGCGGACGGCCGTCATCAATGTCGCGGTGTTGAGCCACCAGGTTGCGGATGCGGAAAGCAGGAACAGGATCGCGGATATCCTGCGGCAGCAAGTCGCGCTGAATGTCATGACGTGACGTGACGGGAGGGATGCGGGAGGCTTGTCTTCCGTCGGATATGATGGCCGAAGCCGGCGTTCTTGGAAGTTATGGCGCGGATTGTTTATTATATTTTTCGCGTGGCCTGCAATACGGTGCGCCTGTAGAACGTGCTGGAAACTGGAAAGCGATGCTTTCTGCATGATTACCCCTGGGCGGCCTGCCGCAGTCTCGTCGTTTTATGAAGGTATTGCACCATGCTCCTGATCGACGACCCCGCCATCGTGGACGAAGTGACTGCGATGTCCGACCGGTACGAAGCGGCGCTGATGGCCAATGACCTGGATGTTCTGGATGCGCTGTTTCGCAATGCGCCGGAGACGATCCGTTATGGCGTGGGTGAGGTGTTGTACGGTTTTGCCGAGATCGCGGCCTTTCGCCTGGGGCGTGTCGGCGGGTCGCCGCAGCGGCGGGTGCTGCGCCGGGTGGTGACGACCTTCGGGAGTGATCTGGCGACCGTCAATCTGGAATTCCAGCGCGAGGGGGCGGCGCGCATCGGGCGGCAGAGCCAGACATGGATCCGCACCGATGAGGGGTGGAAGATTACCTGCGCGCACGTCTCGCTGATGGCGGATGTGTCCTGACGGTTCAGCCGGGCCGAACTGTGGTGGCCTACGTCGAAAAGATCATCCAGACCGGTGATGAAAAGGATGCCGTATTACTTCGCCTGGTACTGCATAAGCGGCATCGGGGCCAGATATGAGGACGTGACCCGCCCCCAACTTGCCCTCAGTCCAGATATCCTGCCAGGGCCTGCTGTGTGCCCATCAGAAGCTTGCGGTCGTGCTGCAACTCTGCATTCTCCGCCTGGAGTTCCTTCTGTCTTTCGGCGACGTTCTTCTCCAGATGGGCGAAGACTTCCTTCACATGCTCTGTCACCCAGCCTGAGGCATCCTGCTTGAAATCGGCCAGGTATGTGGAAGCAGCGTCGTCAATAGCCTTCGCGATCCTCTCCATGGCCCTGCGCTCATTCATCTCCTGCTTGATGGCCATGCCAACACTCACCAGGCCCGTAGCGATGCTGAGTGCCGGACCTAGCGCCTTGCTGATCTTGGAGGCCGTAGCCCCCAGTTTAACGACGCCCTTCCCATGGAATAAAGGCTTCAGGAACTTCCCCATATCCGTTTTGGATAGGTCCTTGCCATACATCAGAACGCTTTTGACGACAGAGGTAACCTCCTCTGCCGGAAGAGAGCTGATATTGGAACCCAGTGCTTCCCCAAATTTCGAGACGTGTTTTCCAATGCCGGGGCCCGAAGCTCCATTCTGATGGCCGATATTTATCGTGTTGCCGCCGAGGCGACCCTTGGCCGCAAAACGGGCGACCTTCTCCACATCCTGGTCCAGATTTTTGAATTCAGCTTCCAGCTCGGCGCTCAGGAACTCGATCAGAGCATCCTGCATGCGCAGGGTGATGTTCTCGAGGCCCTCGTCTGACTGGTCTGGATTCTCTGCCTTGGAGCGACAGAAGGAAATCACCCTGGGCCGGGAGTTCTCGACGATGTTCTCGAGTCGTGAGCGGGTCTTGAGAAGGGTCTGTTCCTTGCTCTTGCGAACCGCCTGCGCCAGTTCCTCGACACTACGGCTTTCGTCGTCGCCAGCCTTTATCTCGAGGGCGATTGACGTCTTGTCCACCAGTTCCAGGACATCCCGGGCTGCAGAATGGCACACATCAGAAAAGTTACACTTCCC
The DNA here is from genome assembly GCF_048695475.1 of Gluconacetobacter brunescens. NCBI lineage: Bacteria > Pseudomonadati > Pseudomonadota > Alphaproteobacteria > Acetobacterales > Acetobacteraceae > Gluconacetobacter > Gluconacetobacter brunescens. Next base: position 1,729,632 of record NZ_JBLHEN010000001.1, on the reverse strand, counting down.
GAAGAAGGCGAACAGTTTCTGCTCCAGTTCTTCCAGGCCGCTGCTCCGGATGAGCAAGGATTTGTTCTGCATTCGACCCTTTAGCGCGGTCCGGGCGTTGACGACACAGACATCGACCTTGTCGAGGATGTCCTTGATATCAGCCTTTTGTGCGGCTTCCTGCATATGGGCACGCGCGTTGTTGATGACTGTCAGGTATTCCTCGCCACCACGGTCGAGCGCCATCTTGTCATTGATGACGACCATGACCCGGCGGCCGCGTGAGACAATGTCCGTGAGAGCATTCCACGTTGCGCTCTCGGCTGCGACCCCGCCGACAGCAACCACGAAGAGAACCACATCGCTCCTGTTGAGGGATTCCTCGGTGACTTTCTCATGCTCAATGGGCGCATCAATGCCCGGCGTATCCAGCAGCGTGTAGCCGAGCCAGTCGTAGCCCTTAATTTCGGCGGTTTCCGGGCGGTCAGCCATGGAGGCTTCCTCGGAGCCAATCAGGGCATTGAGCAGCGTGCTCTTTCCGGCATTGTAGACGCCATAGACCATGATGCGTGGCCGGTCCGTCTTGGACTTCTCTTCAAGTGCAGACGCCATTTCGGCGCTGGCTCCAGCACCCAGCCACCGGTCAATTACCGGCCTGACATTCCCGAAGGTATCCAGGATGGGGGTAAATTCAGGAATTGCCATGGCCAAAGTCCTTTTTCAGGCTCTCCAGATTGCTGGAGACGATGTTCTTCAGATGACTGACTTCAGCCTGCATCAACTTCAGAGAAGATAGGGTGTCAGTTTTAAGCCAGATCTTCAGGTCAGTTCTCATCTGGGAGAAGGCCTCATCCAGCCAGATACCTATCTGGCGCTTACAGTTGGCCACAACGACTGAAGTATTGTCACCTGTCTTCACCTGAGTTTCGGTGGTGCCGTCAAAAATGCTGCCGGTCATCCCACCGGCAAACGAGCCCGCAGCACTTCCCGCCGCTGCCCCTAATGGGCCTCCGACCAAGCCCGCGAATCCACCAACAACCGAACCTACTGCATCCCCGATATTGCTACCGAGTTTGCTCTCCCGCTTTGTGGTGACAAAAGTGTCCTTGAAGTCCGGAATACCCGAGGAGAGGGTAAACTGGAAATTTGGCCTCCTGCCATGCCAGCATCCTATTTCATGGTAGAGGTCAGTCGCCACTTCCTGCAGGCTGTCCTTGAAGCCCGTCTTCAGGCGCTGGCGTAAGAGGCTGCTTGTCTTGTGCTTGGCGGCGATGATGGCAAGGTTTGATGCAAATTCCATGAAGACAGGACTTGCCTTGGCTTGGGCTTCCCTGCAGCGCTTGCCCAGCATCGTCAGCGCCGAGTCAATCTCCTTGGCAAACGCTGCATCAGGAGCTTCATAGGAAGCCAAACTGTCCAGCGTTTCTTCTAGGCAAGTCTTGATGTCCCTAAGCGCGGTCCGCTCACGCACGCTTTCTCCCTGTGCATGGAAGGTGGTCGCCAGGTTCGAAAAGAACCCCTGCATCCCACTTTCCACCCACCGCTCCTCTTCCGTTCCCTCGCCTTCACAGGCGTAGCGGGCAGACAGGGATACGACGGAGAAATCGTACCGGCCAGCTTCCTCCGGATCCAGTGCGCTCTCTATGAATGCCCTCATCCTGGTGCATTGTTCCTGCCGAACGGCATCGGATTTCATGACCAGGACCTTGATGTATTCACCTTTGGGGCTTTCGTCCTCCTCAACGCTGTCGCTGGCTGTAATGACCACCATGAGCGGCTTCCCCCGGCGAAGGAAGGATACAATCTTGGCCCGGTCGGATTCACGCTCAGGGCTGCTGGAGTTCAGGGTAAAGATAATGAGGTCTGAAGCGTCGATATACTGATAGGTTAGATCACCATTGGCGGCGTTGACGGAATCAACGCCCGGTGTGTCCACCCATGTAAACCCGGGTAGTGAAAAGCCCTGAATGGAGGACGTGGTCTCGGCAATACCGATGCCGAAGTGCCTCTGCCTCTCCATGATTTCAGATGTCATCTTCTCGTTGAGGCCGCTACAGGTCTCGTAGAAGAAGTTGGGTTGCGGTGAGGCGTCGGCAACGATGTTAGACGTCGGGGTGGATACGCCATAGGCGACATAATTGCCTAGCGACGATTTGCCAGCTTTCACCTTCCCGAAGACACAGACCATCCGGCCCCTGCCGCGCCTGAGAGCGAAGTCATCGCGTTGCCTGTATGCTTTGACGGACTGGGTCCATTTGCCTCTTATGGCCTCAATGGCTTGCATCCATTCCTGTCTGGCCGAGAACAGTGGATGGAAGACATCATCAGCAGCCTTCTCTCTGGCATCTCCACCATCGGCTTCTTCGTTTAGCCTCTCACTGATGGCCTTTGCCTTGCGGGATTCTTCGATTTGTCGAACGAGGTTCTGGCCTTCTGCGGCAAGAGTCGCAAAGGCTCTGTTTAGCTCAGCTTCAACCTGAGAAAGGGCGCGGTGATAGCGTCTGGCCCCATGCTTTCTGCCCTCCTTATCCAACTCGGCAACGTAAGAAAAAAAAGCGCTGCGGTCACTTAACCTGAGGTCGCCGGTCACAAGGGTCATAGTCTCTACACGTGGAATAGTTGCTTGCGTTCTATACTAGTTTGCAACACTTCATACAAGGTAGAGTGTGTCAGGACTGGCGCCTCAAGAGAGATGCCGCCGTCTGCTGGGAAATCCAGATTGCGGCTGTTGCCACCCAGACGGCGTGCCGCGGATACTGTCGCGTCGTCAGCGGACGTCAAGTGTTCGAGATCCGGACGCTTACCTTTCAGCCATGAAACCGATTGAGATGAGCCACCAACAGCATTCCGATGTGGGATTTTTGCTCTTCTGTTCCGTCTGAAATATTAATGTTGTTTTGTTGAAATAATTATGAGATAATTAAAGTATATTTTCTTTTTCTTTATAAAAAGAAGAAGATATGACGCGGTGGTGGACGACTTCGCCGACCAGGATCAGGGCCGGGCTGCCGACGTTGTTGGTGCGGGCCAGGGAGGGGAGGGTTTGTAGCGTGCCGGTGAGGACGCGCTGGTCGGGGCGGGTGCCGCGTTCGATGATCGCGGCGGGCCAGTCGGGGGGCAGGCCGTGGTGGATGAGCATGGCGCAGAGGTCGGGGAGGGCGCTGACGCCCATGTAGATGGCGATGGTCTGGCCGCTGCCGGCCATGCGCTCCCACGGTAGGTCCAGCGTGCCGTCCTTGCGGGCGTGGCCGGTGACGAACAGGCAGGATTGCGCGCAGTCGCGGTGGGTGAGGGGAATGCCGGCATAGGCGGCGCAGCCGCTGGCCGCCGTGATGCCGGGGACCACCTGGAAGGGGATGCCGGCTGCGACCAGCGCCTCGATTTCCTCGCCGCCCCGGCCGAAGATGAACGGGTCGCCGCCCTTGAGGCGCAGCACGCGTTCGCCGGCGCGGGCGCGGCGGATCAGTTCGGCATTGATCTGCTCCTGCGGCATGGTGTGGCGGTCGCGCTGCTTGCCGACGAAGACCCGCGTGGCGTCGCGCCGCACGCGGTCCAGCAGGTCGGGCGGCAGGAGCTGGTCGTAGAGCACGGAATCGGCGTTCTGCATCAGGTGCAAGGCGCGCAGGGTCAGCAGGTCCGGGTCGCCGGGGCCGGCGCCGACCAGCCAGACCTCGCCGGTGACGGGGGTGTCGTCCAGCAGGTGGTCCAGTATCTGGCGGGCGGCTTCGGTGTCGCCGCGCTGGGCGGCTTCGCCGCCCCGGCCGTCGAGGAAGGCTTCCCACACGCGGCGGCGGCGGTCGATGTCGGGGCAGCGTGTGACGACGTGGGCGCGGGCGTCGCGCAGGAAGCGGGCCAGATTGTCCAGCCCGGCGGGCATGGCGGCCTCGATGCGCTCGCGCAGGCGGCGGGCGAGGACCGGGGCGGCGCCGCCGGTGGAAATCGCGATCCGTACCGGGCCGCGATGGATCTGGGCGGGGGTGATGAAGCTGGAGGGTGTGGGGTCGTCGACCGCGCAGACCGGGATGTTCAGTGCGTCGGCGCGGGCGGCGACGGCGCGGTTGACGGTGCGGTCATCGGTCGCGGCATAGACCAGCCGGCAGCCGGGGAGCAGGGCGTCGAGCTGGTCCGCGTGGGCTTCGGCGGGAATGTGGTGGATGTCGCCCGCGTCGCGCAGGCTGGCCAGCGCGTCGTCCAGCGTGGGGGCAAGCACCTCGATGCGGGCGGCGTGGGCCAGCAGCAGGCGGATCTTGTTGAGCGCGATGCCGCCGCCGCCGACGACCAGCACCCTGGCGTCGCGCAGGCGCAGGGCGATGGGGAACCAGCCCGGTTCGTCGGGTGCGCTCATGGCGTGTGTCCGGTGGCGGGACGGGCGGGAGCCGGCGCGGCCGGGATCGGCGGCGGGCGGAGTGCCGGCGTCATAATGCCCGTGCCGCCATGCCCGGTGGTGCCCTGCCGCATCGTGTTGCCCCGTCGTGCCCGTGTCCTGCGTGTTCGTCCGGGGACTGGTGCCTTCAATCCCCGATGATGGCAAGGTCGGGACCCGGCGGGCCGGCGACAAGGGGCGTGGCCGAGGCCTGTCTGGAAACGCCCGCTGGCGAGCGGGAGCGGCCCGCCAGGGGCGCGCATGTTTCCGGGCAGGGGGGGAGCGAGTGGAGCGGCCTTGATGGTCGCCTGCCGCGAAGGGCTGGAAATGCGCGTCGGATCGTCGCCGGCGTGCATGTCCTGGCGGGCTTTCAGGCGCGGGTTTTCTTCGGGCGTTTTGCGCGGCGGCCCACGGAGCGTTCGCTGATGTCGATGGCCGCGCGCAGGTGGCTGATCATTTCGGCTTTCGCGACGTCTTCCTTCCTGCGGAGCAGGGCGTCGACGATGCGGCGGTGTTCGGCGATCGTGCCGTCGACCGAGTAGGTCTGGAGCGAGACCAGGTTGCCGACCTTGGAAAACCAGATCTGGTCGTAGCTGACTTCGAGCTGGTGCGCCAGGAGCCGGTTTTCCGCGCCGTTGGCGATGGCGACGTGGAACAGGGCGTCGAGGCGTTCGTAATCGTAATAGCGGCGCTGGTCGGCGACCCGCTGCTGCTGCTCCACGATGTCGTGGATCTGTCGCAGGGTCTCGTCGCTCGCCCGGCGGCAGCACAGGACGATCGTGCTGGCCTCGATGGCCTCGCGGAACTCGTAGAGTTCGCGGATGCGTTCCAGCGGCGGCTGGGCGACCGTGTAGAAGCGGCCCTTGCGGCCGATCAGATTGTCCTGGTGCAGCCTTTGCAGCGCCTCGCGGACCGGTGTGCGGCTGACGCCGTAGCGGGCGGCGATCTCGTTTTCCTGCAGGACCGTGCCGCCGGGCGTGCGGTCGTTGATCAGGTCCTGCCGGAGAATGAGATAGAGTTCCTCGCCCGTATAATGGCGCGCCAGGCCGCTCTCCGCCGGCTCTTCGGGCCGTTCGGCTTTTGTCATGCGTTGCGTCTCCCCGTCCGTCACGCTTTCGGCTTTGCCACAGACGCGCGGTGGGAACAATAAAGCGCCCGCCGGTGGGGCCATGCAGTTTCAGAGGCTGTTTGAAAAGTCGGCCTGCCGCGCATTTCCAGATAGTCGCCCGGTCGCCGTTGAGAGCCTGAGCGCAAATGTGGGCTGGTGAGCGAGAGCGCCGCATAGCGGCGCGCCCGGCGTGTGTTTTTGAGCATCGGAGCGGAGCGGGCTTGATGGCCGTGAACACCGAAGTGCCGGAAACGCGCGTCGGATTGCCACCAGCGCGCGTTTCCAGACAGGCGCCCGGTCGCCGTTGAGAGCCTGAGCGCAAATGTGGGCTGGTGAGCGAGAGCGCCGCATAGCGGCGCGCCCGGCGTGTGTTTTTGAGCATCGGAGCGGAGCGGGCTTGATGCCCGTGAGCACCGAAGTGCCGGAAACGCGCGCTGGATCGCCGTCAGCGCGCATTAGGCAGTCGCTTGGTCGCCGTTGAGAGCCTGAGCGCGAATGTGGGCTGGTGAGCGAGAGCGCCGCATAGCGGCGCGCCCGGCGTGTGTTTCTGAGCATCGGAGCGGAGCGGCCTTGATGGCCGTGAGCACCGAAGCGCAGGAAACGCGCGTCGGATCGCCGCCAGCGCGCATTTGCGCTCAGGCTCCGGGGTGGAAGCGGTCTAGCCGGAAGGGCGCGGCGGCGTCGGCCGAGGCCGTGCCGGTGACGATGTCTGCCATCAGGCGGCCGGAGGCCGGGCCGATGCCGAAGCCGTGCGCCGAGAAGCCGGTGGCCACGAACAGGCCGGGATAGCGCGCCACCGAGGAGAGCACCGGCAGGGCGTCGGGCAGGACGTCGATGGTGCCGGCCCAGGTGCCCGCGATCCGCGCGGAGCGGAAGATGGGGGCGTCTTCCTTGAGATGGTCGAAGGTTTCCTTCAGCGTGTCGATATCCGGGGCCGGGTCGCAGGTGCGGAAATCCTCGAACGGGTTGGGCCGGCCGGGGCCGAATTGGCGCTCCTGCCGCAGGGCGCGGAAGAAATCGAGCCCCATGCGGACGCGCAGGAGCTGCCGCTGCCTGAGATAGTTCGGCAGGTACTGGCGCATGAAGCGCAGGGAGTCCGGCGTGACGTGGGTGAGGGACGAATTGCGGCGGGCGACCGTGTAGCCGCCGTCGGCGCGGCGGCGCAGGCAGTAGCGGGTGGAGGCCACGTTGACCTCGGGGCCGCCTTCGACGGGCGTGGTGCGCAGGACCGAGGCCGTGACGCGCAGTTGCGGCAGGACGATGCCCAGCGTGGCGCACAGCCAGCGGGACCAGATGCCGGCCGCGATCACGATCCTGTCCGCCGCCACGAAGCCGGTTTCGGTCTGCACGCCGGCCGCCCTGCCGCCGCTGATGTCGATGCGCTTGACGGCGTTGCCGGTGACGATCGCGACGCCGGCGTCGCGGGCCTTGCGTTCGAGAAAACGCATGGCCTGGTCTGGCTCGATGCCCGCGTCGCCGGGGGCGAATACGGCGCCGGCCCAGGGGCGCCGGAATTGCGGCAGCAGGCGCGCGACTTCGTCGGACTGGGCGATTCTTGCATCGAGCCCGCGACCGGCGGCGTGGTCCAGCCACGCGCGCAGGCCGGACCATTCCGCGCCGTCGGCGGCCAGGGACAGCAGGCCGCAGGGGCGGAAGCCGAAATCGCCTTCCTGCGCCCATTGCCGCCAGAGGGGGCGGCTGTCGAGGGCCAGGGAGAGTTCCGCCATGTCCTGGCTGATGGTGCGCATCCAGCCCCAGTTGCGGCTGGATTGCTCGTACGCGACCGCGCCCTTGTCGAAGACCACGACCGACAGGCCCTGCTCGCGCAGGAAAAGGGCGGTGGCCAGGCCGATGATGCCCGCGCCGGCGATGGCGACATCGTAATGCTGGCCTGGATTCTGGCCGGGACTCTGGCCCGGATTCTGGGGCGATGTCATGTCATGTGGGACCGATTGCCGTTGCCCGATCTGTTTAGACCGCATTCTGGTATACTGAAAAGAGGGTTGGTGCGGGTTTTGCGAATCCGGGATGGAATCTGCCTGGAGATATTTCCCAGAGATATAAAGAAATGGGACGATTCAAGGATTCGTTTCCGGAATGGACTCGACGCGGATTTTCGTTTCAGTATACCGTATGGCAACGGACGACGCGGGAGCCTCTCATGACATGTCTTGCCATCAGGTCTGGTGGGGCTTCGGTGCTGCCGGACTGGCGGGCGGCGTTTGCCCGCCTGATGCCGGAACTGGAGGTGATGGGGTGGGCCGAGGCCCGTGCCGCGCCCGAGCGGATCGATTTCGTGCTGGCATGGGAGCCCGAAGGGGCCGTGCTGCAACGCATGACCGGGCTGAAGGCGATTATCAGCAGCGGGGCGGGGGTGGACCATATTACCCGTGACCCGGACTGGCCCCGGCAGGTGCCGCTTTATCGCATGGGCGATGCGGAACTGGGCCCGCAGATGGCGGAATACGTGCTGTGGGCCAGCCTGTGCTGCCTGCGGCGTGCATGGACGTGGCGGAATGCCCAGGCGAACCATGAATGGCTGCGGTTTTCCGGCAACCGGCTGGCCGGGGACGTGACGGTCGGCGTCATGGGGCTGGGCAATCTGGGGCGCGAGGTGGCGACCCGGCTGGTGGGCGCCGGGTTCGGGGTCGCGGGCTGGGCGCGGTCGCGGCATGACGTGCCCGGCGTGGCCTGTCATGCGGGGGCGGAGGGGTTTGCGCCCTTTCTGGCGGGGCTCGATATTCTCGTCTGCCTGTTGCCCTCGACCCCGGAGACGCGGGGGATTCTGGGGGCCGGTACATTTGCGGCCCTGCCGCGCGGGGCCTGTGTGATCAATGTGGGGCGGGGCAGCCATCTGGTCGAGGCGGATCTGATCGCGGCGCTCGATGCGGGGCAGCTCGACGGGGCGGTGCTGGATGTGTTTGCGCCGGAGCCGCTGGCGCCGGAGAATCCGTTGTGGGCGCATGGGAAGATCATCATCACGCCGCATGCCGCCGCCGAGGCGTCGCGGCCCGCCAAGGCCGCGCATGCCGTGCAGGTGATCCGCGCCGTGCTGCGGGGCGAGGAAGCGCCGCTGCGCTATCGGCCGGAGCGGGGATACTGACCTTGCGCCCTTCCGCCGCCATGGCGGCGGAAGGGGCGGGTTTCGTTCCGGCGGGCGGGTTGCCGGGCTGGGCTGCCTTCGGTGTGCGGACGGGCATGGCGGGCGCGGTGTGTCTGAAGGTGATCTCGCTTTCCTGACGGTTTTTACACGAAGATTCCGAGGCGTGTCCTGGGGGATGTTTCGTTGCGGGAATCGTCTTTTCCGCGCGGCGTTTGCTGCGGCCCGTGGTTGGGCGGGTATTCCGGCATACTGAATCCGGGTTGCGGAATGGGTCGATTTCGGCAGAATTTCAGGGAGGTGGGTAATTTTATGCCCGATAAAATGAGATTTCTGATCATTTCGTTTAAAAAATAGATGGACAGCATGGGGTGTGCTTCCTAATCTGGGCATACTGAAAAGCGGAACGGATGCTGGTGGGTGGGAGTATTCCCGTTGTCCGGCATACAGAATTCGTCAGTCCCCTATCCATGGCAGGTCGTTTGTGCGCCGCCTCCCTGTATCGGAGATACGTTTATGCCTCGCCTAAGACATTACGTGCTCGGAACTACGATTCTTCTCGGCGTGAACCAGTTTTATCCGGCGGGGGGTGCACGGGCCCAGTCGGCGCATGCCGCCGACCTGCCGGCCGGCGACGAGCAGGTGATCGTGACCGGCACGCGCGACCCGCACCAGACGGCGCGGAGCAGCGTCAGCCCCATCCAGGTGGTGACCGCCAAGCAGCTTGCCGCCACCGGCCAGAGCGATATCCGCGATGCGCTGATCCAGCTTGCGCCGTCCATGACCCGCTCGGACATGAATATCGGCAATTCGAACATGACCGACGCGATCAGCCTGCGCGGGCTGACGCCCAACCAGACGCTGATCCTGGTCAACGGCAAGCGGCGGCACACGACGGCGGTGCTGTCGACCTTCCAGGGGCCGCAGCAGGGGACGAGCCCGGTCGATATCGACCTGATCCCGGTCTCCGCCGTCGATCACGTCGAGATTCTCCAGGATGGCGCGGCCGCGCAATATGGGTCGGATGCCATTGCGGGCGTCGTCAACATCATCCTCAAGCACGATACCAGGGGGATTCAGGCGCAGGCCATCAATGGCGGGTATTATGCGGGGGATGGCTTTACCTCGGGTGAATCCATCAACTGGGGAACGTCGCTGGCCGATCGGGGGTTCTTCGACCTCAACGCCGAATTCAAATATATGGACCATACGTCGCGCGACGGGGTGGATAACCGCACGGGCGTGAAGGACAATTTCGTGCTGGGCAATCCGCGCCAGATGCGCGAGACCATCGGCTACAACATGGGCTATCACATCACGCCCGGGATCGAGCTGTATTCGTTCTCGACCTTCGGGCATCGTGATGGCGAGAGCATGCAGTATTTCCGGCCGTCGACCATCATGCCGTCGATGTACCCGTACGGGTTCAGCCCGCAGATCACGCTGGGCGAGAACGACTATAGCGTGACGGTGGGTTTTCGTGGCACGAAGTTCGACTGGGACTGGGACGTGAGCACGACCTATGGCGGGGATTCGGCGACGATCGGGATGCTGAATACCGAAAATCCGTCGCTGATCGCCACCTACGGCTCCTCGCCCGCCCGCTTCAACAAGATGATGACGCTGAGCAATACCCAGTGGACGACGGATGCGGGGCTGCGCCATGCCTTTCACGTGCCGTTGCTGGCCGCGCCGCTGAATTTCGCGATCGGCGCGCAGTACCGCTATGACAGCTACCATATCGGCGCCGGCGAATATGGCGCCTGGTATGGCGCGGGACCGGCGGCCGACCATGGGTTGAGCCCGCAGAATGCCTCGGACAGCAATCGGGACGTGACGGCAGGCTATATCGACCTGTCGACGCAGCTTCTGCCGAAATGGCAGATCGACCTGGCGGGGCGGTTCGAGCATTATACCGATGCGGGCGACACCAAGACCGGGAAAGTGTCCTCACGCTATGATTTCAATAAATATTTCAGCCTGCGCGGCACCATCAGCAACGGGTTCCGCGCGCCGACCCTGGCGGAAGAGAACTGGTCGAGCCTGGCGGTGTCGCCGACCGGCGCCAGCGGGTTCCTGCCCGTGAACTCGCTGGCCGCGCGCCAGCTCGGGTCACGGCCGCTCAAGCCCGAGCGGTCGACCAGCTTCAGCGCCGGCTTCGTGCTGAACCCGGTGCGCAACCTGCATATCACGTTCGATGCCTATCAGATTACGCTGAAGGATCGGATCATGGTCGGCGGCGTCTATAGTGGACAGCAGGCGATCGATGCGCTGACGGCCGGTGGCTTTGGCCTGCCTCCGGATCTGATCGCTTCGGCCGTGAAGGCGCAATATTTCGCGAACGTCGCCAATACCCGGACACGGGGCATGGATATTACGGCCACCTATCGCACCGATGTGGGGCGGTATGGGGTGATCGACTGGGACCTGGCGGCGAATTTCAACCAGACCGATATTCTCAAGATCAACAAGGACGGTACCGGCAAGGACCTGATCAATGCCCAGACCCAGGGGTATATCACCTCCTATACGCCACGGAACAAGCTGATCTTCGGCGGCAACTGGCATATGGGGAAATGGGATTTCACCGCCCATGAGATCCGCTATGGGCGGGCGACCTCGCAGCTTGAATATTATGTCGGCCCGCTGGCCTATTCGAACACGCAGTTCATGCGCTTCGTCGACCGGCCGCGTTTCCAGACCAACCTGATGATCGGCTACCAGATCAACCCGCAATGGCGCGTGGCGCTGGGCGCGAACAATGTCGGGAACGCAAAGCAGAGGAAAATACCGAAAGATTTCCGCTATATCGGGACGGCGATGTATGATTATGATATCCAGCAGATCGGCTTCAACGGCGGATACTACTATTTCCAGGTGAACCTGAAACTTTAAGAGGCTGGGGTTCTGAGGATATGCAATGACAGATACGTTCGTCTCCCGGCTCGCCCGCATGGTCGTTACCCTGGCGATCGTTTCTGTCACCGGTTTTCTGCTGCTTCATCTCGCCCCCGGCGATCCGCTGGCGCAGTTTGCGCTCTCGCCGGGGATGACGGAGACCCAGTTGGGGATGATCCGGCACCAGATGGGGCTCGATGTGCCGCTGCCGCTGCAATACCTGATCTGGGTGAAGGGGTTGCTCGTCGGGGATTGGGGGCGCTCGTTCCGCGACCATCAGCCGGTGCTGACCATCATCTTCGGGCATCTGGGGGCGACGATGGAACTGGCGGGCACCGCCAGCCTGCTGGCGACGTGGGTTGGGGCGTCGATGGGGCTGTATGGCGCCTTTCGCCAGGGATCGCGGGGCGATACGATGATGACGGTTCTTTCCGTCGTGCTGCTGTCGATCCCGACCTTCTGGTTCGGGCTTGTGTTCATCTCGCTGTTTTCCGTCCGGCTGGGCTGGTTGCCGTCGGGGAATATCCATACGGTCGGCGGGGCGTTTTCGCTGGGTGATTATCTGCGGCATCTGTTTCTGCCGGCGATCGTGCTGGCGCTGGGCTCTACCGCGATCTGGTCGCGCTATACGCGCAATGCGGTGGCCGAGGTGCTGGGGCAGGATTGCATCCGCACCGCGCGGGCCAAGGGGCTGTCGCCCCGGCGCATTCGCTACCGGCATGTGCTGCGCAATGCGCTGCTGCCGATGATCACGCTGGCGGGCTTGCAGTTTCCGACCCTGCTGAGCGGGGCGCTGGTGACGGAGACCGTGTTTACCTGGCCGGGGATCGGCCGGTTGTTTCTCGATTCGCTCGAATATCGCGATTATCCGGTGGCCATGGGGATTCTCATGTTTTCCGCCGTGCTGGCGACCTTCGGCAGCATTCTGACCGATGCCCTCTATGCCGTTGCCGACCCTCGTCTGCGCGTGTCGCGCCGGTGAGGGGGGGGATGCGCGATGTCTTTAAAAGGGCCGTGATGTGAAGACGCTTCGCCGACTCATGAAGATCCGCACCGCCTCGACCGGGATGGTCATGGTCGTGGTGCTGGCCTTTGCCTGCGCGGTGCTGCCGCCGCTGCTGCCCTTTGATCCGCTGGAGATCGACCTGCATCATCGCTTTCTGCCGCCCCTGTCGGGCAGCCATGTACTGGGGACCGACGAGATCGGCCGCGATACGCTGGTGCGGCTGCTGGCGGGAGCCCGGACCTCGCTGCTGATCGGGCTGTCGGCGATGGCGCTGAGTACCCTGACCGGGTGCCTGACGGGTGGGCTGACGGGGTTCTATGGCGGCTGGACGCGGCGGGTGCTGATGCGGGTGGTCGATTCCGTGCTGTGTTTTCCGACCATCTTCCTGTTGCTGACGCTGGCCTCCTTCGGGCAGCCGGGGGCGCTGACCATCGTGGGCATCGTCTCGCTGGTGGCGTGGATGGAAGTGTCGCGGGTGGTGGACGGGCAGGTGCGGGCGTTGCGGGGGCGCGAGTTCGTCGTCGCGGTGGAGGCGATGGGGGCGTCGGCGGCGCATATGCTGCTGCGCGAGCTGCTGCCGAACATTACTGGGGCGATCATCGTCGTCTCGACGCTGAATGTCGCGCGGGCGATCCTGATGGAGGCGTATGTCAGCTACCTTGGCAACGGTATTCAGCCGCCGCAGCCCAGCCTGGGGGCGATGCTGAACGATGCGCAGGAATATCTGCGGCCGGACCCGTGGCTGGCCATCCTGCCCGGACTGGTGATTGCCGTGGCGGTGATCGGGCTGAATTTCATCGGGGATGGGCTGCGCGTGGCGGTCGATCCCCGGCAGGGGCGCCGGGCATGAGCGGGCCCCTGCTTTCGGTGCGCAAGCTGGCGGTGACGTTCGCGCAGGGTGGCGGCCCGGATATTCCGGCGGTGGAGGGGGCGAGCTTCGACGTGGCGGCGGGGGAGACCGTGGCCATCGTCGGCGAGAGCAGCTCCGGCAAGAGCGTCACCGCCATGGCGTTGCTGGGGTTGCTGCCGGCGGGAGCGGGCACGGTGGTGTCGGGGCAGGCGCTGTTTCGCCGGGACGGGGAGGCGGTCGTCGACCTGCTGGCGCTGCCCGACCGGGCCATGCGGGCGATCCGCGGGCGCGATATCAGCATGGTGTTCCAGGACCCCATGACCAGCCTGAACCCGGTGCTGACCATCGGTGAGCAGATCGCCGAGGTGCTGATGACCCATGACGGGCTGACGCGCCGGCAGGCGCGGGCGACGGTGGTCGAGATGCTGGCGCGGGTGGGGCTGCGCGATCCGGGGCAGATCGTGTCGCATTATCCCAACCAGCTTTCCGGCGGCATGCGCCAGCGCGTCATGATCGCCATGGCGCTGGCCTGCCGGCCCCGGCTGCTGATCGCCGACGAGCCCACCACCGCGCTGGATGTGACCGTGCAGGCGCAGATCCTGGCGCTGCTGCGGGAGTTGCAGGCGGAAATGGGCATGGCGATCATTTTCATTACCCATAATATCGGGGTGGTGGCGCAGATTTCGGACCGGATCGTCGTCATGTATTCCGGCCAGGTGGTCGAGAACGCGCCGGTGCGCGATGCGCTGGACGACCCGCTGATGCCCTATAGCCGCGTGCTGTTCCGCACCGTGCCGACCTATGATGCCGTGCTGGCCCGGCGCCAGCGGCTGCCGACCATTCCGGGGCATGTGCCCGACCCGAGGCATCGGCCGCAGGGCTGCACCTTTCATCCGCGCTGCGCGCATTTCCGGCCGGGGGTGTGCGACGGTTTCCGTCCGTCGCTGGAGGTCGCGCGGAGCGGGCATGAGGTGCGCTGCGTGCGCTGGCAGGAGATTGCCCGTGGCTGAGCCGCTTCTGGACGTGCGCGACCTGACGAAGATCTATCCGCGCAGGAAGGGGTTGTTCGGCAAAGGGGCGGATTTCGTCGCGCTGGACGGGATCTCGTTTACCGTCGGGCGGGGCGAGGTGCTGGGGATTGTCGGGGAATCCGGGTCTGGCAAGAGCACGGCCGGGCGGATTGCCATGGATATCCTGGCGCGGACCTCGGGGCAGGTGCTGTTCGACGGGGTCGATCCGCTGGGCATGGACCGGGCGCAGCGCCGGGGGTTCCGGCGGCGGGCGCAGATGATCTTCCAGGACCCCTATGCGTCGCTGAACCCGCGCATGACGGTGGAGCAGCTTCTGCGCACGCCGCTGGCGCTGCATGGGCTGACGACGTCGGCGGCCGAGGATCGGCGGAAGCTGGTGGCGGCGCTGGACCTTGTGGGCCTGCCTGCCACGCTGCTGAATCGCTATCCGCATGAATTCTCCGGCGGGCAGCGGCAGCGGATCAATATCGCCCGCGCGCTGATGCTCGATCCGGCGCTGGTCGTGGCCGACGAGGCGGTGTCGGCGCTGGATGTGTCGGTGCAGGCGCAGGTGGTGAACCTGTTCATGGATCTGCGCGAGCGGCTGGGCATCGCGATCGTGTTCATCGCCCATGACCTGCCTGTGGTCGGCATCATCTCCGACCGGATTGCCGTGATGTATCGCGGGCGGATCGTCGAACTGGGCGAGACGGTGGCGATGTTTACCCGCCCGCGCCACCCTTATACCGCCATGCTGCTGAATGCGGCGCCGGCGCCGGGCAGTTCGGCCGCGTCGCTGCTCGCGGCCCAGCCGGTGGCGGAGGATGCGGGCATGACGGGGGGGTGTGCGTTCGCCCCCCGCTGCCCGTTTGTCATTCCGGCCTGTGCGGCGGGAAAGCCGCCCGTGCGTACGCTGGAGGGCGGGCACATGACCGCCTGCCTGCGTGACGACCTGGTGATCGACGGGCCGCTCGCCGGGCAGTCCTGCTGCTGAAATCTCATTCTCCTACAACGGAACATTGATCATGGGACCTGAAGTCGTCACCATCGAGAGCGATACGACCCCGCCGGCCGCCACCGATGTCGTGGTCATCGGCGGAGGGATCGTCGGGGCCAGTACGGCGCTGGCGCTGAGCCGCAAGGGGATCGATGTGACCCTGTGCGAAAAAGGCGTGATCGGCGCGGAACAATCCAGCCGCAACTGGGGGTGGGTGCGCAAGAACGGCCGCGATGCGCGGGAGATTCCGCTGATGCTGGAGAGCATGCGGATCTGGCATGGTCTGGGGCCGCTCGAACAGGCCGATACCGGCTTCAAGGTGACCGGCGTGCTGTCGGTGGCGTTGACCGAGGCCGACCAGGCACGGCATGAGCGCTGGGCGGAGAATGCGCGGATCTGGCAGACCGGATCGCGGGTGATCGGTTCGTCGGAGATCGCGGAACTGCTGCCGGGGGCGACGCGCAGCTTCCGCTCCGCGCTGTATAACGCGACCGATGCCCGTGCCGAGCCGCAGAAGGCCGCGCCGGCCATTGCGGCGGCGGCGCGGGCGCGGGGCGCGCATGTGCTGCAATCCACCGCCGTGCGGGGGCTGGATGTCGCCGGCGGGCGGGTGCGGGGCGTGTTTACGGAAAAGGGGCGCATCGCCTGCAATGCCGTGGTGGTTGCCGGGGGGGCGTGGTCGCGGCTGCTGCTGGGGAATCATGACCTGACCCTGCCGCAGCTCAAGGTGCTGGCCTCGGTGGCCCGGACCTCGCCGATCGCGGGGCTGCCGGAGGTGAGCGCCTATACGGGCAAGGTCGCGTTTCGCAAACGCGATGACGGAGGCTATAATTTCGCGCAGTCGGGAACCGTCGTGGCGCCGATCGTGCCTGATACGATCCGCTTCCTGCCGAAATTCCTGCCCGCGCTGCGGGCCGAGCGGCGGGCGCTCAAGCCCAGGCTCGATCATCGCTTTATCGAGGCGCTGCGGCAGCCCCGGCATTGGGCGATGGACCAGGCGACAATCTTCGAGCGGGTGCGGACGCTGGACCCGAAGCCGGTCGCGGCCCTGCTGAAACAGGCCGAGGAGGCGTTCCTGAACCTGTTCCCCCAGGCGGCGGGCATGAAGGTGGTGCAGACCTGGGGCGGCATGATCGACGTGATGCCCGATGCCGTGCCGACCATCAGCCCGGTTCCGGGCGTGGAGGGGGTGATCGTGGCCACGGGGTTCTCGGGCCATGGGTTCGGGATCGGGCCCGGGGCCGGGCAGTTGGCCGCCGATCTGGCGACGGGGGCGGACCCGGTGGTCGACCCCGCGCCTTTCCGCTGGTCGCGCTTTACCGATGGCTCGAAACTTCAGATCGATGTCGGGTTCTAGGGCCGGTCTGTGCGGAGATCGCTGATGCATCCTCTGGGCCGCAGGGCATTCGTGGGCGGGCTGGGGGCTGCGGTCGCCCTGCCGGGGCTGGCCGGGCGGGCGCGGGCGGCCCCGCCTGGGCGGCGCGGCGGGATCGTCGTCGGGCTGTCGCAGGAGCCGACCGTCTTCAATCCGCTGTTTCCGCATATCGAGGTGGATGACGGCGTTCATATGAACCTGTTCAGTCCGCTCTGGTCGATCGACGAGGCGGGCATGTTCGTGCCCGAACTCGCGGCCGATATTCCGACGCCGGATAATGGCGGGATTTCGGAAGACGGCACCTTCTGGCGGATCAGGCTGCGGACGGATGTCGTGTGGCATGACGGGGCGCCTTTCTCGGCCGAGGATGTGCGCTTCACGCTCGGGTTGCTGCATGATCCGGATTTTCCGGCCTATTCGCGCGCCGGGCATGAGCTGGTCACGGATGTGACGGTGGTGAGCCCGACGGAAATCACGTGGCGGATGAAGGAAAGCTCGGCGTCTTACCTGTCGCAGCTTGCGAATATGTTCGTCGTGCCGGCGCATCTTCTGGGACATGAGCATAATTGGAGCGCCTCGGCGTTCTCGCAGCATCCGGTCGGCACCGGGCCGTTCCGCTGGGGGAGCCGGGTGCCCGGTGATCAGATCACGCTGCTGGCCAATGCGCGGTACTACCGGCCCGGGGAGCCGCATGTCGAGACGCTGATCTTCAAATATATCCCGGACCAGACGGCGCTTTTTACCCAGTTCGAGGTTGGCGCGATCGATTATCTGGGCATGCAGGGGATTGCGCCGGATCGGTATCGGGAGGCGCTGGCGCTGCCGGCGGGGCGGCGGATCGAGATTGCGCCGGCCGCCGCCGCCGGTATCGTGGCGCTCAATCTCGGCCGGCCGCAATTTCAGGATCTGGCGGTGCGGCAGGCGCTGTATCTGGCGCTGGACAAGGAGGAGATCATCTCGATCCTGCTCGAAGGGCTGCCGCATGTGAGTGAGTCGTACGTGCCGCGCGAATCCTTCTGGTTCAATCCGGACCTGCCGGCGCATCGGCACGACCCGGCGCAGGCGCGGGCGGTGCTGGATGCGGCGGGCTGGGTGGCGGGCCGGGACGGGATTCGCAGCCGGGATGGTGTCCGGCTGGAATTCGGCAATTCCTCGACCTCGGGCGATCCGCTGCGCCAGCAGATCCAGCAGGTGATGCAGGCGCAATGGAAGGCGATCGGCGCCGCCATGACGCTGCATGACGCGCCGCCCGCCATTACCTGGGGCAGTAGCTGGACCCATTCGCAGTTCGATACCGCGCTGGTGGAAATCGACTTCATGGTCGGGTCCGATCCGGAATGCTCGCTGCATTTCGACAGCCACCAGTCGGTGGCCCGGGGGGGTGTGGGGAGCAATGTCTTCCAGTATCAGTCCGCCGCCGCCGACGCGCTGATGGTGGCGGGCATGCATGAGCAGGACCGGATGAAGCGGCGGGAGATCTACCGGAAGATCCAGGCCGTCATCCGGCACGACCTGCCCGTTCTGCCGCTGTACCAGCGCAGTTCGATCGAGGGGGTCAAATCCGCGCTGGTGGGATATAAGAGCAATATCAACGTGAGGTCGAACTGCTGGAATATCCGGTCGTGGTACTGGGCCTGAGAGCCTGACCGCAAATGCGCGCTGGCGGCGATCCAGCGGGCGTTTCCTGTGCTTCGGTGCTCACGGCCATCAAGGCCGCTCCGCTCCGATGCTCGGAAACACACGCCGGCCGTGCCGCTGCGCGGCACTCTCGCTCACCAGCCCACATTTGCGGTCAGGCTCTGAGAAAGAATGGCGTCAGTCGGTCTTCTGTTCCGCGCCGGTGACCCGCCATACGGCGTTGCCGACGTCGTCGGCGACCAGCAGGGCGCCGGATTTGTCCAGCGCCAGGCCGACCGGGCGGCCGTGGACGTGCTCTTCGTCCTGCGTCAGGAAGCCGGTCAGCACGTCGCGGGGCGTGCCGTCGGGGTGGCCGTCGGTGAAGGGGACGTAGATGACGCGGTAGCCGCTCTTGGGCTTGCGGTTCCATGAGCCGTGCTGGGCGACGAACAGGCCGCCGCGCCAGGCCTCGGGCAGGCTGCTCTGCTGCGAGAAGGCGATGCCGAGCGAGGCCGTGTGCGGGCCGACGGCGTAGTCGGGGGCGATGGCGCTGGCCACCAGGTCGGGCCGCTGCGGCTTGACGCGGACATCGACATGCTGGCCGTAATAGCTGTAGGGCCAGCCATAGAACGCGCCCTCCTTCACCGCCGTGATGTAGTCCGGCACCAGGTCGCTGCCGATTTCGTCGCGTTCGTTCACCACCGCCCACAGGGCGCCGGTCTGCGGTTCCCACGCCAGCCCGTTGGGGTTGCGCAGGCCGGTGGCGTAGGGGGTAAGCTTGCCGCTGGCGATGTCGAACCTGTCGATCCGCGCGCGGCCTTCCTCGACCTCCATGCCGTTGTCGGCGACGTTGCTGTTGGAGCCGATGGTGACGTAGAGGGTGCCGCCATCCGGGCTGGCGAGGATGTTCTTGGTCCAGTGGTGGTTGTAGCCGGCCGGGAGGTCCACGGCTTTTTCGCCCGGTGCGTCGATATGGGTTTCGCCCTCGTGATAGGGGAAGCGGACCAGTGCGTTGGCGTTGGCCACGTAGAGCGTGTCGCCGACCAGGGCCATGCCGAAGGGCGAATAGAGATGGTCGAGGAAGACGCTGCGCTGGTCGGCGACGCCGTCGCCGTCGGTATCGCGCAGCAGGGTGATGCGGTCGGGGCTTTTGCCGCCCGCGCCGGCCTTGCCCATGACCAGGCCGGCGATGCGGTTCTTCACCGTCTTGATGTCGGTGCCGGGGGAGCCGGATTCCGCCACCAGGATATCGCCGTTGGGCAGTCTGTACAGCCAGCGCGGGTGGTCCAGGTCCCTGGCGAAGGCATGCACCGCCAGTCCCTGGGCCGGGACGGGGGCCTGCGTGCCCTGCCAGCCGATCGGGGTGGCGATGTTCACCGTGGGCATGAAAGTGGGGTTGGGGGGCAGCAGGACGGGGTGGGGGCCGGTTCCGGCCTCGACCGTCTGCCGTGCTTCCTCGGGCGAGACGACCGCGCGGTAGCCGGCGGCCACCAGCAGCGCGGTGACGCCGGTGGTCGCGACGAGAAGCCTGATCTGGGTACGGGTCATGAGGGCGGCCTTGCGAATCTGTGGCTCCGCCAATGGATTGGGAGCCGTCGAGGACTGGAACGGGCCAACCATCATGCCGTTTCGTGGGGGCGTGCAACCGGCATGTGATCGGGCGTGTGGCCGGGTGGGCGGCGCGAAAAGACGGAAACCGAGGGTTTCCGTCTTTTGGGGTGTCGGGGGGCGGGGTGGGCCGTATGGTCGGCCGGGTATTGTTCGCCCCGAGGAAACGGCCCTGGCGCCGGGAAGAGGTCATGATGACGAAGCTGCTGGTTCTCTATTACTCCACTTACGGGCATGTCGAGACGATGGCGCAGGCCGTCGCCGAGGGCGCCCGCGCGGCGGGGATCGAGGCCGATATCAAGCGCGTGCCGGAGACGGTGCCCGAGGAGATCGCGAAGACGCATCACTTCAAGCTGGACCAGGCGGCGCCGGTCGCGACGATCGACGATCTGCCGCAGTATGATGCCATCATCATCGGCGCGCCCACGCGCTTCGGGCGGCTGCCGTCGCAGATGGCGGCGTTCTGGGACCAGACCGGCGGGCTGTGGCTGAAGGGCGCGCTGATCGGCAAGGTGGGTGCGGCCTTTACCTCGACCGCCAGCCAGCATGGCGGGCAGGAGACGACGCTCTATTCGCTGCTGTCGAACCTGATCCATCACGGCATGGTCATCAGCGGCCTGCCCTACAGCTTTCAGGGCCAGCTTGCGGTGGACCAGGTCTCGGGCGGCGCGCCTTATGGCGCGACCACGATCGCCGCCGGTGATGGCTCGCGTGCCGTTAGCGCCAACGAACTGGATGGCGCGCGCTTCCTCGGCCAGCATGTGGCCGGGCTGGCGAAGAAGCTCGCCTGAATGAGGGGCCGTCGCCCCAAGTTATTGTTGTGATTGTTACAGAGGCTGTTTGAAAAGTCGGCCTGCCGAGCGAGAGGGCCGCGCTGGAAACGCGCGTCGGATCGCCGGCAGGGTGACTTTGCAAACAGCGGCGGAGCCTGACCGCAAATGTGGGCTGGTGAGCGAGAGCGGCCCGTGAGGGCCGCGCCCGGCGTGTGTTTTCGAGCATCGGAGCGGAGCGGCCTTATGGGCCGTGAGCACCGACGCGCAGGAAACGCGCGTTGGATCGTCGGCAGGGTGACTTTGCAAACAGCGGCGGAGCCTGACCGCAAATGTGGGCTGGTGAGCGAGAGCGGCCCGTGAGGGCCGCGCCCGGCGTGTGTTTTCGAGCATCGGAACGGAGCGGCCTTATGGGCCGTGAGCACCGAAGCGCAGGAAACGCGCGTTGGATCGCCACCAGCGCGCATTTGCGGTCAGGCTTCAGGCCATGGCGGGGTCGGTTTGGCTGGGCCGCCCCGTTTCGACGCGGCCGGCGAACTGGTAGGTCAGTTCGGGCTCGGCCGGGCTGGTGAGCGTGACATCATACCACATTGCGCTGCCTGACAGGTCGAACGCGGCCTCGGCGGCGTGGCCGGGGGCGACGCGCAGGGTGCGCTTCACGTTCTGGCCGGCCAGGGCGCAGGCGATCGTGACCGTCTGCGGGCCGCTGTTGGTCACCCGCAGGGTGAGGTCCTTGCCCCGGCCGTGGAGATAGCCGCATTCCACCTGCAAACGCAGGCCGCCCTGCCGGCCGCGGAAATGGCGATAGAAGCCGTTGGGGGCGTGGACCGCGACATCGTAGAGCCTGTCGGCGAAGCTCGTCATGTCGAAGGCCGCGTCCAGCGTGTCGCCGGCGGCGACGGCGTAGGTGCCCGCCTGCATGGTGCCCTTGGCGCCGGTCCTGCTGGGTGCCAGGCCGTGGCAATAGACGTTGAAGGGCAGGCCCGCCGCGTTCGCGCCGTGCAGCGTGCGCCCGGCATGCAGGCGCAGGGCGATCTGTTCGCCATCCGGCGTCAGGCCGCCGTCGCAATGGGCTTCGTAGGGCAGGGCGCAGGAGGGGCGGGTGCCGGGTTCCTGCCGGACCATGGTGCGCAGGCTGGCGGGATTGGTGCGCAGGGTGGCGAGGTCCGTCGTGCTCAGGGCGCGGAAGCCGCCGGGCATGGGGCGGTCCTTCGCTTCCTCGATGGCCTGGAGATGGGCGTTGCGGTTGAGGAAGGGCAGGGTGGGCACCGTGCCGTCATAGAGGCGGAAGCAGGAGGTCAGGTTGCCGCTGATCGCGCGGCGCCAGGGCGAGATGTTGGTTTCGGTGACCGCCTTGCCGAATTTCGCCTGGATGAAGGTTTCCAGGAACTGCAGGGTGGAGGTGTGCTCGAAAAGCTGGGAATTGACCCAGCCGCCCCGGCTCCACGGCGAGGCGACGATCATGGGCACGCGGAAGCCCAGCCCGATCGGGCCGGTGCGGGCCAGGCGGGGCGGGACGCCGCGCTCCACCTCGTCGCGCGCCGTGGTGTGTTCCAGCCCGTCGGGGCCGATCGCGGCCGAGGAGCGGCCGGTTTCCGGGCGGTAGGGGTCCGGCGCCGTGTAGGAACAGCCATGGTCGAAATAGCCGTCATTTTCATCGTAGGTGATGATGAAGATGGTCTTTTTCCACACGTCCGGATTTTCGGTCAGGATATCCATGATCTCCGACACGTACCACGCGCCGTACCATGGCGAGGTGGGGTGGTCGGAGAAATGCTCCGGCGCGGCCAGCCACGAGACGGTGGGCAGGCTGCCCGCGCGCACGTCCTGGCGGAACTGGTGGAGGATGTCGCCCTTGGGGGCGTCCATGTGCAGGGGTTTGTCGCCTTCGGAGAAGGACAGGGTTTCCAGCGCGCGGTAGTGCGGGTCGCCGTTGTTGATGACGAACGCCTTCTCGAACAGGGCGCGTTCGGCGGGGGTGAGCTTCTGCATCGTGTGGCTGGCGGAGGGGCGGCGGCGGGTCAGCACGTCGAGCAGGGCCCGGGCTTCGGCCAGTTGTTCCTCGTGCGTTTCGGAGACCAGCATTTCCTGCTTCGTCAGCCGGTCGATATGGCGTGTGCAGTCGTCGATGCGGGCCTCCAGCCAGTCGCTGAAGCCGGGATTGGCCGAGACGCAATACTGGTCGAAGCACTCCAGGACGTTGCAGCCGAAATTGGAGAGCCACGCGCGTTCCGGCGCACTCATGCCGCCGGTCTGGGACAGTTCGTTCTGGTAGAATTTCCACGAGACGCCGGCGCTCTCCAGCCGTTCGGGGAAGGTGGTCCAGGTCATGCCGCCTTCGAGGATCTCGCCATTGCGCATGTAGACGCGGGAATCGGTCGTCTGCGTATCGCGGACCGTGCCTGTCCAGAACAGCAGCCGGTTGGGGGTGGTGCTGGTCATGGCGCCGCAATAATGCTGGTCGCAGACGGTGAAGGCGTCGGCCAGCGCGTAGTAGAACGGCAGGTCCTCGCGCGTGTAATGGCCCATCGTCAGCGGGTAGCGGTCATAGCCCTTGTGGTGGGATTTCTTGGCGTCGATCCAGCGGTCGTGGCCGCCATCGTTCCACGCATCGACCTGGCTGTCGCGGGAATGGGGGATGGAGCCCATCCAGGTGACGCGCGTGTCGCGGATGTTCAGGCGCCAAGGCACGTAGGTCTGGCCGTCCGCGCCCGTCTGGGCGAAGACCGGGTTGCCGTTGGCCTGCCGCATCGCCCTGGGGTCGTTGAAGCCGCGCACGCCTTGCAGCGTGCCGAACACATGGTCGAACGACCGGTTTTCCTGCATCAGGATCACCACATGCTCGGCATCCTGCCAGGTCGTGCCCGGATTGGGGGCGATGGCGAAGGCGCGCTGGATGGCGGCGGGAAGCGTGGTGGTGGCGCCCGCCGCGCCGGACAGGAGGGCGTATTTGAGGAAGTCCCGGCGTGTCGTCATGCGTCTGCTCGGCCTGTGCGTGTTGTTCCGCGTCGGACGGAAATCGTGTGGATGCATCGTGACATACGGCATGGCTGCCGATTTCCATTGTGACAATTTCATGAAACAGGGACGGAGGGAACCGGTTCGTGCGATGCCGGCGGTGGCCGGACATTGCCAACTTGTCAGGAAAAAATGGACCGGGACCGCATTGGAAATCCGGGAGCGGTGATCTATGCCCTGCGGGCACCATGAACGACATCCGGGGACCATGAACAGGACCATTCGCTTTCTTCTGCTGCTGCCGGGCCTGTCTGTTCTGCAAGGATGCTACGAGATCGGGCCGACGCGGCTGGACCGGGACCAGAGCGACTATTCGCGCGCGCTGACCAGCTCGGCCAAGCAGCAGACGCTGCTGAACGTGGTGCGCCTGCGCTATGCCGACACGCCGGGCTTCCTGGACACCACCCAACTGATTTCGGGATATCAGCTCCAGCGCAATGTCTCCGTGGGGATCGGGACCTATTCGCTGGCGACCCGGCCCTATGGCGGGGCGGGGATGCAGGTGCAGGAGAGCCCGACCTTCACCTTCCAGCCCGTGACCGGGGATTCCTACGCGCAGAGCTTCCTGCGGCCGCTGCCACCGGGCAACCTGCTGCCGCTGGCCATGGGCGGGCTGCCGATCGACGTGCTGTTTCGCCTGGCGGTGCAGTCGATCAACCTGATCAGCAATGCCGGGTCGCTGGGTGGGGATGTGGGGCGTGGGTCGCCGGCTTTCTTCGACCTGATCTACGACCTGCGGCTGCTGCAACTGGCGGGGCTGCTGGGCATCCAGCTTGAGCGGAATCCGGCCGTCTCGGACAAGGACGCGATGGCGGACCGGGTGTTCCTGTCGATCGCCTCGACCGACAATCCGGACCTGGCGAAGGTGGTGCATGACACGCGCCGCCTGCTGGGCATGGCGCAGGATGACGAGCGGGTGGAGGTGGTCTATGGCGGCGGGCGGCCGCGCCGGGGGCAGATCCAACTGCTGACGCGCACGGTGCTGGGGGTGCTGGGGCAGATTGCCTACCAGATCGACGTGCCGGAGGAGGATATCTCCTCGGGCCGCACGCGGCCCACCGTCAAGCTGGTCGGGCGGGTGACGCGGCCGGTGGTGGTGATTCACGTGACGAAAGAGCGGCCGGAGGCGGTGTTTTCCTGGACGAACTACAATCACAAATTCTACTGGATCGCCGACGACGATTTCGACAGCAAGCTCGCCTTTACCATGTTGCAGATCCTGCTTGAGCTTTCCAAGACCAGCAAGGGGCCGAATACCATCGTCACCATCCCCGCCAACGGCTAGGCGGGGTGGATGGCCGGGCGTGTCGGCGAGATGCCCGGGCAGGATCGCACCGGGGCATCATGAATGACGGGCGATCGCATACACGAGCAATATTTCGGCTACGACCATGAAAGCCATGATGAGGACGCGGATATAAAGCGGATATGATTTTACTTTCGTCTTGATGCGGGATTTGTCGCCGGTCGCGCACCAGAGGATGGTGGAGATCCATCCTGCCCATGTAAAGCCCAAGGTGACGTTCAGGGTCAGTGCTTCCTTGAAGGGGGTCTTGCGCAAGACGAGGCTGAGAATGGTTGGAATGAAGAAGACAATGGATAGAAAGAGAATGGTATAATTCCCGACCATTATTTGTTTCCTCCGGATGGTATTTTTTGAAGCGCGGCATTCGGAATGCCATATTGTAACGATTTTTAAATGATAGTGGCCTGGATATGATATATCAATATGGATGCATCCGGAAAGCACGCGGCTGGGCGGGAGCCATTGCGAACGGATGGCGAAGTGATGTGAATAGGCGAGATCAATATCCAATTCAATTTTGAATCGAAGAGTGAATTGTAACCCATTACTTGTGGGAACTGTTTATTTAATGTTCGATGTCTGTTGTAATATAGTGACGATTTTTTATGAAGCCTTGTTGTGGGTGTGGGAAATGTGAGGGGCGGGCACTAGTCGAAAAGACCGGTCTCGGCGTAACATTCCGATACTTTATTGGAAGGACTGTCGACCATGCTGCGTATCTCGGATCTTGTGCAGGTCTATGCAAGCGGCACGCGCGCCCTGGATCATGTTTCGCTTGAGATCCCGCGGGGGATGTTCGGGCTGCTCGGGCCGAATGGTGCGGGCAAGTCGACCCTGATGCGCACCATCGCGACCTTGCAGGCCCCGACATCCGGCAGCGTGACGTTCGACGGGATCGACGTGCTGCGCGAGCCGGAGCGCCTGCGGGAGACGCTGGGTTATCTTCCGCAGGATTTCGGCGTCTATCCCCGGGTCTCGGCCTATGACCTGCTGGACCATCTGGCGGTGCTGAAGGGGATTACCGGCAGGGGGGAGCGCCACGAGACGGTCGAGACGCTGCTTCACCAGGTGAATCTGTGGACCGTGCGCAAGAAGGCCGTCGCGGGTTTTTCGGGCGGGATGCGCCAGCGGTTCGGCATCGCGCAGGCGTTGATCGGGCAGCCTTCGCTGATCATCGTCGACGAGCCGACGGCGGGGCTCGACCCTGAAGAGCGCAACCGCTTCCTTAACCTGCTGGTGGAAGTGGGGGAGCAGGTCGTGATCATTCTCTCGACGCATATCGTCGAGGATGTCGCCGATCTGTGCCCGCGCATGGCGGTGCTGGCGGGCGGGCGCATTCTGCTGGAAGGCGCGCCGCAGGCGCTGATCGAGGAGAGCCGGGGGCGGCTTTGGCGCAAGGTGATCCCGCGCGAGGCGCTGGAGCAGTACCAGCGGGACTATCGGGTGATCGCCGTGCGGCTGTTTGCCGGGCGGACCATCATCCATGTCGAGGCGGAAAGCGATCCGGGGGCGGGTTTCGAGCCGATGGAGGGCAGCCTCGAGGACGTCTATTTCCGCACGCTCGACAATTCGCGCCGGGCTGCCTGATCCATGCTCGGACGTATCGCGCGGTTCGAGATCCGCTACCAGATGCGGGGCCCGGCTTTCTGGGTCTGCGCGCTGATCTTCTTTACGCTGACCTTCCTCAGCACCACCGTCTCGGTCATCCAGATCGGCAGCGGCGGCAACGTGCACAAGAACGCGCCCTATGCCGTCGCGCAGATGGAGCAGGTGTTCTCGGTCTTCTCGCTGTTCGTCTGCGCGGCGATCGCGGCCAATGCCGTGATCCGCGACGAGGAGACGGGGTTCGGCCAGATCCTCTACGCCACGCGGCTGCGGCGCCTGCCTTATATTTTCGGCCGTTTCCTCGGTGTCTTCGTGACCTGCTGCCTTGTGTTTCTCGCGGTGCCGCTGGGCGTGTTCCTGGGGTCGTTCATGCCCTGGGTGGACCCGGACACGCTCGGCCCGGTCCATGGGCTGGCCAATCTCAAGGCCTATGGGCTGATTGCGATTCCGAACCTGTTCCTGATCAGCGCCCTGATGTTCGCGGCCGCGACGCTGACGCGCTCCATGATGGGGTCGTATATCGTCGCGGTGTCGCTGATGGTGATCTGGACGATCGCGATCACCATGATCGGCAAGCTGCCGCGCCTTGAGGAGACGTTCGGCTATCTCGAACCGTTCGGCTTCGGGGCGGTCGACCTGGCGACGCGGTACTGGACTTCGGTGGAGCGCAACACGCTCGCGCCGCCCCTGACGCCGATGCTGCTGTGGAATCGTGTGCTCTGGTGCGGCATTGCGGTGGGGCTGCTGGCCCTCGCGGGCGGCCTGTTCAGCTTTACGCGCCGGCAGGGCAGGCTTTCCCGCCGGCGGGCGGAGGCCCCCGCCGAGACGCCGCCGGTCTTCGACCCCCGTGCCCTGCCGCGCCCGCGTTTCGACGCGCGCACGCGGCGCGCGCAGTATGTCGCGCGCCTGCGCTTCGAGGTGCGGCAGGTGTTGCGCAGCCCGGCCTATATCGTGCTGCTGCTGCTGGGCATCGTGAACACGGTGGGCGGGCTGGTCGATCTGGACGAGATGTATGGCACGCCCGTCTGGCCGGTGACGCGCGTCATGATCCAGCATCTGATCGGCGCGTTCACGATTATTCCGCTCATCATGGCCGCGTTCTATGCGGGCGAGGTGGTCTGGCGCGAGCAGGACCGCAAGATGCACGAGCTGATCGGCGCCGCGCCGCTGCCCGGATGGATCTTCGTCCTGAGCAAGGTGCCGGCCATTGCCATCGTGCTGTTCACGACGCTGCTCGTGGGGGTGGCGGTCGGGGTGGTCTACCAGCTTGCGCATGGCTACACGCATCTGGAACTCGGGCACTATCTGCTGTGGTTCGTGCTGCCCGGCACGGTCTGGATGCTGCTGACCGCCATTCTGGCGGTGTTCTTCCAGGTTCTCGCACCGCAGAAATTCGTCGGCTGGGGGCTGATGTTCCTCTACATGGTGCTGCGGCTGATCGGCGGCACGCTGGGGCTGGACGATATTCTCTACAATTACGGGCGCACGCCCGGCATGCCGCTTTCCGACATGAACGGGGTGGGCAATTTCTGGAAGGGGTTGGTGGTCTGCGACCTCTACTGGGCGTGCTGCGCGGTCATCCTGATCGTGCTGTGCCATGTGCTGTGGCGGCGCGGCGCGGCGATGACGCTGCGGGCGCGGCTGGCGGCGTTGCCGTCGCGCATCCGGGGCATGCCGGCGGCGATCGGCGGCGCGGCGCTGGCGTGTTTCGCGGTGCTGGGGGGCTTCATCTTCCTGAACACGCATGTCTGGAACGAGTATCTGACGCCCAACCAGCGTGACCGCTACATGGCGGATTACGAGAAGGCGCTGCTGGCGTACGAGCATGTGTTGCAGCCCGACGTGACGGCGCTGCGCTTCGACATCGACATTCATCCCGACGGGCCGGCGATGACGGTGAGCGGACATTATGCGCTGACCAACCATCAGGCGGTGCCGCTCGACCATGTGCATGTGCGGATGGAGACGCGCGAGACAAAGCTGATCGACCTGAAGATCGAGGGCGCGACGCTGGAGCGCGACTATCCGAAATTCCACTACCGCATCTACCGGCTGGACCGGCCGCTGGCGCCGGGGGCGAGCATCGGGCTGGATTTCCGTACCGAGCGGGCGCAGCGCGGCTTTGCCAATTCGGCCAATACCGACCTTGGCATCTTTCCGAACGGCACTTTCGTCAACAAGGAGGATTTCGCGCCGTCCATCGGCATGACCCGTGACGGGCTGCTCCAGGATCGGGTCAAGCGCCGCAAATACGGGCTGGTGCCGGAACTGCGCATGGCGAAGCTGGAGGACCGTGCGGCGCAGGCGCAGAACTACATCCATGCGGGCTGGACGACGGCGGACATCACGGTGACGACCGATGCCGACCAGACGCCGATCGCGCCCGGCGACCGTGTATCGGACGTGACGCATGACGGGCGGCGTACTGCGCATTTCGTCACCTCCGCGCCGGTGCTCGACTTCTTTGCCGTGCAGTCGGCGCGCTATGCCGAACGGCACGCGATTTATGACGGGCCCAACGGCAAGGTGGACCTGACGGTCTATTACGACCCGCATCATCCGTGGAACGTCGAGCGGATGCTGGACGGCTTCAAGGCCGGGCTGAAATATTACGAGCCGAATTTCGGCCCGTATCAGTTCCATTATGCCCGCATCCTGGAATTTCCGGCCTATTCCGCCTTCGCGCAGGCGTTTGCCGGGACGATTCCGTATTCGGAAGGGATCGGCTTTATCGCCAACCTCTCGAACCCCGACAATATCGATTACGTGACCTATGTGACGGCGCACGAGCTGGGCCACCAATGGTGGGCGCATCAGGTCGTGGGCGCGGACATGCAGGGCTCGACCATGCTTTCGGAGACGCTGGCGCAATATTCGGCGCTCATGACGATGCGGGAACTCTATGGGCCGGACAAGATCCGGCGCTTCCTGAAATACGAACTGGACCAGTATCTGCGTGCGCGCGGCACGGAGCGGCTGGAGGAGGAGCCGCTTGAGCGGGTCGAGAACCAGCAATACATCCATTACCGCAAGGGTTCGGTCGTGATGTATCTGCTCCAGGACCGGCTCGGCGCGGACCGGGTGAATGCGGGACTGCGCCAGCTTCTGGCCGATTATCGCTTCAAGGATGCGCCCTGGCCGCGCTCGCTGGACCTTGTCGGCGATTTCCGCGCGCAGGCCGGACAGGCGGGGGAGGGCGATGCCGCCGGGCAGCAACTGATTACCGACCTGTTCGAGAAGATCACGCTCTACGACCTGCGCACCGTCTCCGGCACCGCGACGAAGCGGGCCGATGGCCGGTTCGACGTGGCAGTGAAGGTTTCGGCGAAGAAGCTCTATGCCGACGGCAAGGGCAACGAGACGGAAACGCCGATGAACGAGCCGGTCGATATCGGGCTGTTCACCGCCATGCCGGGGGAAGCGGCCTTCGACCGGAAGAACGTCGTGCTGATGCAGCGTGTGCCGGTCAGGACGGGCGAGAACACGCTGCATTTCACGGTGGATCGCGCGCCGTCCTTCGCGGGGGTCGACCCCTATGTGGAGATGGTCGATCGCAATCCCGACGACAATGTCCGGGCGGTGACGGGGCCATGAGGAGGGTCTTGCTCGCGGGCGCGCTGGCGCTGCTGGGGCTGGCGCCGCAGCCGGGGCGCGCCGCCGACCGGAGCTTGCCGGTCGTCTATGAGGCCGGCCATGTCTATGCCGTGCCGACGCTGGCGAACGGGCGGCGGATGCGGATGCTGATCGATACCGGGGGAGGCACGTTTCCGTCCGCCTGGATTTCGAACATCGAAGCCGGGCGGCTTGGTTTGAAGGGCGACGGGCGCTGCGCGTCGACCTTCGGCCCCGTTGTCGTCGCGCGCGCCGCGTTTCAGCCGGGAAAGGGCTGGCCGTTGCCGGGCGCGGGCTGCGACGGGATCGTCCTGTATCCGGGCGAGGCGGGCGACGGTCAGGTGACGCCGATGGTGCTCAAGCCCGGTATATGGACCTTCGATTATGGTGCCCGCAGCGTGACGCTGCGGGCCCGGGACGCCGTGCCGGAGGCGGGTGCGACCGTGGCCGCGCTGGGGTTCAAGCGCCTCGGGCCGGGGCGTACCGGCGCATGGCCGCGCATCCGGATCACCGTTGACGGGCAGGTTCTGGACATGCTGCTCGATACCGGCGCGACCAGTCACCCGACGGCCGAGGCGCTGACGGCATCGGGCGCCAGTGTCAGGGACGGTGTCGGGGTGGCAAGCTATATTACGGCGTCGACCATGGCGGCGTGGCATGCCCGGCATCCCGAGTGGCGCTATATCGCCCAGGGTGACGATCTGTTCCCCAAGCGGGTCGCTTCCGTCATCGAGGTTCCCGAGATCGGGATCGCCGGCCAGAAGGTCGGGCCGGTGTGGTTCACGCAGCGGCCGGATGCGGCCTTCCATGGCATGATGGCGCAACTCATGGACCTGTCCCCTGAAGGGGCCGTCGGCGGGAACGTGTTCGAGAATTTCCGCATGACGATCGACTATCCCCATGCCCGCGCCTGGTTCTTCTGCGAAACGGCGCGGTGCCGGCCGTAACCCCGAGGGGCAGGGCTATCGTCACGGCCGCCCCGTGCAGGGGCGAGGTTGCCTGTCCGGCGCGAGGGGCCGGCGCCCGCTATGCCGGCGTGGGGTAACGGCTGACCGACTGATCCCGGACGGCAAGCCTCTCGCCCAGGCGCACCAGGTCGGCCAGCGACTGGGCGCCCATCTTGCGCATGACATGCGCGCGGTGGAGCTTGATCGCCGGCAGGCTGAGGGACAGGTGGCCGGCGATCTGCTTGTTCATCAGCCCGGCCACCACCAGCGCCATGACCTGGCGCTCGCGATCGGACAGGGTGGCGTAGCGTTGGCGGATATCGTCCGGGCAGGGCGCGTCGGCCTGTGTGCGGGACCAGTGCTCGAACGCGCGGGACACGGCGGCGAGCAGGGTTTCGTCGTCCAGCGGCTTGGCGAGGAAGTCGATCGCGCCCGCGCGCATGCCCCTGACGGCCATGGGAATATCGCCATGGCCGGTCATGATGATGACGGGAATGCCGCAGCCGGATTCGGCGAGTGCGGCCTGGAATGCCAGGCCGTCGATGGTGCCGAGCCTGACATCGAGGATCAGGCAGCACGGGCCGGCCGGAAGGGCGGCGCGGAGAAAATCATCCGGGTCGGCATGGGTGGTGACGGTATGGCCGGCCGAGCGCAGCAGGCTGTCCAGCGAGGCGCGCATGCCGGCGTCATCGTCGATCACGATGACATGGCCGGCCGGTTGCGGCGGCGTGGCGTGCGTCATGAGGCGATCTCCACCACCGGCAGGCGCACCGTGACGACGGCACCGCGCGGGGTGGCGTTTCGGGCCTCGATCGTGCCGCCGTGAGACAGGGCGATGGTGCGGCAGATCGCCAGCCCCATGCCCATGCCCGATGCCCTGGTGGTGACGAAGGGCGCGAAGAGGTGATCGGGATCGAGATGCGGGAATCCCGGCCCCGAATCCTGGATTTCCAGGCGGATCGTCCTGGGCTTCGACACGTCTTCGGTCAGGGTCATGGTGATGAGTCTCCGGTGCTCGGTCATCGTCTCGAGCGCCTGGATGGCGTTCAGCATCACGTTCATGACGATCTGCTGGATGGCGATCCGGTCGCCGGTGATGGTCGGAAGATTGGGGGCGGCATGCCGGCGCACGTCAATGCCGCGCGTGGCCAGTTCGGAGCGCAGCAGAAGGAGTGTGTCTTCGATCAGGGAGGGGAGGTCCAGCCGGGCATGGGCGAGCGGGGCCTTGCGGGTGAGATCGCGGACGCGGCTGATGATGGCGGCGGCGCGGCTGCTGCTGGCCCTGATCTGTTCGAAGCAGGCGATGGCCTCGGGGAGGTCGGGCCGGTCGCGGCGGAGCCACCGGCCGCCCGATTGCGCGAAGGTGGCGATGGCCGACAGCGGCTGGTTGACCTCGTGCGCGATCGAGACCGTCAGGTGCCCCAGCGTGGCGATGCGGTCGGCATGCGCCAGCAGCCGGACCTGTTCGGCCAGCGCATCCCTGGCCTGCCGGTTGCGGGTGGCAAGAATCGTGACGACGACGGTGGCGATGATGCCCAGGGCCAGCCGGGCATACTGGCCGTCGAAAGGTTCGCCGTAATGGAGGAGGGTGAAGGATGTGCATTCGAGAGCGACGCATGCGCCGCCCACGGCGTGAAGCATGCGCGGCGTGCAGCGGTCGGCAACCAGCACGACGACCAGAACATACAGGACACCGAACGCATCATGGGACGGGAACAAGGTAATCGCGAAGATGAAAACCGACATTATGGCTGCGATGAACCAGTACCAGCGCCCCATGCCTCAAGAGAGTCCTCCGGCTCGGCAGTTTTCGGATGCTTTTGCGGTCGGCCCGGCGTCTGGGTGCCGGGGCCGTGTCGCACGCGATGTTCCACGTGACACAGAACGTCTTCGTGTATCATAACATTTCTGGCTGGAATTGGGAACCTATACCTAAGTTTATGATCTTTATGCTGTTTGTGCAATTGTGAGTGATTCTCATTCGTGTTCTTAAGGCACCACCTAACCGTGGTTGCGAGAACGAGAGAATGTCCAGTCCATTGATCCGCCGCCGTGTTCATCCCGCGCCGCTGATGGCGGGGTTTGCGTTGCTCTGTTCCGGATTGCAGGTCGGTTCGGCCGAAGCCGGCACCGATGGCGAGGCGGCGGCGAACGCGAAGCATCATCGCCATGCCGGGCGCAGGGCGCATGCCGGGGGCCATCATCCCGCCGGGGAGGTGCCGGTGGCGGACCATCAGGCGACCGAGGCCGTGCCGCCGCGTGCCGACGGGGTTGTGCCGGCGCGGCCGGTGAACGGCCAGCCGCTGGACCAGGCGGGGCGGAACGCCACGACGGAAGAGCATGTGACGGTGATCGGCAGCCGCATGAACATCCTGCACGAGGATATCGGCCTGAGCCGGATGCCGCAGGATGTGATGCATACGGCCCAGACCGTCAATGTCGTGCCCAAGCTGCTGATGGAACAGCAGAATGTGAAGTCGCTGGAAGAGGCGCTGCGCAACGTGCCCGGCATTACCGCCTCGGTCGGCGAGGGGGAAGGCGGGATGAGCGGCGATCAGTTCCTGATCCGCGGCTTTCAGGCGCAGAACGATATCTATGAGGACGGGCTGCGGGATTTCGGCGTCTATAGCCGTGACAGTTTCGACTACGACCATGTTTCGGTGATCAAGGGCCCGTCGTCGGAAGTGTTCGGCAACGGCACGACGGGTGGCGCCATCAACATGGTGACCAAGATGCCGCATCTGGGGAACAGCTATGGCGGGCAGTTCGGGGGCGGTTCGGCCTCCTATTACCGTGGCACGCTGGATGTGAACCAGCAGATCGGCGAATCCACCGCCGTGCGGATTGCCGCCATGGGCAACGAGAACGACGAGGTGGGCCGCGACAGCGTCTATTCGCATCGGTGGGGCATCGCACCGTCGATCGCGTTCGGGCTGGGCAAGCCGACGACGCTGACGATCGAGTATTTCCACCAGACCGACAACCGGGTTCCCGATTACGGTGTGCCGCTGCTGAAGAAGCCGGGGACGAGCGTTTCGCGGCCCGCGACGGCGTTCGGCCTGAACCGGAACAACTGGTATGGCACGCAGTACGATCAGGATGCCACGAACGTGGACATGCTGTCGGCGCATCTGAAGCATGAGATGAACAGCCATATCTCCTTCTACGACGATCTGCGCGGGGGGATGTACGAGCGGTACTTCTCGGCGTCGCAGGAAAGCTGCGATGCGACCTGCAATACGGATTATTTCACCGATCCGTCGGCGGCGATGGTGGACCGTCGCGGGCATCTGGGGGGGCCCGAGCCCTATCAGCAGAATGACTGGTCGGTGCAGAATGTCTTCTCCACTATCGCGAAGTTCAATACCGGTGCACTGAGGCATCAGATCATCGCCGGGTGGGACGTGGCGCATATCTATGACCGGCGTACCAACTATGCCTATAATTACAACGGGCAGAACGGAACGCAGGCGGATATGACCAACCTGCTCAACCCGACCAACAATGTGCCCGGCCTGCTACTGGGTAGTAAGGGTCAGTATAGCTACGACCTGGTGAATATCAGCGGCGTCGGGCGGGCCCTGTACAAGACCGGGTCCGCGACCGATGTGGGGGCCTTCTTCTCGGACCAGATCTGGTTCACGCCGAAATTCTCGGCGCGCGCGGGGTTCCGCTGGGACCATTGGGACAGCCATTATGCCGCCAATGAGGGGATGGTCGGCGACGGGGTGTCCTACGGGCAGAATCAGGACACATACAATCCGACCGTCAACCTGATGTATACGCCTGACGACAATACGATGCTCTATTTCAACTGGGCGAAATCGACGACGCCGCTTGGACTTTACGTGACCAACAGTTCCGAGCCGCTGAAATCCTCGACCGAGGGGTTCAAGCCCGAGACCAGCAGCCTTTATGAAGTCGGCGCGAAATATAACGCCTTTCACGGGCGGATGGGCTTTACCGTTTCGGCGTTCCGGCTGGAAAAGGGCAATTCGCTGCTGACGGACCCTTCGACGGGGGATGTGACGTCATCGAGCGACCGGCAGCGGAACCAGGGGTTCGAACTCAGCGCGTCGGGCGAGATCCTGAAAAACTGGAACGTGATCGCGACCTATGCCTATTACGACGCGAAGACGATCGCCTCGCTGACGGCGGTGGATGTGGGCAAGCGCATTCAGTATGCGCCGAAGAATTCGGCGACGTTCTGGACCACCTATACCGCCGGGGCGAATACGCCGTGGAACGTGACGTTCGGTGGCGGGCTGACCTGGCGGCAGGGCGTGTGGCTGGATGCGGCCAATACCGCGCGGGCGCCGTCGACCGTGGAATGGGATGCCATGATCTCGCACAGCTTCCTCAAGCACTGGCGCGTGCAGATGAACGGCTACAATCTGGCCAATCGCCTGAACTATTCCAATCTGTTCAGTGACCGCATGACGCCTTCGACGGGCCGGGCGTTCCTGTTCAATCTTTCGGCGACTTACTGACGAGGGCTCTTCTTTTTCTGAAGAAAAAGAAGCAAAAAGACTTTTATCCGTTCAGGAGCCTTCGCGTGTGCAGGCACAAGGCTCCTGAACGGATCAGAAGTTTTTTGGTTCTTTTTTTCAAAAAAGAACAGAGACGCGCTCTCTCATGAGGCATCCAGCGTCATCAGCGACGCATTGCCGCCGGCGGCGGTGGTGTTGGTGCTGACCAGGCGCTCTTCCAGCAGCCATTCGGGCAGCGGGCCCTGTGGCGTGAGGGTGTGGAGCGTCACCACCGGGCCGTTATCAAGGGCCTGGAGGACCGTTGCCAGGCCGGGGAAGTCCGGTTCGGCGAGGATGGTGGCCGGTGGCGGGCTTGCCAGTGCGGTCAGGGATGCGAGGTCGGGCACCGTGCGGATATGCGGGCGCAGGGCGGCGGGCAGGTCGGCGGTCCAGGCGGTGGCGGGGCCGGCCAGCAGGACCACGCTGTTGCCGGCGGCCAGCGCCATGCCGGTGGCGCGGCGGGCGGCGGCTTCCGAACCGGTCAGGCACAGCACGCTGCCGCGCGGTTCCAGCGACCAGAGATTGGTTTCGCCCACCGGGCCGGGCATCGGCACGCGCAGCCCGTGCAGGGGCTGGCCGGTGACGCCGTCCGGATAGCCGGCGCCGGCCGAGAAGGCCTGCCAGTCGCGCGCGGCCTGGGGCAGGTGGCCGGGGCGGGCGTCCTGCCGGTCGGCGGTGGCGGGCGGGGGGGGCGTGAAGGCCGGGCAGGTGGCCAGCAGGCGGCGCAGGATCAGCGGGCCGCCGGCCTTGGGGCCGGTGCCGGACAGGCCGCGCCCGCCGAAGGGTTGGACGCCGACCACGGCGCCGATCGTGTTGCGGTTGACGTAGAGATTGCCGGCCGCGATGCGGCTGGTGACGTGGTCCACGGTTTCGGCGATGCGGGTGTGCAGGCCGAAGGTGAGGCCGTAGCCGGTGGCGTTGATCGCGTCGATCAGGCGGTCGAGATGTTCGCGCCGCCAGCGCAGGACGTGCAGGACGGGGCCGAAGACTTCGCGGCCGATGGTGGCGATGTCGTCGATCTCGATCAGGGTGGGGGGCAGGAAATGGCCGCCGGGCACCGCGTGCGGCGTGGCGGGGGACCAGACGCGGCAGCCGGCGGCGCGCATGCGCGCGATATGGGCGGCGATGCCGGCGCGGGCGTCCTCGGTGATGACGGGGCCGATATCGGTGGCCAGGAGGGCGGGGTCGCCCACGCGCAGTTCGTCCATCGCGCCGCGCAGCATCGCCAGCATGGGTTCGGCGCAGTCATCCTGCACGCACAGGATGCGCAGGGCGGAGCAGCGCTGGCCGGCGCTGTCGAAGGCGGAGGCGATGACGTCGGTGACGACCTGTTCGGCCAGGGCCGAGGAATCGACGATCATCGCGTTCTGGCCGCCGGTTTCCGCGATCAGGGGCACCGGCTGGCCGTTGGCGCTGGTGCGGCCGGCGAGCTGGCGGGCGATCAGGCGCGCGACCTCGGTGGAGCCGGTGAACATCACCGCGGCGATGCGTGGGTCCGCGACCAGGGCCGCGCCGACATCGCCGCCGCCGGGCAGGAGTTGCAGCGCGCCGGCGGGGATGCCGGCCTGATGCAGCAGGGCGACCGCGCGGGCGGCGACCAGCGGGGTTTCCTCGGCGGGCTTGGCCAGCACCACGTTGCCGGCCGCCAGCGCGGCCGAGACCTGGCCGAGGAAGATGGCCAGCGGGAAGTTCCAGGGGCTGATGCAGACGACCGGGCCGAGGGGGGTGTGCGTGGCGTTGTTGAAACCCTGCCGGATGGTGGTGGCGTAATAGCGCAGGAAGTCCACGGCCTCGCGGATCTCGCCGACCGCGTTGGGGTAGGATTTGCCGGCTTCGCGCACCACCAGGGCGATCAGTTCGGCGTGGTGGGCTTCCAGCAGGTCGGCGGCTGCTTCAAGGCACGCGGTGCGCGCGGCGGGGGGACGGGCGGACCAGTCCGGCTGGGCGGCCACCGCGAGCGCGACGGCGTGGGGTGCCTGGGCGGTGTCGGCGAACCGCACGGTGCCGGGGGCGTCGTCCGGGCGGGCCGGGTTGGGAACCGGCTGCGGCGCGGTGGTGGGGGCGGTGCCGTCGGCCAGGAGGGGGGCGGCCTGCCAGTGCTGGGGGGCGGATTCCATGGCGGTGGCCAGGGTGGCCAGGGACGGTTCGTCGGCGAGGTCGAGGCCGGCGGAATTGCGGCGGGTGGTGCCGAACAGGGCCGGGGGCAGGGCGATGCCGGGGTGCGGGGCGCCCACCGGAAGGCCGCCTTGCGCCGCCAGGTCGCGCGCCGTCCGCACCGGGTCGGCGATCAGGGTGTCCAGCGGGATGGCGCTGTCGCCGATCTGGTTGACGAAGGAGGAATTGGCGCCGTTTTCCAGCAGGCGGCGCACCAGATAGGCCAGCAGCGTCTCGTGCGAGCCGACAGGGGCGTAGATGCGGCAGGGGCGGTCGAGATTCTTCGTGCCCACGACGTGGTCGTAGAGCCCTTCGCCCATGCCGTGCAGGCACTGGAATTCATATTTCCCGTGGTGGAAATCGGGGCCGGCCAGTGTGTGGATGGTGGCGACCGTGCGGGCGTTGTGGGTGGCGAACTGGGGGAAGATCGCGTCGGGCGCGCCCAGCAGCAGGCGGGCGCAGGCAATGTAGCTGATATCGGTATGGGATTTGCGGGTGTAGACGGGGAAATCGGTCTGGCCGTCGAGCTGGGCCTTCTTGATCTCGCTGTCCCAGTAGGCGCCTTTCACCAGACGGACCATGATGCGGCGGCCGGTGTCGCGCGCCAGGGTGATGATCCATTCCAGCACCGACGGCGCGCGCTTGCCGTAGGCCTGCACCACGAAGCCGATGCCGTTCCAGCCCGCGAGGTCGGGGTGGCGGCACATGCCCTCCAGCAGGTCCAGCGACAGGTCCAGCCGTTCGCTTTCCTCGGCGTCTATGTTCAGGCCGATATCGTAGCCGCGCGCCAAGCGGGCCAGACGGACCAGCACCGGGAGCAGTTCGGCCATCACCCGCTCGCGCTGGGCGCGGGCGTAGCGGGGGTGGATGGCCGAGAGTTTGATCGACAGGCCGTTGCGGTCGTAGATGTCGCGGCCGCCCTGGGCCTGGGCGGCGCGGCCGATGGCGTGGATGGCGGTTTCGTAGTCGCGGCAGTAGCGGGCGGCGTCGGAATCGGTCAGTGCGGCTTCGCCCAGCATGTCGAAGGAATAGCGGAAGCCGCGATCGTGGCGGGGCTGGCTGGTGCGCAGGGCGCCCTCGATCGTCTCGCCGCAGACGAACTGCTCGCCCATCATGCGCATCGCGACATCGACCGCGCGGCGGATCAGCGGTTCGCCGCCGCGCGCGACCAGGCGCGTGAGCGTGCCCGCCAGGCCGTGCTGGCGCTCGGGCGTGACCAGGTGGCCGGTGACGACCAGCCCCCAGGCGGCGGCGTTGACGAACAGCGAGCGGCCCCGGCCGACATGCGCCAGCCAGTCGCCGGTGCCGATGCGGTCTCGGATCAGCGCGTCGCGGGTGGCGATGTCGGGGATGCGCAGCAGGGCCTCGGCCAGGCACATCAGGGCCACGCCCTCCCGCGAG
The DNA here is from genome assembly GCF_048695475.1 of Gluconacetobacter brunescens. Classification (NCBI taxonomy): domain Bacteria; kingdom Pseudomonadati; phylum Pseudomonadota; class Alphaproteobacteria; order Acetobacterales; family Acetobacteraceae; genus Gluconacetobacter; species Gluconacetobacter brunescens. The sequence continues at coordinate 1,690,379 of NZ_JBLHEN010000001.1, read as the reverse complement.
GACAGCGAGAATTCCTGCACCAGCGCCTCGACCCCGCCGGGGCGGCGGCCGTCGCGCAACGCGCGGGCCAGGCGCCGCGCGGTGGCTCCGGTCTGGGCCGCCAGGTCGGGCGACAGGGTGGCGCTGTCGATCAGGGCGCCGACGCATTCGGCCTCGGGCCGGCGCAGGTGGGCCGCGATGCGCGTGCGGGCCGCGTCGCGGGGCGGCAGGGCGCCTTGCAGGGCGGCGGTTGGGGGGAGAGGCGCGGAAAGGGGGATGGACCGGGATGTCATGGGACCGCTTGCCGATGATAAGACGAGGGGGAAAGACAGGAATACCGTTCCCGTATCATATCGTATATGATTCGCAAGATAATATATGATCTGTCGGGTCGCGAAGCAGGGAGGACAGCCATGCTGCCAGAGAGCATCTTCATGAGCGCGCAGCAGGAGACGCGCGGCCTGGCGTCGGAGCGCGTGAGCAATGCGCTGCGCGAGGCGATTCTGGACGGGGTGCTGGTGGATGGGCAGTCGCTGCCGCAATCCGAGTTGGCCAGCGGATTCGGGGTCAGCACCATTCCGGTGCGTGAGGCGCTGAAGCAGCTTGAGGTCGAGGGGCTGGTGCTGTTTCAGCAGAATCGGGGTGCCACGGTGACCGGGCTGTCGGAAGCGGACATCATCGATTTCTCCGAGATCCGGGCGGCACTTGAGGAAATGGCGGCGGTGCAGGCGGTGCGGCGCATGACCCGCACGGACCTGGCGCGGATCGAGGATGCGTACGAGGCCTTCGTGGCCGGGACCAGCGAGCAGCCGGAGGGGATGGCGCGGTCAGGGGCGCTGAACTGGGCGTTTCATGGCGCGATCTATCAGGCGGCGGGGCGGCCCCGGTTGCTGGAGATGATCGAGGGCGTGCATCGCCGCGTCGATCGCTATATCCGGGCGCATCTGGAAATCGCGGGGCGGAAGGCGGTGACGGACGAAGAGCATCTGGCGCTGCTGGAGGCCTGCCGGCGGCGAGACGAGGCGGCGATCGGGCCGTTGACCCGCCAGCATATCCTGGATGCGGCGAATGTTTCGGTCGATGTGTTGCGCCGGAATCGCGCGGGCAGCTAAGGGTGCACAGAGTGTCCGGCCGATGATCCCTGGCTCTTACGGGTGAAGGGCGCGGCTTCGTTCTCTCCGTGCTTCCACGAAGGCGGTGGAGGTGTGGGCGAACTTGCGTGCCTGCCAGTGATGGTAATCTTGCAATAAAGTTCCTGAAATCCACGGGCCTTTTTCGTCTTTTCCGAAGTTTCCCGCGGACTGGACCTTGGCGAGCAGCCGGGCCACGTTGGCGCGCGATGTGCCGTAGCGCTGCGCCATGGCGCTCGCGCTGTCCATCTCTATGGGAATCCGGTCGGCGGGTCCCTTATCGAGCGGCCCGATTCCACGGGTCATCTCATTCAGGACGGATATGCCGATCGTGGTGTTGATGAGGGGGGCGATCGAGGCGGGCGGTGTATGGTAGGCGCAGTCGGTCATCATTTTTCGTGCGAAAATCGGATGCATATGGGTCAGGATTTTCGGATCGGCCCGCGTGGCATCGGCTCTGCCGGCGCCGTCGAGCAGATCGACCCCGCCGAGATTGATGCCGAGATAGATATAGAACATCCGTTCGGAAAATGCGGTCATGCGGTAGGCACGATTGCGGCGGTTCTTGTCGGGCAGGGCTTCTATATAACCGAGCGCCTCAAGCTCCTTCAGGAAATTCGTGACCGTATTGGGGCTGGCCATGCCCGTAATCGATACTTCCCGGTAAAGATTGGTGGCCGTCATGGGAGGGGTCGCCGGATCGATCTGGTGCGAGAAGTGCAGCGCGAGCGCACCATGTGTCAGGACCCACCGCCGCATATCCGCGACATAGCGCACTTCCCGTTGCATCTGTTTGTGAATGGCCAGGAGGGCCTGGTTGCTGAAGGCCAGGCAATCCATGAACCTCGGCATCGTGGCGAGGGTATCTGCATTGTAGATCGGGGTGTCGCGCGGGGGTGTTGCAGTGCCGGCCTCTTTTTCGGCGGCATTCGTTCCAGAGCGTTCGGCCAGCTTGGTCGTCATTCTATTGCCTCAATCCCCGGGAAAGGGCGGTTTGTAGCATTTTTGGCGATGTTGCGGCAGCCTTCCTGATGCCTGCCCGCCGATCTCGACCAGAACGGGTTCGGCAACAGGGGCCTTTGGTAATCTGTCGCCGACGATCGGATACCGACGGAGGGCGTGGCCGTTCCTGATCTGGCCGGCAGGCGCGGGTGCTGACGGTCCTGTCAGCATGGACGCGCGTGTCCGGTTCATGCTTCTGTCAGGCGTTCCCGAAATGACGGTTTCATGGAGTCCTGTCTTCGGGAGGGTGTTGGGCCGGACAGGGAGCGTGGTGCCATGGACGGGATGGGGATGCCGGGGCCGGTTGGCGAGGTCGTTGCGCCGGTCCGCTACAGTGTCGAGACACGGTGGCTGCACTGGTCGTGCGCGTGGCTGGTCGTTGCGCAGTTCGGGCTGGGGGAAATGATGCATCGGGTGCCGCAAGGGCTGCGGGGGTCGGTCGTGTCGGCGCATCTGTCGCTGGGGGTATTGCTGGCGGCGCTGTTCGTGACGCGCATCGTCTGGCGGGTGACCGGGGGGCGGGCGATCCGCTTTCCGGCTGGCGAGGGGCTGGCCGGGCGCGCGGCGGGGGCGATGCATGGGCTGCTGTATCTCGTGCTCGGGGTGGTGATCGCGCTGGGTTATCTGGCCCGGTGGTCGGGCGGGCGGCCGGTGACGGCGTTCGGGGCCGTGATCCGCTCGCCGTTCGGGCCGATGTCGCAGGCGACGCATCATCTGTTCGGCAGCGCGCATGGCTGGCTGGCCTGGGCGATCGTGATCCTGGCGGCCGGCCATGTGGCGGCGGTGCTGTATCATGCGCGGGTGCTGCGCGACGGCGTGCTGCGCCGGATGTGGGGCAGGGCCTGATGCGGACGGGTGCGCGGATGATGGCGTTGGCCCTGCTGCTGGCGTTGGCGGCGTGCGGGGTGCGGGACGGCAGGGGGCATGGCCATCGTGCGTCCGGGCCCTATCTGGATGGCGGCGCGGGGTATGGCGCGCCGTGACGCCGGGGTAAGGCGACGCGGGCTGGTTCGGTAATCTCGGTGATTTGAACGGGGGATTCCGTATTTTGTGCCGGAGGGGGCGCTTGCGCTATCGTCGGGACAGGGCACCAGCAGGGAGCGGGACGATGTATATCGGCATTGACGCGGGAACGTCCGGGATCAAGGCGGTGCTGGTCGATGACGGCCAGGTCGTGCTGGCCACCCGGACCGAGCCGCTGACCAGCCAGTCGCCGCATGCGGGCTGGAGCGAGCAGGACCCGGAGGCCTGGTGGACCGCTTTGCTGGCCGCCATCGATGCCCTGTGCGACAGCCATCCGCGCGCGGTGGCGGCGGTCAGGGGGATCGGCCTGTCGGGGCAGCAGCATGGCGCGGTGCTGCTGGACGATGGCGGGCGGGTGCTGCGGCCCTGCATCCTGTGGAACGATGTGCGGGCCAGCGCGGAGTGCGCGGTGTTCGAGCAGCGTTTTCCCGACAGTCGGGTGGTGACGGGGAATATCGCCATGCCCGGCTTTACCGCGCCGAAGCTGCTGTGGGTGGCGCGGCATGAGCCGGACATTTTTCGCGCCACGCGGCATGTGCTGCTGCCCAAGGCGTGGCTGCGCTATCGGCTGACCGGCGAGATGATCGAGGAGATGTCCGACGCTTCCGGCACGTTGTGGCTGGATGTGGGGCGCCGGCAATGGTCGGAGGCGGCGCTGGCGGCGACCGGGCTGTCGCTGGAGATGATGCCGGCGCTTTGCGAGGGGACGGATCGGGCGGGAGTGTTGCGCCGCGAGCTGGTGGAGCGGTGGGGGATGGATGTGCCGCCGGTGCTGGCCGGCGGGGCGGGCGACAATGCAGCCGGGGCCGTGGGGCTGGGGGCGGTGCGGCCGGGCGATGCCTTTGTCTCGCTGGGGACGTCGGGGGTGGTGTGGGCGACGACCGACCGGTTCCGGCCGGGGCCGCGCGCCGCGATCCATGCCTTCTGCCATGCCGTGCCGGGGATGTGGCACCAGATGGGGGTGACGCTCTCGGCGGCGTCCTCGCTGGCCTGGTGGGCCTCGGTCGTGGGGCGGAGCGAGGCGGAATTGCTGGCGGAGTTGCCGGAGGTGATCGCGCGGCCGTCGGGGCTGCTGTTTCTGCCTTATCTTTCGGGGGAGCGGACGCCGCATAACGATGCCGCGATCCGGGGGGCGTTTATCGGGCTGGAGCGGGGCACGAGCCGCGCGCAGATGACGCAGGCGGTGCTGGAGGGCGTTGCGTTTTCGCTGCGCGATGCGCTGGACGGGCTGGGCGGGGCCGGGTCGGTGCTGGAGCAGGCCGATGTGATCGGGGGCGGGTCGCGCAGTGCCACGTGGCTGGGGATCCTGGCGTCCGTGATGGGGATTCGCCTGCATCGTCTGGCGCATGGCGAGCAGGGCGGGGCGTTCGGCGCCGCCCGGCTGGCGCGGCTGGCGGTGACGGGGGAGGACGTGGCGGCCGTGTGCCTGCCGCCGGAGCGGGTGGAGGAGATCGCGCCCGATGATGCCTTGCAGGCGGCCTATGGCGCGGTGCTGCCGCGTTATCGGGCGTTGTATCCCGCGTTGGCCGATCTTGCGTCCGTGTCATAGGATTCGGGGGTGAGCGGCGGCCGTGTCGGGCTGGTCGGGAGAGGGAGGAATGAGGCGATGACGCAGGTGAGGGGCTGGCGGGCCGATCCGCTGGTGTGGGGGCACGGGCCCCGGCTGTTCGAGATGTTTCTTGAGCCGACCTGTCCTTTCTCCGTCCGCGCTTTCGGCAAGATGGATGCGTTTCTGACGGCGGCGGGGGAGGATCGGGTGACCGTGCGGCTGACGATGCAATCGCAGCCCTGGCATATGTATTCCGGTGTGGTGACGCGCTGCGTCATCGCGGCTTCCACGCTGCCGGGCGGCAGGGAGAGTGCGCGGGCGGTGCTGGCGGCCGTTGGGGCGCATCGCGAGGCATTCGAGTTCGCGCACCATTGCGGCGGGCCGAACATGGATGCCACGCCGAGGCAGATTATCGCCCGGCTGGAGGAGTATAGCGGCGTGGCGCTGGCGGAGGCGTTCGCGATCGTGGATCTGGACCGGGAGATCAAGCGCCATTGCCGCTATGCGCGGCAGAACGGCATCCATGTCTCGCCGACCTTCATGATCGACGGGCTGGTCGATCCGGCGATCGGTAGTGGGGATGCGGTTGCGGACTGGGTTGCGCGGTTGGGTTGAAACCCGAGTTTCCGGGCGGCCTGTGGGCCGCCCGGTGTTCCATAGAGCCTGACCGGAAATGTGGGCTGGTGAGCGAGAGTGCCGCGAAGCGGCACGGCCGTCGTGTGTTTTCGAGCATCGGAGCGGAGCGGCCTTGATGGCCGTGAGCACCGACGCGCAGGAAACGCGCGTCGGATCGCCACCAGCGCGCATTCGCGGTCAGGTTTTTAGAGGCTGTTTGAAAAGTCGGCCTGCCGAGCGAGAGTGCCGCGAAGCGGCACGGCCGTCGTGTATTTTCGAGCATCGGAGCGGAGCGGCCTTGATGGCCGTGAGCACCGACGCGCAGGAAACGCGCGTCGGATCGCCGGCAGGGTGACTTTGCAAACAGCCTCTCAGAAGCGGTGGTGGTAGTAGTCGCCTCGCCACCCGCCGCGATCGTCATACCAGCCGTAATGGCCGCCGTGATGGCCGCGATGCCAGCCGCGATAGGGCGGGCGCTCGTAGGCGCAGGCCGCCAGCGTCAGGACCGCAAGCAGCGCGCAGGTGGAACGGATCAGTCTGGTCATGCTCGGGCTTCCTTCCCTCTGATCTCATTCGTCGCCGGATTGGCGCGTCGGGTCAGGCTGACGGGGAATCGTGGCGGCTTGGGGGCGGAAACGCCCGACCGGGCGCCGGGATCATTTCCAGACCCATTTTCCGACCACGCGGCCGTTGATATGCACCTCGTCCAGCGCGCGGGTGTAGGTGGGGTAGCCGGGGTTGATGCTCATGATCTGGACCATGACCGGATCGGTGGTGCCGTAGACGATCTCCAGCCGTTTCAGCACCAGGCCGAAGCCGTCCCACAGCACATAGACGCCGGGGGGTGAGGGCGTGCGGTGCGCGGTATCGACCAGCACCCGCTCGCCGGCCTGATAGTCGGGCTCCATGCTGTCGCCCGCGACGCGCAGGACCACCAGGGCTTCCGGGCTGTCGGTAAAGGCGCTGAGGAAGCGGCGGGGCAGGAACCAGTGATCGACCGGCTGGGGGCCGTCCTCGACCGCCATGTGGCCGGGCAGGGCGCCGGGGCCGGCCTGCGGGGCCACGTTATATTCGGGAATGCGGAACAGGCCCTCGGCCGGCGGCGGATCGCGCTCGACCGGTGCGGCGCCGAACGGGGCGCGGGGGGTGGCGAAATGCGGGCGGCGCGGCGCGGAATCGCCGGTGTCGGGCAGGGCGCCGGGGGGCAGGGGCTCCCAGTTCGGGTCCGCGTCGTCGCGGAACACGTTGGCGCTGACGGCGAAGCGGCGGGCCAGGGCCTCGCGCACGTCCTCGGGCAGGCGCTGGGGGGTGCCCTTGTGGATATATTGCTGGAGATAGGCGTGGTTGCGCCCCAGCGCGAGGGATTCCGCCTTCAGGTTGCTGCCGGCCTCGGCGATCAGCCTGAGCAGCGCGTAGCGGGAGGGGGTCAGGACCGACATGACCCTATTATGCCGAGCGGAATAGGGAATTCCCAATAGGATATATCCTCTTGACGGCAGGATTATGCCTATTATTGTGCCTATCCATGCGGACTGATCCTGTTTCCCTTTCCTATCGGCCTGATCCCCTGCTGGGGATGATCGAGCGCTTCCTGTCCGAAAGCGGCCTGTCGGCGACGGCTTTCGGCGTGCTGGCGATGAAGGACCCGCGCTTCGTCCATGAGATGCGGACGGGGCGGGAGGTGCGGCGGGCGACGCGGCTGCGGGTCGTGGCGTGCATGCGCGATGCCCGGGCGCGGGGTGGGGGAAATCGGCCGGTCTGCCCGACGGAGTCTGGGGGGCGGGATGAGGCCATCGAAATATGACTGGGCGCGGCTGGATCCGCAGGTGGATGCGCTGCTGGCGAAGGGGCTGCGGGTGACGCAGGTGGCGGAGGAGCTGGAGATGCGGGTGCAGACCATTCGCGACCGGCTGAGTTATCGCCGCCGGGCGCCGAGGGCCGGGATGAAGCGGGTGGCGCCGAAGCTGATCGACCGGACGTGCCTGAATTGCAGGGGCGCGTTCCAGGTAGCGTCACCGTTTTTGCGTTTGTGCCCGACCTGCCGGGCCGAGTGCTGACACCTCAACGACCAGGGGTGAAGGGGACGACTGTCCCCTTCCGGGTGCAGGGCAGCGCCCTGCTGGAGGCTGTTTCAAAAGCCCCGCTGGCGGCGGCCTGACGGCGGGGCTTTTGAAACAGCCTCTGATAGAAGAAGGAAAGATTATGACGGGAACGGCAGGCATTCCGTTCGATGCGATCAACGCGGCGGCGCTGGCGAACTGGCCGGCGCTGGTGGCGGGCTGGCTGCCGGCGGGCCGGCGGCGGGGCGATGAATGGGTGGTGGGCGGACTGGACAATGCGCCCGGGCGGTCGCTTTCGATCAATCTGCGCACCGGGCGGTGGGCGGATTTTGCCGGGGGGCCGCGTGGGGGCGATCCGATCAGCCTGTATGCGGCGCTGCATGCGCGTGACGACCGGGTGCGGGCGGCGCGGGAGCTGGGGACTCTGCTGGGGGTGGAGACGGGCGTGCCGGTGCGGATTGCGGCGCCTGGGGAAGACGAGGATTGGCGGCCCGGGGTGCCGCCGCCGGGGGCGCCGATGCCGGACCTGGCGGGATGGGACCATGTCTATGCCTATCGCGACGCGGCCGGGCGGGTGATGCGCTATGTGGTCCGGCGCGATGCGACGGCGCATGCGCGCAAGCGGATCATGCCGCTGACCTGGGGCACGCTGCGGGCCGAGGGTGGGGAGCGGACGGGGTGGCATCCGCGCCATGCCGGCGTGCCGCGCTCGCTGTACGGGCTGGAGCGGGTGATGCGGGCGCGCACCGTGCTGGTGTGCGAGGGCGAGAAGGCGGCCGATGCGGCGCAGTGCCTGTTTCCGCGCATGGCGTGCGTGACGTGGACGGCGGGCAGCGGGCATGTGGGGCGGGCGGACTGGAGCGTGCTGGCGGGACGGCATGTAATTCTGTGGCCCGATCATGATGCGCCGGGGGCCAAGGCGGCGGCGGAGATTGCCGCCATCCTGGGCGGGATTGCCGCGACGGTGCGGCTGGTGGATGTCGGCGACCTGGAGCCGGGGGACGATGCGGCGGATCTGCGCGTGCCCGATGCGCGGGCGTGGCTGTGCGAGCGGGTGGGGCCGGTGCTGTGCGGCACCAGCGTGAAGCGCGCCGGGGCACGGGGCGGGCCGGCGGTGGCGCGGCGGGTGGCCGGGCTGGAGCCGATCGCGGTGCGGGGCGGGGAGATCGACCTGGTGGCCAGTGCCGGGGAGCGGGCGCTGGTGGCGGCCAATGCGCCGGTCTATCAGCGCGGTACCCGTCTGGCGCGGCCGGGGCGGCGGGAGGTGGCGGCGGCGGACGGGCGGCTGACGCAGGCGGCGTGCCTGATGGATGTCGGCGTGGCGGCGCTGACCGACCTGCTGTGCCAGGTGGTGGAATGGCGGCGGTTCGACCGGCGCAGCCAGGGGTGGAAGGCGATCGACCCGCCGGCGGCGGCGGCGCAGGTGATCCTGAGCCGGGCGGGGACGTGGCCGTTTCCCGTGCTGGCCGGGGTGATCACCACGCCGACGCTGCGGCCGGATGGATCGGTGCTGATGGCGCCGGGCTATGACGTGGCGACGCGGCTGTACCATGTGGACGATCCGACGCTGGAACTGAGCCTGCCGGAGCCGTCGCGGGCGGCGGCCGAAGCGGGGCTGGCGCTGCTGGAGGGGTTGCTGGCGGAGTTTCCGTTTGCCGCCGAGGCCGACCGGTCGGTGGCGCTGGCGGCGATTCTGACGACGGTGGCGCGGGGGATGATGCCGGTGAGCCCGCTCTTTGCCTTTCGGGCCAATGCGCCGGGGTCGGGGAAGAGTTTTCTGGTGGATCTGGCGAGCGTGATCGCGACCGGGCGGGTGTGCCCGGTGACCAGCGCGGGCGAGGATGTGGCGGAGATGGAGAAGCGCCTGACCGGGCTGCTGCTGGCGGGCTATCCCATCATGTCGCTGGACAATGTGAACGAGGAACTGGGCGGGGACCTGCTGTGCCAGGCGACGGAGCGGCCGATCCTGCGGCTGCGCGAACTGGGGGCCTCTTCCAGCGTCGAGATCGAGAACCGGGCGGTGATCTTCGCCACCGGCAATGCGCTGCGGGTGCGCGGCGACATGACGCGGCGGGCGCTGCTGGCGACGCTGGATGCCGGGATCGAGCAGCCGGAACTGCGCCGGTTCGCCCGCGATCCGGTGGCGGACATCATGGCCGATCGGGGGGCTTATGTCGCGGCGTGCCTGACGATCCTGCGCGCGTGGATGCGGAGTGGGGCGGTGGTGGACCTGCCGCCGCTGGCCTCGTTCGAGGGCTGGAGCCGGACCGTGCGGGCGGCGCTGGTGTGGCTGGGGCGGGCCGATCCGTGCCTGAGCATGCAGGCGGCGCGGGAGGACGACCCGGAGCGCGGCGAGTTGCGCGAGATGCTGGGCCTGCTGGCCGAGGCGGCGGGGGTGGGGCGGCATTGCGGGCGGACGGTGCGGGAGATCGATGATCTGTCGGCGCTGGAGCGGCAGGATTCCGCCGGGTATCGCGACGGGTTGCGGCACCCGGAGTTGCGGGATGCGCTGCTGCGTATTGCCGGCACGCCGGCCGGGCGGGTGAATTCGCGCCGGCTGGGGCGGTGGTTTCTGGCGCGGCGGGGGCGGGTGATCGACGGGCTGCGGATCGTGGAATGCGGGATGGCGCATGGTGGGGTGAAGCGTTGGGCGGTGGAACGGGTGTGATGTGCCGGCAACCCTGGCCGGTGGCGTGTCGTTGACCCCGATGGAAGCGGCCTGCCGGGGAGTGGTGCCCATGGGGAACGATCATCGGGTCAGGGGGCTGGCCCTGCTGGCGGGGGTGGTTTTCGTCGCGTGCCCGGTCTGGCCGGCCCGTGCCGGGAATGCGCCGCCGCATCCGACGATGTGGTACTGGCATAACTGGACCGATCATGACGGCATCAGCCACATGACGAAATGCCCGGTGCGGGATTTCGCGCTGAAGACGATGTCGGCGCCGGCCGGGCCGCAATGGCAGGACCGGCTGAAGAGCGGGCCGGCGCAGGTGATCTTTACCGTGCAGCCGGCGCACTGGGATGGTGCCTGGCATCCGGACCCCAAGGTGCAGTGGATCATTCCGCTGAAGGGCACATGGTACGTGACCGCCATGGACGGGCACAAGGTGGTGATGGGGCCGGGCGAGGTGTCGCTGGGAGAAGACCAGTTGAGCCGGAAGGACCCGCGGGGGCGTGTGGGACATGATGCGGGGAATGTGGGGGACGAACCGGTGGAATTGATGGTGGTGCAGCTGGAGGAGGCGCCGACGGTGGATCGGCCTTGCCGGTTCGGGTGAGGGGTGGAAGGCGGCCGGTGTTGGCGCGGGGAGGCCGGACGCCGTCAATGCCGTGGCGTTGCGGGTATCTTTTCAGGAGGAACGGCTGAATGATTGGCCCGCCTTTGCCTTCTCCGGAAATCTTTCAGCATGTGCGCATCATCATGGGAATGGTGGTGGGGTTGAGCGTTACGCGCCTGCTCAATGGTCTGGTGCGTATCATCCAGCATCCCGGACAGACGCGGATCTATCCGGTTCATATCGGCTGGGTTCTGACCTTGCTGCTGATGCTGGTGCATTTCTGGTGGTGGGAATTCTGGCTGGTCACGCTGCCGTCCTGGCGGTTCGAGACCTATCTGTTTCTGATCGTCTATGCGATCGTGCTGTTCTTCCTGAGCGCGTTTCTTTTTCCTGATTCGATCAGTGACTATGCCGGATATGAGGATTTCTTCATTTCGAGGAGAAGGTGGTTTTTCTCGTTCCTGGCGCTGACCGTTCTTTTCGACCTGGTCGATACGCTGATCAAGGGGCCGGCGCATTATGCCATGTTTTCGGCCGAATACTGGTTCCGGGTTCCGCTTTATCTGGTTCTTTGCGGTATCGCGATCGTTTCCGCCAGTCGCCGGTTTCATGTGGCCTTCGTCAGCCTCGGGCTGGTTTACGAGATTTCCTGGATACTCCGGCATTTTGAAACATTGAGCTGACGGCGGAAACGATCGGGATGCCGACGATCCGCGAGCCTGAACGCTCGTGACATGACGGGTTGCGCTTCAGGGGCGGCCCTGGGGCGGTGTCGGCCAGGCGTGCATGGCGATGCGGGCGATTTCGAGCAGTTTTTCCCTTGGGGCGCCGTCTCGGGCCTGGACGGCCATGCCGCGCAGGATGGCGCTGTAGAAGGCGGCGAGGGCGTCGGTGTCGGTGCCCGGGGGGAGGTCGCCGGCCTGGAGGCCCTGGCGGAGGCGGGTGGCGAGGGCGGCTTCGGACTGGGTGCGCTGGGTGGCCAGCAGATCGCGCAGGCGCGCCTGGGTAGGGGCGCACTGGGTGGCGGCGGCGGCGATCATGCAGCCGGTCGGCAGGTCGTCGCGGGTGAATTCGGCGGCGGCCGTCGTCAGCAGGCGTTCGAAAATGGCGCGGGTGTCGGCCCGGTCGGCTTGATCATTCAGGATGGTGAAGAACCATGCGGCGGCGACCTTCAGGTAGGTGTCGATCGCCTCCTGATACAGGGCCTCCTTGCCGCCGAACGCATTGTAGAAGCTCGACGGGCTGATGCCCATGGCGGCGATCAGGTCGTCGAAGCTGGTGCCGTCATAGCCACGGTCCCAGAACAGGCGCATCGCCGCGCACAGGGCCTGCGACCGGTCGAAAGCCTGCGGGCGGCCCCGGCCGCGCCGGGTGGCGGCGGGCGCGCTGGTCGGCGCGGTGGGCTGCGCGGCGGCAATTATTTTTGGTGTCATCGCTCCATAAATCCTTGAACGCGGGGATGCGTCTCTCAATATGCCTTATGTTGGAGCGGACGCTCCACATTTAAACGCAGCTATTTCGCACACCGGGCATGTGGGGCGCACGCGCTTCCCGGCCCAGCAGGGGCATGACACGCATGAGCAAGCTTTCAGGAAAAGTCGCGATCGTTACCGGCGCCTCCAAGGGGATCGGGGCCGGGATCGCCACGGCGCTGGCGGCGGAAGGGGCGGCCGTTGTCGTCAATTATGCATCAAGCAGGGAAGGGGCCGATGCGGTGGTCTCGGCGATCGTCGGGGCCGGGGGCAAGGCGGTTGCCGTGCATGGGGATGTCTCGCGCAGGGACGAGGCGCGGGGGATTGTCGATGCGGCGGTGAGCGCGTTCGGGCGGCTGGATATTCTGGTCAATAACTCGGGCGTTTATGAATTCGCGCCGATCGAGGAGATTACCGAGGCGCATTTCCACCGGCAGTTCGACATCAACGTGCTGGGCACGCTGCTGGTGACGCAGGCGGCGGTCGGGCATCTGGGGGCGGGGGGGAGCATCATCAATATCAGTTCCGTCGCCTCCCGCGTCACCCCGCCCCATTCGGCGGTCTATAGCGGGACGAAGGGGGCGGTCGATGCCATTACCGGGTCGCTGGCGCGCGAACTCGGGCCGAGGCAGATCCGGGTCAATGCCATCAATCCGGGCCTGATCGTGACCGAAGGGGCGCGGAGCGCGAATGTCGTCGGGTCGGAGATGGAACAGGCCATCGTGGCGCAGACGCCGCTGGGCCGCTCGGGCCAGGTGGACGATATCGCGCCGCTGGCGGTCTTTCTGGCATCGGACGATGCCAGGTGGCTGACCGGGGAGACGCTGATCGCGTCTGGCGGGCTGCGTTGAGTTGAGTTGAGATAGGGGAGCCGGCCCGGTGCGGTGGCGCCGGGCCGGGACGGGACGCCGTGGGCGCAGTGTCGCGCGCATAAAAAAACCGCCCCGAAGGGCGGTTTTCCGAGGGTGCCGCTGGCGGAACCTTCACGCAGCCTTGAGATTGACCGCGGACTTCTTGCCGTTGCGGCCAGCCTCGATTTCATACGAAATCTTCTGGCCCTCGTTGAGGGTGGCCATGCCAGCGCGCTCAAGAGCGGTGATGTGGACGAATACGTCCGCAGTGCCGTCCTCGGGCTGGATAAAGCCGAAGCCTTTGGTGGAGTTGAACCATTTTACGGTGCCTGTTGTCATAACGAGGCTCCTTTACTGTAGTGCGGTGGTGCATACAAAACGTGTACGCAATCGTAACTTGTCACGGGACAACGCCGACGCAACGCGCGTCAGAGATCCTCATAAAAGCATCCACCGTCGCCATCTACACATGAATAAATTCTGGAAGCAAGCTAAAAATTCTTGCTGGCTTCATGATCCATTACATTGGAAATATTTTCTATATCGTTGATTATATGCACCGTTATCCCGAAAAACAGCAGAAAAAGACCAGTTTTCGTAATGGAAATTCTCTCCGCCGGCGTGGTGGGAGAGGTGGGAATGGTGAGGTCGGAGCCCTTGGGGGAGGGAAACTGGCCTTGCCAATCCGGGGGAACGGAGGGTGGCGGAGCCGACTTTCCCACCTTGGCCACCATGGGCTCGGGAGGATGTCCGGGATGGCATCATTCCGTCCTGTCGGGTGGCAGCAGGCCGGTGGCGCGGGCGGCGGCGATGATGTCCTCGGCCGGGACGGCGGTCCAGCGTTCGGCGGACAGGGGGCCGGCGGTGTCGCGCCAGGCCTGCACCATCTGGCTGCCCAGCGTGTAGCCGAACCAGCGGGGGACGTCGGCGGTGCCGAAATACCAGAGGGCGTGATCGTAGCCGGTGGCGGACATGGGCGGCAGGCGGTCGTGGTGTTGCAGGATCGTGGCGCGGTTGACCGCGCCTTCCCACGGGGCCGGGGGCATCTGGCTGAGCGTGTGGGCGAAGTGGCAGGCGAGGCCCTCGCTGACCAGGGCCTCGCCGAAGGTGCGGCCGTAGCCGGGGCCGGCCATGCGCAGGGTGTGGTGGGCCTCGTGCAGCATCTCGCGCGTCAGGGTGCCGTTGGCGATGGTAGCGGCCGTGTTGGGGTTGTCGGGGTTGATCATGAGCGACACCAGCCGGGCGTGCCAGGCGCGGCCGCCGATGCCGATCTCGGGGATGGTGCCGGGACGGGCGGGCTGGATGAGGATATCGAGCGGCGGGGGCGGGATCTGGGTCGAGAGCAGGGCGTGGGCCCGTGCGATGGCGGCCTGGATGCCGGGCTGCTGGGCATCGAGGTCGCCGGTGGCGCGCAGCCAGTGGAGGTGCCAGTTGTGCATGGGATGCGCCCTTTTCACGCCGGTTCGTGACGCAGGATGCAGGGGGTGGCGGGTGGCGTCAACGATTCCGGTTTTCGTCTGTATTCGTAAAAAACAAACCAAACCATCCTGTGGGGAGGATGGGGCGGAATAAGGATATCCGTGCCCCCGGATCGGGCGATATGGTCGGCGCGGTGAGACGGGGAGGGGAGCGATGGCGGCGGACGTGGAGGAGGTGCGGGCGCGGGGATTGACCGTGCGGCAGGCGCGGTTCGTCGCGGAGTATCTGGTTGATCTGAACACGACGCAGGCGGCGATTCGGGCCGGGTATGGGGCGGGGTATGCGCGCCGGCATGCGTGGAAGCTGCTGCGGTCGGCGCGGGTGCGCGAGGCGATCGGGCAGGCGGAACTGGCGTTGCAGGAGCGGGCGAAGTTCAGTCAGGACCGGGTGATTGCCGAACTGATGCGGCTGGCCTTTTACGATGTGGGCACGATTGCGGCCCATCCGCTGAAGGGGCCGGAGGATATTGCGACGCTGCCGGTGGAGGTGCGGACGGCGGTGACCGGGTGGTCGTGGGACAAGGCGGGGAATTTTACGGTGCGGCTGGCGGCGCGCACGCCCAGCCTGGACCTGCTGGCCCGGCATTTCGGCCTGCTGAAGGATGTGAAGCAGCATCTGGGCCGGGACGGCAAGCCTGCCGATCCGCCGGGATTGTACACCGTCGTCGTTCGCTGAGCGCCTGAGTGCAAATGTGGGCTGGTGAGCGAGAGCGCCGCATAGCGGCGCGCTGGATCGCCGCCAGCGCGCATTTTCGGTCAGGCTCTGAGAGGGGTGAAGGGGGCGACTGCCCCCTTCCGGGTGCAGGGCGGAGCCCTGCGGAAAGATCGGGAAAGATGACCATGCGACAGCATAAAGAACTGGCCGAGGGCGAGATGATTCCGGGCGAGGCGCAGGATTTCGGTGTGGGGAAGCTGACCGGCGCGCCGAGGCGCGGAGCGTGCGGCAAGGCCGATGGCGGGGTGCTGAAGGACCACGAGCGTGCGGCCGCGCCCGCGCCGCGTCCGCGTGGCGGAAAGATGGGGGTGGCGCCGTTGCCGGATCATGGGCCGCATCGCATGGACAAGGGGCGCTGAGGGCGCCGGGTGCGTGCTGGGATATAATCGGGAGTCGGTGCCGACGATCCGGCGTTTTATGGAATCGGATGCCTTTATCAGGGGGCTGATGGGGCCGTTCGGGTCCGGGAAAAGTTCGGGCTGTGTCTGGGAGATCGTGCTGCGGGGGTTGCGGCAGGCGCCGGGGGCGGATGGGGTAAGGCGTTCGCGCTGGGCGGTGATCCGCAATTCCTACCGGCAGCTTGAGGACACCACGATCCGCACCGTGCATCAATGGTTTCCGCCGCTGCGCTTCGGGCGGTGGAAGCCAAGCGAGCATTCCTATGTGATCGACCGCATGGTGGCGGAAGGGGACGAGAAGCCGGCCGAGATCGAATTTCTGTTTCGCGCGCTGGATCGGCCGGACCAGGTGGGGAACCTGCTGTCGCTGGAACTGACCGGGGCGTGGGTGAACGAGGCGCGGGAGGTGCCGTGGGCGATCATCGAGGCGGTGCAGGGGCGTGTGGGGCGGTATCCGGCGCGGCGGGATGGTGGGGCGACGTGGTCGGGCGTGATCATGGATACCAATCCGCCTGATGCGGAATCGGACTGGTACCGGTTCTTCGAGGAAAAGGACCATGGGGAGGCGGTGGCGGCGCTGGCGCAGGTGATTCCGGGCATGAATGTGGAGCGCTTTGCGCGGATCTTTCGCCAGCCCGGCGGGCGGGCTGCCATGGCGGAGAATCTGGACAATCTGCCGCCCGGTTATTACCAGCGGCTGGCGGTCGGGAAAAGCGACGAGTGGAACAAGGTTTATATCGACGGGGATTACGGGTTCGTCATGGAAGGGCGGCCGGTCTTTGGCGAGTATAATGACGGGTTCCATTGCCGGGAGTGCCGGACGGTGCCGGCGCTGCCGGTTTACCGGGGGTGGGACTTCGGGCTGACGCCGGCCTGCGTGTTTACCCAGATGCTGCCGTCGGGCCAGTGGATCGTGGTGGACGAGCTGGTGTCGGACGCCATGGGGATCGAGCGGTTTGCCGAGATCGTGGGGCGGCATTCGGCGCAGCATTTTCCCGATACGCGCTTTGTGGATATCGGCGATCCGGCGGGGATGCAGAAGGCGCAGACTGACGAGCGGACCTGTTTCGAGATCCTGCATGCGCGGGGGATTGCCATCGAGCCGGGGATGCAGACGCTGGCGATCCGGCTGGAGAGTGTGCGCCGGCCGTTGCGCACGCTGCTGGACGGGGCGGCGCCGGGGTTTGTGCTGCATCCGCGCTGCACGACCGTGCGGCGGGCGCTGATGGGCGGATACCAGTATCGGCGCGTGCAGGTGAGTGGCGAGCGCTATACCGACCGGCCGGAGAAGAACCGGTGGTCGCATGTGATGGACGCGCTGCAATACGTGGCCACGCGATTGTTCGGCAGCGAACTGCGCGGGGCCGGCGGGGCGGAGGCGGATGACGATATCTGGCGTGCGCTGCCTGATGACGGGCGGACGCGATCGCACATTACGGGATACTGACATGGCAGGATTGGTGATTCCGGCACATCTGGGGGCGCATCTGGGATTGGGGCGGCGTAGCTGCCGCCAGTGCCGCCATCATGGCGTGGAGGGCGGCGATGTGGTGTGCCGGCGTTATCCGCCGCAGGTGACGGTGGTGCTGGTGCCGCAGGGGGCGCCGCGCGTGGGGCAACTGGCGCCGCAGCCCTTTGCCACCTTTCCGCCGGTGGTGCCCGAGCATGTGTGCGGGGAGTTCTCGCCCGGCGGCGAGGGGCGCTGAACATGGATGCGGCGGAGCGGGATGGACCCGACATGGATCTGGCGGAGCGGCTGCGGCGCTGGATCGAGATCCCGAATATTGCGGCGGAGCTGGACGAGGCGACGCACGGGCGGGTGGCGGACCGGGTGGCGCGCGACTGGCGGGCCGACGAGGCCACGCGGGCCGAGTGGAAGGAGAATTGCCGCCGCTGGCTGGATCTGGCGCAGCAGGTGGCCGAGCCCAAGACCTATCCCTGGCCGGGGGCGTCGAACGTCATCTATCCGCTGTTGACGGTGGCGGCGGTGCAGTTTGCGGCACGGGCCTATCCGGGCATCGTGCGTGACCGCGACGTGGTGCGGGGCACCGTGCTGGGGGATGATTCCGGTGTGCCGATGCCCGATCCGCTGCGGCCGGGGCAAGTGCTGGCGGGGCCGGATGGCGGGCCGTTATGGCTGGTGCCGCCGGGGGCGAAGCGGGCGCGGGCGACGGCAATCGGCCGGCATATGAGCTGGCAGTTGCTGGACGAGATGGCGGAGTGGGAGGAGCAGACCGACAAGCTGCTGCTGAAGCTGTCCATTATCGGCACCATGTTCCGCAAGACCTATTTCGACCCGGCCTTGCAGCGCAATGTCAGCGAGACGGTCGACCCGCTGCGGCTGTGCATCGATTACCATGCCAAATCCTTTGCCACCGCGCCGCGGATTACCGAGGAGATCGATCTTTATCCTTGGGAGATCGAGGAGCGGATCCGCGCCGGGCTGTTCCTGGAGCAGGATTATGGCGGCAATCATGAGGCTGGCGAGGACAGCGACGCGCCGGTAACGTTCCTGGAGCAGCATCGGCGGCTGGATCTGGATGGGGACGGGTATGCCGAGCCCTATATCGTGACCATTGCCCGTGATTCGGGCCGGCTGGCGCGGATTGCCGCCGGGTTCGACATGGATGGCGTGATGTTCGATGCGCAGGATCATCGCATCCGGCGGATCGAGGCGGTGTCGTATTACACCAAATTCTCCTTTATCCCGTCGCCGGATTCCGCGATCTACGATATCGGGTTCGGCACCTTGCTGCATCCGCTGAATGCGGCGGTGAATACCAGCCTGAACCAGATGTTCGATGCCGCGCATCTGGCCAATGCCGGCGGCGGTTTCGTTGGTTCGGGCATGTCGCTGAACAGTGGGTCCGTGCGCTTTCAGGTCGGCGAATACAAGGTGGTGAATACGCCGGGTGCGACGTTGCGCGAGAATCTGGTGCCGTTGCAGTTTCCGGGGCCCAATCCGGTACTGTTTCAGTTGCTGGGCTTTCTGGTCGATGCCGGGCGGGAGATTGCCTCGGTCAAGGATATCCTTTCCGGCGCCATGCCGGGTGGGAATGTGTCCGGTGTGCTTGGGCTGGCGGTGATCCAGCAGGGGCTGAAAGTGTTCAGTGCCATCTTCAAGCGGATTCATCGCAGTCTGGGCGGAGAGTTTCGCAAGCTCTATCGGCTGAACCGGCTGTATCTGCCCGATGAATCCGGCTTTCGGGACGGCAGTGCGTTCTTTCGCGTCACCCGCGCCGATTACGAGCAGGGGGGTGGGGTAGAGCCGGTGTCGGACCCCGAGATCGTCACCGACATGCAGCAACTGGCGCGGGCCAATTTCCTGCTTGCCTTCAAGGATGATCCCTGGTGCGACGGGCATGAAATCCGCCGCCGGGCCTTCGAGGCTGCTGCCATCGGGCTGGTGGACAAGGTGTTGCGGCCGGCGCCGGCACCCGATCCGGCGGCGATGGCGCGGGCGGCGGAGCTGGATCTGCGCGCGAAGCGTGAGGCGCGGGAGATGGAGATGCGGGCGGGGAGCGAGGCGGTGGAGCAGGTCTCGACGCTGGCTGAGGCGGCTTTGCGGTTGGCGCAGGCTCGGAAGGTGGAGCGGGAGTAGGGATGTTCTTTTTTTGAAAAAAAAGAACCAAAAAACTTCTGATCTGTTGGGTTCGGTGGGGTTGGTGGGTTGGGGGGAAATACTTGCCGCATTTTTGTGATTTAAAAATACAAGACTATAGATTTTTAGGAATACTCCCTCTCCATCCTGATGCTATCGAGAAACGTCGAAAAGTTTTTTTGCTTCTTTTTCTTCAGAAAAAGAAGAGAACCGGAAAAAGGAAATCCCCCCCGATGGAGCAGCGTCAGGCGATGTTGGAGGATCTGTCGGAGGAGGCGTTTCGGGCCTGGCGGCATCATCCGGTGACGCGGGCGGTGCGTTTGTTTCTGACGGATTATGGCGAGAGCATCGAACAGCGGATGCTGGGCCAGTGGCGGGCGGGGACGATTACGCTGGCGCAGGAGCATGAGGCGCGGGGCCGGGCGGCGCTGGCGGCCGAGATGGCCGAGTTGCAATGGGCGGCGATGCGGGCGTTTTACGGCGTGGGGGCGGAAGAGAAGGAGGGTGGTGATGCGTGAGGGACGCATTCTGAAATTTGACCAGCAGGAATTTGTGGTTTCCGACTGGGATGGGGTGAATCGGGCGGGGTATGTGCCGCTGGATGACAAGATCCTGGTGCTGGCGGACGTGCATGCCGAGATGACCAGCGGGGCTGTGCAGTTGCCGGCGGAATATGTGGAGCGCCAGACGCTGGCGGCCGAGCATGGGACGGTGATTGCGGTGGGGCCAGCGGCGTTTCGCTGGAACGATGACGGCACACGGCAATGGGTGGGAACGATTCCGGCGGCGGGAGACCGGGTTTATTTCGAACGCTATGCCGGGCAGTTGCTGAAGGGTGAGGATGGGCGGCTGTACCGGCTGATGTCGCAGCGCTGCATTGCCGCGATTGCGGCGAAGGCGGCGGGCGATGGCGCGGTGGTGGAGCAGGGAGAGCTTGCATGACGGACGAGCGCGAAGAGGGCGTGGTACTGCACGCGGAGGCCGAGGGCCACGAGCCGGTGGCTGTGGCCGATGTGCCGGAAGGGGTGGCGGCGCCGGCTGAGGGGGACCCGGAGGTTGAGGCGCAGGCGCGGCGGATGGGTTGGGTGCCGCGCGACGATTTTCGCGGTGATGCGGAGAAATGGCGGCCGGCGCGGGATTTTCTCGATCGGGGGATGACGCTGCTGCCGGTGTTGCAGCAGCAATATCGGGCGCTGGATGGGCGTTATGCCAGCATGCAGGCGCAGTTGCGCGACAGCCAGAAGGCGCTGGCGGACCTGACGGAACGCACGCGGCGGGCCGACGAGCGGGCCTATCAGCGCGCGGTGCGCGATATCGAGGGGCGGCGGCAGGCGGCGGTGGCCAGTGGCGATACGACGGCCTTTGCCGTGGCCGAGCGGGATTTGCAGGATCTGCGCGATACGGCGCCGTTGCCGGCGGGGCGGGTGGAGGAGGCCGCGCCGGCGCCCTCGCCTGCTCCGGTGGAGCGGGTGGAGACGATGCCGGTGGAGATTATGGATTTCGTGCAGGCGAATCCGTGGTTTTCGCGCGATGCGGAGGCGCGGCAGGATGCGATTGCGATCCAGTCGGCGGTGGATCGGCAGCATCCGGGGCTGAGCCTGGCGGAGCGGCTGGAGATCACCCGACGCAAGGTGCGGCAGTTGCATCCTGCCCTGTTCGAGAACAAGCGCCGCGAGGCGCCGCCGCCGGTGAGCCCGTCGCGGGGTGAGGGCGGGCGCGGGGGGAATCCGCGTGGGTTCGAGGCGCTGCCGGCGGAGGCGCGGCGGGAATATGACCGCTACGCCCGCGCGCTGGCGGGCAAGGGCAAGCCGCTGACGAAGGACGAATGGGCCGGATATTACTGGGAGAACGACGCATGAGCGAGGACACACGCGGGCGCGTGCCGCTGAACGAGGCGGCGCGGAGCCGGGCGGCCCAGAGTGCCGCGTCGGGTGCCGCGCCGGGGGTGGGGTCTGCCAGGCGCGTGACCTCGCGCCGGCCGTTCGGGCTGCGGGAGCAGAAGCTGGCCTATCCGGATCGGGAGGGGTACCACCGGCACTGGTTCAATGACGAGCCGGGGCGGATCGCGCGGGCGGGGGATGCGGGCTACAAGCAGGTTCTGGATGAATCCGGAAAACCCGTGAGCATGACCGTGGGTGTCGCGCGCGGCGGCGGGGCGCAGATTGCGTATCTGATGGAAATCCCGGCCGAATGGTATCGGGAGGATATGGCGGCGCAGGAATCGGGGCATCGGGAATTGATGGAGCAGATCCGGGAAGGCCGTGTGCCCGGTGGCCCCACGGGCGCGGATCGGCAGGCGCAGTATGTGCCGCGGGATGTGGGGATCTCGATCCGGGAAGAGCGACGCTAGGCGTCTGGTTGGAAATGCGCGCTGGTGGCGATCCGGCGCGCGTTTCCTGTGCTCCGATGTTCACGGCCCATAAGGCCGCTCCGCTTCGGTGCTCGGAAACGCACGACGGGCGCGGCCCGTTCCAGGCCGCTCTCGCTCACCAGCCCACATTTCCAACCAGACTCCAGGAGTAGGGCGTTCTTTTTTGAAAAAAAAGAACCAAAAAACTTTTGGATTTTTGGGTTCGGATTCTTGTTGCGAGGCAGGGTCTGGAATGGGGTCCTGATTATTTTAATATATAAGGCTATGGATTTTTAGGAATACTCCCTCTCCATCCATATGCTATCGAGAAACGACCAAAAGTCTTTTTGCTTCTTTTTCTTCAGAAAAAGAAGAGTTCAGGCAGCACAAACAGGCAAGGACGATTCGGCGGGCGCATGGCGTGCCTGCCGCCTTTTCACCCGTGCAGAGGTCTGCCCGATGAATTCCAATGCTCCATTTGGCCTGCGGCCGATGGCTTATGCGTCCGGTGCGCCGTATGCCGGCGGCGTGCAGGTTTATTATGTGCCGGCGAGCAATCCGACGCCGTTGTTTCTGGGTGATCCGCTGGTGGTGTTGCCGGGGGCGGATGCCAATGGTGTGCCGGCGGTGGGGATTGCCACTGCCGGGGCGTCTGGCGTGATTACCGGGGCGATGCAGGGCATTGCCAGCAATGCGGGCGAACTGGTGCTGCCGCTGTTGCAGAACCAGGCGCCGTATCTGCCGGCGGGGCAGGCGGCCTATGTGTATGTGGCCGACGATCCGAATCTGGTCTTTGCCGTGCAGGAGGATTCGGTGGGCGGTGCGCTGCCGGCCGGTGCGGTGTCGGGCAATGTCAACCTGGTGGCGGGGGCGGGATCGACCGTGTCGGCGCAGTCCGGGTGGCAGATCCAGTCGAGCAGCGCGGGGACGCTGGCGACCGGGCAGATGCGCATTCTGCGGGCGTATCAGGCGATCGACAATGCGATCGGCGCCAATGCGAAATGGTTGTGCCGCATCAATCTTCATTCCATCACCAGCACGCTTGGCGTCTGAGGAGTCTGTTCAATGGCCGTAATTACGACGGGCGCGCACCCCAAGGCTCTGTGGCCCGGTATCAAGGCGTGGTGGGGGCGCAGCTATGACGAACACCGTGTCGAATATATGGATCTGTTCGACAAGCAGACCTCGGACAAGGCGTATGAGGAGGAAGTCGAGATTACCGGCTTCGGCCTGGCGCCGGTGAAGCCGCAGGGGCAGCAGATCTATTACGACACGGAAGCGCAGGGGGCGGTCAGCCGCTTTACGCATGTGGCGTATGCGCTGGGTTATATCGTGACCTATGAGGAGCTGCGCGATAATCTGTATGAGGCGGTGTCCAAACGCCGGGCTGCGCAACTGGCGTTTTCGATGCGCCAGACCAAGGAAAACGTGCTGGCCGGCATTTACAACATGGCGTTTTCGGCCGGTGCGCTGGGGGGTGACGGGGCGCCGCTGATTTCGGCCAGTCATCCGACGCTGGCGGGCAGCCAGTCGAACCTGCTGGGGACGGCGGCGGATCTGTCGGAGGCGGCGATCGAGGATCTGACGGTGCAGATCATGCAGTGTCAGAACAACCGGGGGATGCGGATTTCGGCGCTGCCGCGCACGCTCAATGTGCCTTCGGCGCTGTGGTTCGAGGCCAACCGGGTGTGCAATTCGGTGCTGCAGAACGATACGGCGAACAATGCCATCAACGTGCTGCGGGCGACCAATGCGTTCCCCGAAGGCATCAAGCTGAACCATTACTTCACCAGCCAGACGGCGTGGTTCATCCGGACCAATGTGCCGAATTCGCTGACCTATTATGAGCGGGATCCGATCTCGTTCGATCAGGACAATGATTTCGACACCAGGAATGCCAAGGCGGCCTGTTATGAGCGCTATTCCGGCTATTGGGCGGATTGGCGGGGGTTGTATGGGACGCCTGGGGTTTGAGATCCTGACCGTAAATGCGCGCTGGTGACGCGTCCTGCGCGTGTTTCCTGTGCTTCGCGGCGGGCGGCCATTTAGGCCGCTCCGCTCCGATGCTCGGAAACACACGACGGGCGCGGCCCTGACGGGTCGCTCTCGCTCACCAGCCCACATTTCCGGTCAGGATCTGGATTCTGAAGAAAAAGAAGCAAAAAGACTTTTGTTCGTTTGGTGTTGTGCTGGCGGGTGAAAATCTTTTTCTTAAATAATCAAAAGTTTTTTGGTTCTTTTTTTCAAAAAAGAACAGAACGCTGACAATGGAGCAATCCTCATGACCAAACGCAAACCGACTCCTCCGACTCCCCGCCGTCCCGCCGTGGTGGAGGTGCATCATCATTACCACGGCACCACGCAGGCACCCGCCGAGGCGAAGACGGTGCCGGTACGCCGCAAGCCGGCGCCGGCGACGCGCCGGGGCTGATGGAGCGGGCGCGGCCGGTGGGGCCGGCTGCGCCCTGATGGGGGGGAGGGACGGCATGGCGGATGTGACGACTGTTCAGGTGATCGCGAACGGTCCGCGTAATCTGGTTTTGCGCGTGACGGATGTCAGCGATGGGACCGGGCTGGCGGCGATGAAGATCGTGGATGCGCAATCCATGGCTTTTGCGGTCGGTGGGCAGGTGCCGGGGGTGCATCTGACGGTGCGGCGCATTGCCTATGACGTGCATGGGATGGTGGCGCGGCTGCAATGGGAAGCCACCGATCCGGTGGATCTGGCGACGCTGTCGGGCTTCGGGCATCTGGATTTTCGCCGGTTTCAGGGTGTTCCCAATCCGAAAGCGGCGGGGGCGACGGGGTCGATCCTGCTGACGACGATGGGGGCCGGGGCGGGGAGTGCTGTCACGATCGTTCTTGAGATGATCAAGGGTGTGCCGCAGGCGTGACGGGAGGAGCGGTGTGAGCGAGCCCTGGCGGTACCGGCCTGGCGACCATTATGTGCTGGACGATCTGTCGGGTTTCAAGATCCGGCGGTCTCGGGCGCGCACCATCCCTGGCGGGCAGACCGGGCAGGCTTTGGTGGATGGAAGGCGGTGGGAGGCGCAGCAGCCGCAGGATTTCGTGCGCGGGGTAGCGGACGAGCAGAGTGTGGATGTGGCCCGGCCGCGCCAGGAGAACCGCTTTACCGTGGTGGGAACCTGCGTGGCGGCACCTGCCGCCGCCGGGAGCGGCGTGGTGGCGGTGGCGTCCACGCTCGGTTTCGCCGTTGGCGACCGGATTCAGATCATGCTCGACCGGGGCGAGAATGTTGCGGTTTCGGTTGTGGCGATTGGGGGCGGGATGCTGACGATCGCGCCTGGTCTGCCCGGGGCGGCGGGGGTGCTGGGCGGGGGGATGGAGAATATGGTGCTGAAGATAGCGCAGGAATCGTCTTCGTCTTTCCTGATGGTGGAGGGCGGCGGGCTGCTTGGGGCCGAGGATGGGCGGTTGCTGGTGCGGGAGGCCGGGGCGTGACGCAGGTTGCGGTATCGCAGTTGCCGGACAGCGCGGATGTGCGCAATGGCGACCTGCTGCTGGTCTCGCGCCAGAGCGGGACCGGATGGACGAGTTGCCGGGCGGCGCTGTCCTATGTCCTGGCGTGGCTGGGTGTGGGGAAAGCCGGCGGGATCGCGCCGTTGGATGGCGATGGCGCGCTGGTGCTGAATGGGGTGGCGGCGCTGCATGTGGATGAAGGCGGCCATCTGATCGTTGACGTGGCGCTGCCGACCGCGGACCCCGGTGTAAAAAACGCGCTGTGGACACAGGGCGGTGTTCTTCTGCTTTCGACGGGACCGACATCATGATGCTGTTTCGTTGTGGATTGGTTGCCGGTGTCCTGGCGGTACCGGTGTCGGCGTGGGCGCAATATGCGCCGTTCCGGCCACCGGGCGGCCTGGCGCCGGCCACGGTGGTGGGCAGCCAGACGCTGGCGCAGATGCAGGCGGCGACCCTCGCCGCGCAGGCTGTGGCGGCGGGGGCCATTCCGTCATCGCAGAAGGGGGTGGCGGGCGGTGTGGCGGCGCTGGATGGCGGCGGCGACGTGACGGCGCCGCTGATCGGCGATGCCACGCATGCGGCTGTCACGCCTGCGGGTGGCGCTGCGACCATGCTGGGCGCCTATCTGGGCATTCTGGCGAAATCGTCCGATCTGTCGGCCTATCTGACGGTGACGGCCGCCGGGCAGGTTTATGCGACGCAGACGGCGCTGGCGGCGACGACCGGGACGGCGAACGCGGCGCTGACGGCGGCGCAGGGGGCCGTTCCGTCATCGCGCGTTGGGGCGGCGTCGGGTGTCGCGGGACTGAACGCATCGGGGCAGGTGACGGCGCCGATCGCCGGTGACGTGACCGGGGCGCCCGTTACGCCGGCGGGCGGCAGCAGCGTTACGCTGGGCACGTATCTGGGTGGTCTTGCGACCCTGGCCGGCCTCTCGGCCGAGACGATGCGCGCGACGGGCGCCGAAGCCGCATTGCAGGGGAATATCAACACCGAGGCGGCGACGCGGGCGAATGCGGATGCGACGCTTTGCGCGGTGTCCGGTTGCGCGATGACAGGGGGTCTTTCTGCGCCCTCTCTTGTCGTCGGATCAAATATATCTGTCGTTACGAACGTCAATCTGAATTCCAGTTCTGGTGTATACAGGCAAGTGCAATACCAGACGGAAGGAATTAACAGATGGTCCATGGCAGTCGATTCGACTTCAGAGGCAGATGGAAATGTAGGGTCTAACTGGACATTGGTTGGATTTTCCAACAGTGGAGCTTATTTATATAACGCTCTGTTATTTTCTCGCGCCACAGGCGTAGGAAAATTTTATGTGGCGCCTCAATTCCCGACTCCGCCCGCCGGAGATAACTCGACGAACGCGGAAACGACGGCGGGTGTCCGGCGCGAAATAGCAACCGGCTACACGGTCGCGACGCTGCCGACGGATGCACGGCGGTATACAGGCGCACGCGCCTTCGTCACGGACGCAACGGCCTGCGCCTTTCTTGGATCTCTGACCGGCGGCGGGTCGACGTTCTGCCCGGTGATCTACAGCGGCACAGCCTGGATTGCGGAGTGACGGCCATGACGACGAATTATATCCTCTACCGCACCGCGAATGACGTCGTGATACCGCCGCCTTACACCGATCCGACGACTGGCAGGACGGTCACGCCCGCGCCGTTCGTCGCGTCGCCGGCAGGCGCCGTCATTCTGACCCAGCAGATCGCCGACCCTGCATCGGTAAGCGTGCCGGCGGGGTTTGCGTTGGCGGCCGATCCGCAAGGGCAGTATCCGGTGGGCAGTCTCTATCCGGTGCCGGCATGAGCGGCGGCGGCGCGGGCTGGAATCCCGGTACGGCCGACATCATCAACGGCGCGCTACGGCTGATCGGTGCGATTGCCAGCGGGGAGGTGCCGCCGGCGAACGAATATCAGGACGCGCTGTCTGCGCTGAACGGGCTGATCAAGGCGTGGCAGGTGTCGGGCGTGCATGTCTGGGCGCAGGGCGAGGGGACGGTGTTTCTCCAGCCCGGGCAGGCCCGGTATGGGATCGGCGGCGACAGTGCGGACCATGTGGCGCAGGGCTATGCGGCCACGGTTGCGGGAGCGCCGGTTGTGGCGGGGGCGGCGCAGGTGACGGTGGCCTCGGCTGGTGGCATCGCCGTTGGCAGCCGAATCGGTATTGTGCTCGATGCAGGCGGGATATTCTGGAGTTCGGTTCTGTCGGTGGTGGGCGGGACGGTCTATCTGGCGTCGGGGGTTGCCGGCACGGTATCGGCGGGGGCGGTGGTGGTCGCTTATGGCGCGCCGTCCGTGCGGCCGCTGACGGTGATCGGGGCGCGGGCCGTCGATCTGGCGACGGGGGTGGAGACGCCGCTGATTCCGATGTCGCGGCTGGATTATGCGAACCTGTCGGGCAAGGGTGCGCCGGGTGGAGCGCCGGCGCAGTATTTTTACGATCCGCAGGTGGGGACGGGGGTTTTCAGCGTCTATCCGGCGCCCGCGAGCGGGCAGATGGCGGTGACCCTGACCTGCCAGCTTCCGTTGCAGGATGTGGGTGGGGCGGCCGATAGTGCCGATGTGCCGCAGGAATGGATCTCGGCGCTGCGCTTTGCGCTGGCGGTGGAGCTGGCGCCGGAATATGACTGCCCGGCCCAGCGTTTCGAGATGCTGAAGGCGATGGCGGCGGAGAAATTCGCCGTGGTGGCGCAGTGGGATCGGGAACCGGAAGGGACGACCACCTGCCCGTTCAGCCAGCCGGTCTATCAGATGATCGCGGGGGCGTTGCGGCTGTGCGGGGCGGTGGGGCCGCAGGAGGTGCCGCGCCTGGGGCTGGTGGAGAATGCGTTCGCGTCGCTGAACGCGATGGTGCGGGCGTGGCAGGCTTCGGGGATTCATGTGTGGGCCGAGGAGGATTGCACGCTGTTCCTGCAATCCGGCCAGGTGCGCTACCTGATCGGGGCCGGGTCGGCGGACGCGGTGGCGGTGAGCAGCCAGTGCGTCGAGACGGTGCTGGCGGCGGCGGGGAGTGGCGCGCAGGTGAGCGTTGCGGCCGTGGGGGAGATTGCTGCCGGCTGGCGGGTGGGGATCTGGCTGGATGGCGGGAGTGTGTTCTGGACCGGCGTTGTGGCGGTTGCGGGGGCGGGGCTGACGTTGGCCGTGGCGTTGCCGTCCGTGGTGTCGGTGGGGGCGCGGGTTGTGGCCTATCCCTGCCCGATGGGGCGGCCGTTGCGGGTGCCGGCGGCGCGGCGGAGGCAGTTCGCGGGCGGCGGGCAGGCGATCGAGATTCCGCTCGTGCCGATGTCGCGGCTGGATTACGCGAATGTTCCGAACAAGACGGTGCCGGGGGTGGTGACGCAGTTCTTCTACGATCCGCAATTGGGGGCGGGGGTGCTGCATGTGTGGCCCGCGCCCGCGGATAGCGGGAGCGCGGTGGCCTTTACCGCGCAGCGGCCGCTGGTGCCGTTTGCCGATTTGAGTGCGGTGCCGGATTTTCCCGATGAATGGCTGGCGGCGATGCGGTGGAATCTCGCGGCCGAACTCTGGCCTGAATATAACGGGTCGGGCAAGGCGGCGGGGAATCCGGCGCAGTATGTGCTGCTGAAGCAGGAGGCCGCCGGCAAGCTGGTGGTGGCGCAGGCGTGGGATCGGGAGCCGCAATCGGTGCTGTTTGGCGCTGGTTGCGGCCCGGCCGGGCGGGCGGGGTAGGGCGATGGCGGTTCAGCAGGTGGCCTTTGCCGCGCAATCGTACCAGGCGCATTCGGTGGCGCTGGATGCGCAGCGTTGCGTCAATTTCTATGCCGAATATGCGCCGAAGGAGGCCAAGACGCCGGTGCCGGTGTGGGGGTGCCCGGGCATGGTGGCGTTCGCGCAATGTGGGGACGGGCCGGTCTGGGGCATGTGCGTGATGGGCGGGGCGCTGTATGTGGTCTCGGGGCAGGCGCTGTATCGGGTGGATGCGGACGGGGCGAGCGTGGAACTGGGCGCGACCTGGGTGACGGGGCCGGTGTCGATGGATACCAACGGCACCGACCTGGTGTGGGTGGATGGGGAATCCGGCTGGTCGTATTCCGTGGCCGGCGGCGTGCAGCGGATTGTCGACGAGAATTTTTATCCGGCCGACTCTGTCGTTTATTTCGATACCTATTTCGTTTTCAACCGGGCCGGGACGCAGGAATTCTTTCTGTCGCCGCAGGAGGCGGTGACGCCGTTCGACGGGACGATGTTCGCCGCGAAGGAGGCGACGGCCGACCCGTTGCTGGCGATCGTGAATTCGCATGAGCAGCTCTATCTGTTCGGCGCGGCGCGGACCGAGGTGTGGTACGATGCGGGGAATGCGGCGCCGTCCTTTCCGTTCCAGCGGTTTGACGGGGCGTTTATCCAGCGGGGGATCGCGGGGCCGCATGCGCATTGCCTGGAGGATAATACCGTCTTTTTCCTCGGCGATGACGGGATGTTCTATCGGCTGGCCGGGTATCAGCCGCAGCGGGTCTCGACCCATGCGATCGAGGGGGCGTGGCAGGCTTATCCCACGCGGGCGGATGCGCGGTGTTTCAGCTACACGCTGGAAGGGCATAAATTCGTCACCCTGCTGTTTCCCTCGGCGGCGGCGACCTGGGTGTATGACGTGGCGACCGGGCTGTGGCACGAGCGGGAATCGTGGGCCGGGGATGGCGCCGACAGTTCGATCGGTCGGTGGCGGGCCAATTGTGCGCTGATGGCCCATGGCAGGGTGCTGGTCGGCGATTGCCTGAGCGGTGTGGTCGGGGTGTTGAATCCGCTGGTCTATACCGAGCTGGGGGCGACCATGCGCGGGTTGCTGGCGGCACCGCCGGTGCAGGGGCTGCGCGGGCGCGTGTTCATGCGGCGGTTCGAGCTGGATGTGGAGACGGGGGTTGGCCTGCCGGGGGCGCCTGCCGTGCGCGATGTGGCCTATCAGCCGCGCGGGGTGGAGATGACGACGCCTTCGGCACTGGTGCGTGCGGGCGCGCCGGAGGGGATGGCGGCGGGGTTGGCCAGTCTGCTGGTCAGCCTGTGGGTGGATCTGCCGGAGGATGGCGCGCCGCGCGGGCTGGTGCTGGGGAATGGCGACGCATCGGGCGGGCGGCCGGGGTTTTTCATTGGCGTGGCCAATGACGGGACGCTGGCCGATGCGCAGATCGTGGTGCGCGCGACCGACGGGCTGGGGCAGGCGATCGTGGCGGCGTCCTTTGCTTTTGCCGGCTGGGGGGCGGGGTGGGTGAACCTGATCCTCTCGCTGTCGCCGGGGGAGCGGCAGGTGCAGCTTTATGCCGATGGGGTGGCGCTGGTGCCGGTCTCGGCCGTGTGGTCTTCGGCGGCGCCGATCGGCAATCCGGCGGGGCAAGGGTGGCGTGTGGCGCCGTGGAATGGCGGTGAAGGGGAGGGGCTGCTGGCGGCGCCGCAGTTCGGCGGCCATACGGCCGGGTCGACCGCTGTTTATAACGGGTGGGCGAATACTTCCTGCATGCCGGACCGGTCGGGGAACATGGTTTCGCTGGGGAGCGGGGCGGTGAATGCGGTGTCGCCTGCGGGGGCGGTGCTGTGGATTCTGGCGAAAGCTGCCGTGCAGGCCGATATCCTGACCGTGGCGCCGGGGTTGGACATGCTGAATTTCCGGCTGAATGCGGTCTCGGTGCTGCTGCTGGGGCAGTATCTGGTGGTGGGGGTGGATGACGGCGCGGTTTGGGAAGGAATCGCGCTGTATCAGGCCAATGGAGAGGGGGCGCCGGGTTTTCTGGGCTTTGTCTATAACGCCATTGGCGGGCCGGGGCCGATCTATGGCGCCAATCAATGTTTCCTGGCGGGGTCTCAGACGATCGACGATCCGATCCTGTCGTACCAGATCGACTATCCGGCGGTGCCGAGGGTGGTGCTGGTGTTTCCCAGTATTGCGCAGATCATCGGTGGGGCGGCGCGGGTGGGGGGGCTCAACGGGCTTTATCCCAAGCTGGGCAGTACGGTGGCCTGGGCGGCGTGCCGGGTGCCGGTGATCAAATATGCCTATCCCGCGCAACTGGGGACGCATCTGCTGATCCAGTCCGGCTATAACGGCAATGTCGGGTTCTTTCTGCCGGATGGGCAGGGAGGGACCCATCATTATCTGTATTTCAGCCGGGGGGATATGGCGGCCAACGCGGTGGCGGGCGGCAATGCCAATCCGGAAGTGCAGGGGGTGATCGGGCCGGCCTGTCCGCATGGGGCGATGGTGCGGATTGCGATGGGCGTTGTGAATTACGATGTGCTGGCGGCACAGTTTGCCGGGAATGGGCTCACGGCGCTGACGGGCACGCTGCCGATGTACAGCATCGACAATGAAAACTGGATTGATGCCGATGGGGCCGCGCAGATTCCGTTCGCGGATGAATATGCATTCATTGCCGATGGGCAAGCGGGCGGGACGGATGTTTATGGCGGCCAGCCGGGGCTGACGCCGATCGGGGAGAGTGGCGACTGGCTGGTGTCGTTTCTGCTGGTGGGGCTGTCGGACAGTGCCGTCAACCGGGGCGATGCGAGCATGTGGGATACGGTCAGGGTCTTTCGCTATTCCGCCGGGCGGGCGGTGCAGATCGGGGCGCCGGTTTCGGGCGAGGCCTATGCCGCCACCGACTGGGCGGGATACACGATCGGGCCGTGGAGCGATGGCAATGCCGTGGCCTATGTGAACGGCGGCGAGGTGACGATCTGCGGTAATATGAGGCAGACGGCCGTGGGGTCTTATCCCATACCGGCCGGGACGCAGTATCAGACGCGCTTTGGCCGGCTGGACTTTGCGACGGCGCGGATTGCGGATCTGTTCGTGGCGGCGCCGGCGACGTTCGTGGATCTTTCGGTGGCGGCGAACCGGGGGCTGTTTCTGAACGCGGCGGGCGGGGCGCGGTCTCTGGCGTCTGACGGGTCGGGGGCGTTGGGGGTGGCGCCGCCGGTTTTCCTGAGCGTGGCGGCGGGGGCGCCGGTGGCGGCGTTTGCCGATAATGGCGGGTCGGGTGGCGGTTTTGCGGTGACGGGGCGGATCGTGCCGGCGGGATCGAACCCTCCGGGGAGCGTGTATTCGGAGACCGTGCCGGTCGCCGCCGACGCACCGCCGGAGAGCGAGCCCCGGATCATGCTCGACTGGTCGGACGATGGGGCGCGGACCTGGAGCGCGTTGCGGCTGTGGCGGTCGATGGGGCGGCAGGGTGCGTATCGGACGCGGTTGCGCTGGCTGAAACTGGGGCAGGCGCGGCAGAGGGTGCTGCGGCTGCAGGTGACGGACCCGGTGCGGCGCAATCTGATCGGGTTCTATCTGGATACCGAAACGGGGATGGAGTGATGCCGGCGGCACCGCGCCAGACCCTGCCGGTGGGCGACTGGCCGTTCGTGGATATGACGACCGGGCGGCTGACACTCTCGGCCTATCAGTTTCTCGCGCGGCTTCAGGCGGGGGCCAGCGGG
Source organism: Gluconacetobacter brunescens (assembly GCF_048695475.1). Lineage (NCBI taxonomy): Bacteria > Pseudomonadati > Pseudomonadota > Alphaproteobacteria > Acetobacterales > Acetobacteraceae > Gluconacetobacter > Gluconacetobacter brunescens. The sequence continues at coordinate 1,657,953 of NZ_JBLHEN010000001.1, read as the reverse complement.
TCGATCCGTAATCTGTCGGTGATTGCCGATGCACTGGGAGCGCCGGTGGCGGAGATTGCCGCCAGCGGGCCGGCCGCGATCGTTCTGCCGGTGTCGTTTCCGCCGCCGGCGCCGGTGCCGGCGGGGCAGGGCGCGCGGCTGCTGGCGATGCTGGCGGCGGTGCCGCGCCCCGTCGCGCCCAGTCTGCCGGTGTTGCCGGCCGTTCCCGCGCGGCCGGGGGATGTGGTGGCGCTGCATCATGGCGCGCGGGTGCTGGACGGGTTCGGCGGGCCGGAGGGCCGGGTTGCGGGGTGGGTGGGGGACCTGTTCCTGCAACGCGATGGCGGGCCGGCGGGGGCGGTGTGGGCCAAGCAGTCCGGTGCCGGGACGGTGGCGGGCTGGGGGGCGCTGGGGCAGGCGGCCGGTGCGGGGGGCGCCGTGCTGCCGCTGGTGAATGGGGATATCGCGCCGGTCGGGCTGCTGTCCGATCCGGCGGGGCAGACAATCGGGGTGCCGATCTGATGGGCAACAGCACGCTGATTACCGATTATCTCGGCTATGGCACCGTTGCCGCGCGGCCGGTGGCGCCGAACCTGCCGGCGGGGTGTCTTGGGGTCTATTACGCGACCGATACCGGGCAGATCCAGGTGTGGAACGGGGCGTGGCGGGATTGGGCGCCATCGGCGGTTTCGTTCTCCGGCGGCCTGGTGGCGGCGGGGAGCGGGCAGGGGACGGCGACGGCCGTGTCGTCGGATGTCAATCTGTTTACCACCGTGACGTCGGGCACCGGGGCGGTGCTGGTGGCGGGGCTGGTGGGCACCTGGCGCAAGGTGCTGAACCGGGGAGGTGCCGTGCTGCTGGTCTATCCGCCCGTGGGGAGCGCGATCGACGCGCTGGCGGCGGGGATGCCGGTGGCGATCGTGCCCGGTGGGGGCGCCACTTTCTGGCAGAACAGTGCAACGCAATGGTATTCGGAATGAAGACGATTCTGCTGAGTCTCGCCGGCGCGCTGGCGCTGGTGGCGTATGGGGCCGGCCCGGCATGGGCGCAGATGGTGGGGCCGGTGGGGCATGGAGAAATCCCGGCCTGCCCTGATAATGGCGGCAACCATCTGAATTATGTGCCCGCGGGCGGGAGCTTTTCCTGTGGCACGACGGGCGCGCCCTGGGTGGGGGCGATGGTGACCCTTTCGGCGGACGTGGCGATGGCGGCGACCGGCAACGCGCTGGCGCAGATGAACGTGTGGAACAGCAAGGTTCTCGATACGTCGTCTTTCTGGTCGGCCGGGGCGCCGGGGCAGTTCACGATCCCGGCCGGGGTGAGCAAGGTGCGGGTTTCGCTCTCGATCTCGCAATCGGGCATTGGTGCCAACCAGTTTCTGGTGCATCGCAACGGGGCTGGGGTGATGGGGTCGTTCCGGATCTCGGTTCCGACCGGTTACAGCGATGACGGAGCGAATGGGGTCTCTGGCGTCATTCCCGTGTCGCCGGGCGATGCGATCAGTATTTCCTATGCCTCGGTCGCGGCTTTTACGCTGACGGCCGATACGGCCACATGGTTCCAGATCGAGGCCGTGCCGTAGAGCCTGAGCTGAAATGCACGCTGGGCGTGGCCCATTCCGGGCCGCTCTCGCTCGCCAGCCCGCATTTTAAGGTCAGGCTTTTAGAATCTGGCCGTCATGGCCGCGCTCGCGCGCCGGCCCATGTTTTCGGTCAGGTTTTGACGCGCTGGGCCGGGCTGCGTGGCCGGGTCTTGACCCCGCGGCCCGTGCCGGCCCACCTTCCCCGCTCGAGAGAGAGACCGCCATTGCCCGGCCGCCGGGCTTCGGCGGGGCTTTCTGGTTTATGCGCGGGATGGCGACACCATGGATCTGATCGAGATTCTCCAGCATCGTTATACGGCCAAGGCCTACGATCCGGGCCGCCGGCTGCCCGAGGAGATCGTGGCGCAACTGAAGGCGGCGCTGCGATTCAGCCCGTCATCGGTCAATGCGCAGCCCTGGCATTTCATTCTCGCCGAGGACGAGGCGGGCAAGGCGCGCGTGGCCAAGGGGGCGGCGGGGGCGTTTGCCTATAATGCGCCGAAGATCCTCAATGCCTCGCATGTGGTGGTGCTGTGCGCGCGCACGAGCCTGCCGGCCGACCATTTGCAGGCGGTGCTGGACCAGGAGCAGGCCGATGGCCGCTTTGCCGGCGAGGAGGCGCGCGAGGGCCAGCGCAAGACGCGCGGCGGCTATGTGACGCTGCATGAGCAGGCGGGCGATCTGCCCATGTGGACGCAGAAGCAGGCCTATATCGCGCTGGGCTTCCTGCTGCTGGCCGCCGGCGCGCTGGGGGTGGATGCGACGCCGATGGAAGGGTTCGATGCCGAGGCGCTGGATGCGGCCTTCGGCCTGGCGGACAAGGGGCTGGCGCCGGCGGTGATCGTGGCGCTGGGCTATCATGCCGATACCGATTTCAACGCGAAACTGCCGAAATCGCGGCTGACGGACGATTTGCTGTTCTCGCGCGCCTGATGGCCGCGCGGGGCGGTCTGGCCCTTGTGATCCTGTTGCGGGAAATGTTCCGTTCATGACGACCCTCTCCGGCGCCGATGCGCGCGACGCCGATCTGGCGGCCCAGTACGAGGCCTATCCCTATCCCGCGCGCGATCCGCGCGACGAGGCGAAGCGGCTGCTGATCGGCAGCCCCAGCCATCTGCGGGAGATCGATTACTGGGTGTTCGGTGCCCGGCGGCCGCAGGCGGTGCCGTTGCGGGCGCTGGTGGCCGGGTGCGGCACCGGGGATGGCGCGATCATGCTCGCCACGCACCTGGCGCGCGCCGGGCGGGCGGGCGAGGTGGTGTGCGTCGATCGCGCCACCCATGCGCTGGGGATTGCCCGCGCGCGGGCCGAGGCGCGCGGGCTGGGGAATATCCGCTTCATCCAGGGGTCGCTGAATGCGCTGGATGGGCTGGATCTGGGGGTGTTCGACTATATCGATTGCTGCGGGGTGCTGCATCATCTGCCCGACCCGGCGGCGGTGCTGGGCGGGCTGGTGGGCCTGCTGGCGCCCGGCGGCGGGATGGGGCTGATGGTCTATGCCCCCTATGGGCGGACCGGGGTCTATATGGTGCAGGAGGCGCTGGAGATCCTGGCGCCGCATGGCCAGAAGCCGGCGGAGCGGCTGGGCACCGCCAAGCGGGTGATGGCGGCCCTGCCGGCGACGGCCTGGCTGCGCCAGAACGGCAATTTCGGCGACCATCTGACCGGCGGGGATGCGGGGCTGTACGACCTGCTGCTGAATCCGCGCGACCGGGCCTATACGATCGGGGGCTTTCTCGACCTGCTGGACGGGGCGGGGCTGGAGCCTTCGTGCCTGATGGAACCGGCGCGCTATGACCCCGCGCTCTTCCTGCCCAATCCGCGCCTGCGCGCGCGGGTGGCGGAGCTGGGCTGGCGGGAGCGGGCCTGCGTGGCCGAGGCGCTGATGGGGAACATGGCGACCCATGTGGCCTATGTGGTGCGCAAGGGCGCGCGGGTGGCGGCGCCCGATTGCTGCGATGCCGACGCCGTGCCGGTGATGCGGGAAATGCCCGGCGCCGAACTGGCGCGGCAGATCCGGCCCGATGGCATCCTGCCCTTCGCCTTCGGCACGCTGACCGTGCCGGTGCCGGTGCCGCCGCAGATCCGGAGCATTCTGCCGCTGGTGGACGGGACGCGCAGCGTGGGGGCACTGGCCGGGCTGATGGCCGACGGGGGCATGGAGCGGGGGCGCTTCCTGAAGGTGTGGCGCGAGGGCTTTGCCGTGCTGGAGAGCCTGAACCGGGTGCTGCTGCGCGCGCCCGCCTGACGCGGATTGCGGTTGGGCGGGCATTGCGCGGACGGTGCCGGCGAGGGGTCGGAAGACAATAATTGTCTGCTTTCCAGGTGGTTGCGACCGCTGGGAACCGCGCCCGTCATTCCGACGGATTTGAAATTATCGTGACGATATCGGAAAGAGTTCCGGTAAAAATGGCGGCGGTCTGAAACCCGGGCCGCCGCGTGGCGTATTGAGACGGAATGTTGCCGCCATATACCGGCTCACTTTTGGGCGGCGGCGGTCGTCACGCCTGTCTGCATCGGCAGATTCCGCGCATCGTGTTTCACGATATTATTCGATTTTCACTGTTGTTTGACGATCTGCCTCGGGATCGAGGGCAGGGATGGTTCTTGGCCATTTCTGGAAATCTTCTGGCCCGGTTGCTGACATACTGAATTGGAGCCGCGTGCGATTTTTGTAATGGGGATTGTTGAAAAACACGAATAATCCGGAGTGCGTTCGTATGACGGTCTACGTGGATTTTGAAGCTGCGACGGATTCTGCCGTCCTTTCCAAGTCTTTCGACGTCGTCATTATCGGTGGGGGGGCTGCCGGCCTGACGCTGGTGCGCGAACTGGCCGGGCATAATATGAAGATCGCCGTGCTGGAAAGCGGGGATCGGGAGGAAACGCCCCAGATCGAGGAACTCAACGAGGTCGAGGTCAATGGATCGCTCCAGGAGGGCGCGGTCCAGGAGGCCAGGCGGCGGCAGAATGATGCCCAGATGAAAGTCTGGAGCGCCGATCGGCAGAGATTCGGTATCCGCTGCCGGGTTCTGGGAGGCTCGACGGCGGCCTGGGCCGGGAAGGTGGCGGTGTTCGACCCGCTCGATTACGCGCAACGGGCCTGGATCGCCAATTCTGGCTGGCCGGTCGGGGAGGCCGATCTGCGGCCCTTTCTGGAGCGGGCGGCGCGGTATCTCGACCTTGGGCCGCTGCTTCGGGGATCGGCGCTGTGGAAGGCCATCGGACGCCGCGAGCCGCCCGAACTGGCCTCGCTGCGTCGTTTCAGGTCGTTCTTCTGGCAGTTCGCCCGCTCGCGCCATGCCCTGACCGATGTGATGCGCTTCGGCCCCGACTTTCTTGCGGAAGATCATAAGGGCGTCACAATTTTCCTGAAGGCGACGGCGGCGCGGGTCCGGGTGGATGCGGGGGCGGTGACCGGGGTCGATGTTCTGTCGTCGCTGACGGGGCGCAATCGGGGCACGATCTGGTGCAATCAGGTGATTCTCGCGGCCGGGACCATTGAGAACGCGCGGCTGCTGCTGCTGTCGCCGGGGGCCGGGCATGGGCCGGTGGGGCGTTATCTGACCGATCATCCCAGTGTCAAACTGGGCGATTTCGCGCCCGGGTATCGGGAGAAAGCCGCCACCCTTCTGGGGTTCTATCCGCTTCAGAAGGATTACCGGGTTTATATGTATTCCTGCGGGGTGGCGCTGGCACCGGAGACCCAGTCCGAATATCGGATGCCGAACATGGCCGCCTTTGCCGGGGTGAGCATCGCCAGTGACGATCCGCTGATGGCATTGGGGCGTCTGGCGAAGCGGGAGAGCCGTGCGCCGCTGGGCGACGGCCTGACGGTGTTGCGCAATGCCGGGCTGGTCGTGTCGTCCGTCGGGCGGAAATTGCTGAATTACCGCAGGATACCGGAGAAGATCCGCCGCGCGATGGCGGATGCCGCCGTGTTTTTGAACGCGAACATGGTGGCGCGGGATTATGCGGGCGGCGGCAGGGGGCGGCGGCTGGATGCGGTGACGCTGAACATCATTTCCGAACAGCCGCCGGAGGAAGGCAACCGGGTGACGCTGGCGGAGAAGACCGACCGGCTGGGCCTGCGATTGCCGGCGGTCAGTTGGGAAATATCGGACGACCTGCGCCGCGACATGCTGCGTTTCGCGCGGTTGCTGCGGGAGGATTTCGAACGGAGCGGGATCAGGGGACTGCGCCTGGCACCCGGCTTCGACGCGGGCGATCTGTCATCGCTGGTCGTCTATGACATGGCGCATACGGCCGGCACGACCCGGATGGGCACCGATCCGGCGACCAGCGTGGTCGATCCCGCGTTGCAGGTGCATGGGGTGAAGGGGCTGCATGTGGTCGGGGCCTCGGTGTTTCCGACCAGCGGCCATGCCAACCCGACCTTGATGATCATGGCGCTGGCGATCCGGCTGGCTGACAAGATTCGGGAGGAGATCATGGAAACCAGGCTTGGCACCCTCTCTGCCCTGCACATGGATGACGAGACGCGCCCGCTGGTGGTGGTGACCGGGGCGACCGGGAATCTGGGCCATGCGGTGATCGGCCAGCTTGCCCGGCGCGGATATCGCATCCGCGGGCAGTTCCGCAGCACCATTCCCGATGACGTGCGCGTGGCGTGGGTGCAGTGCGATTTTGCCCGGCCGGACCTGCCCGACAGTGCGTTGGATGATCTGGTGCGTGGTGCCAGCGCCGTGATTCATCTGGCGGCGAGCCTGTCGGATGTGGCGACGATGGAGATCGTCAATGTCACGAATCTCGACCGGCTGGCGAAAGCCTGCGTGCGGCAGGGGGTGTCCTATTTCGGGCAGGCCAGTTCCATGGTCGTCTACGGATCGCCGACCACGCGACTGGTGACGGAGGAGACGCCGCGCATCAATCTGGGCAGGCCGATCGGGAAACAATATTTCTTTGAATATTTCATGCGGGAATATGCACGGAGCAAGATTCTGGGGGAGGATATCCTGTTCTGTTATCAGAACGACATGCATATCGACCTGTATCGCATCGCCGTGGCCCAGAGCCATGCCTTTCTTGTCGACTCCCTGAACTGGGGCCGGATGCGGAAAATGTTTTCTCTCTACCGGAACTCGCACTTCATCTCGTCCACCTATGCGGCCAAGGCCATGGTGCATCTGATGGAGCGCGGGCTGAAGGGGGAGGCGAAGGGGATCGACGTCTATAATATCGCCGACCGGAACTCGCCGACCTTTGCCGAGGTGCGCAAGGCGGCGGGGCTGAAGGTCGGCTTTAACGTGCCGCTGCTGTTCGATGTCCTCAAGGGCTTCAAGATGGGGAAGACTCTCTCCCGGCGCTATCCGATGGGGTTCTTCCGGCTCGATGACCGGAAGCTGGAGGCGACGGGCTTCAGCGGGGATTCCGACTAGGCGGTGCCGGCCAGATGCCGTGCATGGGTGCGATTGTGCCGCCCTTGAAGCCTACGCCGCCGCCTTCGCTGAACAGGGATACGCGGTCGAACTTCTCGGACGGGAAGACGGTTTCCGTCATGACCGTCTGGCCGTCATCGGCGAAGAGTTCCATCGATGCCGCGTCCATCAGCAGGCGCATTGTGATGGCCGGGCGTGTTGCGGTGCGCGGGGCGGTGTCGATCTGGCTGGCGAAGCTGTTCGAGAACGCGGTACTGGCGGCCTTGCGCCGGTCGCTGAAATAGCGGTTGGTTGCGGCGTCGTAGCCGACGCGGAGTTCCTCGCCGCGCGCATTGGAGAAGACCAGGCCAAAGCGGCTTGGGCCGATGGGGCGATCGAAATGCAGGGTCATGTCCGCCTGGCTGACGGTGTCGGGGGGGACGTCCAGCGCCAGCGCGCCGTTGACGCTATGGGCGGGCAGGGTTTGGGGTGTGCCGTGGAGGGTGGCGATCTCCTGCACCGGGGCTGCGAACAGGCGGTAGCCCGCGGCGAGCCTGTGCAGGGTGAGGGTGCGCGGTACGGTCATGGCGCCGCGCCATTGTTCGGTGGGCACCGTGCGCGCATAGGCCCAGTTCGACATCCAGCCGATCGCGATACGGCGGCCGTCGGTTGCCGGTATGCCGGCCCAACTGATGACGGCGTAATTGTCGCGGCCCCAGTCGAGCCATATGGCGCCCTGTTTTCGCACGTCGCCGGCAAAGCGGGGATCGGGGGTGAAGCGTGTGCCGTCGAAATCGCCGACGAAATATTGCGCGCCGGAGCCGCCATTGGGGGCGCCGGCGTTCAGGCTCTGGAGCAGCACCCATTTCGTCTCGCCGGTCTCCGGCACCGCGAGGGGGAACAGGTCGGGGCATTCCCACACGCCGCCATGGGCGCCGAGGCCGCTGCCGAACTGGCTGAGATAATGCCAGTCCTTCAGGTTGGGCGAGCCGTAGAAGGCGGTGTGGTCGCCTTCTGCCAGGGTCATGACCCATTGGTGCGACGCGGCGTGCCAGGCGACCTTGGGGTCGCGGAAATTCTTCTGGTCGCCGGGGTTGGGCAGGACGGGATTGCCGGCGTATTTCCGCCAGGTACGGCCGCGATCCAGGCTGTAGGCGAGGTTCTGGCGTTCCGGCTGGGTTTGCCCGGCGGCCTTGAAGGCCCGGTTGTGCGCGGTGTAGAGCGCGACCATCGGCGGGATGCCGTCGGTGCCGAGGCCGCTGCTGTTGCGCTCGTCGACGACGATGCTGCCGGACCAGGCCTCGCCGTCGGTATCCGGCGCGAAGGCGAGGGGCAGGTTTTGCCAATGCACCAGGTCGCGCGAGACGGCGTGGCCCCAATGCATCGGGCCCCACAGGCTGGTGCGGGGGTTGTGCTGGTAGAACAGGTGATATTCGCCGTCGAAATAGACCAGGCCGTTCGGGTCGTTCATCCAGTGCGCCGGTGGCGAGAAATGGAATTGCGGGCGGTGGTTTTCGGCGTAGGTCGGCGCGGGCGGGGTGGCGTCCGGTGTGGTTCGGGCGGGGGGCGTTGCCGTGCAGGCGCCGAGCAGCAGGCAGGCGAGGGCGCCGGGCAGGGAGGGGGTCCGGATCATGGAATCCACTTTCTGTCGCGCGGGGTGGCCGGGTGTGCGGAATACCCGGCCTTCCTGCGGCCGGAGAGCTGTCGATTCGTGAAAATGCGAGACCGGAGGAACAGCCTATTGCACCTTGTTACGATGAGGGGATGAATATGGCGGCATAGGGAAATCATATGGGGTCGGTGCCGCCGGGTTGCGTCGTGGGGGATGGGGGCCGGCCCGCGAAGTTGCGGCGGTATTCGCTGGGGCTGAGTTTGACGCGGTTGCGAAAATGGTGGCGCAGCGCGAAGACGCTGCCGAAACCGACGGCTTCCGCGACGTCTTCCATCGGGCGGGCGGTTTCACGCAGGATGGTCTGGGCGGCCGCGATGCGTTCGGCGGTCAGCCATTCTCCGGCCGGCATGCCGGTGGCGGCGACGACGCGGCGTTCGAAGCTGCGGCGGCTCATGCCGGCTTCCTTGGCCAGGCGGCCGATGGGCCAGGGTTGGTGGAGCGTCTGCCGCACCCGGTCGAGGAAGGGGGCGATGTCGGTGTCGGCGCGCGAACTGACGGGGCGTTCGAGAAACTGCGCCTGGCCGCCGGCGCGGTGGGCGGGCATGACGATGCGGCGGGCCACGGAATTGGCGGCTGCCGGGCCGAAATCCTGTCGGACGATCGCGATCAGCAGGTCGATGCCGGCGGCGCTGCCGGCGGAGGTGAAGAGGCGGCCGGTCTCGCGATACAGGGACGCGCTGTCCACGCGGATGGCGGGGAAGCGGCGTTGCAGGGCGGCCGCGTGGCGCCAGTGGGTCGTGACCGGCGCGCCGTCGAGCAGGCCGGTGGCGGCGAGCACGAAGGCGCCGGAACAGATGGAGGCCAGCCGGGCCCCGCGTGCATGGGCGCGGCGCAATTGATGCACCAGGGCGGGCGGGACCGGGGCGTCGGCGCCTTTCCAGCCGGGGATGACGATCAGGTCCGCCTGGTCCAGGAGGTCCGGTCCGTGATCGGGGAGGATGGTGAAGCCGCCATGGGCGCGCAGGGGGCCGGCTTCGATGGCGCAACTGGCGAAGCGGTACCAGCCCGGCCCCATTTCGGGGCGCGGCAGCCCGAAGATTTCGGAGACGATGCCGAATTCGAAGGTACACAGGCCGTCATAGAGCAGGGCGGCGACCAGCGGGCCGGTTGTGTTTGGCATGATCTGCATGATGATTGTCATTTGTGCCAATTGCAAGCGTGGGGCGGAGGACGGACTCTGGCTGGGAGAAGCAGCAGGGAGCCGTTCGATGGCGTCATCCGTCACCACCATTCCGCCCGCACCGTCCGCCGAGGCCGTTGCGTATTTCTCCGCGCTGTTCGGGTTCGAAACCGATTGTTGGGATGTGCATGCGGCGATGGCCGGACAGGCCGATTTCGTGTTGCTCGATGTGCGTGGGCCCGATCTCTTCGCGCGGGGGCATATCGCCGGGGCGCTGAATATCCCGCACGGAAAGATTACGGCCGCGCGTATGGCGGCCTGGCCTGACGAAGTGGTCTTCGTGACCTATTGTGTCGGGCCGCACTGTAATGGTGCGGTACGCGGGGCCCTGCGTCTGGCGCGGCTGGGGCGGCCGGTCAAGATCATGGCCGGGGGCGTTGCGGGGTGGCTGGACGAGGGCTTTGCCCTTCACGGGGGATACCATGCTTGAGATGCGTCCGGATTGCGGCTGTTGCGGCAGGGCATTGCCGCCTGCATCGCGCGGGGCGGTGATCTGTTCGTTTGAATGCACTTTCTGCGTTACCTGCGCAGCGGAGGTGCTGGACCATCGGTGCCCGAATTGTGGAGGGGAACTGGTCGGGCGGCCGCGCCGGGATGCGCCGGCTGCCGGGGAAGGCGCCGGATCGGGGTGAGCGGCCGCCATCGCGCCGGTGCCGCGATGGGGATTCTGTTGTGAATTTATTCTCAAAGGGCGTCATACTCGGACCCGCTAAGATGAGGGAACGGTATGAACAATAAAAATCAGGTGCGCCCGTCTGCAAACATTGGTCGTCGTGCTTTTGCCGGGTTGACGCTGGCGGCATTGGCAACGGAGACGGCGCGTGCCGCATCTGCCCCACCGGGTGGCGAGGCAGGGCATGGCGAATATGGGATCGGCATGCCGCCTGCCCGATCGCCGGTCACGGTGGCCATGCTGGTCTATCCGGACATGGTGTTGCAGGATCTGGTCGGGCCGCAGACCATTCTCAAGCTCCTGGGGGCGGATATTCATCTGGTCGGGATGGATATGACGCCCGTGAGGACGGATATCGGCATTCCGGTGCCGCCGACGGATACGCCGGAGACCTGCCCGCATGCGCTCGACGTTCTCTTCGTGCCCGGTGGGCTGATCGGGACGATCGCCTGCATGAACAGGCCGGAGGTTCTGGAGTTCCTGAAAAGCCGGGCCGGGTCCGCGCGCTTTGTCACCAGTGTCTGCACGGGCAGCCTGATCCTGGCGGCGGCCGGGCTGCTGAGAGGCTATCGGGCGACGTCGCACTGGGGGGTGGTGGATCTGCTGCCTCTCATGGGCGCGCGGGAAAGTCGCGAGCGCGTGGTGGTGGATCGGAACCGGATGACCGGCGGTGGGGTGACGGCCGGGATCGATTTCGGCCTTTCGCTCGCGGCGCAGTTGCGGGGGCAGGTGGAGGCCGAGCATGTGCAACTGGTGATCCAGTATGCGCCGCAGCCGCCGTTTCGCCATGGAGAGCCGTCGGACATATCGTCCGGCCAGATGGCGGTGGAATGGCAACGGCGGGCCGGGATCGATCGCAAGGCGCGGGAGGCCGCCGAAATCGCGGCCAGGCGCCTCGCGATATAGCGGGCGGGCTTTCAGGCGGGCTCTGCCGCCTGTGTGGCCCAGAGGGGAAAGGGGTCGGGCAGGTTGGCGTGGCGGTGGGGGAGGAATTCCTCTTCGGGGACGAGGCAGGCATCGAGGGCGGCGCGGAGGGCGGGTTCGTCCATGGCGGTGCCGATGAAGACCAGTTCCTGCCGGCGGTCGCCGTAAATATCGTCCCAGTTCCGGGTGAGGGTGCGGCGCCAGTCTTTGTCCTGCGGCCAGTGCCGGTGCGGGATGGCGGCCCACCAGTGGCCGGCGGCCTGGTGGCGGGCCAGGGCGCCGGCGATGCTGAGTTCGCCGACCCAGTCGGGGCGGGTGGCCAGCCAGAAATAGCCTTTGGCGCGGACCAGGCCGGGCCAGCTCTGTTCGATGAAGCGGGCGAAGGCGGCCGGGATGAAGGGGCGGCGGGCGCGGTAGACGAAGCTGCCGATGCCGTATTCCTCGGTTTCGGGAACATGCCCTGCGTGGCCGTGCAGTTCCTTGAACCAGAGGGGGTGGGTGTGGGCGCGGTCGTAGTCGAAGTGGCCGGTGTCGAGCACGCGCGCCAGGTCGACCCGGCTGTGGTTGGTCTCGATCAGGTCGGCGTCGGGGTTCAGGGCGCGGATGATCTGGCGGGCGGCGTCGCGCTGGGCCGGGGTGGCGCTGTCGGTCTTGTTCAGGATTACCACGTCGGCGAATTCGATCTGTTCCACCAGCAGGTCGACCAGCGCGCGGTCGTCGCCGTCGCCCGCGACTTCGCCCCGGTCGCGCAGGAAATCGGTCGATGCGTAATCGTTCAGCAGGTTGGCGGCATCGACCACCGTGACCATCGTATCCAGCCGGGCGAGGTCGCTGAGGCTGGTGCCGTCTTCGTCGCGGAATTCAAAGGTGGCGGCGACGGGTAGCGGTTCGGCAATGCCGGTTGATTCGATCAGCAGGTAATCGAAGCGGCCTTCGCGGGCCAGGCGGCCGACCTCGTGCAGCAGGTCGTCGCGCAGGGTGCAGCAGATGCAGCCATTGCTCATCTCCACCAGCTTTTCGTCGGTGCGCGACAGGTCGCCGCCGCCGTTGCGGACCAGGTCGGCGTCGATATTCACCTCGCTCATGTCGTTGACGATGACCGCGACCTTGCGGCCCTCGCGGTTGTTCAGGATGTGGTTCAGCAGCGTGGTCTTGCCGGCGCCGAGGAAGCCGGACAGCACGGTGACGGGAAGCCGGGTGTCCATGATCGCGATGCTCCGAGGGAAGGTTGCGTTCGCGGCCTCTACACCGTATGTTATAATATATCAATCCATGCCGTAGAGTGGTGTCCGTTCGATGTCCTGTTGCCCCACACGCGACCGACTGAGTGATCTGGCAGGCTGTGCCGCGATCCGGGAGGATGGCCGGTTTATCCTGGAACACCCCCGCGCCCCGGCTGCGCGGGTGCGGGAAGCGGCTGGGGTGTATCTGGCCGAGGGGGCGCGGCTGATCCAGGCGCGGGGAACGGTGCCGGAGATTCGGGCCGGGATTGCGGGCGCTTTTACCGGGCGGACCGTGGCGCTGCTGGAGGATGTGCTGGATTTGGCGCGGCTGTACGGCGCGGTGGCGGGGCAGGAAGCGGTGCGGCTGCGTCTGGAGCGGATCGTGACCGACAGTTGCCGCAAATTTCATGTCGATCAGGTCGGGCTGCGGCTGCTGTGTGCCTATGTGGGGCCGGGGGTGCAGTGGACGGCGGATGGCGGGGCGCGCATCGGGCAGGCGGAAACCGGCGCGGTGGTGCTGATGAAGGGGCGGCGGTACGCCAACTGGACGGAGGAGGGGCATGTGCTGCACCGTTCGCCGCCGCTTTCGGGGTTGCCCGAGGCCGAGCGGGTGCGGCTGCTGCTGACGGTCGATGCCGCCGATGCCTGCGGGGCGGCGGACGATGCGCCCGTGACGATCGCGGCCTGAACGATGTTCCTGATGGAAAGCTGGTCTGGCCCGGAGCGGGGGGCGGCGCCGCATGTGCGGGCTTCGGCATTGCCTGGCGCGCTGGCGGACCTCGCCGGGCCGGGGGTGGATATGGTGGTGTGGGCGCGTGTCGTACCGCCGGTGTGGCATGAGATGCTGGAGGCGTGCGCGCTGCCGGAGGGGCGTGTCGTGCTTGGCGGGACGCTGGACGAGGTGACGCTGGCGTTGCGGCGGCCGGACATGCGGCGGCGCTATCCGGCGTTTCTGATCGAGGATGTGGAGCAGACGGTGGCGCTGGTGGCGGCGCTGGCGGTGTGTGCGACGCTGACGGTCGTGCTGGGCGATCCGGCGGCGTGGGTCGGGGCGACGCCTTTGCCGCCGGGGCGGTTGCGGGCGCTGTGCTGTTATGGCGGGGGCACGGTGGATTGGGTGTCGGGCCGGGCGGGTGGGTGCGATCTGGTGAGCAGTGTTTCGCCTTATGCGCTGGCTTTCGTGCCGGCGTGGGGGGCTGCGCATGTGGCGTGGCGGTTCGGCCAGTTGGGGGCACGGGCGGTGGCGGTGGAGATCGTGGCCGGGTAGAGGGGAGCGGCTTCTTTATCCTGCTTGGTTTCTTCTTCTTGTATGGAAAACTGTTCGTGCGGTAGAAACGGGTATCGGGCGCAGGCATCGCTCACCATCCGGCCCCTTTCGGGGGGTGTTGCGCGAAGGTCGATGCCTTATGTCCGTTCAGCCTGTTGCCCTGATTCCGGCCCGGAGTGTGCCGGGTGCGACCGCCGCGCTTTATATCGCGCCGGCGGGGGTGATCGCGCGGATCGATAGTCTGGGCGTGTGCAATGTGGGCGCGGTGCCGGTTTCGGTGACGCTTTATCTGGTGCCGTCCGGGGCGGTGGCGGGGCCGGCGACGGCGACGACCTTTGGCCAGACGATCCTGCCGGGGCAGACCTGGAACAGTCCCAATGAAATCGGTCGGGTTCTGCAACCCGGTGACGCGATTGCGGCGCAGGCTTCGGCGAGCGGCGCGCTGACGATTTCGGCGGGCGGGCTGCTGGTGACCGTATCGTGACAATCTATGCCGTCGAGCCATGGAGCGACGTGGTGGAGGAGATGCGCGGGCTGTGGCAGGCGCATTTTCACGAGGTGGCCAGTGACCGGGAGCGTGCGCCGCTCGACCCGGACCTGGAGGCGTATGGGCGGCTGGAAGCGGCTGGGGCGCTGCATGTGCTGACGATGCGCGAGGGCAGGGTACTGGCGGGGTATCTGGTGGCGCTGGTGTGGCCGCATCTGCATCATCGCAGTGTCAGCCATGCGTTTTTCGACCTCTATTACGTGCGGCCGGCGCATCGGCGCTGGACGGCGGGAATCCGGCTGTTTCGCGAGGCCGAGCGGACGCTGGCCGCGCGGGGGGTGCGGCGGATGATTACCGGCACCAAGCTGCATCGTGCGCCCGATGGCCGGACGCTGGATGTGGGGCCGATCTTTCGCCGGCTGGGCTGGGTGGAAATGGAACGCCAGTATGGGAAGTGGATCGGGGCATGGTAACGGCGATCGGGGGCGGGCTGTCGGCGCTGGGGTCTCTGGCGAGCGGGATCGTGGGGTCGGACGCGGCATCGAAGGCGGCGCGGCAGCAGGCGCAGGCTTATAACCAGGCGCAGCAGTTTCAGCAGAACGTCTATGACCAGACGGACCAGAACCTGTCGCCCTATGTGGGGACGGGGACCAATGCGCTGTATAGCCTGGCCAGCCTGCTGGGCTTGCCGGGCGGGGATTCGGGGCAGGGATCGGGGGCGGCAGCGGCCTATCAGGCGTTTACCGACACGCCGTATTACCAGTTTCCGTTGCAGCAGGGGGAGCAGTCGCTGGACCAGTCGGCGGCGGCGCGGGGGCTGACGCTTTCGGGCGGGCAGATGAATGCGTTGCAGAATTATGCGCAGAATTATGCCGGGCAGCAGTTTGGCGACTACATGAATGCGCTGTCGGGGCTGGCGAACATGGGCAGTTCGGCGGCGTCTTCGCTGGGCAGCCAGGGCAATGCGTCGGCCAGCACGTTGCTGAGTGCGTTGAGCGGGCAGGGCAATGCGCTGGCGCGCGGCACGACGGCATCGAGTTCGGCCCTGATGTCGGGCATCGGCAACGCGCTGTCGCTGCTGGCAGGCACGAACACCTCCCCCGGCGTACTGGGCAACGTCTATGGCACACCCAACGGCGGCAGCTACACCGTCTAGGGGTCAAGGGGATGACCATCCCCTTGCGGGTGCAGGGCAGAGCCCTGCGTCAAGCCTGATAATATCAAGATCTTTCGAGACCATGAAATTTCTGGCGCATAGCGCGCCAGGATCGGGTGTGGGGGTGGTGCATGGCTTATTCTGGCGCCCGGTTCGTCTGGCCCAACAGTTTCAGCGTGGATGCGACGGGCGTGCCGAGGGCCGGGGCGCGGTTGTTCTTCTACCAGAGTGGCACGACCACGCTGCTTGCGACCTATGCCGACGCGGCGCTGACGGTGGCGAATGCCAATCCGGTGGTGGCGGACGCGCGCGGGCAGTTCGGCAATATCTTCCTGAGTGGCGGGGCGGCTTATGCCGTTGTGCTGTGCGATGCGGCCGGCGAGCAGATCTGGACCATGGACCCGGTCGGCGCGGCCGGGGGCGCGGGCGGTGGGGCGGTGCCGGTGGGGGTGATCGTCGATTATGCCGGTGCGGCGGCGCCGGCCGGGTGGCTGCTGTGCTGCGGGCAGAATGTGAGCCGGACGGTTTATGCCGCGCTGTTCGGGGTGCTGGGCACGCTGTATGGCGCGGGCGATGGGGCCACGAGTTTCGGGCTGCCGGACCTGCGGGGGCGGGCGACGTTCGGCGTCGATAACATGGGCGGGGCGGCGGCCAATCTGGTGACGATGGCGGGGTCTGGCGTCAATGGCGTGGTGCTGGGGGCTGTCGGCGGCAGCCAGTTGGCGGCGGCACATGCGCATGATGTCACCGATCCGGGCCATACGCATGCGCTGACCGATCCGGGCCATGCCCATGGACCGAACCATGGTAGCGGCTTCGTGGTGCCGCAGGGATCGGGCGGCGAGATGGATGCTGTGTTCGCCGGCGGTGGGGATGTCGAGGAAAAGGCGACGGCGCAGACGGCCGTGGCAACGACGGGGCTGGTGGCGGCGAGTGCGACCACGGGGCTGACGATCGTCTCGGCGGGGAGCGGCGACAGTCAGAACATGCCGCCTGCCATCATGCTGAACAGGATTATCTATGCCGGGCCCTGAGGGCGGTCCGGAGTCTGGTTTTTGGAAAAGACGGGGTCAGGACATGAATGACGGGCATGTTGTTCCTGATCCGGCTGGCCTGTCCGATACGTTGCGCCAGCATGATGCGCGGATCGGGCGGCTGGAGGCCGGACAGCGGGACATGATGATGAAGCTGGTCGAGATTTCGGCCGAGGGACGGGCGCGGGGGGCGCATCAGGACCAGCGGGCGGATCGCGATGGAGAGGAGATGCGGCGGGCGATCGTTGATCTGCGGCGGGAGATGCGGGCGGTGATTGCCGACACCACGGCGCCGCTGGCGGAATCGCAGCGGACGCTGATTGCGATGAATGCGCAGATTGCCGGTGGCGTCAGGCTGATTCGCAATGCGGGCTTTGCGCTGGGGGGCGTGATGTCGGCGCTGATGGGGTATCAGCCCTTCGTCGACTGGCTGGGCCGCGTGATGCGTGGGGGTGCGGGATGATGGGGGGCCTCGATCCCTCGGACCTGAAATGGCGGGTGGTGGCGCCGGTGCTCGACCGGCTGGGGTTGGGCGGGGCGGCGGCGGTGACGCTGCTGACGGGCACGGCGCTGGTGGAATCGCGCGCCGCCCGGCTGGTGCAGGGCGGGGGCGGGCCGGCGCTGGGGCTGTGGCAGATGGAGCCGGCGACCCATGATGCGCTGTGGGCCATGTTGGCGGGGGGTGGACATGCCGATCTGCAAACCCGTGTGGCGGGCATGGGTTGTTCGGATATATCGCGCGTGGAGCAGTTGATCGGGAATCTGCGCTATGGCTGCGCGATGGCGCGGGTGAAGTATTTTTTCGATCCGGCGCCGGTGCCGGATGCGAAAGATGCCGGTGCGCTGTGTGCTTATTGGAAGCGGATTTACAACAGCGCGCTTGGGGCCGGCAGGGTGGATAGTGTGCATATTGCCGCCTTCGCCACCGCAATCGGAGCGTGACCGGACTGGCGGGCTGGCGGCGATCCGACGCGCGTTTCCTGTGCTTCGGTGCTCACGGCCATTAAGGCCGCTCCGCTCCGATGCTCGGGAACACACGACGGGCACGGCCCTTTGGGCCGCTCTCGCTCGCCAGTCCGCCTGTCTGGCCACGCTCGCGTCTGACCGGACAGGCGGGCCGGCGGCGATCCGACGCGCGTTTCCTGTGCTTCGCGGCGGGCGGCCATCAAGGCCGCTGCGCTCCGATGCTCGGAAACACATGACGGGCGCGGCCCTTGGGCCGCTCTCGTTCGCCAGTCCGCCTGTTCGCCCATCAGAAGAGATTTCTCGTTCGGCTTTGAAGATTCGGTGATTTTTCGCAATATGGAATGGAACGATCCATGGATTCGATGACGATTTTCCAGACCCTGATTTCGGTCGTGCCGGTTCAGGATGTGGTTTATGTGGCCGCGCTGTGTGGCGTGTGCGCGGCGCTGATGCCGTGGTTGCCGGTGCCGGCCAGTGCGGGTTCGGTCTATGGGCGGGTGTATGTGGCGCTGAATCTGCTGGCGCAGAATTTCCGCAATGTCGCGAACCGGACGAAGCCGGGCGCCGCGCCGGGGAAGGATGGCGGGGGTGGGCCCGCGATCATGCTGCTGCTGGGACTGGGGATGGCGACGGCGCTGGGGGCCTGCACCGTGAGCGGCGGCACCGCCAGCATCAATACCGCCGAACTGGCGGCGGATGCCGGGGCGATCGATTTCGCGGCGCAGGCGATCGAGGCGATTCCGGGCCTGTCGGCGCATCTTTCCGCCGACCAGGTGGCGCGGATCAATGAGGCGCTGGATGGGATCAGGACCGTTACCGCGCAGATCAATGCGGCGTCGGGTGGCGCGATCGATATCGAGACCGGCAAGGGGTGGGCCACGGCGCTGGCGGGGGAGTTCCAGACCATTCTGACGATTGCCGGTACCGTGGCGTCGGCGCTCGATCCGGCGGTGGCGGGGTACATCACCACCGCCGAGCAGATCATTCCGCTGATCGAGGCGGCGGTGGGGCTGACGCCGGCGACGGTGTCGGTGGCGGCGACGGGTGATGCGCCGGCGGTGCGCGCGGCGCTGTATCGGGGCGTGTGACGATGCCGCGCGTGATCGGGCGGCGGCTGGGTTGCCTGCCGGCCGCGACGCGCGCCGGCCAGCCGTCGCTGGCCGGGTTGCGGATGATGGCGCGGCGGGCGCCGGAGCGGCTGGTGCGCGAGGGGATCGACCCGGCGCCGCTGATGCTGGGCAATGACCGGCTGGGGAACTGCACCGCGGCCGGGCTAGGCAATCATATCCGCGCCACGGCGGCGCTGGCCGGGTTTCAGGTGGCGGTGCGCGATGCGGATGCCATCCTGTTTTACGAACGCTCGACCGGTTATACGCCGGGCGATGCGACGACCGATCGGGGCGGGGTGGAGGTGGATGTGCTGGCCTGTGCCGCGCGCGATGGATATGCGCTGGCGGACCAGAGCTTCTATCCGGTCTGGGGCTCGGTGGCGCCGGACGACCTGAATGCGCTGCGGCTGGTCATGGCCGGCATGGGGGCGGCCTATCTGGGCGTGCGGCTGGCGCTGGCCGACCAAGAGGAAGGCGGGGTGTGGGACACGACGACCCCCGGCGACCAGACGCCGGGATCGTGGGGCGGGCATTGCCTGCTGGCGTGGGCCTATGACGGCGTGGAAGAGGACTCCATGGTATCGCTGCTGACCTGGGGCGGCATTCAGCGCGCGACGTGGCGCTGGGTGCGGTCGCGGATCATGGAATGCCATGGCGTGGCCTGGCGACAGTTGATGCCCGCCGGGGCGGACTGGGATGCGCTGATCGCGGCGAATGCGGCTTTTCTGGAACGGGGATGACGGTCCTGGTGGGGTCGTTCAGGTGTATCGGGCGTACTGGCCCGCGACCCAGTCGATGAAGACGCGGACCCGCAGGCTGAGCTGGCGGTTGCGGGGATAGAGCACATGGACCGGTGACGCGGAGGGCGGGGTGTCCGGCAGGCAGTCGACCAGGGTGCCCTGGGCGAGCTCCTGTTCCACGGCGTAGCGCGGCACCTGGATCAGGCCGAGGCCCTGCAATGCGGCCTCCTTGTAGGTATCGGCGCCGTTGACCGTCAGGACCGAGGGCAGCAGCATCGCCGTCCGCAATGTGCCCTCCACCATGAATTCCAGCGGCAGCACGCCGCCGGTGGCGGAGGAATGGAAGCCGACCATGCGGTGGCCGTCCAGCCTGTCCCAGCGTTCCGGCATGCCGAAACGGCGCAGATAAGCGGGGGAGGCGACCGTTATTTCGGGCAGCAGGGCGATGCGGCGGGCGATCAGGTCGCTGTCCTTCGGTGTGCCGACGCGCAATGCGCAGTCGACGCCTTCGCTGATCAGGTCGATGAAGCGGTCCGTCTCGCTGAGATAGAGCGTGATGTCGGGATATTCGGCGAAGAATTGCGGCAGGGCGGGCACGATGACGCGCCGGGCCTGCGCGCCCAGGACATCGACGCGCAGGCTGCCGCGCGGGCGGGGGGCGCTGAAGGCGCTTTCGGCTTCCTCGATGTCATCGAGGATCGCCAGGCAGCGGCGGTAATAGGCCTCGCCATCCAGCGTCGCGCGGACCTGGCGCGTCGTGCGGTGCAGCAGCCGGACCTTCAGCCGCGTCTCCAGCGCCTTGATCGCATCGGTGACGGTCGAGGCGGGGAGGCCGAGATCTTCCGCCGCGCGGATGAAGCTGCTGCGTTCCACCACCCTTGTGAAGACCCGCATGGTGTCGATGCGATCCATTATTCGCCCCAGCCGGATAGTGATCGCGAATTCTGGCCGATTATGGGCGTGGGAGAAAGTGCCATTCATGGGGCCTGTTCTGGAAAGGATCGGCACATGACATTGCATGACACGAAAATCGCCCTGGTTACCGGCGCCAGCCGTGGGTTGGGGCGCAGCATGGCGATCGCGCTCGCCCGCAAGGGGGTGGATGTGATCGGCACCTATCACAGCAATCGGGAGGAGGCCGATGCCACGGCGGCGTCCATCGGCGCGCTGGGGCGGAAGGGGGTGATGTTGCGCCTCGATACGGGCGATGTCGGCGGTTTTGCCGCGTTCGCGGGGGAGGTGAAGCAGGTGCTGGAGGACGAATGGGGCCGGGGGCGGTTCGATTTTCTGGTCAATAATGCGGGTATTGGCATTCATGCGCCTTTTGCCGAGACGACCGAGGCGGATTTCGACCGGCTGATGAACATTCATCTCAAGGGCGTGTTTTTCCTGACCCAGAAGATGCTGCCGCTGATTGACGATGGCGGGCGGATCGTGAATCTCTCCAGCGGTCTCGCCCGGTTCAGCCTGCCGGGTTATGCGGCCTATGCCGCGATGAAGGGTGGGGTGGAGGTGCTGACGCGCTATCTGGCCAAGGAACTCGGGCCGCGCGGCATCGCGGTCAATACCGTGGCGCCCGGCGCGATCGAGACCGATTTCGGCGGCGGCGCGGTGCGGGACAACCAGCAGGTCAATGCGCTCGTCTCCAGCGTGACGGCGCTGGGGCGGCCCGGGCTGCCGGAGGATATCGGCCCGGCGGTGGCGTCGCTGCTGATGGAGGATAATCGCTGGATCAACGCGCAGCGGATCGAAATCTCCGGCGGCATGTTCATCTGAATTCATGCCCGTAAACGCGCGCTGGTGGCGATCCGACGCGCGTTTCCTGCGCTCCGATGCTCACGGCCCGTATGGCCGCTCCGCTTCGGTGCTCGGAAACACACGACGGGCGTGCCGCTGCGCGGCACTCTCGCTCACCAGCCCACGTTTCCGGGCATGAATTGCGGAGGGTAAAAACCCTGATTCGTTCATGAGTCTTTATGCTTGCGGCTTGCGATGGCCCTGAACGAATAAAAGTCTTTTTGCTTCTTTTTCTTCAGAAAAAGAAGGTCTTTACACTGTCTTTTCCGTCGCGAAGCGGATGCCCAGTGCCATGAAGGCCAGGCCCGAAGCCCGGTCGATCCACTGGCGCAGGCGCAGGAAGGCCTGGGAGACGTGGCGCAGGCTCAGCACCGTGGCGACCAGCGCGAACCAGGCTACGGCGATGACGAACATCGTGCCGACGCAGGTGAGGCCGAGTCCGATGGACGCATGTTGCGGCAGGGCGGCGGCGAACAGGCTGGAGACGAAGATGGGGGCCTTGGGGTTGGCCAGGTTGGTCAGCAGGCCCATGCGGAAGGCGCGGGTCGTGGCCAGGGCGGGAGTGGCAGGCTGGTCGGTGGGGGCTTTCTTCCAGCTTCCGGCGAACAGGCGGGCGCCCTGGATGAACAGATAGAGGCCGCCGCCGACCTTCAGCAGGGTGTAGAGCCAGGGCGAGGCGATGAAGAGGGCGCGGATGCCGAAAAAGCCCGCCAGGCCCCATGCGGCGATGCCGGTCGCGATGCCCAGGGTGGCGCGGAGTGCGGCCATGCGGCCTTTCATCATGGCCAGGCGGGTGACCAGCAGGAAATCGAGGCCGGGGACGATCATGGCGACCAGCCAGAAGGTGGCGATGGCGCCGATGACCGAAATGTCCTGTGCGAGGTTCATGGGATGTCCTGTCCTGTTTCTGTCCCGGACGGTCAGGTGACGAGATTGATGGGGTTGCCTTGCGCGAATGCCTGGATGTTGGCGGCGGTGGTCTCGGTGATCCGGCGGAAGGCTTCGGCGGTGTTGTAGGCGTTATGGGGTGTGACGATCACGTTCGGCAGGCTGGCCAGCACGCGGGCGGCCAGTACGTCGCGCATCGTGGCCGGGGCGGCGGGTGCGTCGGGCGCGAACAGTGTGGCGGGGTGGCGGAGCAGGGATTCGTCGGGCAGCACGTCGAGGCCCGCCGCCGCGAGGTGGCTGGATTCCAGCGCGCGGAGGAGGGCGGCGTTGTCCACGACCTGCCCGCGGGCCGTGTTGATCAGCACCGCGCCGCGCTTCATGCGGGCGAACTGGCGTTCGCCGATCATGCCGTCGGTTTCGGGGGTGGCGGGCACGTGCAGGCTGATGATGTCGGCCTGGGCCAGCAGGTCGTCGAGGGGGGCGTAGCGGACGTTCGGGGCATCGCGCAGCGCGGGCGCGGGGTATTCGTCGTAGGCGATGACGGACATGCCGAAACCATGTGCCATCTCGATTGCGCGGCGGCCGATATGGCCGGTGCCGATGGCGCCGAAGACCTTGCCCCGCAGTTCGAAGCCCCGGGCCGGGGTGTAGGCGAAATCGCCGCGCCGGGTGGCCTCGGCGCAGGGGACCGTCCAGCGCGAGAGGGCGAGGAGCAGGCCGAATGCGTGTTCCGCCACCGTGCTGTCACCATAGACGGGCACGTTGGAGACCTGGATGCCGTGGGCGCGGCAGTAGGCGAGATCGACGGAATCGAAGCCGGTCGCGCGGATGGCGATGAAGCGCAGCTTCGGCAGGCGGGAGAGGATAGCGGCGCTGAAATCGCAGCCGGCGAAGCCGCTGATGATGTCGGCGTCGGCGTAGCTGTCCACGATCTCCGCCGTGATCGGCCCGGCCACCCGGGTGACCGCGAAGGCGGGATCGAGCGCCGTGATGGCTTGGGCGGTCTCGGCCTCGTTGGCCGAAAACAGGACGATCTTCATGGTCTGGTCTCTCCAGGGTGGCCGGTGCCGCGCGGTGCGGGGCAGAGGATGTTCTGGATAATCGCTTCCCGCCGGTCTGTCTTTGACTTCCGTTGGGGGTTATCGGGGGGCTTGGGGCTGCTGGTTGCCCGTGGGCCTGCGGTGTTCCCAGCGGGCCAGATGGCCTTCGATGACCAGGCTTTCGTAGCGGATGCGCTGGCGGATCCAGTTCAGCAGGCCGGAGAGGGTGAGGACGATGATGCCCACGAAGGTCCAGCCATCCAGCGACTGGTGGAAGAGCAGGTAGCTGAACGCCACCGCCCAGACCATCTGGCTGTATTGCGGCAGGGCGACGCGGTTGGCCGGGGCGCGGGCGGTGGCCAGCATCATCAGCAGTTGGCCGAGCGCGGCCAGGAAGCCGTAGCCGAACAGGTAGATCCAGGCCTCGGCCGTGGCGGGCCATGTGGCGTTCAGCCCCATCAGCAGGCCGTCGCCCACCAGGGGGCCGACGAGGCTGGAGCCCAGGAGCGACAGGCGGACCGTCTCGGCGCTGGAGAGGCGGTAGGCGATGACGCTGCCGGCATTGGCGAAGGCGGCGAGCAGGGCGCAGAGATGCCCCAGATTGAGGGGGCGCATGCCGGGGCGCAGCACGATCAGCACGCCGAGGAAGCCGAGGATGACGGCCAGCCAGGCCCAGGCGGTGACCTTTTCCTTCAGCAGCGTCACCGACAGGATGGTGACGAAGAGCGGCATCAGGAACATCAGCGCGAGGGCTTCGGGCATCGACAGCAGCATGAACGCCTTGACGCTGGCGGCCGTCGCCACGAAGACGCACACCGCCCGCAGCACCCAGGTGGCGCGCAGGCGGGGCCGGAAGACGTCGAGATAGGATTCGTGCGGCTTGCGGACGAAGGGCAGCAGCAGCAGGCCGAAGACGCCGCTGGAGAACGCGACCTCGAACGGGTTGAGCGATCCGGCCAGCAATTTGGAAAACGCATCGCTGATCGAGAACAGGGCATAGCCGGTGAAGGCCAGGGTCATGCCGGAGAAGAGTGCCTTGAAACCCATCGCGATGTGCCCCCCTCATTGCCTGCCGTTACCTTGGCAGCAAGTGGAAGCGGGGCCAATGCCGGGAGGGCGGAGCTGGCATCCGGGTGTAGGTTTGCAAGCCGTGTTCCGGGAGCCTGCCGGGGAATGTGGGCTGGTGAGCGAGAGCGGCCAGACCGCATTTGCGGTCAGGCTCTATGGCGAGAGTGTGAGGGTCCATTGGGTGGTGCCCGGCAGCAGCGGACGGGGCGCGCCGGTGACCCAGGCATGCTGGCCCGCGCCGTAATAGGGGGTCTGGGGGTTGGCGGCCTGGCCCATCGGCATTTCGAACAGGGCCGTGTCTTCATGGCCCGGGCTGACCACCAGCCGTTCCGAGGCGCCGAAGCCCGGTACCGCGACGCGCGGGACGATGGTGTCGCCGGCTTCGGGCAGGTCGGGCGGGTCGGTCATATGGCCCAGCAGCGGCACCGCGCGGGCCAGCGGGTGGTGGATGCCGACATGATTGGCCGCCCCCCAGCGGAACGCGGCCACGCCGCCGGCGGCGCGGACCTCGGCCGCCAGCGCGTCGAGGATGGCGTTGTCCATCGCGGCCCAGTCGCGCTGGCCGGGTGGGAGGAGGCCGGGGGGATGGTCGGTGAGCAGGCGCTGGACCGCCCAGGCGGCGCGGGGCGGCATGCGTGGCGTGGCCTCGGGCAGGCCGGGCAGGGCGTGGGCGTAGGCGCCGAAGACGATCGACAGCGCGTGGGCGCGATATTGCCGCACCAGCCGGTAGCCGATCGATTCCGGCCGGGCATGTTCGCCCCATGAGGCGACATAGGGGGCCATGGCGGCGAGGTCGGCCCGGCCGGGGCGGGCGGCGATGGCGGCGGTGAGCAGCGCCTGCCAGGTGCGCAGGACGGTGGCGTGGTCGTCGGTCTGGATGGCCAGCAGGTCGGATTCGGCGAAATGGTCGCGTGCATACAGGTCGTCGCGGATGCGGCCGGCGCGCAGGCCGTCGGCATACCCGCCGTCGCCCAGGGTGGTCAGCGCCGGGCCGCCGACGACGCGGCCGTTGGCGCTCCAGAGACGGCCGCCGGGTGGGTCCAGGATTTCGGGGATGTCGGACGGGGCCAGCATGCCGTCCCAGCGATGGGTGCCGTCGGCCCAGGAATGGGGCAGCCGGTCGTCCAGCCCGACGCGGCGGGGGACCTGGCCGATGACGGTCCAGCCGATATGGCCGTCGCGGTCGCCGGCCAGCAGGTTTTCCTGCGGCAGGCCGGTACGATGTGCGGCGTCCAGCGCCGCGCGGACGCTGCTGGCGGATTCCAGCGCGCGGATGCCGCGATAATCGACGGCGCCCGCGTCTTCGGCGCTCCAGTGCCAGACGAATGGATGGCCCTCGGCGTCCTGCCCGTTGACCGGGCCCCAGATCGTGGTGCGGATTGCCATCGGATGGCAGGTTTCGTGCGCGGCGCAGAGGGTTTCCCGCGCGGTGCCGAATGGCTTCGGGCCGTCGGGGGTGCGGTAGTGGGCGGGATCGTCGGGCGGGATGTCCAGCGCGATCAGGTCGCCGGATTCGATATAGCCGTCGGTGAAGGCCCAGGCGACGTGGGTGTTGGTGCCGACGATCTGGTAGGGCTCGCCCGGCAGGGTGATGCCGGTCAGCTCCAGCACCGGGGGTTGGGTGTCGTCGGGGCGC
Organism: Gluconacetobacter brunescens; assembly: GCF_048695475.1. Classification (NCBI taxonomy): domain Bacteria; kingdom Pseudomonadati; phylum Pseudomonadota; class Alphaproteobacteria; order Acetobacterales; family Acetobacteraceae; genus Gluconacetobacter; species Gluconacetobacter brunescens. The sequence goes on along the minus strand of NZ_JBLHEN010000001.1, from coordinate 1,632,154 downwards.
AGGATCTGGCGGGCGCGGTACCAGATGTTCGGCACCATCAGGCCCAGATGCATGTCGTCGGCCACCATGGCGCTGCCGGTGGCCGTCAGGCGGCCGGCGACCGCGAAATTGTTCGATCCGCGTTCCGGTGCCGGGAGCGCGGCCGGTGTGGTCGGGGCAGCGGCGGGCGGACGGGCGGGCAGGGTGGCGGGCATGGCGGGTGGCGAGGCGGTTGAGCCGTCGACCGGGGCATCCAGCGGTGTCAGTTCGGGATCGAGGAAGGCCGTCATCTCCGGCCCCCACCTGTCGCGCAGGGCGGCGCGCAGGCGTTGGCCGGCGCCGTCGGGCTCCTGAAGGTCGAAATACATCGCATAGACGACCAGCAGCGAATCCTCGTCGCGCCACGGGGTGGGGGCGACGCGCAGGAGGGTGTATTCGAACGGCGCGTGGTGCAGGGCCGCCCGGCCGGCATTGACGCCCGCCGTGTAGGCCGCCAGCAGGGCGCGGTCGGCCGGGTCCTGCCGGGCCAGCAGCGCCTGGGCCAGGGCGCGGAAACGGTGCAGGCGGTGCGTGCGGTCCAGATCCAGCGCGGCGGGGCCGACCAGTTCCGCCAGTTCGCCCGCGCCCAGGCGGCGCAGCAGGTCCATCTGGAAAAATCGTTCCTGGCCATGGAGAAACCCCATGGCGCGGGCCAGGTCGGGGCGGGTGCGGGCCGTCAGTGTCGGGACGCCTTCGCCGTCGCGGGTGATCGTGACGGGGGCATCCAGGCCGGGCAGGGCGAGCGTGCCGTCCAGCGTCGGCCGGCTGGCGTGCAGCACCCATGTGCCGTAGCCGGCGACCGCGCCCGCCGCCACGGCGCCCATGCAGGTCGCGGCCGCCGCGATCAGCAGGGCCAGGCGTGCCCGGCGACGTGGAAGGGCGGGCGCGCTGGGGGTGGTGGTCATGAGGGGGCTCCGGTTTGCAGCCAGTAAACCGGAGCCATGGGGAGGCGGCAATCCGGCACCGTGCCAGACCCCGCCGTGCGCGGGGATTTAATGTGTGTAGAGAAATGGTCTTATATATTTTTTGAATGGAATGATTCGGGCGGGGAATGGAGCCGGTATACCGAAAGATGCCGGCGAGCGGGTGGACCGGGAGCGGGTTTCGGGCGGATTCGTGGGGGTGTTTCCTGCGGGTGTGTTTAAAAAATCATAAAATAACCGTTAAATTCCAATTCGTTGAATGGAATTTGCGTCGGCGTGGATGGGGTTGTGATAAAAATGTCATACATTCCGAATTCGTTATGGAGGGGTGTGATTCGGTATTGAACTGAGGCCGGTTTCCGTCGCTTGATGAGGCGGTAAAGTAACGACGTTCGCGGGAGCACGTTAAGTCTATGACCCTGAGGCGAAGCCTTATCGCGGCCACGATTTTAGCCATTCAGTTCGACGTCGCCGCTGCGGTGGCGCAAACTGCCCCGACGTCTGGTACGTCGACGACCAGCCATCGCCAGGCGGCGAAGGCCAAGAAGGGCGTGAGTGCTTCTGCCCGTTCCACGCCGAAGGCGGCGGTGGCTCCGGCGGTTGCGGCTCCGGCCGCGCGGGTCGTGCCGGTTGCCGAGCCCGTCTATCACGCGCCGCCGTCCGATCCGGGCGAAGCCGTGATCGTGACCGGCACCCGTGACACCAACCGCCATGCGCGCCAGAGCACCGCGCCGGTGTCGGTCGTGACGGCGGCGACCCTGACCCGCTCGGGCCAGATGAACCTGTCGGACGCGCTGACCAAGACCTATGCCTCGATCAACGTCGTCGCCATGGCCGCGGACTCCGCGGCGCTGACGCAGTCGATCCAGATGCGTGGCCTGGGCCCGAACGAAGTGCTGGTGCTGGTCGACGGCAAGCGCCGCCATTCGACCGCGAACATCGTCGCGGATTCCGGCCCGCAGTTCGGCTCGACCGGCGCGGATCTGAATACGCTGCCCTCGAACATGATCGACCATATCGAAGTGCTGGAAGACGGCGCGGCGGCCCAGTACGGGTCGGACGCGATCGCTGGCGTGGTCAACATCATCACCAAGAAGCAGGATCACGGCTACAACCTGAGCGCCACGACCGGTGCGAACGCCTATAGCGGCCAGGCGTGGCAGTACCAGGTGAATGGCGATGCCGGCTTCAAGTGGGGTGACAATGGCTTCCTGCATCTGAGCGGGCAGGTCTATCACACCGACTTCTTCGTCGCGCCGGCGTCCGACCATCGTGTGATGCCGCTGAGTGCCGCGCCGGAAGGGGCCTATACGGGCGCCAACTATACCGGTCCGCTGAATGTTCCGACCGATTCCAACCGCATCATGGGCCGCCCCGAGGAAACCCGTGAGAATTTCGGGATGGAGTGGGGCAAGGACATCATCGGTGACCGCCTGCAGTTCTACGGCAACCTGACCTATGCGCATCGTCATGGCGAGGCGTACGAGAACTATCGTATTCCGACCCGTGCGCCCTCGATGTATCCCGCCGGCTTCTCGCCCCGCGAGACGAACGAGGAAAATGACTACGCCGTCACGATGGGCCTGAAGGGCAGCCATCTGTTCGGCGACTGGGACTGGGACGCGAGCTCGACCTACGGTGCCGACGGCACGAAGATCGGCAACAAGAACACCGCCAATACCGGCATGCTGGCATCGACCTGCTCGACCAACCCGAGCAGCGACTATTATTCGACCGATGGGTGCGGCTGGTCGCCGAGCTCGACGCTGGCGGAAACGTACCGCATGGCGCAATGGACGAATAATCTGGATATCCGCCACCACTTCAACATCGGCAACGTCGTTCCCATGACGCTGGCGTTCGGTGGCGAGCACCGGATGGAGACCTACCAGATCCAGGCGGGCAATCCGAACTCCTACGAGCTGGGCGGCACGCAGGGCTATGCCGGCCTTGGCCCGCAGAGCGCCGGCAACTGGAACCGCAACATCTTCGCCGCCTATATCGACGGTGACTTCCATCTGACCAAGCACTGGGACCTGGATTTCGCCGGCCGGTTCGAGCACTACACCGACGTGGGCAACACCCAGAACGGAAAGGTTTCGACCCGCTACGATTTCTCTCGTCGGGTTGCGATCCGCGGCACGATCAGCACCGGCTTCCGTGCGCCGACGCTGGCCGAGCAGCATTACAGCGCGATGAATGTCGGCCCCTCCAGCGCCTCGGGCATGCTGGCGGTGGATTCGGCGGCGGCCCGTGCGCTGGGCGCCCAGCCGCTGAAGCCCGAGCAGTCGGTCAGCGCGTCGGGCGGTATCGTTCTTGAGCCCGTCGACGGGTTCCATGTCGAGGCTGACGTCTATCAGATCAACCTGCGCAACCGGATTGTCGGTGGTGGTTCCGTCAATGGCGACGCGGCCGTCCAGGCGATCCAGGCGATGGGCTATACGCTGGCAGGTCCCGCGCTGGAAGATACGACGCAGGACAGCGCCTATTACCTGACCAACGGTGCCAGCACCCGCACGCAGGGCCTGGACATCAAGGCGGACTACCGGTTCCATCTGCATCAGTATGGCAATCTGGACCTGAGCATGGCGCTGGACCTGAACCGGACGCGCCTGCATCATAACGGCACCTCCCCGAACGGGACGCCGATCCTGAATGCGCAGAATATCGGTTACATCACCACGGCGTATCCGCGCAGCAAGATCATCCTGAATGCCTACTACAAGGTGGGCAGGCTGGACGTGAACGTTCGCCAGACCCGCTATGGCCAGACGACCGACATGATGTCGTATCAGGATTGGTCGAACGTCAACACGACCTGCCCCCTGGATGGCCAGTCGATCCAGTATTCGAATTCCTGCTTCAAGGAGTTCAAGAATACGCCGCGCTGGCTGACGGATATCGAAATCGGGTATCAGTTTACCGATCACCTGCACTTCGCCGTCGGCGCCAACAACGTCTTCAATGTGCGGCCGCGCCGGGTCTCGCAGGACGTCAACTCCTACGGTGCCCAGGTCTACGACCAGTTCTCGCTACAGGTGCCGATCACCGGTGGCTACTACTATGGCCGTCTGAACGCTACGTTCTGACGCATGCGGCATGGCTACCGGGAGCGATCCCGGTAGCCATTCTCTTTTGGGAATTCATGCCGCGTATGCGGCATTTTTTGTTTCAGCATGATTGGAAATATGGACCGGTGACCGGGCGTGCCGCGATGGGCGGCAGCCGGTCGCCCGGCACGGGAGACGCGCGCGCGATGCGCGGCCGGTGCGCTTTTTCCATCAGGCGCGAAGAGGATGATCGATGACCGGAGAGTCCGGCTTTCAGGCGCAGACGCGCCGTCAGCTTCTGACGAAAATCGGGGTTCTGGCCGGAAGTGCCGGGCTCTATCAGGCGATGACCAGCATGGGTCATGCGATGGGCACCGACTTCAAGGGGCCGCCGAAATTGTCCGGTGCCAAGCCGGGGACCCGGGTGGTGGTGCTGGGGGCCGGGCTGGCGGGGTTGCTGGCGGCGTATGAATTGCGGCAGGCCGGCTATCACGTGCGGCTGCTCGAATTCCAGAACCGGGCGGGCGGCCGCAATATCTCGCTGCGTGGTGGCGACAGCGTGACGGAACTGGGGGGCGCGACGCAGAAGGTTGGTTTTGCGCCCGGTAATTATATCAATCCGGGACCGTGGCGGATTCCGTATCATCATCAGGGGCTGCTGTATTATTGCCGCAAGTTCGGCGTGGCGCTGGAGCCGTTCATTCAGCTCAACCACAATGTGTGGCTGCATTCCTCGCAGGCTTATGGCGGCAAGCGCCTGCGCTACCGGGAATTCGCGGCGGATTTCTCGGGCTATACGGCCGAGTTGCTGGCCAAGGCGATCAACCAGCATCGGCTGGATGATATCGTCACACCCGAGGAGCGCGCGCATGTGCTCTCGTCCATCGGGACCTGGGCCAATCTGGATGATGACGGCGTGTGGCGTGCCGGGGCGCGGTCGGCGCAGCATCGGGGGTATGACAAGGCACGCGGGGCCGGTGTGGATGGGGCGCCGACCTTCTCGACCCCGGCGCCGCGTTCGGACGTGATGGGGTCTGGCCTTGCGCAGTGGCTGGCCTTTCCCGAACAGCTCGACATGCAGACGACGATGTTCCAGCCGGTCGGCGGGATGGACAATATCGGCAAGGGGTTCGCGCGGCAGGTCCTGGATCTGATCACGCTGGGCTGCATGGTCACGGCCATCCATCAGGACGAGCATGGCGTGAAGATCCTGTATGACGATGTGGCCCATGGCGGGGCGTCGCGGGTGGAAGAGGCGGATTATTGCGTCTGCACGATTCCGCTGCCGGTTCTCTCGCAGCTTGATGTGCAGGTCAGCGACCGGATGAAGGCGGCGATCGCGGCGGTGCCTTATGCGTCGTCGGTGAAGCTGGGCATGGAATTCAAGCGGCGCTTCTGGGAGGAAGACGACCAGATCTATGGCGGGATCAGCTTTACCGACCAGCCGATCGGCCAGATCGCCTATCCCAGTCACGGTATTTTCTCGCAGGGGCCGGGGGTTCTGCTGGGCGGCTATATGTTCGGGCCGGCGGCGATGGATTTCACGACCATGACGCCCGCGCAGCGGATCGAGGAGGGGCTGCGGCAGGGGCTGGCGCTGCATCCCAACTACCGCAGCGAATTCCGCAACGGCGTGGCGGTGGCGTGGAGCCGCATGCCCTGGACCCTGGGCTGCTGTTCCATGTGGTCGGAGCAGGCGCGCAAGATGCATTACAAGACGCTGGTGGCGATGGAGAACCGGCTGGTGCTGGCCGGCGAGCATGCATCTTATGTCGGCTGCTGGCAGGAGGGGGCGATCCTGTCGTCTCTCGCGGCGGTGGAGCAGGTGCACAAGCGGGCGCAGGGAGTGGGCTGATGCGGGGCGTCTCTTTTTCCTTCCTGCTTCTGGCGGGGATGGTGCTGGCCGGTGCCTCGGCCCGGGCCGATACGGCGGGCGGGGTGCCGAGCACCATGACCCGGCTGGATAATGGCGATCTGGTCTATCACCATATCTGCGCCGCCTGTCACATGGCCGACGGCAAGGGGGCGCGGGGTGCCGGGGCGAAATATCCGGCGCTGGCCGGGGACCAGAAACTGGCGATTGCGGCCTATCCGACCATGATGGTTCTGAACGGCCATGGCGGCATGCCGTGGTTCGCGGGCATTCTGACCGACAGGCAGATCGCGGATGTGGTGACGTATATCCGCGGTCATCTCGGCAATCACTGGACGGACCCTGTGACGCCTGAGCAGGTACAGCAGATGCGCCAGCCGATCACGCTGGAAGAATAGCGGTGGAAACCCGGCGGCGTGCGCCGGGTCGCCCTCTACCGAAGGGCGGCTTTGGCTGTTAGGGTCGCCGGATGCAATCGATTATCATCTATATCGGCGCGGCCATGGCGGAGATCGCCGGGTGCTTCGCGTTCTGGGCGTGGCTGCGGATGGGGAAATCGCCGGCCTGGCTGGTGCCCGGTTGTGCCTCACTGGTGCTGTTCGCGTGGTTGCTGACGCGGGTCGACAGTTCGGAAGCCGGGCGGGCTTATGCGGCCTATGGCGGGATTTATATTCTCTCGGCGCTGCTATGGCTGTGGCTGGCCGAGGGGGTGCGGCCGGATCGGTGGGATCTGATCGGGGCGGCGTTGTGTCTGTGCGGGGCGGGGGTGATCCTGTTTTCTCCGCACCGGGTGTAAAGGCTGTTTGATAAAGTCACCCTGCTGGCGATCCGACGGGCATCGTCTGCGCTTCAGCGCTTCAGCGCTTACGCTCGGCGGGTCGGGCCTGATCTTCTTTTGTCTTACGAAAAAGAAGCAAAAAGACTTTTGATCTGTTCAGGAGCGTCGCGTGTCCCAAACGAAAAACTCCTGAACGAATCAAAGTTTTTTGGTTCTTTTTTTCAAAAAAGAACAGAAACGCCTGCTCACTCTTCGCGAATATTCAGCATACGGATGGCCACGACCCCGTGTGGGGCAGGGCGGGCGCCGCGGCTGGAGCCGAGGCGCCAGAGCAGGTGGGCGACCGCCATCACGGCCGGGCCGATGAACAGGCCAGGGAGGCCGCAGCTTTCCAGCCCGCCCAGGATGCCGAGCAGCACCCACATGAAGGGCAGCCTGATGGAGCCGCCGATCAGGACGGGGCGGATGAAATGGTCGGCCAGGAACAGCACCACCGCGCCGAACAGGCCGACGCCGATGGCGGCCGCCAGGCTGCTGCCCTTGATCAGGATGGCCAGGACGCACAGGGCCAGCGCGAAGCCGCCCACCATCGGGATCATGCACGCCAGCGCCGTGAACATGCCCAGCAGCAGCGGCTGGGGTGCGCCCGCGAGCACATAGGAAAGGCCGATCAGGAGGCCTTCGCCGAGCCCGACCAGCACGAGGCCGGCGAGCGCGCCGCGCACGGCGCCCACGACCTGGCGCTGGACCATGCCGCCCCGCGCGCCCAGCAGGCGCCAGATCAGCAGGTCGATGCGGGTGACGAGCGGTGTGCCGGCCCGCAGGAAGAAGAAGAGGATGAGCAGGGCGAAGCCCATGATGACCAGACCGTCGGCGACGCCATGGCCCAGATGCTCCACCGTGCCGAGGGCATGTTCGGGCCTGAGGCGGTCCATCAGGTCGTGCACGCTGTCTGGTGTGGCCAGATTGGCCTGCCACCAGTGCTGGGCCTGCGCCCGGCCCCATGGCAGGCGGTCGAGCCAGGCGGGGGCGGGGATACCCTGTTCGGTGGCCTGTCTGACCCATTGCGCGCCTTCCCGGGCTTCGCCGGCGGCGGCGGAGATCAGCACGGCGGTCGGGATGATGAAGACCAGCGCGATGCCGAGGACGATGGCGGCCGGCAGCAGGGAGGCGGCGTGGGGGAAGGACCATTTCCGCCGCAGCCCTGTCAGCAGCGGCCAGCAGACGATCGCGAGCACGCCGCCCCAGAACAGCGCGGAACGGAAACGCCCGAGGACGAACAGGGCCAGTGCGACCACCGCCAGCGCGAGCGCGCCCTGGGCCCAGCTTTGCAGTTTTGTGCGCGGCTGGCAGGGGAGCGTGGGGGCAGGGTGCGGCGTGGCGGGTGAGGGGCGTGAAGGCGGGGATGGGGGCATGCGGGCTCGATTCAGGGGCTGTGTCAAAGACTTGCGGGCGTGTGGTGTGCAGAGTGATAACGGGACCGGGCGGGCGGCGTTGCAGGATGACAGTCGGGCGCCCGCCGTTGCCCCGGTGATGGGCGGCACGGCCTGTGACAATGACCCTGTGACACTTGGCCCTGTGACACTGGCCCTGTGACAATGGCATTGTCTGGCCGGGTTTGGTGAATGATTCGTTGTCGGTATGAAATTTGCTCGCCGCGCAGGGCAGCCATACGGTCTTTCGAGGGAACTTGCCCTTAAAATGCCGCACCACTCTTCCTATGTTTGAAAGCCAAGCCGTTCCGGCCTGTTGTCGGGGCACCTTGAGCAGGAGGATCGTGATGTCGGTTTCGTCCGTCGAGGGGAAAGCAGGGTTCGCTTCGGCCAAATGGTCCGATGGGGTCGAACTGACACCGGCACAGATTCATGCGGCCCATCGCAAGGCGATGCGTCAGGCGGGCGGGCGCCTCCGCAGTCGGGCGGGCCGGGTGGAAGAGCCGGACGCCATGGCGCGGCCGGGTGCGCCTTCACCGGACAAGTCCGGGAAGAAGACACCGGGCCGGGCGTAAGCCTGACCTGAAATGTGGGCTGGCGAGCGAGAGCGGCCCGGAACGGGCCGCGCCCAGCGTGTGTTTCCGAGCATCGGAGCGGAGCGGGCTTAATGCCCGTGAGCACCGAAGCGCAGAAAATGCGCGTCGGATCGCCGGCAGGATGACTTTGCAAACAGCTTCTTAATCTTTCAGCGCGCGGCGACCCAGTGCCGGGTCGTCGGTGAAGAAGCCATCCAGCCCCATATCCAGATAGCGGCGGATTTCGGCGATCGCGCCTTCGGGGTTGCGGGCGTCGTCTCCGGCGCCGTTGCGGAGCTGGCGGGGCAGGAAGCGGTTTTCCGGGCGGCAGGTGTAGGAATGGACCAGCAGGCCGGCGCGGTGGGCGTCGTCGATCAGGGTGGTCGGGGCCTGCCAGGCGCCTGAGGCGTCACGCGGGATCAGGCCGGTGTTCGACGGGCCGATGGCGTCGGCGTAGGCGCGGATCTGGCGCAGGCCGTCCGGCGTCATGAGGTCGCCGAAGGTGGTGCGGTCGCCGGACGCCGCGAGGTCGGGCACGCGCTCGCTCCGTTCGCCCATCAGGAACATCAGGCGGGCCTGCGGGTTGATCGCCTGTACGCGCCCATGCAGCATCTTCAGGTTCGTGGTCTCGAACGACTGGACCTCCAGCGGGGCGTAGCGGGTGTACTCGTGCGCCGCGATCACGCGCAGGAAGGTTTCCTCCGGCGTGTGGCCCAGGGCGTGGAAATGGGTCGAGTTCTTGATCTCGGGGATCAGGCCGATCACCCGGCCGCGCGCGGCGGATTCGGCGGCGACGAAATCGATCACCTCCTCGAAGGTCGGGATGTCGAAATGCCCGTCATAGCGGGTGTTGTGCGGACGGGTGGCGGGCAGGCGCTCGCGGGCGCGCAGGGTCTTGAGTTCCGCCAGGGTGAAATCGGTGGTGAACCAGCCGGTCTCGGCCGCGCCGTCGATCGTCAGCGTGCGGCGGCGGGCGGCGAATTCGGGCCGGCTCGCGACGTCGGTGGTGCCGGCGATGTTGCTCTCATGCCGGGCGACCAGCACGCCGTCGCGGGTGGGCACCAGGTCTGGCTCGATATAATCCGCGCCGTCGGCGATGGCCTTGGCATAGGACGCCAGCGTGTGTTCCGGCCGCAGGGCGGAGGCGCCGCGATGGGCGAAGACCAGCGGCCGGGGCGCGAGCGATGATGCCGCCCGGGCGCGTGGCGCGGCGGCCAGGATCGCGGTGGCTGCCGTCAGGGGGAAGATATCTCGGCGTGTGAGCACGGAAGGGACCTCGGGATTCGGCGCGATCGGACGGGCGGTATAGTGGGCGCAAGGCTTGCGGATGCTCAAGGTCGGCCGGTTGCCGGCAACGGGGGATGGGGCCATTCGGCCTGTGAATATTTGAAGACGGCGCGAGAGGCGGTGCCATGCCGTGGCGCGTCCGGGGCTGGACACGCGGTTGCCATGCAATTAATGGTCATGGCAATTATTATGATGACAACCTAAAACAGCAGCATGACCGAAAGTAACAGGCCGCAGGCGACGGGCCTGCGCGCGCTCCTGAATATCGACGAGGCCCCGTTTCCCGGCATGTCCGTGACCTTTCGCGTCATGCGGCTGGGGGCGGTGTGGCGCACGCGGCTGGAGCGGGAACTGAAGCCGACCGGGATGACCGTCGCCGGCTTCCGGCCCATGGTCTATCTGATGATGATGCCCGAGGGCACCTCGCAGCGGGAACTGGCGGCGGCGCTGGATACCGATACCTCGGCGCTGGTGCGGGTGCTGGACCTGCTGGAGACGGCGGGCCTGGTGGAACGCCGGCCGGATTCCGTCGACCGGCGGGCCAACAACCTGTTCATCACGCCCGAGGGGCGGCGCAAATGCCGCGAATTCCATGAGATCGCGGCGCGGGTGGAGGCCGAACTGACGGAGGGCCTGCCCGCCGGGGAGATCGCGGAGCTGGTGGGGCGGCTGGAGCATATCCTGGACAATGCCGGGCGCCCCCCGGCCGCCGACCTGCCCGACGGCGGCGAGGCGGCGTGACGATGTCCATCCCCGCGCGCATCCTGCCGGCCTTTCTGGTCGATGATGCGCGTTGGCGCGAGATGCGCGGGCGGGCGGCCTTCTGCCTGCGGGCCTTTGCCGCGATCGGGCTGGCCCTCTCCTGCTCGTTCTTCTTTCAGCTCGAATCCCCGATGTCCTCGGTGACGACGGTGATGATCGTGGCCAATCCCACGGTGGGCGCGCTGATGGCCAAGAGCATGTGGCGCGTGATCGGCACGCTGCTGGGGGCCACCATCGCCGTCGCGCTGATGGCGGTCGTGGCGCAGTCGCCGGTACTCTACACGATGATGCTGGCGGTGGTGGTGGCCTTCGCCTGCCTGGTCGCGACCTTCCTGCGGCTGTTCCGTGCCTATGCCGCCGTGCTGACGGGCTATACGATCGTGATCGTGGCCGGGCCCTCCTATGCCGATCCCGACGGGATCTTCCTCAGCGCCATGGCGCGGCTGTCGGCGGTGACGGTCGGGATCGTCGCGACGGCGGTGGTGTTCATGGTCACGTCGGTGCGCCGGCCCGACCGGGTGATGGCGCAGGTGGGGCAGATGGTGCGCGACGTGATCGCCTATGCCATGGACTTCCATCGCTTTCAGTTCGCGGGTGGCCGGTCGCCGGATGCCTCGGCCGAGGAGGCGGTGGTGCTGGGCGGGTTCCGCACCCTGCCGCTGCCGTTGAACGACAGGCGGGGCACGCTGCTGGCGCGGATCGGCGGCCTGATGTCGTCGGTGGAATATGCGGCGGCCGACACATATGAAATCTCGCGCCGGGTGAATGCGCTGCGCGTGGGGCTGAGCGGGCTGGCGGGGGTGGTCGCGACCTATCATCCGCTGTGGCACGACCTGGAGAACGACGTGGCCCCGATGCGGCGCCTGCATGAGCGCGTGGCGTCGCTGATGGCCGAGATCCTGGACCTGACGGCGGGGGCGGACTGGATCGAGACGCCGGAGCCGGTGCTGGCCGCGCTCGGCACGGCGCTGGAGGACCTGGCGGCGGCCGAGCGGGCCGAGCAGGACATCGCGCTGCTGTCGGCGATCGACAATATGCGCGACGTGCTGGTGCAGCTCGACGCCGTGATCCGGATGGTGGTGGCGCCTTCCCTGTCGCGCCGGGTGCGGCTGCGCTGGTTCCTGGACTGGCCGACCGCCCTGCGCAACGGCGCGCGCGGCGGGCTGATCGCGCTGCTGGCCGGGCTGCTGTGGTATGTGCTGCACTGGAGCGCCGGGCCGATGCTGATGCTGTATGTCGTCGCGGCATCCAGCCTGGTGGCGACGACGCCTTCGGCCTCGCGCTCCAGCGTGATGATGGCGGCGGGCACCACGCTGTCGGTGCCGGCGGGGATTGCCTGCCACATGCTGGCGCTGCCGCGCATCGACGGGTTTCCGCTGCTGTGGTTTTCGCTGTGCGTGTTTCTCGCGCCGGGGATCTGGTTGCAGTTCAGCCCGCGCTACGGGATCGGGGCGTTCGGTTATGGCGTGTTCTTTGCCGCGATGCTCGATGTGTCCAATCCCATCCATTACGACGACATCGCGCTGACCAATACGTGGATGGCCTTTCTGGCCGCCGCCGCGCTGCTGGTGCTGGGCTTCCGCGTGATCCTGCCGCCGGACGACCGGCTGGATGCGGGGCGGCTGGTGGGCTCGCTGTCGCGGGCATTGCGGCGGCTGGCGCTGGTGCTGCCGGTCGCGCCCGAGAACTGGGTGGTGTGGGAAGGATTGCAGATCCAGAAGATCTGGCGACTGGCGATGCGGCTCTCGGTGGGCGTGGGGCCGGACGAGCGGCAGGCCTATACCGATGCCGCGCTGGGGGCGGTGTCCCTGGGGCGGCTGGTGGTGCGGGCGCGGCGGATCGCGGCATTGCCCGCGCTGGACGTGGCGGATGCCGAGGCGATGCGCGCGGCCGTGCGCGGCTTCGACGATCTGATGCGGGACCCCGAGGCGACGGCGCGGGGGCTGGTGGAGGCGGCGCAGGCGATCCTGGGCCGGGCTGTTACCGGCGAGGCGGGGTTGCAGGCGCGGCGCGGGGCCGCGTGCCTGCAGCAGGCGGCCTATATCCTGCGGGCGGTGCCCGGCTTTTTCCATCGTCATGGCCCGCTGCAACTGTCGCCGGAGATGCCGGACGCGCATCGCCCGCTCGGTGCGTCGGTGCCGGTCTACACACCCTTGCTGGGACGGGTGCGACGCCATGCCGGGTGATGTGCGATTGTCCGCCGTCGGTCGGAATGTGGGCCGCCCGGATGCCGGCATTGCGCGGGCGCCTGTTTGTGCTGCCCTGTTTTTTGTTGTTCGCACCGGCCGCGCTTTGCGGTCCGTGCCTGTCCATCCGGTCGTTCTGATGGGCCGGTCATGAAAGATCCGAGAGTCTGATGCCTCTTTTCCGCACCCTGGTCCGCGTGGTTCTGACCCTGAGCGTCGTTGTGGTGGCGATCGTTCTGGGGGTGACCCTGTGGGATACCTATATGATCGCCCCGTGGACGCGCGACGGGCGCGTGCGCGTGTATGTGGTGAGCGTGGCACCTGAAGTTCCGGGCACGGTGGTGCAGGTTCCGGTGGTGGACAACCAGTTCGTGCACAAGGGCGAGCCGCTGTTCGTGCTGGACCCGGTGCGCTTCCGCCTGGCGATCCGCGAGGCGCAGGCGCGGCTGGATGGAGCGGAAGAAGACCTGAAGCTGAAGCGCAACGATGCGAAGCGCCGCATGGGGCTGGGCGGCATCGTGTCGGCCGAAGAACAGGAAGTGTTCAACTCGAACGTGGCAACGCAGGTGGCGGCGGTGGACGCGGCGCGGGCGGCGCTGGACCTCGCGAAGCTGAACCTGCAACGCTCGGTGCTGTATTCGCCGGTCAACGGCTACGTGACCAACCTGAACCTGCGGGTAGGTGACTACCTGCCGGCGGGCCAGGCGCGGATGGCGGTGATCGACGCCGATTCCTACTGGGTGAACGGGTATTTCGAGGAAACCAAGATGTGGGGCGTGCATGTCGGCGACGTGGCCCGGGTCAAGCTGATGGGCTACAAGCAGATCATCCCCGGCCATGTCGTCTCGATCGCGCGCGGCATCAACGACCAGAACGGCAATCCGGACCGGCTGGGGCTGCAGGACGTCAACCCGATCTTCACCTGGGTGCGTCTGGCGCAGCGTATTCCGGTGCGCATCCATCTGGACCATGTGCCCGAGAGCGTGACGCTGGCGGCGGGCATGACCTGCACGGTGACCGTCGGCCCGGAAGCACGCAGCCAGAGGGGGCATCTGACCACATGGCTCCAGGACCACCTGTGACCGCGTCTGCCGGTAGACGCGGTCTGGTGGCGATCCGACGCGCGTCCGCTGTGCTCCGGTGCTCACGGTCGTCAAGGCCGCTCCGCTCCGGTGCTCGCGGACCCACGCCGGGCGCTGCACTGCGTGCAGCTCTCGCTCACCAGTCCACGTCTGCAAGCAGACGATTATCCGTTTATATTCAGGTCTGTTCGCAATCATGATCATGACGACGAAAAGCCGGCGGGCCGGACTGGTTCTGACCTCGCTGGTCGTGCTGGCGGGATGCACGGTCGGTCCGCGCTACCAGCCGGACCGGATGAAAGTGCCCGAGCACTTCACCGAGGACGAGCATCCGGCGACCGATGCCGAGATCGCGCGCACCAATGCCGAGCTGAAGGATTGGTGGCACCGCTTCGGCGATGCGGAACTGGACCGGCTGGTGGATCGCGCGATCGGCGGCAATTACGATCTGCAGATCGCCGGCCAGCGTATTCTCGCCGAGCGGGCGCTGCGCGACAGCCAGGCTTCGGCCTGGTATCCGCAGGTCGATGCCAACACCACCAACGGTGACGCGCGGTATTCGATCAACGTGGATAACTGGCCGATCAGGCCGGGGAATCCGATCAACCGGCCGGGTGCGTCGTATCTGTCCTACGGGGTGAGCGCGAGCTGGCAGATCGATGTGTTCGGCCGTATCCGCCGCAGCGTGGAAGCGCAGGAACGCGCGGTCGAGGAGACGGTCGAGGACCGGCGCGCGGTGCTGATGACCATGCTCTCGGCGCTGGTCAGCGACTATATGGTGCTGCGCGATACCCAGTTACGGCTGGAGATCTCGAACCGCAACATCAGCGTGGCGCAGGAAGCCTATGATCTGACGCAGCGGCTGTATCTGGAAGGCGTGGGCAACACGTTGCAGATCGCGCAGGCGAAGGCGGAGCTGGACAGCCAGCTTGCGGCGCGCGAGCCGTTGCGCACGCATATCGCCCAGATCACGCATGCCATCGACGTGCTGATGGGGCAGATGCCCGGCACGACGGAAGCCGAACTGAAGATCGCCCGGCCGCTGCCCAAGGTGCCGGATTTCCCGGCGACCATGCCCTCGATCGTGCTGGCCAACCGGCCGGACATCCGCCGCGCCGAACGTGCCTACGCCGAAGCCACGGCGCGGATCGGGGTCGCGGTGGCGCAGATGTATCCGAATTTCAGCATTCCGCTGAACTTCAACCCGAATGCGTCGGCGATGTACCAGCTCTTCCAGGCGGGGGCGCTGAGCTGGCAGTTCTTCATGCTCGCCTCGCTGCCGCTGGCCCATGGCGGCAAGCTGACGGCGCAGGTGCGCGGCATGCAGGCGGCGGCGGAAGCCAGCCGTCTGAGCTATCGCCAGACGGTGCTGACGGCGTTCCGCGAGGTCGAGGACGCGATGGCGGCCTGGCATGACGACGTGGAACATACCGAATTGCTGCACAAGGCCGCCGAGGACAGCCGGCTGGCCAGCGACCGGGCGCGCAAGCTCTACAGCGCCGGCCTGGTCGGCTTCCTCGACGTGCTGACGACCGAGCGTACGGCACTGGCGGCGGAGAATGCCGAAGCTACGGCGCGGCTGGAGCGGCTGCAGGACGCGGTCAATCTCTACACCGCCATGGGCGCGGGCTGGCAGGGCGTGGCCGTTACCGCCACCGCGCTGCCCGTCTCGCTGGAAAAGCAGAACATTCTCGCCCGCGCCTTCAAGGAGTAGGACTGGATCGGTCTTCCGTCATGATTCCGCTGTTGCGATCAGGGTTTTCCAGATAAAGGCGCCGAGCAGGGCGCCGATGAGCGGGGCTGCCCAGAACAGCCAGAGCTGGCTCAGCGCCGCCGTCTGCGCGAAGAATGCGACCGCCGTGGAACGGGCCGGATTGACCGAGGTGTTCGTGACGGGGATCGAGACGAGATGGATCAGGGTCAGGGCGAGCCCGATCGGGAGCGGCCCGAACCCGGCCGGCGCGGTGCGGGAGGTTGCGCCCAGAATGACGACCAGGAACCCCGCCGTCAGGATCGTCTCGATCAGGAATCCGGAGAGAAGCCCGTAATGTCCGGGGGAGAGGGCACCGTAGCCGTTGGAGGCGAAGCCACCGGCCACGAAATCCGGCTTGCCGGAGGCGATGAGGTATAACAGGCTGGCCGCCAGCAGACCGCCGAGGATCTGGGCGGCCCAATAGGGACCGAGCGCGTTCCACGGCAGGCGGCCGGCGGCGGCGGCGCCGAGCGAGACGGCCGGATTGAAATGGCCGCCGGAAATGCCGCCGACGGCAAAGGCCATGGTGAGGACGGTGAGGCCGAAGGCGAGTGCGACGCCCGCGAAACCGATCCCGAGTTGCGGGAAGGCCGCATCGAGGACGGCTGCGCCGCAGCCGCCGAAGACGAGCCAGAATGTGCCGAAGAATTCTGCGCCGAGTTTTTTTATCATTTTTCGAGCGTCCTTCGTCTGCGGCGTGCGCTCGCCGCGCGCGACCCGGTGTCGCAGACGAAATTATCGCTTCATCGGGCGCGGAAAGGGCGTGAAATCATCCGGATATTACCGTCATCTTCCAGAGGCGGCATTGCCGGGAGGCGGTTTCCCCTTGGCCCAGCCTGCCGCCAGTGAGGCTTTTTCAGCTTCTTGGAGCCTGTCTGGACATGTGCGCTGGTGAGCGAGAACAGCCCGGAACGGGCCGCGCCCGTCGTGTGTTTTTGAGCATTGGAGCGGAGCGGCCTTGCTGGCCGTGAGCACCGACGCGCAGGAAACGCGCGTCGGATCGCCGCCAGTGAGGCTTTTCAGCTTCTTGGAGCCTGTCTGGACATGTGCGCTGGTGAGCGAGAGCGGCCCGGAAGGGGCCGCGCCCGTCGTGTGTTTTTGAGCATCGGAGCGGAGCGGCCTTGCTGGCCGTGAGCACCGACGCGCAGGAAACGCGCGTCGGATCGCCGCCAGCGTGCATGTCCAGACAGGCTCTTACCAGTCCGCGCTGTGGCCGAGCTGGGTCAGGATGTTCTTGCGCAGGTCCAGCAGGCGCGGGTCATCGCGGTGGCGGTGAGGGGGGAGGTCGATCGGCAGGTCGCCGATGATGCGGGCCGGGCGGGGGCTGAAGACGATGATCCGCGTGGCCAGCAGCAGGGCTTCCTCGACATCATGCGTGACCATGATCGCCGTGAAGCCGCGGTCGCGCCATAGGCGGTGCAGTTCGGTCTGCATCGTCAGGCGTGTCAGGCTGTCCAGCTTGCCCAGCGGTTCGTCCAGGATCAGCATGCGCGGGTCGTTGACCAGGGCGCGGGCGAGCGCCGCGCGCTGGGCCATGCCGCCGGACAATTGGTGTGGCCAGGCGCGTTCGAAACCCTTCAGCCCCACCAGTTCGATGGCGGCGTCGACCGATTCCGGGTCCTTGCGGCCGGCGATGTCGTGGCCCAGGGCCACGTTGCCGCGCACGGTACGCCAGGGATAGAGCGTCGGGTCCTGGAACATCACGATGCGGTCGGGGCCCGGGCCGGTGATGGGGGTGCCCTCGGCCAGGATCGTGCCGCCGTGCGGGGGTTCCAGCCCCGCGATCAGGCGCAGCAGGGTGGATTTGCCGCAGCCCGACGGGCCGAGCAGGGCGACGAATTCGCCCGGCGCGATGGTGAGGCTGATATCGTCGAGAACGGGCGTGAACGCGCCGCCGATCATGTAGCCGTGGTCGATATGGTCGAGTTCCAGCCCCAGCGGGTGGGCGGTGCGGGTGGGGGTGGTTACCATTTCAGGCCGTCCTTCTGCCAGGAGAGGACGCGGTCGCGTACCTTGAACAGCAGGGTGACCAGCCCCGTGCACATCAGCGACATCACCAGCAGCGCCGCATACATGTTGGGATAGGCCGCCCAGCCCTGGGCCCATTGCATGTAGAAGCCCAAGCCGGATTTCACGCCCAGCATCTCGGCCACCACCAGGGTTGCGAACGAGACGCCCAGCCCCATGAACAGGCCGACGAAGATCTGCGGCATCGCGGCCGGCAGGGCCACGCGCAGGACCAGGAAGCGGTTGCGCGCGCCCATGGTGCGGGCGACATCGTAATAGGCGGGATCGACGGCGGCGACGCCGGACCATGTCAGGATCGTGGTCGGAAAGCCCGCTGCCAGCGCCAGCAGCGCCTCGCTGGCCAGCCGGCTGGAGGGGATGACGATGAAGGCCAGCGGCAGCAGGGCGACGGGGGGCAGCGGGCCGATCAGGCGGATCAGCGGCCGCACCCAGTAGCGGAATCGCAGCGAGCGGCCCAGCCCGACGCCGATGGCGACCCCGAGCATGGCGCCGATGCCATAGCCGACCGCGAGCAGGCCGAGCGAATGCAGCAGGCTGTCGCCCAGCCGCTTCCAGTCGGTCAGGAACACGTCCATCAGGTCCTGCGGCGTACCGAAGAAGGGGCGGGGCAGCCAGAGCAGCTTGGCCTGGGCGATTTCCCACGCCGTGAAGCCCAGCCCCAGCGCGATGGCCCAGGGCGCGCGCGCGGACAGGCGGCGCAGGGCCGCTGCAGCGATGAGGGCGAGGCCGATCGCGCAGAACAGGGCCGCAAGCTGGTTGGTGTCGGGGAAATCGTCGGCGTCCGGCCAGCGCCAGGTGACCAGGGCCGCCAGGAACCAGGCCGGCCCGGCGGCCCAGGGCAGCAGGGAGGTCGTGCCGGGCTTTGTTGCTGTCTGCCCGGTAGGGCGGGGTGGGGTGTCTGCGGTCTGGTTCGGCGACGGCGTATTCGGTGGACTCATGTGGCGAACAGATCCTGCGTCACCTTGCCGGCATAGCGCGCGGAATCGAGCGAGGGACGGAAGACACCGATCTGTTTCAGCGCGTCGGCGTAGCGTACGACCTCGTCATGCAGCGACGGCCCGAGGACCTGATGATGGTGGCCCTGGAGGCGCAGCATGTCCGCGATATCCTCGGCGCTGGCGCGGGCGGCGAAGGGTTTGAAAATGCGCCCGGCTTCGTCCGGGTTGCAGGCGACCCAGGCGCCGGCGTCCAGGATCGCGCGGGTGACCGCAGCCGCCACGGCGGGGTCGTTGCGGATCAGGCTGCCGCGCAGGCCGATGACGCAGCAGGCGACCTGCGCCCAACTGCCGTTCATGTTGCTGTCGATTTCCACCAGATCGAACTGGCGCTTGTAGAGATAGGAGAACGGGTCGGTGCCGGTGATGGCCTGCACGTCGCCGCGCTTCAGGGCCACCGACAGCAGGTCGGCCGGGTATTGGCGCCACTGGATGTCGGATTCCGGGTCGATTCCGACTTCCTTCAGGCGGATGCTGAAGAAATTCTTGTCGGGGCCGCCGATGTCGGTCACGCCGATGGTCTTGCCGCGCATGTCTTCCAGCTTCGCCGGGCCGCCCTTGGGGGCGAGCATGTGCATGCAGCCCGCGTGCAGGCCCGCGACCAGCTTGACGTCGAACCCCTGCTGGAGCGGCTTCAGCCAGCGCAGGGCCATGCCGGGGGCGCCGTCGGCCTTGCCGGTGGCCAGGGCTTCCAGCAACTGGTCGGTCGAGCCCGCGAAATTGACGTAATCGACGTCGAGATTGTAGCGCGCGAAGAAGCCTTTCTCTTTCGCGACCGGAATCGCGGCGGTGCAGGTGGAATTCTGGTTCCACGCGATGGTCAGCTTGCGGGCGGGGCCGGGGATGGGGGCGACGTCGGCCGTGCCGGCCGGGTTGCAATGGGGATCATGAATTGCCGTATCTTGCGCCTTCGCGTGAACGGCCACCGCTTCCGCCAGCGAGGCCATCAGCAATGTACGGCGCCTCAGAGGGCTGGTCAGGGGCATCGAAATGACCTCCAGCATGACAATTCGGACTCTCCAGCCGGCTGGTTGCAGAAGGAAGGGAACGATGCGGCGAGAGGTCGTCGTATCACGTCGGGTCGTGGCACCTCCGCGATGGCCTGGGCCAAGGTGTTCATGCGCGGTAACCGGCTAGGAAAGGCCATATCAACGATCTTCAATGGTTGTAGAGCCATTTTATAATACGATATGGCGGCGTTCAAGGGGGGATGTGGGGAAATTTTTACGCAATAAAAATGTATAATTTAACCGACGAAGGAACTTGCCATCATGAATGGCCCGCGAATGGTCTGGGGCCGGACGCGGATGCAGTCATCAGGATATATCCGTGCCGGCAGATCGGTGCAGGATACGCACTCTTTCGTGGCTGTTCTTGCGTCGGCTATCGCTGGATCGGCACCGGAAGGAAACGGATGGGGAGAGCATTTTTACTGATCATGCAGGAGTTTCACGGCGGAATGGGGGGGACGGCATGTGCGCAGGGCCAGGAAAGCCAGTGTGGCTGGTGCCTTGAGCAACTCGCTCTCCTTGACCCTGTCTTCGGTAAAATGCCCGGCCTTTCCGAGGCAGTTTATCGTGGCAATGACACTCCCTTTGAAAACGATCGGAATATTGACGATGGATTCGCATCCAAGTTGAAAGATTTCTTTGTGATCGTAAAAAACTTCCGCGATTTCTTCGCTTGAATTGGCGCAGAAAGTGCGTTTTTGTTTCATGACCCATTCACTCCACCATGTCTGATTGACGGGCTTTCTTCCTGACACGGGATATTCCATCGGTCGCGACGAATACAGTCGTTCTGCTTCCCCTGTTGTTTCATCAAAACTTGAAATCGTCACGAAGTGGATATCCAGAATATGCGCGGCCATGTTGCCGACGATTTTTAAAATATTCTGGACATCGATCTGATCAGTGGAGATTGCCGCAAGCAGGGAGGAAAGATGCCGGGTATAGATGTCGAGAGTCATAGCGCATTCCAAAATTTATATTTTTCACGATAAGAATAGGATAACGCGGGTGGGGTGCATGGCGTTGTTTGTGAGAGCCTGACCGCAAATGCGCGCTGGCGGCGATCCAGCGCGCATTTCCTGTGCTTCGGGGCGGGCGGCCATCAAGGCCGCTCCGCTCCGATGCTGGGAAACACACGCCGGGCGCGGCCCGCTCCGGACCGCTCTCGCTCCCCAGCCCACATTTCAGGTCAGGCTCTGAGAGACAGGTATAAATAGACATTGTCGGCAACCTGGCGTGCGCTTTGAACGCCGGGAAGCCCAAAAACACGGGCCGCCGCTCCCGCCCATTTAACGGGGAGAGCAGCATGCCGCTGCGTGTTCTGGCGCTAGTAGCTGTAGCTCAACTCGCCGCCCAATGTTCGTGGTTCGGCGGGCTGTACGAAACCACCCGACACGTATTCAGCATTATAAGCCTTGTCTGTCAGGTTTTTTACAAAAAATACCGCAGACCATTTCCGCTGTGGCCCCGTAAAGCCCACCTGCAGGTTGTAGAGGTTGAATTCTTTGCGTGCCGTGTCGTTCTCTGGATCCCAGTACTGCTTGCCATGTGCTTCAACATCGAAGCGGCTGAACAGATTCAAGCCCTTGGCGATTGCACGCGTGTATTGTACTCCTGCGTTCGCCGTGAATTCCGGGACATAAGGCGCTGCATTTCCAACATCAGCCCTATCGAACCCGTATTTCGTAATTGTACTGTGCGTATAGCCACCATTTGCGAACACATCCAGGCCGGGAAGGATTGTGTACCGCGCTTCAAGTTCGCCACCAGTCAACTGGATCTTGTCGATATTTACGAGGATCTGGGCACTGACGGCGCCGACAAAAAGGAAATAGTCGGAATTTCGATCCCAGGTTCGGAAGAAGGATCCATTAACCGTTAGCCGATTGTGGAACCACTGGCTCTTGAAGCCGGCCTCGATCGTGTGTGCGACTTCGGGCTTCACGGTATCGAACACGCCGGGCAGTTGCGCCGCCTGGGCCGAACCGCTCTGATTGAATTGCCCGCTGCGAAAACCGATTCCATAATCGACAAAGAACATGAGATTCGGGTTGACGCGGTAACTTAGCGTGCCCTTTGGCTGGGCCTGCTTGAACCAGCGTGTGCGCTGGCATGCCGCCCCAGCCGTGATGGTGCAGCCCGCCGGAATGCCTGCCGTGCTGAGCGGACTGACATACTGATTCATGGCATTCCAGTCGTACCGGTACCCAAATTCGGCTGTCAGATTTTTCAGGATATCATAGGACAAATGTCCGAATAGTGCGAAATCCTGATTGTGGTCGGAGTTTCCAAGAAAGGACTGAGTGGGATTTGCCGCATAATTATAGAGCGGGTTTACGCTGATGCGCGCAATACCCTTTCCGTAATCAGAAGCGGTAGCTGAGCTGAAATAATCGCGTGTATCCAGGAAATACCCTCCCGCAACCCAACGGAAGCGCCGATCGGAACGGGAAGTAAAGCGTAGTTCATCCTCCCATGATGTGCTTTGTGACCATTGGCTCTGCGTTCCGTCGTATCCACTTTTTCCCTCATATGCGGTATAGGGGAACTGGTCTGACGCAATATATTCATTGATCTTTACCCAGCCGAGCGTATTGGTGATAGCTCCCCAAGGCTTCGTATAAGCCAGTCTGAAGGAGGCATTGCGGATATCTCGCGTATTGAGGCCACGGTTGTTGGAACAGAAGGTACGAGAGACGTGGTTTGCGTCTGGCGTCATGCCACCGAACGGATTGGAGAGATCGAGAAAACAGGGGTTATTCGGGTCGAGCTTTGCCGGCTGGTATTGGTAGTAGTTGGCACCCCCGCGCGTCTCATTGAAGCCGACGCGGAAATCCGCCACGAGATCATCGGTAATGACGGCCTTGATATGGCCACGCCCGCTATATTGGTTGGTGCGATCGGCTGTCTTGTGGAGATAGACATTTTCAAGTAGGCCGCCGAAATAGTGTTCGCTGAAATCAAGGTCGTAGAACAGGCGGTCTTTGACGATCGCACCAGCGACTCCCACCTTGCCGCGATACATGCTTCCGTTTCCAAACTGTGCATCCGCATAGGCATATTGCTGGTTGGTTGGCTGGCGGGAGTTGATGACTATTGCGCCTCCGATTGCGTTCCTGCCCCACAGATCGCCCTGTGGCCCGCGCAGTACCTCTACTTGTGCGACGTCATATAGATCTTGGGTAAATTGTCGGGAATCCATCTGTTGTACGCCATCCACGATGACGGCAACGGGGCTTTGTCCGTTGCGCACCTGTGTGACGCCGCGGATCGTCATGAACGATACGCCGGCCTGCTGTGCTTCAACGATCGAGACATTCGGTGCCAGGGCGATAAAATCCGACACATCCTGAATGCGGGCATCCGTGATGGCGCGGGATGTGAATACGGTGGCGGAGGTTGGGGCCGATTGCAGCTTCTGTGTTCGCGAAAGGCCCGTTACGACGATGGTTTCAGGTCCTGCATCAAGGCTATGTGCGCTGGATGCGGGCGCTGGTACCTGTATCCGGCTCTTCGTGCCCGCGTTTGTGGAGGATATGGGGCGTACTGGCCTGGATGGATGCGGTGCATCCACATTGCGTGTCTTCGCCTGGGTGCCTGCCGCGGCGGAGGACATCCAGAGGAATGCCGCTCCCGTCGAGACGCAAGAAAGCAGAAGGTTTGGCAAAGCTGAAAGCGGTCTGGACATTATCAGGTTCTCCGGAAAGGTTCGTCAGGCGGACGCAGGGATTCTTCCGGCCGTCACGGAATGCTGCCATGGGCGGCCTCGATAATGAGTCGGTGCCGCATCTGGTCATGTATGCCCTTCCCCTGACGAGGGAGAGCTGACGCGTGGGATTCCGTTCGGAGGTCATGCATTTGTACAGCGAACGGCAATGCGGGCGCAGACGATCAACCGGCATGGTTTGTATCCGATGGAGGCGGAGACAGGCACCAGAGTGCATTCCATTTTTCAAATGATTTGGAATCGTAATGATAAACTGCCGGCGAAAGGTCTTCTGAAGAAAGGCTACGGGAAATGCGCCAAGTCCGCCGGATGTTCACGGCATGGATGATCGGTCGTGTGAACTTTATGCCGATATCCGTGACTGAACGCATGGGTCTAATCGCGCCCTTCTTTGATATTGGTCCATGGACTGTCCCCGATACGGGTGCTTACCCGCTCATGAGACATCATCATCACGTTTGTTAACCGAAACTTTTTCTATCGTCAAATTATTTCTTTATATCGAAAAATTTGATAGAGAGCGGCGGCCGTGAAGATGTGACGGCTCGATTCCGTATGCGAGATGCTACGGCAAGGGGGCGTGTTGCGTTAAATATGTAGTTGAACTGTTCGGTATGATAGATTGTCTATGCTGGCGCTGTGTTCGGATCCGGGAAGCCAGCGCACGCATGAAACGTGCGACTGGATCGAGGGATCATGACGGCCTGATCGGCTCCGGCGATGCTTTCCGGGCCTTGCCGATCATCGCAGCCAGCTAGACCGGGTAGGCGCGGCTGGCTTCTTTTTTTCGAAACCGTATGGTTTTTTTTGAAGTGACTCCAGAATGATAGATTTTATTCTTGTCTTACTGGTCGGCTATGTTGCGAAAAATAGATGGCGTGCCGACATAGAGCAGGATGACGGGCGTGTTGGACTCATTCCATGCCGTATGCGGTGATATGGAACGGAAATGCATGCTGTCGCCTTTGCGCAGCGTGGTGCAAAAATCTCCGACCTGCGATATGATTTCGCCTTCGACCACGAATAGAAAGTCTTCACCGTCTCGTTGATCGACTGGAAAGCGATGGCCCGGTGGAATCGTCATGAGAATTGCGTCCATGAGCTGGTCGGGCAGGCACGAACTCAATTGATGGTAGACCACGGGCGAATTCAGTTCGATGGTCTCTGGCTCATCGCTTCGGTGGACAATATTTTCGTCTTTCGGTACGTCGACGAAATAGCTGACCTCTATCTGCAAAGCTCGAGCCAGTGCTGTCAGGGACACAAGCGAGGGTACTGTCTTGTTATTTTCAGCCTGTGAGATGAAAGGCGCCGAAAGTCCACTCGCTTCGGCCAATTGGGCCAATGTCATTTTGAGCTTCTTGCGACGACTCTTTATCTTCCCACCTATCGCGATCGTGCCTGCTTTCGCTGGTGCGCCAAGAAACGGGATGGCCAATATATTAATCCCGTTACCGATCTGCTCCGCAGCTGAGGTTGCGGCGGGTGCAGCGTTGCGGGGGCGGCCTTTTCTGTGAGGCGTCTTGCTGGCGGCGGGCAATTTGGCGTTCATATTTTCGCTCAATATTCCAATTCCATGGGATGACCGACGTCAAGCGGTTCCCCGAGTTCTTTTTCCGAGGCGTTCTTCGCCAGGAGATTGTTTTCGTTGGCCATAAGAGACTGGGAACCCCGATGCGATGAAACCTTATCCTGCATTATCATAGGTCGCGTTGGCGCTTGGCAACCAGGTGCGGCATCTGATGACGAGATTATCAAAATATTTGACGTATGGAAATAATTTGACGTCGGAAAAGGTTTCGTTTAACGAACATGATGACGATACGTCGCGGGCGGGTGAGAGGCCCGTGCCGTCGAGGGACGTCAACAGGCTCATATTCAGAGAGGGGCGCAGTCAGACCCATGCGCGTAGCTACGGATGTCGGCGGAACATTCACGGACCTCGTGGCGATAGGGCCAGACGGGATCGTCACTGCCAAAGTAGATACAACACCGCCGGATTTCGATCGGGGAGTAATTAACTCTATCGATAAGGCTCGTATTTCTCCCGAAGGGTTCGAATTTTTCGCCCATGGGACGACGGTGGTGATCAATGCACTGCTCTCTCGGAGTGGTTGCAAGACGGCACTCATCACGACACGTGGATTTCGGGACGTTCTGGAGATTGCACGTGGAAATCGGCCCGATCTGTTCAATCTCGCATTCAGGAAGCCGGCTCCTTTCGTGCCGCGCTATCTGCGCTTCGAGATCGATGAACGTATCGGTCCGGATGGCGAGGTGCTTACGCCCCTGGATATCTCGGGCATTGAAGACCTTGGAAAGAGCATGGAGACGAATGGGGTCGAGGCAGTTGCCGTCTGTTTCCTGCATGCCTATGCCAACCCCGAACATGAAGCCGCTGTCTGTGCCCTTTTGCGTGACCGGTGGCCGGATCTCTCGGTTGTGGGATCATACGAGGTTTGTCGTGAATGGCGAGAATATGAGCGGACGAGTACGACGGTTCTTTCAGCTTATGTCCACCCTATCGCAAAGCGTTATCTGGGTCAGCTTGAAGCCGGTCTGCAGGCGCGTGGATTACGCCGGCTCCCTTATATCATGCAGTCGAACGGTGGCGTGACGACCGTACGGGGGGCGCGCAACAATCCGATCGCACTGGTTGAATCCGGCCCTGCGAGTGGTGTTCTGGGTGCCGCAGCCCTGGGGAGGACGATCGGCGAACCCAATCTGATCGCTCTCGATATCGGCGGTACGACTGCGAAGACAGCGCTTATCCGCGACGGACAAGCCAGAATCACAACCGATTACAAGATTGAATGGAGTCGCACCAACCCGGGTTATCCAATCCGCACCCCTGTTATCGACCTTGTCGAAATCGGCAATGGCGGCGGTTCGATCGCCTGGATTGATGAAGGGGGGCGCATGCATGTCGGCCCCAAGAGCGCCGGCTCTTTCCCTGGGCCGGCCGCGTATGGCCGCGGAGGAACCGAGCCGACGACGACGGATGCCAATCTCGTATTGGGGCGCATTAATCCCAGGCTGTTCCTCGGCGGCGCACATGAACCCGATATCGGGAACGTACAGGCGGCTTTTCAGAAATTCGCCGACCGCATGGAGGGGACGGTTCAGGATATCGCCCGTGGCGTGATTCGCATTGCCAACGCGAACATGATCAATGCATTGAAGCTCGTGTCCCTGAACCGCGGTTTTGATCCGCGCGACTTCGTGCTGATTGCCTTCGGGGGAGGGGGCGGAATGCACGCAGTCGCGCTGGGCAAGGATCTGCAGGTGCGGAAAGTTATCATCCCCGCCAATTCGTCCGTTTTCTCCGCCTGGGGAATGTTGATGAGCGATATTCGTCGCGATTTCCTCGTGACCAGGGTCGAGCAGCTGGCGTCACGTGCGCTGGACGTACTGAATGCGACTTATCGCGAAATTGAACGTGAAGCGGAGGTTTCTTGTAAGGCGGAAGGTATGGACACGTCGCACCTCCGGTTCGAGCGCTATGCCGACATGCGATATTGCGGGCAGGAGCATACCGTGAAAGTGCCGGTGGCAACGGGATGCCTTGACGTCGCGCGGATCGAGCAGGCAGCAGAATGTTTTCATGCCGAACACGAGCGGGAATATAGATTCCGTCTTCCGAATGAGGTGGAGCTCGTCAATTATCATGTTGTCGTTGTGAGCGAGACGGAGAAGGTGGACCTGCCGCCAAAGCCCGTGAGTGGAGCGAAGATCCAGGACGTGCTGACTGGCCATCGCATGATCGACTTCGATGTGGATGGCATTCATCATAGTTCTTTATATGACCTTCATCGATACGAGCCTGGTATGGAGGTGATCGGTCCGGCGGTCATCGAGGATGAGACCACAACGATCGTGATTAATCCAGGCTGCAAGGCCACGATGGATTCTATCGGGAATATCCATATCGAGTTGGGGAATTGACCATGAGCCAGCATGACCCCTTCACGCAGGAAATCATCAAGAACGCTCTCGTAGCGATCGGTGACGAGATGTTCCTGGCGATGGCCAAGACCAGCATGAGTCCTATTATCTATGAGGCGCTGGACTATTCGGTTGGCATTACGAATGCTCGTGGCGATCTCATTACCCAAGGTAATGGGACCACGGTTTTTCTTGGCATGATCGATTCCCTGGTACGCGATATACTGCATAAGTTTTGGTCGTCCGGCGAGATTTATCCAGATGACGTTTTCATCTCGAACGATCCTTATAAAGGGGGCGGGACACATCTGTGCGATGTCGCGATAGCCAAGCCAATCTTCTATCAGGGTGAGCTGGTGGCCTTCGCGGTGAACAAGGCGCACTGGGTCGATGTGGGCGGCGCCGTCGCCGGCAGCTTTACCACGGATTCCAGAGAAGTTTTCCAGGAAGGCCTGCAGATCCCGACCATCAAGGTCATGGAGAAGGGAAAGCCCGTTGCCGGCGTAATGGAGATTCTTCAATCGAATATTCGTATGCCGAAGGATTCGATGGGAGACTTCTGGGCCGGAATGGCCGCCAATAACGTCGCCGAAATGCGGATGTTGGAGCTTTTCGCCCGCTACGGTCACGATGCCATGAATGTGGCAATGGACGATTTGCTCGATTACGGCGAGAGGATGATTGCGGCTGAACTCAAAAAGCTGCCACAGGGTACCTTCTACGCGGAAGACTGGATTGATAACGATGGGATTACGGACGAGCCGCTGAAGGTTTGCGTCAGGATTGACATTACCGAAGATAAGTTCAAGGTCGATTTTACAGGCAGTGCGCCGCAGACCCTTGGACCCATCAATAATTCACGGACTGGTCTGGTTTCCGCCGTTCGTACGATCTTCAAGGCCCTGACGAATCCGGGTATTCCGGCCAATGGGGGATGTTTTCGCGCGATAGAGGTCGTGTGTCCGGATCGGACGCTGTTTACCGCCGAACGCCCGGCTCCGGTCTCTACTTATTGGGAGACCATGCTTTACGCACAGGACCTGATCTGGCACGCACTCGCCGAGCATCTGCCCGAGCGGCTGACAGCCGGGCATGTGCTTTCAGTGTGTGCTGTTATTTATTCTGGCCAGCATCCGAAGACAGGTGTGCCGACCATCCTGGTCGGGCCGCTGGTCGGCGGATGGGGCGCCATGCAAAGTCGCGACGGTCAGAACGGCCAATTCTCCGTAGCAGACGGCGAGACCTACAATTTTCCGGTCGAAGTGACAGAGGCAAAATACGGGGTCCGGGTACGCGCTTACGGCTTCCATACGGACGATGGTGGCGCGGGGCAGTTTCGTGGCGGCAAGGGGGTCATGCTGGAATACGAAATGCCTGCCGACGGGTGGAGCTTTACCGGCAGTTTCGGCCGTTCCAAATTCCCGCCATGGGGCGTTGCCGGAGGTCAGGCAGGCTCTCCCAACTACGCGGAAATTCTCCCCCAAGGCGTTCGCGCGGAGCCGCCTGTACGCATGGCCAAGGCGGCGCATGTCGTGCTGCGGAAAGGTGACGTTGTGCGGATGGTCACCGCTACCGGCGGTGGGTGGGGAAATCCGAGGTTACGAGACAGGTCTGCAGTCGAATGGGATATTCGTAACGGGTTCATCACTCTGGCGCAGGCCTGTGCCGATTATGGCTACGATGCCTGATGCAATGTAATCCCGGCAGATAAAATGCGCGCGGCCTCGTAAACAGAAAGGCCATGATGGCGGTGCGGCTGGACCGATTCGGAGTGGCCGATCGGGCCAGCCCAGTCAATCAGGCGTAGAGGTCGACGCTGTCCGAACCGGCTGAGGCGTTCTGGCTGCCGGTGGTGGTTTCGGAGATGATGTTGCCCTGCGCGTCCTTGGTCACGATGGTGATGGAGCCGTCGCTGTTGGCGATTTCGCTCGTGGTCGTGGTGGAAGAGGACGACGAGGAGGAGGACGCGTCGCTGCTGCTGCTCGTGCTGCTGGTGCCGTACAGGCTGTCGAGCGCGCTGCCGCCGAGGCTGGAGATGGACGAAGACATGTGAGGATTTCCCGTAACTGGTGGCGAGGGAACGTGGCATCGGTGCGTCTGTGGACGGACCGGCGTGAAGCCCTTGCGCGGTGGACCAATTGACCCGGCCAATAGTCCGCGACCGCATCGCTGGCAGAGTAGGGCGGGGCTAACTTATCGCAAAGTCAGCTTTTTCTTTCAATTTGCAACGGAGTGTTGCGGGTGCGGACGGTCTCTTGGAGCCTGTTTGGAAACGCGCGTCGGATCGCCGCCAGCGCGCATTTTAGATCAGGCTCTTATCGGGCGTCGGCGCGCAGGTGGGGGCGGCTGCGGTCCCACAGGCGCAGGCCGCGCAGGGCGAGGTCGGCCATGGCGGGCAGCAGGCGGGGCTGCATCAGGTCCGGGTCGAATACCTGCATCCGGCGGGCGTTCTCGCGGTAGCAATCCTCGACGAACTGGCGGAACGAGAAGCGGTCGAGGAAGACATTGGCCTGGGTGACCGCGAAATCGCGCCCGTCATTGGGCTGCCGGCCGCGCCGGACCATGGCCAGCAGGCGCTTCAGCGCGCGGCCGTAATAGCGGGTGGATTTCAGGGCGCGGCGTGTCGGGCCCAGGCCGCGCCGGCGCTCGCGCCACGCCATGTAGTTGATGAAGAAGACGATGTGCCGCGTTTCCTCGAACATCAGCAGGTCGAAGATCTCGAACAGTTTTTCGGGCAGGAACTGCGACTGGCGGGCGTTCTTGAACGCCCCGAAGCCCAGGAAGGCATCGAGGCACTCGCCGAAGCCGAAATCGATGAACGCGGTTTCGAGATCGGCGGGGAATTGCTCCAGCGGCTGTTCGGTCGCGTCGATGCCGTAGCGGTCGATCATCGTGCGGATCAGCTTCGCGTGGCGGGCTTCCTCCAGCCCCTGGAGGGTAACCGCCTCGCGCACCGTCGGGTCGGTGATCCGGGGGGCGAAGGCATCCACGATCGCGCCCGCCCGGCGTTCGGTGTGGTACACCTCCTGCCAGAACGGGATGGTGCGCAGGCGGTCCAGTTCTTCCGCCGTCAGTTCGGGCCACGGCAGGGTCTCGGGGTCGAAGACCTGGTGCGTGGCGATGAACTGGCGGCAGAAGAGAGTCTTGTGGGTTTCCGATCCGGCTTCGATTCGGCTCAAGCAGTCTTCTCCAGCGCCCTGGCGCCGGAGGGACGGCGGAGGAACAGGCGCAGGAAACGCGCGAGGTTCGGGGCCAGTTTCGGGCGCAGCAGGCGCGGATCGTAGCCGGAGAAGCGGCGCTCGTTCTCTTCCAGGCACAGATCGATCATGTCGCGCAGGCTGATATCCATGTCCGCCACGTCCTTGGCGCCGCTGACGGTGAAGTTGTTATCCTGTTCCTGCACGTTGCCGTCGGCGTCGATGCTGGTGGCCAGGCCGATCCGCTCGTAGACCAGGAACACCCAGACCGCGAGGACGCGCAGTTCGAACCACGGGCGCTGCCATAGCGGCATGGTCGCGCGGTGCCAGGCCAGCCAGTTGGCGAACAGCAGGATGTGGCGGCATTCCTCCTGCATCACCGGCTCGAACGTCTCGATCAGTTCGGGGGGGAAGAAGCCGGAGCGCTGGGCGAGGGCGAACAGGCCGAAGGCGAAGAAACTGTCGACACATTCGGAGAAGCCGGTGACCAGGTAGGCCCATTCGGTGTCGCGCGGCTCGATATAGGGGGGCTCGGGCGCCATCTTGATGCCGTAGGCCTCGACCAGCTTGGACAGGACCTCCTTGTGGCGGTTTTCCTCCCACGCATTGCGCGACAGGGCGTCCTTCATGTCCGGGTCGTCGATCATGCGGGCGTAGGCGGCCATGCGCAGGCGGGCCTTGCCCTCGGTCTGCACCGCGATGTCCCAGATCGGCAGGGAAGTGACGCGCTTCAGCGTTTCCGGGTCCAGCTTCGGCCATTCGATGACCGAGGGCTTATACGGGTTGAAGGTGTCGCGGAACATCTCCGCCACCGCGCGCTTGTGCTCCGCCGAGCCGGGCTTGAGCGGGCCGGGCACCGGGCTGGACCAGTGGCGGGCGTTGAAATCGGCCTCGGCGACCGTCTTCGTGTCGGCGCCCTTGGGGTCGATCGCCTCGGGGAGGGAGGAATAGATATCGGAGAGAGACGTCATGCTTCGCAAGCTCGCACAATGAGTACAGACGCCGGCCCGGCCTGCAGTCAGGCCGGACCGGACGTCACCTTGCGGCCCCCCCTGCGATGGGGGGGAGTAGGGGGGCCAGCGATCAGTGGATGTCGGAGATCGTGGAGATGATCCGTGTCACCAGGCCGTAGGTGATCGCCTCTTCGGCCGACATCCAGTAATTCCGGTCGGTGTCGCGGCAGATCTTTTCGTAGGTCTGGCCGGTTTCGCGCGCGAACAGGCGGTTCAGCCGCTCGCGCATCTTCACGATTTCCCGCGCCTCGATGTCGATATCGGTCGCGGGGCCGCGCACGCCGCCCATTGGCTGGTGCAGCAGGAAGCGGGTGTTGGGCAGGCAGTAGCGGCGCTGCGCATTGCCCGCGGCGAAGATCAGCGCGCCGGCCGAGGCGACCCAGCCGGTGCCGATCACGTTCACCGGGGCGACCGAATCGACGAAGCGGATCATGTCGTGGATCGTGTCGCCGCTTTCGACATGGCCGCCGGGCGAGTTGACATACACGTCGATCGGCTTGTCGGACGCGCCGGCCAGCGCCAGCAGGCGGCCGGTGACGTCGCGCGCCAGCTTGTCGTTGATCGCGCCGAACACCAGCACCTTGCGCTGGTCGAACAGGCGGCTTTCAAGCTCGTTGACCGGGGAGGACAGGGTCTTGTTGTCGTCGGGCTCTTTCGGCTCGGGACCCTGGGGCTCGGGGATGTCGGGACCGTTGGGGTCTTCGTCATCCATCCGGATACGGTGGTTCGGCTGCATGCCGTTCAGCATCATAATCTCCCTGTATCCAGGACTGGTCTGCGTCATCACTCTATCCTGCGCCGCCTTCGGCCCGGTGCCAAGACCCGTCCTTGTCCGCCTCTCTCGCTAAAGGCCCGGGGGCGGGTTAGTAAGAGGAAGTGGGCGCGCCCCGGCCGGGATGCGGACGCCAGACGCTGGTCATGGAGAGAAGATGGGTATGAAAGCGCCGCTGCCAAGAGACCGCGCGGCTTTGGCCGGCCCGGCAGGCCGCCGGGGGGCGGCCGTGGGCGCGGCGATGGCGGGGATGCTGGCCGGCCTGCTGCCCGGCCTGCTGCCCTTGGGGGGCTGTGCCCATCGCGATGCCGTCGATACCACGCTGGACTGGTGGCACCAGTATCAGGGCGGGGTGATCGCCCAGCAGCGGCCGCCGCCGCCGGGCGCGCACGAGCCCTATCCCGCCGTGGGCCTGACCCCGACCACGCCGCCGGTGCTGCCCTCGGCCGAGCGGCGGCAGGATGTGACCGAAGCCCTGATCGAACAGCGTAATCTGGCGCACCGGATGGCGGCGGAGGTCGGGCCGCTGACGAATACGGCCGTGCCAGTCGCGCCGGCGCGGCCGGCCGCTCCGGCGGCGGCGGATGCCGCGTCTTCGGCGACGCTGGAGGCGGCGGAGGCGCCCCCCGCGCCGGTCGTTGCGCCGAAACCGGCCGGGAAGGCGTCTTCGGCTCCTGCTGACGGCAGCGCCGGACCGCTGGTGGCGATGCCCGAGGTTGGGGAGGATGTCGGCGGGGTGGGCGGCAAGGCGCAGGCCGTGGCGGGGCCTCTGCCCGAGATTCCGGCCGGGCCGCCGATGGCGCCGCAATTTCCCGGCTTCGCGGTGCCGAGCGATGCCGCCGTCGCGGTGAGCCGTCCGGATTATACGCTCTCCGATCCTGGCGGCACGCGCATTCTCTTTCCCGTGGGCAACGACCATCCGGTGGCGGGGCAGCAGAAGGAGATCGACAGCGTGGCGCGTCATGCGCCCGACGGCCCGCTGTTCGTCCATGGATATGGCGAGGCCGCGTCGACCGATTCGGCGGAGCAGGCGCGGGCGATGGCGCTGGGGCTGCTGCGGGCCCGCGTGGTGGCCGAGCGCCTGGTGGCCGATGGCGTGCCGGCGAAGGCGATCCATCTGCGGGCCCATCCGTTCGGCGACGGCGTGCGCATTCGCACGGCGGAGTAGAGCGCGGCGCGGTTGCCTGCCGGGCCTGGGCGTCGCTAATATCCGCGACTGGCGGGGAACCATCCCGCCAGTCGCGACATGCCGCCGGAAGAGCGGTGCGAAACGGCCATCCTGAACCTTGTCCGGGGCGCTGGGTCCCGGGCAAACAGTCTCAACGAGCCAACCCATGACAGAAGAATTCCATCGCATCCGCCGCCTGCCGCCCTATGTGTTCGCCGAGGTGAACAAGGCCAAGGCCGCGGCCCGAGCTAGGGGCGAGGACATTATCGATCTGGGCATGGGCAATCCCGACAGCCCCACCCCGCCGCACATCGTGCAGAAGTTGGTGGAAACCGTCGCGAACCCGCGGGCGCATGGCTATTCGGTGAGCAAGGGCATTCCCGGCCTGCGCCGGGCGTTGGCAGCCTATTACGCGCGTCGTTTCGAGGTGACGCTGGACCCGGAAACCGAAGTGATCGCCACCCTGGGGTCGAAGGAGGGGCTGGCCAATCTGGCCGCCGCGATTACCAGCCCCGGTGACACCATCCTGGTGCCCAATCCGTCTTATCCGATCCATCAGTTCGGCTTCATCATCGCCGGGGCTTCGGTGCGCTCGATCCCCGCGACGCCGGACGAGGAGATGCTGCGGGCGCTGGATCGGGCGGTGCGCCATTCGGTGCCGAAGCCGACCGCGCTGATCGTGAATTTTCCCTCCAACCCCACGGCTTATGTCGCGGACCTCGATTTCTATCGCGAACTGGTGGCTTTCGCCCGCCGGCACGAGATCTGGATCATGTCCGACCTGGCTTATGCCGAGATCTATTTCGGTGACCGGGTGCCGCCTTCGATCCTGCAGGTGCCGGGAGCGAAGGAGATCGCGGTCGAGTTCACCTCGCTGTCCAAGACCTATTCCATGGCCGGCTGGCGCATGGGGTTCGCGGCCGGCAATCCGCGGCTGATCAATGCGCTGACGCGGATCAAATCCTATCTGGATTATGGGGCGTTCACGCCGATTCAGGTGGCGGCGGTGGCGGCGTTGAGCGGCCCGCAGGATTGCGTGGCCGAGATGCGCACGCTCTATCGCGACCGGCGCGACGTGCTGATCCGTGGCCTGCATGCGGCCGGGTGGGATGTGCCGTCGCCCGAGGGGTCGATGTTCGCCTGGGCGCCGCTGCCGGCGGCGTTCCGCGAGATGGGGAGCGTCGATTTCTCCAAGCTGCTGCTGAAGGAAGCCGGGGTGGCGGTGGCGCCGGGGCTGGGCTTCGGTGAGTATGGCGAGGGCTTCGTGCGGATCGGGCTGGTGGAGAATACGCAGCGCCTGCGCCAGGCGACGCGGGCGATCCGGCAGTTCATGGGCCGGCATGGCGTCAATCTGCCCGAGACGTCCGGCGCTGGTCGCCGGGTGGGGAAGGATGCGGATCAGGCGGCCGATGCGGCGCCGGTGATCTGAACCGCACAGCCCGGGGAGCCGGCTGCTTTTTGACCCGGACGCGGCGCGGTGGGTGCCGCGTCCGGCTGATTGCTGAATTCAGGAACGACGACAGGATATCAGGTGACCGGACGGATGATGGCTACGGGTGGCGCGGGCGGACAGGTGGGCGGAACAGGGCCGGCGCCATTGCGGATCGGCATCGCGGGGCTGGGGACGGTGGGGGCCGGGCTGGTCAAGCTGCTGCGCGGCAATGCGGCGATCGTCAGTGCCCGGGCCGGGCGGTCGTTGGTGGTGACGGCCGTGGCCGCGCGCGACCGCACCCGCGACCGGGGCATCGATCTGGACGGCGTGACCTGGCATGACGATGCGGCGGTGCTGGCACAGGACCCGGACGTGGACGTGGTGGTGGAACTGATCGGCGGGGCCGAAGGCATTGCCCGCCGGCTGGTGACCGAGGCGCTGCGGGCCGGCCGGCCGGTGGTGACGGCCAACAAGGCGCTGATCGCGGTGCATGGGGCCGAACTGGCGGCGCTGGCCGAGCAGGCGGGCGTGCCGCTGATGTTCGAGGCCGCGGTGGCGGGCGGGATTCCGGCCATCAAGACCGTGCGCGAGGGGCTGGCCGCCGACCGGTTGAACCGGGTGGGCGGCATTCTGAACGGCACCTGCAACTATATCATGACCGCGATGCGCGAGAGCGGTCGGGCCTTTGCCGATGTGCTGGCCGAGGCGCAGGCGCTGGGTTATGCCGAGGCCGACCCCTCGACCGACGTGGATGGCATCGATGCGGCGCACAAGCTGGCGATCCTGGCCGGGCTGGCATTCGGGCGGCCGGTGGCGTTTTCCTCGGTCCATGTCGAGGGGATTCGCGGCATCGACGCGCTGGACCTGACCTTTGCCCAGGCGCTGGGCTATCGCATCAAGCTGCTGGGGCTGGCCCGGCGCCGCGAGGATGGGGTGGAGGCGCGCGTGCATCCCTGCCTGGTGCCGGAGACGATGCCGATCGCGCAGGTGGACGGCGTGTTCAATGCCGTGCTGGTGGAAGGTGCGTTCGTCGGGCGGCTGATGCTGGAAGGGCGTGGCGCCGGCGAGGGGCCGACTGCCACCGCCGTTGCCGCCGACCTGATCGACATCGCGCGCGGCAATGCGGTGCCGGTCTGGGGCCGCAGCACCGACGGGCTGACGCAGGTGGAGGCGCTGCCGCGCACGGCTTTCCACGAGGAATATTATCTGCGCCTGCAAGTGCAGGACCGGCCCGGCGTGATCGCCGATGTGACGGCCGTGCTGCGCGATCACGGCGTGTCTTTGCGCAGCATGCTGCAACATGGGCGCGCCGCCGACGATATTGGTGGAGCGGACGAACCGTCCGTGCCGCTGGTGCTGGTCACACATCGGACACAGGAATCCGCCATGATGGCGGCGTTGGCCCGGATCGCGGCGCTGCCGGCCGTGATCGGCGAGCCGGCGATGATCCGTATCGAGGCCGGCTGACCACGCCCGCGGGCCCGCTTATCAGGCCGGCGGTGAGAACCGGCCCAGACAGTCAAGGAACAGAGTGATGACGTCCAGACCCACTACCGCCTATCAGGTTACCGACCGCAATCTTGCTCTGGAACTGGTCCGTGTGACCGAGGCGGCGGCGATGGCGGCATCGCACTGGACTGGCCGCGGCCAGAAGAACGATGCCGACGGCGCCGCCGTGGAGGCGATGCGTCTGGCCTTCGATACCGTGGCGATCGACGGCACGGTGGTGATCGGCGAGGGCGAGATGGACGAGGCGCCGATGCTGTTCATCGGCGAAAAGGTGGGAGCCGGCGGCCCGGCGATGGATATCGCCGTGGACCCGCTGGAAGGCACCAATCTGTGTGCCAAGAACATGCCCAATGCCCTGACGGTGGTGGCGCTGGCCGAGGCGGGCAACTTCCTGCATGCGCCCGACGTGTATATGGACAAGATCGTGGTCGGGCCCGATCTGCCGGAAGGCGTGGTGGATCTGGATGCGAGCATCGGTGCCAATCTGCGTGAGCTGGCGCGGGCCAAGCGCAAGGATATCACCGAACTGACGCTGTGCGCGCTGGAGCGCGAGCGGCATGAGGAACTGATCGCCAAGACCCGCGAGGCCGGGGCGCGGGTGATGCTGCTGAGCGACGGCGATGTGGCCGCCGCCATTGCCGCCTGTCTGCCGGACGGCGAGGTGGATATCTATGCCGGTTCCGGCGGGGCGCCCGAGGGGGTGCTGGCCGCCGCCGCCGTGCGCTGCGTGCGGGGGCAGATGCAGGGTCGCCTGCTGTTCGAGGATGACGAGCAGATTCGCCGCGCGCGGGAGATGGATCCGGGCAAGGACCCGTCACGCAAGTTGAGCCTGTTCGATATGGCCAAGGGCGATGTCCTGTTCTCGGCCACCGGAGTGACCGGCGGCCCGCTGTTGCGCGGCATCCGCCGCGATGGGCGCCATGCCGTTACCCATTCGATCGTCATGCGCTCGAAATCCGGCACGGTGCGCTTCGTCGAGGGGCATCACGATTTCAGCACCAAGACCTGGCCGGCCTACTGACGGCCGATGTCGCTTTCGACCATGGCGGACGGGACCCTGATGGACGCGATGCCTTCGGACCCGGCTGAGGGGGAGATCGTGCTTGGGGTACGGTCCAGCCTGGGCGGCCGGCGCTGGCTGTGGCGGGATTCCCGCCTGGCCGATGCCGGCGGGCGGATCGGGCTGATGATCGCGCAGCAGGCGGGCGTATCCGAACTGGTCGGTCAGATGCTGGCGGCGCGCGGGTTGGACGGGAACACCGCCGCGACCTTCCTGGACCCGACCCTGCGGGCACTGATGCCTGATCCTTCCGCGTTGCAGGACATGGACATGGCGGCCGATCGGCTGGCCGAGGCGGTGCGCCGGGGCGAGACGGTGGCCGTGTTCGGCGATTACGACGTGGACGGCGCCTGTGCGGCCGCGCTGGTGACCGGGTTGCTGCGCCAGTTGGGCTGCCCGGTGATGACCCATGTGCCGGACCGGATGACCGAGGGCTATGGCCCCAACGCTCCGGCGCTGGATGCGCTGGTGGCACGGGGGGCGACGCTGGTGGTCTGTGTCGATTGCGGCACGGCGGCGGGCGATGTGCTGGCGACGCTGGCCGGGCGGGCCGACATCGTGGTGCTGGATCATCACAAGGCCGAAGGGCCGCCGCCTTCCGTGCTGGCGACTGTCAACCCCAACCGTCCGGATTGCGTGTCTGGCCAGCGCGGACTGTGTGCGGCGGGGGTGGCGTTTCTGACGGCGGTGGCGCTGGTGCGGGCGTTGCGTCGGGCGGGGTGGTTTGCCGGGCGGCCGGAGCCGGACCTGATGGCGTTTCTCGATATCGTGGCGCTGGCGACGGTGTGCGATGTGATGCCGCTGACCGGGCTGAACCGCGCGCTGGTGACGCAGGGGCTGAAGATCCTGGCGCGGCGGCGGCGGGTCGGGCTGGATGCGCTGATGGAGGTGGCTGGGGCGCGCGATCCGCTCTCGGCCTTTACCTGCGGCTTCGCGCTGGGGCCGCGCATCAATGCCGGAGGGCGGATTGCCGAATCCGGGCTGGGGCTGGATCTGCTGCTGTGTGACGACGCGGCCGAGGCCCGGCGTCTGGCCGAGCGGCTGGATGCCGTGAACCGGCGTCGCCAGACGGTGGAGAGCACGATCCTGGATCGGGCGATGGAAGAAGCGGCGGCCCAGCGCGCGGCCGGGCATGCGGTGCTGGTACTGTCGGGGCGGGACTGGCACCCTGGCGTGGTGGGCATCGTTGCCGGGCGGATCAAGGAGCGGTTCAATCGCCCGGTGCTGGTGGGCGCGGAGCTGGAAGATGGCACCGTCAAGGGATCGGGCCGGTCGGTGGCCGATGTCGATCTGGGGGCGGCGATCATCGCGGCGCGGCAGATGGGGCTGCTGACGACCGGTGGCGGCCATGCCATGGCAGCCGGGTTCTCGCTGCCGGGCGATGGCGTGCAGGCGCTGCATGATTTCCTGAACGAGCGGCTGCGTGATGCGGCAGCGTTGCCGGATGCGGTGGATGTGCTGATCGAGGGCGTGGTGCATGTGGCAGGCGCGACGGTGGCGCTGGCGACCGATATCGGTCGCATGGCGCCCTTCGGGGCGGGTAATGATGAGCCGGTGCTGGCCATTCCGCGCGTGCGGGTGGTGCGGGCCGACCGGATCGGCCGCGAGGGCGGCACGCTGCGGGTGCTGGTGGAAGGCGAAGGGGGAGGGGCACGACTGAAGGCGCTGCTGTTCCGTGCCGACGACCACCCTGCTGCCGCGATGTTGGAAGATCGAAACGCCCCGCCGCTGCATCTGGCGGGCTGGCTGCGCGCGGAAAACTGGAATGGTCGCACCGACGCCAGTTTCTTCATTCGCGACGCGGCGGTGGCGAACTGAGGGCGGGCTTCCGCAAAGAAAATGTCATCATCCGGCTGAGGGGGCTTGACCGCCCGTCCCCGTCGGGATACGAACCCGCCCAAGCCAGATGTCCCATTCGTCTAGAGGCCTAGGACACCGCCCTCTCACGGCGGCAACAGGGGTTCGAATCCCCTATGGGACGCCAATAACTTAGCATAGTTATCCACCGGCTGAAATGGTCCATATGGACCACTACAATTCAAAATCATCAGCGATGCTCCTGAGGTAAGTCGGGTCGGATTTTCGATAGACGCGCCGCAGCGTCGTCGGATCGGTGGCCAGCCAATCCGCGGCTTGGTCGATCGGCACGCGGTCCATGGCGAACCACGATGCCACGCTGTGCTTCAGATGATGGGGCGTCGGCTTCCACGATAGGCCAGCCCGTTCGCATGCCTTGGCAAAGGACCATCGAAGGCCAGTCGGCACGGCCCTCCCATGGCACTGCACGACGTAGGGGCCGTTGGCATTTGCGTGCGCGGTCTCCATCTCCCGGCGAAGTGCCTTTGTCATGCGGACGATTGATCTGCGCTTTCCGGTGATCGGCTTGTCGATCATGCCAGTTTCCCGGTGGACGCGGTCCCAAGTCAGGGCCAGGATTGATTCCTTTCGCGCTCCCGTGTAGATCGCGATAGCCATGAATGCGCGCACGTGCTCGGTGGCACAGGCATCCAGCAGCACCTTGAGCTCTCGTCGCAGCGTCCCGGGGGACACTGGCGTGGGGCTGGGATTGCTCGCCGTTGGTTTCCTCACGCGGGTTGCCGCATAGCGATCCCGAGCGCGCTGATCGACCTGATCGACACGCAGATGTCCCATGGTGCGGTTCAATGGAACGATGGCCTCTTCGAGCTGCTTCAGCGCGGAGATCTTGCCGCGTCGAGAATCCACATACCGGTCGAATGCGTCGGCCATGCCCAATTGGACCGGCCGCACCTCCATCTGCGCTTCGAAATCCGTCTGGAACCGACGAGCGACCTTTTCATCCGCGCTACCTGTAGAACGGCGGTGACGCTCACCGCCCTCCCACCAGACGACGGCCCACTTGCCGCGGCGTAGTTCCACGCGGGGCTTGTCATCTCTGTCGCGGGGCAATGGTAGGTATCCAGATAGGCTTTGAGGTCGGACTCTGAGTGTCCGTCCGAGATCATCTTGAATCTTTGGAATCATCTGTGATTCCATGTCGGCAGCCCCGATCTGGAGAGGCCGCTCGATGTGGACGATTGAAAATCGCGTCCGGTATGACCGCAGCGAACTCCGCTATCCCAGCGACCTGACTGACGAGGAATGGTCGCTGATCGAGACGATGATCCCCCATGCGAAGCGGGGCGGCAACAAGCGACCGTGAACGTACGCGAGGTCATGAACGGTCTGATGTATATTCTGAGCATCGGGTGCCAGTGGCGCGCGCTCCCGAAAGATCTGCCGCCACGCAGCTACGGTGAACTATTATTTCTGCCGCTGGCAGTATGAGGGTACGCTCGAGCGGTTGCACCATGCCCTTTACGTGCTCTGCCGCGAACAGGTGCATCGCGACGCCAGCCCCACAGCGGCCATTATTGACAGTCAGAGCGTCAAAAGCGCCGAAAAAGGGGGCGCCGGATCGACCCGTCCGGCTTCGACAGTGGCAAAACCATCAAGGGCAAGAAGCGGCATATCCTCGTCGATACACAGGGACTTCTGATGGCCGCCATCGTGCATGCGGCTGATATCCAGGACCGCCACGGCGGCGTCATGCTGATGGCAACATTGTTCGGACTGTATCCGTTCCTTCTGAAACTCTACGCCGACGCTGGCTATCAGGGGCCGAAGTTCCAGCAGGGACTGGCCCATGCCTGCCGCACTGTGAACGTCGAGATCGTGCGACGATGCGATGCCCGAAAGTTCGTGGTGTTGCCCAAGCGCTGGATTGTGGAACGCACCATCGCTTGGCTGAACCGCTGCCGACGCCTGAGCAAGAATTGGGAGTGCCTCGACCAGAACGCACTCGCTTTCCTTCAATCGGCATCAGTCCGGATGATGCTCCGAAGACTCTGTAATCATAAAGTATGATCTTGGACGGACTCTAAGGGATGAGTGCGTGCCCAACGCGGGGGGTCTTGCCAAGGATCAAGGCGAGCGCTCCGTGAGCGCCGGCCATGTGCTGGACCGCCAGGTTACTGCCGACAGGCCCAACTGGGGTTGGGTCGCTGACTTCTCCAACATCTGGTTCGTCGAAGGATGGTTCTACGTGGCGGTCATCATCGACCTGTTCTCGTGTCGGATTGTCGGTTGCTTGATGAGCAGCAGCACCATTCCGACCAGGGTGGCCAATGCTCCGACCCGACAGCTTGCCAGGGGGTATCGTCAGTTACAGCCAATGATTGAGATTATATCCCCGACGGTTTATTTTTTGTATCAGTATTTTTTGTCTAAGGTATCGACTCAATCTGACTGGGGTATTTTATACGATGACGACTAGCCGGACCCGATCGAAGCCAGCATCCGGCTCAGCCCGGAGCGCACCGGTCGACAAGATGACGCTCCGTGTCTGGTTGCGTCTGCTGACAAGTGCTCAGCTTATCGAGCGCCACATCCGCTCGCTGCTGCGTCGGGAGTTCGATACGACGCTGCCGCGTTTCGATGTTCTCGCGCAGCTTGATGCCAGTAACGGTGTGCTGAGCATGGGCGAACTGTCGGAACGCCTGATGGTGACGAGCGGCAACGTCACCGGCCTGATCGACCTGATGGAAGAGGATGGGCTGGTCGAGCGGGTTCCGCATCCGACGGACCGTCGCAGCACGCTGATCCAGATGACGGCTCGCGGCGAGAAGCTTTTCTCTCAGACCGTTCCCGCGCATCAGAATTGGGTCCATGAGATCATGGCCGATCTGACGAACGAGGAACTGCGGGAGCTGCATCGCCTTCTGGGCAAGGTCAAGACATCGGCGCTCGACCTGCGGGTGGGGCAAGGGCGCGGGGCGAGGGAGCGCTGACGGACATGAGGGAGAATAATGCGATGGACATGGCGGAGCAACCTCGCGGCGAGATGAAGCTGCGTACGATGACGATGCCGGGCGATCTCAATGCCGTCGGCACGATTTTCGGCGGGTGGATCATGGCGCGGATGGATCAGGCGGCCGGCATGGCCGCCAGCGCCCGGGCACGCGGCCTGACGACGGTCGCTGCCGTCAAGGAGTTGCGGATGCTCAGACCCCTGCATCCGGGGCAGGAAATCGAGATCTTCGCGGAACTCGTGAAGACGGGACGCAGTTCCATGCAGTTCATGCTACAGCTCTGGGCCTGCGATCACGGGAATGCGCCGCGTCAGCTTTGCGCCGATGCGCTGTTCGTCATGGTGGCGGTCGACGAGACAGGCCGGCCGCGCCTGCTTCCAGAAGGATAATGTACGATCTGGTTCAAAACGCTCTTGCACTGAAACTAGTTTAGGCATTAACTAAATCCGTATCGTTGCGAGGGACGTCCGATGGCCGAAAGATCATTCGCTCGAGAGGTGCAGGACCTTCGGCTCGGCGCGGGGGACGTTTTCCATGGCGAGGGAATTCTCGCCATTACCAAGGCTCTGCTGCAATCCGGTGTCGGATATGTCGCGGGGTATCAGGGCGCGCCGATTTCTCACCTCATGGACGTGCTGGCCGATGCGCGCGACCTGCTCGATGAACTGGGCGTTCATTTCGAATCCAGTGCGAGCGAGGCGACGGCGGCCGCGACCCTCGCCGCCTCGGTGATGTATCCGATCCGTGGGGCGGTGACGTGGAAATCGACCGCGGGCACGAATGTCGCCTCCGACGCGCTGTCCAATCTCGCTTCGGGCGGCGTGCTGGGCGGGGCGCTTATCATCATAGGCGAGGATTACGGCGAAGGCTCTTCGATCATGCAGGAGCGTTCGCACGCCTTTGCCATGAAATCACAGATGTGGCTGCTCGATCCGCGTCCGTCCCTGCCGCATATCGTCGATATGGTCGAGACCGGCTTTGCGCTGTCGGAGGCATCGAATACGCCGGTCATGCTCCAGGTCCGTATCCGGAGCTGCCATCTGCACGGCGCCTTCGAAACGAAGGACAACAGGCGTCCGGCGATGACTGTTACCGAGGCGACGCGCGCGGCAAAGCGCGATCTCGGCCGGATCGTCCTGCCACCGGCGGCCTATGTTCATGAAAAGGAAAAGCTGGAACGACGCTGGCCCGCCGCGCAGGCTTTCATCCGCGAGCACGGGCTCAACGAGCGCCTCGGCAATCCGGAGGGCGGCCTGGGCATTATCGTGCAGGGCGGCCTTTATAACAACGTGCTGCGCGCGCTGAAGCGGCTGGGGCTGGCCGATCTCTACGGCGAGAGCGCTTTACCGCTTTATGTGCTGAACGTTGCCTATCCGCTGGTCGATGATGAAGTCGTCGATTTTTGCCGTGACAAGGAGACGGTGATCCTCGTCGAGGAAGGGCAGCCGGATTACCTGGAACAGGCGATCAGCAAGATCCTGCGCCAGAATGATATATCCTGTGTCCTGCGGGGCAAGGGTCCACTGCCCATGGGGGGGGAGTATACCGTCGCCGTGGTGACGGACGGGTTGCGCGCG
This sequence comes from Gluconacetobacter brunescens, assembly GCF_048695475.1. Taxonomy (NCBI): domain Bacteria; kingdom Pseudomonadati; phylum Pseudomonadota; class Alphaproteobacteria; order Acetobacterales; family Acetobacteraceae; genus Gluconacetobacter; species Gluconacetobacter brunescens. The sequence goes on along the minus strand of NZ_JBLHEN010000001.1, from coordinate 1,588,172 downwards.
ATCCTTGCCGAACGGGCGCCCCATCTGCTGACGGACGAGGCGCGCGCCGCCAACCGGCCGCCAGTCACGCAGGAACCGCTGATCGAGGCCCTGCGGGACGTCGTGCCCGCCCGGCCGGCCGGTTTCTGCACGGGGTGCCCGGAGCGCCCGATCTTTGCCGCCATGAAACTGGTGGAAGGCGAACTCGGGCCGCACCATGTCGCGTCCGATATCGGCTGCCATCTCTTCTCCATCCTCCCGCCCTTCAATCTCGGCGCCACGACGATGGGATACGGCCTGGCACCGGCTTCGGCGGCCGCCTTCAATACAAGCGGCGATTCCTGTGGCGGCGGGCGCAAGCGCACCATCGCCGTGATGGGGGATGGCGGATTCTGGCACAATGGCCTGACCAGCGGCATCGGCAATGCGGTGTTCAACAAGAGCGATGACGTCACGATCGTCGTCGACAATTACTATTCGGCCGCGACGGGGGGGCAGGATATTCCGTCTTCGCGCGTGAACAGCGCCACGCGTTCGACACGGCATCCGATCACCGAAGCCGTCAAGGGCGTGGGCGTGAAATGGGTCCGTCAGATCGACCGGACCTATGACGTCACGACCATGCGCGACACGCTGCGCGAGGCGCTGACGACGGAAGAGGCTGGCCCGAAAGTCATCATCGCCTCGTCGGAATGCATGCTGAACCGGCAGCGACGGGAGAAGCCTCTCAAGAAGCAGGCCGTTCGGGAAGGAAAACGCGTCGTCAACGAGCGTTTCGGTGTGGATGAGGCCGTCTGTACCGGCGATCATGCGTGCATCCGGCTTTCCGGTTGTCCGTCGCTGTCGGTCAGGCCATCCGCCGATCCGCTCAAGGAAGATCCGGTCGCCAGCATCGACCAGAGCTGCGTCGCCTGCGGCAATTGCGGCGAGGTCGCCGAGGCGGCGGTGCTCTGCCCATCTTTTTATCGTGCCGACGTGACCGTCAATGCGGGGTGGGGCGAACGGGGACGCCATTGGCTGCGGACGCGCGTGATCCGCTTTCTCCAGCGGCGCCGCGAGGCCGCCCGGCCCGTTTTCTCGTGAAAGCTGATGAAATGGACGGGTTTTTTCCCTATCGCCATATTACCGTGAGGGCAGGATGAACGTCATGCCGTCCATGCAGGGATCGATGGAGAGGCCCCAGGCCGCCCAGGCGCCGATTGCGGTCGCTGTCTGTGCCATGGGGGGGCAGGGCGGTGGCGTCCTGGTGAACTGGATCGTGGACATGGCCGAGCAGGCGGGGTGGGTCGCGCAGGCCACCTCGGTGCCTGGCGTGGCGCAGAGAACGGGGGCCACGATCTATTATCTCGAGATCGTGCCGGCGGACCCGGCGGGGCGGCGGCCCATTCTGGCCCTGATGCCGACGCCCGGCGAGGTCGATATCGTGCTCGGCTCCGAATTCATGGAGGGTGGCCGCGCGATGCTGCGCGGGTTGGTGACACCGGACCGCACGACACTGATCGTTTCGACCCATCGGAATTATGCCATCGAGGAGCGGATCGTGCCCGGCGACGGCCGGCATGATTCCGGCGTGGTGCGGGAGGCCGCGTCCTATGCCGCCCGGCACTGCGTCGCCTTCGACATGGAAGAGGCGGCGGCGGAGGCCGGAAGCGTGATTTCCGCCGTCATGTTCGGCGCGCTGGCCGCCAGCGGGGCGCTGCCTTTCCCCCGCGAGGCGTTCGAAGATGCGATCCGGCGCGGCGGTGTGGGTGTCGGGCCCAGCCTGACGGCTTTCGATCTGGGGCGGCGCCGCGCGCTGGAACCGGAAGATGGGCGCGGGGAAGAGACGGCCGAGGTCCCGGCCGCGCTTCTTCCGACGGGCCATGCGGCGTTCGATGCGCTGCTCGACCGGGCGCGGGGCCTGCCCGAGGCCGCCCATGCCATGCTGGAGGCGGGGCTGCGCCGTACCGTCGAATATCAGGATATCGCCTATGGCGGCGAATATCTCGATCGGATCGAGGGGATTCTGCGTGCCGCACCTGCGGGGGCGCCCCCCGCCTTGGCGGTCGAGGCCGCGCGCCAGATTGCGGTCGCGATGGCTTATGACGACGTGATCCGTGTCGCCGATCTCAAGACGCGCCGTTCCCGTTTCGAACGCATTGCTGGCGAGATGGGTGTGAAGGACGGGCAGCCTCTGGCCCTGACCGAGTTCATGCACCCGCGTATCGAGGAGGTCCTCGGGCTCCTGCCCGCGCCTCTCGGCCGCTTCCTGGAACGGACGCGGCTGGGCGCGCGTCTGCTCGGGCCGTTTCTCAAGACGGGCTGGCGCGTGCGCACGGATCGGCTGCGCTGGTTCCTGATGCTGTCGGTCGTGGCGGGGCTCTGGCGCTTCAGGCGTCTGTCGCTGCGCCATCGCTATGAGCGGGCGCATTGCGACGCATGGCTGGCGCTGGTACGGTGCGCGCTGGAACGGGACGCTTCATTCGCGGTCGAAATCCTGCGCTGCCGCCGCCTGGTCAAGGGCTACAGCGATACCCATGCGCGGGGCGTCGGCAAGTTCGACCGTGTCATGGGAGCGGTGGAAGCCCTGCTGGCCGGCACGCCGGCGGACGCGGACAGGGCGGCGGCCTGGATCAGGCTGCTGCGCGAGGATGCGTTGAAGGACCCGGAAGGCCAGGCCCTGGATATGGCGCTCGCGCGCATGGATCGCGCATTCGGCAACGCAGGAGTTTGAGCATGACGATTCTTCAGCAACTGGCGAAGGCGATCGCAGAGGCCGCCATCGAGGTGGTCGACCTCACGCATACGCTCAGCGAGGATTTCCCGACGTTGCTCCTGCCCGAGCCGTTCGGACAGACCGCGGCATTCTCCACCGAACTGATCTCGCGTTATGACGAGCGCGGCGTGGCCTGGTATTGGCGCAATTTCACGGTAGGGGAGCATACGGGCACGCATTTCGATGCGCCCGCGCACTGGATCACGGGCCGGGACCTGGCAGAAAACACGGTCGACACCATCCCGCCCGCGCGCTTTGTCGCCGCGGCCTGCGTCATCGATTGCGCGCCCCAGGCCGCGGAGAATCCCGATTTTCTGCTCTCTGTTGCGGATATCGCGGTATGGGAGGACCAGCACGGCCGGATTCCGGCGCGAAGCTGGGTCCTGATGCGGACGGATTGGGGGCGGCGTACGGGCGACGCCTATGCCAATCGCGCGGCGGATGGCGCGCATACGCCCGGGCCATCGGCCGAGGCGATCCGTTTCCTGATCGAAGAGCGCGACATCCTCGGTTTCGGGACGGAGACGATCGGTACCGATGCGGGGCAGGGGGGCACGCTGACGCCGCCTTATCCCGCGCATACGCTGCTGCATGCGGCCGGTCGCTACGGGCTGCAATGCCTGACGGCGCTTGACCGCCTGCCGCCCACGGGCGCGGTCGTTCTGGCGGCTCCGCTGAAACTGCGCGACGGGTCGGGCAGTCCGCTGCGTGTCCTGGCGCTGGTGGAACGGTAGAGGGCGCGCCTCGAGCAGAATGCCCCATGCGGTGGGTCCGCATGAGGCGATTGCTGCCTAACAAGTTTATGTACGAAATATTTCGTCATGGATTGGAACAGGCGTCCTGCCGGGGCGCGGAACATGCAAAGGACGGCGCTCATGGATATCGTGGTGGTCGGCGGCGGCCCGGCCGGGCTTTACGCGGCGCTTCTCATCAAGCGTGACAGACAGGCAGCGCGCGTGCGCGTTTTCGAACGCAACGCGCGCGCGGATACGTTCGGGTTCGGTGTCGTGTTCAGCGACCAGACGCTCGACATTTTCGCCGCTGCCGATCGTCCGTCCTACGAGACGATCCGCGCGCGCTTCGCTTATTGGGACGATCTGGACATCGTGCTGCGCGGCAGGCAGTTCCGCGTTCCGGGCAATGGGTTCTGCGGCTTCGCGCGCAGGACATTGCTGGAAATCCTCTATGACCGGGCGGAGGCGCTGGGGGTGGAGATCCTTTTCGACCGGCAGGTGTCGGTCGGGGATTTCCCCGAAGCGGACCTGATCATCGCCGCCGACGGGATCAACAGCGCAACGCGCGAGGCCAATCGCGATCGTTTCGAGCCCGCGATCGACCTGCGGAGCAATCATTTCACCTGGCTGGGCAGCACGCGTCCGCTGGAAGGCTTCACCTTCTTTTTCAAGGAAATGCCCGAGGGCCTGTTCGTCGCCCATTGCTATCAGTACGAGCCCGAACGCAGCACCTGGGTCATCGAGGTCGATCAGGAGACGTTCATGCGCTGCGGTTTCGCCGACATGGCGGAACCGGACTACGTTGCCTATATCGAGAGGGTCTTCGCCGACGAACTGGCCGGTCACGCGCTGATCGCCAACCGCTCGATCTGGCGCCAGTTCCCGGCGATTCGCTGCCGGCACTGGTCGTTCGACAATGTCGTCCTTCTCGGCGATGCGAAATCGACGGCGCATTTCTCCATCGGCTCGGGCACCAAGCTGGCCATGGAAGATGCCATCGCCCTGCACAAGGCGGTGATCGAGACGGATGACATTGCGGGCGCGTTGGCCGCGTTCGAGCGTGACCGGCGGGACGAAGTGGAGCGTATCCAGCACGCGGCCGAGGTGTCGCTGGGCTGGTTCGAGCAGATGCGCCGTCACTGGATGCTGAACGACACGCGTTTCGCGTTTTCCCTGATGACTCGTTCCAAGGCGATTACCTGGGATGATCTGGCGCTGCGTGCGCCCGCCTTCATCGCCCAGGTCCAGGCGGATTTCGAGGCCGAGCAGCAGGCGGCCGGATTGCCGGTACGACCGGGCGTGGTGCCTGCCCTCCAGCCCTGGCGCCTGCGGGACATGACGCTGGCGAACCGGCTGGTGGTCTCGCCCATGTCCACCTATCGCGCGACGGACGGCGTGCCCGATGACTGGCATATCGTGCATTACGGTGGCTTCGCGCGCAGCGGGGCCGGGCTGATCTTTACCGAAATGACCGATATCGCACCCGATGCGCGTATCACGCCTGGTTGCTGCGGCCTGTATACCGACGCGCAGGAAGCAGCGTGGAAACGCATCGTCGATTTCATCCATGCCGAAGGCGAAAGCCGCGTCTGCTTGCAACTGGGCCATGCCGGGCGCAAGGGAGCCACGAAATGCCTGTGGGACGGCATGGACCAGCCGCTCGACGAGGGCGGATGGCCGCTGATCTCGGCTTCGGCCATCCCCTATCACCCGCATAGTGCCGTGCCGCGCGCCATGACCCGGGCGGACATGGATGCCGTGCTGGCGGATTTCGTGGCCGCTGCCCGGCGTGCCGTGCGCTGCGGGTTCGATATGCTGGAACTCCATTGCGCCCATGGCTATCTGCTCGCGAGTTTTCTCTCCCCGCTGACCAATCGGCGCGAGGATGATTATGGCGGCAGCCTTGCCAACCGTCTGCGCTATCCGCTGGAAGTGTTCCACGCCCTGCGCGCGGCGTGGCCGTCCGACCGCCCGATGTCCGTCCGGCTTTCCGCCACGGATTGGGAGGAAGGCGGTGTGTCGATGGACGACATGGTGGCGATCGCCGTCGCGTTCCGGGAGGCAGGGGTGGATCTGGTCGATGTTTCCACCGGCCAGACTACGCCACGCGCGCGTCCGGTCTTCGGGCGCATGTTCCAGGTTCCCTTCGCCGAGGAGATCCGGACCCGAGCGGATAGCCCGGTCATGTGCGTGGGCAATATCTCGACCATCGACCAGGCGAATACCATCCTGGCGGCGGGGCGCGCCGATCTGGTGGCGTTCGGGCGCCCGTTCCTCGCCGACCCGTCCCTCGTGCTGCGCGGTTACGGGCGCTACGGCGTGCAGGCGCCACGCCTGCCCGCGACGATGGGGCCCGGCCTTTTCGCGCTCTCCCGTCAGGAAGAACGTGGTTTCGCGGAGGAGCAGATCCTTCGCCAGCGGGGCCGCCCCCGTCGCCACGGATAGCGGAGGCGACTGCCGGGGGGCATGGCCGACGCCTCGCCGCCCGACGGCCGTGCCGTCAGGACGATGCCCGGCCGAGCATCCGGCCGAGGAAGGCGGTGCGCGACAGGATTTCCTGCGCGGCCAGATAACCCGACATGCCGCCAAGACCAGGGCCGGGATGCGTCGATGCGCCGATCCGCCACAGGCCACGCAAGACTGTGCGGTAATTCGTTTCCGTCGGAATCCCACGGTTGAGATGGAACTGATCGATTCCACAGGCACCGGAATAGGGATCGCCCTGTTCGAGATTGACGTTGCGCGCGGCAAGGTCGGCCGGAGACAGGATGGCCCGCGCCATGATTTGCCCACGCAGGCCCGGAATATGGGTTTCCAGGCGCGCAATGATGCGGTCCGCATAGGCTTCGGCCAGTTCCGCCGTCCATTGGCCGGAACATGAGGATGCCAGGGTACCGGCGGCATCGCCGATCGGGGCGAACGGCAGTTCCTGAAGCTGGATCCACAGGATGGAACGGCCGGCGGGGCAGCGGGACGGATCGGCATGGGCGGGCTGCCCGACCACGATCGTCGCCTCCGCCGGAAGCAGGCCGCGCTGTGCCTCGCCGGTCGCGCGCAGGACGCCGTCCAGCCCCGGCGTGATGTGCAGCAGCGCGACCCCGCCCAGCGCCGGATCCTGCCAGGCGGGCGGGGCGGCCAATGCCAGGTGGATCTGCATGCACCCCCGCCCGTAGCGATAGCGCGAGGCATGGCGGCGGGCCGTGTCCAGCGCCTTTGCTCCGGGGTCGAGCAGCCGCCCGTAAAGCTGGCCGGGCGTGACGTCGCAGACGACGCGGCGGGTCGCGAAGCGGCGCCCGTCGGCAAGGCAGACGCCTCGCGCCCGTCGCCCGTCATGCAGGACACGCGTGACCTCGGCGGCGCACGATACCGTCCCGCCGCGTTTTTCGATCATGCGGATCAGGGCCTTGACAAGTTCGTCGCCGCCGCCGGCGACGAGGGGGGCGCCGGCGGCCTCGATGGACAGGGTGATCGCCTTGCCGATCAGGCCCGACATCGGTTCATCAGGCGACTGCCCTGCATGCAGGATCCAGGGCGCGAGGAGCGCGCGCGTCAGATCGGAGCGGAAATCCCGCTCAAGCCATGCGCGCATCGGTTCGAGCAGGGGCGGGGCGAGGGCGCGCATGCCGCCGATTCCGTAACGGCGCAGGGCCCGCCAGGCCGTCAGTCCGGCCTGGGCGCCCAGGGGAGCGTTGCCCAGCATCCCGAAGACGAAAGGCGCATGCGCCAGCAGGTCGTCCATCGCCAAGGCATAGGCCGTGCCGTCTCCCTCCGACACCGCATTGAGGCGCGAGACGTTCTCCGGTCGCGAACGCGTCAGGATCAGGCTCCTGCCGTCGGGCAGTACGGTCGCGGTGGGCCATTCCGCATTGACGAAAGCGACACCGAGCGCACGCAGTTCGGCTTCCCAGCGCGGGAAATGCGGCGAGGTGACGAAGAGGGGCCAGGACATGGCCATCATGTCGTGGCGGAAGCCGGGCAACGTCGCTTCCTGCGTATCCACGCATCCGCCGGGCTTTGCGCGGCGTTCGAGGACCAGGACCTTCTGGCCCGCGTCGGCCAGCGTCAGGGCGCAGATGAGGGCGTTGATGCCGCTGCCGACAAGGACCGTATCGTAGCGGGTCGAAGCGTGGCTCATGAGGGGCGTTTCGTCAAATCTTGTTGTTGCTGGGGGATGAAAAGGCAGAGGCAGGCCGACAGGGTGAACAGGGCGGCGAAACATTCGACGACACGGGCGATGTTGCCCGAGGTGAGCTGGAGGATGGCGCCGGCAATGAACGGCCCCCCGATCGCGCCAAGGCGGGCAATCCCCAGGATCGGGCCGATCGCCGCGGCCCGGCTGTGCGGCGGGAACCATGATGCGGCATAGCCCGTCAGGACGAGGGAACTGGCTACCGAGGCATATCCGGCAACGCAGACAGCCGCGAGTGTCAGGCCCGGCGACATGGGGTGACGAAGAAAGACCGTCGCGAGCGCGCCGCTGAGAAAGGAGAGGAAAAGAATGCGCCGTGTGCCGAAACGGTCTGCGAGCCAGCCGCAGGCAACGCCGCCGAATGCGCTGGACAGGCTGAACATCGCCAGGAAACGCAGGCTTGATCCGATTCCCCGGCCCTGCATGGCTAGCAGCGTCGGCAACCATGTGCCCAGCCCATAGATGAGAAACAGGCCGATCAGCAGCGTCGCGCTGAAACTGCACCCCGCCCGGAGCGCGCGCCGGGAATGCAGGCCTCCATTGGCAGCGGGAGAAAAGACCCTGCGCGAAGCCACCTGGCGTGTTCGCAGAAACGCGGGGGATTCGGGCAGAAAGGCGACCAGCACCGGTAGAAGCACGCAGGGCGTGCCGCCGATTAGGAACAGGGTATGCCAGTTGCCGGACCTGACAAATGGAATGGCGATCAAGGCGGCGGAAAGCATGCCGATGCTGTAGCCGGAATACATGATGGCATAATTGCGCGAGGCATGACGGGGTGGAGAATGTTCCGTTGTCAGCGCAGCCGCGCAGGGAAGCGCCGCCCCCATGCCCAGGCCCGCGATCGCGCGCCACAGGGCGAGGGCCGGGAGCGTGGCAACCCATGCGCAGGCGAGGGTCGCCACGCAGAACAGCGCGAAGGCCCCGATCAGGACGGGCTTGCGGCCCAGATGCTGCGCCAGCCTGCCGCCTAGCGGCGACCCCATGAACATCCCGACCAGTGCGGCGCTGGAAACGGCGCCGAGCGTGGTGGCATCGGCGGCGAAGGCCGGTGTCCTGCGAAAGACGAGCAGCACGCCTCCCATGATGCCCATGTCATAGCCTTCCGCGCAGATGACGCTGCCGCACAAGGCGATGGTGGACCAGGTCAATGCTGATGGCTGCGGCTCATCCGGACCGGCGCGGAGACCCGCGGATGAGCAACCGGTATCTGTCATGCCGACCTGTCCGGGCTGTATCGTCTTTTGATCGATGGCAATGTTGAGTTGAGGATTCTGCCGAGTCAAACAAATTTAGAGCCTGACCGAAAAAATCCCGATTGGTGTTGATGGCAATATATTTTATGCATAAGATACATCCTGCGTGATGCGCTGAGGGGACGGAATGAACCCAAGACATGTAATGATCACCGGCGGGTCCCGCGGGATTGGACGCGCCATCGCGCGCCATTTCGCGCATGCCGGCGACCGGGTCACGATCCTTGGACGTGATCGTGCGACGCTCGATCACGTCGTCGAGGCTGGAGATGCGTCTCTGGCCGTCGTGGGGAATGTGACGTCGGAAGATTCGATGCAGCGTGCGCTGGATGCGGCCGTGGCGCAGGCGGGCGAGGTCGAGGTGCTGGTCAACAACGCAGGCGGAAGTGCAAGCGCCCCTTTTATCCAGACCACGACGGATGATTTCCGGAATGCCTTCACGCTCAATACCCTTTCGGCTGTCTGGCTGTGTCATCAGGTCCTGCCGGGCATGGTTGGCAGGGGGGGCGGGCGTATCGTGAATGTCGCTTCGACCGCGGCTCTCAAGGGATATGCCTATGTCGCGCCCTATGTCGTGGCCAAGCATGCCTTGCTGGGCCTGACCCGCGCGCTTGCGCTGGAATATGCGCGGCATGGTGTGACGATCAACGCGGTCTGCCCCGGTTTTACCGACAGCGACCTGGTCGCCGACAGCATTGCGCGGGTAGCGGGAAAGACCGGACGAGATCCTGAGGCGGTACGCACCGATTTCGCACGTTTCAATCCGCGCGGCCACCTGAACACGGTCGATGAGGTGGCCGTCGCGGTTGCATTTCTGTGCGGACGCGACGCCGGGGCGATCAATGGCATCGCCCTGCCAGTAGCCGGTGGTGAAGTCACCTGATCCTGCTGCGGAAAATGAGAAACAGAACGACGGGTACGAAATCATGGATGTCAGGGAAATGGACGGATCGGGACACCGCGCTCTTCTGCCGGAAGGATGGGCGCCCCCGCGCGGCTATTCCCATGCGGTCAGTGCGACGGGACGCATATTGGTCACAGGCGGCCAGATCGGCATCCGTCCGGACGGGACGATGGAGGACGGTTTCCTGGCCCAGTGCGCGCGTGTGCTCGAGAATATCGCCTGTCTTCTGCGCGAAGGCGGGGCGCATCCTGAACATCTCGTACGCCTGACATGGTATGTGACGGATATCGAGGCCTATACGAGTCAGCTTCGGCCGCTGGGGGTGATTTACCGGCGGATCATGGGAAAGAATTTTCCGGCCATGGCTCTTGTGCAGGTGGTCCGCCTTGTCGAACCGAAGGCGCTGGTCGAGATCGAGGCGACAGCGATCATACCGTAAATATAGCGGGCATTTCGACGACTGCCTGAAAGGAGCGCAAGATGTGGAAGCCGGCCCCGCGCCTCCAATGGTTGCCAGACCCGGTCGTGCCGTCCACTCCCGAGGCGGTGTCTCGCGCGCGCGTTTTCTCGCCCCTTCGGGCCGGACGATTATCGCTTGACACGCGCAGCTGGTTTCCGGCGGTCGTGAGCTGGCGCGCCGAGGCGGACGGGTCCGTCGGGCAGGATACCCTCGCCTGGTACGAACGGATCGCCCTCGGGCGACCGGGTGCGATCGTCATCGAGGCATCCGGCATCAGGGATATCCCAAGCGGACCACTTCTGCGCATATCGGACGACCGTTTTATCGAAGGATTGAGCCGGCTTGTGCGCGCGATCCGTGCGGCCAGTGATGGGCAGACACGGGTCTTTATCCAGATCATCGATTTCCTCGCCATTCGCCGTCGCCCTGATCCTCGTCGTTATTTCTCCGACTTCCTCGTCCTGCGCGACGAACATCGCAAGGCTATGGGTACGGGGGATGATACGGATGTCCGGGCGCGTCTTGCCGCGCTGCCGCCGGAAGAACTGCGCGAAGTCCTGTCGGCCAGCGAATGGCGCGATCTGAACTGGGGCGCGCGCGAGCGCGTGACCGACATCGCGCAAGCCGCCATCCGCGACCTGCCCCTGCATCTGCCCGGACTTTTCGCGCGGGCTGCATGCCGGGCGGAGGCGGCGGGATGCGATGGCGTCGAATTGCATTATGCCCACGCCTATACGATGGCGTCGTTTCTGTCCGCGACAAATACCCGAACCGACGGATGGGGCGGGTCGCTGGAAGGACGTGTCCGCCTGCCCGTGGACGTCATTCGTGCAACACGCCAGGCAGTCGGCGACGGCTTCTCCGTGGGGTGCCGGATGCTCTCCGACGAATGTATCGAGGGCGGCACGACGGTCGAGGAGGCGATCTGGATCGCTACCCGCCTTGGCGAGGCCGGGCTCGATTTTCTGTCGCTTTCGCGGGGCGGCAAGTTTGACGATGCCGCCCAGCCAAAAATCGGCGAGGCCGCCTATCCGTACACGGGACCGAGTGGTTACGAGTGTATTCCCCATGCGATTTCCGACGAGCGGGGACCGTTCGGGCGGAACATCGAGGCCTCGCGGCGTATCCGGTCGGCTTTGCGCGTGGCAGGGCTCGACTTGCCGGTCGTCTGCGCTGGCGGCGTGCACTCCCTCGACAGGGCGGAGCGAATGCTGCGGAGCGATGTCTGCGATATCGTCGGCAGCGCCAGGCAGTTCATGGCCGATCCGGACTGGCTGGAGAAGATTCGCAAGGGCGAAGGCGGGTGCGTTCGCGTCTGCACCTATACCAATTATTGCGAAGGGCTCGATCAGAAGCACAAGCAGGTGACATGCCGCCTGTGGGATCGCGAGCGGCTTGACGCCCCGAATGTGCGTCTGGCAGCCGATGGAAAGAGGCGGCTGGAATGCCCCGTTGTCACGTCCGGGGACCAGGCGGTGAATGACCGTCGGCCGTAGGGCATGCATGGAAATATTTCGTTATTAGATCGGAATTTCGTGTGGGATTATCTTCTGCATAAAATTTATTGTCTCAAGTTAAATCGTCGCATCGGATCGCCATGGACGAGGTCGAAATATCCCGCAAGCCGTTGTGGCATCGGATGTTCAGCGGCATTGTTTCAAGGAAGAAGATATGAGAACTCTCGTCAAATCATTGAATGACGGCCAGTTCCTTCTGGGCAGTTTCGCCACGAACTGCTCGGGCGGCATGTCGCCGACGAAGATCGCCAATCGTTGGAGTGCCAGTTGGGAGGACAATCTCCGGCTGGCCCGGTTGCTCGACGACGCGGGAATAGACTTCATGCTGCCGATCGCGCGCTGGATCGGATATGGCGGCGAGACGGATTTTCATGGCAGCGTACTCGAACCCGTCGCATGGGCCGGAGGGCTGTTGAGCGCAACGCGCCGGATCAGTGTGTTCTCGACGATTCAGGTCGTGGCAAGTCATCCGGTCGTCATGGCCAAACAGATCGCGACACTCGATCAGATGGGTGGGGGCGGTCGGGCAGGGCTGAACATCGTCGCGGGCTGGAACGAGCCCGAGTACCGCGCCCTCGGCCTCACGCTGCCGGAGGGCCATGAGGAGCGATATGCATATGCCCAGGAATGGTTCGACATCGTCCAGGCGCTCTGGACATCCGAAGAGCCGTTTGACTGGAACGGAGAGAATTTCCAGCTCTCTGGGGTCTATGGAAAGCCCGGGCCGTTCGACGGCCGACCGCCGATCTTCAATGCCGCGGGATCGGCCGAAGGTCGGCGGTTCGCCCTCAGGAACGCCGATTTCCTGTTTACACCGGCGATCGACATCGAACGCTCCAAAATGGAGATTGCCGGGCTGAATGCGACAGCGAAGGAAATGGGACGCGATGTCAGGGTATTGACGTTCAGCCATGTCGTCTGCCGCCCGACAGAGGCGGAGGCACGGGATTATGTCCGGTATTTTGTCGATGAAAATGGCGATGGCGAGGCCGTCGACAATCTGGTTCGTCTGCAGTTCGCCCATGCCCAATCCTTCCCCCATGATCTGCTGAAGCTTATCCGCGACCGGATGGCGATGGGTCATGGTGGTTTTCCGCTTGTGGGAACGCCGGAGCAGGTTGCGGAGGGCATCGCGGCGCTCGCGCAAGCGGGATTCAGCGGAACGACATTGTCTTTCGTCGATTATGTCGAGGAATTTCCTTATTTCCGGGACACTGTTCTTCCGCTCCTGAAGCAGATGGGAATTCGCCTGCCCAGCACGGCATGAGGCAGTGCGCACCGCAGAAGCAGAACGTGATTCCGAGCTGGAGGAAGCTGATGTTCGCCTATTTTCTTTCCATTCCCGGGACGGGGTCATCGATGTCCGGCGCCGCCGGTTGCCATGTGCTCTCACGGAGCCTGACCGTGAGCTCCGTCCCCGGAATGAAGGGCGGATTGCTGTTCGTGCCGGGTGAAGCCGAGGATCGGCATCTCCAGAGCGCGTCGACACCGGCGCTGGTCGTCGAATTGTGGTTCGACGCTCTCGCAGACCTCGAACTGTTCGCGGCATGGGATGGGATGACGGAATGGCTTGCGCTCGCGGATATTGACAGTGGGCCGGAACGCATTGTGACGGAGCAGGCGATGGCGCTTCGCGCACTTCCCATGCGCACTCGTCGCAGCCTTGAACCGGAAGAGGCGGGATTCAGCTACGTGGTATCCTATGAGGGGGAGGCAGAGGACGAGATCCGGTGGATCAATCACTATCTTTCCAGTCATGTTCCCCTGCTTTCGACCTTGCCGGGCCTTCGGGATGGTGATGTCTGCACCCGTGTAACATGGAACAGTCCCATGAGGGCGGGCTGGAAACGCGGCGCCGCGCTTTTGCGCAACCGCGTGACGTTCGAGAATGCGGAGGCACTGACAGCGGCATTGCATTCTCCGGTTCGTGACGAGCTGGGCCGGGATTCGATGCGTTTCCCGCCATTTTCCGGTCACGCTCCGCATGTGCCGATGCACAGCTACGCGCTGGCATGAAACAGATACGATCCCCCGCCCGATACCGGGGAGGGCCGGTCCGGGATACGGGGGCCTGGTGCCGACGGAGGTAGCGGTGCATTCCGGAACCAGGGAAAACAGGGTGGCGCCACGACGGTATCTGGAGGCCGTTCCCGAATACGGGCGCCCGCTGATCGAAGCGCCCGGATTGTTGCGTGTCGTGGCCCGGAATCCCGGCCCGATGACGTATCACGGGACCAATACGTGGCTGGTGGAAGGCAAGGGTGGGTGGATTGTTATCGATCCGGGGCCCGATGATCCATACCATCGCCAAGCGGTCCTGGATGTGTGCGACGGCCGGATCGGCGCCATCCTGGTAACGCATGCCCATGAGGATCATGATGGGGGATCGGTTGCGCTTTCGCACATGGCAGACGCGCCGCTCCATGGCGGGCGGTTCGGGACGCCACTGACGGATGGCGCTGTTCTTCACGGCGTACAGGTGATTGACACGCCCGGTCACACCATGGACCATGCCTGTTTCGATTTGGGCAACGGATGTCTGCTCGCAGGCGATCACATCATGGGCTGGTCGACATCCGTCGTCATGAGGGCGCCGCATGGGAGCATGGCGGCCTACCTGGAAAGCCTGATGAAAGTGCGGTCCGGCGAATACGGGCGTATCTTCGGCGCGCACGGCCCGGCGGTCACCGAGCCGGATTCCTTCATTGATGGCCTGCTGAGTGCGCGACGCCGCAAGATCGAGCAGATGCATGCGCTGCTGACGACGGAATGGCAGACCGACATGGCATTGGCGGTCCGGCTCTATCCGGATCTGGCGAACGCGTTGCGTCCGGCCGCGACGGAAATGACGGTTGCCATGTTGGAGCAGGCCGAGGCGGCCGGGCGGGTGGTCCGGGGACCAGAGGGCTGGAAAATATCCTGAATGCAGGGATTTTCCCGTTCCATGACGATGGCGGCATGCGCCGTCCGCTCGGAGCCGTCGATGCGACGCACCGCAGGAACATCGGCGATCTCGTCCTCCAGAGTCGGTGCGGGGATAAAATATCTTTGGCCAAAAATAATTCTTGTTCGGAACGAAAAAATTAGCTTTGTTATGATAACTTCATACCTAAAGTATTTTTGGGGATGCCCGACAGGGAGACGCGAATGTATCCGAGTTCAAAGCGGCCGCTGTGTTTCGTTCGTACCGGGACGGTGCTGGCCTGTTTTTCTGTAACAATGGCCACCGGCACCCCTGCGCCCGCAGCGACTCCGGCCGCTCCAACTACTGTTCACAAGGTGAAGAAGGCATCGGCGGCTCCGGCGAGGAAAGCTCCGGCAGCGGCTGCCGCGAAGCCGGCCGCCGCCACGCCCGTGACGAAAAAGGTGCCCCCGGCCGCGCCCGAGGAGATCATGGTCGGTGCCCAGCGCCGCCTGCAGCGCGCGCAGAATGTCGGGATCGTGGTCAATACCTATTCCGGAACGGAATTGCGTGAGCGGCAGATCAATAATAGCGCGGATATCGGGCGCACGACACCCGGTGTGTTCGTTTCGGCATCTGACGGTGGACAATTTGCCGCTTTTTCAATTCGCGGCGTCACGCAGAACGATATTACGGACGGCGTCGAACCGCCTGTCGCCGTCTATGTCGACGATACCTACGTTCCGAGCATCCAGGGACAGAGTTTCGGCCTTTTTGATTTGACGAACGTTGAGATTCTCAAGGGGCCGCAGGGGACCCTGTTCGGGCGCAATGCGACTGGCGGTCTTGTCAATTTCAATATCGCGAAGCCGACCGACTATCTGAGCGGCTATATCAACGCCACCTACGGTGCCTATAACCAGGCCAAGGTCGAAACCGCGGTCGGCGGCCCGGTTGCCAGGCACCTCGAAGGGCGTGTCTCGTTCCTCTATAAAAGGAACGATGGATTCATGACGAACGAATATCCCGGCAAGCCGAATCTTGGCGGCGACGACACGGTTGGGGGGCGCCTGCAACTCCAGTCGCAGGTCACCGACAACCTGAAGATCCGCCTGACGGGATCGGGCATGCGCAGCAACGATTCGTCCTCGCCCTATAACACCTATGCGTCTACACCGGTGAGCGACGCGGAAGGCAGGACCACCAATAGCCTGTTTTCCAGTGGAAAGACCGGTCTGGGCTATTACGGGCAGCCGGCCGGGAAATTCGCGACGTCGAGCGACTTCGCCTGCGCCTCCTGCAACCAGGTCCGTCTGTATGATGCCGCGCTGCATATCGATTACGATCTGGGCAATACGACCATCAGTTCCGTGACGGATTTCAAGCGGATGACGAAGCAGTTCTTCATGGATGCCGATTCGTCGCCTTCGAATTTTGTGAATGTCGGCCAGGCGGCACAGCAGAATGCTGTCTGGCAGGAATTGCGTGCCACTGGCCATTTCGACAAATTGATCTGGAACGCGGGAGCGAACTTCCTGTATATCGATACCCACTCCCAAGCGGGATATCTGGCGCCTGAAGATAGCCTTTACGCGCTTGGTAACGGATTTGAGGGAACTGGGATCGACGACATCAACCAGACCCATTTGAGGGATCGGTCCTTCTCCGAATTCGCCCAGTTCGAATACAAGATCACGCCCAAACTGACGGCTACAGTCGGTGGCCGGATCATCGAGGAACATCAGAATTATCACCTGACGTCAGACCGGTTTCTCAGTGCCAATCCCTATTCCATCAACGTCACGGATTATTATGCCACCCTGCAGAATCCCTATGCGGATACGCGTGGCAATACTCTATGGTCGGCGAAGTGGGCGTTGAATTACCAGATGACCAAAGACGTACTGTTTTACGCCAATGTCAGCCGCGGTACGAAAGTCGGCAACTTCAACGACAAATATTATGATCCCGCTTCGTCGTTGCCGGCTTCCCAGGTCGCTTACAAGCCGGAAACGCTTTGGGATTACGAGGGCGGCATCAAGTCGAGCTTCCTCCATGATCGTATCATGTTCAATCTCTCTGGATATTATTACGATTATCAGAATTACCAGGCCTATACGTTCGCCAATGCCTCGGGTTACGTCCAGAACCGGAACGCGACGATGTATGGCGGGGAGTTCATGTGGGGGTTCCGGCCCTTGAAAGGGTGGACCGTCACGGCAGGCCTGTCTCTGCAGCACGCCACGATTCACGACCTGGCCATCGCTCCCGGTCTATACAGGAACACGCAGCCCAGCTTCATGCCGCAGCGCCAGTTCACCGCCCGTTCGGACTACAGATTCCCCTTCACGGTCGGTGGGGGTACCTTGAACTGGGGGATCGACGTCTACAGCCAGTCGTCCTTCTTCACGAATGTGCGGAACTTCTCTTCCCAGCGCCTGAACGGATACAATATCTTCGGCTCGCAGCTGACCTGGAAGCATCCCTCGGGCTGGTCGTTCGAGGCCAATGTCGCCAACATCTTCGACAAGCGCTACGGTATCACCTCCTACGACCTCTCGACGATCTGCGGATGCAGCGAAATCGCCTACGGCATGCCCCGTTGGTGGGGGGTAACCGTCGGTTATCACTTGTAATGGGTTCTTTTCTTTCCGTGCGTGACCTGTCCGTGTCAGGCCTTCCGGATGGGGCACATCCGCCTAAAGACCTTCACCGCAATGCAGATGTCGGGCGTAATGCTCTCGACCAGGCGGCGCCATCATCGGGATGCCGGTAAGGTCACACCGAATCGTTAGTCTTACTGAGTCACGAAAGCGCTCTGTGGGGATTCGCGGGCAGTTTGATTGTGATAGGCTTCTGACTCACAGCGATGGATCGGCGCCATGGTGAGCGAGGACGGTAGCGATACGGCGGCATTTGATAGGTATCTGGACGCGCTGATCGAGGTCATGGGACACGCCGATCGGGCGGAGCCGCTGGCGGCGGCTACGGCGCCAGCGCGCGTTTCGGCCCAGCACCCTGGTTGGACGTCGCGTTGATGGCGCGCGTTCGTGACTGGGCCTTGCCGCGCATGATCGAGCGTGGCAGGGCGATCACGGCATGGATTGTCGTGAAGTGGTCCCCGTCATGAGGACCACGGGTGGCCAAATTTAAGTTGGAGAGCGTGGCCCGGTTGATCCTTTTTTCAGGCGACCATCCTATCCACAGGCGTCGCCGCAGCCCGGCTTTCCTCCCAGACTGCCATCGGCGTGCGGTAGCCGAGCGCCTGATGCAAGCGCGCCCGATTGTAAAAGTCGAACCATTCGGCGATGCCTGCCTTCGCCTCGCGCCCGTCGGCATACCCCTTCAGGTAGATGTCCTCGTGTTTGAGCGAGCGCCAGAGCCGCTCGATGAAGACATTATCCATCCAGCGCCCCCTGCCGTCCATCGAGATCCGGATGCCTGCCTGGTGCAGCGCGCCGGCAAAGGCGCCGCTGGTGAACTGCGAACCCTGATCCGTGTTGAAAATCTCCGGTTTTCCATGACGGGCCAGGGCATCTTCCTGTGCCAGAAGGCAAAAGCCCGTGTCCATCGTGTTCGACAGCCGCCACGCCAGAACAGCCCGGCTGTGCCAGTCGATGATCGCCACCAGATACAGGAAGCCCCGACCGATCGGGATAGAGGTGATATCCGAGGCCCAGACCTGGTTCGCGCGATCGATCACCAGATCCCGCAGCAGATACGGATAGATCTTGTGTCCCGGACCCGGGATCGTCGTCCCGGGCTTCGGGCCCAGGGCTGCGATCCCTATCTTGCGCATCAGGCGGCGGACGCGCTTGCGGTTCACCAGATGCCCTTCCGCCCGCAGCATCACCGTCATCCGCCGAGAGCCCAGAAACGGCCAGGCCAGAAACAGCTCGTCGATCCGGCGCATCAGCGCCAGATCATTGTCGTTGACCGCCTGCGGCTTGCGATAAACGCCCGAACGCGCCAGGCCGAGCAGCGCACATTGCCGCCGCAGCGACAGCCCACCTCCCTCGCGGACGAGCAGTCCTCGACGGTCCGACACGCTCATCTTCCGGACCTCGACGCTAAAAAATCCCGCTCCACCGTCAATTGCCCGATCTTCGCATACAGATCGTCAATCCGCTTCTGCGCCGCGCGCTCCGCGTCCTGACCCACCGTCGCGTCAAACGCCCGCGCCGCCTGTTCCTGCAACTGCTTCTTCCAGGCGTAAATCTGGTTCGGGTGAACCTCATAGCGCTGTGCAAGGTCCGTCACCGTCACATCCCCACGGATCGCCTCCAGCGCAATCTGCGCCTTCAACGCCCCGTCCAGCTTCCGTCTCGTCTTCTTCGTCATCATCGCTCCATCATATGACAGAGCCTCGCGTTTCCAACTTAAGGGCCGGTCCCATTTTCGGGGATCATTTCAATTTCTTATCTGCGACGTAGTGTCTGCAAAGGATTTAGTCCAAATCGCTTGCGATATGCAGTGGCCATTGCACTCATGTTGATATAACCCAAAGACTTGGCGATCGAAGAGACCGTTTCACCCGGAGGCGCCTCAATGAGAGCCTTGTGCAGGGTTTCGAGTCTTCTCGCCTGCATGAAACTATGGGGCGTTATGCCGCGGAATTCTCGGAAACCGGAAGACAAGCTGCGTGCGCTAATACCTAATTGTGCCGCAATATCCAAAATAGTAGGATTCTGTTTCACCTGTAGAATCATCAATTTTTCCGCATCACGTACATAGCGCGGAGCAGCCGAACGCGCTCCGCTTTCAAGACCGAGTCCCGCCCCGTTTGCCCAATTGTGCAATAGATCGATACAAAGTAACTCGTTGGCTTTTTTTAAAATGACTTCATCATGTTTGGAGGATGCGGAGACCGATTGGATCGTATAATCCAGGAGGGAAAGCCAGGCAGATCCCGCGCCTCCGAAAACTATACGCTTTTTCCAGAAATCATCGTCTGGAATAAAACCATACCATCGTTCCGAAATTACCTCCATCAAACTATGTGGTATCGTTATGTTAAGTTGAAGATCATCCCCGCTGGCTATATTCCAATAATCCGTCCGACTGCTGTCAACGACGTAGCTTTCTCCTGTTCTCGTGTCGGAATAACTTTGATCTGTAAGTGGATGACGGACATTGCCGCGTAATGTATTGACAACAATGATATTTCCCGCCTTGGGGTCGAAATTCTCAACTCGCGTCGGAACCCCGAAGCAAAAACGGCTGAATGTTATATCATTGCATTGCAGACGTTTAAGAACGGCATTGGGCGAAGACCCTTTGATTAAAGGGATGGCCTCAAGAGGGGCGTATGTTAGACCGCAGAACGAACGGGCTACGTCCCATTCCCGCGTGTCTTCACGGCAGTAGAAAGAGTTTTCATCTTCCAGAGCTTTATCGAGCATACCGCACCTCCAGAACGCCAAGCTGCGACATATTATTGTACGAACATATAGATAAGGCTTCCAAGGGAGCGCAATAGCCGCCTTGTTCAAATGAACGTTAGATAGAAGCTTCCTCCGGAACTTGTTGCAATTTTTCCTGCCACCTCATCCTTTAGTACGGAATTTCATAAAGAACTGACTGTATATTATAATATAATAGAAAGAGCGAAGAAAAAGGATCGTTTCAAGATATCCGTTGTTGTCAGAAGACGTAGATGATTTTTCCGAACCATGCGTTCGTTTCAGGCGTATTCCTCCCTTCGACGGAATGGGAATAGCGTGTTGTAAACGTGAGCGATTTAGTCAGAGGGAACATCATCCCCACGCCCAGTGCGATCTCTCGGCTACTGGAATCCGAGACCCAATTGCCAGCGGTGTGATCGTATGAGCCGCCAGCATTCTGCCAATCGAGCGCCAGAAATGGTTCGGCGACCTTGCTGGCCTTCCAACTGAAGCGGAGATTGGTATAGAAGGTCGTTCCGGGTGTGTAGCTGTGTTGGCCAGTCTCGTGAAGTGTGGCCGCAACAACCGTTCCCACATCGCCGTCGACACTGAAATCCTTCCATTCATAATCAAACACGAGATTGAGATTGACCGACCAATAATTGGTCGATAACGCATCGCGCGTGCCGACCGGGGTTTGCATGAATGCCTGCATTCCGAATGTACTCTTCCGGTTCGGCTTGAACCAGACAACCGGTCCCGAGATTGTAGGGCCGAGTCCTCCGTAATTAGTCCCATTGCGCAAAACATAATTTTCAACTTGAATAAGCTCCCACCCAAAGCCGACATTGGGAATACCCTTGAATTTCCAGAAATGAACCCATTTTGACATGCCCTGCCATGTATGGGAGCCACCCTCGGCTTTTCGTTGGCCGAGGGTGTTGTACATTGATCCTGCTGCATTTCCATTGAGATATTGCACCAAAATATCCCACGGTTTGTCGAAATCGATGGGCAGTTCGTATTCATGAGGCCCGATAACATCAAGGGTAATGTCAGAAGCTCGGGCCGACTGGGACTCGTATGTCCCGGTTAACGAAATAATAAGCCACAGGAATCCGTATTTACCACGTCGGCATGCAGGGGCGGACATGAAGGGATCTTTTCTTTCTCGCCTTTTAACGATATCGAAACACAACGCCATCATTATCTCCAACTTTTACAAATGCCATAGAGTGTGGCTTTTTTTATTAGACTGACGTGGTTCTTATAGAATGATGAGAGTAGCCCACTAAAAAGCGGACTATAGGCCGAGAAGGACAATTTTTCCGGTTGTCGGAACCGTCGGCCAGAGGATGGAGGTAAAGCCAGTCGCTACGGCGATCTTTTGCGATCCCTCAAAGCTGTATGTGATTACGCCGCCGCCAATGGCACCATCAATTTTTTGACCCCAAAGCTTTTTTCCGCTTTCGGAATCAAGGGCATAAAAATAGCCGCCCATGTCGCCGAAAAAGGTTACGCCACCCGCGGTGGGTGTAATGCCGCTCTGGATCGGATAATTGGTCTTGACGCGCCATTTCCAGGCGCCGGTGTCCGCGTCAATGCCGGACAACCAGCCTGCCCATTGTCCGGCAGAATCCGGCGCGCTAAACATATGATAGGGATTATGGGTGTCCATTCCGGACCAGGGCTGGCCAGGGGCGACCCCTTTTAGCTGCTCGTCACTCTGTGTGGTTACACTGCCGCACCATTCGACTTCACCTACCATAATGAGATTGGTTTGGGGGTCATAACCAGGGCTGTTCCACTCGTCACCGCCGACGGAACCTGGGCAGAAATGAACGGTTTTTCCGACCTCAAAGGGAGCATCGGCGTTTTCGATTCTTGTAGCTGGAGTTTTATACAGTAGTCCGCCTGTCGCGATGTCGAAACCGTACAGATAACCATTCTTGGGTGCGACAGCGAGAAGCTTTTTCCCGTTTCGCGTTTCGAGCAGAACGGGAGGATTGGATGCATCCCAGTCATGCCAGTCTTTTTTTGAAAGCTCATAATGACGTTTGTACTCGCCGGTCGCGGCGTCAAGCACGACGATCGAATCGGAAAACAGGTTTTTTCCCTCGCGCGTGGCAGTAACGTAATCGGGTGCCGGATTCCCGCCGGGAATGTACAATTCACCCGTATCAGGATCGAGAGAGTAGGACGTCCAGGTGCCACCCCCGGTGATCGGCATACCCGCGGGGTTCTTCCATGTTGAGAGATCGAGGGGAGTTTTACCTTGCGGCCCGCGAGTCGGATCATTTGGTTCCCTGGGAACCATATAGAATTCCCAAATGATGTGACCAGTTTTGGCATCCAGAGCGTACATCCGACCTTTTACGCCTTTTACGTCGCCGCCAGCATTGCCGATATAGACCCGCCCATTCCATACGATAGGTGCCGCCGGCACGGACTCGCCGGCGGCACCATCGCCAATATTCGTCGACCAGATTTTCTTTCCGGTTTTAAAGTCATAAGCAATCACATCGCCATGTGACGTGCCACGATAAAGCATACCGTCAGCATAAGCGGCTCCTCGGTTCACCCGTAACAAGGCAGACGGAAATTCCTCATGTGTACGCCAGTTTTCATGACAGTTCGCTGGATTGAGAGAAAATATGTCGTGTTCGCTCGTGCCAATCAAGGCACCGTTAACCATAAGCGGGCCCGTCTCAAAGCTCGTATATTCCTTGGTGTCGTACGTGCATAGAACTTTCAGGTTTTTGACATTGGTGGTGTTGATCTGATTGATGCTCGAAAATCTCTGAGACTTCAAAGTTTTATTATAACTTGTCCAGTCCTCGGTTGTTTCTGGTGTTACGCCTCCCGAAGTCGATGGTGTCGTATCTTGTGCGGCCTCCGTCACGAATGTATCGGGCTTCAGAAGGGCCTCTGACACATCGGAGGCCGTATGAGCTGTCACGGGATTGGAGGTCGAAGATGATGCTGTTTCAGTCGCCAATGTTCCCGGTGCCTGACCGATCGTCCGGAACCAGTTAATGACGAGACCGGCCGGCGGTACAAGATCGAACCAATATTTATAAACGAGCGCTCCTCCAATACCCCCTCCGCCAATGATGACCGCTGCGGCGGTGGCCAGAAGCTTCTTTTTGGTTGGTAGCGTGCTTATGGAAGAAATAGGCATGTCTCTAACCTTTCCTAACGACTGGTAGTGAAACCAACGCGGAAAGTGATCGTCAAACAAGGTGCCGGCAGATCAAAAACGGAATTCTCTAATTCGAATGAGAAGGCAATTGATACACGAGCGCGTGATGGAGATGCATGTAGATGGCATACAAGGCATATTCGTTCGGAAAAGAATCAGAATTTCGATATTGAAGCGGATTCGCGAATAATTTCGGTTGTCTCTAAAGAGATTTGACGCCATTACGCGATGAGAGTGCGATAAGAGCCTGACCTAAAACGCGCGATGGATCGCCGCCAGCGCGCATTTTAGGTCAGGCTCTAAGGGAAAATGTGAGTCTTACCCTCTCTCGATCAGGAATCGAGAGATGCGACAGCTCTTGGAGGCTGTTTGGAAAGTCGGCCTGCCGAGCGAGAATGCTGCGATGCGGCATGGCCGGCGTGCATTTTCGAGCATCGGAGCGGAGCGGCCTTGTCGGCCGTGAGCACCGAAACACAGGAAATGCGCGTCGGAGCGCCCCCGCAGAGTGACTTTGCAAATAGCCTCTTAAAGAACATGAGGACCAGCTTGCTGTCCCTTTAAATAAATATGTTAATACTCAGTAAATAATAATTTTTGATATTATAAAAATATCGGGAGATAATCGTTGCCGGAAAAGATAACATTTTGGACATCGCTGTCTTCTTTCTCCGCCATGCTCATCTTTTTTCCTATGCAGACCGTCTTGGCGCAGCCGGTACTGGCGACGGCCGCGGACGGTGTGTCGGCCGGCGTGCAGCCGGAGGATATTACCGTGATCGGCACCTCGCCCTTGCCCGGGTCGGGCATCGACCGTGACCGTCTTCCGGCGGCGACCGCCATCGTGACCGCGCATGATCTGCAACTGACCGGCACGTCCGACCTGCTGCATGCGCTGGATAGCCGTCTGGCGGGTGTCAGCCTCAATTCGCCCGCGGGGAATCCCTATCAGCCCACCATCGTGATGAACGGCTTTCAGGCATCGCCGTTGCAGGGTACGTCGCAGGGTATTGCGGTCTATCTCGATGGTGTGCGCTTCAACCAGGCTTTCGGCGATACGGTGAATTGGGACCTGATCCCGGACCTGGCGATCGAACGGGTGGCGGAGGAGGGATCGAACCCCGTCTTCGGCCTGAATGCGCTGGGTGGGGCGCTGAATGTGCGGATGAAGAATGCCTTCAATACTGCTGCCGGCGGCGAAGCCGATCTGTCCGGCGGGTCGTTCGGACGGATCGTGGCGCAGGGCGATTATGCCGCGCGCCGGGGGAACTGGGGCTTCTATGTCGCCGGCCGGGAGGTTCATGAGGATGGCTGGCGGGACCTGCAAAGCACCGACATCCAGAGCCTGTATGCCGACCTGGGCTGGAAAGGGCTGGCGACGGAGGTGCATGGCAGCCTCGATCTGGCCAATTCGGTGCTGAACGGGCCGGGAACTTCGCCGGTGGAGCTTCTGCGCGCCGACCCCAGGGCGCAGTTTACCGCGCCCAACCAGATGGCGAACAAATTCATCCAGTTCGCGGTGAATGGCCGGCACAGCTTTACCGACACGCTCTCGGTGCAGGGGCAGGTGCATTACGATTATTTCCAGCAGCGGGTGATCAACGGCAACGCACCCAACGATGCGCCGTGCGATGATGGATCGGGCCTGATGTGCACCGACGATGGCGATCCTTCGACCACGCGGGGCGGGGCGACGATTCCCGATTTTCTGGATGGTGGCGCGTATTCCGAACTGGATTTGCAGACGACGAATACCAACGGCTATGGCGTGACGATGCAGGAGACCGAGGAGCATTCGGTGTTCGGCCTGCGCAATCATGAGGTGGCGGGCGTCAGTTTCGACGGGGCGCAGACGATGTTCACCGGTTCCGCCGTACTGGGGGGACTGACCCCGGTGACGCGGGAATATTATGGCCCCGGCTACGTGATTGACGAGCCGGGGGAGACCGTGCCGGTGCGGGTGCGGGTGAATGATGCCTATGTCGGCGTGTTTGCGACCGATACGATCGACCTGACGCCGCGTCTCTCGCTGACCGGCTCGATGCGCTACAATTTCGCGCAGATCAATCTGGTCGACCAGAATGGCGGGGATCTGAGCGGCCATCATGCCTATTCGGCGATCAATCCGGGGGGCGGGATCAGCTACCGCCTGACGCATTGGGCCACGATCTATGGCGGCTATGCCGAGGCGAACCGTGCGCCGACGCCGGCCGAACTCTCCTGCGCCGGACCGGAGAATGCGTGCAGTCTGGCCAATTTCTTCGTCGGCGATCCGGAGTTGAAGCAGGTGCGGGCGCATACGTTCGAGGCCGGCCTGCGTGGCGGGTTTACGATCGGCAAGGCGGGCCGCCTGACCTACGATCTGGGGCTGTTCCGCACCGATGCCGACAACGACATCGTGTTTATCAACAGCGAAACGCTGAACCGGGCGTTTTTTGCCAATATCGGGGCGACGCGGCGGCAGGGGGGCAAGGTGCATCTGGCCTGGCAGGCGGATGGCTGGTCGGCCTGGCTGAATTATACCCATACCGACGCGACCTATCGCAGCGGCTTCGTCGAGGATGCGGGCAGCAACCCCGCCGGCGATGATGATGGCGATATCACCGTGCGCCGGGGCAATCGCCTGCCGGGGATTCCGCTGGACAAGCTGACCGGCGGAGTGGATGTGCGTATCACCCCGATCTGGACCGTTGGGGGCGATTTTCTCCTGCAGGGCGGGCAGTATCTGTTTGGCGACGAAGCCAACCTGACGCCGCGCCTGCCGGGGTTCTTCGTGCTGAACCTGCACACGTCGGTTCAGGTCACGCATTCCCTGCAACTGTTCGGCAGCATTTCGAATGTGACCGACCGGCATTACTACACCTTCGGTACGTTCTCGCCGACCGGTTCGGTCTATCTGGCGCAGGCGCCGGGGGCGACCAATCCGCGCAGCTACAGCCCCTCCGCGCCGATCGGCGGGTTTGGCGGCGTGCGCGTGACGTTCTGAGAGCTTGACCTGAAATGTGGGCTGGCGAGCGAGAGCGGCCCGGAACGGGCCGCGCCCGGCGTGTGTTTTTGAGCATCGGAGCGGAGCGGCCTTGATGGCCGCCCGCCGCGAAGCACAGGAAACGCGCGCTGGATCGCCGCCAGCGCGCATTTTTGGTCAGGCTCTAACAGGCAAATAGAGACTTCATCTTATCCTTCAGGATGTGCTCGACCATCCTTTTCAGGTGGCGCATATCGCCTTTGAAGTTTTCCTTCAGGACTGTCTGTTCAAGACCATCCAGCGTGAACCATCTGGCATCCAATCCGATGTCTTCCAGCAATTCACAGATGATCCTTCTGGACAATTGCGGAACGTGCTCTTTTTGAGGTTTTCCGACATGCACGATCTGGCATCTGGATTTCAGGGGGGCGGGAACCCGGTCCAGGTCATTGGCGGTCAGTACCCATCGGACATGGGAGAGATCCACTTCCGCATTCAGGAAGACATCCCTGAATTTTCTTGCTTCGGTCGGTTCGAGGAATTGCAGGAGGACATCCTTGACGCTTCCATGCTTGCCCCCTTCGGGAGACTTGTCGATCTCATCGAGGATCATGCAGGGGTTCGCCGTTGCCTTCTGCGCAAGGAATTCCACGATCACGGATGGTTTGGCATCGCCGAAGGTCTGGTGCGTTCCCGTGAAGGCCAGGGTATCGGACATGGCGCCCACATTCATCGTCATCGCGGGGTAGCCGAGTTCCTCATGATAGGCGCGTGCCAGACTGGATTTTCCGCAACCCGGAGGGCCTGCGAGCAGGACAGGGCGAAAGGGCCCCGGTTTTCCGAAATCCATCTTCATCCTGTCGGAGGACGACAGGATTTCGATGGTATTCATGGCGTGGGGGAAATCAGCCCTGATCCGTTCAATTGACTCCCGGATACGGCTCGGCTGAATAATTTCAACCGGATCTTCCAGCCTGCGGACCGTCCTGTAAGGGTCGATTGAATGGCCTCGGAGCTTCTTGAAATCAGGGAAGGCATACCCTCTCTCGAGGACAAAGACCTTGCTGCCAGACAAGATGTCCTGCCTGAACTGCTCCCGTTTTTGTGTTTCTTCCCGTTCGCCGCGCTCTTCGCGCAACCGGGTACGGCGCCGGATGGCAGATTCTTCGCGGACATCGTCTGCGCGGTCATCCGCGTGCGGCGGGTTCTGGTCCGGACCTTCATCAGCAGATGGAGAATGGTCCGGCTTTTCAGTCCCGCATTCTTGCGAAAGACGATTCAGGCACTCTTCGAAGGATTCGCCTTCACGAGGGGTGATGATGTCATCATCATCGAAACTATCGGACATACAGCCACCTTGAGGATTGAGTTATCGACGCATTCCAGGTCGGAGCGTCGTATCTTCAAGTGGCTGTCGAGGCTGGTCATCCCGGCCGTATAGCATGAAACAGGGAGACGAGACAGGGATTTGTGTCCTGGCCGGGCTGCGGTGTGATGCGGGAGGCTATTGGCCCCGCGCGGCGTTAGGGGATTTAGCTGCGCATCGCCTGTCTGATTTTCTGGTCTGTCTTGTACTGGCTGAGCGCATAGACCGACCAGATGGCGGCGGGGATCCAGCCGATGATCGTAATCTGAAGAATCAGACAGATGATGCCGGCAATGGGGCGGCCGATGGTGAAAAACTGAAGCCAGGGGAGGAGGAGGGCGAGAAGGAGGCGCATGTGGACGGTCTCTGTGCGGCGTGTTGATCGATGGGTTTCCACGCGATGCGGGAGAAACCCTGCGCCGTGTATTCTGCGTGCATTTTGGCCGCAAGCCAAGGAAAGTTCCAGGGCGGCGTTGCAGCGCGGCCTTCCGTGGCGGTGGGTTGGGGATCGGGCCGGGCGGGGCTGTGTACAATCATGTGGATAACGGGTACAATCATGGGATGTGCGGCGGTTCATGACCCGCGTCTATCATTAACCAGTCAGAAAGTAATATCGGACGTCATGACGGTGATGTCCTGCTTTGCTTCAGGTGAGAGGCACCGGTTCTGCCGCGCTTTGGGGCGGAATTTCAGCATGGCATAGAACTGTTGGCTGTCCGACGCGTTCTGGATTCGGACTATACGGCCCGCAGACGATGTGATCCGGCTTCTGTCGTGAGTTGCGTCCCGGGCTGTTGTTTGGATGATTTGCCGGGAGGTTCCGTCATGCTGATGAATCGATTTTCCGTTCTTGCCGTTTCCTGTGGTCTGGCGTTTTCCGTCGTCGGGGCGGCGCATGCGCAGGGCGTGCCGGCACAGGTGCCCGCGGGAACGACGCTTTCGGCTCCGCCGACCGGCAGTGTGCCGGTGACATCGCCCGCCGATCCGGCGTCCAATCCCGTGACGCAGGGCGCGCAGATCGTCAATGGCGTGACGGGGTCGACGAATGCCGCGACGCCGGGTGCGCTGGGGGAAAACGGGTTGCCGACGCTGGCCTCGGCCGGTGCGGGCAATGTTGCCGGTCTGGTGACGTATTGCATCCACAAGAAACTCGTCTATGGCACGACGGCGCGCAGCACGGCGCGTGCGCTGGTCAAGCGTGACGACGTGAAGAAGGACCAGTTCTATTCGGTCGGCGGGCAGGGTCTGCTGCAGACTGGCACGAGCACGCCGTTCGATATTTCGACGCTCGATCGATCCAAGCGTGTTGAACTGTGCAGTGATCTGGTCAAGAAGGGCCAGTCCATGACCGACTGAGAGTATCCGTTGTGATCAAGCGGTTTTTGGTGTCCAGAGGCGATTGTCGCGCAACAGGGCGTTGGCGAGGACGATGAGTTTTCGCATGATGGCGGTAATGGCGACTTTGGCGTGCTTACCGGTGGTGGTCAGTCGGTCATAGACCCGCTTGAGATCGGGGTTGAAGCGCATGGCGACGATGGCGGGCATGTAGAGTGCCTGCCGAAGGGCAGCCCTGCCGCCTTGAATGAAACTTCTTCCCCGCCATGTTCCGGACTGGCGGGTGATGGGGGCGAGCCCGGCAAGAGCGGCTGCCTGGCCTTCTTCCATCGTGCCGAGTTCCGGCATGTCGGCCAGCAGGGCGTGGGCGGTGATCATGCCAAGCCCTGGGATGCTGGCCAGCACGTCCCGGCGCCGAGACAGGTGCGGGTCTTCTGCCACCAATGCCGCGATGGCGGCATCGAGAGAAGCGATCTGCCCATCAATCTGCCGCAAACGATGCCGGCCATGGCGTTTCAGCAAATCGATCGTCAGGGTTTTGAGGCGATTGATCGTTGCCGTCCGGTCTCGCATCAGGCTGCGGCGGGCTGCGACCAGTTCGGCCAGGCGGTTCTGCTGGTCCGAACGGACCGGGCGTGCGACCGGCTCCAGCAGCGCGCCATAGCGCGCCGGCATCAGTGCATCGATACGATCGGTCTTGGCGAGCCTGCCGGTAGCCTCGGCGAAACGGCGCGCCTGCCGCGGATTGACCTTGATCGTTGGCACGCCGAGGGACGCCAGACGTTCCTCCAGCAGCCGGTGATACGGGCCAGTCGGCTCGAACACCACCCGCGCGACGGTCTTCATGTCGCCGATCCAGCGCAGGAGCGCGGTCTGGCCCTTGCGGGTGTTGGCCACGCGCACGGTCTCTCCACCGGGGTGACGGGCTGCATCGAGATGGTCCTTGGAGACGTCGATCCCGATCGTGATCGACGTGGGCTGTGGTTCGGGCTTGGAAGCCGTGGCCGGATGCGTCATCTTTTCCATGTCCTATGCTTGTCATCCGAGGCCGAACCTCGGGTATCCGTTCAGGGCACAAGGAAAAGAAGGGGCGGTCATACTCTCAAGCCGACCCATCACGGTCTGCCTGTCACCGACCCGTCCCCTTCCTGATTTTTCCGGGGTGGCCACTCCGGAAAAATCAGTCCTTTGTCGCACACAGCGACACGGAAGGCATAAGACAAGCCTGACCTGAAATGCGCGCTGGCGGCGATCCGGCGCGTGTTTCCTGTGCTTCGGTGCTCACGGCCCATAAGGCCGCTCCGCTCCGATGCTCGGAAACACACGCCGGGCGCGGCCCGTTCCGGGCCGCTCTCGCTCGCCAGCCCACATTTCAGGTCAGGCTGTGAGGCATTCTTCGTGTAGGGCGCGTGCCGCGTATCGCCGCGTATGGGGTGTTCGGGCTTCGATGGGTGGAGGATCGCGGCATGATCCGTCATGTGACCTCTGGTGGGAGGTAGGGCCTTTAGCAGTGCGACGTCGCCACGCTGATGCATTCGGTCGATCCGGAGGTCCGTTCGGAGACGATCATGACGATAAAAAAGATGGTTTGTTCAGGATTTTTTCGTGATCGATTAGTGATGCTCTCGAACGAATAAAAGTCTTTTTGCTTCTTTTTCGTAAGACAAAAGAAGTGTCCTTCACAACCGCGCCATGATCCCCGCGATGGGCATGATCAGGTGCCGATGAAGCCAGCGGTGGAATGGCTGGAAGAGCCCGGTATAGGGATCCAGGGCGGCGGATTGAAAATCGGGTGCTGCGCAGCGCCGGCCGAAATCCCTGGCGAAGGGAACGGCTGCGCCTTGCCGGACATAGCGGTGGTACAGGTCGGCATCCGCTCCGGCGCCCCAGCCGGCGGCCTGGCACAGCACGGCGGCGAAGGCCTGGGAGCGGGGCGGGAGCAGGTCGGCCGCGTTTTCGGCCTGGTCGACGGCGATGGCGCGGTAGTGGAAGCGGCGGTAGGGAGCGGCTTCGCTGGCGGCGAAGCGGGTGCGTTCGCCCTCGGTGACGAATGGGCCGGGCAGGGCGGCGGCGGTGCGGGCCTTTCGGGTGATGGGGATTGTCAACTGGTTGTCGGGCGGGGAGAGAACCGCGACGGTACGGCCGGCGCCCATGGTGAAACCGCCATGGAAGACCGCATAATCCGGGTCCTGCTCGGTACCCATGATCTCCATGCCGTGGGTGCGGGCGATGGTCGCCGCCGTGAACCACGCCTGGGCGCGGCCGACTTTCGTCCAGCGATGCTGTGCGTCGTGCAGGGCGTCGCCGTAGGTTTCGGCCCAGGTGCGGAACGGGGTGGGCTTGCCTTCGCTGGCGTAGCGGAGGTCGTTTTCCTCGGGGAAATAGAGGAGGGATTCGGTGACGCGGCCGGCGCGGACCAGGCGGCGGGCGAGGATCATCCTGATCGTGTCGGGTTCGGGTGGGGCCGCCCATGGGGTGGCCGGCCCGTATGTGGCCGGGATGTGGGTGTCGACATAATGGCGGAGTTCGTCGGTCGTCAGCACCCGTTCGGCGACGTAGGCGGCATCGAAGGCGACGCCGCTGCGGCTGCCTGCGCCGACTGCGGCGGTGTAGAGGCAATCGAAGGCCGCGACATACTGGCCACGCGATAGGGTCAGCACGCCCTGTTCGGCGTGGAGGCGGCTGATCTCCTCCGGCGCCAGATCGTCGCGGAGAGTGGGAAATCCCTTGGCAGCTTTGGCATAGTCGCGGGAGGCGGCGGCGAGGTCGCCGCGCTGGATGGCCAGTTTGGCCAGCACCCAGTGCGATAGCGGGCTGGGCTGCATGGTGGCGAGCGTTCTGGCCAGATCGTAGCGGCCGCCGCGATAGGCCAGGGCGGCCAGGCGGTCGGCCTGCGCGATGTGGTCGAGGCCGCGTGCGTGAATGGCATCGACGAGGGTGACGATGGCCGGGTTGGGGCGGATGGTCCGGATTGCGGTGCAGTAGGGGCAGCCATTGCCGCGAGGGCCGCGCGCCGCGTCGTGATAGCCGAGGCCGCCAAGGTCTGGCGCGTTGTAATCGGACGCCGTGCCGGGGTCGTCGTTGATGATGTCGCCGGTGCGGGCCAGGGCATAGGCGACCAGGAGTTTCTGGCCGATCGGGTCGTCGATCAGGCGCTGGGCGCGTCGCGGGTCCGCCATGGCCCATGCGGCGATCAGTTGCAGCGAGGTGACGCCGCTGGCGGAGCCGCGCGCGGCCTGTTCGGCATAGAGCGTGACGGCGTGTTTCAGGTTGGCGGCTTCGATATGATCGGCGCAGGGGGCGCTGGCCAGGAAGGCTTTCCAGCCGCAGGCGGTTTGGCCATCCATCAGATAGGATCTGGCCTGTTCGCCATAGCTGGCGACGGCCAGGGAGAGTGGATCGGGCGCATCCTGCCGGGCGAGGGCACGGGCCTGGGCAAAGGCGTGGGCGGCGGCCTCGCGCGCATCCGCGTTGCCGGTGGCGAACAGGCGGTCCTGTTGCAGGCGGCCGAGCATGTAGGCCGCCCAGACCGCGCGGCTCAGGCCCTGGCCGTCCGGGAGGTTGAGCACGGCCTGGAAATGCTGGCGGGCGTGCTCGGCATAGTCGCCGGCAATGCCTTTGCGGGTGAGGGCGTAATCGACCGTGCCGGCGGTATAAAGGCGGATCGCGGGAGGGATGCCATCGCCGTGGTTGTAGGCGGACTCGCCATCGATCGCGTCGCGCATCATGGTGACGCGGTTCTGTTGGAGGCGGGTAAGGGCCTCCATGCCCGGTTCGGGCGGGGTGCTGTCGGGCTCGGTGGGCTGGGCGGTGCGGGGGGCGGGCCTGGTGATGCGCAGGGCGTCGTCCGGGACGACGAGGTGGCTGGCTTCGTAGGCGAAGGATGTGGTCGGTGTGCTTTTGAGCGTGCCTTCGCGGTCATCGAGCAACTGGTTTGGAAAATCCATGCCGCAGGCGAGGACGAGCGAGATGCCGGCTGCGCTGGACAGGGCGAAGGCCAGGGCGTGGCGGCGGATGGCGTGCGTGGCGGATGCCTTCGGTGCGGGTGGATCAGCTCTGTTTGTCATTGGTTCCGACATAGGCCCTGACTGTTCCCTGATCGCATCGCACCCATCCGATGACGGATTGTTGCCCTGCCCGCAACAGGCCGGGCTGCGCGCGCCGCAGCCACATGCCCTTGGCATCGAAATCCAGACTGTAGCCGTTCAGGCCGTCGGCGCCGGACGGGCAGCGGCTTTCGATCCGGATGGCGGACGGAGCTT
Source organism: Gluconacetobacter brunescens (assembly GCF_048695475.1). Classification (NCBI taxonomy): domain Bacteria; kingdom Pseudomonadati; phylum Pseudomonadota; class Alphaproteobacteria; order Acetobacterales; family Acetobacteraceae; genus Gluconacetobacter; species Gluconacetobacter brunescens. The sequence goes on along the minus strand of NZ_JBLHEN010000001.1, from coordinate 1,554,968 downwards.
CGGAATCCGCGTTGCCGGCATTGGACAGGACGATATCGTAGGGCGCCGAGGCCGAGGGACGGTGCAGGCTGACCGACAGCGCGGCGCGCAGGGGCTGGTGTGCGATGACCGCGCGCCATGTCGGCAGGCTCCAGGCCCTTCTGTCGTCGGTCGTGGGCAGGCGGAACCAGACCCAGCCGGCCAGGCCATGCGGCGGGGCGTGTTCGATGCGCTTCATGAAGGCGGCGATCTCGGCGGGAGGGGCTACGAGTTCGTGGCCGCTGTCGGCGCCCATGAGGCGGTCCTGCTCGCTTTCGATGCCGGCGATCCGTCCGTTGGTTCCCCATGTGACGCGCGTGCCGTAGGCGGGAAGGGCGACATGCCATGGGCCGCGGCGGTACTGGGCGAAGGTTCTGATCCATTCATGGGCCTTCTCCGGGTTGAAGAGGCCGAATTGCGGGTTCTGGACGGCGTGGATCTGCAGGACGGCGTCATCGGCCCGGGCCAGCACCTCTTCCAGTTCGGGGGAGGCCAGCCAAGCCGGCAGGACGGTGATGGAGAGGGGCGTCGGGCCCAGCCGGCCGTGCAGCAGCGCCAGGAAACGCGCATAGGCCGGCAGGCGGACGGTGGCGCAATCATGGTCGATTTCGACGCCCGAGAGCGTGATGCCGCGCTGCTGCCAGGCGGTTTTCACGGCGAGGATATGGGCGGCCAGTTGCTCTTCGTCCCAGTCGGCCAGTTGGCCCTCGATGCGGATGACGGCGACGGTGGGGGGGTGTGCGTGTGCCAGCAGGGTGCTGTCGGGGGTTGTGTCCACCCAGGTGCCATGGCCGTCCAGTTCCGCCGCCAGGATGCGCCATGTGTGGATGACGGGCTGGCTGGCGGTGACGGCGGAGCTGACGGCCGGGGTCCATTGGCGTTGCCAGATATAGGCGTCACTGGGCAGCGCCCGGCCTGTGCGGGTGGTGAAGGCGGCGTGGATGCCGACGAGGCATAATAAAAATGCGATGGGGAGATAGGGCTTTTTTAAAAAATCGGTCATTTCGTCTGGTCAGGAGCTCCGGCGGCGAGGGAGGGTGGATCTGCGTCCGAAGCGGCGTTTCCAGATGATCATGCCCGCGACAGGCGCGCGGTCAACCACTTCCTGCCGTCCTGCCCGCTTGGGAGCGAGTGGAACGTGGCTGGAGAGGGGGGCTGGTGAGCGAGAGTGCCGCGAAACGGCACGGCCGGCGTGCGGCCGCGAGCACCGGAGCGGAGCGGCCTTGACGGCCGTGAGCACCGGAGCACAGCGGACGCGCGTCGGATCGCCACCAGCCCCCCTCTCCAGCCACGTTCAGGGGATGAGGTGGCGTTGGCGCATGCCTTCCAGATGGGCCAGCAGGACGTCGTCCGACCGGCGGGTCATGCCGGGGAAACCGGCCTGGCGGGCTTTCGTGACGTCGAAGATCGCGTCGGTCCGTACATGAAAAATGAAATCGCCGAAGCTGCCGGGGCCGATCCGCCGGGCGTCGGATTCCGCCAGGCCCTGGCGCGCGGCCAGGGCGGACCAGACGGGGGCCAGCGCGTGCAGGCGCTGGTCGAGCGAGATCGGCTGGGGCTCGCCGACTTCGAGCCCGAACCACTCCGCCAGCCGGGGCCAGACATGGGACCAGCGGAAGACGTCGCCATTGGTGATGTTGAAGGCGCCGTCGGCCTGCGTGGTTGCGGCCCACAGGGCGGCTTCGCCCAGCACCTCGGCGCCCGTGACGTTGACCAGCACGTCGCGATAGGCCGCCGCCGGGCCGGGGAACTGCATTGCGGTGCGGGTCTCGCGGCACAGCGAGCCGTAGACGCCGATCAGGTTGCCGAGATTCATCGCCGAGCCCAGCGAATGGCCGATCACGATATCGGGGCGCAGGGCCGTCCATCGCACGCCTTCGCGCTCCAGCGAGCGGGCGAAATCCTCGTGGCGGAAATAGAGGTTGGGCGGGAAATGGCGGCTGTCGTCCTCGCGGGCCGGTGTCTTGTAGACGCCGAGATGCGCGCCATAGACCTTGCCGCCCTGGATGATGATCAGCCGTTCCAGCGACGCGCCGGCCGTGCGCAGGGCGGCGACCAGGTTTTCCAGCATCGCGGCGTTCTGGTCGGCCTCGACGCCCGGATCGGCATCGGGTTTCAGCGCGGCATAGAACAGATGCGTGATGGATTTCAGCGCCTCCTTCCGGCTGGCCAGACTCACCAGGTCAAGCAGGTCGGCGCTGATATGGGTGCCGTGGCCCGGCCCCTGTGCCGCGCGGCCGAGGGTGGAGACGGCCCAGCCGGCATTCTGGAATGCCTCCAGCGCCGCCAGACCGACGACGCCGGTGGCGCCCGCGATCAGGATATGTTTGTCGACCATGTCGTGCCTCCCTGGCTGCGAAGAGGATAGCTGTGGCGTGGAAGGGACAGAAGCCGCCATGTGGGAGGGGGTCTGTTCTTTTGGGGGAAAAGGACCCAAAAACTTTGATTCGCTGGGGAGCCTTGTGCTGGGAGCATGGGATGTTCCCTGGTCGAATAAAAGTCTTTTGCTTCTCTTTCTTCAGAAAAAGAAGAGATCGCTTGCGGCCTCTCCAATAATTTTCACTGTCGGGGATGATTGCCCCCTTTAAAATAAAAAATGCATCTTTGGCCGCTGCGCCGTGTTCTGTCCGGGGCCGCTTTGACTGGGAACACGCAAGCGTGATGACTGCGCTGTTCCGGCGTGTGGGGCGCGCGGTATTTTCGGGGGCGTGTCCCGCGGTTTTCCAGGAATAGCCTGGGTGCTGATCGGCGATCTTGCGGAATGGCTCTGAAACGGGCAGGGGGCTTCGCTCTTGTCGGATCCATCCTGTATCCGGCCCTTTTCCGAGAACAGCCAGAGTGACCCATCCCGCCCCTTCCTCCCCGTCTCACGGCGGTGCCGATACGCTGCGCGGCATCATGCTGGCCTTTGCCGCATTCGCCGCGTTCTCGTTCAGCGATGCCAGCGTGAAGCTGATCCGGGACGGGCTGCCGCCGTATGAATGCGCGTTTTTCGGCTCGCTGTGCGCGCTGGTGGTGTTTCCCTTCCTGCTCGGGGGGAAGGATCGGCTGGTCGATGTGTTCGCGACGCAGAACCGTACGCTGTGGATGGTGCGCTTCATCGCCTATCCGCTGGGCATTATCGGCAGTGTTACGGCGTTCAGCCATCTGTCGATGGCCGAGGCGTTTACGCTGATCTTCCTTCAGCCTTCGTTCGTGACGCTGATGTCGATCGTCTTTCTGAAGGAGCGGATCGGGTGGCCGCGCTGGCTCGCGATCGCGTTGGGCTTCATCGGTGTGCTGATCGTGCTGCGGCCCGGTCTGCGGCCGCTGTCGATCGGTCATCTGGGCGCGGTGGTGGCTGGGCTGGCGGGGGCGATCTCGGTCGTGACCTTTCGGGCATCGGGGGCTCATGAAAAGCAGATCTCGCTGTTCGGGGCCGGTATTCTCGGCGGCATTACCATCTGCGGGCTGGTCAGCCTGCCGTCCTTCGCCCTGCCCAACCTGCATCAGCTCGGGCTGCTGGCCAGTTACGGGCTGCTGGCGGCGCTGGCGAACGTGCTGCTGATGCATTCCGCGCTCCACGCCTCGGCGGGGGCCATCGCGCCGACCCAGTACAGCCAGATGATCTGGGCACTGGCGATCGGCCATCTGGTCTTCGGCGATTCGGCCGACATGGTGACGCTGACGGGTATCGGCCTGATCATCTGTTCCGGGTTGATCACGCTGGTGCGCGAGCAGGAAAAGCATGTGCCCGGCCCGCCTCCGATCGCGGTGAGCCGTGGGCATGCGGCGTCGATGCTCGTGGTTGAAGACCAGCAGGAATCCGCCTGACCGGGTTTGCCGGCCTCGTTGCATAGGGAACGGCGTGGCGGCGGCGGGCGTTTGTGCGGCATTCCTGCGCCGTGCTGTCCACCGTCATGCGTGCAGGGGCGGGTATGGCGGGGAGGCGTTGTCCTGAACCGATGACCTTCCTATGGTCCCTGACCCTCTGCCGGCCTCGATCGGCGCGGGGGGCATGGTGGAACTTGGATCGAAAGGCTTTTCAGGCATGAAAAGATTCTTCAACACGCGCGAACGTCTGGTGCCCGAGGCGCTGGAAGGATTGTTGCGTTCGCCCGCCGGGAAGGATCTGTGCCGCCTGGACGGCTATCCCGATATCAAGGTCATCCTGCGGCGGGACTGGGAGCGCGGCGCGGGCAAGGTTGCCGTGATTTCCGGTGGCGGGTCGGGGCATGAGCCCGCCCATGCCGGGTTCGTGGGGCGCGGCATGCTGACGGCGGCGGTCTGCGGGTCGCTGTTCGCCTCGCCGGGCGTGGATGCGATTCTGGCGGGCATCCTGGCCGTGACCGGCGAGGCCGGGTGCCTGCTGGTGGTGAAGAACTATACCGGCGACCGGCTGAATTTCGGGTTGGCGGCCGAGCAGGCGCGCGCCCTGGGGCTGAAGGTGGAGATGGTGATCGTCGGGGACGATATCTCGCTGCCCGGCCATCGGCAGGCGCGCGGCATTGCCGGCACGGTGATCGTACACAAGGCCGCCGGGCACATGGCCGAAAGCGGGGCGTCGCTGGAGCGGGTGGCGGCGTTCGCGGCTGACGTGGCGGCGCGCACGCGCTCGATCGGCCTGTCGCTGAGCGATTGCGACACCTATGACGAGGAACATGCCAGCCGTCTGGCGGCGGACGAGGGCGAACTGGGCCTGGGCATTCATGGCGAGCCGGGGGCGAAGCGCATTGCGCTGGCCGATGCCGGCGGGTTGATGGCGCTGGCGGCGGATGCCCTGCTGGCGGCCCTGCCGGAGGGCGATGCGCGCCATGCCCTGATGCTGAACAATCTGGGCACGACGCCGGTGATCGAGATGTCGCTGCTGCTGGAAGCCTTCGCCGGCACCGCGCTGGCGCGCAAGGTGGCGCTGGTGGCGGGTCCGGCGCCGTTCATGACCGCGCTGGACATGAACGGGTTTTCCCTCACGCTGGTGGAACTGACCGACGAGATCGCGGCGGCGCTGCAAGCCGACGCGGCACCCACGGCGTGGACGGGCATGGCGCCGTGGCAGGAGCCGGTGGTGGTTCCGGTGCCGGATCTGCCGGATATTTTCGCGGCTGCGCCTTCGAATAATCCGGCGTTGCGGGACGCCGTGCAGCGTGGCGCGAAGGTGCTGCTGGAAAATGAAGAGGCGCTGAATGCGCTGGATGCGCGCATCGGCGATGGCGATGCCGGCTCCACCTTCGCCGAGACGGCGCGCGTGATCGATGGCGCGCTGGATCGGCTGCCGCTGGCCGATCCGCAGGCGCTGATGCAGACGCTGGGGCGCCTGCTGGCCCGCCATGCCGGTGGGTCGAGCGGGGCGCTGCTGTCGATCCTGTTCGCGACGGCGGGGCGGAGCGATCAGGCGCGCTGGGAGGCTGCGTTGCTGGAGGGCATTGCGGCGATGCAGGCTTATGGCGGCGCGCGGGAAGGCGACCGCACGATGCTGGATGCGCTGATCCCGGCGGTGCGGGCTCTGGATGCGGGCGCGGCATGGGCCGAGGTGGTGCGCGCGGCGCGCGGCGGGGCCGATGCGACGGCGAAGATGGGCAAGGCGGAAGCCGGGCGGGCGTCTTATATTCCCGATGGGCAGTTGGACAATGTGCCCGATCCGGGGGCCGAGGCGATTGCGCGGTTGTTCGAGGCGCTTCGTCCGGGGGCGTGAGGGAAGGCGAGGGCTCTGCTCTCGACCCTGCTGCTCGGGGAGGGGGGGCCTGCGGTGGCGCCCCTTGCCGGGCTGAGACGATGGGGCGTCGGCCCGGCCGGTGCGCCGGGGCTGGAACCGGGGGAATGCCTGCTCGTGCGCCCCGACGGCTATGTAGGCGCGGTTGTGCCCCTGACGGAGAGAGACCGGCTGGAACCCTATCTGGCAGGCATGATCTGAACGTCCCAGAACGAATCAAAGTTTTTTGGTTCTTTTTTCCAAAAAAGGACGCCTATCCAGCGGCCAGGCTCCGCCGCAGCCGCGCCATGGCGCCGGGCAGGGCGCGTAACTTCAGCACGCGCCCGGTCTCGTCGTGATCCTCGGAGAGAACGCGGGCGCTTTCGTAGATTTCGCCGATCAGGTTCTGTTTCGCGTAGGGCAGGACCAGGACGTCATCCACCATCTCGGCTTCGAAGAAGGCGATGATGGTCTCGCGCAGGGCGCTGACGTCTTCGGGCGCGTGGGCGGAGAGCATGATGGCGTCGGGGTATTTTTCCAGCAATGCGGCGCGGCGGGTGGCGTCTACGCGGTCCATCTTGTTCAGGACCAGGCGGGAGGGCACCGTATCGGCGCCGATTTCGCGCAGCACGCTGCGGCTGACTTCCAGTTGCGCTTCGTAGGTTGGGTCTGACGCATCGACCACGAAGAGGAGCAGGGAGGCTTCCAGGGCCTCGGAGAGGGTGGAGCGGAACGAGGCCACGAGATCGTGGGGAAGCTGCTTGATGAAGCCCACGGTGTCGGAGACGAGCACGCGGGGGCGGGTTTCGGGCTGGAGAGTGCGCACCGTAGTGTCGAGGGTGGCGAAGAGCTTGTCCTGCACCAGCACCTGGCTGCCGGTGAGGGCGCGCATCAGGGAGGATTTGCCGGCGTTGGTGTAGCCGACCAGGGCGACGCGCAACTGGTCGCGGCGGGCGGAGCGGCGCTGGTCGCTGTCGCGCTGTACGGCTTCGAGCTGAGTTTTCAGTTCCGCGAGGCGGTCGCGGATCTTGCGGCGGTCGAGGTCGAGGTTGCTTTCGCCGGCGCCCGGGCCCTGTTGGCGGCCGCCGCCGGTGGCGGATTCCCGCAGGCGTGGGGCGACATATTTCAGGCGCGCCATTTCCACCTGCAATTTCGCTTCGCGGGTGTTGGCGTGGCGGTGGAAGATCTCGACGATCACGCCGGTGCGGTCCAGCACCTGGGCGCCGGTGGCGCGTTCGAGATTGCGGATCTGGCTGGGGGAAAGTTCGTGGTCGACGATCACGAATTCGGGCCTGGGCGGTGCATCCGGCTCGGGTTCGGGTCGGGATGGGCGGGGGGTGTCGGCGGTGTTTTCGAACCGCTTCCGGGCCTTGGTCATCGGGGGCGTGGCCATGGAGGTGACGATGCCGCTGCCGCCGGTCAGGGCCGCCAGTTCCTCCAGCTTGCCGGCGCCCAGAAGGGACGCGGCGCCGGTGCCTTCGCGCTTCTGCGAGACCGAGCCGACGACTTCATAGCCCAGCGTCTTGACCAGGCGGCCCAGTTCTTCAAGGCTGGCTTCGTGGGCGACGTCGTCGACATCGGGGGTCTGGATGCCGACGAGGACGGCGCGCGGAATGGGGGGCGTGGTTTCCATCGCGTGCTTGTAGCATGGATCGGGCCGGGCCCGGAGTGGTCGTTCTTTTTTGAAAAAAAGAACCCAAAAACTTTGATTCGGTCGGGAGCCTTGTGCTGGGGACACGCGATGGCCCTGAACGGATCGGAAGTCTTTTTGCTTCTTTTTCGGAAGACAAAAGAAGAATCAGGGCACCGGTTCAGCCAGTCCTTGCAGGAGCGCGGCGTGGAAGGCGTTCGGGTCCTGCATCTGCGGCGAGTGGCCCAGTCCGGGGAATTCCACCAGTTTCGCGCCGGGGATGGCGGCGGCGGCGTCCTTGCCCAGTTGGGGATAATGACCCAGCATGGCGCGGATGGCGGGCGGGGCGGTGTCGCTGCCGATGGCGGTGATGTCCCTGTCGCCGATCATCAGCAGGGTGGGGACCTTGAGGTCGGGCAGGTTGTGGACCACCGGCTGGGTGAGGATCATGTCGTAGAGCAGCGCGGAGTTCCAGGCGACGGCGTCGCTGCCGGGGCCGCGATACATGCCCGCCAGCATCCGGGCCCATTTTTCGTAATCGGGGCGCCATTCATCGGCGTAGTAGACCCGTTTTTCGTAAACGCGGATCTGGGCGGCGGTCTTGCCGCGTTCGGACTGGTACCATTCGTCGACGGTACGGTAGGGGACGCCTTTTTGCAGCCAGTCTTCCAGGCCGATCGGATCGACCAGCACCAGATGCGTGAGGTCCCGCGGGTACATCAGGGCGTAGCGGATGGCGAGCATGCCGCCGGTGGAATGGCCGATCATGACGACCCTGTCGGCACCGAGATGATGCAGCAGGTCGCGCGTGTTGCGGGCCAGTTGCTGGAAGCTGAACTGATAGGAAGGCGGCTTGCTGGATTTGCAGAAGCCGATCTGGTCGGGCGCGATGACGCGGTAGCCGTGGTTGGTCAGGAAGCGGATCGTGCCTTCCCAGGTTGCGGCACAGAAATTCTTGCCGTGGAGCAGGACCGCGACCTGCCCGTTGGGGTGGGGGGCCGGGACGTCGAGATAGGCCATCGTCAGGGACTGGCGCTGGGAGGTGAAGGTGAATTGCCCGACCGGCCAGGGATAGGCGAAGCCTTGCAGTTCCGGGCCGTAGGCAGGGCCGCTATTGCCGCCCGGCTCCGCCGCGTGGGCCGGCGCTCCGGCGGCGGAGAGGAAGGCGCCGCACAGGGCGGCGGTCGCGATGCGGCGGAAGCGGCGGGGCATGGGGCTTATCCTTCGACGGCGGCGCCCAGGCGCAATGCGCCCTGTCGTTCGGGCAGGGGGAGGGACAGGACAAGGAAAGGGGCGTGGGTGCCGTCGGTTCCGCCGTTGAACATGGCGAGCTTTTCGATCTGCGAGCAGGGCACATAGAGCGTGCGCTTGCGGTCGATGAACATGGCGTCGGGCGAGATCAGGCGCGGGTCCTGCACCAGCGTCGTGCGCTGGCCGTCGGGGGCGAGGATGGTGATGCGGCTGTTCTCGCCGTCGGAGAGGTAGATGTTGCCCAGCGTATCGATGCAGGTGCCGCCGATGCTGGGGATTTCGGCGGCGACCTGCACCAGGGCGGCGAGGTCGATATCCGATTTGCGGTCATCCAGCAGGTCGGCGACGCGGATCTTCTTCAGCGGGCCGGCGGGGACGGCGAAATAGAACCAGGTGCCGTCGGCGTCGATTTCGATATCGTCGCTCTGGACCTGCGGGCGGTTGCCCTGGGCGTCCTGGAGGATGCGGCCGCCACCGCCCTTGTGGATGTGGGTGGCGTCGTTGCGCAGCAGCGGGTGCGCGGAGAGGCGGCGCAGCGTGCGGCCGGTTTTCAGATCATGGATGACGATGCCGCCCAGCCCGCTGTCGGTGGCGAACAGCAGGTCGCCATTGATGCGCAGGTCGTTGAACTGCGCGCCGGGGGGCATGATGTCCTCGGGGAAGCGCAGGACGCGCAGGATGGCGCCGGTGGCGGTGTCGAGTTGTACCAGTTTTTGGGTGCCGGGTTCGGGTGTCTGGCCGGGCGGGGCGCCCTGGTCGACCGCCCAGAGCGTGCCGTCGGCGAAGATATGGATGGCGTTGACCATCACGAAGGCCGCGGTGCCGTCCTGGCCGGGTTTCCAGCCGTTCCAGCTTCCGCCGGGGAAGGGACTGACCGTGCCGTCGGGGGCGACCCGGCCGACCGAGAACGTGGCCTCGTAGCCGGGAAAGCGGGGCATGCCGAGAAAGATCGTCTCGTCCGGCGTGACCGCGACGCCGCTGCACAGGAAGGGCGCGGTGGCGGCGACGGAGAGAGTGGGGGCCGCCTCCGTCGCCGCCACCGCGTGCCGTGACAGCGGGATGGTGGCGGCGGCCGCGAGCAGCGTCCTGCGTGTCAGGCCCTGGGTTTCCGGTTTCATGGCGTGTGCTGCCCCCTTGCTTGATCTGGTCGGGGAACGGTTTACCGCCGGGGCGGCCGGGTCAAGGGGTTCGGGCAGGCTTTCAGGGAATGTAGCGCTGGGCCCGCAGCATTTCGAACAGGTCGAAGAAGGAATCCGGCGTGGCCTGATAGGCGGTGAAGCCGAGTGTGCGGCTCTTGCTCATGTCGGTTACGCATTCGATCGGGCGGCCGAGATCGGCGTCGGTGTGCCAGGGGGAGGCCAGGCGGTCGAGCGTGTTTTCGCGCAGTCCGTGCCGGGCCGCGATGTCGGCCCAGAGGGGAGCGTCGGTGGACAGGCTGTCCTCAAGCGACGTGGCGTGGCCGGGATAGGGGGCGGCGGGGATGCCGAACCAGGCGGCAAGCTGCGGCCAAAGCCAGTTCCAGCGGAAGACGTCGCCATTGACGATGTTGAAGGCCTGGTCGCGGCCGGCGGGGTTGGTGGCGGCCCAGTGGAGCTGGCTGGCCAGTTGGCGGGCGTCGGTCACGTCGGTCAGGCCGTTCCATTGCATGGGCGAGCCCGGGAAGACGAATGGGCGGCCGGTTTCGCGGCAGATGCTGGCATAGACGGCCAGTGTGGAGCCCATGTTCATGACGTTGCCGATGGCGTGGCCGATGACGGTGTGCGGGCGGTGGACGCTCCAGGAGAACCCGTGTCGGGCGGCGGCTTCGAACAGTGCATCTTCCTGATCGTAATAGAAATTCTCGACGTCGAGACGGGGCATGGTCTCGCGGAAGGGCGTCTGGGGCAGGGGGCCTTTGGCATAGGCCTCGAACGGGCCGAGATAATGTTTCAGGCCGGTGACGAGGCTGCCGTGGGTCAGGGCGCCCGGGGCCGGCAGGGCGGCGAAGACGTTGCGCAGCATGGCGCTGTTGACGGCGCAGTTCTCGGCCTCGGTGGCGCGGCGGGACCAGGTGGTGAAGAAGACATGGCTGGGCCGGAGACCGGCCAATGCCGGGCGCAGGGAGGCGGCATCCAGCACGTCGGCGGTGACGGGCAGCACGGTGGCGGGCAGGGCGGCGGTGCGGCGCGCCAGGCCGTGGACGGTCCAGCCTTCGGCGACCAGGCGGTTGGCCAGGTTCTGGCCGACGATTCCGGTGGCGCCGACGATCAGGGCTGTGTGGGGCATGGAACTCTCCATAACGGGAAAACAGTTTCCGCAAATTGGGGTGTGGGGGTACAAAGGGCAATCCGGCACCATTTCGTGCCCTGGGTACCCGAAGGTTCCCATAGGAGGGTCCATGTCGCTTGCTCCGCTGCCCGATGCGTATCGCCAGGCCCCGTTCGATGAAGGCTGCGCGCCGCGACGGCTGCTGCGGCTGTTCAGCGGCAAATGGGTGACGATGATTTTGCACACGCTGCATCTGCTGGGCGGGGCGTCGCGGCCCGGGGCGCTGCTGCGCAGTATTCCCGGCCTGTCGAAGAAGATGATGACGCAGACGCTGCGGGAACTGGAAGAGATGGGGCTGGTGACACGCGCGGTGCATCAGGTGATGCCGCCGGTGGTTGAATACCGGCTGACGGAACTGGGGCGGAAAATGGTCGAGCCGGTGGAGATGCTCTATCGCTGGGGTGCGGAACATGCCGCCGTGCTGGACCGGGTGGACGAGAATGTGACGCGCGCTCGCAAGGGAGCGCAGGCGACTGTTTGAGGGTTGCATAGACGGTTTCGAGGTATTCGCCGCCGGTGCGCGCTGTTGCTCCGTTCGATAACGAAACTTTGCAAGCATCTCCGGCGTTCAGGAAACATCCTTGAAGCCAAGTTCGGGTGGTCCGGTTGGTGGCGCTGGTATTTCGGCCTGGTGATGTTTGGTAACCGGATGGTGAATTGAGGGATTTTCCACACTGGATTGTGACCATGATTTATCCGAAAAACATATAATTGTTATTTCTTCTTTAAGGAAAAATCCGACAAAAGCGGATGGTCACTCTCTTCGTAGAGGGCAGGTGGATTGTTTTTGTGACCGTTGGAGAGTTGGGTCATGATTTTGCGCCGGCTTTGCTCCCGTGGGTTTTCCCGATCCGGGATTGTTTCCTGTGCTTCCGAGGGCTTTCAGGAAGTCTGTGTGGCGCGCTTCCCGTTTCTGACGGGCAGCATGAGGGCGGGTTTCGCGGAATAGGAATCCTGCGGCGCGGCCCGAGCCTCGCCCGGTTGGTGGTTGTCGGCGGAAGCATCAATCATGGGGTGGTTTCCCGCCTGTCTCAGAGACAGAACAGCGTGTGGCGGAATGAATGCGTGGTTGTTCTGTGATGTCTGACAATAATAAAGAAAAAGATCTGGCTATGTATATTTCCTCTGGGTTTTCGTCGTTTTCCCGTTTGCAGAAAAGTGGGTGGGTTCTGCTGCCTGCTCTTGCCGGCGTGGTGTTCGTCCTACCCGCCCACGCGGCGCAGGGAGACGCCGGGACCGTGACCACCTATATCCAGCTTGCCCAGGCGACGGCAGGGAGCAGTGCGACAGCCACGAGCCCGCTGCCGACGCCGATCGGTGCGGCAACGACGGCGGCGCCGGCTGTGACGCCGATCGTGTCGGGTCGGGACTCATTCTGGCATGCGCCGCTCCAGCAACTGCCGCCGCTAACCAGCCGCCCGGAACTGTATGGCCAGCCGCAATCGCTGATGCTGCATCCGCTGACGCCGATCCAGTTGCATCAGGGGCCGTGGGGGGTGTTCAACGCGAATACGGGCGCGGCGTCCGGATTTGGTACGGTGGGATATTACGCGGTGGCGCGTTGGGCCGAGGATTGGTCGAGCCTGCGCGACAAGCGTAACCGCCAGGATTTTCTCGATCCGCTGAAATTCATCGCGCTCAATGATAGCGGGTCGATCTACCTGACGCTGAGCGGCAATTTCCGTCATCATGGATTCTGGGAACAGCATCCCGCGTTGGGGGCAGTGGGGAAGAGCCATACTTATCTTTCCAACCTGCGCACCAATCTCGGTGCCGACCTGCATCTGGGCGAGCATGTCCGTTTCTACGGCGAACTGATGAGCGGCCAGGCGACCGGCGGCAATAAATTCGGCTACAACGCGCGCTGGCGGAACCGGGTCGATGCGCAGCAGGCGTTCGTGGAAGTGCGCGGGCACATGCTGGGGGCGACGATGGGCGCCATGATCGGCCGCATGTCGTTCCTCGACGTGCCGCCCAATATTTCGGCGGGCAGCGTCTATCCGTCCATCCCGTATTCATGGAACGGGCTGCGCGGCTACAGCGTCTGGAAACGGTTCCGCGTCGATCTGTTCGACCTGTCGCTGACCAATTACGAATATCGGGCGTTTCATGACCAGGTTGGCTGGAAGACCCGGCTCTTTGGTGCCTATACCTCGTACGCGGTGCCGGAGTTCAAGACATTCGGCAAAAAGAGCCAGATTTTCGTCGATACGTACTATCTCGGCTATCTGCTGGCCAGCAGCCCGCTAACCGCGACGAAGGGTGTTGTCGCGGGCTCGACGCATCGTGACACGCCGGGGGTGCGCGTGTGGGGCAATGCCGGACCGATTGAGTTCACCGCCAACGGCATGTGGCAGGGCGGCGATTTCCAGGCGGCGAAGAACGGCCCGTCGCGCCCGGTGTCGGCCTATTCGTTCAATGCTTCGGTGGCGTGGCGTTTCTCGAAATGGTGGGGGCGGCCTTCGATCGGGATCCAGGCCGACGATATTTCGGGTGGGGATACCCGCAAGAGCGCGACCAGTAGCTGGGGTGGTTTCCTCTCGCCCTTCGTGCCCAGCGCGTACTATCTGGACCTGGCGCAGAACTTCAACCTGCAGAACGTGATTGATGTCGGGCCGCTGGTGACGCTCGCGCCCACGGTCAATACGTCGCTGCTGCTGAGGGTGCCGGTGCTGTGGCGCAATTCGGTCCACGATACGATCTATTTTCCCGGTGGCGTGAATTATGCGTACCGACCGACGGGCGGATATAGCGGCGTGCTACCGCAGGGAAGCTTCACCTGGCGGGCGACGCGGCATGTGACCTTCAGCATCGATGGGCAATATACTGCGCTTTCACGTGGATTGCGGGATGCCGGTGCGAAGCCGGGTGCCTACTTTCAGACCAATCTGGAACTCACGTTCTGAATGGTGCAGGATGGCGTGCCGCCGGGCTGATCTGGCGGCATGTCCGTGGGGCCGCGTGCCTGGCGGGCCCGATTCCCAAGAGCGGATCGACCGTACTCTCTTATGATAACGTAGCCGTGAGGTTCCTCTTGACGGAGGCGCTCCGGATGATCGTTATCACAAGCATCGGGCCGGAAATGGCCCGCTGGAAGGAACACGACTATGGCATACGCAACCACCAACCCCTATACCGGCGAAGTGCTGGCCACGTTTCCGGATGCCACGGATGACGAGGTGCGTCAGGCGATCGCCGATGCCCACGCCGCATTCCTGGACTGGCGCGACACGCCGTTTGCGACCCGCGCCGCCGTAATGACGAAGGCGGCGCAGATCCTGCGTGCCGAGGCCGATGCGTTCGCGCGCCTGCTGACGCTGGAAATGGGCAAGCTGTTCAGCGAGGCCAAGGCCGAGGTCGAACTGTCGGCGGCGATCTTCGATTATTACGCCGAGCATGCCGAGAGCCTGCTGGCGCCCGAGAAGCTGCCGGTGTCGGACCCGCGCTCGGGCGAGGCGGTGCTGGTGCATCAGCCGCTGGGCGTGCTGCTGGCGATCGAGCCCTGGAATTTCCCCTACTACCAGATTGCGCGCATCATCGCGCCGCAGCTTTCGGCCGGTAACACCGTGCTGCTGAAGCATGCTTCGAACGTGCCGCAGTGTGCCGGGATCTTCCAGACGCTGATGAAGCGCGCGGGCCTGCCGGACGGTGCGTTCCGCAACCTCTACCCCACCCGCGCGCAGGTCGAGATGATCCTGAACGATCCGCGCGTGTGCGGCGCGGCCCTGACGGGCTCCGAAGGGGCCGGCTCGGTGATCGCATCGCAGGCCGGCCGCGCGCTGAAGAAGACGACCATGGAGCTTGGCGGTGCCGACGCCTTCGTGGTGCTGGAAGACGCCGATCTGGAGAAGACCGCGAAGTGGGCGGTGTTCGGCCGGCACTGGAATGCCGGGCAGGTGTGCGTATCGTCCAAGCGCGTGATCGTGGTCGATGCGGTCTATGACCGGTTCATGGAACTCTACACCGCCGGTGTGGCGGCGCTGAAGGCCGGTGACCCGATGGCACCGGACACCACGCTGGCGCCGCTGTCGTCGCAGGGCGCGGCCAAGGAGATCCGTGATAACATCGCCAAGGCGGTGGCCCATGGCGCCACGGCGACCGAGGTCGGGCCTCGCGTGCCCGAGACCGGCGCCTTCGTGCAGCCGACGATCCTGACCGGCATGACGGGCGACAACCCCGCCCGCCTGTGGGAGTTCTTCGGCCCGGTGTCGATGATCTTCCGTGCCCGTGACGAGGCCGACGCGATTCGCATCGCCAACGACACGCCGTATGGCCTCGGTGGCTCGGTCTTCACCAGGGACACCGCGCGTGGCGTCGAAGTGGCCAAGAAGATCCATACCGGCATGGTGTTCGTGAACCATCCGACGATGGTCAAGGCCGACCTGCCCTTCGGTGGCGTCGGGCGCTCGGGCTATGGCCGCGAGCTGATCGGGTTGGGAATCAAGGAGTTCGTCAACCACAAGCTGATCGACGTCGTCGATATCGACGCGCCGTTCTGATCGCCTGACCGGGGCGCCGGCCGGTCCCGCGGGATTGGCCGGCGATCCGTCGGAAGGGGGCTTGCAATGCCCTTTCAGGCCCGTTATACGCTCGCCTCGTTGCCGGTGTAGCTCAGTTGGTAGAGCACGTCATTCGTAATGATGGGGTCGGGAGTTCGAATCTCTTCACCGGCACCACTTGAGTCTTCCGCCGATCGCTCCTGCCGGTCGCCGCATATGGACTGGGTGGTTTGGCAGCATGCCGCATACCCCGTTTGCGGGTTCAGCCGCGGGCATTTTCCTTCACGATGAACGGACGGGCCTTCTGATCGGCTGATGGCCGAGGCGGCAAGGCTCAAGAGATCGTTATCCCAGCGGGACGTTCGGACCATTTTGCCGCCTTGCCGGGGTGTTATCCAAATATTCTGATTGTCTTGCGATGATCAGGAAAATGCCGGACCGGTCATGCGATGGACCGGCCGTTATTCGGGGGAGAATTCTCCCCTTCCTGTCGTCTTCCGGCTCTCGTCATGGCAGCAATATGCTGAATGACTATCGCCGATCCGATTTTGATTTATAGTACGGCGAGTCATGAGCGAGACGATGTCAGCGCGGACTTCACGCATGTTCCGTCGGGCCGCTTGGCCACGTCGGACAGCCGACCTGCGCCATGTCCGGACGATCGATGATCTGGTGGAATGCCCCGGATGCGGCCTGTTTCAGCGCCGCCCGCCGCTGGAGGCTGGCGAGCTGGCCGCCTGCTCGCGGTGTGGGCAGACGCTGGAGTGGCGGCGCCGGACCTCGCCGCTTCAGACGCCGCTCGCCTTCTGCATCAGTTCCTGCGCCCTATATCTGGCGGCGCTGGCGTCGTCCCTGATGACGCTGGACGTGTATGGGCGTGAACGTACCGTGGACCTGCTGACCGGGCCTATGGAATTGCTGCATGAAGGGTGGGGGGAAGCCGGGCTGCTGGTCGGGCTGGTCACCATCGCGGCGCCGGCGGTGGTGATCGGCATGATGTTCGCCATCCTGTACGCCGCCAGCCGGCGTCATATGCCCGACTGGGCGCCGCACCTGCTGATCTGGTACGAGAAGATGCGGCCCTGGTCGATGATCGAGGTCTATGTCCTGGGCATTTTCGTTGCCTATACGAAGCTGACGGATTTGGCCCATGTCGATGTGGGCCCCGCCGTCTATCTGATCTCGGCCCTGATGCTGACCATGGCGGCCACGGATTCGACCCTGGATACCGAACGGATCTGGCGGCACCGGCGCGTGGATGCCATCACCAGACAGGAAGACGGAGAGCGCGTGGCGGTCAGCCATGTGCATATCGACGAGATTCCGTTGCCGCCGGTCGACCATCTGGTGGCCTGTCCCTCCTGCGGGCTGGTGGGCGAACTGGGGGCACCGGTCAGCAATCTGCGCTGTGTCGGCGTCTGCCCGCGCTGCGGCCACAAGGTATGGCGGCGGGCGCCCGACACGCTGGCGCGGACCAGCGCCTTCCTGATGTCGGCCGTTATTTTCTATTTCCCGGCCAATCTCTACCCGGTCATGACCTTCTCCAAATTGGGAGGCGGAGGTGGCCATACGATCATCGAAGGGGCGATCGAACTGTGGGATGACGGGATGATCCCGCTGTCGCTGCTGGTGTTCTTCGCCAGCATCCTGGTGCCGATGCTCAAGATTCTCAGCCTGAGCTGGATGGTGATCAGCACCTGGCGCGGGTCGTCCTTCGCGCTGGTCAAGCGCACGCGGCTGTTCCGCGTGGTGGATGTGATCGGCCGGTGGTCGATGATCGACGTCTTCATGGTGTCGATCCTGGTGGCGGTGGTCCGCTTCAATTCGCTGGCGAGCGTCACGGCCAATGCCGGCATGGTGGCCTTTGCCTCGGTGGTGGTACTGACCCTGTTCGCGGCATGGAGCTTCGACCCCAGGGTGATGTGGGATGCGGCGGGCCTGAACGGGCCGTCGCCCGATGGCGTGGCGTCCGCCGCCGTGCGTGCGCGGGCAGGCCGGCGCGCGGCAAAAACTGACAGGATGGAGCCGAGGCAGGCGTGACCGACGACCCCCAAGATCATTCCGACGATCGTGCCGCGGCTTCGCCGCCCGAGGCTTCGGCGCGCCGATATCGTTTCTCGATCGTCTGGCTGGTGCCGATCGTGGCGCTGGCCATCGCCGGCTATCTGGGCTGGCGTGGCATCATGGGGCGTGGGCCGGTCATTACCATCGTCTTCGATACCGCGGACGGGCTGACCAGTGGCCAGACCCAGGTGAAGAACAAGGCCGTGCCCCTGGGCACGGTGCAGGACGTGACGCTGACGCGTGACATGCGCCATGTCGAGGTGAAGGTGCGCATGAGTGCCAGTGCCTCGCCGATGCTGACCGATCGCGCACGGTTCTGGGTGGTGCGGCCGCGCCTGAACGGCGCCAGTGTCACCGGGCTCGAGACCCTGATGACCGGGGCCTATATCGCCATGGATCCGGGCATGCCGGGGGGAACCAGCACCAACACGTTCAAGGGACTGGAGTCGCCGCCGGGCATGCGATCGGACCAGCCGGGCAATACCTACACGCTGATCAGCCCCTCGCTGGGGTCGATCGGGCAGGGGGCGCCGGTCTTCTTCCGCGACATCGATGTGGGTGAGGTGCTGGGCTATACCATGCCGCCGGGGGGCGAGGGGCCGATCCTGATCCAGGTCTTCATCCGCAAGCCCTATGACAGCTATCTGCGCACCGATACGCGGTTCTGGAACGTGTCGGGCGTGCAGGTCGGGCTCGGTGCTGGCGGCCTGAAGGTGAAGCTGCAATCGATCCAGGCCCTGTTCTCGGGCGGGGTCGCATTCGGGCTGCCGGACAAGCGGGAGGGAACTTCCGCGCCGCCCGCGCCCAAGAATTCGGTCTTCCGGCTGTATGACAGCAATGAAGCGGCGGATAATGCGGGCTATCGCGAGCGTGTGTCGCTGGTCACTTACCTGACAAGTTCCGTGTCGGGGCTGACGGTCGGCGCGCAGGTGACGATGTTCGGCATCCAGGTCGGCACCGTGACCAGCGTGAAGCTGGTGCTGGACCAGAAGGCCGGGGTTGCCCGGGTGCGGGTGGGGATGGAAATCCAGCCCGAGCGCATCCTGCCGTTGAGCGAGATTCATCGCGACACCATGGCTGCGACCATTCAGGCGCTGGTGGATAACGGGCTACGGGCTTCGGTCGACAGTGCCAGCCTGCTGACAGGCGAATCGATGATCGGCCTGAATTTCGTGAAGAAGGCCACCCCGGCCGTTGTGACGACCGAAGGGACGGCGCTGGTCATTCCCAGCAAGGCCGGCGGCATGAGCGGCATCATGGACTCGCTCTCCACGGTTGCCGACAAGATCGCCGCGATGCCGCTGACCCAGGTGGGCGACAATCTGAACAACCTGCTGGCCCATTCCGACGCGCGGATCAATTCGCCGGAAGTGAAGCAGGCCATCGTGGCGCTGCGCGATTCGCTGCGTAGCATCCAGGCGCTGGCGAGTGATGCCCGCACCGGCATGCACCCGCTGTTCCAGCGCCTGCCGCAGATGAGCGCGCAGTTGGACGGCACGCTGAAGAACGCGAACAAGCTGATGGCCAGTTATGGCGGCGATACCGACTTCCACCGCGATCTGCAGCAGATGCTGGTGCAGCTCAACGAAGCGGCGCGGTCGCTGCGCTTCCTGACCGATTTCCTCAACCGCCATCCCTCGGCGCTGATTACGGGACGCTAGCCTATGAGACTGTCAGGGCCTTCTTCCCGCCCGTTTGCCTCGCGCCGGGCGGTTCTGCGAGGAGCAGGCGGCTTGCTTGCCGCCGCCGCCACCGGGCCGTTGGCCGCGTGTTCGTCGGACCCGAACCTTTATGCCCTCGTGCCATGGCCCGGTACCGCCCAGGCGGGTGGACCGGCGGTGATCGAGGTGCGGACGCCTTCGGTGGCGACGGCGCTGGATCGCGAGCGCATCGTGCGCAGCGAGGGCGATTACCGGCTGCAGACCGCCAGCAGCGATGCCTGGGGCGAGTCGCTGCCGAGCATGCTGGGCCATGTGCTGACGGCGGACCTTCAGCAGCGCCTGCCGGGCAGCACCATCTTTGCCCAGAACGACGCGGTGGCGACGACGGCGCTGGCGGCGGTCGAACTGACGGTGACGCGCTTCTCGCGCGATGCCGGCGGGCAGGCTGTGCTGGGGGGCAGCCTGGCTGTCCACTGGCTTGGGCATGATGGCGGGGCGTCGGACGTGCTGGCGCTGAACCTGCCGGTCAGCGGTTCGGGGACGGCCGGTCTGGTCGCGGCGCTGAGTGCGCTGCTGGGGCAGGTGGCTGATCGTGCAGCGGCGCATCTGCGGGCGTTGGGCACCGTGGCGCCGCCTGTTTGACAGTTAGACCAGGGCTCTGCCCTGGACCCGGCAGGGCCTGAGGCCCTGCACCCCCATTATTTGATAACGACTGGGTTTCCAAAGGGCTCTGCCCTTTGGTGGGTCAAGGGCAAAGCCCTTGGAACAAAAAAGGGGCGCCTCGCGGCGCCCCTTCTTGTATTCGGATGGTCGGGCTGTTCAGAGCTTTTCGACCTGGCTGTATTCGAGGTCGACCGGGGTCGAGCGGCCGAAGATCGAGACGCTGACCTTGAGGCGCGCCTTTTCCTCGTCCACTTCCTCGATCGTGCCGTTGAACGAGGTGAAGGGGCCGTCGGACACGCGCACCTGCTCGCCGATTTCGAAGGTGATGGAGGGGCGGGGACGCTCCACGCCTTCCTGCGCCTGCTTCATGATCCGCTCGGCCTCGGCCGCGGGGATCGGCGAGGGGCGGGTCTTGGTGCCCAGGAAGCCGGTGACCTTGGGCGTGTCCTTGACCAGATGCCAGGCTTCGTCGGTCAGTTCCATGTTGACCAGCACGTAGCCGGGGAAGAACTTCCGCTCGGAACTGACCTTCTGGCCGCGACGGACCTCGACCACCTCTTCGGAGGGGACCAGGATGTCACCGAAATGGTCGGACAGGCCCTTCTGAGCCGCCTGCTCCTTGATGTGCTGGGCGATCTTCTTTTCGAAGCCTGAATAGACGTGAACGACGTACCAACGTTTTGCCATCGTTCCTCAGCCTCCCAGCCCAAAAAGTTCACGTACGCCCAGGCCGATGATCTGGTCGACGACAAAGAAGAAAACCGACGTCATGGTGGCCATTGCCAGCACGGCCCCCGTCGTCACCAGCGTGGCGCGACGTGTGGGCCATGTGACCTTGGTGGCCTCGGCGCGGACATCTTGCACAAATTTCGCGGGACTGACCGACACGAAACACCCTTCTCGAACCACCACGCCGCCGTCCGGACCGGAGCGCGGACGAGGCCGGAAACAACCAATACTGCATGTCGGGGGCACCGTCACGGTCCGGGCGGGAAAACTCCCGACCGGGGCGAGTGGCAGGGGTGGAGGGTCTCGAACCCACAACCTCCGGTTTTGGAGACCGGCGCTCTAGCCAATTGAGCTACACCCCTGCAAGCCGCCTGCGGCGCCGACCAACGGAATAGCGGAAAGCTCTTCCCCTGGCCACCCGTGCGAACCCGGCGCAGGCAGCGGAAAAAAGTATGCCCGGCGGGCAAAGTCAAGAGGGGGGGAGGCGATTCGTTGTTTCGGCCGGGGCATCGCGCCCGTTCGGCATGGCGGAGAGGGCTTGCCGGAGAGGCGGGTTCGGCGGTATGGAAAGGCCATATGGGCGGGCGTAGCATAGTGGTAATGCAGTAGCCTTCCAAGCTTCTGAGGAGGGTTCGATTCCCTTCGCCCGCTCCATTCTCCCGATTCCCGGCATATGATCCGATCTTCTCCAGTCCGGCCGCATCTGGTGCTGGCGGCCTGCTGCCTCAGCCTTTTTCTGGTGATGATGGACGTGACCATCGTCAACGTGGCGCTGCCGGCGATTCGCGCCGGGCTAGGTGGCGGGCTGTCGACCCTGCAATGGGTGGTGGATGCCTACACGCTGGTGGTGGCGACACTGCTGGTGCTGGCGGGATCGACCGCTGACCGGATCGGGCGGCGGCGTGTGTTTGTTTCCGGCATTATCGTCTTCTGCCTTGGCTCCGTGCTGTGCGGACTGGCGCCCAGCGCGTGGGCGCTGGTGCTGGCGCGCGGGTTCCAGGGGCTGGGTGGGGCGATGCTGAACCCGGTGGCGCTGTCGATCATCGCCAATGTCTTTGTCGAGCCGGCCGCGCGGGCGCGGGCGATCGGCGTGTGGGGCGCGATGTCGGGGCTGGCGCTGGCGCTGGGGCCGCTGATCGGCGGCATGCTGACGACGCTGGTGGGCTGGCGTGCGGTGTTCTGGGTCAATCTGCCTGTCGGGGCGCTGGCGCTGGTGCTCAGTTTGCGGGTGATTCCCGAATCGCGGGCGGTCCATGTGCGGCCGGTCGACCGGGTGGGGCAATTGCTGGTGGCCCTGATCCTGGCGGCCGCGACCGCCGCCCTGATCGAGGCGCGGGATTATGGCTGGCAGGCACCGGCGATCCGGGCCGGGCTGGCAATCGCGGCGGTGGGGCTGGTGGTGCTGTATCGGGTGGAGCAGCGCAGCGCGCATCCGCTGCTGGACCTGCGGTTTTTTCGCGCGCTGCCGTTTTCCGGGGCGATCGTGATCGCGGTCTGCGCCTTTGCGATCTTCAGTTCGTTCCTGTTCCTGAACACGCTTTATCTTCAGGAATCGCGGGGCCTGTCGGCCATGCGGGCGGGGCTGTACACGTTGCCCTTCGCGCTGGGGGTGGTGGTGTGCGCGCCGCTGTCGGGGCGGCTGGTCGGGGCGCGTGGGGCGCGGTTGCCGCTGCTGCTTTCGGCGGGCGGGCTGGGGTGTGGGGCGTTGCTGCTGACGGGGCTGACGCCGGCGACGCCGTCTTGGGTGCTGCTGCTTTCCTACAGCCTGTGCGGCTGTGGCTTCGGGATGTGCAATGCGCCGATTACCAACAGCGCCGTCTCTGGCATGCCGCGGGATCAGGCGGGGCTGGCGGCGGCGCTGGCCTCGACCAGCCGGCAGGTCGGGGCGCTGCTCGGGGTGGCGGTGTCGGGGACGATGATGGGGGCCGTGTTGACCCATGGCGCGGGGGGCGTGCTGGCACAGGCGACGCACCGGGTCTGGTGGGTGCTGGTGGGGCTGTCGGGGGTCGTGGGTGGGCTGGGGCTGCTTTCGACCGGGGTGAGGGCGAGGGCCAGCGCGCGGGAGGCGCGCGGGCTGTTCGGGGAGGCGGGTTACAGGACCGACAGCACGCCGCCATCGACATAGAGCGTCTGGCCGTTGACGAAGGACGAGGCGTCCGACGCCAGGAAGATGGCGGCGCCCTGGAGTTCCTCCACCTTGCCCCAGCGGCCGGCCGGCGTGCGCTTCGTCAGCCAGGCGTTGAAGTCCGGGTCTTCGACCAGGGCGCGGTTCAGGGGCGTTTCGAAATAGCCGGGGCCGATGGCGTTGATCTGCATGCCGTGGCGCGCCCAGTCGGCGCACATGCCGCGCGTGAGATTTTTTACCGCGCCCTTGGTGGCGGTGTAGGGCGCGATGCCGGGGCGGGCCAGTTCGCACTGCACGCTGCCGATATTGATGATCTTGCCCATGCCGCGCGGGATCATGTGGCGGGCGACCGCCGTGCCGACGAAAAACACGCTGTCGAGATTGGTGCGGATGATCTCGGCCCAGTCCTCGGGCGGGAAGACGTCCAGCGGGGCGCGGCGCTGGATGCCGGCATTGTTGACCAGGATGCGGATCGGCCCGTCCTCGGCCTCGATCGCGCCCACGGCATCCTCGACTGCCTGGCGGTCGGTGACGTCGAAGGGGCGGGTGAGGATGGTGCGGGTGCTGCCCTGCGGCGTGGTGTCGCGCAGGCGGGTGGCGGCTTCCTCCAGCCTTGTGGCGTCGCGGCCGTTCAGGATGACGTGAGCGCCGGCATCGGCCAGGCCGGCGGCGAGGGCGTAGCCGATTCCGCCGCTGGAGCCGGTGACGAGGGCCAGCCGGCCGGTCAGGTCGAAGAGGGGCGAAGCGGGCATGGGCGATTCCTTTGTCTTCCTACGCGCATGCATCCGTCCCTGGCCGGGCACATGGCGGGTTTGATGATATATCTGGCGTCGGCCGCCGGGCGAGGCGACTATAAGCGCCTCGCGGTGGACAACGCGCCAACGCGCGGGGTGGTCGCGATGCGCAGGGGCACGGGCGGAGATGGCAGGCAGGCGGACGGCGGACGGGGAAGCGGCGGGCAGTGCGCGGCAGGCGACGGAGCCTGACGCCTCGGCTTCCGTGGCGCGCGCCGGCGCGCGGCCGACCATCATCGATGTATCCGCGCGGGCCGGGGTGTCGCGGATGACGGTGTCGCGCGCGCTGCGGGCGCCGCATCTGGTGCGGCCCGATACGCGCGAGGCGATCGCGCGGGCGATCGACGAACTGGGCTATGTGCCCGATCGGGCGGCCGAGGCGCTTTCGACCCGGCGCAGCGGATTCGTCGGGCTGGTGGTGCCGACGCTGACCAATACGAATTTCGCCGATGCGGCGCGCGGCCTGACGGACATCATCCGTCGGGAAGGCTATGAGTTGCTGATCGGGTATACCGACTATGATGAGAACGCAATGCTGAGGCATGTGCGGGACATGCTGGGGCGGCGGGCCGAGGCGCTGGTGCTGCCGGCGGGGCCGCGCGGGCCGGCGTTGCGGACGCTGCTGGCGGGTGAGACGATACCCATCGTGCAGATGGCGGGGCTGGTGGCCGAACCGGTGCACCCCATGGTCGGCTACTCGAACCATGAGGCCGGACGGCTGGCCGCCCGCCACCTGATCGCGCTGGGCCATACCCGAATCGGCGTGCTGGCGGCGGAGGGAGACGGGCTTTCCTGCGACCATCGCGGCGGCAGGCGGCTGGAAGGTTTCCTGGAAGTATTGCGCGAGGAAGGGCTGGCGGACGACCTGGTGCAGCGGATGGGCAAGCCGCCGGTGTCGTTTACCCATGGGGCGCAGGCCATGGGCGCGCTGCTGGAGCGGGCGCCGGACCTGCATGCCGTCTTTGCCGTGTCCGACCTCGTGGGCGTGGGGGCGCTGATGGAATGCCGGCGCCGGGGCGTGCGGGTGCCGGAGGATCTGTCGCTGATGGGGTTTGGCGGATTCGAGATCGGGGGGGCCGTGGTGCCGGCGCTGACGACGGTGGCGGTCGATTACCGCGCGATCGGCGAGCGGACGGGGAGCATGGTGCTGGACCTGCTGGCAGGCAGGCGCGACCTGCCGCGTATCGTGGATCTGGGCGTGACGCTGGTGCAGCGCGAGACGACGGCCTTCCGGCCCGCGCTGCTCTCGGTGCCGGCCTGACGCGCGTGTTGCGCGTGGCGGGTCAGCATGCTAGAGGCGCGCCATCGGCTTGGACTTCGTGCCCGGCCGTTGGCGCGCTGCAATGACCTAAAGACACTGGGATGGAAAGACCGACCGTGGTTTCGGGTGGAACGACAACAATACCGATCGCCTCCGTTGCCAATGGCCTGCCCGGTCGTTACGCGACGGCCCTCTATGATTTCGCCGCCGAGCGCTGGCTGCTTGATGACGTGCTGGACCATGCGGCGGCGCTGCGGCGCCTGATCGCGGAAAGCGCCGAGCTGCGCGCCGTCCTGACGAATCGCACGCTGGATATCGCCGTATCGACGAAGGCGCTGGACGCCGTGCTGGAAGCCCAGGGCTTCGGGTGGGTCATCCGCAATTTCGTGGGCGTGGTTGCCCGCAACCGCCGGCTGCCCCGCCTGGCCGACATCCTGGACGCCCTGGCGGCGATCGCGGCGGCCCGTCGGGGCGAGGCCGTGGCCGAGATCGTGTCGGCCCAGCCGCTGACGGACGTGCAGCGCATACAGATTCAGGGCCGCCTCGCCGAGGCCGGCTATTCCAAGGTCAATATCCAGGAACGCGTTGACGCGGCCCTGCTGGGCGGTCTGGTCGTGCGCGTCGGCGCCCGGCTCTATGACACCAGCCTCAATTCCCGCCTGACCCGCCTGCACCACGCCATGAAGGGAGCCGCGTGATGGAAATCCGTCCCGCTGAGATTTCGGATATCCTCAAGCAGCAGATCGCCTCGTTCGACACGAGTGCCGAGGTCGCCGAGACCGGCACGATCCTGTCGGTCGGCGACGGCATCGCCCGCGTCTATGGCCTGCAGAACGTGCAGGCCGGCGAGATGGTCGAGTTCCCGGCCTCCGGCCAGCAGGGCATGGCGCTGAACCTCGAGAGCGACAATGTCGGCGTCGTGATCTTCGGCGACGACTCCGAGATGCGCGAAGGCGACACCGTCACCCGCACCGGCAAGGTGGTCGAGGTTCCGACCGGCAAGGCGTTGCTGGGTCGCGTGGTCGATGGCCTGGGCAACCCGATCGACGGCAAGGGCCCGCTGGTCGGCGACGTGATCATGAAGCGCGCCGACATCAAGGCGCCGGGCATCATGCCGCGCCAGTCGGTCGGCGAGCCGATGCAGACCGGGATCAAGGCGATCGACGCCCTGGTGCCGATCGGGCGCGGCCAGCGCGAACTGATCATCGGTGACCGCCAGACCGGCAAGACCGCCATCCTGATCGACACCATCGTCGCGCAGAAGCCGGTCAACGCGCTGGGCGACGACAAGAAGTCGCTTTACTGCATCTATGTCGCCATCGGGCAGAAGCGTTCGACTGTGGCGCAGCTTGTCCGCACGCTGGAAGAAGCCGGCGCGCTGGAATATTCCATCATCGTCGCCGCGACGGCCTCGGACCCGGCGCCGATGCAGTATCTGGCGCCCTATGCCGCCTGCGCGATGGGCGAGTATTTCCGCGACAACGGCATGCATGCGCTGATCGTCTATGACGACCTGTCCAAGCAGGCTGTCGCCTACCGCCAGATGTCGCTGCTGCTGCGCCGTCCGCCGGGCCGCGAGGCGTATCCGGGCGACGTGTTCTACCTGCATTCGCGCCTGCTGGAACGCGCCGCGAAAATGTCGGACGAATATGGCGCGGGTTCGCTGACGGCGCTGCCGGTCATCGAGACGCAGGCCGGCGACGTGGCGGCCTACATTCCGACCAACGTGATCTCGATCACCGACGGCCAGGTGTTCCTGGAGACCGACCTGTTCTATCGCGGCATCCGTCCGGCGGTGAACGTGGGTGGCTCGGTGTCGCGCGTCGGTTCGGCCGCGCAGATCAAGGCGATGAAGCAGGTTGCCGGCAAGATCAAGCTGGAGCTGGCGCAGTATCGTGAGATGGCCGCGTTCTCGCAGTTCGCCTCGGACCTCGATCCGGCGACGCAGAAGCAGCTTGCCCGTGGCGCGCGCCTGGTCGAGCTGCTGAAGCAGCCCGAGACCTCGCCGCTGCCGGTTGAGGAGCAGGTGTGCATCCTGTTCGCCGGGACGCGCGGCTTCATCGACAGCGTGCCGGTGGAGAAGGTGACGGCCTATGAGCGCCAGCTTCGCACCGAACTGCATGCGGCGGGCAAGGAAATCCTGGAATCGATCCGCACCGAGCGGCAGATCACCAAGGACAACGAAGCCCGTCTGACCGACTTCCTGACCGGCTTCAGCCGTCAGTTCGCGGGCTGAGGCGGACAGGCACCCATGGCATCCCTCAAGGACCTTCGCGCGCGGATCGGCAGCGTCAAATCGACGCGGAAGATCACCAGCGCCATGAAGATGGTGGCGGCGGCCAAGCTGCGCCGGGCCCAGACCCGTGCCGAGGCCGCCCGCCCCTATGCGGCGGCGATGCGCCGGATGCTGGCTGAACTGGGTGCCGGCACGCGGGGCCAGTCCGGCCTGCCGACCCTGCTGGCCGGCTCGGGCAACGACCGGATTCACCTGCTGATCCCGGTCACCAGCGATCGCGGGCTGGCGGGTGGCTTCAACGCCAACGTCAACCGCAAGACCCGCGACCTGATCGGCCAGTTGCAGGCCGAGGGCAAGACCGTCCGCCTGCTGCCGGTCGGCCGCAAGGGCGGCGACTACCTGATGCGCGAATTCTCCGACCTGATCGTGGACACGATCCACGGTTCGGGTGGCAAGGAGATTCCGTTCTCGGCCGCCGCCGAGCTTGGCGAGCGGATCGCCGCCATGGCGGAGAAGGGCGAATTCGACGTCTGCACGCTGGTGTATAACCGCTTCCAGAACGTCATGTCGCAGACGCCGACCGCGATGCAGCTGATCCCGCTGGCGCTGCCGGCGAACGATACGGCGGTATCGGCCGACGCGCCGGTTTACGAGTTCGAGCCGGGCGAGGAAGAACTGCTCTCCAGCCTGCTGCCGCGCAACCTCCAGGTGCAGATCTATGCCACGCTGCTGGAGAGTGCGGCGGGCGAGCAGGGCGCGCGCATGACCGCGATGGACAACGCCACGCGCAATGCGGGCAAGGCCATCGACCGGCTGACCCTGAAATACAACCGCACCCGCCAGACCAACATCACCAACGAACTGATCGAGATCATCTCGGGCGCCCAGGCGCTCTGAGCTACGATCCGCTTCCCTCGCCGCAGGAGCTGACCCCATGTCGGAAACCACAGTGAACCAGGCTCCTGCCGCCACGCAGGGCCAGTCCAGCAACATCGTCGGCCGCGTGACGCAGGTACGCGGCGCGGTTGTGGACGTGCAGTTTGAAGGCACGCTGCCGCATATTCTCGACGCGCTGCATGTCACCTTCAACGGCCAGACGGTCGTGCTGGAAGTGGCGCAGGAAATCGGCGAGCACGAAGTGCGCTGCATCGCCATGGACTCGACCGACGGGCTGACCCGTGGCGCCGAGGTCGTGGCGACCGGTGCCCAGATCACCGTGCCGGTCGGCCCGGGCACGCTGGGCCGCATCCTGAACGTGATCGGCGAGCCGATCGACGAGCGCGGCCCGGTGCCGGCGGCCAAGCGCTACCCGATCCATCGCAAGGCGCCGTCGTTCGAAGAGCAGGCGGCCGCGACCGAGATCCTGGTCACCGGCATCAAGGTCGTCGACCTGCTGTGCCCGTACCTGAAGGGCGGCAAGATCGGCCTGTTCGGCGGTGCCGGCGTGGGCAAGACCGTCATCATCCAGGAACTGATCAACAACATCGCCAAGGCCCATGGCGGCGTGTCGGTGTTTGCCGGCGTCGGCGAGCGGACCCGCGAGGGTAACGACCTGTATTACGAAATGCAGGACGCGGGCGTGATCAAGCTGGGCGAGAACACGACCGAAGGCTCCAAGGTGGCGCTGGTCTATGGCCAGATGAACGAGCCGCCGGGTGCCCGCGCGCGCATCGCGCTGTCGGGCCTGTCGCTGGCCGAGTATTTCCGTGACGAGGAAGGGCAGGACGTTCTGTTCTTCGTCGACAATATCTTCCGCTTCACGCAGGCGGGTGCCGAGGTTTCGGCGCTGCTGGGCCGTATCCCCTCCGCCGTGGGCTATCAGCCGACGCTGGCGACCGAGATGGGCGCGCTGCAGGAGCGCATCACCTCGACCAAGAAGGGTTCGATCACCTCGGTGCAGGCCGTGTACGTGCCGGCCGACGATCTGACCGATCCGGCGCCTGCCGCGACCTTCGCCCATCTGGATGCGACCACGGTGCTGAACCGCTCGATCGCGGAAATGGGCATCTATCCGGCCGTCGATCCGCTGGATTCGACCTCGCGCTCGCTCGACCCGAAGATCGTCGGCGAGGAGCATTACCAGGTGGCGCGCGACGTGCAGCGCATCCTGCAGACCTACAAGTCGCTGCAGGACATCATCGCCATTCTGGGCATGGACGAACTGTCGGAAGACGACAAGCAGCTCGTGGCGCGGGCGCGCCGCATCCAGCGTTTCCTGTCGCAGCCGTTCCACGTCGCCGAGGTCTTCACCGGCGCGCCGGGCAAGCTGGTTTCGCTGGAAGACACCGTGCGCTCGTTCAAGGCGATCGTGGCCGGCGAGTATGACCACCTGCCCGAAGGTGCGTTCTACATGGTCGGCTCGATCGAAGAAGCGGTCGCGAAGGCCGAGAAGATGAAGGAATCGGCCTGAACGGCCGGCTCCCGCGCAAGGAAGACAGCCCATGTCGATTGAGGTCGAGATCGTCAGCCCCGAGAAGGTTCTCTTCTCGCGTGCTGTCGAGATGGCGGTGATCCCGGGCCTGGAGGGCGATATCGCCGCCATGCCCGATCGTGCGCCGATGATGCTGCTGCTGCGCGGCGGTGTGGTCGAACTGTATGAGAACGGGGCGGTGACGGAGCGGTTCTTCGTGGCCGGCGGATTCGCCGACATGACCGCCACGCGCTGCACCATCCTGGCCGACCAGGCGACGGCGCTGGCCGACCTGTCGGTGGCCGATGCCCAGAAGCGCCTTGCCGGGCTGGAGTCGTCCTACGACGCCGCCGACAAGATGAACGTGCCGGCGCTGGACCTGCTGATGGCGAAGATGCAGTCCGCCCGGGCTGAAATCGAGGCCGCTGGTGGCGAGGCCGTGAAGGCGGCCTGAGCCTTTCTTCAGCGGACTGGTTTCATGTGGAACGCCCCCGGCTCCTGCGAGCCGGGGGCGTTTTGCGTTCTTTTTTGGAAAAAAGAACCAAAAAACTTCTGATCTGATCGGGGGCCTTTGTGCTTGCGTGTTCCGGGGCTTCGGAGCGGGGCGCTATCCGCCCTCTGGGTTCTGCTTTAAAATACCCATCTGGTTGGGTTTGTGGTAGAAGGGCGTATGCCGACGGTTCATCGGGTGGGGCGCTTCCGGTTCGTGATCTACGCGAACGACCATGACCCGGCGCATGTCCATGTGTTCTGCGACGGGCGGGAGATTGTTATCAATCTCTGGGGCGCCGAGGTGACGATCCGGGATATTGATCCTGGTGTGAAGCGGTCGGACGTGCGTGAGGCGTTCAGGATCGCGGTGGAACAGCGCGAAACCCTGTTGCAGGCATGGAGGATGATTGATGCGCAGCGATCATGATATCGAAAAGCAGATTGATGCCGCCTATGAACGGGGGCGTATCCGGCGTGAGACCGTGCCGCAGGCTGTTGCCGCCGGTTACGATGCCGCGAGCGGTCGCGTGACGATTGAACTGTCCAACGGCGTCCGTTTCGAATTTCCGGCCGCTCTGGCGCAGGGACTTGAAGGGGCGATGGCCGAGCAACTGGCCCAGGTGGAGATCATGGGTGGTTACGGCCTGCATTGGGAGGCGCTGGATGTCGACCTGCTGGTGCCGGAACTGATGGCCGGGCTGTTCGGGTCCCGTGCCTATATGGCGGCCAGGGCGGGGCGGCAGGTTTCGCCAGCCAAGGCGGCGGCGGCACGGCGGAACGGCACCAAGGGTGGGCGGCCACGAAAAGTGGCATGATGGGCGTTCTTTTTTAAAAGTCTGATCTGTTCAGGAGCCTTTATGCCTGCACGTTCCAAGGCTCCTGAACGAATAAAAGTCTTTTTGCTTCTTTTTCGTAAGACAAAAGAAGGTCTTTAGCCGCGCCCGCGATACCCCGGCACATCCTGATCGGGAATCCACACATCGGCCGGCGGGGCACCGGTCTGCCAGAACACGTCGATGGGCATGCCGCCGCGTGGGTACCAGTAGGCGCCGATGCGCAGCCAGACCGGGGCGAGCAGGTCGACCAGGGTGGTGGCGATCTGGACCGTGCAGGCTTCGTGGAAGGCGCCGTGGTTGCGGAAGCTGGTCAGGAACAGTTTGAGCGACTTGCTCTCCACGATCCACTGGTCGGGCACGTAGTCGATGACCAGGTGGGCGAAGTCGGGCTGGCCGGTGACGGGGCAGAGCGAGGTGAATTCGGGCGCGGTGAAGCGGACCAGGTAGCGCCGGTCGCGATAGGGGGCGGGGACGCGCTCCAGCGTCGCGTCCTCGGGGCTGGCGGGCTGGGCGGAGGCGCGGCCGAGTTGGGTGAGGGCCTGGGTGCCGTCGTCGGGCGGGGTGGATGCGCTCATGGTGTGGTCCTTGCGATACGGGGAGGTGGGATCTGTGGGGAGGGGTGATGTCAGAGCCGCCTTTCCCGCGTCAAGCGGCGGTTTTCCCCCGTGGGTGCTTTCGCACCGGTAGGGCCCCATGATAACAGGACCGGATGGCGCGTGCACTCAAAGCGGATTTTCCCGCCCCTGTCCTGATGACCTCCACCGACGAACTGGTTGCGGTTGTCGAACGATTGCGGCGGGAGCCGTTCGTGACGATCGATACCGAGTTCGTCCGCGAACGGACCTACTGGCCGGAACTGTGCCTGGTGCAGTTGGCCGGCGAACAGGACGTGGTGGTGGTGGACACGCTGGCGCCCGGCCTGGACCTGACGCCGCTGGGCGAACTGCTGGACGATCCGGCGGTGACCAAGGTATTTCATGCCGCGCGGCAGGACCTGGAGATTTTCCTGCATCTGTTCGGCCGGCTGCCGGCGGCGCTGTACGATACCCAGGTGGCGGCGATGGTCGCCGGGTATGGCGACCAGGTGGGGTATGACAACCTGGTCTCGTCGCTGACCGGCGCGCATATCGACAAGGCGCACCGGTTTTCCGACTGGTCCGCGCGGCCGCTGTCGCCGGCGCAGATTGCCTATGCCGCCGCCGACGTGACCTATCTGCGCACCGTCTACCAGCTTCTGCGCGAGCGGCTGGAGACGGAAGGGCGGACGGAATGGGTGGCGGCCGAACTGGCGGTGCTGACCCGGCCGGAGACGTTCCGCCCCGACCCGGAGACCCTGTGGGAGAAGATGCGCCCCCGCACCAGCAACCGGCGCATGCTGGGCATTCTGCGGGCCATCACCGCGTGGCGCGAACTGGAGGCCCAGCGGGTGAACGTGCCGCGCCAGCGGCTGCTGAAGGACGAGAGCCTGCTGGAGATCGCGGCGACGGCCCCGACCGATGCCGAGGCGCTGGCGCGCGTGCGCGGGGTGTCGCGCGGCTTTGCCGAGGGGCGCAGCGGCGCCGGGCTGCTGGAGGCCATTGCGGCGGCGCATGCGCTGCCCGAGGCATCGCTGCCGCGCCAGAGCCGGGGCAAGGACGGCCCGCGCCCGTCGCCGGCGCTGGTTGCGCTGCTGAAAGTGCTGCTGGCGGCGTGCTGCGAGGAACATGACGTGGCGCCGCGCCTGGTGGCGTCGTCGGAGGATATCGACCGGCTGGCGCTGGAGGCCGAGCCCGACCTGCCGTTGTTGCAGGGCTGGCGGCGCGTGGTGTTCGGCGAGGAGGCGCTGGCGCTGAAAGCCGGGACCATGTTGCTGGGGGTGGACGGGACGCGCATTCGCCGGGTCGGGTCCTGAAAGCCTGACCGCACATGCGGTCTGGCGGCGTGTCCTCCGCGCGTTCCGGCACTTCGATGCCCGGAAATACATGACGGGCGCGCCAGCCACGTGCGCGGTCGGGCTTCGATAAGTTCCGCACGTTTTTTCCCCCGGGTTGTGAACAGGTTACTCCCAGCCTTGTCCACAAGATTTTGTGGTGGGATGGTTGAGTCCACCACAAGATAAGCCTAGTTTTCGGCTGTCCTTCGTCAGGAGAGATGGCATGGCAATGGAATGGACCGAGGAGACGATTGCGCGTCTCCGCGCGCTTTGGCAGCAGGGGCTGTCGACGGCCGAGATCGGTCGCCAGCTTTCGGTGACGAAGAACGCGGTTGTGGGCAAGGCGCATCGCCTCGGTCTGCAGGCGCGTCCGTCACCAATTCGCAGACCGCCGGCTTCGGCCCGGGCGGCCGAACCGGGCGAGGCGGTTGCGCCGGCCCCGGAAAACGCCGCCGCTCCGGTGCCGGTTGCGCCGGTTGTGGTGCCGCCGGCCGCGTCGCCGGTGGCCACGGCGCCCGCGCCCGTTACCGCACCCGCGCCTGTTGCGGTGGTGCCTTCACCCGTCGTGTCGCCTGTGGCGGCACCTGCCGTGCCGGCGCCGCGTGTGGCCGAGGCCGCGCCGGTCGTGAGCCCGGTCCGGCCGCCGGCCGAGCCGGTGGCCAAGGCGCCGGTGCGCGCCGAGCCTGCGCCGGTGGTTCAGGTGGCGGCGGAGCCGCCGGTTGCCGCGGCCAGCGTGTCGCGGCCGGAAACGCCGCGTGCGCCGTTGCGCGCGGTCTCCAGCCCCGCGCCGCGCCGCAGCGGCCTGAGCTGCTGCTGGCCGCTGGGCGATCCGGGCACGCCGGGCTTTCATTTCTGCGGGGCGACGCCGGTCCCTGGAAAGCCCTATTGCGCGGAACATGCGCAGCTTGCCTATGTGAAGCTGCGCGACCGGCGCGACAACGTGGCCTGACAGGCCGGCCACGCCGGAACCGATTATGAAAAAACGCCGCGGATCGTTGTGATCCGCGGCGTTTTTTTATGGTGTTTTCTGGAATGCCCGTGAAGGCCGGCGGCGCGTTGCCGCGCCGCCGTGCATGGACCGGTTGGGCGGGGTTCAGCCGGCCGGGGCTTCCGTCGGCGCCTCGGTCGGGGCGGGGGCCTCGGTGGCCTGCGGGATCGGCGGGGCGCCGGTGATCATTTCCAGATGACCGCTGACCTGGCCGCCATCTTCCACCTGCAGGCGGCGGCACTTCGCCTTGCCCAGCAGGCGGCCGGAGGAGCGGATGGTCAGGCTGCCGCGCACCGTCAGCGTGCCGTCGATGGTGCCGGCCAGATCGGCGTCCTCGACCTCGATCTCGCCACGGAACATGCCGCCGTGGGCGACCTGGAGTTCCTGCGCGTTGATCATGGTGGATTCCACCGTGCCTTCGACGACCAGGCGCTCGGCATCCTGGATCGAGCCCTGGACGCTGATGCCGCGCCCGACCACGAGCGTGCGGCGGTCGCTGTTATCCTTGCGGGGGGCGGGTGCCTGGCCCGGCAGGCCGGGGCGGCCGGGAATCGGGGAAGCGCCGGGCGGAGAGGGCGGATTGGACGGGAGCGGGGCGCGGGCCATGGGAGCGGTCTCCTTGGACGACTGGGGAAAGGAAGGGGTGCCGGCGGCCGGCGTCGCGCCCTGGCGGACGGGAGTGGCACCGGCAGGAGGGGGCGGGAACTCGATCTGCGAACTCGCCGGCCGGCCGGTGGGCGACGAAGCGCCGACGGGCGGCTTCGCGTCTTCTGGCTTGGGTTTTTTTCTTGAGAACAAAAGCATACCCCGCTGCTGTCGAAGGTGAAGCCGCGCATGGCCCGGCGATCGGGACACGGATGGTTCGCGAACGCATCCGGAAAACCGGTGTCTGGAACGATTAAGGATTACACGCGCGGGTGATGTCGGAAAAGCGGGAAGCCGCAACTTTACGAACAAGAAATGCAGCCATTGCGACCCCGCTGCCCCGGTGTTAGCGAAAGGGCTGTCTGTACGACGATCTTGGTGATTTGATGGCACGCCGGCCGCACAGGTCCGCCGGCGCGCGCGGGAGAAGAATGGAATGTCTGTGACGGGTGCCGGCAGCGCGGCCGAATGCCGCTTCGATCTGCTGGGGATCGGCAATGCGATCATCGATGTTCTGGCGCCGGTCGAGCCGGATTTCCTGGCCGAGCAGGACATGATCCCCGGCAGCATGATGCTGATCGATGCCGAGCGTGCCGAAAAACTTTACGGCCTGGTGCGCCGCGAGCGCGAGATGGGGGGCGGTTCGGCGGCCAATACCTGCGTGGTGGCGGCCAATCTGGGCGCGCGCGTGGCCTATCTGGGCAAGGTGGCGGACGATGCGCCGGGCCGCACCTTCGCCGCCGACCTTCAGCAGTCGGGCGTCTATTTTCCGTCGTCGTTCCTCGATGGCCGCGCGGGGCGCGAGCAGCCGACGGCGCGCTGCCTGGTGATGGTGACGCCGGACGGCCAGCGGACGATGAACACCTATCTGGGCGCGTGCGTGACCTTCGGGCCCGAGGACGTGCTGGCCGACGTGGTGGCCGACGCGCATGTGACCTATCTGGAAGGCTATCTGTTCGACCCGCCGCATGCGCAGGAGGCGTTCCGCCAGGCGGCGGCGCTGGCGCACGCGGCCGAGCGGCGGGTGGCGCTGTCGCTGTCCGACCCGTTCTGCGTCGCGCGGCATCGCGATGCCTTCCGCGAACTGGTGCATGGGCATATCGACATCCTGTTCGCCAACGAGGAGGAAATCTGCTCGCTGTACCAGACCGAGGATTTCACCACCGCGATGAACCAGGCCGCCGCCGACACGCATTTCGCGGTGCTGACGCGCTCGGGGCAGGGCAGCGTGATCATCCGGGGCGACGAGCGGATCGACGTGGCGCCGGTGGCGACGCAGGTGATCGACACCACCGGGGCGGGCGATGCCTATGCCGCCGGCTTCCTCGCCGGCTGGACCTCGGGCCGGACGCTGGCGGAATGCGGGCGGCTGGGCAGCGTCGCGGCGTCGGAAATCATCTCGCACTATGGCGCGCGGCCGCTGGTGAACCTGCAACAGGACATGGAACTCTAGGCTCCCGGCCCCGCGCCCGGGGCGCGGCGGGACGCATCCATGCGGCGGGCGGGCGGGACCTGTGGTGAAGTTTCGCGTGCAATCCGCGTGCGTCCCCTCTATCTAGCGCGGTGAATAGAGATCATCCGTCGGTTCCGGCCGCCGTCCGCAGGGCGCGCGGCCGGCCGGCTTGCCCGTTCGGGCCCGCGAAGGAAGTCAGGTCACACACGTATGGACATTCGCAATATCGCCATCATCGCTCACGTCGACCATGGCAAGACCACGCTGGTCGACCAGCTTCTGAAGCAGTCCGGGTCGTTCCGCGAGAACCAGCATGTCGCCGAGCGGGCGATGGACAGCAACGACCTGGAGCGCGAGCGCGGCATCACCATCCTGGCCAAGTGCACCTCGGTGGTGTGGAAAGATACCCGCATCAACATCATCGATACGCCGGGCCACGCCGATTTCGGCGGTGAGGTGGAGCGCATCCTGAGCATGGTGGACGGTGCTGTGGTGCTGGTGGATTCCGCCGAGGGCGCGCTGCCGCAGACCAAGTTCGTGGTCGGCAAGGCGCTGGCGCGCGGGCTGAAGCCGATCGTGGTCGTCAACAAGATCGATCGTGGCGATGCCCGTCCGGACGAAGTGCATAACGAGATCTTCGACCTGTTCGCCGCCTTGGGCGCGAATGACGAGCAGCTCGACTTCCCGATGCTGTACGCCTCGGGCCGTCAGGGCTGGGCGGATGAGGAGCTGGAGGGCGCGCGCAAGGACCTGTCGCCCATGTTCGACCTGATCCTGCGCCATGTGCCGGCGCCGACGGTGGACAAGGACGCGCCGTTCGCCATGGTCGCGACCATTCTGGAGAACGACAACTTCCTGGGCCGCGTGCTGACCGGCCGCGTCGAGCAGGGTCGCGCGAAGGTGAATATGCCGGTGCGCGTGCTGCGCCCCGACGGCTCGGTGGTCGAGACCGGCCGCCTGACTAAGCTGCTGTCGTTCCGTGGCCTGGACCGCGTGCCGGTGGAAGAGGCCGAGGCGGGCGACATCATCGCCGTGGCCGGGCTTTCCGAAGCGACCATTCCCGAGACCATCGCCTCGCCCGAAGTGACCGTGCCGCTGGAATCCATGCCGGTCGATCCGCCGACCCTGTCGATGACCTTCCGCCTGAATGACGGCCCGCTGGGCGGCCGCGAGGGCAAGAAGGTGACGTCGCGCCAGATCCGCGACCGGCTGTTCAAGGAGACCGAGGGCAATGTGGCCATCCGTGTTTCCGAAAGCCCGGAGAGCGAGGCGTTCGAGGTGGCCGGCCGTGGCGAACTGCAGCTTGGCGTGCTGATCGAGCAGATGCGCCGCGAAGGCTTCGAGCTGACGATCGGCCGTCCGCGCGTGCTGTTCCGCACCAATGAAGAGACCGGCGAGCGCGAAGAGCCGTACGAAGAGGTGCTGATCGACGTCGACGAGCCCTATTCGGGCGTGGTCGTCGAGAAGATGGCGATGCGCAAGGGCCTGATGCAGGACATGCAGCCTTCGGGCGGCGGCAAGGTGCGCCTGACCTTCCTGATCCCGTCGCGCGGGCTGATCGGCTACCACGGCGAGTTCCTGACCGACACGCGCGGCACGGGCATCATGAACCGTCTGTTCTCGGGCTATCAGCCCTGGGCCGGGCCGATCGAGGGACGCCGCAACGGGTCGCTGATCTCGTCGGAAGACGGTGCGACGACCCAGTATTCGCTGTACTCGCTCCAGGATCGCGGCACCCTGTTCGTCGATGCCGGCGAGAAGGTGTATATCGGCATGATCATCGGCGAGCATTCGCGCGAGAACGACCTGGAAGTGAACCCGGTCCGCGAGAAGAAGCTGACCAACATCCGTGCCGCCGGCAAGGACGAGGCGCTGCTGCTGACGCCGCCGCGCAAGATGAACCTGGAACAGGCGATCGCCTATATCGAGGACGACGAACTGGTCGAGGTGACGCCGTCGGCGGTGCGGATTCGCAAGCGCTATCTGGACCCGCACGAGCGCAAGAAGCGTGACCGCGCCGGCGCTTCGGCCTGACAGGGCTGTTACCCGTCCGGATCTGAAGATCCGGACGGCTGGCACGGTTTGAGGGCAGGGCCATGGCGGCTTTCTGGCGAGCGGATGCGCGCCGGGGAGCCGCCATGGCCCGATCCGTTTGGGCGGTTCTCCGGCGGATTGCGCAACCGTCGTCGCGGGGCGGTATGACAAATTGTTGCCGGCGGTACTGCCCTTCAAGAGATTAAGATGCGGGAAATTGCCACGGATAGGCAAATCTGATAGGCGCGCTGAAAAATGACGGGAGGCTTGCCTGCCTGCCCTGTTCGCACAACCATTGACGACGCACGCTATTTTAACGACGCAAGCTCAGGACTAGAAAAAAAATCCTTCTGAAAAGGAAGCGCACGTGTTTTTCGCCGAGAATTTTGTGTCGATGCCTGTTGAGGAACAATGGGAGTATATCATCGCCCATACGCCGGACAGGATCAGGCACGGGCTTAGCGAAATCGTCCGGCGGGACGGCAGGACCTGTGTCGTCAATTTCTACGAAGCCCTGCTCAAGCTGCCCGATGCCGCGATCTTCCTCGAACGGGATACGGTCGAGAAGCGCCTGAGGGGGAGCCTGCTGGCCTGGCTGGAGCGGCTGTTTCCGGAGCAGGAGACGGATATCGGCGAACTGCGCGCGTTGCAGGAGCGGGTCGGCTCGATCCACGCGCAGCTCGAAATTTCGCCCGGCCTCGTGTCGTATGGCTTCTATTTCATAAAGATGAGCATCAACCTGCTCATTATCGATTATTTCGAGACGAAGGAGGACCAGCTTCGGGCCGTGATCTATTGCCAGTCCATGGTCGATTTCGCCATGGCCTACATGAACAGGGCCTACAATACGAAGTTCAGGAAGAAGGTCGAACAGGACCAGTCCTTCAAGATGTTCTCGCTGGGGCAGGACCTGAATTTCGAGAAGGAAACCCAGAAGACGACCTTCTTCGAGTGGAGCACCCAGGCCCTGTTCTGCCTGTGCGAGCAGCGGCTGGGCGACCTGCAGACGATCGGTGAATCGCAGTTCGGCCTGTGGATGGCCCACAAGGGGCAGAACCTGTTCAACGGCACGGACGATTTCGCGCTGCTTCAGGACATGATCGGGTCCATCGACCGGCGGATCGCGGACGTGCGCGCGCTGGATGTCGTGCCCGCCGGCTTCGCGATGGAACTGAGGAACAATATCCGCGACGTCACCTTCCTGACCGGCCGGCTGTTCCAGGCGATGGAAGCCTTG
Source organism: Gluconacetobacter brunescens (assembly GCF_048695475.1). NCBI lineage: Bacteria > Pseudomonadati > Pseudomonadota > Alphaproteobacteria > Acetobacterales > Acetobacteraceae > Gluconacetobacter > Gluconacetobacter brunescens. Next base: position 1,516,055 of record NZ_JBLHEN010000001.1, on the reverse strand, counting down.
CAGAGCGGGCTGGACCCGCTGACCAAGACGCTGACCCGCCGTTTCCTGGATGTGGTGATCCAGAACGAGATCGCGTTTTCCCTGTCGCACGACAAGGTGTTCAGCATCATTCTGCTCGATATCGATTTCTTCAAGAAGATCAACGATACCAGCGGCCATCTGGCGGGCGACGAGGCGCTGCGCCACGTTGCCGATATCATCATGAATACGGTCCGCAGCAACGATTTCGTCTTCCGTTACGGCGGGGAGGAATTCCTGATCGTCCTGACGGAAAGTTCGGGCGCGGAGGCCGCCGAGTGCGCGGAGCGCATTCGCAGCCGGATCGAGGACAGTGCCATTCCGTGTTCGACGGGGATGACCATTTCGCTGACCATCTCGGGCGGGATTGCGACATTCCGTGGCGGGACCAAGATCAGCACGCTGATCGAGCAGGCGGATCGCGCGCTCTATGCCGCCAAGGAGGCGGGACGGAACCGGATCGAAATCTATTCCCGCACCGGCTGAGGGCTGCCTGTCGCCGCGCGCCGGCGGTGCATGTGACGCATGTGACGTACTTCGTAACGATTTTGAGTTTGAGATTACGTTGCAATTAAGGCAATGTGCCGGGTAGTCGGCGGATATTTATGTATTTTAATGCGAGACGAGGCGGGGGCGGCGTGCTACCAATGCAGGGCACGGTCCGCATGCCGCGTTGCGTCGTCTGCCAGAACGGGGATGCGTCCTCCGGCTGCGGATCCGGGTGTTGATTGGGATGACGTCCTGATTCTGGAGACATTCAATGATCGTTTCGACTCGTCGGTTCCTGGCCGTTCTTTCGACCGTCGCCCTGGTGGGCGCCGCCATTCCGGCAATGGCGCAGGAAGCACCGGCCACGCCGGCGGCTCCCGCCGCTCCGGCCGTGACCGCGCCTGCGGCGCCGCCCGCCCCGAGCACCCCGGAAGCCGCGCCGGCCGAGCAGGCGGCTCCGACGACCTCCAGCGAGGCACCGAAGACGCATAAGCACAAGCGCAAGCACCACCACAAGAAGACGACGACCGCGCCGACGGAAGCCAGCCCGTCCAACTGATCGGGTCTACCGTCATGGCGCGGGCTTTGGCCCGGTCGCCGGAAGGAAGCGGGGGTGGCTTGGCCACCCCCGTTTTTTTTGGCGATTCGGGTGTGGCCGTGCCTTCGAGAGGGTGCCGCGTGCCTGGCGACAAGGTCAGGCTATGGCCAATGCCTCGGCCTGCCGAAGGACCAGCTTGACCGCTTCGGACGCCAGATCGGGCGGGTAACCATGTTTTTTCAGGATCCGCTTGATGGCGACCCGCATTCGTGCGCGCACATTCTCGCGCTTCCACCAGTCCGTGCCTGAGTTGTTGCGGATCGTCGAGACCAGTTCCGTCGCGATGACCCTGAGATCGTGATTGCTCATGACCTGCACGGCGCTTTCGTTCTGCGCCAGTGCATCATAGAAAGCGCGTTCTGCCTCGTTCAGGCCGTCTTCGGGTTCATTGCGCAGATCCTTTGCCAGCGCGATCAGTTCCTGGAGGATCTGCAACGCATCGACGCTGCGGTTGTGGTAGCGCGCGATGGCCTGTTCCAGCCGCGCCGAAAAGGCCTCATGCTGCACGACATTCGTTCGGGTCCGGGCTGAAATCTCGCCATTCAGCAGCTTCTTGAGGGCCTCTACCGCCAGGTTGCGGTGTTTCATGGCCTGGAGTTCCAGCATGAACGCATCCGACAGCACGCTGATGTCGGGACGATCGAAACCGCAGGCTTTCAGAATGTCGACGACCTCTGTCGAAGCGACGGCCTTGTTGATCAATTGCTGGATGGCGAAATCGCTCTCGCCTTCATGACCACCGCCCCTCGCATCCAGTTTCACCAAGCTGGACCGTACGGCTGCAAAGAAGGCCACTTCCTCGGCATGCTCCGTTGCCTGGGGACCTCCCGATGCCAGCTTGTAGGCCTTTACCAATGCTGCGACCGCGTTGTGAAAACGCCTGATTTCCTTCGTGCCGTCATGGTCCTTGGCCAAGATGTGGTCGATCGCTGCTGGCAGGGCGGCCAGGCGTTCGCCCGGCGTGCCATGCAGCGCCGCCGAATAGTCGAACCCGTGAAATTGCGTTCGCGCCACATCCAGCGCATCGAGAAACGCCGCGACCGCTTCTGCCTCGTCGATGCCAGTCTGGGCCTGATCGGTCTTTGAATAATGGGCCAGCGCCGCCTTCAGTTCGGCGGCGATGCCGATGTAATCGACCACCAAACCCGCCGGCTTGTCGCGGAACACGCGATTGACGCGGGCGATGGCCTGCATCAGGCCATGCCCCTTCATCGGCTTGTCCACGTAGAGCGTGTGCATGCATGGCGCATCGAATCCCGTGAGCCACATGTCACGTACGATCACGAGTTTGAGGGGGTCGGCCGGGTTCTTGAACCGCCCCCGGATCGCCTCCTGTCGGCTTTTGGAGCGGATATGGGGCTGCAAGGACGCCGGGTCGGTCGCCGCGCCGGTCATGACGACCTTGACGCTGCCGGTGTCGTCGGTTTCTCCGTGCCAGTCGGGGTGGGCGGCGACGATGCGGTCATAGACCTCGGCGCAGATGCGGCGGCTCATGCAGACGATCATCGCCTTGCCGTCCATTGCCTCCAGGCGGGCGTCGAAATGGGCCAGGATATCCCGCACCACCGTGTCGAGCCGCTTGTCCGCCCCCACCAGCGCTTCGACCCGCGCCCATTTCCTGGCGCTTGCGCTGGCCTGGTCCTCGGCCAGCGTTTCGGTCGCCTCGCTGAAATCGTCATCCAGCGTGGCGGCGATGTCTTCATCGAGGGTGATCTTCGCCACCCGTGCCTCGTAATAGATCGGCACGGTCGCGCCGTCGGCCACGGCCTGGGCGATGTCGTAGACGTCGATATAATCGCCGAAGACGCCGCGTGTGTCAGCGCCGACCAGTTCGACCGGCGTGCCGGTGAAGGCGATATAGACCGCGTTCGGCAGGGCCTTGCGTAACTGATAGGCCAGGCCGTGGCGGATTTCGCCAGTCTCCCGGTTCAGTTTCGCCTCGAAGCCGTACTGCGTGCGATGTGCCTCGTCGACCAGGACCACGACATTGGAGCGTGTCGTGAGTTCCGGGAAGGTCTCGCCTGTTTCCGGGCGGAATTTCTGGATGGTCGAGAAGATGATGCCGCCGACATTGCGATCCAGCAGGCGGTGCAGGTCCTCGGTTTTCTCGGCCTGCACCGGTTCCTCGCCCAGCAGATCCTTGCAGCGAGCGAAGGTGGCGAACAACTGATTGTCCAGGTCGTTGCGGTCGGTCAGCACCAGCAGCGTGGGGTTTTCCATTGCCGGGTCGTGCATCACCCGGCCCGACAGGAACGCCATCAGCAGGCTCTTGCCCGACCCCTGAGTGTGCCAGATGACGCCGCCCCTGCCGTCGCTCATGCGTGCCGACAGGATCGTGTCGCACGCCTTCCGCACGGCGTGGAACTGGTGATAGCCGGCAATTTTCTTGACCGGGCCTTTGCCCTCGTCCTCGAACACCACGAACCAGCGCAGCATATCGAGCAATATCCCCGGGGCGAGCAGCCCCTGAGTGAGGGTGGACAGGTCCAGCGCGGCGCCTTTGGGCACCAGCGTCTGGCCATCGATCGTACGCCAGTTCATGTAGCGGTCGAAACCCGCCGAGAGTGCGCCGTACCGTGCATGCAGCCCGTCGGAAATGACCGTCAGCAGGTTGGTGCGGAACAAGTCCGGGATATCGGCGCGGTAGGTGTCGATCTGGTTCCACGCCGCCTTGATCGCGGCCCCTTCCACGCCCTTGAGTTCCACCACCACCAGCGGCAGGCCGTTGAGGAACAGCACCACATCGGGAATGCGTGCCGTCTTGCCCACCACGTCGAACTGCCGGACGGCGCGCCAGTCATTGCGCGTGTTCGCCCAGTCCACCAGTTGCACGCGGGCATGGCGTTCCTCGCCGTCGCGGAAGAACGTCACCGGGACGCCATGCACCATCAGGTCGTGCAGGCGGCGGTTTTCCTGCACCACGTCCGACACGAACACCGGGTCCGTTATCCGGCGGGCCGCTTCTTCGCGTGCAGAGAGGGGGATATCCGGATTCAGGCGTTCGAGGCTGTCGCGCAGAACGGGGGTGAGGATCGTGTCGCGAAAGCTGGTGCGAAGTTGGGGCTGCGCCTCGGGTGAGGCGGCGGCACCCTGCATCAGCGTGTAGCCCAGCGGGGCGAGGCTTTCCATGAAATGCGTTTCAAGCGCCGCCTCGCTGATCCAGGCCATTATTCCTGTCCTTCTTCCTGGAGGCCGAGCAACTGGCCGGCCTGCCTGAGGGGTGCCTGTATTGCTGCGACCAGGGCCTTCAGATGTACGGACAGCCAGCGGACCATGTCTGGCCAGGATTCCTTGTTGTAGCCATCGAACGGCTTGGCATACACGATGCGGCAAGCCTTCTTGTCATCCATGCGTCGCCAATCAAGCGGATGGCCGAAGGCGGCTTCTATTTCGGCGCGGCGCGCAAAAAGCTGATCGAACAGCCACTTGTTTTCCGATGCTTCGAATCGCGACAGCGATAACTCAACCCGAGCCTCGCTATGGCTGAACACCATCGAAAACGGGCATGACCGCACGCCTGATCCGGCATTCAGCCAATGATCCCTGGACGGACTGATATTTGCATAAAGCCCGATGCCGTCCGCCTGCAGGCGTGCCAAAGCCTGCGTCCAGAACTGGAGACGCAATTCATGTGCGCGTTGCCGTGTTCCCTGTGCGGCGGTCTCTTCGACTTCCTTCGACGAGATGCCGATCATGTAGTCTGCCGCTTCAGGCGGGGGGATGATCTGCTGGAGATCAAGGAATAGTTCTTCGGCGTATGCAAAGGGTGTCACGCGGAAACATTGTGCCCGGATTCCTCGGCTGATAAGCCACATAACCGTTGCCGTCACTTCACGCCTGAAATGTGCCGCGACGAAAACCATTCTTTGGCCGTTTCCGGGGTTCAGGCCCGCTTCCTGTAGCTCCTCGACTTCCAGAAAATCGCAGATCCGTTCGCTCGCCGAGCCGCCACCACAATAGCGGTCCAGGTATTTCTGGTAGATGTCGACGATCTGGCCTGCTTTCAGGGTGGACACATAAGCTGTGTATTTCAATGCCTGCCAAGTGACGTCCCGCCCGGAATCATCCAGTTTGTTTTCGATCACGACAAGGTTGCCTTCCTTGTCGAGAGCCAGCAGGTCCAGCCGTTCTCTGGTTTCGTCGAAACCGTCGAATTCCTTTTGCAGGATCAGCAGGTCTTCGCCCAAAGCATCGGGCTGATGAACGAGCCATTCCTGTAGATGGTCGCGCTCGCGCAGGGCAAGGTCGCAGAAGCGCTTCTGCGTGAGGCGAGAGATGCGGTTGCTGGCACGGTCCACGCGATACATCAGGCGATCTCCTCAATCATCTCGCGGGCTGCGGGGACGCGGAGTTCGCCGGACATGAGGCGGGGGAGAAGGGTGTCGCGCAGGCTGGCGAGGGTGCGGTTTTGGTCAATGGCCAAGCGAATACCCGCAAACCATGTCACTACAGCCGCATCGAAAGCTGAATGCACATTCGGAGGCGCTTCTACGAAAGGTATTTTCTTCATATTTGCCTGATTGAGTTTCGCCTGCACAGCGCCATTAACGAAACCAGAAATTTCGGCTTGGTCAAAATAACATTTTAATTGCGGAACGGAGAAGCGGCGTCCTTTCAGTACATGTGCATGATTGTTGACCCAGGATGGTCCCCATATATATTGAGTGAACGGTGTTCCATTTGATCTAACTACAGAGCCATCTTCACCAATGAGGAGTAATTCCTCATCGAAAAGGGGCTGATTTACATAATCCATTATTGATGTTGCGCCGTAATAGGGGATGTTTCCGGCTTTTTGGGCGCGCTGAGTTTTTGAGAGCGGGATACGTCGAGAATCTAGAATTTCCAGTTCTTGACCGATACTCGAAATCCTCCACCCCATTGGTAGCCCATTTTCACCAAAGGTATCCGGGAAAAGCGCAGCCGTAGCAGCGTCCATGTGAGAGGGGGCGCGGCTTTCGGCGCGGGCGTACACCGGGTCGAAATCCACGAACCACGAGCGATAGAGCGCTCGCGCCATTTCTTCCAGCGTTGCCGCTGTTTTGCGGTTTAGCTCGATTTTGTTGTCTAGTGCGCCGAGGGTGGTGGCGATTTCGTGCTGTTCGCAAAGTGGAGGGAACGTGGCAGGAGCTTCTCTCAGGATACCTAAATTAATATGAGGTACACCTGTTTGTATTGTTTGTCTCTGCGAGTGTTCTGTGAACTCCGAGGAGCGAAGGTAGTAATAAACGAAGTCTCTATTCGCAATTTTATGGTCTATGTCAATCGCCATTTGACTTTGTGATACGACGTATGTTGATATTACACTTTTGTCTGGAATAATAGATACTTGTCCGAGTGTTCCGCGTTGAGTAACGATTATATTTCCCGGTCTTGCAACATTTGTTGCGAGATCCCGATCGAGTTTCTGCTGCGAGACATACGCAAACTCCCCCCCAACCCAGCGTCCGTTAATTTCCATGTTCGAGCCACGAATTACAGGGACGCCACAATCTGAGTAATCCCGTGTGGTGAGCTTCGAGCCAAAGGGGCCACCGATAATGCGCTTGGCGCCGCCTATGGCTTCGGCAAGGGTTTTCATCCAAGCATCCCCAGTCGAGCCTCAATCTCGCCTTCCAACCGTTGTCCTTCCGCAAATTGCTCTCGCAGAGTCTCCATCAACCGCTCGAACTTCTCCTCGAACGGTTCGTCATCTTCCTCGGCTGCGCCTGCGCCGACATAACGTCCGGGTGTGAGGACAAAATTGTGGGCGGCGATCTCTTCCAGGGTCGCGGATTTGCAGAAGCCGGAGACATCTTCATAATTGCCCTCGCGCGCTTCGCCGCGCCAGGCATGGTAGGTGGCGGCGATGCGGTGGACTTCTTCTTCCGACAATTGTTTCTGCTTGCGCGAGCCGGGTACCAGCGCGCCCATCTTGCGCGCGTCGATGAACAGGATCTCGCCGCGCCGGTCGCGCAGTTTCTCGTCCATGGCGACGCCGTTGGATTTGTCCTTCGCCAGAATCCACAGACAGGCCGGAATCTGGGTGCCGTAGAACAGTTGGCCCGGCAGGGCGACCATGCAGTCCACGGCGTCGCCCTGCACGAGGGCCTGCCGGATTTCGCCCTCGCCGCTGGACATGGAGGACATGGAGCCGTTGGCCATGACCACGCCACCGATGCCGGTGGCGGACAGGTGGGCGTGGATATGCTGGATCCAGGCGAAATTGGCGTTGCCGACGGGGGGCGCGCCGAAGCGCCAGCGATGGTCCTCGCGCAGCAGGTTGCCGGACCAGTCGGAAATGTTGAAGGGCGGGTTGGCGAGGATGTATTCGAAACGCTCGTCGGGGAATTCGTCGCGCAGCAGCGTGCCTTCGGAATTCCAGCGGATATCGCCGAAGATGCTGCGGATGGCGAGGTTCATTCGGGCGAGGCCGAAGGTGGTGTGGTTTCGTTCCTGCCCGTAGATCGCGATGTCTTCGCTGCGGCCCTGATGGGCCTCGATGAATTTTTCCGACTGGACGAAGAAGCCGCCGGTGCCGCAGCAGGGGTCGTAGACTCGGCCGCGGGTGGGCTCGATCATCTCGATCAGCGTATTGACGATGGATTTGGGGGTGTAGAACTCGCCGCCCCGCTTGCCCTCGTTGCCGGCGAATTCGCCGATGCAATATTCGTAGATACGGCCGATCAGGTCGAAATCGTCGGGGGTGCCCGCCAGCTTGAGGTTGGAGAACAGGTCGATCAGGCCGGTGAGCATGGCGCGGTCGATGCTCTCCTTGCCGAACACCTTGGGCAGGGCGCCCTTGAGGCTGGGATTCTCGGCCTCGATCTCGCGCATCGCGTCGTCGATCATGATGCCGATGCGGGCATCCTTGGCTTTGGCGGCGAGGGTGGACCAGCGGGCGGATGGCGGCACGAAGAACGTGTTTTCGGCCAGGTATTCCTCGCTGTCGTCCGGGTCGCCGCCCTCCTGGACGATCAGCGCGCGGCGGCGGTCAAAGGCTTCGGAGACGTAGCGCAGGAACAGGAGGCCGAGGGCGATATGCTTGTATTCTCCGGCATCCATGGCGCCGCGCATCTTGTCGGCGGCGGCGAACAGGGTTTTTTCGATACTCAAAATCGTCTCCGGGACAGTGCTTTCTATCGTGATAGACCGGGTTGTCCGGAATGGTCCATGCGCGGGCCGAGGGGGGCAGGCGTGCCGGATTGTGGCCGGCGCGCCTGTGTGATCGTCTGGTTCAGGCCGTGTAGCGGTCGATGGACAGGTCGAGGTGCGGGATGGCGGGGCGGCGGCCGGTGATCAGGTCGGCCAGGAGCTGGCCGGAGCCGCAGGCCATGGTCCAGCCCAGCGTGCCGTGGCCGGTGTTGAGCCACAGATTGCCGAAGCGGCCCGACAGGCCGATGACCGGGGTGCCGTCGGGGGTGTTGGGACGCAGGCCGGTCCAGTAGGTGGCGCGGCCAAGGTCGCCGCCGCCGAACAGCTCGGAGAAGGAGAGTTCCAGCGTGCGGCGGCGGTCGGGGCTGAGGCGCAGGCTGTAGCCCGTCAGTTCGGCGGTGCCGCCGATGCGGATGCGGTCGCCCAGGCGGGTGATGGCGACCTTGTAGCTCTCGTCATTGACCGTCGAGCTGGGGGCGCGGGCCTCGTCGGTCAGCGGGACCGTCAGCGAGTAGCCCTTGACCGGGTAGACCGGCAGGCTGATGCCCAGCGGGCGCAGCATCAGCGGCGAGTAGCTGCCCAGGGCCAGCACGTAGGCGTCGCCCGTGATGCGGCCGGTGGAGGTGCGGACGCCCATGATCTCGGTGGCGCTGGCGTCCAGCCCCTCGATGCGGGTTTCGTACTGGAAGGTGACGCCCAGTTCCTCGGCTTTCTGCGACAGGCGCTGGGTGAACATATGGGCGTCGCCGGATTCGTCGCCGGGGAGGTAGAGGCCGCCCTTCAGCAGGTGGCTGGCGTGGGCCAGGCCGGGTTCGCGCGCCACGATCTGCGTGACGTCGAGCAGTTCGTGCGGGATGTTGCTCTCGGTGAGCAGGCGCATGTCGTCGTGGGCGTGGTCGAGCTGGGACTGGGTGCGGAAAAGCTGGATCAGGCCCTTCTGGCGGTCGTCATAGGTGATGCCGGTTTGCGCGCGCAGGTCGGTCAGGCAGTCGCGGCTGTATTCGGCCACCCGCAGCATCCGCGCCTTGTTGACGTCGTAGGCATGGGCGTTGCAGTTGGCCAGCAATTGCGTCATCCAGCGCAGCATTGCCAGGTCGAGGCGGGCGCGGATGACCAGCGGGCTGTTCTTCTTCAGCATCCAGCCCAGCGCCTTCGGCGGCAGGCCGGGCATGGCCCATGGTGTGGAATAGCCGGGCGAGACCTGGCCCGCATTGGCGAACGATGTCTCCATCGCGGCGGCGGGCTGGCGGTCGATGACGGTCACCTCGTGACCCTGCCTGGCCAGATACCAGGCGGTGGTGGTGCCGATGACCCCGGCGCCCAGGACAATAACCTTCACGCATTCTCTCCCTGCGGTGATGCGGCGTCGCGACGGCCATGTGGCGAAATGTCCTCGCCTTCGGCACGCGTTGATATGTCCTCGCCATTTGCGCGCATTGATATGTCGTCGCGATAGAGGCGATGGTAGCGCGCGCCCAGGCCGGTCAGCAGTTCGTAGCCGATGGTTCCGGCGGCGTCGGCGGCGTCTTCGAGCGGATGGTGGGGGCCGATCAGGTCCAGCGCGGTGCCGGCGGCGAGGGGCGCGTCGTCCAGCGCCGTGACGTCGACCGCCAGGCAGTCCATGGAAATCCGGCCGACGATCGGCAGCATGATCTCCGGCCGGGCGGGCAGGATGGCGTGGCCCCGGCCGCCGATGGCGCGGGGGAAGCCGTCGCCGTAGCCCACGGCCAGCGTCGCGATCCGGCTGGGGCGGTCGGCGATGAAGCCGGCGCTGTAGCCCACCGCCGTGCCGGGGCCGATCTGGCGGGTCTGGATGATTCTCGCCTGGAGCCGGACGACCGGGCGCATCGGGTTCGGCTGGCCCGGGGTGGGGTTGATGCCGTACAGCGCGGCGCCGGGGCGCACCATGTCGAAATGCCAGTCGGGGCCGAGGAACAGGCCCGAGGACGCCGCCAGGCTGGCGGGCAGGGCGGGCAGGCGTGCGCGCAGGCGCTGGAAGGCGGCGTGCTGGGCGTGGTTGGCCGGGTGCGCGGGTTCGTCGGCGCAGGCCAGGTGGCTCATGACCAGTCTGGGGGTGAGGCCGGCCAGCGGGTCGTCCTGGGCCAGCAGCGTGTCGAGGTCTTCGGCCGACAGGCCGAAGCGGGACATGCCGCTGTCGAGTTGCAGCGCGGCGGGGAGAGCGGTGCCGGTCTGGCGGGCCAGCGCGCGCCAGCGGGCGATCTGTTCCAGGCTGTTCAGCACCGGGACCAGCCCGGCCTGGTGCAGGGCGGGTTCGGTGCCCGGCATGGCGCCGTTGAGGACGAAGATCGTGCTGTCGGGGCCGAGCAGGGGACGGATGGCGGCGCCTTCGGCCAGGTGGGCGACGAAGAAGGTACGGCAGCCGGCGCGGTGCAGCGCCGGGACCACCCGTGCGGCGCCCAGCCCGTAGGCGTTGGCCTTGACGGCGGCGGCGCAGGTGACGGCGGGGCCGACCCGGTCGCGCAGCAGACGGTAATTGTCGGCGAGGGCGGCCAGGTCGATGGTCAGGATGCCGCCGGCCGAGGCGGCGGGTTCGTTCGGTTCAGCGTCGACTGGCACGTAATGCGGGCTCCGGTCGGGATGCCTCACGATAGAGCATATTCCCCGTCGTGCAATGTCGGGCGTGCGGATCCGGGTGCGCGTTCCTGTTGTCTGTCTTGCCGGTGCCTGTTGCGTGGGACCTCGTTCAGACGTTGTGCAGGTCGTAGATCGTGCTTTCGAAATCCATGAAGCCCTGGAAGGAGGGGCCGTCGGCGAAGGGCAGGATCTGCGTGGCCCAGAAGCCGCCGAGGCCGTTCCGGCGGTCGATCCAGTAATACAGGTTGGCCAGCCCCGCCCAGCCGAGGGCGCCGGCCGGGCGGCCGGTGGGGGCGGTGGCGTCGTTGATCATGAAGCTGTAGCCCCATGATTTGGAAATGCCTGGGAAGAACTCCGCGTCGTTCGACAGGGTGGGAATCACGCTCCGGAGGGGAGGGAGCTTCAGCGCGCCCAGTCCGTTGGTGGCCATCATGGCGACGGTCTCGGCGTTCAGCACGCGCCCGTTCTCGCCCTGGCCTTTATTGAGGATCATGCGGATGAAGCGCATGTAGTCGCCGACCGTGGAATAGAGCCCGTGTCCGGCCATGTGCAGTTCGGGCTCCTGCGGCAGTTCGAAATCGGGGAGGGGGGTGAGCGTGCCGTCCGGCTCGCGCTGGTGCATCGTGGCCAGGCGGCGCCGCAGGGCGGGGGTGAGGGTGAAGCCGGTATTGTGCATGCCCAGGGGGACGAACACCCGTTCATGCAGCACCGTGCCCAGGCGGGTGCCGGTGATCCGTTCGACGATCTGGCCGGCCCAGTCGATATTGACGCCGTAATTCCAGCGTTCTCCCGGATCGAACAGGAGGGGGGCCGTGATGGAGGCTCTGGTGGCGGACATGACGCTGGGGAGCCGGCCGGATTCGGCGAGGCGGCGGTAGGGCTCGTTGAAGAAATCATAGCCGAAGCCGGCCGTATGCAGCAGGAGCATGCGCGCCGTGATCTCGCGTTTCGGCGGGCGGAGCCTGGGCGTGCCGTTTCTGTCGAAGCCTTCCACGACCTGTATGGCGCCGAGTTCGGGAACGTGGATCCTGGCCGGGGCGTCGAGATCGAGCCTTCCTTCCTCGACCAGTTGCATGACGGCGACGGCGGCGATGGCCTTGGTGCAGGAGAAGATGCGGAAGACCGTGTCCGTCGTCATGGCCGTGCCGCCGCCCTGCATGCGTTCGCCGGCGGCGCCCTCGTAGAGCGTCTGCCGGCGGTCGGTGACCATGGCGACGAGGCCGGGGATTCTGTCCTCGCCCCGCACGATTTCGGAGAGGAGGGCGTCGCACTGTGTTTTCGCCGTTGCGTGCATGGCTGTCCCGTAAAAACCGGATGGATGCGGGGACAATGCGACCGGGGCGGTGCGGTTATCTGCCTGCTGTCGGCAGGGGCTGTCTCGGATCGGCAGGTTTGTGAGCCTGATCGCAAATGTGAGCTGGTGAGCGAGAGCGGCCCGTCAGGGCCGTGCCCGTCGTGTGTTTCCGAGCATCGGAGCGGAGCGGCCTTGATGGCCGTCCGCCGCGAAGCGCAGGAAACGCGCGGAGGACACGCCGCCAGCGCGCATTTGCGGTCAGGCTCTATGCGGCGGCGCGCTTCAATGCGTGGTGAGCGCGGGCGAGCGTGGCCGAGGGCAGTTCGTTGAAGCGCCTGAGGAAGCCCTGGGCGAATTCGCTGAAATTCACGTAGCCCCATCGGCTGGCGATGGCGCCGACCGTCTCGCCGGGGCCGGCGGCGAGCAGTTCCGCCCTGGTGCCGAGCAGGCGCTGTTCGCGCAGGAAGGCGCTGGGCGTGGTGTCGCGGTAGCGCCGGAAGGCGCCGGACAGGGCGCGCACGCTGACGCCGGCCGCCATGGCGACATCGGTCATGGTGGGCAGGGCGGCCGCGTTTTCACGCATGAAATCCTCGGCGCGCCGGACGTAGAAGGGCGCGGCGCAGGCGCTCGTGCGGTTAAGGTCGATGCCGGCGCTGTCGGCCCAGTGTTGCAGGAGTTCGACGCAGACGGTTTCCGCGATGCGGGCGCGGATGCGCTCGCCCGTGCCGGGACGGGCCGTGCGGCCGAGGGTGCGGGTGACGTAGTCGAGCAGGGCGATCCAGGAGGAATCCCGGTCGCCGAAACGGACCTTCGTTGTCCACAAGGCGTCATTGGGCAGAAAGCCGAACCATTGCTGGGCGGTGGCCGCCAGCATGTCGTGGCCGATCGTGAGGTTGAACTGGAGATGGTCCGCGCTGGCCTTGAGCCAGTATTCCGTGCGGCTGCAATCGGCGACGAAGCTCTCGCCCGGGCCTGTGAAGAGGCTTTCGCCTCGGCCGGCCGCGTGTTCGATGCTGCCGCGCAGGGTGGTCAGGACCAGGACGCGCCCGGCCTTGGGATCGAAATCCGAGAGATGCACCGGGACGCCGTAGGAAAAGCGGGTGGCGACGATGCCGCCGGTTTCGACGGAATACATCGTGGCGTCGGGCATGAGGGTGCGGACCAGCGGCCGCGTGCGGTAGGGCATGTAGACCTGCCGGCAGAACGCGCTGACTTCCTCCCAGTCGGAAGAATGGGGATTGTGCTTCTGGACGAGGGGGTTGCCGCCGGCGTCGAGCAGTAACGCATCTTCGAGCATCGGTTCTCTGTAACCTTCGCGGGCCGGACTGTCGTGTCCGGGAATATTGTCCGTCGCGCCGCCCCCGTTGGCAGGGAATCGCCTCTCGGCAAGGGGGAGGGCGTGACTGGATGCCTTACGCGCGAAGGGGATGCCGTGTTTCGTCTTTTTGAAAAGATGGGGAAATTTTATGCTTTTGCGGGCGCCTGGCCGGAAATCCGGGCTGGTGAGCACCGAAAATGCAGGAAACGCGCGGCGGACATGCCGCCAGCGCGCATTTTAGGTCAGGGTCTCAGGCGAGCCAGGATGGGACGGGAAGATTCTTCTCGCGCAGGAAGGTGGGATTGAACAGCTTGGACTGGTAGCGGCTGCCGCCGTCGCACAGGATGGTCACGATGGTGTGGCCGGGGCCCATCTGGCGCGCCACGCGGATGGCCGATGCTACGTTGATGCCCGACGAGCCGCCGATCGACAGGCCCTCGTGGATCAGCAATTCGTAGATCAGGTCCAGCGCCTCGGCGTCGGGGATGCGCTCGGCGTCGTCGATCGCGATGCCTTCCAGGTTGCCGGTGACGCGGGACTGGCCGATGCCCTCGGTGATCGAGCCGCCGCTGATGCTCATGTCGCCGGACTTTACCCAGCCGTAGAGGGCCGAGCCTTCCGGGTCGGCCAGCACGATGCGGGGGCGGGCGCGGCCTTCGGCGCGGGCGGAATCCTCCAGCCCCAGCGCGATGCCGGCCAGCGTGCCGCCGGTGCCGCAGGAGCAGGTAAAGGCGTCGACCCTGCCTTGGGTCTGGGTCCAGATCTCGGGGCCGGTGGTGGCGCGGTGGCCCTCGCGGTTGGCGAGATTGTCGAACTGGTTGGCCCAGACCGCGCCCGTTTCCTCGGCCAGGCGGCGGGAGACGTGGACGTAGTTGCCCGGATCGCGGAACGGCTTGGCCGGCACCAGGCGCAGATCGGCGCCGATCATGCGCAGGAAGTCGATCTTCTCCTGGCTCTGGGTCTCCGGCATCACGATCACCGAGCGGTAGCCGCGCGCGTTGGCGACCAGGGTGAGCCCGATTCCGGTATTGCCCGCCGTGCCCTCGACCACCGTGCCGCCGGGCTTGAGCACGCCGCGCCGCTCGGCGTCGTCGATGATCGCCAGGGCGGCGCGGTCTTTCACCGAGCCGCCGGGATTCATGAATTCCGCCTTGCCCAGGATCTCGCAGCCCGTCAGTTCCGACGCGCGCCGCAGGCGGATCAGCGGCGTGTGGCCGATCGCGGCAGTCATGTCGGGGGACGAGGTCGTCCAGCCGATCGGGGCGGGATTTGCACTTTGGCCCATAACGCAGCACCTTCTCCGCAACGTGCGTGGCGGCCTATGCCGCCGGAATGCGCCCGGCCGGGGCCGGGCGGCCGTCAGGCGCACAATGTGCATTCTTGCGATGGGACACAAGATGATCGAGGACGTAGCCCCCACCCAGACCTGGGACGCGCTGGGAAACCGCCCGCAGGCGCAACTGGTCGATGTGCGCACCGACGCGGAATGGATGTTCGTGGGCCTGCCCGACCTGGCGTCGGTCGGCAAGCAGGTGATCCCGGTCTCGTGGCAGGGCCTCAGCGGGCAGCCGAATCCGCGTTTCCTGGAGCAACTCCAGGCGGCGGGGCTGACGCCGGAGCATGAGATCCATTTCATCTGCCGCTCGGGCGCGCGCAGCCATTCGGCCGCCATGGCGGCGCGGATGGCGGGGTTTGCGCATGTGTTCAACGTGGCGGGCGGATTCGAGGGGCCGCTGGATGCCGAGGGGCATCGGGGCTCCAAGGCCGGGTGGAAGGCCGACGGCCTGCCCTGGCGGCAGAATTAGGACCGCGGGCGCGCGTCAGGGACTTTCGCAGGTTTTCGTCATGTGATCGAAGAACCGCCCATTGGGGCAGACCGAATCAGGTGACGCGACCTGCGGGGGAACCGGCTGGGCAGGATAGGGCTGCGCGGGAGAGGACGGCACGGAGTAGGGCTGCGGCGGATAGGGCTGTGCAGGGTACGGCTGCGCAGGGGGCTGGGGATAGCCGTATTGTCCGGAGGGATAAGTCCCGCCCTGATCGCCCCCCGACGGATCGTAATAGGAAGGATTGGTGGTGGGCGGGGCATAGCCGGCGGCGTTATCACCGACATAGGCCTGAGCCAGCGCTCCGGCCGGGACAATCGCCATGCCCTGCGTGATCATCACGGCCCCGAACATCATAAATCGCCGCATCTTCCAAACTCCATCAGGTCGTGTGATGGCGTTTATACGTGCGAATCGCGGTGGTTGTTCCAGCAGGAGTGGGCAGGGCGGCAATGCGTGCCGCGTTGAGGTCGGGCGTTTTTTCCGACTGGTCGTGATCAGGATGCTTGGCGCAGGGCGGCGCCGGCGGTGCGGTCGAGGCGCAGATAGCCGGGGATCGAGAGGATCAGCGGGATGGCGACGACCAGGAACGCCCAGTGGAAATCGGTGGGGGTGAAGGCGTCGGTGGAGGGGTGTTCGCCGCGCAGGATCGCGGTCAGTCGCAGGGTGAGGGCGGCGAAGGCGACGGCCATGCCGATGCACATCTGCTGGCTGACGCTGAGCAGCGTGCTGGCGGCACCCTTTTCCTGGGCGCCGATATCGGCATAGCCCAGGGTGGCGAGCAGCGTGTACTGCATCGAGCGCGTGACGCCGCAGCCCAGCAGGACCAGCAGCAGGAGCGTGACCGGGGTGGCCGGCACCATCGTGCCCGCCAGCAGCACGAACAGCGCCCCCAAGGCCGCGTTGATGGCGGCGGTGGCGCGGAAGCCGAAGCGCTGGAGGATGCGGGTGGTGAACATCTTCATGCCCAGATTGCCCAGCGCGAAGGCCAGCATCAGCGAGCCGGCATGGAAGGCGGTGAGGCCGAAGCCGATCTGGAGCAGCAGCGGCACCAGATAGGGGATGGCGTCGATCGTCAGGCGCGACAGCGTGCCCGCCAGCACCGTGATGGCGAAGGTGGGGTGACGCATCAGCCGGAAATCGAGCAGCGGATGGGCCTGGCCCGCCGCGTGGCGCAGGGTCATGGTGCCCAGCAGCAGGCCGCCGCCGAACAGCAGGCTGGCCAGGATGGGGCTGGCCTGCGTGTTGCTGGCCAGCTCGGTGCCCAGCAGGATGGCGGTGAGCGAGACGCCGCCCAGCACGAAACCGGCCCAGTCCAGCGGGCGGCGCTCGCCGAACTGCTGCGGCACCACGGCGAAGATGACGCCCAGCACCGCCAGGCCCAGCGGCAGGTTGATGAAGAAGATCCAGTGCCAGCTTGTGAACGTCACGATCATGCCGCCGACCGTGGGGCCGATGACGGGGGCGGCCACCGCCGGCCAGGTGATGGTGGAGATGGCCTGGATCATGCGGCTGGTCTCGGTATTGCGCACCACGATGAAGCGCCCGACCGGCACCATCATCGCGCCGCCCAGCCCTTGCAGCACCCGGGCGGCGACGAACATGGGCACGCTGCCGGCGAAGCCGCACAGGACCGAGGCGGCGGTGAAGATGGTGACGGCGGTGGCGAAGATGGTGCGCGAGCCGAAACGGTCGGCCATCCAGCCGCTGATCGGGATGAAGACCGCCAGCGTCAGCATATAGGCCGTCATGCCCAGGCTGAGTTCGTTGGGGCCGACATGGAAACTGCGCGCCATCGCCGGCAGCGCCGTGGCGATGATGGTGGAGTCGAGATACTCCATGAAGAAGGTGGCGGCGACGATATAGGGCAGGATCGGCATGGGGAGAGCATAACGCGCCACGTGCCCGACTGCCATGCCTTGGAGGCCGGTCGGGGGCGCCAGCCCCTATACACATATTCCGCGAGGACAATGTGCTCTGGCCGCGATCTGCGCGGATGGTACGGCGATGGGCATGACGGGTTCAGGGCAACCCGGCACCGGCAAGTGGGCTCATTACGCTACCCAAACTTTGGGCCTCTCTACCCAAGACGCGCCTCGCATCGCGATGCTCTTCGCGTATAGCCTCTTCAGTAGTCGAGCTGCCGGGCGGGAGCTCAGAAGAGAGATCGATTGTCGTGCTGTACTTGCCGGTTTCATCGAAACGACGAAGTGCCGAATGGAAAGCCGCGACTCTATTTTCTTATTTCGACGCGCTGCCGCGCGGATCGTGTTCCGGAGCCAACGGCTACAGATTATGGGAGACAGGCAAAGTGCATCGCAATCGCCCCTTATTTCCGGTCTTTTTGCAAATCGCAGCGATTGTCTGTCTGCCCATCACGGCATGGTCGAACGACGAAGTGGCGGGGAAGAGCCCTTCCGTGCGGCCATCGGGCCACGGGGCATCGTCAACGGCCGGGCGCAGGGCGTCGGTGCCGCGAAAAAAACAGGCAGCGACGGTCGTGGGCGAAGATATCGTCGTGGCGGCCGATCATAATGCCCTGAAAAACCGGGCACAGAAAAAATCGATGCAGTCGGTGGTGATTTCCGGTGAGGAACTGGCGAATGCCACGGCCCGAACGACCCAGGATACGTTAAACCTGATTCCCAACGTCAATATGGCGCATTCATACGATTTTCTGAACAGCTTTATCGTCGTGCGTGGCCTTCAGGAGGTCAATAATTCGACATCGCCATTGCAGATCGTGGTCGATGGCGTGCCGCAGAACAATCAGAAGGAAGCCTTTCTCGATATGGTCGACGTATCGAGCGTGGAAGTCATGAGCGGGCCGCAGGGGGCGCTTTTCGGCAACGGTGCCCTGGGTGGCGCGACCGTCATCACGACCAAGCCGCCGACGAATGCGTATCACGGGTTCGTTCAGGGCAGTTATGGCAACGGGGCCTATTACCAGGGGCTGGCCGGGCTTTCGGGGGCGATGGTCAAGGACAAGGTCTTCTTCAGGCTTTCCGGCGGCTCGGACGGGTTCGGCGGCCTGATCCGCAACACGTATCTGGATCGCAATGTCGACCATATCAATCATAACGACTCGGTGCAGGGGCGGATCATTGCGCTGCCGACAGACTGGTTGAGCATGGATTTCCGTGTTCACTACAACTGGTTCAAGGCGGGAGCGGAGCAGGACAGCATCGTCACCGGGACCAATGATTTCGCGCGCCCTAGCAGCGATCTCGAGGGGGCATCATGGGGGCATGTCGCCAACGCGACGGTCAAGCTGGATGCCCAGCTCGGATTTGCGACACTGACGACCATCACTGGCCTGACCGACCTTGCCGATGCCAATCGCGGGGATCTCGACTTCTCGAATCTGAAGCAGAATCCGCTGGGTCTTGGTGGATTGGGAGCCGTTGGACAGGGGCAGGACCTGGCGTATCGGGGGATCAGCCAGGAGGTTCGCCTGACGTCGCGGCAGGACCGGCCTTTCAGGTGGGTGACCGGATTCTACTACAATCATCAGGACCGCGCCTTGCAGACCAAGGGGTTTTTCGACCTGAACCACACCAGGGACCAATATAACGATCCTTCGCTCGTGATCATCGACCACAATGAATTCGACAAGGATTATGCGTGGGCGGCCTATGGCCAGATGGAATATGACATCACGAAGCATCTGACGCTGACGGCGGGGACGCGCTACGATTCCATCAACAGGAACCAGACCGACCTGTCGGACGGTTCGCAACGCTCCAAGACCTATAGCAGGCCCCAGCCGCGCGTGACCCTGACATGGCACTTCACGCCGAACCATCTGCTCTATGCCACATATTCGGAAGGGTTCCGCCCCGGCGGGTTCAACGCACCAGGGGTTCCCGTGGCGCCGTTCAAGGCGGAGCATCTCGATAATTACGAACTCGGGTTCAAGACCGCGTGGCTCGATAACAGGCTGACCCTGAATGGTGCTTTCTATTACGAGAAAGACAGGAATTTCCAATTTTTCTATGTCGACGTCGCCACGGCCTCGCAGATCATCGGCAATATCGACAAGGCGGATATCTATGGCGGGGAAGTGCAGCTTCAGGCCCTTCTGGCACGGGGCCTGACCTTTTCGGCGGGGCTGGGGACGACGCATTCCCAAGTCGTCAAAAGTTCAAGCTATGCCGGTGTGATCGGGAACTACACGCCGCGTACGATCCCGTGGAAACTGAATGTCGCGTTGCAGTACGAGCGCCGGCTATGGCGCGACCTCAACGGGTTCGTGCGCGGTGACTTCGAACATCGGGGCCATGAATACTGGCAGGTCGACAACCTCAACGTGCAGTCGCAGATCAACCTGGTGAATGCGCGGCTCGGTCTCAAATGGGGGAACTACTCGGTCTATGTATGGGGCAAGAACCTGACGAACGAGCAATATTTCGAGGATTACAACCCGAAGGCATTCTCAGGGGCCGCGTATGATCTGGGCTGGCTGGCCGAGCCCCGGACCTATGGCGTCGAAGCGCGCGCGTCCTTCTGACGGTGATGACCGCGCGCTCCCCCTGGCTGTTCAGCATAACCATCGCTTTCTTCGAGTTTTCCCGATGACGGCATCCGATGAAGTCCCCGGTTCGCTCTCCGAAAGCTATGCCCACGGGATCGTCCCTGCTTCGGCACAGGGGAGTGCGTGGCGGCTGTTCTTCATCATGGCGGGCGGGTTGTGCGGACTTCCCGCCTTCACGCTGGGTGCCCGGATCATGGGGAGCATGGCTCCGACGGCCGGTGTACAGGCGATTCTGGCGGGCAGCCTGATTCTGGCGGCGGTCGGGGGAGTGACGGCGGGGATCGGATCGAAGAGCCGGATGAGCCTGGCGCTCCTGGCCGAGCCGGTGTTCGGGTCCGCCGGCGCGCAGCTCGTCAGGCTGGCCGTGTCCACGGCACTTGTCGGCTGGTACGCCGTCGAGGTCGGGCTGATGGGGGCTACGGTCCATGGTGCCCTGGTGTCGTTCGTCGGGGTCGAGACCCCGGAATGGCTGATGTCGATGGTGCTGACGCTCCTTGTCGGCGGTGTCGCGTCGAGGGGGACTGTCGGCCTCGAACGGCTGGGGATCGTGCTGATTCCGCTTGGCGCCATGCTGCTGGCGGCATCGGTCGCGCTGGCATGGCCGGGCGTGCAGGGGGGCAGGCCGGCGCCGGCGGTCGCGATGGGGTTCGGCCAGGCGGTTTCGGCGGTGATCGGGGCCTATGTGGTCGGGATCGTCATCCAGCCCGACTATAGCCGGTTCGTCCGCAGGCCGGTGGCGGCACGCGCGAGTATCATGGTCGTGCTGGGGGTGGTTTTTCCGTTGATCCTGATCGGGTCGTCGGTTTCGGGGGCGCTGCTCGGCCAGCCGGACCTGCTGGCGGCGATGACCGTGCTGGGCTACGGGCCGCCGGCTTTCGCGATCCTGATGCTGGGTGCGGGGCTCGATGCGTCGTCGTGCCTCTATTCCGGCAGCCTTTCGCTGTCCGCCCAGTTCGAACGGGCGCGCTTCGGGTGGGTCGTGATGCTGGTTTCCGCGCTGGGCCTGCTGATGGACCTGCTGCGGGTGGGGCAGGCATTCGTGCCTTTCCTGACGATTCTGAGCATCGCCCTTCCGCCGATCGCCGCGATCATGGCGTGTTCGATGTCGGGGGCGGATCTGTCGGCCGGAACCTCCGCGCGCTTTCGTGGCGGTGCGCTGTCCGCCTGGGCGGCCGGCAGCGCGGTCGGCCTGGCATCGACCACGGGCCTTCTTTCCCTGACGCAGATCCCGAGCCTGGACGCCATGCTGACCGCCGCCGTCATCATGAAGGCGTCGCAGGCCCTGCGTGGCGCCTTCGCCGCGCAATGACGGCCGTGATGGGGATGCCCGCGCTACCCGAGCGCGCCGGGCCGCTACCCCGCACCGGGTTTGACGCCTGTCGCGTCCATGCGCGATCCTTTTCTTCTCATGACGGAGCGGGAATGCCAGATGGTCTTGCTGATCCATAATTGCCGGGTCTTCGACGGCCTGTCGGAGGACATCGCCGAGGGGCGCACGCTGTATATCGAGGATGGCGTCATCCGCGATATCGGTCCTCGTGCCGCGTTCGCGGACAGCGGGGCTTCCATCGATGCCGGCGGCCGCTTCGTGATGCCGGGCCTGATCGATGCGCATTTCCATGCCTACGGAATGGAGGTGAATCCGGCCCGCATCGATACGATTCCCGAAGTCGTGCGGGGATTGCGGGCAAAATCCATCCTGGAAGGTGCATTGGCCCGTGGCTATACGACTGTGCGCGACGCCGCCGGAGGAGATTACGCCCTGGCGGCGGCGCTCGAAGCCGGGCTGATCGATGGCCCCCGCTTCTTCTTTCCCGGACTGGCGTTGAGCCAGACGGGCGGCCATGGCGACCTTCGCGCGCCGAACCACGCGGATATCTGCGCCTGCGCCTATTGCGGGGCGCTGGCGATGGTGGTGGACGGGCCGGACGCGATGCGCAAAGCCGTGCGCGAACAGTTGCGGCGCGGGGCCCATCAGGTAAAGCTTTTCGTATCGGGCGGCGTGCTTTCGCCCAGCGATCCGATCTGGATGAACCAGTTCGCGGTCGAGGAAATCCGCGTCGCCGTCGAGGAAGCGGCCACCCGGCGCTGTTATGTGATGGCCCATGCCCACACCAATGACGCGGTGCTGCGCTGTGTGTCGAATGGCGTGAAATCGATAGAGCATGCCACCATGCTGGAGCGGGACGGCGCCGAGGCCATCGTGGCCCATGACGTCTTTGCCGTGCCGACGATGGCCATCATCGATGCCATTCGCACGCTGGGGGGGCAACTGGGCCTGTCGCGCGCGATGGTGGACAAGGCGGCAGAGGTGGAACGCCACGCCATGAGGTCGCTCGACATGCTGCGGAGCGCGGGGGCGCGGATCGGTTTCGGCACCGATCTGCTGGGCCCGCTCATGGAACGTCAGTCGCGTGAGTTCCTGCTGCGCCGGGAGGTTTGCACGCCGCTGGAGATTCTGCGCTCGGCGACCTCGACCAACGCGGCATTGCTCGGGATGCAGGGGCGGCTGGGTACCCTGGCGCCGGGAGCGATGGCTGACCTGTTGATTGTCGATGGCGATCCGCTGAAAGATATCGCCTGCCTGGCTCAGGAAGGGAATATCCGGCTCATCATGCGCAACGGCCGGATCTGCAAAAACGGGATCGATGCCTGAGGCGGCCAAGATGCTTCCTCAACCCGGCAGGCCGGTGCTGCGCCGGCTGTCGCCGCCGATCCATTATCTGCGCCTGTGTACCCGTACGCTCATTCTGCGGTCACTGGATGTGGCGCGGCAGGGACGGCTGACCATTATCCTGGGGCCGCCGGGTTATGGGAAAACCAGCGTTCTTACCCAATGGCATGCGCGGCTGACCGCGGCGGGTGTCAATGTCGCGTGGTACAGCGCGCTGGAAACCGAACGCGAGCCGTTGCAATTCCTGCGCATGCTCGTCCTGGCGCTGGAGGCCGGGCATGTCGATCCGGGGGATGCGGCGCGGCGGATCCTCTTTGACGGCGACACGGATGCGGCTCTGGATGCTTTGGCCCTCGGCCTCGATAACCTGCCTCAGCCGGTCACGATTATTCTCGACGATTTCGACAAGGTCGATCATCCGCGCATCATCGAGTGCCTGTCCATGCTGGTCGAAGCGACATCGGAGCATGTGCATTTCGTGCTTTCGACGCGGCACAAGCCCGCCCTGCCCATCGCGTTGCTGCGGGCCCAGGGAAGCGTGCGCGTGATCGAGCCGGGCGAGCTGAAGCTGCGGGGACGGGAACTGGCCGATGCGCTCGACCTGCCGGAGGATGCTCCCGAACTCGCGGCCATTGCCGAACAGACCGAAGGCTGGCCGATCGCCGTCCAGCTATACCGGCTGTGGCGGGAGCGGGTGGGTGGGATGCAGTCGATGCCGCGCTTCAGCGGCCTTGCATCCGAAATGGCCGATTATTTCGCCGAGCAGATCTTCGGCCATCTTTCCGCATGCCATCAGGCCGCGCTGATCGAGCTTTCCATCGTGGACGTGATCGAACTTTCGCTGGCCGATCATGTGCGCGACGCCTATGACAGCGCGCATGTGCTCCAGCAGGTGGCGCGGGCGCTGCCCAGCCTGGTGCAGCAGAGCATCCTGGACGGCGAGGTGGGCTATCGCCTCCATCCGCTGCTGGCGGAATATGCGCGTGGACGGCTGGCGGTCATGCCCGGACGCATGGGAGTGCTGCATGCGCGCGCCGCGATCTGGTTCGAACGGCAGAGACGCTATGTCGATGCGGTGCGCCACGCGGTCCAGAGCAAGGATGACGGGCTCCTGCAACTCCTGCTTTCCCGCCTGCCGTTCCTTGAAGTCTTCCTTTCGGCGGGGGTCGGGCATCTGCGTGCGATCATCCGGGAGATCCCGGCCATGGCGTTGCAGGATAGCCCGAGGATGCGTCTGGCCGCGATCCTCGTCTATTTCAAGGAAGGGTTCCATCGCGAGGCGGCGCAGATGGTGTCCGCGATGGTTGAGGAAAGCGATCGCCTTCTTTTTTCGGAAGAGCAGGCAAAGGCAGAACGGGAGCGGTTCCTGACGGAGAGCCGCGCGCTGATGAGCTTCTTCGCGGTGGATATGCTGGGACCGCTCGTGCTTCCGACGCTCTCTGTCGCAACGCTGCGCGAACAATCGGCGAATATGCCGATGATGTGGGGATGGTACGAAAATCTCGAACTGGTGCTGCAACAGCAGATCGGAGAGATCGACGCGGCCGCGCTGGCGCTGGAGAGGGCGCGTACCGCCTATGGGACCATCGACGGGCTGCATCATGCGGACATGCACCTTGTCTGCCATGAAATCCTGCTGGATCTGGCGCGGGGAGACCTGCATCGGGTCAAGGAACGGAACCTGGCCGTGCGGAGGCGGCTGCCGGTCCACATGGCCGGAGAGCGCAGCCTGCATGCCATGGCCAGGATCGCCGATGCCTGCATAGAATATCTGCAGACATATCGACCCAGTGCCGCCGAGGAAATGCGCATCGCCCTGTTCGAGTTCGGCAGGAATGAAGCGTGGTTCGATCAATATGCGCTCGCCCTGCCGGTGATCGTGGAAGTCAGTTTCCGCCGTCATGGCAGGGACCCGGCGCTGAAGGAACTCGCGGTGACGGCCGCCGACCTGAGGCAGCGCGGCATGGAGGCGCTGGAAGGGCTGCTGTCCGCCCTCGCCCTGTTCGTCCATGCGCGGAGCGGGGATGTGCCGGCGGAACTGGAAGCCCGTTGCCGCGACCTGGTCATGCCGCCGGCATCGGACCGGCCCTGGCTGGAGCGCGAATGGTGCCTGCGTGCCCTGGCGATGGTGGCGTTGATTCGTGACACTCCTGATGAAGCCGAAAAATTTTCGGAAGAGCTGATTCGCGTCTCTCGATCGGGCGGGCGGCTTGTCGGTGAAGTCTGGGGGATGGTACTGGGGGCCCGCGTCGCCTTGTGGCGTGAAGATCGGGACGTGGCGCGTGGCATGGCGTTGCAGGCCGTGCAACTGTCGCAGCAACAGCAGATCGTGGCGCCTTTTGCCGAAATCCAGGATGGGCTCGCTGAACTCCTGGGTGAACTTGTCGAGGAAATGCCGTCGGAATTCGGCCGCCGTCACATCGATGCGATCCTGCGTGCCATTGCCAACGAACGGAGCTTGACCGCGACCGATGCGCTGAGCGACCGCGAGGCGGAGATCATGGCGCATGTGGCGGATGGTGCATCCAACAAGCTGATCGCCCGGCGGCTTGGCATCAGCGACAACACCGTGAAATTTCACCTCAAGAAGATCTACGCCAAACTGGGCGTGTCGGGCCGCAAGGCGGCGGTGGCCCGGTTCGACAGGGCGCGTTGATACCTACCCGTTCGAAACGTCCACTATCCTCCTTGGCGCTGGCAATATCCGGTCAACGCTGTTCTTCTCGACCATATTCAATTCGCATGGAGACAGGCTGGTGAGCAGGGACAAACTGCGGCTGGGAATCGATGTCGGCGGCACGAATACGGATGGTGTCCTCATGCGGGGCCGGGACGTGGTCAGCGCGGTCAAGAGTTTTACGACCGCCGACGTGCGGGATGGTGTGATGGCCACCGTGCGGGGGCTCGTGGAGCAGCATGGCGTTTCGCCGCAGGCGATAGAGGCCGTGATGATCGGCACGACGCAGTTCGTGAACGCCTTCATCCAGCGCCGGGACCTTTCGCTGGTCGCGGCGATACGGGTCGGCCTGCCGATGGGAGACGGCGTGCCGCCTTTCGCCGGATGGCCGGATGACGCGAAAGAGGCGGTGGGAGGGCGATATTACCTGGTGCGCGGGGGAGCCTTCTATAACGGCAAGGATTATGCGCCGCTGGATGAAGAGGCGATCACGGCGGCTGCGCTGGACGCCGCCGGCGCCGGTGTGCGGGCCTTTGCCGTCTCTGCGACGTTCGCGCCGCTGCGGCCGGATATCGAAAGGCGGGCGCGGGATGTGATCCTGGCGGCGGTGCCCGATGCGCAGGTGACGCTGTCCAGTGACGTGGGTGGCATCGGGATACTGGATCGCGAGAACGGTGCGATCGTGAATGCCAGCCTGTCGGCTCTGGCGGGGCGGGTGGTCGGGTCGCTGCGCCGGGCCTTTACCGACCTGGAGATCACGGCGCCCATCTTCATCAGCCAGAATGACGGCACGCTGATCAGTACCGACGTCGCGGCGCAATTGCCGATTCTGACCTGTTCGGCCGGCCCGACGAACAGTATTCGCGGTGCTGCCTTCCTGAGCGGCCTGCGGGATGCGATCGTCGCCGACATCGGGGGGACGACGACGGATATCGGTTTTCTGCGCGACGGCTTTCCGCGCGAGACGAGTTCGCCCAATTTCATCGGCGGCGTGCGGACCAATTTCCGGATGCCCGACGTGCTGTCCATCGGGGTCGGTGGCGGCAGTCTTGTCACGCCGACGGCGGGGGGGGCGCGTGTCGGACCGCGATCGGTCGGCTTCCGGCTTCAGGACGAGGGGCTTGTCTTCGGTGGTGACACGATGACGGCGACCGATATCGCGGTGCGGACCGGGCAGGCGGCGATCGGTGATCCGGCACTGGTTGCGGGCATCCCCCAGGCGCTGGCGGAAGCCGCGCTCGACGACATCCATGCGCAGGTCGAGGACGCCATCGACCAGATCAAGGTCAATTCCACGCCGCAGCCGATCATCCTGGTGGGAGGGGGCAGCATTCTGTTGTCGCGGCCCCTGAAGGGTACGTCGGAGGTGCTGCGCCCCGCCCATGCCGAGGTTGCCAATGCGGTAGGAGCCGCCATCGCGCTGGTCAGTGGCCGCGTTGACAAATTGTATGATTTTGCCGGGCTGGGGCGGGAGGGTGCGCTGGACCTGGCCCGCAGGGAGGCGCGGGACGCGGCGGTTCTGGCGGGGGCCGCCGCCGGCCAGATCGAGATCGTCGACTTGCAGGAACTTCCCATGACCCACATGAAAGCGGGCTCGGTACAGGTGAAAGTGCGGGCGGTCGGGCCGCTTGCGGCGCTCGTCTGACCTTCTGCCTCCTGATCCAAAGGTAATCGGACATGTACAAGATCGATGCGATTCGGGATATTCAGGACATGGCGCGGGGCGCGGTGTTGCTGGGCACGGGTGGCGGCGGGGACCCCTATGTTGGCGAATTGTTCGTGCGCGAGCAGATAAACCGTGGTCGCTTTCCATACGTCGTGGCGCCCGAGGAACTGGCGGACGATGCGTTCGTCCTGTCGATCGCCGGGATCGGGGCGCCGACCGTCATCATCGAGCATCTGGTCAGCGAAAAGACGCTCTTGCGCCTGCTGGCCCAGGCCGAGGCCTTTTACGGCCGGCGTGTCGATGCGCTGATCAGTGCCGAGATCGGCGGGGCGAATTCGGTCTTTCCGCTCGCCTTGTCCGCCATCAGCGATATTCCCGTTGTTGACGCCGACGGGGTGGGGCGGGCGGTACCCCAACTGGAAATGACGACCTTCAGCATTTACGGCGTCAAGGCCACGCCTGCCATCATCATGGACGATAGCGGGAATGTCGTGACGATGGAAACGGCCAGTGACCGCATGGCCGAAGACCTGGCCCGCGCCGTGACCACCGCGATGGGGTCGATGTCGTTCGGCTCGCTCTATCCCATGAGCGGAAAGCAGGTGCGCGATTGCGCCGTGCTGGGTACGCTGACACAGGCGCTGGAAATCGGCCGGGCGATCAGGGCGGCCCGGGAAGGCGAGGGTGACGTGTTCGACTCGCTGCTCGGTTATCTCAACGGGCTTGACGGCCGCCATGCGCGCATCCTGTTCGACGGCAAGATCACCGATGTCACACGCGAAACGCGCGATGGCTGGCATTGGGGCCTAGCGACCATGCAGGGGCTTCGCGACGAAGCGGATATGTTCACGGTCGAACTGCGAAACGAATATATCGTCGCGCGCCACAATGGCGTGCCCGCCACCATGGTGCCGGACCTGATCGCGATCCTCGACCGTGAGTCGGCGGAGCCGCTGACAGGCGAGATGCTGAATTACGGACAACGTGTGAAAGTGCTGGGATTCAGTGCCGATCCGATGTTGCGCACGCCGGAAAGCCTTGAAGTCCTGGGGCCGCGACAATTCGGGCTGGAAATGGATTATGTCAGGATCGAGGATCTCTGACCGGAAAACCGAAAAGGGGTGCGGCCGGGGGAAAAAATGAAGCTTCTCAATCTCGTTCCCGTTATCGGCGACGTATGGACGCCGGAAATGAGTGATTACACCTTTAAATATCTGAAGCCGGATACGGAGGTCGTTACCAGGGGGCTGGTCCATGGGCCGAGCAGCATCGAGGGCGAATATGATGAAGCCCTGGCTGCTCCGGAAACGGTCTTTCGTTGCGAGCAGGCGGCCAGGGAAGGATTTGACGGCATATTCGTCAATTGTTTCGGGGACCCGGGGGTGCGGGCCGCGCGTGAAGCCGTCGATGTTCCGGTGTTTGGCGGGTTCGAACCGGTCATGCATCTGGCGATGGGAACGGCCGACAGGATCGCGATCATCACGGTCTTGCCGCATCCGGTTTCAATGCTGAACGGAAGCGTCGCCAAGGCAAGGCTGGAAGGGAGGGTCGTCTGTATTCGCAATATCGACATGCCCGTCCTGGACCTTCAGGATCATGAGAAGGTGGTGACGGCATTGACGGAGCAGGCGGTGCTGGCGATTCAGCGCGAGCATGCCGAGGCGATCGTCCTGGGCTGCACGGGCTTCATCGACGTGCGCGAGGATGTCCGGTACAAGCTCACGCAGGCCGGTTACGATGCGCCGGTTCTGGAAGCGGCACAGGCCGCCATGGTGACGCTGGAGGCTTTCGTGACGATGGGGCTGCATCATAGCCGCCTTACGTACCTTCCTCCCCGCGAGAAAGATCGTCATTGGTGGCCTGCCTGACCGAAAATGCGGTCTGGCAGGCTGTCGGGTCGGGCCCTGCCGATGGGGGCCCGTCCCTTGGCGGGGTCTGGGGCAGCGGGCAGCGCGCTTGGGCGCTGCCCGCTGGGGGATCAGGCGGCTGAAGCGCCCTTTTCCTTCAATGCGCGCAGCACGTCCGCCGGGCGGATGGGCAGGTGGCGCATGCGCACGCCCACGGCGTTGAAGATGGCGTTGCCGATCGCGGGCGCCACGACCGTGGTGCCGGGTTCGCCCAGGCCGGTCGGTTTTTCGGTGCTGGGGAGGAATTCGATCTCCATCTCCGGCACGTCGGCGATGCGCAGCGGGGTGTAGGTGTTGAGGTTGCGGTCGCGGGGGAGGCCGCCGACGATCTCCGAGCCCTCGAACAGTGCCATGCTCAGGCCCCACAGGGCCGCGCCCTCGGTCTGGGCGCGGGCGCCGTCGGGGTCGACGATGGTGCCGGCATCGACCACGATCGTCAGTTTCTGGCAGTGGACGATGCCGGTGGCGCGGTCGACATGGACCTGGGCGGCGCAGGCGATCCAGGTCGGCATGCCGCGTTCCTGGCCGAAGGTGGTGGCGATGCCCAATGCGGTGTCCTTGGGCAGGGTGCGGCCCCAGCCGGCTTTTTCGGCGACGCGGCGGACGACGGCGGCCTGGCGGAGGGCGCCGCCGGTGGAATCCGGGGCCTCGCCCTTGTTGCGGCCGGCGCCGGTGAGGTGTTCCAGCCGGAACTGGACCGGGTCCTTGCCCTGGATGTGGGCGATTTCATCCCACGAGGATTCCAGGCCCCAGCTCACCCAGCCGGGGCTGACCGAGCGCAGCCAGCCGGGACGGAAGGTGCGGTTGGCGAGATCGTTGGACAGCGCGCGGACGCGCAGCGGCCCGACCTCGTACCAATGGTCGCCGCCGGCGATGGCGAAGGGGTCGTAGGGCTTGCCGTCCACGCCCTTGGACATGAAGGCGGCGGCCATGACCTGCGTCGGCCAGCCGGCGGAGGCATGGTATTCCATCGCCGTGATCGCCTTCCTGTCGTCCAGGGCCATGCGGATGCGCTGGATCGAGGGCGAGCGGAAGGAATCGAACTGCATGTCGTCCGAGCGCGTCAGGATCAGCTTGACGGGCTTGCCCAGCGCCTTCGAGGCGAGGGCCGCCGGGATCATGTAGTCGCCGTTCAGCCGGCGGCCGAAGCCGCCGCCCAGCAGGTAGCTGCGCAGGACGATGCTCTTTTCCGGCCGGCCCAGCGCCTTCGCCAGCGTCGGCAGGATCAGCGACTGCCACTGGTTGCCGGCGTGGATTTCGAAGATGCCGTCCTTCTCGAACGCCAGCGCGTTGGTCGGTTCGAGCTGGTAGTGCATCACCGAGGCGCAGGTGTAATCCTGCGAGAAGGTCGAGGCGGCGGCGGCGAAGGTGCTGTCCACGCCCTTGTCGTCGAACACCATCACGCCGCCTTCCTTGCGGTCGATCTGGGTTCTTCCGTGGTCGATGATGTCCTTTTCGGAGACGTTGATCGTCTCGCCCGGGGCCCAGTCGACCTTCAGCAGGTCGGCGGCGCGGATGGCGGCGCTGTAGGTGTCGGCGATGGCGACCACCCAGCCCTGTACGACCTCCGACGGGTCCTCGATCACCAGATAGCGCTGGTAGCCCTTGATGGCGCGGGCGGCGCTGTCATCGACCGAGCGGACGCGCGAGCCGTAGCGGGTGGGCGGCATCTTGGGCCGGGCATAGACCATGCCCTCGACCTTGGCGTCGATGCCGTAGATGGCGGTGCCGTTGGTCTTGCCGGGGATGTCGAGCGCCTTGAGGTCGTCATTGCCGATCAGGTGGCGGTCGGCGGCCGGCTTGAGCGGCAGCTTGGCCAGTTCGTCGGGCGTGAAGCTGCGGGCCGGGTGGGCGCGGGCGACGATGTCGCCGTAGCTGATGCTCTTCGTGCCGGCGATGACCATGCCGTCGCGGGTGGTGCACTGGGATGCGGGCACGCCGAGCAGGGTGGCGCCGGCGTCGGTCAGGGCGATGCGCGCGGCGGCGCCGGCCTGGCGGAAGACGTCCCACGTCATCCACACCGACCAGCTTCCGCCGGTGACCATCAGGCCCCATTTGGGGTCGCTGTCCACGTAGTTGATCTTTACGTGGGCCCAGTCGGCGTTCATCTCGTCGGCGATGATGCGGGCCAGGGCGGTGCCGATATGCTGGCCCATCTCGGCGCGGATGATGTTGACGGTGATGGTGCCGTCGGGGGCGATGGCGCACCAGATCGTGGGCTCGAACGCGCCGTCGCCGGGCAGGCCCATCGCGGGGAACTGCTGCGAGGCGCGGGGGATGGCGGGGAAGCCGAACATGACGCCCGCGCCGACGGCCGCCATCAGGAAGCCGCGCCGCGAGAGCCCGTTGCCGGCCTCGCCTCCGGCCCGCTGGCCGAGCCCCATGCGACCGAGCTTACCCATTGGACGGTTCTCCCCCGGCGGCGGCGGCCGCGGCCTTCTTGATGGCGTCGCGGATGCGGATATAGGTCATGCAGCGGCACAGCGAGCCGCCCATCACCGCGTAGATATCCGCGTCGGTCGGTTGCGGAAAATCCTTCAGCAGGCTGGCGGCCTGCATGATCTGGCCGGACTGGCAGTAGCCGCATTGCGGGACCTGCAAGTCCTTCCACGCTTCCTGCACCGGGTGGTTGCCCGCCGGGTCCAGCCCCTCGATGGTCGTGATGTCGGCGCCGGCGACCGCCGAGACCGGGGTGATGCAGGAACGGGTGGCGCGGCCGCCCACATGCACGGTGCAGGCACCGCACATGCCGATGCCGCAGCCGAACTTGGTGCCGGTCAGGCCGATTTCGTCACGGATCACCCATAGCAGGGGGGTGTCCTCGGGAACGTCGACCGATATGTCGTGGCCATTGAGCCGAAAACTGGTCATGTCGGGACTCCGTCTCTCAATGGGACGCGGCGACCGGTGGGGCCGGAAGCGTCGCGCGGACGGCGGCGGCTTTCTTCTCCAGGTCGGTCCAGGGCGGCAGGGTGGTGCGGGTGCGGCGCAGATAGGCGGCCAGTCGCGCCAGGTCGGCGTCGGTCAGCGCGTGATAGAAGCTGGGCATGGTGATGCCGTCCTGCCCTTCCTCGGTGCCGATGCCGCGCAGGATCACCTGGTAGAGGTTGGTGGGGTCGTCCAGCCACAGCGCGTTGTTCAGCGCCAGTTCTGGGCGGCCCAGCACCGGCTGCGCGCCGGTATTGGCGTGGCAGGCCGCGCAGGCGCCCTGGTAGAGCCGTGCGTCGGCGTCGGAGGTCTGCGGCGTGGTCAGGTCGCGGGTCGAGGTGGCCATGGCCGTGGCCAGATGCTGGGCGTCGCCGGGCTGGCGGGCGTCGGCATGGTCGATATTGGCCAGGTAGTGGGCGATGGCGCGGACGTCGGATTCCGGCATCTCGCTGAGGCCGCCATGGACCACGGGCGACATCGGGCCGGCGGCGCTGCCATGCAGCGGGGCGACGCCGTAGCGCAGATACTGGAAGAACTCGTTTTCCGTCCAGGTGACGGGGGTGGGGTTGGTGGCGTTGAGCGGCGGGGCGATCCAGTTATCGACCGGGGCGCCGTCATAGGGGGCGCTGGCCTTCTCGGCCCCCATCGCGTTGCGCGGGGTGTGGCAGGCGCTGCAATGGCTCAGGCCCTCGGCGAGGTAGGCGCCGCGATTCCACTGGGCGTCATGCGCCGGGTCGTTGGTGTACGCGCCCGGATGCAGGAACAGCAGCTTCCAGCCGGCCTGGAGGATGCGCATGTTGAACGGGAAGGGCAGCGTGTTCTCGCGCTTGACCGACGCGACCGGCTTCTGCGCCATCAGGAACGCATAGACATCGGCGATGTCGGCGTCGGTCATGTGCGTGAAATGGTCGAACGGGAAGGCGGGGAACAGGTTGGCGCCGTCACGCGACACGCCGTAGCGCATGGCGCGGGTGAAGGCGGCCAGCGACCAGGTGCCGATGCCGGTCTTGGCATCCGGCGTGATGTTGCTGGAATAGATGGTGCCGAAGGGCGTGGCCATGGCGTAGTCGCCGGCCAGGGGGATGCCCGGCTGCCCGTCGCGGCGGGTGTGGCATTCCGCGCAATAGCCGCCGGCGGCGAGGACGCGCCCGCGCTCGACGCTCTCGGCGGCGAAGCTGGTGGCGGCGGGGGGCGCTATCGGGGCGATGGCGGGGTGCAGGGCGTAGGCCAGGAAGCCCACGCCGGCGACGGCGCCGAGACCGACCGCGCCGGCTGCGAGGCGCAGGATGGCGGTGCGGCTGATCATGAATCTCTGGTGGACGGAAGCCGCATGTCGTCACCCCTCTGTCATGCGCGGTGGCAGATTGCCGTGCGTGCGGACTTTGCGGGGTGGAAAAAGCTGTCCGTCCCTGTCCGTCTTGTGCCGGGCGGCCCCTCTTATGGAGCCGCCCGGCAGCCTGCAACCAGAAAGCAGGCTTTGTGACGAAATATTAATCAATAAACCGTGAATTTTAACAATCACAATTTATTGAGATTTTCGTCACCGACGGAGGGAGGCGGTCAATGTCCTTCAGGCAGGGCGTAGGCCACCACGTAATCGCCCAGTCTGGTGCCGAACGAGCCGTGGCCGCCATCGGCGGTGACGATGAACTGACGCCCGCCCACCGCATAGGTCATCGGGGTGGACTGGCCGCCGGCCGGCAGGCGGTCCTGCCAGAGCTGGCGGCCGGTGGTGACGTCATAGGCGCGGATATAATAATCGGCCGTCGAGGTGAGGAACGCAACGCCGCCGGCCGTGGTCAGCGGGCCGCCCAGGCTGGGGATGCCGACCTTGAAGGGTAGGGGCAGCGGCGCGCTGTCGCGGATCGTGCCGTTGCGGTGCATCCAGACGATCTTGTTCGTCCGCAGGTCGATGCCCGCCATGTAGCCCCAGCCCGGCTGCTTGCACGGCAGGCCCAGCGGCGACAGGAACGGGTTGAGCGTGACGCCGTAGGGCACGCCGAACTGCGGCTGGACGCCGGTTTCGGACCCGGACGGCGAGGCATTGTCCGGCGAGGCCGGGTTGCCGGGGCCGCGCGGGATCAGGCGCGAGACGAAGGGAATGGCGATGGGGTTGGCGATGGCGATCTGCCGCTGCGGATCGACCGCAAGGCCGCCCCATTCGAACATGCCCAGATTGCCGGGGAACACCAGCGTGCCCTGGAGCGACGGCGGGGTAAACGGTCCGTCATAGCGCAACTGGTGGAACATGATGCGGCACATGAGCTGGTCGAACATCGTGCCGCCCCACATGTCGGCGTCCGTCAAATTGTTCTTCGGCCGGAAGGTCAGCTCGGAGAAGGGCTGGGTGGGGGAGAGGTGGTCGCCGGGGGCCGGGCCCTGCGGCACTTTCGTCTCCGGCGCGGGAACGACCAGCGCGCCGGTGCGGCGGTCGAGCACGAAGATGTTGCCGGTCTTGGCCGGGGCGTAGAGGGTCGGCACGATTTCGCCCGAGGCGGTGCGGATATCGACCAGGCTGGGCTGGGCGGGGATGTCCATGTCCCACAAATCGTGATGCACGGTCTGGTAGGACCAGGCCAGCCTGCCGGTGTCGGCGTTGAGCGCCACGATCGAACTTGCATAGCGCTCGGCGTCCGACGTGCGGTTGCCGCCCCAGATGTCGGGGGTCTGCACGCCCATGGGGATGTAGATCAGGTTCAGTTTCGGGTCGTAGGACGACACGATCCAGGAATTGGGCGAGTTGGGAACGAAATGATGCGTCTCGGACGGCATCTCGTTCGGGTCGGGGTTGCCGGGGTCGAAGGCCCAGATCAACTGGCCGGTATAGACGTCGAACCCGCGCGTGACGCCCGAGGGCTCATGGGTGGAGTAATTGTCGATCACCGCGCCCGAGACGATCACCGCCTTGTCGGTGACGACCGGGGGCGACGTGGCCTCGTAGAAGCCCGGTGTCTTGATCGTCATGTGTTCCTGGAGGTCGATGACGCCGTTGTCGCCGAAATGGGAGCAGCGGTCGCCGGTCTCGGCGTCCAGCGCGTAGAGGTGGCCGTCATTGGTCGGCAGGAAGATGCGGCGCGGGCAGTCGATCGGGGCCTGCGCGCCGTCGATCGTCTCGGCGCCCGGCTGGGTCTCGTGGTAGGAGACGCCACGGCAGGTCATGTGCTGGAAGGTGGCGTTGTATTTGATCTGCGGATCGAACTTCCATTTCTGCTTGCCGGTCGCGGCGTCGAGCGCGAACAGGATCTGGTGCGGCGAGCAGAGATAGACGGTGTCGCGGATCTTGATCGGCGTGACTTCGTCGGTGAATTCGCCCGGGTCGTCGGGGCGCTTCATGTCGCCGGTGCGGAAGGTCCAGGCCACTTTCAGGTCGTGCACGTTGGCGGTGGTGATCTGCTTCAGCGGGCTGAAGCGGTCGCCGAACTGGGTGCGGCCGTAGGCCCGCCAGTCTTCGTCGGGCATTTCGGTGGCGTCGCCCGGCGTCGGCGCGTTGCTGGCGAGCTGGGGCAGGGCGCCGGCGCGGTCCTGCGGGTCGTTCATCAGGGCGGCGGCGATGACGGCGACGGCCGCCACCACCGAGGCGCGCAGCGGCAGGATGGTCGCGACGCTGGCGGGGCCGAGATGGCGCGTGACCGGCGGCAGCAGCAGCCAGATGCCCAGCGGCACCAGCACGTCGCCGCGCGGCGCCAGGGCCCAGAAATCGAAACCGACCTCCTTTACCGCCCAGATCATGGTCCCGATCAGCAGGGCGGCGTAGACCCACAGGGCCTCGCGCCGCCCGCGAAACAGCAGCCCCGCCGTGACCAGCATCGCCAGTCCGGCGAGCAGGTAGTAAGGCGACCCGCCGAGCGCGGCGAGCCAGACGCCCCCCGCCAGCAGATAGAGGCCGATCAGGATGAAGATCCCGGCGGTAAGGGTAAGCACGGGAGGCGTCCCGTTTCGATTTTTCATGAACTATCCGATAACTGTTAAAAACGGATCGCGGATGCGCGACGGGCGTCCAGGCGTCGCGATCACGGCGGCCATGCGGTGCGTAACAACGTTTCAACGTGATGTGAAACGTTATCAACTTTCCGTGTTGTCTTTCGGTGCCGCTGGCGGCCGTGCCGGATGGTCAGGTCAGGAGGTGGACTCCGGGGGGCTGACGAGGGCGCGGAGGCAGGCGCGGGTGCCGCCGGTGCGCAGGAATGTGCGGGTCCGGGTGAACAGATCCACGAAGGAGGGATGGTCGCGCAGGCCCCAGCCGGCGAAGACCGACATATCCAGCGCCTTCGCCGGGTCCTCGTCCGCCGCCAGGGCGAGGTCTTCGGGGCTGAGATGGGGTTCGTGGAGCTCGTAGGTGGCGCCGGTATCGTCGTGGCCGCGCAGATATTCGGCGAAGCAGGACAGCAGGAAGGCGATGCGCGCGGCATCCGCCCCGCGTGCCAGCGTGCCCTCGGCGGTGGGGCGGACGAAGACCGGCAGTTTCGAGGCGCTGTCGGAGGCGATGCGGGGGAGTTGGTCGCTGATGGCCACGTTGCTGAAGCGGCGCAGGAGCTGGGCGGCGTAGGCGCGGAGTTCCATGCCCGGCGGGGCCTCGAGCAGCGGTTCGGCATCCTGGGCCAGGTACTGTTCCAGCAGCGCCACGACGTCGGGGTTGTGCATGATGTCGCTGACGATGCGGTAGCCCATCAGCATGCCGGGCAGGCCGAGCATGGAGTGCGAGGCGTTGAGCATCCGCAGCTTGACCTGCTCGTAGGGCGTGACGTCGCCGGTGAACAGGGCGCCGACATCCTCCAGCGGCGGGCGGCCGGCGCAGAATTTATCCTCGATCACCCACTGGATGAAATCCTCGCAGAAGACGGGCACGCGGTCGTCGACGCCGCTGCCGGTATCCAGGCGCGTGATGTCCAGCGGGCCGACGCCTGGGGTGATGCGGTCGACCATGGTGCTGGGGAAGGTGACGTGGGCCGCGATCCAGTCCGCCAGCTCGGCGTCGCGGGCGCGGGCCCAGGTGAGGAAGGCGGTGCGGGCGACGCGGCCGTTATGCGGCAGATTGTCGCAGGAGAGGACCGTGAAGGGGCCGGTGCCGGCGTCGCGGCGCAGGCGAAGGGCCTCGGTGACCAGGCCGAAGACGGTGTGCGGCACCGGGCGGGCGAGGTCTTCGGCGATCGTGGGGTGGTCGAGCTGGAAGCGGCCGTCGGCGTCGATGTAATAGCCGCCTTCGGTGACGGTGAGGCTGACGATGCGGATCGCCGGGTCGGCCAGGCGATGGATGGCGGCCGCGCGGTCGTCGGGCGCGTGCAGGTATTCCACGATCGAGCCGACGAAGCGCACCGTGTCGGGCGCGTCGGCCGGGCATTCGGTGAGGGTGTAGAGCCCGTGCTGGGCCAGCAGGGCCTCGGCCTTGGCGCGCTCGTGCGCGTCGTCCATCACGCCGATGCCTACGATGCCCCATTGCGCGTTGCCCGGCCGCGCCAGCACGCGGTCGAGATAGACCGCCTGGTGGGCGCGGTGGAAATTGCCCACGCTGAGATGGGCGATGCCGGGGCGCACGGCGGCCCGGTCGTATGACGGGACCAGCACGGCGGGCGGGACCGCGCCGAAGGGGGGGAGGATTGTCATGGGATGATCCCTGGTTGATGGCCGGTTGGCAGGTTGGTCGCCTTGTGCCCGGCGGCTTCGAGGGTGCATCCCGTCATTGCGGGTCGAAAGAGGGAACGCAAGGCTTGATTGCGGGGCGAGGTTTGTCTATAGGCAGCGCCTGTTCGCGCGTCCGGGCCTGAAATGGGCATGCCCGGCCGTGACTGCTGCCTGACCGTTCGCGGTCGCAGCCCGCAGAATTGAAGGAGATGAAAATGCCCAAGATGAAGACCAAGTCGTCGGTCAAGAAGCGGTTCAAGATCACCGCGACCGGCAAGGTGCTGGCTGGGCCGGGCAACAAGCGCCACGGCCTGATCAACCGCTCGCAGAAGATGAAGCGCACCAACCGCGGCTCGCAGACCCTGACCGAAATGGACGGGAAGACTGTGAAGCAGTGGGCGCCCTACGGGCTGGCATAAGGAGCACCTGAAACATGGCACGTGTAAAACGGGGCGTCACGACGCACGCCCGTCACAAGAAGGTCCTTGAGCAGTCCAAGGGCTTCCGCGGCCGGTCTTCGACCAACTACCGCATTGCCCTGGAGCGCCTGGAAAAGTCGCTTCAGTATGCCTACCGCGATCGCCGGAACAAGAAGCGCGATTTCCGCGCCCTGTGGATCCAGCGCATCAATGCCGCGGTGCGCGAGCATGGCCTGACCTACAGCAAGTTCATCTTCGCGCTGGACAAGGCCGGGATCGAGATCGACCGCAAGGTGCTGGCCGCCATCGCGTATGACGATGCCGCCTCCTTTGCCGAGATCGTGAAGAAGGCGCAGGCTGCCCTCGCAGCCTGATTGCTCCTTTACGGTGGTGATCTGGAACGGGCTGCCCCCACAAGGGGCGGCCCGTTCTGCATTTGGGGGGTTTATTCCCGCCGTCGGAGGCTGTATCCGCGCAGGTCTGCGGTTTATCGCCCCCTGACTTGTCTATCGCGTGTCTGTTTCCAGCGAGGTGCCATGAGCGACGATCTCGAAACCCTGCGGCAGGAGACGCTGGCCGCGCTCGCCGCCGCCGGCGACCGGCGGGAATGGGATGCCGTGCGTGTGGGCACGCTGGGCAAGTCGGGCCGGCTGACCGGCCTGCTGAAGGAACTGGGCCGGATGTCGCCCGAGGAGCGCAAGCTGCGCGGCGGGGCGCTGAACCGCCTGCGCGACGACCTGTCGCGCGCCATCGAGGAACGGGGGGCGGAGATCGAGGCCGCGATCCTGAATGCGCGGCTGGCCGCCGAGCGGGTGGACGTGACGCTGCCGGCGCGGCCCGAATCGCAGGGGGCGATCCATCCGATCAGCCGCACCATGGAAGAGATGGCCGCCATTTTCGGCGCCATGGGCTTCAAGGTGGCCGAGGGGCCGGATATCGAGACCGACTGGCATAATTTCTCGGCGCTCAATACGCCCGACCATCATCCGGCGCGCACCGACCAGGATACGTTCTATCTGCCGGCCGAGCAGGGCAGCCTGCGCGAGCGGGTGCTGCGCACCCAGACCTCTGGCGTGCAGATCCGCACCATGCTGGGGCAGGAGCCGCCGATCCGCATCATCGCGCCGGGGCGGACCTATCGCGCCGACCATGATGCCACCCATTCGCCGATGTTCCATCAGTGCGAGGGGCTGGTGATCGACCGGGGGATCACGCTGGCGCATCTGAAGGGCTGCCTGATCGATTTCCTGCGCGCCTATTTCGGCCAGCCGAGCCTGCCGGTGCGGTTCCGGGCCTCGTATTTCCCGTTCACCGAGCCGTCGATGGAGGTGGATATCGGCTGGTCGCGCAAGACCGGCGAGATCGGCGGCGGCGGCGACTGGCTGGAGGTGCTGGGCTCGGGCATGGTGCATCCGCGCGTGCTGGCCAATTGCGGGCTGGACCCGCGCGAGTGGCAGGGCTTCGCCTTCGGGATGGGGATCGAGCGCCTGACGATGCTGCGCCACGGAATTCCGGACCTGCGTTCGTTCTATGAGAGCGACGTGCGCTGGCTGCGCCATTACGGCACCAGCCCGCTGTCGCCGGCCCTGCTGCATGAAGGTCTGTGATCGATGAAGTTCACCCTGTCCTGGCTGCGCGACCATCTGGATACAAATGCCTCGGTCGATGATATCTGCGCCAAGCTGAACACGATCGGGCTGGAGGTGGAGGGCGTCGAAGACCCCGGCGCCAAGCTGGCCCCCTTCCGCACCGCCCGCATCATCGAGGCCGTGCAGCACCCCAATGCCGACCGGCTGCGCGTCTGCCGCGTCGATGCCGGGCCGGGCTTCGAGGAGGTGCAGGTGGTCTGCGGCGCGCCGAACGCGCGCACCGGGCTGTCGGTGATCTTCGCGCCGCCGGGAACGTGGATTCCGGGGTCGGACATCACCATCAAGGCCGGGTCGATCCGGGGCGAGGCCAGCGGCGGCATGCTGTGCTCGCTGCGCGAGCTGGGGCTGGGCGACGAGCATGACGGCATCGCCGAACTGCCCGAGGGCACGGTGACCGGTCTTTCCTATGCCGATTTCGCCGGGCTGGACGATCCGGTGATCGAGATTGCGGTGACGCCGAACCGGGGCGATGCGCTGGCGGTGCGCGGCATTGCCCGTGACCTGGCGGCGGCGGGGCTGGGGCATCTGCGGCCCTGGCTGGCCGAGACCGTGGAAGGCACCTTCGACTCGCCGGTGACGTGGGCCAACGACTTCCCCGAAGCCTGCCCGTGGGTGCTGGGGCGGACCGTGCGCGGCGTGCGCAACGGGCCCAGCCCGGACTGGTTGCAGAAGCGGCTGCGGGCGATCGGGCTGCGGCCGATCTCGGCACTGGTGGATATCACCAATTTCTTCGCCTTCGATCTGGGCCGGCCGCTGCATGTATTCGATGCCGACCGGGTGACCGGCGGCCGGCTGACGATCTGCCGGGGCGCCGGCGAGCGCTTCCGCGCGCTGGACGGGCGCGATGTGGTGGTGTCGCCCGAGGATTGCGTGATTGCCGATGCGGCCGGGGTGCAGTCCCTGGCCGGGATCATGGGCGGCGAGGCGACCGGGGCCACCGACGAGACCACGACTGTATTCGTGGAATGCGCGCTGTTCGACCCGGTGCGGATCGCGCTGAGCGGGCGCCGGCTGGGGCTGCATTCCGATGCGCGGCATCGCTTCGAGCGCGGTGTGGACCAGGCGTTGCCGGTGGCGGCGCTGGAGGCGGCGACGCGGATGATCATCGAGCTGTGCGGCGGCGAGGCCAGCGAGGTGGTTTCGGCCGGCGAGGCGCCGGCGTGGCAGCGGGAGGCGCATCTGCGCTTCGCGCGGATTGCCGGGCTGGGCGGGCTGGATGTGCCGGCGGACGAGGCCGTGGCGTCGCTGGAGGCGCTGGGCTTTGAAGTGCGCGCGCGCGACGAGGCGCGGGTGGTGGTGGATGTGCCGTCCTGGCGCAACGACATCGCCATGAAGATGGTGCTGGACCAGGCGCCGGATCTTTCGGCCGAGCGGGCCTTTGCCGCCGCCGAGGGGGCCGTGGCGGTCGATTCGGAGTGCGACCTGATCGAGGAGATCCTGCGTCTGCGCGGGCTGGATTCGATTGCGCCGGTGTCGCTGCCCGCGCTGTCCGCCGTGCCGCTGCCGGCGCTGACGCCGCGCCAGACGCGGACGGCCACGGCGCGGCGCGTGCTGGCGGCGCGTGGGCTGATGGAGACGGTGGCGTATTCCTTCGCGGCGCAGGAGGCGTGCGCGCGCTTTGGTGCGGTGCCGGAGAGCCTGCGTCTGCTGAACCCGATCGCGGCCGACCTGGACCAGATGCGGCCGACGCCGCTGGTGAACCTGCTGGCGGCCGTCGAGCGCAATACGGCGCGGGGTTATCCGGATCTGGGGCTGTTCGAGGTCGGGCCGGGTTTCTCGGACGCCGGGCAGAGGCAGATTGCGGCGGCGCTGCGCAGCGGGCACGCGCCGCGCTTCCCCGGCCGGGCGGCCGAGCCGGTCGATCTGTGGGATGCCAAGGCTGATGCGCTGGCGGTGCTGGCCGCGCTGGGGGCGCCCGTCGAGGGTGTCAGCGTGACGGCGGATGCGCCGGGCCATTATCATCCGGGTCGGTCCGGCGTGCTGCGGCAGGGGCCGAAGATCGTGCTGGGCGTGTTCGGGCAGTTGCATCCGGCGCTGCTGGCCGGGCGGGGGCTGGACCGGCCGGTGGTGGGGTTCGAACTGTTCCTCGACGCGATCGCCGAGCCCAAGCGGCGGCGGCGGGCGGCGCCCGAACTGTCGGCGTTCCAGCCGGTGCATCGGGATTTCGCCTTCGTCGTCGGGCGCGATGTGGCGGCCGAGGCCGTGCTGCGCGCGGCGCGGGGCGCCGAGCGGACGCTGATTGCCGGCGTGCGGCTGTTCGACGTCTATGAGGGCGACAAGGTGCCCGAGGGCAGCAAGTCGCTGGGCGTGGAGGTGACGTTGCAGCCCCTCAAGGCCAGCCTGACCGATGCCGAGATCGAGGCCGTGTGCGCTGCCGTGGTGGCGGCGGTGCAGAAGGCCTGCGGGGCGACGCTGCGCGGGGAAGGCTGACCCGCATGGCGGAGGCCGCGCCCGGCCGGACGGTCTGGCTCCTGGCCGGCGAGGCCAGCGGCGACGTGCTGGGGGCGCGGCTGATGGCGGCGCTGCGCCGGCGGGACCCGACGCTGCGGTTCGCCGGGGTCGGCGGCACGCGGATGGAGGAAGCCGGGCTGCGCAGCCTGTTTCCGCTGCGCGACCTGGCGGTGATGGGGCTGGTGGAAGTGCTGCCCCGGCTGCGGCATCTCTCACGCCGGCTGGACCAGGCGGTCGCGGATATCGCGGCGACGCGGCCCGACCTGGTGGTGACGATCGACAGCCCCGGCTTTGCGCTGCGCCTGCTGCGGCGCATCGCGGATCTGGGCATTCCGCGCGTGCATTATGTCGCGCCGCAGGTGTGGGCGTGGCGGGAGCACCGGGTGCGGGAATTTCCCGGCCTGTGGGACCGGCTGCTGTGCCTGTTGCCGTTCGAGCCCGATTTTTTTGGCCGGCATGGGCTCGATGCGCGGTTTGTCGGCCATCCGGTGCTGCAATCGGGCGTCGATCGGGGGGATGGGGCGGCGTTTCGGGCGCGGCATGGCATTGCGCCCGACACGCCGGTGCTGATCCTGATGCCCGGCAGCCGCCGGTCGGAGGCGCCGCGCCTGTTGCCGGTGCTGGGGCGGACGCTGCGCATCCTGATGGCGACCTGTCCGGGGATCGTGCCGGTGGTGCCGGTTTCGCCCGTGGTGGCGGATGTGGTGCGGCGGGGCGTGGCCGACTGGCCGCTGCGGCCGATCGTGGTGACCGATCTGGCGGAAAAGCACGATGCCTTCGCGGCGGCGGGGGCGGCGCTGACCAAATCGGGAACCTCGACGCTGGAACTGGCGCTGGCCGGGGTGCCGATGGCGGTGACCTATCGCGTCAACCCGATCACGGCGGCGCTGGCGCGGCGGCTGATCCGTGTGCCTTATGTCGCGATGGTCAATCTGCTGGCCGGGCATCGGCTGGTGCCGGAATTGTTGCAGGAACGCTGCCGGCCCGGTCTGCTGGCGGACACCGTGCATCGGCTGCTGACCGACAGGCACAGCGCCGCCCTGCAACGCGCGGGCTTTCGCGCCATCGCGGCTTCGCTGGCCGCGCCGAAGGGTGACCCGGACGATGCGGCGGCGGCCGAGCTGATGGCGGTGCTGGGGACGTGATCCTGCTTCTTTCCTGACCGGCGCGGGAAAAGAACGGAACCTGTCGCCTGTTATGGGTGGACTGGCGCGCCTTTATCTTCGGGATCGACGCGCCGGCCGCGCGTTTGGCGATCCCGCTGCATCATGTTCCGTTTCTTCCCTGCAACATGGTCGAGATGGTTTCAAACGGCTCGAGCGAGAACATGATTTCGACCGGGACATCGAAGACCCGGGCGATCTTGAACGCGAGTTCCAGGCTGGGCTTGTAATCGCCGCGTTCCAGAAACCCGATGGTCTGTGGATTGACGTCCACGAGGTCCGCCAGCGCCTTGCGGGTGAGGCCGCGCTCGGCCCTGAAAAGTCCGATCCGGTTGAACATGGCCCTGCATACCGGTTTCTGTTGTGCAAACGAAACGGAAGGATGGGTCGAGACAAGTTTTATGGCGGGTTCGGTCGCGCCTGGGGGGCGGCGCGATTCGCTCCTTGTCGGGGAGCGGGCCGGTTTGGCGGGGTGAATCCGGGGGGAGGACATCAGCCGGGTCATGAATTGTCTCCTGTGGCGCGGAGACAGTTTACCGGATGGGGGATGGTTTATACCCGATTGTAAAAGCTGATCTTTTTCGGGTCGGGATCGGAGCCTGTCCGCGAGCGGACGCGCTGTCCGGAAGCGGACAGGCGCGCGGCGGCGTCAAGGGGGCGGTGGGCGGGTTACTGTTTGGCGGAATCGTGGGGGGCGGGGGGCGGCGTGGTCGTGCCGTCCTGCACCGTGCTGTGCAGGGCGGTGAAGGCCGAGTGGATCGTGTAGACGCCAAGCCCGATCGTCACGGCGAGCAGGATGACGAGAAAAACGATCTTGCCGGCGGGCGAGGGGTCGGGCTTGGACATCGGGAGCGCTTTCGTGAAAGGGGCGGGCGGGGGCGTCAGCCGCGCCCGTAGAGAGTGTCGGCGGCGATCAGCGGCGCGCTGGTCTCGACCAGTCCCGTGGGGCGCATGGCGTTGAAGAAGCAGCTTCGGCGGCCGGTATGGCAGGCCACGCCGGTCTGGTCGACCAGCAGCAGCACCGCGTCGCGGTCGCAATCCAGACGGGCATCGACCAGATGCTGGACCTGGCCGGAGGTCTCGCCCTTGCGCCACAGGCCGCCACGGCTGCGCGAGTAATAGCAGACGCGGCCGGTGCGCAGGGTTTCGTCCAGGGCTTCGCGATTCATCCACGCCAGCATCAGGACTTCGCCCGTATCGTGCTGCTGGGCGATGGCGGCGATCAGGCTGGCGGCGTCGAAGCGCACCGTGTCGAGCATGGTGGCGCGGATGGTGGCGTCGGGTGCCGTGTAGGCGGGGGCGGGGTGGGAGGGGACGGTGTCGGTCATGGCGGCACAACACTCCATGGCGGCGCGCCTGTCCAGCAGGTGCGGCGCGACACGGTGGGGTCTTCGGCTCAGTCCTTGGGCGTGTCGGCTTCCGGCAGGGTCAGCCAGTCGGGGATGTGGACCTGCACCGAGTG
Source organism: Gluconacetobacter brunescens (assembly GCF_048695475.1). Classification (NCBI taxonomy): domain Bacteria; kingdom Pseudomonadati; phylum Pseudomonadota; class Alphaproteobacteria; order Acetobacterales; family Acetobacteraceae; genus Gluconacetobacter; species Gluconacetobacter brunescens. The sequence continues at coordinate 1,471,634 of NZ_JBLHEN010000001.1, read as the reverse complement.
GCCGGCTTCCGTCGTCAGTTCGTCGCTGCGGTGGGCCAGCCGGACCATGGCCAGCCCGTGGCCGTCGCGCGAGGAGGCCATGTGTCCGGCTTCCTTGCCGGCCTGGAGCAGCGGCGTGCCGGGCGGGGGCAGCGCCGCGCCGGTGACGGGCAGCAGCTTGCGCTTGACCAGGCCGCGATAGCGGGTGCGGGCCGTCAGTTCCTGGCCCATATAGCAGCCCTTGGTCCAGGAGATGCCGTTCAGCGCCTCGAAATTGGCTTCCAGCAGCAGGGTCTTGCCGTCCTCGCAGTCGCGCGAGCCGTCGGGCAGGCCCAGCGCCAGGCGGTGGGCGTCGTAGGCGGCGTGGTCGGCGGCGCCCTCTGCCGGGCGCGGCAGGAGCAGGCGCCAGCCGGCGTCGGCGAGGCGCGGGTCGGGGGCGCCGATGGCGGAATCGATCATCGCCGGCACCGCGCCCCAGGCGGCGTGGACGGCGAAGCCGGTCTCGTCGATCGAGACGTCGGAGCGCAGGCGGTAGCGCAGCAGGCGCTGGCGGATCATGTCGGCCTGCGCGGCCTCGCAATCCAGCAGCAGGCGCGCGCCGTCGGGATCGGCGAACAGGAAGAAATCGGCCACCCAGCGGCCCTGTGCCGTCAGCAATGCCGTCCAGACCGCGCGGCCGGGCGTCGCTTCCGTGACGTCGTTGGACACCAGCCCCTGGAGGAAGCTGTGCCGGTCGAGGCCGGAGAGGGCCAGTACGGCGCGGTCGGGGAGGTGGGCGAGATGTGTCGGGTCAACCATGCCTGTGATCCTATGACTCCTGGGCCTGTCTGGAAATGGGCGCGGAGGGCGGCCCAGCCTTGATGTGTGGTCTGTCATCGGGTTGGGGAAGGGGCGATTTCGCCGGGGTGTGCGATGGGGTAGGGTCGGCGGGTATGCGTATCCTGTTCATCACCTCCACACGGCTGGGTGACGCGGTGCTGTCCACCGGGTTGCTGGATGTTCTGCTGGCCCGCTATCCGCTGGCGCGCTTCACCATTGCCTGCGGGCCGGTGGCGGCGGGGCTGTTCGAGGCGATGCCCCGGCGCGAGCGCACCATCGTGGTGACCAAGCGCGGATACGACCTGCACTGGCTGGCGCTGTGGCGCGACTGTGTGGGAACGCGGTGGGATCTGTGCGTGGATCTGCGCGGTTCGGCGGTGACGCTGTTTCTGGCGGCGCGGCGGCGGGCGATCATGCGTGGCGGGCGGCGGCAGGGGGCGCGGATCGCGCATCTGGGCCAGGTGCTGCGCCTGTCGCCGCCGCCCCTGCCGGTGATGTGGACCGGCGCGGCCGATCGGGCGCGGGCGGAGGCGCTGCTGCCCGATGGGCCGATGTGGCTGGCGCTGGCGCCGACGGCGAACTGGGCGGGCAAGGTGTGGCCGGCCGCGCATTTCATCGCGCTGGCCCATGCCTTGCAGGCGCGCTGGCCGGGGATGCGGCCTGTTATCCTGTATGGGCCTGGCGAGGCGGAGCGCCGGATGGCGGCCCCGGTGCTGGCGGCGCTGCCGGGGGCCGTGGATGCCGGGGGCGGGTTGACGCTGGCGCAGGTGGCGGCGGTGCTGGCGCGGTGCGCGGGATTTGTCGGCAATGATTCGGGGCTGATGCATCTTTCGGCGGCGGTCGGGACGCCGACGCTGGGGCTGTTCGGGCCCAGCCGGATGTCGGAATACGGGCCGGTCGGGCGGTGTGCGCGCGGCATCGCGGCGCCGGGGCCGGAAGGGAGCGCGCCGATCGCGGGGCTGGATGTCGCGCCCGTGGTGGCGGCGGCGGTCGGGCTGCTGGAGCGGGCGCCCGTGACGGCCGATCTGGCGGGGGTGGGCGGGTGAAGACCGTTCTCGTCTATCGCGACCGGCTGCTGCCGGCTTCGGAACATGCCTTCATGCGGCGGCAATATATCGGATTCCAGAGCCTGCGGCCCTGTTGGATCGGGTGTCGGCGGGATGGGGCGGTGGCCGATCTGCCGGGCGATGTGCGGTTTCTCGGCGGGGATGGGCCGTTGCGGCCGCTGCGTCAGGCGGCGTTCAGGCAGTTCGGCTGGGGGGCGGCGCGGGATGTCGCCGGTCTGGCGCCCGCGCTGGTGCATGCGCAGTTCGGGCGCGGCGGGGCGCTGGCGCTGCCGATGGCCCGCGCGCTGGGCGTGCCGCTGGTGGTGACGTTTCATGGCGGCGATGCCTTCAAGGACCGGCATTATCGCCGGGGGGTACCGTCCATTTTCCATCGGCGCTGGCGGGCGTTGCAGGCTTATGCGTCGCTGTTCGTCTGTGTTTCCGAAGGTGTGCGCGACAAGTTGCTGGAACGGGGGGTGCGGCCCGGCCTGCTGGAGGTGATCCCGATCGGGGTGGAGCCGGCGGCGCCCGCCGCCGGGCCGGCCGAGCAGTTCGTGTTCGCCGGGCGGTTTGTGGACAAGAAGGGGGTTGCGACCCTGATCGACGCGCTGCGGGTGCTGGCGGGGCGCGGGCTGGCGCCGCCGGTGGTGCTGGCGGGCGATGGGCCGCTGCTGCCGGCGATGCGGGATTATGCGGCGGGGCTGGCGCATGTGCGCTTCACCGGGTGGCTGGCGGCGGCGGATCTCGCGGCGTTGATGGACCGGGCGATTGCGCTGGTGGTGCCAAGTGTGGTCTCGGCCGGCGGCGATCGCGAGGGGTTGCCCAGCGTGGCGGTGGAGGCGATGGCGCGCGGGGTGCCGGTGATCGGGTCCGATCAGTCGGGACTGGATGACGTGCTGGAACGCTCGGGGGCGGGGGTCGTGGTGCCGGCCGCCGATGCGGTGGCGCTGGCCGATGCCATGCAGGCGATGCTGGCCCCCGGTGCCCGTGACGGGATGGCGGGGGCCGCGCTGGAGGTGGTGCGGGCGTCGCTGAGCGCGCCCGCGCAGTCCGCGCGGCTGGAGGCGCGGCTGCTTTCGCTGCTGTAGGTTCCGTTTCCGCCTGTTGCGGACTGGCTGGATGTCCAGACGGTCTTTGAGACCGGATTTTCTTTCGCGGAAAAATGATTTTCTATTTTCTTTTCGTTCCCGTATGAATTTGGGGCGGTATTCGGTTCCGGTTTACGCTTTCGTTGGGCGCGATATTCAGTGGTCTGAAAGCCTGTTTGGAAATGGGCGTCGGACCGCCAGCGTGGATTTCCAAACAGGCTCTGACGCCGTGTTGAATGCCTGGGTTGAAATGGAGTGATGTGGGCCATGAGACGATCGGGAATCGATATGGAGAGAATGACTCTGTAGTTTTTCGAGGCATTGTGCGCTTCCGTTGCTTGCGGCGATCTGCCTTGCGTGGCCGGTTACGATTGCTGCCGTATGTTCATTGTTCTTTTCTTCCCTTTTGACTGACCACAGTCTCTGGCCAAAAATAGCGGAACGCATACCGGCGGCGCTCGATGTGCGGGGATGGGGGGTCAATGACTGGCTGGCGAACCTGGTTTATGCGTTTTGCGGTACGCAGTTGGGACAATTTATCACCGGCATGAAATCGGCCGGCGCGGTTTCCTCGGAAAATATCCGTAGGCTTTCCTATGTTCCATTTGTTTTGTATTCGTCGATGATCGTACGGTTGCTGTGCCGGTCTGCCATGGATATTTTTGAGGATATTTCTGGAGACGTTCGGATTCAATATCATTATTTCGATTCTCTGCACTGGTGGGAACTTGGCCTGTCGGTTGTGATTTGTTATTTTTATTATGTTTCTTATATTGGTCGGCGCGGCGGCGAAGCTGCTCAAAATTGAGGTTGCCTGGCAATTACCGCCACACGCATGGCGCACGCCACGATTCTGCTCATCGTCGGAGCTTCCGAGACCTGATGTCGCCCTTTTGAGAGCCTGTTTGGAAATGCGCGCTGGATCGCCGCCAGCGCGCATTTTATGTCAGGCTCTGACGGGCTGATGCGAAGGGAAGCAGAACGCATGAATACCGACCTGATTGCGGCGCTGCGCGCACGGCTGGGGGAGGAGCGGGTTTCGACCGCCGAGGCGGTGCGCGAGCAGCATAGTCATGGCGAGGGCCATCATGCGCCGAGTATGCCGGGGGCCGTGGTGTTCGCGCAGAGTACCGACGACGTGGCGCGGACGCTGGCGCTGTGCAACGCCCATGGTGTGCCGCTGACCGCGTTCGGGGCCGGGACCTCGCTGGAAGGGCATGTCAATCCGCCGGAAGGGGGGATCAGCCTCGATCTGTCGCGCATGACCGAGCTGCTGTCGGTCCATCCGCAGGATATGGATTGCCGGGTGCAGGCGGGGATCACGCGGCAGGCGCTGAACCAGCTTCTGCGCGATACCGGGCTGTTCTTCCCCGTCGATCCGGGCGGGGAGGCCACCATCGGGGGCATGTGCGCCACCCGCGCTTCCGGCACGGCGGCGGTGCGCTACGGCACGATCCGCGAGAATGTGCTGGGGCTGACCGTGGTGCTGGCCGATGGGCGGGTGATGCAAACCGGCGGGCGGGTGCGCAAATCCTCGACCGGGTATGACCTGACGCATCTGATGATCGGGTCGGAAGGCACGCTGGGGGTGATTACGGAAATCCAGTTGCGGCTGCATCCGATTCCCGAAACCATCGCCGCCGCCGTGGTGCAGTTCGAGACGCTGGCCGACGCGGTGGCGACCGCCATCGACATCCTGCAGTTCGGGGTGCCGATCGGGCGGGTCGAGCTGCTCGACGATGTGCAGATGGATGCCAGCATCCGCTATTCCAGCCTCGCCGGGTTGCGGGCGCTGCCGACGCTGTTTCTGGAATTCGTCGGCGGGCCGGATTCGGTGCGCGAGCAGATTGCCGCGGTGGAGGCCATCGTGGCGGATCGCGGGGGGCTGGGTTTCGACTGGCATACCGATCCGGACCAGCGCGCCGCCCTGTGGCGGGCGCGGCATCATGCCTACTGGGCCTGTCTGGCCTATCGCCCCGGCTACCGCGCCATGACGACCGATGCGATCGTGCCGATCTCGGCGCTGACGGAACTGGTGACCGGGGTGAAGGCGGATATCGCGGAATCCGGCCTGACCGCGCCTATCGTGGGGCATGTGGGGGATGGTAATTTCCATACGATCATCCTCGCGCCGCCGACGCCGGAAGGGCTGGAGCAGGCATGGGCGCTGGACCGGAAGATCGTCCGGCGGGCGCTGGCGCTCGGCGGGTCGTGCAGTGGCGAGCATGGGGTGGGGCTGGGCAAGCGCGAGTTCATGGATGACGAGCATGACCCGGTGGCGCTGGAGGTGATGCGGGCGCTGAAGCGCACGATGGACCCGAATGATATTCTGAATCCGGGGAAGCTGCTTTGAGAGGCTGATCGTAAATGCGCGCTGGCGGCGATCCGACGCGCGTTTCCTGTGCTTCGATGCTCACGGCCATCAAGGCCGCTCCGCTCCGATGCTCGGAAACACACGACGGGCGCGGCCCTAGCGGGCCGCTCTCGCTCGCCAGCCCGCATTTTCGGTCAGCCTCTGAAGGGTTCTGTTCTTTTTTGGAAAAAAGAACCAAAAAACTTCCTGATTACGCACTATTTTCAGCCATGGATTTATGGCACAAAACGAGAACATTTGTTGTTTTCGAGAGGCTTGATCGATGGCTCGCAACAAGGTCCAGTTTCAGAAAGGGCTAAGCGAAGCCCAATTTAACGAACTTTACGGAAGCGAAGAGAAGTGCCGAGCGGTGATCTTTGGCTGGCGCTGGCCATCGGGCTTTGAATGTCCGGCCTGTGGCGGGCGAGAACATAGCGTCATCCGGAGCCGTGGGCAGTATCAATGTAGCGCCTGCCGGAAGCAGACGTCGCTGATCGCCGGAACGATCTTCGCGGCAACCAAGGTACCGTTACGGACCTGGTTCCGTGCCCTGTATCATCTGACCCAGAGCAAAGGGGGCATCTCCAGCATCGAACTGGGGCGCAGGCTCGGCGTGACGCAGACCACGGCCTGGAAGATCAAGCATAAACTCGCGCAGGTGATGATGGAGCGCGAGGCCGGCAAGCGACTGAAGAGACGGATCGAATTGGATGACGCCTATCTCGGCGGAGAACGCGGCGGCGGCAAACGCGGGCGAGGATCAGCGGGCAAGACGCCGATCGTGGCCGCAGTTGAAACCACACCGCAAGGCAAGCCAATCCGCCTGAAACTCCGCCGCGTGGCCGGGTTCAGCAGGGCCGAGATCGCAAAGATGGCAAAAAACAACTTCGACCCCGCCAGCAGCGTGGTCAGTGACGGTCTACGCTGTTTCGCCGCCGTCACCGAAGCAGGGTGCGTCCATCATCCCATCCTGACCGGTTCGGGACCAAAGGCAGGCCGCAACCCTGCTTTCAAATGGGTCAATACCGCTCTCGCCAACATCAAGAATGCTATGACCAGTACTTACCGCGCTATCCGTGACAAGCATGCACCGCGCTATCTCGCCGAGTTCGTTTATCGTTTCAATCGCCGCTTCGACCTCGCCGCCATGATCCCTCGCCTCGGATACGCCGCCGTCAGAACCCCACCTATGCCCTATCGACTGCTCAAATTAGCTGAAATTAGTGCGTAATCAGGAAAAACTTTGATTCGTTCGGGAGTTTTTTGCTGGGGCATGCGATGGCCCTGAACGGATCAAAGTCTTTTTGCTTCTTTTTCTTCAGAAAAAGAAGAAACCTTACTATTCCAGACCATCGTCTTCCGTGGTCTCGACTTCCCACAATCCGTCGATTTCGCCGAGTTTTTCGATCAGGCGCGCGATCGGGCGTTTGCCTTTGACCTGCATGTACAGGGTGACGCTGGAGGGGCGGGGGTCTGACGGTTTGGTGTGGTGGCTGCTGAGCCGGACCTGTTCGATGGTGAAGCGGCACTGGGTGCAGCAGAGCAGGATCGTGCGCAGGAGGCCGCGTCCGTCTTCGTAGACCAGGCGCAGGACCGTGTCGTTCTTGCGGTTGACCCGGAAGCGGCTGATGATCTTCGGGAAGCCGAACATGATCGCGAAATGGCCGAAGGTGGTGGCGATGGCGAGCAGCGGCATGCCCGCGCCGCAGGCCATGCCGAGGGCGGCGGTGAGCCACACCGAGGCCGCCGTGGTGAGGCCGCGCACGACATCGCGCCGCATGAAGATGACGCCGCCGCCGATGAAGCCGATGCCGGAGACGATCTGGGCGGCGATGCGGGATGGGTCCAGGACCACGGCTTGGGGGCGCAGCACGTCGTCGAAGCCGTATTTGGAGACCAGCATGAACAGGGCGGCGGCGACGCCGACCAGCGTGTAGGTGCGTACGCCGGCACTCTTCTGCCGGATCTCGCGCTCGATGCCGATCAGGGCCGACAGGATGAAGGCGAGGGCCAGTTCGCCGAGTTGCAGCCAGCCCTGGCCGTGGAATGAGATCATGCGGCCCTCCCTGCCTGTGTTGCCGTCGTTGCCATGCGGGGGAAACGCGGGGGATGGGCCTTAAATTCCCTGGCGACCCGATTTCGGGAGATCCCGTGCGGGGCGCGGGGCGCGGGATCGTCGTGCGGTCTTGCCGGGGGAGGGGTGATGGGAGTACCTCGCGAGGAGGCGACAGGCTGCGAGGGACCGATGCATTACGACCTGATCATCCGCAATGGGATTTGCGTTCTGCCGTGGGGCGAGGCGCGGACCGATATCGGCGTGCGCGCGGGGCGGATCGCCAGCCTGTCGGTCGTGGCGGCGGACGAGGCGGACGAGGTGATCGATGCCGCCGGGCTGCATGTGCTGCCGGGGCTGATCGACCCGCATGTGCATCTGCGCGATCCGGGTGACGCGACGGTGGAGAGCATTCCGACCGGCACGCGGGCGGCGGCGCTGGGGGGCGTGACGATCGTGTTCGACATGCCCAATACCGCGCCCTCGATCACCGACGGCGACATGCTGCGCTGGAAGCAGGAATATGCCTCGCGCGAAAGCTGGGTCGATTTTGCGATGTATGTCGGTGCCACGCGCGGGAACACGCCGCGCCTGGGCGAATATGAGCAGTTTGACGGCGTGTGTGCGGTCAAGGTCTTTGCCGGGTCCTCGACCGGCGACCTGATGATCGAGGATGACGAGGGCATCCGCCAGGTGCTGGAGCATGGGCATCGGCGCGTGGCCTTTCATTCCGAGGACGAATATCGGCTTCAGGCGCGCAAGAAGCTGCTGACCGAGGGGATGTCGTACGAAAGCCATCCGTTCTGGCGCGACGAGGAATGCGCCTTTCTGGGCACGCGGCGGATCGTGGGGCTGGCGCGGCGCGCGCGGCGGCCGGTGCATATCCTGCACACCTCGACCGAGGAGGAACTGGACTGGCTGGCGGGGCATCGGGATATCGCGACCGTCGAGGTGCTGGTGAACCATCTGACCCAGGTGGCGCCGGATTGCTACGAGACGCTGGGGGCGCTGGCGGTAATGAACCCGCCGATCCGCGACCGGCGGCATTACGAGGCCTCGTGGGAGGCGGTGCGCAACGGCATGGTGGACACGATCGGCTCGGACCACGCGCCGCATTCGCTGGCGGCGAAGGCGAAGCCCTGGCCCGCCACCCCCGCCGGGCTGACGGGCGTGCAGACGCTGGTGCCGGTGATGCTGGACCATGTGAATGCCGGGCGGCTGTCGCTGGGGCGGATGGTGGACCTGATGGCGGCCGGGCCGGCGCGGGTCTACGGCCTGCAGGCCAAGGGGCGGATCGCCATGGGATACGATGCCGATTTCACGCTGGTCGACATGGCGGCGAAGCGGCGGATCACTAATGACTGGATCGCCACCCCCGCCGGCTGGACGCCGTTCGACGGCATGGCGGTGACGGGCTGGCCGATGGCGACGATCGTGCGCGGGCAGGCGGTGATGCGCGAGGATACGATCCTGGGCGCGCCCGTGGGGCGGCTGGCGTGCTTTGCGCCCTGATTTCGACATCTTGTCGGCATAGGCGGCATCGTCCGCGATTTCCGTCATCGTGACGGCGGGACCGTAGTCGAGAAGGATGTGTCTTGCGTGTTATGAGATCGGCCCGGTTGCCGGGCTGTGCCGTTGCCCTGTGTCTGACCGTGGCCCTGGCGGGCGGCCCTTCGGTGGCCCGTGCGGCGGATGCCGCGTGGTCCGCGCCCGCCTGCGGGAAGGAGCCGGTGGCGCCCACCGTCGATGCCAGCTCGGTGGCGAAATACAATGCCAGCGTGGATGCCGCGACGGCGTATGAAAAGGCCGCGCGGACCTATAATGCCTGCGTCAGTGCCGCCGCCGCGCGCGACGAGAGTGCGATCAGCGCCGAGGCCAAGGCGCGGATCGGGCAGGTCCATCAGACCAGCGTGGCCGTGCAGCAGCGGATTGCCGGGCATTTCACGAAGCTGACGGCCGACCTCAAGGCCGGGGCCGCGCGCTTCTCGCATCCCTGATCGGGCCTTCCGAGGCTGCTCGGCCGGTTGCTCGCGGGTTTGTTGCCCGCGTGCGCCGGGACCGCTATGGTCCGCCCTTGGAATGACGGGCCCGGGCCCGTCTGGGCTGGATGCGGAGAGCGGTTGAGACGTGGCTGACGACATCTTCAGGGAAGTCGACGACGACATGCGCATGGAGCGTCTGCGGCTGATGGCCCGGCGCTATGTCGGCGCGGCAGTGGCGGCGGTGGTGGTGGTGGCCGCCGGCGTGGGTGGCTGGCAGTACCATGCCTGGCGCGGACGGCAGGAGGCCCAGGCGTGGGGCGCGACCTATTTCGCGGCGCTGCACCTGGCCGATACCAGCCATATCGCCCCCGGCGAGACCAGTGCGCTGACCCCCCAGCAGAAGGACGCGATGGCGCGTCTGGCGACGCTGGACAAGGTGCCCTCCGGATTGCGCACGCTGTCGCGGCTGGAACGCGCGGCGCTGCTGGCCTCCAGCGGCGACACCAAGGGCGCGCTGGCGCTTTGGACGCAGGTATCCGACGACCAGGCGGCCGACCCGCTGTTGCGCGGGCTGGCGAGCCTGCTGTGGGTGCAGCACCAGATCGACGATGGCGACCCGGCGGTGCTGCGCTCGCGCCTGGCCACGCTGGACGGCGCGGGCAAGCCCTGGCGCGGACTGGCGCAGGAAAGCGAGGCGATGCTGGACCTGCGGCAGGGGCACCTGGCCGATGCGCGCCGGAAGCTGAGCCAGATCACGACCCAGATCGATGTGCCGGAGGGGCTGCGCAGCCGGGCAGGCGGCATGCTCCAGACGCTGAATGCCACGCCTTCCTAGACCCTGTCCGGTCGATCTCTGTCTGGCGGTGTCGCGCGGACGGTGTTTTGATGCCGGTGGGCGTACCGAGACCGAAATGGCCCCGTTTTCCTTTCGTAGCGCAGGATTTACATGAACAAAGTTCTGACCCGCCGGCATGCGCTTCTTGGTGGCGCGATGGTGCCGGTCCTGGCCGGATGCAGCCTGTTCGATGATGACGAAAAGCCGCTGGTGGCGGGCAAGCGCGTCGATGTGCTGACGACGGGCGCCGGCCTGATGGTCGATCGTGAGGATAAGACGCCGATCGCGCTGCCCGCCCAGACCACGATCGGCGAATGGTTGCAGCCGGGGCGCGTGGCCTCCCACGAAGGGGTCAACATGGCCTGGAGCGGCCAGATGCGGCGCGAATGGTCGCATGGCATCGGTGCCGGCGTGTCGGAACCCGAACTGCTCTCGTACGCCGCCCTGGGCGATAGCGGGCGCGGGGTGTTGCCGGCGACGCCGATCGTGGCGGGCGGACGGATCTTTGTCGGTGACGCGCAGGGGGTGATCCGGGCCTATGAATGGCCGCGCATGCGCCAGATCTGGCAGTTCAAGCCCAAGCCGAAGAAGATGCGCTCCAGCAATCTCGGCGGCGGGATCAGCATTGCCGGCGATACGCTCTATATCGTCGATGGCGTGGGGCAGGTGCTGGCGGTCGAGGCCGCGACCGGCAAGGTGAAATGGCGGATCGACATCGACGCGCCGGGCCGCTCGGCGCCGACGGTGGCCGATGGCCGGCTGTTCTTCGGCACGATCGACGAGCGGCTGATGGCGCTCGACGCGGCGACGGGGAAGGTGCTGTGGAGCTATACCGCCACCGAGGCCGATACCGTGATCTTCGGCCAGCCCGCGCCCGCCGTGATGGGGGATGTGGTGGTGGCCGGGTTCGGCTCGGGCGACCTGGTCGCGCTGCGGGTGGCCAGTGGCGAGGTGGTGTGGAGCGACACGCTGGGCAGCACCAACGGCCAGGAATCGACGGTCGATTTCTCCTGCGTGCGCGGCATGCCGGTGATCGTGGACAACACGGTCTATGCCATCAGCGCCGGGTCGGTGATGGTGGCGATCGACCTGCGGTCGGGCCGCCGGCTGTGGGAGCGCACCGTGGCCGGGCAGGACACGATGCTGGTGATCGACAACTGGCTGTACGTGCTCTCGCTGGACCAGCAGCTTGCCTGCCTCGACCGGGTGAACGGTCATGTGCGCTGGATCACCCAGTTGCGGCGCTATCGCCGGGTCGAGGCGCAGAAGGACGGCGTGACCTGGACCGGGCCGATCATGGCCGGGGGCAAGCTGGTCTGCATCAGCACCATGCCCGAGACCGGTTATGCGACGATCGACCCCGCGACCGGGGCGCTGCTGACCATCGGCAAGCTGCCGGGGGTTGCCACGGTGGCGCCGATCGTGGTGGATGGCCGGCTGCTGATCGTGACCGACGACGGCAGGCTGAACGCCTATAGCTGACGCCGCGGCCGAGGCTGCAACCGGAGACCGATCGCCCCGGGTCGCTGCGACCCGGGGCGTGAATCGGTCCTGGAAATGATATAAGGAGAGCGGGTGCGCCAGCATGGGCGAACGCATCGTGCTCCAGGGACAGTTTCATATCTTGGCCAAGCTTTCTTCCGTTCCGACCGGGGATGACCTGCCGATCGTCGTGATCGCCGGGCGTCCGAATGTCGGCAAGTCCACCCTGTTCAACCGCCTCGTGGGGCGGCGGCAGGCGCTTGTTGCCGACACGCCGGGCGTGACCCGCGACCGCAAGGAAGCCGAGGCCATCGTGCGCGGGCGGCGGGTGCGGCTGATCGATACCGCCGGACTGGAGGAGGCCGCGCCCGATACGCTGTACGGGCGGATGCGCGCTTCGTCGGAATCGGCGGTGGCGCAGGCGGACCTGGTCGTGTTCTGCATCGACGCGCGGGCGGGCATTACCCCGGCCGACGAGCATTTCGCCGCGTGGATCCGTCGCCAGGGGCGGCCGGTGCTGCTGGTGGCGAACAAGGCCGAGGGCCGGCAGGGTGCCGCCGCCGCGATGGAGGCGTTCGCGCTGGGGCTGGGAACGCCGCTGGCGATTTCCGCCGAGCATGGCGAGGGCCTGTCGGAACTGATGGGCGAGATCGCGGACCGCATGCCGCCCGAGGCGCCGCCGGAGCCGGTGGAGCCCGTGGCCTATGGCGAGGATGGCGAGGAACTGGACGAGCGGCCGCCCGGCCCGCTGCGGCTGGCGATCGTCGGCCGGCCCAATGCCGGCAAATCGACCCTGCTGAACCGCCTGCTGGGCGAGGAGCGGATGATCACCGGGCCGGAGCCGGGGCTGACCCGCGATTCCGTCACCGTGCTGCTGCATGACGAGCAGGGGCCGATCCAGCTTGTCGACACCGCCGGGCTGCGGCGCCGGGCGCGGGTGGAGGACGGGCTGGAGAAGATGTCCACCTCCGCCACCATCGAGGCGCTGAAGATGGCCGAAGTGGTGGTGCTGGCGCTGGATGCCACGCTGGGGGTGCATGAGCAGGACCTCCAGATCGCGCGCCTGATCGAGCGCGAGGGGCGCTGCTGCGTGCTGGCGCTGAACAAATGGGACGCGGTGGAAGACCGGATTGCCACGCGGCAGGCGATTTCGGACCGGATCGAGACCTCGCTGGCGCAGATGCGCGGGATTCCCGTCGTGTCGTTCTCCGCGCTGACGGGGGCGAACGTGCACAAGCTGCTGCCGGTGGTGCGGCGGGCGCATGAGGTGTGGAACAAGCGCATCCCGACCGGCGCGCTGAACCGCTGGTTCGAGATGATGCTGGAGCGGCACAGCCCGCCGCTGGTAAGCGGCCGGCGGCTGAAGCTGCGCTACATGACGCAGGCCAAGGCCCGGCCGCCGACCTTTATCCTGTTCGGCACCCGCGCCGAACTGCTGCCCGAGGATTACCAGCGCTATCTGGTGAACGGCCTGCGCGAGGAATTCGACCTGCCGGGCACGCCGATCCGGCTGCTGCTGCGCGGTACCCGTAACCCGTATGCGGAGAGTGGCTCGTAAGGCGCCGCCCAACGTTTTTCCGCCAATATGGAACTAATCGCGATCTGCCCTGAAGCAAGGCGACGCGGATTTCGTCGTTACCGTATCATCTGAAGGAAACGGGTCAGGGCGGGATTCGTCCGGTCTGCCCGCCATGCAACGCCGACATCCCATGAAAGGTCCGGATCCGGCAAGGCACGGATCGCGATCGATCCCGTGTCCGCGGCCAGCGCGGCAATGGCCGATTTATGGATCAGGGCGACGCCGATGCCGGCCGACACCAGCGCCACCAGCGTCCAGATCGTGTTGACCCGATGAATGGATGCCGGCGTAAAATTCCGTTCAGAAAACAGCCTTTCGATCCGTTTGCTCAGGTCCGGGGACAGTTCGGTCCGTAACAGGATGAAGGTCGCGCCCAGCGGCAATGCGTTGTTCAGCCCGTCGATCGTATCTGACCAGTCGCGGGGGATTGCCAGCACCAGCGAATCCTCGGTCAGCCGCCGCGCGTCCAGGCCATGGCCCACCGGAAGGCGCAGAAAACCGACATCCAGTTCACCGCTGCGAATCTTTTCGACCTGGTCGTGGGACGGCGCGTCGTCCAGCGTGAAGGTCACGTTTGGATAGCGGGCCTGGAACCGGGGCAGCAGCGACGCCATGATGTCGACCACCGATAGATTGAAGCCCACACCCAGATGGCCGCGCTCTCCCCGCGCCTCGCGCACGCCGCTCTGCCAGATTTCATCCGCGTGATGCAGCAGCGGCCTGACTTCGGTCAGGAACCGCCGGCCGAAGGGCGTCAGGGCCGTGCCTTGCCGGCTGCGATCGAACAGTGGCGCGCCCAGAAGGTCCTCCAGCCGCCGGATCTGCTTGGTCAATGACGGCTGGGACAGGTGAAGCCGGGACGCGGCACGCCCGAAATGGCCGGTTTCGCCCAGGACGACAAAAGACCGGAGCAGTTCCAGATTGGCACTCTGCATCCGATCGACGGCCGGCAACGGGTCACTAATCGAAGACACCTGTGAACATCCTTCCGACGGAAACCGGCGTCGGCGACCGGATTGCGGCGGGGCATCATGCCCGCTGGTTATCAGGATAACCAACAAGAGTTTATTTATTCCACAAAAAATTTGCGCAATAATAACGACGAGTAAAAAATCAACTATTTTTAATAGTTAAATTGGCCGCCATGCGGGCTGCCGAAACGACAGGGATGCGCATATGTCGACCAAGGGAAGGATCTGTCTCGCCGGGTTCCTGAATGCCGGCCCCCAGGGCACGGCGGGATGGCGCCATCCGGATGCCGCGCCGGATTTTCTGTCGGCCGCCTATTACACCCGGGTCGCGCGGATGCTGGAGGACGCCTGTTTCGACATGGTCTTCATTCCCGACGCCCTGGCCGTTCCCAGAAGCCTGTCCGACAGCACGGCGCCCGCCGTCACCTGGGGTGCCGGGACGCCCCGGATGGATCCGATGATCGCGCTGGGGGCGATGGCCGGGGTGACAAGCCATATCGGGCTGGCCGCGACCATGTCCACCAGTTTCAACGAGCCGTATAATATCGCCCGTTCCTTCGCCACCTTCGATCATCTGTCCGGCGGCCGGGCCGGCTGGAACGTCGTTACCAGTTTCCAGGATGCCGAGGCGCAGAATTTCGGCGTGGACCGGCTGCCGCCGCGCGAGGCGCGGTATGACAGGGCGGAGGAAGTCCTGCAGGCGACGACGCGGCTGTGGGATAGCTGGGCCGACGACGCGCTGGTCGAAGACAGGGGGAGCGGCCTGTTCGGCGTCCCGGAAAAGGTCTCCGATGTCGCCTATCGTGGTGAGCATGTGCGGGTGCGCGGCCCGCTGGCGGTGCCGCGCCCGCCGCAGGGCTATCCCGTCATCGTCCAGGCCGGTGCGTCGCCGCGCGGACGCGATTTTGCCGCCCGCTGGGCGGACGTGATTTTCTGCAGCCACGAATCCCTGGAATCCGCCATCGCTTTTTACGCGGACATGAAATCCCGGGCAGCCGCCTGGGGGCGGGACCCCGAACAGCTCAAGATCCTGAGCGCGACGAGCGTCATCGTCGGCACCAGCGAGGACGAGGCACTAAGGAAGAAACGGATCGCCGAGGACCTCGTCCTGCCGGAAGCCGGCCTCTCGCGTCTCGCCTATCATATCAATGTCGACCTGACCCGATACGACCTCGATAGCCCCCTTCCACCCCTGGAGGAGGTCGGTATCGACGGGCATTACCGCGAAATCGTCGAATTCGCGCAGCGTGAAAACGCGACCCTGCGCCAACTGGGCAAATGGTATGGCGCGCGCAGCGAAGGCAACATGGTCGGCACGCCGCGGCAGGTGGCGGACGCGATGATCGAATGGCAGGGCCGTGGCGCTGCGGACGGCTTCATGATCATCCCCACCCATGTCCCGGGCGCGTTCGACGACGTCATCACACTCCTGCTGCCGGAATTGCGGCGGCGGAACGTGGTCCGGACCGCCTATGAGGGCACCACCCTCCGGGATCATCTGGGCCTGTCCCGGCCCGCGCGTGGCGCGTGGCGCAGCCGGACCCGGGAACGCGGCCTCGCTGCAGAGGGGAAGGCATCATGAATCAGGTCAGTTGGGCACAGGACGATGTGCGCCGGACCTGGCATGCCCTGTCCGCGCGCAAACCCTTCGTGTATGGGCAGACCAACTATATCGCGGCCGCCCTCAGCGCCAACGTGCTGCTGGCCGCCGGCGCAGTGACGGCGATCGGTGCGATTCCCTCGGCGATCGAAATTTTCGCCGGTGGCGCCGACGCGATCTGGATCAACGCCGCCGCACAGGTGACCGATACCCCGGAACAATTGCTGGCTGCCGCCCGCGTCGCGCGGGAACGGGCCATTCCCTGGGTGCTGGATCCGGTCGCCATGGGCGCCGGCGCGGCGGCCTATGACGCCGTGATCACGCAATTGCTGGCCTGTCGTCCGACAGTGATTCGGGGCAATGCCAGCGAACTGATGGCCCTTGCCGGCGGCCAGGGCGGCACAAAGGGCGTCGAGGCCACGGTTTCGCCGGAGGCGGCCCTGGCGGCTGCGCGCGACCTGGCCCGCCGTTCCGGCGCCGTGGTCGCGATCAGCGGCCCGGTCGACCATATTACCGATGGAGACACGGTCGGGCTCGTCACCGGCGGCTCGCCGATGCTGACGCGCGTCACTGGCGCCGGATGCAGCCTTGGGGCCCTGGTCGCGGCCCTTCTCCCCGTCGCCGGGACGCCGCTGCACGCGGCCTCTGTCGCGCACGCGGCCTACGCCGTCGCCGCCGAGCGCGCGGCTGCGCGCGCCCGGGGGCCTGCCTCCTTTACGTTGGAATTCGTCGACGAACTGTCACGCCTGGCGGAAACCTGACAGGCCGGACGGCCCGGGCCGTCCGGATGGTCTGACCGTCCATGCGCGCACCGCCGCCCGCGTTGCCCCAACCCCGGATGACGCGGGCGTTTTCGTTTTTGCTGTGGTTATTATAATTCACTCTGTCTATCAGCGTGCATAACAACGAGCACTTCCTAAAATAACATCAGAAACCGTATGATGCGTTCAAAGGTCAAAATATATCAACATAGAAATTTAGTTGATTAATGCGGCCTGTGACGTGTTGCGGGACCATATCAGATGAAACAGGCCTATCACCCAGGACCATTCTTGTTTTTCCTGTCCATTCTTGCCATCGGGGAGACAAGGGCCGCCACCGTGCCGCCTGACCCCAGGTCGCCGTCGACGGCGCACCTTGCCCGCAAGGGGCCAGTCCCGCGACCCGCCGTTACGCGCAGCGAGGACGTATCGGTCACCGCGATCCGGCACCAGGCTGGCGGCGCGGCCGAAGTGGTGACCCAGGCCACCCTCAGCCATTATGCGCCGGGCACCAACCCGATGCAGATGCTCAACCAGATACCGGGGCTCAATTTCGTATCCGACGACGCCCTTGGCAATGAAAGCTGGGGTTCGAACCTCTGGCTGCGCGGCTTCACGCAGGCCCAGCTGGGCGTCACGCTCGACGGCATTCCGCTCGGCGCCCAGGAATATAATACCTATAACGGGTTGCTGGCGAATTTCGCCATCACGTCCGAGAATATCGACCATATCACCGTCTCGGACGGCGGCGGAATGGTGGCGACTCCCGCGACGACGAATCTCGGCGGCGCCATCCAGTATGTCTCCACCGATCCGTCCGACCGCCTGGGCGGGAAAGTGTCCCAGATGTTCGGCAGCCGCGACAGTTTCCGTACTCTCGTGCGGTTCGACAGCGGAAAGCTGAATGCTTCCGGTACGAAGTTCTATGTATCCTACGTACGTTCCGACCAGAATAAATGGAAGGGCAGTGGCGATCAGTTCAACCAGCAGTTAAACGCGAAATTCGTTCAGCCCATCGGCGAGGAAAGCCGGATTTCCGCCTTCTTCGACTGGGACGAGCAGGCCTATTTCTCGTACGCAGACCAGTCGCTGGACATCCTTTCGACACTGGGGCAGCGAAACGATTTCTATTACCCGAACTATACGGCCGCCTATCTCGCCGCCCAGGGCAGCTTTCCAAAAAACCTGCAGAATTATCCCGGTGCGACGGACGTGTCCTATTATGACGGGGTTACGTTGAGCAGCGAATATCTCGGCGGCCTGAATTTCGACTTCAAGCTGGCCGACCGGGTCCGCTGGCTGACGACCGTCTATGGACATGGGGACCGGCAATGGTCGACCTGGACCGATCCCTATCTTCCCTCGCCGAACGGCGCGCCCCTGTCCGAACTGGTGATCCAGCCGCAAACCCGGCGTTTCGGCCTGACGTCGGCGGTTCAGTACCGGCTGGGGCGCCATCATTTCGAAGCGGGGGTCTGGTACGAAAACAACGCCAATTCCATTGGCGAGTTCATGTATCAGGAGCCGCTCCTGGGCCAGGGCAGTCCGATCAACCCGCTCGCCAATCGCTTCGGAACGCCGTTCCAGGAAAACTGGGGGATGCGGTATAGTACCAACAGTTTCCAGTTTCATCTGGAGGACGTGTTCCAGGTCCTGCCCACTCTCCGGCTTCAGGCCGGATTCAAATCGCTGCTCGTGACCACGCATGGGGGCGCCAGCGAGAACGACGCCGCCTATACCGGCCAGGACATGCTGGCCAGCGGTTCGTTGACCTCGGCCGCGGCTGCGTTGCCGCATTTCAACGCCCTGTGGACCTTCCTGCCGCATCATGAAGTCTATTTCGATATTTCCAAGAACATGCGGGCCTATGATTACGGGGCCTATGAATATGGCTCCGCCTGGGGCGTCACCAACCAGCAGACATTCCAGCAGATCCATGACAGGCTGAAGCCGGAGACCGACTGGGACTATACGATCGGCTATCGGTACTCCTCCAAGCCGCTCAGCGCCTCGATCGACCTCTATCACGTCGATTTTTCCAATCGCCTGCAATCGCTGACATCCGGGTCGATCATCGCGCCCATCTCGACCCTGATCAATGTCGGCAGCGTGACCATGAACGGCCTGGACGCTTCACTGACCGTCAGGCCGGTCGCCGGCCTGACGATTACCAATGGCGTCAGCTACAATCACTCGGTCTATGGTCAGAACGTGGTCAGCGGCGGTGTGTCCTATGCGCTGAAGGGGAAGAAGGTCATCAATTATCCGGAAGTGATGTATAAAACCCGGATTTCCTATGCCTATCATGGCGCGGAGGCCTATTTCGACGCCAACTACATTTCCCGCCGCTATCTGAGCTACGTGAACGATAGCTGGGTACCCAGCTACTGGATGACCAACCTGGGCGCGCGCTATCGCGTCGGCGACTACGGGCTGATGCGCGACGTGACCTTCGGCTTCAATATCTACAACCTGATCAATACGAAATATGTTGCGCAGATGGGTGAAAACGGCAATCCGCTCAGCGGCGACTACCAGTCCATCATGTCGGGATCACCACGATCCTATTTCGGTTCCATCAGCGCCGGGTTCTGACGAAACCATGACCGGCAGGGCCAGGATCGAAAAATCATGACACATCCCGACGACACCGCCCCTTCCTGTGCCGAGGCGCCGCTCGTTTCCGCCGACTGGCTGGCGGGCAGGATTGGCGACCCTGATCTGGTGATCCTCGACGCCAGCATCATGCGAGAGACCGGTGCCGACGGCAGGGGGACCTATCGGTCGGGTGCTGCGCATTTCCGACAGGAAGGACATGTACCAGGGGCACGATTTGCCGACCTGTTCGATGATTTTTCCGATCCTGCCGCCCGGTTTCCCTTCACCCGTCCGGATACCAGCCGCCTGGATGCAACCGCGAGGAAACTGGGCCTGCACGCGAACAGCCGGATCGTCGTCTATGACGCCCTGACCGGCGCCTGGGCGGCGCGCGTCTGGTGGATCCTGCGGGTGCATGGTCATCGGCATGTCGCGGTACTGGATGGCGGCCTTGCGGAATGGTGCCGGCAGGGCGCGCCCCTGGAATATGGCGCCCCGGCCGATCCCGGAACCGGAACCTGGGTTGCCGCGGCCGCATTGCGGCAAGGCTTCGCCTCGCTGGCCGAAATGGTCGACATCGTCGAGGGACGCCGCGCCGCGAGTGTGGTGTGTGCCCTGTCGGAGGCGGATTTCAGTGGTGCCGGCAGCACCGATCCCCGGCGGGGCCACATACCCGGCAGCCGCAATCTTCCCTATCGCAGCCTGCTGGACCGCCATGGCAGGTTCGATCCCGCTTCCATCAGGCGGAAGGTGGCGCGGCTGGATCTGAAAAGGGACGAGGACATCGTCCTTTATTGCGGCGGCGGCATCAATGCCGCCGGGCTGGCATTGGCGCTGGAACAGGATGGGTTCCAGCGCCTGTCCATCTTCGACGGATCGCTGGCAGAATGGCGGGCCGATCCCGCCCTGCCGCTGGAAACCGGCGAGGACCCGGCGACAGCGCCCTGAAAGGGCCGGACCGCGATCGGGGCCCGAAGAGAGGATCGCGGACGCGCCCCTAGTGAATGAAGATCGAGGCCAGCAGGCAGAAGAGCAGGCCCAGCACCGCGATCAGGGTTTCGACGACCGACCAGGTCTTGATGGCCTGGCCGACGGTGAGGCCGAGATATTCCTTGATCTGCCAGAAGCCGGCATCGTTCATCGGGCCCAGGGCCACCGAGCCGGCGCCGGTGGCCAGCACCATCAGCTCGGGCGACGTGCCGTGGCTGTGCAGCAGGATCGGGCCGACGATGCCCGAGGCGGTGCTCATGGCCACGGTGGCCGAGCCCGCCGCCACGCGGACCACCACCGCCACCAGCCACGCCAGCACCAGCAGCGGCACATGCGCGCCCACCGCGACGTCGGTGATGGCCTTGGAGACGCCGCTGTCGATCAGTTCGCGGCCGAAGCCGCCGCCGGCGCCGACCAGCAGCATGATCAGGGCCGTGGGGCCGAGGCATTCGGTGGTGAAATGCAGGATCGTCTCGCGCGAGAAACCGCGCGCCAGGCCCAGCACGTAGAAGGACAGGACCGTGGCCAGCAGCAGGGCGATGTCGGTATTGCCCACGAAATGCAGGACCGTGTTCGCCAGGTCGCCGGGGGTGGTGACCAGGTCGGCGGCCGAGCCCACCAGCATCAGCAGCACCGGCGCCAGGATGGTCAGCACCGTGGTGAGGAAGGGCGGCATGTCGGTCGGCCGCTCCTTGCTGGCGAACTGCTCGGCCAGCGCGGCCTCGCCTTCCATATGGATGTGCGGCGTGATGAAGCGGGCATAGACCGGGCCGGCGAGGGCGGCGATCGGCGTGCCGATGATCACGCCCCAGAAGATCGTCCGCCCGGTATCGGCGTGATACGCCGCCAGGGCCAGCAGGGTGGCCGGGTGCGGCGGGACCATCGCATGGGTGACGGAGAGGGCCGCCGCCATCGGCAGCGCCACCAGCAGCAGGGGGGTGGATGTGCGCCGAGCCAGGGTGAAGGCCAGCGGGATCAGCAGCACGAAGCCGACCTCGAAGAACACCGGCAGGCCGATCAGCAGGCCGATGACCATCATCGCCCAACTGATGCGCTTTTCGCCCGCGAGGCGGGTGATGGTGAGCGCGATCTGGTCCGCGCCGCCGGATTCGGCCAGCATCTTGCCCAGCATCGTGCCCAGCGCGATGACGGTCGCGATATGGCCGAGCACATGGCCCGCGCCTTCCTCGAACGAGGCGATGGCCTTCTGGGGCGGCATGCCGGCGCAGATCGCCAGCAGAATAGAGACGCAGACCAGGACGATGAAGGGATTGAGCTTGTAGCGCCCGATCAGGAGCACGACGGCACCAATCGCCGCGGTCGCCAGGGAAATCGCCAGAATTGGGGACATTGAACCGCGTCTGTAGTGAATGTGAACGTGCATCAGCGCGGAACGGGTACACGAATGTCAATGGTTTCGGCCTCATATCCGGGAGAGGTGGATCGGTTCACTGTCCGGGCATTTTTTTTCTTCGCGGACCGGATTGCCCTGGTGTCTGGCCATGAGCATGGATTTGGTTCCATAACGGAGCGATTTCCCTGCTTCGCGGTGCCGGGATCGGGCTTGCATGGAACGACACAGGACAGACAGGGCGGGAGACAACCCGCCCGGACGCCCCGCCGGGCGCCGAATCCGGAAAAGGACTCCATGACATGACAGCGGATCAGACGAAGGCGCCCCAGACCGCAACGGGCCAGATGACCGGGTCGCACGCGGCGGCGCGGGCGGTGGTGGTCGGCATTCTGGCGGCGATGGCCGGGCTGATGTTCGGGCTGGATACCGGGGTGATCGCCGGGGCGCTGGGCTTTATCGGCGACGAATTCCATGCCGCCGCCCGGACGCAGGAATGGATCGTCTCGTCGATGATGGCCGCCGCGGCCCTGGGCTCGCTGGTGGCGGGGCGCATCTCGTTCCGGCTGGGGCGGCGGCGGGCGCTGCTGGCGGCGTCGCTGCTGTTCGTCGTGGGCTCGGGGCTGTGCGCGCTGGCGCCGTCGGTGGCGGTGCTGATTGTCGGCCGGGTGCTGCTGGGGCTCGCGGTCGGGATCGCGGCGTTCGCGGCGCCGCTCTATATATCGGAAATCTCGCAGGAATCGGTGCGTGGGGCGATGATCTCGTTCTACCAGCTCATGGTCACGCTCGGGATCTTTCTCGCCTATGTCACCGACAGCCTGCTCGCCTATGGCGGGCACTGGCGCTGGATGCTGGGGCTGATGGCGGTGCCGGCGGCGCTGTTCTGCGCCGCATGCCTGTTCCTGCCCGACAGTCCGCGCTGGCTGATGATGCGGGGCGAGCGGAGCCGGGCCAGCCAGGTGATGCGGCTGCTGCGCGTGAGCCCGGCGGAGGCCGATGCGGAAATCCGCGACATTGCGCAGGAGCTGAAGCGCGAGGGGCATAGCGGGCTGGCGCTCTTTCTCGGCAACCCGAATTTCCGCCGCTCGGTGCTGCTGGGGGTGGCGTTGCAGGTGATGCAGCAGGTCACCGGCATCAACGTGCTGATGTATTACGCGCCGAAAATCTTCCAGGCCGCGCATTTCGGCGTATCGGCCGCGACCTGGGCCACGGCGCTGATCGGGCTGGTGAACATGGCCGCCACCGGCTTTGCCATCGCCTTCATCGACCGCTGGGGGCGGCGCCCGCTGCTGGTGTTGAGCTGCGCGATCATGACCGCCGCGATGCTGATGGCTGGCGGGCTGGCCGCGACCGGCGGGGAATCGACGCTGGTGCTCGGCGGCATGGTGGTGGCGCTGCTGCTGTTCGTGGCCGGGTTCGCCATCGGCGCCGGGCCGATGGTGTGGACGCTGTGTTCGGAGATCCAGCCGCTGCGGGGCCGCGATTTCGGCATTGCGTGCTCGACCTTCACCAACTGGGCGGCGAATTGGCTGGTCAGCAACATTTTCCTCAGCGTCATGGCCGCGCTGGGGCAGAGCTGGACCTTCTGGCTGTTTGCCATCATGAACGGGTTGTTCATCCTGATCACCCTCGCCTACGTGCCCGAGACCAGGGGCGTGTCGCTGGAGGAGATCGAGGCGCGGCTGCTGGCGGGCCGGCGGCTGCGGGATCTGGGACGATAGGGCGGTGGGACGATAGGGCGGGGCGACGGCGATGATACTGCGCGGGGACGAGACCCAGGATATCGCGACGGCGACCGGCCCGATGCGGCTGCATGTGCTGCGCCCGGCGGCGGAAGGGCGCTTTCCCGGCGTGGTGCTGTTTTCCGAAATCTATCAGGTGACGGCGCCGATCCGCCGGCTGGCCGCGATGGTCGCGGGGATGGGCCATGTGGTGGCGGTGCCGGAAGTCTATCACGAATACGAGCCGGCCGGCTGCGTGCTGGCCTATGACGCGCCCGGGACCGATCGGGGCAATGCGCTGAAATATGCCAAGCCGCTGGCGGCCTATGACGGGGATGCCCGCGCGGCGGTGGCGTGGCTGGCGGCGCATCCGGCCTGCACCGGGCGGATCGGGACGATGGGGGTGTGCCTGGGCGGGCATCTGGCGCTGCGGGCGGCGATGAACCCGGCCGTGCAGGCGGCGGCGTGCTTCTATGCCACCGACATTCATTCCGCGTCGCTGGGCGAGGGGCGCGCCGACGATACCCTGTCGCGGCTGGGCGAGATCGGCGGCGAGGCGATGATGGTCTGGGGGCGGCAGGACCCGCATGTGCCCTTCGCGGGGCGGCAGGCGATCCGCGCGGCGCTGGAAGAGGCGGGGGTGCGGCATGAATGGTACGAGGTCAACGGCCAGCATGCCTTCCTGCGCGACGAGGGGCACCGGTTCGACCCCGCGCTGTTCCTTCAGGCCATGGGGTGGGTGCAGGCGCTGTTCGCCCGTGCCCTGCGGGCGGGCTGAACGGCCATGACGGGAAAAGTGCTGCACGAAGGCGAGGGCCTTTACGGCCTGCCCCGGGCGCTGGCGATGTTCGCCGTGGCGCTGTCGGTGCTGCTGTCGGTGCTGGATTATGCCATCGCCAATGTCGCGCTGCCGACGATCGCGCAGGATATCCATGCCAGCCCGTCTTCGTCGATCTGGGTGATCAATGCCTATCAGATGGCGTGTCTGGCGACGCTGCTGCCGCTGGCCTCGCTGGGGTCGCGGCTGGGGTTCGCGCGGCTGTGCCGGATCGGGCTGGCGACCTTCGTGGTGGCGTCGGTGTTCTGCGCGATGTCGCATACGCTGCTGGAACTGGCGCTGGCGCGCGCGCTTCAGGGCATCGGCGGCGCGTGCATCATGAGCGTGAATATCGCGCTGGTGCGCTTCATCTACCCCCATGCCGAGATCGGCAAGGGCATCGCGCTGAACGGCGTGGTGGTGGCGACGGGCGTGGCGCTGGGGCCGACCATCGCCTCGGCGGTGCTGTCGGTGGCGGACTGGCCGTGGATCTTCCTGATCAACCTGCCGCTGGGCGGGGCGGCGATGGTGGCGGCGCTGGTCTATCTGCCCGCCACGCCGCGCAGTCTGTCGTCGTTCGACCTGTTCAGCGCGGTCCTGAACGTGGTGGCCATCGGCTGCCTGGTGGTGGGGCTGGACAGTCTGGCGCATCGCAGCGGGCCGGTGGTGGCGGTGTGGCTGCTGCTGATCGGCGGCGCCGCGTTCTTTCAGCTCGCGCGGCGGCAGACCGGGCGTTCCGACCCGATGCTGCCGCTGGACCTGCTGGCGGTGCCGGATTTCCTGATCGCGTTCAGTGTCGGCTCGCTGGCGTTCGTGGCTTCCAATTTCTTCATCATCTCCATGCCCTTCACGCTGGAGACGGTGCTGCATCGCTCGGCGGTGGCGACCGGGCTGCTGATCACGCCGTGGCCAGTGGGCATCGTCGCGATCTCGCCGCTGGTGGGGCGGCTGGCGGACCGGGTGCCGGCGGGCATTCTCTCCTCGATCGGGCTGTGCGTGACGGGAACGGGCTTCGTGCTGCTGTGCCTGCTGCCGGCCGATGCGGGGAACCTGGACATCGTCTGGCGGATCGCCATCGCCGGGATGGGATTCGGGATTTTCCAGGCGCCGAACAATCGCGCGATGATGGTGGGGGCGCCGCGCGGGCGCTCGGGCAGTGCCAGCGGCATGGTCTCGGTCGCGCGACTGTGGGGGCAGACGATGGGGGCGATGTTCGTGGCCCTGACGTTCGGCTTCGTGCGCCATGATCCGACGCTGCGCTGCCTGGAACTGGCGGCGGCCTGCGCCTACGGGGCGGCGCTGATCAGTTCCAGCCGGCTGGTGCGCGGACGGCGGGGAGAGGGCTGAGGGCCTGACCTGAAATGCGCGCTGGCGGCGATCCAGCGCGCGTTTCCTGTGCTTCGCGGCGGGCGGCCATCAAGGCCGCTCCGCTCCGATGCGCGGAAACACACGCCGGGCGCGGCCCGTTCCGGGCCGCTCTCGCTCGCCAGCCCACATTTCAGGTCAGGCTCTGAGGGGGAGAGAACGAATGTCGTTAATTTATTGAATTCACGAAGATGACGCTGGCGCGGCGCGGGTTTTCGGTCAATCCTGCATAGAAAGTAATTTTCTGTTTCGAAAGCTGGACTGTCTGATGCGTCTGCCGCGCGTTTTGTTGCCTGCATCACGTCGTCTCGCGACGCAAGCCGAAGGTGAACCGGAACGCGGCGGTGACGAAGGCGGTCCGCGCCATCGCAGGCGGTATCGGCAGCTCCAGCGGCTGAACGGCTTCAATGCCTTTCTGGCGCGTGTCGGCATGGCGTTCGACCCCGCGCTGGACGAAGCCGCCATGCTGAGTGCGGCGTGTGAGGCGGCGACCCGGAATGCGCGGCTGCGGGCGGCCTTTATCGCCCGCCCGGACGCGCAGGGGGCGTTTCATCTGCTCGCGCAGAGCGGGCCGGTCGACCAGTTGCATGATCCCGCTTTTTCGGCCCGGCCGGACAGGGCGGGGGATCAGGGTCTTGTCGGGCGTGTCTGGCACGGGAAGCAGCCGGTCTTCTGCGCCGATGTCGCGCGGGAGGAGGGGCTGCGGCCCTGGCAGGCGCGGATGCGGGGCCAGGGCGTGCGGTCCTGCGCGGTGCTGCCGCTGTGGCGCGACGGCAAGGTCTGGGCCGTGTTCGGCGTTTATGACGAGCAGGCCGATGTGTGCGATCCGGCGATCACGGCGATTCTGCTGGAGGCGGCGACCAGCCTGTCGCGCGCGCTGAATATGGTTGACGAGCGGCGGCTGAAGGCCGCCCAGCTCGACCGGGCCCCGGTGGGAATCGTGCTGGTGCGCGACGGGCGCATCCATTCCGCGAACGCCTTTGCCTCCGGCCTCGCGGGCTGCGTGCCGGACGGCCTGCATCATGCGTCCGTGGAACGGATCGTGGGGGGCGACGAGGCACGGCTGGAGCAGGCGCGGGCGCAATTGCGGGAGACGGGCCGGGCCAGGCTCGCCGGCGTGCCGCTGGCGCGGCCGGACGGGCATGACGTGATCGCCGACCTTTCCGTCGTGGCGCTGGACGATCCGCCGGGCGCGGATTCGGTGTGGACCATGGAGGACGTGACCGGGCGCGATGAGACGGAGCGCCTGTATCGCGCCCTGATCAATGCCGTCTCCGCCATGCTGGCCGCTGAGGACGAGGCGGAAAAATGCCGCGCCGTGTGCGAGACGCTGGTGGACGACACGCTGTTCAACGCCGTGTGGCTGGTGCGGCCCGACCTGTCCGGCCTGATGGCGGTGCGGGCCCACGCGGGCCGGGGCGGGGACCTGATCGCCCAGTTGAACTGGCGGATCGATCAGGATGCCGGCCCCGTGCCGGTGACGGTGCGGGCCTGGCGGGAAGAGCGCCTGGTCCATAGCAACGATGTGGTGGCCGACCTTGTCGGCATTCCGGGATACAGGAAGGTGATCCGTCACGGCTGGCGCGCCGTGCTGGCGGTTCCGGTGCTGCGGGGCGGGCGGATCTGGGCCGTGCTGACCTTCGCGACGCTGCGGGCCAGCGGGTTCGAGGACAAGAGCATCACGCTGTGCCGGCGGCTGGCGGACTTGCTGGGCCAGAGCCTGGACCGGCTGGATATCAGCCGCAATCTGGAACAGTTGCGGCAGGAGGAAGCGAGGCGGGCCCGGCGCGATACGCTGACCGCGCTGCCCAACCGGCTGGCGCTGGAGGAATATCTGCCCAAGGCGCAGGAACGGGCGCGGATGCGCGGCATGTCCGTGGCGGTGGGGCTGATGGATCTGGACGGCTTCAAGGC
Organism: Gluconacetobacter brunescens; assembly: GCF_048695475.1. NCBI lineage: Bacteria > Pseudomonadati > Pseudomonadota > Alphaproteobacteria > Acetobacterales > Acetobacteraceae > Gluconacetobacter > Gluconacetobacter brunescens. Next base: position 1,444,330 of record NZ_JBLHEN010000001.1, on the reverse strand, counting down.
CGTCAACGACACCTATGGCCATGCGGCAGGCGACAAGGTGCTGATCGAACTGAGCCGGCGGTTGTGGGAGGCGCTGCGCGAGAGCGGCTATGTCGCCCGGCTGGGGGGGGACGAGTTCGTGGTCGTGCTGGAAAACCTCCACATGGACACGGCGAACGAGCAGGCCTCGGCGGAACTGGACCGCCTGTCGTCGGTCGTGGGGGAGCCGTTCGTCCTGGGAGACGGGAACAGCGCCCGGGTGGGGCTCGCCATGGGGGTGGCGTTTTATCCGCAGGACGGTGAGAAGCCGGAGGCGCTGCTGCGCCAGGCCGACAATGCGATGTACCAGGCCAAGCAGAGCCAGGACCCGCGCGCCGCCAACTGGCATTTCGCCGCCGCCCTCGATGAGGCGCGGGTTCTCGACGACGAAGCGGCCGCGGACCTGTTTCCGATCGTGCCGTACGGGGCGGTCGCCGCCGACCTGCTGGGCCGGGCGGCGGCGGCCGTCGCGCGGGTCGGCGAAAACATACGCAGGGGCGTGATTCCGGCGGTCTGGCAGAAAAGCGGCGGTGCGCCGGTGCTGGCCAACCTGACGGCCGAGCAGCATGAGCGCCTGACCGAGCGCGAGGCGAAGCATCTGGAATTCATGGTCGCGCCGATGATCTCCCGGGCGGACCTGCTTGCGGACGCGCGGACGCTGGGTTCGATGTATGCGCTGTTCGGCGTCGATCCGGCCGTGTTCGTCGCCGAACAGGGCTTCTATCTGCGCCTGCTGCTGGCGGAGATGGAGGCCGGCGGCATGGATGGCGACGACCGCTATCGCGTGCAGCAGATCGTCGAAGCCCGCTATCGGGACGATCGCAGGATGCGGCGCATGATCGCGCAGCGCGTGCGCAAGGCCTATGTCGCCGCCCTGTCCGACGATACGCCCGGCGGCGCGTGGGGTGCGATCAGCAACGACGCGCTGACGGCGCTTGCGAAACTGCCCGGGATTCAGGCGGCATTTCTGATGCGCCCCAACGCGGCGGGGGAACTGGTCGCGCAGACCATCGCCGGGCCCTGCGCCACGGCGCTGGACGAGGCGCTGCTGCGTGGCGAGATACGGCCCGTGATCGCCGCCAGCGCGCGCCGGGGCAGCTTTATCGGCGCGCAGGCCTGGCGCACGGGCGCGTGGCAGAGCTGTCCGTCGATCGAACTGGACGACGCCATGGCGCCGTGGCACGCGCTGATGGCCAATCTGCGGATCCATTCGGCCATGAGCGTGCCGATCCGGCGCCTGGACGGGACGACGGCGCTGGTGCTGACCCTGTTCGGTGCCTGCCCCAACCAGTTCGAATCCGCCGACATGCGGCAGTTCATCTGTGGATTGCAGGAGAAATGGGAACGCTTGTGGCGGGAGGGGCAGGATATGTCGGACGCGCGGGCGGCCCGCCTGCGCGAGCGCCTGTTCTCCGGGGGGCTGCGCATGTTCATGCAGCCCGTCATCGACCTGCGCACGGGGCAGTTGCTGAAGGTGGAGGCGCTGGCGCGGCTGCAGGATGCCGACGGCACCATCCTGCCGCCCGCGATCTTCCTGGCGCTGCTGGGGCATGATGAACTGGACCGGCTGTTCCAGTTCGGGCTCGAGCAGAGCCTGGCATGGCTGCGGTCATGGGACGGCAAGGGCCTGTCGACCGAAATGTCGGTCAATCTGCCGCCATCCTGCCTGTCGAACACCAATGTGCTGCGCATGGTCGGCGACATGCTGAACCGTCACGAAATCGCCCCCCGCCGGCTGACGCTGGAAGTGCTGGAGACCCAGGGCCTCGATTCCGCCAAGCAGGGGGCGGCGCTGCGGGATTTCCGCTCCAAGGGCGTGCAGATGGCCATCGACGATCTCGGGGCCGGCCATAGCACGCTGCTGCGGCTTTCCGCGGCGCCCTTCGACTGCATCAAGGTGGACCGGGGCCTGCTGCGCTATGTCCGCGACGTGCCCTTGCAGGTGTTCAGCGTGATCCGCTCGCTGCGGGAAATGGGGCACGACCTGCACAGCCAGGTGGTGGTGGAGGGGCTGGAGGACGCCGACATGATCGAGGCGATCTGCCATCTCGGCTGCCGCTACGGACAGGGATTCGGCATTGCCCGGCCCATGCCGCCGGATGATTTCCTGGACTGGCATCGCGCCTATGCGGACCGGGACCGGAGCCGTGACCGGGTGGAGGAGGACAGCGAAATCCACAGCGATCTCGGCGCGCTGGCCTGGCTGTGGACGGCCACGCGCGACCGTCCGCCCCTGGGGCAGTTCGATCTGGGGGGCGGGCCGCTGGTACGATGGCTGGAACGGTTCGGCCGCGACGATGCCGAAGCCGGGCGGTGGTACCGCATCCTTTCCGCCGGCCCGGTGCCCGAGGAGGTGGCGCGGGACATGCGGGACTGGCTGGAGGACCGTGTGGTCAATGCGCCGCGCACCGGATACGGATTGTGAGCGAATCGGTCCCGTGGTTGCGCAAGCAGGTGGCGTGCGGGGTGATGTAGCAGAGGGCAGGAGCCTCTCTACTTGTGGCCTGAACGGAAAAGATGGACGGCTGGTTTGTCGCGCACAATAATATGTCTTTAATGCATTAAAAGCATAAATGGAGCGCTGGCATCTGGTGTATGTACCGGTCCAATCCCCGCCGGTTTTTCTCTGTTCCGAGGTGAAGGTTGTCTGATGCGTCTGCCGCGTTCCCTGTTGCCCGCTTCGCGACGCCTTGGCCTGACTGTGGAGGAAGGGGCGGATAGCGAGGGGAACAAGGAGGGCCAGCGGCAGCGCCGGCGGTTGATGCGGGCGCGTCGACTGAGCGGCTTCAACGCCTTTCTGGCACGCATCGGCCTGGCATTCGATCCTGCCGTGAGCGACACGGCGCTGCTGGACGCGGCGTGCGAGGCCGCGACCCGGAACGCGCGCCTGCGGGCCGCCTTCGTGGCCCAGCCGGACGCGGCGGGGGATTTCCAGTTGCTGGCGTGCAGCGGGCCGGTCCGGCAGTTGCACGATCCCGCCTTTTCTATCCGGCCCGACGAGGTGGCGCGCCTTGGGGCAGTCGGCCGGGCCTGGCAGGAGAGGCAGCCGGTCTTCTGTGCCGATATCGCGCGAGAGGACAGCCTGCTTCCGTGGCAGGCGCACATGGACGCGCTGGATGTGCGGTCGTGTGCGGTGTTGCCGCTGTGGCGCGCCGACAGGATCTGGGCCGTGTTCGGCGTTTATGACGAGCAGGTGGATGCGTTCGAGCCCGTGATCCGGACCATTCTGCAGGAGGCGGCGAGCAGCCTTTCGCGCGGGCTGATGATGTATGACGATCGGCGGTTGAAGGCGGCCCTGTTCGAGCGATCGCAGGTGGGGATCATGCTGTTGCGCAATGCGCGCATCCAGCGCGCGAACGCCTTTGCCGCCTCCCTTGCGGGCCGCGCGCCGGACGACCTGCACGATGCCCCGGCGGAAACGATCCTGGTCAGGGGGAAACATCGTGCGCAGCTGGCATCGGCGCAGGCGCAATTGTACGCCAGCGGGCGGGCCAGGCTTGCGGGTGTGCATATGCCCCGGCCGGACGGGCATGATGTGATCGTCGACCTGTCCGCCGCGATGCTGGACGATCCGCAGGGTACGGATTCGGTCTGGGCCATCGAGGACGTGACCGAGCGCGAGGAGGCGCGGCGCCTGTATCGGGCGCAGGTCAATGCCGTCTCCGCCATGCTGGCCGCCGGGGACGAGGCGGAGAAATGCCGCGCCGTGTGCGACGCACTGGTCGACAATACGCTGTTCAGCGCCGTCTGGCTGGTGCAGCCCGATCTGTCCGGTCGGATATGCGTGCTGGCCCAGGCGGGCAGGGGCGCGGACCTGATCGCCCGGTTGGGCTGGCGGATCGATCAGGACGCTGGCACCGTTCCGGTGACGGTGCGGGCCTGGCGGGAAGAACGCCTGGTCCATACCAACGATCCGACGAGCGATCTTGTCGGGATCTCGGGGTACGGGAAGGTGATGGGCCACGGCTGGCGTGCCGCGCTGGCGGTGCCGGTGTTGCGGGGAGGGCGGATCTGGGCCGTGCTGACCTTTACCACGCTGCGGTCGGGCGGTTTCGATGAGAACGGCATCATGCTGTGCCAACAGGTGGCGGTCTTGCTGGGCCAGAATCTGGACCGGCTGGATACCAGCGGCAATCTGGAAAAATCGCGGCAGGAAGAAGCAAGGCGCGCCCGGCGCGACGCGCTGACAGCCCTGCCCAACCGGCTGGCGCTGGAAGAATATCTGCCCAAGGCGCAGGAGCGGGCCCGCGAGCGGGGTACCTCCATGGCGGTCGGGTTGATGGATCTGGAGGGTGTCAAATCCCTCAGCGACACCTATGGCCCCGCCGCAGGCGACAAGGTGCTGGCGGAACTGAGCCGGCGGTTGTGGGAGGCGTTGCGCGAGAACGGCTATGTCGCCCGCCTGGGAGGCGACGAATTCGCGGTCGTTCTGGAAAATCTCGACGCGGACACGGCGAACGAGCAGGCGGCGGCGGCGCTGGACAATCTGTCTTCCGTCGTGGCGGAGCCGTTCGTGCTGGATGACGGGAAGACCGCCAGCGTGGGGCTCGCCATGGGGGTCGCGCTCTTTCCGCAGGATGGCGAGAAGCCGGGGGCATTGCTGCGCCAGGCCGACAATGCGATGTCCCAGGCCAAGCGGCACAAGGGCGGGCGCGGGGGCAACTGGCATTTCGCCGCCGCCGTCGAGGAATCGCTGGATTTTGACGACGACGCTGCCGATCTGTTCCCCATCGCCCCCTATGGCGCGTCGGCCGCGGAGCTTATGGCGCCGGCGGCCGGCGCGGCCGCGCGGATCGGGGAGCGGGTGCGCAAGGCCGCGATTCCGGCGATCTGGCAGAAAAGCGGCGGTGCGGCCGTGCTGGCGCATCTGACGCCGGAGCAGCATGACCGGCTGACCGAGCGCGAGGCGAGACATCTCGAATTCCTGGCCGCCCCCGGCACCACCAGGAAGGACGTGCTTGTGAACGCGCGCACGCTCGGCACCATGTATGCGCTGTTCGGTGTCGAGCAGGCCGTCTTCGTCGCGGAGCAGAGCGGCTATCTGCGCCTGTTGCTGGCCGACATGGCGGCCAACAACATCAGCAGTGACGACAGCTATCGGGTGCAGCAGATCATCGAGGCCCGCTATCGGGACGATCGCAAGATGCGGCGCCTGATCGGGCTGGGCGTGCATAAGGCCTATGCCACGTCCGTGTCGGAGGATTTGCCCAGCGGCGCATGGGCGCCGGTCAGCACCGACCTGTTGGGGCGCCTGGCAAGATTGCCCGGTATTCGGGCCGCATTTCTGGTTCGGCCGAACGCGCATGGGGAACTGGTCGCGCAATCGGTGGCCGGGCCGTGCGCGGCGGCGCTGGACGAGGCGCTGCTGCGCGGCGAGGCGCGTCCGGTGATCGCCGCCGGGGCGCGCCATGGCGGTTTTGTGGGCGCCCGGGCCTGGCGCATGGGCAAGCCGCAGACCTGCCCCTGTATCGACCTGGATGAGGGCATGACGCCCTGGCACGGGCTGATGACCGATTTGCGGATCCATTCGTCCCTGAGCGTGCCGATCCGGCGCCCGGACGGGACGACCGCCCTGGTGCTGATGCTGTTCGGTTCATGCCCCAACCAGTTCGAATCCGCCAACATGCGGGAATTTGCCGACGGATTGCAGACGGCATGGGAAACGCTGTGGAAGAACGGGCAGGGGATGTCCGACGAGCGTTCGTCCCGCCTGCGCGAACGCCTGTTCTCCGGCGGGCTGCGCATGTTCATGCAGCCCGTCATCGACCTGGGCACGGGCCAGTTGCTGAAGGTCGAGGCGCTGGCCAGGCTGGAGGATACCGACGGCACGATCCTTTCTCCCGCCGTTTTCCTGGCTCTGCTGGGGCATGACGAACTCGACCGGTTGTTCCTGATGGGGCTCGAACAGAGTCTGGAATGGCTGCGGGCGTGGGACGCGCGGGGCCTGTCCACCGAGATGTCGGTCAACCTGCCGCCATCCTGCCTGTCGGATGCCAATATCCTGCAGGTGGTCGGCGACATGCTGAAGCGCCACGACATTGCCCCCGAGCGGCTGACGCTGGAGATCCTGGAAACGCAGGATCTCGACCCTGACAGGCAGGGGAAGGTGCTGCATGGATTGCGTTCGATGGGTGTGCAGGTGGCCCTCGACGATCTGGGCTCCGGCCATAGCAACCTGCTGCGGCTCTCGGCGATGCCGTTCGATTGCATCAAGGTGGACCGGGGCCTGCTGCGCTATATCCGCGACGTGCCTTTGCAGATCTTCAGCCTCATCCGCTCGTTGCAGGAAATGGGTAACGACATGCAGAGCACGGTGGTGGTGGAGGGGCTGGAAGATGTCGACATGATCGATGCCATCCGCCATCTGGGCTGCCGCTACGGGCAGGGGTTCGGGATTGCCCGGCCGATGCCCGCCGATGGGTTGCTGGACTGGTATCGTACCTATTCGGGCCCGGGGCCGGAGGGGGAAAGCGAAATCCGCAACGATCTGGGCGCGCTCGCCTGTCTGTGGACGGCCACGCGCGGCGCGGCGCCGCAGGGCGGGTTTCATTTCGCGGATGGGCCGCTGATGCGGTGGCTGGAAGGGCGCGGCTGGAATGACGGTGATGCCGCGGGATGGTACCGTATCCTCGCGGCCGGCCCCGTGTCGGAAGAGGTGGCGCGGGATCTGCGGGACTGGCTGATCGACCGCGTGGTCAATGTCGAACGCGACTGACGCCATTCCGACAGGAACCGGAAAACGCGCGTCGGATCGCCGGCAGGGTGACTTTTCAAGCACCTTCTCAGGGGGTGACGCGGTATAGGGTCGTGCGTCTGGCATCGCGGTCTTCGAGTTCGCGGGTGGTCGGGATGTCGCGGGTGATGATCGGGTGCAGGCCGGCGCGGGGCAGGTAGGCGCGGCCGGGATCGGCGATCCAGACCTCGGCGGTGCGCGCGGCCTCGCGCAGCCAGGGCAGGATATGCTCGGTCATCGGGTTTTCGTAACAGACGTCGCCGCACAGGATCAGGTCCCAGCGCGGTGTGGTGCCGACGAGGTCCGCGCCGGTGGCGGTGACGGCCACGCCGTTGGCGCGGGCGTTCAGCGTGATGGCGGCGACGGCCAGCGGGTCGATTTCGGCGGCCTCGACCATGCTGGCGCCGGCCCGCGCGCAGGCGATGGCGGCGATGCCGCAGCCGGCCGCGAAATCCAGCACCCGGCGCCCGGCGACCAGGGCGGGATTGTCGAGGATATGGCGCGCCAGCAACTGGCCGCCCGGCCAGGCGAAGGCCCAGAAGGGGGGCTCGATATCCTGCCTGGTCAGCCAGTCCTCGCTGGCCTGCCAGATCGGGGTGATCTCGGTGGCGAGGTGCAGCGCGATCTCGGGCACCAGCGGGGCGTGGGCCGGGCTGGTGTTGGCGAGGATGAAGGATTCGGGATCGGGGCGGGCGGTCATCGGCCGGTCAGCCCGGCCAGGATGGCCAGGGCGACCGCCAGCCCGGTTTCGCGGTTGGAGCGGAACAGCATCAGGCAGCGGCGCGGATCGGTGCTGTCGAGATGCGCGACCTGCCAGCCCAGCGCGATGGCGGGCAGCACCATCGCCACCCAGAAGCCGATGGTGCAGCCGGCCAGCCAGCCGGCCAGCAGCAGGGCGGCCACGGCCAGGACGTAGCACGCCCCGACGAACTGGCGGGGCTGGCCCGCCCATAGGCGGGAGGTGGATTTGACGCCGATGCGCGCATCGTCCTCCATGTCCTGGAAGCCGTAGATGGTGTCGAAGCCGAGCTGCCACAGGATGGTGGCGGCATAGAGCGCCGCCCAGGCGGCGTCGATCCGCCCGGCGGCCGCCGCATAGCCCATCGGGGCGCCGAAACCGAAGGTGAAGCCCATGACGAGCTGGGGCCACCAGGTGAAGCGCTTGGCCAGCGGATACAGCCCCACCAGCAGCAGCGAGCCCACGCCCAGCAGGCGGCAGAGCCCGTTGAGTTGCAGCAGGATGGCCAGCCCGATGGCCAGCAGCAGGGCGAGGAACCAGGCGGCCTGGCGCATGCGCAGCGCGCCGGAGGCCAGCGGGCGGCCCGCCGTGCGCGCCACCATCCGGTCGATATCGCGATCCCACATATCGTTGACGACGCAGCCGGCCGACCGCATCACCACGCTGCCGATGCCGAACAGCAGCGCCAGCCGCAGGCGCTCGCCGGCCTCGACCCCGCCGGGCAGCAGGATGCCCCACAGGCCGGGCAGGAACAGCAGCCAGGTGCCGATGGGCCGGTCCAGCCGTGCCAGCAGCGCGTAGGGGCGCAGCGTGGCGGGCAGGCGGCTGATCCAGCCTGTGGTCCGGATGTCGGTATGGGGGAGCGGGGTCACGCTGGGGTCTCCGTCTGGACATGCGGGCACAATAGAGGCATCGGGGGCAGCTTGTGCCCGCGTGTGAATGGGACGCGGGATGGAAGCGGTCAAGGGCCGGGCGCGGGAGGGTGCGTTCCCGGCCGGTCGGAGGGGGTGTCGTCATGAAGGATTGTCCTCGCCTGTTCGCCGATCCGGCCGGAAGGCCGCCGATGGAGGCGGATGCGGTGCGCGATCTGGAGTCGGGGCAGGCCCATTACCTCGGCACCGTGATGCGGATGGCGCCGGGGGCGGAGGTCGCGCTGTTCAATGAAGGGGACGGGGAATGGCTGGCCAGTCTGGTGGCGGTGCGGCGCGACCGCGCGCAGGTGCGGCTGCTGCATCGCCGGCGCGCGCCCGAGCCGACCCGTGGGCCGGTGCTGCTGTTCGCGCCGCTGAAGCGCGATGCCACCGACATGGTGGTGCGCATGGGCACCGAACTGGGGGTGACGCGCTTCCTGCCCGTGCTGACCGAGCGCACCAATACGCACCGGGTCAATGTCGGGCGGCTGGAGGCGATCGCGATCGAGGCGGCGGAGCAGTGCGAGCGGCTGGACGTGCCGGCGATCGGCGAGCCCGCGCGCCTGCCCGAGCGACTGGCGGCGTGGCCGGCCGACCGCGCCCTGTTCGTGGCGGCCGAGCGGAGCGGGCCGGATGACGGGGTGGGGGAGATCGACCGCGTGGCCGATGGCGACGGGCTGCTGGTGGGCCCCGAGGGCGGGTTTTCCGACGCCGAACGGCGGATGTTGCGGGCGCGGCCGTTTGTCAGGATGATCACGCTGGGAAAACTGATCCTGCGGGCGGACACGGCGGCGGCATGCGGCCTGTCCTTGATGGGGGCTGGCTTCCGGCGCGCGTCTGGTGCAGATTCGCGCTGACCGACCGGTCGGTCGCATGGCTGCGGCGGACCCTTCCGTCGATCCGTTCTGTCTTTGAAGGCTTGTTCAGAAACGATGTCGAACCCCGGCGAGCAAGATACCACCCCTATTGAATCGATCGGCCAGTTGGCCGGGTTGCTGGCGGATGGGGGCAAGCCGCGCGAACGGTGGCGCATTGGCACCGAGCATGAGAAATTCGGCTTCGTCCAGCCGGCCGCCACCGGGCCGGAGCGCGCGCCCTGGATGCCGCCGCCCTATGCGCCCGATGGAATCGGCGCGATCCTGACCGACCTGAACCGCCAGGATGGCGGCGGCAGGTGGGAGGCGATCGAGGACAGGGGCAAGCTGATCGGGCTGAAGGGAATCGGCCCGGAACGCGGCGGGTCGGTGTCGCTGGAGCCGGCGGGGCAGTTCGAACTCTCGGGCGCGCCGCTGGCCAGCCTGCACGATACGAGCCATGAGATGGCCCGGCATTTCGAGGCGATCCGCCCCGTCAGCCGCGCGTTGGGCATCGGCTTCGCGCCGCTGGGCTTCCACCCGCTGGCGCGGCGCGCGGACATGCCGTGGATGCCCAAGAGCCGCTATGCGATCATGCGCAACTACATGCCCAAGGTCGGCACGCTGGGGCTGGACATGATGACGCGGACCTGCACCGTGCAGGTCAATCTGGATTTCGCCTCCGAGGCCGACATGCTGCGCAAGCTGCGCGTGTCGCTGGCGTTGCAGCCGGTGGCGACCGCGCTGTTCGCCAATTCGCCCTTCTATGAGGGGAAGCCGAACGGGCTGCTCTCCAACCGTGCCCATGTGTGGACCGATACGGACAATGTGCGCTCGGGCATGCCGCTGGCCTTCTTCGCGCCGTCGTTCGGCTTCGAGGCCTATGTGGAATGGCTGCTGGATGTGCCGATGTATTTCATCGTGCGCGACGGGCGGATCCTCGATGTGGCCGGGCGGTCGTTCCGGGCGTGGATGAAGGGCGAGCGCCAGGATGGGCTGGAGGGCCTGGTGCCGACCATCGGCGATTTCGAGGACCATATGACCACCGCCTTTACCGATGTGCGGCTGAAGCGCTTCCTGGAAATGCGCGGCGCGGATGCCGGGTCGCCCGAGATGATGCTGGCGCAGTCCGCGCTGTGGGTGGGCCTGCTGTATGACGATGCGGCGCTGACGGCCGCCGACGCGCTGGTGCGCGAGCGGGACTGGGCGGAGTATGTGGCGCTGCGTGCCGCCGTGCCGCGCCAGGGGCTGGATGCGCCCTGGGCCGGGGGTGTGGCGCGCGATCTGGCCGCCCGCATGGTGGCGATCGCGACCGACGGGCTGCGCGCGCGCGCGGTGACGGATAATAACGGGCGGGACGAGAGCCATCTGCTGGCGCCGTTGCAGGCGATTACGGCCGGTGCGCCGACCCAGGCCGAGCATTGGCTGGAGCGGTACCACGGCGCGTGGCAGGGCGACGCGAGCAGGATCTTCGCCGAGGCGGCCGTTTAATCGGTCTTTGGTTTGTTGTAGTCGATAACGCGAGTTATTCTCACGATATCGAAACGTCTTGTGTATGCCGGAAGAATTCCGGCATACAGTTTTCATGCGCAAATTCACGACGCTGAACGACCAGGAGATCCTTGCCCTCGCCATTTCGAACGAGGAGGAGGATGCGCGGATCTATGCCGATTTCGCCTATGCGCTGCGGGAGAAATATCCCGATACCGCCAATATCTTTTCGGACATGGTGCATGAGGAGAACGAACATCGGCGCGATCTGATCGACCTGTATGTCGGGCGGTTCGGCCAGCATATTCCGCTGATCCGCCGGCAGGATATCGCGGGCGTGATGGTGCGGCGGCCGGCCTGGCAGGTGCAGAGCCTGGGAATCGAGGCCGTGCGGCGGCATGCGTGCCAGATGGAAATGGACGCGGCGCGGTTCTATCGCCAGGCGGCGTTGCGCACCAATGATGCCGCCACGCGCAAGCTGCTGGGCGATCTGGCGGTGGCCGAGGACCGGCACGAGCAGGCGGCGGGGGTGATCGAACAGAAGCGCCTGCCGGTCGGCAAGCGTGAGGACGAGGACGAAGACGCGCGGCGGCGCTTCGTGTTGCAGGTGATTCAGCCCGGTCTGGTCGGGTTGATGGATGGGTCGGTCTCCACGCTGGCGCCCGTCTTTGCCGCGGCTTTTGCATCGCATCGGCCGTGGGAGGCGTTTCTGGTCGGGATTGCGGCGTCGGTCGGGGCCGGGATTTCCATGGGGTTTGCCGAGGCGTTGTCGGATGACGGCAAGCTGTCGGGGCGTGGGGCGCCGGTGCTGCGCGGGTTGATCTGCGGGCTGATGACCACGGCGGGCGGAATCGGCCATACGGTGCCGTTCCTGATCGACCGGTTTTCGCTGGCCATGAGCGTGGCGGTGGCGGTGGTCGTGGTCGAGCTGCTGCTGATTTCGTGGGTAAGGTGGCGTTATCAGGATACGCCGTTCGGGTCCGCCGTGGTGCAGATCGTATTCGGTGGCGCACTGGTCTTTGCCGCCGGGATCCTGATCGGCTCGGCGGGATAGGATATCTTCCTTCGGAGCATCATGTGTCCCGGCACAAGACTGCCGAACGAATGAACGTTTTTTGGTTCTTTTTTTCAAAAAAGAACGCCTGCCCCGGACAGGAGCAAATCAATGGCCAGGAGCGCGGCCACAGCCTTGATCTTGCCGGAATGATCGGGCAACGAAGTCGGGCTGGACCGGTGCCTGCGTGGGGTGTCGGCCGGCGTTCTCCCAAGACCGACCGGGTGCCATGACGCGACCGAACCGCCTGCCTTTCCTGCCGACCCGTCTTGCGGCCTGCCTGCTGGGCGGGCTGGTCGCCGTGGCCTGCCTGCCCGTGGATGCGCCGCGCGCCCAGACGGCGGCGACGCTGTCGCCCGCCGATCGGGGCTGGGTGCAGCGTATCCAGACCTATCTGGACGGTATCACCACGCTGGAGGCGCAGTTCCAGCAACTGGCGCCGGACGGCAAGCGGGCCACCGGCACCGCGTGGCTGAACCGGCCGGGGCGGATGCGCTTCGAATATGACAAGCCCAGCCCGCTGCTGCTGGTGGCCAATCATGGGCAGGTCGTCTTCAACGACAGCCAGTTGGGCCAGACCACGACCCTCCCGCTGGACAAGACGCCGCTGGGGTTGCTGCTGCGCCCCGGCCTGCAACTGTCTGGTGACGTGACCGTTACGGCTTTCACGCATGCCAACGGGCTGGTGCAGGTTACGCTGGTGCGGACCGCCTCGCCGGGGGACGGGAGCCTGACATTGGTGTTCCATGACAATCCGCTGTCGCTGCGCTCGTGGAGCGTGGTGGACGCGCAGGGGCAGGCGACGCAGGTCGATCTGTTCAATGTCCGCCTTGGCGGCGGCCCGATGCCGGATGGGCTGTTCGATACGAATATTGGTGACCGGTAGGCGGGAGATGCCTGCCGGCGGCCGGGGGCTAGCGGGGCTGGTCGTCGGCGCCGGCCTCGCGCGCCAGTTCCAGCGCGCGGGCATAGACCGTGCGGCGCGGCAGGTTGATCGCGCCGGCGACCAGGGCCGCCGCATCCTTGACCGACAGGGTGGCCAAGGCCGCGCGCAGCCGGTCGTCCAGCTCGTCGGCGCCGCTGTCATCCTCGGCGGGCGGGCCCAGCAGGACGGTGATTTCGCCGCGCGCCCGATTGCCGGCGTACCAGGCGGCCAGCGTGCCGACCGGGCCGCGCCGCACTTCCTCGAACCGTTTGGTGAGTTCGCGCGCCACGGCGGCGGGGCGGTCGGCGCCGAAGATGTCGGCGAGGTCGGCCAGCATTTCGGCCAGCCGGTGCGGGGCCTCGTGCCAGATCAGGGTGGCGGACAGGCCGGCCTGCTCGGCGGCGCGCAGCCTGGCCAGCACCTCGCGCCGCGCCGCCGTGCGCGGCGGCAGGAAGCCCGAGAACATGAACGGGTGCGGCGGCAGGCCGGACAGGGTCAGCGCCGTGATCGCGGCGTTGGGGCCGGGCACCGCCGTCAGCGTGATGTCGGCCGCGATCGCGGCGCGCGCCAGGCGGAAGCCGGGGTCGGAGAGCAGGGGCGTGCCGGCGTCGGAAATGATGGCGATGCGGCGGCCGCGTTCCAACTGGCCGATCAGGGCGGGAATGCGCTGCTGCTCGTTATGGTCGTGCAAAGGCTCGGTGCGGGTGGTGATGCCGCGCGCGGTGAGCAGCCGCGCGCTGGTGCGGGTGTCCTCGCACAGGATCAGGTCGGCTTCCGCCAGGGTGGCGGCGGCGCGGTCGCTGAAATCGCCGAGATTGCCGATGGGCGTGGAGACGAGGGTCAGCACGCCCCGGCCGGGATGGCCGGTGGGGGCGCTGTCGTCGTCTTCTTCGGCCTCTTCGGCCGGATTTTCGGCCAGGGTTTCGAACGGGTCCTCGGTCGGCGGCGCGTCGTGCGCGGCGGGGGCATGACGGGCGGGGCCGGCTCCGCTATGGGAAGATGGCGCAGGGCTGGAGGACGCGGCTTCATGGGGCGCGTGGAAAGGCAGGGACGAGGAAGATGAATCGGTCATTCGCAACCCGGATGCAGAAACAGCCCGTAGAGTCAGCCCGTCAGGGCCTGTCTGGCAAGGCCGGACTGCTGCTGGCGGCCTCGTTGGCCGGACTGGCCGCCTGCGCGGGGCCGGGCACGGAGCACCCCATGCCCGTTCCGGCGGTACCCGCGGCGGTGCCCCCTGGGCGGACGGTCGGCGTGCTGCTGCCGCTGAGTGGCGGGAACGCGCGGCTGGGCCAGGCGATGCTGTCGGCGACGCGCATGGCGCTGGGCAGCCCGACGGCGCCGCCGCTGGATATTCGCGACACGGGCGCCCCCGGTGGCGCGGGGGCGGCGGCGCAGGCGGCCCTTGCGAATGGCGAGGGCGTGATCCTCGGGCCGCTGACCGCCGCCGAGACCGGGCAGGCCGCCGCGATCTCCACCACGGCTTCGGTGCCGATGCTGGCCTTTACCAGCGACGTGTCGGTCGGCCGGCCCGGCGTGTGGGCGCTGGGGATCGCGCCGGAGCAGCAGGTCGAGCGGATGGTGATGGCGGCGCAGGCCGAGGGGCGGCAGCATTTTGCCGCCTTCCTGCCCGAGACGGCGCTGGGCCGGGCGATGGGCCGGGCGCTGGCGCGGAATTGCGCGGCGCGCGGCCTGGCCGTGCCCCAGATCGTCTATCATGCCGACAGCCCGGCCAGCATTGCGCAGGGGCTGAAGACCCTCTCCAATTTCGATGTGCGCGCGATGGCGGCGCAGCCGGCCGCCCAGGCCGCGCTGCCGCCCGATGCGGCGGCGGCGGTCGATCCGGTGGGGGGCGCGGTGCAGCAGGCGCAGCCGGTGGCGGCACCCTCGCGGCTGGGACCGCCGCCCTTCGATGCGCTGCTGCTGGCCGATACCGGGCTGCAACTGGCGGCGGTGATCGACGCGCTGCGTTCCTTCCAGGTGATCGGCGTGCCGCCGCAGCCGGGTGTGGCGGCCACGGCGGATGCCTCCGCCGCCCCGGCGGTGCCGGCGCAGCCCGTGGCTGCCGGCATGCCGCCAGTGCGGATTCTGGGAACGGCGCTGTGGGCGTCGTTCGCCGGCAAGCTCGGCCAGTTGCAGGGCGCATGGTACGCGGCGCCCGATCCGGCGGCGCGGCAGCGGTTCGTGCAGCTTTACATGGCGCGCTATCACATCATGCCGACGCCGCTGAGCGACCTGGCCTATGACGCCTCGGCGCTGGTGGGCGCGCTGGATCGCGGGCGGCCGGCGGACAGGCCGAACGGCTATACGGTCGAAGCCCTGACGCGGCCGGACGGATTTTCGGGGGTGGATGGCGTGTTCGGGCTGACGCCGGATGGTCAGACACGCCGGGACCTGGCGATTTTCCAGATCCAGCCCATGGGGGGCGGGCGGATTGTCAGTCCCGCGGCAGGGCGTCTGGCACGGGAACAGAGCTGACGGGCTGGAGGTTGGCGGGAACGGGCTGAAAGGGGCGGCGGCGGTCAGGCCGCCGCGGTCGCGCCGCAGGCCAGGACGGGGCGGATCGCATACAGCGCCGCTTCGAAGGTCTTGAAAGTGCCCAGCCGGTGGTCGCGCAGATTGTCGACCAGGACCCAGTTCATGCCCTCGGGGCGCAACAGATAGGCCGGATCGGCGTTCTCGCGTACCCAGACCAGCACGTGCTCGATCGGGCCGTTGCCGGAGCGGGGGGAGACATCGACGTCACACAGTCCCATGCAGGTTCCGGCGTCGAGCCAGCGCATCAGATATTCCCGATGGCGGGGCAGGAAATTCGCGCGCAGCGGAACGACGTTGTCGGTGGAGGGGGTGGTCGCCTTCAGGGTCATCGTCGCGGGCATCTGTCATGTCCTCGGAGTATGGGGCGGAGCGAGGGAACGCTAGAGCGCGGTGCCGGGCATTGCCAAATTGAATCTGGTGGGTGTCGCCACTCAAAAGGGCAGAAGTTCGGGCATGTGGCAAAAAAGCAATGATTTGTTGCTAAAATGTCCTAATTTTAGGCACGAAATAGTGCATATGATCGTAACGTAATCAGCGCGTAAACGCGGGATTCATCTCTTCGTCACACTCCTGGCGTGAATTGCCTATGATTGATGCGATTGTGAGACGAATCTGCCCGCGATTGACCCGGATCGGGGCTGGGGGCGGGGCGGGCGTGTGGCCCGTTGGTCACGTATAGGCGGATTTGGGCCAGCGGCGGTGCAGCCACAGCCAGGTGCCGGGGCGGGCGCGGACCCAGCGTTCCAGCCGGTCGTTGACCGCCTGCGTCAGGGCCAGGATGTCGGCCTGCCGGTCGCCGCTGTCGGGCAGGTCGAGCGGGGGTTCGACATGGATGCGCAGGCGGGCGGGGCCCAGCCGCTCGACATAGCCGGGGATGACCGGGCAGCGATAGCGCAGGGCCATGGCGGCCAGGGCGGGGGCGGTCATGGCCGGGTGGCCGAAGAGCGTCGCCTCGATGCCGTCATTCATCTTCTGGTCGACCAGCATGCCCAGCCGGCCGCCGCGCGCGATATGGGCCAGCGCGCCGCGCGCGCCGCGCGCGCCCTTGGCGAACATGGGCACCGTCTCGCCCCCCGTTGCCTTGTTCATGGCCGCCTCGCGCAGCGCGCGGATCATGCCGTCGACCAGCGGATTGCCGGCGGCGCGGTAGAACGAGGCGAAGGGCAGCCCGTGGCGGGCCACGCCGGGGGGCAGCATCTCCCAGTTGCCGATATGGCCGGACATGAAGATCACCGGGCCGCCGCGCGCGACCTGTGCGGCCAGGTGTTCGGCCCCCACGACGTCCCAGCCCGGCCCGGATGCCGGGTTTTCCGGCAGGGCGGCGATATGGGGGAATTCGCCGACCGTGCGGCCCAGATTGTCCCACACCGCGCGGATGACCGCCCGCCGGGCGGGGGCGTCCAGCTCCGGCATCGCCAGCCGCAGGTTGGCGTCCGCGACGCGGGAGACCGGCAGGCGCGGGCCGATGACGCGGCAGACGGCCCCGCCGGCATTCGAGGCGCCGACCGGACCCAGGCGGCGCAGCAATGCCAGGGCCGCGCGCGCGGCCAGGGCTTCGAGGCGCATCAACCGGGTGACGGGCCGGGTGTCGCGGGCGTCGCTCATGGGGTCCTGCTTTCCGGTCTGCCTGCCAGCCATCGGTCCAGCAGCCGTTCCGGGGCGGTCGGGTCGGCCCAGGTCAGCCCGACGCCGATGGTCAGGACCTGGGCCCGCATAGTCTCGGGCAGGCGTGTGGCGTCCTTTGGCGTGGTCAGCAGCACCGCATTGTGGGTGGTGGCCAGGGCGTGCAGGCGGCGCAGGTCGCGGGGGGTGTAAGGGTGGTGATCGGCGAAGGGCATGCAGGCCGCCGGTGCGATGCCCTGCGCGCGCAGGCCGTCGAAGAATTTTTCCGGACGGCCGATGCCGGCGAAGGCGATGGCGGGGCGGCCGGCCAGCAGCGATGCGGCGTCCTGCATCGCCAGGTTGGCGCGCAGGATTGGCAGGTGGGTGGGCAATTGGGTGACAGCGCCGGTGCGGTCGTCGCCGATCAGGAGCGCGGCGTCGGCGCGGGCGGCGCCGGTCGCGACCGGTTCGCGTAGGGGGCCGGCGGGGATGACGTGGCCGTTGCCGAAGCCGCTGGCGCCGTCGATGACCAGCAGTTTCATGTCCTGAAAGAGGCCGGGATTCTGGAACCCGTCATCCATGAGCAGGCAGTCCGCGCCCGTGGCGAGCGCGGCCCGGGCGCCGGCCGCGCGGTCGGCCGAGACATGGGTGGGGGCGAGAGAGGCCAGCAGCAGGGCTTCGTCGCCCACATCGGCGGCGGTGTGGCGGGTGGGATCGACCCGCAGCAGGTCGGCGCGGCGGCGGCCGTAGCCGCGCGTCAGGATATGGACGCGGCGGCCGCGCGCGATCAGCCGGGCCGCCAGATCCAGCACCAGCGTCGTCTTGCCCGCGCCGCCGGCGGTGAGGTTGCCGCAGCAGAGGACCGGGACCGGGGCGTGCCAGCCGGGCCGGCACAGGCGGCGCGCGGTGGCCTGTGCGTAGAGGGCGGCGGCGGGGGCCAGCAGGCGGGTCGGCCAGCCGCCATCTGCCGTGTACCAGAAGCGGGGGGCGCGCATCAGCGTGCGTCCGTCAGGGCGAGCAGGCGCGTGGCCAGACGGTTGGGGAGGGTGGAATCGGCGTGGGTGGCGGCTGCGGCCCGCTGCCCGGCTTCGGCGCGGCGGGCGGGATCGGCCAGCATCGTGTCCACCCATGCGGCCAGGGCGTCGGCGTCGGGCACGATCTGTACTGCGTCGCCCAGCAGGGCGAAGGCGTCGAGGAAGTTTTCCGTCAGGGGGCCGGTGGCCAGCGCGGCGCCGAAGCGGGCGGGTTCCAGCGGGTTGTGACCGCCGCGCCGGCCGGGGCCGGGTAGGCTGTTGCCGATGAAGACGATCGGCACCGCCCGGTAGAACAGGCCCAGTTCGCCCAGCGTGTCGCAGATCCAGAAGGCGTCCGGCGGGCCCGGCTCCTGCCCGGCGGCGCGGCGGGGGGCGTTGTCGAGGCTCTCGGCGATGGCCGGGCCGCGCTCGGGGTGGCGGGGGACGATGATTGTCAGCAGGTCGGGGTGGCGGATGCGGACCTGCCGGGCGGCGCTCGCGATGGCGTCTTCCTCGCCCTCATGGGTGGCGGCGGCCAGCCAGACCGGGCGGTGGGCGAGCAGGGCGCGCACATGGGCGAGTGCCGCCGGGTCGGCCGGCAGGGGTGGGGCGGCGTTCTTCAGGTCGCCCGGCGTGTCGATCCGCTCGGCGCCCAGGGCGTGGAACCGGGCGGCGTCGAGATCGGAGCGGGCGGCGATCCAGGCGAAGCGGCCCAGCATGCGCGCGGCCAGGCCGGGCAGGCGGCCCCAGCCGGCCCGTGCGCGGTCGGAGAGGCGGGCGTTCAGCAGTGCCAGCGGGATGCGGTTGCGGTGGCAGGCCTCGATCAGGTTGGGCCAGAGTTCGCTTTCGGTCAGGGCGGCGGCGTCGGGGCGCCAGCGGCGGAGGAAGCGGCCGATCCAGCGGGGGACGTCCAGCGGCACGAATTGATGGATCACCCGCGCGCCGTCCTTGGTGCCGGCCAGTCGCTGCTCCAGCAGGGTGGCGGCGGTGACGGTCGCGGTGGTGACCAGCACATGCAGGGTGGCGTCCCGGGCCAGCAGTTCCGTGATCACGGGCAGGATCGACAGGGTTTCGCCCACGCTGGCGGCGTGCAGCCAGACCAGTCTGCCGGGGGGGCGAGGCTGCGCGGTCAGGCCCATGCGCTCGCGCTGGCGGCCGCGGATTTCCTTGTCGCGCGTCAGGCGGCGGTGCAGCAGCAGCGTCAGGGCCGGGGCCAGCAGGGTGGCCAGCCCGGCCCAGAGCCGTTGCGCCGTGCCGGCCGGGGTGGGCGCTGCGGCGTGCATGGCCGCATCGAGGGCGGTGGCGAGGTGGGAACGGGCCGCGTCCTGATCGTCGCGGGTGACGGCGATCGGCGCGCCGCAGACGATCCGGCCGCGCCCGAACGGCAGAGGGAGCATCATGCGGTCCCAGCCGCCCAGCCGCCAGTGGGCGCACCAGCCGCCCACCGGCACGATCGGGGCGCCGGAGAGGCGGGCCAGCCCGATCGCGCCCTGTTCGACCTGCCGGCGCGGGCCGCGCGGGCCGTCGGGGGTGATCACGACCGGGTCGCCGCTCCGGATCAGGGCCAGCAACTGGCGCAGGGCTGCCGCCCCGCCCTTGTCCTTGCCCTTGCGGTCGGTCGAGCCGGCGATGGTGCCGGCGCCCCATGGCGCGATGATGTCGGCGATCAGCCGGCCGTCGCGGTTGCGGCTGATCAGGACATGGGGCCGGAGCGTGGGATTGCGGGCGGTGGACCACCAGAGCAGGGCCGGGGTCAGGGCCAGCGCTTCATGCCAGAAGGCGACCAGAACCGAATGTTCGCCTTGGCCGGTCAGCAGCGGATAGGCGTCGGGGTGGATGTCGAACGTCCAGCGCGTGGTACCGATGGCGAGCCGCAGATAGGCGCGCAGCAGGGCGATCGCTGCCGCGCGGGCCGCGCCCGTCGCCGTCAGGCGTTTCAGCATGCCGCGTCGTGTCATGGGTTCGGCGGTAGCATGCGCGACTGTTGGGTGGAAGGGGTGCGCGGGGGAGGAGCGTTTCTTCTTTTTCTGAAGAAAAAGAAGCAAAAAGACTTTGATTCGTTCAGGAGCCTTGTGCCGGGGGCACACGATGTCCCTGAACGAATGGAAGTTTTTTGGTTCTTTTTTCAAAAGAGAACAGGGAGATCAGAGCACCCGGCGCAATGTCGCGCCTTCGGCGCGTTCGCCCAGCACTGAGGGCTGGTAGGCGGTGCGGAAGCGCGTGTGGGCGCGGGCCCAGACTTCCGGGTCGCTGCCGGGCGGCAGGTCGACGGTCGAGACGCCGCAGCGGAGCAGGAACTCGTACTGGTCGGGCAGGGGCTTGCCGGTGGCGCGGATTTCGCCGGTGAAGTGCAGGTGCTCGCGCAGGGCGCGGGCCTGGCTGAAGGCGCGGCCGTCGCGGAAGATCGGGAAGGTGACCGCGATTAGCGACAGGCGGGGCAGGACGGTGCGCAGCGTGTCGATTTCGGCATCCTGCGGAATCGCGACGCCGAGTTTCTCGCCGGGCGCGCGGGCCAGCCCTTCCTCCAGCCGGGACAGCGGCACGATGACGGGGCCGGTGGCGGGGAGGGGGGCTTCCTCGTTCAGGGTCGTCCAGGCGTCGGGAACGAGCCGTCCGTTTTCAAGCAGTGGCATAGACGGCATCCTTGAACAGGGCGGCGCCCAGGCGCCGGTAGGTATCGAGGAAGCGCTCGCTCCCGGTGCGGTGGACCAGATAGGCATCGACCAGGCGGGCGATGGCGTCCACCGTCGCGTCCTCCGGCAGGGCCGGGCCGAGGATCTGGCCGACCGAGGCGTCGCTGCCCGGCGAGCCGCCCAGCGTGAGCTGGAAATATTCCTCGCCCTTCTTGTCCACGCCCAGGATGCCGATATGGCCGGCATGGTGATGGCCGCAGGCATTGATGCAGCCCGAGATCTTGATCTCGATCGGGCCGATCGTCTCCTGCAACTCCGGGCTGGCGAAGCGGGCGCTGAGTTTCTGGGCGATCGGGATCGACCGCGCATTGGCCAGCGAGCAGTAATCGAGGCCGGGGCAGGCGATGATGTCGCCGATCAGGCCGATATTGGCCGAGGCGAGGTCGGCCGCGCGCAGGGCCTGCCACAGGGCGTGCAGTTCGTCCTGCCGGACATGGCCCAGCACCAGGTTCTGCATGTGGGTGACGCGGATTTCGCCGAAGGCGTAGCGGTCGGCGAGGTCGGCGATCAGGTCCATCTGCGCCGAGGTGGCGTCGCCGGGGATGCCGCCGGCGGGCTTGAGCGAGATGACGGCCGAGATATGGCCGGGCACGCGGTGCGGGTTCGTGTTGGTGCGCACCCAGCGGTCGAACGCCGGGTCGGCGCGGCGGGCGCGGTCGAGTTGCGCCGCCGCGTCGTCGGGCGCGTGCAGGTCGGGCGTGCCGAAGCGGGCGCGAATGGCGGCGACGGTTTCGGGCGGCAGGCGGTAGCGGGCGCGGTTCATCGCCGCGAATTCGGCATCGACTTTCTGGCGATAGCCTTCGGTGCCCAGCGCCTGGACCAGGATCTTGATCCGCGCCTTGTAGATGTTGTCGCGGCGGCCGTACTCGTTATAGACGCGGACCATGGCCTCCAGATAGGCCAGCAGGTCTTCTTCCGGCAGGTCGTCGCGCAGATGCACGCCGACGATGGGGGTGCGGCCCATGCCGCCGCCGACGAAGACGTCGAACTGCGTGCCGCCGTCCGGCGCCGGCTTGGCGACCAAGCCGATATCGTGGAAGCGGGCGGCCACGCGGTCGTTCGGGCTGCCGCTGATCGCGATCTTGAACTTGCGCGGCAGGAAGGTGAATTCCGGGTGCAGCGTCGACCATTGCCGCAGGATTTCGGCATGGACGCGGGGATCGACCAGCTCGTCCTTCGCTGCGCCGGCGAACTGGTCGCAGGTCACGTTGCGGATGCAGTTGCCGCTGGTCTGGATGGCGTGCATGTCGACATCGGCCAGGCGGGCCAGGATGTCGGGCGTGTCTTCCAGCCTGATCCAGTTGAACTGGAGATTCTGGCGGGTGGTGAAATGGCCGTAATCGCGGTCGTAGGTGCGGGCGATGTGGGCCAGTTCGCGCAGCTGGCGGGAATCGAGCACGCCGTAGGGGATGGCGATCCGCAGCATGTAGGCGTGGAGTTGCAGATACAGGCCGTTCATGAGGCGCAGCGGCTTGAACTCGTCCTCGGACAGGGTGCCGGCGATGCGGCGCGCCACCTGGTCGCGGAACTGCTCCACCCGGTCGGCCAGGAAGGCGCGGTCGACCTGATCGTAGCCGTAATGGCCGACGGGCAGCGCGGGTGCTGGGATGGTGTCAGGCATGGGCTTCGAGCTCGGCTGCGGGCGTGAAATCGGGATGGACGGTGGGGCCGAAGGCGCGGATGCGCTCGCGCACCGTCACGGGGGTCGGCGTCGTTTCGTCGGATTCGATCTGCACGCCGTAGACGCCGACCAGGCCGTCTTCCTGCTGGCGGGAGGCGGCCTGGGCGATGGCGGCTTCGATCTCCGTGTTCGGGATGATCCGCGCGTCCCTGATCATGGGGGACCAGTCGCCCTCGGCCACCTGCCAGACGATGCGCCCGTCCAGCAGCCGGTTGGCGGTGATCACGCTCGAACCGCCGGCCTCGCGGCGGTTGTTCCTGACATCGCTCACTGGTCCGTCCTTACTTTGCCCGATCCGGCCGACGCCGACAGGATGTCGCCCCGTTCTACAGAGGCATTAGGGGTTTCATGGGCGCAATACAAGAGGAATGCACGATTGTTAATCGTGCATTACACTCTGTGTATGTGCCGGCGCCGTCCGGTCAGGAGCGGCGGCGGGTGCCTTCGGTCAGCTTGACGCTGTCGGCCACGTAGCTGGCCAGACGGTCCGCGACCTCGCCCACGCTGTCCTGGCCGGTGGGCAGGCGCAGGTCCGGGCTGGCGGGAACGTCGTACGGCGCGTCGATGCCGGTGAAGCCGGTGATCCGGCCGGCGCGGGCGGCCTGGTACAGGCCCTTGGGGTCGCGGGCCTCGCAGGTGGCCTGGTCGGCGTCCACGAAGATTTCATGGAAGCCTTCGCCCACCACCTGGCGCGCCAGTTCGCGGTCGGCGGCGCGGGGCGAGATCAGCGCCACCAGCACCACCTGGCCGGTTTCGGCCAGGATGCGGGCGACGGCGGCGGCGCGGCGCACATTCTCGGTGCGGTCGGCCTCGGAGAAGCCCAGATCGGCGCACAGGCCGGCGCGCAGCGTGTCGCCATCCAGCACCGAGACGTCGACCTTCTGCGCGAACAGGCGGGATTCCGCCGCGCGGGCGATGGTGCTCTTGCCGGCGCCGGGCAGGCCGGTCATCCAGAACACGCCGCCGCGATGGCCGCGCGCCTGCGCCCGGTCCCACAGCGACACGGTGCTGTCGGTGGGGTGGATGGCCTTGGTGCCGCTGGCGATATCGGCCGGGCCGATCAGCGGCGCGCCGCCGACGATGCGCTGGTGACGGTCGACCAGCACGCCGCGCCCGTCGGTGGTGCCGGGGGTGAAGGCGTCGAACAGGATGCTCTCCGACGCCGCCAGGGTGATCTCGGCGAAGCCCTCGGGCGGGACGTGATCGGAGGCGTGTTCCGTCAAATCATCCAGCCGCACCACGGAATCGATCGAGGCCACGGTGACCTGATGCTCGGCGGTGGCCAGGCGCAGGCGGAAGCTTTCGCCGACGCGCAGCGGCTCCTGGCGCAGCCAGAACAGGCGCGAGCGGATGCGCGCGGTGCGGATCGGCGCTTCCTCCGGCCGGTGCAGCAGGTCGCCGCGATCGGGGATGACGTCCGGTTCCAGCGTGATGGCGACCGACTGGCCGGCGACCGCCGAAATCTGCGGTGCCGTGTGCCAGCTCTCGATCGAGGCGACGCGGGCGGTGGTGCCGTGGGTGCCGATGACCAGCGTGTCACCAACCTTGACGCGGCCGCGCTCGATGCGGCCGGCGACGACGCGCTTGCTGTCGAAACGGTAGACATCCTGCACCGGCAGGCGCAGCGGCAGGTCGGCGCGGCCGGCGGGGGACGGGACCAGGGCCAGGGCCTCGGTCAGGGTCGGGCCCTTGTACCATGCCATCTGCGGCGAGCGGGAGGCGATATTGTCGCCCTCGCGCGCCGAGGCGGGGATGAACAGGCTGGGTTCGATGTCGAGCTGCTTGAGCAGGGCGGCGACCGCCTGTTCGGAGGCGGCGATCTTCTGCTCGTCATAGTCGAGCAAATCCACCTTGTTCATCAGCACGATGACGTGGCGGATGCCGATCAGGCGCAGCAGCATCGCGTGGCGGCGCGTCTGCTCCTGCGCGCCTTCGGCGGCGTCGACCACCAGCACGGCGGCTTCGGCATCGGCGGCGCCGGTGATCATGTTGCGCAGGAACTGGCGGTGGCCGGGTGCGTCCACGATCACGAACTGCCGGTTGCCCAGCAGGAACGGGATGCGGGTGGAATCGACGGTCACGCCCTGGTCGCGCTCGATCTGCAGGCTGTCGAGCAGGAAGCTCCACTCCACCTTCAGGCCGCGCTTGCGGCTGGATTCGATGATCTGCGCCACCCGGCCTTCGGGCAGGTTGTCGGTGTCATGCAGCAGGCGGCCGATCAGGGTCGACTTGCCGTGGTCGACATGGCCGACGATGACGATGGGGGTGGCCGCGTCCTGGCGGATATCGTTGCTCATGGTGTGTCTCGATCCGTCCGCTGGGTTCAGAGATAGCCGGCGACGCGCAGCCGCTCGAACGCATCTTCCGATTCATGGTCCATGGCGCGGCCGGCGCGCTCGGAGGTGCGGGTGGTCTGCAACTCCGCGATCACTTCGGCCACTGTCGAGGCCTCGCTCTCGATCGGGCTGGTGATGTCCTGGTCGCCCAGCGAGCGGTAGCGCTTGCCGTTCTTCGAGAAATACAGGTCGACCAGCGGGATGCCCTCGCGCTCGATATAGCGCCAGATGTCGATCTCGCGCCACGACAGCAGCGGGTGGACGCGGATATGCACGCCCTCTTCATGCGGGGTGGCGTACTGGTCCCAGAACTCGGGGGGCTGGTTGCGGACGTCCCATTTATGGCTCGATCCGCGCGGGCTGAAGACGCGCTCCTTGGCGCGGGTGGCCTGCTCGTCGCGGCGGATGCCGGCGATGACGCCTTCCAGCTTGTATTTCTCGATCATCGTCGCCAAGCCGGCGGTCTTGCGTGCGGCGGAGCGAGCGGCGGGGGGGAGCGTCGGGTCGATTTCCTCGACCGGGGGGCAGTCGCCCAGCAGCAGTTCCAGCTCCCACTTTTTGACGTATTCGTCGCGGAAGCGGTACATCTCGGGGAATTTCTTGCCGGTATCGACATGCATCACCGGGAACGGCACCCGGCCGAGGAACGCCTTGCGCGCCAGCCACAGCATGACGTTGGAATCCTTGCCCAGCGACCACAGCATCGCCAGCGGCTTCAGCTTCCGGTACGCCTCGCGCAGGATGTAAACGCTCTGGGCTTCGAGTTGGTCGAGATCGTCCATGGTGGGCGCTACCTTACAGGTTCGGCAAAAAGGGTTCGGGGTCGTTGCGGCGGGCGGTCAGACGTGGATGCCGCATTCGGTCTTGGCCAGTCCGGCCCAGCGTCCGGCGCGGGGGTCCTCGCCCTCGGCGACCGGCCGCGTGCAGGGCGCGCAGCCGATCGAGCGATAGCCCAGATGGCTGAGCGGGTGGCGCGGCAGGGCGCGGCGGGTCATTTCCGCGTCCAGTTCCGCCGCATTCCAGCGTGCCAGGGGGTTGATCTTGAAGCGGCCGTCCGCCTGAGGCTCGATCACCGGCAGGTGGGCGCGGGTGGCGGCCTGGCTGCGCTTGCGGCCGGTGATCCAGGCGTCGAAGGGGATGATCGCCTCGTCCAGAGGCTCGACCTTGCGCAGGGCGCAGCAGGCGTCCGGGTCGAACGCCCAGAGCTGGCCCTGCGGATCGCGGGCTTCGATCTGCGCCGGGTCGGGGTGGATGTTGCGCACGCCGGTCAGGCCCAGCCGGGCGATGAGCTGGTCGCGATAGGCCAGGGTCTCGGGGAAATGCTGCCCGGTTTCCAGGAATAGCACCGGCACCGAGGGATCGACCTCCGCCGCCATGGCCAGCAGGACGGCGGATTCGGTGCCGAAGGAGGAGACGAGGCCGATCCGCCCGCGCGGCATGGCGCCCAGCGCCGCGCGCAGGATCGCCGGGGCGTCCTCGCCGGCGGCTTCTATGGCATGGATGATCGACGGCTCAAGACCCACGGTGCAGACCCATATCCTCAATGCACGAGACGTAATCGTGCTTTGAGGGGCATCTAACCATTCCTCGATCCATATTCAAGTGAAATATACGTCTTATAGTCGTGGTATTTTCGGCATGGCACCTATGTCGAGGGGGATTGGACCCGATATGTTGGGCGTATGACGCGCCTTAGCGGCTCATCAGCACGGGTATTTCGGCATTCTCCAGAACGTGGCGTGTAACGCCGCCGAGAATCAACTGGCGCAGGCGGGAATGGGAATAGGCGCCCATGGCCAGCATGTCGGCGCCGAAATCGTGGCAGGCGGCCAGCAGGCTGGCGCCCACGGTCTCGTCCGGGTCGCCGAATTCCACCAGGTCGGCGTGGATGCCGTGGATGGTCAGGTAGTCGGCGGCGTCGCGCGCCTCGGGGCCGCGGCGCTGGTAGTCTCCGGAATAGAGCACGCGCACCGCCTCGGCCTCGGCCGCCCAGGGCAGGATATGGTGCAGGGCCGCCGTGGCTTCCGACGTGCCGTTCCATGCGATGCAGATCCGCCGGCCGGCAGTGGCGGGGGCGCGGCGGGGAGCGATGACGACCGGGCGGCCGCTGTCGAACAGGATGGCGTGCAGGGTTTCGGACGACGAGATTTCCTCGCCCGAATCCGGATGGGGGACCACGGTGACGTCGGACAGGCGGGCGCGGTAGGTGACGACCTCATGCTCGCGGCCCGTCATGGTGACGAGGCTGGCCGAGGCGCTGCCGATCGGGTTGCCGGCAAAGGGCGGGATCATGTCCGTGACCGTCACGCCGTTGGCGGCGGTGAATTGCCCGAACATCTCGCGCACCGCCAGGGCGCGGCGGGAGCCCTCGCGCTCGGCGGCGGACATCATGTCCTCGACCATGGCGCCGGACAGGCCCTCGCCGGCCAGGGGGGCGACGTCGCGGCTGTCGGCGCGCACATGCAGGCCCGCGATATGGCCGCCGAACTGCCGCGCGAGGAGCAGGGCCGTGGTCAGGGCGGCCTCGGCATTGGATGTTCCGTTCAGAGGTAGCAGGACTTTCTGTATATTTTTCAATGTTATTCTCCAGAATCCCAGGAACGTGGACGGCGGAAGCGGGTCAGGGATAGAGGCGCGTGGTCTCCCATGCCGCATCCGGTGCCGGGCGGCGCCAGACCGCCCGGTCGTGCAGCCGGTGGGCGCGATTCTGCCAGAATTCGATCCGGTCCGGAATCAGGCGGAAACCGGACCAGTCGGCGGGGCGGGGAATGGGCGTGCCTTCCGGGTAGCGGGCCTCTTCCTCGGCCAGCCGGTGCTCGAAGAGCGCACGGTCGGCCAGGGGGCGGGACTGGTCGGAGGCGATGGCGCCCAGCCGCGACAGGCGCGAGCGGCTGGCGAAATAGGCATCGGCCTCTTCGTCGGTGACCGGTTCGACCGGGCCTTCGATGCGGATCTGGCGCATCAGGCTCTTCCAGTGGAACAGCAGGGCGGCCTGCGGATTTTCCACCAGTTCGCCGGCCTTGCGGCTTTCGAGGTTGGTATAGAAGACGAAGCCGCGCCGGTCGGCGCCCTTGAGCAGGATCATCCGTACCGATGGCCGCCCGTCCTTCGTGGCCGTGGCGAGGGCCATGGCGTTGGGATCGTTGGGTTCGGCGGCCTCGGCCGCGCGCATCCAGTGGGCGAACAGGGCGAACGGGTCGGAGCCCAGGTCGATCAGCGGCATGCTCATAGTGGTCGGTCCCATTCTGGCCGGGCGGGAGGCGGAGACATGGCGGGCATGCCACGCATTCGGTGAAACCGGGGCTTCACGGCCGCTCGGATCTTGTCCGACGCGCGCGCTTGTGCAACCACGGCGCCAATCCGATCATGCCATATTCCATCCATTCCGAGGATTCTATCATGTCAGACGGCGCGTCCAAAGCCCCGCCCACCGGCACCCTGATGAAGGGCAAGCGTGGCCTCGTGATGGGTGTGGCCAACGACCGCTCGATCGCCTGGGGCATTGCCAATGCCGTGGCGGCGCAGGGCGGCGAGCTGGCCTTTACCTATCAGGGCGAGGCGCTGGGCAAGCGCGTCCGCCCGCTGGCCGAGCGCGTGGGCTCGTCGCTGGTGCTGCCGTGCGATGTGTCCGACGACGCCGCCATGGACGAGGCGTTCGCCCGCATCGAGGAAGAATGGGGGCAGCTCGACTTCCTCGTCCATGCCATCGGCTGGGCGGACAAGCAGTTCCTGCGCGGGCGCTATGTGGATACGCCGCGCGATGCCTTCCTGACCGCGATGGACATCTCCTGCTACTCCTTCACCGCCGTTGCGCGGCGGGCGGCGCGGCTGATGACCAATGGCGGGTCGATGCTGACCCTGTCCTATCTGGGCGCCGAGAAGGTGATGCCGCATTACAACGTCATGGGCGTGGCCAAGGCGGCGCTGGAGGCCTCGGTGCGCTACATGGCCGCCGACCTGGGCCGCGACGGGATTCGCGTCAACGGCATCTCGGCCGGGCCGATCATGACGCTGGCGGCCAACGGGATCGGCGATTTCCGCTATATCCTGAAATGGAACCAGTACAATGCGCCGATGGAGCGCAATGTGGCGCTGGAGGAAGTCGGCGGGGCGGGGCTGTACATGCTCTCCGACCTGTCGGGCGGGGTGACGGGCGAGATCCATCATGTGGATTGCGGCTACAACATCGTCGGCATGAAGAACCCCACGGCGCCCGACATCAGCGTCGCCGGCGACTGAAAAACCTGCCCGGAGATGCGCGCTGGTGGCGATCCGGCGCGCGTTTCCTGCGCTTCGCGGCGGGCGGCCATCAAGGCCGCTCTCGCTCGCCAGCCCCCGTTTCCGGTCAGGTTTTACGGACTGGGGATCGTAGCCAAGGGATTATCGGGCCATGTCGGATAACAGTTTCGGGCATCTGTTTCGGGTGACGACCTGGGGGGAGAGTCATGGGCCGGCCATTGGCTGCGTCGTTGACGGCTGCCCGCCGCGCATTGCGCTGTCCGAAGCTGATATCCAGCCCTGGCTGGACCAGCGGCGGCCCGGCCAGTCGAAATTCACCACCCAGCGGCAGGAGCCCGATACCGTCGAGATCCTGTCCGGCGTGTTCGAGGGGAAGACGACCGGGACCCCGATCGCGCTGCTGATCCGCAATGTGGACCAGCGGTCGCGCGATTATGGCGATATCGCTGAGCGCTATCGGCCGGGCCATGCCGATGTGGCCTATGACCTGAAATATGGCATTCGCGATTATCGCGGCGGCGGGCGCTCTTCGGCCCGCGAGACGGCGATGCGGGTGGCGGCGGGCGCGGTCGCGCGGCAGGTGCTGGGGGCCGGCGTGCGGATTCGCGGGGCGCTGGTGCAGATCGGCACCCATGCCATCGACCGGGCGCGCTGGGACTGGGACGCGGTGGGGGAGAATCCGTTCTTCTGCCCCGATCCGGAGATGGTGCCGGTGTGGGAAGAGTATCTGGGCGCCGTGCGCAAGGCCGGGTCTTCGGTCGGCGCGGTGGTCGAGATCGTGGCCGAGGGCGTGCCGCCGGGGCTGGGGGCGCCGATTTACGGCAAGCTCGATTCCGACCTGGCGATGGCGCTGATGAGCATCAATGCCGTGAAGGGGGTCGAGATCGGCGACGGGTTTGCCGCCGCTGCCCTGACCGGCGAGGACAATGCCGATCCGATGCGCATGGAAGACGGGCGGCTGGTCTTCGGCGCCAATCATGCCGGGGGGGTGCTGGGCGGGATTTCGACTGGCCAGCCGTTGGTGGCGCGGTTTGCGGTGAAGCCGACCAGTTCGATTCTGACACCCGTGCCCTCGGTGACGCGGGGCGGGGAGAATGTGGAGGTTTCGACGCGCGGGCGGCATGACCCGTGCGTGGGGATTCGGGCAGTGCCGGTAGGTGAGGCGATGATGGCGTGTGTGCTCGCCGATCATCTCTTACGTCACAGAGGCCAGACCGGGCACGACCCGCGCCCCGTCTGACCGTAAATGCGCGCTGGCGGCGATCCGGCGCGCGTTTCCTGCGCTTCGCGGCGGGCGGCCCATAAGGCCGCTCCGCTCCGATGCTCGGAAACACACGACGGGCGCGGCCCTGTGGGCCGCTCTCGCTCGCCAGCCCACATTTTCGGTCAGACGGTCAAGAAGATCAGGCCTTCAGCGTCGCTTCCAGCGTGATTTCGGCCTTGAGCAGTTTGGAGATCGGGCAGCCGGCCTTGGCCTTGGCGGCGAGTTCCTGGAACTGGGCCTCGGTGATGCCGGGGATGGTGGCTGTCAGGGTCAGGTGGGCGGCGGTGACGGCGAAGCCTTCGGCCTGCTTTTCCAGCGAGATGACCGATTTCGTGTCCAGCGCGGTGGCGGTGAGGCCGGCGCCGCCGAGGATGCCCGAGAGGGCCATGGCGAAGCAGGCGGCGTGCGAGGCGCCGATCAGCTCCTCGGGGTTGGTGCCGGCGACGCCTTCGAAGCGGGTGTTGAAGCCGTAGGGCTGGGCGGAGAGGGCGCCGCTTTCGGTGGAGACGGTGCCTTTGCCCTCCTTGATGCTGCCTTCCCAGTGGGCGGTGCCGAATTTCTTGATGGTCATGGCCTCGGTTCCTTCGATGGTTGGCGGAGTGCGCGACCATAACGCGGCGTTGCGCGGGAGGGACCCGCGCGGCCGCACACGATCCGGTGAAAGCGGGGCGCTTCCCTGGTGCGGTGCAGGCGCCTGTTGCGTGTGGCGGGCGCTGGTGCCATAGGACGACCGGACCGTGACAGGGATATTGCCCGCTTCCCGCAATCGTTCATGACGGAATGCCCGCCCGCGCGATGGACCAGACAACGCCCACCCATATCGAGCATACGCACATGCTGTTCCCCGAGGGGATGCAGCTTGAATGCGGCTTTCTGCTGGCGCCGGTCCGGGTGGCCTATCGGACCTACGGCACGCTGTCGGCGGCGCGCGACAATGCGATCGTGGTCTGCCATGCGCTGACGGGCGACCAGTATGTGGCGGAGACCCATCCGCTGACCGGCAAGCCGGGATGGTGGGGCCGCATGGTCGGGCCGGGGATGCCGATCGATACCGACCGGTTCTTCGTCATTTGCATGAATGTGCTGGGCGGCTGCATGGGCTCCACAGGGCCGCGCGATCCGCGCCCCGATGTTGCGGGCGAGCCGTGGGGCACCGATTTTCCGCCGGTCACCATCCGCGACATGGTGCGGGCGCAGAAGCTGGTGGTCGATGCGCTGGGGATTACCCGGCTGTTTGCCGTGGTCGGTGGCTCGATGGGCGGGATGCAGGTGCTGGAATGGGCGGCGACCTTCCCCGAGATGGTGTTCGCCGCGATGCCGATCGCGACCTCGCCCTTTCATTCGGCGCAGAACATCGCCTTCAACGAGGTGAGCCGGCAGGCGATCTTCGCCGACCCGGAATGGCATGGCGGGCGTTACTGGGAGCAGGGCGCGGTGCCGGCGCGCGGGCTGGCGGTGGCGCGGATGATGGCGCACATCACGTATCTGTCCGAAGAGGCGCTGACGCGGAAATTCGGCCGCCGGGTGCGGCGCGACCCGTATAACCAGGCGGGGGCGATGTCGCTGTTCGGCGAAATCTTCGAGGTGGAGAGCTATCTGCGGCACCAGGGATCGTCGTTCGTGCGGCGGTTCGATGCCAATTCCTATCTGACCATTACCCGGGCCATGGATTATTTCGATCTCGGCGCCGACCATGACGGCGACCCGTCGCGGCCGTTCCATGGCACGCGGACGCGCTTCTGCATCGTCTCGTTCACCTCCGACTGGCTGTTCCCGACCTCGCAGGCGCGGTTGCTGGCGCGGGCGCTGAACCGGGCGGCGGCCAACGTGTCGTTCGTCGAGATCGACAGCGACAAGGGGCATGATGCCTTTCTGCTCGACGAGCCGGATTTCGACCGGACGGTGCGCGGGTTTCTCTCCGGCGCCGCCGAACATGCACGGATCGCCTGACTTATGCGCCTAGACCAGCGGCTGATTGCCGACATGATCCGTCCCGGCACGCGGGTGCTCGATATCGGCAGCGGTGACGGGGCGTTGCTGGACTATCTGTTCCGCACCCGTGGCTGCGATGCGCGGGGGATCGAGATCGACATGCGCGAGGTCACGCGCTCGGTGGCGCACGGGCTGCCGGTGATGCATGGCGATGCCGACCACGATCTGGCGCATTATCCCGACGAAGCCTTCGACTACGTGGTGTTGCAGCGCACCTTGCAGGCGGTCGAGCGGCCGCGCGAGGTGCTGCGCCAGATGCTGCGGATCGGGCGGCATGCCATCGTCTCGTTCCCCAATTTCGGGCACTGGCAGTTGCGGCTGAAGCTGCTGACGAGCGGGCGCATGCCGATGACCGCCGTGTGGCATACGCCGTGGTACCAGACGCCGAATATCCACCCCTGCACTATCCTCGACTTCCTGATGCTGTGCCGGGAAGAGGGCTATGTGGTCGAGCAGTGGATGGCGGTGGACGAGGATGGCGAGCGCGCGCCCTGGCGCCGCTCCATCCGGCTGGCCAACCTGTTCGGCGAGCAGGCGCTGTTCCTGCTGCGGCGGCGGGGCCACTGAAGGTGGCGGCCGGGCGCACGCTTCTGGTCGGGATCGACGGCGGCGGGACGCGGACGCGCCTGCGGCTGGCGACGCCCGAGGGCGCGGTGCTGGCAGACGGAGATGGTGGCCCGGCCAATATCGCCCGCGATGCCGGGCCGGCGCGGGAGGCGATCGGGCAGGCGCTGGACCTGGCGCTGTCGCGCGCCGGGCTGCTGGGGGCGGATTGCCGGCTGGTCGCCGTGGCCGGGCTGGCGGGGGCCGAGGTGACCGGGGCTGTGGCGCGGTTCATGGCCCGGCCGCCGCTGTTCGCGCGGCTGGAGATCGTCTCGGATGCCTATACGTCCTGCGTGGGAGCGCATGCGGGCGCGGATGGCGCGATGATCGCGGCCGGGACCGGGACGGTCGGGCTGGCCATTGCCGGCGGGATGACGCGGCGGGTCGGCGGCTGGGGTTTTCCGCAGGGGGATGAAGGCGGCGGGGCCTGGATCGGGCTGGAGGCGATCCGGCTGATGCTGCGCGCGGGTGATGGCCGCGCGCAGCCCACCCTGCTGAGCGAGGCCGTGCGGGCGCGGCTGGCGGATGGGGGAGCGGACCCGATGCTGTGGGCGGTCGGGGCCGGGGCCGCCGATTTTGCCGGGCTGGCGCCGATGGTCAGCGTGCTGGCCAGGGATGGCGACGCGGAGGCGCGCGGCCTGCTGGGCCGGGCCGGGGCGGAAATCGAGCTGCTGCTGGGTGCCCTGCGCGCGGCGGAGGGGTTCGCGTCCTTGCCCTGCTGCCTGCTGGGCGGGCTGGCGCCGGTGCTGCTGCCCTATCTTTCCGCCGCCACGCAGGCCGGGCTGTCCGCGCCGAAAGGCGATGCCATCGACGGGGCAATGAGGCTGGCGCGGCGGCTGCACGACACGCCGCCGGCATAGGATATCGGGCGGGCCCGCTGGGCAGCCATCTGGAATAAGGACTTGCGGTGGGGGCGGCATGCGGGTAGAAGCCCGGCCGTGGACGGCCCCCGCCTGTCCCGTATCTGGACTTGTACGCGCGTGCCTTATTGATGCGGGGGGCACGGACTGGACGGACAAGATACCCTTTCTGACCCACGGATTACGGTGAATGACAGCGTGTCCTGCCTTTGCAGGGACGCGGGCCGTGCGTCGTGTTTTCTTTCGAGTTTTCCGGATGCTCATCCTGTCGTGAGGAATCCGGCCATTGCCGAGTGCCCGGAGGCGCTTCATTTCATGACGACTTTTGCCGACCTTCAGCTTGCCGAGCCGTTGCTGCGCGCGCTGAACGAGGAGGGATACACCACCCCGACCCCCATCCAGGCCGGGGCCATCCCGCACCTGCTGGCCGGGCGGGACCTGTTGGGCCTGGCGCAGACGGGCACCGGCAAGACGGCGGCCTTCGCGCTGCCGATCCTGCACCGTCTGCTGACCCATCAGCGCCGTGCGGCCCCCAAGGGCGCGCGCGTGCTGGTTCTGGCGCCGACGCGCGAACTGGCATCGCAGATCGATGAGAGCTTCAAGGCCTATGCCCGCCATATGCGCCTGAGCCATGCCGTGATCTTCGGCGGCGTCGGCCAGGGCCGGCAGGTCGAGGCGATGCGCCGTGGCGTCGATGTGCTGGTCGCGGCCCCCGGCCGCCTGCTGGACCTGATGGGCCAGGGCCATATCGACCTGTCCGGGCTGGAAGTGCTGGTTCTGGACGAGGCCGACCGGATGCTGGACATGGGCTTCGTCCGCGACATTCGCCGCATCGTGGCCGAGCTGCCGCGCGACCGGCAGACGCTGCTGTTCTCGGCGACCATGCCGCGCAGCATCGCCGAGCTGGCGCACGGCCTGCTGCGTGACCCGGCGACCGTGCAGGTGACGCCGCCGTCCAGCACCGTCGACCGGATCCGCCAGGCGGTGATGTTCGTCGATACCGACAAGAAGCGCGATGCGCTGCAGATGCTGGTGGATTCGCCCAAGGTCGAGCGCGCCGTGGTGTTCACGCTGATGAAGCATGAAGCCAACAAGGTTGCCGCCTTCCTGAACGACCACGGGATCGTGGCCGAGGCGATCCACGGCAACAAGTCGCAGGGCGCGCGCGAGCGGGCGATGTCGGGCTTCCGCTCCGGCGCTGTGAAGGTGCTGGTGGCGACCGACATCGCGGCGCGCGGCATCGACGTGGACGACGTGACGCACGTCTTCAACTACGACCTGCCCAACGTGCCGGAAAGCTATGTCCACCGCATCGGCCGGACGGCGCGCGCCGGGCGGGACGGCTGGGCGGTGTCGCTGTGCGATGCCGAGCAGCGGGCGTGGCTGCGCGACATCGAAAAGGCGATCGGCAAGCCGATCCCGGTGGTGATGGAACATCCCTACCATTCCGAGGCGGCCGAGAAATCGACCATGCGTCCGCCGGTGCTCGGCGGCGGCGGTGGCCGGGGCCGTGGGGGTGGCGGCGGTGGCCGCAACCAGTCCCGCTCGGGCGGCGGGCAGCATCGCGGCGGCGGTTCGCGCCGGGTTGCATGATGATCGGGGGCGCTCCGTTGCAGAACGGAGCGCCCTTTTTCTTTAGGTGGTTGCGAGATCGGTTTGGGAGAAATTATTCCCCTTGAACAGGAGGGGAAGATTGCGCTCCCTGGCGAGGGCATAGCTGGCGCAATCGCCGAAATTCAGCGCGGCCGGGTGCCGTCCCTTGCCGAACCGGATGAAAGCCTCGCGGGCCAGACAGGCATGGGCGGGCGAAAAGGGAATGATCGTGACGCCTGCTGTCTCGATCAACTGATCAAGCCCGTTCCAGATGCCGGGGAACGGGTTGCGTCCGGCCAGCACCATGCTGGTTTCCAGCAGGGTGACGCTGGAGATCAGGCAGCGGTCGGCGGCGACGATGCGGGTGAGGAATGTGTCCGCATCCGGTTCCGCGCGCAGGATCGCCACCAGAACCGATGTATCGAGCACGATCACGCGGGCAGGCCGCTCTCGTCGTACAGGTCTTCTTCTGTCAGCGGGGTGATCCCCTGAAGCTGCGCGGCGCTGGCGCGGCTGATGGCCTGGAGGCGGGACAGCAGGGCCGCCTTTTCCTGCGGTGGCTGTCGCCGGCGCACCCCGTCAGGGATGAATTCGACCCCGGCCTCTTCGAGGGCCTGTCGGATGGTGTCGGTCGCGGGGGATGCCACGCGGGCAAAGGTGCGGGGTGATTCCAGACGACGGATGGTGACGACTGAAACATGGGCGCGCCGCGCCAGTTCCTCCTGAGGGAGATGCAGGAGCGCGCGGGCCGCCCGGATCTGGTCAGAGGTCACATTCATGATCGTTATATATCATGATGATCGTTTTCGATCAATATCCGGTCATGGCACGCCGCTCGGAGCCACCCTGTGGCCCAGCAAAAAAATGCCTGACCGAATCAAGGTTTTTTGGTTCTTTTTTTCAAAAAAGAACATCCTGTCAGAACACCCAGGGCCGGCATCAGCGCGAACAGGGCGAACACCCAGAACGCCGCCCGTTCGGCCCCGACCATGCCGCCGGGGTCTGCCAGGCCGGCGATATTCGCGATCATGCCCGCCCACGCGCCGGCCAGGGCTGTCGTGTAGAGTTGCACCGTGGTCAGCGAGGCCGAGGCGAGGTCGCGGTCGGCGGGCTGGGCGGCCAGCAGCACGCGGGTGAGCAGGTGCGGCCAGGCGGCCCCGACCCCGAGCCCCACCGTCAGGAAGGCGAGGCAGACGGGCAGCATCGCCGGCCATGTGCCGTTGCTGGGCGTGGACAGATAGAAGGCCAGGAAGAGGATGCCGGCCAACCCCAGCGCGGGGGCGGCGACGAGGGCGCGCGCCACGCGGGGTGGCGGGGCGCCGGCGTTGAGGATGGCGCCGGTGGACCAGCCGGCGGCCATCAGCACCGAGAGATAGCCGGCGGTGAGCGGGGACTGGCGGTGGAGGTCCTGCAGGAACAGCGGCGCGAAGATCTCGATGACTTCCACCGTCAGGGCCAGGCAGCCCATCAGGGCGTAGAGGGTGGCGAGGGCGGAGCCCCAGGTGAGCGCGCCGGCGGGCAGCAGGCGCGTGCGGTGGTGGCGTTCGAGATGGGCGAGGCCGGCGAACAGGGCCAGCACGGTCAGGCATCCGGCCAGGTTGGCCCATGCATGCGGGCTGGCGCCGGCCACCGACAGGCACAGGACCGAGCCGACCATCAGCGCGATCTGGGCCCAGGCAATGCCGGGGCGGCCGGCGGCGTCGGTGCCGGTGGCGCGGGGCAGCACGCTGGTGGCCAGGAGGACGAACGGGATGCAGAGCGCCGCGAGCGTCCAGAAGGCGGCGCGCCAGACGCCGAGGCCCGCGAACAGGCCGCCGATGGCGGGGCCGATCAGCGTGGCGACGCCCCACATCGAGGACAGCATGCTCATCGCCCGTGGCCACAGGCCGGGCGGGAAGACCAGCCGGATGACGGCATAGGCCATCGAGACCAGCAGGCCCGAGCCGATCCCCTGCATCACGCGGCCGGCCAGCATGACCGGCATGGCGGGGGCGGTGGCGCAGAGCACGGCGCCGGTGGCGAAGATGGCGGCCGCGATGCCGTAGGCGGCGCGCGGGCCGAAGCGGCCGAGCGCGCGCGCCGACAGCGACGAGCCGACGATCGAGGCGGCGACGAACAGCGATGTGTTCCACGTGTAATAACGCATGCCGCCGATATCGCGCACCGCCGAGGGCAGTACGGTCATGGCGATATAGAGATTGACGGCATGCAGGACGACGCCGGCGGACAGCGTGATGGAGCGTGCCGCGTTGCCGCCGGAGAACAGGGCTGCCCAGCCGGTCGGGGCGTGGGCCGGGCCGGGTTTGCCGGATTGGAAGGACACGGCCGCTATCCGCGGCTTTCGTCGAGCACCGGCCAGTAGATCGGCGGCTGGATGAGCGGGCCGGGGCGGGCGAAAAGATAGCCCTGCCCGTAATCGCAGCCCAGTTCGCGCAGGATGGCGGCCTGGGCTTCCGTCTCGATCCCTTCGGCGATGACCTGCTTGTCCAGCGCCTTGCCGAGCGAGATGATCGAACGGATGATCTCGTGCGCGTTGCGGGCCGGTGTCGTGAGCTGGCAGACGAAGGAGCGGTCGATCTTGATGATGTCGACCGGGAAGCGCAGCAGATGCACCAGGGAGGCGAAGCCCGTGCCGAAATCGTCGAACGCGATGCGGATGCCCGCCGTGTGCAGCATATGCAGGGCCTCGGCGATCTCGTCGGACGCATGGTCGAGGGCGATGCCTTCGGTGACCTCGACGCAGAGCCGGTGGGGCGGAACCCCGGCTTCCTGCATGCGGTTGAGGATGTGCCGCCCCGCCGCCGCGCCGCGCAGGTGCACGCCGGTGAAATTGACCGCGATATAGGCCAGCCCGTCGCCGGCATCGGCCAGTGCGGTCAGGGCGATGGAGATGACTTCGTCCTGCAGGAGGGGGCCGATCGTCTCGTCCGTCAGCAGGATCTGGAAATCCGGCGGCGCCAGCAGGCCGAGTTCGGGGTGGTTCCAGCGCAGCAGGGCTTCGTTGCCGCGCTGCCGGCCCGTCCTGAGATCGACCAGGGGCTGGTAGTAGAGCACGAATTCCCCTGCCGCGAGGGCGCGGGGCGCGTCGGTCAGCAGGCGCGCGGCCAGGGAGTCGGCGCGGTCGAATTCCAGGGTGTAGGGCTGCCGGCGGCCGCCGCCGCGCTGCTTGGCCCAGTACAGCGCCCGGTCCGCCCGATGCATGGCGGAGGCGGGCGTGCCGGTGCAGTCGGTCTGCCCCACGCTGAACCAGAGCGACAGGGTGCGCCCCGAGTGGGACCAGGGCTCGCCCTGGAGGGCATCGAGCCGTTCGAGCAGCGTCTGGGCCAGGGGCTGGGGCACGATGATGCCGAATTCGTCGCCGCCCAGCCGCGCGACGGTGGTGCCGTCGGGAACGATCTGGCCGAGGCGGATGGCCATGTGGCGCAGCAAATTGTCGCCCAGTTCCTGCCCGTAGGAATCATTGACCGACTTGAGGTGATCCACGTCGATCAGGAGCAGGACGGAGAGCGGCTCGGCCTGTTCGAGCGCGGCCTGGAAGGCGGCGCGGTTGCCCAGCTGGGTCAGGTGGTCGGTCATTGCCGCGCGGCGCAGCGTTTCGGCCTCGGTCTGCATGATGGCCATCGCGCGGGCCGCGTTGTCGCGCGCGCGCCCGATATCGCGCAGGCGGTAGGCGACCGTGACGGACAGGGCGACGGATTCGAAGGCGATGCAGGCGAAGGTTGCCATGTCGATCGCGTCGCTCTGGGGCAGGAAGCCGATATTGCGGGCGAGCCGCAGGGCGAAGACCGAGATGACGGGCAGCCAGCCCAGCAGGAAGAACCAGATGATCCGGCTCCGCCTGCGGATGGCGACCGTAATCGTCGCCACGATCCACAGCACGTCAAGAATCAGCACGCCGTTGAACAGGCGATCGGTCCAGATCGGCGGGAACAGCATGTCGGCCGCCGCGATGAAGCCGGCGACGGTGGAAAGCGTGGTCAGGACATAGCCTGTCCACAGCAGGCGCCTGTGGCGCGCTTCGGCCTCGACGAGCGTGAGCAGGAGCATGGTTCCGGCGGCGACCATCGCGCCCAGGAAACAGTCGCTGAGCCGGACGGCCAGCGGGCCGGTCAGGCGGTCGTCGAGAATGCCGAGGAAATTGGTCCAGGAGAGGCAGTAGCCCAGCGCCAGGACGGTCCACGCGGCATACCAGATCTGGAAACGGTCGCGCCGCCGGTCATAGGTGGCCAGGTTATAGACCGTCGCGGAGACCAGGGCCCCGATCATGACCCCGATCAGGATCAGCCAGGCCATGCTCCGCTTCGCTTCGTCATCGGGCGTGCGGGCTTCGATCTTGCGGATGAACAGGGCACCGTCGAGATGGTGAAAGCCGATCGACAGGCCGGAGATTTCCACGCCGGGCGAATCGAAGGGGAAACGCATCAGGCCGCCGGGGGCCCAGTCATTGCCGACATGGCCGTCGGAATAGCTGTAGCTCTGGATGCTGCCGTCGCCGTTGGTCGCGGCGACGGTGATGCGGTCGAAACGATTTTCGTCGAGGAGCAGGGACCAGCCCGAGGGGAGGTCCTTCAGCACCGATGGGTCGGAGAGACGCAGCCAGACCCAGCCGTCGGTGCGGGGCGGCGTGCCGCAGCCCCGGATCCTGTAGGCCGAATGGTCGATCTGCTCCACCATGCCCGCCGCGCCGTCCAGGCAGATGGACGGATGAAGATCCACCGGGGCGGCATGGGCCGACACGCCCAGTGACGAGATCAGCATTGACAGCAGGATCGCCAATGCAGCTTTGAACATCAGAAGGTCTTCACCCGGGTCGCGGCTTCCGCCGTGACGGGCGGGAGGACAGGCTGATTGATTCCCACGATTACCCTTATATCGATTGCTTAGGCGTGGCGTCGTGCGCGGTCTGAAAACGGTCAGGCAAGGTTTACAGGGGCGATTCTCGTCTTGTTGATCTTTCTTACGAGGAAAATGTAACCAAAGCGGCAACAGCATATGCGTTCGGCGTGCGATGGTCGAGAGGCGAGTGCGGCCCGATCGGCGTGCCGTCGGGGCCTGAGGGCGGGCCGTGTGGCTGTTATGGCGCCCGTCAGGTCCCGGCATGGCATGGTTGTCCGCGCCCTTTGTTTTTATTTATGCCGTATCGACTCTGAAACGTATCCCTTTTTGCATCCCTTCTGGTGATTTATCTTCTTTTCGCGCGCGGTCGGGTATTCTTACCGTTGCCAGAGGATATGCGGGCTCTCCAGCGGGATCGCCATGCCGCCATGGGTGGGAACGACGCGGACGGTGTAATCCGTCACCGGCCGGTTCAGCCCGGTCGTGAGCGTGTAATGACACAGGCCATCGGCATCGCGGCAGTCGCCGGAAGGGATGATCACGACGGCGGGCGGCCCGCCATCGACGGGATCGGCGTAGAGCTGCACCTGGACCGCGTCGGCCGGAATGGACCCGAGCGCGAGGGTGACCGCCACGTGATAATGCCCGTCGGGTTGCGAGATCGTTACTGAGTCGACGCGCAGTTCGGGCCAGGATGTATCCAGCAGGTCCTGCCATTGCACGATCTCGCGCGCCGCGCTTCCGCCATCGGCCAGCCGGGCGTGGTAGCGCGTTGCGGCCGGCAGGTAGAAATGGTCGGTATAGTCGCGCACCACGCGGTTGGCGGAAAAGAGCGGCGTCAGGCGCGCCATGCTTTCGCGCATCCGCGCCACCCACGAGGCGGGGATGCCCTGGGCGTCGCGGGCGTAGAAGGAGGGAGCGATTTCGGTTTCGAGCAGGGTGTACATCGCCTCAGCCTCGGCGGCGTCCACCGCCGGGTCCTCGCCATGCTCGCGCCCGTCGCCCAGCGCCCAGCCGACTTCGGGCGCGTAGGCCTCGGCCCACCAGCCGTCCAGTTCCGACAGGTTCAGCCCGCCATTGACCAGCACCTTCATGCCGCTGGTGCCGCTGGCCTCCCACGGGCGGCGGGGGGTGTTGACCCAGAGATCGACGCCCTGGACCAGGACCTGGCCCAGCGCCATGTCGTAATCGGCCATGAAGACGACGCGGCCCCGGACATCCGGCCGCCGTGAGAATGCGATCCAGCGCGTGATCAGCGCCTGCCCCGCCATGTCGGCCGGGTGGGCCTTGCCGGCCAGCACCAGTTGCATGGGCCGCTCCGGATGCGAGAGCAGGCGCGCGAGGCGGTCCGGGTCGTGCAGCAGGAGGTCCGGCCGCTTGTAGGTCGCGAAACGGCGGGCGAAGCCGAGCGTCAGCACGTCGGGGCTCAGGGTCGGGACCGGCAGGCCCGCGGTGCCGCCATTGCCGACATAACCCCGCTGCTGCGCGCAGAGGGCGGTGACCTTGCGGATGAAGTCGGCGCGGGCCTGGCAGCGGGCGGTCCAGAGCGTGCGGTCGTCGAGCGCGCGGATGCGGTCGGCCAGGCCCTCCTGCGTGCCGCGCCAGCGCTCGGGGCCGGCGGCTTCGGTCCAGAGCGTGTCGGCCTCGATCGAATCCCAGCTTGGCGTGTGCACGCCGTTGGTCACATGGCCGACCGGGACTTCGCATTCCGGCCAGCGCGGAAAGAGCGGCGCGAACAGGCGGCGGCTGACGGCGCCGTGCAGGCGCGAGACGCCGTTGACCGCGCCGCTGGCGCGGATGGCCAGCCACGCCATGTTGAAGGGCTCGCCGCGATCGGTCGGATCGGAGCGGCCGAGGGCGAGCAGGCTCTCCAGCGGGATGTCGAGCCGGTTGGCGGTGTAATCGGCGAGGTAGGTGCCGATCAGTTCGGGCGGGAACCGGTCGAAGCCGGCGGGAACGGCGGTGTGGGTGGTGAACAGCGTGCCGGCCCGTGCGATGGTCAGCGCCTGGCGGAAGGGGATGTGCAGCCGCGCCATCAGGCAGCGGGCGCGCTCCACCGCCGCGAAGGCGGCGTGGCCTTCGTTGAGGTGGCAGACATCGGGCTGGTAGCCGA
The DNA here is from genome assembly GCF_048695475.1 of Gluconacetobacter brunescens. NCBI lineage: Bacteria > Pseudomonadati > Pseudomonadota > Alphaproteobacteria > Acetobacterales > Acetobacteraceae > Gluconacetobacter > Gluconacetobacter brunescens. The sequence goes on along the minus strand of NZ_JBLHEN010000001.1, from coordinate 1,402,245 downwards.
GTTGGTCGAGCAGGCGCCAGCCGGCGATGCCCAGGGTGATTTCCTGGCGCAGGCGCAGGTCGGCGTCGCCGCCGTAAAGCTGGGTGGTGACGCAGCGCACGCCGGGCGGATTGGCCGGGTCGTTGGTGTCCAGCAGATAGAGCGTCGCGCGGCCGACGATCGCCTTCCAGGCGCGGACCCACACATGGCCCTTGCCGAAATGGATCGGGATGCGCAGCACGTCGCCTTCGTCCGTCAGCACCGGGCTGACCGGCAGCAGGGACGGGTCGTTGAACGGGTAGAGCGCGTGCTGCTGGCCGTCCGGCGTCAGTTCCTGGCGGAAATAGCCCTGGGCGAACAGCAGGCCGACCGCGACCACGGGCACGCCGAGGTCGCTGGCCGCCTTGAGCTGGTCGCCCGCCACGTTGCCCAGCCCGCCGGAATAGATCGGCAGCGCCTCGCTGAGCATGTATTCCATGCTGAAATAGGCGATGCAGGACAGGGCGGTGCCACCATGCTTCTGGGCGAACCAGGTGGGGTGGCGCAGCCCTTCGGTCTGGGCCGCCACGGCGTGGCCGACTTCGCGGCGGAAGGCGGGCTTGTTCAGCAGCGCCCTGAGGCGGGCGCGCGAGGCGTTGTTGAGGGTCGTCCAGGGGTTCTGGGTGTGTTCCCAGCATTCGGGATTGATCTGGTGCCAGAGCGGATCGGTCGCGTGGTTCCAGCTCCAGCGCAGATCGAGCGCGAAGCCGTGCAGTGCGCGTTCTGCCGTGCGTGGGGTCAGCGTGGGACTCTCGGGCGCCATGTCACGTCGTCTCCCTTGTGTGCGTTATCTGGTTGTCGCGTCGTGCCTCGTGCGCAGCAGGACGCGGATCGAGCGGGCCTGGGCGGGCAGGCGCGCCATGTCGCTCACCGGCGTCGCCGTTTCGGTGGTGAGGATGTCGGCGGGCGAGGGCGCGGCGGTGTCGATGAGGCCGCGCCATGGGGTGGGGCCGCCGCGCGCCGCCTCGGGCAGGGCGAAATGCAGCGTGTCGTCCCAGCCGTTGATGAAGACATAGAGATCGTCATCCGCCATCGTGCCGCCCCGCAGGAAGAAGGCCAGGCTGCGCGAGATGGTGCGCAGGTCCGGGTCGCCGCCATCGACGCCGTGCCAGGAGACATCGTCGCGCCAGCCGACGCTGCGCGCGATGGAGGGGTGGGCGGCGCGAAAGGCGATCAGCATTCGTACGAAACGCAGCAGGGCGCTTTCGTTTTCCGTCAGGCGCCAGTCGAGCCAGTTGGTTGCGTCATCGCGGTCGTAGGGGTTGGGGTCGCCGCCCCGGCTGTGGCCGAATTCGTCGCCGGCCTGGAACATCGGGGTGCCGTTGGCCAGCATCAGCAGGCAGAAGGCGTTGCGCGTCTGGCGGCGGCGCAGCGCCAGCACCGGTTCGGGCGCGCCGTCGACGCCCTGATGGCCGCAATTGGCGGCGATCTGGCCGGGATCGTCGTAGGAGAACAGGTCGCGCAGCGTCAGCCCGTCATGGCTGGCGATGTAATTGACGCTCTGATAGGGGCGGGCGGCGTGGGCGCGGTCGTCGGGGAACAGGTCGGTGCTGCCGTAGAGGCGGGTCATCAGCGCGGGCACGCATCCGTCATCGCCGCGCAGGAAACGGCGGATATCGTCGCGGAAGCGGGCGTTCCATTGTCGCCAGGTCCGGCCGGGGAAGGCGCGGCCCAGTTGCATCAGCGAGCCGTCGCCGACCCAGGGTTCGGCGATCAGCCGGGTCTGCCGCAGGTGGGAGGCGGTGGAGAGTTCGGTGACGATCGGCGGTTCCGCGAGATTGACATGCCCGGTCTCATCGACCGAGAACATCGAGGCGAGGTCGAAGCGCAGGCCGTCGATGCCCATCTCCTCGATCCAGAACCAGGCGCTGGAGAGAATGAGCTGCCGCACCACCGGCGCCGCCACATCCAGGTCGTTGCCGCAGCCGCTGCGGTTGGTGGGGCGGAACGGAATGCCCGGCGCGCGCGTATAATAGCTGGGATTGTCGATTCCGCGATAGGACCAGACGGGGCCGCCGGCATGGTCCTCGCCCGTATGGTTGTAGACGACATCGAGAAAGACTTCGATTTCGGCTTCGTGCAGGGCGGCGACCATCGCGCGGCATTCGCGCCATGCCGCAGCCACCGTGCCATCGGAGGCATAGCCCGCGTGGGGCGAGAAGAAATTGAGCGGCATGTAGCCCCAGAACGTCCCGTGGACCGGGTCGCGCTGGAAGATCGGCATCAGTTCCACCGCCGTGATCCCGAGTGCCTTGAGGTAGGGGATGCGGGCCGTCAGGGCGGCGTAACTGCCGCGCTGCGCGGCAGCTACGCCGGATGACGGGTCGCGGGTGAAGGCGCGAACATGCAGTTCGTAAATGACGAGATCGTGATCGTGGCGTCGGGGGCGCCGGATGGGCGGGGGGCTTGTGGCCGTGCGGTCCGGCAGGACGCCCAGTGGCGCGCGCCCGGCTGTGGGGCCCGGCCGGCAGGCGGCCGCGCGGTCGAAGCCGGGCGGGAAGAAGACGCCGCGTGCGTACGGGTCCAGCAGCAGTTTTTCGGCGTCGAACAGCAGCCCGTCTTCCGGGCGGTGCGGGCCGGCGACGGAGTAGCCGTAATAACAGGCGTCGCCCACGCGGTCGGCGGGGATGCGGGCGTGCCACATATCGCCCGTCTTGTTGTGCGGCAGGCAAAAGGGCAGGCGCAGGCTGGGGGTGACGAGATCGTCCGCGCGATAGAGCAGCAGCGTGATGGCGGTGGCGTTGCGCGAGAAGAGGCTGAAATTGAACGCCTGTTCCTCGGGCAGCCAGACGGCGCCGGGCGGGAAGGGCGCGCCGTCGGACGCCGTGAAACTGCTGCTGACCGGCAACGTCGCGTTCGGCATGGCCATGCTCGCCACGGGTGGGATGGATGTGCAGCCTAGTGGGATCGCGGCGGGAAGGCGAGAAAATCCCGCGCCGGCTGGAGCGGGACGGTGATGGGGCTTGGCGGACGTGCGGCGTTCGGGACGGGATTTTTTTTGTTTCGAAAAATCGTTCAAATAACAGGAAGATATTCGATTATTTTTCCAGTGCGTGAAAAATCTTGAAATTTCCTGATAATTCCTATTTGATTGATGTCGATAATAAAAATATGGAGGCCGATGTTTTGCGATTGAGTCGTTCCGCGTTATCCAGCCTGCCCGGTACCGTCTACAGGCCGCGTTTCGATCCGGCCTTGTTGAAAAGCGGGATTTTGCATCTGGGGTGCGGAAGTTTCCATCGCGCGCATCAGGTTGCGGCCAGCCAGGCGGCCATTCATCATGCCGGAGAGGATGGCCTGCGCTGGGGCATCGCCTCGGCGACGATGCGGCGGCCGACGCTGACCGATCAGTTGCGGCAGCAGGATAATTGCTACACGTTGCTGACCCGCGAGCCCGATGGCACGGTGGCGTCCGTGATGGCGGCGATCTCGGAAGCGTTGTTCGCCGGGGCCGATCCGGGGGCGTTGATCGGGCGGATTGCCGATCCGCTCATCAGGATCGTGACGCTGACCGTGACGGCCAGCGGCTATCACATCACCGCCGAAGGGCGGCTGGACCCGGAATCCGACGCCATTCGCGAGGATCTGTCGCGCCCGTTTCCCCGCACCGCGCCGGGTATTCTGGTGGCGGGGCTCGATCTGGTGCGGCGGCGCGGGGGCGTGCCGCCCGTGGTGCTGAGTTGCGACAATGTGGCCGAGAATGGCGACACGCTGCGGCAGGTGGTGATGGATTATGCCGCGCTGCGCGGGAACGATGCGCTGTCGGCCTGGATCGGCGGGCATGTGGTCTTTCCCGATACGATGGTCGATCGGATCACGCCGCCCTTTCAGGAGGCGGATGTGGAGGATGCGCGGCGGCTTCTCGGCGGCGTGGAGGATACGATCCCGGTCTCGGCGGAGCCGTGGTTCCAGTGGGTCATCCAGGCTTTCGACGGTGAGCGGCCGGTGTGGGAGGCGCATCCGGGCACGCGCTTCGTGCGCGATGTCAGCGTGTTCGAGCGCGCGAAATTGCAGATGCTCAATGGCACGCACATGATCCTGGCCTATGCCGGGGGGCTGGCGGACCTGCCCACCGTCGCCGAGGCCGCGACCGATCCGGCGCTGGGGGCGATTGCCACGCATTTCATGCGGCATGAGCAGTCGGCCGGGGTGGCGCTGTCGGACGAGGACCTGGATTCCTATGCCGCCGGGCTGATGACGCGCTTTCGCAATCCGGGCATCGCGCATGATGTGGAGCGGATCGGGCGCAACGGCTCGGCGAAGATGGCTGCGCGGGTGATTGCGCCGATGCGGGAGAATCTCGAAGCCGGCCGGAAGGTGACGGGGGCGGTGCTGCTGATTGCCTGCTGGATCCGCTGGTTTGCGCTGCATGAGCAGGAGGCCCTGGAGATCGGCCTGACGGACCCGCGCGCAGATGTGCTGCGGCAGATCTGTGCCGATGCCCGGGATGATCATCGGGCGCAGGCGGAGGCGTTCCTGGCGATGGAGGAGGTGTTCGGGCCGCCTCTGCCGGACCATGAGGGGCAGGTGGCGGCAATCGCGGACATGCTGCGGCGGCTGACGGATGGCGATGTGCGGGCCGTGCTGCGTGAGGTTGCGAAAGCCTGCGCGTAAAGGCGCGCGAGCGCATTCGGTTGTCGGGTGCTGGCCGGCATGATGCCGGCCAGCCATGGGCCAGATTTCGATCGCCGGTACCCGCGAGGCTGTCAGTCGACCTTGCGGAACTTCAACTCGAAATTGTCGCCTTCGCCGATCGCCTGATATTTTGCATGATCGACGGCACCGAGCGCGTATGTCGGGGGGAGCGTCCAGACACCTTTGGGCCAGTCCGTCGTATCCCTGGGATTGGCGGCGACTTCCGAAGTGCCAATGAGCTTGAAGCCGGCACGCTCGATGAGCGCGATGGCATAATCCTGTCGGACATAGCCGTTTTCGGCGCCGGGGTCCTGTGGCCTGGTCGGACGGGCGCGATGGTCTTCGACGCCGAAGATGCCACCGGTCTTGAGGGCCTTGTGAATGGCCGCCAGCAACTCGGGCGCATCCTTGTCCGCCATCCAGTTGTGGAGGTTGCGGAAGGTCAGGATCACGTCGGCGGTGCCTGAAGGTGCCAGGGCGGGGTGATCGTGCCCGAATTGCGTGTAATGGATGCGGCCGTAGAGCTCGGGATGCGCGTCGACCCTGGCTTTCATCGCCGCTGGCCAGGTCGCATATTCGCTTTCGACCTCCGTGCCGCCGGGCACGCCCATTGCCGCATAGTAGGTGCCGTGGTCCCGCAGCAGCGGCGCCAGAATTTCAGTCCAGTAGCCGCTGCCCGGCCATATTTCCACGACCGTGGATCGGGGCGTCACACCGTAGAAGGACAGCAGTTCGTAAGGATGTCGGGCTTGGTCGCGCGCCGTCAGCGCGGGGTCGCGGGTCGGTGCCGATATCGCGGCGCGCAGGGACTGGTGATCGGGGGCCGCCGCAGCCGGCGCCGCGGCGACTATGCAGGCGAGCAGGGACAATGAACTCCGTATGCGCATTGTGACGATCCTTTCCATGCTGGCATCGTAATATTTGCGATAGCACGGGACGCGCCGCGCGGGCCATCCGCCGGGGCATGGTGCCCCGCCCGCCTCATTTTGAAGCCTGACCTGAAATGCGCGCTGATATTCGCCGCGCGCATTTGCGCCGTGGGGTCAGGCGTGGGCCTGTTCCAGCCAGTGGCGGACGTGGTCCAGGTCGTCGACGATGGCCAGTGCTTTTTCGCGGACGTCTTCGGTGGGGGCCAGCAGGTCGGGAACCACGATGACGGGGATGCCGGCGGCGTGGGCGGCGCGGGCACCGTTGTGGGAATCTTCCAGCGCCAGGCAGGATTCGGGGGCGATTCCGATTTTCTCCGCTGCCGTCAGGTAGGGTTCGGGGTTCGGCTTGCCGCGCGTGACGTCGTCGCGGGTGACGATGGCGTCGAAGCGGGTCAGGAGGCCGACCAGTTCCAGGTGGTGGTCGGTGCGGTAGCGGCTGGACGAGGTGGCGATGGCGCGGGGGAGCGCCAGCCGGTCGAGCAGGTCCAGCAGCGGGGTGACGCCCTTTTTCAGCACCAGCCGGTCGCTGTCGACGTAGCGGCGGAGATGGTCTTCCTGCAACGCGAAGAAGCGTTCGAGCGGGAAATCGGTGCCGTAGGTGTCATGCACCATCTGGCGGCAGGTGTCGGCCGGCATGCCGATCATGCCGCGACAGAAGGCCAGAGGAACGTCATATCCGAGGTCGGTCCCCGCTTCGGCCAGCGCGTCCATTGCCAGGGTTTCGCTGTCCAGCAGCAGGCCGTCCATGTCGAAAATCACGCCTTTGACGGCCTGGAAGGAGGATGCGGTCAGGTGAAGGGGAAGCGGGTATCCCGGCATGCGTTCTTCTCTTTCTGCTGTTTCTTTCTGGCCCATTATCGGCCGTGGGCCGGGCGCGGTGCAACCCGGAAAGGAGGTTTTTCGTAAACATCGTTGATTTGAAAAAGGAATTTTGGGCGTGATGGCGCTATGGCGGAGTGTCTGGCATCACGGAGCGCGTGAGGTGCTCTGATGGCGGTGATCGGGCTGGGCTGCTTGCGTGAGGGTGGAGGCTTTGGGCATTCGCCCCTATTATTGATCGCTTGTCTGCTGGCTTTCTTTTCCCCATGCCTGTCCGACCGGTGCGCCGGTCATTTCTGTTCGAGAGCGATCCTGTCTTGTCCGTGCCCCGGCCCCCGGTTTCTTCCCTGCGTGTTGCAGCTTCCGTCTCCGTGCCGTCGCGGCGGGAGGCGCGGCGGAGCGAGACGCATGCCGCGCTGATCGAGGGAGCGATGCGCCTGCTGTCGACCCAGGGGTTCGATGCGACCACGGTTGACGAGATCGCGGCCAGTGCCGGCATTTCGCGCCGGACGCTGTTTCGGTATTTTCCAACCAAGGCCGATATCGTGACCGCGTGGGCGCAGAACATGACCGATGTGCTGACGGCCAGCGTCGAAGCCTGCCCGGCGGATTTCAGCCCGCAGGATATCATTCGCACGGCGCTGGAAGCCGTGGTGCCGCAGATGGCGAAGAACCGCGCCGAGGCGTTCGCCTTTGCTTATCTGATCGAGCGCACGCCGGCGCTGCTGTCGGTCAGTTTGCGGAAATATGCGGGGTGGGAAGATGCGCTGGCGGCGGCGCTGGCCAGCCGGCTGCCGGTTTCGCCCGATCAGGCGCTGGCGGCGCGGGTGGCCGCGCGGTCGGGGATTGCGGCCTTTCGCACGGCGCTGGACGAATGGATCAGGCTGCGGGGGCGGCCGGCGCTGGTGCCGATCCTGCGTAAGGTGCTGGTATTGCAGGCGGAGCTTCTGACCCCGCCTGCCTGAAGACCCTGATAACGAATGGGTTTCCAAAGGGCGACTGCCCTTTGGTGGGTCAAGGGCAAAGCCCTTGCAGCGATCAGTCCAGCCGCACCGACGGCCGCACGATCGCGTCGATCCGGTCGGCCAAAATGGACATCAGGCCACGGAACAGGCCGTACAGCTCCACCTGGTGCTGGCGATAGAGCATCAGGTGGCCCAGCCGGGCGCTGAGGCCGTTCAGGAAGCCGCCGCCGAAGACGGTGCCGCCGGGCAGGGTGCCCCAGCCATTGTAGTTGCCCAGGGCCACGATGGCGCCCTTGTTGCGGAAGACGCAGGTGGGAATCGCGGTGCCGTTGCGCAGCCAGGCCGGCAGGTGGCGGGCGAGGTGATGGGCCTGCTGGCGGGCGACCTGCGCCGTGGGCGGCAGGGGGTCCGAGGAGATGAACGAGCAGTCGCCCATCGCGAAGATGTGTTCGTCATCCTGCGATTGCAGGTTGGGGTGGACCAGGATCTGGCCCGAGCGGCTGAGGGAGAGCCCGTCGAATGCGGCGGTGACGTCCGGCGCCTTCACGCCGGCGGCCCAGACGCGCAGGGTGGCGGGGATGCGCGTGCCGTCCTTCAGGCTCAACCCTTCGGCGTCGGCGCCGGAGACCATGGCGGAGGTGCGGACCGAGACGCCGATGCTTTCCAACTGGCTCTGGGCGGCCGTGGAGACGGCTTCGGGGAAGGCGGGGAGCACGCGGGGGCCGGCTTCCAGCAGCGTGATCTGGAGTTTCGGCGGGGCCGAGCCGAAGGAATGCAGGGCGACCAGGTCCAGCGCCTTGTGCAGTTCGGCGGCAAGCTGGGTGCCGGTGGCGCCGCCGCCGACGATGGCGATATCGAGCGGCTTGCCCACCGCGTAGGCGCGCAGAAGCTCCATGCGGAACTTCTCGTTGAAGCCGTTGGCCTCGACCAGATTGTCGATGAACAGGCAATGCTCGGCCACGCCGGGGGTGCCGAAATCATTGGCGCGGCTGCCGATGGCCAGCACCAGGGCGGCATATTCGACCGTGCGGCTTTCCAGCACCACCTCGCCCTCGGCGGAGCGGAACGGGCCGAGGATGGCGCGCTTGTTGGCGCGGTCCAGCGCCACGATCTCGCCGGGCCAGAATTCGAAATGGCGGCTGCTGGCCTGCGCCATGAAGCTGATGCGGTCGTTCTCGTTCTGTGCGGTGCCCGCCGCGAAACAGTGCAGCATCGGCTTCCAGACATGCGAGAAGCTCTTGTCGATCAGCGTGATCCGGGCCAGCCCCTGACGGCCCAGCGCGTCGCCCAGCCGGGTGGCCAGGGCCAACCCCGCGACACCACCCCCTACGATGAGAATTTCCGGTTTTGTCGCCATCGCGTCTTCAGGGTCCATCTGCAAGGGGTTGCCACGGGTGGCCCGGCATGGGCCGGGGCCCTGCCGGGTCGGACGGGGGCGCCATGTGAAGCGCCCCCGCGGTGGTCTTAGAAGAAGCCGAGCTTCTTCTCGCTGTAGCTGACCAGGAGGTTCTTGGTCTGCTGGTAATGTTCGAGCACCATTTTGTGCGTTTCACGACCGATCCCCGACTTCTTGTAGCCGCCGAAGGCGGCGTGAGCCGGATAAACGTGATAGCAGTTGATCCACACACGTCCAGCTTCCATGCCCCGCCCCATGCGGTAGCAGGTATTCGCGTTGCGGGACCATACGCCCGAACCGAGGCCGAATTCGGTGTCGTTGGCGATGGCCAGGGCCTCTTCCTCGGTGCGGAAGGTCGTGACCGCCAGCACCGGCCCGAAGATCTCCTCCTGGAAGATCCGCATCTTGTTGTTGCCCTTGAAGACGGTCGGCTGGACGTAGAAGCCTTCCTTGAGCACGGCACCGAGATCGGGCGTGCCGCCGCCGGTGAGCAGTTCGGCGCCCTCGTTCTTGCCGATGTCGATATAGTCGAGGATCTTCTTCTGCTGCATCAGCGAGTTCTGGGCGCCCATCATGGTGGTGGGGTCCAGCGGGTTGCCCTGCTTGATGGCCTTGACGCGGGGCAGGGCGCGCTCGATGAAGCGTTCGTAGATCGATTCATGCACCAGCGCGCGGCTGGGGCAGGAGCAGATCTGGCCCTGGTTGAGCGCGAACAGGGCGAAGCCTTCGATCGCCTTGTCGAGATAGTCGTCGTCATGGTCCATGACGTCGGCGAAGAAGATGTTCGGCGACTTGCCGCCCAGTTCCAGCGTCGCCGGGATCAGGTGCTCGGCCGCCGCGTGGGCGATCATCTTGCCCGTGGGCGTGGAGCCCGTGAAGGCGATCTTGGCGATGCGGTTGCTGTTGGACAGCGCGGCGCCGACATCGCGGCCCAGGCCGTTGACGATGTTGAGCGTGCCGGGCGGGAACAGGTCGCCGATCAGTTCCATCAGCACCAGGATGCTGGCGGGGGTGGTCTCGGCGGGCTTCATGACCACGCAATTGCCGGCGGCCAGTGCCGGGGCCAGCTTCCACGAGCCCATCAGCAGCGGGAAGTTCCAGGGGATGATCTGGCCGACCACGCCCAGCGGCTCGTGGAAATGATAGGCGATGGTGGTGTCGGTGATCTCGCTCAGCGCGCCTTCCTGGGCGCGGATACAGCCGGCGAAATAGCGGAAATGGTCGATCGCCAGCGGGATGTCGGCGTTCAGGGTCTCGCGGATCGGCTTGCCGTTGTCCCAGGTTTCGGCGCGGGCGAGCAGGTCGAGATTCTGCTCCATCCGGTCGGCGGCCTTGAGCAGGATCAGCGAGCGGTCGGCGGGCGACATATGGGCCCAGCCCTTGAACGCCTTGTGGGCGGCGTCCAGCGCCAGTTCGACATCCTCGGCGGTGGATTGCGGGACTTCGCACAGCACGCGGCCATCGACCGGCGTGATGTTGGACATGTAGCCACCCTTGACCGGGGCGACCCATTCTCCACCGATATAATTCTCGTAGCGTGCCTTGAAGGGCGGCTGTTCGTTGACAGACATGCGGACACTCCTTGGACTGCGACGGCCCTGATCCGACAGGCGGCCGGAAATGGAGCCGGACATCAAACCGGACCGGGCTGGTCCGTGTTGCTGTATTCCGCGTTATATAGACAGGCGGGCGCCCGGCAATCGGGCGGGAGGTCACATCCGCGTGAAAAATGGCACTGAGTGCCATAATGATATCGTATAAAAATATTATTTAACAATGTGTTGAGTATGTATTTCGGGGTTGGTTTGCGCGGATGCGTATCACGCCCCGCCTAATGCGCCGGTGCCGAAGGCGAGGCCGGCGGCGGCGATCAGGGTGGCGTAATAGGCGTCCGACCGGCTGATCTCGGCGTCCAGCAGGCCGTTCTGCGCCAGTTGCGCCTGGGTGATCGAGCCGGTGCCGCTGCGATAGGCCGTGAGGGCGGCGTCGAAGCTGGTCTGCGAGGCCGTGCGCAGGCTGGTGGCGGCGGCGTAGGCGTGCAAGCCGGTGCGCACGGCGTTTTCCGCCGCCACGATCTGCTGGATGGAGTCGTTGACTGTCTGGCGCAGGGTGGCTTCCGCGCTGTCCGACTGGTCCTGCGCCTGCTTGACGACTGCCGCGCGCAGGCCGCCATCGAAGATCGGCACGCTGATGCCGCCCAGGATCAGGCTGCTGAAGCGGTTGGCCGAGAGGTTCAGCGTGGGCGAGGCATCGCTGCCGACACCGGGCACCGAGGTCAGGTTCATCCGCCCGGTGGCGTAGGAGACGTTGCCGGTCATGAAGATGCTGGGCAGGAACGCATCGCGCGCCGCGCTGACGCGGTTGTGCGCCGCCCGCGCCGCCGCGTAGGCGGCCAGCACGTCGGGGCGCCGCGCCACCGCGCGCTTGACCATCTCTTCGCTCAGCCGGGCGTCGTCCTGCGTCAGGGGGCGGCCGGAGACGTCTTCCAGCCCGATCCGGGTGTCGGCGGAGACGCCGGTTGCGGTCAGCAGGGTGAGGTAGGTGTTCTCGTCCTCGCCCTCGGCCTGGACCAGGCGCAGGGCGACCTGGGCGGTGGCCTGCCGGGCCTGCGTCACGTCAAGGATCGTGCCCTGGCCCTGGTGCAGGCGGGCCTCGGCAGCCTGCTGGACGTGGTGGGCGTTGTCCAGGGCGGTGCGCAGCAGCCGGACGCGGGCGGTGGCGGCGGCGTGGGTGTAGAAGGCGGTGGTGACGGCGTAGATCACCTTCTGGTGCGCCGCCGTGAACAGGACATTGGTGGCGATCTGGGCCTGTCGCGCGGCGGCGACGGTGGCTTCGCGGCGGCCGAAATCGAACAGCAGCCATTCCAGGCCCAGCGTCTGCACCTCTCCGGCGCCGGAATTGCGGGTGCCGGGGCCGTTGCCCAGCGGCAGCGTGCCGTAGCCGTTGGTGACCAGCGACGCATCTTCGCTCTGGCCGTGGCTGTGGGACCAGCCGCCGACCACCGTGGCCGTGAGGTGCGGCAGGTAGGTGCTGCGGGCGATGCCGACCGCCAGGGCGGCGTCGCGCGCGGTGTTCCAGGCGCGGCGGGTCTGCGGATTGGCGGATTGGGCGATGTCGATCAGGTCGGCCAGCGTGTAGGGCTGGGCGGTGCGTGCCGGCAGGGCGGGGGAGGCGCCGCGCGTGACCACCTCCGGGTCGGCGGGGAGGCTGTAGCCGGGCGGCAATGTCAGGCCGTGCTTGCCATGGCCGGGGGGGACGATCGCGCCTTCCGTCGTGACGTCGGGTGTCCAGGGGCGGTCGGGGCGCGGTGGGGCGGTGGCCAGTTCGGAGGTAGCGCAGCCGGCGAGCAGCAGCAGGGTTGCGGCGGCGGCGGTTTGGATGCGGCCGGTCATGATGCGAGGGCCTCCATTGCCGCGATGCGGGCGCCGGCATCGGTGGGCGTGCCGGCCAGCAAATCGGCGCCCAGGCGGCCGGACTCGGCGAAGCCGGTCTGGAACGCGGCGATCCGGTCCATTTCCGCGCGCATGTGGATCGGCTCGGCCAGCGCGTATTCAACCTGCCGTTCGCCCTGCGAAACGGCGGATTGCAGGGCCGCCACGCAGGCGGCCTGTTCCTGCCTTGTGGTCGCCGCGCGCTGGCGCTGGAGCAGGGCCGTGACCGCGCGCAGGCGCTGGGCGATGCCGTCATAGGCGCTGGTGGGCCAGAAGCTGGTGAACATGGCGTAGGTGATGGCGTTGCCGAACATGATGCCGACGATCCGGTCGCGGGCGGTCGCCATGTCGCTGGTCGGGCCGTAGCCCTTGAGGTCGGTCAGGTAGAAGGCCAGGCCGATCTGGAAGCCGGCATAGGCGATCCGCTCGTCGCCGGTCTTGACCCAGGCCGCCAGCAGGGAGACGGCGAAGACCAGGATCAGGAAACCCGTGATGTCCTGGAGATGCGGCTGGACGAAGATGATGGCGGCAATGCCGATGGCGCCGCCGACCAGGGCGCCGCTGATGCGCAGTGTGAGCTTGGCGATCATCTCGCCCATCGTCGGCTGGGCGACGATGAAGCAGGTGATGATGCAGGTATGGATGCCCGGCCAGTCGATCATCCGGAACAGCAGGTAGCTGGTCATGACGGCGGCGGTGCCTTTCACCGCGAAGCGGACATGGGCGGGGTTGGTGAAGGCATCGGGCGCGAAGAAGCCGCTTTTCCTTTTTGCTGGTGTGTCCGGCTGTTTTGGCGTCGGGTCGGGGGTGGTGAAGACGGCCAGCAGCGCGGCCATGGCGGTGCAGGCCGGCCGGTCTGGGGGTATTGTGGGGGCAACGATGGCGGTGGGGTAGTCGCCGTCGGCGAAGATGGCGGCCATGTGCTCCAATGTGTCGATCAGGGCCTGTGGGGGCGGGGCGTCGGGGGCGCGTGTGGCTTCGGACTCCGCCAGGGCCAGCATGGCGACGGCGGACTCCGCCGCCTGGCGCAGGCAGGCGAGGTCGGCCGGGCGCCAGAGCCGTTCCAGGCCGGCCATGCGCAGGGATTTCGTCATGCCCGTGGTGCCTTCGCGCAGCAGGCCGGTGGCATGGGCGCGGGCGTCGGCATCGGTGCCGCGCAGCAGGGCCGCGCTGACGCGCAGGCGGGCGGCGATGTCGTCGGTCAGGACCCGGCGCGGCGAGGGGCAGATCAGCAGGCCCAGCACCACCATCACCGCGCCGGGTACCGCCAGGAACAGGTCGGTATAGAGCAGGGCGCGGGTGACGACTTCGCCGACCGGCACCTGGTCGATGGCCACCAGCCCGTAGACCACGATCAGCCCCAGCATGTAGGCCACCGGTTTCAGCTTGCTGGCCGAGCCGAGGAAGAAGAAGCCGAACGACAGCAGGGTGATGGTGGCGACCAGCGCCATCGGGTGATCCAGCGTCAGCGTGATCAGCCCGTAGATCAGCAGCAGCAGGATCAGGATCAGCACATTGACCGCGATGCCGGCGACCGCGTTGGTCACACGGTCCTTCTGCCACAGCGCCATCGTGACCAGCGCCGGTACCGCGAGGTCCGGCACCTGCCAGATTTCGCCCACCAGCACCGTCGCCGTGCAGCCGGCCGCCATGCGCAGTGCGTAGCCGAGCCGGCCGGGCGTGGGGTCGCGCACCAGGCGCCACAGCCGCGCCGGGGTCAGGGGGGAATCGGTCATGTCAGGGACAGGCGGCGCCATGGCGGATCTCGACCGTGGCCGTGGCCCCCATGCGCAGCAGGGTGGGGGCGGCCCCTTGCAGGCGGACCCGCACCGGGAAGCGCTGGGCGACATGGACCCAGTCCATCTGGCGCGGCACCAATGGCAGCGACCGCGCCAGCCCGGCGGAATCCGCCGACAGTACGCCCCAGCCGATGCTCTCCACCCGGCCCTGGATCGGGGTGCGGCGGTCGATCATCGAATAGACCGTGGCGCAATCGCCGGGACGGACCATGGGCAGGGTGAGTTCGCGCAGGTTGGCCACCGCGTACCAGGCATCGTCGGCGATCAGGGTGAACAGCACCTGCGACGGCGCCAGGACTTCGCCGGCCTTGACCCGCAGGCTGGTGACGTAGCCGTCGGCCGGGGCGGTGACCGTCGTCTGGCGCAATTCGTAGCGGGCGCGGTCGAGGGCCGCCTGGCTGGCGGCCTGGGTGGCCGTGGCGCTGGCGAGGTCGCCGATCGCGACGTCCGCCGCCGCCGATTGCTGGCGGGCCTGGGACAGCGAGATCTCGGCATCGTTCCGCGCTACCCGGGCCTGGTCGTATTGCTGCAACGGGACGTAGGCGCGGCTGGCCAGCGGTGCCAGTCGGGTGACCGTCCGGTCGGTCAGGTCGCGGTTGGTCTGGGCGCGCGTCACCTGGTCGCGGGCGGTGGCGGCCTGGGCGGTGCGGACGGCCAGCAGGCGACGCTGGTTTTCCAGTTCCGCTGTCGCCAGCGCCAGATTGGCTTCGGCCTGGCGCACCGTCAGCGCGTAGGGTTCCGGGTCGAGCCGGTAGAGCAGGTCGCCCTTGCGGACATGCTGGTTTTCATGCGCCGGCAGGTCGATCAGCCGGCCGCCGACGACGGAGGCGACATGCACCAGTTCGGCGTCGATGGCGGCGCTGTCGGTGGAGGGAAAGGCATCGTCCTGGTGGGCGACATACAGGCCGGCGAGGGTGGCGGCGCCGATGCAGGCCACGGCGATGACGATGCCGATGCGGCTTTTGCCGCCCATGCGTACCCGCTCCATGCTCACGGCCCGAATGCCAGCGCCCACAGGGCGAGGGCGGCCAGGGTACCCAGGGCGACATAGGTGAACAGCCGGAAGCTGAGCACGGCGTCGATGCCCGTCAGCAGGAAGACCACGCGCAACCCCACGGCCACCGCGACGCCCGTGAGCGCGCAGAGCATCCAGGCCGGGAAATAGGCGCCGACGATGGGGAAGGAGGGCGCGCCATGCAGCGCGCAGCCGTTCAGGGCGAGGAGGGGGAGAAGGGTTCTTCTTTTTCTGAAGAAAAAGAAGCAAAAAGACTTTTGTTTCATTGGGCTCCGCGCGGGCTGGCAGGGTCCGACTTTAAACGTCCAGAAGTTTTTTGGTTCTTTTTTTCAAAAAAGAACAGGAAAATGCTTTCAACTGCGTAAAAGCGGCGCCATCAGGCCAGCCAGCCAGTCGGCGAACACCCGTACCCGGCGCGCGGCGTGGCGGCGATGGGGATATAGCAGCGTAAGCGGCATCGGCTCGGCGCGCCAGTCGGGCAGCAGGTCGACCAGCGCGCCGGAGCGCAGATGGTCCTGCACGTCGAAGGCCGGCACCTGGATCATGCCCAGACCGGCGAGGCAGCAGGCGATCAGGGCCTCGGCGCTGTTGACGGTGACGCGGCCGGGCAGGGTGAGGGTGCGCAGCGTGCCGTCCTGGAGCCATTCCCAGGGCTCGACCCGTCCGCTGGCGGGCGAGGCGTAGCGCACCGCCTGGTGGGTCGGCAGGTCGTCCGGGTGGCGGGGCGTGCCGTATCGGGCCAGATAGGCCGGGCTGGCGACGTTGAGCAGGCGGAATTCGCCCATCCGGCGGGCGATCAGGGCGGAATCATGCACCGGGCCGACGCGGAGCGCGCAGTCGGTGCCGTCCTCGATCAGGTTCACGGCGCGGTCGGTCACGCCCAGTTCGATGGTGATGTCGGGGTAGCGGGCGAGGAAGTCGGGCAGGGCGGGGGCGACGACCAGCCGGCCGATGCGGCCGGGCATGTCCACCCGCAGCGCGCCGCGCGGGCCGGCGGGATCGCGGCGGAACTGGCCTTCCGCTTCCTCGATATCCGCGACCAGGCGGACGCATTGTTCGTAGAAGGCCGCGCCGTCCGGCGTGGGGGCGACGCGGCGGGTGGTGCGGGCCAGCAGGCGCGTGCCCAGCCGGGCCTCCAGATCCTGGATCGCGGTCGAGACCGTGGAGCGCGGCAGGTCCAGCGTGGCGGCGGCGCGGGTGAAGCTGGCGCTTTCCACCACCCGGGCGAAGATGCGGAACAGGTCGATGCGGTCCATCGCTTCCCTCGAAACCCTCCAAGTATGGGGGCGTTTGTTCGGATTCTACGACATGTGTTGTTCGGAAACGCAAATTTATCCGCGTTTCTGGAATGATATCGTGGCCTGCATGATCTCCCGCATCCGGCGGGGGAGGGACGGGAAGGAGCCATCGAGATGGCCGATCACAGCATCAGCGGAAAGACGGTCCTGATTGCCGGCGGGGCGAAGAATCTGGGCGGGCTGATCGCGCGCGACCTGGCGGCGGCCGGCGCGAAGGCGATTGCGATCCATTACAACAGCGACTCCTCGCGGTCGGACGCCGAGCAGACGCTGGCCAACATTCGCGCGGCGGGGGCCGAGGCGGTGGCCTTTCAGGCCGACCTGACCACGGCCGGGGCCTGTGCCGCGCTGTTCGCCGATACGGTGGGGGCGATCGGGCGGCCGGATATCGCGATCAATACCGTGGGCAAGGTGCTGAAGAAGCCGATCGTCGAGACCACCGAGGCCGAATTCGACGCGATGGCGGCGATCAATTCCAAGGCGGCCTATTTCTTCATCAAGGAAGCGGGGCTGCACCTGAAGGATAACGGCAAGCTGGTGACGCTGGTGACGTCGCTGCTGGGAGCCTACACGCCGTTCTATTCGACCTATGCCGGGGCCAAGGCGCCGGTGGAGCATTATACCCGCGCGGCCTCGAAGGAGTTCGGCGCGCGGGGGATTTCGGTCAACGCGGTCGGGCCGGGGCCGATGGATACGCCGTTCTTCTACGGGCAGGAAGCGCCCGAGGCCGTGGCCTATCACAAGCAGGCGGCGGCGCTTTCGGCCTTCAGCCCCAGCGGCCTGACGGAGATCGAGGACGTGGCGCCGTTCATCCGCTTCCTGGTTTCGGACGGCTGGTGGATCACCGGCCAGACCATCCTGATCAATGGCGGATACACGACCAAGTAATCGGGCCGGCCGGCAGGTCGTTCCCCTCGCGATCCGGCTTTGCGCCGGCTGGGGCCGTGTCTATGGTGACGGCCCGGGCGGCGCGGCATGGCGCCGCCCCTGTTTGTTTCGGGGGGACGGTTCTTGGGTCTGAAGCAGCGCCATATTCTGTTCATGGCATTGGGCGGGTCGGTCGGGGCCGGGTTGTTCCTCGGCTCCGGCGGGGCGATCCAGCAGGCGGGAACGTCGGTGCTGCTGGCCTATGTGCTGTGCGGAATCGTCGTGTTCCTGATCGGCCGGGCGGCGGCGGAACTGGCGCTGTCCGACCCCGAGGGGCGGACGCTGAACGCCTTTGTCGGGCGGTATCTGGGCGCGCGGATGGAATTCCTGGTCGGCTGGAGCTACTGGCTGATCTGGACGCTGGTGTGTATTTCCGAAATCACCGCCGCCGGCATCTTCGTGCGCCACTGGATGCCGGACGTGCCGCAATGGGCGGTTGCCGCCGTGCTGGGGGGCGTGTTGCTGGCCGTGGGTTCGCGCGCCGTGGCCACCTTCGGCGAGATGGAATTCTGGCTGGCCATCATCAAGATCTGGGCCATCCTGGCGCTGATCGGCTGCGGGCTGGTCACGATCCTCGGGCATGTCGGGCCGGCGGGGCCACGGGCATCCTTCGGCCATCTGTGGGATGCGGGGGTGGTGCTGCCGCACGGGATGGCGGGCTTCGCCGCCATTCTGCCGATGGCGCTGTTCGCCTTTGGCGGCACCGAGATCATCGCGCTGACGGCGGCGGAGACCGATGATGCCGTGCGCGTGCTGCCGCGCGTGATCAACGGGATCGTCGGGCGCATCATCGTCTTCTATGTGGGCAGCCTGGCCGTGATCATGGCGATCGTGCCGTGGGGCGAGGCGGATGCCACGCACAGCCCGTTCGTGCTGGCCTTCCAGCATATGGGGCTGCCGATGGCGGGCGAGGCGATCAATGGCGTCATGGCGCTGGCGGCGCTGTCGTCGTGCAATGCCGGGCTGTATGCCACCAGCCGCACGCTGGCGTCGCTGTCGGAAAGCGGCATGGCCTCGGCGCGGCTTCGCGAGCGCTCGGCGTCGGGCGTGCCCGCGATGGCCTTTGCGGCTTCGTTCGCGACCGTGCTGGCCGGCGTGGTGCTGAATTATTTCCTGCCCGATCGGCTGTTCGGCTACGCGATCCAGGGTGTGGCGTTTCTGCTGATCTTCGTCTGGGCGTCGATCATGGTGGCGCATCTGGCCTATCGGCGCAGCGCGGACGGCGCGCGCGGGGTGGTGGCGGCGCTGCCGGGGGCGCCGGTCAGCAACGGGCTGGCCATCGCCTTCCTGCTCGCGATCGGGCTGGATATCGTGTGGGGCGGGCGGCTGTATGTGCCGTTCCTGCTGGATGCGGCTTGGCTGGCGGCGCTGGTGCTGCTGCACGGCCGGATGTCGGCGCGGCGGGCGGGGGCCTCGGTGGTGTGAGGCCATCGGAGGATATGATGGCCCTGTGAGCCTTGTTTCAGGCGCGGCACCCGGCTTTACGAGCCGGTCGTGACCTCGGCCAGCACGGCTTTCACCAGGGCTTCCATGTCCACGCGGCCGTCGATCGCCACTTCCGTCGGCCAGCCGTCGAACCCGACGGTCGGCGCGGCCGGTCCTTCGGCGGCCTGACGGCTCAATTCCGCTCGTGCCGCGCCCATGGCGCGGGCCATCGTCAATATGTCCATGGATAGGTTTTCCTCCACGTTGGCGCCATGTGCAATCCTTGGCTGCGGATATGTCGTGGACCCCGTGGAGACAGGGCGGCTGGGTATGAGCGCGTCCATGGCGCCATAGCCGGCAACGATTCAAGCGTGGCGTGAATGCGCTATCCTCGGGAGGCCGGGGAAGGGAGACGAGGATGAAGCGCTGGATTGTGCTGTGCGTGGCTGTTGGGACGCTGGCTGGCTGCGGTCACCAACCCCAGGACGAGCGCGGGGAAACGCCCGCATGCACGCAATACCGCTCGATGATGACCGCCCCCATGCCGCCGGACGCCATGAGGCGGTTGCAGGAGCGGTGTGGGGCCAGCAGGTAGGTAATTCACTGATTGCCGTGTGCGATTTCCGACCTGTCTAATCGCCGGAAGGATGCCAGGAAGGACGTCGGATGCGCCTGATAGCAGGGGGGCTGAGGCGAGGCCAATCGGGAGCCATTTCAGAGGGGCTGGAGCGGCGACCTTGGCGGAGAACCGAAGGGCTGTGGCCATCTGAATACTTGTGGAAGGTGTGTCGTTCGAGATGATGGCTGATATGTGGAGAACAGTGTCGAGACGGTCGAGCGCGTCATGGCCCGGACACCGGTATAGAGGCCAAGCTGAATAAACAGGCGGATATGAGGCGTCTTAATAGTCCATCTCCGTCCGCATCTCGGTTTCCGTCGGGAAGCAGGCCTCAAGGTCATCCTCGTCGAACACAATCTCCGCGACGGCATAGGTTGGCCCGTTATACCAGGACGGATCGCGCCCGGGTTCGATTCTGATGGCGATCACCGTCCTGCGGCCGATATCCGTGCAGCGCCACTCGCCCGAGGTCGTCCAGAAGGACGAGCCGACGGTGAAATCGCCATGGTTCATCCTTTACTCCTGCCGAAAGAGTAGAATCTCGCGCCCGGCCCGCTTTTCGAGAGACGTTGGCAGTCAGCGGCAAGGCTTGGTTTCTGGTCGGTCACGCCGCCTCCATCGCTCGTCGAACCGCATCCGGTTCACGCGACAGCACGCGCAATAGTGTCCGCACGGCGGGATCGAGGCGCACGCGGCCCTGTTCCCAATTCCGCCACGTTGCCACGGGCACGCCGATCAGGGCAGCAATGGACACCTGCGTCATGCCCATCTGGCGCCGGACGGTCCCAGGGGTCGGGTAGGCCACCCCAAGGCCGTCTGGGGCCTCGGTGCCGTCCTCATGTGCCTGACGGGCCATATCCTCGTCTGTGGTCGCCCTGACCCGTTCCCAATCGATCGTGGACCGACGGGACATCGCTTCCTTCAATGTCATTCTTGCCATCTGCGCCACTCCTTGTCGTGCATGCGACGGGTTGAGATGATCCACGTCACGTTATCTCTCTGCGTGTAGACGACCATGAACGGCACGTCCTCAATCAGTCCGGCCGCCCGGATCCGGACCTCGCCGTAGTCCTTTCGGTCATCGACCTTCTCGAACAGTTCGCCCGCGAAGATCGGAAGAACGTCGGCGAAACTGAACCCGCGGTCACGGAGGCATTTGGTCGCTTTTGGCGTCGTGCCAGTCGAAGGCGCGGTCCATCGTCGTCATGGTATTTATATACGCTGGGAGCGCATATCGTCGCAAGGAGAGCTATACGCTGGCAGCGTATGGGTCTGCCTTGTCGGAGTTCTCCGGACCTCTGTGGAGAAGTCTGGAAGTCTGGAGCCCCTTTTCCTCACGAAGCGCCCGCCTGTGCTGATGCGGTGCCCGCACTTCCGGGCAGCGGGGCTACCAACTGGCAACTGGCAACTGGCAACTGGTGGCTGGTGCTCTGCGCCGGGGGTACAAGCGTCGCGTTTCCTCGTTCGGCTGGCCGAGGAAATGGCAGAAGCATGATTTTAGAAAATGTAGGGAAATCATGGTGCTGCTGGACAGGATTGAACTGTCGACCTCTCCCTTACCAAGATACTTCCTCCACGTAAAAGTGGCGGATTTCCTAGCATGACCCTAGGGGAGGAAGGCTATCTGTCTACAGTTCGTATAGGGTTTTCTGTGCCAGTGGCACAGAATTGACGCAAGGCTTGACTCTGTGCTAAATGTTCTCATTACGTTCTCTCTGTGGAACGCAAGCCACCGGCTCCACCTAATATTGTCGGTCGAGATTTCAATCGGTGAGTCACGAAGCGAACGAGATTGCAATAAGATTCTTATGCAGCCATGTTCTCTGCATACACCGGAATTGTGTGGCTAGATTGCAACGGTCAAACGATATGAGTATTTTGTGAAAATCACTTATCCTATTGATATATAATGAATATATTGGTTTTGGTATAATTGTTAACGAATGATTTCGTGCTGCAAAATTCTTTTTGAACGATTCTGGTCTTAACTTTGGTAAGCAAAAATGCCTAATGTTCAAACGCCGCTTCTGGAGTCCTGTGAGGGTGCCCTCATCAGGGCGATATGTGTCGCGGCCATAAGAATGAACGGAGAGGTTTTATGAACAGAAGCGAATGCGATACCCTGGCCGCCCGCTTCGACTCTTTGAAGGCGCGCGGTTTGGTTGATGTCAAGTTTCTACTGCGCGACGAAGAGAACGCAACACGTGAGGGCGTTTGCGCCGAGGTAGAGCAGATGCTGGTCTCTCACCTTGAAGGTAAGTCGAAAGCTTTCACCTTCGGCGATAGCCATCGCTCGTAAGTCCCGCTTCCCTCTATTCGGAGAAAGCCTCCCACAATATTTGGGAGGCTTTTTTTGTTCGATTTTGCCTGTAGGACCTTGTCGCTAAATGTACATTAAAGACAGCGCTCTTGAAGATTTGTTCCGGAAAGTGCGCCAAACGCAAGAGGAAATCAGAAGCTACTGTTTGGGTGGCGATAAGCCTGTAGCTTCTGTTGACGATCTTCTTTTCTCTGTAAAAAATATGTACGGTATCGACGTAATTCTTTATTTGGTTCCTCACGAAACTATTCATTTAGATAGCTTTCTTCTTCGATATAAAGACCGTTGTGAAATACTGATTAGTGATAGTCTGGCGGAAAGTGAGAGAAGGTTTGCTTCTGTTAAGGAAATTAGTCATATTATAATTGACCAGTCTGAAGATTGGTCAACAGACGTTTTGAACACTATTGATACCCTATTGCGGGATAGTGAACTGGAAATTTCTACAGATGGGGAACATACGCCAGAACACAGTTTAGTTGGCGAACATATTTCTGTCGTTGCGGCAAGCGAGTTTTTGTATCCTGATTTTTTTGTTGATGCAGATAAGAAGCTTATAGAAACGAATTCGACAACAGTTGCTGCGATTTCGGTTCAACGGAAAATACCGGTCAGATGTGTTAAGCTTCTTCATAATGAATCAAATTATACTATGTTCAAACAGTTTAGGGCGCGAGTCTCTGCTACAAGTATCGTTTCCAGCGCACCGTTGGCGTGAGTCGGGCTTGAGCACATTTCTTCCAAAGTTGTAACCACCGGCCGATAAGAAAAAACGCAAAAAGCATCCGGTTTTCGGCCGATGGATCTTGAATACGCAATGCGCCCAGCGGGTTTCGCTTACGCGGAAATCAGATTGATCTTGTTTCGTTATCCGGCCTGAACAGCCTGGTTGGCCTGGTCAGCGGCCGCCTTGGCAGCCTCCCACTCGGCCTCGGTCGGCTCACGGTCCTCCTGGATCGGCGCCAGCAGGGCCTTGATGCTATCCGCGATTCCCGGGATGGCCTGGATCAGGCCGGCAACAAGAGCAGCATACGGCATCACTTGGTTTCCTTGGTCTGGAGCAGGGTGGTCAGGGCGGACAGCGCGTCCTGCCCGGCGGTGATCGCGGCCTGGTCGAGCGGGTCGCCATGCTCGGCCGCGTCCATCAGCGGCAGGATCTGGTCGTGGGCCCGCTGAAACGCAGGCTTGAGGTCGGCCACGACCTTGGGGTCGGCGTCGGCGGAGTGCTCATAGGTGACCGCGAGCTTGGCGGCGATCGGGTAGGAGCGGCCCATCGCCATGACCGCTTGCTGCCGCTCGATCACGGCGTCGCTGCCGCAGGCCGACAGGGAGACGGCCGCACCCAGCAGCAGGGCGATGGCGGCCGCGCCGATCTTGCCGGCCGGTCCGGACGTGCCGCTGGAGCCCGAGGACTGGAGCGGGATGCCGGCGGCCTCGATCGCGGCCTTGGCAGCCGGGGCATCGGCGCGGGCGACGACGACGCCAGTCAGTCCCACCTGGAGCCGGTTCGTGGCCCAGCCGAAATTGAGAGCGATCAGGTTGATCGCCCGATAGACCGGCGCCCAGCGCGAGGTGTCGGCCGGGGGCTGAACGAAGGCAGTGAACAGCTTGCAGCCGATGACAAACAGGGCGACCCGCAGGGCGTCCTGCGCCGGTACGAGTGCCATCAGGGATGCTAAATCCACGAGATTATCCTTTCACGCGCGCCAGCTCGGCGGCGTTGGCCGCATTTCGGGCCGGTCCGGTTGACGCCGGCAGGCGGCCGAGGAACGCGGCCCGCTCGATCTCCCGGCGGTTGACCAGGCCCTGGGACACCACCAGGCGCCCAGTCTTCGGGTCGCGGATCTTGTTCCAGACCGGGAACTGGGCGCTGGCACCGTCGAATCGGCCGGCATTGAGCATCCGGAGCAGCGTCGAGGACGCGGCTGCCGTGGTGCCGACATTGTATTGCCAGGACAGCACCGCGCCCTCCTGGCAGGCCGAAAGCGGCACATGCACCAGCGCGCACAGCTTGCCGCGCAGGATGGCGACCGTGCCGGTCAGCAGCGCCACGGCAGCGTCTTCGGTGATCGGCCGTGTTGCGGCTGTGACGGGCGAGCCATCGGCCAGACAGCGATTGCCGTAACCGATGGTCCAGAGGCCGGCGACGTCCCGGTAGGGCGCCAGGCGCAGGCCCTCCAGCCGGCGCAGCAGCAGGTCTGCGACGCCGAGCGAATCCATCTCCATGATGGGCTCCATTGATGAGCAGGAATCAAAAAGGCCGCCCCGAGGGACGGCCTTGCGAACTTGCGCAGAATCGCAAGCCAGCCTGCCGGCGGCCCGCGAGAGCGTGGTGCGTGGATCATGCGACGGCCTGTGCGCCACCCATGGTGATCTGCTGCCGCAGTAGCGCGTTTTGCGTGTCGAGCGCCGCGATCTGGCCCCGCAGTGTCGCGATCATCTGCGCGTCGGTGGCCTGCTGCTGCTCCAGCTTGTCGACCCGGGCCGACAGGCGCTTGATCTCGGCCTCTGCGGCCCGGCCGCCGAATCCGATCAGCCAGCGCACGGTAAACAGGATGGCGCCGAGGACGGCAGCCCACCAGGGCTGCGGGGTCAAAGGGTCGGACATCAGGACTCCAGGCATAAAAAAACCGCCTCGGGGGCGGTGGGCGGTGCGGACGGGAAGAGGGTGGCGTTACGGTGCCGGTGGCGTGTAGATGCTGCCGACCGGGCATGCCCCCTCCGGATCGGCCGCCAGCGCGAACCCCTCAGGAACGGTTACCGTCGCAGGGTCGGCGATCTGCTGGGTCAGGATGACCGCCCCGGCCGGCGAGGCGATAAATGGTCCGGGCGTGACCGTTTTGCCTGTCGTCGGATCGGTATAGGGCGCCGGCGTTACGACATAATCGCCGGTGCGATAGAGGATGTAATTCGTCGTCATGGCCATTACTCCGCGATCCAGGCTGCGCCGCTGTAGATCACCGGGCAGAACGTCGATCCGCCGCCGGTCGGAGATCCGAGGAAGGTGCAGGCTGTTGCGTCCGTGACGTAGGCCCGTGCGCCCGCATAGCGTCGCGCATCGGTCGGCAGTGTCGCGACCGTGTAGCCGGTCGCAATTTCGCGCCGGACCCCGGCCATGGTGGCTGCGTTTGTCGAATTATCGCCAGCGGCGGCCGTTGGAAATTGCGGTGTTGCGTAGAATACGCCCACCCCAGTGGAACGGTTAAAGGTCAGGGCATTGTACAGATAGCCGCCGTCGTCGGCGAACGCTGAAAGACCCCAATTCGAACCGGCGTTGCTTCCGCTCTCGGGATCGGCATTCGCCGACATAATCCACCGGTCGACACCGCCAGTCTGATATCGAAATTGCCTGAAGCCATTCTTTGCGCCGTTTAAGAAGAGACTGGCCCCCGCAGCCCCGTTTGATCCTGCGGAAATATTGGGGGCGATGATACTCCCCGACATGAGGCATCCGGCCAGGGCGCACTGGTTTGCGTCCGCGTTTGCGCGCGCCTGCGCCTCAGTCGTGATATTGCCCTGCAACGTCGCCTCGGCGCCCTTTGCGCGCGCGATCTCGTCCGAGAGGCCAGACTGCGCCGCTGCAATATTGGTCAGCATCTGTGCCAGCGTCGAGGCGCCGACTGTAGTCGCCGGCGCGAGGCCACCCGGCGGCTGGAACGGCGCATACTGCGCCCAGGCCGACATGGGCGCCGCCATGGCGACCAGCATCAGCACATAACGAAATAGCCTCATGAGTCAGCTTCCTTTCGAAATCAGCAGGACCCCGCCTTGTGTCCACAGCGCGTTTTTCACGCCCGGGTCCGAGGTCGGCAGGGTCACGTCGAGAATCAGGTTGCCGGCGGAATCCACATGCAGCGCCGGCGTGCTGTTCAGCACCAGCGCACCGTTGCCATCCAGTGGCGCGACGCCGTTGGCCTTGCCGACGCCGAGCCAGGACCGGACATAGGACAGTGCGGCCCGATAGCTTGCCCAGCCCGTGCCGGTCTGACGTGAGATCAGCAGCAGGTCGCCCGACTGGACGTTGCTGCTGTCCTGCAATTGAGAGAGGGGTGTTGCGCTCACGTTAAATCCTCCAGCGCGATGGGCAGCAGGGCCTCGGTGACCAGCGACGATCCGTTTTCGAGCAGGAGCGTGGGCGCCGGCGGCGGATCGCCCGACAGGGTGTCGGGCACGAATTGCGGGTAGCGCAGTGCGTGACTGATCCCGTCCAGGATCTCGCCCTGGGCAAACCCGTAGACCTCGTAACCGGCCGGGTTGAGGGTAAAGGCGCCGCGTACCGGGTCGGTGGGCGTGACCACTTGCACCGCCTGCAACATCCTGATGCAGCGCCCGACGATGTATTTGACCTTGTCCACGCCAGCGCCGGCCAGGCCGCAGGCAATTGCGCCCTTGAGGCAGAGCGCCATGTCATGCGGCTCCCGCGTCGTGCCGTGCGGATCGAGATAGCCGCCGGCTGGCCAGGGCTGGCCCTGCGTCCAGCCCGGCGGCCCCCATTCGCTCGGCACATAGAGCGCGTCCGGATTGTCGCGGAGCCAGCCATAGATCCAGGTCAGATAGGCCCCGGCGACCTGCCCGGCGAGCGCTGCGGCCGCCAGGCCTTTCTGCTTGGCCAGATACCAGGTGTGCGCCATGGCGTCGAAGGCGCGCCATTGCCAGCCGGTCCAGGCCGGGTTGCCGTCGGGCGCGTCATAGACCCAGCTATCGACGGCGCCGACCTGCACCGAATCCCAGATCGCCGGCAGGTAGCAATGGGCAAAGGGCCCGCGCAGGTGCTGGGGATGCGCCGCCGCGAACTGGTCCTGGGCGTCGGCCATGAATTGCAGCATCTGCTGCAATTTGGCGCCGTTGCCGATATCGATCCACGGCGTGCCCGACTGGTATCCGGTGATGTAGGGCCCGCGATACGGCACCACGCTCAGATTGCTGCGCGATGGCCCGTTGATTTGCAGACCGAACGGCGCCGAACCGTAATATTTGATCGGCGTCCGGATCCCGTTGACGAGTTGCACGTCGCCGACCTTGAGCGTGAATGCGTCCGTCGACGTGGACTGGATCGTGAAAACGTCAATATTCTGCTCCGAGGTTGGCGGCTGGGCCGGTTGCTCGGCCGCGACATAGGCGACGTAGAGCGGCCCCAGATTGTCCGTGTCGGACTGGATCGTGATCCCCTGGGCATAGTTCGTGCCGCCGAGCGCCGGTACCGTTGGCGTGTCGCCCGTGCCGGGCTGCGCCGTATTGAGGATCAGCCGGGAGACATCCGGCTGGAACCAGCGCCAGGCCGGCACAAGCTTGCCATTGGCATCGAGCGTGCCGGCTGCCGGCATCTGCGTCACCCAGAGCCAGCCGTTGGCGTCCTGCACGCAGTACCAGAGGTTGGAGGCGGCGGCGTAATAGATGCCCGGCGGGCTGGACCAGGTTGCGAACGGGTAGACGTTGGCCCGCGAAATGCCGAAACCGGCATAGGCTGCCGTCATGTCCATCTGGATCGTCAGCATCTGGCTGCCGTCGGGCATCGCGGCGCTGGCGCGGACGATGTCCGTGATCGAGCCAAACGTGTAGTAGCCTCGGTCCGCCGTCCAGACCGATCCCGAAAAGACCTTGAAGGCCCGCATCGGGACGGAATACGGCCCGGGATGGCTCGGCCCGACCGGCAGCAGGCAGGAATACCTGTCCGCGACCGTGCCGGCATCGTGATGCGGCCGATAGATCAGGGCCAGCACCTGGTCGACCGAGGACACGATATCGAGGCTGATCGAGGTGTTGGCGGCTGTCCAGGACAGGAACAGCGCCTGGCACTCGAATGCCATCTCGCTCCGGGTCTCCAGCCCGCTGCTGCCATCCGCCAGGGGCAGCGTGAACGTCACATAGCCGTCGCTGGTGCGCGCTGCCGTGTAGTGAGACGGCGGCTGGGCTGCCCACCGTGTCGTGCCGTCGGCGGCAAACCCGTCGGCGTAGGAGTAGGTGAGCGGGTAGTTGTTATAGGGCCCGTCCGCGCCGGCCCGGAACATATAGGTGCCGTCACTCTCCTGGCTGCACATCAACTGCCAGACATCCAGCAGCCGGGCCTGGGCATATTGCCAGTCGGCGTTATCCGGCTCGGCCTGCTGGAGCAGGCGGAAACTGTCGACCAGCCAGTGGAGCGCATCGCCGGCGGCCGTGCGCTCGGTGGCGCCCATCTTGCGCCACATCGGCCAGGCCTCATACACCTCGCCGTAGGCGATCTGGACGTCGGGCACCGTGACGCAGTAATTGGCCCGGCAGGTGCCGTTGATCGAGGTATCGGCGAGGACGATCTTGCCGGGCGTCTCGCCGCTGTTGGGCACGATCGGCTGGCCAAATGACCCAGATTTCTGGGTGCCGTAGACCCGGTTGCCATCCTTGTCGATATAATAGGCGACGTTGACCGGATAGCCCGTCGGCAGGCCAGTGGTCGGATCTGGCGCAATGTCCGAAAACACGTTTTGCCAGACAAATTGCGTGCCGCCGGTCACCACCTGGTAGACGACGTCCGGCGGGCTCGCCAACTGGCCGACGCCGGCCGTAAAGGTCACGGCCTCGCCGATCACGCCGCTCTCGGCCAGATCCCCATTGGCCGCCAGCGGCCCGCGCACGGCGAACGGCGCGCCCCCGTTGACCATCCACGAGTGATGCCACAGCGGAGCGGCTGCCGCCGTTGGCTTGGTGTTGTAAAAAAAGTAGGTGCAGGCAGCGTTGAACAGGAACTTGGCATAGGCCAGCTTGGCCGGGTCGCGGTCGGCCAGATAGGCCGAGACGACACCGCGCAGCATCAGCGCGATCCCCTCGGACGAGCACACGCCGTCGGCGGTGTAGCCGCCCAGCGCGGCGCCGACGAACTGGTTGTTCTTCACCAGCCCCTCGGCAGTGATGAGCGGGGGCATGCCCGCCGCCGTGGCCGCAGCCCCGGTGGCGCGCTGGAGATAGGCCCACAGGCTGTCCGACATCGCCTGGACGATGGCGATCACCGCCGCGTTGCCGTCCGGCGGCAGGACGCCTCCGCTGCGCAGGCCTGTATAGATCACCCGATTCAGCATGATCGCGGGCGGCATGTTCTGGCTGTTGCCGCCGCCGGCGGACGCCAGCGTCAGGCCCGTGACCGCCCCGCCGATCATCAGCCCGGTTTTTGCCCGCGCCGTCCGCGCTGTCGCGGTCTGCTCGACCCGGCCGCCACCGGCGAAGATCGCGTCGATCTCGCCGCCCGTGCCCTGCGGCACGACGAAGCCGCTGCCCTGCTTCGGGCCATGGCTATGGCCGGGGTCGGTCAGGATATGATTGTGGCCCGGATCGTTGGCGCCGTGGGTGTGCGCCGCCATCAGCTCGCTGCCGCCGGCGGCGCCGAGCTGCGCGCCGTTGATTCCGGATCGGGCCGCGGTGACCCGGCCGGCCGCGCTGTCCAGGCCGATGCTCAGGCGCCCGCGCAGGTCGGGCAGCGCAAAGGTGGTCGCGCCGTCACCCGCGCCGTACAGGGTGCCGATCGCGGCAAACAGCCGGGCATAGTCGGTGCGGCTGATGGCCTGGCCGTAGCAGAGCAGCCAGCCGTCCGGGGCGGCCGGCGCCGCGCAGTCCATCACCACGCCGGGCGGCAGCCAGCCGGCGGACCGGTAGCGGGCGCGCATCGCGGCACGATCCGCGTAATTGGCGGCCAGCCAGGTGCGGTCGACCAGCACCAGGTCTCCGGCGCGCGCCAGGCCGTCAGGGCCGATCAACGGCAGGTATTCCGCCGGCACCTCGTTATAGACCGTGACGGTCCCCGCGAAATTGAGCGGCGCGGTGCTGCCGGCCGTGGTGCCCCGGACGGTCGTCCGCGTCAGGGTGATCGGGCCGGAGACATCGAGCGAGCCGATCCCCCATTCCGCCTGGGCGTCATCTCTGGCGAAATAGTAGAGATCGCCGCCCGACGGAAACGCGGCCGAGAACAGACGACGACCGACCGGCGCACCCTCCAGCAGGAACGGACCGGTGCCGGGACCGGTCGCGGTTTCCTGCACGAAATCTGCCAGTTTCGACATCCGTCAGGGCCTCTCGGAATTTGTCATGTGGGTGCGCCGTCGCCGGCATAGATGACGCAGTTCAGGACGATGGCAGGCGGCATGTTCTGGCTGTTGCCGCCGCCGGCCGATTTGATCGTCACGCCCGTCTTTGCGCTGTCCACGGATTCGTCCGTCGTGGCCGTGGCAGTCCGCGCCGTTGCTTTTTCGTCGACGTCTCCGCCGCCAGCAAAGGCCGCCCCGATCTCGCCGCCCGATCCCTGCGGCACCACGAAGCCGGCGCCATGGGCGGGCCCATGATCATGGCCGGGATCGGTCAGGGTGTGGGTGTGTCCCGGATCGTCGACGTCGTGCGTATGGGCCTGCGTCAGCTCGCTGCCGCCGACAGCGCCGAGCTGCGTGCCGTCGACGCCGGATCCGCCGCTGCTGATCCGGCCGGCGATCTCGCCGCCCATATTGTCCAGCGCGAAGGCCGCGCGGCCTCGCATGTCCGGCAGCGCGAAAGTCGTCGCGCCATCGCCGGCGCCGTAGGCGGTGCCGATCGCGGCAAACAGGGCGGCATAGGTTGTGCGGCTGACGAGCTGCCCGAAGCAGGGGAGCCAGCCGGCCGGCACCGTCGCGCCGGCGTAATAGAGGATCAGACCGGCCGGGAACCAGCCGAGCGCATCAAACTCCTGATCGGCCGTGGTCCGGTCGATGTAATTGTCGGCCAACCATGCGCGATCGACCAGCACCAGGTCGCCGGCGCGTGCCAGACCATCGGCTCCGATCAGTGCCAGGGCTTCGGCTGGCACCTCGTTGTAGACGTCGACGGTACCGGCGAAATTGAGCGGCGCGGTGCCGCCGGCCGTGGTGCCCCGGATGGTGGTGCGCGTCAGGGTGACCGGGCCGGAGACATCGAGCGTGCCGATGCCCCATTCGGCCTGGGTGCCGTCGTCGGCGAAATAGTAGACCGAGCCGCCGCCCGGAAACGCCGCCGCGAAGGTCCGCCGGTCGGGCGCCGCGCCGTTGAGGGTGATGATGCCTGTGCCCGGGTTGGTCGCGGTCTCCAGGACGTAGTCGGCCAGCATCGAGGCCATCAGAGGCGCTCCGTCATGGTCAGGGTGATGGCGTGGCGGTCGGCCGCGCCGAACGGGTTGGACAGGTCGGCACCCGATAGCCGGCCGAACAGCGCCTGGCGGGCAAGCGTGCCGCTGTCGGCGCCGGGATCGGGCAGGAACAGGATGTTCTGGCCGGTCGCGGCCACGCGCAGGATCTGCTCGATCACGGCGCTGTCGGCGTCGCCGAGGGATTGATGGGCGATCGAGGCGGTGCGCTGATACCAGCGGGCATCGACAAACTCGGTCCCGGCAAGGGATGTGAGGCTGTCCTGGCCGAGCGCCCGCCCCGTGGTGCTGTCGGTCGAGAAATTGCGCACCGGCTGCCAGAGCGGCCCGACATAGGCGAGCGGCACGTCCAGCCAGCCGTCAGGGTTGGTCGGGTCGGAGATCGTGAGCCGCACCGTGTCCCCCGCGAGGGTGGCTGGTGCGACGACAACGGACTGCCCGCCGACGATCGGGCCGCCGTTGGTTGTCCAAACCGGCTGCCCGCCGCTGGAGACGGTGACGGTCCAGGTCGCCAGAGCGGTCAGGTTGGTGCGGTGGAGGCTGATCGCGCGCAGCGGGGCGGCGGCTGATAGGGACAGGGCGAGGCCGGCCGCCGTGCCGGGGGTGCGCCAGCCAAGGCTGGGCGCTCCCTGCTGGTTGCGCAGGTTGGAGACGGGCAGGCGCGCCGCCTGCGCGTCAGCGGTCAGCGTCGCGTCGAGGACGCGATTCTGCCAGCCAAAACCACAAATTTGCATGGATCAGACCAATATCTGGAATGTCACAAAGCTGTTCGCCGAGCGGATCTGCTCGCCGACCACGATGCCGGGCGCGCCCCCGGTCAGCCCGACGGCGGGCGCCTGGAGCCAGACCGGATCGCCCAGGTCGAGCGACCAGGCGTAATCCTGCGGCACGCTGACCGCCCATAGCCGGCGCTGCACGCCCCACAGGGCGCCGTGGCGGTCCGCGATCACTTGCGCGTCGGCCGCACTGGCCAGCGCCGTGGTGATCAGGGCCGGATCGTTGGGCACTCGCCAGCGGGCCTTGATATCGCCTGACCACCAGACTGCCGCCCGGTCGGTCTGGGCGACCAGAGATTGCCGGTCGGCCGGGATCTGCGGATGCAGGGTCGATCCCGCCGGCTGCGTGGTGAAATTGTGCTGCCAGCCGATCCGCCAGCGCCAGGTGGGCGGGTCCAGGGAGGCATCGAGCGAGTCCGCGGTAATCTCGGTGATGACGTCCGCCGTCAGTGCCGCGACCGGCTGGGCGGTGCGGGATGGCGCGGTCAGGAGGATCGGCCGGAGGGTTCCGGTCCGTGTCGGCACCAGCGACAGGCCGAGGCCCGACAGCAGCGTGCTGACCGCCTGGGCACCGGTCACGCTGCCCGAGCCGTCCCAATACCAGCCGCCCGGCCACGGTGTGGCAGCCGAGACCGCAGGCCAGCCCGCATCGACGCACGATGCCGGCATGGCCACATCCTCCAGCAGGACCTGCCGCAGGATATCGACCACGGCCGTCGGCGCCGCCCCGCTGCGAAACTGGCCTACGGCGTCGATCGTGATCGCGTAGACCGGTTTCGTGCCCAATCGAAACCAGGTGCCATTGTTGCCCGTCTGGACGGTGTAGGTGCCCGGTGCGGGGCCGGTGGCGTAGAGATCATCCACGGTGCCGCCGGCCGCGATGCCGCCGGGGTAGCCACCCTCATAGAGCGCGGTAATCGCCGCCGGGCCGTCCGAGACCTGATAGACGTAATTGACGCTGTCGATCAGGGTTGGCGTCAGGTTGCAGGCGGTGCCGCGCAGGCGGGGCATCGCCCGGCCTGCCACGTTGGCGTCACCGTCCAGTTTTCCGGTGCCCCCGTAGAGGGTTACCGGCATGGCATTGTCGAGCCAGTAGGTCGCATCGAGCAGGTCGACCGCAACGCTGGTCCGGTCGGGCCGCCAGCCCCGGCCCAGCCCGGCGAAGACCGGCACCAGGTCGGATGCCGCCGGGTCGACCCAGATCCCGCGCGCGCCGTCCCAGCGTTTGCGGCCGGCGTGGATCCGGACCGGCAGGTGATCGTTGAT
Organism: Gluconacetobacter brunescens; assembly: GCF_048695475.1. Lineage (NCBI taxonomy): Bacteria > Pseudomonadati > Pseudomonadota > Alphaproteobacteria > Acetobacterales > Acetobacteraceae > Gluconacetobacter > Gluconacetobacter brunescens. The sequence goes on along the minus strand of NZ_JBLHEN010000001.1, from coordinate 1,369,495 downwards.
GCGGGTCAGGATCGTGCTGTCCAGTGCCCCGCCCGGGTTGGACAGGGTGATGGCCCCGATCGACCGCGCACCGCCCAGCGCGTCGGCCGACAGGGTCAGTCCACGGTCGACCGAAAGCGCATCGGAGACATAGGGCGGGTAGGCGATTTCCCCATCGACAAACCCCGCGTCCGAAAAACGCAGGGTCTCCACGCTCTCCAGCGCGTCGGACGGGCTGGTGGCGACGCCATGCGGCCGCGTGCCGTATCCGGGCGCCGTGGCGGGCGAGGCGCTGCCCGCTGGCCTCACGATGTCCAGTTCGACGGTACGGATCTGCATGTTATCGGGTCACCAATAGGCGCGAGAGTTGCTGGATGTCGGTCTGGAGGGCCTTTTTCATGGTGGTGACCGCCTCGGTCACGCCATTGGTGGCGTCCACCTGGTTCTGCGCCAGTTTCTGGGCCAACGTCGCCGTCAGCGCGCCCGTGTCGGCCCCAGCCAGCGACTGGAGAATTTTGAGGGTCTGCTGATAGTCGGCGGTATATCCGGTGCCCGAACCCTGCCAGGACTGGGACAGTCCCAAAAACGACTGGGCATCGGACTGGATACGCGACAGGGCATCGTAATCGCCGCCCTGTGCGGCCTGGTAATCCGACGTCAGGCTGCCCTGCGCCAGATTGTATTGATCCTGCACCGAGAGCGGCGACGCGCTGGAGAGCGCCAGGCTCTGGGCGTAGGATGACAGGCTGGAATAGACCGAGGCGACCGACTGCTGTGCCTGCGACAGGTACTGCTGCTGCTGGGCGATGCTGTCGCCGTTATACTCGGCCTGGATCTGCAACCGTTCGGCCGCCAGCGTTTTTTCCAGATCCGCCGACTGCTGGACGTAGCTGGACTGCGTGGCGTAGGCGTCGCCCCAGATCGTCTCAAAGCTCGAAACCAGGTCAGCGCGCTGCTGATCGGCCGAAACGTCAAAATTCTCCAGGTCGGCGCCCTGCTGGTCGCCCGTCGCGGCCAGATAGCGGGCATCGACCGACCGGGCGCTGTAGGCGAGCTGTTGCCAGGTGGACGAGATTTCCGAGATCCGCTGCTGGAGCGTCGAGACGTCCATCGTCTGGCCGTCCAGCGCGTTGATCGCGGTGGAGAGATCACCCGAATAGCCGTCGATATGGTCGACCGTGACCGTGGCGTCGGAATTGAACTTCGACACCGAGACATGGAGGCTGTCGACGGTATCGGCCATCGTTTTCAGCGACGCGATTGCGGTCGTGAAGTCCGAAACCGAACTGAAGGACGACGGCATGCCCTGGTCCAGCGCCTGTTGGAATGTGGCGTCCGAGGTGCTGAGATTCAGGTCCGGCAGCCACTGTGCCAGCGTCAGGTTCTGGAGGCTCGGGTCTTTGTTGTTGGCGTCATCACCTACAAATCCGAGCCGCGTGCCGCCCTGGTAGGCGCTCCCGCCCGAGGCCGTCAGGCCGTTGGCGGACAGAACCGCGTTGATCGAGGCAATATCGCTGGTGAGCTGTGGCGTGACATTGTCGGTCTCTGCCTGATTGAAGACACTGCCCAGTGAGAGCTGACCGTTCGACAACATGACGTTATCGAGCGTGTAAGGGTTTTTCTTGTGTCCGAACAAGCCGCCGATCAGGCCGCCGAGGGCTCCTCCAGCCAGGCCGCCGATTAGCGTTCCTATGCCTGGGATGAACGATCCGGCGGCTGCGCCGATGCCCGACCCCAAGAGCGAGCCGATCGTTCCGTCGGTTCCTCCGCCGACACTGCCCAACATCGACCCGAGGGACATGCCGCCGGCGAGGCCACCAACGACACCCCCAAACGAGAATCCCGATGACGCTATGTGACCGATCGCCGTGACCTGCTCGCTAGCATCGTTGACGTCGTGCGATCCGGCCGAAGCAAATGGATTGCCGCTGCTGGCAGCATTCTGCCGCAGGTTGAACAACTGCCCGATGCTGAAACCCGAGCTGGACGATGCCGATCCATCAGCCTCGCCGAACGGATTCCCCACAGATGAGACCGCCGACGTCGAACCATTCAGCAGCCCCGCGATATCGCCCAGCGTGTTGCGCGTCCCGCCGTCGATCGAATTAAGCAGCGGATCAATCAGCGCCAGCTTGGCGATCATCGTCACCACCTGGCTCTCGATCCCCTGGAGCGCAGACTTGAAGTTGACGCCGGCGCCGGCACCCTGGATCAGTGCCTGGGTGATATCGTCGCCGATCGTGTCCGCCATCGACGACAGGGAGCCCGTCAGGTCCGACAGGACATCCTGCTGGTGCTGATAGGCCTGAGTGGCGCGCGTAACGGCATCGACGCTGTCCAGATACGCCTGGCTATCGGCCGACAGCAGGTCCTTTCCTTCGCGGCGCAGCTCCTGCTCGGCCTGCATATGCGCCAGCATGACCGCTCGCGCGTCGCTGTTCATGCCGATCGAGCGGGTTTCCGCCGTGATGTAAGAGACTTGATCCTCGTTCTGTGACGTCTGCTGGGCCAGCCGGACCTTGTTCTGGGCGTCGGTCAGCGCATCCAGCGCCTGGGTGCGCTTGGCAACGGCCTCGGCAAAGCCGGGCGCCGTGGTCGAAAAATGGTCCAGCGCGTCATTATAGGCCGCCCAGTAATTGGTCGCGTGGGCGGCCTCGGCACCGCCAGATTGCCATGCCTGGGCAATGGCATTCTGGGCCGTGACGTTGCGCAGGATCTCAGCCGTCGACACCGCATACTGCGCTGACAACGTTCTCGCCACGCCTGCCTCGGCAACCATTCGCTCGGTCAGCGTCGCATGGCCGCCGGTCGTGCGCTGGATCGCATCGTCCACCTGCTGGTCAGCCTCGACCATGGCGCGCTGATAGCCGGTCAGAGCCGCTGCACTGGCGGCCGTCTTGCCCTGCTGCTCGATCAGATCCTGATACGGGGTTTTCAGGCCAGCCAGCGCGACGTTGTGCTGGTTGAGCTGGCCCGTCAGCGACTGTATGTCGGCTGCGTATTGCGCGTCATCGAGGTGTCCTTTCCCTCTGATTTCGTGCAACTGGTTCGCGGCGTTGATCTGCTGATGGATCGCCTCGATTGCCCGTTGTTCGCTCGCGATCTGGCCCGAGACGCTACCGTCGGTTCCCGTGAGGCCCGCATTGAGTGTCTGCTGTAGCTGCGCGACACTGACCGCAGAGGCTGTTGGCAGAGTGCCTCCGGCCAACTTCGCCGCTGTCGTGCCGGCCGATCCCGAGACAGCGCCCGCCGAGGCATCGTCCGAGAACGATGGCAACTTCAGGTGGACAAGATCACGCGCGATCAATGAGAGCGCAGTCAGTTCATTGACCTTGTCCGTGATCGGATTGAGGAAGAATTCCCCGATCGGCTCGATAAATTCGCGCAAAGCCTCCTTTCCGACCGAGAGAGACTGATTCAACTCTTCGATCGAACGCTGAAACGGCGTCAGCCCCTGATCGTGCGCCCCTGCCGTGGCGCGCTCCATCTGGTTCAGTAGCGTCGTCCAGGCCTCCATCTGGTGCCCGGATTCCTCCAGGTGCTGGATCTGGAGCACCAGAGCCTGGTTGACGCCCAGAATGCCCTGCTGCGCGAAGTCCTGCGCTGCCTTCAGCGGATCGCGCATGGCCTCGGCCATCGTCTTCGCGGCATCGGGCACGGTCTCGTTCATCACCGTTGCCAGATTGCGGGCATCCTGCGTCAGGCCCGCGAGCTGGGACCCACTGACTGTCGGGACGGCCGCGAACGTCTCTTCGGTCGTCCGGGCATCGGTCAGCGACATGTCGCCATGCGCGGCGATCTGGCGCGCCGCAGTCTCGGCGGCCGACGCCATGGCATCGTAATCGTCCCGCGTGGCGCGCAGATGCTGCGACAGGCCAGCGAGCTGGGCCTGCTCGCCTTCGGCCGACGCGGCAAATTTGGCAATGGCCACGCCGGCACCGAGGGCAGCTACGGCGATTCCTGCGGGCCCCATCATGGCATCGGCGACCAAGCCGGAGGCGCTGCTCAGGCCGCCCATGGTCTGGATCATGTTCGGCATCTGGTAAAATGCAGCCGTGATGCTGCTGCCGCCCGCCAGAATCTGGTCGAAGTATTTATGGGCTTCGTCGGCCAGGATACCGATCTGATAGCCGGAGAGCTTGACCTTCTGGGTGTTCTTGTCCAGCGCGTCGCTGGACTCTTCCGCCGCCTTGACCGCGTCCTTGTGCTTCTGGGTCGCGGTGTCGAGCTTCGCCTGGTAGGTCTGGAGAGCCCGCTGGGCCTCCTCGGCCGTCACGGTGCCCGCCGCCATGGCGGCATCCAGCTTCGTCTGGGCATCGGCCAGAGTGCGCTGTGCCCGCTCCATGGCATTGGCGGTGCGAGTCACCTGATCGCCAGTGTTGACGTAGCCCCGCGCAGAGCGGCCGGCGGCCGTAATGCGGGTATCGACCGTCTCGGCAGCATCGGCCAATTTGTTCAGGGCATCAGCACCAGCCTGAGCGCCGGCAGTGACCTGATCCTGGTATGCGACGCGCAATTCCTCGATCGTGGGCATCAGATTTTCTCACTCAGGATCAGGGCAGGGTAGGTGATGGCCTGACCGGCCTGCCGATCGCGTCGGCGGCTTCGGCTGGTCTTCAAAATCCAAGGCGCGCCGGGGATCATGCCGCCTGGGATGTTCACAAACTGGCGGGCGGTCGTGATGGTCGGGAATTTCCGGCGCGTGGCTTGGCGGGCGCCCTCAACGATGCCGGGCGGAACCGACATCCGCATCGCGCCCGTGTCGATTTTCCGGGCATAAGGCTCCGGATTGACGATCATGACCGTCGATCCGTCCGGGATCTCGTTCAGGTCCATCTTCCAGGGCTTGCCGTCGACCACGACGGTCCATGCCTTGCGGTACCGGCCCGACCGGGAGGGCGATCGGGACATGCAGTAACCGACGGCAAACGCCGCCGCGAGCCCCAGCAGGTTGAACTGGTAGAGGATCACCCCGTCCGGCTGCACGGTCGCCTCGGGCATGTTCGGGCGCCCGTCCACGTAGGTCGTCCAGTGGCCGGGCGCGCTGCCGCTGCGGATCGCATCATCGCGGGCCTGGATCGCCCGCGCGGCCAGATTGGCCGACAGGGCAGCAGGCGACAGCGTGCGATCCGCCCAAAGCCGGATGTTACGCGCGACGGCTGCCCCATTACCCATTATGCCCTCATTTTTTCGACAGAAATTCGTCCAGATCATGTTTGATCTGGACTGCGCGCAGGCGCAGATATGCGCCGTCCATTTCCCTGACGAGGGACGTAACGAAGGCGCAGTCATCCTCGTGGAGACCGCGCTGGTGGCACCACGCGATGATCTCGGCGACCGCCAAAGGCTGCGGGCGCGAGACGCCACGGATCCGGCCCATGGCGGCGCCATAGATATCCACCGTATGACCGCGCGACCCAGTCAGATCCCACCAGCACCGCCACGGTGTGATATTGGACGGGGCCACGTCTACGCGGCGCTTGAGTGCATCTATCGCCGGCCAGTGGGACGCTGGTACTGGCTGGTCGCCGTATTTGACCAGTAAAGGAGCATCATCGACCGCCCATTCCAGGGCGGCCGTCAGTTTTTTCCCGCGTCCTCGATGACCTGCTTCTGGACGCGCCCGACCGATGAGGCGGCCTGGAGAGCGAGCACCAGCAGCCAGCGATTTTCACGATGCTTGATCAGTTCGTTGAATTCATCGAGCGTGACCGGCACTTTGCCCTCGTCGTCGTGCGTCAGGCCGTCGATGCCCATCAGGCACTTTTCCGTCAGGGCCTGTGCCTGACACCGGTCGTCTTCTGACGGGGGCAGGGTTTCCGGCGTCACGGGCGACTGTTGCGGCAACAGATTCACATTGTAGCGAAATGCTGCGGCGCGCCGGAGAGCCCACAGGCGGTCGGCATAGGCATCGCCCATTCCGCGCGTGAGAACGACGAAGGTCTCGCCTTCCGGACCGACGGTAACGGGGGTGCCCTGGGCGACGGCGTCGGTATTGCGAGTGAACGACGAAAGTCTGGCCATGTTCAATTTTTTCCCAAAAAAAGAGGCGCCAGTTCAGGCACCTATATGTCGACTGGTATGTTGAGGATCGATCAGCCGGCCTATGCAGCCCCGGAAATGCGGAAAATCGCGAACGTTCCCTCGGCGCCTTCCATCGGGCCGGGATCGATGTCGAAGGACACGGTATAGGTCTGGTTTTTTCCCTGCGTCGGCAGATTCCCGTTGCGCAGAGCAGAATTCAGGAAGGCAAAGGCATATCCATTGCCGACATCGTCCACTGAACGAATGACGACCGGCCCTTTCTTGCCGTTCCGCATATCCTGATATTGGTCCCAGCTCCGGAAATAGTAGGAGATTGATGCCGCCGCCTGGAATGAACCCTTCCTCATGCCGCAGGCATCAGCATGGCCGTTGCCGTAATCGGCACCAGACCCCGATCGTGACAGCGTGATGGTCGATGCCGTCACGCATCCCTCCGGCTGGACGCCATTGATCCAGCAGCCCAGGTAATTATCGACCGTATTATGCACGGGGCCCGTGGGTGCCGGGAGCACGCTGGCTGCGATATCGGCATCCGATATCGTCTCCTTGGCCGACAGCAGGTCGAAGCTGACTGTGCCGGAGCCACCCTGGTTCAACTGGATCTGCCCCTGGTTGACCAATGAACCGGGGTAATGAAGGAATTTTCCGAGAATTTTCTTCCGGAACGTGTAGGTTTTGTCGATCTTGCCGTTGACGATATCAGCCAAGGTGATGGTTGCGCCGACCGAAAGGGCCGTCTGGTCGGCGACGCCGAACGACCCGGCCTTAAACAGCAGCGCGCCGTCATTGGCCAGATAGGGCAGGATCAGATCCAGATTGTTCGTCGCGTCCCGGATCCACACAGCACCACAGGCCGGCCAGTTCGCGAAATCGGCCGCCCCGGCAATCGCGTCGCGGCCGCCATGGTTGGCGCTGGCACGAAGCACTGTCGCGCCGACTTCGGCGCTGACCGTGAGAACCTTCGGCGCAGCCGCGAAATCTGCCGACATGACGCCAGCAAACATGTCATCGAACGTCGTTGTGGAAAGCGCGCCGGAGATGCTGCCACTGGCCGACACTTGGGTTACGACTGATTCAGAGACCTCTCCGACCGCGTTGATCTCGTCCGGTCGCGATGTCGTCTCGCTCTGCCTCAGGCTATCGCCGGTAATGCGAAGGGCCTGATAGTCGCCTGTGGGTGGCACGCCGAAAGTCGCTTCCAGCGCGTAATCGATCACCGTGTCGTTTGTCTGCGCCCCGGCCGCCAGGCCGGCAGTCGCACCCGTAAAGCCCATGATGTCACCTCATGAAAAAAGGCCGCCCGTGGGCGACCTGGGATAGGGATGTCGGTTCAGGCGCCCCGAACCATCTGGCTCTGGTATCGGTAGGCGACCATCAATGTCGCCGCGTACCAGCGCCCGGACTGACTGAGGTCGGGCGGCGTGGAATCCTGCCCGTCATACTGCAAGCCGGCAGCCCATTTCGGCGCCGCCCCGACTGGCGCACGAAAGGCTGTCGACATGGCATGGCAGTGCGCCAAGGCGTCCGGCGTACTGAGGCCCCCCACCGGGATCATCAGCACCAGGACAATCTGGCCAGCTTCTTCATTCTCGATTTCGCCCATGCCCAGACGGTCCGAGGACGCTGCGCCCATTGGCATGGTCCAATAGGGCCCGGTGCGGTCGCTGAGGTCCTGCAGGAGCGGATCCAGTAATGGGATGCCCATATCCGCGCAGACCGCGCTCGCTCGCGCAAAGGCGTCATTCCAGACGCCTGGGCTGATCATCATTGACCTCCGGCGGATACAAGGGTCCATCCGACCAGCGCCGCACTGTCATAGACAGGGCTGGCATCGGTCAGCGTGTAGGTTTTTGGGCCGTCCGTCAGGCTGTCGCCCTTCTTCGGGGTGAACCCGGCCGCGCCAGTTTCATCCGCTGTGATCTGGGCAATGAATGGCGCCCGCGCCACGCCCTCGACCAACTGCGAGGACTGCGGGGGAGGGCCGGAAGCGATGACGATGACGGAGCTACCATCGCGCGGATGGGAGAGGGTCATCGGTCGCCCGTTGGCCTGGATCCGCCGGCGTCGGCGCCGGGCACGCCAACTCATCGGACACCGACCCCACCGAGGCCGCGCAGAACATCGGCTGCCGCTTGCGGCAGTCCGCCGACGCCAGGCGCGCTCGAACCCCAGGACGACGACCCAACGCCCTGCTCGCTTTCCGACCGCAGTAGCGGATCACGCCCGGACGCATGCCATAGCGCCGCCGCCGTCAGGCGCGTGGCCTGCTGAATCGAGCGTGGCAATGTGCCGGGATCGGCCTTCCCGTCGTCACCGACGGACGGCGCAACCCAGCCCGCCTGATACGTCACGACATATCGCCCCGCGCGCCACATGGCCGGACCGCCATCCGGCGGAAAAACCATGCCCGCGCCGGAGTTCTGCCCCAGCGTGCCGATCGCATCTGCCGACCAGGCCTCGCCGCGCGCCGAGAACGCGGTGATTGCGGTCACAGGGCATCGCCCGAGAGTCAAGCCAATGCATTTTTCGTCCGGACCCAGCTCGATCACATCCCGCCATGTGGCGGACAGGATCGGCCGCCCGATATAGGTCCGCACCATGTCGGACGCATCGAGCAGCAGAGTGGTCAGGCGGCTGTCCTGGGCATCATCCGTGACGCCCAGGTCCGCCTTGAGGTCGGCCAGCAGGGCCAGCGCAACGGGCTGCGCCGGCGGACCGGCAAGGATTGTCTGCCTCACTGGCCGAGCCTCCCCGATCAGCCGCCGGCGGCCGGCATCGCCATCGACTTGATCGGCTGCGCCGCCGAGGGCAGGCCGCCACCGAAACGGGCATAGCCGAAGAAGCCGGTCTGGAGAAAATCGGCATACCGCTCGTTCAGGCGCACAATGCTGACATCGCGGACCATGCGATATTTGTAGTTCTTCAGATTGCCGAACAGAATCGGCTGCTTGCCGGCGCCGATATCTGGCATGCTCTGGTTGATGAGGATCGGATAGCCCGCGAACATATCGGGCATCCCGGCCGTCAGGCTGGAAACCCAGAGCGGCCGACCCTGTGTGTCCTTCAGCTTGTGCAGCGCCTTCGTGCTGTTGTCGTTCATCATGAAGACAGAGCCGGTGCGGTATGCCGGGTCGACACTGTGGATCAGGTCCACAAAATCGTCATAGACCAGCGACGCGGCCGCCGCCGTTACGCCAACTGTTGAGGCCGTCAGAACGCCCATCGGGCCCGCAGCGCCGCCGGCACCGATCGTCAGGTCATCGGCGAGCGTGCGGCCAAACGCAGTCTGGAGCGCTTGGCGGATGAACGCATCCAGGTCGATGAAGCTGTCCTGCATCAGCGTCCACGGCACCAGGATCGCATCCGTCGCATACAAGAAGGCCTTGAGGGTCGTCTGACCGAAACTCAGAGTTCCCTGACCGATCTGGGTGTTCTCGGTAATGATCTTCGCCCGGCGCCCGGTATCATCATTGGTCGGCCAGGGGAGATCGGCGCCGGTATCGGTCACGACTTCATCGAAGTAGTTCAGCGCCTGGAAATAGGACTTCAGGGCGACCAGGAGCTGCGCCGCGAATGCGGGCGGTACCAGATATCCGCCGGCGGTTGCGGGCGTCGTGCTCTGCGCATTCCGGATGTTGCTACTCTGGGTGACGATCCGGCCCTGAGCGAAGATCCGATCGTCCGGCGCAACGCCTTCCATGCCGTTGCGGAGCCATGACATGAAGACGCGGGTTTCGCGCTGGTCCTCGTCCGCACGCTGACCGGGGCTGACGCCTTCGCGCTCGGCCCGTGCCGCCACCTGCTGGGCCAGCTCGGCATCCGCCGCATGCGCCCGCTCCAGGCGGTCGATCTGGGCTTTGACGCCATCAGCCTCGGCCATCATGGCGTCGAACTGGGCGACCTGTTCTGCCGTCACGTTCTCGGTGGAGATCAGGGCGCGCGCGTCTTCGATCAGCTTTGCCCGTTTGGCGCGCAGGTTCTTGATAATCATCTGTGTTTCCCGGATGGATGGAAGGGAGATGGCGACCCGATCAGCGCGTGGTCAGGTCATGATGCAGGGTGGAAAAGCGGCCGATCAGCCGGCGTTTTCCGCCTCCGCAAGCTGGATAAGGCGGCGCCGCGAGGCGAGGCTGGCCGACAGATCAGTCAGCACCGCCGCCGGCGCCGGCGCAGTGAGGATCTCCGGAGCGCGGGCAAACACGCCGGGGCGCAGCGACGCCTTGGCACTCTCGCCGCCCGAGAGGATGGTGTCGGCGAAACCGGCGTCCTTCGCCTCCTGCGCCGTGAACCAGGTTTCCGCGTCCATGAGCTGACCCATGGCATCGGCCGTCTGCCCGGTCTTCTGGGCGTAGAGCGATGCGAGTTGACCATCGATCTTGCTCAGGACCGACGCCGTTTCGGTCATGTCGTTTCTGTTGCCGACCACGACCCCCCAGGCATTGTGGATCATCAGGAAGGCATTTTCGGCCATGGAGACGGATGACCCAGCCAGCGCGATGAAGGACGCTGCCGACGCCGCGATTCCATCGACGACCACCGATACGTTGCCGGCATGGGCTTGAAGGGCAGCTAACATCGCCAGGCCGTCGAACACGTCGCCGCCCGGGCTGTTGATCCGTACGACAATGTCGCCGTCACCGGCCTGGGCGAGGGTCTGGACAAAGTCCTTGGCAGTCGTGCCCCAGAAGCCGATCTCGTCGTACAGGAGGATTTCTGCCGGCTTGTCGGCCGCCGCGCGGGGGCGAAGGCCGAGCGTCTGGGGCAGTCCCGCCTGGGCGTGCGTCATCAGCGCGCGGTTCGAGAACCGCGCGGCGGGCGAATGATATCGGTGCATGGTCAGTCCTGCTGGCTGCGCCGTTCAGGCGCCTGCGGTTGCTGGGGCGCTGGCTGCGGCGGTTTCGAGGCCTGGGTGGTAAGCGGGACGTTCGTGCTGTTGATCAGCGGGATGTCGCCACCCTGGACCGGAGGTCTGTTCTTTTTCCGTCGGGCTTCGTTAATCGTTTGGGTGCCGGAGGAAATTTCCTGCGCTGTCACCTGGGCAGATTTGACCGGGTCCATGGACAGCAGGCCGTCGCGTTCGAACTCGACGAAATAGCTGGTGCCGCCAAAGAGCTTGTAATTCAGCTCGCTTTCGATCCGGCTGAGGTCGGCATCGAGCGTGAAAATCAGATAGGCAAGCGTATTCTCGGACAGACCGGTGCCCCATGAGGTCGTTTTGTCGGTCTCATTGAGCAGATGGAGCGGCACGCCGAAGAAGCGCGAGATGTCCGCCACCTGGTAGCGCCGGGCCTCGATCGTCTGAAGATCCTGCGGGCTGAGCTGAAAGGGCGTGTATTTTGCCCCGTCATCTACCACCACGGTGCCGCCCCATCTCGATACACCGGAATGTGCGGCGTTGAATTCCGCCTTCGCACGCAGGATTGCGTCGTCGCTCATGCGCGTCGGAACCTGCAACACACCGCTAGGCAGAGCAGCGTTTTGATGCAGGCGCCCGGTCCGCTCCTCCATGGTCAATGCCAGGCCGACGGAACCGCGTGCAAACGCCTGAATCCTCGACAAGCCTTTGCGCCCGTCGAAACCCGGTCCGGGGATATGGATCATATCCTCGTGGCGGATTGTCTCTACGAATCCATCGTCATGGGTGCAGACGTAGAAATTGACGCCCGGATATTGCGGCAATCGAACCGGCTCGACATGCCCAGGAAGGAAGGTCTCGAACCCGACGACCCGCCCAGCGCCATCATAGCGGATCGCGCTATAATGGTTCCCCGCCAGCAGCACGTTGATGCCCCATAGTTCCCGCCAGGAGAAAGCAGTCATCGACCGTCCCGGATAAGGGGCCTGCTGGAGCAGGGGGGCCAAGCGGTGCTTGGGCGCCTCCACCCGCTGGCCATCTTCCTGCCGATGATAAATCTTCAACGGCAGCCCCGCGATGACCCCGGATTCCAGCGTGACACAGCGATAAACTGCCGAGCAGGCCATGGCCGTGCTTTCGCTGATGCGCGGCATCCATTCGGTCGAGCGGCCGCCGGTATAGCCAAGCCATGATTCCCAGGACGCGATATCGGTCAGCGGCGTGGTCGGGTTTTCGGGGTTGCCGGCGGCCCGGAACACGGGCTCGACCCGCGCGCGGGGCGCTGCGGCAGCCCCCGTTCCGAATAGACCGCTCAGCAGGCCCACAGGCTCTTCCTTTCGTAAATGCTCCGGCCTTGCGGCTGGGGATTTTTGGACATCAGGACGACGGCGTTCAGCAGCGCCATCAGCGGGTCGATCTTCAGGCGCCCGGCGGCCTGCTTGGTGATGATGATGGCATTGCCGCGTGGCTCCACCTTCGCGTTGCTCACCGCCCAGGCCATAATCGGGCGACCACCATGGAGCAGCGTGCCGTCCACCAGTTTGCGTTCGGCCGTCTTGATGGCGCCGGTCAGCGACCAGCCCTGAGACACACCGACGACGCGATCCCCGGCGATCTGCCGGTCGGCCAGGGCGTCTACGACCGCGCCTACACCCATCGGGTCGAGACCGACCATGGCCAGGCACCCCGACCGATCGACATCGCGCAGGGTATCGGCCAACTGCTCGATATCGGAGCCTGGCTCCTGGACGATCACCAGGTCTCCCTGCCGCTCGAAGTCGCGGAGCTGGGACGCTTCGCTTTTCCGCAAACCCAGAACACCCTCGAACACCCACGACCGCTGCCAGTGCAGCCATTCCATCGTGACGCTGTCGCGGCCGACAACGGCCAGGGACAGCAGATCGTCCAGACCGCCGCCGTCGATTCCGGCCACGACGACCTCAGATCGTGTCAGCAGTTCGTCCAGCGTTAGGTCCGGGTCGCCGGCGCCCTCCCAGTAATCTGCCCCGACCCAGCGGTCAGAGCGGAGCGCCAGCCCGATTTCGACGTTCAGATGCTGGGAGGCCCAGCGGATCAGTTCCTCTTTGCTCGTCTTCTTTGCCTCGGCGAATTCCTCTTCGAGGCGCGGTACCGTAATCGACAGCCCTGCATTTGGCAGCACCATGTGCCAATGCTTTGGGTCTTCCCACGGTGCCGGCTCGTCTGGCACGCGGGCTGGCTTCTGGATGTCGGCAGGAAACTCGTAGATAATCGGCAGCGTACGGCCAGTGCGTTTACCGTCGCGGATGCTTCGCGCCTTGATCAGGTCGGCCCTGAAGACCCCCCGAGGGGGTCGCTCGCTCTGGGTCGAGATGACCACCAGAAAGGCGTCCGATTGGCTGATCATGCCGCCCCGGATCTGCCCCATGACGCGATCTGCCTCGGCTTTTTCGGCAATGACGTGCTCTTCATCGACGAGCGCTCCGGCGAGGATGACGCCGGTCATGACATCGGGGCTAAACGTCTTGATCTTTAGCGTGGCCCCAGTGGGCCGGTAGGTGATACATTTAAGGTGCGACTGAATTTTGCATAAGCTCTTCAACTTTTTGTCGCAATCAATCATGCCCGACGCCTGACCGAACGCTATGTTGGCCAGTTCCTTGGTCGGGGCGACGAGGATGAATTCTCCAAGGGGCCGCTCGTTCATCAGCAAAGAAGTCAGCATGACTGCTGCGCTGTACGTTGTCTTGCCGTTTTTTTTGGGAACTAGCGCGAAAATTTCGCGGATTGCCCGCTGCATGCTGTCCGTATCAAGCGATCCATGGAGCGCCCGAACGATATCGCGGAACCAGTCGCCCCCGGCTTTACCCAGCGGCGGCGTGCCAATGATGTCAGGTATCCGGAGCCGATCGAATATCCGGGCAGCCCTGTCCGCCCTAGCGACGTTCAGGAGGGGTAGATCGGGTATCAGAGAGCGGCCGGTCCTGATCCGGTCTTCCCAGTCAGGACAGCTCAGATCCCACGCCGTCAATGCCGCGCCTCGTTCGGGGCAAGGTCATCGCCCCAATCATCACCCGCGCCCGTGGCGTCGCGAAGGTCACCTTGCCCGTCTGCCCGAGGGGCGAGCTTCGCATGCTCATAGGGACCGACCTCTTCCGCTGCCTTCATGCGGAAGTCGATCGGCGCAGTCTCGTCCCGCATGATCGCCAGCCAGAAGTCGCGCGGCCGGGCTGTTTCGGGGCTTTGAAGTCTCGGCCCCGACCAGCCGGACGCAGAGACATCGAGCTTTTTCTTGCGACCGGCGCCAGGGCGACTGCCACCGCGAGCCATCTGACCCTCCTTTGATTTCTTTGATTGTTTTCAAACACGGGCAAAAAATCTGTGCGTGAGCCTGATGCGGTTGGGGCACCCATGCGCCCCAGAGATTCGATACCCCCCCCCCCGGCATGCGCGGTGCGCATGGGGTGCGCCGGGTGCATAGGTCCGCATTCTTGCATGCGGTCGGCGCATGTATGCGCACCGCGCATGGAAATCCGTTCCGCATGCGCATCACGCATAGGCCGAGCAGAGCATCACAGGTTGAATTATATACACACGATCATACATATGATCTTGCGTCGGTGTTCGGGTGTGTGTATAAACATACTCATGAACAGCCGAGAGATCATCAAGGCGATCGAGGCTGACGGATGGGTGCTCCGCCGAATAACCGGGAGCCATCACCACTTCCGTCATCCCACGAAGCCCGGAACCGTCACCGTCCCGCATCCCAAGCGGGATATCCATCCGAAGACACTGAGAAGCGTCGAGAAGCAAGCAGGAGTGAAGCTCACATGACCAACTACATCGCACTGATCCACAAGGACCCTGACACCGACTTCGGTGTCAGTTTTCCGGACTTTCCGGGGTGCATCACCGCTGGCCGCACCTTGGACGAGGCGCAGTCCATGGCGCAGGAGGCGCTTGAAGGACACATCGCCTGCATGGCCGAGGACGGCGAGGCTGTGCCGGCACCGTCCAGCCTGGAGACGATCATGGCCGATCCGGAGAACCGGGATGGCGTTGCGGTGCTGATCGCCGTTCGGACGCCGAGCCGGGCTGTCCGGGTGAACGTCACTCTTGAGGAAAGCCTGCTGTCAGCGATCTCCGGCGTCAGCAAGAACCGGTCCAAGTTTCTGGCCGAAGCAGCATGGGAGAAACTGAACCGCGAACACGCTGCCTGACGGTCTATCCGTACCGTGCCGCTGTCCGTGCGGCCCGTGTCTTGGCGGTCTTGGCCGTGTGGCACGAGCCGCACAGGAGCTGGATGTTCGACGGGTCCAGCGGCGCGCCGCCGTCTTTCAATTCCCGGATGTGGTCGCCGAAGACACGGACGCCTTCGCGTCCGCAGGACTGGCAGCACCGGCCCCGCTGTTCGACCAGGCGCGTCATCAGGCTGCGCCATGGCTGCGAGAGATAGAAGGGATCAGCGGTTTTCGGGGCTGGCCGAGCTATCCGGGTATCGACCACGGACAAGCGGGGAGACAGGCATTTCAGGCGTGCCATGCGCGGTTCTCCCCAATAAAAAACGGCGCGAACCCCGAAGGATGCACGCCGCCCGATCATGGGGCTAAAAAGACTGCATTTTGGGAAGTTTGGGAAGCAAAAAAATCAGGTTGAGCGATTTTTTTCGCGATGACTGCAATCCCGCAGGAAGCCCAGCCCTTTGCGGTGTGATGGTTCGTGCCGAGGCGGTCGGCGATCTGGCGCCAGCTCATGCGGTGACGGTGCGAGATCGGATGGATCGCCATCCGCAGCAGGATGACCAGGCGATGGTTACGGTGCTCGATCCAGGCGACCCAGTCCAGCGCCTCGCCCATGCGGCTGATGGCGGCTGCTGAGGGGCGGCTGGGCGCTGCCTCGGCATCCATGTCGGCAAACAGCAGATCAGCCTCGCTGCGCACGATCTCGGGCCAGTTGGCACGGATCTCGGCGGGGCGCAGTCCACATGCAGGCATTGCCGCGAGCGTGCAGCCGGCCTCGAACAGACGGCGCTCGATCTCGACCACCAATTCCGGCCCGGTCAGCGCGTTCCCATCCGTTCTCATAGCTGTTCCCTTTTATATCTATATATATCAATATGTTATATGTATTGAGAACAAGAGAACAATGAGAACGCTATTTTCTGCCAAAGCGATGAAAGGCCAGAAGATGGCGATGGCTCATATGTATATGTAAAATCGCGTTCTCAATGTTCCCATGTGACCATGTTGATTTCACACGGTTTTCCTGTTCCCAATGCGTTCCCATCGTGTTCCCAATGCGGAACCGGGCGCGGGATCAGTCGTCGTCGTCGCCGTTGAAACCAAGCTCTTCGGCTGAAACCCACCAACAGCCGCGCTGTTTCTGGCCTTTAGATATCTGCACTGGCTTGGCCTGTTGTCGGGCGGATTCCAGCCTACCCAGCTCGAATACCCAGCGATTGCCGACGAATGGCGTGTCAGAAAACAGGTCCCGCAGCATAGAGTTTGCAGGCGAGAACCAGACGCCAGCGCCATCGGCCATCCGGGGCGTGGGACTGCCACGCTTGTTCTTGAGATCGTCGGGCCGGATGACACGCATCCCATACTGCGCCAGAATCTCGACCGCGTTGTATTTCGTGAGCGCGTCTACATCCGGCGTGGCGCTGCCCTTGTCGTCCAGGACGTGACCGATCAGCGCGCGCAAGGGTTTGCGCTCAGTCGAGCGGTTGAGCTGCACCACACGGGACATCAGGTGGTTGACCATCTGGGTCGGCGCGTCCTGCGACACGACTTCATCGGACTGGCGCATGTATTCGCGCAGGCCCTCAGCCTCGGTCTCAGCCTCGCGCAGCGTGGGGATACCGTCCCTGGTCAGCACCCACCAGCCAGACAGCAGCGCGCCAAGCTGGTCCATCTCGCGCGGGGCGCAGCCGGCCTTGCCGATAGCATCGCGGAACCGTTTGACGGCCTCGCGATAGCGATCCCACCCGGCGAGGGCGCGGCCCCACAACGCGCCGCCGGTGTCTTTCGCCCACCGGACAAGCGCCTGATGCTCCGCGCTATGGTCGGCGCCGACGGCGGGGCGCGTCAATTCGATGATGGTGAACCGGCCGAGATGCTGGGGCTTCATATCCGGGGGCGAAATCGACGCCATGATGATGCTGCCCGCCACCTCGATCTTGCGGGCCCGGCCATCAACGCCGCCGCGCGATCCCTTGGTGCCTTCGCCGCCCGATGCCGACAGCACCATATCGAGCAGGGCGCGGGCGCCGCGCTGGTCCTCACGGTCTGAGGCTTCGTCGATGAACATTGGCATAGCGCGGCCATCCAGTGACTGTTCCAGGCCAGCCTTCGAGGTATCGTTCGTATAAAAATGCAGCGGGGCCGCAGCGCGCAGAACGGCCAGCAGCGATGACTTGCCGCACCCCGCACCGCCAGTCAGGAAGCCCGCCGGGCGCCACGGAATGGCAGCACCATAGTATGAGCAGGCCAGCAGGCCGATGACAGCAATGGCAGCGCCATTCACGCGGAAATTCCAGAGTTCCTGTAGTTGGCCTTGCAAGAAGGCGGCAGATTCGGGCCCACAGCCAGGGCGTGGGATCGGCGAGGGCGACGCAGCCGCCCATATCTGGTTGCCGGTCCGCGTGCCAATCGGCTGGAGCTTGGCACCGATCAGCACCCGGTCGCCGCAATGCACGATCGGCATGCCCTCGACATCGGGCCACACACCCGGGCGGCGGATCAGGATGTGGTCACCGTACAGGCCCGCCTCGAAGCACTCCCGTTGCAGGTACTCGGCCGCGTCATTGATCTTGAAATCTACCGTGATCTCCTCGCTCTGTTCCTGACCATCGCGGCCCTTCTTCTTGATCAGGGTCTTTTTCGGAAACCGGTCCATCAGCCATGCCTTGATGCCGCCGAACAGCGCGATCAGCGCCCCGCGCCGCGTCATTTCGCCGGCCGACAGCGACCGAAGCTGGCCCACGCGGTCGAGGAAGTAGAACACGCCGTCGAGATGGCCGAGGGCGACAACCGGGCATTTCGCCTCCTGGTCGTCCGTTTCCGGCGGCGGGCCGTCGTCCGATCCACCACGGCCACCCTCGATCACCTGAAACTGACGGTCGGCCCCGTCGACAGCCGCGCGCACGCCGGCGAACGGATCAACGGGATCAGTTGATTGCGTCATTGAAGTCCTTGCCTTTCGGCGGCCACGCAACGCGCACGTCGCGCCCAGCCGCCAGATGGTGGTCAATGGCCCGGCGCAGGCCTCGCTGCGCCTCGGGCTTTGTGTCTCTGTCCGCCAGCAGCAGCACCGAGCGCACTTGCGGCGGAAGCTGGACCGTGGCGAGATTTGCGAGGCTGACGGCCGCGATGATCCGCAGCTCCGGGCAGGCGAGGGCGACCGATAGACAGGTCTCGATCCCTTCGCCGATGGCAACCTGCTCGTCGGCCGCCGCGTCGCGCAGGGATTTACCCGATGCACCGCGACGCAGGCGGATTGAGCCGCCGACGAACCGACCGCGTACCTTTTTCGGCATGTCGAGCGGCGCCTTGCGCCAGATGCCGCCGGCATCCTGCGCCAGCCAGGTCTGGTGTGTGGCGACGTGCTGCCCCTGCATGTCGGCAATGGCGGCCAGCATCGCGGGCATGCGCTGGCCGGTTTCCGCGCAATAATGCTCCGGCGCGAACCGGAGCGCGCGCGGCGCCTGGCCCAACCTGCGCAGGTCGATGCCACGTGCCGTCAGATAAGCCTCGACCGGCGTGCCGGCGATATCGGCCTGGGCACCCAGCCACATGGCCTGCGCCCGTTTCCGGCCCGCTTCCTCGCTGTCCCGTTCCCCGCCGGTGGCGACCTTTTCGATCACCTCTGCCCGCCGGATCTCCACGGCGCCGAGATCGCCCAAGCCGAGCCAGCCATAAGCCCAGCGATAGGCCGCCTTGAGGTCGTTGCCCGTCAGCACGGCCGCGACCAGGTCCAGCGCATCGCCAGTTTCTCCGGTCGCGAAATCGGCCCATTTCCCGGACTTCTGGCCGCCCAGATGGACCGCCATCGACCCGCCAGCCTCACCCGCGACCGAACCGCAGACCCATTCGGCACCCTGCCGGCGACCGCCGGGCAGCAGCTCACGCGCCAGGGCCTCGATCTGTTGGGCCAGCATCGCAGAAACTTCGGCAGCAGCGGGGCGACGGGGGCTCATGCGGACGGAGCCGCCCGTTTGCGGCGCGGCCGATACCGCACGACCTTTTCCCAACCCATGACGTCGAGCAATTCCGGGCCGATCTGGCGGTGCCCGTTGATCGCGTTCGACAGCGTACGCAGGTTGCAGCCGGTCTGTTCGGCGAACTTCACCTGGCCACCCGCTTCGGCAACCAAGGTATTCAGTTTTGCATACAGGCCGATATGGTCGACGAGATCGTCGCTCATGATACCGCACCTTTCAGCAAGACCATCCGTCCGCCACGAATCAGCGTAGCGCCAGATGCGAAGACGCGGGCCTGGTCGCGAAGGTCGAGCCGCACCTTGGCGCCGTGCCTGATCTCTTCAAAATTGGCCGGCCGGGCGGGAATGGCATAGGGATGGCGGCGCGGCGCGCTGCCGAATGGCCGCGGGCCGGGACGGCGCTTGTCACGCGGCATGGCGCATGGCCTCGCGACCCGTCGCCGGTATCCGCTTTTGCATACCCAGCACGGATTTGCGCTGATAGACTGAGCGCTCGGAAATCCCGAGCCTGGACGCGATCGTGCGATTGGAAAAACCGAGACGATCGAACGCACGAATAGCCGGATCGAGCCGGCACCAGTCAAGGGCAGGGCGCGCCATCAGCGGGTTCCTTGCTTGAGCGGGACGACCGGGCACGCACCGTCCTGCATGGACATGCCGCGCAACGTCGCCATCGCGTGATTGACGAAATGATTGAGGCGATGGAGGCGCGCCATCAGGGCCTGGCGCTCGTCCTCGGTCACAATCCCATCCGCCAGAACGCGAACGGTCTCGGCCATCAGGTCGCCGGCACCGAGCGCGATATCCTGCATGTCCTGGGCTATATCGCCTTCGCCAACGCGGATCGGCAGGATCGCGTAACCCTCGGCATGCGCCATGGCGGCCAGGATGTGCGGGTGCTCGGCGCACTGGTCGAGGGCGACCGCGACATCAGCAGGCACCACCTGGGGGCTGTTGCGGTTGTAGTAATCCGCGATCTGGCTACGCCCGACGCGCGTGGCACTGGCGGCCGCGTCGATGCCGCCGACGGACGTGACGACCTGCTTGGTTGCCGTTTTTATGGCGGCTATGTCGTGTGGCGCAGTCATCGCGAATATGCGCTTTGAAGGCGGCACGCAGTCCGGAAACTGCGCAAGAAACGAATAAATGCGCACTCATAGAATTTAGTAATAATATATAAATCAAAGAGAAAGAAACTCATCCGTGTGCGTAAGACTTGTTTCATTTGGCGGAATGCCAAAAGATGCGAATTAATTCGCATTTGCGAACGCAAAAGAGAGGATGATGCGTAGATGCCTCGATTTGTGATACAAGAGATCATTCGAACGCTTCCGATAACGTCGCAGTATAATTTTCTAGATATTTTGTATATTTTGCGTCCAATGACAAAAATGGTGCGTATATCATCCATAGAAATTCTTATAGAAATCCAAAAATCGGGATGGCTGCCGATCATTCTTCCGCTCGTGCATTTGCTTCGCTGCTGTCGCAGGATCACGGACCACCAGTTCTCAGGACTGGTGGAAGATACGGAAAAAATTCGCGTGGTTCCGAAAAGACCGCCAAGGCGTCGGGTATCGGCCCGCTCAACAGATTGGCCCCTCTGACGCCTCGACTGGGTGCGGGCCGGCGCATTGGCGCACCGGCCCGCGTCGTCCATCATGGGGTGTCGATCACCATGAAAGGACGATACCGTGGCAGAACATTCCGAACTCATCATGCGCATGAACGGGCGAAGCGAACTGGAAATCAGCCTTGGCGCTGAGTTTATGCGTCTGTCCCCGCAGTATCTTACCGATATCATCAATAGCCTCATTGCGATCCGTGGGGCGATGCCGGTACCGTGCTGTTCGACGCACCTTCCCCAAGACAACGAGATAGTTCCCGGGGTAACTCAGCTATTGTTATCGGCCTCCGCTCCGGCCCAAGGAGGAGATGCGGGCGTTGATCTTGCGGTAGGAGCTGCGGGTCTCGGCTGGTTACGAACACGAGTTCGAACAGCGCACGCCCTTGAGTTTGCGCGCCAGATTCAGGAGGCTGCGGAGAACCCCCCGAGCCCGACGCACTAAGAACGATGTCCAGCAGTGGCACCCGGACTGCATCCGGGTGACCGGGCGCGTCGGGAGCGGCATGGTGGGGGTGTGACGGGGGAGGGGTGGTCATGCGGCATCTCCCGCAGGGGTTGCGCAGGTGCGGGCCGGCGTATTGGCACACCGACCCGCGTCGTCCACCATGGGGTTGTCGAAGCCACCATGGAGGAACCTATGGAACAGCGTGTTGCCGCCCTTGAAGCAAAATTGCAGGAATTCGAGGACGATCTTCCAAAGCTTGTTAAGGGAATTGGGGATCACATCAACAATACAAATTCGGCCGTCGCAGAGCTTGCAGAGCAAATGACGAAAGCATTCGACCACATGTCTACGCTTGCCGACCGCATTTCTGAAATATCCAATCAAACGGAAAGCAACACCGAGGGCATTGTTAAAGCAATGAATGCCATTTCCGATGCGATGGAAAAAACAACAGTATTGTTTGATGCTGTCACTGATATGAGGATTCGCCTGCGGTAGTTCCCGGTGCGGGCGGGGCAGGACGCGAGCGGCGCTGATTGAGTTCACCGCCTGCGACGCACGAATCGACGCCTCACGCATTGCCTTCAATGATGCATCAACACGCACCCGGACCGCATCCGAGTGACCTGAAGCGCCCTCAGCCACATGCTGGGGGCGTGAGGGACCAATCGAAATCATACCGCCGACTCTTCTGCCTGCGTATAGAGATCTGGCCTAAGTTCATGCGCGGGTCGCCCGACTGCCTGCGCAACGGTATCGACGCGCTTTTTCGGAATCCGCCTCCAGCGCGACACTGCCGCCGTGCTGATCCCACATGCACGCGCGATGCTCGTTACCGCACCGCGCCTTTGGACAATCTGCTCAAGGATCGTGTCTCTCATGCAGTTTCGTTAGCATTGCTAACGGATGGTCGCAAGCAGATTAAGGATGCCTCGTTAAGGTGCTGGCGCAAGGGTTACACATGAGCATCACCCCTAAACGCCCCCGCCGCCAGCCCAATGAACGGGCGCTGGAAATTGGAACGCGCATAAGAACGAAAAGAGAACTTTTGGGGTTCACGGCTGATGAGCTTGGGGCCATGATAGGGGTAACCGGGAATGCCGTTACTCAGTATGAGACTGGGCGTGCTACCCCAAAACCTAAGAGATTTGAGGCTCTTGCGTTGTCTCTTGGCACCACGACAACATGGCTATTGACGGGGAATGAGCCGGATCAACTTGCGCGCGCACAAACTAAGGTGGAGCTGGATCTCCTCTCCCTGATCCGAGAGATACCGCTCGACCAGCAGGCCTTGGCGCTGGCCGCTTTGCGCGGGATGGCGGAAACTATACGTAAAAAATAGAAACAGATTAGCATTGCTAACTTTCCGATTGCTTGCTGTTCATTAGCAATGCTAACGATACCTCCATCGCTACCCCGCGATGGAGGACCCCTTGCTCACCCACCCCCAGCCGGCACCCTACGGCCGCCCAGCGGTCACCCACTGCCGCAACCACCTGGACCGCGCGACAGACACCCGGTTCCGCGCGTCGCGCACGCTGGCCATCCTGCTGACGGCCACCCCTGAAAACGCGCCGGTCCCGCCCGAAACCCGCCGCCAGATCCGCCGCGAGATCGCGGCCCTGGAATCCGCCCTGACGATCGAGGCGAATGCCGCATCGCGCCTACGGGTGGTGGCGGGATGAGCGCGCCAGTAACGCCTCTGGGCATGCGGAATGGCCAGTATCTCGTGAGCGACATGAATGGACAGTCGCGCGCGCTTAGCCCGCAGGAAGTCGGGATGCGCAGTACGTTGATGTCGCTGTTTTATGGTGATGACAAATGGTTGCGCGCGACCTTCCCAATGGAGAAGCCGGTCAAGATAAGAGGCCCGCACGGAAAGCTGCTCTGGACGCGCAGGGTCGTGGATTTCGATCTGTCTAAGGCTCGCGATTGGATCGTGAGCGAATGCGTCAGGCGGGACCGCGTCGCCCATGCCGGGGGTGTTTGAGATGCCGCAGGTAGCTATCGCGAACCTCGACAAGGGCATCATCGAACGCCGAGCAAACAATGGCCATGGGATCGTCCCGGTCATTGGGCTGCTCGATGATCGAACCGCCATGTGGACCGGCAAAATTGGAATGTGCCCGCAGGTTTCGTTCGGTGAATGCGCTGACTTCGACAGCAATTGTTGCAGCGGCCTGTATCAGCGCGGCCTCGATAACGGGATCGAGCTTTTCGGACATATTCGGTTCCTCATCGAGTCGGTGAACACCTCGATGATGGAAGCGGCGGGAATGGCTGACAACGGCCATTCCCGCCTGCTGGGCGGTGCAGCATGAAAGCGCGCCGCAGTCCCTCCCTTGAAACCGTGATGATCCCGCGCGTGGAGCTGGCCACTCAGGCCGCGCTGCTGGCCCTGGCCGATCGCGCCCTCGGCCTGGTGATGGATGCTGGCCAGAATGGCGAGCTGGCACTGCTGGATCTGGAGCGGGCGTTCATCCTCGCGCGCACCGCGATCCGGAACGAGATCGCCAGCCGTCCAGCCCATCATGATCCCGGCGCGATCATGCGGCGCCCAAACCGCCCGCGTCGGGCCAGCATCGGCTGCACCACGCCATGATCAACATCGAAGAACTGGAATGGCTGGTCGATATCGTCCTGGGCGATCCACCGACCGACAACGCCGACATCCTGGCGGGCGCTACCGCGCTGGAGCGCGATGCGGACGAGATGGAGGAAACCTGCCCGGACGGCGCAAAGGCATGCCGGGTCCAGGCCCAGCGCCTGCGCGACTTCGCCGCCGCCCGCAAGGCGCGGATGGACGGCATTCCCGCACCACTGTTGCACTGAGGAAATCGAACAATGCAGATCATTCCTGCTGCGGTTTTGTTCGGGCGCTGCATTCCCGAGCTACAGCAAAAAATAGATTGGACCCTGGGTGCCGCACGGACGCTTCGCGCTCAGGCGTCACAGGATGCGCGGGCAGGCAGGCTCGCCCAGGCGAAGCAGCTCGCGAAGAACGCCGATGACTTCCAGATCATCGCGGAAAATATCCTGCTTCGGGCCGTGGACTGGCCGGAGCTGGGCATTCCGCCGGCGCCGACGCAGCGCGGGCGGGTATCATGACGCGCCAGATTGATCTGGAAGACGCCATCGCCCGAACCGTCGTCGCGGCCCGTACGAACCTGCCCGAGATCCGGGCCGTGAACGGTGCCGGCATGGCAGTCACGCGCGTTGCCCTACATGGCCGCCAGATCCGCCATCTGGAGACCATGCGCGGCCGGTCGCTCATGCACCGCGTGCGGACGCTGATCGATTACGGCCTGGAGGACGGCACGAAATACCGCACGCCGCCCGTTGAGGCCCTGCGGCCGGTCGGCGCAGTTCGCACGGTATCGCTCAGCCTGTCGGCCGACACGATGCGCGACATCCACCTGGTCGCGATCGGCGGACATCACCCGCTGACCTTCGCCGCAGCGACGCGCTGGCTGGTGGATCTCGGGGTCAAGGCGGATCGGGAGGGCAGGGCATGAAGGCGCTCTCCATCAAACAACCTTGGGCATGGCTGATCGTGAGCGGCCATAAGGACGTCGAAAACCGCTCTTGGTGGACGTCGTTTCGCGGACCGGTCCTGATCCATGCCGGAAAGCAGCATGATGGCCCAAAGGGCGACTGGGGCTGGCCGGACATCGCTCGTCCGGACGCGCTTGATTACGGCGGCATCATAGGCATCGCCGAGATCGTGAATTGCGTGAGGTTGCATAACTCTCCTTGGTTCTGCGGACCGCATGGGTTCGTTGTCCGGGGCGCGCGGCGGCTACCGTTCGTTCCCCTGAAAGGCCAGCTTGGATTCTTTGATGTCCCTGCCGATGTGGTTCGGGAGTTGGGGCTATGACGGCAACGAAGCCCAAGATCTGTCGATCCGTGCGCACTCTGGGATGCTGGGGCTTTAGTTCGGTGACCAATCGCGTTGTCGGGAGCCGGCATAGGTGGGACCGTCTGGGACGATGCGAATTCTGCAATCGCACGCAGGATCAGGTGCGGATCGTGGAAATCAGATCGGTCCCAGCGGACGGTGAGGCCGAATGAACGCGCTCGCCCCGATCGGCCGCCTAGCGCCGAAGCAGTGGTCGCTGGATACCGCCATCAATGTCGTCCTGTTCGCTGGCCTTGGTGGCGCCTGCGCGGGCTTGGAGGATGCGGGCCTGCCGGTCCATGTGGCCAATAACCACGACCCGGTTGCGCTGGCCGCGCATGCGGCGCTGTTCCCACACACCCGGCACGTCAAGGGCGACATTTTCGACGTGGACCCGCTGGTCGCGACCGGCGGCCGCCCGGTGAATGTCCTGTGGGCGTCTCCCGACTGTCGCGATCATTCGGTGGCCAAGGGCGCCGCGCCGCGATCAGCGCGGGTCCGGTCTCTACCGTGGCAGGTCTGCCGCTGGGCTGGCAAGACCCGGCCTCTGGTCATCATGATGGAGAATGTCCGCGAAATTCGTGGCTGGGGGCCGCTGATCGCCAAACGGGATAAGGCGACCGGGCGCGTCCTCAAGCTGGACGGCACCGTGGCCGCGCGCGGCGAGCGCGTACCACGTCACCAGCAGCAGCTCGTCCGCGACAAGCGGCGAGCCGGCCGGTCCTATCGGGCGTTCGTCGCGCATATCCGGGGGCTGGGATACGATTACCAGGACCGGGATCTGTGCTGCGCCGATTACGGCATTCCGACCAGCCGTCGGCGTTGGTTCGCCGTGGCGCGGCGAGACGGCCAGCCGATCGAATGGCCTGAGCAGACACACGCGCCGGCGGACCAGGCGAAAGCCCGGGGCCTGCGGCCGTGGGTTGGCGCCCACACGATTATCGACTGGTCGATCCCGATGCAGTCGATTTTCGACCGGGCCCGACCGCTCGCCGCGAACACCAATCACCGGATCGCAGTCGGTCTTCGGAAATTCGTGCTGGATTCGCCCAGGCCGTTCATTGTCCCGGTCTGCCATTCATCGAACATCACGGCGCATGATGGCCTGGAGCCGCTACGGACGATCACGACGGAACGCGGCGGCGGGTTCGCGGTTGTGGCGCCGACTCTGGCGACGCTTGCGCACGGCGACTTCCCCGGTGAGACCCGAAGCCCGGTTGATATCCAGAAGCCTCTTGGCACGCTGACTGCCGGTGGGAACAAGTTCGCGTTGGTCGCCGCCTGGATGGTTCAGCACAATTTCACGGTCGCCGAGGGCGTGATCGGTGCCGGCATGGATCAGCCGCTTTCGATGCTGGTGACGCGGGGCACCCAGAAATACGTCGCGGCGGCCAGCCTGGTGAAGCTGCGCGGCACCAGCACGGCGGCGGATATTCTGGATCCGGTGCCGACCCTGTCCGCCGGCGGCAATCATGTCGCGGCCTGCGCGGCGTTCCTGACCAAGTATTACGGGCAGGGTGGCGTGGCCCAAGGGGCGGATGATCCGCTGCATACCCTGACCACACTGGCCCGGTACGGCGTCGTCACCGTCCAGTTCCGGGGCAAGCCGCACGCGCTGTCCGACATCCTGATGCGGATGCTGGCGCCATCCGAAGCGGCCGCCGCACACGAACTGACGCTGCCGGATTGGATCGAGATCGACGGCAAGCGCCGGAGGCTGACCAAGTCCGAAAGCACGCGCCTGGTCGGCAACAGCGTCCCCAAACGCATGGCCACCCTGCTGGCCCAGGCAAACCGCGTTACCGTCCTCGATCGGGCGGCGGTGATCGCTGCGGAGTGATGATGATGTTCAAACGGAAACCTGACTTTGTGATCGGTGGAGACGCCGATCCATATCTTCGTCGCTGGTATCTGATACCGCGCAATCGTTGGCTCAACATCTATCTCCACCACTTCATGCGGAGCGACGATGATCGCGCGATGCACGATCATCCATGGTGGTGGATGAGCGTGATCCTCGCCGGCCCTGGCTATTATGAACACACCCCGAAAGGGATATTCTGGCGGAAGCCATGGCGCCCGCGCTTCGGCAAGGCGACCGCTCTCCATCGCGTTGAGCTTTCGCACATCGGGCAGCCCTACCGTCCGTATGACAGACCTGAGACCCCTGTCTGGACCCTGTTCCTCACGGGGCCGCGCATCCGTGAATGGGGATTCCAATGCCCGAGAGGGTGGACCCACTGGCGCATTTTCTGCGGCGTGCCGGCAGGACTGAACGGTGGCGCGAAAGGGCCTGGGTGCGACTCATGACCCAGCACAGGACGCGGGACGCACAGATCGCCGAGATACTGGGCGCAACGGCATCGGCAGTTATTCGGCGGGACTATCCGATGGACGTCTATCGGATCTGGGTCGACAGGATGCTGGAGGAAGCCGAGGGACGTGGCTATCAACGCGGTGCCCAGAATGGACGGGAGGCCGGCGTTACTATCGGCCGGCACCAGGCGCAGAGCGTCATTTCTGCCGCGATCGCGGTAGCGCTGTCGGAGCACGGCGTGGACGCCGCGCTCAAGGGCGGCGACCCGCTGGCATTTGAACCATGGCCGGAGATGGATGCCCTGGTGGTTGTTCTGGACGCAGCGCGGCCCGGCTGGCGCGACCGGGCGCTGGATGGGGGGCAGGGCGATGGCTGATCCGGCGATTCCGCCCCATCCCTGCCTGGCCGATCTGGTGATCGGGACGGCAGCTTACACGACGCGGCTGTATGGGGATGGGAAGGGCGCCTATGTCGGCGCCACGCGCGAAGACGGCAGCGCCTGCGCGATCGCCCATGTCGGGCGCCTGGTCACGATCGACGGCCAGCGCGTGCTGGAGCTGACGGGGTATCTGACGGTGCCTCGGCGTCCCACGGGGGAGAAGACGAACGATGACTAGCCTGCCACCCAAGCTATTCCGCGTGGCGGATGTGGCCAGTCGCTGGTCCTGTTCGAACCAGACGATCCACAACCTGATCCGGCGTGGCGATCTGCCCGCAATCCGCATTGGCGCACTGTATCGGCTGCGCCCCGATGACGTCCTCGCATACGAAAACCGAGAATGCCAAAATCAGTCGACGCCCCCAGCTACAGCCTCATGGAGCGCAACGGGCACTTCTACGTCCAATGGTGGGACCCGACCCGCAACAAGAGACGCCTATCTCTTGGGACAAAAAACCGCGATGAGGCGAAGCGCGCATTAGGGCGCTTCCTGGCGGGGCTGGAATCGCCTGAGCCTCCGAAATCGCCGGACCTCCAGGCGATCCTCGGAGGCTATGTTGTCGATCGTCGGGAATGCGGAATAGCCAGCATCCAATCTATCGAGCATGCAGCCGCAGCGGTATCGGAGCATTTAGGCACGCTCTCTGCCGAGCACCTGACGCGCAAGGCCTGCCGTGACTATGCCCGCAAGAGGCACCAGCAGGGGCGCAGGGGCATGCCCGACGGAAAATGGAGGGCCATTTCGGACGGGACCATCATCAAAGAACTGGTGACGCTCAGGAGTGCGCTGCGCTGGGCCCACTCCGAGAAATGGATCTCGACCGTTCCATATGTCGAAACGCCCAGCGCACCGCCGCCACGCGACCGCTGGCTGACGAAGGCTGAGTTTCAGCGACTACTTGGCAACACGTCGACGCCCCATGTCCGGCTGTTCATGCTGCTGGCGCTTTATACAGGCGCCCGGACCAGCGCGATCCTCGAACTGACATGGGACCAGGTCGACCTGGCCCTTGGCATCATCCGATTCGGCGCAGGCGTCGGCAACAAGGGGCGCTCGACCGTGCCGATCGTGCCGGAACTGCTGTCAGCGCTCAAAGACGCGGCCTTCATGCGCACCACGGATTGGGTGATCGAGTATCGCGGAGACCGGATTCGGAAGATCAAGACCGCGTTTAACAAGCGCGCGAAGGCTGCCGGACTGACTGGCGTAACGCCCCATACGCTACGGCATACCTGCGCCACCTGGATGGTCATGGGGGGCGTACCGTTTGAGATGGTGGCTAAGTATCTGGGAAACAGCATCGAGATGGTGGAGCGCGTCTATGGGCATCACAGCCCGCAATGGCTCAAGCGCGCAGCGGATGCGCTTTCCTTATTCTCTGGTCCACGTGGACCAGAATGAAGCCGGATGGCAATCTGATAAAATATAAGAAAATCATGGTGCTGCTGGACAGGATTGAACTGTCGACCTCTCCCTTACCAAGGGAGTGCTCTACCACTGAGCTACAGCAGCAACGGGGTGGGCGGTTCCTACCGCCTCCCGGGGAGCGTTGCAAGCCCCCCTGGCGAGAAAACATGACCGGGCCGGGTTGTCGCCGGTCAGGCCCCTCGCCGAAGCGGGGTCAGTCGTCGCGGTGGATCTTTTCCATGCGCTCGTGGCGCTCCTGCGCCTCGATCGACAGGGTGGCGATCGGGCGGGCTTCCAGGCGCTTCAGGCCGATCGGCTCGCCGGTTTCCTCGCAATAGCCGTACGAGCCGTTCTCGATTCGCAGCAGGGCCTGGTTGATCTTGGAAATCAGCTTGCGGGCCCGGTCGCGGGTGCGCAGTTCCAGCGCGCGGTCGGTCTCGACGCTGGCGCGATCGGTGATGTCGGCTTCGTGAATCCCGCCCTCCGAGAGGCTGGCCAGGGTCTCGTCGGCTTCCTTCAGGAGGTCGGCGCGCCATTTCAGGAGCTTCTGGCGGAAATATTCCACCTGAAGCGGGTTCATGAACTCCTCGGATTCCGAGGGGTGGTAATCGGGGGGCAGTGTGATCATGGTGCGCGTCCTTGAATATTGCCCCGGGACGAGATCATCGCCCGACAGGGACCCGCCGCGAAACGGGCGGCTTATACGCCGCCCTCCGCCATCCGCCAAGCCTGAAGCCGCTCGGATTCGTCTGGAAAAGCAGGATTCGAACCGGAGTTCCCCTCACGCCGGCCCGTGGGGAGCGGTCTGGGCGACCGCGCGCGGAGCCTGGGCCGAGGGGGGTGCGTCGGGGAACGTGGTCTCCCACCCCCCACCCAGGGCGGAATAAAGCTGCACCAGGTCGGTCGACAGGGTGGCCGTGCTGCCGGCCAGGTCGGTCTGCGCGCCCAGGATGCGGCGCTCGGCGTCCAGCACCGTCAGGAACGTCACCATGCCGTGACGATACTGGTCGCGCGCCAGGTCCAGCCCGCGCTGGTCGGCCGCGACCTCGTGCGCCAGGCTGTCGCGGCGCATCTGTTCGTCGCGATAGGCCGTCAGGGCGTTATCGACCTCGTGCCACGCGCCCAGGACGGTCTGGCGGTAGGAAATCGCGGCTTCCTGCTGGGCCGATTTGCGCAGTTCGAGCTGCCCGCGCAGGCGGCCGCCCTGGAAGATGGGCAGGGTGATCGAGGGACCGACATTCCATGCCCGCGCGTTCCAGAACCCCAGGTCGCGGAACGACAGGGACTGGAAGCCGAATCCGGCGTCGATGGTCACGCGGGGGTAGAATTCGGCCACCGCCTCGCCGACCTGCGCGGTGGCGGCGTGGAGCTGGGCTTCCGCCTCGCGGATGTCGGGGCGGCGGCGGGCCAGTTCGGACGGCACGCCGGCCGGCACGCGCGGCGGCACCGGCGGGATGGCCTCGGCCCTGAGCAGCTCGCCGGCCAGGGCGGCGGGCGGTTCGCCCAGCAGCAGGCTGAGCGCGTTGACCTGCACGGCGATCTGCTGCTCGGTCTGCGGGATGCGGGCGGTGGTGGCGTCGAGCTGGGATTGCGCGCTCTCCACATCCAGTTCGCTGACCAGGCCGGCCTGGTTGCGCTGGCGGCTGAGTTCCAGCGTGCGGGCGGCGGTGTCGCGATTGTCCAGCAGGATGTGCAACTGGGTCTGCGCCTCGCGCAGGGCCATGTAGTCGCGGGCCAGTTCGGCCATCCGAGCGGTCAGCACGCCGCGCCGTTCCTCGTTCGAAGCCTGCATGTCGGCGCCCGCGGCTTCGTACTGCCGGCGGACGCGGCCCCACAGATCGACCTCCCAGGTCGCGTCGATACTGTCCTTCCACTGGTCGAAGAGGGGGATCGACACATGGCCCGATTCGTCGGCCAGGCTGGCATTGCCCAATTGTCCGCCGAGAGCCTGCTGGACTTGCGGGGACCTGCCGACATCGCTGACGATGCGTTGCAGCATCTTGGTGCTGTATTGCGCGCGCGAATACGACCCGGCGGCGCTGAGGCCCGGATAGCGTTCGGCGCCGGCAATGCGGAGCTGGGCGCGGCTTTGCGCCAGCCGGGCGGTGGCGATGGCGACCGACAGGTTCTGCGATGCCACGCGGCGTTCCAGCGCCGACAGTTCGGCATCGTGGAATACGTCCCACCAGGCAGGGTCGGGCGTCGCATCGGAAATGTCGCTGGTGACCGGGCCTGTTGCCGGGCCGGTCGGCGGGGAGGAGCCCGGCCCGGCCCAGTGCGGAGGCGTCCAGGCGGCGGGTTTATGAAAGTCGGGCCCGACCGCGCAGCCACCGGCCAACGCCGATAATCCGATGATGGCGGCCCGCCAAGAATATCCCTTATGCACCAGACGGTCCCCTGCTTCCCCCGGTCCCGCCAGCGGTCCTATCGACATGACGGGAGGCAATATGACATCATCAAGAACAATGACCGACCGGTTCGGTCATTGCCGATACCCTATCGGCTTTCCCCGTCCGGTCAATCCGTCCGGGCCGGAAAGCAATGGCCGCCGGAGGTTAGTACGCAGCATGTCAGCCGTTCAGTCGCCCAAGGTGCCGGATCTGCCGGGGATTTCCAGCGCGAAGCGGCGGCAGATCATGGATGGCGCGGCCCGGATCTTTGCCGAGCATGGGTACGAGGGGGCCAGCATGTCGCAGATCGCGCGGGATGCCGGGGTCTCGAAGGGAACGCTCTATAATTACTATGACAGCAAGGCGAGCCTGTTCGCGGCCTTCATCGAGGAATGCGCCTGCGAGAAGCTGCCCAAGCTGTTCGAGACCATCGGCGAGGCGCAGAGCCCCGAGGCCACGCTGGAGGGCATCGCCACCGCGATGATCCGCCTGACCACCTCGCCGCTGTCGCTGATGCTGAACCGCATCGTGGTGTCGGAAGCCGCGACGTTTCCGCATCTGGCCGAGACGTTCTGGCAGGTGGGGCCGTGCAAGGCGATCGGCATCCTCTCCGACTGGCTGCGCAGGCGCACCAGCGACGGTATTCTGGACGTGCCCGATCCGGAACTGGCGGCCGAACTGTTCTATGCCCTGTGCCAGACGCGGATCACCTGGCGCAAGCGCCTGCAACTGCCGGTGGATGCCGACCCCGCCCAGATTGCGATGATCGCGCGGACGGTGACGCGGATGTTCCTCAACACGTTCCAGGTCGGCAAGGGGCCGCCGGTGCCGGAACCGGTTCGTGATGAGTCTGTTTGATCCAGATCAAGTCGCCCGCGCGCTATTCGCGCCATCTTTGTGACGGAACAGGCTGAGCCTGCACTCCGAATCATGTGGAAAACCGGGGCTTCGGCCCCGGTTTTTTTATTGGGGCCGGTTTGGCTCGGGCAGGCGTGGTCGCGATGTGCGGGAACGCCGTTGCGGGGGCGGTGCCGGGGCGCTGGCGAACTTTCCTGCTGTCTCATGCGTTTAGAGCCGCGCGCCCGGCGCAAAAGCCTTCTTTCGCCGTCGGTCCATCCCC
Source organism: Gluconacetobacter brunescens (assembly GCF_048695475.1). Lineage (NCBI taxonomy): Bacteria > Pseudomonadati > Pseudomonadota > Alphaproteobacteria > Acetobacterales > Acetobacteraceae > Gluconacetobacter > Gluconacetobacter brunescens. Next base: position 1,336,770 of record NZ_JBLHEN010000001.1, on the reverse strand, counting down.
TGTCCGCCAGATCCCTCAGCCGGAGGACTCATGCCCGTCGACGTTTCCGCCATGCCGCGCCTTGCCCCTTCTTCTGGTCTTCGTCTCCCTTCCGCCCGTCTGCGTGTCGCCCTTGCGTTGATGATGGTCATGCTGTTTTCGGGCATCGTGCCGCGCCTGACCCTGGTGCCGGCGGCGCGGGCGCAGGGGGCCGTGGCACCCGACCGTGCCCAGTTGCAGCATCTGCTGGATACCCTGGACGATCCGCAGCGACGCGCGGCCTTTTTGCAGGATCTGCGGGCATTGCAGGCGCTGCCGCCGGATGCGGCCGACAGGAAGACGGCCGCGGCGGCGAAGGCGGCCAGCGCGCCGCCGCCTGCGACTGCTGCGGATAAACCGGCGGCTGCCGCGCCGATCGCGCTGGCGCCCGGGAGTCTCGGCGCCGTGGCGCTGCATGGGCTGGGCGGCATGGCCGGCACGATTATCCAGCATGTGCGCCATTTCGCTGCGTTGTTCAGCGATCTGCGCAGCGTGGGCACCTGGGGGGAGCGGATGATGGCGCCCGGTGCCCGGCGCGACGGGCTGGTGGCGCTGGGGTGGCGGCTGGGGCTGGTGATGCTGGTCGGGCTGGCTGTCGAGCGTGGGCTGGCCATGCTGCTGCGGCGCTATCTTGTCCGGATCGACGGGATGCTGGCGACGCGGCTGCCTCTGCCGGTGGTCGAGCCGGTGGTCGAACCGGAGCGTGAGGCAGTGGCTCTGCCGCCGGGCGGGAGTGTGGCGCCGGATGGCGACGGGGCCAGCGCCGAACGGGTGCGCGTGCAGGAAGCGACGAGCCGCTGGCGCGCGGCGCGCTTGCTGCGGCAATTGCGGCTGCTGCCATGGGTCGTGCTGCGCCTGGTGCTGGAACTGGTGCCGGTGGCTGCTTTCCTCGGGGTCGCCACCCTGATGGCCAATGTCCTGGCCGGCGACGAGGATGCGGCTCTGCCGGCGGCGCAGATCATGATAATGGTCATCAATGCCTATGCGATCGGCCATGCGGCGGTCGTCTTTCTTGCGGCACTTCTTTCGCCCCGCCTGCCGCATCTGCGGCCGCTGCCGCTGGGCGACGACATGGCGCGGGTCCTGACCGCCTGGATGACCGCGCTGATCGTGCTGCCTGTCGCGGCCCTGTGCCTGGCGGATGCCGGGGGGCTGCTGGGGCTGTCGGAACCGGGGCAGGATGCGATCGGGCTGGTGATCCTGCTGGCGGAACATCTGCTGGTGGCGGGGTTGATCCTGAGGATGCGGCGCCCGGTCGCGGCCATGTTGCAGCCGTCGGGCCTGATGCGCTGGCGGCTGGGGCATGGGCTGTTCGACGGGCTTGCGGAACGGTGGTGGATCTTCGCGCTGGTTCTCGATGCGGCGCTATGGCTGGTGTCGGCGGCCGATCTTCCCGGTGGCTATATGCGGATCTGGCGCCTGTGCGCCATCGCGCTCGGGGTGCTGATCGTGTTCCGGGCGCTGGCGATCCTGCTGTTCGGGCTGCTGGACCGTACGTTCCGGCCCGGTCAGGAGGCGGGCGCGGCCGCGGTCGGCGTGGCCCGGCGTGGCGCGCGCTATTATCCTTATGTTCGTCAGGCGCTGGCGTGGATTCTCGGGATCGCGGGGGCGGTCACGCTGTTGCAGGCGTGGGGGGTGCCGGCCTTTGCGTGGTTCGATGACGGCAAGGTGGGGCGCCGGCTGGTTTCGGCCGCCGCCACGGTGCTGGTGGCGCTGGCGATCGGCATTATCGTCTGGGAATATGTCAACGCCGCGCTGGACCGGCAGATCGGGCGTTATACCAGCAGCGCGCAGCCGGGGCGGGCGATGCGCCTGCGCACGCTGTCGCCGATCCTGCGCACGGTGCTGCTGGTGTGCCTGAGCATCGTGGTGCTCATGACCGTGCTCAGCCAGATCGGGATCAATATCGCGCCGCTGCTGGCGGGGGCGGGGATTATCGGCGTGGCTGTCGGGTTCGGGTCGCAAAAGCTGGTGCAGGATTTTATCACCGGCATCTTCCTGCTGCTGGAAAACGCCATGGAGGTGGGCGACTGGGTGACGGCCGGCGGCCTGTCCGGCACCGTGGAGACGCTGTCGATCCGCACCCTGCGCCTGCGCGCGGGGGACGGGTCGGTGCATATCATTCCCTTCAGCGCGGTCTCTACCGTCACCAACATCAATCGCGGCCTGGGCAATGCCGCCGTCAGCGTCGACATCGCGCCGGATGAGGATATCGACCGGGCCGCCGCCGTGCTGGCGGAGATCGTGCAGGGCATGCGCAAGGACCCCGATCTGGCGTCCGGCATGCTGAGCGACCTGCAATATTGGGGGGTGAACGCGGTTTCGTCGCAGGCCGTGACGCTGCTTGGCCAGATCGTCTGCACGGATGCGGCGCGGTGGCCGGTGCAGCGGGCGTTCAATCGCCTGCTGGTCCAGCGCTTTGCCTCTGAGGGGATTCGTCTGGCGCGGCCGGCGCAGAATGTGGAGCTGATACCGGCATCTTCCGAGCGGGCGGATGCGGGGGAGGACGTGGCAGAGAGCGGGGCTCTGCCCCGCGCCCCGGCAGGAGGCTTGCCTCCTGCACCTCGCTAAAAGGCTGACCTAAAACGCGGGCTGGCGGCGATCTGACGCGCATTTTCTGCGCTCCGGTGCTCACGGCCATCAAGGCCGCTCCGCTTCGATGCTCGGAAACACACGCCGGCCGTGCCGTTTATGCGGCACTCTCGCTCGGCAGGCCGACTTTGCAGCCTCCAAGTTTGGGGATTGCGGGGATGGGGCTTCGATGTTGCCTGTTGAGGTGAGGCGACATAAGATTGTTTTTTCAGGAGTTCTCGAAATGAACCAGAGTCACCGCTGAGGCGGGAAATCAGTTTCTGGCGGCGTGATCCGCAACTGAACTCCATTTCGAGAATGATATGCAAAAATTGCAGAATAAGACGTGTGTCGTCACAGGCGCCGCACGAGGAATCGGTCGTGCCATCGCCGCGCGCTTCCATGAGGAAGGCGCCACCGTGATCGTCACGGATGTCGATGACGCCACCGGCATTGCGACAGCCGCCGGGATCGGGTGCCGGTTCGAGCGGCTCGATGTCCAAAAGGAAGAGGACTGGAAGCGGCTTGCCGACATTGTCCCTGTCGCGGACGTTGTCGTTAACAATGCGGGTGTCACGGGGTTTGAAACAGGCATCGTGGCGCACGACCCCGAACATGCCAGCCTCGCGGACTGGCAGGCGGTTCACCGGGTTAATCTTGACGGAACATTCCTTGGCTGTCGTTACGCGATCGGGGCGATGAAAGCGAAAGGGACGGGCTCGATCATCAATATCTCCTCACGCTCCGGGCTGGTTGGCATCCCCCTGGCTGCCGCTTATGCATCGTCCAAAGCGGCCATCCGCAATCACAGCAAGACAGTGGCCCTCTATTGTGCGCAGCAGGGCTGGAAAATCCGCTGCAACGCGATCCATCCGGCGGCAATCTTGACGCCGATCTGGGAGCCGATGCTGGGAACCGGGCCCGATCGCGAGGCCAGGATGCAGGCATTGGTTGCCGACACGCCCTTGCAGCGGTTCGGAATGCCCGACGAGGTTGCCGCCATTGCGATCATGCTGGCTTCGGACGAAGCAACCTATGTGACGGGAGCGGAGATCAATATCGACGGCGGTCTGCTGGCCGGTTCTGCGGCGGCCCCGACGTAATTCCCATGGTGGCTGATGCCTGTCAGCTCGTTTCCATCGGGCAGGCAGGCTGCCTGCGACAGCGGATGTTTACGGAATCATCCGGCTGACAGGCCGAGGGCTTCAAATTATAACCTTGGCGCATGCTTCGCCTCGTTCCTTTCGGACCCGAACACTTCCCGCTCCTTGCACAATGGTTCGCCACCCAGGCGGAAATTGTGCAGTGGGGCGGGCCGCTTTTGTCGTTCCCTCTCACGGTGCAACAGCTTGGGGCCATGCTGGCCGAGGCGGATTCCGTGCCTCCGTCACGCCTTTGCTGGATGGTCGCGTGCAAGGATGCGCTGGTCGGCCATGCCCAGCTCGGTTTTGACTGGCGCAACGGCTCTGCCCGGCTTTCCCGCGTCGCCGTCGCGCCCCATGCACGGGGTCAAGGGCTTGCGGGGCCGATGCTTCGTCTGATCGTGAACGAGGCGTTCGCGCGACCGGGGATCGAGCGTGTGGAACTGAGCGTCTATACTTGGAACATGCCCGCCATCCGTACTTACGAGAAGCTTGGCTTCAAGGCGGAGGGGACGCGCCGCTCTTCGGCGTTGGTCGACGGTGTGCGTTGGGATGCTGCGATCATGGGGCTGTTGCGACAGGAATGGGCGACGCCCGAGACGCGGAATGATGATCTTGACGATCCGACGCGGACGAGCCCCGGTGATCCGTAAGAGCCTGACCTGAAATGCGCACTGGATCGCCGCCAGCGCGCATTTCAGGTCAGGCTCCAAGCCATCAGAGGCGGCGGGATGCTTGCTGCGCAGGAGAGGCTCGTCCGGCCGACGCTTGTTATATCGTGTGTTTATTGCAGCATAAAAATAGAGACGATATCTGATCCGCCCGGCCCGTCTGTGTGAATGAGGCGCCGGCATGGCCCGGGTCTTGTGGCCGTGGCCGGCGTTGCCGGCGCCCGTTTGCCGCTGGCGGAGGCTTATTTGAGCTGGGCCGCGTAGCCGGCGAGCAGGGTCTTGGTGTCGGTGGCGAGTTTGGTCAGGTCGGCGTTCTTGGAACCGGCGATCTCGCTTTCGAGGATCGGTTTCATTCTGGCGTCGTCGCGCGACAGGTAGCGCATGTAGGCGCGGTCGAACGCGGCGCCGTGGAGATCCTGCATCCGGTCGATGATCTTCTGGTTTTCGGCGGAAGGCTTGGCGGCCAGCGTGATGGCGTGGGTCGACACCAGTTTCGTCAGCTTGTCCTGATTGCCTGTCAGGTCCTTGGCCATGGTCGCGCCGAGGGTGGCGATGTCGCTGCGGGCGGCGTTGGTCTGGGCGATCTTGGCCAGGGCGATCCGGGTCAGGTCCATTTCGCTGAGTTTCTGCGCGAAATCCGTGTCGGCGGTCGTGAGGGTGGGGGCCTGTTGCAGGGCCGGCAGGGGCGGCACGGGGGGCTGGCCGGCCGTGCAGGCGCCGAGGGCGAGAAGGGCCGCCGTAAGCGGGGGCAGGGCACGCGACGTGTGGCGAGACAGGAGCGGCATAAGCGGCTTGAGCGACATGAGCGGCGGATTCTCCTTGGATGTCCGTTGCGGGGGCTGGCGGGGTCGGCCTCCAGATCCATGACGGACGCCCTCCTTGGCTGGCGATATGCGCCATGATGATAGTGCAGGCTACGGAAGGCAATGGCGAAGTAAAGCGGTAATCCTTTCGTTGAGATATTCGGCGATCGGGCTGTCATGAGATGGCCACAATGCATGTAACAGTGCGTTTCATTGGGAAAGAGACATTTTGTGCCCGGCTTGGGCCTTGCATAGACCGGAAAGAGCGCACTAGGTTCATGCAATAGACACGCCGTACCGGGCGTGGGTCGATCGACTGTGGGGATAATCGAGGAATGAACTGTCGCACTCTGTGTCTGCTCGCGGTCTCGTCGCTCCCTCTCGGGTTGAGCGGGTGCGGATATATGGATTCACGGGCGGCGCACAAGGCGCAGATCACCATGATCGGGATGACGTCATACGATCTCCAGGCCTGTGCCGGGCTGCCGGCCGCCACCAAGCAGCTCAATGATACGACCCAGATCTTCATCTATTCCGGAACGCATCCGCAGCCGAGCTATGGCGGGTCGACGCTGATTCCGGTGGGCGATATCGCGACGACGATCTCGCAGTTCGGTGGCGGCGGCGGGACGACCTGCACGGCCGTGATCCGCCTGGATCATGACCGGGTGGCGGACGTGCATTATACCGGCGATAACGACGAACTGGTGGGAACGGACGGCATCTGTTCCATCATCACCCGTGGGTGTGCCCGCCAGCCGGAAGGCACGATGAAGAGTTCCGCCGGCGGCATCTTCGGCCCGGTTTCGGCATTCCATCCGCCCATCACCCCGAACCAGTCGACATCCGCCACCTATTCCCCGCAATCGGGAGCGGTTGTTTCCAATCCGGATGCGAAATCTTCCGACCCGGTGATCGTGCCCCGGACGCAGTGAAGGATACGCGATGGCGGTTCGGCCGAATGCCGGGCCGCCATCGCGGGCGGGTTAGAGCAGATCCTGTTTGAACGTGTGCGTTCGAACAGATGAAGATGCTCGTAAAAACAATAAACTAGAGTATTTCCACCGAACCTGTGTTCCGTGGAAATACTCTAGTGTGCCGGTCCTGTCTCGTCGCGGCGGGGCGGCATGGCTGGCGGCGGGTTGGCATTTGTCCGTCCGATGGCCTGGGTCTGGGCCTTGGTCGTGACCCAATGCAGTTCCTGCTCGGCCTCCGGCACGCTCAATGTGCCGCTGTCGACATCCAGGCCGATGCGCAGGGAGGCCAGATCGACCTGTGAAATCAGGTCGTAATCGGTGCCGACGGCGTTGGGGCCATATCTGAGATGGGCGTTGGTGATGCAGGTGAACCGGTCATAGGCGGTGCCCTTCCTGAACGGGTAGCGGGCGAAACACCGGGAGACGGCTGCGTGCAGGTCGCCCTTGCCCTGATCATCATCCGTACACCCGGCCGACAGGGCGCAGAGCAGGACAACGCCAATTACGTGCCTTTTCCGGCTGGGCATTATCTGTCCGCCGCGATGCGCAACGAGATGGGGCGGGTAAAACATGTGAGGAATAGAAACGAAGAGGAAGAAGCGGAGATCATATTCAATATGCGCGCATGGGGTTTGGAAGGAGATATGACGATATCAGGGATATCATCATGAAACCAACACGTCCCCGGGATCGGCGAACAAAAACATGAGCGAGTAAGGAAAATGGAGACCTGTTCTGTGCGGGGGCTCCGCAGAGCCGACATTGATACAGTTGCGCGGCTCTGGCGTGAGAGTGCGCTTTCTACCGGCATCGAAGCCGAAATCGTGTCAGACGTGGCGGAATATCGTGAGCGCCTCGAAGCCGAATGGAAGAGGGCGTGGCGCGTGCATGTTGCCTGTGACGATTCCGGCATCGCAGGATTTCTGGCGTTCGAACCGGCGGCATCCTGGCTTCGGCAGCTTTTTGTCGCACCGGCAAGGCAGGGGGTAGGCATCGGGAACATTCTGCTCGATGTCGCCAAACGGGAGATGCCTGAGGGGTTCTGGCTTCGGACCAGTGCCGCGAATGTTGCGGCACGGCGATTCTATGAACGGAAAGGGCTACGATATATCGGCGAATTTCCGCACGATACGTTGCCTGTTGCCATTGTCCGCTATCAATGGTCCCGCAAACGCCTGTAACGATCCGGCTGTCATGTCTCCAGAAACCGTGACGCATCCTGTCGCTGGGCGGCACATTCCGTTGCCAGGAAATCGATCAGCGTGCGCGCGGCGGGGGAGAGCCCACGGCGGGAGGGGAAGACGGCATGCACGATTCCGGCGCGTGGCCGCCAGTCGGGTAGGATCTGGAGCAGGCGGCCTTCCCTGATATCGCGCCAGATCATCATGGTGGGAAGCTGGACGATGCCGGCGCCCGCCAGGGCTGCTTCACGCAGGACGGCCATGTCGTCGGTGGCGAGGCGGGGGGTGTGGAAGATCGTCGCCGTCTGACCGTCCGTGCTTTCGAGAATCCAGGAATGACTGGCGGGCGCGGTGTTGAAATCGAGGCTCGGCAGGGTGTTCAGGTCCGCCGGGGAAGCAAGGGGGGCTGCGATCAGGGAGGGGGCGGCAACCAGGCACTGCGTGCTGGTGTCGAGCACCCGCATGATGAGGTTTTCCGATTGCAGCGGCGGGAAGCGCACCCGGATGGCGAGGTCGAGCCGGTCCTCCAGCAGATCCACCCGCCGGTTCGTGCTCTCGAGGCTGAGCGTGACGGCGGGATGGCGCATGATGAACCGGGCCAGCAACGCGCCGAACTGGAAGGTCAGGAGGGCCACGGGGCAAGTGAGCCGGATGATCCCGCACGGTTCGGCATGATGCCGGGCGACCGATTGTTCCGCCGCTTCCGCCTCTTCCAGCACCACCACGCAGCGTTCGTAGAAGCCGCGCCCGGCCTCGGTTACCGAGAAATGGCGGGAGGATCGTTGGAGCAGCAAGGTATCCAGCCGCTCCTCCAGCAGCCGGACCCGGCGGCTGAGCAGGGATTTCTGGAGGCCGGTGGCCCGGGCGGCGCGCGTGAAGCCACCATGGCGGACGACCTGCACGAAATAATAGAGGTCGTTGAGGTCCTTCATCGTCTCATGAATAGGACGCACTGTTCGATCGGGCAATCTTTGTGCGACGGATGGAACGCCCCATCTTGCCATCATGCAGGGGCGTCGCTGTCGGGGCCCCGTCGATCGGGAGCATGGCAATGCAGAAGAAAATTCTCGGCCGCTACGGCAATGATCGCGGCCATTGGGTGGGGGACGGTTTTCCTGTCCGCTCCCTGTTTTCCTACAGCGATTTCGGCGAGCATCTGAGCCCGTTCCTGCTGCTGGATTATGCCGGGCCCTATACGTTCGGCCCCACGGAGACGCGGCGCGGGGTGGGCGAGCATCCGCACAAGGGGTTCGAGACGGTGACGATCGTCTATGACGGCGAGGTCGAGCACCGCGATTCCTCGGGCGGCGGCGGCGTGATCGGGCCGGGCGACGTGCAGTGGATGACGGCGGGGAATGGCATCCAGCATGAGGAGTTCCATTCGGCTGCCTATGCGCGCGCGGGCGGGGCGTTCCGCATGGTGCAGTTGTGGGTGAACCTGCCGGCCGCCGACAAGGGCGCGCCGGCGGCCTACCAGACGCTGCGCGCGGCCGATATTCCGGTTGTTCCGCTGCCTGACGATGCCGGAAGGCTGCGCGTCATCGCCGGGGATTACGGGGTGCAGCATGGACCGGCGCGGGTGTTCTCGGCGTTGAATGTGTGGGACGGCACGCTGCATTCCGGCGCGCAGGTGACGCTCGACCTGCCTGCCGGGCACAATACGGCGATCGTTTCGCTGGAAGGACGCCTGATCGTGAATGGTGGCACGGAACTGGGGAGTGCACAGTTCGCTCTGCTCAGTCGGGAGGGCACGGAGGTGACGTTGCAGGCGACGGAGGCGGCCAGCTTTCTCGTCCTGACCGGGCAGCCGCTGAACGAACCGATCGCCGGTTATGGCCCCTTCGTGATGAACACGCAGGAGGAGATCCGCCAGGCGATCGAGGATTTCAACAATGGGCGTTTCGGCGGCATTACCGCCTGAACGGGTTCGGGGCCGTACCGGCCCCGAACGCCGGCGCGCGTTTCCACATCGGGTCTGGATGGGAGAAAATACGATGATCGAGATGATGATCGAACAGCGGCGCCGCAGTCTGGGTGGCGGGCTGGAAGTGGGGCGCATCCTGCCCTTCGCGCGGCGCCGGATGGTCGGGCCCTTTATCTTCTTCGACCATATGGGGCCGATGGATATCGCGGCCGGGGTCGATCGCAGCCTCGATGTGCGGCCGCATCCGCATATCGGGCTCTCCACCGTCACCTATCTGTTCTCGGGGGAAGTCATGCATCGTGACAGCCTGGGGTCGGAACAGGCGATCCGGCCGCAGGAGGTCAACTGGATGACGGCCGGGAGCGGGATCACGCATAGCGAGCGGTTCGAGAAGGCGCGCGCGGTCGGCGACCATCTGCATGGTATCCAGGCGTGGGTCGCGCTGCCGAAGGGTGACGAGGAAGCCGCACCCTCCTTTTCGCATCATGAAGGCGACGATCTGCCGCAATGGGATGCGGCCGGTGTGCGGGGGCAGCTTATCGCGGGGCAGGCCTACGGGCTGACCGCCGCGGCGCGGACGCATTCGCCGTTGTTCTATGCGCATCTCGAACTGGCGGCCGGAGCGCGGGCGGAAATTCCGACCACGTATCCGGAGCGGGCGCTTTATATCGCCACGGGGGCGATCGAGATCGACGGCGAACGCTATGAGGCGGGGCGGATGCTCGTGCTGGGGGCCGGGGCCTCGTCGTTCCAGGCGTTGGCACCGACGACCGCGATGGTGCTGGGGGGCGAGCCGGTCGGGGAACGGTTCCTGTTCTGGAATTTCGTCAGTTCTTCGAAGGAGCGGCTGGCGCAGGCCGCCGAGGACTGGAAGGCCGGGCGGATGAAACTGCCCGAGGCGGATCATGACGAGTTCATTCCGCTGCCTTCGGCCGACACGGCGCCGCCGCCGATGTCGTGACGGCGGCGAGCGTGGGGGAGACGGCGCGGCGGCCGTCAGGAATTGGCCGTGAGCGCGCCCGTTGGCAGTTGGGCCGATGCTCTCGCGCCCGGCTTCGGGGCGAAGGCGCGGAACATCGGGCCGGTCAGCGTGGTCGAGATCACCGCCAGCACCACCAGCGCGGCGAAGGCGAACTCGGAGAGCATGCCCTGCTGGTGCAGTATGGTCGCGGCGACAATTTCCATCAGGCCCTTGCATTGCAGCAGGGCGCCGACGCTGAGGGTCTGCCGGCGCGTCAGGCCCGCCGCCGGGGGGCAGATATAGATGGCGGCGATCTTGGTCACGATCGAGATCGCCACCAGCGCCAGTGATGCCAGCACGGACGGCCAGGTGAGGGCATCGCCGTCGATATGCAGGCCGCTATGGCCGAAGAACATCGGTGCCAGCCAGACCAGGGCGAAGGTGCCGGCCCATTCGACGGGAAGGCGGCGCACCCAGCTCGGCGGCATGATCGCGCCGGCGAAATAGGCCCCGATCAGTTCGTGCAGCCCCAGTTGCTTGCTGGCCCAGGAGCCGGCGGCGAGATAGATCGGCACCGCCGTCCAGATGACCCAGGCGGGCGGGTTCCTGAAATGGCGGGAGGCCCAGTTTCCGGCCGTTGCCAGGCCGACCAGGAGCGCGACCGCGACGAATTCCAGGCTGGTCCAGCCATGGAGGGCCGCGCTGCCACGGGTGGCGAACTGAAGGGCCGCGAGGCCGATCCAGAGGGCGGCGTCGTCCACCACCGCGAGCTTGAGCGCCAACTGGCCCAGCGGGCGCTGGGCGGGTTCGAGTTCGCGCACCACGCCGATGAGCACCGGCAGCGCGCTGACGGCCATGCAGAGCCCGATCGACGCCGCGGCGATCCAGGGCGCGGCATGCGGGGCGTGCCAGCCCGGCATCGGCAGGAAGAATTCATATGCCAGAAAGGAGCCGATCAGGAACGGGCCACCCAGCGCGATCAGGGCGCTGGTGAGGAGGCGGCCAAGCGGTTGCGGCGGTAGCCGGTGTGCCGCGCCCTCTTCCTCGCCGGGGTGCTGCCACATTTCCAGCCCGGCGGTGAAGGCCAGGATCAGCACGGCGACCCAGCCGATATTGTCGCCGTAGAGCGAGGGGAGGCCGAGCCTGCCGACGGGAACGTGCCAGACCGCCAGCAGGATGCCGATCAGGATGGGCAGGACCGCGATGGGCAGGGCCCGTTGCGTCAGGCGCCACAGCAGCCAGGGCAGCAGCACGAAGATCGCGGCGTCGCCTATCAGCGCCGTAATGTTATGCATCGCTCACCTCCTCTGGTTCATTTTGTGGGCATCCTAACGGAATGAATGTCATTTATGCAAATTGTGTATACCAATATGAAAGAGGTTTCATGCTGGAACACGCGCCGACGTGGAGCGGCGCCCGACGGCGCGCCATGGGCACAGATGCGCAGTGCTGAGATCCGTTTCTTTTAAAAGGCGCGGCACGGATACAAAAAAGGCGGCTCCGCAGAGCCGCCTTTTCCATTTTTTCTTTGGGGCCGGGAGGAATCAGTTGCCCTGATTGCTGCTGTTCTGCTGCCCGTTTTCGTTACCGGAACGGTGATTGTGGCGGCCATGTTCACGGCCATTTTCGCTGCCGGAGTTTCCGTCTTCACGGTTGCCGCGCATACGCTCACGATGGCTGCCGGATTCCCCGTTCCTGTCTTCCATGCCGTTCATCTGATCACGGCCATTCTGCCGATTGCCTTCGCGGTGGCGATGTTCGCCGGAATTGCCGTTCTCGGACCGGCTGCTGTTGTCTTCCTGGGCGTGGGCCATGACGGGCATGGAAAGAGCAAGAGCCGCAGTGAGGATAAGCACTTTTTTCATTTCGTAATATCCTTTCCGCCAGCCATTCTATCTGCCAGCGTCTGGACCGGACGTTATGGAGCAATCATGGCAGAGTAAAGGAACGTAAAGAAATGTCAGCTATGCGCGCAGGGGGTTCTTGAAGAACAGGAATGAATTATCGAACAAATGTGATGGGGATGGGATGGAATAGAAATATTCTTGTTACATGAGTGTGCTTGTGGCCCGTCATTGTTCAGGGCCGCTTTTCAAGCGGCCGTCTTGACGGAAGATCGGGAATACCATGTCAGACCACTCTCGTTGGTCGGTTTTCATGGGGTGATTTGCTCCGATAACGCGACCTCGGAGAGTTGGGATATGATCTGGAGGCGGTGCGCCAGGGCGTTCGCCGCGAAATCGAGAAAGATGCTCGTTTTCGCAGGGCGACGGGATATGCAGGTGCTGAGCAGATGTACCGCCGTCGGGGCGGGTTCCGCCTCCCGCAGCAGTCGGATGAGACGTCCTGTCGCAAGGTCTTCGGCCACCTGGTAGGACAGGACCTGCACGATGCCCAGTCCTTCGCGCGCTATTGCGATTGCGGCCTCGACGTCATTGGCCAAAATGCGTGGTGTCAGTCGTATGCCCTGATGCCGTCTTCGGTCGTGCGGGCCGGAGGCGAAGCGCCACTCCCGCGCGACAGGCCGACTTTCGATGAGGATACTGTCATGTCGCGCCAGGTCACGAACCGATCGGGGCGTGCCCCGCTTTGCCAGATAGGCGGGGCTGGCGACCAGGATGCGTCCGACGCTGCCTGCCTTGCGGGCCACCAGCGTTGAGTCGGTCAGGTCGCCAATGCGGATCGCGACATCGAGACTCTCTTCGACCAGATCGAGGTTGCGGTCCGACAAGACCAGGGTGGCCTGAATGTTTTCATGGCGTGCCAGGAAATCCGACAGCACCGGTGCGACGTGGCGGCGCCCGAATGTCGCCGGAGCGGTGATGCGGAGCATGCCGGCGGGCTGATCCGCCTCATGGGTGGCGGCCCGGGTCAGGGCTTCATACTGCGCGATGAGGTTCCGCGCCTGTATGGCGAATTGCCGGCCGAATTCGGTCGGCGCCAGGCGTCGCGTCGTGCGATCGATCAGGCGTGCCCCCAGCCGTTGCTCCAGCCCTGCCAGGATACGACTGATGCTGGGGGGCGAGCGATGGAGGCGTCGGCCCGCCGCCGCCATGCTTCCCAAGTCCAGCACGGTAACGAATACGGTCAGTTCATCCAGACGGTCCACGGTATTCTTCCATAATCCGAAAGACTGTCGTACCAGAATAGCATCTCGTCACGGTCGTGCAAAACAATGACCCTGGCAAGATGACAGCGCGGGAAGATCGCACCGATGATGACGCTCTACGGCATGCCGCTTTCGGGCCATGTGCATCGCGTACAATTGCTTCTGTCGATGCTCGGCATCGACTACGGATTCGAGATCGTCTCCGGCCCGACGCCGGAATTGCTGCGCCTGAATCCGCTTGGACAGATTCCGATCCTGCGTGATGGCGACCTGGTGTTGGCCGACAGCAACGCCATTCTGGTCTATCTGGCCAAGGCTTATGGTGCGGGCACCTCGTGGCTGCCGGACGACCCGGTGGGGGCAGCGCACGTCCAGCGCTGGCTTTCGATCGCGGCGGGGGAACTGCGGCAGGGGCCGGCGGCGGCCCGCATGGTGGCGCTGTGGCAACGTCCGGGCGAGCCCGCCGATGCCTGCGCGCGTGCGGTGCGCTTGCTGGCGTTCATGGACGCGCATCTTGACGGCCGGACGTTCCTGGCGGCGAACCATCCGACGATCGCGGACCTCGCCTGCTATGGCTATGTCGCCCACGCCCCGGAAGGTCATGTGTCGTTGGACCCTTATCCGAACGTGCAGGGGTGGCTCATGCGGGTGGAGGCTCTGCCCGGCTTCCTGCCTATGCCCTGGATATAGGAGGCTGTTTCAAAAGCCCCGCTGACGACGATCTCTTCTGTGCTCCAGTGCTCGCGGCCGATAAGCCCGCTTCGTTCCGATGCGCGAAAATCACGGCCATGGCTCACGCCATGCTTCCACTCACCATCAGAGCTTTTGAAACAGCTTTTAAGCTCCGCAGGAGGAATTGATGGCGTTGCAGATCATTCTGGGGAACAGGAATTATTCATCGTGGTCGATGCGTGCGTGGATGCTGTTGCGACTGGCTGGCGTGCCATTCGAGGAGACGATCCTGTCGCTTTATGTAAAGGGTGCGCGGGAGGCCGTCATGGAACGTGGCGGCGAGACGGGCCTGGTTCCGGTTCTGCGTGCTGATGGTTTCCCGATCTGGGACACGCTTGCGATTACGGAATATCTCTACGAGCAGAATCCTGCCCTCTGGCCGGCCGACCGCTTCATGCGGGCGCGGGCGCGCAGCTATGCCGGCGAAGTCCATTCGGGCCTGAATGCGCTGCGAGAGGCGATGCCGGTCAATGCGAGGGGGCGCAATCGGCGGGCCGTGCGGACACCGGCCGTCGAAGCCGATATCGCGCGCGTGGCAGCGATATGGGAGACGGCGGAGAGCCATCCCGAGGGGCCCTGGTTGTTCGGGCGCTTTACTGCCGCCGATATCATGTTCGCGCCGGTGGCCTCTCGCTTCCAGACGTACAGTGTTTCCCTGGAAGGTCGTGCCGCTCGGTATCTGGAGCGGATGCTCTCTTACCCATTGGTGCAGGAGTGGTTTGCCGCCGGACGGGACGAACCCGAAATCATCGATATGTTCGAACTGCCCGCAAGAGGATAGATGGCCGACCATCTTTCCTCCGTCTCCAACGACCAGGGGTGAAGGGGACGACTGTCCCCTTCCGGGTGCAGGGCAGAGCCCTGCGACCACGGCGGAATAGCACGCGCACTGGTGCGAAACATGCTATGTCGCGCGCCATGGCAATCCCGATCCTTCCCGGGCTGTCGCTGGCCGAGACCGAGCTGGAGGTCAGCTACATCCTTGCATCCGGCCCTGGCGGGCAGAACGTCAACAAGGTGGCCACGGCGGCGCAGTTGCGGTTTGACGCCGCGCGCTCGCCCTCGCTGCCCGAGCGGGTGCGCGTGCGGCTGCTGGAGGTTGCGGGCAGTCGCGCCACGCGGGACGGAGTGATCGTGATCACGGCCCGGCGGTTTCGCACGCAGTTGCGCAACCGCGAGGATGCCATCGAACGGCTGGCCGAACTGATCCGCGAGGCCGCGCATCGCCCCGCCTTCCGCGTGGCCACCCGGCCCGGCCGCGCGGCGCGCCAGCGCCGGCTGGATGGCAAGGCCCATCGGGCGGGTATCAAGCGGGGACGTTCGGTGCGGCTGGATGATTGACCTGGCGCGACCGGGCCGTGCCGGGCAATGCGGTCTCGGGGGGTGAGCGATGAGCGATCTTTTTGACAGTGGGGCGCCGCTGGGGCGGGTGCCGCTGGCCGCGCAACTGCGCCCGGCGACACTGGATGACGTGATCGGGCAGTCGGCGGCGATCGCGCCGGGGTCGATCCTGCGGCGGCGTATCGCCGGCGGGGCGCTGGGCAGCGTCATTCTTTACGGGCCGCCCGGGGTGGGGAAGACCTCGATCGCGCGCGCGGTCGGCAACATGCTCGGGAAGCGTTTTCGTCCGCTGCATGCGACGCGCAGCGGTGTTGCGGACATCCGCAAGCTGGCGGACGAGGCCCGGATGGTGCCGCTGCTGATCTTCGTCGATGAAGTGCAGCGTTTCACGGCGACCCAGACCGATGATCTGCTGGCGATCTGCGAGGAAGGCACGGCCGATTTCATCGGGGCTACCACCGGCAACCCGTATCATGTGCTGACCCCGGCGCTGGTGTCGCGCTCGACGATTCTGAAGCTGGAGCCGCTGAGTCTGGAGGACATGGAGCAGGTGGTGCGGCGTGGCATCGGCCATCTGCGGGGCGAGGGCGTGGAGATCGGGCTGACGGCGGGGCAGATCCGCCGGATCGCGGGCCGTTCGGGGGGTGATGCGCGCCGGGCGCTGACGACGCTGGAAAGCCTGGCGGTGGGGCATGGGGCGCAGGCGGTTACCATCAGCGATGCGATGCTGGATGAGGCCTATGCGGCGGCGCCGGTCAATCACGACCGGTCGGGCGATGCGCATTATGATGTCGTCTCGGCTTTTGTGAAATCCATGCGTGGGTCCGACCCCGATGCCACGCTTTACTGGCTGGCGCGGCTGATCCATGGCGGTGAAGACCCGCGCTATATCGCGCGGCGGATCATGATCCATGCGTCGGAGGATGTGGGGCTGGCCGATAACACCGCGCTCCAGACCGCCGTGGCGGCGATGCAGGCGGTGGAGAAGATCGGGTATCCGGAGGCGCAGATCGTGCTGGCGCATGCGGCGTTGCATGTGGCGCGGGCGCCCAAATCGGGCTCGGCGTGCCGGGGGATTTCAACCGCGATGCATCATGTGGCGAACAATCCGCCCGCCGCGGTGCCGCTGCATCTGCGCGATGCCCATTACAAGGGGGCGGCATCGCTCGGCCATGTCGGATACCGCTTTCCCCATGACGATCCGCGCGGCTGGGTGGAGCAGGTCTATGCGCCGATCGCGAAGGGAGCGCTTTACCAGAGCGATGCCCGCGATGCGGCGACGTTCGAGAAGCGGGCCGATGACTATTGGCACCGGGTGACCGGTGAGGAGCCGCCGCGCAAGGGACGGACCTGATTGGATCGGAGCCTGTTCGAAACGCGCGTCGGGTTGCCGCCAGCGTGCATTTTCAGACAGGCTCTGACGGCTTCGGGTTCTGCGCCGTGCTGGCGACGATCTTCGACAGGGCGGCTTCGATGGGCGACCATTTTCCGGCGCGGGATGTCGCGGCGACGTAGCCGTCCGGTCGCACCAGCCAGATGCCTTTGCCGTCGGGTGGTGTGCGGAGTTGGGCGTCCAGCAGGGCAGGATGGCGGCCGATCAGCGCGCGTGCCTCGGCGTCATCCCTGGCGAACAGGGTGAATCTGGGCGTATCGCGGACCGGGATGGGGAGGTCGGGGGCGAACCTCTCGCCTGGAGACGGGCCGCGCAAGCCCTTGGCGGAACCCATGTTGAGCGGACTGTCGGGGTAGCCGATCGTGACCTCGGACAGCCTGTTCACGATGGCGCGCTGCACCTCGGCAAATCCGAGGATCCTGTGCGCGAGAAAGCCGCGCAGACGCTGCGCCAGAGGGTGTCTGAGCAGGACCAGCCGGGTCAGGCGGCTGGACTCGGCGAGAATATGGCGGGCGACCGGGCTGCGTTCGTGGCTGTAGCTGTCGAGCAGGGCCGGATCGGCCTGGCCCTGTTCGACGAGGGCCAGTTTCCAGGCGAGATTGAAGGCATCCTGCATGCCGGTATTCATGCCCTGTCCGCCGGCGGGGCTGTGGATATGCGCGGCATCCCCCGCGAGGAATACCCGGCCCGCGCGATAGTCCCGCACCTTGCGTTCATTGACCCCGAAATGCGACAGCCAGGCCGGATCGGAGACGGTGACCCCACCCGGCCCGCGCCGGTCCACAATGGACTGCACCTGCCCCAGATTGGGCTTCTGCCCGGAAAGCGTGCCGATATCGGCGATGATGCGATAACGCCCGGGCGAGACGGGAAAGACCATCAGCGCGCCGTCGGGATGCCAGAAGATCGCCAGTTCGGCCGG
Organism: Gluconacetobacter brunescens; assembly: GCF_048695475.1. Lineage (NCBI taxonomy): Bacteria > Pseudomonadati > Pseudomonadota > Alphaproteobacteria > Acetobacterales > Acetobacteraceae > Gluconacetobacter > Gluconacetobacter brunescens. The sequence continues at coordinate 1,319,025 of NZ_JBLHEN010000001.1, read as the reverse complement.
AGGAATGGCGAGGCCGGTGAGATGGACATCGGCGATGAGGAAGCCGGTTGAGAGGGTATCGCCCTCGAATTTCATCCCGAGGGTTCGGCGGACGAGGGAGTGGGCGCCGTCGCAGCCGACGAGCCAGCTTGCGTGGATTTCCTCGCTCTCCCCGGAGGCATGCCGCACGAGGCCGGTGACGCCGTCCGCGGTCTGGGCAAAGGCCGTGAGTTCGGTGCTCCGTTCGACGTTTCCTCCGAGTGAGGCGAGGTGGGCCTCCAGCAGGCGCTCGGTTTCCGATTGCGGGATTACCAGCAGCAGGTTGAAGGGAGAGGCGATCTGATCGAATGCGATGCGGCCGATGCGCCGGCTGCCGGTGTGGATGCCGATGGCGTCTGCGCTGAAACCGGTGGCCAGAAAGGCGTCGAGACAGCCGCTGGCGGCGAGAAGTTCGAGGGTGCGTGGCCAGACCGCGAGTGCCCTCGATTGGTCGGTGCGCGCCTGCGACTGGTCGATGATCCTGACGGGCACATGATAGCGCGCAAGTTCGGCGGCCATGGTGAGGCCGACAGGTCCGGCACCGACGACGAGAACGGGTTTCGGCATGGGGCGTTTCCCGGTGACGGCACAAGGTGATCTCCGGCGCGGGGCCGCAGACCGGCGAGCCTGGATGACGCATTGGCTGCATGCGATGGGTATGCAGCGATCCGCGATCGGCTACACCTAACGCCGGAACTGCCCGCCTGTTTCCCCCGGCTGTTTCCCCGCCCTGTTTCCGTTGTCACCCGTCCCGGCCGTCAGGCGCGGCGGATTTGTGGAAGACACGGCCAAGGTCCGCTGTCCGGGGGAGGGGCAAAAGGAGGGATTATGTATCGCTGATTACAGCTCATGCTGACGGCCTGTTTCTTCTTTTTTGTAATGGTTCCCGGATCGGAGTCGATCACTTCATGCGTGCGGTCGATGACATCTTGCATATGAATAAATGGATGTTGCAGTGCTCGGTATTGCTTGTGGAGCGGATCGGACAAAGACGTGAAGATAAACGAACACGGTATATCCGATCTTCAGGATCGGTATGAATTCATCACGATGGATGCGGGGGATTATCGGACTCTGCATCGGTTGCGCCCCATACTGGAGCGCGCATTGCCGGAGGCGCTGGACGCGCTTTATGACAAAATCCGCGAGACGCCCGAGGTCAGGCGGTTCTTCTCTTCCGAAGCCAGGATCGATCATGCGAAGCGTGCGCAGGCGACGCACTGGCAGGCCATCATCGCAGCGCGCTTCGATGACGCCTATGTGGCGAAAGTCCGGGCTATCGGCGAGGTCCATGCGCGGATCGGCCTGACGCCGCGTTGGTATATCGGTGGCTACACGATTATCCTGGACCGGCTGATCCGCGCCGTGATCAGGGAGACGCTACCGGGCACGGGCTTCCTGGTCAGGCCGTCCGCGGGTCGTGATCTGGCCGACGGGATTACAACTCTGTGTAAAGTCGTCCTGACGGAAATCGACCTGACTGTATCGTTCTATCTGGAGGAAATGGAAGCGGCCCGCGCCCAGATGCGGCTGGCGCAGGAACATCAGGCGCGGGAAGATCGCACCACGATCGCGGCCATCAGCGCGGCCCTGACCGCATTGGCCGGCGGTGACCTGGCCTATCGTGTCACCGAGACGATGCCGGAACGCTCGGCGGTGTTGAAACAGCATTTCAACGCCACAGCCGAACAGCTTGGGCAGAGCATGGGAAAGATCGCACGGAACAGTCAGGAAGTGATGGCGAACGCCACTGGTATCCGCCATGGTGCCGACAGTCTTTCCCGTGCGACCGAGCAGCAGGCGGCGGCGCAGGAGGAGATGTCGGCGACTCTGAACCAGATTGCGCGCGGCGCGTCCGGGACGGCCGAGGAGACGGCAAAGGCTCGGCTGATGGCTGAGACAGCGCAGTCCGGCGCGGAACAGGCAGGCCAGATCGTTAACGAGGCAATGGCGGCGATTGGCAGAATCGAAAAATCATCGCAGGAAATTTCCAGTATCATTGACGTAATAAATAATATTTCCCTTCAAACCAACATCCTGGCGCTAAATGCCGGCGTCGAGGCGGCGCGAGCCGGTGCGCAGGGACGTGGTTTCGCGGTGGTGGCCAGCGAGGTCCGCGCGTTGGCGCAGCGTTCCGCCGATGCGGGCAAGGAGATCACCGCGCTGATCGCCAGGGCGGCGGCGGATGTGAAGGCCGGCGTGCGGCAGGTCCGGGAGGCTGGGGAGTCGCTGCGGCAAATCGCGGCCCAGGTGGGTGAGATCAACAGCACCATTGCGACGATTGCCGCCGCGTCGCACGCCCAGTCCGCCAGTCTGGGCGAGGTGAATGCCGCCATCAGCGGCCTGGAACAGACGACGCTGAAGAATGCGGCCGTCGCGGAGCAAAGCGCCGCCGGCGCGCATAATCTGGTCGCCGCGGCGGACGAGCTGGCACGGCTGGTCGCACTGTTCCAGGTGAGCGATGCGCAAAGCGCGTCGAGCCGGCAAGCTATGCAGTTGAGACAGATCGGAGCGAGCGACGTACGCTCTGGATGATTGCGTGATCGCGTCGTAAGGGGACAGCAGCGGCACGTGTCGCACTGGTGCGGGAGACTTCAGTTTGCATCATCTGCCATTCAGGGAGGCAGGCGAATTCATTCGTTACGCACTTGATAGCGCCGCCATCGTTGCCATTACGGACGCGCGCGGCACGATCACTTTCGTCAACGACAAATTCTGCCAGGTCAGTGGGTACGACCGTGACGAGTTGATCGGCTGCAACCACCGGATTCTTCGGTCCGACGTCCATGATGCGGCGTTCTTCCGCCTGATGTATCGGCAGATCGCCAGCGGTCAGAACTGGCATGGTGAAATCTGTAACCGCAGGAAAGACGGCACACTCTACTGGGTCGATACCACGATCGTTCCACACGTCTCCCAGGCAGGCAAGGTCGACAGCTATGTTGCGATCCGCTTCGACATCACGGCGCGAAAGCTGGCCGAGGATGAACTGCGGACCAGCCGCGAGCATCTCAGAACGATCGCCAATCTCGATGCCCTGACGAATCTTCCCAATCGTCGATATTTCCGGGAATATGTCGGTGGGCTGATTGGACAGTATGGCCCATCCGGTCGCCAGTTCTATCTGGCGCTCATGGATATCGATGCGTTCAAGGAAATTAATGATTCGTTTGGTCATGACGCGGGCGATCATCTTCTGGAAATAATGGTATCGCGCTTGCGATCCGTCGTCGACGATCGTGTCTTCATCGCCCGTCTTGGTGGCGATGAATTCGGAATCATCTTCGACGAAACGGAGGAAGACGAAGCACGTAGGTTCTATGAGAAGGTACTCGAAGCTATTCGCGATCCAATCCAGATCGACACCATAAGCTGGCATTGTTCCGCCAGTATGGGATACGCGGCATTTCACAGGCATGGAGATGACGCGACAAGCCTCATCAAGGCCGCCGATCTGGCATTATATCACGCCAAGGCGCTCGGGCGGGACAGGCTTGAGGGATTTCATCCTGAATTATTGGCTTCTGCCGAGAAGAAATCCCAGGCGTTGCTTGAGATCGAGGCGGGGCTGAAGTGCAGGAACTTTCATTTTTCCTACCAGCCGATCGTTTTCCGCGCTCCGGAACGCCATGCTTCTCTGGAAGCGCTTATACGATGGCAGCATCCCCAGCGCGGTCTCCTGATGCCCGCGGATTTTCAGGCCGTGCTGACCGATCCGGCCATGTCCGCGGTTTTGGGGATGTATATGCTGGATCGCGTGTTCAGAGACATGCAGGTCATGCTCGACAAGTCCATCCCATTCGGACGGGTGGCGATCAATATGACCAATTCCGATTTTCGGTCGGATAGCTTTCTGGATCGGTTCTTCAGCCGCTGTGCCGAAACGGGAATCGGACCCGAACGGTTCTGTGTGGAAGTGACGGAACGCATGTTTCTGGGGCGGGACCAGAAACGGGTGGAACAGGGATTGCGCCGGTTACATGCGGAGGGGGTCGAGGTTGCGCTGGACGATTTCGGTACCGGTTATGCCTCGCTGACGCATCTTCAGGAACTTCCAATCGATCGCCTGAAGATCGACCGGCGTTTCGTGTCGAGCCTCACCACGTCGTACGAGGATCAGGTCATCGTGCGTGGCGTCATCGATATCGCACATGGGCTGGGTAAGGCCGTCACGGCGGAAGGCGTCGAAACCGCCAGTCAGGCGAGGATGCTTCTCGACATGCAATGCGACTCTCTTCAGGGCTGGTATTTCAGCAAGGCGTGTGCCGTAGCCGTTCTGCCGTCCGCCATGCAAAGACTGCCGGAACGGCTTGATGGTCTTTTGACCCGATAGAAGGCCGCGAGGATCGGAAGGCACGTTCAACGACGGCATGCCGAGGACCGCAGGGGGACAGGATGTTCGCCATGGATCGTTCTCTGGCTTCGCGGGCAAGGCCGGGGAGAGCCCCGGCCTTGCCTGTATTCAGATCATGCGCCCCTGGGCTTGGCGGCCAGGAACTGGGCTTCGCCGTTGCCGAATGACCAGTCGACGTCGGTGTTCTCGACATAGTTGATCATCACGTCGCTGGAGGCGATGCCGCATTTCCCGGTCAGCGCCTCGGTCAGCAGGCGGTAGAACGCGGTCTTCTCCTTGACCGTGCGCGGGCGGGTCGTCACCGAGACGATCATCACATCGTCGGTACGCGGGATGCCGAATCCGGTATCCTCGATCCGGACACGGCTTTTCTTGTGTTCATAGATGATCTGATACCGGTCGCGCGGCGGGACCCCGAAAGCGTCGAGCACCGCCTGGTGGGCGGCATCGAGGATGCCGGCAAGCTCCGTCTCGGAGCGGCCTTCGAGCATGTCAAAGCGGATGAGAGGCATGATTGTGATCCTTCGCTCAGGCGGTCAGTGCCGGGATTGACGGTGATTGGACGGACGATTTGGCGGCAGCGAGAATCATCGTCGCCGCTTTCTCGCCGATCATGATGGTCGGCGCATTGGTGTTGCCCGAGGTGATGCGCGGCATGATCGAGGCATCCGCCACACGGAGCCCGGCAATGCCGTGTACACGCAGTTCGTGATCGACCACGGCCTGCGATCCGTTCCCCATGGCCGCCGTACCCACGGGGTGAAAAATGGTTGTGGAGATTTCGCCCACGGCCTTTTCCAGGTCCGCGTCGCTCTCCAGCGACGGGCCGGGGCGGAACTCTTCGGGCTGGTAGCGCGCCATGGCCGACTGCCCCACGATCCGCCGTGTCAGGCGCACGGATTCGACGGCGACGCGGCGATCCTCCTCGGTGGAGAGATAGTTCGGATGGATCGCCGGTGCCATGGCCGGGTCGGCGGATTTGAGGTGGACGGTGCCACGGCTTTCGGGGCGGACATTCGCGACCGCGGCGGTGAAGGCGGGGAACGGGTCGAGCGCGCCGCCGAAAGCCGCGAGGCTGAGGGGCTGGACATGATATTCCAGGTTCGCCCTCTCATAGCGCGGCCCAGACCGGGCGAAGACGCCCAACTGGCTGGGCGCCATCGACATCGGGCCCGAGCGGGTCAGCAGATATTCCAGCCCGATCTCTGCCTTGCCGAACAGCGACCCGGCCTCGGTATTGAGGGTCTCCGCGCCCGTCACCTTGAAGGCGTTGCGGATCTGGAGATGGTCCTGGAGGTTCTCGCCGACACCGGGAAGGTCGTTCACGACGTCGATGCCGAGTTCCCGCAGCCGCTTGCCGGGGCCGATGCCCGAGCGTTGCAGGATCGCCGGAGTGCCGATCGCGCCGCCCGAGACGATCACCTCGCTGGAGGCGCGAACGGTATGGACCGTTCCGTCGACCGAGAAGCGGACGCCGACGGCGCGGCCATTCTCGACCAGCACGCGATGGACCAGGGCACCCGTCTGGACGCGCAGATTGGTCCGCTTCATCGCCGGGTGGAGATAGGCGCTCGCGGCGCTCCAGCGGAACCCGTGTTTCTGCGTCACCTGGAAATAGGAGGAGCCTTCGTTGTCGCCCCGGTTGAAATCGTCGATTTTCGCGATGCCGGCCTGGGCGGCGGCATCGCGAAAGGCATCGAGCAATGTCCAGCTTAACCGCTGCCGGTCGACATGCAGCGGGCCGCCCGCGCCGTGAAACGTGCTCGCGCCGGCGAAATTGTCTTCGGCCTTGATGAAATAGGGCAGGACATCATCCCATCCCCAGCCCGGGTTGCCCAGTTGCCGCCAGCCATCGTAATCGGCGGCCTGCCCGCGCATGTAGATCATGCCGTTGATCGACGAGCATCCGCCCAGCAGCCGCCCGCGCGGATAGTTCAGCACGCGATTGCCCAGATGCGCTTCGGGATCGGTCTTGAACATCCAGTCGGCACGCGGATTGCCCATCGCGAACAGATAGCCGACCGGGATATGAATCCAGATCCAGTTGTCGTTGCCGCCGGCTTCCAGGACCAGCACCTTGTTGTGCGGATCGGCACTGAGGCGATTTGCAATGACGCAGCCGGCGCTCCCGGCACCGATTACAATATAGTCGAACGCGCCAAAATCCTCGGTTCCAGTCATGCGATGCAGTCCTCCCCTGTATCCGGATCTTCGTCCGGTGCGCAGACGATTATTCTTCGACATGCAGTACGGAAAATGACGTGGAAGTGAAAAATGCACATTGGCTGAATACAGATCAGTCAGTTATGGAATAGCACATGCAGATCAGGGCATTACGCATGTTCGTCGCGGTTGCGCGGGAGGGCAGCTTCTCGCTGGCGGCCAAGGCGGTGCTTTCCACCCAGTCGACCGTGAGCAAGGCGGTGAAACGCCTGGAGGACGAACTGGATCTGGTTCTGATCGACCGGGCCGCGCAAGGCGTCGCGCTGACGGATGCCGGCGCGGTGGTGTTCCGCCGGGGGCTGGCGATCCTGGCCGAGCGCGACGATCTGCTGGTGGAACTGGCCGAGTTGCGCGGCCTGAAGCGCGGGGTGCTGCGGCTTGGCCTGCCGCCGATCGGTAACGACACGCTGTTCGCTCCGTCTTTCGTGACCTTCCGGGAACGCTATCCCGGCATCGATATCGAATTGGTCGAACGCGGATGCCAGGATCTGAAGGATCTGCTGCGTGCCGGCGAAATTGATCTCGCCGGTCTGCTTCAGCCCTGCGGCGATGAATTCGCGTGGCAGGATGTCTGCTCTGAGCGGGTCGTGGGCGTGGTCGCGGCCAGCCATCCGCTGACGGCGCGCGAATCCACGCCGATTGACGCATTCGCCGACTCGCCATTTCTACTGTTCGAGCGTGGATTTTCGCTGAATCAGATCGTGCTTGCCGCCTGCCGCCGCAGCGGCTTTACGCCGAATGTGGCCGCGCGCTCCACTCAGGTCGAATTTCTCTTCGATCTGATCGCGGCGGGCGTCGGCGTCGGGTTCCTGCCGCGCATGATGGTGGAAACGCGCCAGCATGACGGTATTCGGGCCATCGCGCTCGATGATCCGGAGATGCGCTGGCACATGACACTTGCCTGGCGACGTGGCGGTTATCTTTCGGAAGCGGCCAAGGCATGGCTCTCGCTGACCAGGAGACCGGCGTGAAAGCATGCACGGCATGCGCCGCCATCACGCATTTTCTAGGACGGTTCGTTCCACCCGCCTGCTCTATGCGCATATCAGACGGGTGATAAAGAGCCGGGGAACGGACCGTTCGCTATCGTATGCTCGAAGGCCAGAGCGGCAAGTGGCATGAAGGCCGCATGTGCGTAGTGCTGTGTGGATTTATCCATTCCCGGATCGGTTCGTGTCGCCTCGCGGATAGCGGGATTCGCGGAGAATTTGGGATATGCCCGGGGCGGTCTCGAAAGGGATGGCGACGCCCCTCCGGGTGATGTTCCTTCCGGAAAATTGGGGGTCGTTCTGCTTCCGTGTTCCTTATCGCCTGTTTCATACGTGGATCGTGGCTTGAGTATCGCTGCTTGAGTATCTTTAATATTTGAGAAAATGCTGCTGATCTTATTTTTTTATAAGTAAATAATCTGGAATATATAAATAAAATACCTGCGGCGCGGCGTATGTGTGTTAAACAAAAAATCTATAGATAGTTGTTTTTCGTCTTTCTGTGTCATCACGGGAATATTGTATTGAATTTTTTCCATCCAATACCCACGTATGAGGCGGTGGCGGGATGCGGTCTCGCCACATGACCACGCAGAGCCGAACATTGCGCGAGGATGGTGGACCAAGAGATGTCACGAGACAGAAAGCATGGGGATTGGCACCTCCATCTGCCGCATCTTCATTTGCCGCACTTTCATCTTCCCCATGTCAAATTGCCGCATATCCACTGGCCGCATTTCCACATCCATTTTCACGATCGGCCGCTGGCTGGTGAGCCGCACCCGGAGCGTCCGTTTCACTGGCGGCTCTATCTGTGCGAGATGGTGGCCACGGCGGTTCTGATGGTGATCGGGCTGGGCTGCGTCATCATTCTTTCGGCACCAGGGACCTTGCTGGGCCGGTTGCTTGGCGTTCATCCGGCTTTTCAGGCGGCCTTGTGCGGTCTGTGCTTCGGCATGGCGGGAACGGCGGCGGCCATGACGCCTTTCGGGAAGGTCAGTGGGGCGCACCTGAATCCGTCGGTTACGCTCGCCTTCATGCTTTCGAAAAAGATCGTGTGGATTGATGCCCTTGGCTATGTCGTTTCGCAGGTCCTAGGCGCGGTGCTGGGAACGGCGATCGTCTATGGGGCCGGGTATCTTTTCTCGTCATGGAAGATCCATGCGCTTGCCACCCATTACGGGGCGACGGTGCCTTATACGGGTATTTCCGTCTGGTTTGCGCTGGGATCGGAGATATTGGTCACGGGGTTGCTGATTGCCACGCTGTACTGGCTGGCGGCCCATCCGCGTCATAAGTGGGTGACGCCCTGGATCGGCGGTATTTTCTTTTTTGTGATGAATCCGCTGACGGCGTGGATCTCGGGGAACAGCGCCAATTTCGCCCGTACGTTCGGGCCGGACCTGTTCGCGGGCAACTGGAATGGGTTGTGGGTTTATCTGCTTGGGCCGTTCATCGGGTCTTCCCTGGCTGTGATCGCCATCAAGGCCGACATTCTCGGCAAGATCCATCTCATGGAAGCCCGGCTGGTCAATTTCGGGCATCATGGGCGGGTACCGCATATGGAGGACCCGCATTTCGTGCATGCGGCGCCCGAGCATTACGAGGAATATAAACAGCATCTGGAAACAATCCAGAAACTGCAAAAAGGCCCGACAGAAGCCGCGGCTCCTTAACAATCAGGAGTGAAGGGCGGAGTTGGCATTCCATCGGCCGGAATGGCCGATGGAATGCCAACGGAAGGGGAGCCCCGCGAACTGGCGTTTTACGCCAACTCGCCGACTTTCGGCAGAACCGTTTCCACAATCGACTGATCCAGCGCCTCGTATTCATGATAGCGCAGGGTCCGGTAGAGGGCTTCGCGGGTTTGCATATGGGGCAGCATGGCCTCGGTGCTGCCGTCGCGGCGGAGGGTGGTGTAGAGGTCTTCCTGCGCCTTGTTGGCGACGCGCAGCGAACTGACGGGCCAGATGATCATGCTGTAGCCCATTGCCTCGAACTCGCTGGCGGTGAAGAAGGGCGTGCGGCCGAATTCCGTCATGTTGGCCAGCAGCTTGACGCCTGGCATGCGGCGGGCGAATTCGCGGAACATCTCGGCGGTGGTGAGGGCTTCGGGGAAGATCGCGTCGGCGCCGGCTTCGATATAGAGCCTGGCGCGGGCCACGGCGCCGTCGATCCCTTCGCTGGCGGCGGCATCGGTGCGGGCGATGACGACCAGGTCGCGGGCGGCCTTGCGGGCGGCGCCGACTTTCATGGCCATGTCGTGCGGGGTGGCGAGCTTCTTGTTGTTCAGATGGCCGCATTTCTTGGGCAGGATCTGGTCTTCCAGATGCACGGCAGCAGCACCCGCATCCTCGAAGGTGCGGACCATGTTCATGACGTTGAGCACCTCGCCATAGCCGGTATCGCCGTCGACCAGCAGGGGCAGGCCGGTGGCGTTGACGATCTGGCGGATGAAGAACGTCACCTGGTCGATGGTGATGATGCCCAGGTCGGGCAGGCCCATGCTGGCCGTCATGGCCGCGCCCGAGAGATAGAGCGCGTTGAAGCCTACATCCTTGGCCTGGAGCGCGGCCTGGCCGTTATGGGCGCCGGGCAGTTGTAGGATGCCGGGGGCGTGCAGCAGGGCGCGGAAGCGCCGGCCTGCCGTCTCGCCGCTGGTGGCGCCGCCTGTCAGGTATATCATGCCGCTTTCTCCAGTCCGCCCCGCTCGTGCAGGGGTGTGAAGGGCCGCTTGTCGGGCCCGATATAGTCCGCCGAGGGGCGGATGATCTTGCCGTTCTCGCGCTGTTCGATGACGTGGGCGCTCCAGCCGGTCAGGCGCGCGATGACGAAGATCGGCGTGAACATGGCGGTGGGGATGCGCATCATGTTGTAGGAAACCGCGCTGAACCAATCGAGGTTGGCGAACATGTTCCGCCGCTCGGCCATCACGCGCTCCACCCGTTCGGCGACGTTGTAGAGCCGCATGGCGCCGCTGCGGGCCGAGAGGCGTTCCGCCCACTGTTTGATCACGGCGTTGCGCGGATCGGCGATGGTGTAGACCGGATGGCCGAAGCCGATCACGACCTCGCGGTTTTCCAGCCGGCGCAGGATGTCGGCCTGGGCTTCGTCGGGCGTCTGGTAACGCTGCTGGATTTCCAGCGCGACCTCGTTGGCGCCGCCGTGGCGGGAGCCGCGCAGGGCGCCGATGCCGGCCGTGACGGCGGAATACATATCCGACCCCGTGCCGGCCACCACGCGGCAGGCGAAGGTCGAGGCGTTGAATTCATGCTCCGCGTACAGGATCAGCGAGGCATGCATGGCGCTGACCCAGTCGGGCGGGGGGGCGTGACCGTGCAGCATGTGCAGGAAATGGCCGCCGATGGTCTCGTCGTCGGTCTCGACGTCGATGCGCTTGCCGTTGGTCGAGAAATGATACCAGTACAGCAGTACCGAGCCCATCGAGGCCAGCAGGCGGTCCGCGATCTCGCGCGCGCCGACCGGGTTCATGTCGCGCCGTTCGGGCAGGATGCAGCCCAGGGCGGAAACGCCGGTGCGCATCACGTCCATCGGGTGGGCGGCGGCCGGAATATCCTCCAGCAGGCGGCGCAGGCGGACGGGCAGGCCGCGCAGGGAACGCAGCCGCTCCTTGTATTCCGCCAGTTCGGCGGCGTCGGGCAGGTGGCCGTGGATCAGCAGGTGGGCGACTTCCTCGAACGCGCAGGATTCCGCGAGGTCCTTGATGTCGTAGCCGCGATAATGCAGGTCGTTGCCGGCATGGCCGACGGAGCTGAGGGCCGTTTCGCCGGCGGTGATGCCGGAGAGGGCGACCGATTTCTTGGGCCTGGACGCTTGGGTCATGTCACGTCTCCTTATTGTGCCTTCTCGCAGGGCTCTGCCCTGCACCCGGAAGGGGACAGTCGTCCCCTTCACCCCTGTTCGTTGAGGGGCGGGCGGGGTCGGTCTTTCATGCGGGGAAATTGAAGATTCCGGTTTTGTCGGTGGCTTTCAGCGCCTCCGGCGGGAGAGCGATTTCGAGCTGGCGCAGCTCGTCCGTGCGCAGGGCGGGCAGGCGCTGTGCCACGTCGAGGAAGCGCTCGATTTCGGCAGGGGGCAGGATGCCTTCGGTCAGGACGCGGAATTTCCGGATGTAGTCGGGCCGGGTCCAGGGGGTGGCGCCCAGCGGGTGGGCGTTGGCCACCGCCAGTTCGCCGTCCAGCTTCGTGCCGTCATTGAAGGTGATGGTGATGCGGCCGCCGAAGGCCTTCACCGCCGGGTCGTCGGCATGATAGCGGGCGGTCCATTTCGGGTCTTCCACCGTGTGGATCTTGCGCCACAGCCGCACCGTGTCGGCGCGTTGCGCGCGCTCGGGCAGGTAGGAACGCACATGGTGCCAGGCGCCGTCCTGCAAGGCGACCGCGACGATATACATGATCGAGTGGTCCAGCGTTTCCCGCGAGGCCGTGGGGTCGAATTTCTGCGGGTCGTTGGAGCCGGTGCCGATCACGTAATGGGTGTGGTGGCTGGTCTCGATCAGGATGTCCTTCACGTCGTCCCAGTTGCGGCCGGAGGCGCGGACGTCGGCGCCGAGGCGGAAGGCGAGGTCGATCAGGGCCTGGCTCTGATATTCCGCCGAATGTTCCTTGGTGTAGCTGTCCAGGATCGCGCGCTTGGCCTCGCCGGCCTCGGGCAGGGCGACGCGGTAATGGGCGTCCTTGCCGTCCAGCATCCACGCGATCACGCCGTCTTCGCCCTCATAGATCGGGCTGGGGGAGGTTTCGCCCAGCATGGCGCGGTCCACGGCCTCGACGGCCATCTTGCCGGCGTGGGAGGGGGCGTAGGCCTTCCATGACGAAATCTCGCCCTTGCGGCTCTGGCGGGTGGCGGTGGTGACGTGCAGGGCGTGCTGGATCGACTGGTAGATGGTCTCGGTGGGCAGGCCCAGCAGCGTGCCGATGCCGGCCGCGACCGAGGGGCCCAGATGGGCCACATGGTCGATCTTGTGCTTGTGCAGGCAGATCGCGCGCACCAGGTCGATCTGGATTTCGTAGCCGGTGGCGATGCCGCGCACCAGTTCGGCGCCCGAGCGGCCGCATTGCTGGGCCACGGCGAGGATGGCGGGGATGTTGTCGCCGGGGTGGGAGTATTCGGCGGCGAGGAACGTGTCGTGGTAATCCAGTTCGCGCACCGCCGTGCCGTTGGCCCAGGCGGCCCATTCGGCGTGGACGCGCACGTCCGGCCCGCAGCCGAACAGGGTGGCGCCGCCGGGCCGGGCGTGGGCCAGGGCTTCGGCGCGGGCGCTGACCACCGTATGGCGGTTGACCGAGGCGATGGCGACCGACGCATTGTCGATCACGCGATTGATGATCATCTCGGTGACGTCGGGGACGATGGCGACCGGGTCGGCGGCGACCTCGGCGATCTGCCAGGCCAGTTGCGCGTTGCGCGGTAGCCGGTCGCTCTCGGGATGAACGGTGATGTCGTAATGCCGCATGGTCGGGTTCCTCTTTGGGGGCCTTGCCGCGGAGTATGGCCGTTCTCGCGCATTCGGGAATGGCGATCCGGGCGAAATGGTGCCACGTTCTGGGACCAGTTTTGCGAAGGATGCGAAGATGGCGACGGCGGGCGAGAAGATCTTCGCGGGATCGAGAATCCGCGATCTGCGCACCAGAAACGGCAAATCGCAGCAGGCGCTGGCGACGGCGCTGGGCCTTTCGGCGAGCTATCTCAATCAGATCGAGAACGACCAGCGGCCGCTGACGCCGGGCATATTGTTAAAACTTTGCACGCTGTTCGGCGTCGAGCCGACCTGGTTCAGCGACAGCGGCGATATCCAGCGCATGCAGGTGCTGCGCGAGATCCTGGGCGACCCGCTGTTCAGCGCCATGCCCTATCCACGGCAGTTGCAGGAGGCGGTGCGGGGCGCGCCGTGGTTGTGCGACCAGTTCGTGACGCTCTATCGCGCCTTCCGGGCGTTGCGGGAGGAGCGGGGGCAGGGCGGTGCCGTGATGCCGGCGCCGCAGCCGGGCACCGGGTCGTATGACACGGTGGGTGACTGGGTGCAGGCGGAACGGAATTATTTCGACGAGATCGACCGCGCGGCGGAGGGGCTGTACGAGACCGCGCGGCTGGACGAGGGCGGGCCGGCCGAGATGCTGGGCCGCTATCTGCGCGACCGGCACGATATCCGGATCGTGACCGATGCCGGGCTGGACCGGGAAGGGGTGATGTGGCGGTTCGACCGGCGGGCGCGCCGGCTCTCCGTCACCGGGGGCGTGCCGCCGGAGAGTTCTGCCTTCTGGCTGGCGCAGGTGATCGGGCGGCTGGATTACGGGCAGATCCTGGCTCGGCCGGTGCGCCGGTCGGGGCTGGGCAGCGCCGATGCGCGGGCGCTGGCCACCGTGGGGATGAGCAATTATTTCGCCGGGGCGCTGCTGCTGCCCTACGAGCGGTTTCGCCGGGCTGCGCGGCAGACGCGGCATGACCTGGACCTGTTGCAGCGCCAGTTCGGCGTGAGTTTCGAGCAGGTGTGCCATCGGCTCTCCACCATGCAGCGGCCGGGGGCGGAGGGGATTCCGTTTTATTTCATCAAGACCGATATCGCCGGCAATGTGCTGAAGAGCTACAGCGCCACCCGCTTCAGCCGCGCGCGGTTCGGCGGGCTGTGTGCGCAATGGAATGTGTTCGAATGTTTTTCGGCGCCGGGCAAGCTGCATGTCCAGATGTCGCGCACCACCGATGATGCTGTCTATATCAGCGTCGCGCGGACGGTGGGGCATTCGCCGGTCTCTTATTTCGACCGGCCGCGCCTGGTGGCGATCGTGCTGGGCTGCGCGGTGTCGCACGCGCCGGAACTGGTCTATTCGGCCGGGCTGGACCTGGCGGACGACCGGATGGTGATCCCGATCGGGCCGGGATGCCGCGCCTGCATCCGCACCGATTGCCGCCATCGGGCGATCCCGGCCACCGGCTTCGGGATCGACGCGGGCAGCGAGGAGCGGGGAGTGGTGCCCTATCACATGGTCGCACCGTGAGAAGACCGGTCTGGACATGCGCGCTGGCGGCGAGCCGAGACGGGTTTCCTGTGCTTGCGGCGCACGAGGCCACTTTCGTTCACGGTTGCCATGCCCAAACAGACTTTAGGTGGATTGACCGCGTGGCGGGTCCGTTCCATGCACGGCGGCATGAAAAGAGCGATATCGGAACGGGAAGTACGGAAAATGTGTGATGAATGGCAGATCCGGGCGGCCCGGCGGGACGAGGCCGCCCTGTTGCCCGCAGTAGAGGAGGCATCGGGCGCGCTGTTTCGCACCATCCCCGATCTGGCCTGGATCGCGGATGATGGCGTGATGTCGGCGGAGGCGCATCTGGCAGCCATCGAGGCTGGAACCTGCTGGGTGGCGGTGGATGGGGAGGCTATTGCCGGTTTTCTGTCCGCCCGTGTGGCGACGGAGGATGGGAACGGTGCGGATGTCGGCCGGGCGGTGCTGCATGTGTGGGAGATGTCGGTGGCGCCCGCGCATCAGGGCCGGGGGCTGGGCCGGGCTCTGCTGGAGCACGCGGCTGCCCATGCGGCGGAGCGGGCCATGGCAGCCGTGACGCTGACGACCTTTCGCGACGTGGCGTGGAATGCGCCGTTCTATGCGCGCACCGGTTTCGCGATCCTGCCCGATTTGGCGCTGACGCCGCGTCTGCGGGGCGTGCTGGCGGCGGAGGTGGCGCATGGCCTGCCGGCGGCGCGTCGGTGCGCCATGCGGCGGCCGGTTTCTTCCGTTTCCTGATTATCCGTTCATAAACCACGAAATTTCATGGATCGTATCATGCGCATTACCGTTTTCGACATCCAGGCCATGAAGGCATCCGGGCAGCGGATCGCCATGCTGACGGCGTACGATCACCCCTCGGCCGCGCTGGCCGAGCGGGCGGAGGTGCCGATGCTGCTGGTGGGGGACTCGCTGGGGATGGTGGTCCATGGGGCCGACACCACCCTGCCGGTTACGCTGGACGACATGATCCGCCATGCGCGCGCCGTGGTGCGCGGCAGCAGCTGGGCGCTGGTGGTGGCCGACCTGCCGTTCCTGACCTATGCGAC
This sequence comes from Gluconacetobacter brunescens, assembly GCF_048695475.1. Lineage (NCBI taxonomy): Bacteria > Pseudomonadati > Pseudomonadota > Alphaproteobacteria > Acetobacterales > Acetobacteraceae > Gluconacetobacter > Gluconacetobacter brunescens. The sequence goes on along the minus strand of NZ_JBLHEN010000001.1, from coordinate 1,303,367 downwards.
CGAGGCCGATGCCATCGCCTCCGCCCGGCGGGTGATGCAGGAGGCCGGGGTGCAGGCGCTGAAGCTGGAAGGTGGAACCTCGATTGCCCCGACGGTGCGGCGGCTGACCGAACTGGGCGTGCCGGTGATGGGCCATCTGGGCCTGACGCCGCAGGCGCAGCATACGCTGGGCCTGCGGGTGCAGGCGCGGCAGGCGGAAGCCGCGCGGCGGCTGGTGGAGGATGCGCTGGCCTTGCAGGATGCCGGGGCGTTCGCCCTGGTGCTGGAACTGGTGCCGGCACCGCTGGCGGCGGCGGTGACGCAGCGGCTGCGGATTCCGGTCATCGGCATCGGTGCCGGGGCGGGATGCGACGGGCAGGTGCAGGTGTGGCACGACCTGCTGGGCCTGTTTCCGGGCAAATCGCCGCGCCATGCAAAGCGCTATGCCGATATCGGCTCGGTGATCGAGGAGGCGCTGCGGGCCTATGTGGGCGATGTGCAGTCCGGCGCCTTCCCCACGGCGGCGCAGAGCAGCGGCATGGACCCGGACGAACTGTCCCGCGCGCTGGTGGGGGGGTGAACGGGTAGCGCTTGCGATGGAAGGACTGCAATGTCGGGGTGGCTTCATCTAGCAAGCGTTGAGGATAATGTGTCTGAAGCACGTGCCCCGCGTCTTCCAGGATTGGACGTCTTGCGAGCCGCGGCAATTGCCTGGGTCCTGCTCTACCATGCCAGCCTGTTCAATTTTCTCCCGGACTCCTGGTGGATTGTCGGGTTCGGATGGTTCGGAGTCGACCTGTTCTTCGCGTTGAGCGGCTTCCTGATAACCGGGCAATTGTTGAGAGTCTGACCGCAAATGCGCGCTGGCGGCGATCCAGCGCGCGTTTCCTGTGCTTCGGTGCTCACGGCCATCAAGGCCGCTCCGCTCCGATGCTCGGAGACACACGCCGGCCGTGCCGCTGCGCGGCACTCTCGCTCACCAGCGCGCATTTGCGGTCAGGCTCTGAGGCCGATTGTCAGAGGCCGGAGACCGGATTTTGGGCGTTTCTTTTTTCGACGTTTACTCAGGACGTTGCCTGCTTACGTCTTTGTCGTTCTTGTCTATCTGCTGTTTCCAGCCCTGCGTGAGACACCCATACTGCCGCCGGCATGGGAGTTTTTCACGTTCACGGAAAACCTTCTCGTTCATCTGCCGCCATCCAAGGCTTTTTCGCAGGTCTGGTCGCTTTGTGTGGAGGAGCAATTCTATCTGGTTCTTCCTCTTGCCGTTGCATGCCTCTCATTGAAACCCACGCCAGCGCGTGTCGGGGCTGCCATTCTTGGAACCTTGCTGATGGGCGTCGTCGTTCGAGGCGTGGTCTGGTTCGATATTCATGATCATTTCTTTCCGGCCTATCAGGAACGGATTTATTATCCCACATGGACACGGCTTGATGACCTGTTGTTCGGGGTCGGTGCCGCTACAATCCGGGCATTCAGACCGCACTGGTGGCGCCGGATAGTGAAAATATCCGGATGTTCTGCTCGGAAGCGGCATCGTGGGTCTTGTATGCGCAATGGCGGCTTTTGCTCATACATTCACGACTCCATGGACAGTCATGCTGGCACCGGTTCTTGTCGGTGCCAGCATGATTCTCCTCGTGACTGCGGGCAGTAGCGATCGTTCCTTCATCGGACGCCTGTCATGTAAAGCAATCCGTGCGTTGGCTGCTGGCGCGTACAGCCTCTATTTAAGTCATAAGATAGCGTTTCATGTCGTACGGGACATGCTTGCGCCTGTCATGCGGCTGTCTCCTTCAGCGACAATTCTGTTGGCTTTCATGGCTGCTCTCGGTCTGGGAGCCTGCCTTTACTGGAGCGTTGAACGACCGTTCCTGAAACTCAGGACCCGCTTGGATGGCCCGGCGCGGACCCCACTCGCCGCCTAGGATTCTTCGTTTGCAGCGTGGGGAGGCTTTGTCGTTTTGCTTCCGCCTTCTTTCACATGATAGCATTTCATGCGCCCGGTTCCGGCCGATCCGGGACGCGGAATGCGGGGGACGTTGTGGCGGGCAAGCCAACCATTCTGGATGTGGCGCGCGTGGCGGGAGTGTCGAAATCGACCGTCTCGCTGGTGCTCCAGAAGAACCCGGTTGTCAGCGAAGGGGCCCGCGTGCGGGTGCTCGCGGCGATCCGGGAGGTGGGGTATGTCTATAACCGCAGTGCGGCCAATCTGCGCTCGGCGCGTTCGGATGTTATTGGCGTTATCGTCAATGATCTGACCAACAGCTTCTTTGCCGAGATGGCGATCGGCATGGATGTGGTCGTTCGCTCCGCCGGGTTCGTGCAGGTGATGGCCCATACGGGGGAAAGCGTGGAGCGCCAGGGCGAGGTGCTGGCCTCGATGCTGGAGCATGGCGTTTCGGGGATCGTGCTGTCTCCTGCCCGTGGTACGCGGCCGGCCGACCTGCGGGCCATTCTGGCAGGACCCGTGCCGATTATCCTTGCGGTGCGCGATGTGCCCGGCCTCGAGGCGACCGCCGTGGTGGCGGATAATCGTGCCGGCAGCTTGGCGGCCGCGCGGCATCTCATCGGGCTTGGGTATCGCCGGATCGCGTGGCTTGGGGGCTTTGCCGATACGTCGCTGTATCAGACGCGCCTCTCGGGGTTGCGGGATGCGATGGCGGAGGCGGGGCTGGTCTTCGATGCCGTGCATGCAATCGAAAGTCCGGGGTCGCGGCCGGGCGGGGTGGCGGCGATGGAGCGGCTGCTGGGGATGGCGGATCATCCCACGGCCTGCATGTGCGTGAATGACGCGGTGGCGTTTGGGGCCTGTGACGGGCTGCGGGCGGCGGGGCTGGAGCCGGGGCGGGATTTTGCGGTCGTGGGGTTCGACGACGTGATGGGCGCACGCACCGCCGTACCGGCACTGACGACCGTGGCCACCGATCCCGAGGCGCTGGGCCGGCGCGCGGCGGATAGTCTCCTGCATCGGATCCGTTCGGGTGAATCCCGGCCGGAGACGATCGTGACCCCCGCGTGGCTGGTCGTGCGCGCCAGTTGTGGCGAGCCGTTTCTGTCCGGGGCGGCTGATGGAGTGGCGCGCGGGGATCGGCATGACGTTTCCGTGTGAAGGGAACTTCGGAAAGATCGTTCTTTCCGCAGAGAAAAACACCTGACTGTGATGGTGCGTCGTGTTGGATCATACGCCATTTCCTTGACAAGTTTGGAACGTTCCAAATTAATGGCGATGAAACAAGAGCCGGTTGAACGGCCGTCCGATGGGTCTCTCGAAAGCGCCGATATGCAGCGTCGCAGGGTTGTTCCGTCCTGAAGATATGCCTGCATGCGGTCTGCCTTTACCCATCCGCGCCGTTCCCTCCGGCATGGAGGAGAAAGACATGGCGTATGACTACGTGATCGTGGGCGGTGGGCCGGCGGGTTGCGTTCTGGCCAGTCGTCTAAGCGAAGATCCGCAGGTCAGCGTGCTGCTGCTGGAAGCCGGCGGCAGCGACAGGCACATGCTGTATCGTATGCCGGCTGGCTTTGCGAAGATGACCAAGGGGATTGGAAGCTGGGGGTGGGAGACCGTTCCCCAGAAACATATGAAAGACCGCGTGCTGCGCTATACGCAGGCGAAGGTCATCGGTGGCGGGTCCTCGATCAATGCGCAGGTCTATACCCGTGGCAATGCCCGCGATTATGACGGCTGGGCGGCGGAGGAAGGCTGCGGCGCCTGGGCGTATCGGCGCGTTCTGCCGTATTTCAAGCGGGCGGAGGATAATCAGCGCTTCCTCGACGATTATCACGGCGTGGGCGGCCCGCTAGGGGTTTCGATGCCCGCCGCCGCGTTGCCGATCTGCGAAGCCTTTATCAAGGCGGGGCAGGAACTGGGCATTCCCTACAATATGGATTTCAACGGCCGCCGGCAGGAAGGGGTTGGCTTCTACCAACTGACGCAGCGCAATCATGAGCGTTCGTCGGCGTCGCGCGCCTATCTGGACCCGGTTCGGGCGCGGAAGAACCTGACCGTGCGCCTCGATGCGCGGGTCGAGCGCGTCGTCATCGACAAGGGGCGGGCGATCGGGGTGATGCTCTCGTCGCACGGCAAGGCGGAAATGGTGCGGGCGGAGCGCGAGGTGATCGTCTCTTCCGGCGCCGTCGGTTCGCCCAAGCTGCTGCTTCAGTCGGGGATTGGGCCGGCGGATGAACTGCGCGCGCTGGGCGTTCCGGTCGTGCGGGATCTGCCCGGTGTCGGGCGCAATTTGCAGGACCATCTGGATCTGTTCGTGATTGCCGAATGCCGGGGCGATTTTACCTATGACGGGGTTGCCAGGCCGCATCGGACGCTCGCGGCGGGGCTGCAATATCTGCTCTACAGGAATGGCCCGGTGGCTTCGAGCCTCTTCGAGACGGGCGGGTTCTGGTACGCCGATCCGCTGGCGGAATCACCGGATATTCAGTTCCATCTGGGGCTGGGCTCGGGCATCGAGGCGGGGGTCGAGCGGCTGCGCAATCCCGGCGTCACCCTGAATACCGCCTATCTGCGCCCACGGTCGCGCGGCACGGTGACGCTGCGCTCCGCCGATCCGGCCGATGCCCCGCTGATCGATCCGAATTACTGGAGCGACCCGCATGACCGGACGATGTCGATCGAGGGGCTGAAGATCGCGCGGGAGTTCATCCGCCAGCCGGCGATGCAGCCCTTCATCCTCGCCGAGCGCCTGCCGGGGCCGGCGATGCGGTCGGATGCCGATCTGTTCGATTATGCCTGCCGCAATGCCAAGACCGACCACCATCCGGTTGGCACCTGCCGGATGGGTCTGGGGCCGGATGCGGTGGTCGATCCGGAATTGCGCGTGCATGGGGTCGAAGGGCTGCGCGTGTGCGATTCCTCGGTGATGCCGGCGGTGCCGTCCTGCAACACCAACGGTCCCACCATCATGGTCGGCGAAAAAGGCGCGGATATCATAAGGGGGCGGCAGGCCCTCGCTCCAGTGATCTTCGCCGACGAGCGCAACGATGTTCCCCAGCATGCCAGGCGCCGGGTTGCGTGACGGCGGCTATAGAAAGAGGCTCTTGCGGCGGAAAGGGCTGGGGCGCGGTCTCTTTTCAGGTCAGCGCCATGGCGACTGCCGCTTGCGCGTGCAGTGCGGTGGTGTCGAAGATTGGCACCGGGTTGTCTTCGGGGCGGACCAGCAGCATGATTTCGGTGCAGCCGAGGATGATTGCCTCGGCGCCCTCGTCGACCAGCCGGGCAATGATGGCGCGATAGATGGCGCGGGAAGCCGGATTGACCGTGCCGGCCGCCAGTTCCGCATGGATGATCCGGGGGATCTCGGCGCGGTCCTGCGCGCCGGGAACGAGGACTTCGAGCCCGTGCCGCCCTGCCGTGGGACATGACGGTGATTTTCACCGGCACCCGCAGCGATGCCAAGGTGACGAAATCGAACACGGCCTTGCAGGTCGGTAATTATCTGCCGCAGGCGCCGAATGGATGGCGTCGCTGTTCGTGGACCAGCGCGTGCGTTCCGGCATGTTCCGGGGCGCGGGTGTCGGGGGCGGCGTGCGCTATACCGGCCACAGCTATGGCGACACGGCGAATACGCTGTCGTTCTCGGTCAATATGCGCAATATCGCCAACAAGCGGCTCGTCGCGACCTGCACCGCCGTGTCGGCCTGCTTTTACGGACAGGGCTGTAGCCTGATCATGCGTCTGGAATATCGCCGGTGACGGCTTCGGTCTTCTTTCTCGCAGCCGGGGGCGTGGCGTCGGTTCTGTGCGGGCTGCTGGGGGGGCGGCTGCCGCCAATCTGATTCTGGCCATGGTGGCCATGGGGCGGGTGACGCAGGACGGCGATAGCGCCTGCGGCATCGCGGTGACGGCCCTGCTGGTGGCCGGATGTGTGGCCCTGCCGGGAATGCGCGGCCTGGTGCGGGGCCGGGGCGTTCAGGCTGCGGAGTGGGTGCGGGGATTGCGTCGCGCTGTCAGGCTGACGGTCTGGCGGAGATACCGCAGCAGGGTAGGCGGCCTGATGCGCGCAATGGCGTGATGACTGTTGCTCCGCTTCGCCGGATCGGCCATAGCCCGGACTCGATGCAGATTGTTCAACTTTATGTGCCGAGGCGCCGCATGACCGCACGCAGCAGCAGGCTTCGGGTTGCCGGATCGTGGTGGGCCGCCGGTGTTTCCATCGGGGCGTGCATGGTGGCGCTGTCCGCCGCGCCTGCCCAGGCCGCGCCTGAGCCAGTTTCGACGCCGGAGCGCGGCCGCAAGCCCGTGGTGATTCGGAAACCCCTGCCGGCCCCGGCGGCGCCCGAGACGGTGGAGGTCAGCGGGATTCGCCGTGCCTTCACCCATGGTGCCGCCCAGCATCTGCCCGATGCCGATACGCGCGTGACGGCCGAGCGGTTGACCGAACGCGGGGTGGTGGATCTGCGCGGGCTGGAATATGTGGCGCCGAACCTGACGGTGCAGACCATCAACGGCACGGCCTCGACCAATTTCTATCTGCGCGGCCTGGGCTTCAACGACTTTACCCAGAACAATATGGGGCCGGTCGTGACCTATGTGGACGATGTGGCCTATCCCTATTCGACCATGGCCTCGGGCCTGATGTTCGACATGGCGGATGTGACCGTCACCCCCGGCCCGGTCGGTACCGAGCATGGCCAGTCGACCACCGGCGGCGAGGTGAAGCTGCGGACGAACGACCCCACCGATACGTTCCATTACGGTGCCAGCGAGGACATGGCCTCCTATGCCCGCAGCCGTAGCGATGCCTATGTCTCGGGGCCGATTGCCGACGGGTTGAGCTTCCGCCTCGCCGGGCAGGTGCGGCAGGGAGGCGGCTGGCAGACCAATCCGCTGAATGGCGCGCATCTGGGCGATGCCGATAGCTGGGCGCTGCGGGCCAAGCTGAAATGGACGCCGGACGCGCGGACGACGGTGATGCTCTCGGGCCATGTGGTGCGCGACCAGAGCGAGGTGGTGGGTGGCGTGCCCGTCGCGCGCCTGATCGGCTCGGCGCCGATCCCGCATCTGGGCTGGACGCAGACGGAATGGTCGGCGAAGGATGCCTTTACCGATGTGATCGGGCGCAAGAACGGCCTGAAACCCAGCGAGAATAACTGGTTCTGGGGCGCGGACCTGCATATCGCCCATGATTTCGGCCCGGTGACCGTGACGGCGGTCAGCGCCTTCGAGACCGAGCGCGAGGCCGAGTTCACCGATCAGGACGCGACGGCGGCGGCCCAGGCGGATGCCTATCGCACCGTCGCGGCCAACAGCTTTACGCAGGAATTGCGGCTGGCGAACTCTCACGCCGAAGACCGGCTGCAATGGGTGGTCGGTGCCTATTACCAGCGCTCGCGGATGAACCAGGCTTTTCCGTTCGATTATACGGATTACCTGCCGGCCCGTGGCTACATGCAGGTTTCCACCTTCGGGTTGAATCAGGAGGCCACGTCGCAGTTCGGCCATGTCAGCTATCGCCTGCCGCGCAATGTGACGCTGTTCGTGGGCCTGCTGCATGAAATCGACGACCGGGGGATTACCGGGCTGACGTCGCGGATCTATGGCGGGCGCACGCTGAATTTCCACGGCGAGAACACGGCGGCGGCGCAGTTTGCCGGGCAGGTGGGCGTGTCGTGGCAGGCGACGAAGACCGTCCTGCTCTATTACAAGATGAGCAAGGGCTTCAAACCGGGTGGTTTTACCGCCAACAACACGCAGGTCCAGGCGCAGCTCGACCCTTTCAAGCCGGAAACCGTGCTGACCTATGAACTGGGGCTGAAGAGCGACCCGATCCCCAACGTGCTGCGGATCAATGCCGCCGCGTTCTACAATGATTTTCACAACCAGCAGATTCTCGGCACGATCCTGATTCCGGATTACGGGCCGTTGAGCCAGTTGACCAACGTGCCGAAATCGGAAAGCTGGGGTTTCGAGGGCACGATCGATCTGCACCCGTTGCGCCATGTGTTCGTGACGCAGAATATCGGGTGGCAGCGTGGGATTTTTCAGAATTTCCCGACCGTCAACCGCGCGAAGACGAATGCCTATTACGCGCAGACGGGCGTGTGGAAGGCGATCAACGACAATTTTTCGGGCGTGGATAACGGGCAGCCGAAACTGACGCTGAACGGGCAACTCGACTGGCGCCAGGCCGTCAGCCGGGATTACGCGGTCGAGTTCGGGCCCAACTGGGTCTATCGTGGCGCGCAGGCCATGACGCCGGGTGGGACGGGGTTCTATCGCCTGCCGCCCTATTTTGTGCTGGGCGCGCATGTGACGCTGCGGCCGGCGTCCGATCGCTGGCAGGTGACGATTTATGCATCGAACATCCTGAACCGGCAGTATTTCACGTCCGGCGGGCAGGCGACGACGACGTATCTCTACATTCCCGGATCACCGCGCTTTATCGGCGGGCGGGTCTCCTGCGGGTTCTGAAGGGCTGGCCATCGGGCGTGTCGATGGCCAGCGATCGGTCGGTCAGAAGATGTCCTTGATCAGGTCGTCACCAATCCCGAATCCGGCACCGGCCGCCATGGCCTGTCCGAAGCCGGAACCCAGGAGGTTGCCCAGGAAGCCGCCGGATTGCTGGGGCTGGGGCGCTGCCTGCATCGGCGGGGGCGGCGGTGCTGCTGCGGCTTCGTTCGCCATGGCGCCGTGCAGCGCCTGGAGAAGGGCCGTGACCTGCTGCTGTTCGGCCTGGAACGACAGGGCGATTTCACGCAGGTCCAGCATCCATTCGCGGGCCTGGGAATCGCCGCCATTCACGGCGGCCTGGAGCTTGCCGCCCAGCGTCTGAAGCGCCTGGGCGGATTGCTGGGCCTGCGATTGCAGCTGGGTATAGGCTTGGTCGATTACCTGAATGTCCATGGTCAAACCCTGTCCGAAATGTCTCGGTGGGCATCCTACCCCGGCTACCCTCAGGGTTCGTGGGGGAATTTCGGAGATCAGAAGGTCGCTAAGGTATTGGCTTCCCTGCCGCGTCGGATTTTCATGTGTGTGCGGGGAGAGGTGACGCCGTGCGATTCCTGGCTATGGGCGGATTGTCGAGCAGGTCCGGCGCATCAAGATCAGCAATGTCGATGCCCGGTAAAACCGTCAAATCTGAGAATGAAAATTTAAAAAACGATAATTTCTACGGAGTGCCGGACTTGAAAGAATTCGAATCCAACCCGTCGTCGTCTGAATGACATGTTGGTTTAAAGGCGTATTTTTTCACTTCGTTCGCGTGTGTCCGTGATGGTTCGCCACGATGTCATTTTCTTTCGTGGGTCTGTTTATCGGTTTTTCATCATGGGTGTGGTGAAAGAAGGGCTCGGGCAGGAGATCAGGCATGGCCACATATGCAGACGTGATCGAATTGGGCAGAAAGAGGCTGGGGATCACAATCCAGTCCTGCTGGATCGCAGACATCAAGCGCAAGAATGGGGTTGAGATGCGGTCTTCCCATAACCGGAAGGATCCTCACCGCTGCATCAAGCCATGCCCAACCAGATGGGAACCGGAGGTGACGGCCATCATGCGGGAAGTTGGATTGATCTGAATCGGTCGCCCTGATCCGCTGTCGGCATATGCGCGTTGCCGATATGGCGGGGGAAATGGCTATTCTATATCAGCCCATTCCCAGGCTTGCTCGTTGCCCCAGCCATTTCGGTGACAGCGTTGTATGCTCCGGTCAATCTTGAAGCGAAACACGACATAGCCCGGACGTGTCTCCGAAGGGCGCCACCCAAGAATGCGGCCGGCAAGCCATGACGGCTCCGCTTGTTTCTCATGGAGATGGATTTCCGCGCCGATGGCACGGTTAGCCGACGATGAAGCGATGCTCCAGTTGCCGCTCTCGTATTCTCCTGGTCCGATCTTCCAGATCTTGTCTTTCTGGTCTTCCGTGCGGGCGAGCAAATGGAGAGCGGCGAGGTGTCGTTCGGTCACGCGATATCTCCCTCACCGTCTCAATGACCGGTAACCGATGGTCCAGAGCCCAGCGACGTCCCGGTAGGGGGCCAGGCGCAGGCCCTCCAGCCGGCGCAGCAGCAGGTCTGCGACGCCGAGCGAATCCATCTCCATGATGGGCCTTGGCCGGCCTGCTCCATCTGCTGGATCTGGAGCACCAGAGACTGGTCAACCCCCAGCATGCCCTGCTGCGCAAAGTCCTGCGCCGCCTTCAGCGGATCGCGCATGGCGGCAGCCAGCGTCTTTGCCGCGTCCGGCACCGTCTCATTCATGACAGTAGCGAGGTCGCGGGCTTGCTGTGTCAGGTGTGTGAGCTGGGAGGCATCGACAGTCGGGACGGCCGCGAAGGTCTCGACCGTAGTACGGGAATCGGACAGCGACATATCGCCATGCGCTGCGATCTGACGCGCCGCTGCCTCGGCCGAGACCGACATCGCCACGCAGATCGACATCCTCTTCTCGGCCGCCCACCACGCCGTTGACGCGGGTGGTATAGATGGTGCCGGTCGTTTTGCCGGATCGGATGGCCTCGTCACGCAAGCGGCGTGATTCCGCTGCGACCATGCCGCGCAGTTCCGCGCTATTCATGGCTGCATTGATATTCAGGGTGATCTGACGGCGGACAACGTCCGACCAGCGGGCAGAGGTTGCACGACGGGCCACTTGCTTTTCCTCTGGTTTGTGTATATACAGAAACCATGCTGGCGATCACATGGGACGAGCCGAAGCGACTGAAGACGCTGGAAGAGCGCGGCCTTGATTTCGCTGACCTGACGACCTCGTTCTTCCTGTCTTCGATCGTGATTCCGGCTAAACGGGATCGCCTGATGGCCATCGGCCGCTTTCTCGACGGGACGATTGCCGTTGTGTTCGTGGAACTAGGCACCGAGGCGATATCGGTGATTTCGATGCGGCCAGCGAGCCGGAAGGAGCGGAAGCGCTATGAAGAAGCTGAAATCACTTAAGGACGTCACGGAAGACCAGATCCAGGCGATGATCGCCGCCGATCCGGACGCGCCCGAGGCTACGGATGAACAACTGGCCCAGGCGCGGCGTTTCACCGATTCCTATCCCGCGCTGGCGGCCAGGATGAAATCTGGCCTCGTCCACCGGCCGGTCGGCCGCCCCCGCGACCCACAGAAGAAGGTATCGGTCTCGCTGCGGCTGGACCCGGACGTGCTGGACAAATTCCGGTCGGCCGGGCCTGGGTGGCAGACACGCATCAACGAGGCGTTGCGGAAGGCCTGAGCGTTCTTTGCGTATTACGCAAAGAACACCCGCAGTTCCGCGCTGATCTGCTGTGCGCGGATAGCCAGGTAGGTCCGGTCCATGGGATAGCATCCCGTTCGTATGCATCCGCCCGGCCGTTTCCTCGGCTGCTATTGCGGTTCCGAGACTATGCCGGGCGGCACTGATCGGCGAGATACCCATGATCCCGTCCAGGCTGAAGCCCTTGACGTGGAAGATGTCGGCCTCGTCGATGACCAGCACCTGCTGTTGCCATGCATAGGTGATCTCCTCGCTTTGCTCCTGATGCCGCTATTGCCCGCACGCGATTCAGCCACGCCACAATCTGCGCGTTGACTGCCCGGGCATGGAACATGTTCGCCGCGGGCGAACGGAAGCAGTTTTTGCGGACGCTGGAAAGCGACACGACCAACGACGGTTTTCCAAAGATTGTTGCATACCGTCGCATGGACGAAGCCACGCCGCTCGCGGTTTGCAACGAGGTGCCGGCATGACGTGCTGGCTCGCCGTCATCGTCGCCTTGCGCGCCTGCCGCGACTGCGCGGGCCGGGGCTGGATCCGCACCACCTGGTCGGGCGGCCGCGATCTGTTCGTGTTTCGCACCGTGGAGGCGCTGGCGATCTGCGCCGGCTGCGACGGTGACGGGCGACAGGCCTGGGTGCGGGGAGGGGCGGCATGATCACCGCAATCGCGCCCTACGTCCTTATCGTATGGTTCTACGGCGGTCATGGACCAATCGCCGAAGAACTGCCCATGAAAACGCAAGAGGTTTGCGAAAGTGAAGGAAAGCGCCTGACGACCGGTCGCGGATTTGGTCAGAACTGGAGCGGCTACCAATGCGTCGCGACGGGATATGGAGAGAAGCCGTGACCCAGCATAGGACGCGGGAAGAGCAGATCCACGCTTTGGCCAGCAACTTGGCCGGTGTCCGTCACATCGGAGCATTCGAGCGAGAAAGCGCGGAGCGGCAGATCCTGGACGTCGAAAACCGGGTTCGCAGCGAACTCCACGCGGAGATATCGAACTGGACAGAGATGTATGGCCGGTTGTCGGCTCGCGTTGGCGAATACGAGACCGAAATTGAGCGGCTGCGTGCAGAGCGGCTCGCGGCGATTGACGCGGCGGAGCAGGATCGAGCCCAACTCCAGGCGGAGAATGAGCGGCTGCGGGAGGCGCTGAAGCCATTCGCAGAAACCGCCGGCTTTTTCGACGCCGATGGCAACGACTTCGAGCGTGACTATGAAGACGATTTCACGCTCGGCGATCCGGATGAAGAAGACGTCCTTAGTTCCTTGACGGTCGGCGATCTTCGCAGGGCGTTGATTGCTGTTTCCGCCACGCAGCAGGCCGCATGGCGGACGGATCGGGAGCGGTTGGATTGGCTGGAGAGCAAAGAGAAACACTCTGCGCGGCGCGATGCACACGGGACGGTCACAGTAACGGCCATCGTTTCAGGTCGAGGCGTCTGGAATGAGGGCGATTCCCTCCGCGCTGCCGTTGACGCGGCCATAGACCGGGAGGGCCGGGGCGATGCCCAGTAATCCGCTGCTGTCTCATCACTGCCTTGCCGATCTGGTGATCGGCAAGGAATATTGCAAGATGCGCTTCTATGGCGACGGGCAGGGCGCGTATGTCGGCGCAGCCCGTGAGGACGGGAGCGCTTGCGCGATCGCCTTTGCCGGCCGCCTGGTCACGATCGACGGCCAGCGCGTGCTGGAGCTGACGGGGTATCTGACAGTGCCGAAACGAGCAGCGAGCAAAGAGGGAGGCTTCGTCAGTGACTAACGCTGTTGTGGCCGTGGCACCACGCGCCCTGTCGGAGAAAGACGCAGCGCGATACGTGTCCTTGTCAGTGACGGGCTTCCGATCTCATGTTGCCGGCGCGTTGCGTGTCGTCAGGTTCGGGCGCCGCAAGGCATATTTGCGCGATGATCTGGCCAAATGGCTCGACCAGAAAGCCGGAGGCGGGGCCTCGGCGCCCCTGGCGAATCCATGGGACAGCATCCTGTAATCAAGCTGAAGCTGCCCTATATCCAGCAGTTCAACGACCAGCATGGGAAGGCCCGCTACTATTTCCGGCGCAAGGGCATGAAGCGCGTAAAGCTGCCGGATCCGTCGTCTTCCGAGTTCCTGACTGTTTACGAAAATGCGCGGTTAGGAAAAACGACGGGCCCAGCGTCAGCGCCTGCACCGATGCAGATCGACGGCTCTTTGTCGGAATTGATTGCCTCGTGGTGTGAGACGCAACACTTCAAGGTACTCGAGGCGAGCACCCAAGCCGTTTATCGGCGCCTCTTGGAGCGGATGCGAGATGAATCGTACAGTGCGTTGCCCGTCAGCGCGATAGAGCCGAAGCATATCAAGGCGATTCTGAAAAAGACGGGCGACGCGCCGACGACAGCAAACCGACTGCTCAGGCTGCTCCGCCAGCTGATGGATCATGCCATTTATCTGGAGTGGAGAGAGACCAATCCGGCTTTCGGCATCAAGCGAGTGCAGATCAAGAGCGAAGGGATCCATTCCTGGACAGACGCCGAGATCGGCACGTTCGAAGGCGCGTTCGCCATTGGGACGAAAGCAAGATTGGCGTTGGCGTTGCTGCTATATACCGGGCAACGTCGCAGCGACGTCGTTACGATGGGGTTATCCAATCTCTCCAGTGACCTGATCAGTGTCCGGCAGGTCAAGACGAAGGCAATGCTTCAGATCCCGGTTCATCCTGAATTACGCCGCTGTTTGGACGTCTGGAGCGATGTAGGAGCCGGGACGTTTCTTGCCACAGACTCGGGTCGGTCGTTTTCCGTGAACGGCTTTTATAATGTTTTTGTTGCTTGGTGCGCTCAGGCGGGACTGCCGAAAAGGGTGCAGCCCCCACGGACTGCGCAAAGCGGCAGCGCGGCGCTTGGCCGAAGCCGGATGCACTACCCATCAGATCGCCGCCATCACAGGGCATCGCACGCTGGCCGAAATCGACCGCTATACGCGGGCCGTCGAACAGGTCCGGCTAGCAAAAACCGCGATGTCAATGCTGGGCGAAAGTGTCAAACCTTCTGGGGAAAGTGTCAAACCTGAGAATACAGGATTGAAAGACAACAATTTTTCCGAGGATTGGCGGACCCGAAAGGATTCGAACCTTCGACCTTCGCCTTCGGAGGGCGACGCTCTATCCAGCTGAGCTACGGGTCCAGTGACGCCTCCATACCCCGAACCGTTTCGGGGCGCCAGCCCTGGTGGGCAATTATTTGCCGGCCAGGGCGTCCAGCGGTGCCAGGATCGGGGGTGGGGTGTCGCTGCCGTCATGGGGCAGGGCCTGCCATGTGGCGGCGGCGATGTCGCCGCCCGAGGGGAGGGGGCGGTCGGGGTCGGTGATCCATTGCGCGATGTCGGCGGTCGTGGCCTGCCGGCTGCGGCCGCGCAGCAGCAGGTGATAGCCCTGGGGGATGTAGTCGCGCCGCATGCCGGGTGGCAGGTGGCGCCAGAGCGTGGCCATGGCGGACGGGGGGACGAGCTGGTCGTGGCCGCCATAGATCACCAGCGCCGGGCCGCGCAGGTGCGGGGCGGCTTCGGCGGCCTCGTGCATCAGGGCGGCGAGGCCGGCGACGGCGCGCATGCGCGTGGCGTGCAGGGTCAGCGGGTCGAAATAAAGGCGGCGCATGGCCGACATATCGTCGCCCGCCACGACATGGACCGGGAGTTCGTGGCCGGTCAGGCGCCAGTCCGGTGCCGTGGCGGCCAGCAGGCGCAGCACGGTTTCGGGGCCCGCGCCGAGTTTCCACACCGCCGGAGCCAGCAGGATGGTGCCGGCGGCGGGCGGGGCGTCGGGGCGGGCCATCAGGCAGGTCAGCACCGCGCCGCCCATGCTCTCGCCCAGCAGATAGAGCGGCACGCCGGGGTGGCGGCGGGCGATGATCAGGGCTTCGTCGCGCGCGTCGGCGACCATGCGGTCGGTCCCGGCCCACAGGCCGCGATCCTGCATGCCGCCGAAGCCGCGCAGGTCGGGCGCGTAGAGGGTAATGCCCTGGGCCGCGAGCGTGGGGGCGGCGAATTCCCAGGCGTCGCGGCTGTCGTCGAATCCATGCAATGCCAGCATGACCGCCCGGACCTGCCCGCGTGCGGGCCAGATTCGGGTGGGGACGGCGGTGCCGTCGGGCAGGTGCAGGATGGTGTCGGGCGGCACCAGACGGCCATCCGCCGCCCAGGCGGCGGGCGGATGGGGCGGCGGCGGGTCCTGCATTGTGCAGCCTGCGAGCAGCAGGAGCGGGGCCAGGTAGCGCAGGCGTGACAGGCGGAGGTTTGAAAGCACGGTGATCCTGCGTATCATCCCCCATCCATCCTGACCACCGGCCGACAGGGCCATCATCACGAGGCGGAGCGAACATATGCAGGTCCAGACCCTTCCGGCCCAATCCGGCGATCCGGTGCCCCATCCGCGCCTCGGCCATGTCGAGACGGTGATCGTGCAGTCGCGCGTGCTGTCCTGCGACGGCGGGCTGGGCGCGCTGGGCCATCCGCGCGTGTGGCTGCGCATTGCCGGGCACCAGACCTTCTGCCCCTATTGCTCGCGCCTGTTCGTGCTGAGCCCCGATGCCGGGGAAGACAGCGCGCACTGACCCGACCCCCGATGTCCAGCGACGCCCCGATTCACCTGATCCTCGTTGACGGATCGGGGTTCATCTTCCGTGCCTTCCACGCCCTGCCGCCGATGACCGCGCCCGACGGTACGCCGGTCAACGCCGTGTTCGGCTTCACCAACATGCTGGCGCGGCTGCTGCGCGACCATGTGGGCACGCATCTCGCCGTCATTTTCGATGCGGGCCGGCTGACCTTCCGCAACGAACTCTATGACCAGTACAAGGCCCACCGGCCGGAGCCGCCGGAGGACCTGCGGCCGCAATTCGCCCTCGTGCGCGATGCCACCGCGGCCTTTGGCGTGCCGGGGATCGAGGAAGCGGGGTGGGAGGCCGACGACCTGATCGCGGCCTATGCCCGCCGCGTGACCGATGCCGGCGGCCGCTGCACCATCGTCTCGTCCGACAAGGACCTGATGCAGTTGATCCGTCCGGGCGTG
Organism: Gluconacetobacter brunescens; assembly: GCF_048695475.1. Lineage (NCBI taxonomy): Bacteria > Pseudomonadati > Pseudomonadota > Alphaproteobacteria > Acetobacterales > Acetobacteraceae > Gluconacetobacter > Gluconacetobacter brunescens. Next base: position 1,287,126 of record NZ_JBLHEN010000001.1, on the reverse strand, counting down.
GAGATGCAGGACCCGATCCGCCAGAAGCCCATCGGCCCGGCCGAGGTCGAGGCGAAGTTCGGCGTGACGCCCGACAAGGTGATCGACGTGCAGGCGCTGATCGGCGATTCGGTCGATAACGTGCCGGGCGTGCCGGGGATCGGGCCCAAGACCGCCTCGGCCCTGATCGCGGAATACGGGTCGCTGGATGCGATCCTGGAGGCCGCGCCGGCGATGAAGGCCTCGAAGCGGCGCGATAATCTGATCGAACATGCCGAGCGTGCGCGGCTTTCCCGCGAACTGGTGACGCTGCGCGAGGATGCGCCGTGCCCCGTGGCGCTGGAGGAGCTGATCTGCCGCGAGCCGGATGAGGCGGAACTGGGCGCATGGCTGGGGCGGATGGGCTTCCGCTCGCTGGTGCATCGGATGGGGCTGAAGGAGACGGCGGCGGCGGTTGGCGTTGCCAGCCATGCGGCGTCGCCAGCCGTGGCGGCCGCCAGTGCGGAAGCCGCGCCGGTCGCGGCATCCGCCGCACCCGACCGGGCGCCTTTCGGGCCCTATGAGACCGTACGCACCGCCGAGGCGCTGGAAGCCTGGGTGGCGGACGCGCGGCGGGTCGGGTTCTGCGCCGTCGATACCGAGACCGATGGGCTGGACCCGCTGCATGCCGGGCTGGTCGGGATTTCGCTGGCGGTGGCGCCGGGGCGGTCGTGCTATATTCCGCTGGCGCATGAGGGCGCGCCCGCGCAGGCGCAGCTGCTGCCCGAGGACGGGGTGGAAGAGGACCCTGTCGGCGTCCAGATGCCGGTTGCCACCGTGCTGGAGATCCTGGGGCCGCTGTTCATCGACCCGTCGGTGCTGAAGATCTTCCAGAACGCCAAGTTCGACCTGCTGGTGCTGACCCGCGCCGGCGCGCCGCAGCCGACGCCGATCGACGACACCATGCTGATTGCCTACGCCCAGTATGCCGGGCGGCATGGCCAGGGCATGGACGAACTGTCGCGGCTGTATCTGGGCCATACGCCGATCTCCTACGACGAGGTGACGGGCACCGGGCGCAACCGCATTCCGTTCGCGCGGGTCGATGTGGCGCGGGCCACGGCCTATGCGGCCGAGGATACCGACGTGACGCTGCGGCTGTGGCTGTCGCTGCACCCGACCCTGCGGCCCAACCGGGCGCTGGCGCTGTATGAGGAACTGGAGCGGCCGCTGGTGGCCGTGCTGGCCGATATGGAGCGGGCCGGCATTGCGGTGGACGTGACGGAACTGCGGCGCCTGTCGGCCGATTTCGCGGCCCGCATGGGCGAGATGGAGGGGGAGATCCATCGTCTGGCCGGCCGGTCGTTCAATGTCGGTTCCCCCAAGCAGTTGGGCGAGATCCTGTTCGACGAGATGGGTCTGGCCGGCGGCAAGCGGATGAAGTCGGGCGCCTGGGGCACCGATTCCTCCGTTTTGCAGGATCTGGCGGATCAGGGGCACGAACTGCCGGGGCGCATCCTCGCTTGGCGGCAACTGGCCAAGCTGAAATCGACCTATGCCGATGCGCTGGTGGCCCAGGCCGATCCGGGAACGGAGCGGGTGCATACCTCGTTCCAGATGGCCATCACCTCGACCGGCCGCCTGTCGTCCAACGAGCCGAACCTGCAGAATATTCCCATCCGCACCGAGGAAGGCGGACGCATCCGCCGCGCCTTTGTCGCGGCGCCGGGCCATGTGCTGCTGTCGGCGGATTATTCGCAGATCGAATTGCGGCTGCTGGCCCATGTGGCGAACATCCCCGCCCTGCGCGAGGCTTTCGCGCTGGGGCAGGATATCCATGCGCGTACGGCGTCCGAAGTGTTCGGCGTGCCGATCGAGGGCATGGACCCGCTGACGCGGCGGCGGGCCAAGGCGATCAATTTCGGCATCATCTACGGCATCAGCGCCTTCGGGCTGGGGCGGCAGCTCGGCATTCCGCCGGGCGAGGCGCGGTCTTATATCGACGCCTATTTCGCCCGCTATCCGGAAATCCGCGACTATATGGACCGGATGAAGGAAGAGGCGAAGGCGAACGGCTACGTCACCACCCCGTTCGGCCGGCGCTGCTGGGTGCCGGGCATCGGCGACCGCAACGCGGCCCGCCGGTCCTATGCCGAACGGCAGGCGATCAACGCGCCGTTGCAGGGTGGGGCGGCCGACATCATCAAGCGCGCGATGGTGCGCCTGCCGCACGCGCTGGCCAATGCCGGGCTTGACGGACGGCTGCTGCTTCAGGTCCATGACGAACTTGTGTTCGAGGTACGGCAGGGCCAGGAGGGCGATCTGTCGGAACTCGTGAAACAGGTCATGGAATCCGCCGCCGATCTGTCGGTGAGGCTGGTGGTGGAGACCGGGACCGGAACGAACTGGGCGGACGCACATTGATGCAGGAACGGGACAAGCGCCGGCTGGCGATCGGGGCGGTCATTACCGTGCTTTCGGCGGCGGGGGGCTATGCGGGCTACTGGGCGATGGATCGCGCCGGGCCGCTGCTTTCCACCCATGGCAACGAGATCGGCGGGTCGTTCCGGCTGGTCAGCGCGGCCGAGGGCGAGGTGTCGGACAGCAATTTCCGCGGCCGCTGGATGCTGGTCTATTTCGGCTACACGCACTGCCCCGACGAGCAATGCGGCGCGACGCTGCGGGCGATGGCCGGGGCGATGGACCTGCTGGGGCCGAAGCACCGGTCCGTGGCGCCGCTATTCATCTCGGTGGACCCGATGCGCGACACGGCCGAGGCGATGCGGGCCTATACGCTGCGCTTCGGGCCGCGCATCTTCGCCATGACCGGCGCGCCGACCATGCTCAAGGCCGTGACGGCTGAATATCATGCGCCCTATGTGCGTCATGAGGGCAAGGATGGCGATTACAGCATGGAGCCGTCGCCGCGCATCGTCATCATGTCGCCGGAAGGGCGCTATGCCGGTACGATCCAGTCCGATGCCTCGGCGCAGGACATTGCGGACCGTCTGAACGGCCTGATGGCGGCGCAATAGGTGGGGCGCCGGCCTCTTCTGTTTGTCGGCCTGCTCGCGGCATTGGGGGCCGTGCCGGCTGCCCGCGCGCAGGATGCCGCGCCGCCGGGCAGTGCCCGGCCGGTGGGAGACGGGCAGACGCTGGGCAGCCCGCATCGTGGCGGGACGTTGCGGCTGACGGCGTCGTCATCGGGCGGGACGCTCGATCCGCAGATCAATTATACTTCGGAATATGCCCAGCTTTTCACGATTCTGTATGACGGGCTGCTGAGTTTCCGCAAGGCGGACGACCACGCCAGCGACGAGGTGGTGGCGGATCTGGCCGAGACCGTGCCGCAACCCGAGGATGGCGGGCGGACCTGGCGCTTTACCCTGCGGCAGGGGGTGCGGTTCTCCACCGGGCAGGAGGTGACGGTGGCGGATGTCGCGGCTTCCATCCGGCGCCTGTTCCGGGTCGGCAGCCCGACGGCGGGGTCGTTCTACGGTGCCATCGTCGGCGCGGATCTCTGCCTGCGCGATCCGGCGCACTGCACGCTGGCGGGCGGGCTGGATGTCGATCCGGCGACGCGCGCCGTGGTCTTTCACCTGAGCCAGCCGGATGCCGAGTTTCCGCAGAAGCTGGCCTTTCCGCATGCCTCGATCCTGCCGGCGGACATGCCGGACCATGATCTGGGCAATATGCCGGCGCCGACCACGGGGCCGTACCGCTTCGTCAGCTACGATCCGGACCGGGGGGCGGTGCTGGAGCGCAATCCGTTCTTCCATGTCTGGAGCGCCGAGGCGCAGCCCGATGGCTATGTCGACCATATCCGCTACGATTTCGGCCTGCCCGACGAGGCGGCGGTGACGGCGGTGGAAAACGGCCAGTATGACTGGATGTTCGACATGAAGCCGCTGGACCGGCTGGGCGAACTGGGGGCGCGCCATACCAGGCAGGTGCATCTCCGCTCGCTCTACGGCTTCTATTACGTGCCGATGAACGTCAATCTTCCGCCCTTCAATAACCGCTTGGCCCGCCAGGCGGTGAACCGGGCGCTGGACCGGCGCGCGATGACCATTCTGTATGGCGGCGCCGCCGTCGCCGGGCCGCTCTGCACCATTGTGCCGCCCGGCATCCCTGGCGCGCTGGACGAATGCGCCCATACGAAGGGCGCGGACCTGGACCATCCGGCGCCATCCTGGCAGGGGGCGGATCTGGAAGGCGCGCGCCGGATGGTGGCGGCCAGCGGCACCGCCGGGCAGAAGGTGACGGTGGTGGTGCAGAACACCAATGTCGAGATGAGCATGGGGGTGTGGCTGCGCAACATGCTCCAGGCCATCGGCTATGATGCCAGCGTCAAGCCGCTGGCCCATGCGGTGCAGCTTGGGTACATCCAGAACACATCGAACCATGTGCAGATCAGCCTGAGCGACTGGTTCGCCGACTATCCCTCGGCTTCGAATTTTCTCGATGATCTGTTCGGCTGCGAGAATTTCCATCCCGGCACCGACAATTCGATCAACATCGCCGGGTACTGCGACAAGGACGCCCAGGCGGCGATGGACGCGGCCAAGCGGGAGACCGATCCGGCGCGGGCGGCGGAACTCTGGGCGCAAGCGGGGCGGATCATCACCCGCGACTCACCGGCCGCGCCGGCCATTCGCATCAATTATATCGATCTGGTATCGTCCCGGCTGGGGAATTATTTCTATTCGGACCTCTATCACATGATCTTCTCGCAAGTATGGGTTCAGTGAGGCGAGGCGGCGCGTTTCCCTGTTTGCTGGCTGTGTCGCAGGCCGTTGAGAGCGGCTTGACCGGATGGCAGGTTGCCCGGCTTCGCTCTGCCGGGTCGCGCCCGTCTGCCTGCCCCCACCCCCCGACCGGTTCCGAGGAGGTTTCCCCATGACTGCGCAGACCGTGACGGGCGCATCCTCGTCTCCTTCCGCGCCCCGGCCCGCCGGGCCGTGGCGCCGGGCCGGGCGCAGGCTGGCGCGCGATCGCGCGGCGATGACGGCTCTGGCGGTGCTGCTGGCAGTAGCCGTGGCGTGCCTGATGGCGCCGCTTTATGCGCGCGACGTGGCGCATACCGATCCGTTTACCTCCAACGTGGCGGGGGCTGTGACGATCGATGGGCGCAGCGTCGACATCATGCAGCCCAATGACAATCCGCTGCATCTTGGTCTGTCGCCGATCGGCCCGACTTGGCGTGCCTCGGCCGACCTGCTGGGGGCGGACAGCCAGGGGCGGGATCTGGCGGCGCGCCTGCTCTATGGCGGGCGCACCTCGCTGCTGATTTCCTTCTGCGCCGCCACGCTGTGCATCGTGCTGGCCGCGATGGTGGGCATCGTCGCGGGTTATGCTGGCGGGATCGTCGATGCCGTGCTGTCGCGCATCATGGACATCATGTGGGCGGTGCCGGTCTATCTGTTCGCGATCTCGCTTTCCATCGTCACCGTCAGCCAGGGATTGAAGCTGGGGCCGGTCACGATCGGCAGCGACAATCTGCTGATCCCGATCTGCATCATCGCGCTGGTCTATGTGCCCTATGCGGCGCGGCCGGTGCGCGGGCGGGTGATGTCGCTGCGGCGGGCGGAATTCGTCACCGCCGCGCGGGCGCTGGGGGTGCCGGGCTATCGCATCGTGCTGCGCGACATCCTGCCCAACGTCACCGGCACGCTGGTGGTGCTGGCGCCGCTGATGATGGCGCTGGCGATGATGGCGGAATCGGCGCTGTCGTTCCTCTCCATCGGCGTGCAGGCGCCCGGTGCGTCGTGGGGCACGATCATCCAGGATGGCGAGGGGCTGATCTATACCCGTCCTATGGTGGCCATCGCGCCGGGGCTGGCGATCGTGATCGTGGTGCTGGCGCTGAACGTGCTGGGGGATGGCATGCGTGACGCGCTGGATGTGCGCGACAGCGGGCGGGAGCGTGGGTGATGGTCATGAGCGTCCTGCGGCGTCTGGGCCAGACGCTGTTCGTGCTGTTCGGGATTTCGGTGCTGGTGTTCCTGGTGTTCTTCGCCACGCCGGGGGCGGACCCGACGGCGCGCATTGCCGGCCGCAATGCCTCGCCCGAGACGATGGCGCGGGTGCGGGTCGAATACGGGTTCGACCGGCCCCTGCCGGTGCAATATGCGCGGATGATGGAAAAGCTGTTCGTGACGCGGGACCTGACCTCCTACGTCAATCGCGGGCAGAAAGTGGTGCCGGAGATTCTGGAGGCGGCACCGGTCACGGTCTCGCTGGTTTCCGGCGCGGCGCTGATCTGGGTGGTGCTGTCGGTGGCCATGGGCGTGACGGCGGCGGCGTTGCGCGGCGGCTGGGTGGATCGCGGCCTGATGATGCTGGGGCTGGTCGGGATTTCGATCCCGGTCTTCTGGCTGGGGCAGGTGGTGAATCTGGTCACCCAGAGCCGCTATCACGATAGCTGGCTGTTTTCCTGGGTGCCGGGGCTGGGCTATGTGCCGCTGACCGAGGACCCGCTGGGCTGGTTCCGCGCGCTGGCGCTGCCGTGGCTGACGCTGGCGGTGCTGTTCGTGGGCATCTACAGCCGCGTGCTGCGCGCCGATCTGGTGGCGGTGCAGAGCGAGGATTTCATGCGTACCGCCCGCGCCAAGGGCCTGTCGCCGATGCGGGTGCTGCTGGTCCACGGGCTGCGCACGTCGATGATCACGTTCGTTTCGCTGTTCGGGCTGGATTTCGCGCAACTGGTCGGCGGCGGCGCGCTGCTGACCGAGGTGGTGTTCGGTTTGCAGGGGGTGGGGCGGCTGACCTACCAGGCGCTGTCGAACCTCGATCTGCCGCTGATCATGGCGACGGTGATGTATTCGGCGGTGTTCGTCGTGATCGCCAATGCCGTGGTGGACATGCTGTATCTCTTCCTGGATCCGAGAGTGCGCGATGGACGGTGACATGCTGCTGGCGGTGCGCGACCTGACGGTGGCGCTGCCGATCGGCGGGCGGCTGGTGCCGATCGTCGAATCCGTATCCTTTACGCTGGGGGCACGGGAAATCCTGGGCATCGTGGGTGAGTCCGGGTCGGGCAAGAGTGTGACGTCGCTGGCGATCATGGGGTTGATCGACGTGCCGGGCGCGCGCATCAGCGGGTCGGTGCGCTTTCGCGGGCGCGAACTGGTGGGGCTGGCGCCGCGGGCCTATCGTGCGCTGCGCGGGCGCGAGATCGCGATGATCTTCCAGGACCCGATGACCGCCTTTACCCCGGTCTATACGGTCGGGCGGCAGATCGACGAACAGATCCGCGTGCATCAGAAAATCTCGCGCACCGATGCCCGCTCGCGCACCGTGCGCCTGCTGGGCGACATGGGCGTGCCCGACCCCGAGCGGGTCGCCGGGCGCTATCCGCATCAACTTTCCGGCGGCCTGCGCCAGCGGGCGATGATCGCGATGGCGCTGTCGTGCAATCCGGCGCTGCTGATCGCCGACGAGCCGACGACGGCGCTGGATGTGACGGTGCAGGCGCAGATCCTGGACCTGCTGCGCGGATTGCGGCGGGATTACGGGTCGTCGGTGCTGCTGATTACCCACGACATGGGCGTGGTGGCCGAGACCTGCGACCGCACGCTGGTGCTGTATAGCGGGCTGGTGGCCGAACGCGGGCCGACCGGGGCGCTGTTCGCACGGCCGGGGCACCCGTACACGGCGGCGCTGCTGGATTCGATTCCGCCGCTGCATGGCCCGCGCCCGGCGCGCCTGCCCTCCATCTCCGGCAGCCCGCCGGCCCCGGCCGAGCGCCCGGCCGGGTGCCCCTTCGCGCCGCGCTGCGCCCATGTGCATGACGTCTGTGCCGTGCGGCCGCCGCTGGTTGCCTGCGGGGAACAGGATGTCGCCTGTGTGCTGCCGGCCGAGGGGCGCCCGCTGCCGCCGCGTTTCGTCCCGGAGATGCGCGCATGACCAATCTGCCGGACGCTTCGCCATCTCCGCTGATTGCGGCCGAGGATTTACGCATGACCTATCGCGTCGGGCGCGGGCAGGTGCTGCGCGCGCTCGATGGTGTGTCGCTTTCGGTGCAGCCCGGCGAAGTGCTGGGGCTGGTGGGTGAATCCGGCTGCGGCAAATCGACGCTCGGCCGCTGCCTGCTGCGGCTGGTGCAGCCGAGTGGCGGCCGGGTCGTCTTCGATGGCACCGACATCACCACGCTGCCGGAACGGCGCCTGCGTCCGCTGCGGCAGGACATGCAGATGGTGTTTCAGGATTCCTACGCCGCGCTGAACCCGCGCCGCCGTGTCGGCGACCTGGTGGCCGAACCGTTGCGCGTGCATCCCGCCCCCGGCGGCGGGCGGCGCAGCCGGGCCGCTATCGCCGCCCGGCTGGCGGAGCTGATGGATCTGGTGGGCCTGCCGCAGGCGGCGCTGGCGCGCTATCCGCACGAATTTTCAGGCGGCCAGCGGCAGCGGATCAACATCGCCCGCGCGCTGGCGCTTTCACCCCGGCTGGTGGTGGCCGACGAGCCGGTGGCGGCGCTGGATGTGTCGATCCAGGCGCAGATTGTGAATCTGTTCATGGATCTGCGCGACCGGCTGGGGCTGACCTACGTGTTCGTCGCGCATGATCTGGCGGTGGTGCGGCAGATTTCCACCCGTGTCGCGGTCATGTATCTGGGCGCGATCGTCGAACTGGGTGAGGCCGATGCCGTGCTGCATCGCCCGGCCCACCCCTACACCGCCGCCCTGATCGCCGCCGTGCCGGAGCCGGTGGTGCGCACGGAAGGGCTGCCGCCGCCATTGCGCGGCGATGTGCCCAGCCCGATCGCACCGCCGCCCGGCTGCCGGTTTCATACGCGCTGTCCGGTGGTGCGCGATCGTTGCCGGGTTGATCCGCCGGTGCTGCGTGGGTTGCCGGATGGGCGTGAGGTGGCGTGTCATTATCCGTTGGTGGGGGAGTGAGTTCGCGGGGCTTTGCCCCGCACCCCACCAAAGGCCGTCGCCTTTGGAAACCAGTCGTTGAGCAACGATCAGGGGTGAAGGGGACGACTGTCCCCTTCCGGGTTCGGGCAGCGCCCGACCTTACGCCCGCGCCGCGACCCGTTCGCGCCACAGCCCCAGCAGCAGGGCGCCCCAGGCGCTGATGCCGTAGCCCCACAGCAGCCACGCCGAGGCCAGGCGGCAGGTCTGGTCGTCCGCCGCGTAGAGCGTGGGGAACCAGCGCAGGGCGATGGCATCGTAGAGCATGGCGTCGGCCATGACGAACAGGCAGCCGGAAAGGATCTGGTTGCCTTCCAGCCGTGCCAGGCGGCAAACAAGCCAGACACTGAGCAGCGCGACCGGAATGCTGGTCACGAAGCCGATATTGCCGCGCATGCCATACAGGCTGCCGGGCAGGGTATGGACGAACAGGGTGGCCAGAGCCCAGAACAGGAACGCCACGACGGAGCAGATGATGATCTGATTCAAGCGGAGCATTGTTGTCTCACCTTCCATGAAGCGAGTGCTACATTACCGCTATGTAGCACGCGCTTCAATGCCTGATCGTATTCTTTTCGAGAGCATTTCATGACCGATGATTCCGCGACCCCGGACCGGGCCGGGCGGCGCGAGGCCCTGGCGGATGCGGCGGCCGACCTGGTGCTGCGCGAGGGGCTGGGCACGATGGGCCTGCGCGGCCTGGCGCGGCGGCTGGGCACCAGCGACCGGATGCTGATCTATTATTTCGGCAGCAAGGATGCGCTGGTTGCCGGTGTCCTGGCGCGGATCGGCGAGAAGCTGTCGGTGCTGCTTCAGGCTTATAGCGCGGGGCCGCCGGTTTCGCCGGGGGCGTTCCTGGGCCAGGTGCTGGCGCTGGGGCGCGACCCGGTGGTGATGCCGTTCATGCGGGTATGGACCGACGTGATCGCCCGTGCCGCCGCCGGAGAGGCGCCGTACGACATGGTGGCGAAGGCCGTGGTCGCGGACTGGACGGCCTGGATCGGCACGCGGCTGATCCCCGACCCCAACCGCTCCTGTCCGCCCGCCGCCCTGCTGTCGATCGTCGAAGGGGTGACGCTGCTGGAAATGGCCTGCCCCGGCAGCACGGCGGCGGCAGGGCCCTATCTGGCGGAGGCGCTGGCGCGGGCGGACGGCGGGACAGGCTGAAGCCGCGCGGTGTTTCCGGGCGTTATCGGGCCTGTACCACCCGGTTGCGCCCTTCGGCCTTGGCGCGATAGAGCGCCTTGTCGGCGCGGGCGATCAGGCTCTGCCATGTCTCGTTCGCAGCGGCCATGGCGATGCCGGCGCTGACCGTGACCACCAGCTCCGGCGTGCCGACCAGAGTGGGCAGGTCGCTCAGGGAACGGCACAGGGCCTCCATGTGGGCGGCCGTGGCGCTCTCCCCGGTGAGCACGACCAGGAATTCCTCGCCACCATAGCGGCCGGCGGCGTCACCCTGGGTCATGCCCTGGCGCAGGCGGCCGCCAAGCCCGGCCAGAACCTCGTCGCCGATCAGGTGCCCCCAGCCGTCATTGATCTGCTTGAAATGATCGACATCGATCAGCGCGGCCATCAGCGGCGTATCGGCGGGCAGTTCGGCCAGGGACGATTGCAGAAGCGACTGGATCGCGCCCCGGTTCAGCAGGCCCGTCAGGCTGTCGAGCCGCGACTGTTCGATCAGCGCCTGATGGGTGGCGCGGATTTCCCGGGTCTGGCGCTCGACGATCGTTTGGAGCTTCCGGCGCTGCTTGATCAGCAGCCCGACCCGGATGCGCCAGGCCATGTAGCCGGCCAGCAATACGCAGGCGGCTTCGAGGCAGAGCACGGGCCAGCGCTGCCACCACGGATAGGCCATGGTAATTGTGGCGGTCACGACCGCGGATTGCTGATGGCGGTCCGGATCGAAGGCCACCAGCATGAACCGATGGGTACCGGGCGGCACAGAGGGGTAGCGTACCGATCCTTCGGTGGTCTCGGTCCAGCCTTCATCCGCGCCTTCCAGCCGGTAACGGAATCGTATGTGCGGTGCGTCGCGATAATCCAGCGTGCCGAACATCACGCGCATCGGTGCGCGGCTGAAGGCGATCGGCTCGCCATGATAGGGGTGCTGGCCCAGTTCGATGGCCGTGATGACCGGCTGCGGAGAGATGTCGGCCAGCAGGGCGTCCGGCCGGAGCAGGTGCGACAGGCCACGGCTGGTGCCGATCCAGAGCGAGCCGTCCGTGTCCTCCAGCAGGCTGTCCTGGTCCAGATCGTTGGAGACCAGCCCGTCAGCCTCGGTGATCGTGATCCAGCGCCTGCCGTCGAAAACGTTCAGCCCGCGATCCGAACCGGCCCAGACGCGGCCCTTGCGGTCGATTATCAGGCTGTACAGGATCGCGTTGCCGACTGTGGCCGCGTCGTAGAATGTCACGTCGTCGATGCGGTCGCCGTCATGCGTCAGCCGGTAGATGCCCCCCTGGCCGCCGATCCAAAGCCGATGGTCGTCCTGCAGGTCGATCACGTAAGGGGCAAAAGTCGACAGCGGCCATTGGGGCATCACGACTGTCGTGGTGCCGTCGGGGTGCCGGGCCACCAGGCGCCGCCGCTCAAGCAGCCACAATGTGCCGGTCGCGTCGATCTGCCCCCTGACATAGGAGCCGGTCAGGCCCGGAACGGGGACGGGGTCCTGGTCGCGGCGGCTGGCATCGGCCAGCCACGCCCCATGATCCGACAGCAGCCAGACATCGTCGCCGCTACCGATCAGGATCTGGTTGACGCGCTTGATCGCGAGGTCGCGCCGCCAGGTGCTCTGCGTGTCGTGCAGGCTTACGCCTTCCGGCCCGGCCTGCCAGAGGATGCCGCGACGGTCCGTGGCGACGTGTAAACCGGCCTCCCCGATGGTGCGGACGACCGTGTTGGTCCGGGTATCGAGTGCGCTGATGCCGGTGTCGGTATCGATCCACAGGGGCCCCGCGGGCTGGCGGGCCATCTGCCAGATGACGTCGCTTGCCAGGCCGTCGCGCCGGGTGAACGTCTCGAAGATGCCGAACCCCGTGGTGCGCGCCAGGCCGTAACCCATGCGGCCGATCCACAGGTTCTCCTGATTGTCGAACAGCAGCGCCGTCAGCGGCGAGTTGGATTGTTCGCCGCCCAGGGTGACGGTTTTCCAATTCCCATCGGTCCGGATAGCCAGTTCGTCGTTATCGGCCTGGGTGACCAGCGCGCCCTGGGGGGACCAGGACATGGTCAGCAGATGCTGGTAGTTTTCATATTGCCGGTCCGCATGGGGAATCGTTTCGACATGCGGGGCCGTGTCGCCGCGCGGAACGACGACGAGTTCATGCAGGGTCCGTGCGAACACCGTGCCGTCGCGGTCCTGAAGGATCGCTTCCAGCCGGCGGGGCTCGGCCATGGGCGGCAGGGACCGGCAATGCAGGTCGGGGCCCGACACGGTGCACAGGCGGCCGTCGATGGTGCCGATCCATAGCGTATCGCCATCGGCACCCAGGGCCGATACGTCGGTCAGCGGATCGCCGTGCATGGCCAGCATCGTGGCCAGAAGGCTGATATGCTCGCCGGCGGCGTCCTTGTGAATGAATAGCAGGCGATCACGGTCGGTCACGACCAGCCCGCCATGCCAGGGCATGATCTTGCGGCGGCTATCATGCCCCAGCGGATGTCCGCAATCGATCGGCAGGAAGTGCAGTTGGTCGGGAGAGGTCGTGGCAGCGATATTGTACGCGACGTAGATCATGTCGGCATAGGCCAGGACCAGATCCCCCTCCCCGGTCACGGCGGCGGCGACGCCCACGCCGGCGGCGGGCAGGCCTTGGCTGGGGCCCGCGGGGAGAAAGCGCCTGCCGTCGAAGAAGAAGAAGCCATGCTGCGTGACCACCAGGATCTGGCCTGTCGGCAATTCTATCGCGGATATGACAGAAATATTCGAAAGGCCGCTTGTGGCGTCATAGAGGGTGGTAGGGATCGTCTGCCCGTGCACCGCCGGCGACATGGCCGCCAGAAAGACCGCGAAACAGGGCAGGAATGCCAGCCAGGCCGGAATCTTGCGGCGCCGGAATAACGAGCGACGCTTTTTTTCCGGAGGGCCATGCATGGTGAACAAACTATCGAGATCCTAGGCAGGTAACGATTCCGTATTGCCGTCGGAGAGTATGAGGGAAGGTGGAGAATGAGGCAATATTTACGCTTATAAAAACAACGCTCTATTTTCTCAAACACATTTCGGTATAGGACGCATGCGTGAGTTTGAGAATTGGACCCGGCGATGAGCGGACGACGGATCGCCCTGCTGGCGGGGATGCTGGGCTTGATGGTCGGGCTGACGGTCGGGCTGGGGCCGCGCGTGCGGCCGTGGAACGGGGTGCTCACGATGCCGGCCGTGCCCGCCGACCCCGCCGTGCTGGCGGCCTGGATCGCGGCTGGTGAAGCGGCGGCGGGGCCCCTGCGCCCCGGCACCGGGGCGCGGATCGTCTGGGCCGACCCGGCGCATCCCGCGCGCACCGCCTGCGCTGTCGTCTATCTGCATGGTTTTACCGCCAGCCAGGGCGAGGGCGCGCCGGTCCACGCCGATCTCGCCCATCTGTTCGGCTGCAATCTCTATCTGGCGCGCCTGCCGGGCCATGGCCTGCAAGCGCCGGACGCGATGCGTGGCCTGACGGCGGAGCAATTGGCGCATGGGGCGGCGCGGGCGCTGGCGATCGGCGGGGCGATCGGCGAGCGGGTGATCGTGATCGGCACCTCCACCGGCGGAGCCCTGGCGCTGGACCTCGCGGCACGCTTTCCGCGGGCGCTCGCCGGGCTGGTTCTGTGGTCGCCGCTGGTGCGCGAACGGGGGAACCAGCTGGACCCGCTGTTCTGGCCGTGGGGACTGCAGCTGATGTGGCTGGTGCATAATCACGGCCATGACGTGACGCACGCGCCCGCGCTGGGGCCGGTCTGGACCGGGGATGTGCATGTCGATGGCTATGTCGCGCTGGCCGAACTGACGCGCGGGCGCATGGTCGCGCCGGTGTTTCGCCAGGTCACGGTGCCGGTCTTCCTCGGCTATTACGACCGCGATCCGGCGCATACCGACCCGACGGTGGAGGTGCCGGCGATGTTGGGGATGTTCGGGCAACTGGGCACGCCGGCGGCCATGCGCCGGCAGGTGGATTTCCCGCGGGCCGACAGCCATGTGATCGCCTCCCCGCTGCGCTCGCGCACCCCCGGTGCCGTGTGCCGCGCCACGCGCGATTATCTGCATGACGTGCTGCGCCTGCCCTATGCCCCGGATGGCGATCCGGCGGTGTGCGATACGGTGCGGCCGCTCGCCGGCTAGAGCGGATCCTGATGCAATCCGTCGGCGCATGGGAGCATCTCTCCGCATGAATGGTCGCTAAAAGATTGATTTGTCTAAGGTTAAGAAACGGAAATCTGAACATTCCGGATTCCCGGCACTAGTCAGGGAGAAGGAGAGGCGGATAAAATACCGCAGGCACCGGGGCACGTGCGCCCCGGATGTTGCATCCAAGGAAGTGAGACCGATGGCTGAATGTCCGACGAAATGTAAGATCAAGTCCCCCTGCGTGAAGGGAATCCTGGCCGTGGGTCTGGTTGCGGCGCTGGCTTTCGTGGTCAAGAAAGTGTTTTGCAACAAGAACTGAGCCTGAAGATTCCGTCCCGGCCGCGTGCCGGGGCGGCGCCTTTCCGGCCCTGCGGGTAAAGTCGTGGCGCGGCGGGAAGAGGCGGAGCCCGTGATCCGGCGGATCATCCATGTCGACATGGATGCGTTCTATGCGTCGGTCGAGCAGCGGGACGATCCGGCCTTGCGGGGCCGGCCGGTCGCCGTCGGCGGCAGCCGGCAGCGGGGCGTGGTCGCCGCCGCCAGTTACGAGGCGCGGCACTACGGCGTACGTTCGGCCATGCCGTCGGTCACCGCGCGGCGCAAATGTCCCGAACTCGTCTTCGTGCCGCCGCGTTTTGATGTTTATCGGGCGGTCTCGGCCCAGATCCACGCCATTTTCGCCCGCTATACCCCGTTGATCCAGCCGCTTTCGCTCGATGAAGCCTATCTGGATGTGACGGTATCGCTGATCGCGCATCCCTCCGCCACCGCGATCGCCGAGGACATCCGGGCCGCGATCCGTGCGGAGACCGGGCTGACGGCTTCGGCCGGCGTGTCGTACAACAAGTTCCTCGCCAAGCTGGCGTCGGACTACCGCAAGCCCGACGGGCAGTATGTCATCACCCCGCGCATGGGCCCGCGCTTTGTCGAGACCTTGCCGGTCGAGCGGTTTCACGGCATCGGCCCCGCCACGGCGGCGCGCATGCACGCGCTGGGCATCCGCACCGGGCTGGATCTGCGGGGGTGGGACATGGAGCGCCTGGCGCGGCATTTCGGCCGTGCCGCCGCGTTTTATCATGGCATTGCGCGCGGGGTGGACGAGCGGCCGGTGGAGCCCGACCGCAAGCGCAAATCCATCGGCGCCGAACGCACGCTGGAGCAGGATATCCATCATTGGGAGCAGGCCCTGGCGGTGCTGGACGCACTGGTCGACCGGGTGTGGGAGGCTTGCGGCAAGCGCGGGCTGGGCGGGCGCACGGTCGCCGTGAAGGTCCGTTATGCCGATTTCCGCCATACCGGTCGGGCTCGTTCACTGGCCGCGCCGTTGGCATCCCGCGCCGCGTTGCGGGACGTCGCGGTGGGGCTGATGCGGCCGTTCTTTCCGCCCGAAATGGGGGTGCGGCTGCTGGGGGTGACGCTTTCGAACCTCGATGATGGGGAGACCGCCGCATCGGGCACGCAGTTCGCCCTCGCGCTGGATGTACCCTGACGCCGGCGGCGGGGCGCTTGCCGGGAATGGGAGAAATGGCCCATAAATCACGGGTTTCCGGCGCCGATATCGTGGCCGGGCACATCGCGGGATGGCATGAAATGGCGTTGCTTGTCAGAACTTCACGCGACCGGGCGGCGGCCTGGCGCACGGCGCTGCATCAGGCGGCTCCCGATCTCGATGTCCGGGTATGGCCCGAATGCGGCGACCCGGCGGAGATCACCGCGCTGCTGACCTGGAAAGCGCCGCCCGATCTCGCGCAGCGCTTTCCGAATCTGCGGGTCGTCTTCTCGGAAGGCGCGGGGGTGGACCAGTTTCTCTCGCTGGACCTGCCCTATACCGTCAGCCTGGTGCGGATCGTCGATCCGGCGCTGACCGGGATGATGGTGGAGTATGGTACCTGGGCCACGCTGGCCCTGCATCGGCAGATCCCGGCCTATCAGCGGGGGCAGGCCGCCCATGAATGGAAGGGCCTCCCCTATATGCTGGCCCGCGACCGGCGGGTGGGCGTGCTGGGGCTCGGCGTGCTGGGGCGTGCCCTGCTGGAGCGCCTGCGGACGTTCGGCTTCGATTGCGCCGGCTGGAGCCGGGGGGCGCATGCGCTCGACGGCGTGACGTGCTTTGCCGGGGCCGAAGGGCTTCAGCCGTTCCTCGCCCGGACCGACATCCTGATCTGCCTGCTGCCGCTGACCGACGAGACGCGCGGTATCCTCTCGGCAGCCCGTTTCAACGCCATGCCGCGCGGGGCGGCGCTGGTCAATTGCGGGCGCGGTGGCCATCTGGTGGAGCAGGACCTGCTTGATGCCCTGGCATCCGGCCAGTTGTCCCATGCGATCCTGGATGTCACGACGCCGGAGCCGCTGCCGGTGGATCATCCGTTCTGGGACCATCCCGGCATCACCATCACGCCGCACGTGGCCAGCGACACGACGCCGGCCAGCGCCGCCGCGCAGGTGATCGAGAACCTGAAACTGCTGCAACGGGGCGACGCACCGGTTGGGCTAGTCAACCGCCACCGCGGCTACTGACCGACCCTGCCTGTAAATGCGGGCTGGCGGCGATCCGACGCGCGTCCGCTGTGCTCCGGTGCTCACGGCCATCAAGGCCGCTCCGCTCCGGTGCTCGCGGACACACGACGGGCGTGCCGCTGCGCGGCACTCTCGCTCACCAGCCCACATTTCCAGGCAGGGTCTGCGGCCGGGGCTGAAAATGCGGGCTGGCGGCGATCCGACGCGCGGAAACACACGACGGGCGTGCCGCTGTGCGGCACTCTCGCTCACCAACCCACATTTCCAGGCAGCGTCTGCGGCCGGGGCTGAAAATGCGGAAATGCGGTCTGGCGGCGATCCGACGCGCGGAAACACACGACGGGCGTGCCGCTGTGCGATGCTCTCGCTCACCAGCCCGCATTTCCAGGCAGGGTCTGCGGCCGGGGCTGACAATGCTGAAATGCGGGCTGCACCAGCCTCATTCCAAACGGCGTGTTAGCGGCGGACAGGGTCTTCGCCGTGGCAGCCGGTATGGCCGAAGCGGTTGAAACGCTGCCGGGTGCTGTACCGTCGTACGGCGAGGGGTAGCTCGGTCGCCAGGGCCGTCAGGGCCTCGTCGTCGCTCCAGGCCGTCTCGCGGGTAAGCACGGCCAGCATTTCGGCGGGGAGCAGGAGGCGGACCGTCATCTGATCGATCGGCATCGGCGTGTCGGTCATGCTCCACGCCCGCACCACGTCGTACAGGCCGATATCGGCGGCCCGGTGCAGCAGGGTATCGTAGCCATTGCGCGGCTCGCCGCTGGCAAGGAGTTCCTCCAGGCAGGCCGTCCATTCCGGTGACCTGGCTGACAGGGGGGATTCGGCCTCTGGCTCGGGGCCGGCGCCTGAATGTGCTGTCGTCATGGACAATCTCCCTTGTTCCCATCTTTCCATCCGGGACGGGTTGACCGCCGGCTTCGCGAAATGACGGTGAGCGGGAGGGAGGCGGTGACCCTGCCCCTTACATGGGAATCGACGAGGACCCCGCGCAGGGGGCCGGAGATCACGAACATGGGATGTCCGGCATGCGACGGGCGCAGAGCGCGCCGTGTCCGCGGGCCCGCGCTCTTGCTCGCCCCCTGGCTGTGGAGATTGTCCTGCCTGATTGCCTGTCAATGCGAAGTCGCGTGGCCGGAGGAGGGCGGGTCGCTGGCCGGGAAGCTGTCCTTCAGTTCCTCGTCCAGGTTGGCTTCGTCCTGCTCGGTCGTGTGGTCCGGCTTCTTGTCGTCCGGTTTTGGCGGCGTCGGTTTCGTGTCGTTCGACATGATGACCCTCCGTTATTCGGTGTGTGCCCCTATTGGCGCATGCACCGGAACCCCAACGTGGGATCGCCGGGGTTGTTCGCCAACCTGTCGGCCATGTGATGACGGGCGCGGCGAGCGGCCTTCATTGACATGGCGGCCGTTTGGTGATGCATGACCGCTGTCAGGCGGCCCCCAGGCGGGGCTTTTGATGCAGCCTCCCAACCGGGTTATGATCGGTTCATGAAGTTCGTTCCCTGCCGTAGCCGGTATTGCCTTGTTCTCCACCGGGCCGTTGGTCCATGAGCGCGCGCCGGCCTGGGCCGACCCGGGGCTCGGCCCGACCCGATCTGTCCTCCGCAGACATGGAAAGCCCGCCCGTTCCATCGGGTAGCCGCCTGTCGGCGCGCCTGCGGGCGGCCGTGCGCCTGTTCGCCATCACCTGCTGGGTGCCTTCGTCGGTGTCGTTCGAGGCCCTGCTGCTGCTGGTGCCGGGCACGGCGAAGATCCGCTGGACCCGCGTGATCTGGGGCGTGCTGTGCCGGCTGCTGTCGATGAAGATCCGCGTGATCGGCACCAGGGCCGGCACCGTGGGCGGCGCCCGGGCGCGGGCGCGCGGCGAACGGCCGGTGATCTATGTGTCCAACCATTGTTCGTGGCTGGATGTGCCGGTGCTGGGCACGGTGCTGCCGTCGGTGTTCGTGGCCAAGGGCGATATCGGCGCCTGGCCGATCATGGGCACCGTCTCGCGCATCGGGCGGACGATCTTCGTCAGCCGCCAGCGCAGCACCACCGGCCGCGAGCGGGACGAAATGGTCAGCCGCCTGATCGAGGGCGACAATCTGGTCCTGTTCCCCGAAGGCACGTCATCGGACGGCATGCGCGTGCTGCCCTTCATGTCGGCCTTTTTCGCGATCGCCAAGATGCCGCCCATGCGCAAGGGGGCCGAGGCCGACCCGCCGATGCTGACCTATGCGCCCGGCATGGCGCCGCTGATCCAGCCGGTTTCGCTGGTCTATGACCAGTTGGACGGGCTGAATGTCAATCGCCATCGCCGGCCGGTCTTTTCCTGGTATGGCGACATGGACCTGGCGCCGCATGTCTGGCAGCTTCTGCAATGGCGTTCGATGCGCGCCAGCGTGATCCTGCATCCGCCGCTCGATCCCGACGCCTTTCCCAGCCGCAAGGCGCTGGCCCAGGCAGCGTGGAAGGCCGTGGCCGAAGGGGCGGCGCAGTTGCGCCGCAATGCCGAGGACGCGGGCCCGAAGGCTTCGTAAAAAGCCTGTTCCGTCGAAACGGAACGGGCCGGGCGTCGAAACCCCATCAGCGGCGCGCGTGGCGCTGCGCGCGCGGGTGGTCCGGCCATTCCATCAGCACATTTTCCACGGCCTGCGGATCGGTGCGGTCGGCCTCGGCGAACAGTTCGTCGGCGCGGGCCTGATCGCCTTCTTCCTCGGCCTTCAGCGCGGCTTCGGCCAGGCGGCGCGCCTGTTCGTGCTTTCCGGCATCGGCGTCGGCCGGGCGGTCGTCATTGTCGGCGAAGCGGGACATGGCTGCGATTTCCTCAGATTGCCAGACCTATGATGTGTGGTGGCGGCGGGAGGCTGTCCAGTCCTCCGGTGGATGGAAAGGGCGGCCGCATGGCGGCGCAACCTTGGGCCGCCTTCGGGCGTTGGCGCGGTATTCAGTCCGCGTCTTATTAAGTTAACGGGAATATCTGTTCGCCTGCGTATAGAAGTGCGGGGGAGCCGGATTCGGACCGGACGGAGAGTGACCGCTGCTGAAAAAAAGCCCACCTCTTGCCATGATTCGAGCACAGGTGGCGGTCATTACAGACACGATCGGATTGGTTTTCATCAGGAGGGCATAATGGTCTATCTGGGAATGATGAGCCTGGCGTCGGGTCTGCTCATTGCCTGTGGCATTCAGCTCGCGCGATTTGTCGATACGCGGATCGATCCGGAACTTTCGGCCCTGAACCGGTCGGCCGGTCTGGATATCTGACTGTCGGCATGATGGTGTCGGCATGATGCCTGCGGGCGCGGCGCGGCCGCGTCCCATCGGGTTCGTGTTCTGTCTTGCCTGTTTCAACGGAGATCCGGATCATGCGTCGTTCCCTGCTGTTCGCCGGCCTGCTGATGGCTGCCCCGGTCGCGGCCATTGTTCCGGCCGAGGCGCGTACCGTCCAGGTGACCGGCGAATTCGTCCCGGTGGCCGGTGCGAACGAGCATCCGACGGGAACCGTGACGGGCAGATTGAACGAAAAACGGAATCTGCTGACCTATCGCATCGTATGGCGCGGGTTGAGCGGCGCCGTCATGGCCGCCCATTTTCATGGTCCGGCCGATGCGGACCATGATGCCGGGGTGCTGGCACCGATCAAGGGGCCCTATACCAGCCCGTTAAGCGGCGCGGTGATCCTGACGTCCGAGCAGGTTACGATGCTTCGCGCTGGCCATATTTACGTCAATCTGCATACCGCCGCCCGCCCGGATGGCGAGGCACGGGCCCAGTTGCAGGTTCACTGACCCCGATCCGCTCCGCCGGTCAGTGCCCGGTGGTGCGGGAGAACAGATTGATGACGGCGACGCCCAGCACGATCAGCGCCATGCCGGCCACGGCCGGGGCATCGAGGCGCTGTTTCAGCCAGATCCAGTTGATGGTGGAAACCAGCACGATGCCCGCGCCCGACCAGATGGCGTAGGCAATGCCTGTCGGCATCGCGCGCAGGGTCAGCGACAGGAAGAAGAAAGCGAGCCCATAGCCGCCGACGGTCAGCAGCGTCGGCCCCGGCCGGGTGAACTGGTCTGTATATTTCAGGAACGATGTGGCGAAGACCTCGGCGACGATGGCCATGGCGAGATAGAGATAGGCCGTCACGTCCTGCATGATCCTCGATCGGGGTTCCGGCGGATTCCGGTCCGGCGGATCATGCCTGAACCGGAACCCGCTTGAGAAGCCGCGCCGAGACTCTTCCCGCCCAAAGACCGTTATCGGCTATCGATGGGCTTCAGGGGCCGATGATCGTCGGCGACACCAGGATGCTGGCGATGATCGCGGCGACCAGCACGGCCACGACGATGACCCCGCCGATGATCTGCCGACCTCTGTTCATTACCCTGTCGTCGCCGGGGATTCCGGCCAGGCGTTTGTTGTCCATGACCTGTGTTCCTTCCACCCAGATTGCCGGCGTGCGGATCGCATGCGCCTGGGAACCTGCTGGGAAATACAGGCCGGATTGCGACCGGCCCGTATCGGGATTCAGGCTCCTGACAGACATCTGGTGCGGCCGTGGCGTCGCGCAAGCCGGGGCGGCGGTAATCATGCGTATGTGATGGGTGCGCCCGGTCAGCCCGGCGGCACGGCGACGCTCAGCAGGCTCAGGACGCAGCATTCGACGCTGATGGCGGTGGCGCCGAGAACGTCACCCGTCAGGCCGCCGATCTGTTGCCGTGCCAGGCGGCCCAGCAGGAAGGTGGCGACAACTGCGACGAAACAGGACTGAAGCGCGATACCGGCCGGCAGCACCAGCAGCGCGGCGAAGAAAGGTGCCAGCAGGCAGGCCGTCAGCGCGGGGCGAGGGATGCGAAGCAGCGTGGCGGCCAGCCCATCCTGCCGGGCCGGTGTCATGGTTGCGGACAGGGCGGCCATCGCGGCCCGGCCCAGCCCGCCGGCAACGGCCATGGCGACGGCGGGGTGCGGGGCCGCCGCCGCGGCGGTCACGCGGACCAGCAGTGCCATGCCGAGCGCCATGGCACCGTAGCTGCCGATCCGGCTGTCGCGCATGATCGCCAGCTTGCGCGCCGGATCGCGGCCGCCGCCGAACCCGTCGGCGGTATCGGCCAGCCCGTCCTCATGCAATCCGCCGGTCAGCACGAGCAGAAGCGCGACCGCCCAGGCGGCGGCCAGATGACGCTCCAGCCCCATGGATGCCAGCCTGTCCAGAACCTGGCCGCCGGCCGCACCGAGGCACAGGCCCACCAGCGGCCAGGTCCAGACCGAGCGGCCCAGATCCATCCCGGCCCCGCCGGACGAGAGCCAGCCCACGGGGAACCGCGTCAGCAGCCCGATGCCGGCGGCCAGATCGGCGCGGCGTCGGTCCCACCAGTTCATGTCCGCCCGCTGACGCCCGCCTCGGCGAAGCTGGCCATGCCGGTATGGCACGCCAGCGCCGCCCGCAGCAGCGGCACGGCGAGCGCGGCGCCGGAGCCTTCGCCCAGCCGCAGGCCCAGATCCAGCAGTGGGTCCAGGCCCATATATCGGGCCAGCGCGTGATGCGCGGCCTCGGCCGAGCGGTGCGAAAGGCAGGTGTGGGCCAGCCCGGTGGCGTGCAGCCGCCCTAGCGGCGCGGCGGCGGCGCTGCATACGAAACCATCGAGCAGAACCGGAATGCGCTGATGCCGCGCCGCCAGCACCGCGCCCAGGATGGCCGCCATCTCGTAGCCGCCCAGGGCCCGCGCCGCCATCAGCGGATCGTTCCGGCAGGCGGCATGACGGGCCAGGGCGAGATCGACGACCGCCGCCTTGTGCGCCACGCCTTCCGCATCCAGGCCCGCGCCGCGTCCGGCCCAGTCGCGCCCGGTGCCGCCGAACAGGGCCGCCGCCAGTGCGGCCGCAGACGTGGTGTTGCCGATTCCCATCTCGCCCAGGCACAGCAGGTCGGTCTGCGTGCCGACCATTGCGTAGCCGGTCGTGACGGCGTGCAGGAAGGCCGCCGTGGTCATGGCGGCGGCGGTCGTGCAATCGTCGGTCGGTGCCAGATCCGCCATCGGCATGACGGTCAGGCTGGCATCCGCAAGGCGGGCGAGCTGGTTGATCGCGGCTCCGCCGGCGGAGAAATTGCCGACCATCTGGGCGGTCACGCTGGCCGGCCACGGCGAAACGCCCTGCCGAACGACCCCGTGATTACCGGCGAAGATCACGATCCGCACATGCTCCAGAACCGGCACCGCGCGCCCTTGCCATGTGCCCAGCCAGGCGGTGAGTTCCTCCAGGCGGCCGAGGCTGCCGGCCGGCTTCGTCAATGTGGCTTCGCGCGTGGCGATGGCCCGCCGGGTCGCGTCGTCGGGAGGCGGGAGGTCGACGCACGCGGCGTGCAGGTCGGCCATGCTTGAAAAAGTCGTGGTGGCGTGGGGATGGACTTGCATGACGAGTCTTGTGTGGCGTTATGCGTCCGGGCGCAAGAGATCAGGAGACGGGCAGGGGAGTATCGTTGGCAACAGGGGCACTGTGCGACCGCACGCTGGTGTTGGAGAACGTGCGATCGGGAACAGCCGGCATGCCCGGCCTCCTGGATCTCTATCGCCACCGCCCGCGCATGGGATGCGGAAAAGCAAGCGCGGATCGCCCGGCATCGCGATGATCGGGCCGCCGGCAGGCAGGCCGTGGAAGGACCCCTCGACCTCATCCCCACGCCGGAGGTCGGCGGCCCGGTGATGGCGCCGGTGGATTGGCTGTCCGAGTGGTTGACCAATCTTGCGCTGGTGGAACGCGATATCGCATCCGGCACCGGATGGCTCAACCAGATCATGGCCGGCATGGCCGGCATGGCGGGTCGGCTTCATGGCCGTCGATGCCGGTGAAGGCCGGATGATCGTGAAATGCGGCGATCGTGGCTTGAGATGCGCGGGGCGGATTGGTCTGCCGTCCTGTATCTGACGAGCGCATGGCTGGGCGTGTGCGGATGCATGCCATTCGGGGAACAGGGCGCCGTTGCCGGGCTCCGAGATCCCGCGATGATACTCCTGCCTGTTGGTTCGAAGACTTTCGAAATCAGGCGGGCCTGCCGATTCCCCGGGCGCGGGGCAACCGGGCGGAAGCCGCCGGAAAATCGGCTGACGGTACGGCCGATTTCCCGCCTCCGCCGCTCCCGGCCAGTGCGACGCGGGATTCCGGTCGCTCTTCCCCCGCGTCGCGGCATGGCGGATGGGTAGTCGTGAGGGGGATGGCGAAAGAAACGTGATTTTTTGTATCAATTGGAAAATTCCATAAATAATAAAGAACAATGATAATTTATCCGGAACCGTGTTGTGATCCGGCATGACAGCGTTCGCGGGTGTGCAAGAAAAAATGAGGCATGGTTCATGCTTTGACTTGACAGCAGCGGCTGCAACGCCGAGATGATGCCAAAGAAGAAAGATATTTTTACCCGACACCCAGGCGAGCCATCGGTGATGGCGGGGAATGAAAACGGTCTTTCAGGATTCCGGTTTCCGATCATGTCGCCATGGCGCACGGTCCCCGGACGGATTGTCGGTTGTTGAGACAACGAAAGGTTGCACCAGTAATGAGTGATGAGACGAAAGCCACCCGGCGCCGGGCGTCCCGCAAGGATGTCGAGACCGTGGTGACGGCGCCGGCGGCGCCCGAGGCGACGCCTGTGAAGCGTGGACGCGGGAAGGCCAAGGCCGCCGCCTCCAAGATCGAAACGGCGCCTGTCGCGCCGGCCCCCGTCGCGGCCAAGGTCGAGGAAAAGCCGGCGCGCCGCACGCGCGTTGCCAAGGCGGCCAAGGTGGCGGCCGAGCCGGTCGTGGCTCCCGTCGCGCCTGCGCCCGCGCGCCGCCGTGGCACGCCGCGCACGACGCTGAAGGTTGGCCCCGTTGCGGAAGAAGCGGTGACATCGCCCCGCAAGCCCGCCAAGAAGGCGGCTGCCAAGACCACCGCCACGCGCAAGGCCGCGGTCGTGGCGGCGCCGGTGGCGCCGGCCAAGGCGCCCACCCGTCGGAAGGCCGCCCCTGTGGTCGCCGCGCCGGTCGAGGCTCCGAAGCGGGGTGCGAAGGCCCGTGCCGTTGCGGTCGTGGAGACGAAGCCGGCTTCGGTAAAAGCCCGTAAAACCCCGACGAAGTCGGTCAAGGCGGCACCGGCGCCGGAGGTGAAGGCCCCGGTTGTGAAGGCCAAGGCTTCCGCTGGCCGCAAGGCCGCGCCGAAGGAAGTGGCCAAGCCGACGCCGAAGGTCGCGGTGAAGGCGGCGGCGAAGCCTGCCGCGAAGACTGTTGCGAAGGCCGCGAAAGTTCCGGCCAAGGGTGCCAAGGCGCCCGCGCCGGCCAAGAAGGTGGTTGCCGCCAAGGCCGCGCCGACGCCGCAGCGTGGAACCGGCCGCCGCATGGCGAAAGGCGATCGCACGGCGGTCGATGCGTGGCGTGAAGCGCGCGAGGCGCGCAAGCAGGTGCGTCTGGCGCGTCTGGCAGCGGCGCGCGGCCACTAATCACCGCCCGGCGCCTCGCGCCGCAGGTGAAAGCGCTTCGTTCGGAAAGGGGGCGACACGTCATGGACGTGTCGCCCCTTTTTCTTTGGGGCTTGTTTCAAAGGGTGTCGCGAAAGATGCCTGGCGCGGGAAGCCTGACAGTGATTGTCCGCATTGCGTCATGCGCGCTTTCCGGTACGGGGCGTTGCGCTGTTTGGACAGCGTGGGGGGCTGGCATGTCCGTGGCGGGGGTCTCGCGATTCATGCCGAATTGGTGATGGGGATTCGGTGGACGGTGGGCCGGCCGGGGTGGCACCGTGCCGCGGGCGGCTGGCCGGATCTGCCGGTCGCGGCGACGTAATCTGACGTGACGGAGGATGACGACATGTCCGAATACCGATTGCATGCCGATTTGCCGATCGGCCTGAATGCGCAGGGCGAGCGGCAGGAGCATGACGCGATGGGCGCGCTGCCCGTGCCGGCCGATCGTTACTGGGGTGCGCAGACCCAGCGCAGCCTGATCCATTTTTCGATTGGCACCGACCGGATGCCGCTGGAACTCTGCCGGGCGTACGGCGTCGTGAAGAAAGCGGCGGCGCTGGTCAACCAGGCGGCCGGGCGCCTGCCCGACTGGAAGGCCGCCGCCATCATGCAGGCAGCGGACGAAGTCGCCGACGGGAAATTGGACGCACATTTCCCTTTGTTCGTCTGGCAGACCGGATCGGGCACGCAGACCAACATGAACGTCAACGAGGTTATCGCCAATCGCGCGATTCAGTTGCTGGGTGGCGAGGTCGGTAGCCAGAAACCGATCCATCCCAACGACGACGTCAATATGGGGCAGTCCAGCAACGACACGTTTCCCACCGCCATGCATGTGGCGACGGTGCGCGGGATCGACGCGCGCCTGCTGCCGGAACTGGATGCGCTGGCCGGGCTGATCGAAACCCGATCGCGCGAATGGCAGGATGTCGTGAAAATCGGCCGCACCCATCTGCAGGATGCGGTGCCGCTGACGGTCGGTCAGGAATGGTCGGGCTGGGGGCACCAGATTCGCGATGCCATGCGCACCGTGGAAGCCGCGCGCGCGGGCGTGCTGGAACTGGCGGCCGGCGGCACGGCGGTGGGAACCGGGCTGAATGCGCCGGCGGGTTTCGGGAAGGCGATCGCGGCGCGGCTGGCGGAACTGACCGGTGCGGCGTTCGTGACGGCGCCCAATAAATTCGCTGCTCTCGCCGGGCTGGATGCGATGGTGCGCGTGTCGTCCGCCATTCGCGGATGCGCGGTGGTGCTGATGAAAATCGCCAACGATATGCGCTGGCTGGGCTCCGGTCCGCGCTGCGGGCTGGGGGAACTGTCGCTGCCGGCGAACGAGCCCGGATCGTCGATCATGCCGGGCAAGGTCAACCCGACCCAGTGCGAAGCCATGGTCATGATCTGCACCCAGATCCTGGGCAATGATGCCACCGTTGCCTTCGCAGGGAGCCAGGGGCAGTTCGAACTCAACGTGATGCGACCGGTCGTGATCGCGAACGTGCTGCATTCGCTGCGGATACTGGCCGATGGCTGCCGGTCGTTCCGGACCTTCTCGGTCGAGGGCACGCAACTGAATCTCGAGCGGATTCGCCGTTATGTCGAGGGATCGGTGATGCTGGTGACGGCGCTGGCGCCCACCATCGGCTATGACCGTGCCTCGGCGATCGCCCATGACGCGATGGAGCATGACCTGTCGCTGCGCGAGGCTGCTTTGCGATCCGGGCTGGTGAATGCGGAAACCTTCGATCGTCTGGTGCGGCCGATTGATATGGTAGGCCAAGGCGTAGCCGGCGCCTGAGAGCCTTCGTGCAAAGGCGGTCTGGCGGCGATCCGACGCGCGTTTCCTGCGCGCCGGTGCTCACGGCCATCAAGGCCGCTCCGCTTCGGTGCTCGGAAACACACGACGGGCGTGCCGCTGCGCGGCACTCTCGCTCACCAGGCCACATTTTCACGAAGGCTCTTCGCGGCTCACGGGGCATGGACGGTTCCGCTTTGGTTCTGACAATTTCATTGTCATGCTCCGGGAGGGTTTTTCCTGCGAGGCCCTTTCAACGCCTCGGGATGTACGGCAGAAAATTGGGTCATGATGAATATCGTGTCGAATCTGTCGATGAAGCTGGTGCGGCGGCTGGACCCGGAGGAGGCGCATCGCCTCGCCCTGAATGCTCTCATGCTCGGTCTGGGGGGCGGCAGCGGTTCGGGCCGTGACGATCCGGCCCTGTCAGTGCGGGCGATGGGGCTGCGCTTTCCCAATCCGATCGGCATCGCCGCGGGTTTCGACAAGAACGCCCAGGTAATCCGGCCGCTGGCGCGGGTCGGGTTCGGCTTTGTCGAAGCCGGCACGGTGACGCCGCTGCCGCAGGAAGGCAATCCGCGTCCGCGCCTGTTCCGGCTGACGGAAGACCGGGCGATCATCAACCGGATGGGCTTCAACAATCAGGGCATCGACCGGTTCGCGGTGCGCATGGCGCGGCTGCATCGCCTGCCGGCCAAGGGCACGGGGGCCGGCGCGCGGGTACCCGTGGGCGCCAATCTGGGCATCAACAAGAACGGTGCCGACCCCGAGCGCGACTATCCCCGCCTGGTCGGGCGGGTGAAGCATTATGCGGACTATATTGTACTGAATCTGTCATCGCCCAACACGCCCGGCCTGCGCGACCTGCAACAGGCCGACCGGTTGCAGGCCATCCTTCAGGCGATCGCCGAGGCCCACCCCGATCGGCCTCCGCTGCTGGTCAAGCTGGCGCCCGATCTGGCCCGCGACGATATCGGGCCGGTGATCGAGGCCGTGATTGCCGGCGGCGCGCAGGGCGTGACCGTGACCAATACGACGATCTCGCGGCCCGACGGGTTGCGCAGCCCGTATGCCACTGAAGCCGGCGGCCTGTCGGGCCGCCCACTGCGCCCCCTGGCCGAGACGGTACTGCGCGAGGTGGCGCAGGTTGCCGCCGGCCGGCTGACCCTCGTGGCCTGTGGCGGGATCGAAACCGGGGCCGATATCGTGGACCGGGTGCGTGCCGGGGCGGATCTGGTGCAGCTTTACAGCGCCTTCGCCTATGAAGGGCCGGGGATCGTGCAGCGCCTGAAGCACGAGACCGTCCGCGCCCTCAACGCCGAAGGGTTCGAGACGCTGGCCGACGCGAAGGGAACCGCATGATGCGTTTCCTTGATGGGTTCGCACCGCTGGCCGAACAGTATGACGGCTTTATCGTCGATCTCTGGGGCGTGATCCATGACGGCGTCAGCCCCTATCCGGGGGCGCGGGATACACTGGCGGCCCTGCGCGCGGCGGGAAAGCGGGTCGTTCTGCTCTCCAACGCGCCGCGTCGGGTCTCGGTCGTGTGCGACGGGCTGCGCGCCATGGGCGTGACGGATGATCTGTATGACGGCGTGATGACCAGCGGCGAATATACGCGCGGATTGCTGGCCGAGCGCACCGACCCCTGGTTCGCCGGGCTCGGCCGCCGGATGCTGCATCTGGGGGCGCCGAAGGATTATAATCTGTTCGAAGGACTGGATCTGGAACGGGTCGAAGACCCTGCCGAGGCCGATTTCATCCTGAATACCGGGCCGAACCAGCAGCAGGGCGAAGGCGATCCCGCGCCCTATCTGCCGGTGCTGGATGCCTGTGCCGCGCGCGGGCTGAAAATGGTGTGCGCCAACCCGGATCTGGAAGTGATCCGGGGCGGCCGGCGGCTGATCTGTGCCGGCCTGCTGGCCAGCCTGTACGAGCAGAAAGGCTGCGCCGTCCGCTGGATCGGCAAGCCGCATCCGGAAGTCTACGGCCCGGTCCTGCGTATGCTTGACGTGCCGCGCGCGCGCGTGCTGGCCGTGGGCGACGCGCTGGCCACCGACATGCGCGGGGCCAAGGCGGTTGGGGTCGATGGCTGCTGGGTGCTGGGCGGCATCCATCAGGAAATGATCGGCGACGACACGGCCCTCGCCGAAGCGCAAGCGTCCTCGGCCGGTCTGGCCCCGGTAGCCTGCGTGCCGTCCTTCCGCTGGACAGCCTGAGAAACGCCTGAGCTTTGCCCGAACCCAGCAGAGCTGGGGGCGCCGCCTCTTGCTCTGCGTTCCGTCGCCTTATTGTCCCAGAGTCCATCTTGCGGAGCCTGATCGGGCGGGCTGGTGAGCGAGAGTACCCCGCGCCGGATCGTCACCAGCGCGCCTGTCCGATCAGGCTCGGCCGGCTTGGGGGGTTAGGTGGATGGGATCCATATTGATGGTCGCCAGGGCCTGGCGCCATTTGGCCCCGTGGTCCAGGCCGAACAGGATCTCGTCGCTGGGCGGGGCGGGGAGCCAGGCGTTGCGGCGGATGATCTCGTCTTCCAGTTGATCGTCGTTCCAGCTTGCGTGGCCCAGCGCCAGCAGGGCGTTGCGGGGGCCGGCGCCGTCGGCGATGTCGCGCAGCACGTCCAGGCTGGCGGTCAGTGTCCTGCCGTCATCGACCGACAGGCTGCTGTCGCCGCGCCAGTCCGAGGAATGCAGCACGAAGCCCCGGCCGCCATCCACCGGGCCGCCGGCGCAGAGCCCGATCCGCCGGCGCGGCGGCACCGGGTCGATGCCAAGCCGTTCCAGCACGTCATCGAGGCCCGGTTGCGACAAGCGGCGATTGACGATCAGCCCCATCGCGCCTTCTCCGGGCACATGGGCACAGAGAAAGATCACGGTACGGGCGAAAGGACTGTCCGCCAGGGCCGGGGAGGCGACAAGCAGGGAGCCCGTGAGGGAGTCGGCCGAGGTCTGGGATAGCGGAAACATTCTTTTTACATAGACCAAGAACCGCTGGGCATTGCAACCGGGGCGGCCCGATTTGCGACGACACGGGCATTGGCGCTTAACTATTCACGGCAAAAATGGCGAAGGAGCATCCAGCGATGACGAAGATTGTTTTGGTGACGGGGGCGACGGCGGGTTTCGGCAAGGCGATCGCGGAACGGCTGGTGGGCGACGGCTATCGGGTGATCGCCACGGGGCGCCGCCGCGACCGGCTGGAGGCGCTGGCCAGATCGCTCGGGCCGGCGCTGCTGCCGCTGGTGCTGGACATGGATGACACCGCCGCCCTGCGCGCGCTGCCGGCCAGCCTGCCCGCGGAATGGCAGGAGGTGGATATCCTGATCAACAATGCCGGCCTGGCGCTGGGCGTGGGCAAGGCGCAGGATAGCGCGGTGGCCGACTGGCGGCAGATGATCGAGACCAATATCGCCGGTCTGGTCGAAATCACCCATGCGCTGCTGCCGGGCATGGTGGCGCGCGATCGCGGCCATATCGTCTCGATCGGCAGCACCGCCGGTACCTACCCGTATCTGGGCGGCAACGTCTATGGCGGCACCAAGGCGTTCGTGGCGCAGTTCATGCGCAATCTGCGCTGCGACCTGCTGGGCACGAAGATACGGGCGACGAATCTGGAGCCGGGCCTGTGTGGCGGCAGCGAATTCAGCAATGTACGCCTGCGTGACGATGCCAAGGCGGCCGCCGTGTACCAGGATACGCACCCGATCCAGCCCGAGGACATCGCCGAGACCGTGGCCTGGGTGCTGGGCCTGCCCGCGCACGTCAACATCAACCGCATCGAGATGATGCCGACCTGCCAGGCGGCCGGCGGCCTGGCCGTGGCCCGGGGGCTGGAGGTCTGATCGTGGGGGAGAACGCGATCGACCTCAAGACGCTGCTACATCGCAGCCGGATTACGGACGGCACGAATTTCGACCTCGCGCAGCACCCTACCCGCATCGCCCGGATCGCGGATATCGACAAGGCGGCGGGCAAGCATCTGCTGCGCCAGGGGGTAAGGCGCCTCTCGGCATTGCAGGAACTGCTCTACGCCAACAGCACATGGTCGCTGCTGCTGGTGTTCCAGGCGATGGATGCCGGCGGCAAGGACGGGATGATCAAGCATGTGATGTCCGGGGTGAATCCCCAGGGCGTGACGGTGACCTCGTTCAAGCAGCCGGGACCGGTCGAACTGGCGCATGATTATCTGTGGCGCGTGCATCTGGCCGCGCCGTCCAGCGGACGGATCGGGATCTTCAATCGCAGCCATTACGAGGAGGTTCTCGTCACGCGGGTTCATCCCGAACTGCTGGTGAAGCAGAAGATCCCGGCCAGCCTGCGCGATGGCGCGATCTGGGAAGAGCGCTATCGCGATATCAGGCATTTCGAACATTACCTGTCGCGGCAGGGCACGGTGGTGCTGAAATTCTTCCTGAACCTGTCGAAGGAAGAGCAGCGGAAACGCTTTCTCCGCCGGATCGACCAGGACGAAAAGCACTGGAAATTCTCGATCGCCGACGCGCGGGAGCGCGAGCATTGGGACGCCTACCGGACGGCCTATCGCGAGGCGATCCACAATACCGCCCAGCCCAGCGCCCCATGGTTCGTGATTCCCGCCGATCGGAAATGGATGGCACGGCTGCTGGTGATGGAAACGATCATAGAGGCGCTGGAGGGGCTGAAGCTGAGCGTGCCGGACCCGGCGCCCGACATCGTCCGCGACATGGCGGCGGTGCGTCAGGAACTCGAAGCGCAGGCACCCAAGGCGAAGCACGGATGATGATGGAACAGAGAGAATCGTCGCGCATGCCGCGACATGGCAGGCACGGCAGGCGGGCATGGGCGCTCGTCGCGGGCCTGATGCTCGCCATGACCATGCCAGCCGCCGCGCGTCCGGCCCATGCGCAGGAGGCGATCGGGCCGGCCTGCGACAACCGGCATTTCCTCGCTGTGCAGCAGGCGTTCGAAGGCGGGTCGTTGCGTGGCGACCAGCCGGTGCATGTCTGCGGCCGGGTGATCGCGGTATCGCGCCAGCGCCGGACGCGCAGCGGCTGGCATGGGTATTTCTATGTCGATGTCGGGCAGGGTGTGTCGATCCGCATCGTATCGGACCTGGACCGGATGGCGGCACCGGCTTGGCCGTGGGTGGCCAAGGGCGACGCGGTCGATGTCGTGGGCCGGTATTATTACGACAATCCGCGCAGCCAGGGCATCGACTGGACCCATCGCGGCACGGGCCGGAAGTGGGGCATGCCGGGATATGTCAGTGTGAACGGGGCGCGGTATCAGTAATCTTTGCGGGTCGCGTTTTTGTGGGGCTCTGCCCCACGCCCCGCCAAAGGCAGCGCCTTTGGAAACCAGTCGTTGAACGAAAACTCTGGTTGATAAAACAAGGGCCGCACGGCATTTGCCGCGCGGCCCTTTTCTAATCTACAGCCGGAGCGACGATCAGTTCGCGGTTTCGGATTCCCGCTCGCTGCCTTCGTCGCCTTCGGTGGCCGTCTCGGCATTGGCTTCGATATATTCGAAGTCCAGAGCGCCATCCTTGAGCGTGATCTTGACCGCGCCGCCCTTCACCAGCCGGCCGAACAGCAATTCCTCGGCCAGCGGCTTCTTGATGTTCTCCTGGATCACCCGGCCCAGCGGGCGGGCGCCATAGAGGCGGTCGTAACCGCGTTCGGCCAGCCATTCCTTGGCCGCCGACGAGATTTCGATCGTGACGTTGCGATCGGCAAGTTGGGCTTCGAGCTGGAAGACGAACTTCTCGACCACCCGGCCCACGATCTCGGGCGTGAGGTTGGCAAAGGGGATGATCGCATCCAGGCGGTTGCGGAATTCCGGGGTGAAGATGCGCTTGATCGCTTCCTCATCTTCGCCCTCCCGCGAATCGCGGCCGAACCCGATGGCTTCCTTGTTCAGATCGGCGGCCCCCGCATTGGTCGTCATGATCAGGACGACATTGCGGAAATCGACGGTCTTGCCGTTATGGTCGGTCAGGCGGCCATGGTCCATGACCTGGAGCAGGACGTTATACAGGTCCGGATGCGCCTTCTCGATTTCGTCCAGCAGCAGCACGGCGTGCGGATGCTGGTCGATCGCGTCGGTCAGCAGGCCGCCCTGGTCGAAGCCGACATAGCCCGGCGGCGCGCCGATCAGGCGCGAGATCGAATGACGCTCCATATATTCGGACATGTCGAAGCGGACTAGTTCGATCCCCAGCGTCTGGGCAAGCTGCTTCGCCACCTCGGTCTTGCCCACACCGGTCGGGCCCGAGAACAGATAGTTGCCGATCGGCTTCTCCGGGTCGCGCAGGCCGGCGCGCGACAGCTTGATCGCGGCCGTCAGGGCTTCGATCGCCTTGTCCTGGCCATAGACCATGCCCTTCAGGTCGCGCTCCAGGGTCCGCAGCGTCTCCTTGTCGTCCGACGAGACGCTCTTGGGCGGAATGCGGGCGATCTTCGCCACGATGTCCTCGACATCCTTCAGGGTCACGGTCTTGCGGCGCCGGTTTTCCGGCACCAGCATGCGCGAGGCCCCGACCTCGTCGATCACATCGATCGCCTTGTCCGGCAGCTTGCGGTCATGGATGTATTTCGCCGCCAGTTCCACCGCGCCGCGAATGGCTTCCTCGGTGTAGCGCACCTTGTGGTGACGCTCGTAATTGACCTTCAGGCCCCGCAGGATCTTGACCGCATCCTCGACCGAGGGCTCGGCGACGTCGATCTTCTGGAAGCGGCGGACCAGCGCGCGATCCTTCTCGAAATGCTGGCGATACTCCTTGTAGGTGGTCGAGCCGATGCAGCGCAGCGTGCCGGCGGCGAGCGCGGGCTTCAGCAGGTTGGAGGCGTCCATGGCCCCGCCCGAGGTCGCGCCGGCGCCGATCACGGTATGGATCTCGTCGATGAAGAGGATGCTGCCCGGATTATTGTCCAGTTCGGTGACGACCGCCTTCAGCCGCTCCTCGAAATCGCCGCGATAGCGGGTGCCGGCCAGAAGCGCGCCCATATCCAGCGAATAGATCGTGGATTTGAGCAGCACTTCGGGCACGTCGCCTTCGACGATGCGCTTGGCCAGGCCTTCGGCGATGGCCGTCTTGCCCACGCCTGGATCGCCCACATAGAGCGGGTTGTTCTTGGTGCGGCGGCACAGGATCTGGATCGTGCGCTCGATTTCCGAATCGCGGCCGATCAGCGGGTCGACCTTGCCGTCCTCGGCCTTGCGGTTGAGGTTGGTGCAGTAGGCGCTGAGCGCGTCCTGATTCTTCTGGCTGCTCTTGCCGCGTTCCTCGCGCTCGGTCTCCGGGTTCTCCTGCGCGCTGCCGGTGATGGGGCGGCGCGTCGAACGGTCCGGCGCCTTGGCGATGCCGTGCGAGATGAAATTGACCGCATCCAGCCGCGTCATGTCCTGCAATTGCAGGAAATAGACGGCATGGCTTTCGCGTTCGGCGAACAGGGCGACCAGGACGTTCGACCCGGTGACCTCGTCGCGGCCGGTGGACTGCACATGGATGGCCGCGCGCTGGATCACGCGCTGGAAAGCAGCCGTGGGCTTGGGATCGACCGTGCGGTCGGACGCCAGGCCGGCCAGATCCTTGTCGAGGAATTCGGTCAGGTCGGAGCGCAGCTTATCGAGATCGACGCCGCAGGCGCGAAAGACCGTCACCGCGTCGCTGTCATCGACGAGGGCCAGCAGTAGATGTTCCAGGGTCGCATATTCATGGCGCCGGTCGCCCGCTAGGGTCAGGGCACGGTGAAGCGTCTGTTCGAGAGTGCGTGACAACATCCGTGACGCTCCTTTTCCTGGGCCGGACACGAACCCGACGGGTCGGGGTCGGTCGAACAGGATCATATTTGGTGTGTTTTGGACGGAAAGCCAGTGGAAAGAACGATAAAGTTCTGACAGCGCCGTGCGGGCGGCACATGGCACGGGAATGACGCGCATCGCGTGCCCATGCGCGCGCCCGCGCAGGCGGCATGGCAGCGGGAAGCAACGCGGGTGGCACCGCGGGGTTCCGGTTCGGGCGGACCGATCCAGCTTGTTTGATATAATGTTTAAAAACAATAAACTGGAGAGGGGTATGCGGAAATGGCTTGCCCCGTCTTCAGCTTCGGGGCCGGCCTAGTCTTTCTCGATCGTGCATTGCAGCGGGTGCTGGTTCTGCCGCGCGAGGTCCATCACCTGCGTCACTTTCGTCTCGGCGACTTCGTACGTGAAGACACCGCAGACGCCGACGCCGCGCTTGTGGACATGCAGCATGATGTCCGTCGCTTCCTCGCGCGATTTCTGGAAGAATCGTTCAAGGACATGAACGACGAACTCCATCGGCGTGTAATCGTCGTTGAGCATCAGGACCTTGTACATCGCGGGCTTGCGCGTCTGCGGGCGGGTCCTGACGACGACGCCGATCGTCGGGGAATCGGGGTTGTCCGGATCGGAATCCTGTCCGTTGCCGTCGCGTCGGGTCGGGTTGTTGCCGCCATGCGCCCACACCGAACCCGCCACGCCTGTGACGCGCGGGCCGATCATGGGACGGACAGGGAAAAATGCTGCTGTCATGGTCATACCATATTGGATCGGCATCGTGGGTTGAAAGAGCGAAGCGGGGGAATTTTAAGCATGGCTGGGCCCGCTTTTGATGATCAAATCAACCGGAAGCGGCGCATGGCTGCCCGGTTCCGCCCGCAGCCGGGAAAGCGTCAGGCTGAAAAGACTGTATTTTCTTCCCCTTATCGCGGTTTTCTCTGGACGGGCTCAGAAAAAAGGCCATAGAGTTGCCGGATGACGCGGATCCTGTGACTGAGGGGACAGGCGGTGGCCGACGGAGCATGGATGGACGAGAAACGGGGATGGCTCGCCCACCTGTGTCGCGCTGTGGTGTCCCTGGCTTCCGACGCCGGGTGCCGACAGGCCGGTCGCGGGCGCACCCTGCGGCTGACCGTCGGCCTGGCAGCCGGATATCTGGCCACGACCGTGATCGCGGCGCCCCGTGCCCACGCCCAGTATGTCGGCCAGATCAGTTCCATCGTCATGGATGCCCGCACGGGCGCCGTGCTCTCGCAGAGCAACCCCGACCTTCAGCGCTATCCCGCCAGCCTTACCAAGCTGATGACGCTCTACATGGCTTTCAAGGCCATGCGGGCCGGGCAGGTCACGCTCGATCAGGCGGTGCCGGTTTCGGCCCATTCCGCCTCCATGGAGCCGTCGAAGCTGGGGCTGGTGCCAGGCAGCTACCTGACGGTGGAGCAGGCGGTGCTGGGGCTGGTGACCAAATCGGCGAATGACGCCGCCTGTGCGCTGGGCGAATTGCTGGGTGGGGGAGACGAGGGCCGGTTTGCCGATCTCATGACCCGCCAGGCGCGGGCGCTGGGCATGGCCAACACGACTTTCCGCAATGCGTCCGGCCTGCCGAACGAGGAACAGATGACCTCGGCCCGCGACCTGGCGCTGCTGACCCGGCAGATCATCACCGAATTCCCGGAATATTATCATTATTTCGCGGTGCCGGCCTTCTATTTCCACGGTCGGCAGGTGCCCAATCATGACCCGATGCTGCGGATCTATCCGGGTGCCGACGGGTTGAAGACCGGCTATACGGCCCTGGCCGGGCGTAATCTGGTCACATCGGCGGTCCGCGAGAATGTCCGGCTGATCGGCGTGGTGCTGGGCGCGCGGACCAATCCGCAGCGCAGTGCCCTGATGGCCGGCATTCTCGATGACGGTTTCCGCCAGGAGGGCGTGGCCGATGTGCGCCGGCCGCTGGTGCTGGCGCGTGGCAACCGCCGCCGGGCCGCGGTCATGCTGGCCGCCGCGACGCGCGGCAGCGCCGGGCCGGAACAGGTGGCGGAACTGCCCAGTTCGCCCCGGCATCATGTCGCAGCCCGCCATGGCCACGCCCATGCGCCTGTGCATATGGTCGCGGCGGGTCACACCGGCAGTCATCACGCCGCTGCCCGCAAGCGCGGGCGCAGTCATGGCTGAGGGCGTGTTTGGAAACGCGCGACGGATCGCCGCCAGCGTGGATTTCCAAACAGGCTCTGCCGACCTGATCGGATAGGCGCGCTGGGGGCCGACCCTCCGTGCGTTTTCTCTGTTTCATGGCCCCAGGCATCAAGGCTGCTCCGCTTCCAGGTTTGAAAATATGGGGCGGCCGGGGGTGGTGCCTGTTCGGTCGACAGTTCCAGTCAGGCTCTCGGGCGTGGGGCTGGCGGGTGCGTCGCCCTTGCCTTGCGGCGTCGTCCCGCGCATTTATCCCCTGAGAGCCTGACCTGAAACGCGCATCGGATGGTTGCCGGCGCGCATGTCCGGTCCGGCCTTCGGCGTTGAGGGTGCCGTTCTGCGGCAGATGAACAAGCGAGGGGCATCGTTATGGACGGTGATACGGACGCGCGGCGCGTGATCCTGCATACGCAAGAAGATTTTGCCGGCATGCGTGCGGCAGGGCAGTTGGCGGCGCGTACGCTGGACATGATCGTGCCGCATGTTCGCGCGGGCGTGACGACCGGGGAACTGGACCGGGTGATTCATGAGTTCATGATCGCCAATGGCGCCACGCCGGCGACGCTCGGCTATCGCGGTTATCCGAAATCGAGCTGCATTTCGCTCAATCATGTGGTGTGCCACGGCATTCCGGGCGACCGGCAGTTGCAGGATGGCGATATCCTGAACATCGACGTGACCGTGATCCTCGACGGCTGGTTCGGCGATACCAGCCGCATGTACACGGTCGGCGCGATCCCGCGCAAAGCGGAGAAACTGATCGAGGCGACGTATGAGGCGCTGATGCTCGGCATCGCGCAGGTGCGCCCGGGCAATACGCTGGGTGACATCGGCCACGCGATCCAGGAATTTGCCGAATCGCAGCGTTTTTCGGTGGTGCGCGATTTCTGCGGCCACGGCATCGGCCGCACCTTCCATGCCGCGCCGAACGTGCTGCATTACGGCCGCCCCGGTCAGGGGCTGGTGCTGCGTCCGGGCATGTTCTTCACCATCGAACCGATGCTCAATGGCGGCCGGCCGGATGTGAAGGTGCTCGATGACGGCTGGACGGCGGTGACCCGCGACCGCTCGCTTTCGGCCCAGTTCGAACACATGCTGGGCGTCACCGAAGACGGATGCGAGGTGTTCACGCTTTCGCCCGCCGGCCTGAACCACCCGCCTTATACAGTGTCGGCCTGAGGCGCGTGTCCGCCGGCCGGCTGCTCCTGACGGAAATTCCCTTGTCGTTGAAAGGTTCGTAATGCGCTTCTCCCTGCTTCGAGTCCGCTGTGCCGCCCTCATACTGGCGGGGTCGATGCTGGCGGGACTGGCGACGCCGTTCGGGGCGCTGCCGGCGGGGGCGGCGGCCCCGGTGCAGGGAGATGTTCTGACCTTCGGCCAGGCGCAGGCCGCGTTGCTGCCGCTGGCTCCGGCGGAAGGGGCGCACGGCATGGTCGTGTCGGCCCAGCATCTGGCCTCGGAGGTCGGGGCGCATATTCTGGCGCAGGGCGGCAACGCGGCGGATGCGGCGGTGGCGGTGGCCTATGCGCTGGCGGTGGTCTATCCGGCGGCGGGCAATATCGGCGGCGGCGGCTTCATGACCATGCGCACCCCCGATGGACATGCGGTCTTCATCGATTTCCGCGAGCATGCGCCGCTGGCGGCGACCGCGACCATGTATCAGGATTCGAAGGGCAGCGTGGTGCCCAACCTGTCGATCACGGGCTGGAAGGCCGTCGCGGTGCCGGGAACGGTGGCGGGCATGGACATGATCCTGAACCGCTGGGGGCATCTGACGCGCCAGCAGGTGATGGCACCCGCGATCGCCTTGGCGCGGGATGGTTTCGTGCTTGCCGAGGGCGACGTGCAGTTGCTCCATACCTCGACCGCCGATTTCGCCCGTGATCCCGAGGCGCGGCGCATTTTCCTGCGGCCGGACGGCACCCCGTTGCAGGTCGGCGACCGTCTGGTGCAGGCCGACCTGGCCGACAGCCTGTCGCTGATCGCGCGGAGCGGGGCGGCGGCGTTCTATCGCGGCCCGATCGCCGATGCGATCGTCCAGGCCAGCAAGGTCGGCGGCGGCATTCTCCAGGCCGACGATTTCCGTCGCTATGCGCCCCGGGTGCTGCCGACACTCACATGCTCCTATCGCGGCTATCAGGTCGATACCGCGCCGCCGCCGAGCGGTGGCGGTGTCGCGCTGTGCGAGATGCTGAATATTCTCTCGGGTTATGACATGCACAAGCTCGGCCTGTACACCGCGCCTGCGGTGCAGCGCGAGGTGGAGGCGATGCGCCGCGCCTATGCCGACCGGCAGGATTTGGGCGATCCGGCCTTCGTGCAGAATCCGGTCACGCATCTGGTCGATATGCGCTACGCGCGCCAGGTACGCGGGGCGATTCCCACCGATCGCGCGGTACCCTCGGCTTCGCTGAAGCCCGGCCAGATCGAGCCCGAAAAACACGAGACGACCCAGTTTTCGGTCGTCGACGACAAGGGCATGGCGATTTCGGTCACCTATACGCTGAACGGCTGGTTCGGCGCGAAGGTGATCGGCGGCCATACCGGCATCTTCCTCAATGACGAGATGGACGATTTCTCGTCGCGTCCCGGCGTGCCCAACATGTTCGGCATTGTCGGCAGTGAAGCCAACGCGATCGCGCCGGGCAAGACGCCGCTGTCCTCGATGTCGCCCACCATCCTGTCGCGCAACGGCAAGCCGGTGATGGTGATCGGCAGCCCGGGCGGATCGCGCATTCCCACCATCGTGCTGTCCACGATCCTGGGCGTGGTGGATTACGGGCTGGATATCCAGCAGGCCGTGGACCTGCCGCGCATCCACGAGCAATGGCAGCCGGAACCGGTCGAGATCGAGCAGGGGGCGCTGACCGACGCCGTCGCCGCGACGCTGGAGCAGGAAGGCTACAAGCTGGCGCCGCATGCGCCGTGGGGCGTGGCCGAGGGCATTCTGGTCGGGGCGCCGCGTCTGGGCGTGCGGCGGGTCGGGACGGCACGGTATTTCGGCGGCTTCGACCGGCGGCATCCCGGTGGGGCGGCTGTCGGGGAATAGTCCAAAAAACTTTGATTCGTTCAGGAGCCTTGTGCTGGGGACACACGATGTTCCTGACCGAATCAAAGTCTTTTTGCTTCTTTTTCTTCAGAAAAAGAAGACTTACGCTTCCTCCAGCCAATCCTCGATCATCCGCCGAGCAATGGTTGTCGGCGCCGGCAGGGTAAAACCCTCCGGATTACGCACCTCATCCCGCCTCAACCACCGTGCCTCGGCGATTTCCTCCGGGTCCAGCCGCAGGGTTTCGTCCTGGGCAAAGGCGATGAAGCCCAGCATCAGGGCGCCGGGGAAGGGCCAGGGCTGGGCTGAGTGGTAGCGGATGGCGTCCACGCGGATGCCGACTTCCTCCCACACCTCGCGTGCCACGGCTTCCTCGGGCGTTTCGCCGGGTTCCACGAAGCCTGCCAGGGCCGAAAACATGCGGCTTTCGGGGCCGAAGCGGGTGCCGCGCGCCAGCAGCACGTGCTCGCCGCGCCGGACGAGCATGATCACGACCGGATCGGTGCGCGGAAAATGCACATGCGTGGAGTCGGCGGTGCAGACCTGGCGATGCCCGGCCTGGTCGGGCCGGTTCGGTGCGCCGCAGACGCCGCAGAAACGGCTGCGCGCCCGCCAATGCACCATGCCGCGCGCCTGGGCCAGGATTGCCGCATCGCCGGGCGGCAACAGCCCGGCGAGCGGGCGCAACTCGCGGAATGTGCCGCGTGCCTCGGGAAAGAGCGCGTCCGGCAGCTCCAGATGGCCGAGATCGAGGGCGAACAGAGGGCGCTGCTCCAGATAGCCCAGGAAGGTCCAGTGCGCCGGGTCGAGCAGGCCGAGGGCGGAGCGTACCGTGCGCAGCCTCGGCAGCTCGATGCGGGCCGCGTTGTCGCTCTCCTGCACGATCAGGTGCAGGCCACGCCAGCATGGAACGAGAAGCGTATCGCCGTCGGTCAGGTAGCGCGCGATTCGGTCGGGGGCCGTGCGGTCCTGCGCCGCGCGATCGATCGGGCTGCCGGCGTAGAAAATGCCGCCGGTCGGGCCGGGATCGGGCGGGGCAGGGGGCATGGTGGGGGTTCCTGTGTGTCCGTTCTCTGTCCCAAGGATTTTGGACCTGAAGAGGATAATAATGAAATCAATAATTTAATGGTCTTCTGATTGAGGGAGTGTGCCTGCTTCATGGCGAAGGCGGCCCGGCGCCCCATTCGCCCCCTTGTATCCGACACCGGTTTGCGTGCTAAGAAGGCGACGGGAGACCGGCAACGGACGGGCGCCTTGCCAACCCGGTCAGGTCCGGAAGGAAGCAGCCGCAGTGAGTTTTGTCCGGGTCGTCTGTTCGGTCTCCCACCCCGGAAATTCAGTTTTCGATGATGCCGCCGCCCCGGATGCGGCGTTGTGTCGCTCCCGGAAATCGTCATGACCATGTCTTCGGACCAGGATATGTCCGGGGACCCGGATCTGCCGCTTCCGCCCGATGCGGGCATGGGCCTGTTCGGGGATGCCCCGGCCCCCGTCGCCCCATCGGTGCCCGCGCCAGCGCAGGGCCCTTACCGCGTGCTGGCGCGCAAATATCGCCCGACCACCCTTGATGACCTGATCGGTCAGGAATCCACCGTACGAATCCTGCGCAATGCCTTTGCGCTGGGGCGGGTGGCCCATGCCTTCATGCTGACGGGCGTGCGCGGGGTGGGCAAGACGACCACCGCGCGCATCATCGCCCGGGCGCTGAATTGCATCGGGCCGGACGGCAAGGGCGGCCCCACCGCCGATCCGTGCGGGGTGTGCGCCAATTGCGTGGCCATTCTGGCTGACCGCCATCCCGACGTGCTGGAGATGGACGCGGCCTCGCGCACCGGCGTGGACGATGTGCGCGAGATCATCGAGGCCACGCGCTTCCGCCCGATGCAGGGGCGGATGAAGGTCTTCATCATCGACGAGGTCCACATGCTCTCGCGCAACGCATTCAATGCGTTGCTCAAGACGCTGGAGGAACCGCCGGCCCAGGTCACGTTCATCTTCGCCACCACCGAACTGCGCAAGGTGCCGGTGACGGTGCTGTCGCGCTGCCAGCGATTCGATTTGCGCCGCGTGCCGCAGGCCGAACTGGCGGCCCATTTTGGCCGTATCGCCCATGCCGAGGGCGCGGACTGCACGCCCGACGCGCTGGCGCTGATCGCCCGCGCCGCCGACGGGTCGGTGCGCGACGGGCTCTCGCTGCTCGATCAGGCGATCGCCCAGGGCGGCGCCGAGGCCGATGGCGGCCCGATCGGCGCCGAGCGCGTGGCGGACATGCTGGGGCTGGCCGATCGCGGCCGGGTGTTCGACCTGCTGGAGGCCGTGCTGTCGGGCCAGCCGGACCGGGCGCTGACGATTACCGACGAAGCCCATGCCCGTGGCGCCGATCTGGGCGTGATGCTGGGCGATTTGCTGGAACTGATCCACACCGTCTCGCGCCTCAAGGCGGTGCCGGCGCTGCGTCAGGCCGCCGATCTGCCGGAGGCCGAGCGCGAGCGGGGTGGGGCGTTGGCCGACCGGCTATCGGTGCCGGTGCTGGGGCGGACGTGGCAGATGCTGCTGAAGGGCCTGTCGGAAGTCGAAATGGCGGCCGACCGGCGGCAGGCGGCCGAGATGGTGCTGATCCGGCTGTGCTACGTGGCCGATCTGCCGCCGCCCGGCGATCTGGTGCGTCGCCTGACCGAGGGCGGGGCGTCGGCCACAACCGGCCCGGCGGTGCGCAATGGCGTATCCGATGGCGGGCCGGCTGCCATGGCGGGCGGGGCGGCGCTGTCCGGCACGGTCGCGTCCGGACGGCCGGGCGGTGGGCAGGTCGTGGCTCATGGCGGCTTGCGCATGGTGGCCAATGGCGGCGTGCGGATCGCCGATCCGGCGGCGGAGCCGGCAGGCGAATCGGTTGCGGAGATGGTGCCGGAGCCCGCGGACGCGCCGGTGCCGGAAGACGATACCCCGCCTGCGCTGACGACATGGCGCGAGGTCGTGGCGTTCGTCTCCGGGCGCGATGCCATGCTGCATGGCCATCTGCGCCATTCCACCCATCTGGTCGCCTTCGCGCCGCCGCGCATCGATATCCGCGTGCAGCGCGCCGGCCTGCCGGGCCTGATCCGCCGGCTGGAAACCCTGCTGCGCCGCGAAACCGGGCAGGAATGGGAGGTCCGTTCCTCGACCGAGGAAGGACAGCCGACCCTGGCGGAGCAGGGGGCGGAGATCATCCAGTTCCATCGGGCGTCGGCCGAGAGCCACCCGCTGGTTCGCGCGATTTTCGCGCGCTTTCCCGATGCCGTCCTCGGGGCGGTGACGGATCATTCGCTTGACGATTACGGGCTGCCGCCCGAAGAGGCGGCATCCGTCACGCTGGCGCCGGATCTGGAATTTGCCCCGCTCGATGCCGAACTGGTGGACGAGGACGATCTGGACGCCGGCGACGAAAGGTAAGGAGAG
This sequence comes from Gluconacetobacter brunescens, assembly GCF_048695475.1. Lineage (NCBI taxonomy): Bacteria > Pseudomonadati > Pseudomonadota > Alphaproteobacteria > Acetobacterales > Acetobacteraceae > Gluconacetobacter > Gluconacetobacter brunescens. The sequence continues at coordinate 1,243,697 of NZ_JBLHEN010000001.1, read as the reverse complement.
ACAGTCGATGAAGAATCTTGCCGGGCTGATGAAGCAGGCCACCCAGATGCAGGCGCGCATGGAAGAAATGCAGTCCAAGCTGGAAGGCATGACGATCGAAGGCAGTGCCGGAGCCGGCATGGTGCAGGTGACGCTGAACGGCAAAGGCGACATGAAGGCCATCAGGATCGACCCCAAGCTGGCCGATCCGAACGAGATGGAAATGTTGCAGGACCTGATCATCGCCGCCTGCGCCGACGCGCGTAAGCTGCTGGACGAGCGCGCCTCCGAGGAAATGAAGAAGGTTACCGGCGGCATGAACCTGCCGGCGGGCCTGAAGCTGCCGTTCTAAGAGACGACTCGGGTCAGGCGGACGCATGGGTGGAGCGGACATCGAACGGCTGATCGCGCTGCTGGCGCGTCTGCCGGGACTGGGGCCGCGTTCGGCCCGGCGCGCGGCGCTGGCGCTGCTGCGCCAGCCGCAGACGCGCATGCTTCCGCTGGCCCAGGCGATGGAACAGGCGGCGCGCACCGTGCGCACCTGCTCCACCTGCGGCAATCTGGATACGCACGATCCCTGCGGCATCTGCGCCGATCCGGCGCGCGACCGGGGGCTGGTCTGCGTGGTCGAGACGGTGGGCGACCTATGGGCGCTGGAGCGCGCCGGCGTGCATCGCGGCGTCTATCAGGTGCTGGGTGGCACGCTGTCGGCGCTGTCGGGCACCGGCCCCGACGATCTGAACGTGGCGCCGTTGCTGGCAAGGCTGGAGGAAGGCGGCGTGCGCGAGGTGATCCTGGCGCTGGGGGCTACCGTCGAGGGCGCCGCGACCACGCATTGGTTGCAGGACCGGCTGGAGGGCTTCGACGTGCCGGTCAGCCGCGTCGGGCAGGGCGTGCCGATGGGGGGCGCGCTGGACGTGCTGGATGATGGCACGCTCGCCGCCGCCCTCACCGCCCGAAAAATCTATTCGTAAACGCGCGCTGGTGGCGATCCGACGCGCGTCCGCTGTGCTCCGGTGCTCACGGCCCGTAAGGCCGCTGCGCGCCGGTGCTCGCGGACACACGACGGGCGTGCCGCTGCGCGGCACTCTCGCTCACCAGCCCACGTTTCCGAACAGATTTTTTGAGACTATGGGGAGAGGGGGATGACGATGTGGCCGGTGTCCGAGGCGATTCCCCGGGTGGCTTTCGTGACCGGTGGGGCGGTGCGGCTGGGGCGGGCGATTGCGCTGGCGCTGGCGGATGCGGGCTTTGCCGTCGCCATTCATTATCGCTCGGGGGATGACGAGGCCCGGCGGACGGTGGAGGACATCGTCGCGCGGGGGCAGCGCGCCTGCATGCTGCGTGCCGATCTGGCCGTCGAGGCCGAGGTGACACCGCTGCTCGACCTTGTGCGGGCGGAACTGGGGCCGGTCGGCGTGCTGGTGAACAATGCCAGCACCTTCGACCGCGACGAATGGAACGATGCGACCCGTGCCAGTTGGGATGCGCATCTGGAGCCCAATCTGCGCGCACCGTTCGTGCTGACGCAGGCCTTCGCCCGCCAGGTGCCGGACGGGGCCGAGGGCATGGTGCTGAACATGCTCGACGAGCGCGTCTGGTCGCTGACGCCGCATTTCGTCAGCTATACGGTGTCGAAATCCGCCCTGTGGACGCTGACGCGCACCCTGGCGCTGGCGCTGGCGCCCAAGCGTATCCGGGTCAACGCCATCGGGCCGGGCCCGGCACTGCCCAGTCCGCGCCAGAGCGCGGAGCAGTTCGCGCGGCAATGCGCCTCGGTGCCGATGGGGCGTGGGACGGGCCCGGACGAAGTCGCGCTGGCCGCGTTGTCGCTGCTGTGCCTGCCGTCGGTCACCGGGCAGATGCTGGCGCTGGATGGCGGGCAGCATCTGCAATGGTCGCCGGCGCCGCCCTCCGGTCAGACGCCGGAAGAGTAACCAGAAGAACCAAGAGGCCGTTCAATGTCCATTTTCGCCGCCTGGCCGGTCCAGCCGCCGCTGCGCCGCGTGTTCCTGAAGGACATGGTGCTTCAGGCCAATATCGGGATCTATCCCCACGAGCAGGGCGTGACCCAGCGCGTGCGCGTCAATATCTCGTTCGGCGTGCCGGACGAGCCGGGGCTGACGGTCGGCCGCGACGATCTGAGCCGCACCGTGTCCTATGAGCGGATCGTGCTGATGGTGCGGCGGATCATCGCCGAGGGCCATGTGCGGCTGGTCGAGACGCTGGCCGAGCGAATCGCCATCGGCGTGCTGGCCGACGAGCGGGTGCGGGTGGTGCGGGTGCGGGTGGAAAAGCCCGACATCTTCGACGATCTCGATGCCGTGGGCGTCGAGATCGAACGCTGGCGCGCCGAATGAAAAACCCCCCGCCAGAGGCGGGGGGCATTCCCATCAGTTATCGTGCTCGTCGGAGTCGGTGCTGACGTCGATGTCGGCGCTGATCTCGTCGTCATCGTCGTCGAGATCCGAAGTGTCTTCCATCACGTCGTCATCGGCCTCGTCGTCGGTATCCAGATCGACGGCGGTATCGATGTCACCGTCCTGGGCCTTTTTCGGGCTCTCGGGGACGACATCCACGGGTGTGCGGCGCAGGCGGGGCACATCTGCCGGCTGCTCGGTGCCGCATTTCGGGCAGACGACCGGGCTCTTGCCCAGATCGTAGAAACGGGCGCCGCAGGAGACACAGACGCGCTTGGTGCCGAGATTGGGCTGGGCCATGCTTGAAACCTGTCGATCCTGGAGTGGGTTGGACAAAAGCCGCGGCGAAGGCTGCTTAGGGCGGAGCCCCATGCCAGCTTGTGCGCCGCATGTCAAACCGCGATCGTTGCGTTCGTGACATTTCGGCGTTTTTTGATGCCGTGACGCATGCCGGTAATTGACTTCGCCGCGAACAATCCGGAAGGGATTGGTCCCATGGAAAGCATCAACGCCCCCGCCTCGCGCCCGCTGACTGTCCACGCGGCGACGACCCCTTTGTCCGGGGCCGTCGCGGTGCCGGGCGACAAGTCGATCAGTCATCGCGCGCTGATGTTCGCGGCGCTGGCGCGTGGCGAAACCACGATCACCGGCCTGCTGGAAGGCGAGGACGTGCTACGCACCGCTGCCGCCATGCGGGCGCTGGGCGCTACCGTCACGCGCACGGCGCCGGGCACCTGGCGGGTGACCGGCCGGGGGCTGGGGGCGTTGCAGGAGCCGGACGACGTGCTGGACATGGGCAATTCCGGCACGGCGGCACGGCTGCTGTCGGGCATCCTGGCCAGCCACGGCATCTTCTCGGTCATGACCGGTGACGGCAGCCTGCGCGGCCGGCCGATGAAGCGGGTGACCGATCCGCTGTCGGCCACGGGCGCGCGCTTCACGTCCCGTGCGGGCGGGCGGCTGCCGCTGGCGATCGAGGGCGTGGCCGATCCGGCACCGCTGTCCTACCGCCTGCCGGTGGCCTCGGCGCAGGTGAAGTCGGCCGTGCTGCTGGCCGGGCTGAATGCCGCCGGTACCACGCGCGTCGAGGAACCGGTGGCGACGCGCGACCATACGGAAAACATGCTCCGCCATTTCGGCGCCGATGTCTCGGTGGCCCCGCTGGATGCCGGCGGCCGCGTCATCACCCTCACCGGCCGGCCGGACCTGGTCGCGCGCGATGTGGCGGTGCCGGGCGACCCGTCATCGGCGGCGTTCGTGCTGGCGGCGGCGCTGCTGGTCCCGGGATCGTCGGTGACGGTGCGGGGTGTGGGGCTGAACCCGCTGCGCACCGGCCTGTTCACCACCCTGCGCGAGATGGGCGCCGACCTGCGCCTGTCGAACGAGCGGGTGGAGGGCGGCGAGCCGGTGGGCGACCTGACGGCCGTGGCGGGCCCGCTGCACGGCGTGGACGTGCCGGCCGACCGCGCGCCGTCGATGATCGACGAATATCCGATCCTGGCCGTCGTGGCCGCCCATGCCTCCGGCCCGTCGCGCTTCCGGGGGCTGGAGGAACTGCGCGTGAAGGAAAGCGACCGCCTGTCGGCGACCGTGGCGCTGTTGCAGCGCAACGGCGTGACGGTGGACGTGGTGGGCGACGACATGCTGGTGACCGGCACGGGCGGCGCCGTGCCCGGCGGCGGGCTGGTCGAGACGCGGATGGATCATCGCCTGGCCATGAGCGCCACCGTGCTGGGCCTGATCGCGGCCCAGCCCGTGAAGGTGGACGATACCGCCTTCATCGACACCAGCTTCCCCGGCTTTATCGACCTGATGAACGGCATCGGCGCGGGGCTGGCGGTATGAGCCGCGCGCTGGTCATCGCCGTCGACGGCCCGGCGGCCGCCGGCAAGGGCACGCTGGCGCGCCGGCTGGCCGATGCGCTGGGCCTGCCCTACCTGGATACCGGGCTGCTCTATCGCGCGGTCGGGCGGCGGATGCTGGATGCGGGGCTGGACCCGGCGGCCCAGCCGGCCGACGACCAGGCGCGGCGGGTCACGCCCGAGGACCTGAAGCGCGGCGACCTGCGGGTGCCGGAGGTCGATCGCGCGGCCAGCCTCGTCGCCGCCCAGCAGGCGGTGCGGGCGATCCTGGTCGATGTGCAGCGCGATTTCGCCCGCGCCGCCGGCGGCGTGCTGGACGGGCGGGATATCGGCACCGTCATTTTTCCCGATGCGCAGGTCAAGCTGTTCATTACCGCCTCGCCCGCCGCGCGGGCGCGCCGGCGGTGGGCGCAACTGGCGACCGATCGCGACGCGCCGGACCGCGAGGCCCAGATCGCGCGCGTCGAGGCGGAACTGGTGGCGCGCGATGCCGCCGATGCCGGCCGTGCCGTGGCGCCGCTGAAGGCCGCCGCCGATGCGGTGGTGATCGATACCGATCACCTGACGGCGGAACAGGTCCTGGCCGAGGCCCTGCGGGTGGTGCGGGTGCGGGCCGGCGCTCTCGGCACCGTGTAGGCGGATTCCGCTTCGCGGAGCGGATCTGTGCCGGTTTGTGTTGACAGGCCGGGGTGCGAGGGTGTCTGTGCATTCCACGCGCGGTTCCTCCCTGGGGGCGCGTTGATGCATCGGCCGTCAGGCATGTCGCGACAGGGGTCGTGGACCTAGCCGGGCAAGTCGTTCCGCTGTTGACCGGCGGTGCGCAAGACATCCGGCCCGCCTGCCGTGCCGGAGACGGGATTTACAGGTACCTCATGGCTTCAGCCACCTTACAGTCTGCCGATCATTTCGGCGGCGAAGATTTCGCGACCCTGCTGGACGAGACCCTCGGCCGCGATACCGCGTTCGATGGTTCGGTCGTCACTGGCCGCGTCGTGCGCCTGACCGACGAATTCGCCATCGTCGATGTCGGCCTCAAGAGCGAAGGCCGCGTGGCCCTCAAGGAATTCGGCCCGCCGGGCGCCTCGCCCGACGTGAAGCCGGGTGACGTCATCGAACTGTTCGTCGAGCGCTACGAAGACCGCGACGGCTCGATCGTCCTGTCGCGCGAGAAGGCGCGTCGCGAGGAAGCCTGGACGAACCTGGAAAAGGCGTTCGAGAACAACCAGCGCGTCAACGGCACGATCTATGGCCGCGTCAAGGGTGGCTTCACGGTCGACCTCGGCGGCGCCATGGCCTTCCTGCCGGGCAGCCAGGTCGATATCCGCCCCGTGCGCGACGTCACCCCGCTGATGGGCGTGCCGCAGCCGTTCCAGATCCTGAAGATGGACCGTGCGCGTGGCAACATCGTCGTGTCGCGCCGTGCGGTGCTGGAAGAGACGCGCGCCGAGCAGCGCAGCGAGCTGATCCAGGGCCTGAAGGAAGGCATGATCCTGGACGGCGTGGTCAAGAACATCACCGACTACGGTGCGTTCGTCGACCTGGGCGGCGTGGACGGCCTGCTGCATGTCACCGACATCGCCTGGAAGCGCATCAACCACCCGTCCGAGGCGCTGCAGATCGGCCAGCCGGTGCGCGTGCAGGTCATCCGCTTCAACCCGGATACGCAGCGCATCTCGCTGGGCATGAAGCAGCTCGAGGCCGATCCGTGGGAGAACGTGGCGATCAAGTATCCGCCCGGTGCCCGCTATTCCGGCCGCGTCACCAACATCACCGACTACGGCGCGTTCGTCGAGCTGGAGCCGGGTGTCGAGGGTCTGGTGCACGTCTCCGAAATGTCCTGGACGAAGAAGAACGTCCATCCGGGCAAGATCGTCGCGACCTCGCAGGAAGTCGACGTCATGGTCCTGGATGTGGACAGCGGCAAGCGTCGCATCTCGCTGGGTCTGAAGCAGGTGCAGCGCAACCCGTGGGAGCAGTTCGCCGAGGAGCACAAGATCGGCTCCACGGTCGAGGGCGAGATCCGCAACATCACCGAGTTCGGCCTGTTCATCGGCCTGTCCGCGGACATCGACGGCATGGTCCACATGTCCGACCTGTCGTGGGACGAGACCGGCGAAGTCGCCATGACCCACTACGAGAAGGGTCAGGTCGTCCAGGCGAAGGTGCTGGATGTCGACGTCGAGAAGGAGCGCATCTCGCTCGGCATCAAGCAGTTGCATGAAGACCCCGCCGCCGACGCCCTGGGCAAGGTGCAGAAGGGTGCCATCGTCACCTGCATCGTGACCGCCGTGCAGTCGAACGGCATCGAGGTGAAGGTCGACGACGTGCTGACCGGCTTCATCCGCCGTGCCGAGCTAGCGCGCGACAAGGCCGAGCAGCGTCCGGAGCGCTTCGCGGTTGGCGAGAAGGTCGATGCGAAGATCGTGTCGGTCGATCGCGCGGCCCGCAAGCTGGCCCTGACCATCCGCGGCCGCGAGGTCGAGGAAGACAAGCAGGCGATCAACGAGTACGGCTCGTCCGACAGCGGCGCCTCGCTGGGTGACATCCTGAGCGCCGCGATCCGTCGTCGTAACGCCGACGCCTGATCGGTCCGGTTCACGGATTGAACTAAGGAAAGGGCGGTGCCGGAAACGGCACCGCCCTTTTTCTATTCAAGGGACTTTCAATGAAGCTTGAAGATCATGAGCTGGCTTCGGTGGAAGCGCATTGTCTGGAATATGAAAGCGAGCTGTGGGGTATTTACAGGCATATAGCAGAGGAAGCATTCCCGGAGCGGAACAGGGAACAGCATAAGGAAATATTCCTTCATTTTCTGCGTCATGCCCTGGAGAACAAGCTCTTCCTTTTGAAAGAAGACCCCGATTTCGTGCGTCATCTCAACAGTGTGGCGCCGCCGCACAGGCAGTATCGTCTGCCCGAACCCGGGACACCTGCGGAATTCGAGGCTTTCTTCCGGCTTTTCTGGCCGGAACCCGAAAACCCTGAATATGACATGGAAATTCTGGTCGTGCTGGAAGCGGGTGGGCGTATCTGGTGGATGCAGGATGGCGAGCCCACGGAATGGTTTCTCGGTTATCCGGGAAACAGGCGGAAACCTGCCCGATAGCGCGCCATCGGGCAGGGCAACAGGTTCACGGCGTCGGCGTCGGGCCCTTGACGATTTCCGCCATGTCATGCGGGCGCACCCAGGTCCGGAAAGCGGTCTGCACGGCGGTGGCGGTCATGTCGTAATAGGCGTGGGCCGCGCGGTCGGGCGTGTCCAGCGGCAGGCCCAGTTCGATCAGGTGCAGATCCTGCGCCGCGATCGAATCCAGGCTGGCGCGGGCCAGCGGCAGGCCGCGTAGCAGCGAGGCCTTGGCCAGCGTCAGTTCGGCGTCGGTCACCTTTTCGTCCTGCAAGGCCTGGACATCGTGCAGGGCGGCGTCGCGCGCGCGGCCCACCTTGTCGGGGTCGGCGCCGAAGCTGATGCTGTAGCCGCCGCGATGGCGCGACCAGGAGAAATTGCTGCTGACGGAATAGACGTAACCTGTGCGCACGCGCAGGTCGCGATAGAGCCGTGACGAGAAGCCGTCCCCCAGGATCTCGTTGCCGACCGTCAGCGCGAAATGGTCCGGGTGGGCGGCGGTCAGGCCCAGGCTTTCGGCAAGGATCGCGGAATCCTGCACGCTGGTGCGGTCGGGCACCTGGGTGCGCGAGGCCCGGCTGTCGGGGCGGGGCGGCAGGTCGACCGAGGGCGTCGGGCTGGTGGGGCGGGTCCAGGCACCGAAGGTGCGGCCGATCACGTCATGCGCCTGTTCGGGGGTGACGTCGCCGACCACGACGATGGTGGTCAGGTCGGGGCGGTAGGCGCTGGCATAGAAAGCCTGCACGTCGGCCTGTTTCAGCGTCATGATCTTTTGCGGATCGGGCTGGCGCAGCGTGGGGTCGCCGGCCGGCGAGACCGCCGCCTTCACCGCGCGGCCGAACAGGTAGTTCGGCGAGGTCAGCAGCCCGGCATAGGATTGGGCCGTCTGCATGCGCACCACCTGGAACGCGCGGTCGGGCAGGGCTGGGTGCATTTCGTTATCGGCCAGCAGGCGCGTGGCTTTTTCGAAATCGGGCGTCAGCACCGACACGCTGAAGCCGGGGCCGGCGCTCTCGGTGGCGGCGATGTCGTCCAGCGCCTTCTGGAAGGCCAGCCGGTCCAGCGACTGGCTGCCGTAGCTGAACAGATCCTCGGTGATCGCGGCGATGCCGTCCTGGCCTTTCGGCTCCTGCATGTTCGCGTTCTGGCGGATCTCGCCATAGACCGAGACGGTGTGGCTGACATGCGCCGGATGGACGATCAGCCGCAGCCCGTTGGCATAGGTAAAGACGCTGGGCAGCCCGACCGGTGGCGGCAGGTTGACGGTCGAGAGGGCATCATGCGCCCAGTCGGGCAGGGCCACCGGATGGTCGGGCGGCGTGGCGAAGGATTCCGAGCCGCCGAAGCCCTTGCCGGCGACAGGATGGCCGGAATCCTCGGGCGTCAGCAGGGCGGTGACGGCCTGATGCGGGTCCAGGATCTGTTTGGCCAGGCGATTGACGTCCTCCACCGTAACCGCCTTCAGCGCGGTGCCCAGCGCATCGGGCGAGTCCAGCCCCATGACGGCCAGCGCCTGCGACCAGGTCTCGGCAAGTCCGCTGATGCTGTTGGCCGAGAAGCCCAGTTGCGCCAGTTCCTTGCGCCGTGCGGCCTCGACCAGATCGGGCGGTACGCCCTTGTCGCGGATGGCGGCGATGATGCCGTTGATCTCGGCCAGCAGGGGCGCGGGGTCCTGGGTGCGGGGATAGGCCGCCACCGCGATGCCGATGCCGGCATTGGCCTTGGGCGCGAATTCGAAGCCGGCGAACAGCGCCTTGCCGGAGGGCACGAGGTCATACAGCGCACCGCGCTGGCTGGTCAGTACATCGGCCAGGATCTGCGCGGTTGCGTAATCCTTCGACCGCAGGCCGGGCATGCGCCACGCGACGGTGGCGAGGCCCACGGGATAATCGGTGGGGAAATGCAGCGTCTGCCCCGTGACCGGTCCCGGCTGCACGGGCGAGCGCTCGGGCAGCGCGCGGCGCGGGATGTCGCCGAAGATCGCCTTCACCCGTTCGATCGCATGGTCGGGGTCCACATCGCCGGCAATGACGAGGATGGCGTTGTTGGGCGCGTACCACGCATCATAGAAGCGGCGCAGCAGGGCGGCATCGGTCTTGTCGAACGAGGGGCGGGTGCCCAGCGCATCGTGCTCGTAGGGCGTGCCGGCGAACAGGATGGATTGCAGGCGGGTCAGATACTGGTAGCTGGGGCTGGACAGGTCGCGCGCCACCTCCTGCTCGATCGCGCCGCGCTCCTTCTCCCAGTCGGCGGCGGCCAGGGTCAGCCCGCGCATGCGCAGCGCCTCGATGCGCAGCATCACGTCCAGGTCTTCCGCCGGGGCGGTGTAGAAATACTGGGTGACGTTCTCGGTGGTGTCGGCATTGTAGCTGCCGCCCAGCCGGGCACCGATGGCGGAAAGCTGGTCCTTGTCCAGTCCGGCGCTGCCACGGAACATCATGTGCTCCAGCGCGTGGGCAGTGCCGGGAAAGCCTTTCGGTGCCTCGCTGGAACCGACCAGATAATTGACTTCGGTCGTCACCACCGGGGCCAGACGGTCGCGCACCACCACCACGCGCAGGCCGTTCGGCAGGGTGGCGCGAACGGCAGTGTCGGCGACGGTTGCCAGTGGTCGGGGAGACGGTGCGTCGGCCCGGGCAGCCTGTGGCATGGGCATGGCCAGAAGGGCCAGGGAAAGGCTTAATGCGGTGGTGGCCAGTCGCGCTGTCATGATTCGCTGGTACTCCTGCTGATCCAGGCAGCGTAGACGCCGGACACCACGGTGAAAACCGGGGGACGGCCATGCAGGCAAACGCGACGGAAAAGGGAGGATGCGATGAGCGAAGCCATGCCGGTTGCGGGAATGGACGAACGGGTCGGCCAGGTGATGGACGCGGCGGTGGCGCGCGGACGGCTGGTGGGCGCCACGGTGCTGGTGTCGGTGGACGGCCAGGTGATGGTGCGGCGCGCCGCCGGGCTGGCGAATCGCGAGGCGGACGTGCCGATGCGGCCGGATACCCAGGTGCGCCTGGCCTCGCTGACCAAGCCGGTGGTGACGGCGGTGGCCCTGGCGCTGGCGGAGCAGGGCGCGCTCTCGCTGGAAGACCCGGTCACGCGCTTCCTCCCCGATTTTCGCCCCGCCTGCGCCGATGGATCGGTGCCGACGATCAGGCTGCGGCATCTGCTGACGCATACGGCCGGCCTGTCCTACGGCTTCGCCTTTCCGCGTGACGACAACCCCTACGCAAGAGCCGGAATCTCCGACGGCATTGCCGAACCCGGCATGGCGCTGGACGAGAATCTGGCCCGCCTGGCCTCGGTGCCGCTGCTGTTCGCGCCCGGCGACGGCTGGGCCTACTCGCTGGCGCTGGATGTGATGGGCGGCGTGCTGGAACGCGCGGGCGATGCCATGCTGCCGGATCTGGTACAGCGCCATGTCGGCGCGAAGCTGGGCTGGACCCGCACCGGCTTCGCGGTGTCCGATTCCGCCGCACTCTGCCCGCCTTACGCCGACGGGCGACCGGCTCCGGTGGCGATGGGCGCGCGCTATGTGATGCCGCGCCAGTTGGGCGGCGGCAAGGTCAGCGAGATCGTGTTCGCGCCCGACCGGGTGCTGGACCCGGCCTCCTATCCGTCGGGCGGCGCCGGGATGGTCGGCACCGCCGAGGAATTCCTGACCTTTGTCGAGGCGCTATGCAGCGGCGGCGGCCCGATCCTTGCGCCGGAAAGTGCCGCGCTGTTCGGGCGGAATGCGATCGGCGACCTGTCGATGGGCCCGATGAATGCCGGCATGGGCTTCGCGATCGGGGCGGCGGTGGTCGAAGACCCCGCACGGGCGCGGACTCCGGTTTCGCGGGGCGCTTTCACCTGGGGCGGCGTCTATGGCCATCAATGGATCGCCGATCCGGTGCGCGGCGTGTCGATCGTGATGATCAGCAATACCGCGCTGGGCGGCATGGCGGGCGCCTATCCCGACGCGGTGCGGGATGCGGTCTACGGCGCCGGCTAACGCCTGCGGGTAGGAAGCAGGGGGCGACATCCGCGACGGGCGTGGAGCTCATATGCGATTCTCAAATGAGAATGCTATTGCGAACCATTATCATCCGTGCTTGAAGGGAGGGGCACGGAGATGAGACGCCAGATGTTTGTCTGTTCTTGCAATATGCTGACCGACCATGATGTGGAACGCGCGGTGGATGGCGGGGCGACCCGCCCGCGCGAGATCTATGCGTCGCGCGGATGCCGGGCGCAGTGCGGCAATTGCGTGCCGGGCGTGCTGTGCCTGCTGCGCCGCGCGCTTCAGGCACGCGCCGAAATGGCGTCGTCGGAGGCGTTGCCCGCCGTTTGAGCCCGCTGGCCGGGTATCGACGTCAGGGAAACGCGCGTCGGCGCGCCATCATTGCGCATTTCGGGGATGCGGCGGTGAGGTGAGCTTGATACAAGATCCGCATGTCTTTTGGTGATCGCATCAATCAGTTCGACGTCTGGCTGCTGGACCGCGTGTTCCAGCCATTCGCCGATCGCCTGCCCGAGCGGGTGCCGGCGATGGCGGTGGGGATGAGCTTCCAGCTCGGCGCCATCATGCTGTCGGCGGCGTCGATCATCGCGATGATCGTGATCGGGCACATGTCGCTCAGCGACGCGATGTTCAATGTGCTGGTCTGGTGCCTCGGCCTCGCCTTCTATGTGGGCATCAACCGGGTGCGGCCGATGGTCCGGCCCGGCCATATGAACCCGCTGCGGGTGATGCTGGCGGGCATGCGGCCGCTCTCGATCCCGTTTGCGATCTATGCGCTCTATCAGGGTGCGACGGCGCCGCCGCATTTCGAGATCGCGCTGTGGTTCAATTCGCTGGCCAATATCATCTTCGTCGCCGGGATCTACCTGATCTCCTGCGAGGTCAGGCCGCCGGGCCACCGCCAGACCTCCCGCGCACGCTTCGGCCGCATGCAGGAACAGGGCAGCCTGTAGGTCCTGCAGGCGGATCGCCTGGCTTCGAGAGCAGATCCTGTTTGAACGTGTGGGTTCGAACAGGTGAAGATGCTCGTAAAAACAATAAACTAGAGCATTGTCACCGAACCTGTGTTCGGTGGCAATGTTCTAGAAGTCGATGCAGCGGCCTTTGACGGTCCAGTCGCCATAGCGCGTGGGCTGCTTTTCCTTGGGGCCGCCATATTCCTTGGCGTCGGACGTGGTGGTCGCAGCCGCGGGCGCGTCGGTGGCCGGCGTGGCGGGCGAGGGCGCTTCGTTTTCGGTATCGGTGCTGGTCATGGCGCCAGCTTGGCCCGACTTTCGGCCATGGGCAAGAAACGGCCGTGTGATCAGTCAGGGTTTGTCGGGCGGCTTCATCCAGCGATCGCCGGCATGGCGGGAATGGGCGATGAAAAAGCCGATCAGCCCACCGATCGCCGCCGCCAGGGCGGCCAGTTGCAGCCCGGCGCCGATCAGCAGCATGAAGATCGGGCCGGCCGTCACCCCGACCGCGAAGGTGAGCAGGCTTTCGCGCAGGGTCGGGCCGAAGCGCCGCTCGGCGCCGCAATGGGGGCAGATTTCCGCCGTTCCGCGAATCGTCTTGTGGCAGAACGGACATTGCTCGACGGTGCCGGCGATGGGTTCGATCATGAGGGGCCCTTCAGGTCGCCGCTGGGTCTATTGATGCTCGGACTCGGCGATCCGCTGCTGGGCGGCCATGCGCCAGGGCGCGTCGGCCGGGGCGGCATCGAGCGCGCGGCGGAACAGGGCGGCGCTTTCCGGCGTTACCCTGCCGTCGGCCAGGGTCTGGGCCTCGGCGGCGCGGGCGGCGATTTCGGGCACGAACTGGATCGCGGTGGCCTGGCGCCAGGCCTCGGCCGCCGCCGCGTAATGGTCGCGCGCGGCCTCGGCCTGGCCCAGCAGCAGGAAGCCCCGGAAGCGATTGGGATCGTCCGGCGACATCCGCGCCAGTCCGGCGCGCAGTTCCGCCAGCAGCCCGTCATCGCGCTTGTCCTGCGCCTTCTGCGCCAGCAGGCGCGGCGCGAGGGGCTGCGCGGGCAGCGACGGATGGCCGCACAGCAGATACAGCCCCGTCGCGCTGACGGGCAGCAGCAGCAGGCACACCAGCACGACCGGGGTGGTGATGGCGCGGCCGATACCCCGCATCGGCGCGGCGTCCGACGCCAGCAGCCGGCGCTGGATTTCCAGCCGCGCGCCCTCATGCTCGCTGTCGGCGATCAGGCCGCACTCCCGGTCGCGGTCCAGTTCGGCAAGCTGCGCGCGCAGCAGGACGAGGGCCGATTCCCGTTCGTCCCGCAGGCGGGTGGTGCGGCGGAAGGCCAGGAGAGAAGGCAGCAGCACAATGGCGCTGAGCAGGAAAATGCCAATCCAGATCATCATTATCTCAGCGCGGTCAGGTCAGGTCGGTCAGGCGCGTGCGTTCGTCGTCGCTCAGCGGCGCGGGGCCGGAGCCACGGGCGCGGCGGAAGGACAGGAAGGCGACAAGACCGCCGACCAGCAGGGCAAGGACCGGCATCAGCCACAACAGGACCGTGCCGGTGGTCAGCGGCGGGCTCAGGCGGATGAAATTGCCGTAGCGGCCGACCATCCAGTCCATGATCTGGCGATCGGACTCTCCCTTGGCGACATGCTCGCGCACCACATGGCGCAGGTCGCGCGCCAGGCCGGCGCTGCTGTCCTCGATCGATTCGTTCTGGCAGACTAGGCAGCGCAGTTGCGACCCGATGGCCTGGGCGCGGGCTTCCTGATGGGGGTCGGGCAGCATTTCCGACGGATCGTCCACCGCCACGGCGGCCAGCGGCGAGAGGCCGATCGCCACCGTCAGCACGGTCGCCAGCACGAGGGCCAGCCGGCGCATCGCAGTCCTCATGTCCGCAGGCTCGCGGCCAGGGGCAGCAGGATGTCGTGCATGGTGGCCTCGTCCAGTGCGGCGGCGGAATGCCATCTTATGATACCGCCCGGCCCGATCAGGAACGATTCCGGCACGCCCGACACGCCCCAGTCGATCGCCGTCATGCCCGAAAGGTCGCTGGCGATGCGGGCATAGGGATTGCCCGCGCGGCGCACGAAGCCCAGCGCGTCGGCCGGCTTGTCCTTGTAGGCGATGCCCCAGATCGGCAGCCCGTCCTTCAGCGTGTTGAGCTGCGGCATCTCGGCGACGCAGGGGATGCACCAGGAGGCGAAGAAATTGACCAGCACCGGCACCTTCAGCGCCCGCAGGTCGGCGGCCCCGAACCCCTGGCCGGGCGACTGGTCGGGCAGGGCGAAGTCCGGCACCGGGCGGTTCAGCGCCGGGGCCTGGATGTCATGCGGGTCGAACGAGCCCCGGCGCATGCCCGACAGCATCTGCCAGAACGCAATGCCCGCGCCCCCCGCCACCACCAGCGGTGCTGCCATCAGCAGGCGCCGGCGCGTGAGGTCCGGCTGGGATGTCTTGTCGCTCATGACGTCGCCACCAGCCCGGCGCTCGCGGCGCGGCGCGGCGCGCCCACGCGCATGCGCCGGTCGGACAGGGAAAGCACGCCGCCCAGGGCCATGATCAGCCCGCCCAGCCACATCCATGGCGCCAGCGGATTGTAATGCAGGCGCAGCACGTAGGTCGTCTCCCCGCCATTCTCGTGCCGGTCGCCCAGCACGCCATACAGGTCGGACATCAGGTTGGTATGAATGGCCACCTCCGTCGTCGTCTGGCTCTGGCTGGCGAACGTGCGCTTGGCCGGGTGCAGCACCGTGACCAGCCGCCCGTCATGCCGAACCTCGATCGTGGCGACCAGCGCGGTGTAGTTCGGGCCGGGTGCCGCGCGAACGTCGGTCAGCGTCCACGCATCGCCGGCCAGCATTTCGGTCTGGCCCACATGGACCTCGACGATCCGGTGCTGGGCCTGCGACATCGCGGCCAGCCCCAGCACGCTGACGCCGACGCCGGCATGGGCCAGCGCCGCGCCCAGCGCCGCGCGCGGCAGCATGCGGGCACGCTGCCAGCTCGCCCCCACCGGGATGCGGAACAGGCGGATGCGCTCGGCGATGTCGGCAATGCTGCTGGCAATGACCCAGACGGCGCCGGTGGCGGCCAGCATCGGCAGCACGTCACGCACCCGCCATGCCACGAAGGCGAAGGCCAGCATCGTCACCGCCGCGGCCCACCACAGCCGGCGCAGCACCGGCCATAATTGCGCGCGCTTCCACGGCATCATCGGGCCCAGCCCCATGAAGACCATCAGCGGAATCGCCATCGGTGCCGCCGTCGCGTCGAAGAACGGCTTGCCGACCGAGATCGTCTTGCCGAACAGCAGCGACATGAAGGGCGGATACATCGTGCCCGTCAGCACCACAGCGCAGATCGAGCACAGCAGGATGTTGTTCAGCACCAGCAGCCCCTCGCGCGACACCGGGGCGAACACGCCGCCGGCCGTCAGCGAAGGCGCGCGGATGGCGAACAGCAGCAGCGATCCGCCGATCACCAGCGCCAGCAGGCCCAGGATGAAGATGCCGCGCGCCGGATCATTGGCGAACGCATGAACGGAGTTGAGAATGCCCGAACGCACCAGGAAGGTGCCGGAGAGCGAGAAGGAGAAGGTGCCGATGGCCAGCAGTACGGTCCAGATCTTCAGCGCCTCGCGCTTTTCCACGACGATGGCGGAATGCACCAGCGCGGTACCGGTCAGCCACGGGATCAGCGAGGCATTTTCCACCGGGTCCCAGAACCAGTAGCCGCCCCAGCCCAGCACGTAATACGACCACCACGAGCCGAGCGCGATGCCGCAGGTCAGGAAGCACCACGCCGCGACCGCCCACGGACGCACCCAGCGGCCCCAGGAGGCATCGACGCGGCCCTCGATCAGCGCCGCGACGGCAAAGGCGAACGGCACCGCGAAGCCGACATAGCCGGTGTAGAGAATGGGCGGATGAAAGGCGAGGCCCGGGTCCTGCAACAGCGGGTTCATGCCCTGGCCGTCCATCGGCGCCGGCCACACCCGGTCGAACGGGTTGGAGGTGGTGAGGCAGAACAACTGGAAGCCCGCCGACACCCCGCCCAGCACCGCGATCACCCGCGCGCGCAGGGCCGAGGGCAGGTTGCGGCCGAACAGAGCCACCGCGCCGCCGCACAGGCCCAGGATCAGCGCCCACAGCAGGACCGACCCCTCGTGATTGCCCCATACGCCGGTGATCTTGTACAGTAGCGGCTTGGCCACCGCGCTGTTGGCCGCGACGTTCTGGACCGAGAAATCGTCCTGGATCGCCGAATGGACCAGGCACGCGAAGGAATAGAGCAGCGCCAGAAGCTGCCCGATGGCCAGGGCGGGGGCCAGTGCCATCAGGCGCGGGTCGCGCCGCTGTGCGCCGACCATCGGCAGCACCGCCTGCCCGGCGGCCAGGCAGCAGGCCAGCGCGAGGGCGAAATTTCCCAGTTCCGGGGTCATGTTCAGTCAGCTTCCATGCTGCGGGGCAGCTTTATCCTGGCTCGTGGCGCTTTTGGTCATGCTGTTCCAGCTCGCGGCGTCAGGCGGCTTGCCGTAGCGCGGGTCCCATTTGCCGCTGCGGCGCAGAGCCTCGGCGACTTCCTTGGGCATGTAGGTTTCGTCATGCTTGGCCAGCACTTCGCTGGCGCGGAACGATCCGTCGGCCAGCACGCTGCCGATCGCCACCACGCTCTGCCCCTCGCGGAACAGGTCGGGCAGGATGCCTTCGTAATGCACCGTCACGGCATCCTGGCCGTCGGTCACGTCGAACTGGTTGGTCGGTGTGTCGCCGTTCTTCTGCTGGCGCACCGATCCGGCCACCACCATGCCGCCCAGCCGGATGGTGCGGTCGGCGGCCGGCGGATGGGCATGGACCTGCGACGGCGCCATGAAGAAGACGATGTTGGAGGAAAACGCGCTCAGCGTCAGCGCGGTGGCGGTGCCCAGCCCGATCAGGCACCCGCCGACCAGCCACAGGCGGCGGCTCTTGCGGGTCATGGCGCGGACACTCCGCCGGCCCGCCCGGCGCGGGACGGGCGTTCGACCGCCGCCAGCCGCGCGCGGGCGCGGCGCAGGCGCAGCGCCGCGCCGGTGCCGAGGACCACGGCCAGCCCGATGGTCATTCCGTAGGCGGCGACGATATAGGGCAGGTGGGTCATGCGACGGCTCCGCTCAGGTCCGGGCCCGAATCCTGGGCATCGTCATGGGCCTCCGTGCGGCCCCGGCGCATGGCCAGCATTGTGCGGACCCGGCTTTCCATCACGGCGGCACGCAGGCGCGCGACCAGGATGGCGGCGAAGCCAAGCGTGAAGCCGATGGTGCAGACCAGCAGCGGCCACAGCATGTCGGTCGACATGGTGGGCGCCGCGGTCAGCGTGATGCTGTCGGGCTGGTGCAGGGTGTTCCACCATTGCACACTGAACTTGATGATCGGCAGATCCACCGCCCCGGCCAGGCCGAGGATCGCGGCGGCGCGATAGCCGCGCTGCGGTTCGTCGAAGGCGCGGATCAGCGCGATATGGCCCAGATAGAGAAAGAACAGCACCAGCACCGAGGTCAGCCGTGCGTCCCACACCCACCAGGTGCCCCACATCGGCTTGCCCCACAGCGAACCGGTGGCGAGGCAGATGGCGGTGACCGAGGCCCCGACCGGCCCGATTTCCACCGCCGCCAGGTCGGCCAGCGGATGGCGCCAGACCAGCGACAGCAGCGAACAGACCGCCAGCCCCATATAGCCGGACGATGCCAGCCATGCGGCCGGCACATGGACATACATGATCCGCACGCTGTCTCCCTGCTGCCAGTCGGCGGGCGAGAGGAACAGGCCCCAGACGATGCCCGCGAGGGACAGCACGATGGCGGGCCAGGTCAGCCAGGGTTGCAGGCGCGCGCCCAGCCGGAGAAACCGCCCCGGATTGGCGTAGCGGTGGAAGAAGGTGCCCGTGCGTGCGGCAAGGCTCGGTGTGGCGTTCAAGACGGTCTCGTACTCCCCACGCGCGGGGGGCTCCTGTCTGTCTGTGCGTCCGTCTGGCGACGGCGGGGGCGTTTCGCTTTCCGTTCCTACACGAACATGCGAAGAAAGGCACGGCCCGCGCCGGAACCATGGCGCGTTGTTCACATACCGGCCCGGCCCGCGTTTTTCGGAGGGGGACTTCCATGCTGTTCGCCATCATCTGCACCGACAAGCCGGGGGCGCTGGAAACGCGCCTCGCCACGCGGCCGCAGCATCTGGCCTATCTCCAGGCCTATCAGGACCGGATCATCCAGGGCGGCCCGCTGATGGGCGCGGACGGGCGGCCCTGCGGCAGCATGCTGCTGATCGACGTGGCGGACCGCGCGACCGCCGAGGGCTTCGCCGCCAGCGACCCGTATGCCAAGGCCGACGTGTTCGAAAGCGTGGTGATCCGCCCCTTCCGCCCGGTCTTTCGCGATGGCGCGCTGGTGGAATAGCGGATGGCGTACTGGCTTGTGAAATCCGAACCCGACGCCTTTTCGTGGGACCAGCAGGTGGCCCATGGCGTCGAGCCCTGGACGGGCGTGCGCAACCATCAGGCCAAGCGCAACCTGATGGCGATGGCGAAGGGCGACCGCGCCTTCTTCTATCATTCGAATATCGGCCGCGAGATCGTGGGCGTGGTCGAGATCGTGCGCGAAGCCTATCCCGACCCCACGGCCACCGATGGCGGCTGGGTCTGCGTCGATGTCCGCGCCGTGGGGCCGATGCCCCGCCCGGTCACCCTGGCGGCGATCAAGGCCGATCCGGACCTGGCCGACCTGGCGCTGGTCCGCCAGTCGCGTCTCTCGGTCGTGCCGGTGTCCGACGCGCATTGGGCGCATCTGTGCCGCATGGGCGGTTGGGCAGGGAACTGAGCCCGATTCCGGGTATCTCCGCGGCCCTTGGCCCCGAGGCGGGCCTTTACGGCTCGCCCGCGGCGCCTTCCGCGCCGATGGCTTCGATGCCGCGTCCCGGCTGGCCCGCATAGGTCGAATAGGTAAAGGATGCGTTATAGGCCGGCTGCACCGGGGCGTTGAACTTCACCGGCACGTCGAAGACGCTGAAATGCGAGGGCACGTCGCTGGAATCGCGCGGCGTCTGGCGGGCTTCGATCGACGGCAGGCCGGGTCCGTGGAGCGCGCTGACCTGCGGGCTGAAGGTCTGGGCGGTCACGTCCTCGTCTTCCACCACCTGGTAGCCGTCGGGCGGCGGCGGGGCCGGGGGATTGTCCGGATCGACGGTCGGGTCGTGGCGGGCATCGACCGGCTCCAGCGACGCGGCAACCGGCGCGCTCAGGCTGCCGGTCGCAGGTGCTGACGCGGCGGTGGAATGGCGCGGGGCAGCGTGGGCGGCTTGTGCCGTCACCATGCTCCAGCCCGCCACGAGGGCCATGCCGGTGCAGGAAAGCAGGCTCAGGCGCATTGTCCGCACGGCGGGCCGTGGGGCCTTTTTCGCATCCATAGGGGTTCTCCTTGCGTTCGGACTGTACCTGGGCTGTGACCGGTTCGTCCTCTCCCGGCATGGACATGGCGGCCCTGCGTCACGAACCATATACGGCGTGACGGCGAATTTGCGAGAGGGGTAATATGCTTGATAAAGCGACGTCCGCCGGTACCGGTGGGGCTTCATCTATTGGCCGTCGTTCCGTCCATGCGGGCGGGCGGGGGCGCATGATCGGCAGGAGGGTTGGGGAATGACCATTCAAACCGGGGGCGAGATCGCCCCACTGGTGCTGGACGCCCCGGCAATCGCCGAACTGCAGCGGGCGCTGGAAAAGGTCGAATCGGGGCGTGGCGTGCTGGTGCGGCTGGCGGACCTGATGGGCGGGGCCGTGGGGCAGGCGGCGCTGCTGGGCATGCGCGGCCTGGGCATGGCGCCCACCATGCAGGCCAAGCTGAAGGGAATCGCCGAGACCGCGATTTCACGCGCTTTTGATATCGCGATTGTCGGCATGACGCCCCTCAAGGGCGAACAGTCGGTTCCCGACTCGTCCTCATCGGCTCCTTCCGCCGCCGTTTCCTCCTCGGCGGCGGTTGCCTCGGCGCCCCTCGTCACGCCCACATGGCGGGGGCCGGCGCTTCAGGCGGCGGTGACGGTCTCGGGCGCGGTCGGCGGCTTTGCCGGGCTGGCCGGCCTGCTGCCCGATGTCACCTTCACCACCATGGCCATCATGCGCGAGATCGCGCGCATTGCCCGCGAGGAAGGCGAGGATCTCTCCACCCAGGATGCCAGGCGCGCCTGCCTGGAAGTGTTCGCGCTGCGCGCCTTCCCGGTCGGGGCGTCCGACGACGAGAGCGAACTGGGCTATTTCTCGGCGCGGGCCATGCTGCGCGGCCGGCCGGTGGTGATGCTGGTGTCCGAGGTCGCGTCCCATTACGGGCTCGGCCTGTCGCGCAAGCTGGCGGTGCAGATGATGCCGGTCGCGGGGGCCCTGTGCGGGGCATCGCTCAACGTGGCGTTCCTGGCGCATTATCGCGCCCTGGCCCGTGCGCATTTCACCATCCGGCGCCTGGAGCGCGAACATGGGCCGGAAGTGCGGCGCACCGCCGAATCGCTGCGCGCCACCATGACGGGCGCCAGCCAGCCGTTCTGATCAGCGGCCGGCGCCTGACCGAAAATGCACGCTGGCGGCGATCCGACGCGCGTTTCCTGCGCTCCGATGCTCATGGCCATCAAGGCTGCTCCGCTTCGGTGCTCGGAAACACACGCCGGGCGCGCCGCTCACGCGGCGCTCTCGCTCACCAGCCCACATTTTCGGTCAGGCTCTTTTATGCCAGCGCTTCGCCCTTCGCGGGCGCGCGCATCAGCAGGCCGATCAGCACGGCGCTGACGACCGTGCCGGCCAGCAGCGCCACCACATAGGCACCCAGATGCGTGACGGCGCCCGGAATGGGCAGCACGAAGATGCCGCCATGCGGCACCTTCAGTTCCACGCCCGCAACCATGGTGATCGCGCCGGCGGTGGCCGACCCCGCCATCAGGGCGGGGATCATCCGCAGCGGATCGCGGGCGGCGAAGGGAATGGCGCCTTCGGTGATGAAAGCCAGCCCCAGCACCGCCGCCGTGGCGCCGGCCTCGCGCTCCTCGGTCGTGAAACGGGCGCGGAACAGCCGCGTTGCCAGCGCCGCCGCCAGGGGCGGTACCATCCCGGCCACCATCGTCGCCGCCATGGGCGTATAGACCGCGCTGGCAACCAGCCCGACCGAGAAGGCATAGCCCGCCTTGTTCACCGGGCCGCCCATGTCGAAGGCCGACATCGCCCCCAGGATCAGCCCCAGCAGCAGCGCGCTGGAGCCCTGCATGCCGCGCAGCCAGTCGGTGAGGAAAGCCATCAGGGCGGCGACCGGCCCGCCGATCGCATAGACCGTCAGCAGGCCGGTGATCAGCGTGCCCAGCAGCGGCAGGATCAGGATGGGCTTCAACCCTTGCAGGGTGCGCGGCAGGCGGATCAGCCGATTGAGCCCATCCACCGCATAGCCGGCGATGAAGCCGGCCGCGATCCCGCCGAGAAAGCCGGCATCGAGGTTGGCGGCGAGCAGCCCGCCGATCATCCCCGGCGCCAGCCCCGGCCGATCGGCCACCGAAAAGGCTATATAGCCCGCCAGCGCCGGCACCATCAGCGCGAAGGCGGCCTTGGAGCCGATGGTGAACAGGGTATGGGCCAGCGTCCCGGCCGAAGCCGCATCGCTGGCATGGATGCCGCCCAGCGCGAAGGCGAGCGCGATCAGCAGGCCGCCGGATACGACGAAGGGCAGCATGAACGACACGCCCGTCATCAGATGCTTGTACGGCCCCGCCCGTTCGCCCATGCCGGCGGGCCGGGATGCGGAAGCCCCATCGGCCACCGGCTGCACCGTCGCCTCGGCCAGCGCCTTTTTTATGACGGCGGCACCGCCGGTAATCGCCGGCTTGGCGCCGGTGACGTAGATGCGCTTGCCGCCGAAGCGGCTGCGATCCACTTCCCGGTCGGCCGCGATCAGCACCAGATCGGCCTCGGCGATCTCCGCGTCGGTCAGCGGATTGCCCGCGCCGACCGAGCCCTGGGTTTCGACGCGCAGCGGATAGCCCAACTGGCGCGCAGCCTCCTGCAAGCCCTCGGCCGCCATGAAGGTATGGGCGATGCCGGTGGGGCAGGAGGTCACGGCGACAATGCGGGGCACGCGCGCGTCCGGGGGTGCTGCGTCGCTCGTCCCATCCAGTTCCGCAAGAGCCCGGCCCGGATCGGCCAGCACGGCCTCGAGCGTCAGATGGCGGTCGGCGCGCGCGGCCAGCGCGTCATCGGTCGGGGCGTTGGTGCCGACCAGCAGCAGCACGTCGTTCGTGCCCGGCGCGCCGTCGGGCAGGGGGTTGAGGATTCCCTGCGTGGTGCGGATCTCGATATCCAGCGTGCGCCCGGTTTCGCGCCCCGCGCGGCGCAGCGCCTCGCCGGCGAGAACGCCCGTCACGCTCTCCTCGCCGGCCTGGATCACGGCCAGTATGTGTTTCATGTCGTCTCTCCCGCCCCGCCGGCTTCTGCGCGTCCGGCTGTTGCGATCGTCACTTGCCCCATCAGGGCCCGGATCGTGTCGCGATCCGGAAGATTAGGCCCCGTGAGGCCCAGCTTGCCGACCGCGAAGGCGGTCGACAGGCGCGCGATCTCTTCCAGCCCCGCCGCGTCCGCCAGGGCGGCGACCAGCCCCGCGACCATGGCATCGCCCGCGCCGACCGTGCTGGTCACGCCCTCGGCCCGCAACCGTGCGGTCATGGCGACGGAATGGAACAGGAACAGCGCCCCCTGTGCGCCCATCGAGACCACGACCAGTTCCACCCCTTTCGCCGCCAGCCGGGCCGCGACGCGCAGCGCGTCTTCCGCCGTTTCCACGGGCTCGCCCGCCCAGTCCGCCAGTTCCCGCAGGTTCGGCTTGATGATGTTGGGCGGGGTCTCGCCCTGGAGCGCCAGCAGCAGCGGCAGGCCGCTGGTGTCCAGCAGCACGCGCGCGCCCTTCCGGCGCAGCCGGGCGATCAGCTCGGCATAGAGGCCGGGCGGGCACCCCGGCGGCAGGCTGCCCGAGAGCACGATCAGGCTGTCGCTGCCGGCGAATGCCTCCACCTGCTCGATCTGTTTCTGGAGGTTGGCCGCATCCACGGCGGCGCCGTCCATATTGATGTCGGTGGTGTCCCGATCATCCACGATCTTCAGGTTGACGCGGGTGGCGCCGGGAATGCGCAGGAAGTGGTCGGCGATCTTCTTTTCCGCGCACAGCGCCTCGAACAGCGCGGCATTTTCGCTGCCCAGCAGCCCGAACGCGGTGACCGCGATGCCCCAGTCGGCCAGGCAACTGGCGACGTTCACGCCCTTGCCGCCCGCATTCTGCCGCACGGCACGCGCGCGATGGACTTCGCCGGGGACCAGGTGATCGACCGTGATCGTCTGGTCGATCGCCGGGTTGAAGGTGACGGTGGCTACGCGCATCACACGTCCTTTCCATCGGGCGCGCCATCCAGCGCGCGCACTGCATCGGGTGTTCCGGCTTCCAGCGCCCGCGCGGCAAGGGCGCGCAGGGCCGCGAGGTCGGTGCCGCGAATCCGCGCCTTCACGGCGGGAATGTCGCGTGGCGTCATCGACAGTTCATCGACACCCAGCCCCGTCAGCAGGGCGGCCCCGAACGGATCGCCCGCCAGCCCGCCGCACACGCCCACCCAGCGGCCATGGCGTCGCGCGCCTTCCACCGTCTGCGCGATCAGGTTCAGCACGGCGGGGTGCAGGCTGTCGGCCTCGCTGGCCAGTTCCGGATTCTGCCGGTCGATGGCCAGCGTGTACTGCGTCAGGTCATTGGTGCCGACAGAGAAGAAATCGGCATGTTCCGCCAGGATATGCGCCTGCACCGCCGCCGCCGGCACTTCGACCATGATGCCGACCGGGATAACTGGCGCGTCCAGTTCCGCACGGATGGCCTCGCACCGCTGCCGCAGCGCGATCAGTTCGGGCACCGAGGTGATCATGGGGAACATGATCAGCAACTCCCCGCCCGCCTTCGCCGCCCGATAGAGCGCGCGCAATTGCGGGTCGAGCAGGTCCGGCCGGCGCAGCAGCAGCCGCGCGCCGCGCACGCCCAGGAACGGATTCTCCTCATGGGGTAGGTCCAGATGCGGCACCTGCTTGTCGCCGCCGATATCGAGCGTGCGCACGATCAGCGGGCGGCCGTCCAGCGCCTCGATCATCTCGCGATAGACGGCGTATTGCTCGTCCTCGCCCGGGGTTTCGCCGCGTTCGAGGAACAGGAACTCGGTGCGCATCAGCCCCACGCCCTCGGCACCCTGCGACAGGCAGAACGCCACCTGGTCGGGCCGGTTGACGTTGGCGCCGATGGCCACGCGATGGCCGTCCGTCGTCTCGGCCGGGTTGGCGCGCTTCTCTTCCTCCGCCGCGCGCAGGCGGGCGCGTTCGGCCAGCCATGCGCGGGCCGAGTCCAGGTCGGCCTCCGTCGGGTCCAACCAGATGCGCCCGGTATCGCCATCGACAATCGCCGTGGCACCGGGCGGCAGCGCCAGCAATCCGGGGCCGCCCGCCACGACCGAGGGCAGGCCCAGCGTGCGCGCCAGGATCGCGCTATGCGATGTCGGGCCGCCCAGCGCGGTCGCGATGCCGGCCACGCGGCTGATATCCAGGGTCGCGGTGTCGGAGGGCGACAGGTCACCGGCCACCAGAATGCACGGTTCCTCCGGCAGGTCGCCAAGCGTGCCGGTGCCCAGGTCGGGGTCGATCTGCGCCAGCACCCGGCGCCCGATATCGCGCAGGTCCGCCGCCCGCGCCGCCAGCATCGGGTTGCCGAGCGACGACAGCTTCGCCGCCATCTGCTCCACCGCCTGATGCCACGACCAGGCGACGCCATGGCCTTCGACCATGATCTGGCAGGTCAGCGTGATCAGGTCGGTATCGTCCAGCAACCCGGCCTGCGCGATGAAGATCGCGGCGTCTCCCGCGCCCAGCCGGCGCGTCGTGTCGTCGATCAACCCCGCCATCTGCGCGCGCGTGCGCACCAGCGCGCCATTGAGCAGCGCGCCGCCGGCCACGAGGTCCACGGGCTCATCCGGAACGTCGGCTTCGGCAGCAGCAAGGATATGGATCCTGCCGATGGCCAGCCCCGGGCTGGCGGCGACGCCGGAGATCAGGCGCGGCGCACTGACCGGCGCCCATCCTTTCAGCGGCCCCTTGCGCGCCGCCGCTTCCGCCTTTTCGGCGGCGCGGGCGGCATCGGCCTTTTCCTGCGCCGTCAGGCGCGTGACGACGCAGTGGAACCGTTCCAGCGCCGCGCGCGCATTGCCGCCGGCGGCCGAGATCACGACCGTATCGCCGGCCTTCAGGCCGAGTTGCAGCAGGGCGACCAGGCTGCGCGGATCGGCGGCTTCCCCGCCATGACGCACCCGCAGCGGGCTGCCGGCGCTCTTCGCGGTCTCGGACCATGTGGAGGCCGGGCGCGCATGCAGGCCGGCCGGGTAATCGACAATCCATTCGATCCGTTCGGGATAGTCCTCCGCCGCGCCGGAGGCGGCGGGGGCCGGCGCTTCGTCCCGCAGCGCGGCGGCAATCACCTCCGGGTCGCGCGTGGTAATCAACTCGCGCAGGCGGGCCTCGTTCTGGATCAGGCGCGTCAGGCGCCGCAGGATCGCGATATGGCTGTCCGACCCGGCGGCGATGCCGACCACCAGATGCGCCACCTGTCCGGGATTCCATTCGATTCCATCGACGAATTGCAGCACCACGATGCCGTCGCTGCGCACCAGCCCCTTATCCTCGCCGGTGCCGTGCGGAATGGCGACGCCGGAGCCGAGATAGGTGTTGGCCACCTGTTCGCGCCGGATCATGCTGTCTTCGTAACCGGGAACCACGCAGCCGGCGGCCACGAGCAACTGCCCGGCCTGGCGAATGGCATCGTCCTTGTCCGCCGCGCGGGCATCGATCCGGATCAGGGTTTCGACCGCGGGGCCAATGGGGATGGGGGGGATGGGGGGCATGGGGCGCGCCTCTCCGTTCTTGTTTTTCGGTTAGAGAAAACGTTCTCTCCAGCTATTGTCAATAGACAGGGAGGGGAGAAGGATGCCATTGGCAGAGCATCTTCTCGTGTAGGCCATTTTCACATGGCATGTGGAGAGAGAACGATTTCTCGATGAGTGTCGGAATCAAGGATGTTGCGCGGGTGGCGGCGGTCTCGCCGGCAACGGTTTCGCGCGTGCTGGCCGGTCGCGCCGTCGATCCGGCGATGCGCGACCGGGTGGTCGCGGCGGTGCGCGAGACGGGCTACCGGCCCAATCTCGCCGCCCGGCGCCTGCGCTCGCGCCACACCAACACCATCGGCCTGATCGTCGCCGATATCCGCAACCCGTTCTTCACCGCCGTGGCCCGGATGGTCGAAGGCATCGCCTATGAACACGGCCTGCGCGTCATCTTCAGCAACACCGACGAGGATGCGGCCAAGGAGGCGATGTATCTGCAATTGATGCAGGAGGAACGGGTCACCGGCGTCATCCTCGCCCCCACGCGGCATGGCGTGGACAATATCGCCCAGTACCAGAGCGATTTTCCGATCGTCCTCATCGACCGCGCGGCGTCGGACGGCGCGTGCGACAGCGTGGTGCTCGATAATGGCGCCATGGCGGCCAGGCTCGTCGCCCATCTTCACGAATGCGGGCACCGCCGCATCACCGGCCTGTTCGGCACCGCCACCGTCACCGGGAACGAGCGCTGCGCCGGCTACGAGCGCGCCATGGCCGATCTCGGCCTGCCGGCCCATGCCGTGCGGGTGCCGCATGAGCGCGCGGAGGCCGAGCGTATCGTCACCGACCTGCTCGCCGATGCGTCGCGGCGGCCGGGCGCGCTGATCGTCAGCAACGGCGTGATGCTGTTGAGCGTGCTGCGGGCCGTCAATGCGCTGGGACTGACGATTCCCACGGATATCGCGGTCACCAGCTTCGACAATGAGCCCTGGATGGAGTTCGTCGGCGGCGGGTTGAGCGTGATCGAGCAGCCGGTCGAGGAAATCGGCCGCGTTGCCGTGACGATGCTGCTCGACCGGCTGGACCACGCCGATCAGGTCACGCGCCGGGTCGTGCTGGCAGGGCGTTTCATCGCCCGAGGATCAGCGGGATGACACGCGACGCGCCATCCCCACCAAGCCCCCAGAAAGAGGAGACAAGGGACATGAAACCGCCGATTGGTCGCGATACGAAATTGTGCATGTCGCTGTCAGGCCGGCCCGGCAATGCGGGGTCGCGGTTGCATAACCGGCTCTATGAGCTGCTGGACCTCGATTATATCTACAAATCCTTCAGCACCACCGACCTGCTGGCGGCGATCGGCGGTGTGCGTGCGCTCGGCATCCGGGGCTGCGCGATTTCCATGCCATTCAAGGAAGCCGTGATCCCGCTGATCGACCGGCTGGAGCCCTCGGCCCAGGCGATCGAGAGCGTCAATACCATCGTCAATGACGACGGCGTGCTGATCGGCCACAATACCGATTACATCGCGGCGCGGAGCCTGCTGGCCCGGCGGGCGATCAACCCCGCGACCCCGTTCCTGCTGCGCGGCAGCGGCGGCATGGCCCGGGCGGTGGTGGCGGCCCTGCGCGACAGCGGCTTCACCGACGGCACGATCGTGGCCCGCAATGAGGAGGCAGGCCGGACGCTGGCCGAGGAGTATGGCTATCGCTGGCGCCCGGACATGCCCGAACAGGGGGCACCCCTGCTGGTCAACGTCACGCCGCTGGGCATGGAAGGCCCGGACAGCACGGCGCTGGCCTTCCCCGAATCGCTGATCGATTCCTGCGCCATCGCCTTCGACGTCGTCGCCCAGCCACCGGAGACGCCGTTCCTGCGCGCGGCTCGCGCGCGTGGAAAGAGCGTCATTTCCGGGGCCGAGGTCATCGTGCTCCAGGCTATCGAGCAGTTCGTGCTCTATACTGGCATCCGCCCGTCACCGGCCCAGATCCGCGAGGCGGTCCTGTTCGCCCACGGCCCCGCCACGGCAGAGGCCCTGGCCCTGCCGGCAGACTGAGGCCGAGGCCGGAGACGCGCGCCGGATGGCCGCCGGCGCGCCTTTCCGGTCAGGCTTTGGGGCTGATGATCATCCTTGTGGCCGCGACCATCGCTGCGAGGATGTAGAAGCCGATCACGGTGCGGGCCATGCCGGCGTAATGCGGCATCACCAGTTCCAGGGCGATGGCCGCGACGCAGCCCGCGAGGCAGCAGAGGAAGAAGGTCTGGCCGGCCTGCATGGTCGTTATCCCGCAACCGGGGTCAGGGCCGGCCGGCCGGCCAGCACCGCATCGACATTATCCAGCGCCAGCATGCACATGTCGGTGCGGGTTTCCACCGTGGCACTGCCCACATGCGGCGTCAGGAACAGGTTGGGCTGGGCCATCAGGCGCGGGTCGGGGTTCGGCTCGTTGCGGCAGACATCCAGCCCGGCGCCGGCGAGCTGCCCGTCCTTCAGGGCGGCGAGCAGCGCGTCCTCGTCCACCAGGCTGCCGCGTGCGGCGTTGACGAAGATGGCGCCGCGCGGCAGCAGGCCGAACAGTTCGGCGGTCATCACCGGCCTGCCGTCCTTGCTGCCCGGCATATGCAGGCTCAGCACGTCGCAATGCGGCAGCATCTCGCGCGGATCGGCGAAATAGGTCGCGCCTTTTTCCTGGTCCGGTGCCAGGCGGTGGCGGTTGGAATAGAGAATCTTCATCTCGAAGCCCCGCGCCCGCCGGGCCACCGCGCGGCCGATGCGCCCCATGCCGATAATGCCCAGCGTCTTGCCGGTGACGCGGGTGCCCAGCATTTCGTCCAGGCCCAGGGTCCGGCCCCAGCCCGATTCGACCAGCGCCAGATATTCCTTCGCCCGGCGCGACGCGGCCAGGATCAGCAGCATCGCCATGTCGGCGTTGCAGTCGGTCAGCACATCGGGCGTGTTGGTCAGGGTAATGCCGCGTGCGAGGATCGCGGGGATGTCCAGATGGTCGGTGCCGACGCTGATGGTGGCGATCACGCGCACGCTGTCGGGCAGGGCGGCGACGGTGGCGGCGGAAACCTGCGTGCTGCTGGTCACCACCACGGCATCAGGGCGGAAATCCCGGGCCTGGGCCACCAGTTCGTCTTCCGTCAGCTTGTGGTCCGGGGCGGGCAGCGTGTCATAATCCCGGGCGATGCGCGCATTGGCGGCAGCCAGCAGATGCTGGGAGACGATCAGGCGGGGGCGTGTCCGGGACATGGGTCGACCTCTTTTTCGTGGGTGCCGCGCAGCCGGCGTCCGTTACAATTTTGACCGATTGCCGGTGTGTGTCCAGCCGCTTGGCACGACGCGAGGGGAATGCGATGGGCGAAGGCATGGACATCACTCCCGAGATCATGATCCAGGCCTATGCGATCGGCCTGTTTCCGATGGCGCCCGACGCCCGGTCGGCGCGGCTGGAATGGTACGATCCGGAATTGCGGGGCATCCTGCCGCTCGACGGGTTCCACGCTCCGCGCCGGCTGCTGCGCACCGTCCTGTCCGACCGGTTCGAGATCGTGTCCGACCGCGATTTCGAGGCAACGATCCGCGCCTGCGCCGCCCCGGCGCCGGGGCGGGAGGAGACATGGATCAACGAGCGGATCGTCCGCCTGTTCTGCGACCTGCATGCACAGGGCCACGCCCACAGCGTGGAAAGCTGGTGCGACGGAGAACTGGTGGGCGGCCTCTACGGGGTTGCGATCGGCGGGGCATTCTTCGGTGAGAGCATGTTCAGCCGTGCCCGCGATTCGTCGAAGGCTGCGCTGGTCTCGCTGGTCGCGCGGCTGCGGCGCGGGGGCTTCACGCTGCTCGACACGCAGTTCGGCACCGAACATCTGGCGCGTTTCGGCGGGATCGAAATTCCCTCATTGCGTTACAAGCAGCATCTGGCGGCAGCCTTGCGCCTGCCGGCCCGCTGGCCGGACGAAAGCTCGGCCGATGAGCGTGATGCAATCCGTCATGAAATTATCGCCATGCGGGGCGGAAGCGACGCAGGCGCAATTTCGTCCGGCGACGGAAGCGGATAGGGTCGTCGGGCATTATCGAAAGCAGGAAGGAATTCAGGACCATGATCCATCCGACAGGGGCGCGCGCGGGCCTGGCTGGCGCGCTGGCGGTGAGCCTGATGACGGCAATCGCGGTTCAGCCCGCGCGAGCGCAGAGCGAGGCGGACCACCCGCCGCTGGCCCCCGCGCGCGACGTGCAGGTGCAATATGCCGTGCAGCCCGACGGCGCGCCGGCCCCCAAGACGATCGAGGCCTGGTTTACCGCCAATGGCGGCATGATGCGCATCGACAGTCCCGAGGCCATGGGCTCGACCATCCTCAACCGCACCACGCGGCAGGTGACGATCGTGCTGAACAAGCAGAAGGTCTATACGCAGTTCGATGCCCATAACGGCATCCGCAACCCGTTTCTGCTCGATCTGTCTATGCAGTTCACCCGCAAGGGCAAGGCGCAGGTCGCGGGGGTTTCCTGCACCGAATGGGCCGTGGTGTCGGGGCGCGGCACGGCCACCGCCTGCGTCACCGATGACGGCGTGATCCTGCGCGAGGACGGCGTGGATGGCGACGGCATGAAGGGCCGGCTGGAAGCCACGCGCATCACCTACGCCCCTCTTCCTGCCAGCACGTTCCAGCCGCCCGAGGGCTACCAGATGGTCACGCGCCATCGGGTCGCCCCCTCGCACGCGGTGGGCAGCGGCCAGCCCGTAACCGGTGGGGCAGCACAGTCCAGCCAATGAACAGCAGAACGCGCCGTCTGGCGCTGGCGGGCCTGGTCCTCACCCTGGCCCAGCCCCTCGGACAGGCGGCGCGGGCGGCGGGGGATGCGCCGTTCGTCACGCCGCAGCAGGATGTCGATATCCGTTACGCGCTGGCATCGCCCGACCCGTCGATTCCGTTGCAGCACCAGCGCATGCGCTGGTCCGCCGCCACCCGTCGGCAGCGCGTCGATCCCGACGGGTCGGCCACGTACATGATCACCGATTATCGCGCGGGCAGCCTGACGGTGATCGACCAGGCCCGTGGCGCCCGCACGGTCATTCCCGCCCCCGCCCAGGCCCTGTCGGAGCCGGGGCAGCGGGCATCGGGCAACTGGGCGCGCGGCGAGACGATGCTGGTGGCCGGCGAGAGCTGCACCATCTGGCACACGCATGACAGCGACGGCCGGGTCAGCGATGTCTGCTACAGCGAAGGCGGCGACATGCTCCAGGTCATGCAGGACGACCAGATCGTGGTGCGCGCCGAACAGGTGACCCACGCCGCCCAGCCGGACGCGGTCTTCGCGGTGCCGGAGGGGCTGAAGACCATCCAGGCCGCCCACCCCTGAGCGCATTTCAGGTCAGGCTCTGCGAGATGGTTTCCGTCTCCTTCACTTCATGACGGAAATGGGGCGAAACCTGCCCGTAAATCGCCATGAGAGGATGGTGTGTTTCCTTTCATGCAGGATGGTTCGGTTCCTGCACGGAAAGAAAGGGTACGGCCATGCATAAACTGGCTCGGCTTCTGCTGGTGGTTCCGGTGATGGCGGCGGGGCTCGCTGCCGCGGCCCCGGCGGCCCATGCGCAATGGCGCGGTCACGGATATGGCGGTCCCGGCTGGCACGGTGGCGGCTGGCACGGGGGCTATTATGGTCGTGGTCCCGGCTGGGGCGGCCGGGGTTATTACGGTCGTGGCCCCGGTATGGGCGGGGCCTTCGTCGGCGGCCTGATCGGCGGGGCGCTGATCGGCGCGGCCGGAACGGCGATCGCGGCCCAGGCCTATGCGCCGCCCCCTCCGCCCCCGCCGCCGCCCCCGCCGGTCTATGCGCAGCCCTACGGGTACGCCTATCCGGCCTATTGAGTGGGTGTCAGAGTTCGGATGCCGCCTTCATCACTTCGGCAACATGGCCGGGCACCTTGACGTTGCGCCACACGCGGGCGACCCGGCCCGCGCCGTCGATCAGGAAGGTGGCGCGTTCGATGCCCATATATTTGCGGCCATACAGCGTCTTCTCGACCCACACGCCATAGGCTTCGGTCACCGCGCCGGTGGCGTCCGAGGCCAGCGGAAAGGCGAGGTTCTGCTTGGTGGCGAAATTGTCGATCGCCTTCATCGAATCGCGCGACACGCCGATGACGGGGATGCCGGTGCCGCCAAGCGCGCTCAGGGCCTCCTGGAAGCCGCATGCCTCGGTGGTGCAGCCGGGCGTGCTGGCCTTGGGGTAGAAATACAGGATGAACGGCTTGCCCCGTATCGCCGCCAGGCTGACATGCCGCCCCTTGCTGGCCTGCATGTCGAAATCCGGCACCGGGGCGCCGATGGCGGGAAAAATCGGGGTTTCGGCCATGGTGGGTCTCCGTTCGACCCCGTTCGGGGCGATCTGTCGTGGGCGGGCGTTCTATTTTGATGGGTTTGCCGGTGCCCGCAAGGGCTCCGCCGGGTCCTCCACCGGGCCGATCAGGCGCGCGAACAGGGCGCGCACCGACCTGGCGAGGTCGTCCATCAGGCGCAATGCCTCGTCTATCGACGCCACGCCGATCTCACGCAGCAGGATGTCGCTGGTGGCGGCGGGCATGGTGGCGGGGTCGGTTGGCGGACGGGCGCCGAACAGGATGCGCAGCATGCTCTGCACCGATCGCCACAGCCGGTCCGCCCGCAGCAGCACGGTTTCCGCCGCAGGGTCCAGATCGCCATGTCGCGCCAGCAGGCGCAGCGCCTCGCGCGTGCAGGGCGAGCGCGCCTCGGCGGTGCCGGCGACCAGTTGCAGCGTCTGGGCGATGAATTCCACATCCATCAGCCCGCCCGGCCGGCGCCGGATATCCCACGGCCCCTCGGGCGGCAATTCGCGCGCGATCCGGGCACGCATCGCGCTGGCATCGTCCAGGATCGTCCGGTGCGCGGCGGGGGAGGGGCTGCCATCCAGCGCGGTGCCGATCGCCGCGCGCATGGCGCGCACCAGCGCCGGCGCGCCGGCGACCACCCGCGCGCGGGTCAGGGCCATGCGCTCCCAGGTCCAGGCGCTTTCGGCATGGTAGCGGCGGAAGGAGTCCAGCGACAGCGCGACCGGCCCCTTGGAGCCGGAGGGGCGCAGCCGCATGTCCACCTCATAGAGCGGGCCTTCGGGGCCCGGCGCGGTCAGCGCGGCGACGAAGGCATGAGCCAGCCGGACGAAATATTGTCCCACGGGCAGCGGGCGCGACGGCAGCCCACCTCCCTCGGCGGCGGCGCGCGACGAGATCACGCTTTCGGTCACCTCCGCCGGGTGGTCGTAGATCAGCATCAGGTCCAGGTCCGAGCCGGGCATCATCTCGCGCGACCCGGCCTTGCCCAGCGCCACCACCGCCATCGCGCCGCCGGGCACGCGCCCGTAGCGTTCCCGATGTTCGGCGGTGACGGTGCGCAGCAGGCCACGGATCACCGCGTCGGCCATGTCGGTGCGCGCGCGGCTGGCGCTGTCCACATCCATGCGATGTTCCAGCCGGGCGGTGGAGAGGCGGAATTCCTCGCCGCGCACCAGGGTGCGCAGCACGGGCAGCAACTGCTCGGTCGAGGTGGCGGTGGCCACATGCTGGCGCACGAGCTGGGCGGGCGGCAGGTCGGCGGTGCGCGCATCGGCCTCGTCGTCGCCGATGCCGCCCAGCAGACCTTCCAGCGCCGCCGGCGTTTCCGCCAGATGGTCGGCCAGGAAGGCCGAGCCGTCGAGGATGGTGGCAATGCGCCCGATCAGCGCCGGATTGCGCTCCAGCAGCGAGAGAAACTGCACCCCGGCCCATTGGCGGGAGAGCATGGCGTCGAACCGGCGCAGGCAGGTCAGCGGTTCGCGGCGCTGGCCGAAGCTGGAGAGAAGGGCGGGCATCAGCCGGCGCAGCAGGCTGCGCGCGCGGTCCGAGCGCAGGGCCCGCAGGCGGTTGCCGCTCCAGCGGCCCAGCAGGGCCAGCGCATCGGGAATGTCGGCCTCCGCGAAGCCGGCGCCGCGCAGATGCTCCGCCATGTCCTCGGCCTCGGGGTCGATCGAGGCCTCGGCGCCCTCGGGCTCGGCGAACTGGCGTTCGAAGATCCGGCGCGATTCCTGCATGATCGGCAGCATCATCGCCGCCAGCGCGCGGCCGCTCTCTTCCTGCATGAAGATCGCGTAAATATTGAAGGCCTCGCGCGTCGCGGGCAGGCTGTGGGTCTGGTGGTCGGCCTGCATCTGCAGCCGATGTTCGGCGCGGCGCAGCATGCGATAGGTGCGGGCCAGGCTTTCGCCCTGCGGGCGGGGCAGGATGCCGGCGCGCACCAGCCGGCGCAGGGCGCCCAGCGTGGTGGGGTCGCGCAGTTCGGGCTCCCGCCCGCCCCACACCAGTTGCAGCGCCTGGGCGACGAATTCCACTTCGCGGATGCCGCCCTGGCCCAGTTTCAGGTTGTGGCCCAGCAGCCAGTCGCGGGCCAGCCCGGGGTCGTGCACCGTGCGGTCGGTCAGGCGCGACAGGCCGGTATGGCCGGCATTGCGGTGATGGTCGATGCGCGCCTTCATGTCGTGCAAATCGTCGATCACCGCGAAATCGAGATGCCGGCGCCAGACGAAGGGGTGGATCGCGCGCAGGAACCGGCGGCCGGCGCCGATGTCGCCCGCCACCGGGCGGGCCTTGGTCATCGCCGCGCGTTCCCAGGTCTGGCCCATGCTTTCGTAATAGGCGATGGCGGCGGGAAACGAGATCGCCGGCGGGGTCGCCGAGGGGTCGGGGCGCAGGCGCAGGTCGGTGCGGAAGACGTAGCCATCGGCATCGCGCGCTTCCATCAGGCCGACAAGGTCGCTAGTCATGCGGATGAAGATCCGGCGCAAATCCTCGTGGCCCGGATGGCAATCGGGATCGTACAGCACGATCAGGTCGATATCCGAGGAGTAGTTCAGTTCCCGCGCACCCAGCTTCCCCATCGCCAGCACGACGAATCCGCTGCCCCGGCTCGGGTGGCCAGGGTCCGGCAGAACGAGTTGCCCGGTATCATGGGCCGTACGCAGCAGATGTCTGACCGCGGCATCCAGCGCGCCCTCGGCCAGGCGGCTGAGGGCGAGGGTCACCTGTTCCAGCGTCCACAGGCCGCCGATATCGGCCAGCGCGATGGCCAGCGCGGCCTGGCGCTTGGCGGCGCGCAGGGTGGCGGCGATCGTGGCGCGGCTGTCGCGCGGGGTCAGCGCCGCCATGCTGTCCAACGCCGCGGCCATGCCGGCATCCGGCCCCTCGGCCAGCAGGCGGGCGAACGGCACGGCGTCGCGCCGGATCAGGCCGGCCAGATAGGGGCTGTTGCCACCCATCGCCGCCAGCATCGCCGCCACGCCTTCGGCTTGCAGCAGGTCCGGGTCCAGCGCGTGTTCCCGCCACAGCTCGTCCAGATCCTCGCGCAGCAGGGTGGCGCCGCGCGGGTCGGCGGGGGCGGGCCAGGCGCGGCCGGTCCAGGCGGCCGGGCCGCAGGCGGGCGGCGCCTGGGTGGCGCGGGCGGTGCGATGTCGGGGCATGGATCGTCCTGGTCCGGACCCCGCGCCGTGGCGCGCCGGGGTCGCGGCGCACCCTGGACGGCGGCATGACGCAAGGTCAAGACCCGCGACCGCCCCGGCCCCGCCGCTGGGCGCGCTTCGTGTTGATGCTGGCGGCGGCCTGCGTGGCGGCGCCGGCACTGCTGGTCCTCGGGGTGCTGGCATGGCTTTCGTGGCGACCGGTCGATGTCACGCCCCTGGCGCGGCTGGCGCTGGCGCGCGTGCTGCCGGTTGGCGAACCGGGGCAGCAGGCCAGCCGTCTGGATCTCGGACAGATGCGCATCGGCTGGGACTGGCTGCATCGTGGCCTGGCCGCGCCGCTGGAAGTGGCGGCCGGCGATCTGCGGCTGCACCGGCCCGACGGCAGCGTGGCGGCCAGCGTCGGCGCGGTGCGGCTGGTGGTGGCCAGCGGCCCGCTGCTGCATGGGCGCGTCGTCACGCCCGAACTGGCGCTTTCCGGCGCGCGGGTGGCGCTGCGGCGGGGCCGTGACGGCGCGATCGGCCTCGATACCGGATCAGCACCCGCCCATGGCGGCGGGAAGGGCCCGCCGTTCGATCCCCGGATGATGGAACGGCTGGCGCTGGACGATGTGGCGATCACGCTGCACGACCTGTCCACCGGCCAGACCTGGCACGCCGACGGCGTGAATGCCGACCTGCATGCCGTGCATCATGCCGCCCTGTTCGGCCTGGTCGGCCATGCGGGCCTGACCCTGGCGGGGCCGGGCGTGCGCGCCTCGCTGCGGGCCGACGGCCAGGCTGATAGCCAGGCTGACGGCGCCCCCGGGCTGGTCTGGCATCTGTCCACGACGCCGGTGACGCCCAGCGCACTGGCCCCGCTGTCGCCGGGCCTGGCGCATGCCGACCTGCCCGTCTGGCTGGATGGCACGGTGTATTTGGCGGCCGGCCGGGACGGGCTGATCGCCCGCCCGGTTTCGGCGGCGCTGCGCGTGCAAACCGGCGCCGGCCGCATCGTGACGGGCCCCCATGGCCTGATTCGCGTGGCCGGCGCGCGAGCCGATTTCGCTGCCGACTTCACGCCCGATGCTGGCGGCGGCCTGCTGCCGGGCGGGGCGAAGATCCGGCTGGACACACTGACGGCGAGCCTGCTGCCGTCCGACCGACCCGCCGGCACGCCCACCGATACCGCCACGCTGACGGCCCATGCGGCGCTGGACATTGCCCGCCTGAACGGCCCCGGTCCGATCGACGGCTCGGTGGATGCGACCATTCCGGCGCTCGATTTCGCGACGCTCGGCTCCTACTGGCCGGAAGGGGCGATGAAGGGCGCGCGTATGTGGGTCACACGGAACATCACGCGCGGCGCGGCGCATGACCTGCATGTCGCGATCGGGCTGGGCAGCCCGGCGGGGTGGGGGGGGCTCACCATGCGGTCGATGACCGGCGGCGTCAGCGGCTCGGACCTGGAACTGCATTGGCTGCGCCCGATCCCGCCGATCGAAGGGGTGAATGCCGTCCTGACCTTCGAGGGGCCCGATGCACTGTCGATCGCTTTCAGCGACGGCACCCAGACCATGGAGCGCGCCGGCCGGCATGTCGGCGCCACCGGCATCGGGCATCTGGCGGTGGGCGACGGGCATATGCGCATCACCGGTTTGCAGGGAAAGGACCAGATCGGCGACATCAGCACCACCCTGCGCGGCAATCTGCGCGATGTGCTGGCCCTGCTGGCCGAGCCGCGCCTGCACCTGCTGTCGCGCCATCCGGTTGCGTTCGAGCGGCCCAGCGGCAATGCG
This sequence comes from Gluconacetobacter brunescens, assembly GCF_048695475.1. Taxonomy (NCBI): domain Bacteria; kingdom Pseudomonadati; phylum Pseudomonadota; class Alphaproteobacteria; order Acetobacterales; family Acetobacteraceae; genus Gluconacetobacter; species Gluconacetobacter brunescens. Next base: position 1,206,120 of record NZ_JBLHEN010000001.1, on the reverse strand, counting down.
CGGGTGGTGCTGCATCTGGTCCTGCCGCTGGACGACAAGGTGTCGGTCGATCAGATCCATCTCAACGGCCATGCCGACGTGGACCATCTGCATCTGGGCAACGTGGTGCAGGGGCGGGACCTGGATGACGGACGGGTGGCGCTGGATGCCACCACCGAAGGGTTGAACCTGCACGGTACGGCATTGCTGGGCGGCATGCAGTCGGTCCTGACCTATGGCATGGATTTCCGGGGCACGCCGGATGTCCGCACCACCGAGACCGCGCATGTGCGTGCGCATGTCACGCCCGAGAGCGCGGTGCGCGCCGGTTTCGATGTCGGCCAGCGCTTCCATGGCAGCGCGAACCTGGATGTCGATTACGATCATTTCCCCGGCGGCGCCGGGCAGGTGGGCCTGAAGCTGGATCTGGCCGATGCCGCGCTGACCATCCCGGTATGGAGCAAGCAGCGGGGGCAGCCGGCTGAAGCCTCGGCACGGCTGGGGCTGGACGACGGACGCCTGGTTTCGGTCGAGGCCATTCATGCGACGGGCCCGGACCTGCTGATCGACGGCCGCGCCACCATGGGCCGCGATGGCGGGCGCACCCTGATGATGCGCGGCTTCCGCGTCGGCCGGTCGCGCGGCGACGCGACGGTGGGTGTCTCGCCCCGCCCGAACGACCCGCTCCATGTGGCCGTCCATGCGTCGGTGCTGGATCTCTCGCCGCTGCTGGCCCCCACGCCGGCCTCGGCGACATCTGCCAAAACACCCGCCAAGGGCGCCTATCACATGCCGGAGGCCGCGTCGGGCCGGGTGCATGGGCCGCCCGGACGAAGCTGGCTGATCGACGCCGATGTCCGGACCCTGTTCTATGCCCGGGAATCGGCGCTGACCGGCGTGCATGCGCATCTGGAGGATAACGGCGTCCGCCTCACGCGGATGCGGTTTTCCATGGCCGGCCCGTCGCCGGCCAGCGCGACGCTGACGCCGGAGCATGACGGCCGGCATCTGTGGGCCAGCGTCGAGGATCTGGGCCTGATGCTGCGCACGCTGGGTGTGAGCACGAAGTTCGACGGCGGCCGGACCGTTATCAAGGGCGTGTTCGACGATGCCCAGCCCAGCGCGCCCTTCGCGGGCGTGCTGACGGTCGATCCGATCACGGTGCGTGAGGTGCCGCGGGTGGTGCGCCTGGCCAATAATGCGTCGCTGTATGGCTGGATGCAGGCCGCGCAGGCGCCGGGCTTCTCGATCGCGCGCATCTCGCTGCCCTTTACCTTCCGCGACGGCATCCTGGCAGTGCATGACGGCGTGGCCAGCAATGCCTCGCTGGGGGTGACGCTCGAGGGACCGGTCGATCTCGACCGGGGGAAGCTGGACCTGAAAGGGACGATCGTGCCCGCCTTCGCCGTCAACACCATTCCCGGCCACATGCCGGGGGTGGGGCGGCTGATGAGCCCCGAGAAGGAGGGCGGCCTGCTGGCGGCCACCTTCGCGGTCAGCGGGGCGCTGGATTCGCCGGCATTGCGGGTCAATCCGTTCTCGCTCTTCCTGCCCGGCGTGATGCGGCGGCTGGTGGAGTAGGCGGTTTTTGGAAGGAGAGGCGATGTCCGACGGTCTGGGCGCCGGCGTGTGGGGGCTTGTGGCCCTGGCGGCGATCGCGATCGTGGCGGTTCTGGTGCTGATGGCCCGGCGCGGCGGCGGGCGCGGAACGGATGGCGGCGACCTGCTGGCGCGTGTCTATGTGATGATGGAGCGCGACTCCTCAGCCCGCCAGACCGATGCCGAGGCCCAGCGCACCCGGCTGGACCAGTTTCGGGGCGAGACTGCCGACCGGCTGGCGATGATGGCGCAATCCCTGACCCGCGACCTGGCCGAGGCCCGGGTGCGCCAGAGCGAGGCACTGCGCGAGATGGCCGAGAGTTCGGCGCGCCAGATCGAAGCCATTCGCGCCACGGTGGACGAACGCCTGCACGAGGCGGTGGAACGCCAGATGCAGACTTCGTTCCAGCGCGTGCTGGAGCAGTTCACGGCCATGCAGAAGGCGATGGGCGAGGTCTCGGCGATGACGGCGCAGATTGGCGACCTCAAGCGCCTGTTCTCCAACGTCAAGACGCGCGGCGGCTGGGGCGAGGCGCAGTTGCGCGCCATCCTCGACGACGTGCTGCCGCCCGGCGCCTACGAGGCCAATTGCCGCCTGCGCGAGGGCAGTGCGGAGGTGGTGGAATTCGCCGTGCGGATGCCGGTGCGGGCCACCACGCCGCCGCTGCTGGCGATCGATTCCAAATTCCCGACCGAGGCGTACGAGCGTCTGCTGGATGCCGTGGACCGGATGGATGCCGAGGCCGAGCGCGCCGCGCGCCGCGCGCTGGAAACCACGCTGAAGATTGAAGCCCGCAAGATCGCCGCCAAATATATCGTCCCGCCGGTGACGGTGGAATTCGCGGTCCTGTATCTGCCCACCGACGGGCTCTATGCCGAAATCGCGCGGATTCCGGGGCTGGTGGACGAAATCGGGCGTACCTGCCGGGTGATGATCATGGGGCCGGGCCTGCTGCCCGCCATGCTGCGGACGATCCATCTGGGATACGTCACCATGGCGCTGGAGGAACGGACCGATGGCATCGCCCGGCTGCTGGGCGCCACCCGGCAGGAGATGCTGCGGATGGACGGCGTGCTGGAACGGCTGGCCCGCAATGCCTCGGCCATGTCGTCGTCGATCGACGAGGCACGGCGGCGGACGCGGGTGGTGGCCAAGCAGTTGCGCGGGCTGGACGGGATCGACCCCGACGCCGCGCCGGCGGTGGACGAGGGCGCGGCAGAGCGTGGTGAAACCGAATTTAATGGTGCTTGAGGCGGGGTGCGATCATGCCTGACCGGACCATGAATGCGACATCGACCTCAGAACCGTTTCCCTCGCCAGGGGAGGCCGGACCGGGCCGGGAGGCCAGGCCACGGGTGCTGCTGGTGGAGGATGACGGCAAGATCGCCCAGGAAGTCGCCGAAGAGCTGGAAAGCCGGGGCTTCGCCGTCTGCCATGCCCAGACCGGGCCGGCCGGACTGGCGGCGGCACTGGCCGAGACGTTCGACGTGATGGTCGTGGACCGGATGCTGCCCGAGCTGGACGGCCTGACGCTGATCGAGACCCTGCGCGGGCGCCAGGTTTCCAGCCCGGTGCTGGTGCTCTCGGCGCTCTCGGCGGTCGATGACCGGGTCAGCGGCCTGAAGGCCGGCGGCGACGACTACCTGACCAAGCCCTTCGCGATGGAGGAACTGGCCGCCCGGCTGGAGGCGCTGATGCGTCGCCCCAACAACACGCGCGAGACCATGCTGCATGTCGGTCCGCTGAGCATGGACCTGATCGAGCGCACGGTCACACGGGACGGCCAGCCGATCGACCTGCTGCCGCGCGAGTTCCGGCTGCTGGAATATCTGATGCGCCGGCCCAATCAGGTGCTCACCCGCACCATGCTGCTGGAAGATGTGTGGAACTACCGGTTCATTCCGCAGACCAACCTGGTGGATGTCCATATCGGCAAGCTGCGGCGCAAGATCGACGATCCGGCCGGCGTGCCGCTGATCCAGAGCATCCGGGGCACCGGCTTCATGCTGCGCGTGCCCGAATAGGCCATGCAACTGGGCGAGGTGCTGCGCACCGCGACGTTCCGGCTGACGCTGGCGGTGGTCGTGGCGATGATCGGCACGGCGGCGCTGCAATTCTCGGTGGGATACACCCAGACCAAGGCGTTCGAGTTCCGCCGTACCGACGCCCTGCTGCACCGCGAGGCCGCCCTGCTGGCGCGGGAATCGCCGCAGGATCTGGCGCACAAGATCAGCGAGCGCGCGACCGACGACCTGCGCGTGGTGATCAACCAGGCCGCCCTGTTCGATTCGGCCCATCATCATGTCGCGGGCGACCTGCGCGACTGGCCCGAGGGGCTGGAGGTCGATGGCCACGTCCACGAACTGACGGTACGGCCGAACGAGGATGCGCCCTATGTGCTGCGCATCCTGGCGGTACCGGTCGCGGGCGACCGGGTGCTGGTGCTGGGGCGCGGGCTGCACATGCTGGCGGAATGGCGGCTGATGATGCGCCATTCGCTGCTGGTTTCGATCGTGCCCACGGTGCTGTTCGCTCTGCTGTGCGGCATCATATTGAGCCATCGCGCGCTGGGGCGCGTGGGCCGGATGCACGAGGCGATCGACCGGATCATGGATGGCGACCTGCACGAGCGCCTGCCCGCCGGGCGCCAGCGCGACGAGATGCAGCGCCTGGCCGGCAGCGTGAACCGCATGCTGGACCGGCTGGAGCATCTGATGGGCGAGATCCGCGACGTCGGAAACGATATCGCCCATGACCTGCGCACACCCCTGGCCCGCGTACGCGCCCGGCTGGACCGCGCGCAGGCCGGTGCGCTGTCGGCCGACGACCTGCGTACCGTGATCGCGCGGGCGATCGACGATCTGGACCAGTGCTTCTCCATCATCACCGCCCTGCTGCGGATCGGCGAGATCGAGAATGCCCGCCGGCGGGGCGGATTCTCGCTGGTGGACCTCAACGAGATCGCGGCCGACATCGTCGATCTGTACGAGCCGATCGCCGAGACAAGGCAGATCCGGCTGGAATTTCTCGCCGCATCGGGGCCGGTTCCGGTGCATGGCGACCGCGACCTGCTGATCGAGGTGCTCGCGAACCTGATCGATAACGCGCTGAAATTCACCGATGAAGGCGGCGACGTCACCCTGGCGACCTTCACCGACAGCCAGGGCGCGGCGCGGCTGGAAATCGCCGATACCGGCATCGGCATCATGCCCCAGGAACGCCAGGCGGTGATGAACCGCTTCTATCGTTCGGACAAGAGCCGCCATGTGCCGGGCAGCGGGCTGGGGCTCAGCCTCGTCTCGGCCATCCTGCGCCTGCACAACGCGCAATTGACCATTTCCAATGCCCGAAGGCACGATGAGCGTCCCGGCGCGCTGTTCGGGGTCACATTTCCCCCTCCCGCGCAGGCTGTTTTTTAAATGGGAATTTCATTGGCGTGATCGAATGGCGTGCTAACGAGGCCCCCGAACGATCGGGAGTGACGACGATGCACGCTTGCGGGCCAGATCGCAGGAGCGTGGCGGACAGGCCGAGTGGGCGCGCGACCCGGCGCGCAGGGGGTTCGCGCCGCGCATGAACTCGATTGTCGTCACCGCGCTCAAGCGGCCCTATACGTTCGTCGTCCTGTCGATTCTCATTGTCGTGTTCGGTGTCCGGTCGATGGTCCAGACCCCGACCGACGTCTTCCCCAGCATCAAGATCCCCGTCGTCGCGATCGTCTGGACCTATACCGGCCTGATGCCGGAGGATATGTCCGGCCGCGTCGTCTATTATTACGAGCGCGCGCTGACCGCGACCGTCAATAATATCGAGCATATCGAAAGCCAGTCCTATTACGGGCGCGGCATCGTCAAGGTCTTCTTCCAGCCCGGCACCGATACCGCGGTGGCGCAGACGCAGATCACCTCCGTCTCGCAGACCGTGATCAAGCAGATGCCGGCGGGCATGACGCCGCCCCTTGTGCTGACCTACAATGCGTCTTCGGTGCCGGTGCTGACGCTCCAGGTGTCGTCGGACACCATGACGGCCTCGCAGATCTACGACATGTCGTCGAACCTGATCCGCCCCGCGCTGGTGGCGGTGGCGGGCGCCGCGATCCCCAATCCCTATGGCGGCCAGCCGGGCAATATCATGGTCGATCTCGACCAGGCGAAGCTGCTGGCGCACGGGCTCTCGGCCACCGACGTGGGCAATGCGCTGGGCAGGCAGAACATCGTGCTGCCGGCGGGCGACCAGCAGATCGGCGCCTTCGACTTCATGGTGCAGACCAACGCGACCCCGCGCGCGATCGACGAATTCAACGGGATTCCGGTCAAGCAGGTGGGCAACTCCGTCGTCTTCCTGCGTGACGTGGCATGGGTGCATCAGGGCGGCCCGCCGCAGACCAACATGGTGCTGGTCAAGGGCCATCAGGCGGTCCTGATCGTGATCATGAAGAGCGGCGACGCCTCGACCCTCGACGTGGTCAGCGGGGTGAAGGCGCTGCTGCCCGGCGTCACCGCCACCCTGCCCCCCGGCGTGCAGATCAAGGTGCTGAACGACGCCTCGACCTTCGTGAAGGAGGCGGTGCGCGACGTGGTCCAGGAAATGGGCACGGCGGCGCTGCTGACCAGCCTCGTGGTGCTGCTGTTCCTCGGCTCGTGGCGCTCCACGGTCATCATCGCCACCTCGATCCCGCTGGCCATGCTGTGCGCCATCATCGGGCTGGGCTGGGCCGGGCAGACCATCAACGTCATGACGCTGGGCGGCCTGGCGCTGGCGGTCGGCATCCTGGTCGATGACGCCACCGTCATGATCGAGAACATCGACGCGCATCTGGAAATGGACAAGGACCTGGAAACCGCGATCATCGACGCGGCGAACCAGATCGTGATCCCGACGTTCGTGTCCACCCTGTGCATCTGTATCGTCTGGATGCCGCTGTTTCAGTTGACCGGCGTTGCCGGCTGGCTGTTCATGCCCATGGCCGAGGCCATCATTTTCGCGATGATCGCCTCCTTCATCCTCTCGCGCACCCTCGTGCCGACCATGGCGAAATACATGCTGGCGGCCCAGGTCGCGGCCCATCATGCCGCCAAGGAGGGCCATGCGCCGCCGAAGGGTTTCTTCGGGCGCTTCCAGCAGGGGTTCGAGGCGCGGTTCACGTCGTTTCGCCATGGCTATCGGGAATTGCTGACGGCGCTGGTGGCCGCGCGCATGCGCTTTATCGGCACGTTCCTGGCGTTGGCGGTCGGCTCTGTCGGGCTGCTGGTGTTCGTGGGGCAGGATTTCTTCCCCGAGATCAATTCCAACGCGCTGGCAATGCACATGCGCGCGCCGCTGGGCACCAAGCTCAACGAGTCCGGCAAGATCTCGATGCTGGTCAGCGACGAGATCCATCGCCTGCTGCCGGGCGAGGTCGATGACATCGTGGCCAATTGCGGCCTGCCGTTCAGCGGCCTGAACCAGGCCTTCATCCCGACCCCCACCGTCGGCACGCAGGATTGCGACCTGACCATCACCCTGCGCGACGAGGAAGCACCGGTGGCGGCCTACCGCGATATCCTCCGCAAGGGCCTGGGCGAGCGCTTCCCCGGCACCGAAATGACCTTCATGCCGGCCGACCTGACGGCCAAGATCCTCAATTTCGGCCTACCGGCGCCGCTCGACGTGCAGATCAGCGGCCGCAACCTGGCCCAGAATTTCACCTTCGCCCAGCACCTGGCCGAGCGGCTGCGCCATGTGACGGGCGTGACCGACGTCGCGGTGCAGGAGCCGATGACGACGCCCACCCTGCGGGTGAACGCCCGGCGCTCCTACGCGCTGGGAACCGGCCTGACGGAAGCCGACATCGCCAACAACGCACTGGCGACCCTCTCCGGCAGCGGCCAGGTCTCGCCGACCTACTGGCTGGACCCCAAGACCGGGGTGTCGCATCTGGTCGATATCCAGACGCCGCTGCAATTCCTGCAGAAGCTGAACGACCTGGAGACGATTCCGATCGACCGGGGCGACGGCAACCCGCTCAGCAAGGCGCCTCAGATCCTGGGCGGCCTGAGCCAGATCATCCAGACCGGCACGCCCGGCGAGGTCTCGCACTACAACATCCTGCCGGTGTTCAATATCTACGCCACCAATAACGGGCTCGACCTGGGCGCGGTCTCGCGTGAGGTGAACCGGGTGGTGGAGGCATCGCGCCACGACCTGCCGCGCGGCTCCAGCCTGACGGTGCGTGGCCAGGCGGTGACGATGAACAGCGCCTACCGCCAGCTCGGCATCGGATTGGCGATGTCGATCCTGCTGGTGTACCTGATCATCGTCGTCAACTTCCAGTCGTGGCTGGACCCGTTCATCATCATCACCGCGCTGCCCGGCGCGCTGGCGGGCATCGCGTGGAGCCTGTTCCTGACGCACACCACGCTTTCGGTGCCGGCGCTGACCGGTGCGATCATGTGCATGGGTACCGCCACCGCCAACTCGATCCTGGTCGTCTCCTTCGCCCGCGAACGGCTGGACGTGCACGGCGATGCCATCAAGGCGGCGATCGAGGCCGGGTTCGAACGTATCCGGCCGGTGCTGATGACGGCATCGGCCATGATCATCGGCATGCTGCCGATGTCCCTGAGCAATTCGCAGAACGCGCCGCTCGGCCGGGCGGTGATGGGCGGGCTGATGGTGGCGACGGTGGCGACGCTGCTGTTCGTGCCCTCCGTCTTCGCCCTGCTGCATGGCAGGCGATCCGAACGACACCGTAGCGCCGAAGGAGAACGCGCATGAGCGCCGTGGAACAGACCCGCGGACCCAAACCGTCGGGACGCGGGAAGCTGCTGGCCGGCGTTGGCGTCATCCTTGCGGTGGTGGTGGTCGGCGGCGGGATCATCCAGCGGCAGATGCATGTCAGCGCGCTGCGCCACCAGACGGAAGATGCCGCGATCCCGCGTGTGCAGTTGATCTCGCCCGCCAAGGGGCCGAGCATCCGCACGCTGGATCTGCCGGGCAATATCTCGGCCTGGTACCTGGCGCCGATCTATGCCCAGGTCTCGGGCTATGTGCGCATGTGGTACAAGGATTTCGGCGCCGAGGTGAAGGCGGGCGACGTGCTGGCCACCATCGACACGCCGGGGCTCGATGCGCAATACGCCGCGTCGAAGGCGAATTTCGACGTGGCGATGGCACGCTACAAGCTGGCGCAGATCACGGCGAAGCGCTGGAAGGCATTGCAGGGCACGCAGGCCGTCTCGCAGCAGGAAGTCGACGTGCAGGCCGCGAATGCCGAGGCCGAGCAGGCGCAGGTGGAGGCCGCGCGGCATGAGGTGTCGCGCTATGCGGCGCTGATCGGCTTCAAGCAGATCGTCGCCCCCTTCGACGGGGTGGTCACCTCGCGCCTGGCCGATGTCGGCGATTATGTGAATGCCGGCGGCGGCGATGTCAGCGCACGCGGGAACGCGACGGAACTGTTCAGCGTGGCCGATGTGCATCGCATGCGTGTGTTCGTGTCGGTGCCGCAGGATTATGCCGACATCATCAGCCCCAAACTGACGGCCGAGGTAACGGTGCCGCAGCATCCGGGACGGGTGTACAAGGCCACGTTCCTCGCCACCGCCGCCGCATTCAACGCGACGACCCGCACGGTCACCACCGAACTGACGCTGGATAACAGCGACCGCACGCTGTGGCCGGATTCCTATGCCACCGTTCATTTCCGCGCGCCGGGCGACCCGGACATCCTGGTGATCCCGGAGGGCGCGCTGATCTTCCGTGCCGATGGCATGCAGGTGGCGCTGGTCGACGAGCATAACCGCATTCGGCTGCATAACGTGACGGTCGGGACCAATCTGGGCACGACGGTGCAGATCCGTGGCGGGCTGAAGCCCACCGACCGGGTGGTCAACAACCCCTCGGCCGGGCTGCTGGACGGGCAGGAGGTCCGCGTGGTGGATGCCACGCCGGGCTATAACGCGCAGCCGGCGGCGGCGAACGACTCGGCCCGCAGCGACGACGTCCGCGCCATGCCGAATGATCGGTCGGGCGCGGAGGAGGCGGGAGTCCGTCAATGACCCTGTCTTCTCCCGCGCGGCGATCGCGGCGCCGTTCCGCCCGTCCGCTGCGGCGCGCGGCCCGCTGGGCCGGCGGCCTGACGTTGCTGGCCAGTCTGGCCGGATGCGACATGGCGCCCGCCTACCACCCCGATCATTTCGTCTTTCCCGACAATTGGAAGGGCGAGGGTACGGTGCGCTACGCCACGCCCGACGAGGCCGCGCTACGGGGGGATTGGTGGAGCGTCTTCAACGACCCGATGCTGAACCGCCTGGAAGAGCAGGCCAATCGCGCCAATCCCGATTTGCAGGTCGCGGCCGAGACCTTCACCCAGGCGCGCGACATGGCGGCCGAGGCGCAGGCGGGCCTCTATCCGCAGGTGACCGGCGGCGCCGGCATGGCCAAATACAAGGGGTCGGCCCATCGGCTGTGGCGCGGGGCAGGGTCGACCGGCCCCGTCTACATGTCGTCGGAGCAATATAGCGGCACCGCGACGTGGGAGCCCGATTTCTGGTCGGCGATCCGCAACCGCAAGCGCATGCGCACCCAGGCGGCGCAGGAGCGCGCGGCGGATTACGCGCTGACGCGGTTGAGCACCGATGCCGAACTGGCGTCCGATTACATCGCCCTGCGCGGGCTGGACGTGCAGGACGCCGTCTATCGCGACTCGATCCGCACCTACAAACTGGCGGTGCAGATCACCCATATGCGCCAGGCCGGGGCGATCGCCGCCGGGCTGGACGTCTCGCGCGCCGAAAACCAGCTCTACGCCACTCAGGCGCAGGAGACCGACCTGCTGGCGCGCCGGGCGGTACTGGAACATGCGATCGCGGCATTGGTGGGCGTGGCGCCGGCCGCCTTCCATATCGAGCCACAGGACCAGTTGCACTTCCCCGATGTCGGGGTGCCGATGCTGCTGCCCTCGGCGTTGCTGGAGCGCCGGCCGGACGTGGCGGCCGCCGAGCGTGAGATGGCACAGGCCAACCGGGCCATCGGCGTGTCGCGCGCCGCGTTCTATCCGAACGTGTCGGTAAACGCGATGACCGGCTTCATGGATAACGGCTTCACGCTCGCCGATCTCTCGAACAGCATGTATTCCTATGCCGTGCAGGCGGCGATGCCGCTGTTCCAGGGCGGCCTGCGCCGTGCCGAATTGCAGCGCACGTGGTCGCAATACCGCCAGGCCGAGGATAATTATCGCGGCGTGGTATTGCAGGCCTTCCAGGATGTCGAGGACGGCCTGACCATGACCGGGCAGTTGCGCGCCGAACTGGCACAGCAGCACCATTCGGTGCAGGCCGCCGTCCGCACCCAGGGCATGACCATGGCGCTCTATACGGGCGGCCTGACCAACTACCTGGACGTGGTGGTGGCCCAGATCGCCGCCCTGACGGCCCGGATCGCCGAAGTGCAGGTCGAGACGCGCCGCCATCAGGCGACGGTGGCGCTGATCCGCGCGCTGGGCGGCGGATGGTCGCGGGCCCAGCTTCCCTCCGACAAGTCGGTCATGCCCTTCGCCCCCTTGCAGTACGAGGGGCTGCGCGTGCCCAAGGAAGCCGGGGGCATCGCGACGGGCAGCGGGCCGGACCAGTTGAACCTGACCGGGACCGGCCTCCGTGGGACGGGGTTGACAACCCCGGTCCAATAGGGTTAGGGACCCGCCTCTTACGGAACGCGGGAGGCCGCGCTCGCCGTCTTGCACGGTGGGCCGGCCGCAGGAACCGCGGTCCGGGTGAAACAGTCAGGAGCCCCGGATATGGCCAAAAAGATCGTTGGCTACATCAAGCTACAAATTCCCGCCGGCAAGGCGAATCCGTCCCCGCCGGTCGGTCCGGCGCTGGGTCAGCGCGGCCTGAACATCATGCAGTTCTGCAAGGAGTTCAACGCCAAGACGCAGGGCCTCGAGCCCGGCATGCCGATCCCGGTCGTCATCACCGCCTTCGCCGACCGCACCTTCACCTTCATCACCAAGACCCCGCCGAACACCTATTTTCTGATGAAGGCTGCCAACATCAAGAAGGGTAGCTCGACGGTCGGCAAGGCGGCCGCGGTCGGCAGCGTCACGATGACGCAACTGCGCGAGATCGCCGAGCAGAAGAAGCAGGACATGAATGCCAACGACATCGACGGGGCTGTGCGGATGCTGATCGGCTCCGCCCGTTCGATGGGCCTTACGGTGGTGGAGGGCTGATCCAATGGCCAAGAACAAGCGTCTGACGGCCGGCCAGGCCTCTGTTGACCGCAACAAGGCCTATGGCCTCGACGAGGCGATCGGTCTGGTGAAGCAGACCGCGACCGCCAAGTTCGACGAGACGATCGAGATCTCGCTGAACCTGGGCATCGACCCGCGTCACGCCGACCAGATGGTCCGTGGCCTGCTGTCGCTGCCGAACGGCACCGGCAAGACCCTGCGCGTGGGCGTGTTCGCCCGTGGCGCGAAGGCCGAGGAGGCCCTGGCCGCCGGTGCCGACGTGGTCGGCGCCGAGGACCTGGCCGAGAAGGTGCAGGCTGGCGAAATCGCGTTCGACCGCTGCATCGCGACGCCGGACATGATGGCCCTCGTCGGCCGCCTGGGCAAGATCCTGGGCCCGCGCGGCCTGATGCCGAACCCGAAGCTGGGCACGGTGACCATGGACGTGAAGGGTGCCGTCACGGCGGCCAAGTCCGGCCAGGTCGAGTATCGCGCCGAAAAGGCCGGTATCATTCATGCCGGTATCGGCAAGGCGTCTTTCGGCAGCGACAAGCTGGCCGAAAACATCCGCGCCTTCGTCGATGCGGTGCAGAAGGCCAAGCCGACGGGCGCCAAGGGCACCTATCTGCGCAAGGCCGCTCTGTCGTCCACGATGGGCCCCGGCGTGCGCGTCGACGTGTCCTCGTTCTCGGCGGCCTGAGCGCCAAGAGATGACGTGATGCCCGCAAGGGCATCGCGGACAGGAGGCGGGGCACTTCGGCGCCCCGTTCTTCCGAACCTGTCCATGACCGGATGTGGCTGATGCCTTGATGGACCTTCGGGTCCGCAACCGGAAGACGGGGATTGCCGGATAGGGGTGGTTATGCCGCCCGCACTGGTTGTTCCGTTGTTCACAGGACAGGCGAACCGGAGGATGGGCCGCAAGGCTTTGTCTTCCTAGGGTAAACCCGGCCTGTTGGGGCATCCCCGGCAGGTCACGACGGAGACGGGAATTGGACCGTACGGAGAAGCGGGAGTTTGTTGCCTCCCTCGCGGCCGTGTTCGCCGAGACGTCCATGGTTGTCGTAACCCGCAATGACGGGCTGACGGTGGCCGATGCGACGATTCTGCGGCAGCGCGTGCGTGCGGCTGGAGCGACTTACAAGGTCGCGAAGAACCGGCTGGCCAACCTCGCCCTGGCAGGGACCCGATTCGAAGGCATTTCGCCGCTGCTGAAGGGGCCGACCGCGATTTCGTGGTCTGCCGATCCTGTGGCCGTGGCCAAGGTGCTTGTCGAGTTCGCCAAGACCAACGAAAAGCTCGTTCTGCTCGGTGGAGCGCTCGGCACCCAGACATTGAATGTCGATGGGGTCAAGGCGCTGGCCGAACTGCCGTCCCTGGATACGCTCCGGGCGCAGCTGGTGGGGATGATCTCCACGCCGGCCACGCGCATCGCGGGTGTTCTCCAGGCGCCGGCCGGACAGCTTGCGCGGGTTTTCGGCGCCTACGCCAAGAAGGACGAGGCTGCCTGAGCCATCTGCGCCCCGCATGCGCGGGGTGAGGAAATTTGCACAGTCTCGTGAAATCGGGATTGTGTTGCGCCAATCAGTATATACATTAGGAAGACCAAATCATGGCCGATCTGACCAAACTCGTTGACGAGCTGTCCGCCCTCACGGTTCTCGAGGCCGCCGAGCTCTCGAAGCTGCTGGAAGAGAAGTGGGGCGTTTCCGCCGCCGCTCCGGTTGCCGTTGCCGCCGCGCCGGCCGCTGCCGCCGCTGCCCCGGCTGAAGAGCAGACCGAGTTCACTGTTGTCCTGGCCAAGGCCGGCGACAAGAAGATCAACGTCATCAAGGAAATCCGTGGCATCACCGGCCTGGGCCTGAAGGAAGCCAAGGACCTGGTCGAGGGTGCGCCGAAGACCGTGAAGGAAGGCGTGAACAAGGACGAAGCCGAGAAGATCAAGAAGGTTCTTGAAGAGAACGGCGCGACCGTCGAAGTGAAGTAATCTGCCGGGTGTTGGCGGCCCTCGGGCTGCCTCTCCTGCTTGATGCCAGGTGAGGGCGGGAAACCGGAAGGTGCCCGCCCCCTTGGCCGTTCTGGCGCCCTGACCGCAAGGTCTCGGGCGCCTTCGGCGGTAGAAGGCCCATCTTTCGGGGTGGGCGGGGGTGCCGGATTCGGTGCCCAGGCATGGATGGTTTGTGATGATCCGCTTTCGGTCGCCGTGGCTCCGGGTTCCGGGCGCGGAAAGGTCCGGGTCGTCGGGGATGGGGGCAGGATAGACGATGAACGCCATTACGAAATCGTTCACGGGACGCAAGCGCATCCGCAAGAGCTTCGGGCGGATACCCGAAATTGCTCCGATGCCCAATCTGATCGACGTGCAGCGCGCCAGCTACGAGGCGTTCCTGCAGATGAACGTGTCGCCCGACAGCCGGACGCAGACCGGCCTGCAGGAAGTGTTCCGTTCGGTTTTCCCGATCAATGATTTCGCCGGGCGCGGTCGCCTGGAGTTCGTGCATTACGAGCTCGAAGAGCCGAAATATGATGTCGAGGAATGCATCCAGCGCGGTCTGACCTTCGCGGCGCCGCTGAAGGTGGTGCTGCGTCTGATCGTGTGGGATGTCGACGAGGACACGGGCTCGCGCTCGATCCGCGACATCAAGGAACAGCCCGTCTATATGGGCGACATGCCGCTGATGACGGATAACGGCACCTTCATCATCAACGGGACCGAGCGCGTCATCGTCAGCCAGATGCACCGCAGCCCCGGCGTGTTCTTCGATCACGACAAGGGCAAGACCCATTCGTCGGGCAAGTTCCTGTTCGCCGCCCGCGTCATCCCCTATCGCGGCTCGTGGCTCGATTTCGAGTTCGACAGCAAGGACCTGATCTACGTCCGCATCGACCGCAAGCGGAAGCTGCCGGTCACGACGCTGCTGTACGCCCTGGAAGGCGAGGCCTCGGCCGCCGCCCGCGCCGCGAAGGCCGCCGAGGGTGGCGATGTCGAGGCGATGGAGATCCGCGGCATGGATGCCGACGAGATCCTGGGCTATTTCTACAATCAGGTCGTCTTCACCAAGACCCCGAAGGGCTGGGCCCGTCCGTTCGACGCCGAGTCGTTCCGTGGCATGAAGCTGCTGGAGCCGCTGGTGGACGCGCAGAGCGGCGACGTGGTGGCCGAGGCCGACGCCAAGCTGACCGCCCGCATGGTGCGCAAGATCGCCGAGACGACCAAGGAAGTGCTGGTCGGCGCGGCCGGCCTGGTCGGCCGTTACGTGGCGCATGACCTGGTCAATCCCGAGACGGGCGAGATCTACGCCGAGGCCGGCGAGGAACTGACCGAGGCGCGTCTGGAGGCGCTGGAGGAGGCGGGCGTCGATTGTCTGCCGACGCTGGCGGTCGATGCGGCGAACGGCCCGTGGATCCGCAATACGCTGGCGGTGGACAAGAACGGCTCGCGCGACGACGCGCTGACCGACATCTATCGCGTGATGCGCCCTGGCGAGCCGCCGACCCCGGAAACCGCCGAGGCCATGTTCTCGGGCCTGTTCTTCGATGCGGACCGCTACGACCTGTCGGCGGTCGGCCGCGTGAAGATGAACATGCGCCTGGGGCTGGACGCGCCGGACACGATGCGCGTGCTGCGCAAGGAAGACATCCTGCGCACCGTCAAGATCATGTGCGAGCTGAAGGACGGCCGCGGCGCGATCGACGACATCGACAATCTGGGCAACCGTCGCGTCCGCTCGGTCGGCGAGCTGATGGAAAACCAGTATCGCGTCGGCCTGCTGCGCATGGAGCGCGCAATCCGCGAGCGCATGGGTTCGGTCGATATCGACACCGTGATGCCGCATGATTTGATCAACGCCAAGCCGGCGGCGGCGGCGGTGCGCGAGTTCTTCGGCTCGTCGCAGCTCAGCCAGTTCATGGACCAGACCAACCCGCTCTCCGAAGTGACGCACAAGCGCCGCCTCTCGGCGCTTGGCCCGGGCGGCCTGACCCGTGAGCGCGCGGGCTTCGAGGTCCGTGACGTCCATCCGACCCATTACGGCCGCATCTGCCCGATCGAGACGCCGGAAGGCCCGAACATCGGCCTGATCAACTCGCTGGCGACCTACGCCAAGGTCAACAAGTACGGCTTCATCGAGACCCCGTATCGCCTGGTGCGTGACGGCGTGCTGCAGGACGGCTGGAAATACCTCTCCGCCATGGAAGAGGAAAAGCTGATCGTCGCCCAGGCCGACGCCAAGCAGGATCTGGAAGGCCGCCTGACCGACGAGCTGGTCTCGGTGCGCCGTGGCGGTGACTTCCGTCTGGTGAAGCCGGAAGAAGTGACGGCCTGCGACGTGTCGCCCAAGCAGCTTGTCTCGGTCGCCGCCGCGCTGATCCCGTTCCTCGAGAACGATGACGCCAACCGCGCGCTGATGGGCTCGAACATGCAGCGTCAGGCGGTGCCGCTGGTCCGCTCCGACGCGCCGCTGGTCGGCACGGGCATGGAAGCGGCCGTGGCGCACGATTCGGGCGCGACGATCGTAGCCAGGCGCAGCGGCGTGATCGACCAGATCGACGGCGCGCGCATCGTGGTCCGTGCCACTGATGCGGCCGGGGCGACCCAGGGCGTCGATATCTACCGTCTGCGTAAATATATGCGCTCGAACCAGTCGACCTGCATCAACCAGCGTCCGCTGGTGCGCGTGGGCGACCAGGTGCTGGCCGGCGACATCATCGCCGACGGCCCCTCGACCGAACTGGGCGAACTGGCGCTGGGCCGGAACGTGTTGGTCGCGTTCATGCCGTGGAACGGGTACAATTTCGAAGATTCGATCCTGATCTCCGAGCGGATCGCCCGCGATGACGTCTTCACCTCGATCCATATCGAGGAATTCGAGGTCATGGCCCGCGATACCAAGCTGGGCCAGGAGGAAATCACCCGCGACATTCCCAATGTCGGCGAGGAAGCCCTGCGCAACCTCGACGAGGCGGGCATCGTCTATGTCGGCGCCGAGGTGAATCCGGGCGACATTCTGGTCGGCAAGGTGACGCCGAAGGGCGAAAGCCCGATGACGCCGGAAGAGAAGCTGCTGCGCGCCATCTTCGGCGAAAAGGCGTCGGATGTCCGCGATACGTCGCTGAAGCTGCCGCCCGGCACCACCGGCACGATCGTCGATGTGCGCGTCTTCTCGCGTCGCGGTGTCGACAAGGACGAGCGCGCGATGGCGATCGAGCGCGCCGAGATCGAGCGTCTGGCCAAGGACCGCGACGACGAGCGCGCGATCCAGGAGCGGTCGTTCTACAACCGGTTGCGCGAGCGTCTGGTGGGCCAGGTCTCGGGCACGGGCTTCAAGGGCATCCGTTCGGGCACCGAGATCACCGAAGAGGTGCTGGCCGAGCATCCGCGCGGTGCATGGCGCAACATCACCGTCGTCTCCGATCCGGTGATGGTCGAGCTGGAAGTGCTGCGGCGCGAGTTCGATGCCGCCGTGGCCCGCATCCAGGCGCGCTTCGAAAGCAAGGTCGAGAAGCTGCAGCGCGGTGACGAGCTGCCGCCCGGCGTGATGAAGATGGTCAAGGTGTTCGTCGCAGTGAAGCGCAAGCTGCAGCCGGGCGACAAGATGGCCGGCCGCCATGGCAACAAGGGTGTGGTCTCGCGCGTCGTGCCGGTGGAAGACATGCCGTTCCTCGAGGACGGCACGCCGGTCGATCTGGTGCTGAACCCGCTGGGCGTGCCCTCGCGCATGAATGTCGGGCAGATCCTGGAGACCCATCTGGGCTGGGCCTGCGCCAATATCGGCAAGGGAATCGGCGGGCTGGTGGACGAATACCAGCGCACCGGCGAGAAGAAGCAGGAACTGCTGGACCGTCTGAAGACCGTCTATGGCGACAAGGTGTATGACGATTCCATCGTTACCCTGCCCAACGAGCAGCTGGTGGAACTGGCCAACAACCTGCGCAAGGGCGTGCCGATCGCAACGCCGGTGTTCGACGGTGCGTCGATCCCCGATATCGAGGCGATGCTGACCTATGCCGGCGTCAACAAGTCGGGCCAGTCGCAGCTGATCGATGGACGCACGGGCGAGAAGTTCGAGCGTCTGACCACGGTGGGCTACATCTACATGCTGAAGCTGCATCACCTGGTCGACGACAAGATCCATGCCCGCTCGATCGGCCCGTATTCGCTGGTCACGCAGCAGCCTCTGGGCGGCAAGGCCCAGTTCGGCGGCCAGCGCTTCGGCGAAATGGAGGTCTGGGCGCTGGAAGCCTACGGCGCGGCCTACACGCTGCAGGAAATGCTGACGGTGAAGTCGGACGACGTGTCCGGCCGCACCAAGGTCTACGAAGCGATCGTGCGCGAGCAGGACGATTTCGAGGCCGGTATTCCCGAGAGCTTCAACGTTCTGATCAAGGAACTGAAGTCGCTCGGCCTGAACGTGGATCTGGAGCAGAGTGGGGACTGACGCCGCCGTCAGTCACACCATTCCGTCTCTATCTGTTCTTTTTTCATGGATGGTTGCGGCCCGGTGGGTCGCAGCCATTCATTTCCCCCAGGGGGTTTGCGGCGCATGAACGAACTCATGAAGATCCTGGGCCAGACTGGCCAGACCACGGTCTTCGACCAGATCAAGATCCAGCTCGCCTCGTCCGAGCAGATCCGGTCCTGGTCGTATGGCGAGATCAAGAAGCCCGAGACCATCAACTACCGGACCTTCAAGCCCGAGCGCGACGGCCTGTTCTGCGCGCGCATCTTCGGGCCGATCAAGGACTACGAGTGCCTGTGCGGCAAGTACAAGCGCATGAAGTTCCGCGGCATCATCTGCGAGAAGTGCGGCGTTGAAGTCACGCTGGCCAAGGTCCGCCGCGAGCGGATGGGCCATATCGAGCTGGCCAGCCCGGTCGCGCATATCTGGTTCCTGAAGTCGCTGCCCAGCCGCATCGGCCTGATGGTCGACATGACGCTGAAGGATCTGGAGAAGATCCTGTATTTCGAAAGCTACGTGGTGCTGGAGCCCGGCACCTCGCCGCTCAAGCAGTACAGCCTGCTGAACGAAGACCAGTATCTCGACGTCATGGACGAGCATGGCGAGGAAGGGATCGAGGTCGGAATCGGCGCCGAGGCCATCAAGAAGGTCCTGGAGCGGATCGACTGCAAGGCGGACAAGGAGCGCCTGCGCCAGGAGCTGAAGGACACGACGTCCGAGGCCAAGCGCAAGAAGCTGGTCAAGCGCCTGAAGCTGATCGAGGCGTTCGCCGAGAGCGAATCGCGCCCCGAGTGGATGATCATGGACCTGATTCCGGTGATCCCGCCGGAGCTGCGTCCGCTGGTCCCGCTCGATGGCGGCCGGTTCGCGACCTCCGACCTGAACGACCTGTATCGCCGCGTCATCAACCGCAACAACCGTCTGAAGCGGCTGATCGAGCTGCGCGCGCCGGACATCATCGTGCGCAACGAAAAGCGCATGCTGCAGGAATCGGTCGATGCGCTGTTCGATAACGGCCGTCGGGGCCGTGCGATCACGGGGGCGAACAAGCGGCCGCTGAAGTCGCTGTCCGACATGCTCAAGGGCAAGCAGGGCCGCTTCCGCCAGAACCTGCTGGGCAAGCGCGTCGATTATTCGGGCCGTTCGGTGATCGTGGTCGGGCCGGAGTTGAAGCTCCATCAGTGCGGCCTGCCCAAGAAGATGGCGCTGGAGCTGTTCAAGCCGTTCATCTACTCGAAGCTCGAGAAATACGGTCACGCCACCACCATCAAGGCCGCGAAGCGGATGGTGGAGAAGGAGCGTCCCGAGGTGTGGGACATCCTCGAGGAGGTGATCCGCGAGCATCCGGTGATGCTGAACCGTGCGCCGACGCTGCATCGCCTGGGCATCCAGGCGTTCGAGCCGGTGCTGATCGAAGGCAAGGCGATCCAGCTTCACCCGCTGGTCTGCACCGCCTTCAACGCGGATTTCGACGGCGACCAGATGGCCGTGCACGTCCCGCTGAGCCTCGAGGCGCAGCTGGAAGCGCGCGTGCTGATGATGTCGACCAACAACATCCTCAGCCCCGCCAACGGCAAGCCGATCATCGTGCCGTCGCAGGATATCGTGCTGGGGCTGTATTATCTCAGCCTCGAGACGCCCGAATTCCGCGTCACGCCTGATCGCAACGAGTACGACGCCGAAGGCCGGATCACGGTGCAGGGCGCGTCGTCCTTCGCCACGGTCGGCGAGGTCGAGTACGCCCTGTCGGCCGGCGCCATCAAGCTGCATGACAAGATCGTCGCGCGCTACGAGACGGTCGATGCCGATGGCAAGCCGGTGCGCCAGACCGTGATCACCACGCCGGGCCGCATGCTGATCGCGCAGATCCTGCCGCGCCATGCGGCGATTCCCTTCGCGCTGATCAACAAGCAGCTGACGAAGAAGAACGTGTCGGACGTGATCGACGCGGTCTATCGCCACTGCGGCCAGAAGGAAGCGGTGATCTTCTGCGACCGGATGATGGGGCTGGGCTTCCGTCACGCGGCCAAGGCCGGCATCTCGTTCGGCAAGGATGACATGATCATCCCGGCCGAGAAGAAGGAGCTGGTCGATCGTACCGCCACCGAAGTGAAGGAGTTCGAGCAGCAGTATCAGGACGGCCTGATCACCGCTGGCGAGCGCTACAACAAGGTGGTCGATGCCTGGTCGCGCTGCACCGACGAGGTGCAGGCCGCGATGATGAAGGAGATCTCGCGCCAGGAGGTCGGCAAGGTCACGAACTCGGTGTGGATGATGAGCCACTCCGGTGCCCGTGGGTCGCCGGCCCAGATGAAGCAGCTGGCCGGCATGCGCGGCCTGATGGCCAAGCCGTCGGGCGAGATCATCGAGCAGCCGATCATCGCCAACTTCAAGGAAGGCCTGTCGGTTCTCGATTACTTCACCTCGACCCACGGCGCCCGCAAGGGCCTGGCGGACACCGCGCTGAAGACTGCGAACTCGGGCTACCTGACGCGCCGTCTGGTCGACGTGGCGCAGGATTGCATCATCGTCGAGGAAGATTGCGCCTCCGAGCGCGGCCTGACCGTGCGTGCGGTGATGGATGGCGGCGAGGTCGTCTCGTCGCTGTCCGAGCGGATCCTGGGCCGCACGGTCGCGGCCGACGTGCTGGACCCGGCGACGGGCGAGGTGCTGGTCAAGCGCGACCTGCTGATCGACGAGGCCCTGGCCGAGAAGATCGAGAAGGCCGGCGTGGAGAGCATGCTGATCCGTTCGGTGCTGACCTGCGAGAGCCGGGTCGGCGTCTGCGGCCTGTGCTACGGGCGCGATCTGGCGCGCGGCACGCCGGTGAACATCGGCGAGGCGGTCGGCGTGATCGCCGCCCAGTCGATCGGCGAGCCGGGCACCCAGCTGACCATGCGTACCTTCCATATCGGCGGTGCGGCGCAGCGTGGCGCCGAGCAGTCGATGGTCGAGGCGTCGCGTGACGGGCAGGTGACGATCAACAACCGCAACGTGGTCCATAACAGCCAGAACGTGCCGATCGTGATGTCGCGTAACTGCGAGATCGTGCTGACGGACGAGAAGGGGGTCGAGCGTGCCCGCTTCCGCGTGCCTTACGGCGCGCGCCTGCTGGTGGAAGAGGGCGCCACGGTCACACGCGCCCAGAAGCTGGCCGAGTGGGATCCGTACACCCTGCCGATCATCACCGAGCAGTCGGGAACGGTCGAGTATCTGGACCTGATCGATTCCATCACGCTCGTCGAGCGGATGGACGAGGTGACGGGCCTGACCTCGAAGGTGGTCGTCGACTACAAGCAGGCGGCCAAGGGGGTCGACCTGCGTCCGCGCCTGCAGCTCAAGGATGCGAACGGCAACGTCATCAAGCTGTCCAACGGCAACGACGCCCGCTACTTCCTCTCGCCCGATTCGCTGCTGTCGGTCGAGAACGGGGCGCAGGTCAGCGCCGGTGACGTGCTGGCCCGTATCCCGCGCGAGGGTTCGAAGACCCGTGACATCACGGGTGGTCTGCCCCGCGTCGCCGAACTGTTCGAGGCACGGCGTCCGAAGGACCATGCGATCATTTCCGAGACCGACGGCCGCGTCGAGTTCGGCAAGGATTACAAGGCCAAGCGCCGGGTCATCGTGAAGAACGACGAGACGGGCGAGGAGACCGACTACCTGATCCCGAAGGGCAAGCACGTCTCGGTCCAGGAAGGCGACTTCGTCCGCGTGGGCGATCCGCTGGTCGACGGTCCGCGCGTGCCGCATGACATCCTGAAGGTGCTGGGTGTCGAGGCACTGTCGGACTATCTGGTGAACGAGATCCAGGACGTCTATCGACTGCAGGGCGTGAAGATCAACGACAAGCACATCGAGGTGATCGTTCGCCAGATGCTGCAGAAGGTCGAGATCCTCGAGCCCGGCGACACGACCTACCTGGTCGGCGAGACGGTGGACCGGATCGAGTACGAGACCGAGAACACCAAGCGCCTGAACATGGGCGAGCGCCCGGCCGCGGCCATGCCTGTGCTCCAGGGCATCACCAAGGCCTCGTTGCAGACCCAGTCCTTCATCTCGGCGGCATCGTTCCAGGAGACGACTCGTGTCCTGACCGAGGCCGCCACGGCCGGCAAGCGCGACACGCTGAACGGCCTGAAGGAAAACGTGATCGTCGGGCGCCTGATCCCGGCGGGCACGGGCAGCGTGATGAACAAGCTGCGGGCGATCGCGGCTGGGCAGGACCGCCAGCGCCTCGCGCAGGGCCGTCCGGTGGTCACCAAGGCCGGCTGAGCGCGTCTCGGCAGGTGTCTGCCGCCCTTGTGAAGGGGCGGGTTGTGGAAGGGGCCGGGTGGCAACACCCGGCCCCTTTCCTATGGGGCTCAGGTCCTGTATCTGATGACCGACCGGATCGTGCCGAATCGGATGATTGGCACGGTCGGGATGCGTGACGATCGCGCGACGGCGGGCCTGCCGTGACTGCATGCCCGCCATCGCCGGCCCGCCGAGATAATTCGGCGGGAATCGGCCGCGAATCCTGAGGTAACACTTGACTCAAGGGCAGGGGCTTCGTAGGTTCCGCGCCCTCGGCTAGCCCCGTCTCGCATGACGTCGTTGGCCGTCGAATGCAGCATGCAGGCATGCGGTGCCGTGGTCCGGAAGGGCCGCCAAGGCCGGATGTAAATATGATGCCCAGGCGAATGATTCTCATTCGGTGGGATTTTGTTGTGAACGACAGTCGGCAACCTAAGACGCGGTTGGCCGGCCGAAATTTGTAAGGATCGGGAAAGGCGTATGCCGACCATCAACCAGCTGATCGCCAAAGGCCGCGAGCCCGCAGCCAAGCGCAATAAGGTGCCTGCTCTGCAGGGTTGCCCGCAGAAGCGCGGTGTCTGCACCCGCGTCTACACAACCACACCGAAGAAGCCGAACTCGGCTCTGCGTAAGGTTGCGAAGGTGCGTCTGACGAACGGCTATGAGGTCGTCAGCTACATCCCCGGTGAAGGCCACAACCTGCAGGAGCACAGCGTGGTCCTGATCCGTGGTGGCCGCGTCAAGGATCTTCCGGGCGTTCGTTACCACATCCTGCGTGGCGTTCTGGATACCCAGGGTATCGCCAAGCGTCGTCAGCGTCGCTCGCTCTATGGCGCGAAGCGTCCGAAGTAAAAGGAATAACCAGGCATGAGTCGCCGTCATCGCGCCGTGAAGCGCGAGATTCTTCCCGATCCGAAATTTGGTGATGTCGTCATCACGCGCTTCATGAATGCGCTCATGTATGACGGCAAGAAATCCACCGCCGAAGGCATCGTCTATGGTGCGCTCGAGGTGCTGCGTCGCCGTGGTGGCGCGGCCGCCGATCCGGTTGTGATGTTCCACAGCGCGCTGGACAACGTGAAGCCGGCCGTCGAGGTCCGTTCGCGTCGCGTCGGTGGTGCCACCTACCAGGTGCCCGTCGAAGTGCGCACGGAGCGTCGTCAGGCGCTTGCGATCCGCTGGCTGATCGACGCCTCGCGCAAGCGTGGCGAGAACACCATGCAGGAGCGTCTGTCCAACGAGCTTCTGGACGCGGTCAACAATCGCGGGTCCGCCGTGAAGAAGCGTGAAGACACGCATCGCATGGCCGAGGCCAACAAAGCGTTCAGTCATTACCGCTGGTAAGGGGCGTTCGTCCGGTCTAAAGACCGGCACGCTTCCGGTTAGGAACATTTCAACCCGACTCCCGGCCCGAGGGCCGAGGTAACGGAGATAGACGATGGCAAAGGCTAAATTCGAGCGGACGAAGCCGCACTGCAATATCGGCACGATCGGTCACGTCGATCACGGCAAGACGTCGCTGACCGCCGCGATCACCAAGACGCTGGCGAAGACCGGTGGCGCCACCTTCAAGGCGTACGACCAGATCGACGCGGCGCCGGAAGAGCGCGCCCGTGGCATCACGATCTCGACCGCCCACGTCGAGTACGAGACCGCCGCGCGCCACTATGCGCACGTCGACTGCCCCGGTCACGCCGACTACGTGAAGAACATGATCACGGGTGCGGCGCAGATGGACGGCGCCATCCTGGTGGTTTCGGCCGCCGATGGTCCGATGCCGCAGACCCGCGAGCACATCCTGCTGGCGCGTCAGGTCGGCGTGCCGGCGCTGGTCGTGTTCCTGAACAAGGTTGACCAGGTCGACGATCCGGAACTGCTGGAACTGGTCGAGATGGAAGTGCGCGAGCTTCTGTCCGCCTATCAGTTCCCGGGCGACGATATCCCCATCATCAAGGGTTCGGCCCTGGTGACGCTGGAAGATGGCGATCCGGAAGTCGGCGAGAACCGCGTGCGCGACCTGATGGACGCCGTGGATGCCTACATCCCGCAGCCGGAGCGTCCGGTTGACCGTCCGTTCCTGATGCCGATCGAAGACGTGTTCTCGATCTCGGGCCGCGGCACCGTGGTGACCGGCCGTGTCGAGCGTGGCGTCGTGAACGTCGGTGACGAAATCGAAATCGTCGGCCTGCGTCCCACGCAGAAGACGACGGTGACGGGCGTCGAAATGTTCCGCAAGCTGCTGGATCGCGGCGAGGCCGGTGACAACATCGGCGCGCTGGTCCGTGGCACGAAGCGTGAAGACGTCGAGCGCGGCCAGGTTCTGGCCAAGCCGGGTTCGATCACCCCGCACACGAAGTTCAAGGCCGAGGCGTACATCCTGACGAAGGAAGAGGGTGGCCGTCACACGCCGTTCTTCACCAACTATCGTCCGCAGTTCTATTTCCGCACCACCGACGTGACGGGTGTCGTTCACCTGCCGGAAGGTACGGAAATGGTCATGCCGGGCGATAACGTCGCCATGGATGTCGAGCTGATCGCGCCGATCGCGATGGACGAAGGTCTGCGTTTCGCCATCCGCGAAGGCGGCCGCACCGTCGGCGCCGGCGTGGTGGCCTCGATCACGGCCTGATCGGGTTTGTAACCAGAACTGGCGACCCCGGCCGGAGCAATCCGGCCGGGGTCTCCTTTGGCGGCTCGGGTTCCCCCGAACCATTGAAGTTGGACTGAATAGACGATGGACAACCAGAACATCCGCATTCGCCTGAAGGCGTACGATCATCGGGTGCTCGATAACAGCACCAAAGAGATCGTCAACACGGCGAAGCGTACGGGTGCGCGGGTTCGGGGTCCTATCCCGCTGCCGACGCATATCGAAAAATTCACCGTTAACCGCTCTCCCCATGTGGACAAGAAAAGCCGCGAACAGTTCGAAATTCGGACTCATCGCCGGCTGCTCGACATTGTCGAGCCGACCCCGCAGACCGTGGACGCTCTCATGAAGCTCGACCTCGCCGCTGGCGTGGACGTCGAGATTAAACTTTAAGGTCCAGACGATGCGCACCGGATTGATCGCAAAGAAGCTGGGCATGACCCGGCTGTTTAAGGAAGACGGCACCCATGTGCCCGTCACCGTCCTGCATATCGACAATGTGCAGGTGGTGGATGTCCGTACCCAGGAGCGTGATGGCTATACGGCCGTGCAGCTCGGGCTCGGCAACGCCAAGGTGAAGAATGTCTCCAAGCCGAACCGCGGCCATTTTGCCCGCGTGAAGGTCGAACCCAAGAAGAAGCTGGTTGAATTCCGCGTTGCGGAAGATGCCGTGCTGGAAGCTGGCGCCACTCTCTCTGCCGCCCATTTCGTGGTGGGGCAGAAGATCGACGTGACGGCCACCAGCAAGGGCAAGGGCTTCGCCGGCGCCATGAAGCGCTGGAACTTCGCGGGTCTCGAAGCTTCGCACGGCGTGTCCATCAGCCATCGTTCGCATGGTTCGACGGGTAACCGCCAGGATCCGGGCAAGACCTTCAAGAACAAGAAGATGGCCGGGCACCTGGGCTCCGAGCGCGTGACCACCCTCAATCTCGAGGTGGCGGCGGTGGATGCCGAGAAGAACCTGCTCCTGGTCCGCGGCTCCGTGCCCGGCGCCAAGAACGAGCTGGTGCTGGTTCGTGATGCGATCAAGAAAGCCCGTCATGCCGAGGCGCCGTATCCGGCGGCCCTGGTTGAGGCTGCGGGCTGAGGATAGAGGGCAATGGATTACGAAATCAAAACCCTCGACAACGGGAGCGCCGGCACGGCCGTGCTTCCGGACGAGATTTTCGGGGTGACGCCGCGGGCGGATATCATGGCGCGTGTGGTGCACTGGCAGCTGGCCAAGCGCCGTGCCGGCACGCACAAGGTCAAGGGGATGGGCGAAGTCTCCGGCACGACCAAGAAGCCGTACCGCCAGAAGGGCACGGGTAGTGCCCGTCAGGGCTCGCTGCGTGCGCCGCAGTACCGCACTGGTGGTGCCGTGCATGGACCGGTCGTGCGCGATCATGGCTACGACCTGCCGAAGAAGGTGCGTCGTCTCGGCCTGATCTCCGCGCTGTCGCAGAAGGCCGCCGAAGGCAAGCTGGTGGTGCTGGACGCCGCCACGTCGTCGGGCCGCACTGCCGAACTGGCCGCCAAGGTCCAGGCGCTGGGCTGGAAGTCCGCCCTGATCGTCGATGCGACGGTCGAGGACAATTTCGGTCGCGCCACCCGCAACCTGCCGAAGATCGACGTGCTGCCCACCATCGGCGCGAACGTCTACGACATCCTCAACCACGACGTGCTCGCGATCACCCGCGCCGGCGTCGAAGGCCTGAAGGAGCGCCTGGCATGACCAACGTGCTCGCAATCCGCAAGAAGGCGGAGCGCATGTCGCGTGAGACGATGTATGACATCGTCCGCGCGCCGCTGATCACCGAGAAGGCGACGGCGCTGTCCGAGAAGAACCAGGTGGTCTTCAAGGTCGCGATCGACGCCACGAAGCCGGAGATCAAGGTCGCGGTCGAAGGTCTGTTCGGCGTGAAGGTCCTGGGCGTGAACACGCTTGTCCAGAAGGGCAAGACGAAGCGCTTCAAGGGTCGCCCGGGCCAGCGTTCCGATGTGAAGAAGGCGTTTGTGCAGCTTGCCGAGGGTCAGTCCATCGACCTGACCGCGAAGCTGGTCTGACGCGGGGTAGCAAGACATGGCACTGAAGCACTTTAATCCGGTCACCCCCAGCCTGCGCAATACGGTCCTGATCGACCGTAAGGAGCTGTGGAAGGGTAAGCCTGTCAAGGCTCTGACCGAAGGCAAGAACAAGTCCGGCGGACGCAACAACCATGGGCGCATCACCTCGCGCTTCATCGGTGGCGGCCACAAGCAGTCCTATCGCTTCGTCGATTTCAAGCGGCGCAAGTTCGATGTGGCCGGCACGGTCGAGCGTCTGGAATATGACCCGAACCGCACCGCCTTCATCGCGCTGGTGAAGTACGAGGACGGCGAGTTGGCCTACATCCTGGCGCCGCAGCGCCTGAAGGTGGGCGACCAGGTGGTGTCCGGCGCGCGCGTCGACATCAAGCCGGGCAACGCGATGCCGCTGTCGGCCATTCCGGTTGGCACGATCGTGCATAACATCGAGCTGAAGCCGGGCGCCGGCGGCAAGATCGCCCGTTCGGCCGGCACGTACTGCCAGCTGGTCGGCAAGGATGCCGGCTATGCGCAGATCAAGCTGCAGTCGGGCGAGCTGCGCGTCGTGCGCGGCGAGTGCATGGCGACGGTTGGCGCGGTGTCCAATCCGGACAACATGAACCAGCACATGGGCAAGGCCGGTCGCGGCCGCTGGCTGGGTCGTCGTCCGCATAACCGCGGCGTCGTGATGAACCCGGTCGACCATCCGCATGGTGGTGGCGAAGGCCGCACCTCGGGTGGCCGTCATCCGGTCACGCCGTGGGGCAAGCCGACCAAGGGTTACAAGACCAGGGTTAACAAGCGTACGGACAGTCTGATTATCCGTCGCCGGAAAACCGGTAAGTAAGGGGCAAAGAAGATGGCACGTTCCGTCTGGAAGGGCCCGTTCGTGGACGGGTATCTGCTGAACAAAGCCGATGCGTCGCGCGCGTCGGGTCGTAACGAAGTGATCAAGATCTGGTCGCGTCGCTCGACAATCCTGCCGCAGTTCGTCGGTCTGACGTTCGGCGTCTATAACGGGCACAAGTTCCTGCCCGTGCAGGTGTCGGAAAACATGGTGGGGCATAAGTTCGGCGAGTTCTCGCCGACGCGGACCTTCACGGGGCATTCCTCGGACAAGAAGGCGAAGCGGGGCTGATATGAGCAAGCCGAAGCATCCGCGCACGCTCGCGGAAACCGAGGCGCAGGCCGTCACGCGGAACATCCGCGTGAGCCCGCGCAAGCTGAACCTGGTCGCGGCGCTTATTCGCAACAAGCCGGCGGCCCAGGCCGTGGCGACACTGACGTTCTCGAAGCGTCGCATCGCGCAGGACGTCAAGAAGACCCTGCAGAGCGCGATCGCGAACGCCGAGAACAATCACCAGCTGGATGTCGACCAGCTGGTGGTGGTTCGCGCCGAGGTTGGCAAGTCGATCGTCATGCGTCGCTTCCATGCGCGTGGCCGTGGCCGTTCCTCTCGGATCGAGAAGTTCTTCAGCCATCTGAAGATCGTCGTGGCCGAGCGTTCGGCCGAGGCTGAGACAACCGAGCAGAAGGCGGCCTGATCCATGGGACATAAAGTCAATCCGATCGGGCTGCGGCTCGGCATCAACCGCACCTGGGACAGCCGCTGGTATGCCGGCGCCGACTATTCGCGCCTGCTGCATGACGACCTGAAGCTGCGTTCGCACCTGCGTCGCAAGCTGTCGGGCGCCGGCGTGTCCCGCGTGGTGATCGAGCGTCCGGCGAAGAAGCCCCGCGTGACGATCTACGCCGCCCGTCCGGGCGTCGTGATCGGCAAGAAGGGCCAGGACATCGACGTTCTGCGCAAGGATCTGACCCGCATGGCGAAGACCGACGTTGCGCTGAATATCGTCGAGATCCGCAAGCCCGAAA
Source organism: Gluconacetobacter brunescens (assembly GCF_048695475.1). Classification (NCBI taxonomy): domain Bacteria; kingdom Pseudomonadati; phylum Pseudomonadota; class Alphaproteobacteria; order Acetobacterales; family Acetobacteraceae; genus Gluconacetobacter; species Gluconacetobacter brunescens. The sequence goes on along the minus strand of NZ_JBLHEN010000001.1, from coordinate 1,177,012 downwards.
TCGACGCGACGCTGGTGGCCGAGAACATTGCCCAGCAGCTGGAGCGCCGCGTGGCCTTCCGCCGCGCCATGAAGCGCGCCGTGCAGTCGGCGATGCGTCTGGGCGCGCAGGGCATCCGGATCAACTGCGGCGGTCGTCTGGGCGGTGCCGAGATCGCGCGTGTCGAGTGGTATCGCGAAGGCCGGGTGCCGCTGCACACGCTGCGCGCGGACATCGATTATGGCGTGGCCACGGCGAAGACCACCTATGGCACCTGCGGTGTGAAGGTCTGGATCTTCAAGGGTGAGATCCTCGCCCAGGACCCGCTGGCGCAGGATCGGCGCGCCGCCGAGCAGGCTCCGCAGCGCTAAGCTGCGGAACCTAAGGATCTAGAACGGCGCCAGGCGGCGCGTGAGGATTTAGAACAATGCTTTCTCCCAAGCGGACAAAGTACCGCAAGGCCCACAAGGGCCGCATTCATGGGCTGGCGAAGGGCGGAACGACACTGAATTTCGGTGCGTTCGGCCTGAAGGCCCTGGAGCCGGAGCGGGTCACCGCCCGGCAGATCGAGGCCTCCCGCCGGGCCATCACCCGCGCGATGAAGCGTGCCGGTCGCGTCTGGATTCGGATCTTCCCCGATCTTCCGGTCTCGACAAAGCCCGCCGAAGTGCGTATGGGCTCCGGCAAGGGGTCGCCGGAATACTGGGTGGCCCGTGTGAAACCGGGTCGTATCCTGTTCGAGATCGAAGGCGTTTCGCCGGAACTGGCGCGTGAAGCGCTGGCGCTGGGCGCTGCGAAGCTGCCGATCAAGACCAAGTTCGTGACCCGCATCGGAGAGGCGTGAGATATGGCAAAGGCAACAAAGCCGGCCGATCTGCGTGCCAAGACCGCGGAAGAACTGGAGGCGCTTCTCATTGACCTGAAGCGCGAGCAGTTCAACCTGCGGTTCCAGCGCGCGACCGGCCAGAATGATGGACAGGCGCGTGTTCGTACGGTGCGTCGTGAGATCGCCCGTCTGAAGACGATTGCGTCCGAGGCGTTGAAGAAGAGTGCAGTCGGCGCGGAAGCGTCGGCCGCGAAGTCCTGAAGGGAGACGGGCGATGCCGAGGCGCGTCCTGAGCGGACGGGTGACCAGCGACAAGATGGACAAGACGGTAACCGTGCTTGTCGATCGTCGCGTCATCCACCCGCTGTATAAGAAGTTCATCCGCCGTTCGAAGAAGTACGCGGCGCATGATGAGCAGAACGAGTGCAAGGTTGGCGACACGGTGCGCATTGAAGAGTGCAAGCCGATCTCCAAGCGCAAGACCTGGACCGTGATCGTCCGTAACGGTGCCCCGCTGGGCGCCGCCGGCGTCGAGTCCGGCGCGCAGGCGTAAGAAGGGCATAGGTTATGATCCATCCCGAGACCAACCTGGACGTCGCCGATAATTCGGGCGCGCGTCAGGTGCAGTGCATCAAGGTGCTGGGCGGTTCCAAGCGGAAGACTGCCTCGGTCGGCGACGTGATCGTCGTGTCCGTCAAGGAAGCGATCCCGCGCGGCAAGGTCAAGAAGGGCGACGTTCACCAGGCGGTGATCGTGCGTACTTCGTACCCCGTGCGTCGTCCCGATGGCAGTGCCATCCGCTTCGACCGGAACGCGGCCGTCCTGATCAACAAGCAGCAGGAGCCGATCGGCACCCGCATCTTTGGGCCGGTTGTGCGTGAACTGCGTGCGCGCAAGTTCATGAAGATCATCTCGCTGGCGCCGGAGGTGCTGTAATGGCCGCGCGTATCAGGAAGGGCGACCAGGTCGTCGTCACCACCGGGTCCTCGAAGGGGACTCGCGGCGAGGTGCTGTCCGTGCTGCCCGGTGACAACAAGGCCGTGGTGCGCGGTGCTGCGGTGGCCAAGCGCCACACGCGCCCGAACCGCATGGGTGAGCAGGGAGGCATCATCGAGAAGGAGATGCCGATCCACCTGTCGAACCTGAAGCTGGTCGATCCCAAGAGCGGCAAGCCGACGCGCGTCGGTTTCCGTGTCCTGGAAGATGGCCGCAAGGTCCGCGTCGCCAAGGCGACCGGCGAAGTCATCGAAGGCTGAGGAGGCGCGGATGTCTGAAGTACAAGCCACCCGCTCGGTGCCGCGTCTGCAGAAGCGTTATCAGGACGAGCTGCGTGCGAAGCTGCGCGAAGAGTTCGGCTACAAGAACGTGATGCAGGTTCCGCATCTCGAGAAGATCGTCATCAACATGGGTGTTGGCGAAGCCGCGGGCGACCAGAAGAAGCTGGACGCCGCCGTTGCCGAGCTGACGCTGATCGCCGGACAGAAGCCGGTCAAGACGATCGCCAAGAAGGCGATCGCCGGCTTCAAGATCCGTGCGGGTCTGCCGATCGGCTGCAAGGTGACCCTGCGCCGCGCCCAGATGTACGAATTCCTCGACCGTCTCGTGACCATCACGCTGCCGCGCGTCCGCGATTTCCGCGGCCTGCCCGGCAACAAGGGTTTCGACGGCCATGGCAACTTCGCCATGGGCATGAAGGAACAGATCGTGTTCCCGGAAATCGAGTACGACAAGGTCGACGATATCCGTGGCATGGACATCATCTTCGTCACCAGCGCGAAGACGGATGCGGAAGCGAAGGCTCTTCTGAAGGCGTTTGATCTGCCCTTCGCTGCGTAATCGCGGCGATTGGGGCTTCCGCCCAGAGGTCAGAAGACCTATTAGACACGTTGTTTGGAAAACCGTCGGGATGGCCCGACAGGTTCCGGAGGGTAGAACAAGGCATGGCCAAGATCTCCGCCGTTAACCGGAATGCCAAGCGTCAGCGCATGGCAACCCGGGATAAGGCTAAGCGGATTGCGCTCAAGAACATTGTCATGGACCGGACGCTTCCGGTCGAGGACAGGTTCGAGGCAACTCTGAAACTCGCAGAGCTTCCCCGCAATGGTTCGCGCGTTCGCGTGCGTCTGCGGTGCAAGCTGACGGGGCGTTCACGCGCCAATTACAGGAAGTTCGAACTCTGCCGTATCGCGCTGCGCGATCTGGCTTCCAGTGGCCAGATTCCTGGCATGGTCAAGTCGAGCTGGTAAGGGCAGGGAACGATGTCACTTTCTGATCCGTTGGGTGATATGCTCACCCGGATCCGCAACGCGCAGCGCGCGCGTCATGCGGCCTGTGTCTCGCCGGCGTCCAAGCTGCGCGCGAATGTTCTCGAGGCCCTGCGCCGCGAGGGCTACATCCGTGGCTACGCCCAGGAAGAGGTGCGCAAGGGCATTGCCCAGCTGCGCATCGAGCTGAAATACCTGGATGGCGAACCGGTCATCAAGGAGATCCATCGCGTATCCAAGCCGGGCCGCCGGGTCTACTCGAAGATCAAGGAACTGCCGCGGGTCTATGCCGGCCTCGGCGTGTCGATCCTGTCGACGCCGCGTGGCGTCCTGTCCGATGCGGAAGCCCGCGCTGCCAATGTTGGCGGCGAGGTCCTCTGCCGCGTGTTCTGAGGAGGGATACATGTCGCGTGTAGGCAAATATCCCGTCGAAATTCCGTCGGGCGTCCAGGTCTCGATCGTCGATGGCGTGCTCGTGGCCAAGGGCAAGCTGGGCGAGCTGAAGCTGCCGCTGTCGTCGCATGTCGAAACCGAGATCGCCGACAACAAGGTCGCGGTCCGTCCGGTCGGCAGCGCCGCGCAGGCCCGCATGATGTGGGGCACGACGCGGTCGCTGGTGGCCAGCATGGTCAAGGGTGTGTCCCAGGGTTTCTCCAAGACCCTGGAAGTCACCGGCACCGGCTATCGTGCCGCCGTGCAGGGCAGCAACCTGGTCATGAATCTCGGCTATTCGCATGACATCGTCTATGCGATCCCGCCGGGCATCAAGATTTCGACCCCGCGTCCGACCGCCATCGTGGTCGAGGGCGTGGACAAGCAGCGGGTCGGTCAGGTTGCGCTGGATATCCGCAGCTTCCGCAAGCCCGAGCCGTACAAGGGCAAGGGTGTCCGCTACGACACCGAGACCATCCGTCGCAAGGAAGGCAAGAAGAAGTAATGAGCACGCAGCAGGATTTGCGGGAGCGTCGGCGTCAGCGTCTGCGCTTCCAGCTTCGCCGCAAGGGCGGCGGGCGTCCGCGCCTGTCGGTGTTCCGGTCAGGCAAGAACATCTATGCCCAGGTCATCGACGATGCCGCCGGGCGTACCCTTGCCGCCGCTTCAAGCCTGGACAAGGCGCTGCGCGAGCAGCTGAAGACCGGTGCCGACTCCGATGCGGCGACGGCGGTCGGCAAGCTGGTTGCCGAGCGCGCGGTTGCCGCCGGCGTCACGCAGGTGGTCTTCGACCGCGGTTCGTATCTGTATCATGGGCGTATCAAGGCCCTGGCGGAGGCTGCCCGCGAGGGTGGTCTCGCCTTCTAAGGAAAGGGGCACGCAATGGCACGTGAACCGAGAGAAGGCGGCCGGGGTGGCCGCGAGCGCGAGCGCGAAGGCGATGATCTCGTCGACAAGCTCGTCACGATCAACCGCGTTGCGAAGGTCGTAAAGGGCGGCCGTCGTTTCGCCTTTGCCGCGCTGGTCGTGGTGGGTGACCAGAAGGGTCGTGTCGGCTACGGCGCCGGCAAGGCCCGCGAGGTGCCCGAGGCGATCCGCAAGGCGACCGAGCGCGCCAAGCGCACGATGATCCGCGTTCCGATGAAGGAGGGCCGTACCCTCCATCATGACGTCGCCGGTCATTTCGGCGCCGGCAAGGTGGTGCTTCGTTCGGCTGACGCCGGCACGGGCATCATCGCCGGTGGCCCGATGCGCGCCGTGTTCGAGAGCCTGGGCATCAATGACGTGGTGGCCAAGTCGCTCGGAACCCGGAACCCGCACAACATGGTCAAGGCGACCTTCGACGCGCTGGAGCGTTGCGCCAGCCCGCGTTCGGTTGCCAACCGTCGCGGCAAGAAGGTTTCCGACATCCTGGGCCGCCGCGAGGTGGCCGGTGCCGCGGAGGTGAGCGCCGATGTCTGAAGGCAAGACCGTCCGCGTCACGCAGGTGGCATCGGGCAACGGCCGCAAGCCGGGCCAGCAGGCGACGCTGGTCGGGCTGGGCCTCAACAAGATCGGCCGTACGCGGGAACTGGAGGATACACCTTCGGTTCGCGGCATGATCACCAAGGTGGCCCACCTCGTGAAGGTGGAGGATTGAGATGAACCTCAACGAACTGCGCGATAACGAGGGCTCTCGTTATCGCAAGAAGCGTCTGGGTCGCGGCATCGGGTCCGGCAAGGGCAAGACGTCGGGCAAGGGCGTGAAGGGCCAGAAGGCGCGTGAGGGCGTGTCCCTCAACGGCTTCGAGGGTGGTCAGCTCCCGCTGTATCGCCGTCTGCCGAAGCGCGGCTTCAAGAACATCTTCCGCAAGGTCTACGCCCCGGTGAACCTGGGTGCGCTGGACAAGGCGATCGAGGCTGGCAAGATCGATGCCGGCGCGACCGTGACCGAAGATGTGCTGCGCGCGGCCGGCCTGGTCGGCTCCGGCAAGTTCGCCGGTGTCCGCCTGCTGGCGAAGGGCGAACTGGCCCGTGCCGTGACCATCGAGGTTGCTGGCGCGTCGGCTACCGCGATCGCGGCGGTCGAGAAGGCCGGTGGGACCGTCCGGGTTGCCAAGGCGGCGCAGGACGAGGCCACGGCTTCGGCTTGAGCCAGGTTCCGGGATGGCATGCCCGTCAGGCCGTCCCGGATCGGCCCCGGCGTTGTCTCTTGCGTTGGTGCAAGACGACGCCTTACACTCTTTGCTGATGTGTCATGACAGCGTCCCGTTTCGTGCGGTGACGCTGTTGTTGTTGAAAGGGACGGGCGCATGGCCTCCGCGGCCGAGCAGCTGGCTGCCAATCTGAATTTCAGCTCCTTCGCCAACGCGACGGAACTGAAGAAACGAATCTGGTTCACCCTGGGGGCGCTGATCGTCTACCGTCTGGGTACCTACATTCCGGTTCCCGGCGTCGACGCGACGGTCATGGGCCAGCTTCTGGCGCAGCACCAGGGCGGTATCCTGGGAATGTTCGACATGTTCACCGGCGGAGCCCTCGGTCGCATGACCGTCTTCGCGCTGAACATCATGCCGTATATCAGCGCGTCGATCATCGTGCAGCTGATGTCCTCGGCGATCCCCGCGCTTGAAAACCTCAAGAAGGAAGGCGAGCAGGGGCGGCGCAAGCTGAACGAATATACCCGCTACCTGACCGTGCTGATCGCGCTGTTCCAGGCCTATGGCATCGCCGTGGGGCTTGAGAACATGCACAGCGCCGCCGGTTCGGCGGTGATCGCACCGGGCATGTTCTTTATCGTGTCGTGCGTGGTGACGCTGCTGGGCGGCACGATGTTCCTGATGTGGCTGGGCGAGCAGATCACGTCGCGCGGGGTGGGCAACGGCATTTCGCTGATCATCTTCGCCGGTATCGTCGCCAACCTGCCGCATGCGTTGGCCAGCCTGTTCCAGCTTGGCTACACAGGCGCGCTGTCGCCGTTCTTCGTGCTGGTCTTCCTGGTGCTGGCGGCGGTAACCATTGCCTTCATCGTCTTCATGGAGCAGGCGCAGCGCCGGGTGGTGATCCAGTATCCCAAGCGGCAGGTGGGCCAGCGCATCTATGGCGGCGACTCGACGCATATGCCGCTGAAGGTGAATACCGCCGGCGTGATTCCGCCGATCTTCGCCTCTTCGGTGCTGCTGATTCCGGTGACGATCGCGGGCTTCATGAACAATGCCTCGATGCCCGGATGGCTTTCGTTTCTGGGTCAGGAACTCGGGCAGGGGCAGCCGCTTTACATGCTGTTCTATGCGGCCATGATCGTCTTCTTCTCGTATTTCTATGCGGCGGTGACGTTCAATCCGCAGGAGACAGCCGATAATCTGCGCAAGCAGGGCGGTTTTATCCCGGGCATCCGGCCGGGTGCGAACACGGCGGCTTATTTTGATCGGATTCTGACGCGACTGACGACCATCGGTGCCGCCTATCTGGTGGCGGTGTGTCTGCTGCCGCAGATTCTGATCAGTCACTATAACGTGCCGTTCTATTTCGGCGGGACCAGCTTGATCATCATCGTGTCGGTGACCATCGACACCGTGACGCAGATCCAGTCCCACCTGGTGGCTCACCAGTACCAGGGGCTGATGCGGCGGGCGCGTGGGAAAGGCAGGGGTCGGTGAACGTCATATTTCTTGGCCCTCCCGGGGCCGGCAAAGGAACCCAGTCCAAGCGGCTGGAAGCGCGCTACGGCATCGCGCAGATCTCGACGGGGGACATGCTGCGCGCCGAGGTGGCGGCAGGCACGCCGATCGGCCAGGAAGCGAAGGCACTGATGGATTCGGGGCAACTTGTTCCCGATGACGTGATCATCGCGATGCTCGAATCGCGGATCTCCCAACCCGATTGCGCCAAGGGATTCATCCTCGATGGATTCCCCCGGACGGCAGGGCAGGCGGCGGCGCTGGATTCGATGCTGAAGCGGCGTGGGGCACGAATCGACGTCGTGCTGTTTCTCGAGGTCGATGAAAACGCGCTGGCGGACCGGATCGCGGGCCGCTTCACCTGCGGCACCTGCGGGACAGGGTATAATGACCTGTTCAAGAAGCCTAAGGTCGAGGGCACCTGCGATGTCTGTGGCGGGCATTATTTCGTCCGCCGCGAGGACGACCGGCGTGAGACCGTTGCGGCCCGCCTGGCGGCCTACCGCGAGCAGACAGCGCCTATCCTGCCGTATTACGAGGCCGAAGGCCGCCTGTACCGGATCGACGGCATGGCCGACATCGATACGGTGACGGCGCAGGTTTTCAAAATCATGGATAGCATCACGAAAAAGTGATCGTTATTCATTGACTCTAAAGGGCGCGCGGGTATATTGCGCGCCCTCAAGGTATCGGCTCCCGCGTCCGACTGGCGCGGAGAGCAGAGATCACGAATCCGATTGATGATGGGGTTGACCGGCGGTGCCGGCACGTTCACGACGCTCCGGCTAGCCGGTGGTGTGGAAAAGCCCCGGCGACGATCTTAAGGGCCCGAGTAACGCGGGCGGACGAGGAGTAAGTGGCGTGGCGCGTATTGCCGGCGTGAACATCCCAACCAACAAGCGGGTGACGATTGGCCTGCGTTATATTTATGGCATTGGCCCGACCAAGGCCGAGCAGATCTGCCAGCAGCTCGAGATTCCGGCCGAGCGCCGGGTGAATGAGCTGTCGGACGACGAGATCCTAAAGATCCGCGAGCTGATCGACAGCGAATACCGGGTTGAAGGCGATCTTCGTCGCGAAGTGGCGATGAACATCAAGCGCCTGATGGACCTGGGTTGCTACCGTGGCCTGCGTCACCGTCGCGGTCTTCCGGTTCGTGGCCAGCGGACGCACACCAATGCCCGCACCCGCAAGGGTAAGGCGGTGGCGATCGCCGGTAAGAAGAAGGCTACCCGCTAAGCGGCTCCAGCCGCATTCGCGGCCAGCGCCGCGCCCCCTTGGTTATGATTTTCCAAGGGGCATCCGGCGCGGCTCGCGTTGATGAACAGACAGGACCAGGAAGACTATGGCGAAGGCTGCAGCTCCGCGTATTCGGAAGAAAGAGCGGAAGAACATTATCTCGGGGGTGGCGCATGTGCTCTCCACCTTCAACAACACGATGATCACGATCTCCGATGCCCAGGGCAACGCGATCGCGTGGTCTTCCGCTGGTGCCCAGGGCTTCAAGGGCTCGCGCAAATCCACCCCGTACGCGGCGCAGGTCGCGGCCGAGGATGCAGGCCGCAAGGCGCGCGAGCATGGCATGGAGACGCTGGAGATCGAAGTGTCGGGTCCGGGTTCGGGGCGTGAGAGCGCACTGCGCGCGCTGCAGGCGGTCGGGTTCTCGATCACCTCGATCCGCGACATGACGCCGGTGCCGCACAACGGCTGCCGTCCGCGCAAGCGTCGTCGCGTCTGATCGTCAGGCTCGGATTCGTTTTCTGCCGGCCTTGCGCCGGCGGGGTTGAGTGTCATCAGGCACCCGTTCGCACGGGTGCCGTCTGCCTTGGTGCAGATCAGTTTTGAAAGGCCATCAACTTGGTCCTCCAGAAAAACTGGCAATCTCTGATCAAGCCGGAGAAGCTGGAAGTCGAGCCGGGCGGGCAGCCGTTGCGCACAGCGACTGTGGTGGCGGAACCGCTCGAGCGTGGCTTCGGCATGACGCTCGGCAATGCCATCCGGCGCGTGCTGCTGTCGTCCCTGCAAGGGGCGGCGGTGACGGCGATCCAGATCGACGGCGTGCTGCATGAGTTCTCGTCGGTGGCCGGCGTCCGCGAGGACGTGACGGACATCGTGCTGAACATCAAGCAGCTTGCGCTGCGGATGCATGGCGAGGGGCCGAAGCGCATGGTGCTGACGGCCACCGGGCCGGGCGAAGTGCGCGCGGGCCAGATCCAGACCGGTCACGATATCGAGGTGATGAACCCCGATCTCGTGATCTGCACGCTCGACGAGGGTGTGAAGTTCGGCATGGAATTCACCGTCAATCTGGGCAAGGGCTATGTTCCCGCGGCGGCCAACCGCCCCGAGGACGCGCCGATCGGCCTGATCCCGGTGGACGCGATCTATTCGCCGGTGCAGCGCGTGTCCTATAAGGTCGAGCCGACCCGCGTAGGCCAGGTGACCGACTATGACCGGCTTCTGCTGACGGTCGAGACGAACGGTGCGGTGACGCCCGAGGATGCGGTGGCCCTGGCTGCCCGGATCCTGCAGGACCAGCTCCAGCTGTTCATCAATTTCGACGAGCCGCGCCCGGTCCGGACCGAAGAGCCGCAGGACGATCTGCCGTTCAATCGGAACCTGCTGCGCAAGGTCGACGAACTGGAACTGTCGGTCCGCAGTGCCAACTGCCTGAAGAACGACAATATCGTCTATATTGGCGATCTGGTGCAGAAGACCGAGCAGGAGATGCTGCGGACGCCGAACTTCGGCCGCAAATCCCTGAACGAGATCAAGGAAGTCCTGACGTCGATGGGGCTGTCCCTTGGTATGAACGTGCCGGCTTGGCCGCCGGAAAATATCGAAGACCTGGCCAAGAGGCTCGACGAGCCCTTCTGACCGGAAAGACAGGAAGACTTTATCATGCGTCACGGTGTTGCCGGCCGGAAGCTCGGCGTTACCTCCACCCATCGCGCCGCCATGTTCCGTAACATGGCTGTCGCGCTGATCAAGCACGAGCAGATCACCACGACTCTGCCCAAGGCGAAGGAGCTTCGCCCTGTGGTCGAGAAGCTGATCACGCTCGGCAAGCGCGGCGACCTGCATGCCCGCCGTCAGGCCTATGCGCAGCTCCGTGACGACGTGATCGTCTCCAAGCTGTTCGCGGCCGTGGCGGATCGCTACAAGGCCCGCAGCGGCGGCTATATCCGCGTCCTGCGCGCGGGTATCCGTCACGGCGACGCCGCCGACATGGCGGTGATCGAACTGGTGGATCGCGATGTGTCCGCCAAGGGCCAGGATAGCGGCCCGCGTCCGGAAGTCGTTTCGGACGAAGGGCTGGCGGCGTAAGTCTTACGCTCCGGCTTTATGAAAAGACCCGGCCTTTCGGCCGGGTTTTTTTATGTCTGAACGGCTGGAATGGCTGGGCAGTTTCGGGTGGCCCGACCCGAAAATAAATTGTTTCAGATGAAATAATGATCGTGCCGCGGCGTTGGCCTTGGGAATGACAGGGAAACATTCATCATGATGGCCCTGATACGCGAGAGGCTGGCGGAAAAAGGGGGGTGGCTCCGGCTGGCGGCGATGTGCGCGGCACCCGGCCTGCTTGCGCTGGCTTTTGCCCTGGCCGCCGGATGGCTGACACCTGGTCGACTCACCTCCGGCATGTTCATGCGGACCTTTCGAATGGTGGACGGGTCCCATCCGGGCTTTCGCCGTAACCATGCCAAGGGCATCTGCGTGACGGGATGGTTCGACGCGAGTGGGGAGGCGGCGCAGCTTTCTCGTGCGGCGCTGTTCACCCGGCAACGGTCGCCGGTCGTCGGCCGGTTCGCTCTGGCTGGTGGGATGCCGTTTCAGGATGACGCACCGGAGAAGGTCCGCAGCCTGGCGCTTAGGATCATGCCGACGCATGGTGGCGAATGGCGTATGGGAATCAACGATATTCCCGTCTTTCCCGTGCGGAACGCAACCGATTTCAACGATTTCCTGCTGGCATCGCGCCCGGATCCACAGACGCACCGGCCCGATGCGGCCCGCATGGTGGCCTTTCTGGCGCGGCATCCGGAAACGCAGCGGGCACTGGCACTGCTGAAGGCGCGCAAGCTGACCTCGGGTTTCGCGAACGATACCTATAACAGTCTCGACAGTTTCACCTTTGTGAATGCGGGGGGAACAACCACTCCCGTGCGATGGGCGATGGTTCCCGAGCAGGAGGCGACTCCTGCGGTCGGGCAGGGGGCGGGGCGCGATTATCTGTTTGAGGACCTGATCGCCGCATTGGCACGCGGGCCGTTGCATTGGCATCTGGTCGTGACCGTCGGCGGGGCCGAGGATGTCACGGCCGACCCTACGGTGCCTTGGCCGGCCAGTCGGCGACAGGTCGATGCCGGAACGCTGACGCTGGCTCGGGCAGAGAGCGAGGATGGCGGCCCCTGCAAAGGCATCACGTACGATCCGCTGATTTTGCCCGAGGGAATCGCCCCGTCCGACGATCCGATCCCGGCGGCGCGATCGGCCGTCTATGCCCGTTCCTTCGTCCTGCGTTCAGGTGAGCCGGAAACCGCGAGCGCCATCAGCAGGGCCGCTATCCGGTCGGGAGACCAGTGATGCGCCCGGTCGAGTATTTCCCCCTTTTCGCCCGCCTCCTGCATTGGCTGATGGCCGCGATGATCCTGGCGATGCTGTTCATCGGCATCATCATGGTGACGACGGTGGAGCCGGCCTATCACCGGCTGGTCGATCTGCATCGCCCGCTCGGCATCAGCATCCTCCTGCTGGCTGTAGTCCGGCTGGTCAATCGCCTGCTGATCCATGTGCCGCGATTGCCGGAGACGCTGCCGCCGATCCTGCGTCTGGCCGCGCGAACGTCGCATATCGTGCTCTATGCCCTGATGATCGCACTGCCGCTTGTGGGGTGGGGCATGCTGTCAGCCGGGGCGTATCCGGTGGCGATGTGGCCGGGCTTCGCGCTGCCGCCGATTCTGCCGCATGATCCCGCCCTGTTCGCGATTTTGCGCCGCCTGCACACATGGCTGGCGCTCACCCTGTTCGGTGTCGTTCTGGTCCATCTCGCGGCGGCGCTGATGCACGGGTTGCTGCTGCGCGACGATGTCCTGCCCAGCATGACAGGCGGCGGGGGCAGCCGGGCGGCGGACGACCCGGCCTCTTAGCCCGGCTTGATGGGTGTATAATGCGTGCCGGGCGCGATCGCGGTGACATAAGGCCCGGTCCAGTCCCGCGTGAAGATCCGGTTCAGGGTCGCGGCCGGGTTGTAGCCATGGACGAAGATCGAGGCATCGACGGTGGTGTTGAAATAGCTCCATTCCCAATTGCCGGTGCCGATAAAGACGGCATCGTCATCCGCGACGGCATATTTGCAATGCTCGACGCGCGCGAAGGGGATGAACCCGCTGCTGGCCTGCGGAACAGTGCTGAATTTCACTTCGATGTTCGGCATCGCGGCCAGGCTCTTCAGATAGGATTGCATCGGCTCGTTCAGCGCCCAGTTCGACACGATGATCTGCACCGACACGCCACGGGCCGCCGCGTCGCGCAAGGCGGTGTCCAGTTCCGGCCAATATCCTTTCGGGCCGTAATGTTTCAGGGCGCTCAGCGTCAGGACCTGAAGCCGGAAGACATGCCGGGCCGCATGGATCATCGTGACCAGAGACGGTTCCTCCGCCGTCAGCGTGGTCGGCATCATCATCGGCGGACTGAAGGCGGGGAAGGCGATCACGCTTTCTCCGCCCGGCTCGCGCAGCATGACCGGGGCGAAGCCGGTCGCGATCGGCCGTTCGGCCGGCGGCTGTGTGCGCATCTGGGGCAGGGTGCGGCCGCCGCCCAACGCCCACAGCGTGTCGAACGCGCTCCCGAAACTGCCGGCGATGGCGGTGTCGTCGATCGCGGCACCGATCTCGTGGATTTCCTCCAGCGCCCGCCAGTCCCAGTTCTGGCTGCCGACGAACACCTGCCGCCCGTCGATGATCATGAATTTGGCATGCAGCACGCCGCCCGTCAGGCGCTGGGTCGGCAGGGTTTCGATCTGGATATTACGGATAGGCTTCAGCCGTTCCAGAACCGGTGCGGTTTCTTTCAGGAAACTGTCGTCCACCACCAGGCGGACCTGGATGCCGGCATTCGCGCGCTCGATCAGCGTCTCGATAACGGCGGACATCGCGCGGCCGGGTCGGTCGGCGATATAGAACTGCGCCACGTCGATTGTGTGGTTGGCATGGCGGATCATGTCCAGCCATACCGGCTGGGTGCGCGGAACGCCCGGTTCGCCATAGATGCTTTCTTCCGGCACGCTTTCGACGATCTGGAAGGTCGGGGCCGCACTCTCGGCCCATGCTGCGTGGCCCGGAAGAGAGAAAGACGCGAGAAGGGCGAGAAGGCCGGCCTGGCGCCGAAACCGGAAGGTGAAAGATGCGTCGGCCATATCCTGCTCCCAATCATGTCCCGGGCAGGGGCGCCGTTCCGCGCCGTCTCGCCAGTGGCCGGCATTCTGATCATGGGGTAGCGAGCCCGGCAAGACGGGTCGTTATCCGTGCGTATGGAAATCTGCGGAAAGTCTGGTCATAACGGGTGTTCGCTGGTAAAAACACCCGATCCACGCCCGTTCAGTACCGAGACTTGATGACGATCCGGACTTCGCACCTCCGGGACAGGGCTTCATCGCGACAGGGTGTTCATCACCCTGACATTCGGTACCGGGAGAGCCGTCATGACGGTCGATCTGCTAATCAGGGACGCCTATCTTTATATTGATCGCGACTGGGAAGTTGCGAATGGCTGGCTGGCGGTCAAGGACGGTCGCGTCCACGCCATCGGTGACCGGGCCGAGGAGGCGCCGACGGCGCGGTCGGTGATTTCGGCCCACGGGCGGCTGGTCACGCCCGGACTGGTCAACGCGCATCACCATATGTACCAGAACCTGACTCGGGCCTACGCCCCGGTGACGAACGGTACGTTGTTCGAATGGCTCAAGGGCCTCTATCCGCTCTGGGCCGATCTGGATGAAGAGTCGGTCTATCTCTCGACCTGCGTGGCCATGGTCGAATTGCTGATGGGCGGCTGCACGACCTCGATGGACCATATGTACGTCCATCCCCGGCCATTCCTGATCGATGCGCAGTTTCGCGCGGCGCGCGATATCGGGTTCCGCTTCCATGCCACGCGCGGGTCGATGACGCGATCGGTCGAAGATGGCGGCCTGCCGCCGGCATCGGTGGTGCAGGACGAAGATACGATCCTGGCCGACAGCGAACGATTGGTGGCGGCCTTCCACGATCCGGCACCGGGCGCGATGGGCCGCGTGGCGCTGGCGCCCTGTTCGCTGTTCAGCGTATCCGAACGGATCATGACCGAATCAGCCCGCCTGGCCGAAAAGCACGATCTGCGCCTGCATACCCATCTGGCGGAAGATCCCGATGAGGACGCTTATTGTGCCGAAATCTACGGCTGCACGCCGACCGAGTATTTCGAGCGTGTCGGCTGGGCCAGCCCGCGTTCATGGGTCGCGCATTATATCTATCCCACGGGTGACGAGATCGACCGGCTGGCCCATGCCGGCGTCTGCACGGCGCAATGTCCCTGTTCGAACATGATGATCGGCGGCGGCACGGCCGACGCGATGGACATGCGGCGGCGCGGCATGCGCGTCGGGCTGGGCTGCGACGGGTCGGCATCGACCGACCATGCGTCGATGTGGCTGGAAACCCGCATGGCAATGCTGCTGGGTCGGTTCCGGCATGGTCCGCATGCCATGTCGGCGCGCGATGCGCTGGACATGGCGACACGCGGCGGCGCGGCCTGCCTGGGCTGGGAGGACGAGATCGGGCATCTGCGGCCCGGTGCCTGCGCCGATCTGGTCATCTGGTCGATGTCAGAGGTCGCGGCGGCCGGCGCGTTGAGCGATCCGGTCGAGGCATGGTTGCGCTGTGCGCCGGCCGTCGCGGGCACCACCATCGTCAACGGAAAGGTGCTGGTGTCGGATGGCGTGCCGGTGCTGGCCAATCTGGGCGACATCCTGCGCGATCATGCGCGGGAGGCGAGGCGGATCCAGCGGCTCGGGGTGTAAGGAGAAGGTCTTCTTTTTCTGAAGAAAAAGAAGCAAAAAGACTTTTGACCGTTCAGGGCCATCGTTTGTTCCCAGCACAAGGCTCCTGAACAGATCAGAAGTTTTTTGGTTCTTTTTTTCAAAAAAGAACAATGCGCGCGCGTCCCGTTAACGCCTCACGGCCCCTTGTTCGTTTCGCCCCCGATGGTACCGTGCCGCCAGACAGTGAGGTGACAGATGAACGGAAAAGGACACGGCCCAAAGGCCCTTGCGGCGATCGGGGTACTGGCGGCGGCCTTGTGGTCCGGCAGCGGGGCGCGCGCCGATACGGTGCCGGTCATGGTCATCCACGGCGGTGCCGGGGTGATCAAGGCCGATATGTCGATCGAGCGCCAGCAGATCGTGAAGGCGGCACTGGGGCGCGCCTTGCAGGCGGGGTATGCGGTCCTGAAGGCCGGACAACCGGCGAAGGATGCCGTGGTCGCCGCGATCCAGGTGCTGGAGGATGATCCGAACTTCAATGCCGGCAAGGGCGCCGTCTTTACGCATGACGGGCATAACGAGATGGATGCCGCGATCATGGACGGGGCGACCCTCCAGGCCGGGGCGGTTGCCGGCGTGTCGCATGTGCGCAATCCGATCACGCTGGCCCGCGCCGTCATGGAGCAGTCCAAGCATGTGCTGCTGATCGGTGCGGGGGCCGAGGCGTTCGCCCAGGCCCAGAAGATTGCGCTGGTGGATCCTTCCTATTTCTGGACCCAGCATCGGTGGGACCAGTTGCAGAAGGCGCTGAAGGAAGACGCGGCGCACACCCAGCATGCCGACGAGACGACCGACCGCCATTTCGGCACGGTCGGCGCGGTGGCGCTGGATCACGCGGGGCACCTGGCGGCGGGTACCTCGACCGGCGGCATGACAGACAAATTATGGGGCCGGGTGGGCGATTCGCCGCTGATCGGGGCAGGGACCTACGCCAATGCCGGCTGCGCGATGTCCGGCACCGGGTGGGGCGAGTTCTATATCCGCACCGTCGCGGCGCATGAGATCTGCATGCGTGTGACCGCGATGCATGAAACGCTGGATCATGCGGCACAGGATGTCATCAACCGCGAGATTCCGGCACTGGGCGGCGATGGCGGGGCGATCCTGGTCGATGCGCAGGGGAACATCGCGATGCCGTTCAACACCAGCGGCATGTATCGGGCCTGGGTAGGGCGCGACGGCGTGTCGCATGTCGAGATTTTCGGCAACGGCAAGACGTAGGGGGAGCCGCCGGTCATGAGACCGGCGTTCTCCGCACGGGTCGCTTCCTAAGGTGCTGCGTTGGCCGCGAACAGGGCGGATATGGCGGTCGTCGCCTCGTCCTGAATGCGGTGCAGATGGTCTTCGCTGACGAAGCTCTCCGCGTAGATCTTGTAGACCTCCTCGGTGCCGGAGGGGCGGGCGGCGAACCAGCCATTCTCCGCCACCACCTTCAACCCGCCGATTTCGGCATTGTTGCCGGGCGCGCGGGTCAGGGTCGCGCGGATCGGCTCGCCACCCAGTTCATGCAGCCCGACCTGCTCGGGCGTCAGCGATTTCAGCAGCGCCTTCTGCGGCGCCGTGGCCGGGGCGTCGATCCGCGCGTAATAAGGGGTACCGAGTTCGGCGGTCAGCTTGCGATAGGCGACGCCGGGATGGTGCCCGGTCCGGGCGGTGATCTCGGCGGCGAGCAGGCCGAGGATGATGCCGTCCTTGTCGGTGGTCCAGGCGGTGCCGTCCTTGCGCAGGAACGACGCGCCGGCGCTTTCCTCGCCCGCGAAGCCGAATCCGCCGTCGATCAGCCCCTCGACGAACCATTTGAAGCCCACGGGAACTTCGACCAGCCGGCGGCCCAGCCGGGCGGTGACGCGATCGATCATGCTGCTGCTGACCACCGTCTTGCCCACTGCCGCCTGGGCGCTCCAGCCAGGCCGGTTGGCGAACAGATAGTCGATGGCGGTGGCCAGGTAATGGTTCGGGTTCATCAGCCCGTCGGTGCCGGCGACGATGCCGTGCCGGTCGGCATCGGTATCGTTGGCGAAGGCCACGTCGAAGCGGCTACCCAGTTCGATCAGGCGCGCCATGGCATAGGGCGATGAGCAATCCATGCGGATCTGCCCGTCCCAGTCGGCCGTCATGAATGAGAAGGTGGGATCGACCACGGTGCTCACCACCGTGGCGTTGAGGCGATAGCGTTCGATGACCGGCTGCCAGTAGGCCACGGCAGCCCCGCCCAGCGGGTCGATCCCGATCGCGACATCGGCGGCACGGATGGCCTCCATGTCCAGCACCGCGCCCAAGTCGTCGATATAGGGGGTCATATAGTCGTGCCGATGCACGCAGGCGGCCCGCAATGCCTGTTCGTATGAAACGCGGCGCACGCCTGCAAGTCCGGCCGCGAGGTAATCGTTGGCCGCGCGTTCGACGATCTTGGTGATATCGGTATCGGCCGGGCCGCCATGGGGCGGGTTGTATTTATAGCCGCCATCTTCCGGCGGGTTGTGCGACGGCGTTACGACAACGCCATCGGCCAGGCCGCTGGTACGCCCCCGGTTGTAGGTCAGGATGGCATGGGAGATCACCGGTGTCGGGGTATAGCCGCCCTGGGCGTCTATGAAGGTTTCCACCCCGTTGGCGGCAAAGACCTCTAGCGCCGATTCCAGCGCCGGCTTCGAGACCGCATGGGTGTCGATACCGATGAAAAGCGGCCCATTGATCCCGGCGGAGGCGCGATAGTCGCACACGGCCTGGCTGACGGCGAGGATATGGGCTTCGTTGAAACTGGTATGGAATGGCGAGCCACGATGCCCGGACGTGCCGAACGCGACCCGCTGGGCGGGGATGGCCGGGTCGGGCTTCAGATCGTAATAGGCCGCAGTCAGTTTCGCGACATCGATCAGGCGCGAGGGCGGAACCGGTTTGCCGGCCAGTGGGCTGATCGTCACCATTCCTGTGTGTCCTTCCTGTATACGAGACTGTTCCGAACACACCGATTCCGGGCAAGGCTTACCCGAAGGAACTCCGCTCGGCATAATTCCGCGCCAGACATGCCCGAATCGCTGTTTCTGAAACCGTCTCTAAGTGTCGTGCCTCCGTCGCATGCTGGCGTGGCATCATTATGAAGCGCGATCGAAACGCCTGCCGGGGCATCGGGATGCGGTGCGCTACGGCAGGCGCTGGAAAAAAGCGCGCTCAGTGGCCGGCGGCGGTGCCAGATGCGTTGGAGGTGCCCGTGCCTTCATGCACGGTGGTCGACGGCGTGATCACGCGGTTCAGAACTTCGAACGACACGGCATCCATCGTCGTCACATCGACGGTATCGCCGACCTTCAGGGTCGGCAGCAGGGCCTGCATCGCCTTGGTGTGGACTGTGATCGTCTGGGTGGCGTTGGCCGGGTCGATGGTGGTGACGACGTTATGCGCCGCATCGACCGCTGCGATGCGTACCCGCTTGCGACGGAAGGAGACCATCGTGCCGTGGGGATGGCGGTTGGTTACGCCATGTGCCGAATTCACGGTCGATTCCGGCTGCGGGCTGTCAGCGGGCACGACATCGGCGCCGATGGTCTGGAAAAAGCGGATATTGATCCGGTCGCCCGGCTGGATATGGGGCAGGTTATGGACGGTGCGGGGAATATCGACCGTGATCAGGCCACCATCGCCGCCGCGCAGCAGCACTTCGCCCGAAGCGGGATCGATCGTCTCCACCGTCGCCTGGGTCACCTGGTTTCCGGTGATGACCGAAGCCTGGGCGTGGGCGCGCAGCGGCATGGCCAGTACCAGGGCGGCGACGGGCAGCAGCCGTGCGGACCGCGACAGGCGGTTGAGGAGGTGACGTGTGTTTGCGGGTGCCATCATGTCTGTTCCTGCTCTCTCATCCGATTTGGCGCGGCTTTGAAACTGATATTAAGAGACTGTTTTCAAAGTGTCGATGCCGGGCAGAAGCCCGGCTCGGTTGCAGCGGGATGGAGAGGGAGGCGACATGGCGCGCTCGGTCACGATTTACGGCATCAAGGCCTGCGATACGATGAAGAAGGCGCGGGCGTGGCTGGACGCGCACGGCGTGGCCTGCACGTTCCACGACTACAAGACCGGCGGCATTGCGCGCCCGGTGCTGGAAGGCTGGGTTCGGCAGGTCGGATGGGAAATCCTGCTGAACCGTTCCGGCACCACGTTCCGCAAGCTGCCCGATTCCGACAAGGCCGACCTGACCGAGGCGCGGGCCGTCAACCTGATGCTGGCCCAGCCATCGATGATCAAGCGCCCGGTGCTGGATGTAGACGGTGCATTGACCGTTGGGTTCATGCCCGAAACCTACGCTGCCATATTCGCCTGACGGCCACGGCGCGCCGGAGACGATCCGACGCGCCATTCCAGTCAGACTCGGCAGGAAAGTGTCGCGCGATCGTCAGGCAGCGATTTCGAACCCGGCATCCTCGACGGCCATGCGCAGGGCGGCGGGTGAGGTGAAGGCGGGGTCGTAGCTGACCGTGGCCCGGCCGGGTTCCAGCGTAACCTCGGCGGCGGAAACGCCGTCAGTCTGCTCCAGCGCCTTCTTGACCGAGTTAACGCAGCCATTGCAGGTCATGCCCGTGACGTTCAGCGAGAGCGTTTCCATCGTTCTGTCTCCTTGAAGGGGCGGGGTCGCCACGTCTCTCAGCTATGCGCTGACTCGGCCTGGCGCAAGGACGGCTTCCCGCGATTGAGCCCGGCGTTCAAGACGACCGAGGCCGAACCGGACGCGACTCGAAAACAGAACGTACCGGACAGGTCGTCCATCGCCCGGCCGTTGTTCCCCTCACTCGGCTGGGGCCGTGCGGGACTCGTCCACGAAGGTCTCGGTCGCATCGTCGATGGCGCGGCTGCGCCGTCCGGCGGGGTTATGGACATACAGCGCCTTGCGGTCGATCTTGTCCGCGACTTCGGGTTGCATGGGCATTTCGTAGCGCGGCTTGCGGCGGTGATCGGCCAGTTGCAGCTTGGGGTTGAAGACCGAATTGAACTTCCAGATCATCGTCAGGAAGTTGGTTTGCCCGCGCAGCGCCAGGCGCAGGGCGAGCCCCAGCGTATCCTTGATCGCGTTCCAGCCCAGATGTTTCTGGTTGAGCACCTGCTGGGTCTTGACCAGCTCCTCGTAGAATTCCTCCAGAGGCAGGGTGGTGGGCAGCACCGCGTGCTGGATATCGAACAGCCGATAATCCCGCGTCGTCAGGCGCCGGGCCTCGCGATGCCAGATTTCCGTGCCCGGATAAGGCGTGGTGACCGAGATGTTCACGATATCCGGAATCTCCAGGCACCATTGCCGGATGACCTCGAACCGCTTCCGGTCCCATGACGGGTCGGCGATGATGTTGATCGCGACGATCAGGCCCAGCGAGCGGGCGAATTCCAGGGCTTCGAAATTCCGGTCCAGCGATACCCGCTTGCGGAAATGCCTCAGCCCTTCCTCGTCCACCGCTTCCATGCCGATGAAGATGTAGCTCAGCCCCAGTTCCTTCCAGAACCGGAAGACCTCCTTGTTGCGCAGCAGCACGTCGGCGCGGGTTTCCAGGTAATATTCCTTGCGGATGCCGCGCCGCTTGATCTCCTCGCCGATCGCCATGCCATGTTCGGCATGGACGAAGGCCACGTCGTCGACGATGAAGATGCCCGGTTCGCGGATCGCCTCCAGTTCGTCGGCAATCAGGGTCGGGCTGGCGGTGCGGTAGGAGCGCCCGTAGAAGGTCCAGGCGCTACAGAACGTGCAGTCCCACGGGCAGCCGCGCGCGAATTCGATCGACGCCGCCGGGTCGAGCGTGCCGATGAAATATTTGCGGCGATGCCGCAGCAGGTCGCGCGCCGGGCGGATCGTGTCCAGCGACGGGACGAAGATCGGCGGCGGCCCTTCGCCCGTCAACGTCACCACGCCGGGCACGGTGGTGATGTCGCCGCCTTCCTGGCGTGTGTCGAGCAACCGCCCCACCGTGGCGTCGCCTTCGCCCTTCAGGATGCAGTCGATCGCCCCCTCGGCCAGTTCCAGGATGTCGCGGGCGATGAACGAGACCGAATGGCCGCCGACGAACAGGAACACGGTGGGCATGCGTGCGCGCGTCTCGCGGCACAGATCGACGATCTCCGGCACGTTGGCCAGGTAGTTTCCGGAAAAACAGACGGCGTGGGGGCGGAAATCCTCGATCATGCGCCAGTAGTCGCGGTGGGTTTCCACCTGCAAATCGATGATCTTCACCTCATGCCCGGCCTGTCGGGCCGCACCCGCGACCAGTTCCAGGCCCAAAGGCTCCAGCCGCAGGAAGACCTTGGTGTACATCAGGGCGCTGGGATGGACGGCGAGTATTCTCATTCTGACACCTCGTTTTTCGCCACCGGAGCGTGGCGGAATGAAGTGGCGGCCATGCCGAAAGGAGATGGCGGCGCGCGGGGGCTATCGTTTGTCGTGGACCTGAATATTTTTCCCAGATGGATCGGGGGCCGTCACCCGAATTGTGGGTAATGACACCTATGCATGAGAGGGATGAGGCCCTGTTCCGAGTCGGGCAGTCTTTGATTATTGCCGGATTCATGCGGGAATGCGGTTGGATATTGGTGCATGATCGGAGGATCATCGACGAATTCATGACGGTGTGAACGAGTCCTGCCATTCTGGCATGCGCCCGGCGCCCTATCGCGGGCGAACGATCCATGGCAAGCTTGTTTGAAACAAGGTGTCCCGATAGCGGTCCAATCAGGCGGTGTCGGGCACGAATCATGGTTATGGACGGCTCCGTATGGGGCTGCGGCGGTCGGAATGAAGCATAAGAACGGATCGGGTCTTGGTTGGGTTGCCGGTGCCGCAATCCTGCTGGCGGGGTGCTCGTCGGAAATCGGGCGCCGCCCCACGGATACCGACATCTCCTGCCTGCGGGCCCAGATGGGCGCGGAGCTGAAGCTGAGCTTTCCGCTGGCGGCGAATACCTGCCAGCGCATGACGGACCATAATTTCGTCATCGGCACGAAGAATCCCAAGCCGATACCGCTGAACCTGCACGGCGCCCCGGACCTTCAGACCCTGGCCGACCAGTACGGCTACAGCTACACCCGCTGACGGCCCGGCAGGGTTTTACCTGCCGAGCGACGAGACTGCCGGAGGGGTGGGGGCATCCGCCGGCAGGATCGCCGGCGTGGCGTGGCGCAGCCGGTCGATCATCCCGCGGGCAATTTCACGCTCGCCCATGATGACGGTATCGGCACCCAACCCCGCAAGATGGTCGACTTCGGCATCGGAGTGGGCCCGTCCGACGATCAGGATCGCCGGATTGAGCGCCCGAGCCTGCTCCACGACCTGCCCTGCTTCGAACGCTCCCGGAATGGCGACGATGATGCTGCGGGCCTTGGGAAGATTCGCAAGGCCGAGCACATCGGGCGACGCGGCATTGCCGACGATGACCTCGATGCCCAGGGCCTCCAGTTGCGCAATGCTCTGGTCGGCGTCTTCGATGACCAGGAAGGGCGTATGCGACGCCCGGAGCGCGGCCACGACGATCCCGCCCACCCGCCCGTATCCCACCACCACCACATGACCTGTCAGGGTGGTCGGCACGACATCGCCTTCCCGATAGGCCTCCTTCTTCGCCGGTTCGGAGAGTGCCGTCTCGACAGGGGGGGCGGATGAGGGCGAAAGGGAGGCGGTTGCGGCCCGGATGACCCGGGCTTCAAACGCAGGTTTGAGGATCCGCTCGCAGAAAGCAAAGATCAGCGGGTTCAGGATGATGGAGATGATGGCGCCCGCCAGCACCAGGCTGCGCCCCTCTTCCGGCAGCAGCTTCAGCGTGACGCCCATATCGGTCAGGATAAAGGAAAACTCCCCGATCTGCGCGAGGCTGGCCGAAATGGTGAGCGCGATCACCACGCCGCGCCGAAAGGCGATGACGATCAGAAACGCGGTGATCGACTTTGCGACCAGAATGATCGCAAGCGTTCCCAGCAGGGGTAGCGGGCTTTCGACCAGCGCCCTTGGGTCGAACAGCATCCCGACCGATACGAAGAACAGGACCGAGAATGCATCGCGCAGCGGCAGGCTCTCTTCCGCAGCGCGCTGGCTGAGTTCGCTTTCCGACAGGATCGTGCCGGCGAAAAAGGCGCCGAGCGCCAGCGAGACCCCGAACACTTTCGCCGCGCCGTAGGCCGTGCCGAGCGCGATGGCCAGCACGCCAAGCCGAAACAGCTCGCGGGACCCCGTATACGCAATGCGATGCAGCATCCATGGAATAAACCGGCGGCCGATCAGCAGCATCACCGCCACGAAAGCCCCCAGTTTCAGCACTGTCACCGCGAGCACGCCGCCCAGTCCGGGGTCGAAGCCCAGAAGATGCTCCATGAGCCGCACAAGCGGATCACGGACGACGCCGCCATGCCCTGCGGTGCTTGCCAGGGCGGGGATCAGCACCAGGGCCAGGACCGTCACCAGATCCTCGACGATCAACCAGCCGACGGCAATCTGGCCCCGTTCCGTGTCGATCAGGCGCCGCTCCTGCAGCGCCTTCAGCAGTACGACGGTGGATGCGACCGAGATGGCCAGGCCGAAGACGATGCCGCCGCCAGAGGACCACCCCAGGGCGATGCCCAGCACCCAGCCCAGCACCGTGGCAACACCGATCTGCGCCAGCGCCCCCGGGATGGCGATAAAACGCACCGCCAGCAATTCCCTCATGGAGAAATGCAGGCCGACACCGAACATCAGCAGGATCACGCCCAGTTCCGCCAGTTCCGGCGCCAGGGATTGATCGGCTACGAAACCGGGTGTGTGCGGCCCCACCACAACCCCAGCGACGAGATAGCCGACAAGCGGCGGCATGCGCAGGCGATTGGCGATGGCACCGAAAATGAATGCAAGAACGAGCCCCGCCACGATCGTGGAAATCAGGGGGGTGTCATGCGGCATGGCTGATTTCTCCGGACGGCTGCCGAAACAACGGCCCGCCCCCTCTTGGGGATCGGGAAGGAAGGGTCTTTATTTTGGACGATGATTGCCGCGGTCAGATCAGTCGGCGGCCACGGTCTTGATGCGCCGGAAGGCGGCGTCCGCCGCCTCTGCCACCATCAGGCCGATGACCATCATCGCGATCAGGGGGCTGGCATGCGGCATGGCCGGAAACTCCTCTTTCCAGGCATGACAATGGCTTGTCCCCACGCCGGGAGCACTCAATTTTTTTAGACGTTTTCGAGATGTGCGGTCTCTTGCTCCGACGGCGCCTGGCGGACGGGTCGCCTAAAATATCAAAGTGTTAAAGTGCATTGGCACGCGGTTGATATGCCAACGGCAGAAAGACGAGGGCACCGCGCGCGATACGACACACCGACCGCAACGAATGGGACAGACGGAAGAAAAGCCCGGTCAGAATAAGGATCTTCAAGAAAACCATTTCAGAATCTCCCCCATTTACACAATGAGGGCCATGCGGAAGAAGGCTTGGCCGGCCGCAGGGGCGTGCATGACGCGGCATCCAGCATTTCAAAGCATGTCAACACGCGCAGGGTTTTCGGGCTTATCCCGCCAGATCAAAAAGTACTTTTGATGAGTGCCGCCGATCGGTGGACGTCGCGAACGCCTGATCGAACGCCGCCAGCCCGAACCGATGGGTCACCAGCCCGTCCGCGATCCAGGGATTGGCGGCCAGCAGGTCGAGCGCCGCGCCGAATTCCGTGTCGAAGCGGAACGAGCCGCGATAATCCAGTTCCCGCGCGATGATCTGGCCGAGCGGGATGCCGACATCGCCGGGCGGAAACATGCCGACCTGGACCAGAATGCCGCCCTTTGCGGTGCAGGCGATCGCCGTCGGCAACGCACTGGCGGCCCCGGAGGCTTCGAACACGACGTCATGATCCGCCCGATAGGGTGCCGAGACGGTGTTGATGACGGATGTGGCGCCCATCCGGCGGGCGATCGACAGCGGAAAATCCTGAAGATCGGTGGTAATGATCGTCCCCGCCCCGGCGATCCTCAGCCCGGCCACGATCAGGGCGCCGATAGGCCCCGCGCCCTGAACCAGTATGGTCCTGTCCCGAACGTCTCCCGCGCGGCTAATGGCATGCAGCGCAACCGACAGCGGCTCGGCCAGGCAGGCACCGCGGACATCCAGGCCCGGCGGCAGCGGGTAGATCTGGCTGGCTGCCACGGTCATCAGGCGCCGGAACCCGCCATCCGTGTGGGGCAGCATGGCGGCACTGCCCAGAAAGCGCGTATCGTTGCATAGATGCCGCAGGCCCAGCCGGCATTCGCGGCAGTCTCCACAGGGGCGGGCCAGATGGATCGCAACGGGGTCGCCCGGCGCCAGCCCGCTGACGCCGGGCCCGGTTCGTTCGACGAAGCCCGAGATTTCGTGGCCGAGAATCATGGGCTCGCGCAAGACGGACGCGCCCACGCCACCATGTCGGAGATAATGCATGTCGGAGCCGCAGATCCCGCCCCATGCGACCCGCATCGTCACCTCACCGGTCCCAGGCGCGGTGACGGGTACCCTGTCCAGCCGCAGGTCCTCCCTGCCGTGGATCACGAGTGCTTCAGTCATGCATGAACTGTCGGACATCGAGGCAGTACCCTGTTGTGGGAGAGAACTCCGTCCTCGCGCGGGCATGAGAAAGGCCGGCGAAGGCGCGCAAGGCAGGCCGGCCGTATCGCACGAATGACTTGCGGCCGGTCTGCCCGGTTGCTAACGCCCGAGCGGGTTGCCGGATGCCCGGCATCGAAACCTGTCTGGAGATGGGCGCGGCGGCGTCTGCGATCCTGCCGGGAGGAGTGGCCCTGTCGTCGAGGCGACGCTCTTATCGCCGGATCGGCTGGCGATGGACGGTGATTTCAGGATGCGGGAACTCTGGGTCGCCGGCTGGCATCATCGCTGAGAGAGCGGCTTTCCAAGCACGCTCTGCATGTCTGCACGAGACACGCGGCGCTGATCCAAAGGGTGTTTCCGGACGGACACAGAACGGCAGATTCGCCTGCGGGTCGCGACGTGGTGACGTGCGGGGTGTTGATTTCGTCATAAACAGGCGGTTCGTGTGAATCTGCGGGAAGCAGGGAAGGGGATAGGATTGTCGTCGAGGTTCGTTGTCTCTCTGTTTATCGCCGCTACGGCGCTTTCCACCGGCGAGGCCACGCGCGCCTGGGCCCAGGCCGTCGCCGGGCAGGACCAGCCGGCGAAGCGCCCGGTGACGGAAGCCTCGCGTCCGAAGACGGAGAGCATTACCGTCACCGGCAGCAATCCCGTGGAAAGCGCCGATGGCGTAACGGGCCGGGCACCGGGCGGCGGGATGATGAGCGAGCAGACCGAAGCCAAGGCGATCACCACCGTCGGCCGCGACTTCATCGCCAAGCTGGCGCCGATCACCTCGGCAGCACAGATGATCCAGTTCGCGCCGGGCACCAATATCGCCTCGTCCGACCCGTTCGGCCTGTCGGACCAGACATCGATCAATGTCCGCGGCATGAACCAGTCGGAACTCGGCTATCTGTATGACGGCGCGCCGATCGCCGACATCTCGGCCTACGACCCCTATACGTCGCAATGGGGTGATACCGAGAACTACCAGGAAGTGCAGCTCTCGCAGGGAACGTCGGATATCAACGCGCCGCTGGTCAGCGCCACCGGCGGCCAGATGAATGTCAGGACGGTCGATCCATCGCATACGTTCGGCGGGCTGGTCGATTATTCCTACGGATCGCACAAGACCAACCGTGGATTCATCCGTGTGAATACGGGCGATATCCTCAATACCGGCGTGCGCGGCTATATTTCGTATTCCAATGCCACCTTCGGCACCTGGCGCGGCCCCGGCCGGGGGCAGCGGCGGCATATCGATGCGAAATTCATAAAGGAATGGGGGCAGGGAAATTCGATTTTTTTCGTCGAGGCCTATAACGAGAACAACCAGCCGACCTATGCCCCTGTAACCGCGCAGCAATGGCGGCAATCAGGCAACAGTTTCAACTACACCGCGAACCCGTTCGAAACGAACGAGGCCGGCAGCTACTGGCCGACTGAACTGGGCGCCTGGCGCAGCCTGATCCTCGTCGCGCCGATGCATTTCACGCTGACGCGCGACCTGTCGCTGCACATCACGCCCTATCTGTACTGGGGCAGCGGCGGCAGTGGCATGGGGCAGTGGGACATGCCCGTCAACAACTACAATCCTTCCACGGGACAGAACGAAAATCTGGTCCTGCCCTATCCCGGACTGGCCTATGACGATGCTGGCACGCAATCCTTCCATGGTGACGGATATTACCTGATGCGGGAATATCACCCCGGCATCACCGGCCATCTGGACTACAAGGCAGGCCGGCATCAGACGATCAGCCTCGGGGCGTTCTACGATTATTATGACGATGCCGAAGTCACCAATATCAGCCAGTTGGGACCGAATGGTGACCCACCGAACATATGGGGCTCCTACGGGCTGAAATTTCCCAACGGGTATGAATATAACCTGTTCCTGAACTATCACATGATCACGCAATCCATCGGATTGTATGTCAGCGATTCCACATCCTGGCTGAACGACCGGCTGAAGCTGAATGCCGGGTTCAAATATGTCATGATGAATCGTGCAGGCACCAATAATTACGACAATGCCGTGCCCTATGCCGTTGGCACGAATTACGCCACGCCACTGCCGCGCCTCTCAGGCAGTTACCGGATCGACGATCACAACCAGGTCTTTTTCGACGTCGCCACGAACTTCCGCATGCCGACGACCAATTCCTATTTCTCGGGCGTGCCGGGGAACAGCATGGGCATCGGCGGATCGGTCAAGCCCGAATTCGCGATTTCCGAGGAACTCGGCTACCGCCATTTCGGCCTGTACAATCTGACGATCAATCTGTTCAACTACAATTTCACCAATCGCAACATCACCACCAATACGATCGTCAACGGCAGTTCCTTCGGCGGGGTCTCGATGAATGCCGGCGGCCAGACGGTGCGGGGGGCGGATATCGAGTTCGGCCTGCGCCCGTGGCATCATTTCAGTCCGTACGTATCGGGCGAATATCTCTATGCCCGCACCGACAACAACCTGCCGGCGACGGCGGACAACGGTGCGCTCGATTATCTGCCCTCTGCCGGCAAGCGGGCGCCGATGGCCCCCGAATGGACGACCAGCGCCGCCCTGAGCTACGATGACAGCCATCTTTTCGGCAATTTCATGTATCGCTGGATCGGTCGCCAATATTCCGATTTCATGGATCAGGAATCGCTGCCCGCCCATGGCCAGATCGACATGACGCTGGGCTATCGCCTGCCGGACATGTGGCACCTGAAGCACCCGCAGATCCAGCTCAACATGTACAATCTGGCAAGCTGGCATTACCGCTCGGGCATTCAGAGCCTGTCGAACAACACCAACCCGACCATGGGCGTGCGCGGCAACATGATCGACTTCTCCGGCGCCCCGGCCTATCTGATCGCCAGCACGTTTGCGATGATGGTAACGGCAACGACCGGCTTTTAAGAAAGCAGAGAACGCGCGCGGGGCTCAGAATCCTGCGATCGGATGCGGGATATAGGGTTCCTCCAGCGCCGCGATTTCGGCATGGTCCAGCGTCACGTCCAGGGCCGCGAGCGCGTCGTCCAGATGGCCAGGTTTCGAGGCTCCGACGATAGGGGCGGTAACACCGGGCTTCTGCAGCAGCCATGCCAGGGCCACCTGCGCCCGGGGCACGCCGCGCGTCTGCGCAATGTGACCGACCGCATCGATCACCGCGCGGTCGGCGGATTGCGTGTGGTCGTACAGGTTATGCAGCACATTGTCGGTTTCCTGCCGGATGGTGCGTTCGCGCCAGTCGCGGGCCAGCAGGCCGCGCGCCAGCGGGCTCCAGGGCAGGATGCCGATCCCCTGGTCGCGGCAGAAGGGCAGCATCTCGCGCTCTTCCTCGCGGTTCAGCAGGTTCAGATGGTCCTGCATGCTGACGAATTCGGTCCAGCCATGCAGGCGGGCGGTGTAGATCGCCTTGGCGAACTGCCAGGCGAACATCGACGATGCGCCGATATAGCGTGCCTTGCCGGCCTTTACGACGTCATGCAGCGCTTCCAGCGTTTCTTCGATCGGGGTGTGCGGGTCCCAGCGATGGATCTGGTACAGATCGACGTAATCGGTGCCCAGGCGGCGCAGGCTGTTATCGATCTCGGCCAGGATGGCGCGGCGCGAGAGGCCCGATCCGTTCGGCCCCGGACGGGTGCGGAAAAATACCTTGGTGGCCAGCACCACATCGTCTCGCCGCGAGAAATCGCGGATCGCGCGGCCCACGATTTCCTCGGACGAGCCGTCGGAATAGATGTTGGCGGTGTCGAGGAAATTGATCCCGGCTTCCAGCGCCTGGCGGATCAGGGGGCGGCTGTGCTCCTCGTCCAGGGTCCAGGAATGGTTGCCGCGATCGGGCTGGCCGTAGGTCATGCAGCCCAGGCAGAGGCGCGAGACCTGGAGGCCGGTGCGGCCCAGTCGGATATAGTCCATGGGATTATCTCTTTCTGTCAGGCGGCGGAAAGATCCTGTGCGGCATCCAGCAGGGTGCGGGTAAAAGTGTGGCGGGGAGCGGTCAGAATCTCTGCCGCCGGACCCGCCTCGACAATCCGGCCGGCCTGCATCACCAGAACATCGTCACACATCCGCCGGATGACGCCCAGATCGTGCGAGATGAACAGATAGGCCATATTCAGTTCGCGCTGCAATTCCTCCAGCAGGTCCAGCACCTGGGCCTGCACGGAAACGTCCAGCGCCGAAACCGGCTCGTCGCACACGATCAGCGCCGGGCGGACCGCGACCGCGCGCGCGATCGCTACCCGCTGGCGCTGGCCGCCTGAGAGACTGGCCGGCCGTCGCGCGGCGATCGACGCGGGCAGGCGCACGCGGTCCAGCAGGGTGGCGATGGCGTGGTCGTGATTGCCGGCAACCGATAGCGCGTCCGCCAGGATTTCTCGCACTGTCCAACGGGGGTCGAAGGACCCCAATGGGTCCTGGTAGATCATCGCGATTGCCCTGCGCCGGGGGCGACGATCCCCTTCCGGCACTCCCTGCCGCCCGCCCCGGACCCATCGCTCACCCATCAATGTTACCTCCCCTGTGTCGGGCTGCGTCAGGCCCATTACGATGCGCGCGGTGGTGGTCTTGCCCGAGCCCGATTCCCCGATCAGGCCCAGCGTACGGCCGGGATGGAGGCTGAATCCAACATCGGACAGGATGCGCCGCGCGACCCCGTCGGGACCGCGCCGGCTGAGCGACAGGTCGCGGGCGGTCAGCAGCGGAGCCGTCTCGGTGTCGCGCTGCGCGGTGGCGCGTGGCGGGTGGCGCACCGGATCGGCGTCGAGCAGAGTCCTTGTATAGGCATGGATGGGCCGGCCAAGGACCCGCGCGGTCTCGCCCTGTTCCACCACCGCGCCGTGGTGCAGGACGATCACATGATCGGCCAGGCGGGCGACGAAGCCGAGATCGTGGCTAATCAGCAGCAGGCCGGTGCCATTGTCGCGCAGCCGCCCCAGCAGGCGCAGGATCTGGGCTTGCACCGATGGGTCCAGCGCCGTCGTCGGCTCGTCCGCGATCAGCAGAGGGGGTGTCAGCGCGATGGCGCTGGCGATCAGGGCGCGCTGGCGCAGACCGCCGGAGAGTTCGTCGGGGCGCTGGCGGGCGCGGAGGGCCGGCTCGGGAATCCCGAGCTGTTCCAATAGGTTATGCACCCGCTCGTTGCGCGTGGTGCGCGTGCCCCATTCGTGGGCGGACAGGGATTCGGCGATTTCCCGCCCCACGGGGCGCAGCGGGTCCAGGGCCACCAGGGCATCCTGCAGGACCATGCCGATGTCGCGTCCACGCAGCGCGCGCCAGTCGCGCGGCGACAGGTTGCGGAGATCCCTCCCGCCCAGTGCGAGCCGGCGGGCGGAGACGCGGGCCCGTGGTCCGGCGAGGCCGATCAGGCTGCGGGCGGTGACGCTCTTGCCCGATCCGGATTCCCCGACGAGCGCCACCACCCGGCCCGGTTGCAGGGTGAAGGACAGGTCATGGACTGCCACGTGCTCGCCGGTCGGGGTAGGGAAGGAGACCGAGAGATTTTCGACTTCCAGAATCATGGTCCGCGTCCCTCGATTGCGCGTTGCAGGGCGCGGCCGGCGATCGTGGTGGCGAGCATGGTCAACACGATGGCGAGGCCGGGAAAGAAGGTCATCCACCATGCCTCGGCGATGAAATCGCGGCCCATCGACAGCATCGTGCCCCATTCCGCCGCCGGCGGTGGGGCGCCCAGACCGAGGAACGAGAGCGCGGCCGACCACACGACGGTCTGCCCCACGCCCATGGTGGCGGTGACAACCAGCGGGCGGAAGGCGTTGGGCAGGATGTGCCGGACGACGATGCGCGCCGGGCTGTGGCCCAGCGCCCGCGCGGCCTCGACATAGCCCGCGTCGCGCACCGACAGCACCTGGCCGAACACCATGCGCGTATAGCCGGCGGCGCTGCCGACCCCGATCGCGACGATCAGCGGACCGATGCCGCTGCCGAGCGTCGCGGTGCACAGCAGCGCCAGCACCAGTACGGGAAAGGCGAACAGGATGTCGATCAGCCAGCGCACGCCCTGTTCGGCGATGCGGCCGCCCAGACCGCCGATCAGCGCCAGGATGGTGGCGATGCTCAGCGATAGTGTGATGGCGCCGCAGCCCAGTGCCAGCGACTGCCGGGCGCCGTAGATCACCCTGGCCAGGATGTCGCGGCCGGACTGGTCTGTGCCGAACGGATGGGCCATCGACGGGGCGTGGAAGGCCTCACGCGGGGCGATGGCCAGCGGGTCGGTGTGGATGAGCAGGTGCGGGGCCAATGCGGCAATGGTCAGCACGGCCAGAAACAGGACCGCGGCCGCCGGGCCGAGATGGCCGGGACGTGGCAGGCGGCGCCGGGAGGGCAGGCGGCCCATGGAGGGGGCGAGGGACAGGCTGGTCATGGGCGCGTTCCCTTCAGTCTGGGATCGACGAGGACGATGAGCGTGTCGGCGGCGAGGCCGGCCAGGATGTAGGTGAGCGCGATGAACAGGACGATGCCGGAGACCAGCGGCATGTCGTGCGTGGCGACGGAGAGGAACAGTTCGCGCCCCAGCCCCTGCCGCGAGAAGATGATTTCGATGGCCACCGCGTTGCCGACCAGCGCGCCGACCGCCCAGGTCGAGAGGCTGATGCAGGGCAGGAGCGCGTGGCGCAGGGCATGGCGCAGCCGGACCGCGCCATCGCCCAGCCCGCGTGCGCGGGCGGTGAGGATGAAGGGTTGGTCCAGCGCCAGATCGAAGGATTCGCGCATGACCTGGGCGAGGAAGCCGGCCAGTGGAATGGCCAGCGACAGGGTGGGTAACACCAGCGACGCCAGACCGTGATTGCCGGCCGGAGGCAGCAGGCGCCATTCGAAGGCCAGGCCCCACAGCAGCAGGATGCCCAGCCAGAATTGCGGCAGCCCGGCGCCGATCGTCTCCAGTGTGGAGGCAATGGCCCCCGCCACGCCGCGCCGGGCGGTCGGCACGACCGAGAGCAGTGCCAGCAGCCATGCCACGCTCATGGAGGAGGCCATCAGTGCCAGTGTCGGCGGGGCCTGCGCGCGCAGTACCGCGATGACGGGCATGTGCTGCGAGAAGGACTGGCCGAGGTCGCCGCGTGCGATGCGGGCGATATAGAGGCCGTATTGCACCGCGAGCGGGCGATCGAGCCCGTATTCATGGCGGGCGGCGGCGATGGCCTCTGGCGTGGGGTTGGCCGAGGCGCCGCCGAGAATGGCGGTGACCGGGTCGCCCGGTGTGAGGTGCAGGGCGGCGAAGGTCAGGCTTGCCGCGGCCAGCAGCACCAGCAGGCCGCCCAGCAGGCGCCACGCGGCGCGGTGGAGAAGGTGGGTCATCGTGTCACCCATGCATCATAGAGGCTGGTCACGTTCAGCGAGGGTTCGAGCCGCACGTCATGCACCGCGTGCGACAGGGCGAGGCGGGTGCTTTGCGGATAGGTCGTGATCTGCAGGAAGTTCTGCGCCGCGATCGTCTGGGCTTGCAGATACAGCGCGCGCCGCCTGTCCGGGTCGGTGGTCAGCAGGGCGTCGTTTACGACCTGGTCGAAGGCGGGATCGCTGAAGCCGGCTTCGTTCTGGTGGTGGCCGCCGACGCCGGCGGCGCCGAGGAAGGCGGAGGAGAAGATGATGCGCAGTACGTCGGCGGTGTTGGTGTTCCAGTAGCCGATGCGGACGTCGTAGTCCCAGTGGCCCTCGCGTTCCAGGATCGTGGTGTCGTCGCCATTTTCCAGCCGCACGTCGAAGCCAGTGGCGCGTGCGGTGGCCTGGACCTGTTCCCACAGCGTGCGTTCGGCAGCCGAGAGCGAGGCCTTGAGCGGGACGTGGACCACCAGATTGCGCCCGTCGCGGGTGCGGATGCCGTCTTCGGTGCGGCCGGTCCAGCCGGCCTGGTCCAGCAGGGCGCGGGCCCGGTCGGGGTCGTAATCGGCGTGATGTTCGAAGGCCGGGCTGTAGAACGGGGTGGTCGGGCTGAGCGGGCCGCCGGCGCGGCGGTAGTGGTGGAAGAAGACGCTGGCCAGCGCGCCGTCGATGTCGGCGGAGCGGATGAAGGCCTCGCGCACCCGGATATCGTCGAAGGGCGCGCGCTTGATGTTCAGCGTGCCGTTGGTCGGATTGCCGGGGCGGTCGGCCATCAGCAGCCAGAGGTCGGAGTTGCGCTGGGCCGGGGTTTCGGCCTCGGGCGGCAGGGAGTCGATGACGTCGACTTCGCCGGCTTGCAGGGCCGCGAAGCGCACCGAGGCCTCGGGGATGATGCGCCATTCGATGCGGTCCAGACGCGCCGGACCGGTGTGAAGGGCCGTGGGCGGGGCCCAGCGATAGGCCGGATTGCGCTCCAGGACAATCTGGCTCTGGTGGTCCCAGCGTACGATGTGGAACGGGCCAGAACCTATTGGATTCTGGCAGTTTTCGTCGCGCGGGCGGGCCAGGGCGCGGGGGGATTCGATGCCGAGGAAGCCCTGCGCCAGCACTTCGAGGAAGGCGGCGTAAGGCGTCTTGAGATGCACGGCGGCGGTGTAGGTGTCGATGATGTCGGTGCCGGCATATTGCTTGATGTAGCCGCCGGCGGTGCTGGATTGGGTGTGGGGATCGACCATGTGGTCGAGGTTCGCGCGCACGGCTTCGGCGGTGAATGGCGTGCCGTCGGTGAAGGTGACGTCGTGGCGCAGGTGGAAGATGTAGGTCCGCCCGTCGTCCGAGACCGTCCAGTCGGTGGCCAGCCAGGGCAGGATGCGGCCTGAGCCGTCCATCGCCACCAGCGAATCGAGATATTGTTCCGCCAGGAAGACCTGCGGCATGTCGCCCTGCACGTGCGGATCGAGACAGATCGGTTCGCGGTCGGTCGCGTAGATCAGGGTGCCGCCCTGGACCGGTTGGTGCGCCGTGGCGCGCGAATCGTGGCGGCGGCACCCCGTCATGGCGAGCAGAAGTGCTGCGGCGCCCAGCCACAGCGCGTGGCTGATGCGGTCGGAGACGGGGCGGGGGAGAAGGGGCATCGACATGCTTCTGGGGATGAACCGCTAAAAATGATCGTGAATTTTTCCTGATGGTGACGATCTTTATCGTGTTATTTTTCAATCTCAAGATAAAATATATCATTTATCGTTGTATAATGTTCGGGCGCGGTCCCTCGAGGGGCAGGTGGCAGCATCCCGGCGCCGAGGGGCGTGTGGGGCGTTGCCGTGCTGGCGTCGATCGCGTGCGGCGGCGGCTCCGGGATTGGCCGGAAAAGTGATTTTGGAAAATTAAATTATATAATTCAGTATGTTGTTTTGGATTTTTCGTCCGTTCCGGTGGTTTGTTCGTGATATCTGTATTGACTCGGTGTGAATCGTTTATAATCCTCCGAAGCGCGTAAGTTAATTACGTTAAATTTTGTTATTTGCGGCGGAAGGTCCCGGAAGACGATGGACGCATTGACACAGGATGCGCCGGCCACAGCCCCCCTGACGGAGGAGGGTCTGCGGGGGGTGTTCGAGCGGATCGCCGCGGGTGCGGTGGCGCGCGAGCAGGGGCGAAACCTCCCCTATGAGGCGGTATCGTGGTTGCGTGAGGCGGGATTCGGGAGGTTGCGGGTGCCGCGCGAGGCCGGGGGCGCGGGCGTGGGGCTGGTGGAGAGCTTTCGCCTGCTGACCGAACTGGCGGCGGCGGATTCCAACCTGCCGCAGATCGTGCGGGCGCATTTTGCCTTCATCGAAGGACGGCGGCGGGACACCGACCGGGCGCGGTCGGCGGCCTGGTATGCCCGCATCGTGGATGGCGCGCTGTTTGGCGCGGCGATGGCCGAACTGACCGACAGCACCGGCACCAGCACCACGCTGACGCGGCAGGGCGACGGCTGGCGGCTGGACGGGACCAAATATTATTCGACCGGCACGCTCTATGCCGACTGGATCATCGTCGTGGCCGACGAGAACGGCGAGCGGGTGCATCTGGCGGTCCCGGCGACGGCGCCCGGCGTGACCCGGCAGGATGACTGGGACGGGTTCGGCCAGCGGCTGACCGGTAGCGGCACCACGCGCTTTGACAATGTGGCGGTTGCGGAAGAGCAGATCCTGGCGCGGTCGTCCTTCGACCATGTGCCGAGCAGCAGCTTTCTGACCGCCTATTACCAATTGTTCCATCTGGCGACGCTGGCGGGGATTACGCGGGCGGCCCTGCGCGACGCGGTGGCGTTCGTGCGGCCGCGCACCCGGACCTTCGGCGTGCCGGGCAAGGTCAGCCAGCGCCATGATCCGCTGGTGCAGCAGGTGGTGGGGCGGTTGTCGGCGCTGGCCTATTCGACGTCGGCGCTGGTCGAGGATGTGGCCCGTGCGCTGGAACGCGCCGCCGAGGCGTGGGATTCGGGCGTGCTGGCGCATCCGCTCTATGACGAGGCCGAGCGCATTGCCTTTCAGGCGCAGCAGATCGTGCTGGAGCAGGCGCTGGAAGCGACGACGCGGCTGTTCGAGGTCGGCGGGGCGTCGGCCACGGCCGTCTCGCTGGGGCTGGATCGGCATTGGCGCAATGCGCGTGTGCTGGCCTCGCACAATCCGGCGGTGCAGCGGGCGCGCGCGCTGGGGGATTTGGAACTGAATGGCACGGCGCTGGATGCGATCTGGCGGCCGGCCGCCACCACCACGCCGGGCACGGAGCAGTCGGCATGAGCACCCAGGAGAGCGCGCCGCGACAGTTGCACGTCAATCTGTTCGAGATGGCGTGCGTGGGCCATATCGTGCATGGCATGTGGCGGGCGCCCGGCAATAACCGCCATCGGTTTTCCGAACTGTCTTACTGGACGGAGGTGGCGCAGCTTGCCGAGCGCGGGCTGTTCGATGCCGTGTTCCTGGCCGATGTCGTGGGCACTTACGACCGCTTTGGTGATGGCACGGCGGCGGCGTTGCGGCAGGCGGTGCAGATCCCGAACCTCGACCCGCTGATGCTGGTGCCGGCGATGGCGGCGGTGACGAAACATATCGGTTTTGGCGTGACCTTTTCGACCACCTACGAGCCGCCCTTTGCCTTCGCACGGCGCATGGCGACGCTGGATGTGCTGACGAACGGGCGCGTGGGGTGGAACGTCGTGACCTCCTACCTGCAATCCGCCGCGCGGAATTTCGGGCTGGAGGACGAGATTCCGCATGACGAGCGCTATGTGATCGCCGACGAATATATCGACGTGCTCTACAAGCTCTGGGAAGGGAGCTGGGACGACGACGCGATTATTGCCGATCGGGCGGCCGGCATCTTTACCGATCCGTCGCGGGTAAGGGCGATCGAGCATCACGGCGCGCATTTCAAGGTCGCCGGGCCGCATCTGGTGCAGCCGTCGCGGCAGCGCACGCCGGTGCTGTTTCAGGCGACCGGATCGGCGGCGGGGCTGGAATATGCCGCCCGCCACGCGGAAGTGGTGTTTATCGGCGGGCAGACGACCGAGGATGTGCGCCGCAATATCGCCGCGACCCGTCGCCGGGCGCAGGCATTCGGCCGCCGGCCCGACGATATCCGCTTTATCGTCCAGGCGGGGATCATCACCGGGCCGACCGAGAAGGCGGCGCAGGAAAAGCTGAAGGCCTATAGGGAGTTTTACAGCCTAGAGGGCGCGCTGATCCATGCGCAGTCGGAAGTGGATCTGCGCCGCTACGACCCGAACGATACGATTGCCAGCGTGCTGAAGCGCGAGGGTGCGCGCTTTGGCAATATGGGGCGGCGGTTCCGGCCCGAGCAGACGGTGGGCAGCGCGCTGGAGCAGATCGGCCGCTTCGACGAAGGGCGCTATTTCATTGCCGGCGCGCCGGGGCGGGTGGCCGATGCGATCGAAGCCTGGCTGGATGTGGATGGCATCGATGGCATCAATCTGCGCCAGTACCATTCCTTCGAGACCGCGCGGGACTTTATCGACCTGATCGTGCCGGAATTGCAGGCGCGGGGGCGGTATCGCACCGCCTATGCGCCCGACGAAACCTTGCGCGAGCGGCTGTTCGGCGCCGGCAATGCCCGGCTGCCCGACCGGCATGCCGCCGCGCGCTATCGCGACCCGGCGGCGCTGGCCACGCCGACACCGCCGCTTTTTCCTGACCTGATCCAGAACAAGGCATCCTGACATGAGTGTCGCGATCCCCAAGAAAATCAATGTGCTGTGGTTTCTGCCGACCCATGGCGATTCCCGTTATCTGGGCACGCAGAAAGGCGGGCGGCCGGTCGATCTGCCCTATTTGCAGCAGGTGGCGCGAGCGGCGGATGCGCTGGGCTATTACGGCGTGCTGATCCCGACCGGGCGGAGTTGCGAGGATAGCTGGGTGGTGGCGTCGGCGCTGGCGCCGAGCACCGAGCGGCTGAAATTCCTGATCGCGGTGCGGCCGGGCCTGCAATCGCCCACGCTTTCCGCACGGATGACGGCGACGCTGGACCGGATTTCGCACGGGCGGCTGCTGATCAATATCGTGACCGGCGGCGACCCCAAGGAGAATGCCGGCGACGGATTTTTTGCCGACCACGCCGAGCGCTATGCGATTACCGACGAGTTCCTGGAGATCTATCGCGCCCTGCTGCGCGGTGAGACCGTGAATCATGAAGGCCCGCATTTCCGCATCGAGGACGGGCGGCTGCTGTTTCCGACCTTTCAGGAAAACGGACCGCCGCTTTATTTCGGCGGGTCTTCGCCGGCGGCAGTGGATGTGGCGGCGACGCATATCGACAAATATCTGACCTGGGGCGAGCCGCCGGCACAGGTGGCTGAGAAGATCGCCAATGTGCGCCGCAGGGCCGAGGCGCAGGGGCGGGAGGTGTCGTTCGGCATCCGCCTGCATGTGATCGTGCGCGAGACCAATGAGGCAGCGTGGGCCGAGGCGGACCGGCTGATCTCGTATCTGGACGATGCGACCATCGCCGAGGCGCAGAAGGTGTTTGCGCGGATGGATTCCGTGGGCCAGGCGCGCATGAGCGCGCTGCATGGCGGGCGGCGCGACAAGCTGGAGATCAGCCCCAACCTGTGGGCGGGTGTCGGGCTGGTGCGTGGCGGCGCGGGCACCGCGCTGGTGGGCGACCCGGCGACGGTGGCCGAGCGGATCGACGAATATCGCAGGCTGGGCATCGATAGTTTCATTTTCTCCGGCTATCCGCATCTGGAGGAAGCCTATCAGTTCGGCGAACTGGTGCTGCCGCTGCTGCCGACGGCGCACCCGGTGCGCGGTGCCGCCTCGATCAGCAATATGGGGCCGTTCGGCGAGACGATTGCCGGCGATCATCGGCCCGGCACGTCCGGCCATCGCGCCGCCTGATAAACGACCCGAAGGATCGGCTGAGATGAA
Source organism: Gluconacetobacter brunescens (assembly GCF_048695475.1). Lineage (NCBI taxonomy): Bacteria > Pseudomonadati > Pseudomonadota > Alphaproteobacteria > Acetobacterales > Acetobacteraceae > Gluconacetobacter > Gluconacetobacter brunescens. The sequence continues at coordinate 1,137,956 of NZ_JBLHEN010000001.1, read as the reverse complement.
TGTTTCCGTAAAAGCTCCTTTGCCCGGCGCGCTTGAAGCCGAAGCCGGGCAGCGGTTCCGCGACGGCATGGCGCTGCTGGCCGGCGCCGTGACCATCGTGACCACCGATGGCGAGAATGGCCGGCATGGCTTTACCGCGACCGCCGTGTGCAGCGTGTCGGACGCGCCGCCGACCCTGCTGGTCTGCATCAATCGCACCACCAGCGCGCACCCGCATGTTCTCGACCATGGGGTGCTGGCGGTGAATGTGCTTGGCGGGGCGCAGCAGGGGCTATCCTCGGCCTTCGGCAGCCGGTCGAAGACGATGGAGGAGCGTTTCGCGGGCGCGCGCTGGCAGCGGGGCGTGACCGGGGCGCCGCTGCTGGACGGGGCGCTGGCGACCTTCGAATGCCGGGTCGAGCGCGTTGTGGAAGCCGGCACCCATACGGTGGTGTTCGCGCAGGTGCTGGACGTGCATCTGGCCGGGGAGCAGACGGACGGGCTGGTGTGGTTTGCGCGGCGCTATGCCGTTCTGCCGACATCCTGTTGACGGGAGGGCGGGCGCGGATCTGGCGCGCCTATAATTCACGATAAAAATCGCAAATATAAAAAGAAACAAAGTGGAAATGTGCTTTCTGTTGCACGGAAAATAACGACGACAAGAAATGTGCAAATTCGATCGTCTCCGCTTGTTCCATCAGATTCTGGAAATCGCGTGCCATGCCCCGTTCCTTTTCGCGTCGTCTTGCCCGGTCCCGTCGGGTGGGGTCGTTTTCGCTATCCGCCCGGCTGCTTCTCGGCCCCTCGGCGCTGGCCCTGATGCAGGCTGGGCCGTTGGCGGCTAGCGCCTGGGCCGATGATCCGGTTACGCGCCGCGCCGCCGAGCATGCGCCCCATGCGGCCGCTCCTGCGCCGAAGAAGGCTGCTGCGGCCGCAGCACCGCAGGTGAAGGGCGAGGATATCGTGGTGGCGACCCATCGGCTGTCGCCAGCCGATCTGGCGCGGGCGCAACTGGACAGCCTGCCGGGAGCGGCGACCGTGATCGACGCCAAGCAGGTGCTGCGCGGGCGCAACCTGACCAATGCGGATGCGCTGGCGTTTCAGCCCGGCGTGTTTGCGCAGTCGTCAGGTGGTGGCGACGGGTTGCGGCTGTCGATCCGTGGGTCGGGGATTCAGGTCGGCACCAATTATTTCCGCTCGGGCATCCTGATGATGTTCGACGGGTTGCCGGTGACGACGCCGGCCGGCACGCCCTATGAATTGTTCGAGCCGCTGGGGCTGCGCTACACCGAAGTGCTGCGGGGCGCGAATGCCTTCGATTATGGCGGGCTGCAACTGGGGGGCGGCATCAATTACGTGACCCAGACCGGCTATGACGCGCAGACCTATCAGGCGCGCGTCGAGGCCGGCAGCTTCGGCTACACCAAGGAACAGCTCAGTTCGGGCAAGGTGATCGGCAAGGCGGATTATTATATCAGCGTGACCAATTCCTATCGCGGCGGGTACCAGACCGAGACGCAGTCGAACAGTTTCGGGGTGAATGCGAATTTCGGCTATCGCTTCAACGACAGGGTTTCGACGCGCTTCTTCTTCCGCTACCGGCAGACGCGCAACGGGTATCCGGGTTTTCTGACCCGCGACCAGATCCTGACGGACCCGAAACAGGCGCAATCGCCCTATCGGGCCTGGCATTCGATACGGATTCAGCCCGGTACGAAGTTTTACGGGAATACGACCACGATCCGGATCGACGACCAGTCGAAACTGGATCTGGGGTTCGATTACCAGGATGCGCCGATCGACATCCAGAACACCAGCTTCAGCCAGATCTGGGGCTACAAGACGGTTGCCGCGACGCTGAACTATACGCGCCATGACGTGCTGGCCGGGCACAAGAGCGATACGCAGCTCGGCTTCATGGATACGTCGGACCTCGAAGCCTGGCAGACCAACCGGGTGCGGGTGGCGACCGGGCATCTGGCCGGGTTGCCGATGGGGCAGATTTTGCGCCATGTGACCTATGGCGGGACGGAAAACTACTTCCATCTTCGGAATAATACCGAAATATTCCATAATTTCTGGCTGACGACGGCGGCGGCGGTGGCATTTATCCAGAAATCGTCGGGCGTGCCGTATCCGTACACGGCGGCGGGAGCGAACTTCAAGCAGTCGTCGGTCAATTTCGTGCCGCGTGGCGGGTTTCGCTATGTCGTCAGCCCGCATGTGGAACTGTATGGCAATGTCAGCCGCAGCATCCAGCCGCCCAACGACTGGAACCTGAATTATGCGGGGCCTTATTTTACCGGCAATATTCCGCAATCGGGGATGAATTCCGGCGCGGGGAAGCTGCGCAACCAGACGGCGACGACATATGAAATCGGCACCACCGGGCAGGCATGGCGGAACAAATGGAGCCTGACCTATTATTATTCCAACGTGCGCAATGAATTGCTGTCGGTGATGACGCCGGCTTCGCAGGCCATCGGGGCCTCGATCTACGGCAATGCCTCGCCGACGACGCATCAGGGGGTCGAGGCTTCGCTGGAAACGACGCTATATGAATGGGCGGGCAACAGGCTTTCGCTGCGGCAGGCCTATACGTGGCAGGATTTCCGCTTCCGCCATGATTCGGTGTTCGGCAATAACCGGCTGCCGGGGATTCCGGAGCATTTCTATCAGGGCGAGATTCATCTGGACACCAAGGCGGGGTTCTATGCCGGCTTCAATGCCCAGGTCTCGTCGAAGGTCGGGGCCGCGTATGACGAGACCTATTTTGCGCCGTCCTATCACATCTACAACCTGAATGTCGGCTATGAGTGGCCGGGCAAGCATCGGCAGGTGTTTCTCAGCGTCAATAATCTGGCCAACACGCATTATGCCGCCATCGTCGTGCCGGGATATATCGCGGCAGGCAGGCAATTGTCGGTGATGCAGCCGGGCGATGGGCTGGGCGTGTTCGCCGGCGTGTCGCTGGGCTTCAACTGAGGGGCTGGGCAATGTCTGAAATCCGGCTGAATGCCTTTGACATGAATTGCGTGTCGCACCAGGCCAGCGGGCTGTGGCGGCATCCGCGTGACCGGTCGGGCACCTACAATACCATCCGTTACTGGACCGATCTGGCGCGGCTGCTGGAGCGCGGCCTGTTCGACGGACTGTTCCTGGCCGATGTGCTGGGGGTGTATGACGTGTATGGCGGCAATGCGGATGCCGCGCTGCGCAATGCGTCGCAGGTGCCGGTCAATGATCCGGCGATGCTGATTTCGGCCATGGCGGCGGTGACGGAGAATCTGGGATTTGGCCTGACCGCCACGCTGTCTTTCGAGCCGCCTTATCCGTTCGCGCGGCGGATGTCGACGCTGGACCATCTGACGCAGGGGCGGATCGGCTGGAATATCGTGACCGGCTATCTGGACAGCGCGGCGCGGGGCACCGGGCAGGCGCGGCAGGTGGCGCATGACACGCGCTACGATATTGCCGATGAATATCTGCATCTGGTCTATCGCCTGTGGGAGGAAAGCTGGCAGGACGATGCGGTGCTGCGCGATGCGGCGCGGGGGGTCTTTACCGACCCCGCGAAGGTGCGGCGGATCGTGCATGAGGGCGAGTATTTCAAGCTGGATGCGATCCATCTGTGCGAGCCGTCGTTGCAGCGCACGCCGGTTCTCTATCAGGCCGGGGCGTCTTCTCGTGGCCGGGCCTTTGCCGCGCGGCATGCGGAATGCGTGTTCGTGGCCGGGCCTTCGGCGGCGGTGGTGGCGGGCAGTGTCGCGGATCTGCGGGCCCGGGCGCGGCAGGAGGGGCGGCATGGGGGGGACCCGCTGGTCTTCTCGCTGCTGACGATCATTACCGGGCCGGATGACGAGGCCGCGCAGGCGAAATGGCAGGATTATCGGCGGTATGTGAGCCTGGAGGGGGCGCTGACGTTGCTGTCGGGGTGGACGGGGATCGATTTCTCGCAGTACGCGCCGGACGATCCGGTGCGGCATATCCGCAATGACGCGATCCATTCCGCTGTCGATGCGCTGACGGTGCAGGACCCCGGCAAGGTGTGGACGGTGCGCGAACTGGCGGAGCATGCGGCGATCGGCGGCATGGGAACGACCATTGTCGGCGGGCCGGAACGGATTGCCGATCTGCTGGAGGAGTGGGTGGTGCGGACCGGTGTCGACGGGTTCAATCTGGCTTATGCGGTGACGCCCGAGAGCTTTGCCGATGTGGTGGAATTTGTGGTGCCGGTGCTGCAACGGCGTGGCATCTACAAGCGGGATTATCGGCCCGGCACCTTGCGTGAGAAATTGTTCGGGCGCGGAGACCGGCTGGGTGTGGACCATCCGGCCAGCCGGGTGCGTCGTACGGAGACGGCATGACGGATTCAGTGCCCGGGATCGCCATTATCGGCGGCGGCTTCAGTGGGGCCGCGATTGCATGGCATCTGACGAACGGGAACGCGGCACTGCCGCCCGTGACGGTGTTCGAGCCGCGCGAGGCGCTGGGGCAGGGGGTGGCGTATGGGGCGCGCGATCCGCGCCACCGCATCAATGTGCCGGCCGCGCGCATGAGCCTGACAACGGCCGTGCTGGACGATTTCGACAGTTGGCTGCGGGCGGATGGGGCGCTGGAGGCCGATCCGGAGGCCGTGTTGCCCAATGGGGCGGCCTATCCCGCGCGATCGGTGTTCGGGCGGTATGTGGCGGCGCGGCTGGCACCGCGCCTGGCCAGCGGGCAGGTGGTGCATCGGCGGGTGCGCGTGACGGAGGTGACGCCCCGCTCGGAGGGCGGGTGGTGGATTGCGACCGATGACGGCGAGCGGGCGGCGGCCGGGATCGTGGTGATTGCGACCTCGCATCCGCCGCCGGCGCCGCCGGCGGCGTTGGCCGGGCTGGTTGGCGGCGGGGGGCGGCTGGTGGTCGATCCCTGGGCGGTCGGGGCGTTGCAGGGAATCGGGCCGGAGGATCGGGTGCTGATCGTGGGCACCGGGTTGAGTATGGCGGATGTGGTGGCGTCGCTGGATGCGGCCGGGCATCGGGGGGAGATCGTGGCCCTGTCGCGGCGGGGGCAGGTGTCGCAGGCGGATCTGAGCGATGTGACCGATGCGTGGGGGGATTTTTCCACCGATCCGGCCTCGACCGCGCGCGGGGTGTTGCTGCGCGTGCGGCGGGCGTTGCGCGAGGACCCGGAGCGGCCGTGGCAGACCGTCTTCAACGCCGTGCGTCGGCAGGCCGGGGCGATCTGGGCGGCGTTGCCGGTGGCGGAGCGGCGGCGGCTGGTGCGGCATGCCCGCCCGTTCTGGGATACGCGGCGCTTTCGGATCGCACCGCAGGTGGAGCGGGTGCTGCATCGGCGGATTGCCGAGGGAACGCTGCATGTGCTGGCCGGGCGGATCGACGAGGCTGCCCGGCGGGGGGAGGGGTTTGCCGTGACGCTGCGCCGGCGGGGTGGCGGGCGGGAGGTTCTGTCGTTCGACGCGGTGGTGACGACGACCGGGCCGGATCATGCCCGTATCCTGTCCTCCCAGCCCTTTCTGGCGGGGCTGGCCCGGCGGGGGCTGCTGCGGGCCGACCCGGTGGGGCTGGGGGTGGAGACCGACCGGGAGGGGCATGCGCTGTCGGCGGCGGGGGAAGCGGAGCCGAGCCTGTTTGTCGCGGGGCCGCTGTCGCGCGGGACGTTCGGCGAGCTGATGGGGTTGCCGGAAGTGACCGCGAACGCGGAGATGATTGCCGGGACCATTCTGCGGGCGGTGGGGCGGGTGCCAGCCTGAACGGCGAGGCGGGGCGGATGAAAAGACAGTGCGGGTGACGGCGAAAGTGTCAGGCGCTGTGTGTCACTGATAGCGCCTTTCGGGGTGGGGTTCTTTGACGGACGTGAATCCTTCGTGGGATTCGTCGAAATGGAGATGGCGTTCGGGGGCGGTGTTGCGGTCTGTCGTTGGCTGGAAGATGAAGCGGTTGTGGGGGAAATCGAACAGGGCGACGATGCCCGAGAAGAAATCTTCGCCGAGGGCACCGGTGGAAAGGTGGTTCTGCACCACCAGCGGGATGTCGGTCATGGTGTGGGAGCCTATTGCGACCCGGTCGAAACGATGCCGGGCACCGACCTGCGTCGTCGCATAGCAGGTGGCGATGCGGGTATCTTCGGCGAGGCTGGCTTTTGAGATGCCCGCGTCTCGGGCGTCGGTGTAGGGGATTATGCTGATGCCGAGATCCGGGTCCAGCTTGAACTGGCGGGTGATGGGGCCGATCTGGACCGCGATGTGGGTGGTGCTGTCCATCTTTACGCTGGTGAACGCGCCGGCGAAGATGCGGGCGGGAGAGTCGCCGCACTCCTTTTTCGTGCTCCAGTGGAAGATGGCCAGCTTGCCGTGCGGGATGTCGAGCAGCAGTTCCGCGCCGATGAAGAACTCGTACCCCAGCAGGCCCAGCAGGGGGCGCGTGCCGACCATCCGCGTTGCATCATGTTCCAGCAGGGATGCGGGAACCATGGAGAGCGACAGCGTGCCGATCCGGATATCGTCGATTTCGGTATGATGGGTGATGACCGGCTGGCCGTCCTGGGCGATGAGGGGCTGTGCGGGGCCGAGAGGAAACCAGATGTCGCCGTAGTTACGGATCAGCACCGGTCTTAATCCCGGACTGACGAACATCGCGGCGTCCTGGTCCTCGACATGGACCGGAATGAGCGGCGCATCGCCCTGTCCGCCGAGCAGCGGCACCACCGTTGCGCCCTCGATGCAGGCTGACGGCGGGAGCGTGGCCTGTGCGTGGGACGGGGTGGACAGGGCGAGCAGGGCGGAGAGGAAAAGGGCGCCGCCGATCGTCCGTCCGGTTGGGGCGCGGTTTTCAGCGGACTTTCGACGGCAGGAGGAGGGCATGGCGTGTCCCGGCGCGTGTGCGTTGTCCGAGCAGAGGGGGTGCCGCCAGCATTGCCGTAATAGGTGCGAGCGAGCAGCCCCCGCGTGATCATCTCTGCCATGTAACGAAGGCGGGCGTCGAGGGGGCGGAGGCCGTGCCCTTCGATCTGGTGGCGGTGACGGCCGGACAGATCATGCGCTGTCGGCAACAGGCGGGGCGGAGGCGATCCTGTTCGCTGCGTGGCTGGCGCCGCCCTGTGCTCTATCGGCTCAGTGTTGTTCCTGAGAGGCAAGGCGTGCCGCGCACCAGGCGGAGATCAGGACGAAGACTATGGAAATCGTGGTCAGGCTTTTCAGGTCGCCATAATAGAGGATCTGACCCCCCGCCCAAGGGGCGACGGCGAGCCCCAGTCCGGCAATGAAGTTGATTTCGGCGACGACTTCGCCCGACCGGTCCTGCCGCCCGACGATGGCGAACAGGACCGGCACGACGAATGTCCATGAAAACTTGAACAGCAACGTGCCCACGACGAACGAAGGCGCCCAGGGCCATAACAGCATCAGCAGGCTCGCCGTCAGTAGTCCGTAGCCTGCGAGTGCCAGGCTGCGATCGGAATAAGCGTCCTTGCCAAGCCAGGTGGCTGCCGACGACCCCAGGATGCCGAACCCGGCGGCCAGGCCCAGCATATATCCGCTGTGCTGTGCGTTGAATCCTGCCGCCAGCGCGAGTTGTCCGGAAAAGGTCCAGATTGCGCTCAGTCCGACATAGAATAGCAGCACGGCGAGACGGCGGATGGTGACGTGCCAGCCCGATGCCGGAGCGGAACGGCTGGAGCCCCCGGATTCGTGGAGCGTTCGGCCGGGCGGCAGGCGGGAGGCCCCGAACAGGAGGAGCGTGAGAAGGCAGGGCAGCAGCAGGAAATAGGCTGCGATGCCCGTATGCAGGAAGAGGGTGGGGAGAAAGATCAATCCGAGCGTGCCGGCGACGCACTGGCCCATGATGTAGACACCGTAGGCCTGCCGGCCGCGCGGATGAATGTTGGCGTAGCTCATCGCCACGATGCCCATCAGCGCGTTGCCCGTGGCGGTCAGCAATCTCGCCGCCAGCAGGATATCGGGGTGGTGCAGGCAGGCCAGGGCGAACAGGTTGCCGGCAATGGCGGTGAGAATGGCCGCGCGCAGGAGAAGGGGCCAGCCGAACCGGGGCAGGGCCATGCGCCCGAATAGCCCCGCAAGGCAGTAGCCCGCGAATTCCAGCGAAAAGAAGAGCCCCGTCCGCCGGGCGTCGTAGCCCAGTTCGGCCATGAGCTGGGTTGCGAGAACCGGGGCGCACAGCAGGCTGGCATTGGCCACGCCCGCGCACGCCGCGATCATGAAGAGGCCGGTGGCCGGGCTTTTCCCCTTCGCCGATGTCATCAGAAATCGGCCGTGACGTCGAAGCCTACATTGGCGGGAGCGGCGACCACGTCATGCACGTAGCTGCCCGCGGGCTGGGCGAAGAAGGTGTTGAATTTCGAAAGAATGATGTAGCGATTGAGGACATTGTTGCCATAGAGCGACGCCGACCAGCGCTTTCCGCGATACATGACCTTGAGATCGAGCTGATTCCACGACGGGATATTCAGAATGGGATCGGCCGACGTGGCGTGGGTGCCGACATAGGTGCTGTCGACCCACCGGAAATTGGCCTGGAAAATCAGCGACCGCTCCCTGCCCAGCGGCAGGGTATAGGCGCCCCGGATATCGGCGGTCCAGTCCGGCGTGCTGGGCAGCGCGCTTCCGGTCCGGACGACAGGGGTAAGGCCGACGCCCGGATGGATCACGTAATTCAGGAATTTCGACGGTGTGTAGGCGGCATTGGCATTGATTTCGAAGCGGGGGGTGACGTGCCAGTTCAGGTTCGCCTCGAAACCGGTGATCCGGCTTGCCCCCGCGTTGGTAATGGCATTGGAGGTGATGCCGTTGCGGACAACGGTGGACTGGACCTGCTGGTCATGGATCTCGGTGTCGAAACCGGCGAGGTCGATGTGAATGGCCTTCGTGAGCTGCGACTTGATGCCCATTTCGAAGGTCTGCGTCTTTTCGGGAAGGACGGGGCTGACGTCGGAGGGCACGACCGGGGCCTTCTGGTAGCTGCCGGATTTGTAGCCCTGTGCGTAGCGGAAATAGATGGAACTGCTTGACGCCAGGTCATAGCGAACCGTTGCCGAGGGCAGGGCCTTGTGCCAGGCCCGCTGGCTGTTGACGCCCGCGTCGAAGGACGACCACGAGCCCAGGCTGGAAATCGGCGCGCTGAGGACGTTGTTGGCGGGGATCACGTACCGCTCCAGTCCGTTGGCCGCGACATCTTCCCACACATAGCGCAGGCCGGCATCGATATGCAGGCGCGGGGTGATGGCGTAGCCGACCTCGCCGTAGCCGGCGTACCCTGTCCGCCGCAGCGAGACGATCTGCGAATTCCAGATTCCGCTATAGAGGGAGTTCGTCAGGTGGTCTGGTGAATCCAGATCGGACAGGACGTAGAAGCGGTTGGTGTATTCGCGGTCCTTGTAAGCCGAAAAGCCGACATTCCAGGTAAATTTTCCGGAATCGACCGAACTGAGCCGGAGTTCCTGCATCTTGGACTGCTGCTCGGAATAGAGAGCCTGGAGATTGTTCTGCAAGGCGGAATTGCCGACGAAATCCACCGGAACGTTCGAATAGGCTTCCCGCCAGGACGTGATCGACGAGATCTTCATGAAGGGCAGGGTATAGGCGGCAACAAAGGCGGCGCCGTAATTCTCGCTGTCGGCCTGATAGGCCAGGTCGCCGTTGAGCGTGTAGCATTTGCAGCCATCGAGCGGGCCCGAGCCGGCCTGGTTGCCGTTGTCACGATGATAATCGCCGATCAGTCGCAGATCCAGGTTTTCGAGCGGCGTGTAGCGCAGCATGCCCCGGAAGCCGCCCTTCTGTTCCACGCCGGTATAGCGATTGAGGCTGACATGCGAGCCGTATTCACGGACGAGGTCCTGGCCAGGGAAATAGGGATCGACCAGCGGGAGCTTGGATGTGCCGTTATTCTTTATGTAGCCGTCCGAATGACTGTAATCCGCGATCAGGGAGCCGTACAGGTTGCGGGCGATCCGCCCGCTGACATAGGCTTGGACCTTCCCGGTATTGAAGCTGTCATAGCCGACCTCCATCCGATGCACGGCCTGATCCGTGGGGGCAGCCGTCGTGATACTGACCACGCCGGCCTCGGCATTGCGGGCGAACATCGTGTTCTGCGGCCCCTTGAAGACCTCGACGCGCAGGGGGTCCATGAAGCCGACATCGAAATTCAGCGCCGGCAGGTAGACGCCATCGACATAGGTGCCGGTCGCGGCTTCGAGCTGGGCGTTCGTGCCGACACCGCGGATGACCAGTTGCTGGGATTCCGGCGTGGGCGACAGGCTGCTGGTCGTCATGTACAGGCCCGGCGTCATGCCGAGCAGGTCGGTCGTCTGCGTGACGTTGAGCTGCTTCAGTTCCGCCCCCGAATAGCTCGACACGGATTGCGGGACATGGACCAGTTGCCGTTGCCGGCTCTGCCCCATGACGTTGATATCCTCTGCCAGCGCGGGACCTGGAACGGCCGCCTTCGGCTTCGCCGTCGTGGCGGCCGTCTTCTGGCGTGGTACGGCTTTGTGCGCCGACGGGGGATCCTCGGCCCAGGCAGTCTCGGCCGAAAGGCCCAGGGTGACGATCGCCAGCCCAAGGAAACAGGAACTCCGTTTCCATTTCTCTTTCAAAACAATCTGGGCCATTGCATCACTTCCTTATTCTTGCCGAAGGCTTCCGTTGCGGTTACCGGAGGGTTGTTTCAGAAAATCGTCGCGTAGCGCCGGCACGACTCGTCGTCGGTCCAGTCTTGTATTTTATCGATCTCGCATTGTTTCGCGGACCGGATGCCTTCGACGAGTGCGCTGTCCAGCCAGCCTCGTACGACGGAATCGGCCATGAAGGCGTCCAGTGCCTCCCGCAGCGAGCCCGGCAGGCGACGGATGCCCATTTGCCGGCGTGTGGCCTCGTCCATGCTGTCCGGGTCCCCATGGCACAGGCCGGGCGTCGGCAAGCCGTGGCGCAGGCCCTCGATCCCTGCGCGGACCAGGGCGCCGAGCGCCCAGTACGGGCTGGCCGTGCCGTCCGGCGGCCGGAACTCGATATTGAAGAGCCTGGCCGTCGTGGCGGGGTCGGTGGCGGCGACGGGGCAGATCCTCAGCGCTGCTTCGCGGTTGTGCAGGCCGAAGCTGGCATAGGCGGAACTCCAGTGATGGGCCTGAAGCCGCATGTAGGATATCGCCGTGGGAGCGCAGAAGACCATGAGCGCGGGCATGTGCCTCATGATTCCGGCGACGAATGCGCCGCAGCGTTCTGAAACGCCCGCCGGGTGCTGCGGATCGAACGTCACGAACCGGCCATCCCTGTCTTTCAGGGAGAAATGGATGTGCATGCCGTTGCCAACACCCTGCGGTGTCATCTTGGGGGTGAAGGTGGCCTTCAGCCCCGACAGGCGTGCCGCCTCCCGCGTGACTTCCCGGAACAGGACGGCCTTGTCGGCTGCCTGCAAGGCATCCCTGGGGGCGCAGGGAACCTCGTACTGATCCTGTCCGTATTCAGGCAGGATGATTTCGGGATCGACGCCCACATCGGCCAGGGCGTCCACGAGAAGCCTCATGAAATCGTCGGCGCGGCGCATGGCCTGGAGAGAGAAGGCCGGTGCGTGAGCCCATGTCGCGCCGGTGACCTGGAATTCCGATTCGAAGGCGCAGAACAGGGAGAGGCCGAATTCGGTTTCCAGGTTCTTCAGGGCCGCGCGGAGAAACGATCGGCCGCAGCCGTACCACGGTTGGTGATCGAGTGTCGTGATGTCGCACAGCATGCCCGAGAACGCGCCGTCTCCCAGGCGGGTCGTCCGGTAGGCCGTGTCGGGATCGGGGCGCAGCCGGAGGTCTCCGACGCATCCCCATGGATTGTTCGCGGCGATCTCGTCGAAGGGTGTCAGCCCCAGATTGGCCGGCACCCAGCCGCATCCTTTCAGGACGGCCCGTTCACGAAGGGGAAGGGGGAAGAAGCGCCCGCGTGTGATGCCGACCAGATCGTTGGTCAGAAGGGCGAACAGTCCGGTGCGGTCCACGGACTGCCAGGGGACTTGCGGGGTTTCAGACATCGGCTTCGATCTCCTCGATCCGGGTGAGGATGTCCGATGTACTGGTCACGACGCAGTACCCGCCAAATGCGCGCAATGCGGCATCATGACGATCCTGACTGTATGTGGCGCAGGCATCTTCGGCGAGGAAGACCCGATAGCCGCGATCGGCCGCGTCGCGGACCGCCATGTCGACGCACTGGTCGGTCAACTGCCCCGCGATGACGAGGTGGTCGGTGCCGAGATTGCGCAGGATGTAGTCGATATTCGTGGAATTGAAGACGCCTGATGAGGTCTTTGGAAGAACGATTTCGTCCTGGCGGGGGGCCAGTTCCGGGATGATGTCGCCGGCGGGGTCGTCCGGCGCGATGTGGATCGGCGTCAGCTTGTGGTCGAGAGACCGGTCGCGGCCATCGGAACGCAGGCTGCGGATGATCGTATGCAGGACGTCCAGCCCGGCGTCGCGCGCACCTTGCAGCAGGCGCTGCTGGTTCGGGACGGCCAGTGTCGCGTTGCGCGCGGTGAAATACGCAGCATCGTCCTTGTCGCAGGGATGCATCCAGACAGTCTGCATGTCGACCAGGAGCAGTGCCGCGCGTCCCGCACGCATCCGTGAATCACGAGGAAGCATCAGGTTCTTTTCCATAGAGAACGGAAAACGGCCACAGGCTGCGGCCGGCTGTCCATATCATGGACGATGACGCAGGGATCGGTGCGATGTCAATATGTTTTCGTTATGGACATTAAATTGGAAAATGTGTGATATCTTACATTCAGTGGCGCGGCATGATGCCGGACCGATGCCGGTTCGGGTCGCTGCTTTCGATGGGAGAGGTCCGATGCGGGAGGTTTTCGAGACAGTCTGCGCTGTGATCGACGCAGAGCGGGATTGGGCGATCCGTCATACGCAGGCGATCGTTCGCATTCCTTCGGTCAATCCGAAATTCCAGCATCAGGAGGGGCTGAACCGCGAAGCGGAGGTGCAGGCCTATCTGGCCGCCCTCCTGGACGATATGGGATTGGGCACGCAACGATACGATGTCTTCCCGGACCGTCCGAACCTGATCGCCAGCCTGCCGGGCGAGGACGAGACTTCGCTGATGCTGAATGGGCATATTGATGTAGTGCCGGCCGGCGAGGCGGCCCGCTGGTCCATGGACCCGTTTTCGGGCGACCTGCATGACGGGCGGTTATGGGGACGCGGTGCCACGGACATGAAAAGCGGGGTCGTTGCCATGATCGCCGCATTGCGTGCCGTGCTCAAGGCGGGCGTGCGGCCGCGCGGGCGGGTGGATATTCATTGCGTGGTGGACGAGGAAGCCGGTGGTTTCGGTGCCATTGACGCGGCCGCGCGTTTTCCGAAATGCCGTGCCGGTATCATCACCGAAACGAGCTTCGGCCGTATCATGCCGGCCGAGGGCGGACTGGAGTGGGTGCGGGTTGTCATTCCCGGCCGGGCGGCCCACTCTGCCTGGCGCTATACATCGCTCTATCCGCAGGCGGACCGGGCGTTGCGCACGCCGGGCGTCAATGCGGTCGACCTGGCGGCCCGCTTCCTGATGGCATTGGGTGAGCTGGAGCGTGACTGGGCGATGACGAAGAGCCATCCCCTGATGCCGCCGGGCATGAATACGCTGCATGCCGGTGTCATTCGCGGGGGCGCCTTTTCCGACGCGAACGGCGTGCCGACGATGATGGAGAACCCGGCGATCACGCCCGATTGCTGCGCCATCGATATCGATCTGAAATTCCTGCCTCATGAGCGGACGGCCGATATACGAGCCGCGTTCGAGGCGTTCGTCCATCGTTTCGCCCAAGGCCATGACTGGCTGCGCGCGCATCCCCCGCAGGTGATCTGGGAACTGGGTGGCCTGCATTTCGAACCGATGAACACGCCCGTCGAGCACCCGCTGGTGCGCGCGCTGGCCGGGGGCCGAGGCGCACTGGGGCTGGAAACGGACGTTACCGGCTTTATCGCGGTGTCGGATGCTGCCCATTACGCGGCCCAGGGTGTTCCCTGCGCGATTTACGGGTGTTCGGGCGACAATGCACATGGCATAGACGAACATGTTATTGTCGAAAGTATTGCTGAGACGACTAAAGTTCTGGCTTACAGTATCATGGAATTATGTGGTCTTCAGGACAAATAAGCGGACGAGAACATGTCAATTCGGGACCAGTTGATCGCCCGGAGCGCCGACCTTACGCGCTCCGAACTGAAGGTCGTTCAGATTCTGATCGATAATTATCCACTGGCGGTGATGGGACCGATGTCGGCCCTGGCGCGGCAGGCCCATGTCAGCGATCCGACGGTGATGCGCGCGGTGGCCAAGCTGGGCTTCGACAGCTACCAGGAGATGAAGCAGGCGATGCTGGGCGAGCTGGATACCAGTCGCCTGTCACCGTTGCACATGCTGCGGAACAAGGATGCGGAGGCGTTTCGCTCCGACAATGTGCATAATCTGTTCATCGACGGGATTGTCGCCAACCTGACCACCATGCGCGACAGCTATCTGCCGCCGACCTTTCGTGCAGCAATGGACCTGCTGGGCCGGCGCCGACGCTATATCCATTGTCTGGGCGGCCGGTCGAGCAAGCATCTGGCCGCGTTGTTGCGTGGGCATCTGATCCAGGCCCGGCCGGGCGTCTTTCATATAGATGGCGGGCCGGCCGATCTGGTCGACCTGCTGGCTGATTTTACAGAGAGCGACACGTTGGCCGTCTTCGATTATCGGCGCTACCAGACCGATGTGGTGGAGTTCGCCAAGGCTGCGCGGGATCGCAAGGTGCGGATCGTTCTCTTTACCGACATGTGGCAATCGCCGATCGCGCATTTCGCTGATGTGACGTTGAGTGCGCCGATCGAGACGGTCTCGCCGTTCGATACGCTGATTCCGGGGCTGGTGCAGATCGAAACGCTGCTGGCCGCCATGATGGCCGACCCGGAATTCGGGGTGCGCGAACGGTTGGAAGATATCGAGAAAACGCGCGACAGGTGCGGGATATTCTGACGCCGCCAAGTTGCGTCGTGCATCCGGTCGCCTAAAAATATCGTAGGGATACCAATGGATAAGATACACCGGGTGGATGCGCGCGACCGATCGGCGGCCGAGGCCGTCCAGATCGTCAATCCCGCGGGCCGCTCGCCCTATCTGCTGCTGTGCGAACATGCCTCGTCCTTCATTCCGGCGGAATATGGTGATCTGGGCCTGCCCCT
This sequence comes from Gluconacetobacter brunescens, assembly GCF_048695475.1. Taxonomy (NCBI): domain Bacteria; kingdom Pseudomonadati; phylum Pseudomonadota; class Alphaproteobacteria; order Acetobacterales; family Acetobacteraceae; genus Gluconacetobacter; species Gluconacetobacter brunescens. The sequence continues at coordinate 1,122,746 of NZ_JBLHEN010000001.1, read as the reverse complement.
TGATGAGCGGCTGCGCCATATCGCCTGGGATATCGGTGCGCGGGAGGTTGCGTTGTCTCTTGCCGAGCATCTGGACGCGCCCCTAGTGCTGGGCCAGGTATCCCGGTTGGTGATTGACCTCAATCGGCCCCTGCACAGTGACAGTTCCATCCCCATCTCCAGCGAGGTGACGGAGATTCCGGGCAACATGGCGCTTTCGCCCCGCCAGCGACAGGAGAGACAGAGGCGCTGGTTCCATCCATTCCATGATCTGGTCGGCGAATGTCTCGATCGTCGGATGGCAGCAGGGCAACGGACACTATTGGTGGGAATTCACAGCTTCACGCCCGTCTTCAAGGGAGAGCGGAGGCCATGGCCGGCGGGTATCCTCTTCGGCCAGGCCCGCACATATGGCCGGACGTTCATCCGTGCGCTTTCTGCCAGTTCCGGGTGCGAGGTGGCGGAAAACAATCCCTATCAGATCGAGGCGGACGAGGATTATGCCGTACCGGTGCATGGAGACGCGCGCGGTATTCCGGCCTGTCTGGTGGAAATTCGCCAGGATCTGATCGCTGACTCCGCCGACGCGCGCCAATGGGCTGCTTTTCTGGCGCGCGCCGCGCGCGTGGTGCAGGACGAAGTGTTCTAGAGGCGTGGAGAGGCTTCCGGCTGGCTTTCTGCGACGGTCAGTGGCCGTTCTGCTGCTGCATCTTCTGCTTCCTCTCCCATGCCGCGCGGACCTGTTCTGCTGCTGCTGACTTGCGGGCGGCGGGGCGGGTTGCCTGGGCGCGGCCGGCTTTGGCGGCGGGCGAGGGGTGGGGGCCGGTGGTGGCGCCGGGGGCGATGCCGGCGGCGGGGTTGGCGTTGGCCTGTTCCACCGCCTGTTCGCAGGCCGAGCCCTTGCCGACGCCGAACTGGATGGTGGGGATGATGGCGGCTGGCGGGAAAACCGCCGCCAGCGCGCCCGTCGCGGCCAGGCGGCCGGCGATTTCCACACCTGGCAGGATGGTCGGGCTGCGCAGCGGGCCGGTGATGTGGACCGCGCCGGGGAAGGAGGCGACGGTGAAATGGATCGCGCGGGTGGTGATGGCGTAATCCAGCGTGTTGTTGCGGAAATTGATCGTGCCGTCGCCGGTCGTGCGGGTATCGCCGGTCTGGAGCAGGAAGGATTGGGTGGACAGGATGCCTTCCTTCAGCGGCATGTCGGCGATGAAACATTGCAGCGGGGTCCGGTCGGGGAGGCCCAGCGCGGAGAGGAGCGCGTTGCCCAGTTGCAGGCCCAGCAGGTCCGGCAAAATGGCGGACAGGTGGCCGCCCTGGTCGAGCACCAGCGTGATGCCGCCCGTGCCGTTGGCGACCAGGTTGGCGACCGAATGGCCGGTGGAGGACAGTGTGACATGGCCGCCGATGGTGCCCTGGCCTTCGAGGGAGCCGGCGCCCTTCATCAGGCGCGTTACCGGAACGCGCGAGACATCCAGCTTGAAGCGCGTGCTGAAATTATTGTCGGCGGCGGGGGTGAGGGTGGCGGTGGAGGCAAGCGCGCCGGTGCCGACGGCGAAGTTGAGCTTGCGGACGTCGATCGCGCCGTCCTGCACCGTGGCGTCGACGTCGATATTGTCCAGCGGGATGCGTTTGTTTTCGATATGGTCGCCATGATAGGCGATATGGGCGTTGACCGCGTTCAGCTTGGGCACGTTGATGCGCTGGTCGGGCAGGACGTTGCTGTCTGACGGGGGCTCGGTCTTCGCGTGGCCGGGTTCGCCGCCGACGAAGCCGGCGAGGTCGGCCAGGTCCACGAGGTGGGAGTGCAGGGCGGCTTCGACGAAGGGGACCTTCTGGTGCGGATCGACGATGATGTCGCCGCGGATATCCGAGCCGCCGAGATGGCCTTCGAAGCCGGTGAAGCGGATCTTTGCCGCCGTATAGTCGAGTTTTCCGGCGATGGCGTAACGCGGCGTCTGCGGGATGGGGATGCCGATCAGCGGATAGAGCAGGGACATATCCGGGCCGGTGAGCTTCAGGGCGAGTTGCGCGCCGGCGAAATGGAGCGGGTCGTCGACCGTGCCGCGCAGGGTGACCGATGTGGGACCGTTGGCGACGGACAGGTCGACCGGGTAGGGGTTCTGCGCGTTCGCCAGGGTCAGTAGTGCGCCGCCGACGAAATGGCCGGTGATCGGCTGGGCGGCGTAGCGGCCCTTGGCATCGGCGACGATGGTGCCGGGTTTGCCGTCCGCCGGGGGCGTGGTGTGGACCGCCAGGCGGAAATCGCTGCGCAGGCGGGCCAGGGCGATGCGGATATCGCCGTCGGTGATCCGTAGTTCGTCGATATGGGGGAGGGTGGTGGGCGATCCGTCATCCGGGGCCGGTTTGCCGTCCGCCGTGAAGGTGTAGTTGTTGCGTCCGTCCTTCAGGGCCACGATATCGCCGCGTGGGGTGTCGAGCGCGACCAGCGGGAGGGTGAGGCCGTGGCCGACGAGATAGGGCCATGGCTTGACCGCGACGGTCAGGGATTTGGCGCTGGCGAACTCTTCCTTTTCCGACGTGAAACCGTCGGGCTGGGCGATATGCGGATCGTCCAGCGTGATCGTGGTCGTCCAGCCGAGGCGAACATGGAGATGGGCGACCGTTACCGGCCGGTGAAGGGACGCCGAGGCCCGGCGGTTGATCATGGGCACGAACCAGTCCCAGTTCCACAGCGCGATCAGCAGGACGATGGCCAGCGCGAATATGCCGGCCAGGATGGCCAGGGCCCTGCGGATGGGGGACGGACGAGGAGATGTGCCGGGCTGTGGGGTCAAGAAGGGGTCTCCGTGCGGGCCCGGCGGGCGGGCATGGGGGGCCGGTCGCGTGTGTCCGGCCTTAACATGATGATGTTTCATCTTTTACGGTTGAGGGCGGGTGGGGTTCCCCGGGTGGGGCTGCCGGGTCGGGCGCGGGCGGTTGCGCATTGTGATTGCGTGGTGATTGCAGGGGCGGGCCCGCCATGGGAGAGGATGGGGCGGGGCATGTGTTGCGCCCCTTGCCGGAGGTGCATGATGGCAGACCTGGTTCCGCTTCAGTTCGTGACCCTGCTGGGGAGCCTGCGCAGGGCCTCGCTCAATGCCGCCGTGGCGAAGGCGCTGCCCGCGCTGGCGCCCGAGGGGGTAAGCATCAGCGCGCTGGGCTCGGTCGGGGCGTTTCCGCTCTATGATGCCGATGTGCAGGATCGGGGATTTCCGGCACCCGTCCTGCTGATGGCGGAGCAGATCCGGGCGGCGGATGGGGTGATCATCGTGACGCCCGAATATAATTACTCGATGCCCGGTGTGCTGAAGAATGCCATCGACTGGCTGTCACGGGTGACGCCGCAGCCGCTGGCGGGAAAGCCGGTGGCGATCCAGACGGCTTCGCCGGGCGTGATCGGCGGGGCGCGGGCGCAGTATCATCTGCGTCAGAGCCTGGTCTTTCTCGATGCCATGGTGCTCAACCGGCCCGAAGCCATGATCGGGCAGGCCGGGCAGAAGATCGACGCCGAGGCGCAGGAACTGACCGATGGCGCGACGCGCGATTTCCTGGCGCGGCAATTGGTGGCGCTGGCGGCGCTGGCACGGAAGCTGAAAGCGTAGGAGGCACGTAGGCCAGGGTCAGGGCATTTGTGCCCTGACCGGGTGATCGGGTGGATGGCGTCAGGCGGCGGGCAGGGCGCCGGTGGCGCCGTAGCGGACCTGTTTCTGCTTCAGCCAGCGGCGGTAGGTGACCGAGAGGGAGTCCGCGCGGGTCGGGATTTCGGCGCGGGCGTCCAGCGGCAGCAGGCGGGGGCGCTGGTTTTCCAGGATGATCCGGTCTTGCAGGAAGATCTTCTGCTGGAACTGGATCAGGTCGGCCTGGGTCGAGATGTCGTCGATCAGGAACATGACCGGGTGGGCGCGGCAGCGCTCGGGCTCCGTCGGCTGGACGAACAGGGCGATGACGTCGGGGCGCAGCGGGTCGTTGGGGCAGGTCTTGTACAGCAGGGTCACGAAGGGGGAGGCGACGCGGTAGATATAGCCCGTGTCCTGCCCGCCAGCGGCCGACAGGGCGGCCTGCGGCTGGTGGAAACGGCAGTCGGTGGCCCAGACTTCATCGACGTCGCGCCGCCATTCGGTGTGGTAGCGCAGGACTTCGGTCTGCGGCTCGGCGCCCAGGATGTTGGTGTGGACGAAGGGGAAATGCGCCATGTCGAGGAAGTTCTCGACCACGCGCAGGCCCGAGGCGTGGACGTCGATCGAGCCGCAGCAGACCAGGCGGCGGTCGGGTTCGTCGGCTTCGGGGATGGCGAGCGGGGTGGCGGGGGGCGTGCCGAGGCTGGTCCACAGGCAGCCATAGCGTTCGGCGACCGGTAAAGGGGCGTCTCGCCCTTCGGCGTGGACCTGCACGCCGTCGGGGCCGCGCCGGATCGTCAGGTCGACGCCCAGCAGGCGTGTATGGGCGGGGTCCTTGCCCAGTGTTTCGAGAAAGCCGACCGCGTGCCAGGCATCCAGCACGGCGCGGTCTTCCTGGTCTGCGCGATGGGTCATCGGAATCTCCTTACCTCACGTCGCGATGATACGGCACGCCGAGTGCGGCCGGGGCGGCCATGATGCGGCGCATGCGGTGCCAGACGACCACCGGCACGATGATGAACGCGATCGTGCCCAGATAGGGCAGCATGTTCAGGAAGGCGGGGGCGATCGGCCAGTTGCGGGCCTGCCCGACGAAGGACAGTGCGGTGATCAGCCCGAACAGCAGGCCCGACAGGGTGGCGCCGAAGGGCCGGTAGCCGGCGAAGATGACCAGGGCCAGCGCGATCCAGCCCCGTCCCGCCACTAGCCCTTCCGACCAGACGGGAACGTAGGTGAGGGTGAGGTAGCCGCCGGCGGCTCCGGCGAGGCCGGCGCCGAGCGTGACGTACCAGAAGCGCAGGGCGGTGACCGGCAGGCCGGCGGCGTCGGCCGCCGCCGGGTTTTCGCCGACCGCGCGCATCGCCAGGCCGTGGCGGGTGTGGAACATGACCCAGTGCGCCAGGGCCGGAAGCACCAGATAGATCAGGTAGACCGGCAGGTTCTGGCCGAAGAAGGCCGGCCCGATGATCGGCAGGGAGGACAGGCCGGGGATGGGCACGCGGCCGAACGTGGCGGGCGAGGGTACGCCTGCGTAGTCGTGGCCGATGCTGGCCGACAGGCCGAGGCCGAGAAAGGTGATGGCCAGGCCGCACAGCACCTGGTTGGCGCGGACGATGACGGTGGCGAAGGCGAAGACCATGCCGCCGGCCGCCCCCGCCATGGTCGCGGCCAGCAGGCCCAGCCAGGGGTTGGGCACGGCGACCACCGTGATGATGGCGATGACCGCGCCCAGCGACATCAGCCCCTCGACGCCGAGATTGGTGACGCCCACGCGCTCGGCCAGGACCTCGCCCAGGGCGGCCAGGGCCAGGACGCCGCCGGCGAGAACGGCGGTGGAGAGCATGCCGGTCAGGAGTGCGATCATGGCCGGGCCTCCTTGCCGACTGGACCGGGGCCGACGGTGACGGGGCGGTAGTGGGCGAGTTCGTCGGCGATGGCGATCATGAACAGGACCAGTCCGGTGATGGCCAGCACGGCCGAGCCGGTCAGTTGCTGGGTTTGCAGCACGATGCCGGCATTGAGGATGAAGGCCATCAGCAGGGCGGCGGGCAGCACGTTGAGGCAGGAGCCGCGTGCCAGCACCGCGACCACGATGCCGAAATAGCCGAAATTGTTGGCCAGGCCGCCTTGCAGCCGGTGGACGGTGCCCGCGACCTCGAACACGCCTGCCAGCGCGGCGAGGCCGCCGGACAGCAGCATGACGCCCAGGATGCGGGCGCGGACCGGGATGCCGGCATAGCGGGCGGCCTGCTCGTTCGCGCCGCCGATGGTGATCTGGTAGCCCCAGCGGGTGCGGGTGGTCAGCCAGGCCAGGGCGAGTACGATGGCCAGCGCGATCGGGAAGCCCCAGTGGACCACGCCCCAGATTTCGGGAATGCGCACCGGCAGGCGGCCGGTCGAGGCCAGGGCGCCGGTGACGCGGTCGTGCCATGGGCCGACCGCCAGGTAGGTGGTGAGCAGTCCGGCGACGAAATTGAGCAGCAGGGTGGTGATGATCTCGTTGACGCCGGCATAGGCGCGGGCCAGGGCGGGAACCAGGATCCAGCCCATGCCGCAGGCGATGCCGCTGGCCGCCATCAGCGGCAGGACCAGCCACGCCGGGCCGGGGAGGAACAGCCCGACACCCGTGGCGCCGATCGCGCCGGCATAGAACTGGCCCTCGGCGCCGATATTCCATACGCCGATCCGCCCGGTGACGGTGACGGCCGCGCCGGTCAGCAGGAGCGGGGTGAGGAACAGGGCGAGGTCTTCCAGCCCGAAGCGGGAGCCTACGGTGGAGCGTATGACAAGATCGGCCAGCAGGCGGGGGTCGCGGCCCGACAGGGCGAGGAACAGGGTGGTGATCGCCAGCGCGGCGACGACGGCGCCGGCGCGCCAGGCCAGCCGGCGGGCCGGCGTGACGGTGGGTTGGCGTTGCAGCGTGCCGGCCATCAGGCCTCTCCTCCGGCCAGTGCCATGTCGCCCGGTGTGGCGCCGTTCTGTGCCGAGCGGCCGCCCATCAGCAGGCCGATCGTTTCCATGTCCGCCGTTGCGGCGTCGATCGTGGCCATCAATTGGCCGTGGAACAGCACGCCGATGCGGTCGGCGACGTTCAGCAGTTCCTCCAGGTCCTCGGACACCAGGACCACCGCCACGCCCTGGTCGCGCAGGTCGGTCAGGTAGCGGAGCACGGTGGCGATGGCGCCGATATCCAGCCCCCGGCTGGGGTAGGCGGCGACCAGGACCCGGCTGGCGATGCGGATCTCGCGCCTTGCCACCAATCGCTGCTGGTTGCCGCCGGACAGGTTGCGGATGGGGGTGGCGAGGTCGGGCACGCGGACCTCGGCGGCCTCGACGATGGTCTGGGCCAGGCGGCTGGCGGCGCCGTGGTCGTAGAGGCCGTGGCGGCCGATCGGCGGGCGGTCATATTCGCGCAGCGCCATGTTGTCGGTGATGTCCAGCGAGGGAGCCAGGCCGCTGCGTAGCCGGTCCTCGGGGATGTGGCCGATGCCGGCGCGGGCGAAGGCGGCGGGGTCGGCCAGCGGGGCCGGGGTGCCGTCGAGCAGGATTTCGCCCGCCGAGAGGGGCATCATGCCGGTGAGGACCTGCGTGAGTTCGCGCTGGCCGTTGCCGGCGACGCCGGCGATGCCGAGGATTTCGCCGCCATGCAGGTCCAGCGTGACGGCGCGCAGGGTTTCCACGCCGCGCGGGTCGCGGCAGGTGGCGCCGCGCAGGCTCAGGACCGGGGTGGGGGCGATGGGCGCTGCGCCGGGGGCGCGGGCGCGGAGGTCGCGGCGGACGATCTCGCGGCCGACCATGGTGGTGGCGAGGCCGGCGGCGGTGCAGTCGGCCGTGCGGTAGGTGCCGACATTGCGGCCGGCGCGCAGGATGCTGATGCGGTCGGAGATGTCGATGACCTCGTCCAGCTTGTGGCTGATCAGGATCACGGCGTTGCCCTGGGCGCGGAAGGCGCGCAGGGCGCGGAACAGGTCGCGCGTTTCGGCCGGGGTGAGCACCGCCGTCGGTTCGTCGAGGATCAGCAGGCGGGCCTGCCGGGCGAGGACGCGGAGAATTTCCACCCGTTGCTGCTCGCCGGCCGAGAGGTCGGCCACGATGGCGTCGGGGCGGACGGAGAAGCCGAACCGTTCCGACAGGGCGCGGGTGCGGGCTTCCAGCACCTTCGCCGAGGCCAGGAAGGGGGTGTCGCGCCAGCCCAGGTGGATGTTCTCGGCCACCGTGAAGGCGGGGACCAACTTGAAATGCTGGTGGACCATGCCGATGCCGGCGCGGATGGCATCCTGCGGGGCGGCGAAACTCTGGCCGTAGCCGTCGAGGATGATCTCGCCGCCATCGGGCTGGTAGATGCCGGTCACCACGTTCATCAGCGTGGACTTGCCGGCGCCGTTTTCGCCCAGCAGGGCGTGGATCTCGCCCGGCGCGATGTCCAGGCTGACATCCTGGTTGGCGATCACGCCGGGGAAGTATTTGCAGATTCCCTGCAATTGCAGGATCGGGGGGGTGCCGGGGGGGACCGGAGGCGGACCGTCGTTCCGGGCGTGCAGCAGGTCAGTCAAGGCCGGTGACTCCTTCGACCGCCCAGTCCCACTGATAGATCCGGGCATCGTCCATGACCTCGCCGGCTGGCACGCGCACGCGGCCGGCGGCGTCGCGGATCGGGCCGCGGAAGGGGTTGTAGCCGGCCATGATGCGTGTGCGCATGGCATCGGCCTGGGCTGCGATTTCCGGCGGCACGGTGCGGCCCCATGGGTCGCGGTCCACGCCGTTGCCCAGGGTGAGGAAGCGGCCCTGGGGCTGCCAGGTGCCGGCCAGGCGGGCGCGGACCTGGGAGACATAGTAATCGCGGAAATCGAGCGTGACGGAGCTGACATAGGCTTCCGGCCCGTACTGGCGCATGTCGGTGTTCCACATCGCGGCCTTGATGCCGCGCTGTTCGGCGACGCGCAGATAGGCGGGTTCGTCCATGATGCCGCACAGGAAGTCGCAGCCGTTCTCGGCCAGCGCGGTGCCGGCCTGGGTGGCGGCCTGCGGGTCGAACCAGGCGTTGATCGAAATCGCCTGCACCGTGACCGCCGGGTTGACCGAGCGTGCGCCCAGCAGCACCGCGTTGGTGCCGGCATAGACCGACGGGATCGGGAACGAGCCGATGAAGCCGATCTTGTTGGTGCGCGTCATCAGTCCGGCGGCGATGCCGATGACGTAGCTGGCGTACCAGTGGGTGATGTAATACCAGCCCAGATTGCCGCTGACGGCGTGGCCGTCGCATTCCATGAAGGCGACGTCGGGCGCGCGGTCGGACACGTCGCGGATGAAATCGCCGTAGTTTGAGGTGGCGATGACCATCTGTGCGCCCTCGGCCACGAACTGGCGGAAGATGCGCGTGGCGTCGGCCGAATAGGGCACGCTTTCGACATAGATCGTGCGCAGGTTGGGAAAGGCCTTGCGCACCGCCTGTACGCCCTGATTGTGCATCATCGTCCAGCCGCCGTCGGTGACCGGGCTGGTGTGGCCGAAGGCGACCAGGGCGTCGGCCTCGGCGATCGGGGGCAGGATGCGGGGCTGTGCCCGCAGGCCGGGTGGACGCAGCAGGCCGCTGCCGGCGGCTCCGGCGGCGAGGCCCAGCATATGGCGTCGTGATGTCAGAAGCCGTCTGTTCGGCGCGTGCGTGGTCATACCTGACCCGGAATGGTCATGGTTCCGCTTTCCCCTCTCGATGCTCGCCCGCGCCGGTCCCACCCGGTGCCGGCGATTCCCCCCGGAAACGGGCCGCCTCCTGCTCTACAGGCCGGCGAGTTCGCTGGCGTGGGCGCGGGTGATGCCGTGCCGGGCCAGGTCCTGCCATGTCGCCTGCGGATCGGAGCCGACCGCGCGGCATGCATCTTCGACCACGATCGTCTCGAAACCAAGGGCCTTCGCGTCGATGGCGGTGCAGCGCACGCAATAATCCAGCGCCAGCCCGGCGATGAAGACGCGGTTTATGCCCAGTCCAGCCAGCCACGAGTCCAGACCGGTGCGGGTGGTGCGGTCGTTGTCCATGAAGGCCGAATAGCTGTCGATGTCCGGGTCGCGGCCCTTGCGGATCACCATGCCGATTCGCGCCTGGTGCAGCGTGGCCGCCAGGGCGGCGCCGTGGGTGCCGGCCACGCAATGGTCGGGCCAGTGATCGGTCGTGGCCTTTCGCCCGTGGGTGCTGGCGAAGGAGACGTGGCCATGAGGGTGCCAGTCCTGGCTGGCGGCCTGCTGGCCGAAGGGCAGGAGGGTCAGGTGGTTGATGACCGGGATGACCGCGTCGCCCTGCGGGACCGCCAGCGCGCCGCCGAGCAGGAAATCGTTCTGGAGGTCGATGATCAGCAGCGCATCGTGGGATGTGACATGGATCATGGCGTCTCTCCGTTCGGTACGGTTTCGGAACAGGGATGGCACGTTTCGGAAGGTCGGGCTATCGGGGATTCTGGGACGGGGCGGAGGTCGCATGAGCCGGTGGGAGCGGATGCGCCTGGAACTGGAGGGATGCACGGCGGTGGAGGCCATCGTGGGTTTTGCCCGTGAGCGCGCGGCCCTGATGGCGCTGGAGTGCGTCGTGGTCGAGAGCGGGCCGGGGCGGGTGGTGTTTGACGTCGCGGGGCCGGAACCGCTGGTCGGTGCTTTCGAGATGGCGTGCAGCCTGGGGCCGGCGGGGTGTCTGGTGCCGGTGGTGCGCTGCCTGCCGGTGGCGGGGGATGATGGGGTTTAGGGGGGGAGACCGGATTATGGGCGTGAACTGCGATGGCGGGTGGTATCCGCTGATGTTGTCGGCGGATCTGGAGCCCGGCACGGCGGCTGGCAGCACCGTGCGGGGGCGCGATCTGGCGGTGTGGCGCGACGGGCAGGGGCAGGCGCATGTGTGGGACGATCGCTGCCCGCATCGGGGCATGCGGCTGAGCCTGGGGTTCGTGCGCGAAGGGGCGCTGGCCTGTCTGTATCACGGCTGGCGGTTCGGGGCGGATGGGCGGTGCACGCATATTCCGGCGCATCCCGATCTGTCGCCTCCCGGAACGATCCGGGCGGCGCCGCTCCGGGTCGTGGAGTGCTGGGGGCTGGTCTGGGCCTCGGCTGAGGAAAGCGGGGCGTTGCCGGGGGATGATCCGGCGATGGGCGCGGTGTCGTGGGTGCCGGTGCGGTCGCTGCGGATCGAGGCGCCGTGGCGGGATGTGGCGGGGGCGATCGGGATGCCGGAGGGGGATCTGGCCGCCATATTGGACCGCGATGTGGAAGGCCGGGTGCTGGCGGCGCTGCTGCCGGTTGGCGAGGGGGCGTGCATGCTGCACCTGCTGGCGGCGGCGCCCGCCGAGGGGGCGCGTCTGCATGATCTGGCCGATTGGGGGCAGGATGTGCGGGCGCGGGTGGAGGAACGGGCCGGGCAGGTGTTTCTGGCGGGAGTCGTGGCATGAGCGATCCGGGCATGAGCGACCTGGTGCTGTACGACGACGAACTGGACGAGGATTGCTATCGGGTCCGGCTGTTTCTGTCGCTGCTGGGGCTGCGGGCGCGCCGGGTGGTGGTCGATGTCGTGCCCGGTGGGGAGCAGGATAGCGCGGCTTTTCGCGCGGTTTCGCCGGCCGGGGTGTTGCCGGTGTTGCGCATCGAGGGACAGGCGGTCTGCGGGGCGGAGGCCGTGCTGCTGGCGCTGGCGCATGGGCGGCCGGGCTGGTTGCCGGAGGGACGCGCGGATTTTGCCCGGGTTGCGCACTGGTTGCAGTTTGCCGGCGGGCCGTTGCGCGCGGCGTTGCTGATGCGGCGGGCCAGCCTGTTCGCGGGGGCGGGGGACGAACAGTCCGACCGGCGGCGGGCGGCGGTGGCGGCGCTGCGGATTTTGGAGGACCATCTGGCCCATCGGCGGCTGGATGGGGGGCTCTGGGTGGTCGGTGAGGGGCCCACGGTGGCCGATGTTGCGCTGTTTCCCGCCGCCGCGCTGTGTCGCGACTGGGGGGAGGAGCATTCCGCCTATCCGGCGCTGCGGCGCTGGGTGCGGGCGGTGCGGGCGTTGCCGGGATTTGTCACCATGCCCGGCATTCCCGATTACGGCTGATCGGCTTCCGGGCGGCGGGGGCGGCGGGTGACCAGGAGCTGGTTGATGCGGAAGCCCTCGACGTCCACGACCTCGAACAGGAAATTGGCGGCCTCGACCTTGTCGGCCTTGCGGGCCATGCGGCGCAGGCGGTGCATGACGAAGCCGCCGATCGTATCGAAATTGTGGCTGTCGGGCAGGTCCGGCACGCCGAGTTCGCGGATGACGTCGCCGATCGGGGCGGCGCCGTCGATCAGCCAGGAATTCTCGTCGCGGCGGACGATGGCCTGTTCCTCGAACGGGTTGGCCAGGCCGTCCATCAGCGCGCCCATGATGTCCTTGAAGGTGATCAGACCGACGACCAGGCCGTATTCGTTGACGATCAGGGCGAAGCCGGCGCCGTGGGTGTCGAACTGGGCCAGCGTGTCCCACAGGTTGAGCGTGTCGGGCAGAGAGAGCACGTCGCGGCGCATGCGGGAGATCTGCTTGGCGACCGGCAGGATCGTGGCCGTGGGGTCGACGTCCTCGGGCTTTTCCACCACGGCGGCCAGGACGTCCTCGGCGCGGATCGAGCCGATGACGTTGTCCAGCCCGCCATTGCAGAGCGGGTAGCGGGAATAGGGCTTGGCCCGCACCTTGTCGCGCTGGCTCTCCGCGCTTTCCTGCATGTCGAGGAACACGATCTCGTCGCGCGGGGTCATGGCCGAGGTGACCGAACGGTCCTGCAGGCCCAGGACGTTCTGGATCATCTGGTGTTCCTGCTCCAGCAGGACGCCCGAGGCGGTGCCGGCGGCGAGGATGGCGCGGAGGTCTTCCGGCGTGACGGGCTCGACGGCCGAGGCGGCGGGGATTTTGAGCGCGCGCAGGATGACGTCGGACATCTTGGAGAAGATCCAGACGAACGGGTAGAGCACCTTCAGCGCGATGGCGGGGAACCAGCCGATGCTGAGCGCCACGCGGTCGGGCGCGTTCATGGCGATGCGCTTGGGCAGCAGGTCGGCGAACAGCACGAACAGACCCGTGATCAGCACGAACGAGAGGGTGGAGGCGACGTGGCCGGCCACGCTGTCTTCCAGCCCGGCGCGGCGCAGGATGTCGGCCAGTGGCGGGGTGACCATGTCGCTGCTGATCACGCCGCCCAGCACGCCGACAGCGTTGAGGCAGATCTGGAGCACCGTGACCACCTGGCCGCTGTTGCGGCGCAGGCGGAGGAAATTCACCGCCCGGCTGTCGCCGGCCTCGGCGCGCGTGCGCAGCCGCACCTCGCGCGCTGCCGCGAACGAGATTTCGGACAGGGCGATCAGGATGCTGAACCCGATCAGGATCACGACCGCGACCAGTCCGGCCAGCAGCATCATGACCGTGCCTCCGCCCGCGCGGCGCGGCCGGGGCGGGGTGCCGGGAGGGCTGTGGGACGGCGGATGGGGGCCGGGTGCCCCTGGGCGGGATGGGTCATGAGATGGGCAATCTAGCGCATCCGCGCCCCTTTCGGCCAGCCGGATGAATATTGGGGGGCATTTGCGGGGTGAAGATCACGAATTTGACAAGTCGGCGTTCACCGCGATGCTGTCGTGCTTCCTCAACTTGGAGTGTCGGTGTTGATGAAGAGGGTAGCGGCGGTTCGGATTGTTCGGGTCTGTTCGGTGGTGACCGGCCTGGTGGCCTGCGGTGTTTCGTGGACCGCCCGGGCTGGAGCGCCCGACACCGTGCCGTCGATAGAGATCGATGCGTCGGGTGCCGGGACGCCGTTCCGGCACAGTTGGGAGCAGGCATTCGGTTCGGACCGCGCCGACATGGTGCTGACGGAGAGCTATCTGCGGAATGCGGACCGGACGCGGGAGGCGACCGGCTTTCGGTATGTGCGGTTCCACGGCATCTTCGACGACACGATGGCCATCATGGCGCCGGATGGTGCCGGCCATATGCATTACAATTTCCGCAAGGTCGATGCCGTGTATGATGGCCTGCTGGCGCATCATATCCGGCCGCTGGTCGAGCTTTCGTTCATGCCGAGCGCCATCGGCAGCGACCCCCTGCGCCGCGATGGCGGGCTGGAGCCGCTGGTCCATGGGAAGGCGGATGACGTGGCCAGGCCCATTACGGATTATAGCGGCGGGACGCTGTGGTATCGGGCCAATGTGACCTATCCGGCGCGTATGGCGGACTGGAACGCGCTGATCCGCGCCTTCGTCACGCATCTGGAACAGCGTTATGGCGCCGGGGAAGTTCGGCAATGGCCTTTCGAGGTCTGGAATGAGCCTGACCAGGCGACGTGGGTGGCGCAGCCCCGGATGGCGACCTATTTCGCGCTTTATGACAATACCGCCCGTACCATCAAGGCGGTCGATCCGGCGCTGCGGGTCGGTGGGCCCGCGACGGGGGCGATCCACTGGGTTGGGGATTTCGTCGATCATGTGATGCGGGAGCATGTGCCGGTCGATTTCGTCTCGACGCATATTTATGCCAATGACCCGCCCGATCTGCTCCGGTTGCCGAAATCGCCGGCCAATACAGGGAATACCGTGTGCGATGCGACGCGGACGGCGCGTCAGGTGATCGATCGGTCGGGGCATCGGGACCTGCCGCTGTATATCACCGAATTCGGGGCGGATTGGGATATTCATAATGGCAGTGCGGATCGTCCGTGGATCGCGCCGTGGATTGCGCAGACGGTCCATGATTGTGACGGGCTGGCGCCGATCATGTCCTACTGGACGTTCTCGGACGATTTCGAGGAGCAGGGGGTGATCGCCAACGAGTTGCCGGGTGCGTATGGCCTGCTGACGACCCATGGCATTGCCAAGCCGGCGTTCAATGCCTTTGCGCTGCTGCATCGTCTGGGAGAGCGGCGGTTGCCGGCTGGGTCGGCCGGTGACGATGTGCTGGCGACCCGGCGGGACGATGGGACGATTGCGGTTGCGCTGTGGAACCGCGATCGGGACCGGGCCCGGGAGCAGCATCTGGCCTTCAGGGGCGTGGGGTCGGTCAGAGGGGCGACGGTGATCGTGATCGATCGCAGCCATGGCACGCCTGCCGCGTTGTTCGAAGCCATGGGGCGGCCGGTCTCGCCCACGGCCCGGCAGGCCGACGCATTGATTGCCGCTGCCCGGTTGCCCGCGCCGCAGCCGGTGGCGTGTGCGGAGGGGAGCCGGTGTGATGTCAGGCTTCCGCCCGAAAGTCTGGCTTTGTTGCTTGTGCCGGGACCGTCGAAGTGAAGCGGTGGCGACGGATGGAGAGAATTCTTCTGCCCGTCAATCGAGACAGGCATATTGGACGTTCCATACGAACACGATTGCCCTGAGCTTCTCGGCAAGTCTCAGGGCAGCCATGTCTTCGAGGCCCGTTTGGTGGATAACCAGTTTCATGCTGTCGGACGGAGCGTGTTCCATGACCATGTGGTCTGGCAGAAGGTCTCGCTGGGCGAACAGGGCAAGGACGCGCAGGACTGTCTGGATTTCGGCGGCTCCCGTGACGATGAAGTGATGGACGGGCCGGGATGGGGAGCCATTCGGGTCGACATGCATCAATTGGCTTCCTGAAACTGATCTTTCAGGCCACCGATAGCGCGTTCGATGCCTTCGTTGGCCGACCTGTCTTGCTGGGGGTCAGTTCTCGCGCCGCAGGGTGACGCCTCGCGCGCGTGGCGAAATTCCCCAGGCGGTTTGATGGTCTTGCGCGAAAAGGAGCCATTTCGGCGTTTGCAGCGCGTCGGATGTGGGCACCGCATGCCACCAGCCGGCACCATGTGACTGGAGCCTGTGCATGGAGCGCCCCCACTGTGCATGGTCGACCACCATTACGGCATGATCGCCTTCCTCGTGGATCGTCACGTGTGCGTCCCATGATGCAAGGCGATAGCGGCCGGCGATCATGGACGGCGATTGCGGGGCTTTCGGCAAGTGGCGCATGACCGTCTTGTGGCCGAATTCATTCACCACGATCGCATCCGGAGCGTCGGGGGAGGGAGGCTGGATAGATGTACCAAACAGGAACGGATGGTAGATATGACCGCTCTGATTCCACAATGCCGGCACTTTCATGCTGGTCAGATCGATCAGCAGGACGCCATCCTCTTCGACGATCGACACCGGATGATCGATCCCTTCGGGAAAGAAGAGGCCGGAGAATGATTTGCCGGGCGCGCATGCCTCCATGGGATCGAGCCCTTCGATGCAGGTGTCGATGATGGCCCTGGTCAGGGTTGGTGCCAGTGGAGCGCCCGAATAATTGAACGTGATGAAAATATCCAGGCCCAGGTCCGGCAGCCTGGCCATGTCGCACCCCCCGCCGATCACGCCCCCGGCGTGTGAAATAACCCTGACCCCCCGATAGGTCTCGTTAAAGAGCCCCAGGCCATAATGTGTATCCACGCCGTTCGGAAGAACTGTCGCTGCCTGCATCGCCTGCCAGGTCGAAGCGGAGCCCACGACGGGGGCACTCATGTGACGCAGCCAGCGCAACATGTCATCCACCGTTGCGATGATGCCCCCTTCGCCCGCGATTTCCGATCGGAAACCCGGCGATCGGACAAAATGTCCCATTCCGTCCGGCAGATGTTGTGTCGCGACATTCGACGCATATACATGGTCCCGGCGGCGTAATTCGGTATCGAGCATGCCGGCCGGTTCGAATATTCTCTTTCTCAGGACGTCTTCCAGCTTCTCTCCGCTCAGCTTTTCGATGACGGCGGTCAGCAGCACGTAGGCGCTGTTGTTGTAGCTCCAGCTCTCGCCCGTTTTGAATTGCAGCGTGTTGACCTGTGCCGTCAGCTTGGCCAGGTCGCTGCTCGCCAGGACATTGCCGAAATTCGGCAGATATTGCATGACGACTTCGAAGGCATCCAGCGCACCGCCGGTATGCGACATCAGGGCCCGCATCGGAATATCGGCGACAGGGGACGAGAGTTCGGACAGATATCGACCGATTGGCGTATCCAGTTCGGCCCGGCCGTCCTCGACGAGCAACATGAAGGCGAGGCAGGCGAAGTGCTTCGATGTCGAGCCGATTCGGGTGCGAATTGATGGGGTCATGGACACCGGAAGTTCGGTGGTCGCCAGTCCGAACCCGCGCCGATAGACCGGTTCGCCATGCAATGCGATGCCGACCGCGCAACCTGGATGATCTGTCTGATCGAATGCCTGGAACAGCGTGTCGATCCGGCCTGGATCAATGGTGATGCGATAAGATCCGCCTTGTGTCGTCACACTCGCCTCCGATGGTACGTCCGATTGGGGTCGAAACGATCTCGGTTATCTCCATACCCCTCGTTCGCCATGCCTGCAACACAACTTTATCCTGAGAAAGATCTATTTTTCGTTGAGCGCGGTAAGCGCAGGTTGTTCTATTCATTTGATAACAAATTGATATATATAGAAAAATAATAAAAAAATCCGTCAAATCGCTGATCATTGCCAACTTGCAATGGTAAAAAAATTAGCCTAACCAGGATAACTGTATCTCAAAGCGGGATTGTGTCATCATGCAGAACGCCCTCCCATTGCCGTCTCCTGTTAGAAGTCGTCGCCACAGGCTCCTGGTCTGCGCTGCGACGATCGCGGTGATCGGTCCTGGCATTTGCTTTGCGGCGGCGCCGCAAAGTCCGGTCGCGAAAGTCAGGAAACCTGTCAGCCCGATTACGGGCAAGGCGCCGGATACGAAAGCTGCTTCGCAGGCAGCCACCAAGCCCGGCAAGATGAAGGAGGCGACGGAGGAAATTACCGTCGTGGCACAAAAGACGGGCAGATCGTCGCTGATGACGACACCAATGTCCATCAGCGTGGTGACCGCGGCCGATCTCAAGCGTCTGGCTGCTACCCAGTTCAGCGATTTTGCCGATACGGTTCCTGGATTGCACTACACGACGCAAGGGGCCGGACGGGCGACCGTCAATATCCGTGGTGTGACCACCGGAACCGATATTACGCCCACCGTGGGATTCTATATAGATGACGTGCCGTATGGTTCCAGCACGGCGTGGGCGAATGCGTCCTCTCTTGCGCTGGATGCCGGGCTGTTTGATCTTTCGCAGATCGAAGTGCTGCGGGGCCCGCAGGGTACGCTCTACGGCGCCAGCACGATGGGCGGACTGATCGATTATCATACCAGCGACCCCAGCCTGACGGACGTCAAAGGTACGATACGGAGCGGCGTTTCCACGACGCAAGGCGCGCTGGGCTATAACGGTGGCACCAGCATCAACATCCCGATATGGCGTGATAAGCTGGCGTTTCGCCTGAGCGATTATTACTATCATAATCCTGGATGGGTGAATGATGCCCATATGGGCCGGCAGGATGTCAACCAGGCCGACACATTCGGCCTGCGCGGCGAACTTCTGTTCAAGCCCACTGAAAATTTCGATATGCGCCTTTCGACATACGGTCAGAATATCGAGCAGAACGGAACACCGTATGTCGATATGACTCTTCCACAGGTCGGGAATGCCAACCTTCCCCTTTTTGGTTCCATGAACCAGTATGATTACGTCAAGGAGCCTTTTTCAAATCATTTCCGGATCTATTCGGGAACGATTCATTACCGGACCCCTTACGTCAATATCACCAGCATATCCAGCTGGCAGACGATTCGAACAAAAAGCGTTGCGGACGAATCGCTTTTCTATGTTCCTCTTCTGAAGTCGGTCGGTCTGGATCGAGAGGCGGAAAGTTTTCTGAAGCGTACGAATGTCAAGAAGGTTACCGAGGAACTTCGTTTGTCTTCAACGGGACACCATCCGCTGGAATGGTTGGTTGGTGGCTTCTTTACGAAAGAAGACGTAAGCAATTATCAGTATATCTATGGCTATAGCGATGTTGCGACGGATACCAAAGTGACTGATTTATCCGCCAGCGTTCCAACCAGCTATCTGGAACTGGCGGCATTCGGCAACCTGACTTATCATGTCACGCCCAAGCTCGATCTGATGGGGGGGATACGGTATTCCTACAATCAGCAGAGTTTTACGCTGAGAGAAGGCGGCACGCTGGGAGGCGAACAGTCGCTTCCTGTCGATACCCATCAAGGGGTCGTGCTGTATATGGGAAATATTCGATATCGGTTCAACAGCCAGATGATGGCCTATGGCCGGATTGCGAGTGGTTACCGCCCTGGTGGACCGAATTCGGTTTTTGCCGATCCGGTTACGCATGAGACGACGGGTACGCCTTCATTCAGTGCCGACCGCCTGACCAGCTATGAAGTCGGTTACAAGGGAGCGTTCCTCAATCGCAGGATCCTGGTCGATACGACGGGATATTTCATCTATTGGCGGAATATCCAGAGTGTTCTTTATTCCAGTGGCGTCAGCTATATTGGCAATGGTGGATCGGCCCGGATTTTCGGCCTGGAAGGCACCATAACCTTCAATCCGATCGACGGGCTGCGAATTATCGACAGCATCAACCTCAACCAGTCGCAATTGGCAACCAGTGCGCTGTCCAGTCTCGGCGGATATGCGGGGGATCAGTTGCCGAATTCACCGAGATTTACGAATTCTCTTATTGTGGATTACAGATTCCCTGTCTTTAAATATACGGGCGATATCGGTGCCACGATCAACTATATCGGGCCGCGTGTGGCGGGGTTCAATTATCAGCCCGGTGCGGAGCAATATCGCATGGGTGACTACACGACGCTCGGCCTGAATGGCGGTATCACGTTCGGAAAATGGGACATGCAGATCTATCTGCACAATCTGAACAATTCACATGGCATTGTCGGGGCCCAGACCTCTTTGGGGTATGGTCAGATCGCGATGCTGCAGCCCCGTACCGCGGGATTCAATCTCAGCGCCGCGTTCTGATCCGGAAAATGGGGCCGCATCCGCTGCGGCCTCGTTGGATGCTGTGCCGGATCGGGATGGCCGTGCGCATGAGCAGACCGTAAAGGCGATGTATAACAGCAGCGGTGACGCCGTGGGATGAAGACGCGCCCTCTAGTTCGCGGTGATAGGCTGCGCGGGGCCGAAATGCGCATGCTGCGTGTTGCCTCCGGCCGTGACGGCGGTGCATGACGGCGGCAACTTGGATGCGATCCGCGTGGGCGGCGGGATGTCCAGCGCGGCGAGACCGGGTTTATTCTTTCGGTGTCGCAGGCCGGGTAGGCAGTGCGATCGTCGAAGCACGGTACCGATCTGCCGCTTGCGCGCTGCAAAACACAAAACAGATGCGCTGAACCCGTTGATCGAGGGGCTGTCGGGTTGGCAGTATGATGCTGTGACGGACAGGTAGCCCGCCGATCGGCAATGCGCCATCGAAAGGACCTGGCGTCGTCGATCGCGGACGGCGCGCTTCGATTGTTATGAAAATGATCCGGTTTCTGCCATGAGGTCGGTTCTGGCCTGGTGGTGCGATCCGGGACAGATCCGACCTCATGGAGGGGGCTTTGCCCCTCTCTTCTGTCAGGTGTCCTGCGGGCGCCGCGAGCGTGTCGCCATGAGTGTCAGGATGAGGGAGGCGATCAGCACGCAAGCAAACCTGGATACTCCCACCGCCCAGTTGAGCGCGGCGTCGCCTGGCAGGTGCGAACTGACGGCGACGACGAGGCTGGGCATGATCCCCATTGAAACCAGGATCGAAAGGCCGTTGATCATGCCGTAACCGGCACCGGCATGTCGGGATCCGATGATATCGAGTATCAAGCGGTATCCATAAAGTTGCGAAACCGTGTAAAGTACCATATCGAGTCCGTAGAGGCCGAGCGCCAGCGCGAATGGATGGGCGAAGGTCGTCAGCGACGTGACCAGATCGAGGATATAGCAAGCCAGCATTGCGAGGACGGCACCCGTGTTGCCGTAGCGTGCGAACGTCCTGTCGCAGAGCGCGCCGCCGATCAGAACCCCCAGAATGCTGCTGATCAGCAGGACCGAGCCGAGTGCGCCACTGACGGTTTCGACCGATAGCTGCGCCGTCTTGGCAAGAAGGGGAACGCTCCAGATCTGCTGCTCGATTTCGGCGGCCGAAAACAGCGTGAACGCGGTGACAACGGGCAGTAATACGCGCCTGAATTGCAAGAGATCCTGGAAGGTCGACCGCAGGCGGGGAAGAAATCTGCCTCGTTTCGCCGGCGTCTTGCGCGGCTCGACAAGGCGCAGCAGGGGAAGGGTCAGGAGTAGCATTGCGGCCGCGGCAACGATGTGCTCGATCCGCCATGCTTCCATCGTGGCGGGGAAGACGTGCCGCCACGCGCTATGGTCGATCACTGGCAGCAAATTGGCACCAAGATCCATGCCGATCGTGTTCGACACGATTTGTCCGATGAAGACGGCTGCCAGCGCCCGTCCCCGCCACGGTACGGGTGCGAGGTCGGCAATATAGGGCATGACAACCGCGCATGCCCCAGCATAGCCGACGCCAACCAGGAAGCGGGCGCACAGCAGGCTGACGAAGCCAGGAGCCAGTCCGGTCAGAACGACGCCGGCTATGCAGGTCGTCACGAACAGGCGCATCATGTAATGACGCGCCACACTGTCGGACATGATACCGAAGACGACCAGCAGGACGGCTTCCGGCAGGCCGATTGCCAGCCCCTGCAACAGGGCGACCTGCTGATTGCTGAGGGCCATCGAGTGCTGAATAAAGGGCTGCAAGGGGAAGAACGCTTCGCGCGCCAGGGTGACCAGCGAAATTCCCAGCACGACGAGTGCCATCTGGACAAGATGGGCGCCTTTCGGCCGGGTATCAATCGCAGGCGCGCTTATCATACCCTCCGGCACGGCATGCTCCGGCATGGTCATTCGTTACTCCATCATTCTGGATTGGGTGGATGAAGCGCGTCGCACGCTGTCTCTGCCGGCCGCCAAGGGGTTCCGTCACCAGTCCTTGACGAGTTACCATTATAGGATAGGATTATCCTGTAAAGGATAATCTGTTCGATTTGATAAAGAAACGGACAGACGGTGCCGGGGTGCCCGATGGCATGACAGCCGGCGACCGGCTGGGAGCATGTTCCATCCCCTGTATTCTCGCAACTTCAAGGATTCGTCTCTCGATGTCGAATTTTCAGGATCGTCGTGTCGATGATATTCTCGAACAGGCCGTTTGCTGGGACAATCATGTGTGCCTGCCGCTGGAGGCGAATGATGATACTCTTCCGCAACTCGAGCGGTTTCGGGCTGCGGGTTTCACCGCCGTTACCGTTAATATCGGATACAGTGAGGCACCTGGCGGCGATCACGGCCTGATTGCCCGTCATTTTACCCGCTGGATCCATGAAAACGGCGATCGCTTCATGCTGTTGCGGCATGCGACGGACCTTTCGGTCGCCAAGCGGACGGGGCGGTTGGCCGTGGCCTTTGACATTGAGGGGGTGGCAGCCCTGGAAGGCGATTTGGCGCGTATCCAGGATTTCTATGACCTGGGTGTCCGATGGATGTTGCTGGCTTACAATACGCGCAGCCAGGCGGGATGCGGATGCCATGTCGACGATGACGGCCTTACTGATTTCGGCAGGGCCGTCATCCGGGAAATGGAACGGGTCGGCATGGTCGTCTGCTGTAGCCATGCGGGAGCGCGGACGGCACGCGATATCCTCGATTACGCCTGTCGTCCAGTGCTGTTCTCGCATTCCAATCCGCGTGCGTTGTGCGATCATCCGCGGAACATCGACGATACCCTGATCGATGCATGTGCAAAGACTGGCGGTATCGTTGGGATCAATGGTGTCAGCCTGTTTCTCGGTACGCAGGATGTGAGTGCGACCGCGATCGTCCGGGCGATCGATCATGTTGCCGGGCGGGTCGGCGTGGAACATGTTGCCCTGGGACTGGATTATCCGTTCATGACCGATACGTCCGATCTTCAGGATATTATCGCGGCAAATCCGGAAGCATTCCCGCCGGCCCTGGGCTATGGAGGAACGATGACGTTCGCCCCGCCGGAGATTCTGCCTCGGATTGTCGACAGCCTGTGTGACCTATCCTATTCTGATGCGGATATTCTCAAGATTCTCGGGGGTAACCTTGCACGACTGGCGGCAAGCCTCTGGCGCTGAAGCCGGGGATGGTGTGCCGGTGCATAAATCCTGTGCAAAAGGCGATATGCGCCCAAAGGGGCTGCGGCTATCATGGTGCGGCCTAATGAATGAGAGCGCGACAGGATGACCGACCATCAACCGACACTTGGAAAGGCGCTTCGCCGCATTCGCGACGAGCGAGGCTGGACCCTGAAGGAGATGAGCCGCCAGAGCGGTATTCCATTCTCGACCCTGGCCAAAGTCGAGCATGACCGCCTGAGCCTGTCATACGACAAGATTATGGAAGCCTGCCGTAGACTGAATATGAGCATGGCGGATCTGCTGATCGATACGCAGAAGGCTTCGCCGCCCGTCATGACGGGACGCCGCAGCATCGGTCGGTTGGACAATGCGCTGCGTATCCGGACAAAGAATTACGATTATTATTATCTCTGCCCGGATCTGCGCCATAAGCATATGCTTCCTATTTTTAGCCGCATTCAGGCAAAGACGCTGGAAGATTTCGGCCCCCTTGTCCGCCATCCCGGGGAAGAATGTATCTATGTCGTCAAGGGGCGGGTCACCATTCATACCGATGTCTACGCGCCGCTGACGCTTGAGACCGGTGAAATGCTGTATCTCGATGCCAATATGGGGCATGCGTATATTCTTGGCCCAGACTGTGACGAGGCCGAGATCATCGGCGTTTGTTATGAGGCCGGAGAGAATGTTCTGAGCACCTTTGTGCAGGATCATGCGGTGCCTAGCGGCGAAGCGGAACCGACACCGAATACCGCGCTGCCCGGTCAGGACCTCGACGGGGTGCCGAAACGCACGGGCCGGCGCCCGCGCCGGCTGACCGGAGCACGCTGAAAGCATATTCGATGACGCGACCGTGACCCGTCACATCCATCGTTCCGCACGATAGGGAGCGGGATCGATAAATGGTTTTTCATCATTCATCATTTCCGCAAGAAGGCGGCCGGTCACGGGGCCCAGCGTGAAACCCTGATGCGCATGGCCGAAATTCAGCCACATCCCTTTTTCGCCAGGTGCTTGTCCCACGACGGGCAGCATATCCGGCATGCATGGACGGCTGCCCATCCAGAAGCCTTCGTCCAGCGGTTCTTCCAGTCCGATAAGATCGTTGACGCCACGCCATGCGGCTTCCAACTGGCGACTGTCGGGCGGCGCATCCCGCCGGGCGAATTCCGCCCCTGTCGTGATCCTTACCGACCCGTCGCCAGGAAGAATCATGGTCCCTGCGGCCTGATGCAGCAACGGCATCGTCGGAGGCCGCGTGCAGCGGTACCATTTATGATAACCTCTTTTGACAAAAAGAGGAAAACGAAATTTTAGATTCCGCAGGAGATCGCCCGACCAGGGGCCCAGCGCGATGACGACCTGTTCCGCCTCGATATTGCCGTGGGTTGTTCGCACCGACCATCCTGCCCCGGAGCGGGTCAGTGTCCGGGCATCACCGACAAGTCGCCTTGTTCCCTCGGGATCGAACAGGGCTGCATAGCGATCGACCAGAGTGCCCGGATGCGTCACGAACCATGGGTCACCCCAGACAATCGCGCCCGGCACGTCTTTTCTGAGTGCCGGTTCCGCGTTCCGCACCATTTCCGGAGTTTCCACGTTCATGGTCAGCCCGTATTGCTGCGCCATACGGTGGGCATCGGCGATGTCTCGTGCGACAGCCCTGGTATTGCCATGTAAAAGGCAACGCCATCCGCCATGTCGAACGAGGTCCGAACTATGCGATTCTGCGACCAGGGGGGCGTGTTCTGTCAAACAATGTTGAATCAAAGCGGAAAATGCGACGCAGACATCCGGATAACGGCTTGCTGTCGACATTGATGCATAACGCAGAAGGGGGCGCCAGAGAGCCGGCAGTGCCGTGATGTCGTAGCGGGCGGCGGGCGAGCGCCCGAACGCGATCCGTGCCAGTTCACCCAGGTTCAGGGGAAACCGGTATGGCTCACAGGCCTCGCGCTGGATCAATCCGGCGTTGCCGAATGATGTCTGTCGACAGGTCGTGTCCCTATCGACCAGGAAGACATCGAAGCCGCGGCGAGAAAGGTGCAGGGCCGTGCTTGTGCCGACCATGCCTGCACCCAGAATGATGACAGATTTCCCCATGATTCCTCGTGCCGGGTGGGGTGGCATGCCGGGAAGAGGCGCCATTTATATCCCATGTGGGATACTATGATCTATGTAGGATCATGTGGCAACACGCACATGCATCGAAACGGCGCATTGACGTGGACATTCTGTCGTGTATGGGGGCTGCATATATTTTCGGATTGAACCGGCGGACGCGGAATGGCTTTCTGTCATCCGAGCTTCTGACCGGATGTCTTCAGGCGTGCATGCAAGTAACGATCACCGGGTGAGTCGCCACGTCATTTGTGTGATTTGCCTTCGGCTTCAATAACAGCCAGAAAGAAATGCTGGCCGGAGGTGTATTGCCAGCTTCGGGCGGCACATTGGCCGTGTTGCGATGGACGCGCTCGGAGCCTGTTTGAAAATACGTGCTGGTGAGCGAGAGCGGCCCGGAACGGGCCGCGCCCGTCTTGTGGGGCGTTGCTTGACCTGGGGGTATCTTGTGTCGCTTTCCCAGGCGCTGGCGGAAAGTATCGAGACCTTGCGGATCATAGAGCAGATGCGCGCCCAGCCCCCGGCCTGAAGGCGGGGGGCTGGGCTGAAGCGTCAGGGCAGGTTCTTGACGGTATAATCATGCAGCCCGCTGCTGAGGGCCAGGATGACTTCCGTCAGATGCAGGGAGACCCGTCCCGAGAACAGGGGCGTCTGGCCTGAACGGATGGCCTCGGCCTGGACCTGGATGCCGCGTGCGAAGTCGATTTTGGACGGATAGCGGGGGACCTGCGCGGCTGGCTTGCCCTTGGGGTAACGGACGGTCTGCCCGCGATAGAAGCGGACGGGCAGCTTGTGGCCCAGCAGCTTTTCCAGCCCATCGGTCAGCATATCCAGCAAGGAACGGCGATAGTCGCGTTGCAGGTTGATCACCGAGCGGTTGTCCCACAGGTCGCGCACGGTCAGGCTGCCTTTTTCCCCGAGGACGGTCAGGGAGCGATCACGCGGGGCGGCCAGACCGCTTGTCAGGCGGGCGACTACGCCTGAGCGGAAAGTCAGGCAGCCAACAGAAAAATCCGGCCCCAGCGGGTGGTTGCCCACGCCCTTGTCACGGAAAGTCAGGGCGGAAGACGCCGCGACGTGCGTGATCGGGCCGAAAAGCCCGTACAGCCAGCTCAGCGCGTAGCCCGCATGTTCGAGCGTGCAGCCTACCTCGAACTCATGCAGGCCGGGCCACGGCGCGCCCGACCGGTTGCGCCATTGCCGCCAGTCGTCTCGAAAGACGGGGCCATCATCCATTTCCGCATAGACCAGGTTTGGGCGCCCGATTTCGTCTTTTTCCATCAGGCCGCGGGCCAGCATGAAGGCGTCGCTCAGGGCGTTGGCGGGGGCGCCGCAAAGGATGAGGTTTTTCTGTTCGGCCAGGAGGGCCAGTGTCTCGGCCTCTTCCACCGACATGGCCACGGGCTTTTCGCAGTAGACATGCTTGCCGGCGTTCAGCGCGGCCATGTTGATGGGGAAATGACTTTCGGGTGTTGTCAGGTTGACGACAATATCCACCGTCTTGTCATTCAGCAATTCGTCCAGCCCCGCATAGGGTGTGACCGAATAGAAAGTGCAGAACTGGCGTAACCTTTGCGCGTCGCGATCCCATACGCCTTTCAGGCGCAGTTCGGGATAGTTCTGCAAGGTGGCCAAATAATAGTCAGCGACGAACCCGGTTCCGACAAAGGCGATGTTGGTCATGATGCTTCTGTTACCCATGTTGAGGCGGAATCTTGCTGGTGTTTTCGATGAATACCAGACGGAGCCGCTGCGCCTGCGCCGGTACTGGATCTAGGCCTCCGGCAGGCCGGCCAGTTCGCGCCAGCCGGGTTCGTCGAGGGTGTCGAGGCCGAGTTCGGCGGCCTTGCGGGCCTTGGAGCCGGCGTCGGTGCCCAGGACGACCAGGTCGGTCTTCTTCGAGACGCTGTCGGTGACGCGGGCGCCGAGGCGCTCGGCGATGGCCTTGGCTTCGGGGCGGGTCATGGTGGTCAGCGTGCCGGTGAAGACGATTGTCTTGCCCGACAGGGTGCCTTCGCTCTGCGGGGCTTCGTCCTCGATCGTCGTCAGCATTTTGACGAGGTCGTCGAGGGTGGCGCGGTTGTGGGATTCCATGAAGAAGGAGGCGAGTTCGTCGGCGATGGCGGTGCCGATGCCGGTGATCGAGCCCAGCGCGAGGCGGGCGTCGGAGCCGGTGGTGGTGGCGGCCAGCATCTGCTCGCGCCAGTTGGCGTAGGAGCCGTAATGGCGGGCCAGCAGGCGGGCGTTGCTGGCACCGATGCGGCGGATGCCCAGCGCGTAGATGAAGCGGGCCAGCGGGATGGTCTGGCGGGCGCGGATCGCGGCCGTGAGGTTGCGGGCGGAGAGCTCGCCCCAGCCTTCGCGCTTGGCGATGTCTTCCTCATGGTTTGGAAGACGGAAGATGTCGGCTGGGGTTTTCAGCAGGCCGTCGGCGTGGAATTCGGTGATCGTGCGTTCGCCCAGGCCGTCGATGTCGAAGGCGTCGCGCGAGACGAAATGGATCAGCCGTTCCACCACCTGCGCCGGGCAGGTCAGGCCGCCGGTGCAGCGCCAGACGACCTCGCCGGGCGGGCGCTCGGCGTGGGCGTGGCAGATCGGGCAGGTATGGGGGAAGGCGAAGGGCGCGCCGCGCGGCGGGTCGCCTTCCTTGCGCGGCACCACGCCGAGGATCTGCGGGATGACGTCGCCCGCGCGCTGGATCTGCACCAGGTCGCCCTCGCGGACATCCTTGCGCTGGATTTCATCTTCATTATGCAGCGTCGCACGGGTGACGATGACGCCGCCGACATTGACCGGCTCCAGAATCGCGACCGGCGTGAGGGCGCCGGTGCGGCCGACCTGGATGCCGATATGGGTGAGGCGCGTGATGGCCTGTTCGGCGGGGAATTTCCACGCGATGGCCCAGCGGGGGGCGCGGCCGACGAAGCCCAGGCGATCCTGCAAGGCGAGATCGTCGATTTTATAGACGACGCCGTCGATGTCGTACTCCAGCCCCGAGCGTTCGCGGGCGATGTCGTCCATGAAGGCTTCGGCTTCGGTGGCGCTTTCGACGATCTTCGACAGCGGGTTGACCGTGAAGCCCCAGTCGCGGAGCCGGTCCAGATAATGGGCGTGCGTGTCGGCCACGCGCTCGGACGAGAAGCCCTGGGCGTAGGCGAACAGCGAGAGCGGGCGGCGGGCGGTGATTGTGGCGTCGAGTTGGCGCAGGGAGCCGGCTGCCGCGTTGCGCGGGTTGGCGAACAGTTTCTGGCCGGCACTGGCCTGGGCTTCGTTGATTGCCAGGAAGGCGGGTTTGGAGAGGAAGACTTCGCCCCGGATTTCGATCAGCGCGGGGGCGGGGCCCTTGAGCTGTTGCGGCAGGTCCTTCAGCGTGCGCAGGTTGGCGGTGACGTCCTCGCCTTCGGTGCCGTCGCCGCGTGTGGTGCCGCGCACGAAGCGGCCATGTTCGTAGGTGAGGCTGATCGACAAGCCGTCGATCTTGGGTTCGGCGACGAAGCGCAGGGCGCGCGTCCGGTCCTCGTCCAGGCCGAGGAAACGGGCTGCGCGGGTCACGAAGGATTCGAATTCCTCGCGGTCGAACACATTGTCCAGCGACAGCATCGGCACCAGGTGGCGGTGCCGGCTGAAGGTGGTGGCGGGCGTGCCGCCGATATGCAGCGAGGGGCTGTCGGCGCGGCGCAGCTTGGGAAAGCGCTGTTCGATCGCGAGATTGCGGCGGCGCAGCGAATCATATTCGGCGTCGGTGACGGCGGGGGCGTCGTTTTCGTAATAGGCGCGGTCGAGCGACCTGATCAGGTGGGCCAGGCGCTCCAGTTCGGCGGTGGCCTGGGCGGCGGTCAGGTCTGCGGGGTCGATTGCCGCGGAATTGGGTGTGGCGGGATCGGGGGTGTCGGCGCCGGAAGCGGGAGACATGGGGGCAATTACCCTTGCAGGAGGCTGTCGGCCGCCGCCCGCGCGGCCTCGGTGATGGTGTCGCCGGCCAGCATGCGGGCGATTTCCTCGCGTCGTTCCTCGGCCGATAACGGTTCGGCGCGGGTTTCGGTTCGGCCCTTGGCCACCGCTTTGCTGATGCGCAGATGGGCGTTGCCGCGCGCCGCGACCTGCGGGCTGTGGGTGACGACCAGGACCTGGACATCCTGCCCCACGCGCGACAGGCGCTCGCCGATGGCCGAGGCCGTCGCGCCGCCGACGCCGGAATCGACCTCGTCGAACACCAGGGTCGGCACGGCGGAGCGGCCGGCCAGCACCACCTTCAGCGCCAGCATCAGACGGGAGAGTTCGCCGCCCGAGGCGACCTTGGCCAGGGGCCCCGGCGGCTGGCCGGGGTTGGCGGCGATCTGGAAGGCGGCCTGTTCGCGCCCGCGCGCATTCCACGCCTCAGGCGGCAGGGCGGGCAGGGTGACGAAGAAGCGGGCGCGTTCCAGCCGCAGGGGCTTGAGTTCGGCGGTGACGGCGGTCTCCAGCCGGCGGGCGGTCTTTTCGCGGGCCGCCGACAGCAGGCCGGCGGCGTCTTCGAAACGGGCGCGGCGTTCGCGGACCAGTTGTTCCAGCGCGCCGATGCGGACATTGCCGGAATCCAGCGCCGCCAGCCGGTCGCCGAGCGCCGTC
This sequence comes from Gluconacetobacter brunescens, assembly GCF_048695475.1. Lineage (NCBI taxonomy): Bacteria > Pseudomonadati > Pseudomonadota > Alphaproteobacteria > Acetobacterales > Acetobacteraceae > Gluconacetobacter > Gluconacetobacter brunescens. The sequence goes on along the minus strand of NZ_JBLHEN010000001.1, from coordinate 1,093,382 downwards.
AGCAGGCCCGGCAGTTCGGGCACCGAGACGCCATGCTTGCGGGCCGCCGCGCGCAGGGCAAACAGCCGCTCCTCGGTCTGTTCCAGCAGGCGGGGGTCGGAATCGGCTTCGGCGGCGAGGCGGGAGAGCAGGGTTTCGGCTTCGCCCAATGCTTCTTCGGCGCGTTCGAGCGCGGCCAGCGCCTCGTGCGCCAATCGGTCGGCGCCGTCGGGTGTGCTGGTGTCGCCGGGGGCGGGGAGCAGGCGTTGCAGGGTGCGGCTGGCGCCGCGCAGGGCGGCGGCGGGGCCGGAGGAGCGGCGGTCGCGCGGCGAGAGTTCGGACAGGGCGGCGGCGATGGCCTCGCCGCGCCGTTCGCCCTGTTGCAGGCTCTGGCGCATGCCGGCCAGATGGGTTTCCTCATCCTCCTGCGGGGCGAGGGTGGAGAGGTCTTCGACCGACTGGCGCAGCCATTCTTCCTCGCGCGCCGCGCTTTCCATCGTGGCGCGGGCGGCGGCCAGTTCGGCCGTGGCGGCCATCCAGGCGCGATAGGCGGCGGCGGTGTCGGCGCGCAGGTTGGCGGGAACGCCGAAGGAATCGAGCAGGTCGAGATGCGTGCCCTGGTCGGCCAGGCCCATCTGTTCGTGCTGGCCCTGGATTTCGACCAGCAGGGATGCCGCGCGGCGCAGCAGGTTCACGCCCACCGGCTGGTCGTTGATATAGGCGCGCGATCGGCCGTCCACGGTGACGATCCGGCGCACGACCAGCGGTTCGCGCGGGTCGTCGATGACGATTCCCTGTTCGGCCAGCTGGGCGGGGAGTGGGTGGTCGGGTGCCAGTTCGAAACAGGCGGTGACGCTGGCCTGCTCGGCGCCGGCGCGGACCAGGCCGGCGCTGGCGCGTTCGCCCAGCGTCAGGCCCAGGCTGTCGAGCAGGATCGACTTGCCGGCCCCGGTCTCGCCCGTCAGCACGGTGAGGCCGGGGGCGAACGGCAGGTCCAGCCGCTCGATCAGCACGACGTCGCGGATCGACAGATGGGTCAGCATCGGGTTGCCCCGTATGGCGCGAGGATGGCCCCCACGCCCGTCAGAAGACGGAGTGCCATACGCGCGAGAAGAAGCCGCGCTTTGCGTGTGCGGCCTCGGACGGCGGCGGCGGGGCCTTGGCCAGCGGCTTGGCACCATCGGCGGCGTCGGCCGATTTCGCGGAGGCCTTGTCGGAGACCTGGCCCGGCACCGGGGTCTCGGCGGAGAGCAGGTGCTTGCTGCGCAGCGTATCGTAGGCGTAGCGGTACCATTTGCTGCCCGGATAATTGTAGGACAGCACGGAGGCGGTGCGGCGTGCCTGGTCGGTCAGGCCCAGGTCGAGATAGACTTCGACCAGCCGTTCCAGTGCTTCCGGGACGTGGTTGGTGGTCTGGAAGTCCTGCACCACGCGCTGGTAGCGGTTGACCGCCGAATGGTAGGAGCGCTGCTGCTCATAATAGCGGCCGACCAGCATTTCCTTGCCGGCCAGATGGTCGCGGCAGAGATCGACCTTGAGCTGGGCGTCACGCGCGTAGGGCGATTGCGGGAAGCGGGTGATGACCTCTTCCAGCGCGTTCATCGCCTCGATGGTGCCCTGCTGGTCGCGCTGCACCTCGGCGACCTGCTCGTAATAGCAGAGCGCGCGCAGGTAGAAGGCGTAGGCGGCGTCGGGGCTGGTGGGGTGCAGTTCGAGGAAGCGGTCGAGCTGCTGCACCGCGTCGGGATACTTGTCCTGCAGGTAGTAGGCGTAGCCCGCCATCAACTGCGCGTTCGCGACATAGGCGGAATAGGGATAGTTCTGTTGCAGAACGTCGAATTCCGCCGCCGACAGGGCGTAGCGCTGGTCGCGCAGGGCGTCGATGCCGTTATTGTAGAGCGTCTCGACCGGAGGAACATGCGATTCCAGGTCGTTGATCGTCTTCTTGTCGCCACTGCATGCCGCGAGCGACAGAATGACGGCGATAGAGGCGTATCGGGCGGCACGATGGCCGGCCGAACGGTCAGCGGAATGGTTTCGAATGCTGCGCAGGGACATGCCGGCTCTTCCAGTTCGGTCTGCCTTATATCATGCGGCGGGCCGGGGTGAAGGCCACGGCGTCGTTTTCAATACGATCCGGCCTGAATTTGGTGGATTGGGGGGCGGAACGGCCTTCGATGGCCGCAGGCACGGAGGCCACCGCAAATGCGCGCCGAATCGCCGCCGGCGCGCATTTGCCGACAGGGGCGGCGGTCAGGCCGCCGCGCGGAGGGACTGGGGGCGGGGTGTGCGTGCCTGTAGCCGCCAATTGGCGGCATCGGCGAACAGCGTCCGGAGCAGCCGGTTGTTCAGCGCGTGGCCGGATTTGTGGCCGGTGAAGGCGCCGTTGATCGTGGCGCCGGCCAGATAGAGATCGCCGACCGCATCGACCATCTTGTGGCGCACGAATTCGTCGGGGCGGCGCAGGCCGGACGGGTTGAGGATCGCGGCGCCGTCCACGACGATGGCGTTGTCCAGCGAGCCGCCGCGCGCCAGGCCGGCCGCGTGCAGGGCCTCGATTTCCTGCCGCAGGGTGAACGTACGGCAATTCGCGATCTCGTCGCGGAAGCTCCGGCGGTCGAGCCGGGCGGTGAAGCTCTGTTCGCCGATGGCGGCGGCGGGGAAGGCGATGGACATGGCCAGGTCCAGGCCGGGCTCGCGGGCAGGCCGCAGCTCGGCGAAGGCGTCGCCGTCGGTGACGCGGACGGGGCGGAGGATGTCGATCACCGCGCGGGGGGCGGCCTGTTCGGCCAGACCGGCGCAATCGAGCAGGAAGACGAAATCGGCCGCCGAGCCGTCGAGTACCGGCAGTTCCGGCCCGTCGACGTCGATCAGCACATTGTCGACTCCGGTGGCGGACAATGCGGCCATCAGGTGCTCGATGGTGGCGACCCGCAGGGCGGGGGTTGCCGGATCGCCGATGACGGTGGACAGCCGCGTATCGACGACATGATCGAAACGGCCGGGAATGGTGCGCCCGTCGAGATCGACGCGGCGAAAGACGATTCCGCTGTTTTCGGCCGCCGGATGGAGGACCAGCCTGATCCGCAGGCCGGTATGCAGGCCGATGCCGACGCAGGAAATGCTCTGGCGGAGCGTGTGCTGGCGGGTGGTGCGGGTGGGGAGGGGACGTGCGGAAACGGTCTCGCCGGTCGGTGACGATTCCTGCTCCGACATCATCAGCATTCCGTCCATTCCAGTTCCCTGCCGTTGTTTCCGGTGCTTCTTGCCTGGCCGTTACAGAACCGACAGCACGAGAGCATGATCTGTAATCGCAGGAAAGCGGAAGCGCGAGTCACTGTTTATTGCCGACTATTACGGCTTAACAAGCTGAAACATAAAGAAAAAATAAAGTCACAAAATCGACGTGGTGGGAACTGGAACGGGGTGTTTCGAGTTGCTGCCGGCCGGCCCGGGAGCATGGGTTCGGAAGGGGAGACCGTGGCCGGAAATGTGGGCTGGTGAGCGAGAGCGGCCCAACGGGCCGCGCCCGGCGTGTATTGGCGAGCATCGCAGCGGAGCGGCCTTGATGGCCGTGAGCAGCGAAGCGCAGGCAATGTGCGCCGGATCGCCACCAGCGCGCATTTACGGCCACGGTCAGGCCACGGTCTCAGGGTTGGCGGCGCAGGAAGGCGGGAATATCCAGCCCGACTTCCTCACCCGTGGCCGGGCGGACGGTGGCGGCGGGTTCCTGCTCCGGCAGGGCCGGTTCGGCACGCTGGGTGTCCGGTGCCGGGGCGGGACGCCCGCCGCGCAGGACGCCGGTGACGATGTTGAACAGGCTGCCGCGCTGGGGCGCCGGCTGGGGCTCGGGCGCGCGCGGCTGTTCGGAGAACAGGGACGAGCGCGGGGAAGGACGGGCGCCCTGGTGCAGCGCCTGCTGCGGCATCGAATGGGGCGAAGGCGCCGAGACCGGCGGGGTGTTCATGAAATTGGGCGCCGGGTGGCGGGCGGCGGCTTCGGCCTGGGCTTGCGCCTGGGCTTCGGCGGTGGGCTGGGCTCCGGCGGTCGGGGCCTGCGGGGCGCCCTCGGCGGCCTGCGGGGGGGCGGCTTCGGCGGGCTGCGGCTCGGCCACGCGCACCGGCGGGCTGTCGATGCCCGTGGCGACGACCGAGACGCGGATACGGCCGTTCAGCGATTCGTCGATCGCCGAGCCGAAGATGATGTTCGCGTCGTCGGCCACTTCCTCGCGGATGCGGTTGGCGGCCTGATCGACTTCGTACAGCGTCATGTCGTCGCCGCCGGTGATGTTGATCAGCAGGCCGCGCGCGCCGGCCATCGAGGTATCTTCCAGCAGCGGGTTGGAGATCGCGTCCTCGGCGGCGGAGATGGCGCGGTTTTCGCCTTCGGCCTCGCCGGTGCCCATCATCGCCTTGCCCATCTCGGCCATGACGGTGCGGATATCGGCGAAATCGAGATTGACCAGGCCGGGGGCCATCATCAGGTCGGTGACGCCGCGCACGCCCATATACAGGACGTTGTCGGCCATCTTGAACGCATCCTTCCAGCTTGTCCGCTCGGTGGCGAGGCGGAACAGGTTCTGGTTGGGGATGACGATCAGCGTATCGACATATTGCTGAAGCTCGGCGATGCCGGCATCGGCCGATTTGGTGCGGCGGCCGCCCTCGAAGGTGAAGGGCTTGGTGACGACGCCGACCGTGAGGATGCCGCGCTCGCGCGCCATGCGCGCGATGACCGGCGCCGCGCCCGTGCCCGTGCCGCCGCCCATGCCGGCGGTGATGAAGACCATGTGCGCGCCTTCGAGATGGCGCGCCAGCTCGTCCGCGGCTTCCTCGGCGGCGGCGCGGCCGATTTCCGGCTTGGCGCCGGCGCCCAGGCCCTGCGTGAGGTGCGGGCCGAGCTGGACGCGGCGATCGGCCTTGCTGTGGGACAATTGCTGGGCGTCGGTGTTGGCGACGACGAATTCCACGCCCTGGAGTTGCAGGTGGATCATGTTGTCGACAGCGTTCGTCCCGCCGCCGCCGACGCCGATCACGGTAATCCGCGGCGTGAAATCGGAGTGGCTCTGCTGCGGAATGCTGAGATTCAGGGTCATGGACGTCTCCCAGGACGAGTCGTTAGATTTTCGGTACCGATTCGCATGCGGATTTTCAGGGGATATTCTGAATCATCTTCCTATACCCTGTCTCGTATGAATTCCACGACGCGGCGAAGGAAACCGCGTGGCCGGGGCTCGGAAAAATCCATGTCGCCCAGCGCGCCGCCGCCGCCCGCCGCCCAGGCCAGCAGGCCGGCCGAGGTGGCGAAGGAGGGCCACGCCGCCGGATCCTCGGGCAGCCCGCGAATATTGTTCGGCCGGCCCAGCCGCACCTGGCGGTTGAGGATGCGCGCGGCCATGTTGCCCACGCCGTCGAGCAGCGACGCGCCGCCGGTGAGCACCACGCGCCCGTCGGTGGCGCGGCCGACGCCCGCCGATTCCAGCCGGTCGCGGACCATCTCCAGCGTTTCCTCGATCCGTGGCCGGATGATGGAGACCACCTTGGAGCGGGAAATATTGACGAATTGATGTTCGTTGTCGCCGATGAGCTGCACCGGCAGCAGGTCCATGTCGTCATCGGCCGAGAGTTCGGCCGAGCCGTACATGGTCTTGAGCCATTCCGCGCTGTCGATCGACGTGGACAGCACATGGGCGATGTCGCGGGTGACGTGCATGCCGCCGACCGGCAGGCAGGCGGTGTGCAGCAGGTGGCCCTCGCCGAAAATGGCGATCGAGGTGGTGCCGCCGCCCATGTCGACCACCGTGACGCCCAGTTCGCGCTCGTCTTCGTCCAGCACCGCCAGGCCAGAGGCGAGGGGGGCGGAGACCAGTTCCTCGATCTTGAGTTCGGCGCGCGAGAGCACGGTTTCCAGATTGCGCAGGGCGGTGGTCGAGGCGTCGATGACGTGCAGCCGCGAGGTGAGCTGGTCGCACAGATGGCCGCGCGGATCGGGAACGCCGGCGGTTTCGTCCACCGAGAAATCCAGCGGGATGGTGTGGATGGTCGAGCGGCCCTCGGACATCGCCCGCATCTGGCCCTCGGTGACCACGCGCCGGACGTCCGATGCCGTGATCTCGCGCCCGCCGACCGGCCAGCGGACATTGAACAGCCGGCTCTCCGGGTGGCCGCAGGACAGATTGACATAGACGCGGTCCAGCCGGCGCTCGGCGGCGTCCTCGGCCTGGCCGACGGCGGCGCGGATCGCGGCTTCGGCCTCGTGCAGGTTGACGATGCCGCCGGAGCGCACGCCGTGCGACCGGCGCCAGCCATGGCCCAGCACGCGCAGCGTGCCGTCGGCCTCGCCGCGCCCGATCAGGCACATGATCTTGGTCGAGCCGATATCCAGCACCCCGAACGTGCCTTGCCGCCAGGTGCGCGGCGGCGTGGGGTCGTCGGGCGGCGGCAGGGCCACGCTGCGGCCGGATTGTTCGGCCGGCACCAGGGCCTGTTCGCGCCGCCGGGAACGGCGGCGGCGCGCGGGGCGCGGGGCGGGCTCGGTGCCCTGCGGGACCACGACCAGATCGTTCATGTGCGCCTCCTCGCTTCGGGCTCGCCATACGGCGGCAGGTTGGGAACCGGTGGGGGCAGGGCCTTGTGGGGCTGGGCCTGCCCGGATGGGAACGGTGGGACGGCGGCTGGCGGTGCCGGTGTCGCGGCCGGCGGCGGCAGGGCGTGGGGCCCGGCGGCCGGTGGGTGGGGGGAGGCCCGGTCCTCGGCCGGCGGTGCCCGGAGCGTGGCTTTGGGCGGCGTGGCTTTGGGGGGCGTGGCTTTGGGCGGCGGGGCGCTGCCGGTGGCGGTGGCCGGTTTCGCGGTGCCCGCGCCGGCCGGGGATTGCGGGCTTGTCTCGGGCTGGCTGTCGGGGGCGGCCGGGGGCGGCTGCTCCACCACCATCCGGTCGGGCAGGCGCAGATCGATGCTGATGACCGGGCGGTCCAGCAGCTTCATGGCGGCCTGGAGGTCGGCCAGCCGTTTCAGGGCCGGGAGTTCCTCGCCCTCGGGGAGCAGGACCGTGGTGCCGTCGCGCAGCGTCAGGTTCCAGCGGCGCAGGCCGACGCGGACGGCGGCCGCCACATGGTCGCGCACCACGGGCTGGGTTGCCAGCGCGTCGACCAGCGAGGCGGCGGCGGTATTGGCGCCCAGCCCGACCACCAGCGGCAATTGCATGAAGGCCTGGGCGTCCTTGCCCGTCATGCCCTGGTCGCGCACCTGGTTGCCGGCGCGGTCGATCAGCATGAAGCGGCCCTGGTTCTGCCACACCGCGAAGGGGCTGCGTTCGGTCAGGCGCACCACGATGGTGCCCGGCAGGTGGCGCTCGACCACCGAATGATCGACGAAGGGCAGGGCGTCGATCCGCTCGCGCGCGGCCTCGACCGAAAAGCCGAGGACCGGATCGCCCACGCGCACGCCCAGGGCTTCGCGCAGCGCGCCCTCGTTGGTCAGGACGCGGCCGCTGATCTGGATATCGGTGACGCGCAGCGGCAGCATGCTGACCAGCCGGGCGCGGATCGGGGCGAACCGTTCCTCGGACTTCATGTCGCGCACCACCACCACGCCGCCCGCCGCGACGGCCAGCAGGACGATCGCCAGCGCGAGCGGGCGCACCATGCGCCGCCGCCGCCGCAGGAAGATCGACAGCCGTGAGGGGCGATCGTCGCGGTTCTCTCCTGTTCGTCTCATCGAGAGGGCATGGGGCGTGTCATGCGTTGGTCAGCCGCCGGCCCGCGCGGTCATGTACGGCATGCGGCGTGCTCGACCATCCAGCGGCAGAGCGCGCCATAGGCGATCCCCTGCGTCTGGGCCTGTTCGGGCAGCAGGGAGGTCGGGGTCATGCCGGGCTGGGTGTTCACCTCCAGGATGACGAGGCGGCCGGGGCCGTCGCCGCACCGCGTGTCGTCGTAGCGGAAATCGGTGCGGGTGGCGCCGGTGCAGCCGAGGGCGCGGTGGGCGGCGGCGGCGAGGTCCAGCGCCTGGGCGAAGGCCTCCGGGTGGATCTGCGCGGGCAGGACATGCTGCGATCCGCCGGCCTGGTATTTGGCGGCGTAGTCGTAGAATTCATGCCCCGTGGCGGGGTTGGGGGTGATGTCGGTGACCGTCAGGGCGCGGTCGCCCATCACGCCGACCGTCAGCTCGCGGCCGGGGATGAATTCCTCGACCAGGGCGTGGGGGCCGAAGGTCCAGGCGGCGGCGATGGCGGCGCGGCGGTTGGAGCCGGTGCGCACGATCTCGACCCCCACCGACGAGCCTTCGTTCAGCGGCTTGATGACGTAGGGGGCCGGCAGGGGATCGGCGGCGGGGAAATCGGCGATGTCGATGACCGCGCCGCCGGCCACCGGCAGGCCGGCGGCGAGGAAGACCGCGCGGGCCGCCGCCTTGTCCATCGCCGTGGCCGAGGCGCGGACGCCGGAATGGGTGTAGGGGATGTCCATCCAGTCCAGCACGCCCTGGATCGCGCCGTCCTCGCCCAGGCGGCCATGCAGGGCGTTGAACACCACGTCGGGCCGGTGGGTGGTGAGGTCGGCCACGATCGTGCCCAGGTCGGGGCCGGCGTCGAGCACGCGGACCTCGTACCCTTCCTCGCGCAGTGCGGCGCTGATGCCCGCGCCGCTGGAGAGGCTGACCGTGCGCTCGGCGGAGACGCCGCCCATCAGGACGGTGACGCGCCGTGCCGGGGTGCGGGTCGTCATGGCGTTTCTCCTGTCCCGGCCGGGGCGGCGTCGGTGGCGGGTGTGGCGCGGCCGATGCGCTTGATTTCCCACTCCAGCAGGATGCCGGTGCGGGCCTGCACCCGCGCGCGCACCGTCTCGCCCAGTTCTTCCAGGTCGGCGGCGCTGGCGTGGCCGGTGTTGAGCATGAAATTGCAGTGTTTCTCGCTGATCTGCGCGTCGTGCAGCGCGAGGCCCCGGCAGCCGGCGGCGTCGATCAGTTCCCACGCCTTGCCGTGCTCGGGATTGCGGAAGGTCGAGCCGCCGGTGCGGGCGCGGGTGGGCTGCGACTCTTCGCGCGACTGGCGGATGGTGGCGATGGCCTGGCGGATCTCGGCCGGGTCGGCCGGGGTGGCGCGCAGGCGGGCGCGGGTGACGATGGCGCCGGCCGGCAGGCGCGAGCGGCGGTAGCCGAAGCCCAGCGCCGGGCCGGACAGGCGGGCGGTGCTGCCGTCGCGGGTGACGATCTCGGCCCAGTCGAGGACGGTGGCGATGTCCGAGCCGTAGGCGCCGGCGTTCATCGCCACCGCGCCGCCGATCGAGCCGGGGATGCCGGCGAGGAATTCCAGCCCCTTGAGGCCGGCGCCGGCCGCGTGTTCGGCCACCACCATGTCCAGGCATGCGGCGCCGACGATCAGCCCGTCGGGCTCGACCGCGATTTCGGCGAAGCCGCCGCCGAGGCGGATCACCAGCCCGTCGATGCCGCCGTCGCGCACGATGACGTTGGAGCAGGCGCCCAGGATCGTGACCGGCAGGTCCGGCGGCAGGAGGCGCAGCGCGTGGGCGAGGTCATCGGCGTCGGCCGGTTGCAGCAGCAGGTCCGCCGGGCCGCCGACGCGGAACCAGGTGCGCGGGCCCAGCGGCGCGTCCGCGCTCAGCCGGCCGCGCAGGCCGGCGAGGCTGGCGCGGACGCTGTCGGTCCAGCTCTGCTCCATGGTGGCGGCCGGCGTGGTCATGCCGCGCAGTCTCCCTTGCGGGCATTGGGGTTTTGCAGGGCGGCGAGCTGGGCGGGAAGGGCCTGCGCCCAGTTGGTGATGTTGCCGGCCCCCAGGCAGACGACGAAATCGCCCGGCTTGGCGATGGCGTGGACCATTTCCGCCAGATGTTCCGGGTCGGGCAGCGGCACCACCGAGCGGTGGCCGCGTTCGCGCAGGCCGTCGACCAGCGTGTCGCGGTTGATGCCGTCGATCGGGGCCTCGCCGGCGGCGTAGACATCGGCGACGATCACGGTGCCGGCGTCGTTCATGCAGGTGCAGAATTCGCCGAACAGGCTTTGCAGGCGCGAATAGCGATGGGGCTGCACGATGGCGATGACGTCGCGCGCGCCGGCCTGGCGGGCGGCCTTGAGCACGGCGGCGATTTCCACCGGGTGGTGGCCGTAATCGTCGATCACGGTGATGCCGCCGGTCTCGCCCGTGCGGGTGAAGCGGCGCTTGACGCCCCGGAAGCCGGCGAAGGCCGAGCGGATGGTGGCGTCGTCGATATCCATCTCGACCGCCACGGCGATCGCGGCCAGCGCGTTCTGCACGTTGTGGTGGCCCAGCATGGGCAGGCGGAACGGCCCGGCGCGGCGGGTGCGGTTGCGGTTGCGGTTGGTGACCACGACCTCGAACGTCGCGCCCAGCTTGTCGGTGATCACCTTCTCGGCGCGGATGTCGGCCTGGGGGGAGAAGCCGTAGGTGACGATGCGGTGGTCGGAGAGGCGGGGGATCATCTGCTGCACCGCCGGGTGGTCGATGCACAGCACCGCGAAGCCGTAGAAGGGGATGTTGGAGACGAACTGGTCGTAGGCCGCCTGCATGGCCTCGGGCGTGCCCCAGTGGTCGAGATGTTCCGGGTCCATGTTGGTGACCACGGTGATGACCGAGGGGAGGCGCAGGAACGAGCCGTCGCTCTCATCGGCCTCGACCACCATCCAGTCGCCCGAGCCCATGCGGGTGTTGGTGCCGTAGGCCTCGATGATACCGCCATTGATGACGGTGGGGTCCAGCTTCGCGGCTTCCAGCACCGCCGCGACCAGGCTGGTGGTCGTCGTCTTGCCGTGGGTGCCGCCGACCGCGACGGACCAGCGCAGGCGCATCAGCTCGGCCAGCATCTCGGCCCGGCGCACCACGGGGATCAGGCGGGCGCGGGCGGCCACGACCTCGGGGTTGTCGCGCCTGACGGCGGTGGAGGTGACGACGACCTGCGCCTGGCCGAGATTGGCGGCGTCATGGCCGATGGCGACGGGGATGCCGGCCGCGCGCAGGCGCAGCACGTTCGCGCCCTCGGCGATGTCCGAGCCCTGCACCGCATAGCCCAGCATGTGCAGCACCTCGGCGATGCCGGACATGCCGATGCCGCCGATCCCGACGAAATGAATGGTGCCGATGGAAAGGGGCAGGGCTCTCATGAGGTGGTCTCCGTCTTGGCGGCTGTCGGCGTAGCGGCTGGGTGGGCGGCTATGTGAGCGGCAGGGTGGGCGGCTGTCGGATAGGCGGGGTCGGGGCGGTGATGCAAGAGGCCTTCGACCAGATCGGCTAGGCGCCGGGCGGCGTCGGGCCGGCCGAGGGACCGGGCGGCGGCCGCCGCGCCCGCCAGGGTGGCGGGGTCGGACAGCAGGGATTCCAGTCGCGTCGCCAGGGAGGGGGCGGTGAAATCGGGCTGGCGGATCATCCACGCGGCGCCGGCGGCGACCAGGGAGGCCGCGTTGGCGCCCTGTTCGTCGCTGGCGGCGATGGGCAGCGGGACCAGGATCGCCGGGCGGCCGGCATCGGTCAGTTCCGCCACCGAGGAGCCGCCGGCGCGGCCGATGACCAGATGCGCCGCACCCAGCAGTTCGGGCACGTTGGCGAAGAAGGGGGAGATGTCGGCGGGAATGCCCAGGGCCGTGTAGGCGGCGCGCACGCGCTCGACATCCTCGGCGCGGGCCTGCTGGGTGATGCGCAGGCGCGCGCGCAGAGGGGCGGACAGGCGGGCGATGGCGTCGGGCACCACGTCGCTGAACACCCGGGCGCCCAGCGAGCCGCCCCAGACCAGCAGGCGGATCTCGGCGTTCGGCGGGGTGTAGGGCTGGTCGTGCAGGGCGGCGATGGCGTCGCGCACCGGCATGCCGGTCAGGGTCGTCTTCGCGCCCGCCGGCAGGCGGGCGACCTGGGGGAACGAGGTGGCGATGCCGTCGGCGAAGCGGGCCAGTTGGGCGTTGGCCTGGCCCAGCACGGCGTTGCCTTCATGCAGGACGATCAGCGGGCGGTGGCGGCCGAGCAGGCGGGCGCCCAGCAGCGGCGGCACGGAGGGGTAGCCGCCGAAGCCGACCACCGCCGCCGCATCCAGCCGGCGCAGGATGGCGCGGGCCTGGAGCGTGCCCTGTGCCAGCGCCAGTGCCGCGCGGGCGGCGCGGACCAGGCCGTGGCCGGCGATGCCGGCGCCGGGCAGGACGAATTGCTGCCCCTGCGCGAAGATGCCGTGGTCGCGGGTGCCGGCGCGGCGGTCGGTCATCAGCGCGATCGGGTGGCCTCGGTCGGCCAGCGCGCGGGCCAGGGCCTCGGCCGGAATGAAATGGCCGCCGGTGCCGCCGGCGGCGATGACGATGGGGCGGCGCGTGGCGGCGGGGGGCAGCGGGCTCATGCGGTGGCCTTTCGTGCCGCGAAGCTGGAGCGGCCGCGCGGAATCCGGCTTTCGCCCATGCGGTGCCGCGTCAGGGCCAGCACCATGCCGATGGTCAGCGCCACCGACATGGCCGAGGAGCCGCCATAGGAAATGAACGGCAGCGTCATGCCCTTGGTCGGGATCAGATGCAGGGTCGAGCCCATGTTGACGAAGGCCTGGAGGCCGAAACCGGTGATCAGCCCCACGGTTGCCACGACGATGAACTGGTCATCCTCGCGCAGCAGCTTCAGCAGGGTGCGCACCACGATCAGGCAGAACACGCCGATGATGAACAGACAGACCAGCATGCCGAATTCCTCGCCCGCGACGGCGAAGACGAAATCGGCGTGGGCGTCGGGCAGCAGGTCCTTCACCCGTCCCTCGCCGGGGCCGCGCCCCATCAGGCCGCCATTGCCGAAGGCGCGCAGGGCGGTGTCGATCTGATAATGGTCGCCGACATTGGGGTGTAGGAAGCGCTCGACGCGCGAGCGGACATGGGGAAAGGCCACATAGGCGCCGAGGAAGGCCGCCACCATGCAGCCGGCCCCGGCGCCGACGAAGAAGATGTTCAGCCCGTCGATGAAGAGCTGGGCCATGAACACCGTGGTGATGACGCTGAGCATGCCGATGTCGGGCTGCGATTTGAGCAGCAGCAGGATGACGGCGAACAGGCCCAGCGCGATGGGCATGCCCGGCAGCAGGCGGCGGCTGCGGCGTTCGGTCAGCAGCCACGCGGTGACGACGGCGAAGCAGGGTTTGAGGAATTCGGAGGGCTGGACCGACATCATCGGCAGCGCGATCCAGCGCCGGGCGCCCTTGATCTCGATGCCGTGGACCAGGGTGAGCGCGGTTGCGGCGGTGGCCAGGACGAAGCCCGCCAGCGCCAGCCGCTTGATGCCGCGTGGCGAGAGCAGGGAGGTGGCCACCACGATCAGGCCGGCCAGGGAGAGGAAGACCACCTGCTTGAGGATGAACATGTCGCGCGAGGCGCCGATGCGCGTGGCCACGGCCGGGCTGGCGGCCAGCATCAGCACGTAGCCGAAGCCGATCAGGATGCAGACGCACGACAGCGTCACCCGGTCGACATTGCGCCACCAGCGGGCCAGGAAGGAGGTATCGACGCGCGAGATGGCGGCCATCAGCCTTCTCCCTTCGTTCCGGCCAGTCCGTGGACGAGGTCGGCGAAATGCCGGCCGCGATGTTCGAAGCTCTTGTACTGGTCGAAGCTGGCGCAGGCGGGCGAGAGCAGGACCGTCCGCGCGCCCGTCTGCCGGGCCAGGTCGCGCGCCATGGGCACGGCGGCCTCCATCGTGCCCGCCAGCGTGTACGGGACGTGGTGCGCCGCCAGTGTCTCGGCCAGGGCCGGGGCGTCCTGTCCGATCAGCACCGCATGGGCGATGCGGGGGAAGTGGGGCGCCAGATCCGTGATGCCGCCGGCCTTGGCGACGCCGCCGGCGATCCAGACCAGATGGTCGTAGCAGGTCAGGGCGCGGGCGGAGGAATCGGCGTTCGTGGCCTTGCTGTCGTCGATGAACAGGACGCCATCGACCGTGGCGACCGGCTTCTGCCGGTGGGGCAGGCCGACGAAGGAGCGCAGGGCGGGAGCGATGGCGGCGCGGGGCACGCCCAGCGCCAGGGCCATGACCGTTGCCGCCGCCGCGTTCTCGGCATTGTGCGCGCCGGGCAGGGCCGGGGCTTCGGCGAGATCGGCGATGACGCCTTCCGCGTCGCGCAGGATGCCGCCGGCGCCGGACAGGTCGGCGTTGGGGGACTGGCCCGAGATGGTCAGCACCCGGTCGCCGCTGGCGGCCAGCCTGTCGATCATGCGGGGAACGTCGTCGCCCGGTGTCTCGCCGAAGCCGATCACGGCGAGGTCGCCGCCGCGCTGGCTGTCGAAGATGTGCCATTTGGCGCGCAGGTAGCCGTCCATGTCGCCGTGGCGGTCCAGATGGTCCGGCGTGAGGTTGAGCAGGCAGGCGACGGTGAAATGCAGGTCCTGCAACCGTTCCAGCATGTAGGACGACATTTCCAGCACATACACGCCGTCGTCCGGCAGGCAGGGCAGCGAGAGCGAGGCGGGGCCCAGATTGCCGCCCGCCGCCACCGGGATGCCAGCGGTGGCCAGCATGTGCGTCAGCAGGGCGGTGGTGGTCGATTTGCCGTTGGTGCCGGTGATGCCGGCGAAGCGCGCGTGCGATCCGGCGCGGCGCACCGCCTGGTACAGCAGGTCGGCGTCGGACAGGATGGGGATGCCGGCCTCGCGCGCCATCAGGGCCACCGGATGGGGCTTGGGCAATATGTGGGGGATGCCCGGCGACAGCACCAGCGCATCCATGCCGTCAAGGGACTCGAACGGGGCCACGGTGACGCCCGGGATGTCGGCGAGGGCCTGGCGGGCGGCCGCGTTGTCGTCCCATGCCCGCACCGAGGCGCCCATGGCGGCCAGCGTGCGGACCACCGGCGCGCCGTTATTGCCCAGGCCCAGCACGGCATAGCGCCGCCCGGCGAACAGGAGGGCGGGAAAGGCGCTCATCGCAGTTTCAGCGTGGCGAGGCCACACAGTCCCAGCACGATGGAGACGATCCAGAAGCGGATCACGATCTTGGGCTCCTGCCAGCCTTTCTTTTCGAAATGATGGTGCAGCGGCGCCATCAGAAATACCCGCCGGCCGGTACGGCGGAACCAGAAGACCTGGATGATCACCGACAGGGTCTCGACCACGAACAGGCCGCCGACGATGCACAGCACCAGTTCGTGCTTCACCGCGACCGCGACCGCGCCCAGCGCGCCGCCCAGCGAGAGCGAGCCGGTATCGCCCATGAAGACCGCCGCCGGGGGAGCGTTGA
Source organism: Gluconacetobacter brunescens (assembly GCF_048695475.1). NCBI lineage: Bacteria > Pseudomonadati > Pseudomonadota > Alphaproteobacteria > Acetobacterales > Acetobacteraceae > Gluconacetobacter > Gluconacetobacter brunescens. Next base: position 1,078,190 of record NZ_JBLHEN010000001.1, on the reverse strand, counting down.
ACCACAGGAAGCCCAGGCCGGCGCCGACCAGGGCCGAGCAGAAGACGCAGAGTTCGCCCGTGCCCGGCACGGCGTGCAGTTGCAGGTAATCGGCGAAGACATGGTTGCCGACCAGATAGGCGATCAGACCGAAGACCAGGGCGGCGATGATCACCGGCACGATCGCCAGCCCGTCCAGCCCGTCGGTGAAATTGACGGCGTTGCCGAAGCCGCTGATCGTGATCATGGCGAAGAGCGGGAAGGCGTAGCCCAGCGGCAGCAGCCAGTCCTTCATGAACGGGAAGGCCAGGTGATTGGCCAGGTCGGCCGGCATCAGGCTTTGCAGCCAGTAGCCGCCGATCAGCGAGATGGCGAATTCGCTGCCCAGCCGCGCGCGCTTGGACACGCCGGCCGTGTTGCGGCGGGACAGCTTGAGATAGTCGTCGGCGAAGCCCACGGCGCCGAAGCCCAGCGTGATCAGCAGCACCGCCCAGACGAAGCCGTTGGTGAGGTCCGCCCACAGCAGGGTGGAGGCGAACAGAGCCATCAGGATCAGCACGCCGCCCATGGTGGGGGTGCCGGCCTTCTCGAGAATATGGCGCTCCGGCCCCAGGGCGCGGATCGGCTGGCCGCCGCGCTGGATGCGGCGCAGTTGCGCGATCAGCGGCTGGCCCAGCAGCAGCGAGATGACCAGCGCCGTCAGGCAGGCCGCGCCGGCGCGGAACGTGATGTAGCGGAACAGGTTGAGCGCCGAGATATGCGCGCCCGCGTGATGCTGGAGCAGATCGTAGAGCATCAGCGCGTTTCCGTCTCATCGGCGGTCAGGACCGAGACCACGTCGCGCATGCGGCTGCCGAGGCTGCCCTTCACGAGCACGGTGTCGCCGGCGGCCAGGGCGGCCCGCACCGTGGGGGCCAGGCTGGCCGCGTCGGGCGCCCATGCGCCGCGTCGGGAGGGGGGAAGCAGGTCGAAGAGATATTGCATGTTCGGGCCGGAGCAGAAGACGAGGTCCGCATGTGCCAGGGCGGCGGACAGGAGGGATTCGTGCTCGGCGCGCGCGAAGGCGCCGAGTTCGCGGATATCGCCCAGCACGGCCACGCGCCGGGCGGTGGCCAGCAGGTCGAGCACCGCGAGCGAGGAGCGGATGGAGAGCGTGGAGGCGTTGTAGCTCTCATCGAGCAGCGCCGCGCGTCCGTTCAGGATCGGGGCCAGTCGGCCGCGCCCGGCGCCGGGGCGGAAGGCGGCGAGGGCCGAGGCGGCTGCTGCGACGTCGGCGCCGAGGGCCGCCACCGCTGCCAGGACGGTGGTGGCGTTGCGTGCCAGGTGGTGGCCGGGGGCGTTGAGGCGCAGCGGAAACGGCTGGCCGGCGATGGTGACGACGCAATCGCTGCCATCGGCGGCGAGCGTGAGGTGGGACAGGACGGCCATGCTGTCGGGGGCTTCGCCCGCGCGCCAGAGGCGGGCGTCGGCCCGGGCGGCCTGTTCGGCGAAGATCGGCTGGCCTTCGGCATCGTCGGGGACGATGGCGGTGCCGCCGGGCGGCAGGGCGGCGATCAGGCTGGATTTTTCGCGCGCGATGGCGTCCAGGCTGCCCATATGGCCCAGATGCGCGCCGGCGATGGTGGTGATGATCGCGATTTCCGGCCGGACGAGGGCCGCCAGCGGGGCGATTTCGCCCGGGTGGTTCATGCCCACCTCGCACACGCAGAACGCGGCGTCCTGCGGCAGGCGGGCCAGTGTCAGGGGAACGCCCCAATGGTTGTTGTAGGAGGCGGCGGCGACATGAGTGGGGCCGATGGCGCCCAGGGCCAGGCCCAGCATGTCCTTGGTCGTCGTCTTGCCCACGCTGCCGGTGACGGCGACCATCCGGCCGGCGAAGCGGGCGCGGGCGTATCGGGCCAGGTCGTTCAGCGCCGCCAGCGTGTCGGGAACGGCCAGCACGCGCGGGTCGGCGGGGTCGAGGCCGCCTGCCGCCGGGTCATGGACCAGCACGGCCGCGGCACCGCGTTCCAGCGCCATGCGGACATGCGCGTGGCCGTCGCTGCTGTCGCCGACCAGGGCGACGAACAGGTCGCCGGGGGCGAGTGTGCGGGTGTCGATGGAGATTCCTGTGACGGTGACCGGTGCGTGGCCGGCGAAATGGCCGCCGGTCGCAGCTTCCAGCGCCTCGCGGGTCCAGAGCGCGCTCATGCCGCCACCCCGGCCATGTGGCGGATGACCGACACGTCGTCGAAGGGGTGGGTGGTGGTGCCGATGGTCTGGCCCTGCTCGTGGCCCTTGCCGGCCACCACCAGCACGTCGCCGGATTGCAGCATCGACAGGCCCTCGGCGATGGCGCGGGCGCGGTCGCCGATCTCGATCGCGTTTGGTGCGCCGGCCAGGACCTCGCCGCGGATCGCGGCCGGGTCCTCGGTGCGGGGGTTGTCGTCGGTGACGATGGCGATGTCGGCGCGGTGGGCGGCTTCCTGCCCCATCAGCGGACGCTTGCCGCGATCGCGGTCGCCGCCGGCGCCGAAGACGGCGATCAGCCGGCCGGTGGCGTGGGGGCGCAGGGCGTCCAGCAGGCGGGCCAGGGCGTCGGGCGTGTGGGCGTAATCGACATAGGCGGCGGCGCCGTTGGGCAGCAGGGCCGCGCGCTCCATGCGGCCGCGCACGCCGGTGAGGGTGGGGAGAAGGGCGATGGCCCGGGCCAGCCCTTCGGCGCCCGGCGCGGCGAGGGCGGCGGCCAGCAGGGCGTTGTCGGCCTGGAAGCGGCCGGGCAGGGCCAGGGTGACCTCGTGGATCGTGCCGCCGGCTTCCAGCCGCAGGTGCTGGCCCTCGGGCAGCGGCGTGCTGTCCAGCAGGCGGATCGCGTCGCCCTGTGTGCCGACCAGCCGCAGGTCGAACCGGCGGCGAGCGGCGATGGCGCGGAGCGCGGCCAGGGTTTCGGGGTCCATGTCGGCATTGGCCGCCGCCAGCGCGCCTTTGGGCAGCAGGCGGTCGAACAGGGCCAGCTTGGCGGCGCGGTAGGCCGCCAGCGTGCCGTGATAATCGAGATGGTCGCGGGTGAGGTTGGTGAAGCCGGCCGCGGTGAGGCGCAGCCCGTCCAGCCGGTGCTGTTCCAGCCCGTGGGACGAGGCTTCGATGGCGACATCGGTGATGCCGCCGCGCGCCATGGCGGCCAGCGTATCGGCCAGGCCGACGCTGTCGGGGGTGGTCAGGATGGGGCCGGTGGGGGGCAGGGCGATCGGCGCGATGACGCCCAGCGTGCCGATGCTGGCGGCCTTGTGGCCCTGGTATGCCCAGATCTGGCGCAGGAAATCGACGGTGCTGGTCTTGCCGTTGGTGCCGGTGACGGTGACGATCCGGCCCGGTTGCGCGCCCGCGCAGGCGGCGGCCAGCAGGGCCAGCGCCTGCCGTGGCTCGTCGGCGTGAATCAGCGGGACGCCGGGCGCCGCGTCGGGCGGGACGTCGCGCGGGGCGACGATGGCGGCAGCACCCGCCGCGATGGCGGCGGGGATGAAGGCGCGGCCGTCGGCCCGCGTGCCGGGGATGGCGACGAACAGCGTGCCGGGCTGCACCTTGCGGCTGTCGGCGGTGACCAGGCCGATCGGCGGGTTTTGGGCCCCCGGGGCGGCGGACAGGCCGGCGGCGGCCAGCAGATGGGACAGGATGTGCGTCATCCCCGGACCTCCGGATGCGTGGGCCGGTTGGGGGCGGCCTGTTCGGCCCGCGCGGTATGCAGCCGCGCGCGCGGTGGCAGGGCGGCGGTGTGCGCCGCTTCGTGGGCCGGTGTTTTCGGCGCTTTCGGCTGGTTGCGCGGGTCGCCGGGGTCGTTGCCCGGGCCCAGCGGGCGGTAGCCGCGCGGCACCGCCGGTTCCAGCGGGATCGCCATGGCGTCGTCGACCGCCTGCGGGTTGGTCGTGTTGGGGAACAGGCCGAGCATCGGGCCGATGCGGGTCACGATCTTCGACACCGTGGGGGCGGAGTTCCACGCCGCCGTGGTCCAGCCATGGGTCTGCGGCGTGGCCTTGGGGCTGTCGAGCATGACATAGACGGCGTAGCGCGGGGCGTTCATCGGAAAGATGCTGGTGAACGCGGCGATGTTGACATGCTTGAGGTAGCCGCCGTGCGGGCCGATCTTCTCGGCGGTGCCGGTCTTGCCGCCGACGAAATAGCCGGGGGACTCCGCCGTCTTGCCGGTGCCCTTGGTCACGTCCAGACGCAGGATGCGGCGCAGCAGGGCCGAGGTCTCTGGCGAGATGACGCGCGTGGCGCCGGGCATGGTGGCGGCGTCCGCCGTCTCTTCGGCGGCCGGTGCGGTCATGACGGCGGGCGTGAGGGTGGGGGCGGCACCTTCCGCGACGGCGGGCATGAGTTCGGCGGGATCGTTCGCATGGTCGGCGTCGCGGGCCATCAGCGTGGGATGGAGCAGGATGCCGCCATTCACGGTGGCGGCGGTGCCGCGCACGATGGCCAGCGGGGGCTCGGCGACGCCATGGCCGAAGCCGACGGTCATGACCGTGGAAATGCCCCAGGTGCGGGGCACGATCGGACGGCCGGCCTCGGGCAGTTCGATCGGCACCGGGGCGAAGAAGCCCATGTCGCGCAGCCAGGTCTGCTGGCGCTGGGCGCCGACATCCAGCGCCATGTGGGCGGCGGCGGGGTTGGAGGAATAGGCCATGACCTCGTTCAGCGTCAGCCATGGGGCGAAATGATCGCTCTTCATGTCCGCGATGGTGAAGCGGCCGATATGGATCGGGATCGAGGAAAACCGGTCCCACGGATGGGCCACGCCCAGTTGCAGCGCCATGGCGGCCGTCTGGAGCTTGAAGGTCGATCCGGGCTCGTACATGCCGGTGACGGCGCGGTTGAAGCGGGCGTCGGGGTCGGCGCGGCCGAAATCGTTGGCGTCGTAGTCCGGCAGGCTGACCATGGCGATGATCTCGCCGGTATTGACGTCCATGACGATGGCGCAGGCGCCGATGGCCTGGAACAGGTCCTTGGCCGCCGCCAGTTCCTCGCGCACCACCGCCTGGATGCGCACGTCGAGCGACAGGCGCAGGGGCGTGCGGTCGCTGTCCAGGCGCTTGTCCATCGAGCGCTCGATTCCGGCCACGCCGTGATCGTCGATATCGACCGCGCCCAGGATGTGGGCCGCGACCCGGCCCAGCGGGTAGTGGCGGCGCTCGCCCGGTTCGAAATAGATGCCGGGGATGCCCAGATTGTTGATCGCGACTTCCTGCATCGGCGAGATGTCGCGGGCCAGGTAGACGAACTGTTTTTTGGTCGAGAGTCGGCGGATCAGTTCGGCTTCGTCCAGATTGGGCAGGACGGTGCGCAGCTTTTTGGCCGTGTCCTGCGGGTCGATCATTTCCTGCGGGTTGGCGTAGACCTGCGCCACGGGCAGCGAGATGGCCAGCACCTGGCCGTTGCGGTCGGTGACCGAGGCGCGGTGGACCTGCGGCAGCGCGAAATCCCCGGCCATCGTGCCCTTGGGGTCGCTGTGGGGAATCGGGGGAACCTGGGGGGCGATCTGCCGCTGTTCGGGCGCCATCGGCGCGATGACGGTAGCGAGCGACAGTTTCAGCGCCACGGCGCCGAACAGGCCGAAGAAACCGGCCGACATGACGAGCAGGCGCGATTGCGTGCGCTCGCGCGCCGTGCGGGTGCGCAGGTCGTCGCCGGTGACCCGGACATCCATTCGCGCGGGCCGGGAGGGCCCGTCCCGCGTCTCGTCTGGTGTGTCGGTCGGGCCGTGGGTCATGTCACCTGTGGGGGGTCGTCAGTTGCTGACTGGAACGGGGGGAGGAAGCGCGCCGGAACGCGAGAAGCCGAGAGAGGAGCCTCTGCCATATCCTCTTGCCTCCTCATACGGCGTGGGACGCGCCGCCGGTCTCCAGGCCGCGACCGCGACGGGCAGCGGACGAACTGGTCCGGCCGATGCGTAACGCGGCTCGGAAGCGGCCGCTGGCGGTAGCACGGGGCGCGCGGCATGGGCAACGGAGACGGCGGCATGGTGGTCGGCATTATGTGTCAAATCGGGCGAAACCGGGGCGGGGTGCGTCCTGGGGGCCGTGACATGGGCCGCGACCGGCGGAAGCGTGGCCTGGGCCATCACGATCGGGCGTTCGGCCAGCCGCTCGGGGCGCGGCGCGGGCGGAGTCGCATCGGCGACGAGGACCCGGTGCGTCGTGACCGGTTCGGCGGCCGGCATCGCGGGGCGCTGCGCCGCCGCCACCACCATCGGCGCCTGGGCGACATGGGCCGGCGGGGGCGCCGACGCCATCGGGGCGGGGGGCTCGGCCGGACGTTCGGCGGGGGCCGGCGCATGGGAGGCCAGGCTGGCATCGAGATGGGCGCGGGGATCGACCGCCGCCAGCGGACGCGAGCCGGGCGCGGGCAGGCGCTCGGCCAGCGAGGCCATCTGGATGAACTGGGTGGGCGCCATCGGGTGCATGTCGGGCAGGAAGCGCGCCGACAGGCTGCCCAGCCGGTCGGGCTGGTTCAGCAGCGCCCATTCCGCGCGCAGCATCGCCGTCTGCTCGCGGATGTGCTGCGTGTCGCCGACGATCTGCGCGATCTGGTGGTCGAGAAGCGTCGTCTGGTGCTTCTTGGAATAGAGGAACAATCCGGACAGGCCGGCCATCACGGCGCATAGAAAGGTAAAGGATCGCATCATGGGCGACGCTCCGTGGGGCTGGTGGCTGGGATGTCCACGAGGGGAAGGCGTTCGATCGCGCGCAGGCGGGCGCTGCGGGCGCGGGAATTGGCGCGGCATTCGGCCTCGCCGGGGCGCAGGGTGCGCCCGGTGAGCAGCCGGAAGGAGGGAGCTTCGTCCCGCGCCTGGATCGAGCGGGGGTCGTAGCGCGAGGGGCCGGGCAGGCGGCCGGCCGCGCGGTGCATGGCCTGCTTGACCAGCCGGTCCTCCAGAGAGTGGAAGGACACGACGACCAGCCGGCCGCCGGGGGCCAGCAGCTCCAGCGCCTGATCGAGGCCCGCGCGGATCTGCCCCAGCTCGTCATTGACGTGGATGCGCAGGCCCTGGAACGAGCGGGTGGCGGGGTCGATGCCCGAGCGGTCGCCCGGCACGACCGAGCGGATGATCTCGGCCAGGCGGAATGTCGTCAGGATCGGGGCTTCGGCGCGGGCGGCGACGATGGCGCGGGCGACCCGGCGGGACAGCCGCTCTTCTCCATATTGATAGAGAATGTCGGCGAGGTCGGATTCGGCCGTCCGGTTCACGATATCGGCCGCCGTGGGGCCGGTGTCGCCCATGCGCATGTCCAGCGGCCCGTCATGGCGGAAGGAGAAGCCGCGCGCGCCTTCGTCGATCTGGAAGGACGAGACGCCGAGATCGAGCACCACGCCGTCGAGCGGCGGGGCGTCGCGCGCTTCGAGCAGGGCGCGCATGTCGCCGAATCCGCCCTCGACCATGTGCAGGCGGCTGGTGCCCTCGGCGGCGCGCAGTTCGGCCTGCAGGGCCTCGCCGCGCCGGATGGCGGCGGGGTCGCGGTCGATGGCCCACAGGGTGCAGCGGGCGGCGGCCAGGATGGCGCGGGCATAGCCGCCGCCGCCGAACGTGCCGTCGAGATAGGTCGCGCCGTCCCTGGGGGCCAGCATCTGCAGCACTTCCGCCAGCATGACGGGGACGTGGCCCGGCGGGGGCGTGGTGGTGAAGGGCGTTGTCATGGCGTTCATGCGTCGGCTTCCGGGCGCGGGGCGGGGCGGGCGCCGGAGAGGGTGCGCGAACGGGTGCGGGCTTCCACGCGGCGGCGTTCGGCGGCGGCGGGTTCCCAGATCTGGAAGGTTTTGCCCACGCCCATGAAGGCCACCGCCTCGGTCAGGCCGGCATGTTCCTTCAGCGGCTCGGGCAGGATGATCCGGCCTTCGCGGTCGGCGTCCATCGGGTAGGCGTCGGCATAGAGGGCGGCGGCCAGGTCGTCATGGTCGTCGGAAAAGATGTCCATGCGGTCCAGTGGCTGGCTGAGGGCGGCGAAGGCGGCGGGCGGCCAGGCTTCGATGCAGGGATGCAGGTGCGAGGGGCGCAGGATCACCAGCGATTCGCCGGCGGCGGCCTGGCTGCGGAGCGCGGTGCGGAAGGCGGCCGGAATCGAGACGCGGCCCTTGGCGTCGAGGCGGTTCTGGTGGGTGCCAAGGAACACACTCACGCTCTGCGATGCTCCCTCGGCTGGAATGGTTGTGGACGCAGGCGGGCCGGCGCCGCATGGGTGCCGTACTGGGTCTGCATGGGATATCATGGGATTTTATGGGACGTCAAATTAAACGCGCGGAAATTCTGGCGGAAAACCGCTGTTTTTTTAGAATTGTTCCAGTCGAGACATTGCGGGGGGTCAGTCTTCGCCCACGTTCGGGAGAGCAATGTCAATGGATGGCGAATGTTTATGTTCTGTTCTAGTTCCGGTGAGATCAAAACGAGAACAGATATTGTTCGCAGGACTGTCGGGCGTGCGATGCGGACTCGGGCACGCGATGCGGTGGATACGGGGGGGAAACGAGGCCAGACGGTCTGTAAGCCGGGTTCTGTCCACCTTCGAAGAAGGATGGGCGACCATTCCTCTGGGACGCGCCTTGCGGCACGCCTCACGCGACCAACCCGAACGACGGGGCGGAGGAGCCCCCGACGGTGCCGCGAGCGACCCGTCTGCCGTTCCTATTCGGTCTTGCTCCCGGTGGGGTTTGCCCTGCCGCCCGCGTTGCCGCGGGCGCGGTGCGCTCTTACCGCACCGTTTCACCCTTACCCGCACCATCTCCGGCGAACCGGAATGCCGTGTGGGCGGTCTGTTTTCTGTGGCACTTTCCCTGGGGTCGCCCCCGCCGGCCGTTAGCCGGCACCGTTCCTCCGTGGAGCCCGGACTTTCCTCCATCGCATGGAAACCCACGCAACAGCGGTCGCCCGACCGTCTGGCTGGCGGAAACTGACCGCGACACCGGGTTGCGTCAAGGGGGAATGCGCCGCATCAGACATAAGAGACTGTTTGAAAAGCCCCGCTAGCGGCGGCCTGACGGCGGTTTCCTGCGCGTCGGTGCTCACGGCCATCAAGGCCGCTCCGCTCCGATGCTCGCAAACCACCGCCAGACGCATGGCTGACGCCACGCTTCCACTCACTATCGGAGCTTTTGAAACAGCCTCTACAGAGATTTGGCAGGAGATGACGCATGGATCGGTCGGGGACGGGGCGGGAGCAGCCCGGAATGATGGCGCGCCTGCTGATGCGGCATCTGGGCGGGCGTGGCCGGTCCCGTCGGCAGGCGGCCCGGCCGCGTACGCTCGATACGCTGCGCCGGACGCTGGACCAGCCCTGTTTTCCGCAGGCGCTCTCCAGCCTGCCGCTGCGGCAGGTTCTGGCCCTGCGGGTGCCGGGGGTGGAGGAATTGCGGCCGGCGCGGCTGTATGTGCCTCATGGGCGGGTGCGGGGCGCGGTGCTGTTCATGCATGGCGGCGGATTCGTGCATTGCGGGCTCAATTCCCATCACGGGATCTGCTGCCGTCTGGCGCGGGAATCGGGGGCGGTGGTGCTGTCCTACGATTACCGTCTGGCGCCGGAGCATCGTTTCCCCGCCGCCATCGAGGATTGCCTGGCGGCGCTGGACTGGCTGGCGGGCGAGGCCTGGCGCTGGGGCGGAAAGGTAGCGGTGGCCGGGGACAGCGCGGGCGGCAACCTGGCGGCGGTGCTGGCGCTGCTGGCGCGCGACCGGGGCGGGCCGGATCTGGCGATGCAGTTGCTGTATTACCCGTCGCTCTACGGGGCGCGGGATGTGCCGTCACGCGAGCGCTATGCCGAGGGCTACATGCTCACGGCCCGGCTGATGGAATGGTATGGCGAGCAATATGCCCGCACGCCGGAGGACCTGACCCATCCGCTGCTGGCGCCGATCTTTGCCGATTCGCTGGCCGGGCTGCCGCCGGCGGTGATCGTGCCCGCGCAGTTCGATCCGCTTTATGACGAGGCCACGGGTTATGCCGAGGCGCTGCGGGCGGCGGGCGGGCGGGCGGAGGTTCGCTGCTTTCCCGGCACCATCCATGGCTATCTGAACATGTATTCGTTCATGCCCTGGGGGAAGGCGGCGATCCGGTTTGGCGGGCGGCGCCTGCGCGCGGCCTTCGCCGGGGCGGTCAGATCTGCTGGATAGTCGAGAAGTCGAAATCCTTCCCCGGCGGGTTCTCGCCGATGCGGATCGTGGTGGGGGTGGGCATCGCGTACGGGGGCACCGGCAGGTTGTAGGGGGCCGGCGCGCCGATGAAGACCCGGCCGGCGAGGTCGAATTTCGAGCCGTGGCAGGGGCAGGCATAGCCGCCCGGCCAGTTGGCGACAGGCGTGGTGGGGTCGGGAGCCGGGGAATAGGTCGGCACGCAGCCGAGATGGGTGCAGATTCCGACCACCACGCCATAGGCGGGCACGATCGAACGGTGCCAGTTGGCGGTGTAGGGGGGTTGCTGCACCGTGCCCGAGGACGGGTCGCGCAGGCGCGCCGTCAGCGATGCCTGTTGCAGCCGCGCCAGGGCCTCGGGCGTGCGGTGGGTGATGAAGACTGGGCTGCCGTGCCAGACCACGGTGATCTGCTGGCCGGGGGGCAGTTTCGACACGTCGACGTCGATCGGCGGGCGGGCCGAGCCGGCCTCGCCGGGGCGCAGGCTGTCGAGGAACGGCCAGGAGAAGGCCACCACGCCCGCGCCGCCGGCCGCTACCGTCAGCAGGGTCAGGAAATCGCGCCGGTTGCCGGTGGCCGGGGTGTCGGGGGCCTGGGCATCGGGCACGGTACTGTCGGTTTCAGTGGGGCCGGTCGTTGTCATCGGGGATCTGCCGGAGTTCTGGTCGTTGGAATGTGGTGGAGCCTGCCGGGGAATGTGGGCTGGTGAGCGAGAGCGTCGCGTGGCAGCGCGCATTCCCCGGCAGGCATCACTTCGGCATCGGGTGGTATGTGCCGGGCGACCCCCAGTCGGTCTGTACCGTCTGGTTGATGCGGTCGACCTTGAGCGTGAACAGCTTGGGCAGCGTCTTGCTGTCGCCGGGACAGGAGCCGGAATGTTTCTCCATCACGTCGAAACGCGCGGCATCGGGCGGGTCGTTGCCGTTGACGATGAACAGCAGGCAGCGGCCGGGGGTGTCGGTGGTCATGCCGTTATGCGTCACCACCGTGCGGAAATGCTCGACCAGGGCGGTGTCGTCGAACCAGTTCGCGTGGCGGAAGGTGATCTGGTCCGCCGCCTGGTCCAGCCAGCCCATGCGGGCGGCGACCGTGGCCAGCAGCACCAGCGGCACCACCATGACCACCCGGCGGATGATGCGCTGGCGGATGGTCCGTCGGGGGCGGCGCGGAGGCGTGCCTCCCGGCGGGGTGGTCGTCGTCGTGGCGGCCGGTGTCTTCATGCCATGTCCTCGTGCCAGGCGTGGCCGTCCTGGGCCAGCAGGGCGCGCGCGGCCTCGGGGCCCCAGCTTCCGGCCGGATAGGTTTGCAGGGGCACCTTGTTCTCGGCCCAGCCGCGCAGGATCGGATCGATCCAACGCCATGCGGCCTCGACCTCGTCGCGGCGGATGAACAGGATCGGGTCGCCGCGCACCACGTCGAGCAGCAGGCGCTCGTAGGCGTCGGGGTAGCGGGTGCCGAAAGCCTTCTCGAAGGCGATGTTGATGTCGGCCTGGCGCAGGGTGAGGCTGTCGGTCGGTGTCGGGTCCTTGGTCGAGACCGACAGGGTGACGCCTTCATCGGGCTGGATGCGGATCAGCAGCCGGTTCGCGCGCGGCTTGCCGGGGAAGATCGACCAGGGCGCCGCCTTGAACTGGATGACGATCTCGCTGCATTTTTCGGCCAGGCGCTTGCCCGAGCGCAGGTAGAACGGCACGTTGCCCCAGCGCCAGGAATGGATCTCGGCCCGGATGGCGACGTAGGTCTCGGTGTCGCTGGTCGCGTCCTCGCCCAGATCTTCCAGATAGCTGGGCAGGGTGTGGCCGTCATTGGTGCGGCCGCGCGCGTACTGGCCGCGTACCGTGAAGGCCGCCACGTCGTCGGGGGCGATCGGGCGCAGGGCGCGCAGCACCTTCAGCTTCTCGTTGCGCAGGCTGTCGGCTTCCAGCGAGCCGGGCGGGTCCATCGCCACCAGGCACAGCACCTGGAGCAGATGGTTCTGGATCATGTCGCGCAGGGCGCCGGACTTGTCGTAGTACGGGCCCCGGCTTTCGACGCCCACCGTCTCGGCGGCGGTGATCTGGACGTAGTCGATCGCGTCGCTGGACCACAGGCGCTCGAACACCGGGTTGGCGAAGCGCAGGGCGATCAGGTTCTGGACCGTTTCCTTGCCCAGATAGTGGTCGATGCGGAAAATATGGTTTTCGGGGAAATGGCGGCCGACATGGTCGTTGATCGCGTCCGCGCTTTCAAGATCGGTGCCGATCGGCTTTTCCAGCACCACGCGCGACTGGTCCGTGACCAGCCCGTGGCTGCTGAGATTCTCGCAGATCTGGCCGTACAGGCCTGGCGCGGTGGCCAGGTAGTAGACGCGGATGCGGTCCTGCGGCGCCTCGGAGAGCAGGGTCTTCAACGCCGGCCAGGTGCTGTCGGCTTCGGCGCCGTTCAGGCTGACATAATGGATCAGGTCGAGAAAGCGGCGCGCGGTTGCCTCGTCGAGATCGGCCGGCTTGACGAATTCGGTGAGGGCCTTTTCGGCGCGGCCCTGGTAGTCGGCGCGCGACAGGGGCGAGCGCGCGGTGCCGATGATGCGGGACTGATCGGGGATCTGCCCGTCGCGGTAGCGATAATACAGCGCCGGCAGCAGCTTGCGCATCGTCAGGTCGCCGGTCGCGCCGAAGACGATGTAGTCGAAAACATCAACGGGAGGGAGCTGGGGCATCGGATACGGCCTCCTTGCATCGGGTCGGAGCGTTACGGGGCGCACATGGCCTGTGCTTGAGACCGGCACCGTCGTCATGGGGGGGATGAGCTGCCTGCACGGGTTTGGGCCGAGCCCCCGCGACCTGTCAAGTTGCCATTGACCGGCCGCCAGCGTCACGATAAGCCCCCCGTTCGCTGACTGGTTGCGGCCCGATCCACGGTCCGGGACGGACCGGAGGGGCGAAATTCCATCCCAATGCTGGAGGCAGGCCGTTCCATGGACGCGGAAAATTTCGGTGATGACGACAAGGCTGCGGCGGTCGGCGGGATTGCGGCGGACCGGCTGCGCAGCATTATCGAGCGCGTCGAGCGCCTGGAAGAAGAGCGCAAGGCCTTGGCCGGCGACATCAAGGACATCTTCACCGAGGCGAAATCCGCCGGGTTCGATGTGAAGGTCATTCGCCAGATCATTCGCCTGCGCAAGCAGGAGCCGGCCGAGGTGGAAGAGCAGGAGACGCTGCTCGACATCTATCGCCGCGCCCTCGGCATGTAAAAAATCTGCCTTGAAAGCCGCCCTGCTGGCGATCCGACGCGCATTTTCTGCGCTTCGGTGCTCACGGCCATTCAGGCCGCTCCGCTCCGATGCTCGAAAATACACGACGGGCGCGCCGCTGCGCGGCGCTCTCGCTCAGCAGGCCAGCTTTCAAGGCAGATTTTACGTTTCGAGGGATATTTGTCTCGGGTATTGAGAGACTGCTTCAAAAGCGCCGTCAGGCCGCCGCCAGCGGGGTTTTTGAAGCAGTCTCTAGGCGTTCACGCGATCCTTGCGCGGGTGGTGGCTGATCTGGTCACATGGGCGGTGGGGTTCGTACTTTCCGTGGTCGTGCGCAGATGCCGTTTCCGTTTTCCGACTGGATGCCCTGGTGGTTGCAGCTCGCGCTGCTGATTCTGGGGATGCTGTTCATTTTCCTCTGGATGCTGGTGCCGTTCGCGGTGTTCGGCGTGAAGGGGCGGCTGGATGCCCTGGCATTGCAGATCGAGGATCTGCAGGCCGAATTGCGGGTGCTGGCCGTTCGCCCCGAGGAGCGGGCACCGGTTTCACCGGTGGCGCCACGCCCCGCGCCGACCGCGGCACCCGTGGTCGAGCCCGTGGCGCCTCCGCCGCCGCCGGTGCGCGCGCCGGGGCCGGTGGCGGCCAGCGACGCCTATGCGGCCCGGCCCGAGCGCCCGGTTTCGCCCCCCCGCCCGACCCGCTTCGACCCGCCGCCCGCCGCTCCGGCCAGCGTGCGCGCCGCGCCGCCGGTCGAGCCGCCGGCCTATGCCCCGCGTTCGGGCGCGCCGGTTTCGCATGATGCCGCGCGGCCCATGCCCTGGCATGAGCGGCCGGCCGCCGCGCCGCGCGATCCGGGTTTCGTGCCGCCTGAAGCGGCGCGACCGCCCGTCATGCCGCCGCCGGTTGCGCCCGTCGTGTCCGAACCGGCCGACGAGGCACCCGTGCGGCCGGTCTATCGCATGCCGGCAGGGCGCGAAGTGCGTGCGTCGCGTGACGATGACTGGGACAATCGGCCGCGATCCGAACCCTCCCTGCGCTGGCCGCCGCGTACCTGAGCCGGGTTACAGCATTGCGAGCCTGAGCGGAGATGCGGGCTGGTGAGCGAGAGTGTCACGCAGCGGCCCGGCCGTCGTGTGTTTCCGAGCACCGGAGCGGAGCGGCCTTGAGGCCGTTCGCCGTGCAGTATAGGCGGGCCGGATCGTAGGCGGCCCTTGCACTGCGAGCCTGAGTGGAGATGTGGGCTGGTGAGCGAGAGTGTCACACAGCGGCCCGGCCGTCGTGTGTTTCCGAGCACCGAAGCGGAGCGGCCTTGATGGCCGTGAGCATTGGAGCGCAGGGAACGCGGGCCGGATCGTGGGCAGCCGTTGCATTGCGAGCCTGAGCGGAGATGTGGGCTGGTGAGCGAGAGGGTCGCGCAGCGGCCCGGCCGTCGTGTGTTTCCGAGCACCGAAGCGGAGCGGTCTTGATGGCCGTGAGCATTGGAGCGCAGGGAACGCGCGCCGGATCGCCACCAGCGCGCATCTCCGCTCAGGCGGTGAGGACGAGGTCGTCGCGGTGGATGATCTCGTCACGGCCGCGCCAGCCCAGCAGGGCTTCGATGTCGTCCGAGCGGTGGCCGGCGATCTGGCGGGCGTCGGTGGCGCCGTAGGCCGACAGGCCGCGCGCGATCTCGTTGCCGTCCATGTCGGTGACCAGTACGAGGTCGCCCCGTTCGAAGGTGCCCTCGACCGTGCGCACGCCGGCCGGAAGCAGGGATGACCCTGCCGCCAGGGCCCGCCGCGCGCCGTCGTCGATCGCCATCTGGCCGGCCGGGGCCAGGCCGCCGGCGATCCAGCGCTTGCGGGCCGACCGCCCCTCGGGTAGCGGCAGGAACCACGAGCAGCGCGCGCCGTCGCGCAGGCGTGCCAGCGGGTGCGGGTCCTTGCCCAGCGTGATCGCCATGGCGCAGCCGGCCTGGGTGGCGATGCGGGCCGCCATCAGCTTGGTGCGCATGCCGCCGGAGGAATAGCCCGGCGGCGGGGCGCCGCCCATGGCCTCGATATCGGCCGTGAGCGCGGTGATGACGGGCAGGTGGCGGGCGGCGGGGTCGATCCTGGGGTCGGCGGTGTAGAGGCCGTCGATGTCCGACAGCAGCACGAGCTGGTCGGCGCCCGTCATTTCCGCGACCCGGGCCGCCAGGCGGTCATTGTCGCCGAAGCGGATCTCGGTGGTGGCGATGGCGTCGTTTTCGTTGATCACGGGCACACAGCCCAGCCCCAGCAGGGTGTCGAGCGTGGCGCGGGCGTTCAGGTAGCGGCGTCGGTCTTCGGTGTCGCCGGGGGTCAGCAGCAACTGCGCCGCGACCAGCCCGTGCGCCGACAGGGCGTCGGTCCATGCCTGGGCGAGGCGGATCTGCCCGACCGAGGCGGCGGCCTGCTTTTCCTCCAGCCGCAGGGTGCGGCGGGTCAGGCCCAGGCTGTGCCGGGCCAGCGCGATAGCGCCGGAGGAGACGAGGATGATTTCGGTGCCCGCGCGCCGCAGGGCGGCGACATCGGCTGCCACGCTGTCCAGCCAGTCGGTGCGTGGGGCGGCGTTTTGCGAATCCACCACCAGCGCGCTGCCGATCTTGACGACCAGCCGGCGGGCCGTGCCCAGGCTGGGCAGGTCCTCGCCCGTCACGGCGTGGGCTCGGGCCATTGGGGGGTGGCCGGCGGGGCCTCGTGGCGTTCGGCCTCGCGAATCGCGGTGACTTCGTCCTGCAGCAGCCGCAGCACGTCGTCCAGCCCCTGGCGGGTGACGCCGGAGAGGGTGACGACCTTCGCCCCGCTGGCCTTTTCCAGCGCGCGGCGGCGGCTGGAAATCTGCTGCGGGGTCATGGCGTCGATCTTGTTGAGGGCGATGATCTCGGGCTTGGCGGCCAGGCCGGGATCGTAGGCTTCCAGCTCGTGGCGGATGGTGCGCCAGGCCTTGACCACGTCGCCGGCCGCGCCGTCGATCAGGTGCAGCAGGACCGCGCAGCGCTCGACATGGCCCAGGAAGCGGTCGCCCAGGCCCGCGCCTTCATGCGCGCCGGCGATCAGGCCGGGGATGTCGGCAATGACGAATTCCTCGGACACCGACAGGCGCACGACGCCGAGCTGCGGATGCAGGGTGGTGAAGGGGTAGTCCGCGATCTTGGGCCGTGCGGCCGAGACGACGGAGAGGAAAGTGGATTTGCCGGCGTTCGGCAGGCCGACCAGCCCGACATCGGCGATCAGCTTCAGGCGCAGCCAGATCCAGCGTTCCTCGCCCGGCCAGCCCTTGTCGGCGCGGCGGGGGGCGCGGTTGGTGCTGGTCTTGTAATGCGCGTTGCCGTGGCCGCCATCGCCGCCATGGCACAGCACGATGCGCTTGCCGGGTTCGTCGAGGTCGGCGAGCATCGTCTCGCGGTCCTCGTCGAAGATCTGGGTGCCGATCGGCACCTGGATCACCACCGTCGGCGCGGCAGCGCCCGTGCGGTCGGAGCCGGCGCCGTTGCCGCCCTTGCGGGCGCGGAAATGCTGGGTGTAGCGGAAATCGATCAGCGTGTTCAGGTTGCTGGCCGCGACGAACACGATGTCGCCGCCGCGCCCGCCCTTGCCGCCGTCCGGACCGCCGAATTCGATGTATTTCTCGCGCCGGAAGGCCACGACGCCGTCGCCGCCGTCACCGGACTTTACGTAGATCTTGGCTTGGTCGAGGAATTTCATCGTAATGGTCCGGTGGCAGCGTGTGGTCGCGGCGGGAGTATATCCCACCATGACGCAAAAAGGGCCGGTCCCGAGGACCGGCCCTTTGCGGGGTCGAAAACGGTCCCGAGAAGCGGGGTGCTTACTCGGCCGCGATCGGCAGCGCTTCGACCGACACGTGCACGCGGCCTTCGGCGCGGCGCTCGAACTTCACGTGGCCATCGACCAGCGCGAAGATCGTGTGGTCGCGGCCGAGGCCGACATTGGTGCCCGGCTTCATCTTGGTGCCGCGCTGACGGAGGATGATGTTGCCGGCGATCACGCTTTCGCCGCCGAACTTCTTGACGCCGAGACGACGTCCGGCGCTATCGCGCCCGTTGCGGGATGAACCGCCTGCCTTTTTTTGTGCCATTGCCTGAACTCCTGACTCTGAACTGACCTGATAAGCCTGCCGGCGGCGTGTTTACGCCGCCTGGCGGATTCAGGCGGCGTTGATCTCGGCGATGCGCAGCACGGTGACGGGCTGGCGATGGCCGTTCTTGCGGCGGCTGTTCTGCCGGCGGCGCTTCTTGAAGATGATGACCGTGTCCAGACGGTCCTGCGCGATGACCGTGGCGGTCACGGTGGCGCCGGGAACCAGCGGGGCGCCGATCGTCGTGCCGCTCTCGCCGCCGACGGCGAGGACGTCGGTGAAGGTGATGGTGGAGCCGGCTTCGGCTTCCAGCTTCTCGACCTTCAGGACGGTGTTGGGGGAAACGCGATACTGCTTTCCACCGGTACGAATGACTGCGAACATGCTCTAACCTGTCTTTCCGATCTCTTGGCGCGTGCGGCCCCGGAGCGGGACAGGCGACGCGACCCAGTCGCTTTTTTTTATTGGCCGTGCGGGCACGGCTACCCCTCGTCAGCGCGGGGGCGAGGTGCGGCTTTTACTGCCGGCTGCCGCGCGCCGTCAACCGCCGATTGATGGGGCGGGCGCGGGAGGGGCCAATATTATGTCGGAAAAACGCATCAAGGTCTCTTGCACGCCCCGCGGCACCACCCTATAAGCCCGATCCATCGCCGCTAGCGAAGACGGAGAGGTGCCGGAGCGGTCGATCGGGGCGGTCTCGAAAACCGTTGTGCGTGCAAGCGTACCGTGGGTTCGAATCCCACCCTCTCCGCCAGAGACCGCAGAAAACAGCCATTTTCAGGCTGTGCAAAACGCCCCCCCCCCAAAAATCCGCCCTAATTTCTGTGTAAATCCGTGCAAATGACCTTTTGGGGTTGTTTGCACAAGGGATTGTGGCGGCATGGCCGAAGCTGTGTGGCGGCGCGTTGCGCCGGGTATCTATTAGCGCGGCGCGGCGCAATATCAGGTCAAGATCGCTCGCAAGGCCCTGTCCATCGTCGAGACGTTCGACAGCTTCGAGGATGCCGAGCGCTTCTGGGCAAAGACCATCACCGAGATTGACGGAGGGGTGTATGTCGATCCGACACGCGAACGCGAAACGCCTCTGGTCGATGTGCTGGATAAATACGAGAAGGAAGTGACCCCGACGAAGCGCGGGGCACGCCGACCTTCATCTCGAAGAGGGCAAGTTGGCGTCGTCCAGATCGTCGTCGGCCAGAGAAGACCTCCGCGACTGGAAGCCTTGCGGATGTCACAGGCGTGACTGAATCTCGGCTGTTTCCCTCACCGTGCATAACGAAAACTGCCCACTCTGGCTGCCTGAATGCCGTTGAAACGCCCCGTAAAAGAAGTTATATTTAAATATAACATTCGGCAGGCCAATTAGGAGCGATCAATGCACACCACCAATCTCCGCAAGGTCGGCGGGTCGGTCATGATGGCTGTTCCTCCCGCCGTCCTGGAGACCTTGCATCTGTCCGTAGGCGCCAAGGTCTCGATCACCGTGATCGAGGGGCGCTTGGTCGTCGAACCGAAAGCCAGGCCGAAATACACGATGGCCGAACTTCTGGCCGCGTCGGACTATTCCCAGCCTCACGCGCCGGAAGATCGTGAATGGGTCGATGCCCCGGCGGTCGGGGGTGAGCTTCTGTGAAGCGTGGCGACATCTATAAGGTCGATCTGGACCCGACCGAAGGCAGAGAACAGCAAGGATACCGGCCCGTTCTGATCGTGTCGCCCGACGAGTTCAATCGGGTCACGCGCCTGCCAGTCATCCTGCCCATCACGAATGGTGGCGACTTTGCCCGCCGGCTGGGCTTTGCCGTGTCACTGACAGGAAGCGGGACGGAAACGACCGGCATCATCCGGTGCGATCAGCCCCGCGTTCTGGACCTGAATGCCAGGAATGGCCGGCTGGTTGAGTCCTTGCCTGATGAAGTTATGGACGAGGTTCTGGCGAAGGTGGTGACGATCTTCGAGTGAGGGGCGTCCTTGGGGAAAAGGGGTTTTGGGGGAGTCAGTCGGGGTCAGGCTCTCGGCATGAAGGCTGGGCTCGTCCGCCAGCGATCCCTGCTGCGGGAACGGCTTGTACAGGCGTGAGCTATGTCCTGTCTGGCGAACAGAAGCCTTCGACGTCAAAGCTCTCGCCGCATGCGCTCGCGCAATTCATTGCATCTTTTGGCGTAACGCGAGGCTTTTGAGGCGGTGAACAGATTGACGCATAAGGCGCCGGCCAAAGAAATAAAAGAGAGGCTCGTCAGAATCTCGCCGGACATGGAAAGCGTTTCGTCATAATGGGTGGCTGAATACCATAAAAGAGCAAGGCTCAATACTGCCCCAAAGAAGCCGAAGACACCTGTCGAGCGCAGAAGGGAATCTTCAGTGCTCTCAAACGCACCTGTTTCGCGCCACAGATCGAATAACTGCCGGTCTATTGCTCCAACGGCCGCGGCATGCTTGCTCTCTTCTTCCGGCGTGCGCTTGTGGGGGTTCTTCCGGTGGATCTCCAATTCTTCCCTCGCCTTGGCGAAGACACGCCGCCGCTCCTTGATCGCGGGCAGGCTGATATCCACAAAGCTGAATATGGCGACGTTAAGACCCGCAGATAATTGCGCGATGGCCTGAAAATCTCCCCAAGTCGTCATCTGGGTTGAGTCCTCTTTCCCTGTATCGGTACTGGACAGAGTTAATCAACGATGCCCGGGACAGGTAGTAAGAGGAACGCGCATCTGCCCTTATAAGGAGCCATTACCTTGGGGCCTGTCGGGCCATGCGCGTCGGGGCGGGTGGCCATCCGCCTGACCGTCGGGGTCTGCCGCCATCCGTCGTGGCCCGGTAATACCGGAAGAGAGAAAAGCTGAGGCGCCATATTGGAAATGGGACGAAATTTTCGGGTAGTTTGACGATGGCTTACGCGAGCGCGCGGCCTGATCTGAGCGAACGATAAGAGGGTGTTTGAAAAGTCGGCCTGCTGAGCGAGTGTGCCGCACAGCGGCACGTCCGGCGTGTATTTTTGAGCATCGGAGAGCGGAGCGGCCTTGATGGCCGTGAGCACCGAAGTGCCGCAAATGCGCGTTGGATCGCCGGCAGGGTGACTTTGCAAACAGAACGGCCAAGGCAGGATTGCTGGGCCGGACATGCGCTGCGCGATCTGGGGCCTGCCGGGTGCTACCCTACCCCTGGTGCATCGCCGGCGCGACGCCGCCAAATCCATGAGGAAACCGCCCGACCGGCCCCGCCGAGAAGGCCGGCGCGGCAGTCCGGGGAAGGGGCCGGGGCACGGTGGGGGACGGTACGGTACCATCCTTCGATGGTCGATGTTCAGGCGACAATCGCCCCGACCTCGGCGGCCGGGGCGGTATTCAGGGGGGTTATTGCGCCTTGATGCGTTCGATCACGTCGAGCCAGAAGCCCTGTTCCTTGAGGTCCAGCATTTCCAGCGCCACGCCGTAGCGCTTCTCGGCTTCCGCGAGTGCCTGGTTCCCGAGTTCCTTCACCATCTGTTCGGCTTTCTCTTTTGGATGCAACGCCATTGAGTTCGTCCTTCAGATTTGAAATTGGTCATCGGATCGTGCGATCCGGGGCCGGGAGCGAGTTAAGCCTTAAATCCGGGCGGAGCCAATATGGTCGATGTCCGGACGCTGGGCAGCATCGGAATGCGGCCATGAACCGCGACCGGTCGTTAAGGGCAGATGTGCGTTCCCCTTACTACCTTCGGGAACCATTTTTCGTTATGAATTCCGTCGCATATGGAAAATGGGTAAGAGGGCGTAACCCGGATGACGACATGGGGAGATTTTCAGGCCATCACGCAATTATCTGCGGGTCTCAACGTCGCTATATTGAGCTTTGTGGATATCAGCCTGCCCGCGATCAAGGAGCGGCGGCGTGTCTTCGCCAAGGCGAGAGACGAACTGGAGATCCACCGGAAAAATCCCCATAAGCGTACGACGGCGGAAAAGAGCGATCATGCCGAAGCTGTTGGAGCAGTGGACCGGCAGTTATTCGATTTGTGGCGCGAAACAGCCGCATTCGAGAGTGTTGAGGATTCTCTCATGCGCTCGACAGGGGTCTTCGGCTTCTTCGGGGCGATATTGAGCCTTGGCCTCTTATGGTATTCAGCTATTCATTACAACGACATACTTTCCCTGTCTGGCGAAATGCTGACAAGCCTTTCTTTTATTTCTTTGGCTGGTGCATTGGGTGTCAATTTGTTCACCGCCTCGAAAGCCTCGCATTACGCCAAGAAGTGCAATGAGTTACGTGAGCACATGAGAAAAAAACTTTGACGCTGTGTCCATGGATGGGCTCGCTCCTCGGCGCGGCGTGATCGTGGCTTGCCGGGCTGGCAGCATGGCTCGTCCGGGGGCGTGACCGGCATTCCGAACAGAGGACGCTGTTTCAAAAACTCCGATGTCGGGCGGTGCTTGGCACTGGCCATGCCTCCGGCGGCGGTTTTCGCGTATCGGAGCGGAACCGCCCCGAGGGCGATGAATCCCGAAGCGCCGGCAAACGCCGTCAGGTTGCCGCCAGCGGGGCGTTTGACGCCGCCTCCGTGGCATGCCGACGAATGGTTGGCCCACTCTCCCAAGCCGATTCGAGGTTGAGCGGAAGGCCTGGCGTCGTTTGGGTATCAGTAGGGGATGCCGGGGATTGATATCCCTGTGACACGCCCCCTCAAGGGAGACGGTCCATTGGTGGCCAGTCGTGATGCTTCCCTCCCTGCATTGTGTTCCTGACAGTGATGGATCGGCCATATGACGCGCATGCGCGGATGTCGGCGTCGGCCATGATTGGCATGTGACGCGCTGTCGGGTCGTTGAACATCGGGGCGTCCATTTCTGCCGCAGGCCGGATTTCTTGCAGAAGGGGGCAGGGTTTATGACAGTTCAATGAAGAAGAACCTATTTCGTTGAGGGTTCCCTGTATGGGCGGTGTCTCTCTGGCGACCGATCCGGATCGACGGGTCGACGCTGGTCGTTCCGTGGATGTCGGGACGGGGGCGGCAGCATGGTGCCAGGGGACTCAAGTGAAGAAATATCTTCTTTTTTCGGCGTGCGTCATATGTTGTTACGGCACGGCCGCCGACGCGGCGGGCAAGAAGCAGAAGACTGATTCCAATGACCGGAAGGCGCATTGGACGCAGAACGGGAACGGTACATCCGCTGCTGCCGGGAAGGGCAAGAAATCGTCGGGCCCTGTCGAGAAATCGAAAGCCGAAAAGCTGGATGTTCTGGGATACCGGACCACGGCGGGCGGCGGCATGATGGTGAAGCATACGACGCCGAAGAGCGTCAGTACGATCACCCATGACTATATCGATATGCAGTCGCCGACCTCGACGATCGAGTCCCTGATCCAGACGGTGCCCGGTGTCGTCTCCGCCAGTGAAGGGCCGCTGACGACGTCGTTCTCGACGCTGCATATCCGGGGCATGGCCCAGGCGGAAATCGGCGTGACGCTGGAAGGCATGCCGGCCGCGAATCCCTTTACCTACAGCACCTATACCCCGTCGCTGGTCGATAGCGAGAATATCAGCCATATCAATGTCATGCAGGGGTCGGTGGATATCAATTCGCCCACCTACAATGCGACGGGTGCTGAAATTTCCGCCTCGATCCGCCGTCCCTCCGACAAGCAGAATTTTTATGTCGCCGCGTCCGGGGGGTCCTATGGCACCAATAAGGATTTCATTCGCTACGATACCGGCGAGATCGGGCATACCGGTGTTCGTGGCTTCATTTCCGGGTCCTATGCGCGTTCCGACATGTGGCGCGGGACGGGCGATATCAGGAAATGGCATGTGGACGCGGCGCTGACGAAAAGCTGGGCGGCCAACAGCAATTCGGAAATCATTTTCGGCTTTACGCAGGCCGCGCAGAACGAATGGCTGTATCCCTCGCTGGCGAACTGGAAAACCTATGGGATGAACTACGGCCTGGATGACCATTATTCGGCTGGAGATACGCATTACCAGGATCTGAACGGCAAGAATACCGGATCGTATTATGGCGCGCTGAAGAACCATTTCAGCTTCGGCCATGGCCTGAGCCTGGACGCGGAAGCGTATTCGGTCGAGTTTCACGGCCCGTATTATTATGGCGAAACGATACCCGTCAAGAACGGCTATGTGGGTGCCGTTCCCTATAAATATCTCGATAATTACAAGAATCTTCCGGGATATGATCCGACAAACAGCAAGCTGACGGGGGCCGAGATTTCGGATTGGTACACCCTGTCGTCAGGGGTGAACCTGGTCGGGCACTGGCAGCATAAATTCAATACGCTGAGTGTCTCGTACTGGTATTCCTACGCGCAGGAAGCGGCGAGCGAGCGGTTCTACCCTGTCAGCAGCACGGGGCAGTGGAGTTCCAAGGTTCCGCTGACGGCGAATGGCGGGGTTCCATTGAACGAAGATAATGAAAACGCCTTGCAGCAATTGAACAGCTTTGCCGTTGACGACAAGATGTCGTTTCTCGACCATCGCCTGACGATCGACGGCGGCATCAGGATGGCGATGGCGAACCGGCAGTACACCCAGGACCTGCCCGGGGTGGTCGGAAGCAATTACAAGTCGATCAAGAATGTCTTCGTGCCGTCACCGCAGGTCCTGATCAGCTATCAGTTCAATCCGCATCATCAGATCTATGTCAATGGAACGACCGGCTATCATCTTCCGGCGGGATTGAGCTCGCAGCTTGCGACGTACAGTCGTTCCACCGGCAAGCCGGCATCCATCCCCATGTCGGATTACAAGCCGGAATATATGATCACCGAGGAAATCGGTTATCGCTATAGCGGCGCCGTGATGGCCAGTGTGGCGGGCTTCCATTACAACGTCACCAACCATCAGATTTCCGCCCTGAGCTACCAGCCCGGATCGACTTCCACGATCTCGCAACTGATCAATGCCGGCGGGCTGGAAGCCTATGGCATTCAGGCGGAAGTGGCCACGCATCCCTGGCATCATGTAAGCCTCTATGCGTCCGGCCAGTATATGCACACCAGTAACGGCAATAATATCGCCTATGCCGGCGACTATCTGGCGACCAAGGGCAAGCAGGAAGTCGGGGCGCCGAAATTCTCGGGCGCGCTGGGCCTGACCTATAATGACGGGACCTGGTTCGGGAACTTCAACCTGCAATATACGGATTCGCAGTATGCGACCCTGATGAACGACCAGAGCATTCCCCATTATATCACCGCCAATCTGGGCTTTGGGCGGCGTCTGCCGAAGATCGGGAATATCTCGCCCAAGCTGAAGATCAATCTGGTCAATATCGGCGACGCGCATTACCTGTCGTCGATGTATGGTTACACGACCAACGCGACGACGCAGACGGGCATCGTCACCGGCAAGAAGCTCACCGGCTCCCAGCCGACCTATGTGATCGGTTCTCCGTTCGTCGTCATGGCGACGCTCTCGGCGACGTTCCCGTAAGGAGCGGGTCAGACAGCGGGAGGCCTTCTGGCCTCAGAGCCTGACCTGAAATGCGCGCTGGCGGCGATCCAGCGCGCGTTTCCTGTGCTTCGCGGCGGGCGGCCATCAAGGCCGCTCCGCTCCGATGCTCGGAAACACACGCTGGGCGCGGCCCGTTCCGGACCGCTCTCGCTCGCCAGCCCACATTTCAGGTCAGGCTCTGAGTGGTGGCCGGGCGCTGTGTCTGCCCGGCCAACCGATCTGGACAGACAAAGTGGGGGCGGTCGAGCCTGCCTGGAAATGCGCGTTGGCTTGCTGCCTGCGCGCATTTTCTTTTTGGATCTCGCGGAGCGGACGGCGACCATGCCGGCGGGCCTTAGCTTGCCCGGATAGAGTGGTGACTGATCGACCCGGCCGGGCGTCTGGCTGCCGGAAATCGCGGGCGCGTGGGGTGGTGCCATCCCCGGAATGTGTTGCGCACGAAGACTTTTACGCACGAAGACAGCGAAACGCGCATAAGGGGTTGGGTGTTATCGTCATATCACGCAGACTACTGCGTCGGCCGGCGCGGGAAATCGTGCCCCTGTCGCGGAGCTTCTGCCTGGCGCCGGTCGGAAGAGAGAGGAACTCCAGACGTGTCATCACTGAACCCGCGCGCGTTTCGCTGGAATGCATCCGGGCGCCGAGCCAGGGCGGTCGGGATTACGCTGGGGATCGCCCTGGCAAGCCTTGCCCTGCCGGCTGCCGCCGAACCTCCGCCGGTCGTGGCGGCCTCCGGGCCGCGCATGCCGGGGAAACTGCTCTATGCCGAACTCGCGACCCCGAACCTGGACGCGGCAAAAGCTTTCTATGGCGCATTGCTCGGGTGGACGTTCCGCGACGCCACCAACCCACGGGGGCGGGCGGTCGTGGCCCTGGTGCACGATCAGCCGGTCGCCAGCCTGATCGAACGGTCGCATCCCCCGCGCCATGGCAGCCCGGCCTGGCTGCCCGTTCTCTCGGTGGCCGACCCTGCCGATGCGGTGGCGAAGGCGAAATATTGGGGTGGCAGGGTCATCCTGCCGCCTGCCGCGGTCGCCGAGAGCGGCCTGACGCCGGGGGAGGAGACGATCCTGGCGGATCCGCAGGGCGCGCCCTTTGCCGCCTTCCGTGCCCGGACGGGCGACGCGCCGGACGACGACACGCCGCCCGCGCAGGGTGAATGGATATGGAGCGCCCTGCTGACGCGCGATCCCTTCACCGCCGCCGGGTTCTATCAGCAGGTCTTCGGCTATCAGGTGCAGGCCGCGCCGGATGCGACCAAGGACACCGCGTATCTGCTGCTGTCGCAATCCGTTGCGCGGGGGACCGTCAACCCGCTGCCGGCGCGCGTGCCGCCCAGCGCGCGGGGGCGCTGGGTCGCCTTCGTCCAGGTGGACGGCGTCGGCGCCTCGGCCGAAGCGGTCGAACGGTTGGGCGGAAAGGTGCTGGTCCAGCCGCATCCGGACCGCCGGAACGTCATGATCGCCATCGTGTCGGACCCCGCCGGAACGGTGTTCGGGCTTATGGAATGGCATGGGGCGGATCCGGCGTCGGCAGAGCAGACGGAGAATGCGAAATGAAGCGCGGTTTCTTTCGCGTCCGCATTGTGATCGGCGCGCTTTCCCTCCTTGGGCTCCTTGGCGGCTGTGCCGATTATGATGGGTATGGCGGGTATGGCGGCGGATATGGCGGCTATTACGACTACGGCCCAGGCTGGGGTGGTGGCTGGGGCGGCGGCTGGGGCCCCGGATACCGGATCGGCCCCGATGTCGGTGGCCGCTGGCGGGGTGGGCCACGTGGCGGTGGCGGTTTTGGCGGACGCGGCGGCGGTGGGCGTGGCGGCGGCGGCCCCGGCGGTGGCGGACATGGTGGCGGTGGGTTCGGCGGCGGTGGCGGCGGCGGACACGGTGGCGGTCCCGGCGGCGGCCATGGTGGAGGCGGTGGCGGTGGTCACGGCGGCGGCGGGCATGGCGGTGGTGGGGGACATCACTGACGCGGCGCGATCGGACGATCGATGATATCAGTGATCTCCCGGCAGCCCGCTCTCGGGCCGCCATGGCGCGCTGATATGCGGCGGGCGGCCCCCGATCATGACCGCGCCGCAGTCAGGTTAGCCGGGAGCGGGTAACCTGGCCTCGATTTTTGTCGGGGGCGGTGCGTCAGCACGGGAGGGTGCCGTCTATCCTCACCGAAAGGTTTCGGGCCGATCTCGTCAGGTATTCGCGCACTGGCGGGCTTGCCGGCAGAACCATGTAGCCCGAACATCGGTCGCCAATGAGCAGGGACGCTTCACGGCGGCGTAGTCGCCAATGGAGTGCGATAAGCACGCAGAGTGCGGCGTCCAGCTTGTCCTGGTCCGATTTCCGGGGGCGAACCGATTTTCCCGCGGCGCGACACCATTCCGCCAGTTCCGTGCAACCCAGCAGCCGCGCCTGTTGTGCCGCGCAGGCCGTGACCCGGACCCAGTCGGCCACGCGAAAGGTTTTTGCGCGCGCCGGATTGTATCTGGGGGCGTTCAGTCGCCCGAAAAAGCCGTCGCCTAGCGACGCCAGCGCGAGAGCCGGGAAGACTTCCATCAGATAGAGGCCGCTGGCAGCCAGCCTTGCTTCCTCGGGATCCTCCTTCGCATTCAATGCCGTCAGGAAACGCCAGATCGGCGAGGCGTTGCAGAACATGCCCGATCGCCCGCGATTGGCCGGCTGTACGCCACCGCCGAGCCAACTGACGAGGGTGGCGGCCACCCGTTCCACCGGCCGCATGCCGGCAGCATTGGGCACGATCGTCGGTTGGTCCAGCGCGACGAGTGTGATGCCGCTTTCGGTACGGACGGTCTGGATGAAGGCGAGAGCCTGGTCGAAGGAGACCAGTCGAGGCGCATGGAAGGATGTTGGATGCCCGTTTTCGATACCGACGGCGCAGATGGCACCGGGTGCCTTCGGGTTGTCCGTCCATGCGGAATCGAAACCGATATAGATGTCCATGCCTGCTTCCCTGACCCGATCCTGCGGCGCGCGATCGTAGGGCCGGGGCGTAAACATAATGCTCACCATCGGTCGTGGCGTGCGATTTATCGGGCGCCGCAACGACATGCGCGGGGGCTGTTCCTGGCCGGCAGGGCATCCTGCATTCAGGCGCACCGGGTGGAGACGCTTTTTCCCTTTATGCCTCGGGTGGCAATGTGGGCGGGTCGAAGGGCTGGGTGCCGGTGCGCCAGCGTTCGGGCCCGTCGGGGGTGGTGAGAAGCGTCCGGGCCGCGCTGTTGAGAAAGACGGGATCGCTCTTGAGGCCGATTTCGGCCTCGATGCTCTCCAGGCGTTTTTCCAGGGCGAACAGGAAGATCATGAACTGATGCGCGGCGTGGGCCTGGTCGCCCTGGTAGCCGAGATGCTTTTCGCAGAAATCGCCCTGCCGGCATAATGCGACATCCAGGCTGTAATAGCCCCTGCATACCATGGGGCGGGCGGCATAGATCGAACAGTTTCCCTCGAAGAGGAACGGGCAGAACGGGACGCCGGTCTCCGTGCGGTCTTTCAGGGCCTGAAGGCGATCCGGCGGGAAGGTCTGCCGTGCCTCATGGACGGCCAGGAGCGCGAACAGCGGATTGACCTGCACCAGGCTGCGGCAGCACGTATCGCAGCCCCTGGCACAGGACCGTGGCGCGGTGGGGCTGATCTGCCGGAGGGTATCGGCGACATCCTCGCAGAAATCGAGTGTGCGCCGCGCGAGACGGAGAAGATCGGCTTCGTTGGTGGCGGCCGGCAGGTCGCGCCGGAAGGCGGCATCGGCCTGATTCATCTTCTGGCGCATATAGGTGAGGGGCGAGGCATCGCGGGGGGCGGGCTCGTCAGTATTCATAAGGCGAATTGGTCCGAATTGACTTGGGGCTCTGCTGGGAGCGCCTTTTCAGGCTGGTGGTTCTGCCCGATCGAAAGACGGAGCTCTCTCGTATTCAGGGGATGTTGGAGGGCGTGGGGACGGCGTCGATCAATTGGCGGGATGTGGATTGGATTGATTCATGTCTGAATTTTCTTCGTGGTGTCATGAACGATTGGGATGGTCAAAGGAAAATGGCCGTCAATAGAGAAGATTTCTGAATGGTAATCTGTCGGGCTCTCCCCGCTGAAAAGGGGGCGGAGCGCCGTCTGGCGTGCGGTCCTGTGCCAGCGGGCGCCGTCCGGGGAATGGAAACGGGCGCCCGGTGGGGGAGTGTTCAGGTGACGGGGATGCGCTTGCCCAGTTCGTCGATCAGCACGCGGATATTGTCGGAATAATCGATCGGGATGGCGATGATCTGCACGCCGCCCTCGACGAAGGCGCGTTCGAGCGTTGCTTCGAAATCCTCGATCTTTTCGACGAAATGGCCCTTGGCGCCGTAGGATTCGGCGTATTTGACGAAATCGGGGTTGCCGAACGTCATGCCGTAATCGGGGAAATGATCGACCGCCTGCTTCCAGCGGATCATGCCGAAGGCGCCGTCATCGATGATCAGGGACACGAGGTTGAGCTTGAGGCGGACGGCGGTTTCGATTTCCTGGCTGTTCATCATGAAGCCGCCATCGCCCGAGACGGCCAGCACGCGCCGGTCGGGATAGAGGATGGCAGCCGCGATGGCCGAGGGCAGGCCCGCGCCCATGGTCGCCAGCGCGTTGTCCAGCAGGAGGGTGTTCGCGACGCTGGTGCGATAGTTGCGCGCGAACCAGATCTTGTACATCCCGTTATCCAGCGCCACGATGCCGTCCTGCGGCATCACCTTGCGGATATCGGCGACGACCCGCTGCGGCGTCCAGCGGTCGTCGGTGGAGCCTTCCAGGATGTGCGCCAGGATGCCGTCGCGCAGGCCGAGAAGGGCGTCGGCATTGGCGAGGCGGCCTTCGACCTGGTCGGCCAGGCGCGACAGCGAGACGCCGATATCGCCGATGACTTCGGCCTGCGGGAAATAGACCTGCTCGACCTGGGCGGGCTCGTAGCCGAAATGCACCACGTCCGGCCCGTTGGCGCCCATGATGAAGGGGGGTTTTTCGGCGGTGTCGTGGCCGATCGACAGGATCAGGTCCGCGCGTTCGATGGCCTCGTGGACGTAATCGCGTTCGGTCAGCGCGGCGGTGCCCATATAGAGTTCGCTGCATCCGCCGACCGCGCCCTTGCCCATCTGGGTGGTGAAGTAGGGCAGGCGCGTGCGCGAGAAGAATTCGTACAATTTGCCGGCGAGGCGCGGGCGGGAGGCTGTGGCCCCCAGCATGACCAGCGGGCGTTTGGCGGACAGCAGGAGGTTGGCCGCGATGCGCAGTGCTTCGTCACCGGCGATTGGGGCATCGATGGGGTGGGGGTGGATCAGCGACAGGTTGCCGCATTCCTCGCGCGCGATGTCTTCGGGCAGTTCGAGATGGACCGGGCCCGGACGTTCTTCCGCCGCCACGCGGAAGGCGTCGCGGATCAGGGTCGGGATCATGTGGGCGGAGACGATCTGCCGCGCCATCTTGGTGAGCGGGCGCATCGTCGCCACGACATCGACGATCTGGAAGCGGGCCTGGCGTTCGGACAGGATCGGCTTCTGGCCGGTCAGCATCACCATCGGCATCGCGCCCAGATGGGCGTAGGCGGCACCGGTGGCGAGGTTGAGCGCGCCGGGACCGAGGGTTGCGAGGCACACGCCCGGCTTGCCCGTGAGGCGGCCATGGGTCGCGGCCATGAAGGCGGCCGCCTGCTCGTGGCGCGTGATCGTGAGCTTGATCGAGGACGTGCGGAGCGACTCCACGATATCGAGATTCTCTTCGCCGGGAATGCCGAAAATCCGATCGACGC
Source organism: Gluconacetobacter brunescens (assembly GCF_048695475.1). NCBI lineage: Bacteria > Pseudomonadati > Pseudomonadota > Alphaproteobacteria > Acetobacterales > Acetobacteraceae > Gluconacetobacter > Gluconacetobacter brunescens. Next base: position 1,047,507 of record NZ_JBLHEN010000001.1, on the reverse strand, counting down.
CCTCGTTTTCCAGGGCGGCGACGAGGAGGTCTGATGCTTTTGTCATATGATCATCTCCGGACAGATAATAACCTGTCATGCATCGTTGTCCGGAAAGAACAGGGAAGAAAGCGTTCGGGCTGTTCACATCACGATCAGGCCCGTCACGATATGAGGATGTTCCCCGTGGCGAAATCCGTCCGGATGGGTGGCATCCGAACAGATCCCGGGCAAAGGCTCAATCGGCAATTCGCGGCCGTCAGCTCTCCGGATTAAGCATTGCCGTCATTGCCCCAGGGGAGCCTGGCCGGAAATGTGGGCTGGTGAGCGAGAGTGCCGCGCAGCGGCACGGCCGTCGTGTGTTTCCGAGCACCGAAGCGGAGCGGCCTTATCGGCCGTGAGCATCGGAGCGCAGGAAACGCGCGCCGGATCGCCGCCAGCGCGCATTTACGGTCAGGCTCGTTTGAAGCGGATCAGGCTGCGGGAGGCGCCGCGATCGGCCCAGTTGGGCATTTCGCGCCAGGGGGTGACGACGGTGGCGTAGGGGCCCTCCACCCTGACGGTGCGCCGTTGTTCCGTGCCGACCCATTCGGGGGCCCAGGCGGTTTCGACGCTGGTGATCCACTGATCGTGCTCGATCCGATAGCGGCCGATATAGGCGACCAGCGTCTTCATGAGCTGCGCCCGGTCCCAGTCCGTCACCGCCGGCTGGCGATTGCTGCCTTCCAGGTTGAAGGCGACCCATCCGTCGGCGGTGAAAACGACCCGTCCGCGCGGGCATTCGCCCATGGCCTCGATCATCTCGCCGGTCTTCTTGTCTTCGACCTGATAGGAAACGAGCTTCCAGGTGCCGATCAATTGTTGTGCCAGATCGTCGGAATGGGCGTGCTTTAACTGCGTCACTTTGAGAATGACTCCTCTTGAAACAAAGGCCAAGTAAGTGAAGCCTTTTGGCTTCGGGCAGTATTTTTGTTATTCTTGTTTTGACTGTTACATTGGGTGTTTCGTGGATAGTTATTCATTTATACGAGGGGAATGTAGGGCATTTGAGCGGTTTTTTCTATTCAAAATGGGACAAAAGATTTATGCTCGTTCGACAAAAATCGGAGCCGTCCAAAAATGATCTACGATGAAGTAGGCGACCTGAGGTTCTTCGTGATGCTGGCCGAGGCGCAGAGCATGACCAAGGCGGCGCGCGGGATGGGCACGTCGCCGGCCGTGGTGTCGCGGCGGCTGGCCCGGCTGGAAGGCCGGCTGGGCAGTTGCCTGGTGAACCGGAGCACGCGGCGCTTCAAACTGAGCGAGACGGGGCAGATCCTGTATGATCGCGCGCTGCGGATCGTGACCGATATCACCGATCTGGAGGCCGAGATTTCCTCGGCCGAGCGGATGCCGCAGGGCAGCCTGAATATCGGCGCGCCGCTGGAACTGGGGCGGCGCCTGATCGCGCCCTTCGTGGAAGCGTTCAACGAACGCTATCCCGAGCTGAAGATCGGGTTGGCGCTGGTCAGCGAGGGGCGGCATGAATTCGGCGACTGCCTGGACCTGATCGTGCGGCTGGGCATGCCCGACATGCCGACCGCCATCGTGACGCATCTGGCCTCGACGACGCGCATTCTCTGCGCTTCGCCGACCTATCTCGCCCGCGCGCCGGCACCCGCGACGCTCCAGGACCTGGCGGCGCATGATTGTCTTTGCCTGCGGCGCAGCAAATCCATGACCCTCGTCAACCGTTGGGCGTTCGGCGAGGAGGAGGACCGGGAGGTGGTGACGGTGCAGCCGCGCCTGTCCTCGACGAGTTGCGAGGTGATCCATGACTGGGCGTTGTCGGGGCAGGGGATCGCCTACAAGCTGATGTGCGATGTTCATGACGATCTGAAATCCGGCAAGCTGGTGCATGTTCTGCCGGAGCTCTCCGGGGAGAGCATCGATTTCTATGCTCTGCGGCCGCACCGGCAGGGCGTGCGGGCGAATGTGGATGTGTTCCTGCGGGAGTTGCGGGCTTATCTGCGGCGGTGCGGCGGGTTTTCCTACCGCGCATGAGAATGAACGAGGGAGGGTGCCCATGACGCGATCGAGGCTGTTTCAACCGGTGGGGATTGGCGGGCTGACGCTGGCCAACCGGATCGTCATCGCGCCGATGTGCCAGTATTCGGCCGCCGAGGGCCATATGACGGACTGGCATCTGATCCATCTGGGCAATCTGGCGCTGTCGGGGGCCGGGCTGCTGACGATCGAGGCCACCGCCGTTCTGCCGGAAGGCCGCATTACCTATGGCGATGTCGGGCTGTGGGATGACGGCACGGAAGCGGCGCTGCGCCGCGTTCTGGAGGGGGTGCGGGCGTGGTCGGACATGCCGATCGGGATTCAGCTTGCCCATGCCGGGCGCAAGGCGTCATGCGAGGTGCCGTGGAAAGGCGGGCGGCAGATCGCGCCCGATACCGCGAACGGGTGGCAGACGGTGGCGCCTTCGGCCGTGCCGTTTACCCCGGAGACGCATGCGCCGGTGGCCCTGGATCGCGACGGCATGCGGCAGGTGCGCGAGGCTTTCGCGGCAGCCGCGAAGCGGGCGGCGCGGCTGGGGCTGGATCTGGTGCAGATCCATGCCGCGCATGGCTATCTGCTGCATCAGTTTCTCTCGCCGTTGTCCAACCTTCGGGACGACGAGTATGGCGGCGCGCTGGAAAACCGGCTGCGCTTTCCGCTGGAAGTGTTCGATGCCGTGCGCCAGGCCTTTCCGGACAAGCCCGTTTCGGTCCGTGTTTCGGGCACCGACTGGGTGGAGGGCGGCTGGACGATCGACCAGACCGTGGCCTTCGCGCAGCGCCTGAAGGAACGGGGGTGCGATGCCGTGCATGTCTCCAGCGCGGGGTTGAGCCCGTTGCAGGAGATTCCGGTGTCGCCCAGCTATCAGGTGCCGCTGGCCCGCGCCGTTCGGCAGCAGGTGGACCTGCCGGTGGTGGCGGTGGGGTTGATTACCGATTTCGACCAGGCGGAGGGGATCGTCGCCACCGGCGATGCGGACATGGTGGGGCTGGCGCGGACGATCCTGTACGACCCCCGCTGGCCGTGGCATGCGGCGGCCCATCTGGGAGCGCGGGTGAAGGCGCCGGACCAGTATCTGCGCTGCCAGCCTTCGCGCTATCGGGATCTGTTCGCGGTCTGACGACCGGGCGCGCGGGCATGAAAAAACGGCACCGCCATCGGGGGATGGCGATGCCGCTTGAGGTTTCACGGCGCGAGGGTTGGGAAATCGACGGTTGGGAAACTGCCGGAACGCCGTGAGTTCCTTCCTAATAATGAGAATGAATATCAATTGCAACATAAATCGGGACCGGGTGGCCGTTCCTGGAGGGGGGATGGGAGGTTATTGATTTATTTCAAGTCCCTGGAAGCCGGGACGCATGCGCATGCCGGATATGATTGTTCCATGACGGCGGGGCGGCGGGGTTGCCGATGCCGGAACCGCTCCCCACATGGCCTCTCGAACGTCATGTTCATGGAGAAGACAATGTCGAACAAGACCAAGGGCCTGACCGCTGGCGAGGCCCATGTTCACACCTATCTCGGGACACCGACCGATCTGAAGAAGGAGGCGGTCGAAGGCATTTCCGCCGGTCTGCGGTCCGTTCTGGCCGATGTGTTCGCGCTCTACATCAAGACCAAGAATTTCCACTGGCACATGAGCGGTCGGCATTTCCGCGATTTTCATCTGCTGCTGGACGAGCAGAGCGACCAGATCTTTGCCATGACCGACCCGCTGGCCGAGCGCGCGCGCAAGCTGGGGGGCACGACCCTGCATTCGATCGGCGAGATCAGCCGCCTGACCAAGGTTGCCGATAACGACGCGCTCTACGTGACGCCGGAAGACATGCTGGCCGAACTGCGCGAGGACAACCTGGCGCTGACGGGCCGGCTGCGCGCGGTACACGCCATCTGCGACGAGGGCGGCGACGTGGCGACGGCGAGCCTGCTGGAAAACTGGATCGACGAAACCGAGCGCCGGACCTGGTTCCTGTTCGAATCGACCCGCCCGTCTTTCGGCGGCAACGACTGAGAGGACGGTCGCGCGTTCGCGCGCGTCTTTCTGATCTGACCTGTTCGAGACCCCGTCGCGGCCGATGGCCTGCGGCGGGGTTGTCGTTTGGGAGGCCCGGTCTGGCGTGCAGGCTGTTACGCCTGACGCGGCAGGGGGCGCCGCTGCCGTACCGTTTCCGCCAGCAGGGTATCGATTTGCGCCTGTGTCCGGGCCATGGCTTCAGGGGCCAGGGGAGCGATCGTGTAGGCGAGCGACATGTGGAATCCGTACTGGCTATGATCGGTACGGTGGATGGCCAGTCGTGTGGCGATTTCGTCGCGCAGGCGCCGGATGGCGGCCTCCTGTACGTGGTTGAAACCCGTGACCTTCAGCCGGACACCGCGAGCGGTCATCTTCAGGCCGGTGGCGCGCATGACGATGGGTTGCGGGTAGTCGAACGGGGTAGCGGCCAGGAGTTGGGCGGCATGCTGTGTCACCGTGTCGATCGGCGCGCCGGTCGGCAGGGAGGCGGGCCAGTTCCGGGGCGTGCGTTCGTGGTCGTTCACGCCTTCGAAGACCGTCATGTGAAAGGAAGAGGCGGGGAGGATGGCGAGTTGCCGGGCGATCGGGCTATTCGCCAGCGCGTCGCGCAGCCTGCCCATGAGCGTGGCGGCCGCCGATCCGCCATCGAGCGGGATGATGATCGTGTTGCCGCGAAAGGGCATCGCCGCGCCGCGGGCGTCGAACTTGCGCCCCACTTCAGGCGTCGTGCTGGCGGGCGCGGCACGTGGAAGGAGCAGGCTGCCCCCGATGGTCGCAAGGACAAGGCGTCGGGTGGTCGCACCGGTGGACATCATGTTGCGGCATTCTGTCGGGAAGGTTGCGGAAACGAAGCCGAAGCTTCCGGTCCGATACGGACAGGCGGGAGGAACGGAAAACCGTGTCCGTTCTATATCCGCGTCTTGCCGGGAGTGTCATGTTATCGTGTTGTGAAGGCTGACAACGGAATGCGACGGCGGTTTTAACGGCTGTTCCCGCACGCCCACTGTCGCAGGTCCGCGACAGGTGTTGCGCGGGCCTGTCACGAGGACGCGAGAGCGTGTCGGGGGCCTCTTCCGCACCGCAGCGGCCTGTGGCGATCTCATGCCCGGCAGCCGGCGTTTCGCCTGGCTCAACGGGAGAGGATTGCATGGCAATCACGGGAAAGGTCGCGCTGGTTACCGGGGCGGCCCAGGGCATCGGCCGGGGCATTGCCCTGCGGCTGGCACGGGATGGCGCCGATGTGGCGCTGGTCGATCTCAAGGCCGAGGCGCTGGACGCGGTGGCGGCCGAGATCGCGGCCCTGGGGCGCCGGGCCACGACCTTCGTCGCCGATGTGGGCGACCGCGAACAGGTGCGCGCGGCGGTCGACCATGCGGCGCGGGAACTGGGCGGATTTGACATCATGGTCAACAATGCCGGCATCGCGCAGGTCAAGGCGCTGGCCTCGGTGACGCCCGAGGATGTGGAGCGCATTTTCCGGATCAATGTCCAGGGCGTGCTGTGGGGCATCCAGGCGGCGGCCGACCGGTTTATCGCCGCCGGCCAGAAGGGCAAGATCATCAATGCCTGCTCGATCGCGGGGCATGACGGCTTTGCGCTGCTGGGCGTCTATTCGGCGACGAAATTCGCCGTGCGGGGGCTGACCCAGGCGGCGGCGAAAGAATATGCCAGCAAGGGCATCACCGTGAATGCCTATTGCCCCGGCGTGGTGGGGACCAGCATGTGGGTCGAGATCGACCAGCTCTTCTCCGAGATCACGGGGGCGGAGAAGGGGGCGACCTTCCGCAAATATGTCGATGGCATCGCCCTGGGCCGGGCGCAGACGCCGGAAGACGTGGCGGGGCTGGTGTCGTACCTCTCCGGCCCCGATTCCGATTACATGACGGGGCAGGCGGTGCTGATCGACGGTGGGCTGGTCTATCGCTGATAAGGTGGCGCTGATCGCGTCCGCGCCCATTCAGGGCTGGTGGGAAAGGATGTCCCGCCAGGTCTCCTCGGTAGGGCGGGCCATTTCGAACAGCGCGTCGCGCCGGATCGCGGCGTAATCGCCAGAGCGGCCGGCGCGCAGGATCGGCTGCGCCCCGGCGGTGTCGTAGCTTCCTTCGGCCAGCAGGGTGCGCCGGATATGCACCTCCACCACCTCGCCGAAGACCATCCAGCTTTCCAGATCCTGCCCCTCGGCGGTGCGCAGTTGCAGCATCTGGGTCAGGCGGCATTCGAAATGCACCGGACTGTCCGCCACCCGTGGCGGGCGGACCTGCGTGGAGGGCAGGCGCACCAGGCTGGCGAGGTCGAATTCGCTGACATCGTGCGGGACGGCGGCGGAACTGAGATTCATCGAACCGGCCAGGGGCAGGGTGGCGAGGTTCCAGACGAATTCGCCCGTGGCCTGGATGTTGGCCACCGTGTCTTTCCAGCCGATGCTGGAAAAGCCGATGACCGGCGGCTGGTAGTTGAAGGCGTTGAAGAAGCTGTAGGGTGCGAGATTGGCCCGGCCTGCCGCGTCCACCGAGGAAATCCAGCCGATCGGGCGTGGCCCCACGATCGCGTTGAACGGGTCGTGCTTCAGGCCGTGGCCGGTGGCGGGCCGGTAGGAATGGAAGGCATCGGGCGGATCGGATGACATGGCTGGCGTCCTCGACGGAGGCTGGGGGAGATCGTGCCGTGGCCGGCGGGGGATGTCAGCGGCGGTGCAGCCGGAAGGCGGGGGCGTGGCTGGGCCGGGTGGACAGCACGCCGACCGGCAGCACCGGCCGGTGGTCGGCGAGGGTGAGCGAGACATCCTGGAGCAGGCGGGCCAGCACCAGCACCGCCTCGGTCATCGCCAGTTGCGCGCCGATGCAGACATGCGGCCCGGCGCCGAACGGCAGGAAGGTGAAGCGCGGGGGATCGGGGCGGTCCAGAAAACGCTGGGGATCGAACTGCGCCGGGGCGTGCCACAGGGCGGGATTGCGGTGCAGCATCCAGAACGGCAGCAGCACCATCGCGTTGTCGGGCAGGGCGTGGCCGCATAATTCGGTTTCGCCCGCGGTTTCCCGGCCGCTCATGAAGGCGGGGGGATAGAGGCGCAGGGTCTCGCGCACCACGGCCGTCGTGACGTGCAGGGAGGGCAGCGACGTGGCCGCGCCGTCGGGCGTCAGGTCCTTGTCGCGCACTTCCTGCGCGATCTCGTTCTGCCAGCGGGGGGACTGGGCCAGTAGCAGGCAGGCCCAGAACAGGACCGATGCCGTCGTTTCATGCCCGGCGACGATCATGGTGGCGACTTCGTCGATCAGTTCGGACGTGGTGCCGCCGCCCTGCTCGCCGAAGGCCGCCTGCATCAGGTCGAACAGGTCGCGCGGGGCGTCCGTGGGGGCTTGCGCGCGGCGCGCGGCGATGATCCGGCCGATCAATGCCACCCATTGGCGGCGGAAACGCGCGCGGCGCCAGCCCAGCAGGGTCGGCGTGCCGGGCGGCAGCAGGAAATCGGAGGGGCGGGGCGTGCCGATGCCGGTCATGAAGCGGGTGACGGAATCGCGCAACGGCTGGTCGAACGCGCCGATCTCCAGCGAGAACATGGAGACCGCCGCGACATCCAGCGCCAGGCGCCGCATGGCCGAGAACAGGTCGACCGGCCCGCCGAGATCCAGGCTTCGGCAACCCCGGTCGGCGCAGGCGGCGATGTGCCCCGCCAGCACCGGCACCGTGCGCGGGGTGAAGGCCGGGGCCATGGCGCGGCGCTGCCGCCGCCACGTATCGCCCTCGCTGACCAGCAGGCCGCGCCCGACGATGGGGCTGAGCACGCGCTGGCCGACGCGCATGCGGCGATAATGCCCGGCATCCGACGTCAGGATCGCCTGCATGGATTCGGGACCGGCGGCCAGCACCAGCGGGCGGCCCAGCGCGCGCAGGCTGACGACCGACTGGGTGAAACAGCGCCCCGGAAAGGCCGAATAGCCGTTGCGCCGCAGGGACGCCAGAACGCGCAGGCCCCCGGCGCGTTCCGACAGAAGAGGGGGCATCGGCGGAACGAGGGGAGATGAGTCGAGCACGCGCGGACCTTTGCTGGACGGGTGGCCAGCGTAGCCAAACCGGTCGGGGCGGGAAAGCGCGGCCGGTGCGTGGGAGGGGTGCGATCTGGCCCGTGCGCCGGAGAGAGAATGTTAATTCTCTGTCGCAACAATTATCTGTCGTGCGCGCGGGGGATTGTGATAGGCCCTCGAAGAGGTACGGCATTGTTTTGCTGGAGCCTGTATCGCCTGTCGTCGTGAGTTGATTGCGGGAGCGAAATGCGTAATAGCCCGTCGGCATTGTTTGGCGACGGCGGCGCGTGGTGCCTTTGTTGCCGGTCTTTTTGCGGCGTGCCGTGCGATGGGGCCGCGGACATTCAGGCGATGCGGGTATGGGAACAACTGCGCCGGACAAGGCGATTTTGCGACGGATCGGGGTAGCGTGCGAGCCTGTGTGGGAGGCCGTTTGAACAGGCGATCTGCCGGGCGGAGGGGGAACAGGCCGCGTTTTCTGGCCGGGATGCTGGGGATCGGTCTGGCCCTTCTGGTCCTGCGGCCTGTTGCCGCGCGGGCGGAGGCCCTGAATTTCCTCGTCTGGGAATGGGGCATCAGCCCTGATGTGGTCCGGGCCTGGACGGCCATGACCGGCGTCGCGATCAATCAGATCGTCTTTGACAATGGCGACCGGCGGGACCTGCTGATTGCGAACGTCAATGCGCCGATCGACCTGGCCGTGGTCGATAGCGCCCATGTCCAGGCGTTCGGCGAGCGGGGGCTGCTGCTGGACCAGTCCGGCCTGCCCTTGCCCGAGACGTCGCGCAGCGAGGAGCGGTGGCGCGGCATGTGCGGGCGCTATGGCGTGCCGTATAGCTGGGGGAATACCGGGATCGTCTATCGCGCCGATCGCCTGAAGGTGGCGCCGCAATCGTGGGGCGACCTGCTGAAGCCGGACCCCGCCCTGGCCGGGCATATCGCCATGACCGACGACCAGGAGGAATTGCTGGCCGCCGCCCTGAATTTCATGGGACGCCCGATGAACAGCGGCGATCCGGGGGATCTGCGCCGGGCCTTCGAACTGCTGCGCGCGCAGTCGCCCGCCGTGCTGACCTATGGCCTGCCCACGACGGCGCAGCAGCGGCGCGATGTCCGGGGGCAGATCTTTATCGGCCTGGGAGGGACGGGAGACCAGAAGACCTTGAACATGGACGGTGGGGGAAAGGAGACCTGGCGCTTCGTGACGCCGCGCGAGGGCGCGATGGTGTGGACCGATTGTCTGGTCGTGCCCAGGCGCACGCGCAACCCGGGCATGGCGGAACGGTTCGTCGCGTTTCTGGCGCAGGCCGACAATGCGGCGGCGAATGCCATCTTCCTGCGCCAGCCGACGACCAACGCCCATGCGGCCGCCCTGCTGCCGGCCAGGATGCGCGAGGACCCGCAGATCTATCCGCCTGCCGGTTATCCCATTCTCTATCGCGGGCCCTTTCCGACCGACAGCCTGCCGCTGCGGCGGCGTATCCTCTCTGCCCTGCTGGCGCTCCATGACGCTCAGTAGGCGTGCGTTCGCGGTGCTGTTTCCCATCGTCCTGCTGGGGCATATCCTGGCGGGCGGGGCCGCGTATCTGGGGTATCGCCACGCGCTGGTCACGCAGAACAGGGCCAGGCTCCAGCAGAATCTGTCGCAGCTTCAGAACGCCTACGCCGATTATGCGTCGCTGGATTCGCAATTGCTGTATGTGGTGCGCAACAGCCCGGCTTTCCTGGCCTTTGTCGATGAAAGCGATGCCGAATACCGGACCAGGGTCCTGGCGATCGGTGTGCAGGACAGCCTGCAATCGCTGCTTCCCAATGACGGGACGAGCGTGTCGTGCAGTGTTTTCCAGTCGGATGGAAAGCAGATTTTCTATTTCGACAACGGGACGGACCCGTTCCAGAAGCTGGGGGCGCGCCAGTCGGCCTTCGCGCAGGCGGTGCTGAACGACGATGTGGCATCGCGTTCGGGACTGGTGACCGAGGGAGACGGCACGACCTATCTGGCGATGGCCGCGAAGGTGCAGGCGCGCACGGGCGGCGTGGGCGTTGCGGGGCCGCAGCCGGATCAGGCGGTCGTCATGCAGGTGGCGGTGCGGCCCCGCCGGTTCGAGACGATCCGCGACACCATGGCCAGGGAATATGGCGCGCCGGTTGTGCTGACGGATCTGCCACCGCCGGCATCGCACCGGGAGTTATTCGCCACTATTCGGCTGGCGCCCGGCCTTTATGCGCAGGAAACGCCATCCGTCGCCTATCTGCGTGCCCCGCTGACGCGCTTTGCCGCCGTGACCGGTCTGTTCGTCATCATGCTCAGCGTGGTGTCGGTCTCGGTGCTGATGGTGCTGGTGCGCCGCTATATCATCGTGCCGGTGGAGGAGCTGGATCGTCAGGTGACGGCGATTACGGAAAATCGGCGGCAGGATATCGACGTGCCCGATCTGGGGGAGGTCGGCCGGCTGGCGGCGAACGTGCGGCTGCTGCATGGCCAGTTGACGCGATCGCTGCGCCAGGTCCGGCAGCTCTACGAGACGGATCTGGTGACGGGGATCGGCAACCGGATCTATTTCAACGCCAAGCTGGACCAGTTCTATCAACTCAGCGCCACGACCGGCCGGCCGCTGACGATGTTGTTCATCGACCTGGATAATTTCAAGCAGGTCAACGACCTGCATGGTCACCGGACCGGCGATGCGCTGCTGGGGGCGGTGGCGCATGCGCTGAGTGCCGCCCTGTGCGATGCGACCGGAGATGGGGCCGAGGCGATGGGCATCGTGGCGCGGCTGTCGGGGGACGAATTCACCGCGCTGATCCTGGCCGATCCGCGGAGCGCGGTGGTCAGGACGTTGATCGACGCCTTCCTGCTGAAGTTTCGCGGCGGCTTTCAGGTCGATGCGGCGTCTTATCCCGTCACCGCCAGCATCGGGGTGGCGGCGGCGCCGGGCGATGCCGATACGTCGGCGCATCTGCTCTGGTGCGCGGACCATGCGATGTATCATGCCAAGGCCGCCGGCCGGAACACGGTGGCCTTCTATGCCGACCTGCCGCGCGATGAAGTGGCCGGGGCGGCGCCGGAGCGGGGCGTTATGCCGGGAGAGCGCGGACGAGCAATGCGGCCACCGCTTCCACAAGCTGCCGGTCCCGCGGTGTGAAGCGGTCGGGGATCGGGCTGTCGATATCCAGCACGCCGATCAGCCGGTCGCCGACGAGGAGCGGCACCACGATTTCGGAGGCCGAGGCGGTGTCGCAGGCGATATGGCCGGGAAAGGCGTGGACGTCCGCCACCACGATGGTCTCGCGGCTGGTCGCGGCGGCGCCGCAAACCCCCTTGCCCAGCGGGATGCGGGTGCAGGCGACCCGGCCCTGGAACGGCCCGAGGACGAGCTGGTCGTCGCGCAGGAAATAGAAGCCGGCCCAGTTGATGCGGGGCAGGGCCTCGAACAGCAGGGCGGCGACATTGGCCGCGTTGGCGATCAGGTCGGGCTCGCCGGCCAGGATGGCCGCGACGCTGTCCAGCAGGTCGTCCGGCGTGACACGTTGATCGGCAGGCTGGTGGCTCATGGACATGCTCCGGTCGTCGAACGCCCTCTCATACTGCGAAGTGCAAATAAGTGGAACGTGGGGGAAAGCGTGGCCGGAAATGTGGGCTGGTGAGCGAGAGCGGCCCTTCGGGGCCGCGCCCGTCGTGTGTTTCCGAGCACCGGAGCGGAGCGGCCTTGACGGCCGTGAGCACCGGAGCGCAGGAAACGCGCGTCGGATCGCCACCAGCGCGCATTTCCGGCCACGCTTTCAGCGGTCGGTGTGGCCTAGGGTGCGCTCGGGATCTATCTTGTCGCGCACTCTCTGCTTCAGCTCCTTGGGGCCGGGGAAGCCGCCGTCGCGGGTGCGTTCCCACAGCAGGCTGTCATCCAGCATGATCTCGAAGCGACCGCCGCTGTCGTCGGGGATCAGCGCGACCTCGCCCAGCGCGCTGCCGAAGGTCGAGAGGAGTTCCTGCGCCATCCACGCCGCGCGCAGCAGCCAGTTGCAGCGGATGCAATAGCGGATCGTCAGGCGCGGGTGCTGGGTGGGCATGGCGCGGTCTTTCCCGAGGCGGTGGCCCGGGGCGGTGCGCCCGGCCGGTTCCCGGAGGGAACGCGGCTTGCCTCGCAAAGGATGCATGGGGGTGGGCGGGGCGCCCCGCCCCGCCCATGCCGGTCGGGCGGATCAGACCGTCTTTTTCAGGTTCGGGCTGGCCTTGAAGCGGACGGTCTTGCCGGCCTTGACCTTGACCGGTTCGCCGGTGCGGGGGTTGAGGGCCTTGCGGGCCTTTGTCTTGTGCACGGTGAACGTGCCGAAGGAGGGCAGGGTGAAGCCGCCTTCCTTGTGCAGTTCGGCCACGATCGCATCGATCAGGTCGTTGGCGGCCTTGCCGGCGGCAACGCCCGTGCAGTTAAGAGAATCCTGAAGAACGGCGGCGATGAAAGCCTTGCTCATGGAGGAGCGTGTCCCAATGGTTAAAGATGTCGGGACGGTAGCAGCGGGATCGGAAAAATGTCTAATCCGATCGTAACGAAATATGCCTGAAACGCCGTCTTTTTTTGGCAGGTGTGGACGAAAAGCTGCTTTTGGCAGGTTTTCGTCCGGTAAAACCCGCTCTTACTGGGCGGTATAGCCGCCATCGATGACCAATTCGCTGCCGGTCATGAATTTCGATTCGTCGGAGGCCAGGTAGAGGATGCCGTAGGCGATGTCGTCGGCCTCGCCCAGATGGCCGATCGGGTGCAGGGCTTCGAGCTGCTTGCGCGCGGCGGCCTGGTCCGGGGTTTCGCCGGTCAGGCCCTGGACCATCGGGGTCCAGATATAGCCGGGATGGACCGAATTGACGCGAATCCGGTAGCCGGAGCGGGCGCAATGCAGGGCCGCCGACTTGGTGAACAGGCGCACGCCGCCCTTGCTGGCGTTGTAGGCGGCCAGGGTCGGGTCGCCGATCAGGCCCTCGATCGAGGACAGGTTGATGATCGAGCCGCCATGGTCCTTCATGGCGGCGACGGCGGCCTTCGTGCCCAGGAACACGCCGTCGAGATTGATCGACTGCACGCGGCGCCAGTCATGCAGGCTGGTGCTTTCCACCGTGCCGGAATAGGCGATGCCGGCATTGTTGACCGCGATATCCAGCCGCCCGAAGCGGGCCAGGACGGCGGCGATGGCCTGCGTCCAGTCCTCTTCGCGGCTGACATCGAGGGGAACGAACAGGGCTTCGCCGCCCGCCGCCTCGATTTCGGCGACGACGGCATGGCCTTCATCGGCCTTCAGGTCGGCGACCGCGACCTTCGCGCCCTCCCGGGCCAGCATCAGGGCGGTTGCCTTGCCGATGCCGAGGGACGCGCCTGTGACGATCGCGACTTTTCCGGAAACTCGTGCCATGACGGCGCTCCATGATCAGAAATGGCGTGCACTATGGTGAGGACGCTGGGCGGGATTCCATGATCTGGGTCAAGGCGCGGATGCGGCTCTTCGGCCTCGGCAGGCCGCGCGTGGGTTGGACGATAGGCCGGCGTGGTGCGGTTTTCCAGGAAATAGGTGGAACGGGCACCCTGTGCGTGGCGCGCCGCCGGCGGGGAGGCTGAAAAGTAAATGGAAACTTCATAATTCGGGTGGGTATTCGATTGTAGGGTCGCGCGCCTCTCCCGGCCATTCCGGCCCCGGGTAGCGGCGCGAGATGGAACGAAAGGATGGCTTGTGCGATCGCCGGGTATCAAAGGGTCGTTGAGTATCGTTCTGTTTCTGATCGCTCTTTCCTGTATCGTTTCGGGATTGTCTTCGATACGGGGCCTGACCTACGTCAATGGGCGGGTCGAGGACATCACCAACCGGTCGCTTGCCAGCATCAAGGCGCTTTCGACCCTGCGCACCGAGATCCAGAATTTCCGGGGAATCGAGATCCGGCAGCTTGCCGTGGCGTCGTCGGACGAGTTCAAGACGCTGTCCGGCGAAAGCGACGCGGTGTCCGACAGGATCGCCCATGCCATCGACCGGTATGTGCCGTTTATCACGACCGACCGGGAGCAGGCGCTGTTCCATAATATTCAGGAGCAGTGGTATCAGTACAAGGATCTGCACGACGACACGTTCAAGGACTGGTCGGTTGCCCAGGACCATGCCCATGCGGTGGCGACGGCCGGCCAGGGGCTGGTCGATGCGGAGGAAACGGTATCGGAGACCCTGACCTCGTTCCTGGATGGCAGCATCGGGGATGCTGCCTCCTATGGTGTTCAGTCGGCGACCGTCTACAGGACGACGGTTCGCTGGGTTTATGCGGCCTATGCCGTGCTGTTCGTCGTTATGCTGGCGGCAGTTCTCGTGGTTCTGTACACGATCCTGCGGCCGCTTCAGCGGATCAATGCCTCCATCACCCGGCTGGCGGCGGGCGAGACGGACCTGACATTCCCGATGGCCGGCAGGACGGACGAGATTGGTGCGATTTCCCGTTCGCTCGAGGTCTTTCGCGTTGCGGCCATCGCGAAGCAGGCGCTGGAGCGGGATGCCGAAGACCAGCGCCGGCGTGCGGAGGCCGAGCGCGCCGCCATTCAGGAACAGGCCGAGGCCGAGGCGCGGGAATGGCTGCTTCAGGCAACCAGTGCGCTGGCTGACGGGCTGAAACGGATGGCGGGCGGCGATCTTTCCTTTCAGATCATGACCCCGTTTTCGGCGGAATTCGAATCCCTGCGTCGCGATTTCAACCGGTCCCTGGCCCAGCTTGGCGCGGCGTTCGGCCAGATGTCGGCTGCTGTTCGCGTGATCGGTGACGGGACCCATGGGCTGGCGGCCGGGGCGGAGACGCTGGCACGGCGGACCGAGCATCAGGCCGCCGCGCTGGAGCAGACGAATACGGCGGTGGCGGGGATCGCCCGGAGTGTTGCGGATACGGCGGAACGCTCGGAGACGGCCCGCGAGATCGGGGCGCGGGCGCGCCGGTCGGCGGCGACGTCGAGCACCGTCACGCTGGAGACCGAAGAGGCGATGCGGCGGATCGAGCAGGGATCGGAGAAGATTGCCGCGATCGTCGACATGATCGACGGGATTGCCTTCCAGACCAATATCCTGGCGCTGAATGCCAGCGTCGAGGCGGCCAGGGCGGGGGAGGCCGGCAGGGGCTTTACCGTGGTGGCCAGCGAAGTGCGCCTGCTGGCGCAGAAAAGCGCCGATGCCGCGCGGGATGTGCGCAGCGTGATCCGCGCGACCGCCGCCGACGTGAAGGAAGGGTCCAGCCGGGTCAAGGATTGCAGCGGGACGCTGCGGACGATTTCCGATTTCATTGGCCAGATGGGGCAGCATCTGGATGCCATCGCCGTGGCGGCGAAGGAGCAGTCGGCGAGCCTGTCGGAGATCAATGCCGCCATGGGGGCGCTGGACCAGACGACCCAGCAGAATACGAATGTTGCCGAGACATTCAACGGAACCTCCAGGCAACTGGCCGCCGAAGGGCGCAGGCTCAGCGGACTGGTGGAAAAATTCCGGCTGCCGGGAGGACGTGCGCATGCGCCCCGGATGATCGCCGTAAGCGGGCGTTAGGAGCGCGCGTTTTCGGCCAGACTTATAGAGGCGGTTTGCAAAGTCGGCCTGCCGAGCGAGAGTGCCGCGCAGCGGCACGCCCGGCGTGTATTTTTGAGCATCGGAGCGGAGCGGCCTTGATGGCCGTGAGCACCGAAGCGCAGAAAATGCGCGTCGGATCGCCGGCAGGGTGACTTTGCAAACCGCCTCTCAGGTGTCCAGTTCGCTGTCCCAGTATAGATAATCCCGCCAACTCTCATGCAGGTAGTTCGGCGGGAAGGAGCGGCCGTTTTCCTGGAGTTCCCAGGTGGAAGGCTGGGCGGGGGTGCGGCGCGGATACATGTGGAGTTCGTGCGGCATCCGCGAGCCCTTCATCAGATTGCAGGGGCTACAGGCGGTGACGACATTTTCCCAGGTGGTGCGGCCACCCTTGCAGCGGGGAATGACGTGATCGAACGTCAGGTCGTGGGTCGGCAGGCGATCGAGACAATATTGGCAGGAAAAATTGTCGCGCAGGAAGACATTGAAGCGGGTGAAGGCCGGTCGGCGCGCGGTCTGGATGTAATCCTTCAGTGCGATGACGCTGGGTAATCGCAGCGACCGGCTGGGAGAGCGGACTTCCTCGTCATATTCACTGAGAACCGAGACCCGGTCGAGGAACACAGCCTTGATGGCATCCTGCCACGACCACAGCGAGAGCGGGAAATAGGAAAGCGGCCTGAAATCGGCATTCAGGACCAAGGCCGGATAATGTGGACTGCCAGCAAGCAAGGGGCGCATCCTTTCGTGATGCCGCCACACCATCATCAGGCGTTGTTACTCAAAATCCGAACGCCGAATGATATGCGCCGTTGAGAACCTTCAATCCATATCGCAAATATTCGGTGTTTCCGCAAGGGAGGCGGGGGGATTCATGCCGGCTGTGCGGCATGGTGGCGAATGAGAGAGCGTGAAGACATGACGGCATCGTGCTGTTTTCAGGATGGAAATCCGGATACGGGCCGTGGGTGGGTGACGCGCTTTGCGCCCAGCCCGACCGGGTTTCTGCATCTGGGACATGCCGCCGCCGCGCTCGCGGCGTGGAATGCGGCCCGCGAGTCGGGCGGGCGCTTCCTGCTGCGGATCGAGGATATCGATCCCGGCCGCTGCCGCAGGGAATGCGAAGAAGCGATTATCGAGGATCTGGCCTGGCTGGGCATCGTGCCGGATGGCGCGGTTCGCCGGCAGTCCGATCATATGGCGGATTATCGGGCCGTGCTGGACGCACTGGCGGGGCGCGGGCTGCTCTATCCCTGTTTCTGCACCCGCGCCGATATCAGGCGGGAGGCCGCCGAGGCCGCGCACGCGCCGCATCATGCCCCCGACGGCACGCTGGCCTATGGCGGCACCTGTCGCGGCCTGTCGGCGGAGCGGGCCGAACGGCTTGCCGCCGGCGTGCCGCATGTGCTGCGGCTGGACATGGCGCGGGCGACCGCCGAGGCGGGTGGCGACGTGATGCATTGGCGGGAATGGGTCGGAGGGGAGCGGCGGATGGTGTCGGCGCCGGTCGCGGCGTTTGGAGACGTGGTGCTGGCGCGCAAGGACTGCCCGGCGTCCTATCATCTGTGCGTGACGCATGACGATGCGTTGCAGGGAGTCAGCCTGGTGACGCGGGGGGAGGATCTTCGCCCCGCGACCGCGGTGCATCGGCTGTTGCAGGTGCTGATGGGCTGGCCCGCGCCGGATTACGTCCATCATCCGCTGCTGCTGGATGAAGAGGGGCGCCGGCTGGCCAAGCGCGACCGGGCGCAGACCCTGCGGGCGCTGCGGGCGGCGGGGCATGATGCGCGGGCCGTGCGCGAGGCGGCGATGGGAAAAGCGGTCCTGCCGGCCTGATCTGCGGCGATCGGCAGTTTCCTCGGCCTGCACTTCGCATTACGGTGTGCGCCCGCCGGGCCGCCCGTGGTGCCGGCGCTTCTCCCCGTTACTGGTTTCCCCGTTACTGTGGACTTGGTGTCATGGATCTTATCGCCGCCCGTCTGAACAAGGTCAGCCCCAGCCAGACCATCGCCATTTCGACCAAGGCGCGCGCCTTGAAGGCGGCTGGACAGGATATTATCAGCCTGTCGGCCGGCGAGCCCGATTTCGACACGCCGCAGAACATCAAGGACGCGGCGATCCGCGCGATCGCCGAGGGGCAGACCAAATATACCGACGTGGCCGGCACGCTGGCGCTGCGCCGGGCCGTGGCCGAGCGGTTCCGCATCGATTCCGGGCTGGATTACACGGCCGACGAGATCATCGTCTCCACCGGCGGCAAGCAGGTGATCTACAACGCCATGGTCGCGACCCTGAACCCGGGGGATGAGGCGATCATCCCCGCGCCGTGCTGGGTGTCGTATCCCGACATCGTGGCGCTGGCCGACGGGGTGCCGGTGATCGTGCCGTGCCCGGCGGAGACCGGATTCAAGCTGCGGGCCGAGGATCTGGAGGCCGCGATCACGCCCCGGACCAAGTGGTTCTTCCTCAATTCGCCCTGCAACCCGACCGGTGCGGCCTATTCGGCCGAGGATCTGCGGCCGATCTGCGACGTGCTGCTGCGGCACCCGGATGTGTGGATCTTTACCGACGATATCTACGACAAGCTGGTTTACGACGGCTTCGTGCCCGCGACCATCGTGCAGGTGGAGCCCAAGCTGCGCGACCGCACCGTGACGATGAACGGGGTTTCGAAAGCCTATGCCATGACCGGCTGGCGCATCGGTTTTTCGGGCGCGCCGGCCGTGCTGACCAAGGCGATGAACAAGCTGCAGAGCCAGTCGACCTCGGGCACATGCTCGATCAGCCAGGCGGCGGCGCTGGAGGCTCTGTCTGGCCCGCAGGATTTCATCGGCGAGATGGTGCGGGCCTATCAGGACCGGCGCGACCTGGTGGTGGGGATGCTCAACCAGGCCAAGGGGCTGAGCTGCCATCGGCCGGAGGGGGCGTTCTATGTCTTCCCGTCGATCGAGGGCTGTCTGGGCAAGGTGAGTGTCGGCGGGCGCGCCATTGCCAATGACGAGGATTTCGTCACCGCGCTGCTGGAGGAAGAGGGCGTGGCGGCGGTGCATGGCGCGGCCTTCATGTTCGCCGGGCATTTCCGTATTTCGTACGCCACGGACACCGAGAGCCTGCGCGAGGCCTGCACCCGTATCCAGCGCTTCTGCGCCGGCCTGCGCTGAGGACTGGTCCCATGATCCTGGATGAACCCGGCTTTGCCGCCCGCACCGGGCGGCTGGAATCGCCGGCTACCATCGCCATGGCGGTGCGGGCGCGGGCGTTGCGGGCCGAGGGGCATCGGGTGCTGTCGCTGGCGCTGGGCGAGCCGGATTTCGCGACCCCGCGCGCGGTGATCGAGGCCGCGCATCAGGCGGCGCTCGACGGGCAGACGAAGTATCCGCCCGTCGACGGCACGCCGGCGCTGAAGGCGGCGATCGCGCGCAAATTCGCGCGCGAGAACGGGTTGGAGTACAAGCTGTCGGAGATCATGGTCTCCAATGGCGGCAAGCAGGTGATCTTCAACGCCTTCATGGCGACGATCGACGGCGGCGACGAGGTGGTGATCCCGGCGCCGTACTGGGTCAGCTATCCGCTGGCGGCGCGGCTGTTCGGCGGGGTGCCGGTGGTGGCGGAATGCCGCGAGGAAGACGGGTTCCGGCTGACCGCGCCGGCGCTGGAGGCGGCGATGTCGCCGCGTACGCGCTGGGTGGTGCTGAACTTCCCCAGCAATCCGACCGGCGCGGTGATGGGGCTGGCGGACCTGGAAGCCGTGGCCGAGGTGCTGCGCCGGTATCCGCAGGCATGGATTCTTTCTGACGAGATCTACGAACATCTGGTTTTCGACGGGGCGCGGCATCATGCGCTGGCGGCCGTGGCGCCGGATCTGGCGTCGCGCATCCTGACGGTGAACGGGGTTTCGAAATCCTATGCCATGACCGGCTGGCGCGTGGGGTATGCGGGTGGGCCGGAACGGCTGATCCGCATGATGACGCGGATCCAGGGCAATGCGACCTCGGGCATCTGTTCGATCGCGCAGGCGGCGGCGGCGGCGGCGCTGGATGGGCCGGCGTCGCTGATCGCGGAGATGCGCGATACCTATGCGCGGCGCCGCACGATGGTGGTGGAGGCGTTGCGCGCCATTCCCGGCGTGACCTGCGCCATGCCGCACGGGGCGTTCTATGCCTATCCGGGCATTGCCGGTTGCCTGGGGCGGACCAGCCGGGGCGGGCAGGCGGTGCGGACGGACGAGGATTTTGCCCGCGCCCTGTTGGAGGAACAGCATGTGGCCTGCGTGCAGGGCAGCGCGTTCGGGCTGGGGCCTTACCTGCGCCTGTCCTGCGCGACCAGTGATGACGTGCTGGGCGAAGCCTGTGCACGGATCGCCGATTTCGTAGACGGCCTGCACTAAGGCATTCGTTCAGGGATATCTTATGTTCCCAGCAAAAAATCCCTGAACGAATAAAAGTTTTTTGGTTCTTTTTTTTCAAAAAAGAACAAATACGGCCTTAAGGTTTCGACCGTACGGGCACCGGCACATTGCACAACGCGACGCCATGGGCGGGGCGGACGAAGAACGGGTCCGTGCGGTTGGCGCGGGCGTTCAGGTAATCCGTGAATGTGGGGCTGTCGGTTCGCATGACCTGAAGATGCGGCTGCCTTGCCCGGGGCAGATCGGCGGCGAGCGAGATGCTCTGGATCGGGACGGTCTGGGCCTTGCTGGCGTAGAAGCCCAGGGCGGCCGTGCCGCGCGGCAGGGCGCCGAAAGACTCCATGCCGGTGAGAACCCGCCCCACGACGGCGAGATTGCGATCGAGCTGGCGGGGGGCTTCGCTGTTGACGGCGTACAGTTCCTGCCCGTCGCCGGTATCGGGGGGCATGTCGCGGCCGGCGCCGACCATGCCGTAGCAGTGGGGCAGCCATACCCGGTCGCCCTCGGCCGCCACGGGCCACCCTGACCAGAACCCGGACGACGGCGCGTAGGGATCGGGAAAGCCGAGTGGACGAATGGCGATATCCTGACGGGCGCGATCATATTCCGCCGGCGGATGGGCAACGAAGCCTGCGGGCGGTTTGGCCTTTCCGTCGCGCGTGGTCCATTGCACGACGTAATTGTCCTGCACGCGGACGATCGCGCCGCCGTCCCATCCGTGGGCGCGGGCCTGACGCACGATATTGCCGGTATGAACCGGTGCGAACTGGGGGGCGAGTTCGATCGTCACCTGTGCGCCGTCGGCCAGTGTCATGACCAGCAGCCGGTCCGGCGGCACGTCGGCCCAGGCGGTATCTGGCGCGTGGGCCACGATCTCGGCGGGGGTGGGGTTCGGTGCCGCGGCGGCGGCATTCGGCAGGAGCAGGGCGATGATCGGCAGGAAACGGCGCATGAGAATGATCATGCCCGCGGCGAAAGGATGACGGCAAGTGTGAAAACAGGGGGGATTTCCGCGTCTGCCCTTTTGTGCCCGGCCCGTCGAATGGTCGGCGGGGCGGATGAATTCCACGGACATTCTTTCCGCGTCATCTCTTCCGGCATTTATCGGGGGATCGCCGCACCTGTATTATTCTGGCAACAGTTTGTGATTATATTCCATCATATATGGATCTATGTATGGTGGTATATAGACAGGCCCGGATCGGCGGTGGCAAAAAAGACACATCTTATGGTCTTTGTTCATATCCGGGCGCGCCAGATCCATGCACGATCGCTTTTCTCCCTTTTTCATCGCCGGAACATTTGGCGCCTGTCTGCTGGCGAGTTCGGCGCTGGCCGCGCCGGCTGTTTCCACGCCGGGCAAGACCGGCAGCCATGCCGCCGGCAAGACGGCGGCGGCCAAGGCGCCCGCCGCCGGAACGCGGGCTGCTGAAACGCCGGCCGCCGCGGCCCCGATCGCCGGGATACTGGATGGTTCGAACGGCGAAACGGTGACCGTCCATGGCCATCATGCGGCGGATGGCACGGGCGCCAAATATATGAACAAGACCGTCTATCTGGGGCCGCTGGGTAATCGGGACACGCTGGATACGCCGTATTCCATCATGGGCGTTCCGCATGACGTCGCGGTCAACCAGCAGCTCCGCAACATCAACGACATGGCGCAGTATCTGCCCTCGGTGCAGCTGGAGATCCGGGGCGACCCCAATACGTCCCGCCCGCAGTCGCGCGGGTTCGAGGCCGACGTGGTTGCCAATTCGCGCCTCGACGGGCTGAATGTGGTCTCCACCACGCCTTATCCGGCGGAATGGGTCGATAACCTGCAAGTCCTCAACGGGCTGGCCGGGGCGATGTATGGGCCGGAAAACCCGGCTGGCGTCTTTGAATATACGCTCAAGCGCCCGACCGACCGGCGGACCGAGCGGCTTTCGGTCGGTGCGGATTCGATCGGCACGCCCATCGTCAATGGCGATATCTCCGGGCGCGTCGGCCGGAATGGCTGGTTTGGCTACCGCCTGAACATGCTGCATGCCGACGGCACGGGCTATGCGTCGGGAAGCTCGATCCGGCGTGAGATGGTCAGCGCGGATTTCGATATCCATCTGGACGACAAGACGGTTATCGAGCTGGATGCCAGCCATTATACCTACGCCGCGCGTGGCCTCGCGCCCGGCTTTGGTATTCCGGCCGGTACTGCCGCCAATCCGACCGGTATCGGCGGGCAGTTGCCCGAAGCGCCGGACCTGGGCAGGCGCCTGGCGCCGGGCTGGAGCGGCTACAACATGGAGACCAATACGTTCTTGGCCAAGGTCCGGCACCAGATCAACGAGGATTGGAGCTTTACGCTGGGCGGGCTTTACCA
Source organism: Gluconacetobacter brunescens (assembly GCF_048695475.1). Classification (NCBI taxonomy): domain Bacteria; kingdom Pseudomonadati; phylum Pseudomonadota; class Alphaproteobacteria; order Acetobacterales; family Acetobacteraceae; genus Gluconacetobacter; species Gluconacetobacter brunescens. Next base: position 1,025,110 of record NZ_JBLHEN010000001.1, on the reverse strand, counting down.
GGACGCCATGCGGCAGTCCTTCGGCATCAGCGATACGCTGACCGCGACCGGCGGCACGGATGGGTTCTATTCCTCGAAGGCGACCGCGACGACGACGGCCAACGATTTCCGTGTCGGCAGCAACATGGCGTATTTCAACGGCCGTGTTTATACCGGGCCGGTCAGGCATGACCTGGTGATCGGCACCAATGGCTACATGATGGGGAATTACAACCCTGTCAGGGCCGTGACGCCGGCGCAGAGCCTTGGAACATACAATATGTATGGGGACGCGCCCACCAGCGGCACGCAGCCTTATTATACGGGGCGTTACAAATCGAGCAGCATCGTCAGCCAGTCCTTCATCGTGGGCGATACGCTGACGATCAACAGGCACTGGTCGATCATGGGGACGCTTGCCTGGAGCTGGATCGACCAGAAGGGGGCGCTGAATGCCAGCAGTGCGCTGAAAAAGACCTTTTCGGCCAACGCGGCTTTCAGCCCGACGACCAGCCTGATGTACAAGCCGACCGATAACCAGACCTTCTATTTCACCTATGGGCGGTCGGTCGAGGCGGGGCCGGTGACGCCGAACAGTCAGTATTATACCAATACCAACATCGCGCTGCCGATTGCGCATTCGGAAGAATATGAAGTCGGCTACAAGCTGCGTTATCAGAAAATGCAGTTCAACGTCGCGGGTTTCCGCATGACTTCGCCTTATGCGATGTATGTTGCGGCGGCGAACGGCACCTGCGCCGGCGGGACGACCTGCCAGACCTACACTTATGGCGGCACGCAGCGCAATTATGGTGTGGAAGCCCAGATTTCGGGTGAGGTCCTGCCGAACCTTTCCGTTCTTGCCGGCATGACCTGGCTGGATGCGGAACTGGTTGGCAGCAGGACCGCCGCCTATAACGACAAGGAAATCGTGGGTGCGGCGCCGTTGCAGGCAAGCCTGCTGCTGGATTATCGGCTGCCGGCCTCGCTGGGTTCCTTCGCGTCGGGGTGGGCGTTCAATGCCGGTGTCCATTACATGGGCAACCGCGCGGCCAACGTGACGAATACGCTGCATACCGGGTCGTACACGACGCTGGAACTGGGCACGCGCTATGCCTTCCACGTCGCCCGCTTTCCGTGGGTGGCGCGGTTCGGCGTCAGCAACGTGACCAACGAACGCTATTGGGCATCGGTTTATACGGGGGCGCCCAGTGGCACGTCCGGGGCGGCATCGACCCTGTATGCGGGACTGCCGCGTGTCTACCACTTCACCTTGTCGGCGGAGTTCTGAGGGGCGTCTTCCCGGTCCATGGGAACATCAGCAAAATCCGGATTCTTAGAGGCTGTTTGAAAAGTCGGCCTGCCCAGGGAGAGTGCCGCATAAGCGGCACGGCCGGCGAGTAATTTTGAGCATCGGAGCGGAGCGGGCTTAATGCCCGTGAGCACCGAAGCGCAGAAAATGCGCGTCGGATCGCCGGCGGGATGACGTTGCAAACAGCCTCTTACCTGTTATCCCTCTCGATATCTCTGACTACGAAACGAATGGTCGTGGTTCCCATCGTGGGGGCGTATGTCAGCGATCCGATGGCCCTGACCGGCTTGTCCACGAGCTCTGACAATGCGGCCCGGGCTCTCGCGCCGGTAACGCCTGCCACAATGGAGTTCTGTTCAAGAACGATGTCGAAATGTCGCTGATTGGTGACGGGCGTATCGATTTCAACGCCTTGGCCGACATCGACGGGCCGGCTGATCGTTAATCGCAGGATGTGGCATTGAACGGAAACAGGCTTCCTGTCAGACGCGACACAGGGAACGCGCTGTATCGAACCGTGCATGCTGACCACGGAAGGTTCATATCTTAAAAATTCCCGGGCCTGCGCGTTCGCGATCGACAGGAGCGTGAGGATAACGAACAGGCCCCCCTTGCCGGCGGCACTCATCGCGTATTCTCCTGATTTTTCAGGTCGCCGTCTCCCAGCATCAGGTCCCATAGGGGTTTCTCCATGAACTGGCCATCGGATGTTCGAGGTGTGCAGCCAAGCTCTGCGACGGACCAATGGTTTGGCATGTAATTGCCGGAGCCGGGCTTGCATTGCGCGGCGTCCGTGACCAGACGGATGTGATCAGGCGGGATACCCAGGGCCGCATAGGTTTTCTGCATCCATGGTGCGTTTGTTTCATGCGCGGAGTACATCCCCCACCAGCGATCGGCCGGCGTGGCCGATGAAGCGGAAAGCCATGAGGCGATGGTGCCGGTGTCCTGATAATGGTCCCAGGGGCTGGAGAGGAGGATGACGCGCGCAACCGGCGTACTCTTCGCGAAAAAAGCGGCCAGTCCGGCGCCCTGGGAAAAACCGGAAACCGCAATATCGGCCCATCTCGGCTGATTGTGATCGAGATATCGGTCCCAATGTTCCGACGGCCATCTTCGATGCAGATAGCGCAGCATGGCGGCTGTTCGTGCTGCCAGTCCCTCGGCTGGCGAGACATCGAGCCCCTCCATAGGTGAACCGCCAAAAAGCTTTGCCTTGCGGTATTGCGAGAAGCAGGGGTCTTCTGACTGGTCGCACAACCGCGTTCCGGGTGGGTTATAGACGTAATCAATCATGATAACGCGATAATGATGCTCCAACGCATCGGCAATGAACGGAATGGTCGGCGTTCGACGTAGCGACGGGGCTCCGCCGAAGAATACGAGAAGACGACCATCCTCTCTGTTATCTTTAAGATATCCCGAGACATTTCGTGAATCACTTCTGTCGATGTCCCTGTCGGTGTCACTCGGATCGACGTCATGTTCAACGATCTGGCTGGACCAGTCGGCGGCGCCTGCAAACTCGGGCCGCATGCAGAAAAGGAGAAGAATTCCAGAAGCAGCTTTTATGAAGGTACGCATCGGACTATCCCTGCGCCTCGCCGGACACTGAAAGCGGAATTGCGCCTTTCCGGGCATTAATTTGCAGTCGTGCGGCTGAAAAATACTTTCGTCATCTGGTTATGGTCAAAGCGCGCGACCAGATCGCCGTATGTATTGAACCCTTCACCCGGCCTGGTTGAAAGAGGCTGACTGTAGCGCCAATCCATGATGACAGAGCTATCATGGCCGCTCCGGCGAAAGGTTGCCGGGCCGAAGGCCTGGACAAGGTCGCCTGGGGTGGTACCAAACCTTGCCTGTCCGGCAATCGTCACGTCTTCGGACTTGAGGGCATGGGATGCCGATGCGTCGCCCTCATGCCCGACTGTTGGGATCACATGATCCCGGTACAGGTCGCTCAGTCGGGTCGTCTCAAGGGTAATGCCGGTCTGTCCGATGCGGTTGTGCGGGTCCAGAGCGTGGTGGATAGTCGGCAGACCGCCATGGAGGGGCGTCGGAATCCATGGCCCTGATATTTTCGGGCCTGCGATTGCAACAATCGGAAGGAACAGGAGGGCGGAGAGAGCGAACGCGAGGCGCACCTTGAAGGTCCTCCGAGACACGCTCCGCATGGTGCTACAGGACGGCTGGCAAGACAATAAAGTATGTCCGCCTTTCAGCAAGCTTTTCGTCGTCCGGCCATGGACTCCGAAGGGCGGGAAACCGCCTTTCAGGCATGCAGGCCTGGCGCTTCGCGGCCGGTGCGGGCGACATATTCCGTGTAGCCGCCATCGTAGCGGTGGAGGCCTTCCGGAGTCAGTTCCAGCACCCGGTTCGACAGGGCGGCGAGGAAATGACGGTCGTGGGAGACGAACAGCATCGTGCCGTCATAATCGGCCAGGGCGGTGATCAGCATTTCCTTGGTGGCGATGTCGAGATGGTTGGTCGGTTCGTCGAGCACCAGGAAATTCGGCGGGTCGTACAGCATCAGGGCCAGGACCAGCCGCGCCTTTTCGCCGCCGGAGAGCACGCGGCAGAGCTTGTCGATATCGTCGCCGGAGAAGCCGAAGCCGCCGGCCAGCGCCCGGAGCGAGCCCTGGGGGGCGAGGGGGAAGGCGTCGTTCAGGGTTTCGAAGATCGTCCGGCTGCCGTCGAGCAGGTCCATGGCGTGCTGGGCGAAATAGCCCATCCTGACGCTGCCGCCGAGCGTGACCGTGCCGGCATCGGGCTCGGTGGTGCCGGTCACCAGTTTCAGCAGGGTCGATTTGCCGGCGCCGTTGACGCCGAGCACGCAGCACCGCTCCTGACGGCGGATCAGCAGGTCGAGATCCTTGTAGATCACCCGGCTGCCATATGATTTGTCCACGCCGCGCAGATTGACGACCGCGTCGCCCGAGCGCGGGGCCTGCGGGAAGGTGAAGGAGAGCGTCTGGCGGCGCTTGGGGGGCTCGACCCGGTCGATCTTGTCGAGCTTCTTGACCCGGCTCTGCACCTGCGCGGCGTGGGAGGCGCGGGCCTTGAAGCGTTCGATGAAGGCGACTTCCTTCGCCAGCATCGCCTGCTGGCGGTCGAACTGCGCCTGCTGCTGCTTCTCGTTCATCGCGCGCTGCTGCTCGTAGAACTCGTAGTCGCCCGAGAAGCTGGTCAGCGTGCCGCCGTCGATCTCGATCACCTTGTTGATGATCCGGTTCATGAAGGCGCGGTCATGCGAGGTCATCAGCAGGGCGCCGTCATAGCCGGCCAGGAACTGTTCCAGCCAGATCAGGCTTTCCAGGTCGAGATGGTTGCTCGGTTCGTCGAGCAGCATCACGTCCGGCTTCATCAGCAGGATGCGGGCCAGGGCCACGCGCATCTTCCACCCGCCCGACAGGCGGCCGACATCGCCGTCCATCATCTCCTGGCTGAAGCCCAGCCCGTGCAGGACTTCGCGGGCGCGGCCTTCCAGCGCGTAGCCGCCCAGTTCCTCGAAGCGGGCCTGGACTTCGCCGAACCGTTCGAGGATGGCGTCCAGTTCGTCGAACCGCTCCGGGTCGGCCATCGCGGTTTCCAGTTCGGCCAGCTCCGCCCCGATCTCGGCCACCGGGCCGGCGCCGTTCATGACCTCGGCAGCCGCGCTGCGGCCCGACATCTCGCCGACATCCTGGTTGAAGAAGCCGACCGAGACCCCGCGATCGGTCAGGACCTGGCCTTCATCGGGGTCTTCCTGGCCGGTGATCAGGCGGAACAGCGTCGTCTTGCCCGCGCCGTTCGGCCCGACCAGCCCGATCTTCTCGCCCTTTTGCAGCGCCGCCGATGCCTCGATGAAGATGACGCGATGGCCGTTATGCTTGCTGATAGTGTCGAGACGGATCATGGGGCCTCAGATGCCGAAGGGAGGGGCGGAGCGGGAGCGCCCTTATTGCCCAGCCCTTGCGTGCCGTAAACCGCAGGGGCGCACGCAAGGGACGCTTTACAGGAAATAGAGGATTTCCAGCAGTCCGTTGCAGAGCCCGTGACAGAGGGCCGTGGTGAGATAGGGGCGGCAATGCTGACGGATTGATTGGTAGTAGGTGAGGCTGAAGATACTGCCGGATACGAACCCGATGACGAGGGCAGCGGAGAAAGAGTGTTCAGTGAAAATACCGTGGCTTTGCTTGGGGAGATGCAGAACGAAGAAAATGAGATCCGACAGGATGATGTAAAATATCAGTCTCGTTCTGCCGGTCAGGTTCCAGGGGCGCGAGAAGATGAATTTATAGCCGAAATGGAATATTGATGTCTCCATCAAGGGGCCGGTGAAGAGAAAATCCACGAATAATGCGATGTAGCCCGGCTGTTCATGATTATGTGGATCGGCGCTCGATTGGCCCGGCAGGGCGAGGAGGCACAATACATTCAAGGCGAAATCGACGAGTGCCATCTTGATGGCGAGTGAATAGCCTATGCGTGCACTCGGCTGCCGGGTTTCTGTTGTCGATATGTTCGGGAGCAGGGTCTGATCGGCGTTGGGCACTGTCGGGAAGTCCATTGCGGGACCTGCCTTCATTCAGTCGGCGCGATCGGCGGCGAGGGTGCTGAGCGCCGCGATGGTGGGTGTGCGTTCGGGGTGCGCCAGCAGGTCGTGGGCCAGGCGCAGGGCGGCTTCCTGTCTTGCCGCGCGGGTGGCACGGTCCGGGATCACGTCGAAATCGGCGACGTGGGCGTAGCCGGTGAGGCGGCGGATGATCTCCAGCGCGGCGAAGGCGATCGTGTCGGCTTCGATGTCGTCGAGGAACTGGGTCTGCACCTGTTGCAGGGATGCGGGATCGTTGCGGAACAGGGGGGCGGCGTAGGCGTCGCCGGACTGGCCTTGGGCGATTGCGTTGGTCCAGAGGGTGGTGAAATCCTGCCGGAAGTGGTGCCAGAACTGGTCGATGTCGCGTAGCGCGCGGGTGCGGCCTTCTGGCGTGGGGGTGGCGAAGAGGTGCATCAGCAGATTGCCGACGAACAGGCCGCAATCGAAGCCGATCGGGCCGGGGAGGGCGAATTCGCCGTCGATGACGCGGGTATCGTGGGCCGCGACCATCACCGAGCCGGTATGCAGGTCGCCATGCAGCAGGGCCTGCTGGCAGGTGAGGAAACGGGCCTGCATCTGCCCCACGCGCCGGCGCACGGCCGGGTCGGCGCGGAGGCTCGCCACGATCGGGTCCAGTTCGGGGCTGAGCCAGTGATTGCGCGGGTGGGCGTGGTAGGGGTCGGTCAGCACCAGATCGACGGTGATGCGGGTGAGGGTGTGGTTGCGGGCGAAGGGGGCCAGCAGGGCTGAAGCGTCCTCGAACTTCAGGGCCAGCGGCGAGGTGGGGAAGGTGGCGCGGGCCACGAAGCGGCCGATGGCGGCGGCGGCTTCGGGCCAGTCGCCGCCCTGCATCAGGCCGTGGCGCAGCACCACGTGGCCGTCCAGGCTTTCGACCACCAGCACGAACAGGTCGGGGTCGAAATGCAGGAGTTCGGTCGTGAGGGCGCCGACATGGGGGCGGACGGCGCGCAGATAGGCGGCCTCGAATGCCGTGCGGTCCAGCGGCATCTTCCAGTTGGGGTCCACCCGGACATGGGGCAGGGACTGCTTGAAGCAGACTCCGCCGGCCGGGCCGTCGATCAGGAATACATTGTTGAGGTTGCCGTCGCTGACCTCGCGCACCCGCCAGTCGTCCGGCTGGCCACCCACGCGTGCCGCGAGGGCGGGCTGGGCGGCGAGAAACGCGCGGATGCCGGCCGGGTCCAGTGTGCGGTAGGCCGTGGGGGAGGCGGATCGGGTCATGCTCTGTGTCTCGTAGCCGGGTCGTCGGTGTGGCGGGAGCATAGCATGGCGGGCGGGGAAGGGCGTGGGGGAGCGTAATGCATACAATGTCGCGCCGGGATTGCCGGTATTGTATGGAGGGACACGCTTCAATCCGTTCCCTGTGAAAGTCTCCGCCCGATGTCGAACCGGCCTTATCTCGCGCACTGGAAAGAGCAGATCGACCATAATGCGGGGGCGATCTACCTCACGCTGGTCGATGCGCTGGCGCTGTCGATCCGCAAGGGCGATCTGCGGGAGGGGGACCGGCTGCCGCCGCAGCGGACGATCGCGGAGTATCTGGGCACCAACCTGACGACCGTGACCCGCGCCTTTACCGAGGCGCGGCGGCGGGGGCTGATCGACGCCACGGTGGGGCGGGGGACGTTTATCCGCGTCGGCGCGGGGGAAAGCCACTGGCGGCATACCGGGCCGGCGGTGATCGACCTGACCATGAATTTGCCGCCGGTGCCGCAGGACCCGCCGCTCCAGAAGATGATCCAGGCCGATATCGCGGCGCTGCTGAAACAGCAGGACCTGAACAGCCTGATGTCCTACCGCGTGACTGGCGGGACGATGGAGGAACGCCAGCTTGGGGCGAAATGGATCGCGCCCGTGGTCGGGCCGCGCCGGGTGGACGAGGTGCTGGTGGCGCCGGGGGCGCAGAGCGCGCTGGCGGCCATCGTCACCACGCTGACCCAGCCCGGCGATGTGATCGTGACCGACCGGATTGCCTATCCGGGCATCCGCACCATCGCTGCGCAGTTCGGGCTGATCCTTGCCGGGGTGGACAGCGACGCCGAAGGGATGATGCCCGAGCAGCTCGACCGGGTGTGCGCGCAGCATCATCCCCGGGTGCTCTACTGCATTCCCACCATTCATAATCCGACCACGGCGACCATGTCGCTGCAACGGCGGCGGGACATCCTGGCGGTGGCCCAGTTGCATCATCTGCATGTGGTGGAGGACGATCCGTACAGCCTGCTGATGGACACGCCGCCGCCGGCACTGGCGGCGCTGGATCATGGGCGGGTCTTCTATGTGGCCACGCTGGCCAAGACGCTCAGCCCCGGCTTGCGCACGGCCTATGTGGCGCTGCCGGGCACGGACATGACGCGCCGGGTGACCGCCGCGATCCGGGCGATTGCGCTGACCAATGCGGGGCTGCTCAGTGCGCTGACCGCGCGCTGGATGCAGACGGGCGAGGCGGACCAGATCCTGCATGCGATCCGCACCGAACTGCGTTTGCGGCAGTCCATCGCGCGCCGGATTCTGGGGGAAGGGCACTGCATGAATCCCGATGGCCCGCATGTGTGGCTGAAATTGCCGGACTGGTGGGGCAGCACGGACTTCGTGGCCTATGCGCGCCGCCGGGGGCTGGCGCTGGTGCCCAGCACGGTGTTCACGATCAGCGGCGAGCCGCCGCAGCGGGCACGGGTCGCGCTGGGCAGCGCGCCGGATGCGGTGAGCCTTGAGGATTCGCTGCGTGGGGTGGTGTCGGTGCTTCAGCATAAACGGTCGCCGGGTTTTGCCGATATTGTGTGAGACTCTGGGCGGACAGGTGTGCTGGTGGTGGTCGGCGCCGTGGGCGGCATCAGATAAAGGTGCGGGGTGTTCACGAGTTCGTGATACATGAAGCGAGGAATAACAATGGGTTGTGAGGGAAGGAGGCTATTGTACCCTGTCTGATACCATATTGTATGGAATTGAAATCGGCGTTGTGGGGTGCGTCGAGGGGATTGTCTTCATTGTAGTGAAGGCGTGATCCATACAAGATTTTACCTCCCGCCTGATCCCGTGCCACGACATCTCCCGTCAGGGCGGCCTGCCTCGCGCCGCCGGATAGCGATCCATACGGGAGATCCATCATGCCGAAAGTCGAACACGCCCCCCACAAGGACGGCGATATCTTCGTCGATTACGAAAACAAGGTTTTCGAGGACGTCAAAGCCGAGCCGGGCGAGAAGGCGCTGGTGACCTTCCATACCGTTGCGTTCGAAGGCTCGATCGGGTTCGTCAATCTTTTGCAAGCGACGCGGCTGATCCGCAAGGGGTTCGAGACCTCGGTTCTGCTGTACGGGCCCGGTGTGACGCTTGGTATTCAGCGCGGCTTTCCGCGTCTGGGGGATGAAGCCTTTCCGGGGCATATGAACTGCAACAGGCAGATTGCGAAAATCATCGAAGAGGGCGGCAAGGTCTATGCCTGCCGGTTCGCGCTCCAGGCGCTGTATGGCCATGGCGAGCCGTCTCTGATTCCAGGAATCACGCCGATCAATCCGCAGGATGTGCTGGACCTGGTGCTGCTGCATCGCCGGGACAATGCCTTCATTCTCGATACCTGGACGCTCTGATCAGCGATTGCGGGAAGGACCATCGGCATGTCACGCATCGTTCGCGCCGCGGCCGTCCAGATTGCGCCCGTTCTGGGCGATGATGGATCGGGAACCGCGCGGAAAGTCTGCCAGAGCATTCGCGACGCCGCGGAACGGGGCGTGAAGCTGGCGGTCTTTCCTGAAACCTTCGTGCCTTATTATCCGTATTTCTCGTTTATCCAGCCGGCCTTTCGCTTTGGGGGCGAGCATCTGGCGCTTTACGAACGCGCGGTCGTCATTCCCGGTCCGGTGACCGGAATGGTGGCCGAGGCGGCGCGCGAGACCGGGATGGTGGTCGTGCTGGGCGTGAACGAGCGCGATCATGGCACGCTCTACAACACGCAGATCGTCTTCGATGCCACGGGCGAGATTCTGCTTCGGCGGCGCAAGATTACCCCGACCTATCACGAGCGGATGGTCTGGGGGCAGGGCGATGGCGCGGGGTTGAAAGTGGTGGACAGCGCGGCGGGGCGCATCGGCGCGTTGGCGTGCTGGGAACATTACAATCCGCTGGCCCGCTACGCGCTGATGACCCAGCACGAGGAGATCCATTGCGCGCAGTTTCCGGGTTCGCTGGTCGGGCAGATTTTCGCCGACCAGATGGAAGTCACGATCCGGCATCATGCGCTGGAATCGGGCTGTTTCGTCGTGAATGCCACCGGGTGGCTGACCGACGAGCAGGTCAGCCAGGTTGCGGGGGATCCGGCGTTGGAAGGCCCGCTGCGGGGCGGCTGTTTTACGGCGATCGTCTCGCCGGACGGCAGGCTGCTCGGCACGCCGCTGACCGAGGGCGAGGGGATGGTGATCGCCGATCTGGATTTTGCGCTGATCACCAAGCGCAAGCGGATGATGGACTCGGTGGGCCATTATGCGCGGCCTGAACTGCTGAGTCTGCTGATCGACCGGCGTCCGGCCCGGACCGTGCATGAGTATGGCGCGGGTGTGGGGCCGGATGGGGTGGAGGCGCTGTCATGAGTGTTCCGACCATCGGCACCATTGCCGGACGGCAGTTGATCACGGACCTGCAATCGTTCGGGCTGCAGATCGGGGAGCAGGGTGGGGGCGTGACCCGCAAGGGTGGGGCCGGCCCGTCGGACCATAAGGCGATCACCATTGCCGGGCAGACGGTGATGGTGCCGGTCTATACCGCCGAGGCGCGGCGCTCGCCTTTTCAGGCGAGTGTGCCGGGGGATGACGGCACCAGCATGCTGGAGCGGGATGGGCAGGCGCTGGGGCCGATCCGTTTTCCGGCACCGCCGCGCTTTTATGGGCTGGAGACGGCGGACGGCATTCCGTACTGGAAGATCGCGCTGCTGCATGGGCGCGACACGCTGGCGACCACCGTGCACCAGACCTGCATCCGCTATGCCGACCGGCGGACATCGTGCCAGTTCTGCGCCATCGGCCAGTCGCTGGAGGCCGGTCGCACCATTGCCTACAAGACGCCCGCGCAATTGGCCGAGGTCGCGAAGGCGGCGGTGGAACTGGACCATGTGCGCGACATGGTGCTGACGACCGGCACGCCCAATATCGTGGATCGCGGCGCCGCCGTGCTGGCGGAATCGGCCCGTGCGATCCGGGCGGCGGTCGATCTGCCGTTGCAGGTGCAGTGCGAGCCGCCGCGCGACCATGCCTGGTTCGGGCGGTTGCGCGAGGCCGGGGCGGACAGTCTGGGCATGCATCTGGAAGCCGCGACGCAGGCGGTGCGGGACCGGATCATGCCCGGCAAGGCGACCGTCAGCGTCGATCGGTATCTGGAGGCTTTTGCCAGCGCGGTGCCGGTTTTCGGGCGAGGGCAGGTGAATACCTATCTGCTGGCCGGGCTGGGGGATACGGCGGAGGAGATCCTGGCGCTGGCCGAGCGGCTGATTGCGCTTGGGGTCTATCCGTTCGTGGTGCCGTTCGTGCCGATTTCGGGCACGCCGCTGGAGAACCATGCGCCGCCATCGTCCGATTTCATGAAATCCGTTCTGGCCCCGCTGGGTGGGATGCTGCGCGCGGCGAACATGAAATCGACCGATATCCGGGCGGGGTGCGGCCGCTGCGGTGCCTGTTCGTCGCTCTCGGCGTATGAACAATGAGGCCCGGAATGGAGGATATCGAGGATCGTCCCTTTATCCCGACGGAATATGTCGTGCGGCTTGCGCGCTCGAAATGGGAGCGAGCCGGACATTATGCCCTGCGGCGTGAAATCTTCTGCCGGGAGCAGGGGGTTTTTCAGGATGACGACCGCGACGCCATAGATGCGCGGGCCATGCCCATCATCGCTTCCTGCTGCGTGGCCGGGATGCCAGACCGGATTGTCGGCGCCGTGCGCATCCATGAAGCCGAGCCGGGCATCTGGCGCGGTTCGCGGCTGGCGGTCCATGCGGAGCATCGCCGGCTGGGGCGGATCGGGGCGGAACTGATCCGCATGGCGGTGTGTACCGCGCATGGGCTTGGGGCGCGGCGCTTTTTCGCGCAGGTGCAGGAGCAGAACGTGCTGTTCTTCCGGCGCCTGCACTGGACGAGCCTCGGGGCCATCACGCTGCATGGTCTGCCGCATCATGAGATGGAGGCCGATCTGTCCCGCTATCCGGCGCATGGACGGGCGCAGACATGGTTGCTGCGTCCCCAGCCCGCCCTGCGGCGGAGTGCGTGAGGATGCGCGCCCTGGCCGAGATACTGCATGGCCTGCGCAGCAGCCGCGCGCTGTCCGCGAAACGCGATATTGCCGGTACGGTCGCCGCTCTGGGCTACGCGGGCGCGGATGCCATCCCGCTGGGGGACGATTGCGCGGCCATTCCGGATGGCGACGGCTATCTTCTTTTCGCCAGCGAGGGATTTCAGGACGGGTTCGTGCGCGCCATGCCCTGGTTCGCCGGCTATTGCGGCGTGATGGTCAATGCCAGTGACATCGCGGCCATGGGCGGTCGGGCGATTGCGGTCGTCGACACGTTGTGGGGCGAGAGTGCGGGGAGTGTGGCGCCGATCCTGCATGGGTTGCGGGATGGGGCGCGGGCCTATGGCATTCCGGTTGTCGGAGGGCATACCAATCTGGGCAGTGCGCATTGTTCGCTGTCGGTGGCCATTCTCGGGCGTGCGCGGCGGCTGCTGACCAGTTTCGATGCCCGGCCGGGCGAGGTGCTGGTGGCCGCCATCGATCTGCGGGGAAAGTGGCACGATCCGCATCCGTTCTGGGATGCCAGTTCGGGGACGGGTGGGGATGCCGCGCGGCTGCGGGCCGACCTGGAATTGCTGCCGGAGATCGCTGAGGCGGGGCTGAGTCGGGCGGCCAAGGATATCAGCATGGCGGGGATTCTTGGCACCGCCGTGATGCTGGCGGAATGTTCGCGGATCGGGGTGACGGTGGACCTGGAGGCGATCCCTCGGCCCGATGGCGCGCCGATGGAACGCTGGCTCGGTGCCTTTCCCAGCTATGGCTATCTGCTGACCGCGCGGCCGGCGGATGCGGAGGCGATTCTTGCCCGCTTCCACGCGCGGGGAATCGCGGCCGCCGTCATTGGTGCCTGTGACGGGTCGCGGAAGCTGGATGTGCTGCGGGGCGGCGTGCGCGAGACGTTCTGGGATCTGGGGCGGGAGCCTCTGATCGGCTGTGCGCCATGACGCTTTCCATCGGTATTCTCACCCATTCGACCAATCCGCGTGGTGGCGTGGTGCATGGCATGGCGCTGGCCGAGGCACTGTGCGACGCCGGGCATGAGGCGACGCTGATTGCGCCCGATGCCAGCGGGAAAGGTTTCTTTCGTGACCCGCGCTGTGCCGTGCGCTGCATTGCGGTGCCGGAGGTGCGTGACCTTTCCGCGCGGGTCGAATGCCATGTCGCCGCCATCTGCGAGGCGTTGCGGGGTGCGCGCTATGACGTGCTGCATGCGCAGGACCCGATCAGTGCCAACGCGCTGGCCGATCTGGTGGCGGACGGGCGGATTTCGGGGTTTGCGCGCACCGTTCATCATCTCGACCGTTTTGCCGATCCGGGTCTGGCGTTTCGTCAGGCGCGGGGGCTGCGGGCGGCGGCAGAGCTTTTTACCGTCAGCGCGCTGTGGGAGCGGACCCTGCTTGCGGAGTGGGGGCGGCCGGCGCCGGTTGTCGGCAACGGGGTCGATCCGCTGCGGTTTTCGCCGGAGGCTGGCGAGCGGGATGGCGCATTGCGGGCGCGGTACGGATTGCCGCCGGATGGGCATCTGATCCTGTCGGTGGGCGGGATCGAACGGCGGAAGAATACGCTTGCCCTGCTGGAGGCGTTTTTGCGCCTGCGCGCGGTGCGGCCGGATGTGCACCTGGTTGTCGCCGGGGGGGCGTCGCTGCTGGATCATTCCGCTTATCGCGCGGCTTTTGCCGAGCGGCTGGCGGCCAGCGGACAGTCGGACGCCGTGACGGTGACGGGGCCGGTCGCGGATGCCGATATGGCGGCTTTCTACCGGCAGGCGGCGGTGCTGGCCTATCCCTCGCACAGCGAAGGGTTCGGGCTGTGCCCGGTCGAGGCGCTGGCCTGCGGCACCCCGGTCATCGTGCCCGATGTCGCGCCCTTTACCGAGCATCTGCATGGCGACGAGGCCCTGTGGTGTGTGCCGCAGCCCGACACCCTTGCCCGTGCCCTGCATGACGCGCTGCGGCCCGGTTGTCGCGACCGTTTCGAGGCCATCGGCCCGGCGGTCGCGCGCCGCTTCCGCTGGCACGACGTCGCCGCGCGGCACATCCCTGCCTATCGGCGCCTGGTGGCCTTGCCCCGCGCCGGGGTGCTTCAGGAGAGTTCGATCAATGCCTGAAATGATCTTTCGTGTCCGCTGGCCGGACGAGACGGAGAGCGACTGTTATTCGCCCTCGCTGGTGGTGCGCGATCACCTGGTGCCGGGGGCGGATTATCCGGTTGCGGACTTTCTGGCCCGGGCCGACGCGGCGCTGACGGAGGCCAGCGCGCGGGTGCGGGCCCGGTACGGGTTTCCGTGCAGCCGCGCACTTGGCCAGTTGCAGGACATTCGCGCGAGTTGCGCGCGCTTTGCCGATTCAGGGGATGCGCGGGTGCGTGTCCTGTCGTTCCACTGAAATCCCTTTGCGGAATATCCTTATGTCACAGAATGAAAAAACCATTCCCGTCGTGATCGTCGGCGGCGGGCAGGCCGGGCTTTCGCTGAGCTGGTATCTCTGCCGCGAGGGTGTGGCCCATGTCGTGCTGGAGGCGGGAACGGCCTGCCATTCCTGGAATGACGAGCGGTGGGACAATTTCTGTCTCGTGACCCCGAACTGGCAGTGCCAATTGCCGGGACACCCTTATGCGGGAAACGATCCGCATGGCTTCATGGTGAAGAACGAGATCATCGAGTATGTGCGGTCTTTTCGGGACTCCTTCGCGCCGCCGCTGCGCGAGCATATGCGGGTGACCTCCGTGACCCGGCATGAAGAGGGCGGGTACCGGGTGGTGGCCAACGGGGAAACCTGGCACGCCCGGCATGTCGTGATCGCCTCCGGTGCCTATCATGACGCGGTGATTCCCGGTTATGCCGGGGCGATCGATCCCGCGATTATCCAGATTCATTCGCAGGATTACCGCAATGCGGCGCAGCTTCCCGAGGGGGCGGTGCTGGTGGTGGGCAGCGGGCAGTCCGGTGCGCAGATCGTCGAGGACCTGCATCTGGAAGGCCGCAAGGTGCATCTCTGCGTCGGGACCGCGCCGCGCGTTTCGCGCTTCTATCGCGGGCGGGACGTGGTGGACTGGCTGGCGGACATGAAATTCTACGATCTGACGGTGGACAGGCACCCGCTGCGGGATGGCGCGCGCGACAAGACCAACCATTATGTCACCGGCCGCAATGGCGGGCATGATCTCGATTTGCGGCGGTTCGCGAAGGAGGGCGTGGGGCTGCATGGCACGCTGGAAACCATCCGGGACGAGGTCGCGCTTTTCCTGCCCGACCTGAGAGAGAATCTCGACGACGCGGACAAGACCAATGCCGACATCAAGGCCTCGATCGACGCCCATATCGCGCGGGCGGGGATCGAGGCGCCGGTCGAGGCCCCGTATGTGCCGGTGTGGGAGCCTGACGGCGGGAACGCGCCGCTCGACCTGAAGGCAGCCGGGATTACCGCCATCCTGTGGTGCATCGGGTTCCGGCCGGATTATCGCTGGATCGATGTGCCGGTCTTCAACGGGGCCACGAAGCCGGTGTGGGATCGGGGGGTGACCGATGCGCCCGGTTTCTACTTCCTGGGCCTGCCCTGGCTGCATACCTGGGGGTCCGGCCGGTTCTCCGGCATCTCGCGCGATGCCGCGTGGCTGGCCGGCCAGATTACCGGGAAAGAGATCCCGATCGCCTGAAGGAGGACGCGCGCCATGCTTCCGTGGACGACCTACGATGCCATGCGGCATGCGGCTTCGGCCGATCCTGAAGGGTTCTGGCTGGAGGCCGCGCGGCGCATCACATGGGAGCAGGCGCCTGTCGCCGCCTGCCGGCCGCGCGCGGACGGGTGGCATGACTGGTTTGCCGGCGGCACCCTCAATAGCTGCCATAACGCGGTGGATCGGCATGTGGCGGCGGGGCGTGGCGACCAGGCCGCCCTGGTCTGGCACTCCTGCGCGACGCAGGAGACGCGGAGCCTGTCCTACGCCGCACTTCAGCAGCGGGTTGCGGGGTTTGCCGGTGGGCTGCGGGCGCTGGGGGTGCGCAAGGGGGATCGGGTGCTGATCGCGGCGCCCTGCATGGTGGAAACCGTGATCGCCATGCTGGCCTGCGCGCGGCTGGGTGCGGTGCATGTGGTGGTCTTTGCCGGCTATGCGGCGGCGGAACTGGCGCGGCGGATCGACGATGTGACGCCGAAGATCGTTGTCGTGGCCAGTTGCAGCTTTCAGGGGCGGACGGTCGTGCCGGCGCGGGCGACGCTGGAGGACGCGCTGGCCGGGGCGGTGCATGGGCCCGATGGCTGCGTCATCGTGCAGCGCGCTGCCTGCCCGATGCCGATGGTGCCCGGCCGGGACCATGATTTTCATGCGCTGGAGCAGGTTTCGCCGGTGGCACCGGTGTCGGTGCGGGCCGAGGACCCGCTCTATATTCTCCATACGTCCGGGACGACGGGAACGCCCAAGGGGATTGTCCGCGACAATGGCGGCCATGCGGTGGCGCTGAGCCTGTCCATGGAATTGATCTATGGCTGCGGACCGGGGGATTGTTTCTTCACCACGTCGGATCTCGGCTGGGTGGTGGGGCATTCCTATGGTGTGTATGCCCCTTTGCTGGGCGGGGGGACCAGCGTCATCGTGGAAGGCTGCCCCTCGGCTTCGGTGATCGAGCGGCTCTGCATTGCGCATGATGTGAAATGCCTGTTTACGACGCCGACGCAGTTGCGGGTGATGCGCCAGGGGGGCGTGGAACTTTCAGGCGGCAAGCTGCCGGCGCTGAAGCGGGTGTTCGTGGCTGGGGAATATGCCGATCCGACCTTGCTGGACTGGGCGCGGGCCTGTTTCGATCGGCCGGTGGTGAATCACTGGTGGCAGACCGAAACCGGATGGAGCATCACCGCGCATTTCTTCGGGCTGCCCGAGGCGGAGCCGGCGGCGATCCTGAATGATATCGGCCGGCCTGCCCCCGGTTTTTCGCCGGTGGTCCGCCCGGCGGTGGCGGGGGAGCGGAGTGGGGAGATCCTGCTGGCGTTGCCGCTGCCGCCGGGCTGTCTTGCCGGGATCTGGAAGGCGGGCGCGCCGCGGCCCCCGACTGCGTATCTGGCGGAGGGTGGGGCGTGTTATCGCACCTTCGATGAAGGGCTGATCACGGACGATCACGCGGTGCATATGCTGGGGCGCTCCGACGACGTCATCAAGGTGGCGGGGCGCCGGGTTTCCGGCGTGCAGATCGAGAAGATCATTGCCGGGCACGGGAACGTCCATGCCTGCGCGGTCGTGGCCGTGGCCGACGGGCTGCGGGGGCAGCGGCCGGTTGCCTATGTGGTTCCGGCCTCGTGGCCGGCGCGGCCGGAATGGGCGGCGGAGATTGTCGAACGGGTCGCGTGCGGCCTGGGACGGTGGGCGGGGTTGAAGGAGGTGCTGTTCGTGCGGCAATTGCCGACGACGGTATCGGGCAAGATCATGCGCCGGACCCTGGCGACCGCCTGAGGATGTGTTCAGTCCGCCTGTTCTGCAATCGTTACTGGCCCGGCATCGCATCGCGGGGACGGGCGGGGCGCAGCAGGTAGAGGGTTTCGACCATCAGGCCGGGTAGCAGGATCATCCCGGTGGTCAGGCCGCCCAGCCAGAAGGCCAGGAGCCCGGCGGCCAGGGATGCGGCCATGACGCCGCGCCCGGCCGGGCCGAGTGCGACGACGAACAGCACGGCACTGAAGGCGCTGGCGGTGGCGGCGGCCAGCGTGCGCACGGGGTGGGAGAGCAGGTCCGTTCCCATGCCGCCGACGAGATTGCCCATGATCCGCGCATGGTCCGTCTGTCCGGCCATGCCGAACAGGAAGGAGAACGGCAGGAACAGGATGCCGAAGATATCGCGCAGCAGCAGGAAAAGCCCGTTGACCAGCGGCGCCATCATGAGGATGGCGGCAGCGCCCCCCATGCAGGCGACGACGAGGACGATCGCGAGCCGTTCAAGCAGGATGGAAAGGCGGTCTGTGTTCCGCATGGCGCGGATCAAGGGCCGGCGCGCCAATCCGCGCGGGCTTGTCGTATGACCAGGGGAAGCCTGCTTATTTCTTCTTGATCCACCATTTCACGGGCTCGGGTTCGTCCTCGATCACCTCGGGGGCCGGGGCGCGGCGGGGGCGGGGAGCCGGTGCGGGCTTCGGCGGTTGGGGTGCGGCGGGGCGTGGCTTGGGGGCGGAAAGTTCCGCTGTCAGGCGCGCGATTTCGGCACGGGCCGCGGACAGGCTGGAGCGCAGGGCCAGGATTTCCTCGTCACGGCTGGCCAGCCCGGCCTGGGCTTCGGCCAGAACGATATCGGCGTGGCCGATACGGGTTTCCAGCGAGCGCAGGCTGACGTGGGCATCGTGGCTGGCGCGGTCGGCGTCGTCACGCTGCTTCTGCAACTGCTTTACCTGCTGGCGCAGGCGCTCGATTTCGCCACCATCCTCCTGCGGCGCATGCATCGCGCGGGCCGCTGGGCGGTTGAGGACATGATGCTCGACCCGGACATCGCCATCCTGGACGAATTTCCGCCGCCGTTGCGCCGCATCGAAGGGGCGGGCATTGGCGCGGGGCGTCGACGGGGCGGAGGAAGCGGGGGCGGATTGTTTCGAACCGAGACGGGACAGGGCGAGGCGAAGCGCCTGCTCGTTGACCTCGTCGCGATTGTCGATGTCGGGCTGGTCGCTTTCTGCGGCAAAGGGGAAGGTATCGTTATAGGATGCAGACATGGGGGCGTCTCTCAAAGTGGAGATGAAAATCGTGGGGAATGTTTGAAAATATGCCGGCGTGGTGGCGTGTTTTCTGTCTTGTTCATGTCATTCCGAACGAAGCGGGCATTGTTCTTGTGTTGTGCGCCGCGCCGGAATGACCGGGTGCCGATTTCAGGTGGGCAACCGGTTCGGGACCGGTGAGTGCGAAGCGCATATGGATAAGAGAATTTGATCCAATAAGTTTCATATACTCTCTTTCCCGAAGAAATTGCAAGACCATGCCGTTCGCAAGTTCTTGTGGCGTTGTGTTGCAAACCGATACTGCATGTGTGAAATTTCATTCATATGTAATATATGATATTAAATTGTCGTAAATAATTGCCAATATTATCGCATTTGATGGATAGATTGCGTTATTTTGAGTGTGGTTATGGTTTTATTTTTGGTTTTTTCGGGTGTATGTTCTGTTTGTTTTTTATAATTCGATAAAGTGTGGATATTTTTCTTATTTTTTCTTTCTGTGGTTGCTGTGATTTGACTGGGTGGACGGTTCCCTGCGTGATTACTGGGAGACGCTGAAGGGGGTTGGGCGTTTTTTTGTCTTTTCCAGGTTCTGGAATAGGTGGAATAATAGACATCACGTTTCCGTGATGTCTAGCATGATTCAGTCTTTCATGGAAACGGCGTTGCCCGGCGCGCCCGTGTGTTCAAAAAAACAAGACGCCACAGGCATGGATCGGCGCCGGGCTATCGGACAGTGCCTGCAATTGGGGCGGGTTTATCAGAGCCTGTTTGGAAATGCGGGCTGGTGAGCGAGAGCGGCCCGTGAGGGCCGCGCCCGTCGTGTGTTTCCGAGCATCGGAGCGGAGCGGCCTTGATGGCCGCCCGCCGCGAAGCACAGGAAACGCGCGTCGGATCGCCGCCAGCGTGGATTTCCAAACGGGCTCTCAGATGCCCTGACTGCCTGGCTGCCATAGAACGTCATCCTGTCCGTCATTATTCAGGTGCCGGGCCAGTACGAACAGGTAATCGGAAAGCCGGTTCAGGCAGCGCAGGACCGACGCGCTGACGAATTCCGCCTGGCGGAGCATGACGACCTGGCGTTCCGCCCGGCGGGCTACGGTGCGGGCCAGGTGGGCGTGGGCGGCGCCCGGACTGCCGGCGGGCAGTACGAAGCTGCGCAGGGGCGTCTGGCGGGCGCGCAGGCGTTCCGTCGCCTGTTCGAGGAACGCGACCGCCGCGTCGCCGCCGCGAAAATTATCGGCATCCTCCGGCCCCTGTTCCGGCACGCACAAGATACCGCCGATATCGAACAGAAGAGACTGGATGCGCGCGAGGCATGCGGCATCGGGCGACGGGGCCAGTACATGCAGGCGCAGCAAGCCGATCGTGGCGTTGGCTTCGTCAACCGCGCCCATGGCCTCGATTCGGGCGCAGGATTTGTCGACCCGCGTTCCGTCGCCCAGCGAGGTCTGTCCGCCATCGCCTCCCCTGGTGACGATGCGGTCGATTCGGATGCTCATGCGGCGTTCCGCTCAGTGATGGGGTCGGTGATGGTGCCCGTGTTGGCCCAATGTCCTGGCCATGTCCAGATGGGACTGGATGTCGGCCTGCATGTCGGCGGCGTAGGCCTTCAGGGCCGGATCGGCGCCGTTGGCGGCTTCGGCCTGGAACAGCGGGGCCGCATTGTCGTGGCCGGCGATCTGCAGCGCGGTGAAGTCGCGATCGAAGGCGCGGCCGTTTTCGGCTCTCAGGCTGTCCAGCACATGCTCATCGTCCGTGTCCAGATCGTCGGGCAGGATGGTGCCGTGCTGGTCGGCGATGGTCTTCAGCCGGTCCTGGCTGGCGGTGTGGTCGGAGACCAGGCGCGCGGCAAAGGTCTTGAGGTGCGGATCGCGGGCCTGGCTCTCGGCCAGTTTCGCCGCCGCGATGATGAAATCGTTGCTGCGGGCGGCCCTGTCGATGAATGTGATGTCCGTTTCGGTCAGGGAGGGTGGCGACGGCGTGGGGGCGGGTTTCGGCGCTGTGGCGCAGGCGGCCAGCGGCAGGAATGCCGCGATGGGCAGCCAGCGGGCATGTTTGGTCATTCGTCCCTGATCCTTCCGGGCATGCGGATACAGGGGTAACGCGATCGTGCGGGCCGGGTTCTGACCTTGGCGCTAGAGAGCGCGCAACTCTTCCATGCAGGTAACGAGCCGTCGGCGGATTCCCGGTTCCAGCGCGGAATGTCCGGCATCGGGCACCAGGGTGAGCGTGGCGCCGGGCCAGGCATGGGCCAGGTCCCACGCGGAGGTGCAGGGGCAGATCATGTCGTAGCGGCCCTGGACGATGGTGCCGGGGATATGGGCGATCCGCTCCATGTGGGCCAGCAGGCCGCCGGGCGGGAGGAACAGGCCGTGGCGGAAATAATGCGCCTCGATCCGCGCCAGGCCGATCACCGCGCGGTCGCGGGCGAAGCCGGCGACGGCGGCGGGGGCCGGGATCAGGGTGGAGCAGATGCCCTCGTAGCTGGACCATGCCCGCGCCGCCGGCAGGTGAATCGCCGGGTCGGGGTCGAACAGCAGCCGGCAATAGGCAGCCAGCGGATCGTGGCGGTCCTGCTCCGGCAGATGCGCGAGGAAGGCCTTGTGGGCGTCGGGGAAAACATGGGCCAGGCCGTGGAAGAACCAGTCCAGTTCGCTCGGCCGGCCGAGGAAGATCCCGCGCAGGACCATCGCGCGCACCCGCTCGGGGTGGGTCTGGGCGTAGGACAGCGCCAGCGTGGAGCCCCATGAGCCGCCGAACAGGACCCAGTCCGTGATGCCCAGCGCGGTGCGCAGATGCTCGATATCCCGCACCAGGTGCGGCGTGGTGTTGGCGGCGACCGACGCATGGGGGCGCGAGCGGCCGGCGCCGCGCTGGTCGAACAGCACGATTCGCCAGTGCGTGGGGTCGAAGAAGCGGCGATGGACCGCCCCGCTGCCGGCACCGGGGCCGCCATGGAGGAACAGGACCGGCCGGCCGGCCGGGTTGCCCGCCTGCTCCCAATAGAGTTCATGCCCGTCGCCGACTGGCAGGTAGCCGCTCTCGTACGGCGCGATGTCGGGAAACAGGTCGTGGCGTGGCATGGCGCGACTATACGGCAACCGGGGCGCCCGGCTAGACTGGTGGTTGTGATGAGTGAGTCTGGTTCCTTTCCGCCTGTGCCGCGCGCGGCCCGGCTTTTTCTTGCATTGGGCGGCCTGCTGGGGCTGCTGTCGGTGGCTGGCGGCGCGCTGGCCGCCCATCTGCCCGATGCGACGTTCGCCACGTCCTCCGGCCGCACGCTGGCGCGCGAGGCGGTGGAGATGGGCATGTGGCATGCGCCCGCGCTGCTGGCGGTCGGTATCCTGCTGTGCGTGCGCGGGCGGCGGGTGCCGCTGCTGCTGGCCGGTGCCGCCTTCGCGCTGGGGGTGGTGCTGTTCTGTGGCGCCGTCGGCTGGACGGGGGTGACGGGCCGGCATCTGGGCCCGGTCGCGCCCACCGGCGGCAGCCTGCTGATGCTGGCCTGGCTGCTGATGGCGGTGGATGGGCTGCGCCGATGACCGCATCTGCCCATGGTGACGAGGCGCCGGTCGTGCTGGCGCACCCGGTGCGCGCGGCCTATCTGGCGGCGGAGGGGTTCGAGGACGCGCTGGCCGAGGAACTGGGCCGGCAGGGCGTGGAGATCATGGCGTGGCATGGGCGGCTGGCGCTGTCGGCCAGTCCGCCGGTCGCGGCGGCATGGGCGCTGGATATCTGGCTGGAGCCCGAGCTTCATGCCATTGCCTCGATTGGCGCGGCGGCGGCGCTGCTGCGCGGCCGGCAGCGCAACTGGGCCTGCCATGCCGTGCGCCATCATCGTCGCGCGGCGCTGATTGCCGATCGTCTGCCGCCGGTTGCAGCCCGGCCGCTGGTCTTTCCCGCAGCCGCGCCCACCGGGCATCTGGGCGGGTGGACGCTGCTGGCGCCGGATACGCTGCTGCTGTCGACGCGCAAGACCTCGCCCTTCGTGAATGGAGAGGTATCGTTCGTCGAGGATCGGGTGGGGCCGCCGTCGCGGGCCTATCTGAAATTATGGGAGGCCTGTGCCCGGTTGGGTGCCTGGCCGATGCCGGGGGCACGCTGCGTCGATCTGGGGGCGTCGCCCGGCGGGTGGACGTGGGCGATCGCGCAATGCGGGGCCGAGGTGGTGGCGGTGGATCGCGCGGACCTAGCGCCCAACGTGGCCGCCATGCCGGGGGTGACGCTGCGCCGCGAAAGCGCGTTCGGGATCGAGCCCGCCGAACTGGGGCCGGTGGACTGGATGTTCTCCGACATCATCGCCTATCCGACGCGGCTGCTGGCGCTGGCGCGGCGCTGGATCGCGGGGGGTACGGCGCGGCGCATCGTGATGACCATCAAGTTCCAGGGCACCACGGACCACGAGACCGCCGCCGCGTTCGCCGCCATTCCGGGCGGGCGGGTGCTGCATCTGTGGCACAACAAGCATGAGCTGACATTTCTGTGGGACCGCGAGGCGGCGGCCCCGGCCGGCGCGTTACCGCCCGGCTGAGGCCCGGCGCGCGCGCAGCCGCCGGTCGATCGCCCATTCGCCGATCTGCACGATCGGCAGGGCCAGCAGGAAGCAGGCGACCGCGACGCCCATGACGATGATCCGTTCGCGCGCCTCGGCATCGGAGGCGCCGGTGACGCTGTACAGGCTGCTCCACAGCCTTGTGCCGGCAATGTGATCGACCAGGTAGGCGACATGGGCGCTGTAGCGCAGGGTGGCCATCAGGGCGGCCGTCAGCGCGACCATGGCCACGGTCTTGATCAGCGTGCGGGCGATACCGGGTTGTGCGGCCTCTGTCATCCGGGAGAAGATCCTTTTACCATCATGGCGGGTCTGTATGGCTTTCGACGTATGAGATCCATCTTAACCTGATATTATGCCTCGTTCATCCTTGGCTTCATGGACCGAATTTCATGCTTCTGCGCCGCCTCCTTCCCCTGACCGTCCTGATGGCCGGTCTGGCCGCCACCCCGGCCCTGGCCGAACTGCCGCCCGTGCCCCAGGTGGGGCAGGAGACGCCGAAGCCGGTCGCCGCGCCCTATGGGCCGACCGAGGGCGCGCAGGCGCAGGTCGATGCCGCCTTCAAGACGGCCAAGGAAACCGGCCGCAACGTGCTGATCGATTTCGGCGGCAACTGGTGCCCGGACTGCCGCATGCTCGCGGGGGTCATGGAACTGCCGTCGGTCGCGCCCTGGGTGGCGGCGCATTTCGTGACCGTGTCGGTCAATGTCGGGCGGATCAATACCAACCTGGATATCGCCCAGCATTATGGGGTGACGATCAAGGCCGTGCCGACCGTGCTGATCGTGACGCCGCAGGGCCGGCTGCTGAACCCTGACGGCACGCTGGCGCTGGGTGATGCCCGGCGGATGTCGGCCCAGGCTGTCGTCGACCTGCTCGCCGGCTGGAACGGCCGCGGGGCCTGATTGTAAATGCGCGCTGGCGGCGATCCGGCGCGCGTTTCCTGCGCTCCGGTGCTCACGGCCATCAAGGCCGCTCCGCTTCGGTGCTCGGAAACACACGACGGCCGTGCCGCTGCGCGGCACTCTCGCTCACCAGCCCACATTTCCAACCAGGCCCCACACGGTTTCCTTGGGGTGGTCCTTTAACGAAGGTGGAGGAAGCGGTCGGCTTCCTGCACGATGTCGGCCAGGGTTCCCGGTTTGAAGGGGCTGATCAGGCCGGCGGCGTCGACCAAGCCGGTGAAGGGCTGCGAGCCGCCCAGCGCGCAGAGATCGGCATAGACCGCCATCGCGCCCGCCTGGTCGGCCCGGCTGTGCAGCCAGAACTGCATCGCGCAGCACAGGGCCAGCGTGTAGTCGATATAATAGAAGGGCGAGCGGTAGATGTGGCCCTGGGCCTGCCAGCGGCCGCCGCCGGCGGGCCAGGACAGGTCGCCGTAATCGCGCCAGGGCAGGTACAGCTTCTCCAGCTTCTGCCAGGTCTCGTGGCGCTCGGCGGCGGTCATGTCGGGGTTGGCGTAGACCTCATGCTGGAAATGATCGACGCAGACGCCATAGGGCAGGAAGCTCAGCGAGCCGATCAGGTGCATGCGGCGGAAGCGGTCGGCCAGACCGTCCTCGACCATCAGGTCGATCTGCGGCCAGGTGAGGAATTCCAGCGCCATCGAATGGATTTCGGCGGCGTCCATGGTCGGCCATAACAGGTCGATCCCCGGCAGGTCGCGGCTCTTCCAGTTCTGGTAGGCGTGGCCCATCTCGTGGGTGAAGACCGTGATGTCGTGCTGGGTGCCGTTGAAATTGGCGAAGATGAACGGCATGCCGACCGTGGGAAAGGCGGTGCAGAAGCCGCCGCCGGCCTTGCCCTCGCGATTGCGCAGGTCGAGGAAGCCGCCTTCGACCATCTGGCGGTAGAACGCGCCCAGATCGCCGCCCATGCGGTCGAACATCGTCTGCGCCCGTTCCAGCAGCAGGTCATGCCCGCCGGCCGGCTTGGGGTTGCCCATCGGGTCGATCAGCGATTCGTCCCAGAAATGCACGCGGTCCCAGTTCATGGTCAGGCGGCGGTTTTCCATGATCGCGCCGACCAGCGGCACGACATGGGCCAGCACGTCCTCGCGAAAGCGCGCGACATCCTCGGGGCCGTAATCGACGCGGCGCATCCGCCGGTAGCCCAGGGGGATGTAGCTGTCATAACCCAGGGTGCGCGCCATGCCGTGGCGGACCTGCACCAGCTGGTCGTAGATCCGGTCCAGCTCGGGCCCATTGGCGGCGAAGAAATCCCAGCGCGCCTTCTCGGCCTCGTGGCGCACCGCGCGGTCGGGGTGTTCGGCGAAGGGGGCGAGGCCGGACAGGTTGACCGTCTGGCCCTGCACCGTCACGCGGGCGGCGGCCAGCAGGGCGGTGTAGTCGGCGCCCAGGCGGGCTTCCTCCTCCAGTGCCTCGCGGATGCGCGGGTCGAAGGTGGTGATGTCGGTTTCCCACAGGCGGACGGTGTGGGTGCCGATGGCGGTGGCGAGGCCCGCGCGGTCGGGGTCGTCCAGCAGCCGGCGCTTGATGGCGACTTCAAGCTCGGTCACCAGAGGGGTCAGGCGGTCGGCGAGGTCGCGATCGGTGCGGGCCTGCTGGCTGGTGGTATCCTGGGAGAAGCGCAGGGCGACCATCGAGGCCCAGCTGTCGTACGCCCGGCGTTCGGTGTCGAAGCGGGCGAGGGCTTCGGTGCGGTGGCCTGCGTCCAGCAGAGTGGAGACGGCGCCGAAAGCCGTGTTCAGGCTTTCGGCGGTCGGGGTGGGGAAAGTGAGGTCGGCGAATTGGATGGACATGGCTGGTATCATCGCATCCGCGCTGCGGGCCGTCCACGATCCTGTGCGGTCAGGTTTCCGCCAGGGCGCTCCGGGCCTCCGCCGCGAGGGCGAAGGAGTGCAGGCGGGCAGTGTGATCGTGGATCGCGCCCACGATCATCAGTTCGTCGGGCTGGTGGCGTGCGATGAAGCGGGCCAGGCCGGTGCGTACGGTCTCGGGGCCGCCCACGACGGCGCAGGCCAATGCCCGGTCGATCCCGGCCTGTTCGGCGGGTGTCCAGAGCCCTTCCGTCTCGGCGACCGGGGGTGGAAACTGGCCGGGCCGGCCCCGGCGCAGGGCCACGAATTGCTGCTGGTGCGAGGTGAACAGGAACCGGGCCTGCGCGTCGGTATCGGCGGCCACCACGTTCAGCCCCAGCATGACATAAGGTTGGGCCAACCGGGCGGAAGGGGTGAAGCGCTGGCGATACAGCGCCACGGCTTCTTCCATCATGTCCGGCGCGAAATGCGAGGCGAAGGCGAAGGGCAGGCCCAGATGGGCCGCCAGATGGGCCGAGAACAGCGACGACCCTAGCAGCCAGACCGGGATCTCCAGCCCCGCGCCGGGGATGGCCTGTACGCGCTGGCCGGGCTGGGGCGGCGCGAAATAATGCAGCAGTTCGGCGACCTCCTGCGGGAAGCGGTCGGCGCTGGACGGGTCGCGGCGCAGGGCGCGCATCGTTTCCTGGTCCGAGCCGGGGGCGCGGCCCAGCCCGAGGTCGATCCGGCCGGGGAACAGGCTTTCCAGCGTGCCGAACTGTTCGGCCACCATCAGCGGGGCATGGTTGGGCAGCATGATGCCGCCGGCACCGACGCGGATATGCTGCGTGCCCGCCGCCAGATGGCCGATCAGGATCGCGGTCGCCGCCGACGCGATGGCCGGCATGGCATGATGTTCCGCCACCCAGTAGCGGTGAAAGCCCAGTGCCTCGGCATGGCGGGCGAGGTCCAGACTGTTGCGGAAGGCGGTGGCGGCGTCGCTGCCGCGAACGATCAGGGACAGGTCGAGGACCGAGAAGGGGATCAACGTCCAAAACTCCTTTTGCCGTTCGTGTCGACGCTCTCAGGGCCTGATGGGACATGTGGGCTGGTGAGCGAGAGCGGCCCGTCAGGGCCGCGCCCGTCGTGTGTTTCCGAGCATCGGAGCGGAGTGGCCTTGATGGCCATGAGCACCGAAGCGCAGGAAACGCGCGCCGGATCGCCGCCAGCGCGCATGTCCCGTCAGGCACGGCGGATGCGGTGGCCGAACCATAGACATATGGCGACAAAGACGAGGAATCCCAGTGCCGACGGCAGGGGGCTCGTCTCGGGAAGGATGGCCAGCGCGTCGTCGCGGCCGGTGGCGCCGGCGATGCCGGCCAGCAGCACGCCCGTCAGGCTCTCGCCGACGATGAAGCCGGAGGCGAGCATGGTGGAAACGCCGCCTTCGCTCTGCCTGGCGTGGCGGGTGCAGACCCAGCCGATGATGGCGCCGATGGCCAGCGTGACGCTGACCGCCGGGGGAAGATACAGCCCGATTCCCACCGCCAGCGGCGGCATGGCGCCGCCGACGCGGCGCAGCAGCAGGTCGGCCAGGATCAGCACCACGCCCAGCGCGATGCCGATCAGGATCATGGTCCAGTCGAGCTGATGCTGGAAGATGCCCTGTGCGATGGTGGTGAGAAGGGCGGGCTGCGGGGCGGGCAGGGCGTGGTCGGGGTTCATGCTGGCATGGGGCATGGCGCCGACGAAGCCGTAGGCCTGGTAGAGCAGTTCCAGCACCGGTGGGATGACGATGGCGCCGCTGACGCAGCCGACCAGCAGCGCGACCTGCTGCCGCCAGGGCGAGGCACCGACCAGTTGCCCGGTCTTGAGATCCTGGAGGTTGTCGTTGGAAATGGCCGAGGAGGCGACAATGGCCGAGAGGATGTAGAGCGCGAAGGCGATGGCCAGATGGTGCCCGTTGGCCGACATCTCGGCCGGCAGCACGCCCAGCGGCTCCAGCAGCAGCATGAAGGACGCGACCAGCACGATGGCGATGATGGCGATCCCCGACAGCGGCGAGGAGGACGAGCCGACGATGCCGGCCATGTAGCCGCACGCGGCGGCGACCAGGAAGCCGAACAGCGCGCAGAACGCCACCGCCGCCAGCGCGGCCGAGACGATGGCGCCGCCATGGGCGAAGGGCGACTGGAAACTGACGAACAGGACGAACAGGATGGCCAGGCACAGGCCCGTCAGCAGCAGGAGCGTGCGGGGCGTGAGGTCGCGGCCGTCTTCGTCGGCGGAACCGTGGGCGTGCATCATGTCGCGGATGCCCGCCGCGACCGGGCGGGCCAGTACCGCCAGCGTCCAGATGGCGGCGATGGCGATCGTGCCCGCGCCCATGAAGCGCACCTTCTGCGTCCAGATCCGCGTGGCGAAATCGGCGGCGGCGAGGTGGGCGGGATTGGGTAGCTGGACGCTGAGGATCGGGACCGCGACATCCCACGCGATGAAGGTGCCGATCAGCATGGCGAGGCCGCCGGCGATCCCGACCAGGTAGCCGGCGCCCAGCAGGGCCAGCGAGAAGCCGGTCGAGGCGCGGAAGATGGCGCCGCCCCAGGTGGTGGTGACCGCCGCGCCGTCGGCCAGCAGCCGCAGGCCGCCGGTGGCGAACGTGACCAGCGCCGAGAGCAGGCCGCCGGTCAGCAGCGCGCGCAGGCTCTCCGGGCTGCCGCTTTCCGATCCGGCCTTCAGGATTTCGGCCGCAGCCACGCCTTCGGGGTAGGGCAGGTCGCTGTTGGTCACCATCGCCCGGCGCAGCGGCACGGTGAACAGCACGCCGGTCATGCCGCCGGCCAGCGTGAGCAGCGTCGTCTCCAGATAGGGGAAATGCTGCCAGTAGCCGATCATGATCATGCAGGGCAGCGAGACGAACACGCACGACAGCGTGCCGGCGGCCGAAGCCTGCGTCTGGACCATGTTGTTCTCGAGGATCGTGGAGCCGCCCATCGCCCGCAGCACGGACATGGAGATTACGGCCGCGGGAATCGACGAGGCGACGGTGAGGCCGATCTTGAGCCCCAGATAGACGTTGGAGGCGGTGAAGACGATGGTGATCAGGGCACCGAGGATAAAACCGCGCAGGGTCATTTCCCGCTGGCTGGCGGCGGGCGCGGTCGGGGCGAGGGCGGTGTCCGTCATGCTGTCTTCATGTCGCTTGTATCGCTTGTTCCGTCGGTGGGGCCGTGGGCGCGTCGGCCGCGGGCCTTGCCGCGCGCCGACGGCACGGGTGCCGGATCACATATGGTGGAAGGAGGGGGCGATCAGGTGGGTCTGGTTGTATTCCAGCTGCTCTTTCGTCAGCTGGAGGCCGACTTCCAGACGGTAGCCGTCGATCGTGACGTGCTTGGAGACCGGCAGCGTGATCGGCACGATGCGGGTGTGGGTCAGCATCTGCGTGACGTTGGCCGGGAACTGCACCTTCTCGACGAACTGCTTCTTGTTCTTGATCTCGTCGCCATAGACCACGGCGATGAAATACGGGACCTCCACCGTGCGGCCGACGCTGGGGCCGCGCGTGACGTTCAGCCCCAGGCTGACCTCCGCGACGACGGCGGTCATCAACTGGTGGCCTGCCCCCCTGTGGCACTGGCCGGTGACGCGCGTGACGCTCGCCCGCGAGGCCAGGTGGCCGATATCGTGCGACGAGCCGGTGAAGGCGATCTGGTCGGCGGCCGCGCCGGGGACCTCGATGGTCGGGCAGGCCGGTGCGAAGCCGTCGGGGTTCTCCAGGGAGCATGCCGCCAGCGACATGGCGAGCGGCAGGATCGCCAGGCCGCTGAGATGGGCGGGGCGAAAGCGGCGAAGGCCGCTCGGGCTGGCGATGGTCATGCGGGGGATCATGCGGGTTCCGGCGTCTCGTGCTTGGTCATGGTTGCGGGGGCCGCCATGTGGACGGGCTGCTTGTGTGGCTCCGGCTGGACGGCTATGTCCAAATGCACCGGGGTTACAGGAAAATGGCTTGCGCCACGGCCCCGGTTTGCGTAGGGCCGGACCAGCACCGGGATGCGCGGCCGGCCGGTCGCTGCCCCCGGCCCGTATCCTATACCGCTCGCCGGCCGTTTGGGGAACACCATGCCCGACCAGATGATTCAGACCTCCGATTCCGCCCCCGTCGCGACGTCCCCGGCCGAGGCGCCCATGCGGTCGCTGAAGGTTCTGCTGGCGGGGCCGCGCGGCTTCTGCGCCGGGGTGGATCGCGCGATCCGCGTGGTCGAGGAAGCGATCCGCCGCTATGGCGCGCCGGTCTATGTCCGGCACGAGATCGTGCATAACCGCACCGTGGTCGAGGAACTGGAAGCCCAGGGCGCCATCTTCGTCGAGGAACTGGACGAGGTGCCGGCCGACGCGCATGTCGTGTTCTCGGCCCATGGCGTGCCCAAGACGGTGCCGGCCGAGGCCGAGCGGCGCAACCTGCTGTACCTCGATGCGACCTGCCCGCTGGTCTCCAAGGTGCATCGCGAGGCCGAGCGGCATTTTGCCGATGGGGGGCCGGAGAGCCGCCATATCCTGATGATCGGCCATGCCGGCCACCCCGAAGTGGTGGGCACGATGGGCCAGTTGCCCGCCGGCGCGGTGACGCTGATCAACGATGCGGAAGAGGCGCGGACCGTCCAGCCGGCCGATCCGGCGCGCCTGGCCTTCATTACCCAGACCACGCTCTCGGTCGATGATACCGCCGAGATCGTCGAGATCCTGCGCAGCCGCTTCCCGCTGATCGAGGGGCCGAAGCGCGAGGATATCTGCTACGCCACCACCAACCGCCAGGAAGCGGTGAAGGCGATCGCGCCGGGCTGCGATCTCGTGATCGTGATCGGTTCGCCGAACTCGTCGAATTCCCAGCGCCTGCGCGAGGTGGCCGAGCGTTCCGGCGCGCCGCGCGCCCTGCTGGTGCCGCGCCTGAGCAATCTGGACTGGTCGGTGCTGGACGGGGTGAACACGCTGGGCATCACCGCCGGCGCCTCGGCGCCCGAGGCGCTGGTGCAGGAAATGGTGACGGCGCTGGCCAAGCATTTCTCGCTGGAAATCGAGGAACGGACGGTCAAGGAAGAGAACGTGACCTTCCGCCTGCCGGCACCGCTGGGCTGATCAGGCCCGGTTCGCATGGCTGTCTATACGGATGTGTCGGACGGGGCGCTGCGCGCGTTCCTGTCCCTTTACGACATTGGTGAACTCACGGCCTATCGGGGCATTGCCGAGGGGGTCGAGAACAGCAATTTCGTCCTGCGGACCACGGACGGCGATTTTATCCTGACCCTGTATGAGCGCCGGGTGAATCCCGACGATCTGCCCTGGTTCCTGGGGCTGATGGGGACGCTGGCCGATCATGGCCTGTCCTGCCCGCGCCCCGTGGTGGGGCGTGACGGAGAGGCCCTGCGCACCCTGGCGGGCCGGCCGGCGGCGATTACGACCTTCCTGCCCGGTGTGTGGCCGCGCGACGTGCGGGTGGCGCATTGCGCGCCGCTGGGTGCCGCGCTGGCGGCGCTGCATGTGGCGGGCCGGGATTACAGGGCCGAACGCGCGAACGGGCTGGGGCCTGCCGCGTGGGGGCCGCTGCTGGAGTCCTGCCGGGCGGATGCGGATTCGGTATCGCCGGGGCTGGGGGCGGAACTGGATGCCGCGCTGGGGGCGATTCTGCCGGCCTGGCCGGGCGTGGGCGATCTGCCGCGCGGGCAGATCCATGCCGATCTGTTCCCCGACAATGTGTTCTTTCTCGACGGCGCGGTGTCGGGACTGATCGATTTCTATTTCGCCTGCACCGATTTCCTGGCCTACGACATCGCGATCTGCCTGAATGCCTGGTGTTTCGCGGCCGATGGCGTGTTCGTGCCCGAGCGGGCACGGGCGCTGATCGCGGGATACGAATCGGTACGGCCGCTCGATGCCGCCGAGCGGCAGGCGATGCCGGTGCTGGCGGCGGGGGCCGCGATGCGCTTTCTGCTGACGCGGCTGTATGACTGGCTGAACACGCCGGCCGGCGCGATGGTGACGCGCAAGGACCCGCTCGATTACCTGCGCCGCCTGCGCTTTCATCGCACGGCGGGGGATGCGTCGGTCTATGGCGTCTGAAGCCGACGAGCGGCCGGTCGAGGCCGATGCCGCCTTCGAACTGGAGGCGCCGAATGCCTCCGCGCCGGTCGAGATCTGGACCGATGGGGGCTGCAAGCCCAACCCGGGTCCGGGCGGCTGGGCGGCGCTGCTGAAATTTCGCGGGACCGAGCGCGAGATTTCGGGGGGCGAGGCCGAGACCACCAACAACCGCATGGAACTGACGGCGGCGGCCGAGGCGCTGGAGGCGCTGAAGCGCCCCTGCGTGGTGGTGCTGCATACCGACAGCGAATATGTGCGCAACGGCATCACCCGCTGGCATACCGGCTGGGTGCGACGGAACTGGCGCAATGCCTCGGGCGACCCGGTGGCGAACATGGATCTGTGGCGGCGGTTGCTGGAGATCAGCAAGCGCCACCAGGTCGAATGGCGCTGGGTGCGTGGCCATTCGGGCGACGAGAACAACGAACGGGTCGACCGGCTGGCCACGGCGGCGCGGGACGCGCTGGGGCTGGCCTATCCCGTTCGCCGCCGGTGACGGCGCCGGCGCTGGAACTGCGCGGGCTGGCCGTGGCCCATGGCGGATGCGACCTGTTCGCCGGACTGGACCTGACAGTGCGGGCCGGGGTGTTTTCCGTGCTGCTGGGCTCCAGCGGCGTGGGCAAGACCAGCCTGCTGCGGGTGATCGCGGGGCTGGATCGCCCGGCGGCGGGCACGGTGGCGGCCGATGACGGCGCGCCGCTGGCGGGCCGGGTGGCCTGGATGGGCCAGCGCGACCTGCTGCAACCCTGGGCGCGGGTGATCGACAATGTGACGCTGGGCGACCGGCTGCGTGGCCGGCGGCCCGATCGCGACCGGGCGGCGGCGCTGCTGCGGCGGATGGGGCTGGCCGACCGGCTGGCGGCGCTGCCGGCCGAACTGTCGGGCGGCATGCGCCAGCGCGTGGCGCTGGCCCGGACCCTGTACGAGGATCGTCCGGTCGTGCTGATGGACGAGCCCTTTTCGGCGCTGGACAGCGTGACGCGGGCGCGAATGCAGGATCTGGCGGCCGAGACGCTGCATGGCCGCACGGTGGTGCTGATTACCCATGATCCGCTGGAAGCCTGCCGGCTGGGGCAGGCGATTCTGCTGATGGCGGGCGAGCCGGTGGGCGTGGCGGGCATCGCGGTTCCGGAAGGGATGGTGCCCCGGCCGGCCGATGACGATGGCGTGCTGCATATCCAGGGCGTGCTGCTGCGCCGCATGCTGGATATGGCGGGGCCATGAGCGCCGGGCGAATCGCGGCGCGGCTGGGTCGGCCGGTGGGCACGCTGTGCGGGCTGGGCCTGCTGTGGTGGGCGATTGTCCGGCTGGGCGGGGTGCCGCCCTATCTGCTGCCGCCGCCGGGATCGGTGGCGCGGGCGTTGTGGATGCAGCGTGGATTGCTGGCCGGCGCGGCGGGGACGACGCTGCTGGAAACCGGGCTGGGGCTGCTGCTGGGCACGGTGGGCGGTGGCGCGCTGGCGCTGCTGATGATGGCCTCGGCCCCGGTGCGGCGCTGGATGATGCCGCTGGTGCTGCTCAGCCAGGCGGTGCCGGTCTTCGCGCTGGCGCCGCTGCTGGTGCTGTGGTTCGGATTCGGCATCGCCTCCAAGGTGGTGATGGCGGTGCTGGTGATCTTCTTTCCCATCACCTCGTCCTTTTTCGACGGATTGCGCCGCACGCCGCCGGGATGGCTGGACCTGGCGCGGAGCATGGATGCGCGGCCGGGGCTGGTGCTGCTGCGGCTGCGGTTGCCGGCGGCGCTGCCGGCCTTTGCCTCCGGCCTGCGGGTGGCCGCCGCAATCGCGCCGCTGGGCGCGGTGGTGGGGGAATGGGTGGGGGCGTCGTCGGGGCTGGGCTTCCTGATGCAGACGGCCAATACCCGCTTCGAGACCGACCTGATGTTCGCGGCGCTGCTGGTGCTGGCGTCGATGACAGTGCTGCTCTGGTGGGGGGTGGACCGGGCGCTGGCGCGGATGCTGTACTGGGTGCCGGACGATCGGTCCGACTGAAGGAGTACTATCGTGGCGCGCGCCATCATCATCGACACCGACCCCTCGCCGGACGATGCGGTCGCTTTCCTCATGGCGCTGGCCTCGCCCGACGAACTGGAGGTGCTGGCGCTGACGACGGTGGGGGGCAACGTGCCGCTGGCGCTGACCACGCGCAATGCCCTGATGGCGCTGGAACTGGCCGGGCGGGGCGATGT
This sequence comes from Gluconacetobacter brunescens, assembly GCF_048695475.1. NCBI lineage: Bacteria > Pseudomonadati > Pseudomonadota > Alphaproteobacteria > Acetobacterales > Acetobacteraceae > Gluconacetobacter > Gluconacetobacter brunescens. Next base: position 990,627 of record NZ_JBLHEN010000001.1, on the reverse strand, counting down.
GCCGGTCTATGCCGGGGCGGCGGGGCCGCTGGTGGGGGCGCTGCGCACCGCCGAGCATGTGCATGGCACCACCGGGTTCGATGGCTACGACCTGCCGCCGCCGTCTCTGACGCCGGCCGAGGGGTTCGCCCCCGACCGGATCGTGGAGCTGGTGATGGGCCGGCCGCGTGACAGCGTGACGCTGTGCTGCCTGGCGCCGCTGACCAATATCGCCCTGGCGATGCTGCGCGAGCCGCGCCTGGCGGAACATCTGCATGGGATCGTGCTGATGGGCGGGGCGCGGACCGAGGGCGGGAACATTACCCCGGCGGCGGAATATAATATCCATGTCGACCCGGAGGCGGCGGCACGGGTGTTCGATTCGGGCGTGCCGATTACCATGATCCCGCTGGACTGCACGCACCGGGCGATGACGACGGCGGCACGGATGGCGCGGCTGCGCGCGATCGGCACGCCGCTGGCCGAGGCGTTCTATCACCTGCTGACCTTCAACAAGCGCTTCGATGCGCGCCAGGGGGGCACGGATGGCGGCCCGCTGCATGATCCGACGGTGATTGCGGCGCTGCTGCGGCCGGAGCTGTTCAGCGGCCGGCTGGCCCATGTCGGGATCGAATGCCAGGGCACGCTGACGCGGGGCATGACGGTCATCGACTGGCGGAGCGTGACCGGCCGGCACCCGAATGCGCTGGTGCTCAACCGGGTGGATGCCGAGGGATATTTCGATCTGGTGATCGAGCGCCTGTCGCGCTTCGGCATCGCATCGCCATAAAGCATCGCCGCGCGGCGATGGAAGGTTGCCGGACGGGGGTGCGCTCCAGTAATGGTCGCGCGTTCGCGCCGGTCGGGCGCGGCCGATCCTGACGTCGCTTCCCTGTGGGGCGCCCTGCTGTCCGGAGTCCGCATGGACCAAATACCGCCCCCGTCTTCGTCCCAGTCTTCGCCCCCGTCTTCTCCTGTCCTGCCCCGTGCGACAGGCGGCGTGGGAGATCCTGTCTTCGCGGGGCTGGTGCGGCTCTCCGGGTGGCTGATCCTGGCGATCATGGGCGGTCTGATCGCGGTTCTGGCGTGGGGCGGGCTTTCGGCGTGGTCTTCGTTTGGGCCGGGCTTTGTGTGGAGCACGGCGTGGAACCCGGTGACGCAGCATTTCGGGGCGGCGGCGCCGGTATTCGGCTCGGTGATGACGACGCTGCTGGCGCTGGTATTCGCAGTGCCGCTGGCGTTCGGGATCGCGTTCTGGCTGGTCGAGATGGCGCCCGCGATGGTGGCGGGGCCGATCGGGATGGCGGTGCAGTTGCTGGCGGCGGTGCCGTCGATCATCTTCGGGATGTGGGGCTTCTTCGTGATCGTGCCGGTGATGGCGCATTACGTGCAGCCGTGGGCGCGGGTGCATCTGGGGCATATTCCGGGGGTCGGCATGTTCTTCCAGGGGGCGCCCTACGGCACCGGGATGCTGACGGCGGGGCTGGTGCTGGCGGTGATGGTGACGCCGTTCGTCTGCGCGGTGATGCGCGACGTGTTCGTGGCGATGCCGGCGCAGATCCGCGAGAGCGCGTATGGGCTGGGGGCGACGCGGTGGGAGGTGATGCGCAGCGTGACGCTGCCCTGGTCGCGGCCGGCACTGATCGGCGGGATCATGCTGGGGATGGGGCGGGCGCTGGGCGAGACGATGGCGGTGACGTTCGTGATCGGCAACACCAACCGGATCGGCTGGTCGCTGTTTTCGCCGGGGAACACGATTGCCTCGCTGATCGCGCTGGAATTTCCCGAGAGCCCGGCGGGGAGCCTGAAACTGGCGTCGCTGCTGGCGCTGGGGTTCATCCTGATGGTGATCTCGTTCCTGACGCTGGCCTGTTCGCGGCTGCTGCTGCGGCGGGGAGGGGCGTGAGCGCATGGACGGGACAGGGAGCGCGGTGATGGCGGGTTCGGCGGGTGCGGCCGTGGGGGCGGGGTGGAACCGCCCGGGCGGGCTGGCGCTGCGGCGGCGGCTGGTGGACCGGGTGGCGACGGGGCTGAGCATCGCGGCGACGGCGATCGTGCTGCTGGCGCTGGGGTCGATCCTGCTGACGCTGCTGGTGCGGGGGCTGCCGGGCCTGTCATGGGGCACGCTGGTGCATGCGATGGCGCCGCCGGGGAGCAATGGCGGGCTGGCGAACGCGATCGTGGGCAGCCTGGTGCAGACCGGCTTCGCGGCGGCGATCGGCACGCCGGTGGGGCTGCTGACGGGGATCTACCTGTCGGAATATGCGCGCGACGGCCGGGTGGTGGATCTGGTGCGCTTCGTGTCGGACATGATGCTGTCGGCGCCGTCGATCCTGGTGGGGTTGTTCGTGTATATGCTGCTGGTGATGCCGTTCGGGCATTTCTCGGGGCTTTCGGGGGCGATCGCGCTGGCGGTGCTGTTCGTGCCGGTGGTGGTGCGGACGACGGAGGACATGCTGCGGCTGGTGCCGCTGACGATGCGCGAGGCGGCCTATGCGCTGGGGGCGCCGAAATGGCGGGTGGTGTTGCAGGTGTGCCTGCGGGCGGCGCGCGGTGGCGTGCTGACGGGCATCCTGCTGGCGGTGGCGCGGGTGTCGGGCGAGACGGCGCCGCTGCTGTTCACCTCGCTGGGGAACATGAACTGGTCGCTGGACCCCGGGGCGCCGATGGCGAGCCTGCCGGTGGCGATCTATCAATATGCGGGCTCGGCCTATGACGACTGGGTGCAGTTGGCCTGGACGGGGGCGCTGCTGATCACGGCGGGGGTGCTGGCGCTGAACGTGCTGGTGCGGCTGTGGAGCCGGCAGGCCGGTTCCGGGCGCTGACGCTGAACCTGACGGGTTGGGAATACGATTTATGGATGGGACGGTGATGCAGGACGCGGCGTTGGCGGTGCGGGGGCTGGATTTCTGGTATGGGGCGAACCACGCGCTGAAGGGCATCACGATGGATTTCCCGGCGCGGCGGGTGACGGGGATGATCGGGCCGTCGGGCTGCGGGAAATCGACGCTGCTGCGGGTGCTGAACCGGATGTATGACCTCTATCCGGGCCAGCGGGCGACGGGGGAGGTGCTGTTCGACGGGCGGAACATCCTGTCGTCGGACCTCGACCTGAACGTGCTGCGGGCGCGGGTGGGGATGGTGTTCCAGAAGCCGACGCCGTTTCCGATGTCGATCTACGAGAACATCGCGTTCGGGGTGCGGCTGCATGAGCGGCTGTCGCGCGCGGAGATGGACGCGCGAGTGGAGGACGTGCTGCGGCGGGTGGCGCTGTGGGGCGAGGTGAAGGACCGGCTGGGGGCGTCGGCGACGGCGCTGTCGGGCGGGCAGCAGCAGCGGCTGTGCATCGCGCGGACGATCGCGACCCGGCCGGAGGTGATTCTGCTCGACGAGCCGACCAGCGCGCTGGACCCGATCTCGACGGCGCGGATCGAGGAACTGCTGGACGAACTGAAGGGCGAGTTCACGATCGCGATCGTGACGCATAACATGCAGCAGGCGGCGCGCTGCGCGGATCGGGTCGCGTTCTTCTACATGGGCGAACTGGTGGAGGTGGACAGTGCCGACCGCATGTTCACCGCCCCGCGCGAGCGGCGCACCCAGGATTACATCACCGGCCGGTTCGGCTGAGTTCGGCGGGCAGGGGGAAAAGGCAGCATGGTGAAGGAACAGGCGCACACCGTCAGCAGCTACGAGCAGCAGCTTGCGCAGTTGCGCGGGATGATGGTCGCCATGGGGCGACTGGTCACCCGGCAGACCGAGCAGGCGGTTGCCGCCGTTGTCGAGGGCGACACCGAGGCCGGCCGCACGGCGCAGGCGCTCGACCCGCAGGTGGACCAGATCGAGCGCGATATCGAGACGCTGGCGATCCGCCTGCTGGCGCTGCGGGCGCCGATGGCGGGCGACCTGCGCGAGATCGTGGCGGCGATGAAGATCTCGGGCGATCTGGAGCGCATCGGTGACTGCGCCGCCAGCGTCGCCAAGCGTGCGCTCAAGGTCGATGCGGTGCCGACCGATGTGCCGGCCGGGGCCCTGCGCAGCATGGGGCGGCTGGTGCAGGAGAATTTGCGCCGGGCGATCGATGCGCTGGACCAGCGCGACAGTGCGCGCGCGGTCGAGGTCTGGCAGTCGGACGCGGCGGTGGACGAGCTTTATACCGCCATGTTCCGCGAGCTGGTGACCTACATGATGGAGGACCCGCGTACCATCCGGTCCTGCACCCATCTGCTGTTCATCGCCAAGAATCTGGAGCGGATCGGCGATCATGCCACCAATATCGCCGAGCGGGTCTACTACGCCGCCACGGGGGAGATGCTGCCGACGGAGAGGCCGCGCGGCGGCGCGTCCGTCCGCTGACGGCGGCTGCGGGACGCTGCAAGGGGGGCGAGATGCGCGCCGGATCGCCGGGAGGAACCCGTGTGGGGCGGCGCTTCAGGCATGCGGCCTGATGGTGGCGGCCATGCTTACATTTCGTAGCATAAAGGTCTGATTTCGAACCTGCTTCCTATGGTTAGATTTCGGGGATGGACCGGGGGAGACTCCGTGCCTGTTACGGAAATAGAGGCGCACATATGTTCAAGAAGACGATCCTGGCGGTGACGGTCATGGCGGGCCTGTCGGCGACCGTGGCCCACGCGCATGATATGCCCCAGCCTCCGCCGGGCCCTGGGCCGGGTCCTGGCATGCATGGCGGCTGGGGGCCGCGCGGCGGCATGGACGTGCTGGCCGGGCTGAAGCTGACGCCCGCGCAGCACAAGCAGATCCATGCGATCCTGAAGGCCGCGCGCAAGGACAAGCGGGCGGACTGGAAGCAGGAAGGCGCGCTGCATGAGCAGATCCGCGACCTGCTGCTGGCACCGGGCCCGGTCGATCGCGCGAAGCTGACATCGCTGACCCAGCAGATCGAAACCCTGCATCAGGCCAATATCGACAGCCGGCTGGATGTGGCGGTCAAGATCCATGACATCCTGACCCCGGCGCAGCTTGCCGATGCGAAGGCGCGCGAGGACAAGATCCGTTCGCTGCGCGACCAGTTGGACGAACTGACCGCGCCGCCTCCGCCGCCCCCGTCGGGCAAGGGCGCGCCCAAGGATGACGACGCGAACTGAAGCCAGACCATGAATGCGCGCCGGTGGTGAGCCGGCGCGCATTTTCCGCGCCCTGGCGCGCGGAAACGGAGGCCGGCGCGGATGGCGCGAAGACGCGCCGGGCCGGAATCGTTGACAGCGTGTGGGGAGGGGCGTAAAGCCTCCCCGGAAATCAGGACCGCCGCCTCGCGAGTGTTCGCGCAGTGGCGCGATATCTTTTGGGGTGAACGTCCTTTGTTCGAGGCGCTGTCAGGTAAGCTTTCCGGTGTGTTCGACGGCCTCGCCAAGCGCGGTGCGCTGTCCGAGGCCGATGTCGCCGAGGCGATGCGCGAAGTGCGCCTGGCGATGCTGGACGCCGACGTGGCCCTGCCGGTCGTCAAGGATTTCGTCAACAAGGTGCGCGAGCGTGCCGTCGGGCATGAGGTGCTGGACAGCATCTCGCCGGGCCAGGCCGTCGCCAAGATCGTCAATGATGCGCTGATCGACGCGCTGGGCGGCGCGGGCGCGGTGCCGCTGAACCTGAATGCCGTGCCGCCGGTGCCGATCCTGATGGTCGGCCTGCAGGGCTCGGGCAAGACCACGACCTCGGGCAAGATCGCCCTGCGGCTGGCGACCCGCGAGCGCAAGAAGGTGCTGCTGGCCAGCCTGGATACCCAGCGCCCGGCCGCGCAGTTGCAGTTGCAGCAGCTTGCCGAGCGCGCGGGCGTGCCCTCGCTGCCGATCGTGCCCGGCCAGACGCCGGTCGAGATCGCCCGGCGGGCCATGGATACCGGGCGGCGCGAAGGTTTCGACGTCGTCATCCTCGACACCGCTGGCCGCCTGTCGATCGACGAGGCGCTGATGAACGAGGTGCGGGAGATCCGCGCCGAGACGTCGCCGACCGAAACCCTGCTGGTCGTCGATGCGATGACCGGGCAGGATGCCGTCAATACCGCCCGCGCCTTCAACGAGGCCGTGGGTGTGACCGGCGTGGTCATGACCCGGATGGACGGCGATGCCCGTGGCGGCGCCGCGCTGTCGATGCGGGCCATAACCGGCGCGCCGATCAAGCTGACCGGTTCGGGCGAGAAGCTGGACGCGCTGGAGGAGTTCCACCCCGAGCGCGTCGCCGGCCGCATCCTGGGCCTGGGCGATATCGCTGGCCTGGTGGAAAAGGCCGCCGACACCCTGGACCATGAAGAGAGCGAGAAACTCGCCCTCAAGATGATGCAGGGCAAGTTCGACCTGGACGACTATGCCGCGCAGATCCGCCAGATCGCGAAGATGGGCTCGCTGTCGGGGATTCTCGACATGCTGCCCGGCATGGGCAAGGTCAAGCAGGCGCTGGGCGACAAGGACCTGGATACCTCGGTCCTGAAGCGGCACCAGGCCATTATTTCGTCCATGACCCGGGCGGAGCGCAAGACGCCCGCCATCATCAAGGCGTCGCGCAAGAAGCGCATCGCCGCCGGGTCGGGCAGCACTGTTCAGGACGTCAACCGGCTGCTGAAGCAGTTCGATGACATGTCCACGATGATGAAGCGGATCAGCAAGCTGGGCATGAAAGGTCTCATGCGCCAGGGGATGTCCGCTCTCATGCCCAAGGGGCCGAAACCGCCCGGCGGCCGTCCGTTCGGCTGACGCGATCGACCCGATCGTTTCGTCCCTCTACCGCATTCCGCACGTTTTCATTTCGGAGAATTGCCTCAATGAGCCTGAAGATCCGCCTCGCCCGCGCCGGCGCGAAGAAGCGCCCCTACTACCACATCGTGGTGGCCGACAGCCGTTCGCCCCGCGACGGCCGTTTCGTCGAGAAGGTGGGCGCCTATAACCCGATGCTGCCCTCCGACCATGCCGACCGCATCCGTCTGACCAGCGAGCGCATCACGTACTGGCTGTCGCAGGGCGCCCTGCCGACCGACCGCGTCGCCCGCTTCCTGGGCAATGCCGGCCTGATGGCGAAGCCGGTCTACACCGAGCAGCCGAAGCAGTCCGCGCCGAAGAAGCGTGCGCAGGAGCGTGCCGCCGCTGCCGCCGCCGCTGCTGCCGCCACGGCCTGAGCCCGCGGGCGGATAGAGACACGGGCGGGCTGAACCGGTGGATCGCGAGCGTATCCTGATGGGTGTGGTGGGGCGGCCGCATGGCGTGCGGGGGCTGGTGCGCGTGCACAGCTACGCCGCCGTGCCGGAAGACCTGACGTCCTATGGAACGCTGACCGACGACCGGGGGCAGGTCTGGACCCTGCGCTGGCGTGGTGACGGCATTGCCGAACTGCGCGACGCGGCGGGCCAGCCCGTGGCCTCGCGGGAGGCCGCGCAGGCGCTGGTCAACCGCCGCCTGTATGTTGCGCGGGCCAGCCTGCCGGAGCCGGATCAGGACGAATTCTATTTCACCGACCTGATCGGCCTGGCTGTCCATGAACAGGGCGGCAACGCCCTGGGGCGGCTGCTGGTCGTCCATGATTACGGCGCCGGGGTCAGCCTGGAAATCGGTGGGGAGGGGCGTGCGCCCCTGATCCTGCCGTTTACCCAGGCCTGTTTCCCGGTGATCGACATCGCCGCCGGCCGGATCGAAGCGGTTCTGCCGGACGAGGTCGAGGTGCAGGGCGACCTGTCGCCGGAGGCCGGGGCGGTTTCCCCTGCCGTCGGAGAGGCGTCATGACCTGGCAGGCGACCGTCCTGACGCTGTTTCCCGGCATGTTTCCCGGTCCGCTCGGCCAGTCGCTGGCCGGACGGGCGCTGGAGGACGGGCTGTGGTCGCTCGATCTGCGCGACCTGCGGGAATACGGCCTGGGGCGGCATCGGACGGTGGACGACACGCCCTTCGGGGGCGGGGCCGGCATGGTCATGCGTCCGGATGTGGTGGCCACCGCGATCCGCGACGTGGCGCCCGCCGGGCGGCCGGTGATCTACCCGACGCCCCGTGGGCGCCCGCTGCGCCAGGACGACGTCCGTCGCCTGACCGGCGGCCCCGGCGTGGTGGTGCTGTGCGGGCGCTACGAGGGGGTGGATGAGCGGGTGCTGGAGGCATGCGCCGTCGAGCAGGTCTCGATCGGCGATTACGTGCTCTCCGGCGGGGAGATGGCGGCCCTGGTGCTGCTGGATTCCTGCGTTCGGCTGATCCCCGGCGTCATGGGCTCGGACGCCAGCGGCACGGAGGAGAGCTTCTCCGACGGGCTGCTGGAATATCCGCATTATACCAAGCCGGCGAGCTGGGAAGGGCGCGATGTGCCCGACATCCTGCTGTCCGGTCATCACGCCGCCATCGCCCGCTGGCGGCAGACTGAATCCGAGACGGCGACCCAGGTCCGCCGGCCCGATCTCTGGGCCGCGTATCGCCGCCGCACCGGCCAAGACACGTCCGATCCGGTCAGCCATGCGGCTGATCCCGACCGGCTGCACTGATTAGACTGTTTTGAAACGAGGAACCCGATCATGAACATTATCCAGCAGTACGAGGCCGGTGAGATTGCCCGCCTCTCCGCCGAGCGCGCGGTCCCCGAATTCGGCCCCGGCGACACGGTCCGCGTGTCGGTCCGCGTTGTCGAAGGCGAGCGCAAGCGCGTCCAGGCCTATGAAGGCGTGGTGATCGCCCGTTCGAACAAGGGGCTGAACAGCAACTTCACCGTGCGCAAGATCTCGAACGGCGAAGGCGTGGAGCGCGTGTTCCCGCTCTATGCGCCGACGATCGCCGAGATCAAGGTCGTGCGTCGCGGCGCCGTGCGTCGTGCGAAGCTGTATTACCTGCGCGGCCGTCGCGGCAAGTCGGCGCGTATCGCCGAGCGCGCCCGCGAGACGGTGACGGCCACGGCCTGATCACCATCTGATACGCGATGCGCCCACGACGGCTGCGGCCGGCGGGTGGCGCATCGCCCTGATTCCACGGGTTCGTTCCTTCGCCGTCCGCGTGGCTTCGCGGGCGGCGGGGCCGTACCCCGCCATGCCGTTCCGAAGGGGGAAGACCGATGGCCGCACGTACGCTGTTCGACAAGATCTGGGACAGTCATGTCGTGGAACGGCTCGAGGACGGCACGGCCATTCTCTATATCGACCGGCACCTCGTGCATGAGGTGACGAGCCCGCAGGCGTTCGAGGGGCTGCGCCTGAGCGGCCGCCGCCTGCGCCGGCCCGATGCCACCATCGCGGTGGTGGACCATAACGTGCCGACCTCGGACCGCACCCTGCCGATCGAGGAGCCGGAAAGCCGCAACCAGATCGAGACGCTGGAGCGCAACGTCCGCGAATTCGGCGTGCCGTATTTTCCGCTTCTGTCCGAACGGCAGGGCATCGTGCATGTGGTGGGGCCGGAGCAGGGGATTTCGCTGCCCGGCATGACCATCGTCTGCGGTGACAGCCATACCTCGACCCACGGCGCCATGGGCGCGCTGGCGTTCGGCATCGGCACGTCCGAGGTCGAGCATGTGATGGCGACCCAGACGTTGTTGCAGAAGCCAGCCCGCAACATGAAGGTGGTGGTCGAGGGCACGCTGGGCCCGGGCGTGACCGCCAAGGACGTGATGCTGGCGATCATCGGCACCATCGGCACCGCCGGCGGCACCGGCTATGTGATCGAGTTCGCCGGCTCGACCATTCGCGGGCTGGACATGGCCGGGCGGATGACGATCTGCAACATGTCGATCGAGGCGGGTGCCCGTGCCGGGCTGGTGGCGCCGGACGAGACGACGTTCGACTATGTGCGCGGCCGGCCCTTCGCCCCGCAGGGCGAGGCGTTCGAGCAGGCGGTGGCCTACTGGAAGACGCTGGCGGCCGACGAGGGCGCCCATTACGACAAGATCGTGGAACTGCGGGCCGAGGATATTCCGCCGGTCCTGACCTGGGGCACCAGCCCCGAGACGGTGATCCCGGTTTCCGGCACGGTTCCCGACCCGGCGGCGGAGAGCGACGAGGCGAAGCGCGCGCAGATGCAGCGCATGCTCGACTATATGGGGCTGGAAGCCGGGCAGAAGATTGCCGGGATGCCGGTCGATGTCGTCTTCATCGGTTCCTGCACCAACAGCCGGATCGAGGATCTGCGCTCGGCGGCTTCGATCGTGGCCGGGCGGCATGTGGCGCCGGGCGTGCGGGCCATGGTGGTGCCGGGTTCGGGCGTCGTGAAGGCGCAGGCCGAGCGCGAGGGGCTGGACCGGGTCTTTCTCGATGCCGGTTTCGAATGGCGCGAGGCCGGGTGCTCGATGTGCCTGGGCATGAACCCCGACCGGCTGACGCCGGGGCAGCGCTGCGCCTCGACCTCCAACCGCAATTTCGAGGGGCGCCAGGGGCCGGGTGGGCGCACCCATCTGCTCTCGCCCGCGATGGCGGCGGCGGCGGCGGTGACGGGACATCTGACGGACGTGCGGGAGCTGATCTGAGCCATGGATAAATTCACCGTCCTGACCGCGATCGCGGCACCGCTGCCCGAAGCGAATATCGACACCGACAAGATCATCCCGGCGCGGTTCCTCAAGACCACCAAGCGCTCCGGCCTGGGCGTGCATGCGTTCGACGGCATGCGCTACAATCCGGACGGGTCGGAGAAGCCGGATTTCGTGCTGAACCGGGAGCCGTATCGTAAGGCGGGCATCCTGATCACCCATGATAATCTGGGCTGTGGTTCGTCGCGCGAGCATGCGCCGTGGGCGCTGCTGGATTTCGGCATTCGTTGCGTGATCGCGCCGTCCTTCGCGGACATCTTCTTCAATAACTGCTTCAAGAACGGCATCCTGCCGATCCGTCTGCCGCGCGAGATCTGCGATGCGCTGATGGACGATGCGCGGCTGGGCGCCAATGGCCGGCTGACGGTCGATCTGGAGCGCCAGGTGGTGGTGCGCCCCGATGGCGAGGAGATCGGCTTCGAGATCGACCCGCTGCGCAAGCATCTGCTGCTGGAAGGGCTGGACGATATCGGCCAGACGCTCCAGCACGAAGGGGCGATCAGCACGTTTGAAGCCGCGCGTGGGCAGGCCCAGCCTTGGCAGACGCGGATCGTCATCGACTGACCGCCGCACGCGCCGCCTATTTGTCACGACAGGAAAACGAGAAATGACCGTTACCAAGAAGCTCCTTGTCCTGCCCGGCGACGGGATCGGCCCCGAGGTGATGAACGAGGTCGCGCGCGTCGTGGCGTGGATGGGCCGTGCGCGCGGGATCGCCTTCGATATTTCCGAAGACCTGGTCGGCGGCGCGTCGCTGGCGGTGCATGGCGTGCCGATCCGTGACGAGGTGATCGTGGCCGCCCGCGCGGCGGATGCGGTGCTGTTCGGCTCGGTCGGCGATCCGAAATGGGCGTCGGTCGGTTTCGACCTGCGGCCCGAGGTCGCGATCCTGAAGCTGCGGCAGGAACTGGGGCTATTCGCCAATCTGCGCCCCGCCAAGGTGTTCGATGCGCTGGCCGAGGCCAGCACGCTGAAGCCCGAGGTGGTGGCCGGGCTGGACATCATGATCGTGCGCGAATCGGTGGGCGGCATCTATTTCGGCACGCCGCGTGGCATCGAGACACTGCCGGACGGCACGAAGCGCGGCATCAATACCGAAGTTTATACCACGTCCGAGATCGAGCGCGTGGCGCGGGTGGCCTTCGACCTGGCGCGCCAGCGCGGCAACCGCGTCTGCTCGGTCGAGAAATGCAACGTGATGGAGAGCGGCCTTCTGTGGAAGGAGGTCGTGACCGATCTGCATGCCCGCGACTATGCCGATGTGGAACTGACCCACATGCTGGCGGACAATTGCGCGATGCAGCTTGTGCGCAATCCGCGCCAGTTCGACGTGATCGTGACCGGCAACCTGTTCGGCGACCTGCTGTCCGACCTGGCGTCGATGCTGACCGGCAGCCTGGGCATGCTGCCTTCGGCCACGCTGGGGGCGGTGGACGGCGAGGGAAAGCGCCCGGCGCTGTACGAGCCGATCCATGGCAGCGCGCCGGACATCGCCGGCAAGGGGATTGCCAATCCGCTGGCGCAGATCCTGTCGTTCGCGATGCTGCTGCGCTATTCCTTCGCGATGGAGGCGGACGCCGCGCTGATCGAGCAGGCGGTGGCCAATGTGCTGGCCAGCGGGCTGCGCACCGCCGACATCATGAGCCCGGGCATGGCCCAGGTCGGCACGTCCGTGATGGGCGAGGCCGTGGTGCGTGAACTGGACAAGCTGAACGGCTGATCCCATCCCCGGCCGCTCCCCGGATCAGGGGACGGCCGGGCTTCCCATGAGCCCGGGCATCTGGAATGCTCCGGATCATGCGCTCGTTTCGAATCGTTATCGCTGGATTCGCGATGCTGGCCGCCGTGCCGGCCGTCGCTTCCTCCGCCTCCGCCCCGTCCGCCGATGCCTTGTCCGAAGTGCGCGGCAAGGCCGCCTTGTCGTGGGTGGACCAGCAGAACCAGCGCACCTTCGCGGCGCTGGAGGCCGATCCGCGTTATCGCGGGTTTCATGATTCGGTGCTGCGAATCCGTCAGGACGCGCATCGCATCCCGGTGCCGGCCTTTCTCGGCGGGGCGATCTTCAATCTGTGGCAGGATGCGGCGCATCCGCGCGGGATCTGGCGCGACGCCACGCCGGAGAGCTTCCTGGCGGGGCAGCCGGCATGGACCACGCGGCTGGATGTCGACGATCTGGCCCGGCGCGAGCATCGCGACTGGGTGTTCCAGGGCGCGGACTGCCTGGCGCCCGACGATTCGCCCTGCCTGATCCAGCTTTCGGAAGGGGGCGAGGACGCGACAACCCTGCGGGAATTCGCGCCCCTCTCCGGCGGGTTCGTGCCCGGCGGTTTCCTGCTGCCCCATTCCAAGCAGGATGTGGCGTGGCAGGACCGCGACACGCTGCTGGTGGCGCGTGACTGGGGAGAAGGGGCGGCCGGCGTTGCGGGCGGGGCGATGACCCGTTCGGGCTATCCGTTCGTGGTGCGTCGCCTGCGCCGGGGGCAGGCGCTGGACCAGGCCGTGGAGGTCATGCGCGGCCAGCGCGATGACGTGTCGGTGTCGCCCGTGGCGCTGTCCGATGGGGACGGGCACCGGCTGGTGCTGATCCGCCGTGCGGTCACGTTCTTCGAGGATCGGTACAGCCTGGTCACCGGGCAGGGGGTGCGGGCGCTCGATCTGCCGGCGCGGATGGATCTGCATGGCCTGCTGGCCGGGCGGTTGATCCTGTCGGCCAATCAGGACTGGGTGTCGGGCGGCGTGAACATTTCGGCCGGCAGCGTCATCGCCGTCGATCCGGATGGGCGCAAGCCGGTGCAGGTGCTGTTTACCCCCGGTGCGCGCCAGGCGGTCGACGAGGTCGCGGTGACGGGCACGGGCGTGGTGATGACGGTGCTCGACTCGGTGCGCGGGCAGGGCTGGGTCTACCGGCCCGATGCGGCCGGCGGCTGGCATGGTGTGCGGCTGGCGCTGCCCGACATGATGTCGGTCCATATCGTGGATGCCGACCGCCGCTCGGGGCGGGCATTTCTCTCGGTCTCGGGCTTCCTGACGCCCCAGCAGCTCTGGCTGGCCGACAGCACCGATGGCAGCGCGCGGAAGATTATGGAACTGCCGCCGCAATTCGACGCGGCCGGGCTGGTGGTCGGGCAGGAATGGGCGACTTCGACCGACGGGACGCGCATTCCCTATTTCATCGTGCATCGGGCGGATATGCGCCTCGATGGTAGTAATCCGACGCTGCTGACGGCCTATGGCGGGTTCCAGGTTTCGTCACTGCCCGATTATGACCCGGTGGCCGGGCGGCTGTGGCTGGATCGGGGCGGGGTTTATGTGGTGGCCAATATCCGGGGCGGCGGCGAGTTCGGGCCGGCCTGGCATGAGGCCGGGCGGATGACCGGGCGGCAGCATGTCTTCGACGATTTTGCCGCCGTGGCGCGGGACCTGATTGCCCGGAAGGTGACCGTGCCCGCGCATCTGGGGATTCGCGGGCGCTCGAATGGCGGGTTGCTGATGGGGGTGGAACTGACCCAGCACCCCGATCTGTGGGGGGCGGTGATCATCGGCGTGCCGCTGCTGGACATGGAGCATTTCGAGACCATGGCCGCCGGGGCGTCGTGGGCTGGAGAGTATGGCAGCATGGGCGTGCCGGAGCAGCGGGCGTTCCTGGAGCGGATCTCGCCGCTGCGGGCGCTGCATGCCGGCGTGCATTATCCCGAGCCATTCATCTTTACCTCGACCCTCGATGACCGGGTGGGGCCGGTGCATGCGCGGCTGTTCGCGGCGCGGTTGCAGACGCTGGGGGTGCCGTTCCTGTATTACGAGGATACCGAGGGTGGTCATTCCGGGACGGTGAATGCAAGCGAGGTCGCGCGCGAGCGGGCGCTGGAGGCGGTGTATCTGAGCCGCCTCATGAAGTCGGGGGGCTGAAGGGGAGGCATCCGGGCATGAAAAAAGCCGGCCTCCCGAGGGAGGCCGGCTTTCTTGCGGGGATCGACGCCCGAGGGCGGATCAGAACCCTTCGCGCTCCAGGCGCTTGCGCTCCATCTTGCGGGCGCGGCGCACGGCCTCGGCAGCCTCGCGCGCCTTGCGCTCGGAGGGCTTTTCGTAGTGGCGACGCAGCTTCATCTCACGGAAGATGCCTTCACGCTGCATCTTCTTCTTGAGTGCCTTGAGAGCCTGGTCGACATTATTGTCGCGAACGAGAACCTGCACTTGGTCGCTTACTCCTGTTTGTGGCTGCCTTGGGGTTAACCACGAAAACCATGGATGGGTTACCGCCCAAGGCCCGGCCCTGCATGCGATTCCCGAATGGCGCGGAGCTATAACATGGGCCTTGCGCGAAATACAAATCATTCCGCCCGTTTCCCGCCGGCTTTGGGCGGACTATTTTACAGGCCCGCCGCGCGCCAGGCGCGGGGGTGGATGATTCCGGGCGGCCACGCCGGCAGGATGAAGGACAGACACCGTGACCTTGCTCAAGATCGCCCGGATGGGGCATCCCGTGCTGCTGCGTCGCGCCGACGACGTACCAGACCCCGCCGCGCCGGAGATCGGCCGGCTGATCGACGACATGATCGAGACGATGGAGGATGCGCGCGGGGCCGGGCTGGCCGCGCCGCAGGTGCATGTCTCGCTGCGGCTGTTCGTCTATCGCGTTCCGGCCGAGCGCAGCGCGGGGGAGGACGATCCGCCGCGCGAAGCCAGTGTGCTGATCAACCCCGTGCTGCGGCCGGTCGGTGACGAGATGGTGTTGCGGCCCGAAGGCTGCCTGTCGATTCCCGGCCTGCGCGGCATGGTGCCGCGCCATGTGCGCGTTGCCTATTCGGGTCTGGATCGGGACGGTGCGCCGGTCGAGGGCGTGGCGACGGGTTTTCTGGCTAACGTGTTGCAACACGAATACGATCACCTGGACGGCATTCTTTATCCGATGCGGATGAAGGATCTGGGCCAGATGGGATTCGACGAGGAAATCGGGCGCTACGGAGTGCGGACATGAACGGGATAGGGGCGGTGGCGGGGCTCGCGGCCCGGCTGGCCGGATGCGCGCTCGCCTGCGGCCGGGCGGGGCGGCCGGAACGCAGCCTGGCGCGCGACGAGGCGGTGTGCCGGCTGGGGGCCGTGGCGGGCGAGCGCGGATGGGGGATGGACGTGCTGCGCGAGGTCGCCGGCCCGGACGCCGACCTGCTGTTCCCCGGCGGGTCCGCCGAACTGGTCGAGGCGTGGTTCGACCTGGCCGATCGGATCATGATCGACGCCGCGCGCGGGCTGGACGAGCCGCGCCTGGGCCGGCGGGTGCGGGCGGTCATTTTGCTGCGGCTGGGGGCGGTGACGCCGGACCGGGACGCGGTGCGCCGGGCGCTGGCGGTTCTGCTCGCGCCCGGCCATGCGGGGTTGCTGGCGCGGGTCATGGCCCGCACGGTGGATGCGATCTGGGAAGCCGCCGGAGACCATGCGACCGGGATCACCCGGCAGACCAAGCGGGCGAGCCTGGGCACGATCTATGCGCAGGTGCTGCTGTTCTGGCTGGCGCGGGGGGATGACAGCGCGGCGGTGGCGGCTTTTCTGGATCGGCGACTCGCCGGCGTGGTGCGCCTGGGGCGGGCGAAGCAGGCGCTGCTGGCGCGCTTGCGGCCCGGACGGGCCCAGGCCGCGTGAGCGAACAGAAGGCGCCGGGCCGGCGGCAGGGTGCCGGGGCCGGCCTGCTGTTCCTCCGCGAGGAGGAGATGCGGCAGGCGCAGGAACTGATGATGCTGGCCTGGCGGGACTTTGGCGGGGTGGTCGATCCGGTGCTGGAATCGCTGGGGCTGGGGCGGGCCCATCACCGGATCTTGCAGCTTGTGGGCCATCATCCCGGCATCGCCGTCGGGGCGCTGATCGACCTGCTGGGCATTACCAAGCAGAGCCTGGGTCGTGCGCTGACCGACCTCCAGGCACGGGGTTATGTGGTGCAGGAGGTGGGGCGGCGGGATCGCCGGCTGCGCCTGCTGTCGCTGACCGAGAGCGGGACGGCGGTGGAGCGGCAGCTTTTCGATTTGCAGCGCGAGAAGCTGATGGGGGTGTACCGCGATGCGGGCGCCGCCGCGATTGATGGTTTTCGGCGCGTTGTGCAGGGATTGATGGACGACCGGACGCGCCGCGTGCTTGAGGACGTGGCCGCCGCGGCGGAACGGGCGCATCGTAGTGGCGCATGAGAGGCTGTTTGGAAAGCTCCGATGGTGCGCGGAAGCCGCCGCCCGCGGGGCTTTTCAAACAGCCTCTGAGCCGGGACGGACGATGATGGGACTAGACGCGCGAGACAACGGTGTGCGGGACGGATCGGTGGCGGGGGCGCACATCCTGGTGGTGGACGACGACCCGCGCCTGCGGCGCCTGCTGCAACGCTACCTGACCGAGCATGGCTTTCGCATCAGCGCGGCGTCGTCGGCGGCCGAGGCGCGGCAGGTGCTGGGCTTCATGCAGCCCGACGCGATGGTGCTGGACGTGACCATGCCGGGCGAGAACGGGCTGGCGCTGACCCGCGCCCTGCGCCAGGAGGGGCAGGACCTGCCGATCCTGCTGCTGACCGCGCGCGGCGAGCCCGAGGACCGGATTACCGGGCTGGAGGCGGGGGCCGACGATTACCTGGGCAAGCCGTTCGAGCCGCGGGAACTGCTGCTGCGGCTGAAGGCGCATCTGCGGCGTTTCGCGCCGCCCGCGCCCTCGGACAATCTGCGGGTGGTGCGGCTGGGGGGGCTGGAGTTCGACCCGGCGCGCGGCCTGCTGTCCGGGCCCGAGGGCAGCGTTCACCTGACCGGCGGGGAAGTCGCGTTGCTGAGCGCGCTGGCGCGCCGCCCCAACGAGATCCTGGCCCGCGACGACATCGCCCGCCTGCTGGACATGGAGGAAATCGGCGAACGCGCGGTGGACGTGCAGGTGACGCGCCTGCGCCGCCGGATCGAGCCCGACCCGCGCGAGCCGCGTTTTCTCCAGACCGTGCGGGGCAAGGGATATGTGCTGAAGCCGGGCATGTGACGGCGGACGGGAAGGGGGCCATCCATGGCGGAGGGTGACGGGCCAGGCGCGCCGACGCGGCCACGCCCCATGGCGGGGCTCTACCGCCGGATGGATCGGCCGGTGCGCCGGGTCCTGCCGCGCTCGCTGCTGGGGCGGATGCTGCTGATCGTGCTGATCCCGCTGCTGGTTACGCAGGGGATCTCGCTGGAGCTGTTCTACGGCAATTATCTCAAGGTCGTGTCGCGCCGCATGTCGGGTGCCGTGGCGGCGGATATCGTCCTGACGCTCGACCTGCTGAAGCGGTATCACGCGCCCGGAGACAGGGTCTGGATCCTGAACCAGGCCCGCCTGCGTACGCAGCTGGACATGGACTGGGCCCCGGGGCGGCGCCTGTCGCGCACGGGCTCGACCCATGTTCTGGGCCCGATGGATGACGATCTGGCCAATGCGCTGGACAGTTCGATTGGCCGCCCGTTTTTCGTCGACTGGATCGACGATCCGCAGACCGTGCATATCCGGATCCAGATGCCCGACGGGGTGCTGGATGTGGGCGCGCCGCGCAAGCGGCTGGCGGTGGCGCCCATCTGGCTGTTCGTGGCCTGGGTGGTGGGCAGCACGTTCCTGCTGTTCCTGATCGCCAGCCTGTTCATGCGCAACCAGATCCGCGCGATCCGCCGCCTGGCGCGGGCGGCCGAACTGTTCGGGCTGGGGCGCGATATCGGGCCCATCCGCCCCGAGGGCGCGCAGGAGGTGCGCAAGGCGGCGGTGGCGTTCAACCGCATGCAGGAGCGTATTTTCCGGTTCGTGGCGCAGCGCACGGCGATGCTGGCGGGGGTCTCGCACGATCTGCGGACGCCGCTGACCCGCCTGCGGCTGTCACTGGCGATGATCCCGCCACGGGGCACCATCGACGCCGCGCAGTTCCATGCCGAGGTGACTGACATGGTTGCCGACGTGGCGGAAATGGAGGGCATGATCGAAAGCTACCTCTCCTTCGCCAGAGGCGAGGGGGCGGAGACGCCGGTCCTGGTCGATATGGGCCAGATGCTGGACGAGGTTGCATCGGCCTTTCGGCGGGCGGGCGGGGTCGTGCTGTCGATCTCGGTGCCCCGGCCGGTTGAGGCCGTGCTGCGGCCGGGCGCGATCCGCCGCGTGCTGGACAATCTGTTGCAGAACGCGCGGCGGCATGGCGCGCGCGTGGCCCTGAGTGCCAGCCATGACCAGCGGGGCGTGGTGATCTGTGTCGATGATGACGGGCCGGGCATTCCGCGCGACCGGATGGAGGCGGTCTTCCGGCCGTTCGAGAGCGGGCAGGATGGCGGGACCGGGCTGGGCCTGACCATCGCGCGCGATATCGTGCGCGCCCATGGCGGCGACATCGCGCTGCGGCAGAGCCGGCTGGGCGGCTTGCAGGTCCGGATCGTGCTGCCGGCGTAAGCGCCGTCAGACGCTGATCACGCGAGGGAGACGCCCGCCGGAGCGCCGGCCGGGCGTGCTTGCGAGACGCCTTTTAGGGCAGGCTGTTGCCCGAGCCGGCATGGCCCGGACCGCTGTTGGAGCTCATCGGGCCGCTGCTGCCGCCGAATGTGCTGTTCATGTTGCTCAGTGGGTTGTAGCGGCCGACATTGCCCAGGATCTGTTGCAGGACATTGATCTTGGTGCCCGGAGTCGGCGTGGCGCCCGGCGCCATGTTGGTGAAGCGCGCGTCTTTCTTGTCGAGGGTCTGCAGGTTCCGCAGCACGCCCTTGTCGTCGAAATTCAGCACCACGACGTTCTGCGAGCGGATGCTCGGGAAATCCATGGGCGCCGGCACCGTGCGCATGGAGATGTAGATCCACGTGTTGTCGTCGAACGTGGCGTGGGTGGTGGGCGAGCCCAGCAGGTCCATCGCTTCGGCGCGGGTGCTGACGCCGGGCTTGAGCTGCTTGTAGTCGTCCGCCTCGATCAGCGAGCCGCGCTGTCCGGGGCGGGGCGAGAAGATCGAGCAGCCGGACAGCAGCAGGCCGAATCCCACGATCGCGCAGGGAAGAAGACGCCCGATGGGGCGGATGGTCGTGTCCGAAGATGACCGCATGGCCTGTGGGGCGTCCTGATCCGGGGGAAAACTCTTCCGTCCGGTGCCCGATTGGGGTGGCGAAGTCAATTCTTCATCGCCATACAGGGAGCATTATCAGCATTGAGGCACGCGGATTGACCGGGTTGCCGCCGGGCGGGAGCAGGACAGGATGAAGACGGAATTTTCCCGCAGGCTCGCAGTCGGACGAATCGGGGCGGCGGGCCGGGAGATGGAGATCGAGGCCGATGCGGGCGAGCGCGCCGCCCTGGCGCGCCGTTTCGGCCTGCCGGCCATTCACGCGCTCTCCTGCCGGTATCGCCTGACGCTGGGGCGGCGGGACGAGGTTCTGGCCGAGGGCTGGATGACGGCCGAGGTGGAGCAGGAATGCGTGCTGACGGCCGAGCCGTTCGTGAGCGTGCTGACCGCCGAGATCGTCGCCCGCCTGGTGCCCGCCGAGCGGTTCCGGGAAGACGAGGAACTGGACCCCGAGGCGATCGACGAGATCCCGTACGAGAACGATACGATCGATCTGGGCGAACTGACGGCCGAGGAACTGTCGCTGGCGCTCGACCCCTATCCGCGCCGGCCGGGGGCCATGCTGCCCGACGAGATCGGGCATGTGGACGTGCCGCCGACGAATCCGGAAGGGGCGGAGGGTATGGAAGAAGGCCGGGAAGAAGGCCGGCCGTCGCCATTCGCGGGGCTGGCGGCGCTGCGGAAGGACGATGCCTGAGAGGCGTGCCGGGGCGGGTTGGCGAGAAGATGCCTTGCGAATGGGCTTTCTTCCTGCTAGAGGCGCCCCCTCATTATCGATAACTGATCGGGTTCCAGCCGGGCCCGGTTAAGATCCCAGATCGGAGGGGCCCGGGCCCATGGCTGTACCCAAAAGAAAAACCTCGCCGTCCCGTCGCGGCATGCGCCGCAGCCACGAGGCGCTGAGCGTGCAGGCACATGCCGAATGCGCGAATTGCGGCGAACTGAAGCGCCCGCACCATGTCTGCAGCCATTGCGGCCATTATGACGGCCGTGAGGTCGTTGCGGCTGGCAAGACGCTGAAGACCGCCGTCCGGGCCTGACCGGCGGCGCATGGCTGCACGGACGCGATGACATGGCCCGTCAGGTGGCGGGCCATGCATTCTTGCGACACGATTCCGTGACGACCTTGCGAATTTGGTGTTCACCCGGCAGAAGGCAGGCATGAGCGAGACAGGTTCCTCTTTTTCCGGGGCTGAGCCCTTCACGCTGGCAGTTGACGGCATGGGGGGGGACGGTGGTCCGGAAGTTGTGGTGGCCGGCCTGGCGATTGCTGCCGACAGGCACCCCGGCACACGGGTTCTGCTGATCGGCGACGAGCACCGCCTGACCGAGACGCTGGCCCGCCACCCCAAGGCGGCCGCGATCTGCACGGTGCGCCCGGCGGGCAGCGCCATTCCCATGGACATGAAGCCGACGGCCGCGCTGCGCGTGCGCGATTCGTCGATGCGGCTGGCGATGGATGCCGTGGCGCAGGGCGAGGCCCTGGGCGTGGTATCGGCCGGCAACAGCGGCGCGATGCTGGCGCTGGCCAAGATCGTCATCAAGACCCTTCCCGGTGTCTCCCGTCCCGCCATGGCGGCCATCAGCCCGACGCTGAAGGGCGATGTCGTGATGCTGGACCTGGGCGCCAATGTCGCCTGCGACGCGCGCAACCTCGTTGAATTCGCGGTGATGGGCGAAGCCTTCGCCAAGGCGGTGCTGGGCCTGCCCGCGCCGACCATCGGCCTGCTGAATGTCGGGTCGGAGGAAGTGAAGGGCGACGAGAAGCTGCGCCAGGCGGCCGAGATCCTGCGCAACAGCGCCCTGGGCGCGCAGTTCCACGGCTTTGTCGAAGGGCATGACATTACCGCCGGCACGACCGATGTGGTGGTGACCGACGGCTTTACCGGCAACGTCGCGCTGAAGACCGGCGAGGGCGCGCTGAAGATGGCGTTCGTGCTGCTGCGGCAGGTCTTCCGCTCGGGCCTGCTGGCCAAGCTGGGCTACCTGCTGGTGCGCCCCGGCCTGGAGCGCATGCGCGAATGGCTGGACCCGCGGCGTTATAACGGCGCGGTATTCGTCGGCCTCAACGGTGTCGTGGTCAAATCGCATGGCGGGACCGATGCGGAAGGCTTTGCATCGGCGGTGGATGTTGCCATGGATATGGTATCGCACCGGTTCAATGAAAGCATAAGGGACCAGATCTCCCGACTGGAGACGCTGTCCGTCATGCGTCCGGGCGTGGAAAAGGAACAGCCGGCGGTCGCAGCCGTAAGCTGACCCGCTCCGCAGGGGCGGTGCGTCTCCATGGGGGGCGAAGGCCGGGCTTGGAATGATGGGAATGATGGCGAGACGTTCGCTGATGGTCGGGTTTGGCGGGTATCTGCCGGACCGGATCGTGACCAATGACGAGCTGGCGGCTCGCCTGGAGACTTCGGACGAATGGATCCGGGCCCGTACCGGGATCGGCCAGCGGCATATCGCCGGGCCCGGCGACACTGCCGTGAGCATGGCGGCGGCGGCGGCGACGCGGGCGCTGGATTATGCCGGCGTGGCGGCGGCCGATGTGGGCGCGGTCATCGTCGCGACCAGCACGCCGGACCAGGCCTTTCCGGCCACGGCCGTGCGCGTGCAGGCCGAACTGGGGATGCGGGGCGGCTTCGGCTTCGATATCGCCGCCGCCTGTTCGGGCTTCGTCTATGCGCTGACCGTGGCCGACTCGCTGATCCGCAGCGGCCAGACGGACTCGGCCCTCGTGATCGGCAGCGAAGTCTATTCGCGCATTCTCGACTGGTCGGATCGCGGCACCTGCGTGCTGTTCGGCGATGGCGCAGGCGCCGTGCTGCTGAAGGCGGGCGATGCCGCGCAGCCGGCCGGCATCCTGTCCACGCACCTGCATTCGGACGGCACGACGGGCGACCTGCTCTATGTCGACGGCGCGGTGGGGCTGCGCGAGCAGTCCGGCTTCCTGCGCATGCAGGGGCGCGACGTGTTTCGCCACGCGGTGG
Source organism: Gluconacetobacter brunescens (assembly GCF_048695475.1). Taxonomy (NCBI): domain Bacteria; kingdom Pseudomonadati; phylum Pseudomonadota; class Alphaproteobacteria; order Acetobacterales; family Acetobacteraceae; genus Gluconacetobacter; species Gluconacetobacter brunescens. The sequence continues at coordinate 968,100 of NZ_JBLHEN010000001.1, read as the reverse complement.
CCAAGCTCTCGTCCTCGGTGGACGAGGTGCTGCAGGCCAACGGGCTGACCTATGCCGATGTCTCGTGGCTGGTGCCGCACCAGGCCAATCTGCGCATCATCGAGGCGGTGGCCCGCAAGCTGGAACTGCCGCCCGAGCGCGTGGTGGTGACGGTCGACAAGCACGCCAACACCTCGGCCGCGTCGATCCCGCTGGCGATGAACGAGGCCGTGCGCGACGGCCGCATCCGCAAGGGCGACCTGGTGCTGATGGAGGCGCTGGGCGGCGGGCTGACCTGGGGATCGGCGCTGGCACGCATCTAGGCGCCGGCATATGGGTATCCAGAGGTTTTTCCGGGCCTTGGGGTGGCTTGCCAGACACCGAACGTGAAAAAAGAGTGCGGCTTAACGCATTGAATTGACGCCTCCTCGTCGCATGCCATAGTTTTGCGCTATGAGCACCGTGACCCGCGCCAGTCTGGCAGAGCATATTTACAGTCAGGTCGGACTCTCCCGAAATGAGTCGGCCGACCTTCTCGAGCATGTGCTGGAGCGCGTCGCGAAGGAGCTTGAGGGCGGGAATACCGTTAAAATCAGTGGATTCGGGACGTTCTCCGTTCGTCAGAAGGGGCGCCGCACCGGGCGCAACCCCAAGACGGGCGTCGAGGTGCCGATCCTGCCGCGATCGGTCCTGGTCTTTCGGCCCAGCCAGCTTCTGCGGGCGCGGGTCAATGGCCGGCAGGTCGAAGGCATCGAGGATGACGGTGAATGAACACGCTCAACGCCGGGCAGGCAGATTGGCCGGATTCCGGCATGCCGGAACCGGGCGAGGCTGCCGACCCCCATGTGCTCGATGACGCGGCCGGTGCCGGCCGCCTGAAAAAGGCGCCCCATGCGTTCCGCACCATCAGTGAGGTCGCGGACGAACTGCATGTGCCGCAGCATGTGCTGCGCTTCTGGGAGACGCGGTTCAGCCAGGTCCGCCCGCTGAAGCGGGGCGGTGGCCGGCGCTACTATCGCCCCGACGATATCGAATTGCTCCGGCGGATCTCGGACCTGCTGTATGTGCAGGGTTATACCATCAAGGGCGTGCAGCGCATGCTGCGCGAGGGCGGGGGGGATGCTGGTGCCCCTTCCGCCGAGAGCCCGGCCGAAATGGTGGAGGTGTCCGAACTGGATGTGCCCGATTCGCCTGTTCCGGTCGAGTTGCTGGACGGTGATGCCGAGGCCGAAGCCGAGACGCCCGAGCCTGTGATGGACGCGCCTGTGGCCGTCGAGCCGGTCGATGGCGGTAGCGTGCTGGAAAGCGCGGTCGAATCCGTGACGGTGGTGATGGTCGAGGCCGAATCGCCCGTGCCTTCTCCTGTGATTCCGGATGAGGAAACGGCCGCAGCCGCCTCGGAAATCGCGCGAATCCATCGCGAGAACCTGATCCTGAAGGATAGCCTGCGCGGGATTCTGGTCGAATTGCAGGCCCTGAGGCGGCTGATTCCGGTCTGAGCCGGATTTGCTGCCAGATTGCTGGCACTCATGGGTTGCGGAGGATGGCACACGCTGCTACACGGCGTGTCGTCGCAGACGGTCGGGCAGTAGCGCAGCCTGGTAGCGCATCAGTCTGGGGGACTGGGGGTCGTGGGTTCGAATCCCGCCTGCCCGATATTCCCGTCTGCGACCATTTCCCTTGAAAAAATAGAGAGATTACCCCGGCCGGGTCGAGCGGGCTCCGTTGGTTTGAGGCCAGCCGGTTCAGCCGAGGCTGCTGTCCGGCAGGTCGTCCATCTCCTCGCGCTCGGCGCGCGTGGGGTCCTGGAGGCGGTCGCGGGTCCAGTTGCGCCAGATCAGGTGCAGGACGGACATGATGGCCGGGCCGATGAACAGGCCCAGCAGGCTCCAGCTTTCCACCCCGCCGAGAATGCTGACCAGCACCCACAGGAAGGGCATCTGGGTCGATCCGCCGATCAGCGCGGGCCGCACGAAATGATCGGCGATGAAGATCACGGCCATGCCCAGGCAGAAGATGACCAGGGCGGCGATGACGGTGCCCTTCACCAGCAGCGCCAGCGCCACCAGCGTGACCGCCACGACGGCGCAGAATGGGATCATGGCCGCCACGGCGGTGAAGACGCCGAACAGGAACGGATGCTGCGCGCCCGCGATCAGGTAGGCGACGCCCATCAGCGCGCCTTCGCCCAGGCCCACCAGCACCAGGCCGGCGACCGTGCCGTGGATCGAGGCCACGATCTGTTCGGCGATGGTCTCGCCGCGCTTGCCGAAGGCCCGGCGGGAGACCACCAGGCACTGCCGGGTGATCGTGTCACCATCCTTGAGCAGGAAGAACAGGGTGAGGATGGTGAAGATGAACAGCAGGCCGCGATGGAAGACCTGCGTCCCGACCTGCTGCGTCATCCGCACGCTGCGGCCGATATTGAAGGAATGCAGCAGTTCCGACACGTCGTCGGGGTCCTGCAGGTGCTGCTGCCACCAGTTGGTGATGGCCGAGGCACCGGCGGGCAGGCGGCGGAGCCAGCCCGGCACCGGCACGCCGGTATGGCGCGCGATGTCGGCCCAGCTCAGCACCCCCTGGGCCTCGCGCCCCGCCTCGAGCGCGAACAGGCCCATCGGGATCAGGAAGATCAGGGCGATCGCGGTGGTGAACAGCAGCGGCAGGATGACGCCGCCGGGCCGGATCTTCCAGCGGTCGCGCACCGCGACATAGGGCGGCCAGGCCGCGATGGCGAAGATGACGCCCCAGATCAGCGACGGCAGGAACCCGCGGACCGTATAGAGCCCCAGCAGCACGAAGGAAGTGGCCAGCAGGCCGCGCGCGATGCGCTGCACCTTGTGGCGCTCGCGCATCTGGCGGAACGGCGACCGGTCCATGGGGGGAACGATCGCGGGGCTGGCGTGGTCCGTCATCATGATCCTTTGTTCGGGCGTCACGGCAGGGTCGTGCCATCCGCCGCCCAGATGGCGAAGGCCTGGATCAGGGCGGCTTCCTTCAGGGCGTCGAAGCGGCCCGAGGCGCCGCCATGGCCGGCTTCCATATTGATGCGCAGCATGACGGGGCGGTCCGACAGCGTGTGTTCGCGCAGGCGGGCGACCCATTTCGCCGGTTCCCAATAGGTCACGCGCGGGTCCGACAGGCCGCCGATGGCGAGGATGGCGGGATAGGGGCGCGGGCCGACCTGTTCGTAGGCGGCGTAGCTGGCGATCAGGTCGTAGGCGTCCGGGTCCTCCAGCGGGTTGCCCCATTCCGGCCATTCGGGCGGCGTCAGGGGCAGGCTGGTGTCGGACATGGTGTTCAGCTCGTCCACGAAGGGCACCACCGCCACGATGCCCGCGAACAGGTCGGGGCGCATGTTGGCGATCGCCCCCATGACCATGCCGCCGGCCGAGCGCCCGTCGCTGACGATCTTGCCGGCGCGGGTGAAGCCGGTGGCGACCAGATGGTCGGCGCAGGCGATGAAATCGGTGAAGCTGTTGGGCTTGTTGCGCCCGCGGCCGCCGAGGAACCAGTTCCAGCCCTTTTCCGACCCGCCGCGCACATGGGCGATGGCGTAGAACCAGCCCCGGTCCACCAGGCTGAAAACGCCGGTGGAGAAGGTGGGTTCGATCGTATGGCCATAGGACCCGTAGCCGTAGAGCAGCAGTGGGGCGGAGCCGTCGAGCGGCGTGTCGTGCCGGCCCAGCACGGTGACCGGCACCTCGGCTCCATCGGGGGCGAGGGCGGTGAGGCGCCAGCAGCGATAGCGTGCGGGGTCATGGCCCGACGGGACCTCCTGGCTTTTCACCAGGTGGCGGGTCCGCGTCCGCATGTCGTAGGCGTACCATTGCCGGGGCGTGGTCGGCGACTGGTAGACGTAGCGCAGTTCGGTCGTGTCGTATTCGTAGGAGCCCGAGAAGGACAGCACATAGGCTTCCTCGTCGGACGACAGCACATGGTCCTCGCCATCGGCGGGGCGGATCACCAGGGCCGTGTTGGCGTCGCGGCGTTCGCGCCAGACCAGATGGCCGGCGAAGGCGACGCAGTCGGTGATGTAGCGGCCGGGCTCATGGGGCACCAGGTCGCGCCAGTTTTCCCGTGACAGGGCGGTATCGGGCGTTTCCATCAGCTTGAAATCGACCGCGCCATCGGTGTTGGTCAGGATCGCGAACCGGTCGCCCCAGTGGCTGAGCGTGTAGAGCACGCCGCTGCGGCGGGGCTCGACGCATATCGGATCGGCCTCGGGGCGGCTGCCGGGGATCAGCCAGGATTCGGACGTGTCCTGATTGGCAGCGGAAATGACGATCCAGCGTCCGGAGCGGGTGGCCTCGACCCCGATGAAGAAGCCGGGATCGGCTTCCTGATAGACCAGCACGTCCTCGGCGGTGCCGATGCGGCGGCGATAGATCCGCGTCGGGCGGCCGTGGGAATCGCGCCAGGTCCAGAACAGGTACTGCGCATCGGGCGAGAAGGCGAAATTGCCGCTGCAATTCTCGATCGCCGGCCCGACCGGTGCGCCGCTGGCGACGTCGCGGATGATGACCCGATAGACTTCGGAACCCTGGCTGTCTTCCGCGTGGGCGAACAGGCGGTGGTCGGGGCTGTGCGCCGCCGTGGCGACGGCGAAATACTCATGGCCCTGTGCCGCGCGCTCGACATCCAGCAGGACGGTCTCGTCCTCCGGCCGGCCAGCCGGATGGCGGGCGTAGATGGGGTGCTGGGCGCCGGTATTGTAGCGCATGTAATAGCGCCAGGGGCCGTGCGGTAGGGCGGGGTAGGTTTCGTCCTCGCGGATGCGGCCGCGCATCTCGGCGACGATGGCGGCCTGCAAGGCTTCGGTCGGCGCCAGGGTGGCGGCGGTATAGGCGTTTTCGGCCCGCAGATGGGCGGCGATATCCTCGCGCAGCACGGACGGGTCGCGCAGGACGGCCTGCCAGTTCTCGTCCTTCATCCAGCCATATTCGTCCACGCGCGTGCGGCCGAGCTGGGTGATCGTCTGGGGCTCCTTGCGGGCGACCGGGGCGGTGGTCATCGTCTCTCTCCATCGCTGTCCGACCGGAAGCCGGGACCAGCCGCGACCATACAAGACCGCCTGTGGAAGGGACAGAGGGGGTGGCCGTAACCTGACGGCCAGACTTTCAGAAAGCCTGGCAACCCGTACGGATCACCAGCCCGACGGATTGCTGCTGGAAGTCGCGGCGGTATTCCGCGCGGATGGCGTCCAGCCGGGTGGCCAGGCCGGGGGCGTCAGGGTCGGCGGCGATCCAGACGATGCGCGAGGGTTCGGCGGTGACCTGCAGGCTGGTGCGGTCGCGCCAGTGCCCGCTGGCCTGGAACACGCTGAGCCCGTCGGGGAAGCGCGGGGTGACCGCGCGGGCCAGGAAAGCCTGCCATTCCGCGTCGGTGACCGGACGGCCGTCGGGGCGGGTCAGGCCGAACAGTAGCGAGGCCTCGATACCCCGGTGGGCGCCGAATCGTGCGCAGGCCAGTTCTCCGCGTCTCGCTCTGTCAGGGGCTGCCGGGGCGCAGGCGGCCAGCAGGGACGAGGCCGCGAGAACGCACGCCGCCGCGCGCATCAGGCGAAGGCCGGATTGTCCAGCCCGGACAGGCCCGTGCGCAGGCGGCGGCCATCGGGGCTGTCGGGGTCGATCAGGCCGTGGCGGAGGAACAGGTCGATCAGCACCAGATTGACGTTGAACTTGAAATCGTCGCCTGCCCGCACGATCCGCCAGGCCTCGTGCAGGGGCATCAGCGCGAAGGACTCGACCTCGCCATCGGTTGGGACGGGAACGAAATCGGGCGGCAAATCGAGGTCGTAGCAATGCAGGACGTCGCGGCGCAGGCCCTCGGGGCGCTCCATGGCGTAGCGGATGCGGGCCGAGGGCGTGGCGTGGGCGACCAGGCCGGGGGCGATGCCGGCTTCCTCGGCGGCTTCCTTCTCCAGCGCCTGCCGGGGCGTGTGGCCGGCGGGGATGCCGCCCGCGACGAGGTGGTCGAGCTTGCCGGGGTCCAGGCGCTTGTTCATGGCGCGGCGGCCGACCCACAGATGCAGCCCGTCCGGGCGGCGGACCAGCCCGTTCATGTGCACGCCATGGGCGATCAGCCCGAACAGCGGCAGGGCGCCCCGGTCGATGCGCGCGACGGGCGGCGCGTCGGCCGTGGGGGCGACGTCGAACAGTTCGTGGTGGGAGCGGTAGAGGCCATCGGCGGCCAGGGCCTCGCCGAGGGCCTCCAGCCGGGTCGGGTCGTCCAGCACCAGCGCGCTGTCCCGCCTGCGCAGGCCGCGCCGTTCCAGTTCGGGCACCAGGGCGGGTGCGATCCAGCCGGCCGGGGTCTCTCCAAGGCGGAAGGGGGTGCGGTCGCCGGGCAGGCGCGCTGTGTTGCAGGAATCGAGATGCCGGATGAAGGGGGCGGCGTCCGCTGACATGCGCGTCTGCTCCTTGTGCGTGGGCTTGGCATACCGGCTGGGGGAGGGTGTGACAATCCTGCCGCGCCGGCTGCCGGGCAGGGGTTGGTGGTTTGCAAATGCGCCGCCGCATGCCACATCCAGAGGCATGACACCGCCCTCATCCTCCGCCCGGCCCGCGCGCGAGCGCCCCGTGCTTGTGACCCTGCGCGCCCTGCTGCCCTATCTCTGGCCTCGTCACGATCTCGGCACCCGCGCGCGGGTCGTGGGTGCGTGCCTGCTGCTGGTCGCAGCCAAGATCGCGACCATCGCCGTGCCGTATGTGTACAGCCTGGTGGTCGATGCGCTGCATGGCGGCCAGGGCGGCGGTGCTTCCGGGGCCATGAGTGAAATGACGGTGCCGATGGCGCTGATCGTCGGATACGGGACGCTGCGCCTGATGTCGGCGGGCATGGGAGAGTGGCGCGATGCGCTGTTTGCCCCGGTGCGCTTTCATATCAGCAGCGTGGCGGCGATGCGCAGTTTCCGCCACATGCATGCGCTGTCGCTGCGCTTTCACCTCGACCGCCAGTCGGGCGGGGTGACGCGGGCGATCGCGCGGGGAACCGAGGCGATCGAGACCATCCTGCGGGTGGGCGTGTTCAACATCGTGCCGACGCTGATCGAGGCGCTGCTGGTGATCGTGGTGATCTGGCGCCTGTTCGACTGGCGCTATGCCGCGATCATGCTGCTGGCGGTGGCCGCCTATGTCGCGTTCACGATCAGCTTCACCTCCTGGCGGATCGGCATCCGCCGCGAGATGAACGAGATCAACAGCGAGGCGAGCTGGAAGGCGCTGGACAGCCTGCTGAACTACGAGACGGTGAAGTATTTCGGCAATGAGGAGCATGAGAGCCGGCGGTACGAGGAGACCCAGCGCCGCTACGAGCGCGCGGCGGTCAAGACCCAGCTTTCGCTCAACGGGCTGAATTTCGGCCAGGCGGCGATCATCGCCGTGACGCTGACGGTGGTGATGCTGCTGGCGGCGCACGATGTGGGGCAGGGGCGCCTGACGGTGGGGCGGTTCGTGCTGGTCAACACCTATCTGATGCAGCTCTACCTGCCGCTCAATTTCCTCGGCAGCATCTATTCCTCGCTGCGCACCTCGCTGGTGGATCTGGAGCAGATGTTCCGCCTGCTGGAGGAAGCGCCGGACGTGAAGGACAGGCCGGACGCCATCGACCTGCCGGCGCGGCTGGACGAGGCGCCGGCGGCGGCGATCCGCTTCGAGCATGTGCGCTTCGGCTACCGGCCCGACCGCGAGATCCTGCATGATGTCAGCTTCAGCGTGCCGGCGGGCGGGCGGGTGGCGATCGTCGGGCCGACCGGGGCGGGCAAATCGACCATCAGCCGGCTGCTGTTCCGCTTCTACGACGTGAATTCGGGGCGGGTGGTGATCGATGGGCACGACGTGCGCGACTACCATCAGGCGGCGCTGCGGGCGGCGATCGGCGTGGTGCCGCAGGACACGGTGCTGTTCAACGACACGATCGGCTACAACATCGCCTATGGCCGGCTGGGGGCGTCGCAGGACGAGATCGAGCATGCGGCGCGGCTGGCGCAGATCCATGATTTCATCGTCAGCCTGCCGGATGGCTATGCCACCCGGGTGGGCGAGCGGGGGCTGAAGCTCTCGGGCGGCGAGAAGCAGCGCGTGGCCATCGCCCGGACCATCCTGAAGAATCCGCGCATCCTGATCCTCGACGAGGCCACCAGCGCGCTGGATACCCATACCGAGCAGGAGATCCAGGTGGCGCTGCGCACCGTCTCGGCGGAGCGGACGACCGTGATCATCGCCCATCGGCTCTCCACCGTGATCGACGCGGATGAAATCCTTGTGATGGGGGATGGCGTGATCAAGGAGCGCGGTACCCATCGCAGCCTGCTGGCCCGCGACGGACTCTATGCCGGCATGTGGGCTGCCCAGGCCGAGGAGCGTGGAGAGGATGCCGGCCAAGCGGCGGTGGGGGCTGGTCTTCCGGCCTGAACGGGGGCACCTTGCGCCCGCCGCGTCCATGGGGCGCAGTTCAAGGCGCGCAGTCGAATATGCGCATGAAAGTTTAGGGAGAGGATGACATGGCGGAGACGGAAGGCGAGGGCCCCGCGCTGGGCCAGGACGGATCGGTGCCCGAGGAACTGAGCCATTGCGGTGCCGTGGTCGACAAGGCCATCGAATACATGCTGGGCGAGAACCTGCCGCCGATCGCCATCGCCTCGGCGCTGCTGGGCGGTTCGCTGGGCCTGCTGTCGCGCACCATGGACCAGGGCACGATGCTGGCGATGCTGGAAAACGCCATCCACAGCGTGCGCTCGGGCGACCTGCATCCCGACCGTGACAAGGTCACGCGCCCCGAATAAGGGGGAGGGCCGAAAGGGGATTCGGGCGAAAACGCCTCGAATCGCGCCTTTCGGCTTGACGGGGCGCGGTACCTTGGCCATAAGCCGCGCCTAATCTTGACGATCGTTGCCGGGCATTATGCCTCGGCCCCAGTTATCCGAGGATGATACCATGTCTCGCCGTTGCCAGATCACGGGCAAGGGCGTGCTGACGGGAAATAACGTCAGCCACGCCAACAACAAGAGCCGCCGCCGCTACCTGCCGAACCTGCAGGAGACCTCCCTGCTGTCCGATATCCTGGGCACGCCGGTGCGTCTGCGTGTGAGCACGAACGGCATTCGCACGGTCGAGCATAACGGCGGCCTGGATTCGTTCCTGCTGTCGACGCCCGACCGCAAGCTGCCGGTCGAGGCGCAGGCGCTGAAGCGCCGCATCCTGCGCGCCCAGGAAAAGAAGGCCGCGACGGCAGCCTGAAGATCCTGCCCCGGTCCAGCCGTTTTTTCGGCCGGGCCGGGCTTGCATGTCTCAGGTGCCTGACGCATGTCAGGGCCATCTGTCTATTCAGCCGGTCTGCATCTTCCTCGATCCTGGTGATGAGGTGGGGGGCTTCCGGCTCCGACGGGCGCGAGGGGAAAGGTTCCGTTCGCGCCTGAATTGTTTTGTGGAGGTTCCCCCGTGTCTGAAAAGTCCGATCTTTCACTGATCCGTAATATCGGCATCACCGCGCATATCGATGCCGGCAAGACCACGACCACCGAGCGGATCCTGTATTACACCGGCGTGTCGCACAAGATCGGTGAGGTCCACGAGGGCAACACCACGACCGACTACATGGACCAGGAGCGTGAGCGCGGCATCACGATCACCTCGGCCGCCGTCACCTGCGAATGGGACGGGCATCGCATCAACATCATCGACACCCCGGGCCACATCGATTTCAACATCGAAGTGAATCGCTCGCTGCGCGTGCTCGATGGCGCGGTGTTCATCATCGAGGGCGTGGCCGGCGTGCAGCCGCAGTCCGAGACCAACTGGCGTCTGGCCGACCGCTACAACGTGCCGCGCATCATCTTCATCAACAAGCTGGACCGCACCGGTGCCGACTTCTACCGCGCGTTCGACACGCTGAAGGAGAAGCTGGACATCGTCGCGATTCCGCTGCAACTCCCGATCGGCGCCGAGGAAAACTTCGTCGGTGTGGTCGATCTGGTCGAGATGCGCGCGATCATCTGGGAAGGCGGCGAGCTGGGCGCGAAGTTCCATTACGCCGAGATCCCGGACGACCTGAAGGACAAGGCCGCCGAGGCCCGCCAGGAACTGCTGGACACGGCGCTGGCCGTCGACAACGCGGCGATGGAAGAATATTTCGAGAAGGGTGACGTCGACGTCGCCACCCTGAAGCGCTGCATCAAGAAGGGCGCGATCTCCGGCGAGTTCCGCCCCGTGCTGTGCGGAACGGCCTTCAAGAACAAGGGCGTGCAGCCGCTGCTGGACGCGGTGATCGACTACCTGCCGGCGCCTGACGACGTTGCCGGTATCCGTATCGCGCCGCCGGAAGGCGAGGAAGTCGACGAGAATAACCTGCCTATCATTCCGGTCGATCCTGAGGGCAAGTTCGCCGGCCTGGCGTTCAAGATCATCAACGACAAGTACGGTACGCTGACGTTCGTGCGCGTCTATCGTGGCGTGCTGCGGTCGGGCGACTCGGTCCTGAACACCACGAAGGACCACAAGGAGCGTATCGGTCGTATCTTCCAGATGCATGCCGACAAGCGCCAGGAAGTGAAGGAAGTGCACGCCGGCGACATCGCCGCCTTCGTGGGCCTGAAGGACACGCAGACCGGTGACACGCTGGCCGATGCTTCCGATCCGGTGGTGCTGGAGCGCATGAGCTTCCCGGTGCCCGTGATCGACATCTCGGTCGAGCCGAAGACGAAGGACGGGGTCGAGAAGATGACCCTGGCGCTGCAGAAGCTGGCGGGCGAAGACCCCTCGCTGCGTCTGAAGACCGACCAGGAAACCGGCCAGACCATTCTCTCGGGCATGGGCGAACTGCATCTGGACATCATCATCGACCGTCTGCGCCGCGAGTATGGCGTGGATGCGAACATCGGCGCGCCGCAGGTGGCCTATCGCGAGACGATCACCCAGCCGCATATCGAGACCTATACCCACAAGAAGCAGTCGGGTGGTTCGGGCCAGTTCGCCGAAGTGAAGATCGAGTTCGCGCCTCTGGAGCGGAATCAGGAGATCCAGTTCGAGAACAAGGTCGTCGGCGGCACCGTGCCGAGGGAATATATTCCGGCGGTCGAAAAGGGTATCCGCGTGCAGTCCTCGACGGGCGTGCTGGCCGGCTTCCCGACCGTGGACTTCAAGTTCACGCTGCTGGACGGCAAGTACCATGACGTCGACTCCTCGGCGCTGGCGTTCGAAATCGCCGCCAAGGCCTGCTTCCGCGAAGGCATGAAGAAGGCCAGCCCGGTGATCCTGGAGCCGATCATGGACGTGGAAGTCACGACGCCGAACGACCATGTCGGCGACGTGGTGGGCGACCTGAACCGTCGTCGCGGCATGATCCAGAACCAGGAGAGCTCGGGCTCGACCGTTATGGTCCGTGCGCTGGTGCCGCTGAAGGAAATGTTCGGCTACATCTCGCACCTGCGTTCGATCACGAAGGGCCGTGCGTCCTTCACGATGCAGTTCCATCACTACGACCCGGTGCCGCGCAACGTGGCCGAAGAGATCGTGGCCAAGTCGGCCTGATCCCGACCGGATCGCACGAACAGGAAAGCCGGCCCGAAAGGGCCGGCTTTTTTTGTCTGGGAACAGGCAGGCGCTCAGAGATAGGGGTGGAGCGTGAGCGTGGCGGAGGATTGGCCGGAGCCGCGGCGGATCGTCAGCGATACCAATGAGCCCGGCGGGCCGTTCAGGGCCTGCTGGAGCGCCTGCGGGGGCGGGCTCAGGATCGTATCGCCAGGACGGATGCCGGCCTGCTCTCCGGGGCTTCCCTTGCCGACGGCCGTGACGCGCGCCGCGTCCTCCGCCCGGGTGACGGCGAGACCGGAGAGCGCGTAGGTGAAGGGACCCGGCGACAGGCTGTTGCGGCGGGTCCAGAGTACCCGCTGCGCTGGATCGCAGGCCAGATTGAAGCACCGCAGCAGGGGCAGGCCGATCAGGCCATCGGAAATATCGACCATCTGATTGTCGGGCAGCAGCAGGGCGAGCAGCCCCTCGAAGGCGTATCCCGCGAACGCCATCTTCTCCAGCCGGATGATCCGCGCCCCGTTTCGCGCCGGTGCGTACGGCCGGTCGTCCGACCACAGGCCGAGTGTGCGGGCGGTATGATGGTTCAGCCGCACCAGCGACAATCCGCCGGTATCGAGCAGGAAGCGCAGGCGCGTGCCGTTGACGATGCCCGAGGCGGTCAGGAAAGGAGACCACCGGCCGCCTTCCGGGCGCGTGATTGCGGAATCCAGCCTGGTGAAGCCTTCCAGCTTCGGACGGCCATTCGGCCAGACCCGCCATTGCAGGGTGTCGAAATCCAGTTCGCTGAAGACCGTCGCGAGAATGCCGGAGGCCAGCGCCCCGGCGATCTGGTCGCCCAGCACATGCGGCCCGACGCCGATCAGCAGGACATTCTCCTGGCGTATGATTCCGGCGAAGGATGCGTCGCTGATCACGAACGTCTTGCGGAAGCCGGTCACCCCTCCGACACCGACATTGAGCGTGCCGCCGTCAGGGAGGGACAGTTGCCGCGCCAGATCTTCACGGATCAGGCTGAAGGCGCCCCCGGTGTCGATGGCGAACAGGAAGGTGCCCGCCTTGCCGATGCTGACGGGCATGACCACCCGGCTGCCGACAAGCTGGATCGGCCCGACCAAGGGGCCGTCCTCGGCGGCGGCAAGACCGGGAGAGGCGGTGACGGCCAACGTCGCCCCCAGGGATGAGCAGAAGCGACGCCGATACATGAGGGGCTGCCTTCCTGGACGATGGCGCGCCCCATTGGAGGGGCGCATTTTTTCAAGACGTCGCCATTTTTCAGGAAGACAGGCCCTCCAGCAAGATCTCCAGTGCCGCCGGGACCGGGGCGGGGCCGACCTTCTCCTCCGTCAGTTGCCCATTCAGCAGCAGCAGGGCCAGGCCATGCACCTGCGCCCAGCTTGCGGCGGCCTGTGCCGTGATGGGGGCCGCGCGGAACGAGCCGGCCCGCTGCCCTTCTTCGAGAAGGCGCAGCAGGATCTCGAACGCCTTCAGCGCCGTTTCATTCAGGTCCGGATCGACGCTTTTGTCGGCGTCCGAACTGAACATCAGGCGATAGAGGCCGGGCTGGTCCTGCGCGAACGCGATATAGGCCTCGGCCGCGTGCAGGAATTTTACGCGGGCGGGGCGATCGGGGGGAGCGATCGCGTCGGTCATGATGGCTGCAAGCCGTTCGAAGCCGATTTTCGCCAGATGGCGCAGCAGGGCGTCCTTGTCGCGGAAATGCTTGTAGGGCGCGCCATGGCTGACGCCAGCCTGCCGCGCGACCTCCCGCAGGGTGAAATTCCAGTTCTGGTCGGCGGCCAGCATGGCCAGGGCCGTTTCGATCAGGGCCCGGCGCAGATCGCCATGGTGATACGTGCGGACCCCGGTTTCACGCATGCGTGTGCTCCATGTAGACAGAAGAAACATTTTATTGACGCCGGAGAGGCGTAGGGCGTATCTGGCATGAGGAAGTTTCTCCTGTAAACATGGAGGCCGCGATGGCCGTCATCTCATCCCTGGAAACCCGGCAGGCCGAATTGTCCCGGATGCTGGAGCATCAGCGCCATGCGTTCCTGCGCGACGGGCCGCCCGGCGCGCGGCAGCGGCGGGACGATCTGCGGCGCCTGAAGGCGGAGATTCTGCGGCGGCGCCCGGATATCGCCCGTGCCCTGAATGCGGATTTCGGGCAGCGCTCGGCGCGTGAGACGGCGATCGTGGAACTGGTTCCGCTGGTGCAGGCGATCAATTATCTGTCGCGGCATCTGCGGGGATGGATGAAGCCGGAGCGGCGGCGGGTTTCGCCCTATTTCCTGTTCGGACGGGCGTGGGTGATGCGCCAGCCGGTGGGCGTGGTCGGGATCGTCGCGCCGTGGAATTACCCCGTATCGCTGGCGCTGGTGCCGCTGGCGACGGCCATAGCGGCCGGCAACCGCGCCATGATCAAGCCGTCGGAACTGACGCCGGCCACCTCGGCCGTGATCCGGAAGATCGTGGAGGCGGTCTTTCCGGCCGACCAGGTCGCGGTCGTGACGGGCGATGCCGATGTGGGGGCGCTGTTTTCGGCGCTGCCGTTCGATCATCTGCTGTTCACCGGCAGTACGGCGGTGGGGCGGAAGGTCGCGGTCGCGGCCGGGCAGAACCTGACGCCGGTGACGCTGGAACTGGGCGGCAAGTCACCGGTCGTCATCGAGCCCGGCTTCTCGCCCCTGCGGGCGGCGGAGCAGATCGTGTTCGGCAAGCTGACCAATGCGGGGCAGACCTGCATCGCGCCGGATTACGTGCTGGTCCATGAGGACGACCGGGATGCCTTCGCGGATGCCTGTGGCAGGGTGGTCGCGAAACGCTATCCCGGCGGCTTCAGCGGCTCGGCCGATTATACGGCGGTGGTGAACGCGCATCATCACGACCGTCTGGCCCGGCTGGTTCGGGATGCCGACGAACGGGGCGCGCGGATCGTTCCGCTGGGGCGCGAGCCGTCTGGCCGCGACGAGGGAGGCCGCGTCATGACGCCCGTTCTGCTGCTGGATGTCACGCCGCAGATGGCGGTGATGCAGGAGGAGATCTTCGGGCCGGTGCTGCCGGTCCTGACCTATCGCACGCTCGACGAGGCCATTGCGTTTATCAATGACCGTCCCCGGCCGCTCGCGCTCTATTATTTCGGAACCCAGCCGGCCTTGCAGGAGCGGGTGCTGGCCCGGACCATATCGGGTGATGTCACGATCAACGGCACCTTGCTGCATTACGCGCAGGACGACCTGCCGTTCGGTGGTGTGGGGGCCAGCGGGATGGGCGCCTATCACGGACGGGAGGGCTTCATGGCGCTGACCCATCCGCGCGGGATCTATCGGCGGGGGCGCTGGAATGCCACGGCGCTGCTGCAACCGCCCTCCGGCCGGCTGACCGACATGATCACCAGCTTTCTTCTGCGTTGAGGCGCCGATCCGGCCATCGCCCGATGGGGCGCGATCTTCAGGCTCGTCCGGTCAGATCACGTATTCGATGTGATCTTTCAGGGAATGGTCTGGCGTTTTCGTCAGGTCTTTCCGGATGATTCCGATGATTTTTGTTCTGGCCCCGGGTTTGAGGTGACTGACGATTCCCGCATTGCTGGCCGATGGCGCGATGACGAGAAGCCTTTCATACGCATGGTCCCGTTCATTGATTTGTCTGGCGACGAATTTGCAGAATGCGTCCATCTCCAGCCTGTGGCGGTCATGGCGTGGGTTGAGGGCATGATGGGCGGTGGAGCCGGTGTGGTACGTCGCTCCCGGTGCGTCGTCTCCAAGGTCCGAGG
Source organism: Gluconacetobacter brunescens (assembly GCF_048695475.1). Classification (NCBI taxonomy): domain Bacteria; kingdom Pseudomonadati; phylum Pseudomonadota; class Alphaproteobacteria; order Acetobacterales; family Acetobacteraceae; genus Gluconacetobacter; species Gluconacetobacter brunescens. Next base: position 952,818 of record NZ_JBLHEN010000001.1, on the reverse strand, counting down.
TTCGTTGATGGGCGGATATGGCATCGAAGGATTCGATGGTGTGCAGCGCGTGATTTTCGGCCGGTTGCACAAAACGGGCATGCTCCCCGTCCGCGACGACGATCAGAATGCGGCCCCGGGTGCTCATTTTCCCTGATCCTTGTGAAAAGCGGATCTTTTTCGCTTTCCCTTGCAGATGCGTGCCGGGCGGCAGGAAACAATATACCTCCGGACTCTGTGATGGGGGCGGGGTGACGTGCCGTTGCGGGGCATCTGCGGGCGTCGATGAACTTATGCCGTGCCATTCTGTTAACCGTGCTCGCGTAGCAGGCGATCGTTCATCGAGGGCACGGCAATGACCTGGTCCATCCCGATCGGCAGATTTGGCGGCACGACGGTCCGCCTTCATCTCACCTTCCTGTTCTTTCTGATCTGGATCGGTGCGGCCTATGGCATGCGCTCCGGCGCGCAGGCGGCGATTGACGGGGTCCTGCTTGTCGTGGCGGTGTTCGCCTGCGTCGTGCTGCATGAATTCGGACATGTGATCGCCGCGCGGCATTATGGCGTACGCACGCAGGATATCACGCTGCTGCCGATCGGCGGGGTCGCCCGCATGGCGCGCATTCCCGAACAGCCGACGCAGGAACTGGTGATCGCGCTGGCGGGACCCGCGGTGAATCTCGTGATCGCCGCGATCCTGTATAGCATTACGCGGACCGTGCCGCATCTGTCCGCCGTCGATCTCCAGGGTCCCGGCGCAGGCCCGATGTCGCGGCTGTCGAGCATCAATCTGTTTCTGGCGGTCTTCAACCTGATCCCGGCTTTTCCGATGGATGGCGGGCGGGTGCTGCGGGCCTTGCTGGCCTATCGGATGGGATATGCCCAGGCGACGCGGATTGCCGCCTCGATCGGGCAGGGGATCGCTTTTGTCTTCGGGTTTCTTGGCCTGGTCGGCAATCCGATCCTGCTGTTCATCGCCCTTTTCGTCTATCTGGGGGCCACGGGCGAAGCGCAGGGCGCCCTCTTCCGGCAATTGGCGCATGGCATGATCGTGGCCGACGTCATGACCACCCATCTGGAGAGCGTGTCGCCCGACAGCCGGATCGACGAGGTCGTTCTCAGGATGATCCATACGCCGCAGCGGGAATTTCCGGTCGTCGACGGGCAGGGAAAATTATGCGGCCTTCTGACGCACGCGGCCATCCTGCAGGCCATGCATGCCGGCCGGATGGATACGATGGCCGCCGATGTCATGACGCCGGATATTCCCGGCCTGCATCCCTATCAGAGCGTGGACGAGGCCCTGCGCCTGCTGGAAGGAAGCCAGGTGCCGGCAATCGGAGTGAATGATGACCAGGGACGATTCATCGGGCTGGTGTCCCAGACGAATATCGGGGAAATCATGACAATTCATATTTTGCGCGACAAAGGCCGCATGCCATCCACGCTCCCGGCCACGCGCCGGGCGACGTGATCGGGGCGGGCGGTCCGGGCCGAAACGTCAAACGGCAACTTAATGGCCCCTGACGCCGCCTGCGGTGTGATCGCGGCGCAAATCACGGGCTTGCGCTGCCGGCCGGGCGCGCGATGGACTGACAGGGAGGCAGGCAATATGGTCCGTCAGGAAGGTTTCTGGGAAGAAACGTCCGTGACGCACGCATTGCGCAATCATGCTGACGCGGGTTCTTCACGTCCTCGTCGGGAGGGTAACGCGCAATGAACCCAGATGATTTTTCAAAAAAATGCTTCTGCTGGCTATGATTGCGACTGCCGGCTTTCTGCTGGGATTCGGATGGATTTATGCGCTGCCCATGTTTGTGGTGACGCTCGGATTTCTCGCAAGGTCACGCAGGCAAAACTGACCGCGTTTTGAAAATGCCATCCATCGGGACAGGCGAGCTATAGATCGGGGGCAGACGAGGGGCCCCACCTTGTCCGCGACCAGCCTGGTGGCCTCGATTTTGCCAGCCAGCACATAGCCAAAACTTCCGCCTCTCCGTGGAGAGGCGGAAGCCTGGATAAATCAGATTGTTGAAAAATGGCAGCCTTAGCCGCGTGCCGGCGGAACAGGCGGCGGCGGCGGGGGAGGTGGCGGCGGGGCTTCGACCGGTGCAGGCGGCGGCGGCGGCGGCTTGTCCTCGGCGCACGCCGCAAGAAGCACCACAGGCAGCGCTGCGGCTACCATCGCGACCGTGCGCAGCCGCCTGTGACGGGACAATGTTTCAGAAACCGTGAACATCTGGTACCCCCGAGTTGGAATTTCAGCAGAGAACGGGTAATTAGGAGCACCTCTTGACAAAAAGTCAAACTACTATTTGCGTGATCCGGAGATAATTCGGGAGTCATGTTTCGTGCGGGTGGGATGGTGTGCGGTCAGGTCAGGTCGGCAGAAGTCAACGACCGTCGTTCGGTCGCAGGGGGCCACCCGCAGCGCAGCCGCACGCAGCCTGATGACCCTCGCCGTGACATGCGCGCTTGCGGCGTGCGGTACGAATCCGGAACATGCCAATACCGCACTCGGTCATCTGATTGATAGCGCGCCGCAACTGACCGTCGCGGGAGAGCCCGTGAATGTCGCGTTGCTGCGGCGTTTCTATGCGCGCCATGATTTCGAACCCGTATGGACAGCCCGGCAGACAGAGGCGAATGCACTCCTGAAGGCGGTTTTGCGTGCCGGAGAGAACGGCCTTGACCCTGAATTGTTCCATGCCGGCCTGTTGCGGCACGAGACAAATTTGTTACCGCTTGATCGCGAATTGTTACTGTCCGATGCTTTTCTGTCATACGGCGATGCCCTGGCCCGAGGGGCCGTGCCCGTGGAACGCCGCAAGGACGACGAGGCGCTGACGCCTGGGCCGGTCGATGTGGCCGCCAGGCTCGATGCGGCGATCGACAGTTCCGATCCGGCGGCGGTCATCGAGGCGCTGGCGCCATCGACGCCGACCTATCGGGCGTTGCGTCAGGCGTTGCGCACATGCCGCCAAATGCCCGCGGGCCGTAACAGCGGTGAGGCAGGGTGTGTGCGCAGGATCGCGGTGAATCTCGAACGGCAACGCTGGCTGCCGCGTCCGCTGCCGCCGGATCGTGTGGTCGTCAACGTGGCCGAGGAAAGACTGGTGCTTTACCGTGCCGATCGGCCGGTGTTTTCCACGCGGGTCGTCGTCGGCCAGGATGTGGAGCGGAACCAGAGCCCTGAATTCCGCGCCGATATCGATGCCAGCCTGTATAATCCGCCATGGGTTATTCCGCGCGATATCGCGGAGCGGGAGATCATGCCGAAGATCCGCCGCGACCCCGGTTATCTGGCGCGGAACAGGATGGTCGTGCAGGCCGATGGCGAGATACAGCAGCAGGCGGGCCCCGATGCCGGGCTCGGGCTGATCATGTTCGATATGCCGAACCGGTTCGATGTCTATCTGCACGACACGCCGGACCAATATCTCTTCAGGCGCGATAACCGGCGTATCAGCCATGGATGTATCCGGGTCCAGAATCCCCGCGACTTTGCCGCCCTGCTGATGCGCGAGCCAGTCGACGTGATCAATCAGGGGATCGCGAAGGGAACGACCACGCGCAATGCGCTGCCCGTGCCCGTGCCGGTATTCGTGGTCTATCTCACCGTGTTTCCTGATGCCGAAGGGGTTTTGCAGTTTCGTCCGGACTTCTACAATCGCGATGCCGAAATCTGGCAACACCTGACGAGGCAGCCATCCGGGAGGCATCCCGCGGCGCAGGCGGATAATCGCCCGATCTCTTCAGCATCTCTTCTGGCCGCCCTGGAGGGTCCGGGAACGCCGGTGGGCAGGTTTTTGAAAAAGACCTGATGATCGGGTTAGAGGCTGTTTGCAAAGTCGGCCTGCCGAGCGAGAGTGGCGCATAAGCGGCACGGCCGGCGTGTATTTTTGAGCATCGGAGCGGAGCGGGCTTAATGCCCGTGAGCACCGAAGCGCAGAAAATGCGCGTCGGATCGCCGGCAGGATGACTTTGCAAACAGCCTCTTAGAGCAGATCCTGTTTGAACGTGTGCGTTCGAACAGGTGAAGATGCTCGTAAAAACAATAAACCAGAGCATTTCCACCGAACCTGTGTTCGGTGGAAATGTTCTGGATATCCCGCGATTGACGGCGCGCCATTGCGCGGCCCCGGTCAAATGGTCTGCCCCGTCCGCCGAGCGATCCGGACGGGGCAGGGAACAAGGCCTGTTCAGGCGCTCGTCTGTTCCAGCACGGGGGTACCCTGGCCCTGTGTCGCCTGGGCCTTGGCGACGCGGCGCCAGCGATGCAGGGTCGGCTCGGTGTAGCCGTTGGGCTGGGTGGCGCCGGTGAAGACCAGTTCGGCCGCCGCGCGGAAGGCGGGGCCGTCGGGGTTCTCGGCCAGCGGGCGATAGCCTTCCTCGCCCTGGTTCTGCGCGTCGACGATCGCGGCCATGCGCGTCATCGACGTGCGGACGTCCTCTTCCGAGATCACGCCGTGGCGCAGCCAGTTGGCGACATGCTGCGAGGAGATGCGCAGCGTCGCGCGGTCTTCCATCAGGCCGACATCGTTGATGTCCGGCACCTTGGAACAGCCGATCCCCATATCCACCCAGCGCACGACATAGCCCAGGATGCCTTGCAGGTTGTTGTCCAGTTCCGCCCGGCGCTCGGCGGCCGACCAGGTGATCTGCCGGGCCAGCGGCAGGGTGAGCAGCGTTTCCAGGGCCGCCGGCGGCGTGGTCTCCAGCCGGGTCTGCACCGCGCGGACATCGACAAAATGATAGTGCAGGGCATGCAATGTCGCCGCCGTGGGGGAGGGCACCCAGGCCGTGTTCGCACCCGCGCGGGGGTGAGCGATCTTCTGCTCCATCATGTCGGCCATGCGGTCGGGCATCGCCCACATGCCCTTGCCGATCTGCGCGCGATCCTTCAGGCCGCAGGCCAGGCCGATGGCAACGTTGCGCTGCTCGTAGGCGGTCATCCACGGCTCGGCGCGCATCTCGCCCTTGCGCACCACCGGGCCGGCCTGCATGCAGTAATGGATCTCGTCGCCCGTGCGGTCGAGGAAGCCGGTATTGATGAACACCACGCGGTCGCGCGCGGCATGGATGCAGGAAGCCAGGTTGGCGCTGGTGCGCCGTTCCTCGTCCATGATGCCCATCTTGATCGTGTTGGGCGGCAGGTCGAGCATCTGCTCCACACGGTCGAACAGCGCGTTGGACAGTGCGACTTCCTCGCCGCCATGCATCTTCGGCTTGACGATATAGATCGAGCCGGTGCGGCTGTTGATGGTAGGCGAGTTGCCGCGCAGGTCGTGCAGCGCGATGGCGGCGGTGATCGCGGCGTCCAGCACGCCTTCGGGGATGGCGTGGCCGGTGCTGTCCACCACCGCGTCGGTGAACATATGGTGCCCGACATTGCGCACCAGCATCAGGCTGCGCCCCGACAGCACCAGCGACGAGCCGTCGGGCGCGGTGTAGCGGCGGTCGGGCGCCAATTGGCGCTCCACCATCCGGCCGCCCTTGGGGAAGGCGGCCGTGAGTGTGCCCTTCATCAGGCCCAGCCAGTTGCGATAGACGAGGATCTTGTCCTCGACATCGACGGCCGAGACGCTGTCCTCGCAATCCATGATGGTGGTCAGCGCGGATTCCGCAATCACGTCCGCGATGCCGGCCTTGTCGCGGCTGCCGATCGGCGAGGTGGAATCGAAGCGTAGTTCGATATGCAGGCCGTGATTGCGCAGCACGATCGCCTCCGGCGCGTCGCCCGTGCCCTGAAAGCCCGCGAACTGGGCGGGGCGGCGCAGTTCGACCGGCTCGGCGACGCCTTCGAGGGTCGCGAACAGCCGCCCGTCCGCGATGTGGTAGCGGGTGGCGTCGGCGTGGCTGCCCTGCGTCAGGGGCGTGATTTCGTCCAGCAGCAGCCGCACGCGGCGGATCACCTGCGCGCCGCGCTGTTCGTCATAGCCGCGCGCCGGCATGCCGGAGGGGCCGTAGGGCTCGGCATCCGTGCCGTAGAACGCATCGTACAGGCTGCCCCAGCGCGCGTTGGCGGCATTGAGCGCGTAGCGGGCGTTCGTCACGGGAACCACGAGTTGCGGGCCGGCGACATGGGCGATCTCGGCATCGACATCGCGGGTCGTGATCTCGAAATGGGGCGGCTGGGGTTCGAGATAGCCGGTGGTCCGCAGCAGCCGGATCTGGCCCTCGACATCGGCCGCGTCGAATCCCGGGGCGGTCAGCAACTGGTCCACGGCCTGTTGAAGCAGCCGACGCCGCGCCAGCGCGTTCAGGACCCTGGGCGTGAACTGCGAGACGATGTCGGACAGGCCGGCCCAGAACCGGTCGGGGGCGATGCCGGTCCCGGGCAGGACCTCGTTCGTGACGAAGGCATCGAGGGCGTGATCGACTTGAATCTGACCAATCGTGCGGCGGGACATGGCGGTTCCCCTTGATAGGATGGTGCGGACCGGTCGGGTCCGGTGGTGTAAGTGGTGGCAGGTCTGTCGAGTGGACAGGCTGGGGTGGCGGTTCAGAACCCGGCCTGGTTGCTGCCCGGGGTCATGCGCCGGGCAGGGTGCGGTGTGGCCTTGCCGATGGCAATGGATTCGACGGGCATTGACGAACCTTCCTCTTCGATGATCCTGTGCGATCAGTTAAGGAGACCCATGAAGTCGATGCCAGACAAAAGAAGACGTTAAATCATGAATGGTGTAAAACCATTTACATACTGATCTGTATATTTGTAAAAACGGGTAAATAAGCATGTCCCCGACCCGCATCGGTCGCATTATCCGCAGGCTTCGGACCGAACGCTCTCTGTCGCAGCAGGCGCTGGCCGTCAGGCTGGGCATTTCGCCCAGCTACCTCAACCTGATCGAGCATGACCAGCGCAGCGTGACGGCGTCGCTGCTGATCAAGCTGACGCGGGCGCTGGATGTCTCGATCGAGGCGCTGTCGGGCGTGGACGAGCAGCGGATGGAGGGGTTGCTGCACCAGGCGCTCTCCGACCCGCTGCTGGGGGCGCATGGCGTGCCGGCGCAGGAAATCGCGGCGCTTGCGGCCCAGCCCGAGGCGGCGCGGGCGGTGCTGACGCTGCATCAGGCATTCCGGGCCGCCCATCATGACGCGACCCGGCTGATGCTGCCGACCGGCACGCGGGTGATCCTGCCGCAGGACGAGGCGCGGCTGGTCTATGACGAGCGGCTGAACCATTTTCCCCAACTGGAAGAAATCGCCGAGCAGGTGCGCGCGGAGATGGCGCGGACGGCCCGCCTGCCCGATGGCGAGGCGGTGGCGCCCTCGGAAAGCAACCACATGATCGCGACCCGGTTGCGCCAGCATCATGGTATCGTGGTGCGCATCACCGCGCTGGACGGGGCGTTCCGCCGCTATGATCCCGACAGCCGGCTGCTGCTGCTGTCTGACCTGCTGCCACGGGAAAGCCGGGGATTTCAGCTTGCCTTTCAACTGATGCTGCTGGAAGGGCGGGAGGTGATCGAGGCGCTGTTGCAGGAGATCGCGCCCAGCACCGAGGATGCCCGCATCGTGATCCAGATCGGGCTGGTGAATTATGCCGCCGCCGCGTTGCTGATGCCCTATACGCCGTTCCTCGCGGCGGCGACGGCGCTGCGCTACGATCTGGATATTCTCTCGGCGCGGTTTGGTGTGTCGTACCAGCAGGCGGCGCAGCGGCTTTCGACCTTGCAGAAGCCGGGCGAGCGGGGGGTGCCGTTCTTCTTCGTGCGCACCGACCCGGCCGGGAACATGACAAAGAGTTTCTCCGCCTGCGGTTTTCCGGTCCCTCGGCAGGGGCATTCCTGCCCGCAATGGAATGCCAATACCTGTTTCGCGACGCCCGGCGTGGTGCAGGCGCAGGTGGCCCAGTTTACCGACGGGCGGACCTTCCTGTGCTTCGCGCGGACGGTCTCGGGCATTTCGACCGGCTGGAACGACCTGCAACCGGTCCACGCCATCGCCATGGGGTGCGATATCACCCGTGCGTCGGAAATCGTTTATTCCGACCGGCTGAATCTCCAGGCGCCGGCCATTCCCGTCGGTATTTCCTGCCATCTGTGCGACTGGACCGAATGCCGCTCGCGCGCGCATCCGCCGCTGCATCATCGTCTGGCGCTGGATATCAACCGGCGGGATGCGCTGCCGTTCACGCTCGATACCGGGCCGGAGCGGCCGGGTGGCGGCGGATGACCGCACGGACGCCCGCGATGGGGCCGTGAACCAACGCGGGCCCCGGATGTTTCAGCACCATGGCGTCCGGGCCTGAAATTGGGCTCGTGTAGCGGGGATGAACGCTCTATATTGGAAGATGTACATCCCCCCAACCAAGAAATCGGCATTAGAACCGATCAGACAGGCGGATTGAAAATACAGTGTCAGAAAAAGAAATTTTCCAGATCCCACCCTCCTTCGCCGCGCAGGCCGGCGTCGATGGTGCCCGCCTGCGGCAGATGACCGCCGATGCCGCGCGTGATCCGGAACGGTTCTGGCTCGGCCAGGCCGGGCGTGTGGACTGGACGCGGCGGCCCACGCTGGCTTCGGGCTCGTCCTTCGCCGATGACGTGTCGATCCGCTGGTTCGCGGATGGACGGCTGAATGCCAGCGTCAACTGCCTGGACCGCCATCTGGCCGAACGGGGCGAGCAGATCGCCCTGATCTGGCAGGGGCAGGAGGCGTCGCAGGTCGAGCGCCTGACCTATCGCGCGCTGCATGAGCGCGTGTGCCGGATGGCCAACGTGCTGCGCGGGCTGGGGGTCGAACGCGGCGACCGGGTGGCGATCCATCTGCCGATGGTGGTCGAGGGCGTGGTGGCGATGCTGGCCTGCGCGCGGATCGGCGCCCTGCATGTGGTGCTGTTCGGCGGGTTTTCAGCTGAAGGGTTGGCCGACCGGCTGAATGACAGCGGGGCGGTGGCGATCATCACCGCCGACGAGGCGCGGCGCGGCCCCAAGCGGATCGCGCTGAAGACCGTGATGGACGAGGCGCTGGCGCGCGGCGTGCCCAGCGTGCGGCATATGCTGGTGCTGGCGGTGACCGGCATCGACCTGCCGATGCAGGAGGGGCGCGACCTGGCCCTGGCGCCGCTGCTGGCGCAGGCTTCGCCGGAATGCCCGCCCGCCGACATGGAGGCCGAAGACCCGCTGTTCCTGCTCTATACCTCGGGCAGCACCGGCAAGCCGAAGGGCATGGTCCATTCCACCGGCGGCTACATGGTCTGGGCCTCGTTCACCCATGAGATGGTCTTCGACCATCGGGAGGGGGATGTGTTCTGGTGCACGGCCGATATCAGTTGGATCACCGGGCACACCTATGTGGTCTACGGGCCGCTGGCCAATGGCGGCACGATCCTGCTGTTCGAGGGCCTGCCGTCCTGGCCCGCGCCGGGGCGGTGGTGGGAGGTGATCGACACCCACAAGGTGACCACCTTCTATACCGCGCCCACGGCGATCCGCTCGCTGATGCGTGACGATGATGCGGTGGTGAAAGGCTATGCGCTGGACAGCCTGCGCCTGCTGGGCAGCGTGGGCGAGCCGATCAGCCCCGATGCCTGGGTGTGGTTCCACGAGGCGGTCGGGCGGGGGCGCTGCCCGGTGGTCGATACCTGGTGGCAGACCGAGACCGGCGGCATCCTGATCGCGCCGATCCCCGGCGCGGTGCCGCAGAAGCCCGGTTCCGCCACCCTGCCTCTGCCCGGTGTGGACGCCGTGCTGCTGACGGACAAGGGCGAGGTGATCGAAGGCGAAGGAGAGGGCTGCCTGTGCATCGCCCGCTCCTGGCCTGGGCAGGCGCGCACCATCTGGGGCGGGCATGAACGCTTCCGCCAGACCTATTTCAGCTTCAGCCCCGGCTATTATTTTTCGGGCGACGGGGCGCGGCGCGATGCGGACGGCTATTACTGGATCACCGGGCGCATCGACGACGTGATCAACGTCTCGGGCCATCGGATCGGCACCGCCGAGGTCGAGGATGTGGTGGCGACCGACCATCGCTTCGTCGAATGCGCGGCGGTCGGCGTGCCGCACGACATCAAGGGGCAGGGGCTGGTGGTGTTCGCGGTGGCGCGCGATGCCTCCGTGCCGGACCTGGCCGAGGCCGCGTCGCTGGCGGTGACGAAGGGAATCGGGCGCTATGCGGTGCCCGAGCGGGTCTATTTGGTACCGGACCTGCCGAAGACGCGATCGGGCAAGATCGTGCGGCGGCTGCTGCGCAAGATCGCCTGCCATGAACTGGAAGGGCTGGGCGACCTGTCGACGCTGGCCGATGCGACGATCGTGGACCGGCTGATCGCCGTGGTCGGGCCGGCGAAATGAAATGGTGCGGGCGGGGTTGTCCCGCCCGCTTCCGAGGGAGGATGGCGATGCGGCCGTGGTGGCTTGCCGGCCTGTTGTGCCTGATCGCGGCGGCACTGCTCGCCGGGCCGGGCGAGGCCATGGCGCGGATGGTGACGCGGCCCGTCACCTGGACCCAGGATGGCGTGCGGTTCGACAGCGTGCTGGTCTATGACGATGCGGTTTCGGGCCATCGGCCGGGGCTGGTCATGGTGCCCAACTGGCATGGGGTGAATGCGCTTGCCATCGACAAGGCGCGGATGATCGCGGGGCACAGCTATGTCATCCTGCTGACCGACGTCTATGGCGCCTCGGTGCGTCCGGCCGACGACGCGCAGGCCCAGGCGGCGGTCAAGCCGCTGATGGCCGACCGGGCGCTGCTGCGGCGGCGGATGGCACGGGCGCTGGCCGAATTGCGGGCGCAGGCGGCGTCGGCACCGATCGATCTCTCCCGTCTGGCGGCGATCGGGTTCTGTTTCGGTGGCACGGCGGTGCTGGACCTGGCGCGCAGCGGGGCGGACCTGGGCGCCGTTGTGTCGTTCCATGGCGATCTGGCGACCGATGATCCGGCGCTGGCGCGGGGCATCCGGGCTTCGGTACTGGTCATGAACGGGGCGGACGATCAGTGGACGATGCCCGACGTTCCGGCCTTTCTGCGGGAAATGGGCCAGACGCCCACGGCCTGGCAGTTCGTGGCGATCGGCCATGCGGTGCATTGCTTTACCGAGACCGAGGCGACCACACCAAACGCGCCATGCCGGTACGATGCCGATGCGGCGAAGCAGTCCTACGCGCTGATGCGCGGCTGGCTGGCGACGCATCTCGCGGGGGCGGCTCGGTGAGGGTGTCGTCCGCCCGGCTGGCCCTGATCGTGGGGCTGGCCGTGCTGCCGTGGGGGCCGGCGGCATGGTCGCAGGCCTATCCCGCCGGCGCGGGTTTTCCGCCGGGCGTGTTCGTGCCGGGGGGCGATGTGGCGTCGGCGGCCGACCGGGCGCGGCGGCAGGCGGCGGCGGAGACGGCGATCCGGCAGCAGGATCTCGCCGCCCGCACCCGTCAGCAGCAGGCGATTGCGCGCGACCAGGCGGCGCTTGATGCCGCGCGCGGCCAGCGCGGCGCATCGGCCCCTGCCTCGCCCGGACAATGGCAGCGCGAACAGGCGTTGCGGAACGACATCGACCGGCGGATCGCGGTGCAGCGCCAGGGCGTGACCGTGACGCCGACCGGGCCGGGCGGATGGATCATGCGGGACGGGGAAGGGACGAGCCGGGGCGTGTGCCGCGAGATCGGCGGTGTCCTGACCTGTTGAGCGGCCGGTCGCCTTATGGCGGCCAGCCTGCACGGGCGGGTGGCGCATCGTGGCGGTTCCACCAGCCGCCGCCGAGGGACTGGAACAGGCCGGCGGTGTCGGACAGGCGGGCGGCGCGGGCCTGCGCCAGGGTGAGGCGGGCCTGGAGCGCGGTCTGGGTGGCCAGCAGCATGTCCACCCGCGAGGCATCGCCGTAGGCGACGCGCGTGCGGGCGATGTCGAGGCTGCGCGTCGCCGCGCGCTCGGCTTCGCTGTCGGCGACCAGGGCGGTGGCGTCGGCGCCGACGGCGTTGAGGCTGTCCGTGACGTCCTGGACGGCGGCGACGACGGCGGCGCGGTATTCGGCGGCCGCCTGTTCGTACTGCGCGCGGGCGGCGCGTTCCTGATGCATCAGTTGCCCGCCCTGGAACAGGGGCTGGGAGACCATGCCGGCGATCATCCACTGGCCGTAGCCGGGAACGAACATCTGGCCGATCGAGGCTGCCGCCACGCCCGGCTGGGCGCTGAGCTGCAGGTTGGGCAGGCGGTTGGCGATCGCGACGCCCACCTGCGCGCAGGCGGCGTGCCAGCCGGCTTCGGCCACCTTGACGTCCGGCCGCTGGTCGATCAGCCGGGCGGGCAGGCTGACGGGCAGGTCCTGGGGCAGGGTGAAGCCGTCCAGCGTGAAATCGGGCGTGGGATCGTCGGGCATGTCGCCGGCCAGGGCGGCGATCTGGTCATGCTGCTGCGACACTTGCTGGCGCAGCGGCACCAGCGTCGCCTCGGCCTGGGCAAGCAGGGCGCGCTGCTGGGCCAGATCGGCGTCGGAGAGCTGCCCCAGGGCGATCTGGCGCGTGGCGGACTCCAGGATCTGGCGCTGGCTGGCGATCACCTCCTGCACCGTGTCGACCTGTGCGCGCAGCGCGGCGTAGGCGATGGCCGCCTGGACCAGTTCGCCGGTCAGGGACAGGTAGGCGGCTTCAAGCTGGTAGCGTTCGGCATCGCGCTGGGCGCCCGAGGCTTCGATCCCGCGCCGCAGTCCGCCCCAGATATCGGCCTGGTAGGAGATGTTCAACTGCGCGGTGTGGACGGTGTAGAGCCAGTTGTTGGTGTTGGGCACCGGCGAGTAGGTGCGCGAGGTCTTGAAGCGCGCCGGATTGAAGCTGGCCGAGATGTTGGGATACAGCACCCCCGCCTGGGCGGCGCGATTTTCCTGCGCCACGCGCAGCGCGTGGCGTGCGGCGTCCAGGTTCGGGCTGTTGGCCAGCGCGTGCTTGATCAGCCGGTCCAGCGCCGGGGAATGGAACAGTTCCCACCACTCGGCGGGGATGTCCGCGCCGGGGTGGAAAATCTGGGCCTGCCCGTCGGCACCCGCCACGCTGTCGGTGCGGGTGGGCTTGCCCGCCTGCGCGAACTGCGTGGTGGGCGCCGAGGGATGGTGGAAGTTCGGCCCGACCGCGCAGCCGCCCAGATCGGCCAGCAGCGCGAGCGCGCCGGCGCCGCACAGCAGGCGCCGCCAGTGGCCCGGGGACGGGGCGCGCATGGACGGAACGCGCGAGGACGCGGCGGTCATGTCCGGTCTCCCTTCCGGCGCGGGGCGCGGCGGGCGTGCCAGGCTTCCAGCTCGCAATAATAGGTGGGCAGGATGAACAGCGTCAGCAGGGTGGCGATGCCCAGCCCGCCGACGACGACTGTGGCGAGGCCGCGCTGGACGTCGGTGCCGATGCCGGTGGCCAGGGCCGCGGGCAGCATGCCCATGCTGGCGACGGTGGCCGTCATCAGCACCGGGCGGAACCGTTCGCCCGCACCTTCCAGCACCGCGTCGCGCAGGGGCATGCCTTCGTCGCGCAGCCGGTTGATGGCCGAGATCATGATGATGCCGTTCTGGATCGCGACGCCGAACAGGGCGATGAAGCCGACGGCGGTGGCGATGTTCAGCGTCTCGCCCCGCAGGTTCAGGGCCACCAGGCCGCCCAGCGTGGCCATGGGCACCACCGCCAGCACCAGGAATGCCTGGCGTATGCAGCCGAACTGGCTGAACAGCAGGACCAGCATCACGCAGAACATGATGGCCAGGGCCACGGTCAGGCGGGCCTCGGCCCGTTCCTCCTGCTGGAAGGTGCCGGCCCATTCCAGCCGGTAGCGCGCGGAGTCGAAATGCACCTGGCCGGCGATGCGGGCTTGGGCCTCGGCAAGGTACTGCGACAGCGGGCGCTGGCCGTTATCGACGCGGATGGTGATCTGCCGGTGGTTCATCTCGTGCGCGATGTTCGCCTCTCCGGTCTGGAGCGAGACGCGGGCAACCAGTCCGAGCGGCACCCGCGCGCCGTTCAGGCCGGTGAGCGGAATCTGGCGGATGGCGGAAAGGTCGTTGGTCAGCCGCCGGAGCATGTGCGCGGTCATGGCGTAGATGCGGTCGCCCACATAGACCTGCCCCACGGCGGCATCGCCGACCATGTTCTGCACCACGTTCATGATATCGTTGCCGCTCACGCCGTAGCGCGCCGCCGCGGCCCGATCGACCGTGATATCCAGTTGCGGGATCTCGGGTTCCTGGAAGATCGAGGCGTCGGCGGTGCCGGGCACCTGCCGCAGCACGTCGACGATATGGGTGCCGATGCGGCGCAACTGCTTCAGGTCGTCGCCATAGACGCGCAGCACCAGCGGGCTGTGCGCGCCGCCGACCAGGTCGTTCATGTTGTCGGCGATCGGCTGGCTGATGCCGAAGCTGATGCCGGGGATCTGCGCCAGCCGGTCGTGCAGGCGGTGGATGAACGCCACGCGGGTTTCGCCGTGCGGCCAGGTTCTGTAGGGCGTGAGGCCGACCGGGGCCTCGATATGCGAGGGGCTCCACGGGTCGGTGCCCGAATCGTTGCGGCCGATCTGCGTGGCCACGAAGCTGGTCTCGGGGAAGGCGCGGATCGCGTCGCGGATCTCGTCGGCCATCGCGCTGGCCTTTTCCAGCGACAGGCCCGAGGGAAGCTGGATCTGCAGCCACAGCGAACCTTCGTCGAGATCGGGCAGGAACTCGCGCCCCGTGCGCGCGCCCAGCCAGACCACCAGGCAGAAGGCGAGCGCGCCAGCCAGGTAGGCCGCCCACGGCCGGTCCACCATATGCCCCAGCCCCCGCCGGTAGGCATGGTGCAGCTTTTCCAGCGGCACGTTGTGAAACAGCCGGTGCGGCTTGCGCATGGCCAGATAGGCCAGCGCGGGTGTCAGCGTCGTGGCGCAGATCAGGGCGCCGATCAGGGCGAAGCTGACGGTGAAGGCCATCGGCCGGAACAGCCGGCCCTCGGCGCCCTCGAAGGCGAAGAGCGGGCCGTAGGCAATGATGATGATCAGGGTCGCGAAGACGATCGCCTTGCCCACATGCCGGGTGACGGCCAGGATGTCGCCCTCGTCCATCTTGTGGTCGGGGCGTTCCTCGCGGATGCGCAGGATGGCCTCGGTCACCACGATGGCGCCGTCGACGATCACGCCGAAATCGATGGCGCCGAGCGAGAACAGGTTGGCCGGCATGTGCAGCAGGTGCATCAGCACGAAGACCGTGGCCAGCGCCAGCGGAATGGTGACGGCGGCGACGATCGCGCTGCGCGGGCTGCCCAGGAACAGGACCAGGATCAGGAACACCAGGCTCACGCCCTCGACCACCGTGTGCGTGACCTTGTCGGTGGTGGTCCGCACCAGGCTGTCGCGGTCGATGATCGGCACGATTTTCACGCCCGAGGACGCAAGCTGGGCCTGAAGCCGGGTGACCGTGGCGTGCAGGTCGTCCAGCACCAGCGACGGGTTCTGCCCGCTGAGCATCGTGACGATGCCCTCGATCGTGTCCGGGTTGCCGTTCAGGCCCAGGATGCCCTCGCGTACCTGATGGCCGAGCTGCAACTCGCCCAGGTCGCGGATCAGGACCGGTACCCCGTTGTGCTGGGTCACGGCGATGGCGCCCATGTCGGCGAGCGTATGGACCATGCCGACGCCGCGTACGATGTACGACTGGTCGCCGCGTGTGACGCGGCCGCCGCCCGCATTGGCGTTGTTGGCCTGCAACGCCGTGATCACGTCATTGACGCCGACGCCGTAGCGGAACAGGGCCTGCGGATCGAGCACGATCTGGTATTCGATGGTGAAGCCGCCGAAATTATTGACCGCCGCGACACCGGGAACCTGCTCCAGGGCCGGGATTACGATCCATTTCTGGATATCGGACAGTTCCATCAGGTTCCGGCCGTCGGATTCCAGCGTATAGCGGTAGATCTCGCCCGATGGACCGGTGATCGGCCCCAGCGTGGGGATGACGCCCGAAGGCAGCATGGACTGGGCCAGCTGTTCGGACACATGCTGGCGCGCGGCGCCGACATCGGTGCCGTCGCTGAAGATCAGGGTGATCAGCGACAGGCCGAAGGTGGAGCTGGAGCGGCTGTCCACCAGCCCCGGCGTGCTGGCCAGCAGGCGCTCCAGCGGGATCGTGACTTCCTGCTCGATCTCCTCGGCCGCCAGGCCGGGAACCTGGGTCGTGATCTGGACGTTGACCGCGCCCAGATCGGGATAGGCCTCGACCGGGATCTGATGCCAGGCGATCGCGCCCAGGGTCATCAGGATCATCATGGCGGCGAAGACGATGCGCCGCTGCTGAAGGCAGGTGGCGATAAAGCGGTTAATCATCGTTCAGCAGCACCGCGCCCTGGGTCACGACGCGGTCGCCGGCGGACAGGCCGGACGTGACCTCGCACAGGTCGCCGTCGTCATAGATGATCTCGATCCCGCGCCGCCTGTAGGCATGGGGCGCGACCTCGACGAACACCGTAACGGCATCGTTGTTCATCAGCAGCGCCGATTGCGGGACCATGATGCGCGGAGGTTGCGGGGTCAGGATGGTCACGGTGGCGAACATGCCGGGCTTCAGCGCGCCGTCGTCATTGGCCAGCACCACCCGTGCCTGGAGCGTACGGGTATCGGTCTGCAACGCCGGTTCGATCGCCGCGATCGTGCCGTGCGTCGTGCGGTCCGGCAGGGCGGGTAAGGTAATATCGACCTCCTGCCCGACATGCACGGCATTGGTCAGGATTTCCGGCACGGCGGCGACGGCCCAGACCTGCCGGGTGCCGGTGAGCGTCATCAGCGGCGCCGTCGGGTCGGTGACGAAGGCGCCCGCGGCGGTGTTGACCGCCGAGACCATGCCGTCGATCGGTGCGGTCAGCCGGATCACGCCGCCCTGTCCGGGCTGGGCGCGCAGGGCGGCCAGCCGCGCGGTGGCACGGTCGTCTTCCGCCTGGGCCTGGAGCCAGGCGCTGCGGGCGGATTCCACGTCGCGCGTGGCGGCGCCGCCGGCGCTGGCGACACCCTGGGCGCGGACCAGGGCCCGCCGGGCGTAGTCCAGCCCCGCGCGGGCCTTCGCGGCATCGGTCGTGGCCTGGGCCATGTCGCCCGAGGCCAACTCGGCGAGGACCTGGCCGCGCGTCACGTGATCGCCGGCGGTGACCGGCAGGCTGACGATCGCGCCGGCAACCGGCGTCATGACCGAAAGCGACTGCGACGGCTCGGCGCGGATCTCGCCGGGAACGGGGATCGTGCGGCTGGGCGAGACGAGCGTGACAGGGGTGACGGACAGGCGTGCCGCCAGCGGGGAATCCGGCGCGACCGTCAACAGGCCATGGTCGTTGCGGACCATGGTGGTGGCCGAAGCCATGGCGGAGGGCGCGGCCCCGGACAGGATGGCGCAGACCATGAGTCCGGCCGCGACGAGACGCGCGATACGACCGGATGATCGGGAGAAGGGCGGCGAATATATCACGGGCGCGGTCTGGTGCATGGGCCTGAGCCTGGGGTCCTGGAAGAAAAGGCGGCATCCATGTGCCCCAATGAGGGCCAGGACAGGACCGATTCTGGACGAGAATATGGTGTTACGGGAAGGCAGTTACGGGAAGGCACGGGCCGGCACCGCGCGCTGCCACTAGCGACGATCCCGATCCTTGTCCATGGGCGCGCGCCCAGGGGCGCCTTGCAGGCTGGCAAGCCGGCCGAGGGTGTGGAACGGGGCTGGCGCCCGGGGACGGCGGCGGGGGCTGGGAAGGCCGGACGATCCGTGGCCACGACATGGAAAAGGGGGCCGGCGGCGAGGGGGAAAACGGGATCTGTGGAAAAGGAAATGAAAACATCTGTCTGTATCAGGTCTGGCACGGTTTTGTCTTTGTGTATCGGGCCGATCCGGCCGATGCGCGGCCAGGAGGGACGGGCACGACAGGCACGTATGACGATCGATAAAATATTACAAACTTTTTCAAATTCATAACGATAAGATGATCGTTATTTAATATTGCCTCGTGAGAGAATGCGAAATTCGCATATGTCATGAAAATTTCATGGGCCTTTTCCGGGGTCTCCGCATGGGAGCGTCGGGTGGATGCAGGCACTTGCTGGCGGCCGGCGTGACGGGCCGGGGATTTCATGTCATTGCGGAATGTGATCGCCGGGCCTGTGACCCGGTAATGCCCGCGATTTCCCGAAATTTTGAAAGGTTGTCCATTTGCGTCCGCTTTCCAAACGCATTCTCGCCCTTTCCTTGTCCACGGCCCTGGCCACGGTCGGCCTGGTGGGGCTGTCGCAGCGCGCGGGGGCGGCTGACGGCCAGCCTCAGCCGGAGCCTCTGCCGCTGCCCGATTCCATCCCCGCGCCGCGTGACGTGCCGTTCGGTGGCACCATCCGGCTGTCGGTCGATGCCACCGACCTGACGCGGCATATCATGACGATTCACGAGACCGTGCCGGTGCCGGCCGCGCTGGCGGAGACGGGCGGCGACCTGCCGCTGTTCTACCCGATGTGGCTGCCGGGCGACCACTCGCCGACTGGCGCGCTCGACCAGTTCGGCGGCCTGGTGGTGAAGGCCGGCGGGGCGACGCTGCCGTGGGTGCGCGACAATGTGACGGTCAGTGCCTTCCATATCCCCGTGCCCAAGGGGGCGCACACGGTGGACGTGTCGTTCCAGCTTCTGTCACCGGTTTCGCGCGAGGAAGGGCGCGTGGTGATGACGCCCGAGATGCTGAACGTGCAGTGGAATGCGGTGGCGCTCTATCCGGCCGGGTATTTCACGCGCCAGATCCCCATCGAGGCCAGCCTGCGCCTGCCCACGGGCTGGCAGTACGGCACGGCGCTGCGCGCGCAGGGCAAGGCGGGGGACGTCGTGACCTTCAAGCCGGTGCCGTTCAATACGCTGGTGGACTCTCCGCTGTTCGCCGGGCGGTATTTCCGCCGCATCGACCTGGCGCCGGGTGCCGCCGTGCCGGTGGCGCTGAACCTGGTGGCGGACAAGCCGGGCGAACTGGAGGTGACCGATGCCCAGATCGCGGTCCATCGCGCGCTGGTGACGCAGGCGAACCTGCTCTACGGCTCGCATCATTACGATCATTACGATTTCCTGCTGGCGCTGACCGAGGAACTCGGCGGGATCGGGCTGGAGCATCACCAGTCGAGCGAAAACAGCGGCCCGCGCGGCTATTTTACCGAATGGGACAAGACGTTCGCGACGCGCGACCTGCTGGCGCATGAATATACCCACTCGTGGAACGGCAAATATCGCCGGCCGGCCGGTCTGTGGGCGCCGAACTTCAACACGCCCCAGCGTGGGACGGGCCTGTGGGTCTATGAGGGGCAGACCCAGTATTGGGGTTATGTCCTGGCGGCGCGCTCGGGCCTGATGACGGTGCCGCAGGTGACCGAGGCGCTGGCCGAGGTGGCGGCGACGTATGACACCCGCCGTGGACGCACCTGGCGGCCGCTGCTGGATACGACCAACGATCCGGTGATCGCGCGGCGCGCGCCGCTGTCGTGGCGGAGCTGGCAGCGCAGCGAGGATTATTATTCCGAAGGCCAGCTCATCTGGCTGGATGCCGATACGCTGATCCGTCAGCTTTCCGGCGGCAAGCATTCGCTGGACGATGTGGCGCGCCATTTCTTCGGCACCAATGACGGCAGCTTCATCACCAGCACGTACGAGTTTGACGACGTGGTAAAGGCGCTGAACGACATCCAGCCCTATGACTGGGCGACGTTCCTGCATCAGCGGCTGGACAAGACCTCGGAGCACGCGCCGCTGGACGGATTCACGCGCGGTGGCTACCGGCTGGTCTATACCGACCAGCCCAACAAATACGTCGCATCGTTCGCCAGCGTGCGGCATGTGGCGGATTTCGCCTTCTCGCTGGGCTTTACGGTAGGCAAGAGCGGCACGCTGGGCAATGTGGAGTGGGGCAGCCCCGCCTGGCAGGCCGGGATTACCCGGGACGCCAAGCTGGTCGCGGTGAATGGCGAGGCCTATGACCCCGACGTGCTGCGCGAGGCGATCGTCGAGGCGAAGGACGCGCATTCCGCGCCGATCGCGCTGCTGTTGCAGGAAGGCGACCGCTACGTGACGGTCTCGGTCCCGTATCATGGCGGGCTGCGCTATCCGCATCTGGAGCGCGTGGACGGCAAGCCGGACATGCTGGCCGATATCCTGGCACCGCGTCACTGAAGACCGGCGGCGGGGAAGACTGGAAGCGGGGGGCTGCGGGCGAGGTGCTGATGTACGCGCGTTCCGGCCTCCCGCTGCCAAGCGGGGCCAGCGGGTTCTGACATGCGCCAGACTCTCATGCGCCCAACCCTGGCTTCGGTCGTTCTGTTTGCCGACCTGGCGGGAACGCTGGTATTCGCCGCCGAAGGCGCGATGGTGGCGTCCGCGCGGCATCTCGATCTGTTCGGCATCATGGTGCTGGCCTGCGTGGTCGCGCTGGGCGGCGGCATGATCCGCGACGTGCTGATCGGCGCCGTGCCGCCCAGCGCGATCCGCGACTGGCGCTATCCGGCGCTGGCCTTCCTCACCGGGTTGGTGGTGTTTCTTCTCCCGCCCGCCCTGCGGCTTGCGCCTGGGGGATCGGTGCTGGCGGTGCTGGATGCCGCCGGCCTGTCGCTGTTTGCCGTCGCGGGGGCCGAGAAGGCCCTGTCGCGCGGGGTCGGCCCGCTGGGGGCGGCGCTGATGGGCATGGTAACGGGCGTGGGCGGCGGTGTGATGCGCGACCTGCTGCTGGCGCGCGTGCCGCTGATCCTGGTTTCGGACATCTATGCCACCGCCGCGCTGGCCGGCGCGGCGGTGGTCGTCGCCAGCCGGCGGCTGGCGGTGCCGGTAGCCTGGGGGGCCGTGGCGGGCGGCCTCGTCTGCTTCGGCCTGCGGCTTCTGGCGCTGCGCTATGGCTGGAACCTGCCGGGTGCTATGCTGCTTTCCCGGTAAACGGGCGGGAGAGACCATGCGACGTCGGACGATGCTGCTGGGGGCGGCGATGCTGCCCGTTCCGGCATGGGCACGGGGCGAACGGACCGTGGACGTGCTGTATGCCGGGTCGCTGCTGAACCTGATGGAACGGGGGATCGCCCCGGCCTTCGACGCGACCGGTGCTGATATCTTTCGCGGCTATGCGGGCGGTTCGGGGGCCCTGGTCAACCAGATCCGGGGCGGGCTGCGGCGGGGCGATGTGTTCATCAGCGCCGATCCGGCCCTGAATGGCCGGCTGGGCGATCAGGTAGGCTGGTATATCGTCTTCGCGCGCTCGCCGCTGGTGATCGGGTACAACCCGCAGAGTGCCTTTGCCAATGCCTTGCGGACGCGGCCCTGGTACGAGGTCCTGCAATCGCCCGGCATCCGGATCGGCCGGACCGATCCGGCGCTGGACCCGAAAGGGGCGCTGACCGTCCAGATGTTGCAGCGGGCCGAGGCGTTCTACCATCAGCCCGGCCTGGCGGGGCGGATCATGGGCGCCGACCGGTCCGGGCAGGTGCGGCCGGAGGAAAATCTGGTCGGGCGCCTGCAATCGGGGCAGATCGATGTCGGCTTCTTCTACGCGATGGAAACCGCCGACCTGCATATCCCGAGTATGGAACTGCCGCCGGACCTGTCGCTGGCGGCCCGCTATTCGGTCACGATCCTGAAGGATGCGCCGAACCCGGACGGGGCGGCCCGGTTCGTTGCCTTCCTGCTGGGCAGGGAGGGCAGCGCCATCCTGAGGCAGCATGGGCTGGAGAAGATGGTGCCGGTTCTTGCCGGGGATGACAGGACGCTGCCCGCGCTGCTGCGGCCGGTCCTTCGTCCCTGACGGCGCGAGCCATGCGGCGGATGCCCGGTGCGGTAAAAGGGCTGGCCTGTCTGCTTGGCCTGTGGCTGCTGGCACCCTTCGTGGCGGGCATGATGCGGCTGGGCGATGCGGACTGGTCCGGCGTGGATCGCGCCGGACTGGCCCGGGCCGCCGGCGTGTCGATGGCCAGTGCCGGCGTGGCGACGCTGGTGATCGGGCTGTTCGGCATTCCGCTGGGTTATGTGCTGGCGCGGGGGCGGGGCTGGTGGACGGTGTGGCTGGGCGGGGTGGTGCAGTTGCCGCTCGCCCTGCCGCCGCTGGCGGGTGGCGTGCTGCTGCTGTTTCTGCTGGGCTATGGCGGGCCGCTGGGCGGACTGGGGCTGAGCGAGCATTTCGGTGGCATCGTCGCGGCCGAGATGTTCGTCGCGGCGCCGTTCCTGATCATCGCCGCGCGGTCGGCCTTCACGGCGGTCGATCCGGTGCTGGAGGATGTGGCGGCGACGTTGGGGCACCGGCCGGGCGCCATCTTTCGCCGGGTGAGCCTGCCGCTGGCGTGGCGGCCGATCCTGGCCGGGCTGGTCCTGGCATGGCTGCGGGCCTTCGGCGAATTCGGCGCGACGGTGATGCTTGCGTATCATCCTTATTCCTTGCCGGTCTTTACCTATGTCGCGTTCGGCGAGGCGGGATTGCCGGCCATGTTGCCGGTGCTGGCGCCGACCCTGCTGCTGGCCGGGCTGGTGATGGCGGCGGGGCATTGGCTGACGCGGCCCATCGCCCGTGGCGCCACCCCCCGGACGGGTCCGTTGCCGCTTCTGGCCGCGCGGGAGGGGGCGGAGGCGCCGCCGCGGCATCTGGCGCTGGCGATCCACCGTGCCCTGCCGGGTTTTACCCTCGACGTGACGCTGGAAAGCCGGGCGCGGCGCATTGCCATCCTCGGGCGGTCCGGATCGGGAAAATCGATGACCCTGCGGGCGATCGCGGGGCTGGAGGATGTGGCGGGGCAGGTTCGGCTGGATGGAGGCGACCTGTCGCCGCTGCCGCCGGAGCAGCGTGCCGTTGCCTATGTTCCGCAGGGTTATGCCTTGCCGGCGCATCTGACGGTGGCGCGGCAGGTGGCGTTCGCGACCGATTGCGTGCCGGAGCGGGCGGCGGCCTGGGTGGGCGTGCTGGGGCTTGAGGCTCTGTCGGGGCGGTATCCGGCCGAACTCTCGCCCGGCCAGCGTCAGCGGGTGGCCCTGGCGCGCGCCTTGTCGCGGCGCCGTGTGGACCTGGTGCTGCTGGATGAACCGTTTTCGGCGCTGGATGCCCCCTTGCGCGTGCGGCTGCGGCGGGAGGTTCTGGCCGTGCTGCGCGGCATGGAGGTGCTGACGGTGCTGGTGACTCATGATCCGGCGGAGGCGCTGGCGATGGCGGAGGAACTCGTGCTGCTCGATGGCGGCCGCGTGATCCGTGCCGGCCCGACCGCCGATGTGTTCGCCCGACCGGGCGGCGAACTGGCCGCCCGCCTGCTGGGTGCGGAGGCGATCGGCGACGGGGTGATGCTGCCGGACGGGCGGATCGACGTGGGGCAGGGCGTGGAGCTGCTGGTGCGGCATCCGGACGGCGAGGGGACGGAGCTGCCGCCGCCGGGGACGCGGGTGCGCTGGTCGGCGCGGCCCTATCAGATCCGGCTGGCGGAAGACGGCGCCTATCCGGCGCGCATCCTGTGGCGGGGAACGGTGCGCGACGGCCAGCGCCCGATGGGGCTGCTTCTGGGCGATGCCGAACTGGAGATCCTGGCCGATCCGTCCTGCAAGGCGGATGGCGCGTGCCGGGTGAGCATCGACCCGTGCTGCCTCCAGGTCTGGCCGGCGGCCTGATGTCCGGGTTTTGGGGCCTGATCAGATGATGCCGGTGGCCTCGCTGGTTACGGGTTCGTTGATGGCGTCGCGTACGATACGCAGCGCGCGGTCCAGGGCCGGGCGATTGTCCGGGGCACCCAGGCAGATCCGCAGACCGGATTCGGCGTCACGGGACACGCAGCAGGCTTCGGGCGGTGTGAGTTCCACCCCGGCGCGCAGGGCGTGGTTCAGGGTACGCTGGGCCGCCAGTGGGGAGAGCGGCACCCAGACATGGGGCGAGCGCGCCGCGCCCGGACTGTCCATGGCCGGCCCCAGGATCTGGCAGGCCATGGCCAGGCGTGCGGCGGTTTCGGCCTGGACCGCGTCGGCGACGGCGTCGGCGGTGCCGTCCGCCACCCAGCGCGCGAAGATCATGCCGCCGAGTGCCGGCGGGCAATAGCCCAGCGCGCGGATGCCGCGCATGATCCTCTCGCGCGCCACATTGGGCGGCAGCGTGACGAAGGCCAGGCGGAAGCCCGGACAGATCCCCTTGGAAATGCTGGCGAGATAGACCGTGCGTTCCGGCGCGATGGCGGCGAGCGGCGGCGGGCGGTCGGCCGGATCGGCATAGAGGTAGTAGGCGTCGTCCTCGAAGATCGTCAGATCGTGCTGCCGGGCGATCCGCGCGATGTCCTGCCGCCGGGACAGGCTCATGGTCCGGGTGGTGGGGTTTTGCAGGGTCGGCACCGTGAACACTACGCGGGCGCGGGTTTCGAGGGCGGCGCGTTCCAGCGCGGACGGGATCAACCCTTCCTCGTCCATCGTCACGCCGCGCAATGTCAGGCCCATATGTTCGGCGGCGGTGCGGGCGCCGTAGAAGGTGGCGGACTCGCACAGCACGATGTCGCCCGGCCGGCAGAGCGAGGACAGCACCAGCGCGATCGCGTGCTGGCCGCCATTGCACTGGATCAGATCGGCCGGGTCGCATGCCAGGCCGTAGCGGCGCGCCAGCCACGCAGCCCCGGCTTCGCGCACCGAGCGCAGGCCGCTGGCCTGGATATACTGGACGGCGGGTTCCAGGTGCCCGGTGGCGGCCAGGTCCGCGACCGCGCGTTCCAGCGCCCGGGACAATCCGACACGCGGCGGGATGTTGCAGCGCAGGTCGATGCAGGCGCCCGGCAGGCTGGTTGCCTCCGGGGCGGAGGCGGCAGGCACGGGATCGAAGCTGGTGGCGATCGCGATGTCGGGGCTCGCGCCCCGGATGAAGGAGCCGCGGCCGACATGGGCCAGCAGCAGGCCGCGTCGCTCGGCCTCGGCATAGGCCTTGGTCACCGTGCCGACGCTGAGCCCGAGTGCGTAGGCGAGGTCGCGCTGGGGCGGCAGGCGGCTGCCGGCGGGTAGAAGCCCCGATGCGATGTCCCGCTCCATCGCGTCGACCAGACGGTGGTAGAGCGGGCCGGGCGGGGGTGGAATGTCGGGGCGCCATTGAGGGGTCATGCGGCCTGCCATGGGAATGGGGTCTGATTGATATATGACAATATAACGATTGACCGTCGAATGTCCTAGAATAAAACTCCAGGAACGAAGAGAAAAACTGAATTGTAATAGTACAATTTCTGGAATTGTCCTGCATGCCGGGGGAAAGGATGCCTCGGCGCGGACGGACTCTTCGTGCTGAAAGAGGATGATTGATGATGGTCATCATGGGAAAGGCGACGGGGTCGGCCCGGAAGCGAGCCTGGCCGTTCCGGCTGTCCGGGTCGAACGGGATCTGGAATCATGTCGAGGGAATCGGGATCGGGCTGGTCATCGCCCTCGGCCTGGTCCTGCTGCTGGCGGTGCATGGGCCGGCAAACGGTCAGGACGCGCCGGCGGACAAGACGGATGCGGTGCGGGTGACATACGACGCCGCCGACCTGCGCGATGCGGCGCATGCGCGTGGGCTGCTGGCGCGGCTGGATCATGCTGCGCTGGTGGCGTGCGGCGACGACCGGGCCAGCCTGGATGCACTGCGTGCCGCTATCGAGCGGTCGGATTGCCGGCAACAGGCTCTGGCGCGGGCTGTGGCGCGGATCGGAGCACCGGGGCTGAGCGCCGCGTTGCACGATACGCCGCCGGCCTGACGGAGCCGGCGCATGAGCATGAACGAGCGGGATGATGTGGAGAAACGGAAGATGACGACATACGCCTTTCACCAGGTCGATGTCTTCGCGGCCGCGCCGCTGAAAGGCAATCCGCTGGCCGTTGTCGCGGGAGCGGATGGGCTGGATGATGCGCGGATGGCGGCCTTTGCGAACTGGATGAATCTCAGCGAGACGACGTTCCTGCTGGAGCCCACGGTGCCCGGTGCCGACTACCGGGTGCGGATCTTTACGCCGGAAGAGGAGCTGCCGTTCGCGGGGCATCCCACGTTGGGATCGTGCCATGTCTGGCTGGCGATGGGTGGTGTGCCGCAGGGGCGCGACGTGGTGCAGGAATGCGGTGCCGGGCTGGTGACGGTGCGGCGCGAGGGCGACGTACTGGCCTTCGCCGCGCCGCCGCTGCGGCGCGCGGGAGCGGTCGATGCGGCCGATCTGGCGGTCGTCACACGGTTGTTGGGATTGTCGCCGGATGGGGTGATCGCCGCGAACTGGGTGGATAACGGCCCCGGCTGGCTGGGTCTGATGCTGCGGGACCGGGAGGAGCTTCTGGCGCTTCGGCCTGATTCACAGGCTCTGGCTGGGTGGAACGTCGGTCTGGTCGCGCCGTGGAACCCGCTGCGCGACGGGGATGCGGCGCAATTCGAAGTCAGGGCGTTTACCGGAGGCGCGGCAGTCTTCGAGGACCCGGTGACCGGCAGCCTGAATGCTGGACTGGCAAAATGGCTGATCGAATGCGGTCTGGCGCCGCACGCCTATATTGCCAGCCAGGGAACCGTGCTGGGCCGAATGGGGCGGGTGCGGGTGGCACGGGATGAAGCCGGCATCTGGGTTGGCGGCGAGACCGTGACCCGGATCAGCGGTCAGGTCACGCTGTAAGAGCCTGTTTGGAAATGCGCGCTGGCGGCGATCCGACGCGCGTTTCCTGCGCTTCGGTGCTCACGGCCATCAAGGCCGCTCCGGCACCAGGCCGTGACGGGCTATGCCTTCACCAGGCCGGGGTTGCCCCTTTCGGTCACGAAGCTGGCATAAGTCGACACCCTGCCGTCATGCTGCGTGACGGTATCGAGAATTTTCAGGTCGCCGCGCCAGACGTCTCGGCCAACGTCGCACACCACGTAGCCGCGCCTGTCGATCGTCGCTTTCAGATGGGGGTTTTCCGCCCGGACGGAGCGGCTGAAGCCATCCTGGTCGCCCCAGCCGTCGAAACCCGACGTGATCGAGGTGGCCAGGAACTCGACGGAGAGCGGTTTGCGATGATCCGGGTCGTGAACGATGTCGCCGGCGAAATGGCGATGCGCGTCGCCGGTCACGTTGACCACGTTGCCGGGGCAATGGGCCTCGATGAACTGTAGAAGTTTCCGCCGGCTGTGCAGATAGCCCGACCACTGGTCCATGCTGTAGATCAGTTCGGAACTGGGTGACGTCCGATGTGCCAGGTTCATCAGCATCACCTGGTGCGCCAGCAGATTCCACCGCGTGCCGGATCTGGCGAGGCCGGTGAAAAGCCATTCCTCCTGGGTGTCGCCCATCATGGTACGATCGGCCGACCAGACATCCGGACCCTGGGGCACATCGCGATCGCCATAAACCTGGTCGCTGCGGAACTGGCGTGTATCCAGAAAGAAGGCATTCATCAGGTCGCCGAATTGGGCCGAACGATAGATCCGCATTGCACTGCCGACGGGCATGGAGGCGCGGCGAAGGGGCATATGTTCATAATAGGCCTGCATCGCCACGGCCCGTCGCGTCAGGAACACGTCGGACGGTGTTCCATCCTGGTCCGTGTTGCCAGCCCAATTGTTGTCGACCTCATGATCGTCGAACACCACGAACCAGGGACATGCCGCGTGTGCCGCCTGCAGGTCCGCATCCGTCTTGTATTGTGCGTAACGCCGTCGATATTCGTCCAGCGAGTAGATTTCCGGCCCCGCGTGCCGACGCGGCAGCACCGCCATGCGCCCGTTGATCTTGTGCGGGCCGTCGCCGCTATCGCCGCTTTCATAGATATAATCGCCATAATGATAGACGAAATCGATCGGTTCCCCGGCAATGGCACGCCAGGCGGTATAGAAGCCGTTTTCGAAATGCTGGCATCCCGCCGCGGCGAAACGGACACGCGCCACGGCCGCGCCCGGCAGGGGCAGCGTCCTGCCGCGCCCCACCACCGTTTCGAATCCCGCGATCCGGAACCGGTACCAGTAGGGGCGGTCGGGTTGCAGCCCGGCGAGTTCGACATGCACCGAATGCGCCAGTTCCGGGTGCGCCAGCGCCTGCCCGGACAGGACTGGCGCGCGCATGGTCTCGTCTTCGCTGACATCCCAGTCGACCAGGACCGGGCGCGAGGGCATGCCCCCCATCTCGTCGAGCGGGGATGGGGCGAGGCGGGTCCAGATCACGAAGCCGTCGACGGACGGGTCACCCGATGCGATGCCCAGTGTGAAAGGGGTGCTCTCGAAATGCGGCTTGCGCAGAATGTTTCGTGGCGCGATCATACCGCCCCACGCATGGAACGGCATGATCAGCCCGCCTGCGCCGATAAATCGGCCGAAATCACGACGTGTGAATTGCATCGGATTCATGTCCTCTGGAATGGGTCGGTCAGTTGATGATGACGTGGAAGTAGAAAGACCGGCCGTAATTGTCTTTTTCTGAAATATACTGCAATGTGCTGCCAGTTCTCCAGACGGGTTGCTGGTCCGCGAGATTCATGATCTCGTATTTCAGGGTGATGTGATCGTGGACCTGATGCCAGAAACCCAGGTTGAGCGAAAAGAGGGAACCGAAGCCGGTATTCTGCCAGGGCTGGTTGCCAAGGCCGGTCAGATACTTCCCGGAATAGGTCGCCGTAGCGCGCAATGCGCCGCGAATGGCGGGAATATGCCAGGTCAGCGCACCGTTCACCAGATAGTCCGGCTGGTAGATCAGATGATTGGTATGCAACATGGTGGTGCCGTTGGAATAGGTCATGCTGCCCTGCATCCAGGTCGCATTGGCGGATGCGTCGAAGACCTGGCCCCATAGCGACATATTCCGGTTCATGACATTGAATTCCACCCCCTTTATGTTCGAACCGCTGGCATTCATGGGCTGGCGGATCAGCGCCAGGTCGCCCTGGTACATCTGGTACGTGGTCAGGTTGTAGATATCGTCCTTGATCCATTTCGAGAAAAAGGCCGCACTGACCATGCCGTTATTGTGGTTGAAATATTTGTCGACGGAAACGTCGAAATTCTGTGCCCGCCTGGGCTTCAGATTGGGGTTGCCCTTGGTGATGCTGCATTGGGTTCCACCGCTCGCGGAGGAATCGCTGCCGTCGCCGGTGCATGACATGGTTTCCGCGGCCGCGATGTTCCCCGGTGTCGGACGTCCGATCGACTGGCTGTAGGACGCATGCACGGTCACACTGTGCGGAAAATGATGGACGACATCGAAGGACGGAAGCGGATTGATATATCCGCCACGATTGCGTGTCGTCCCTGTCACGGCCGTGCTGTTGTAGTTCGTGACAGGCGTCCAGGCCGTGTAATCGACATTGTCGACGCGCACGCCGGCGATGAAATGCGTGTTGGCCAGATTGTAATGCAGCGACAGGTAACCATCCGTGACGTTTTCACGATAACGATAATCCCAGATTCTCTGGTCATATGCCGTCAGCGCCTGGTTGGCCGCACTCTGCTTCAGGCTGGACCATGGAAAGTCGAACGGGACGTTCAGCACCGGCGATGAAATATTGTTTTTCCAGGCGACATATCCCGTATTCAGGAGATAGGACGTCATATTTCCACCGGTATCGTAATTCTGCTGGTTCGAATCATCCCAGATCGTCAACTGGCGCCATTCGAATCCGGTGGCCAGACCGAAGCCCCGCGCATGCGGACCCACATTGTAGGTATAGTCCGCGCGCGCTGTGGGAATCCCCTCCCAGGCATGCTGCTCCAGGTGGGTGATGCTGCTGGCGGCATATTTGGCGGTCTTGGCGAAGCTGTTCCATCCGCCGGTTGCCTCGTAGAGTCCATTGGTTGGGCTGCCGGTATAGCTCGCCCAGATATTCTGGGGATAGGTGCGGGCCTGGATATAGGGCTCGTCGTTATCGTATGTTTCCGTCGTCTCGCCCGCACGGATCCTGAAATTCGACTGGCCGCGGGTCCAGTCGAGATCGCCCAGGATGCCGTTATGCTGCCGCCGCCACTGGTCCTGCCGGCGCTTCAGATACAGGCTGTTGATCTGGATTTCGTCCAGGCCGTTCGCGTCCTGCCGGATGCCGGTATTGCCCTTCCGGTAGTATTGGGCGTCGTCCATCGTGGAGTTTTCCCACCGCACATAGGACCAGCCCATGACCGAGGCATGAAGCCCGGTACCGGTCGGCTGCCATTCCAGCCGCCCCGATCCGCCGACGGTCGTCAGCTCGTTCTGGAAATTGCCGGTATGAAAAGCCGATGGTCCAACCGATCCGCCCTCTACCGGGGCACTGGCATCATGCCCCTGGGGATCGAAATACTGCAGGGATTGCCAGTCCTTGGTCGAATTGCGCACGCGGACCTGATAGCGGCTCGACAGGACAAACCCGAATTCCCTGTTCTTGCCGAACGTATCGGAAATGATGCCCTTCGCGCCTTCGCCCCAATGGCGATCGTAACCCGCTTGCCCGCTATGACCGGCCGCTCCCCCGTAGGTAGAGTAGATTCCGTATCCGTCGAAATATTTGTAAAGACCTTTGTGGGAAAACGCGCTCATCGGCTGCATGTCGATCACCGCGCCCAGCGCGTCGCCATCCTGTTCGGCCGTGAAGCTCTTGTACACATCGGTCCGGTTGATCATTTCAGCCGGCATGTCCTGCAGGTTGACCTGGCGGGAACCGCCGCCACTCTGGCCTACCGACGCCATCGTGATGCCGTCCACGGTCGTCTGGTTCAGGTCCGGCGCGATGCCGCGCACGCTGACATAACGCGCTTCGTCCGCGTCGACGATGCCGGCGACACCGGGGATCAGCACCAGGGACGATGCGATCGACGACGTGCCACCGAGATTCTCGAATGGATCGTACGAAATGCTGTCGACGATGACATCCGATGTCCGCTTGTTCGACTGCACGCTGCGATGGCCGGTGACGAACAGGGTTTCGATATCGTTGGCTTCCGCCGTCTTTTTTGCCGGAATTGCCTTTTGGGGGGCCGAAATCACCACAGCGGCACGGCCGTTGAATGCCTTGACGAGGAGCGGGCTGCCACGCAGAAGCGCCTGCAACGCGGCCTGGTCGGTCATCATTCCCGACACCGGTGCGAGATGGATGCCCCTGGTGTCGGCACCCGTCGCCAGAATGCTGATACCGCTTTGCCGTTGATAGGTATCGAAGGCTTCCGACGCCGAACCGGCGGGAATGTTGAAGGAATGCGTTGCGGCCATTGCGACGCCGGATGACAATCCGGTCCCAAGGAACGCAATGACCTTTAGCGCATTATAGCGACTACGCATCGAATAACCCCGATAACTTCCAGAATATATCCGGAAGATGCGCGGCGTGCGCAAGACGCCTCCCCCGGGGAGGCAATATATGTGTGAAAGTTTTATTTCATTTTTTTCTCATTTTCATGATGTTGCGGATTGCTCCCGCGCTGTCTCCAACCACTCCACGCGAAGGCAACGGCTCTGGTTTGTTGCGGTGATGGAAAATATCTTCATGAAAAACAGTAGGATATGGTCGTTCCACATCGGCGGTACGCATCCTGGAACTGATTCGGACAGGGCGCGCGCAGGCAACGATGCCGGGTGCGGGCCTACCCTGCCGCTCTTTACGAATGGAAATCATTCTGTCAGGAGGGCGCCTCGGGACGAGGGGACGCCAGCAGACAGTGACCCAGAAAACGTCAGAGAATATACCGGGCTTTCCTGCCTCATCGACACAGGCGGGATTGCTGCGCGAAGAGCGGTTTCGTTGGCTCGCCGCGGAAATCCTGCCGCATGAGGCTGCCGTGCGGCAATGGCTGCATCGTCACAGGCTGGTCAATGCGACATCCGACGACATTATTCAGGAATGCTATGCCCGCCTGTGCGCCTGGTCGCCGGATCGGGTGGTGAACGGGCGGGCGCTTTTCTTCCATTGCGCCCGGAACCTGATGGTCGAGCATGCGCGCAAGGCGCGGGTCGAATATCTCGATCGGAATCTCGATCCGGGAGAGATCGACATTGCCGATACGTCGCCGCCCCCGGATCGTATTGTGGCTGCGCGCGAAGAGTTGAACCGCCTGAAGAGAAAAATGCTCGGTCTGCCGGCTTTATGTCGTGACGTGTTCGTCATGCGCAAAATATACAATCTGTCCCACGAGCAGATCGCGCTGAAACTCGGCATTTCGCGGCGTTCGGTAAGACGGGAAATGGCCCGCGGCCTCGATTTGCTGGACTTCAGAGAAGACGATCAGGACGCGATCTGAATATTCTCCCAATGATCAGAAAAATATGAAATCCTTCGGGTTCTGATGGAACGACGGACAGCGGAGCGCCGCCACGAAGGAAGAAACGTGAACGAGATCCTCAACATCATGTCGGACAATCGGACGGCGCAGGCCAATGAATGGGTGGCCATCCTCGACGCCCTCGCGGTATCGGATGCCGAGCGCCGGCGTTTCGATGCGTGGCTACAGGAGGATATGCGCAATCTGGGCGCCTATCTCAGGGCACAGGCGATCTTCCGGTCGCTCGATTACATGCCCGACGAAATTGCCGCGGTGGCCGCCACGCCCGCTCCGGCGGAGGCCCGTCCAGGCCGCAGGCGTGTCCTTGCCGGGGCCGCTGCGCTGGCCGCGTGCTGTAGCGGGCTGATTGCGACGCGGTCCACGTCGGAGCGCATTCTCCTGCGCAGAACGGCGCGGGAAGCGCCCGGCCGCTTTTTCCTTCAGGGCGGCCTGATCACGATGGACTCGCTGTCGATGGCGTATTTTCCCAGTCACGGCCGCCTGTCCGATATTCAGATGGTGTCCGGTCGCATGGGGGTTCAGACAGCATCGCGCCCGGTCCGTATCAGGACCGGCGCGCTGGTTCTGCATGCGGTGGATGCCGATTTCGATCTGTTGGCGGACGGGCGCAATATCTCCGTGGTGGCGTATCAGGGCAGCATCGCCATTTCTCGGCAAGGTGCCAGTCGGACGATCGCGGGGCCGTCCGTTTTCTCGATGGTCTCGGTCCCGGATGGCGAGAGCATCGGGGGCAGGGCAGGCGTACTTGCGACACGTGACATCGCGGCAAGCCGGGCATGGCGCGACGCCCGGATCGTTCTGGACAATGCGCCGCTGCGAGACGCCGTGGCCCAGTTCGCACGCTATTCCGAAACCCGCATGCTGGTCGCGAACCAGGCAATGTCCACCCAGCGACTGACGGGCACCTTCAACCTGTTGCGGCCGCATTATTTTGCACGAACCGTCCAGATGCTTCTGCGCTGCCAACTGGCGGAACCCGACGCGCGGACCATCGTCCTGTCGTGACCCAAATCGGCGACCTTGTGGCCTTTATTTCGGATCGTGCAGCAGCAGCACGCAGCCGAACAGGATGAACAGGGCGCCGCTGGTGCGCTGCATGCGCCGGCGCCAGGTGGTGCGGGACAGGACTGCCGCCAGCCGGGCGCCGCTGCCGGCGTAGATGAGGTACCACAGCACTTCCACCACCGCCGAGGTTGCGATCAGCAGTGCATATTGCGGGGCCTGGGGGGCGGCGGGATTGACGAATTGCGGCAGGAACGACGCCGCGAAGATGATCGCCTTGGGGTTGCTGGCCCCGACCAGGAACGACGTGCGCAGCGAGGCATGCCAGGGCAGGGGCGGCAGGGCAGCGCCTTCCGCCTGTGCGGCGGGGGCGTTTGACAGCCAGCCGCGCACGCCAAGCTGGATCAGATAGAACGCACCAGCAAATTTCAGGATCGTGAACAGCAGGGGCGAGGCCGCCAGCACGGCGCTGAGCCCCAGTGCCGAGGCCGCCATCAGAGCGACCAGCGACAGCAGGCAGCCCGTCATGTCCGGGATCGCCCGCCGCACCCCGTAGCGGATGCTGGCGGTCATGATATGCGTCATGTTCGGCCCCGGAATGGCCGAAAGCAGGAACACGGCGTTCAGGTAGAGCAGCCACGATTGCAGTGTCATGACGGGGGCGGGTTCCTATGCGGCGTCGGCGGTCGTGAGTGCGCGCAGGTCGGCCACCAGCGCATCCACGCGGGTGATTTCGGAATCCCAGGCGAACATGAAGCGGGCGCTGCCGCCGATGAAGGTATAGAACCGCCAGCCCCGCGCGTGCAGCCCTTCGGTCAGGGTCTCCGACAGTTTGAGAAACACGCCGTTGGCTTCGACGGGGAACATGATCTCGACCCCCGGCAGCCGCTCGACCTGCTTCGCGAAATGGCGGGCGCAGGCGTTGGCGTGGGCGGCATGGGTGCGCCAGGCGCCGGTTTCGAACATCACGGCCCAGGGGGCCGAGAGGAAGCGCATCTTGGAGGCCAGTTGCCCCGCCTGCTTGCAGCGGTAGTCGAAACCTTCGGCCAGGGCGCGATTGAAGAAGATCACCGCCTCGCCGATCGCCATGCCGTTCTTGGTGCCGCCGAAGCTCATGACGTCAACGCCGGCCTGCCACGTCATTTCGGCCGGCGAGCAGCCCAGGGTTTCGATGGCGTTGGCGAAGCGTGCGCCGTCCATGTGCAGCCGCAGCCCCAGTTCGCGGCAGGTGGCGGAAATCGCGCGGATCTCGTCCAGCGTGTAGACCTGCCCGGTCTCGGTCGGCTGGGTGATGGTGACGGCCTTGGGGCGCGGGAAATGGATATCGGTGCGGCCCAGCACGAAAGCGCGGATCGTCTCGGGCGTCAGCTTGCCGTTGGTGGTGCGGCCGACCAGGATCTTGGCGCCGTTGGAGAAGAATTCCGGCGCGCCGCATTCGTCGGTTTCGACATGGGCGATGTCGGCGGCGATGATGCTTTCGTAGGACTGGCAGAGCGACGCCAGCGCCAGCGAATTGGCCGCCGTGCCGTTAAAGACGAAGAACAGTTCGCAATCGGTCTCGAATGTCCGGCGGAAGGCGTCGGCGGCGCGCAGCGTCCACGGATCGTCGCCATAGGCGGGGGCCGAGCCGCGATTGGCCTCTTCCATCGCCCGCAGGGCTTCGGGACAGATGCCTGCGTAATTGTCGCTGGCGAATTGCTGGGTATGGGGCATCGCGATTGCGGCCTTTCCTCGCTTGCTACAGGCATCACGAGGATTGGTGACAGTGAGGTAGCGGTCCGTTTTTTGCCGGATCGGCCACATCTTCCCGAAACGGGAACGCCACCTTGCTCGGATGCAGGTTGGTGCCGGGAGATCCCGGCTCTGGATGCGGCGCGCACCATATCGCAGCGTATTGGCCGCGGCAAGCAAGGCCCCCGCGCATGGCGGGGATGCGTATTGACGGGATGTAAAAAGGCGTCCGACGGGTGGGCCGGGCGCTGCCTGGATCAGGCTTTATAGCGGCTGAGGGCCAGGTCCTCATGCGCGATGTCGGGCTTGCGGCCCGACAGGATGTCGGCCAGCACCCGGCCCGAGCCGCAGGCCATGGTCCATCCCAGCGTGCCGTGGCCGGTATTGAGATGGAGATTGCCGATTCCGGTCGCGCCGATGATCGGCGTGCCGTCCGGCGTCATGGGGCGCAGGCCGGTCCAGAAGGTGGCGGCGGGCACGTCGCCGGCGCCGGCGAACAGGTCGGTCAGCGAATGTTCCAGCGTCGCCCGGCGCGGGGCGCGCAGCGTGGTGCTGAAGCCCGCCAGTTCGGCGGTGCCGCCGACGCGGATGCGGTCGCCCAGCCGGGTGATGCCGATCTTGTAGGTCTCGTCCATCACGGTGGAGACCGGGGCGCGCGCCGCGTCGATGATCGGGGCGGTGATCGAATAGCCCTTCACCGGATAGATCGGCAGGTCGAGCCCCAGGCTGCGCACCATGGCCGGTGAGAAACTGCCCAGCGCCAGCACGTAGGAATCCGCATCCATCCGGCCCCGGCTGGTGTCGATGCCGGTGATGCGGCCG
Source organism: Gluconacetobacter brunescens (assembly GCF_048695475.1). Taxonomy (NCBI): domain Bacteria; kingdom Pseudomonadati; phylum Pseudomonadota; class Alphaproteobacteria; order Acetobacterales; family Acetobacteraceae; genus Gluconacetobacter; species Gluconacetobacter brunescens. Next base: position 917,152 of record NZ_JBLHEN010000001.1, on the reverse strand, counting down.
CCCTCGCGGTACAGGCCGCGGATCGTGGTGTCGTAGAGGAACGTCACGCCGCGTTCCGCCGCCATCGCCGCCAGGCGCTGGGTGAACATATGGGCGTCGCCGGTCTCGTCGCCCGGCAGGCGCAGGCCGCCGACGAGCTTGCCCCGGGCCGCCGCCAGGCCGGGCTCGGCCCGCACGCAGCCAGCGGCGTCCAGCAGTTCGTAGGGCACCTTGTACTGGTCCAGCACGCGCAGATCCTCGCCGATATGGTCGAGCTGCTTCTGCTTGCGGAAGACCTGGAGCGTGCCCTGCTGGCGGTCGTCATAGGTGATGCCGGTGCTGGCGCGCAGGTCGTTGAGTACGTCGCGGCTGTATTCCGCCAGCCGGACCATGCGGCCCTTGTTGCGGTCGTAGGCGGCGGCGGTGCAGTTGGCCAGCATCTGCGCCAGCCAGCGCCACTGGTGCGGGTCGGCCATCGGGCGGAAGACGAAGGGGCGATAGGCCATCAGCAGCCAGCGCACGGCCTTGAGCGGCACGCCCGGCCCGGCCCAGGGGGAGGAATAGCCGGGCGAGACCTGGCCGGCATTGGCGAAGCTGGTTTCCAGCCCCGCCGCCGGCTGCCGGTCGATGACCGTGACTTCGTGGCCTGCCTGCGCGAGGTACCAGGCCGAGGTCACGCCGACCACGCCGCCGCCGAGAATGATGATCTTCATGATATGTCGTCAGGTCCGCTCAGGAGAGGGAGGAGGCCGCGCCGTCCGCGACATAGGCGCGGTGGTAGCGGTGGCCGAGGGAAGTGAGGATTTCGTAGCCGATGGTGCCGGCGCCACGGGCGACCTCGTCGACCCCGTGCTGCGGCCCCAGCAGGTCCAGCATGGCGCCGGGGCCGGTGAGGGAATCGGGGGCGTCGGTGATGTCGACGGCCATGGAATCCATCGAGATACGGCCGATGATCGGCAGGGGCTGGGTGCCCAGCCAGGCGCGGCCCTCCCGCGCCGCGTGGCGCATGAAGCCGTCGGCATAGCCGGCGGCGATGGTCGCGATCCGGCGTCTGGTGGTCGGGCGGTAGGTCAGGCCGTAGCCGACGCCGTCCCTGGGGCCGACGGTGCGGGTCTGGAGAATGCGGGCTTGCAGGCGCACGACCGGGCGCATCGGGTTGGGGGCGCTGCCGTTGGGCGCCACGCCATAGAGTGCCGCACCGGGGCGCACCAGGTCGAAATGGAAATCCGGCCCCAGGAAGATGCCCGAGGAGGCGGACAGGCTCAGCGGCGCGGCCGGCAGGCGCGCGCGCATGGCCAGCAGGCGGTCGCGCTGATGGGCGCTGGCCGGGTCGGACGGGTCGTCGGCGCAGGCGAGGTGGCTCATGACCAGGCAGCGTTCGATGCCGCGCCAGCCGTCGGGGTCGGCGTCGATCCGGTCGAGATCGTCTTCCGACAGGCCGAAGCGCGACATGCCGGTATCGAGCTGCACCGCCGCCGGCAGGGTGCGGCCCAGCCGGTGGGCCAGGGCGCGCCATGCGCCGATCTGCTCGACGCTGTTCAGGACCGGGATCAGGTCGTGCTGCACGCAATCGGCCTCGGCCCCGGCCAGTGGGCCGTGCAGGACGAAGACCCGGCTCGCGCGGGCGATATGGGGGCGCAGGGCGATGCCCTCGTCCACATGGGCGACGAAGAAGGTGCGCGCGCCCGCCTGCTCCAGCATGGGGGCGACCCGCGCCGCGCCCAGCCCGTAGGCATCGGCCTTGACCACCGCCGCGCATTCCGCGCCGGCCGCGCGGGTCCGCACCGCCTGATAATTGGCGCGAATGGCGTCGAGGTCGATCGTCAGGGTCGCGCCTGCGCGGGCCCGGGGCCAGCCGGCGTCGTACAGATGGGGAATGGGGGTGGCATGGGACATGGGCGGCGCGGCCTCGACCGATCAGGGTGTGCGCCATCAGCTTAGGCTGGCTTCGGCTGATATTTCCTGCCGAATGACCGCATGATCTGTCGTCGAAGAGCGGGATATGCAATTCTCTGCGCCGAAATGGCATGATCTGCCGGGATGGTTGCCGAAGCATGATAGATTCCGATTCAAAACAGAATATGGACCGGGCGACCGAGGCGATTCTGCGCCATCTGAGCCAGGACGGGCGCATGACCAATGCCGATCTGGCGCAGCGGGTCGGGCTGTCTCCTTCGGCCTGCCTGCGCCGGGTGCGGCAGCTGGAGCGGGCCGGGGTGATCCGCGGCTATCGCGCGATCATCGACGAGCGGGGGCGCGAGGCAACGACGATCGTGATCGTGCGGATCACGCTGGACCGGCAGACCGAGGAATGCCTGCGGCGGTTCGAGGCGCGGGTGAAAACCTGCCCCGATGTGCGCCAATGTTATCTGATGACGGGCGATGCCGATTACCTGCTGCATGTCGCGGTGCGCGATGCGGCGGATTATGAGCGCATCCATAACGAGGAACTTTCGCGCCTGCCGGGCGTGGCCCAGATCCAGAGCAATTTCGCCATCCGTCCCGTGGTCTGGCGATAAGGGAGAGACACACCCATGCCGGACCAGGTGGAGACCGCCATTCCCGACAGTCACCGGGCCCAGCCGGTGGAACTGGAGCGGGGCGATACCGTGCGCCGGGCCGTGGCGCGGATCGCCCGCGTTCTGCGCGACCATCTGGAGGCCAATCTGCCGGTGGCGATGGATGGGCGGAATGTGGAGGGCGTGCATCAGGTGCGCGTGGCCCTGCGCCGCTTTCGCGCGCTGGCGGGTCTGCTGCGGCGCGATTATCCCAGCGCGACGCTGGACGAGGCGGCGGCACGGGCGCGCATGCTGGCCCGCGCGGTCGGCGAGGCGCGGGATTGGGATGTCTTCATGCTGGAGACGCTGCCCGGCCTCAGCCCGCTGGGGCGGGCGGGGGTCAATGTGGCCGGGCTGCTGCTGCCGCTGGCCAGCCGCTTGCGCGACGGCGCCTACGGGCGGGTCCGGCAGGTGCTGGGCGGTGAGGATGCCGAGTGGCTCCTGCATCTGATGGGGCACCTGGCCGATGGTGGCCTGTGGGACGAGGCGCGGTCGCCGGCGGGGCTGAAGGCTCTGGAGGAACCGGCGGCCGATTTCGCCGCCCGCCATCTGGCGCGGCTGCATCGCAAGGCGCGGCGCCAGGGGCGGGGATTTGCGCGGCTGACGCCGCCGGAGCGTCATCAGGTACGCCTGGCCCTGAAAAAACTGCGCTATGCGTCGGAATTCTTCGTCACGCTTCATGCGCCGGGGCAGAAGGGCGGGCCCTTTCTGCGGCGTCTGGCGGCGGTGCAGGCGGCCCTGGGGGCGGATAGCGACGTGCTGACCACGGGGCGGCTGCTGGCGCTGTTCGACGGTGGGGCGGGCGGCGAGATGCGCTATGTGGTGGGCGCGGTGACCGGCTTTCTGTGCTGCCGGCAGGATGCAACCCACGAGGCGGCGCACAGGCGGTGGCGCAAATTTCGCCGCACCCCGGTCTTCTGGGCCTGAAGAGCCCGAAGCCCGGAAAGGCGTTCATCGGAATGTCATGAAGTCTTCATCGGGCCGTCGTTGCCTCCTGTCCGATATCGTGGTCTTGAACCCGCATTCTTACGGACATGCTGCCGCGAGAAGGAGAGCCATGTCATGATCAAATCCGAGATCGTCGAGATCGATGGCGTGTTCGTCGGGGTCGTCATTCAGTCCCGTCACGATGGAACGCGCGTTTTCCGTGCCATTCATGAATGGCTGCGCCCGCTGAACGGGCAGATCATGGCGTCGCTTCAGGATGCGCGGACGCTCGCGGCTGGCCTGTTTCGCCGCCAACGGGTCGTGGCGGCGCTCGCCGCCGCCTGACGGCCCGACCCGAACGCGCGTCGGATTGCCGGCAGCAGCGCTTTCAGCGCGTTACTCAGAGGGTGTTTTAACAGGCTGTCGGGTTGGGCCCTGCTATCGCCTCCGCCCGCTCCATCAGGGTGGCGATGTCGGCGGTCAGCTTCTCGCGCAATTCTTTCGCGCGATCATAACGGATGGAGCGGTATTTCGAGGCATTGGCATCGATCTTCGTGCCGTCGATCGACACCGTGCCCAGCCGCACCAGCGCTGTCTCGCGTGCCAGCAAGAGCACATGCACGAACGCCGCCTCGATCGCCGTGCGATTGCTGCGCCGGAACGTCGCGATCGTGTCATGGTCAGGATGCAGGTTCGCCGCCACAAAGCGCATACCGATGTCACGATACGTCGCCCGTTCGATCCGACGCGATGAGAATACGCCGTTCGCATAGGCGTAAATCAGCAGCGCCAGCATCAGGCGCGGATGATACTGTGCCTTGCCGCCAGTCCGCCGGGGCACCGAAAAGGCCCCCAGCGGCACTCGCTCCACCGCCGCCTCTCGAAGGATGTCGAGGCAACAATCTCGTCATCATGCGTGTGGTTGATGATCGCCCATATTCGCAAAACTCTGCGGGAAATCAATCAAACCGCTTTCTGATTCAGGCTCTAATAAAACTGTCATATGGTGCGCCGGCTTGCAACCAATTCAGATCGGACAACTCGAATGGAGGGTGTTATCTATTTGAGTTGAAACATTTTAGTTTTTGGCTTGGGGTTGCTCGGTGACAAAAATTTCATCCGGCTGATGATTACGGCGCCGGTATCGGTGGAAGATAAATGTCCTGCCTCATCGATTGGGCCAAGGGGGGCAATCCGTATGCGGCGAAGGGACGAGGGGGCGTCCTGCCCTGACGCTGCCGTGAGCGCCGCGATATGTGCTATCTGGTCTGTTATGGGACCTTAATAGGGGAATTAAGCGTTCAACCCATGCCGCGAACGGGCGCTGGACTGATGACAGCGACGCTTTTAAAGCGGGCTGCAAGATAACGGGCTAAAGCGGGCCCCGTGCATCGGTGCGGGGGCGTTATAAGGAGTGCCGCGCCGATGCTGAAGCAGATTCTTTTCACTGGCCGGATGGACTGTCAATCGCGTCAGGCGGCCGATGGCGGCGCGCCTGCGGCCGCGGTTGGGGATCTGCCGCGCTGGGATTTGCGGGATTTGTATGAGAGCCCCGACTCGGACGCGCTGCGCACCGATCTGGAACAGGCGGAATCGGATGCCTCTGCCTTTGCCGCTGCCTGGAAGGGGCGGCTGGCCGGTGCCGCGCCGGCCGAACTGGCCGAGGCGATCGGGGAATATCAGCGGATCGACGAGGTGCTGGGGCGGGCGGCGTCATACGCGCAATTGCTGTTTGCCGGCGATTCGTCCGATGCCGGGATCGGGCGGTTCTCGCAGTCGATCAATGAGCGGCTGACGGATATTTCCAGCCATCTGCTGTTCTTTACCCTGGAGCTGAACCGGATCGGGGACGAGGACCTCTCCGCCCGTCTGGCTGACCCGGCGCTGGCGGTGTGGGGGCCGTTCCTGCGTGACCTGCGGGTTTTCCGGCCGCATCAGTTGAGTGACGAGATCGAGCAGGTCCTGCACGAGAAATCGGTGACCGGGGCTTCCGCCTGGAACCGGCTGTTCGACGAGACGATGGCTGGGCTGCGCATTCCGCTGGATGGGCGGGAGTTGACGGTGGGCGAGGCGCTGAATCGGCTGTCGGATCAGGATCGCGCGGTGCGCGAGCGGGCGGCGAAGGCGATTGGCGGCGTGTTTGGCGGCAATATCAAGCTGTTCTCGCTGATCACCAATACGCTGGCCAAGGACAAGTCGATTACCGACTCGCTGCGGCATTATCCGCGCCCGGGGTCCTACCGCAATCGCAGCAACATGGTGGAGGACGAGGTCGTCGACGCGCTGGTGCAGGCGGTGACGGAGGATTATCCGCGCCTGTCGCACCGCTATTACGCGATGAAGGCGCGCTGGCTGGGGCTGGAGAAGCTGGAGCATTGGGACCGCAATGCCCCGCTGCCGGCGGCGGACGAGCGGACCATTCCGTGGGACGAAGCGACGCGGCAGGTGTTGGCGGCCTATGAGGGGTTCGATCCGCGCATGGGGGCGGTGGCGCGGCGGTTCTTCGATAATCCGTGGATCGATGCGCCGCCGCTGCCCGGCAAGGCGTCGGGGGCGTTTGCCCATCCGACGGTGCCGTCGGTCCATCCGTATCTGCTGCTGAATTATCATGGCCGGACCCGTGACGTGATGACGCTGGCCCATGAACTGGGCCATGGGGTGCATCAGGTGCTGGCGGCGCCGCATGGCTACCTGATGTCCGGCACGCCGCTGACGTTGGCCGAGACGGCGAGCGTGTTCGGCGAGATGCTGACCTTCCGCGCGCTGCTGGACGGCGAGACCGATCCGGCGCGGCGGCGGCTGATGCTGGCGGCCAAGGTCGAGGACATGCTGAATACGGTCGTGCGCCAGATCGCGTTCTACCGGTTCGAGACGCTGGTGCATGACGAGCGGAAATCGGGCGAATTGCTGCCCGAGCGGATCGGCGCCATCTGGCGGCAGGTGCAGACGGAGAGCCTGGGGCCGGCCTTCAACTTTACGCCGGATTATGACGTGTACTGGACCTATGTCCCGCACTTCATCCATTCTCCGTTCTATGTCTATGCGTATGCATTCGGGGATTGCCTGGTGAATGCGCTTTATGGCGTGTTCACCTCTGGCCATGCGGGGTTCCAGGACAAATATCTGGACATGCTGCGGGCGGGGGGCACGATGCGGCATCGCGAATTGCTGGCGCCGTTCGGGCTGGACGCGGCCGATCCCGGGTTCTGGCGCAAGGGGCTGGACGTGATCGCCGGATTTATTGACGAACTGGAGCGTGCCTGACGTGGCGGAGGAACGGGATCTCGACAATACCGGCATGTTCGGTGAACTGCGTCGGATGGTGCGCACGTCGGGCGCGGTCGGCGGTATCGCCGCGCGCATCGCCGGCCACAAGATGGGGCTGCGCACCAACCACGCCACCCATGCCGGCGACCTGAAATCGATCCTCGGCGGCCTGAAGGGGCCGCTGATGAAGGGCGCGCAGCTTCTCTCCACCATTCCCGGCGCGCTGCCGGATGAATATGCGGTGGAGCTGGCGCAGCTTCAGGCCAATGCGCCGCCGATGGGGTGGAGCTTCGTGCGCCGCCGCATGGCCGCCGAACTGGGGCGTGACTGGGAACGGCGCTTCCGTTCGTTCGAGCATGAGGCGGCGGCGGCGGCCAGTCTGGGGCAGGTGCATCGGGCCGTGCTGCCGGACGGACGCCGGGTGGCGTGCAAGCTGCAATATCCGGACATGCAGGCGACGGTGGATTCCGACCTGCGGCAGTTCCGCATGGCGGTGGGGCTGTATTATCGCATCGACAGCACGATCAAGCAGGATGACGTGCTGGTGGAACTGACGGCTCGGTTGCAGGAGGAACTGGACTATCTGCGCGAGGCCGCGAACCTGCGGCTCTACAACCTGATGCTGGCCGACTGCCCGGATGTCAGCGTGCCGATGCCGGTCGAGGACCTGACGACGCGGCGGCTGCTGGTGATGGACTGGCTGGATGGCCGGGGCGTGCAGTCGGTGCTGGATACCGACCCCGCGCAGGAGCAGCGCGATGCCATGGCGCGCGCGCTGTTCCATGCCTGGTATGTGCCGCTCTATCGCAACGGCGTGATCCATGGTGACCCGCATATGGGCAATTTCACCGTGCGTCCCGATTACGGGCTCAACCTGCTGGATATGGGCGCGATCCGGATCTTTCCGGCGCGGTTCGTGCAGGGGATCATCGACCTGTATCGCGCGCTGGAGACCAATGACGAGGATCTGGCCTATCACGCCTATCAGGCGTGGGGCTTTACCAATATGTCGCGCGAGACCATGCGCGTGCTGAACGAGTGGGCGCGCTTTATCTACGAGCCGCTGATGCAGGATCGGGTGCGGGCGATCCAGGAAAATGACGACCCCCAATATGGCCGCGTGGTGGCCGAGCGGGTTTATGCCGGCCTGAAACAGACCGGCGGCGTGCGGCCGCCGCGCGAGTTCGTGCTGGTGGACCGCTCGGCGATCGGGCTGGGCAGCGTGTTCCTGCGGCTGGGGGCGAAGCTGAACTGGTATCGGCTGTTCCAGGAACTGATCGCCGATTTCGATTCGGCCAAACTGGCGGCGCGGCAGGCGGACCTGATGCGGCAGGCGCTGGTGCCGCCGCCGGTCGAGGGCTGATCCGCGCGGCCCTTCGGGGCTGCGTCAGAGTGGTAATGTGAGTTGCTGTACGGGGGCGTCGGCCTGCCCCGTGCGGCGGGCGCGTTCGGTGCGAAGGGTGAAGGCCAGGTCGGGACCGGGGGGCCTGGGGTTGGCCATCAGCCGGTCGAGATCGGGGGTTGCCAGCGTGCTGATGCGGCGGCCCCGCAGCGGACCGTGTGGCACTTTGACCAGCAGCGCCGGCTGGCGGGACCAGCGGAGCAATTGCTCCACCGACGCCAGCGCCAGCATGTCGCGCAGATGGTGGGCCGTGACATAGGCATCGGGGCCGGCGCGATGGGCGGGATTGCCCAGATGTTTTTCCAGCCCGGTCGGGCGACGGGAATGGCGCAGTCCCTGGTTGGAATGGCCGGGCTCGTCGGGCCACAGGCGCAGCGCGCATTTATAGGTGCAGATCCATCCCGTGCCGGCCATCAATGTGGGCGGCAGGAGGGCGCGCAGCCATGTCTGCTCGAAGCTGGCGCGGTGGGCTGCGAACGCCTGCGGGCGGGGGGCCGGGCGGAGGATGCCTGGGGCGATGGTGGTGATCGGCGGCGCGTCGTGTACATCCTGGTCGGTGATGTGGTGGATCGCCGTGGTCCAGGGGGCGATCGGGCCGCCGGGATGGGTGAGCTGCGCGCAGGGGGGCGCCGCCAGACGCCAGCCGTCGGGCGTGTGCGCCACATCCTGCCAGCCGATCTCGACGATGCCGCCATGGGCGGCGTCTCGGCCGCTGGTTTCCAGGTCGATGACCCGGACATAGGGGGCGGGTTGGGGGGACAGGGTACCGTCCATCTGCCCACTCTAGGGACGGGAGGCGGGATTCCAAAATCGAATCGGCGCGCCCGGCGTGCGGGCTGGTGCGCGCATGACGGCTCTTGCGCTGGCGTCGCGCGATCCCCACAGTCCTGAACCATGCCCGCGCCCGCCCGCAAGAAGACCCGTCGTCCCGATCCGTCCGAAGAGGTCGTGACCTTTCAGCCCGAACGCCAGCCGGCGAAGGAGAAGACGCGGCGGCTGGTCATCCAGTCGCCCTACGAGCCGGCGGGCGACCAGCCGCGCGCCATCGCCGAACTGGTGGCCGGGGTCGGGGAGGGGGAACGCGACCAGGTGCTGCTGGGCGTGACCGGGTCGGGCAAGACCTTCACGATGGCGAAGATCATCGAGGCCACGCAGCGGCCGACGCTGATCCTGGCGCCGAACAAGACCCTGGCGGCGCAGCTCTATGGCGAGATGAAGCAGTTCTTCCCCGACAATGCGGTGGAATATTTCGTCAGCTACTACGATTACTACCAGCCGGAAGCCTATGTGCCGCGCTCGGACACGTATATCGAGAAAGACAGCCAGATCAACGAGCAGATCGACCGGATGCGCCATGCCGCCACCCAGGCGCTGCTGGAGCGTAACGACGTCATCATCGTGGCCTCGGTTTCGTGCATCTACGGTATCGGGTCGGTCGAGACCTATTCGCGCATGGTGGTGCGGCTGGAAACCGGGGGCGAGATCGATCGCGACAAGCTGGTCAAGGCGCTGGTCGAACTGCAATATCGCCGCAACGATGCCGCCTTCCAGCGCGGCACCTTTCGTGTGCGCGGCGAGACCGTCGATATCTTTCCGGTGCAGAACGAGGATCGGGCCTGGCGGGTCTCGCTGTTCGGCGACGAGATCGACTCCATCACCGAATTCGACCCGCTGACCGGCGACAAGACCGGTGACCTGCAGGAGGTCAGTGTCTACGCCAACAGCCATTACGTGACGCCGCGCCCGACGCTGACCCAGGCTGTGACGAGCATCAAGCATGAACTGCGCCAGCGGCTGGCGGAGTTTACGGCGGAGGGCAAGCTGCTGGAGGCGGAACGGTTGCAGCAGCGGACCACGTTCGACCTCGAGATGATCGAGACCACCGGCGTCTGCAAGGGAATCGAGAATTATTCCCGCTACCTCTCGGGCCGCAAGGCGGGCGATCCGCCGCCGACGCTGTTTGAGTATCTGCCCGAGGATGCGCTGCTGATCGTCGATGAGAGCCACGTGACGGTACCGCAGATCGGCGGCATGGAGCGGGGGGATTTCGCGCGCAAGTCGATCCTGTCGGAGTTCGGGTTTCGCCTGCCGTCCTGCCTCGACAACCGGCCGTTGAAATTCGCGGAGTGGGACAAGTTTCGCCCGATGACGGTCTTCGTCAGCGCTACGCCGGGGCCTTGGGAGATGGGGCGCGTGGGGGGCGTGTTCGCCGAGCAGGTGATCCGCCCGACCGGGCTGATCGACCCCGTGACCGAGATCCGCCCGGTGGAGCGGCAGGTGGACGATCTGCTGGCGGAATGCCGCCTGACGATCGCGGCCGGGGGCAGGGTGCTGGTGACGACCCTGACCAAGCGCATGGCCGAGGATCTGACGGATTACATGAACGAGGCCGGTATCCGGGTCCGGTACCTGCATTCCGACGTCGATACGCTGGAGCGGATCGAAATTATCCGCGACCTGCGCCTGGGGGCGTTCGACGTGCTGATCGGCATCAACCTGCTGCGCGAGGGGCTGGATATTCCGGAATGCTCGCTGGTCGCGATCCTGGATGCGGACAAGGAGGGGTTCCTGCGCTCGCGCACCTCGCTGATCCAGACCATCGGGCGAGCGGCGCGCAACATCGATGGGCGGGTGCTGCTGTACGCCGATACCATGACCGATAGTCTGCGCTACGCGATCGAGGAAACCGCGCGGCGGCGGGCGAAACAGTCGGAATGGAACACCGAACACGGGATCACGCCGCAATCGGTGCGCAAGCATATCGGCGAGGCGCTCTCTTCTGTCTTCGAGCAGGACTACGTGACCGTTACGCCGACCAAGGGGGCCGACGTGGCGGAATTCGTCGGCAAGGATCTGGGCAGCACCATCGCGGAGCTGGAAAAGCGGATGCGCGCGGCGGCGGCGGACCTGGAATTCGAGACCGCCGCGCGGCTGCGCGACGAAATCAAGCGGCTGGAGGCACTGGATCTGGGGCTGGACCCGGTGCCCGTGCCGGTTTCGACCGCGGGTGTCGCCGGCAGCGCCGGCCGGCCGCCACGGCGGAAAGGGCAGGGGCCGGAACCGATGGGGCCGGGCGGCGGCGGTTACGACCCGGCCAAGGGGCGCGGTGGCCGGCGGCGGGGCGGACGCTAGAGTAAGAGGTTGTTTGAAAAGTGTTGATGCCGAGTCAAGAGCGGGCCGGTACGGGCCGCACGTGGGATTGCCGGCAGCGGCACTTTGCAAACAATCTCTAAACAGGGACGGGAAGAGAAACGGATGATCGAACTGAAGGCGGGAGCGGCCCGGCTGGGCCTGCTTCCCGAACTGGGCGGTGCGGTGACCTTCTGGAAAAGCGGGGAGGTCTGCGTGTTCGATGCCGTCAGCGATCCGCACCTGCTGGCACAGAAGGGGCACAAGGTTGCGGCCTATCCGCTGGTTCCGTTCTCCAACCGCGTCGCGGACGGGCATTTTCGCTTCGATGGCGCGGAATACCGGATGAAACCGAATTTTGCCGGCGAGCCGCATGTGATTCACGGCAATGCCTGGCAGCATAAGTGGGAACTGGAGCTGCTGGCCGACGATAGTGCCACGCTGCAACTGGAATGGCATCCGCCCTATGACCGCCCCATGGATGAATGGCCGTTCGCCTACCGGGCGCAGATCCGCTTCGACCTGCGCGAGGAGAGCCTGGTGGTGGGGATGGTGATCGAGAATATCGACCAGCGGCCCCAGCCGGTCGGATTGGGATTTCATCCGTATTTCCCCCGGCGTGGCGGGGTGAAGGTGGGGTTTGCGGCCGATACGGTATGGACGAATGACGAGCATCATCTGCCGGCGTTGCGCGTCCCGGCCACCGGCGAATGGTCGTTCGAGCATATGCGCGCCGTCACCGACCAGGCGATCGACAATTGCTATGCCGGGTGGGACGGTGCGGCGTTCCTGCGCTGGCCCGATGACGGGCTGGCGCTGACCATTTCGGCCAGCCCGACCTTTCGGCACCTGGTGCTGTTCACGCCGCCGGACCGGAATTTCATCGCGATCGAGCCGGTGAGCAACATGAACGATGCGCTGAACCATGCCGGCGTGACCGACCGGGGGATCACGATCCTGGCGCCGGGGGCGCGGCTGGAAGGGCACATCCATTTTGCGCTGACCGCCTGCTGAGGCACTATGCGGCCCATGACCCACGATGATGACGACGATGACGAGGCGCGACCGCGTGCCATAGACGGGGTATCGCGCTACATCACCCCGACCGGCATGGAGGCGACGCGGCGAGAGTTGAGTGCCCTGCTGTACGAAGAGCGGCCGCGTATCGTGGAAATCGTGTCCTGGGCCGCCGGCAATGGCGACCGTTCGGAAAATGGCGACTATCTGTATGGCAAGAGGCGCCTGCGCGAGATCGACCGGCGTGTGCGCTTCCTGACGCGCCGGATCGAAAAGGCGATCGTGGTCGATCCGGCGGCGCAGACCCAGCGGAATCGGGTCTTCTTCGGGGCTACCGTGACCTATGTGACGGAGGAAGACCTGGAGCGGACGGTCGTGATCGTGGGGGTGGACGAGGCTGACCTGGCGGTGGGGCAGGTCAGCCTGGCATCGCCGATTGCGCGGGCGTTGCTGGGCGGCCATGTGGGCGACGAAATGCGGGTCATGACGCCGTCGGGAGCCGAACTGATCGAGATCCTGGCCATTTCCTATCCCGAACCTGTCGGGATTGATGCGCTATGAGGTTTTTCGCGGCCACGAACTCGACTAAGAAACAGAGGCTGGTGACAGATCGTGTCATCAAGGTATCGGATTGTGCCTGGAGGTCGCGTTCATGTCCCGCTCGCTGAAGGTTGCCGTGCAGATGGACCCCCTGTCGGGGATCGACATCAACGGCGATTCGACTTTTGCCCTGATGCTGGAAGCGCAGGCGCGGGGGTACGATCTGTTTGTCTACCAGGTGCAGGGGTTGAGCCTGCGCGAGGGGCGTGTGACCGGTGGCGCGCGGGCCGAGCGGCTGACGGCGCGGGCGCGCCCGGCGCGGGTGCGGCGGGTTGCGGGCGATCATGCCGAACTGGGCGAGGAGCAGGTGATTGACCTCGCCGCGATGGATGTGATCCTGATGCGCCAGGACCCGCCCTTCGACATGGCCTATATCAGCGCCACCCACATGCTGGAGCATGTGCATGGCGTCGGGCCGGGCAAGGCCCTGGTGGTCAATGACCCGGAATGGGTGCGCAATGCGCCCGAGAAGCTGCTGGTCACCCATTTTCCCGAACTGATGCCGCCGACGCTGGTGACGTGGGACGTGCTGGCGATCCGCGATTTCCGCGCCGAATGGCGCGATATCATCGTCAAGCCGCTGTTCGGCAACGGCGGCGCGGGGGTGTTTCGCATCCGCGAGGATGACGAGAACCTCAATTCGCTGCTGGAGATGCATTTCGCGCGCTCGCGCGAGCCGCTGATGATCCAGCGCTACGAGCCGGCGGTGCGGCGGGGGGACAAGCGGATCATCCTGGCCGACGGCGCGCCGATCGGCGCGATCAACCGCGTGCCGGCGCAGGGCGAGGCGCGGTCGAACATGCATGTGGGCGGTAAGGCCGTGAAGGTCGAGCTGAGCCCCAGGGACCGCGAAATCTGCGAGGCGATCGGGCCGATGCTGCGCGAGAAGGGCCTGATCTTCGTGGGGATCGACGTGATCGGCGACTGGCTGACGGAGATCAATGTCACGTCGCCCACCGGGTTGCAGGAAATCGACCGTTTCGATGGCATCAATTCCGCCGGGCTGATCTGGGACTGCATCCTGCGGCGGCTCGACGGTGGCGAATAACGGGCGCCGGGACGGCGGACGAGGAAAAGGAATGGGTGATTTGCGCTGTGGCATGGGGCTTTGGTCCGCTATCCCCTTGAAGACAATCGCCCGGCAGGGCACAGAGGGTTCCCGATGAGCAACGTTCTTCAAGATGCACCGGCCGAGGCGGATGCCTCGGCCGGGCTTGCCTGTGCCCCGGCTCCGCGTTCGGCCCTTGATGCCGCAGCCGTCAAGGCCGCCTATCGCCGGTGGGCCGGTGTTTATGACACGGTTTTCGGCGGCGTTTCGGCCTTCGGGCGCAAGCGGGCGGTCGCCGCCGTGAACAGCCTGCCGGGCACGGCGGTGCTGGAGGTCGGCGTGGGTACCGGTCTGGCCCTGCCGCATTATCGCGCCGACAAGCGCATCACCGGGATCGACCTCTCGGGCGACATGCTGGATCGCGCGCGCCAGCGGGTCGCGCGGATGAATCTGCGCAATATCGACGCCCTGCTGGAAATGGATGCCGAGGATACGCGATTCGCGGATGCGTCGTTCGACATCGCGGTGGCGATGTTCGTGGCGTCGGTCGTGCCCAACCCCCGCCGCTTGCTGGCGGAACTGAAGCGCGTGGTGCGGCCGGGCGGGCATATCCTGTTCGTCAATCACTTCCTGGCCACGGGCGGCGTCCGGCTGGCGGTCGAACGCGGCATGGCCCGGGCATCGCATTCGCTGGGCTGGCATCCGGACTTCGCGATGGAAGCCTTGCTGCCGCCTGACGACCTGGCTCGCGCGACCATTCAGCCGGTGCCCCCGGCCGGGCTGTTCACGCTGGTTACCCTGCCGCGCCTGCCTGCGCCGGCCCGGGTGGAGAAGCCCGCCGCCTGAAACTGCCCTGCCATGTCGGCATGACCGGAATGCCGGCCATGCCGGGGGCGGGGGCTGGTGGCTCTCGTCTTGGGAGTCAAGTTTCGGTAACATGATCACGATTTCGAGCACGGTCGCCCATCGGGCGGCCCATCGGCGCAGGAGAAGTGGCGTATGCCGGCAGAGAGGCAGGTCCGGATGAATGTCGCAACCGGCGGCTTCCTGGCGCGGAGTGGCGGCCTGAGCGGCCATAAGGCGGTCGGAACGCTCTATCTGGTCATGGCGGTTCTGGCCGGCCTGATCGGGGGCGGCCTGGCGCTGCCGTTGCGTATCGGGGCGGATGCAGGTGCCTCGTGGGGCCGGATGGCGATCGATCATGGTGCGCTGATGGTGCTGTTCTGTGCCCTGCCGGCGCTGGTCGGCGGGTTCGGCTCGTGGTTCGTGCCGCTGCTGCTGGGCGCGCCCGACATGGCGTTCCGCCGCCTGAACCTGGCCTGCTGGGCCGGTGTCGCCCTCAGCTTCGGGCTGGTCGCGGCCGGGGTGTCGACGGCGGCCGCGATGATGCTGTGGTGCGTGGCGATGCTGGGGCTGGCGATCAATATCGTGGCCACGGCCCTGAACATGCGCGGCCGTACCATCGCGCTGGGGGCCATGCCGCTGTTCGTCTGGGCGCAGGTCCTGACGGCGATGATGATGGTGATCGTTCTGCCGGTGCTGGCGGCGGCGCTGACGCGCGGCCTGCTGGCCGGCGCGGGCACCGATATCGTGGCGCGGGCGCTGCGTGCCTTTTCGGGGCCGGAAGTGGGGCTGCTGCTGCTGCCGGCGGCCGGTGTGATCTGCCAGTTGGTCGAAACCTTCTCCGGTGTGGCGCTGCGGCTGCGCGAAACCGCCCTGGGGGCGATGGTCGTGCTGTCGGTCGGCGGGGCATCGGTCTGGGTGCATGATGTCTTCGCCACGGGGCTGGCGGCGCAGCCTGCCGCGCGGCCGCTGATCGAGCAGGCCGTGATGGCGTTGCCGATGCTGGTGCTGCTGGTGGCGTGGGGCAGGACGATGCTGGCCGGGCGGCCGGTCTTCCGCGTGCCGATGCTATGGGCTGTCGCGTTCATGGCGATGCTGGTTGCGGCACCGTTGCAGGCGCTGTCCGGCGGGGCCGACGCGCATGCTCTGGTGTTGCCGGCGGCGCTGTTCGCCGCGTTCGGCGGGTTTTACTACTGGATCGGCAAGATGGCCGGCGGCGCCTATCCGGAATGGACGGGGCGCATGCATGTGGCGCTGGCGGCCGGCGGCAGTGTCGTGAGCCTGCTGCCGGGTGGCGTGATGGCGGGGGTGGTGATGCAGGGCCTGTCGATGCTCGCCTTCGTGGCCGTGCTGGCCGTGGCGCTGCTGGGGCGCCGCAATATTTCGGGCAATTACTGGGGGGCGGGTGCCCGCACCCTGGAATGGACGTTGCCCTCGCCCGCGCCGCGTGATTCCTTCGCCGGATTCATGGTCGGGGGAGCCGGGGCATGAGTGCCGGCGCGTCCGCACAGGAGGCACCGCGTTTCGACGCGGCACTGGTCGGGACCGAGGCCCGCGACTGGTTCGCGCTGCTCAAGCCGCGCGTGATCTCGCTGGTAGTGTTTACCGGTGCGGCCGGCATGGCCATGGCGCCGGGCCATCTGAACCCGGTGATCGCGTGTGTTGCCATTCTGTGCATCTGCATGGCGTCGGGGGCCGCGGGTGCGATTAATATGTGGTACGATCGCGATATCGACGCGATCATGACCCGTACCGCGCGCCGCCCCATTCCCGATGGGCGCATTCGTCAGGATCAGGCGCTGGGGTTTGGTATCGGCCTGTCGACGGCGTCGGTGCTGCTGATGTGGCTGGCGACGAATGCGCTGGCGGCATTCATCCTGGCGTTTTCCATCTTCTTCTATGCCGTGATCTACACGATGTGGCTGAAGCGCTCGACGCCGCAGAACATCGTGATCGGCGGGGCGGCCGGCGCGTTTCCGCCCATGATCGGCTGGGCGGCGGCGACCGGATCGCTGGACGTGATGCCGATCGTGATGTTCGCGATCGTGTTCCTGTGGACGCCGCCGCATTTCTGGTCGCTGTCGCTCTATGCCTGCAAGGATTACGGCCGCGCGGGCATTCCCATGCTGCCGGTGGTGCGCGGGGCCCGGCATACGCGCTGGCAGATCCTGATCTATACGCTGATCCTCTCGGCGGTGTCGCTGGTGCCGTCGGTGCTGCATCAGGCGGGATGGCTGTATTCCGCCACGGCGGTGCTGCTGGATGCCGGCTTCGTGGGCTGCGCGGTGCGCGTGCTGCGGGACCGGCAGGATGCGACCGGTGTCAGCCTGACCGGTGACGGCGCGGCGCGGCGGGCGTTCCGCTTCTCGCTGCTGTATCTGTTCCTGCTGTTCTGTGGCCTGCTGGCCGATCATTTCCTGATCATGGGCTGAGGAGGCCGGTGATGGATCAACCGCTTGCCCTGACCCCCGACCAGTCGCGGGAATGCGTGCGCCGCCATCGTGGCCGGGTCCTTGGCGTGGCCTTTACGCTGCTCGGCCTCGCGGCCGTGTTTTATGGTCTGGCCTTGGTGCGCATGTAGCGACCTGCGGTTCGGGGTTTCTCACGGAACGGCTTTTCCGGCTGCGTTCAAGGTCTGGAAGAGAAATGCCAGCGCGGCCTGGTCGCTGGGGAAGTGGCCGCGTGCCTGGGCAGCCCGCCCGAGCATCGCATGCATCGCCTTGATGGCGCTTGTGGCAGACAGGAGCATCCGCCCCCACGGGCTGTCGGCAAGCGTGGCGGAGGGCGTTTTTCCGGCGGTGGGTGAAGAGCCCTGTAAAGCGACGAAATCCGGTAGATGATGCAGCAGGTCGTCGGTCGAAGGATGGATCTGTGCCTGCGGGAAGGCTGTGCGGATGGCCGCCGGAAAGCCGTCATGCTCATCGACCACGGCCATCAGGACATCTTCCACGCCCCGCTGCTTCAGCGCCTTCATGATACGGTGCCCCAATACCGAGCTTTCGTGCGATTCGATCCATAGGCCGAGAAGGTCCACTGTGCCTTCGAGGCGCATGCCCAGCACAAGATGCACCGTTTTGTCGCGCACGGTGCTGTCGTCACGGATGGTCACACGCAGCGTATCGAAGAAGATCACGGGATAGAGCGCGTTCAGCCGGCGGCCCTGCCAGGCGGTGACGGCGTCGAGAAGGGCGCCGGTTAGCTGATCGGTCGGCTCGGGAGACGGGTCTTGATCCTCGGTCTCCGGCACGGGCTCCCGGGTCGTGCGATTGCCCATGGGGGGCGCATACATTGCGACCATCCGTTCATCGACACCGGGAAAATGTTGGATTTCCTGGGCAAGGGATTCGGGATCGAGCGTTTCCGGCAGGCCGTGGGAGACGTCCGGCACCACGGCGTCGGTTTCGGTCTGGGCGATGTGCGGCCCGTTGCCGATGCGCTCAGTGTGGCGGCCGGCCGGGAGATGCGGGCCCAGTTCTTCATCCAGTCCGCTGTTGAGCAGACGTTCGGCCAATATCTTTTCCTCGTTCGCGCGGGCGCCGCTCTCTGCCATGTCGCGAGTCGCGGGGGCCGTTTGAACCTGATTCGGGGGAAGGGCGGTTCTTTCCCGGTTGGTTGGCGAGGCAGCTTGATCCGGAGCCGCCATCAGGGTGCGTTCGTAGGCGCGTTCCCAGAGGGCGGGATTGGACATTGCCTCATTGGCCACCAGCGTGAAGAAAGCTGGATCCATCCCGGCTTGTGCGGCGTCTTCGATGGTCGAAAGGATCTGGTCCGCCGCCGGGACAGGTGGCGCGTCCGGATCCATGATCTGTTCCGGGTCGGTCGGGAGCGCGTCCGGCGGGGTGGGGGTGTTGTGGAGGGTTCCTGGGCCGTCTGCCGCTTCGGCTGAAAGGAAGGCCAATGCTGCAATGGCTTCCGGTGACAGGGTGATGGTGTCGCCGTCAGCGGAAGCCGGAGAATTGTCGGAACGATTGCCGCCGCCGGCCTGGGCGCCGCCGGCCTTTGAGGGGTCGCTCTCTGCTCCCGGAAAGGAGATGGGAACCGATTCCGGCTGTATGGGGGCGATCCGGGTCATCGGGCTTTTCCATTGGCGGACGGGGAGTTGGTACGGTCCCTTTCAAGAGTTAGCAAATCGTTAAGAAGCGGATTCGAGACCTCTCCGGTCAGACTGCGGGTCGCGGTTGGTCCACGATGTCTTGTGGTGTGGTCTGGACCGGGCTTATGGCGGCGTGCCGTATCCGGTAGCGCCGATAAAGAACAGTCCATAGCGTCAGGCCGCCCATCGTGGCGTAGCCGATGATCGGGCCGACCACGAGATATGTGTTGATCGGCAGGCTGTAGATGAGCACGACCGAGACGACGGCGTTCGCCAGCAGCCCGAAACCCCACACCAGCGTCATGGCCATGATGGTGTGCCGGACGGGGGCGTCGTTTCGGCGGGCGTCGAAATCGGCGAGGGCCTGGGCGGATTGGCGCGCCATTGTGGCCCGTGCCAGCGGGGAGATCAGCGGCTTGCCGATCGCGGCGGAGAAGAGGAAGGCTAGGCCGATCAGCAATGTCGCCGCCTGTTCGCGAAGTTCGAGCAGGCGCGCCGATCCGCCGCCGATGAATGCGAGCAGTGAGAGCGCGATGCCGGCCAGGGCGATGAGGGAAAGCGCATCGATCCGTCGCCTGAGGATGAAGCCGCCGACGCTCCACGCCAACGGCGGCATCGACGAGGCCAGGAGCGCATGCACATCGCCCCAGCCTGCCTGCATCCGATCGTAGATCAGCACGGGAGCGGCGAAATTCACCGCCAGATCGAGCACGAAGAGCGCGAGGCCGGGGCCGCGACGGCTGTTCATCGGGTTTCACTCCGGGGGATCCAGTTGCCGTGGAAGCCGGGCGGCACGCGGTGGGGTAGATGGATGGTGGCGACGGGCGGTTCGTGAAACCGGCGGGCGTCGAGGATGACGAGGTCGGTCGTCTCGGTCGCCATGTCGATGACGAGGCCGATCAGCCAGCCGTGGCCCTCGGGACTGTCCGCTGTATCGGGAACGAAGACGAACTCGCCGGGATGGCGGTTGGCGCCGAAATCGTGGACCTGCCGTTCGCCCGTCGTGAGGTCGTGCGCGTAGAGCGCCGTCGCGCCGAGGAAGCGATCGGCCGGATCGGCCGGCAGGGCGAGGCTCCAGACATAGCGGTAGGGCTGGCCGAAGAATCGTTCGTCAGGGCGGGGGAATTCCTGCGGCGCGGCGTCAAGCGTGCGGATTGTGACCGTGCGGCAGGCAGGGTCGACGATCCAGCGTTCCAGCCCGCGCGAGCGGGCATCCGGCCCCTGCGCGCCATCGCCGAACATCGTATCATAGACACAGAGGTCCAGGAGCACCCGTCCATCGGCCGTGTCATGGGCGTGGGCGACGTGGAACGCATATCCTGGTGTCACCGGGCACCAGATGATGTCTTCCTGCCCGCCATGGCGCGGCATCAGCCCGACCCGCGCCGCGTGTGCCGGGTTCCAGCGATAGGGGAAGCCGTGGCCCGCGACGAGGGCCTTCATCGAAAAGGTGACGGGCAGGTCGAGAATAATCACGAAGCGATCGGTGATTGCGCAATCATGGATCATCGGGCCGTGCTTCACCGCGATCGGTTCCTCGCGGATCACCTGCCCGGCGGTGTCGACGACGACATGGCGGATGATGCCTGGCTCGTGGCCCTCGTAACAGATCGCGTGTTGTTCGCCGGTTTTTGGATCGCGGTGAGGATGCGCGCTGAAGGAGCCTTGCAGCGAGCCGTCGAAAGGATTGTAGCGCTGATCGTCGAGCGTCTCGCCGAGTTCGACCGGGTAGCTGCCTGCCTCGACCAGGGCGAAGGTGCGGCCGCCGATCGCGACGACATTGGTGTTCACCGTGTCGAAGGCGTGGCGTGGGCCCGGTGCGGGGGTGATGCCGCGCGTCCTGGCGACTGTGTTCGAGCGGATCCAGCGGTTGCGATACCAGAGGGCGCGGCCACCCGCGAGCGCGAGCCCGTGGACCATGCCGTCACCGATGAACCAGTGATAGGAGGCCGGATCGGGCGCGACCGGGTTGGGGCCGATGCGCAGATAGCGCCCGTCGAGCCCGGCGGGGATCGTGCCTGTCACGGCCAGTTCGGTGAGTGTCCGTTCCTCGGTCATGGGCGCGTGCATGCCGGTCAGGAACGGGTTGCCGCGCGTGGGGGCTGGCATGCGTTTGCGGTTGAACGTGGCCAAAGCCTCGACTCCCCTGGTCACCGTGCCACGGATCGGCGTTTCGATCGGGCTTCCCATGTCGGCCTCCAATGTTTACGCTGTTAATATGGGCAAGAATGATAACAGTGTCAACATAAAGAAGGTCGCCTATCATCATGGTGATCTGCGCGCGGCGCTGATTGCCGAAGGGCTGCGGTTGCTGGCGGAACGGGACGTGGATTCGCTGTCGCTGCGCGAGGTGGCGCGGGGGGTCGGGGTCAGCGCGACCTCGGTCTATCGCCATTTCCCGGACAAGGAGGCGCTGCTGACGGCACTGGCGCTGGAGGGGCTGGTGCGGCTTGGTGTGGCGCAGCGTGCGGCGCAGGCGGCAGGGGATGGTTGCTCCGGCTTTGCGGCGACGGGGCGGGCCTATGTGCGGTTTGCGCTGGCCAATCCGGCCCTGTTCCGTCTGATCTTTGCGTCGCCGGTGCTGGCGCCTGTGAAGGCTGCCGGCAAGCTGGACTCGGAGGTCGCGACATTGCTTCAGAGCAATGCGGCGATGGTGGCCGCCCAGCGGGGTGGCGAGGCTGCGACCCGAGCTATCGAAGCTTGGGCACTGGTCCATGGTCTGGCCATGTTGATGCTCGATGGCCAGCTTCCGGCGGAGGAGACAATTATCGAGAAGGTGATCGGATAGGGCAGTATGCCTTGAGCGATCGCTGGATGGCGGGCAGGGTCAGCGCGGCGGATCGTGCGGGAGCAGGTGCGCCAGCATGTCGGCACGTTTCATGGTGACCCACGCTTCTGCGCCCACGGGCCCCCAGGTCGGATAGGCGATTTGGGCGAAACGGCCCCAGGCATCGCGATAAAGGGTCCAGGCCGCCTGTGCCTGTTCGATTTTTCCCCAGGTGACCGTACCCGCGTCGGCCAGCATACCAGGGGCGGCAAGCTGTTTCAGCGCGTGGCGTATCCTGTTGTCGGCGGCGGTCCGTTCCTTCTGTCCCAGCGGAGGGGGATGGCCACCCTGCAAGCGGGTGAGCATATCGGCGAAATCCTGATTTTGCAGTTCTTCTTCGTGGATGACGAAGGCCGAGCGAAGTGTTCCGCTCTGGTCAATCTCGTTGTCTGCGCGTTCCGCCGCCCATTTTGCCTGTGCTTCTGTCAGGACCTGAAAAATCGCACGGGCCGATACCGGCAATCGGGCCCTGAATGCCGCAATGACGCGCTTGGTCTTTTCTTGCTGAAAACGCGCCTGGTGTGCTTCGCAAAACCCGCCGGTCTGGCCGCTGGTGGCGTCGTCACAGAAATCGAAATCCTGTTTGTACCAAGGCTGCCTTGTGCCCTGGAGATGGGCGACGCGGGCTTCGGCTTCCGCCGGCGCCCAGGATCGGGTGCAGGCCAGATGCAGGGCGTAAGGGAGATCACGCGCTGCCCCTTTGCCGTTGGCATAGACCATCATCAGCATGTGACTGCCGTAATAGCCATGCGGGTTTACATCGGTTTCTTCGGTTTGCTCGACAAATGCGCAGAGGCGGGCCTTTGCCGGATCCGCCGGCAAGCCGATGCCGAAATACAATGCCTCACTATCGCAATCGGTCAGGGCTCTTTTCTGTTGCGCGGTTGGCAGGTCGGACTGGGGAGGGCGTGCATTGGCGGTATCGTGGCACGTCTGGGCAATGGAGGCCGGCACGTCATCGTCCGCGCGGGCTGAGAGGCCGGCTGTGATGCCGGCCATGACGAGAAACGGTAAGATGGTCCAGGCGGATCGGGTCATGGATTGCCGCCGCGCCTACGGACGAAGCGAATGGCGATCAGGGCGGCTATGCCCGCGAGCAGGGCCGCGAAGAGCAGCTTAAGTGGTAGACCGGACGTGTTCTGCGCCTGTGCCGGCGCCGGTTGCGGAGCGGCGGGTGCCGGGTGAGACGGCATCTCGGTCGTGGTTGCCGTCGGCGGTGGCGGGGTCGATGTGGCCGGCGTGGCCTCGGTCTGCGGCGGCGGGATCAGCATGGCCGCGTCCTCGTCGGACAGGAAGCCGTCGGTTGCCGGACGGTGGACTGCCTGCTGCCAGGCCGTGATCGCGGCGCGCGTGGCTTCGCCATAGAGGCCGTCCACGACCGTGTCGGCCGGCAGGTAGCCGAGGTCGACCAGTTTTTTCTGGAGGGCGATGTGGCGGTCCAGCGGACGCTGGCTTTCCAGGCGTGCCGCGCCGGAGAGCCGGACGCGATATTGCGCCGCCAGCCGGTCCATGGCGTCGTTGTAGCAGGCGGCGCCGTTCGGCGGCAGGTCCTGTGGTCCGTCGCCGGGAATGGGGAGGCCGCAGGACTGGTTGGCCGCATTTTCGTCGAGGACGACCTGCTGCTTCAGGTCCTTCCATCCGTCCTCGCCGGCCTGGTGGCGCAGCGCGTAGTATACTTGGTCGAACATCAGTTCGTGCCGCGCGGCTTCGCTGTCATGGCACAGCATTGCGGCTACGCCGTTGTTGGCCGGCGGAGGATCGCAGGAGAAATCGGGGTGGTACGGCCCGGATGGCGCGGAGCCGGCGCCGGTCGCTTGCCTGTCGGACAGGAGCGCGCGGGCCTGTGCCTCCGAAATATAGTCGTTGCGGGCCAGGAAAGCGGCCAGCCCCTGCGGGAAGGGAAGCACGGCGCGATCGGCCTTGGAGCAGTATCGGCCGTTCGCGGTTTCCTCGGGCGATTTCAGGCTGCATGCGGACACGCCGAAATTGCTTTTTGCCGAACTCTGCGCGCGTGGCAGCATGTGCGCCCAGGCGGTGGAAAGTTGGCCGAGGCGGGCCCTGGTCGCGACGTAATAGGCCAGATAGCCATTGGGTTCCGACCGGCCGGAGGACTCCCATTGCCGGGTCTGCCTCGCCAGATCTTCCACCAGATAGGAGCGGTAGGCCGGGTCGTCGCTGACGTTCGTGAGTTGGCCGTCATGATAGCGATAGAGGATGACGGGCGTGAAGGAGCCCGCATGCGAGGCGAAAGTGTAGAGAAAAGCCTGGTCGTACGTCACGATGACCGGGTCAGGCGTGCCCGGTATGGCGACGATGTCGGGCGGGCCGCCGCCATCCTGCATGCCGAGGTCGGCATGTACCCATTGGCCGTCCGGACGCTGGCCGAAGATGGAGGTCGTCTCGCAGCAATGCGCGCCGCCGGTATAGGCCGAGACCATGATCTGCGGCAGGGAAGCGGCGGTATCCAGCTTCTGGATGCTCAACTTCAGGGCCATGAAGCCGGCATCCTGTCCATAGGGGGCCAGCGGAAACGAGGCCAGGCGGGCGCCCTTGGCCTTGATGGATAATGTGGCGATGCGGCAGATGGCCGACGGATTGGGATCGGCCGGTTGCCATGCCATGGCCGCGCCGCATTGCGTTGACGATTTCAGGGTGACCGATGCCGTCAGGCCGCCAGCGGCGAGATCGAGCCGCGATCGGTCGTCGAGGCTCGCTTCCGCCAGCGCGGGCACGACGTGCGAGGCGGCGTGCGCCAGCCGGCCGCCTGCGACCAGCATGGCAAGGGTGAGGAGGCCGGACACGGCAAACCGGTTGCCAGCCATGGTGCGCCTGGGAAATGTCTTTGGCATCAAGTCGCCTTTCCGGTTGAAAGTTCCGACGACGTCCTGCCGTGAAACGTCATTTCGGCTTCTTGGGTGGGCTCTTCCGTGGGGTTCTGCCGCGGGATGACCGGGGAGGCGTCTTTTGGGGGGGAGCCATGATACTCATCATAAGGGCCATGAGTTCTTCGTCGGAACCCTCGGGCGTTTCATCATCCATCGTGGGATAGCCCATAAGACGTGGCGCGAGAGTCTGATCGAAAATCGCGAACATGATGGGAATTTTCTGTAGTGGCTGGCCCCGGGTGATTTCGCGGGCCGTGATCGCAAAGGAATGCGAGAGAGGATCCTTGCGATCTTTCAGGAGCAGGGCCGTGCGCGCGATGACGGTGGCCCAGAAATTCCGTTGTGTTTCAAGCCGCTTCCATAGCGCCTTCGCGCGGGCCTCGGTGGACTCGGCGCCATCGAATATGGCGTCATTGTCCTCGAACCAACTGGCGATGACGGGATAGCAGGCCGCCCAGTCCTCACTGGCGGCAACAAGTGTCTCGCATTCTTCCTCGTCGAGGGATGCGAGGGCGCCTTCGGGATCATAGCAGTCGAGCAATGTCTGGACGGATGCGTCATGCGTCGGGCGAAGCGCGGTCATGGCGCACGCATCCACGATATCGACCAGGCCGGGCGCCGGATATGCAGCGTTCTTGAGGCCGTCGGCCAATGCGATGCCCAGGACGGTGTGGAGGTAATCCGGCGAGACGTCGCCTTCTTCGCCCGGCCCCGAAATCTGTTGCAGGATGCCGCGCTGTTCCGCCGCGCCGGCGCAAGGGGCGATGTAAGCGTCCTTGACGCCGAATCCCTGCTTGAGCAGGACCAGGGCGATGGATCGTGCCCGCCCTTTCTGAAGCGCGATCCCGAGACTTTGGGCGCCTGCGCCGTCAATGGGGCTGGAGACGCATCCCACGACGCGGTAAGGCGGCACGGTTTCCTGATCGGGGGAAATGCCGGACCGGATGGCGTTCCTGACCAGAGTGTCCAGGCGCCGTCGAGCGGATTTATCGACGATCCACGTTCTGAGGACCGCAAGGCGACCGAGGGCCTGCGCGCTGAGGAGGCCGGCGGCCAGCCGATCGCCCAGGCCCTCGATCGCGCCGCTTCTGACCGGTTCGGAGGAATCGAGAAGCCATGCGCAGGCCAGCGGCTCGAAACGCCTGTCGGGATTGGCCGCGGCCAGTCTGCACATCATGCGTCTGCCGACCACCGGAATTCCGGGAAGAACTTCCGCGAATGTCTGATGCAGCATCGAGGGATCATCGCCGACGGTGGTGATCACCTCATCGAGAATAGCCGCGAACGCTGCTTCAGGATGCGCGTCGTCGCCAATGGAAAGCGCGGATGTCTCCTCGATGACCGCGTGTTCGTCGGGCGCGAGGTCTTCGGGAACCGGTACGCCCGCCCGCACATAGCATCGGGTGATCGCGATGCTGCCGCTGAGGGTGACCGCATTTTCCCCGGACAGGGTGCCGAGATGCCGGGATACGGCGTCCAGGCACTCACGACCGAAACGCTGGCCGTTTTCCTGCGCCATGCGCGCCTGGTCGAGCGTCATCGTCAGAAGCTCGCAGAGGTCGTCTTCCGGATCGGACCCGGTTGCCGTGGAGGCGATCGCCCGCGCGAGTGCCCGGACATTCTGGGGATCCATGGCAAGTGCCCGTGCCGCTTCCACCTTCATGTCATGAAACAGGCAGTCTGCATCCGATGCCGCCAGGGAGGCCGGAGCTGCGCTGGATTTCTTTTTCTTCACGATGTTTCCTCGCGGCTGGCGGCAGGCGCTTTTTCCTGGAAATCTATCCCCGACGATCCCATCGGCAAGACTCTATGAGGCCGGTCCCGGCGGGGTCAACCATACTGCGCAGGCAGCGGGCACGGGCGGTCTGGCGCTTTCCATGGCGGATGTGCGTACCGTTGATTAAGGTGGGGCACGGCAACCCATGCCGTCGCGCAGGGGGGCTCATGTCCGGTCTTGATCGTATTGGTCTGGCCCTTCCGCTGATTCAGGCGCCGATGGCGGGTGTTTCCACGCCCGCCATGGCGGCGGCGGTGTCGGAGGCGGGTGGCCTTGGGTCCATCGGTGTCGGCGCGGTCGATGTGGCCGGCGCGCGGGGTATGATCGCCGAGATCAGGGAACGGACGGATCGTCCTTTCAACGTGAACCTGTTCGTGCATCCCGCACCATGTCGCGATCCGGCGCGGGAGGATGGATGGCGGGGATGGCTCGCGCCGCTGTTCGCCGCGTTTGATCGGCCGGTCCCGACGGCATTGCGCGTGCCCTATAAAAGCTTTGCCGACGATCCCGAGATGCTGGACATGCTGTGTGCGGTTCGTCCGCCGGTCGTCAGTTTCCATTTCGGCATTCCTTCGGCGGGGATCGTCGCGGCGCTGCGGGCGACAGGTGCGCTTCTGCTCGCCACCGTGACCAGCCTCGACGAGGCGCGGGCGGCCGAGGCGGCCGGCATGGATGCCGTTGTCGCGCAGGGGATCGAGGCGGGGGGCCATCGCGGGATGTTCGATCCTGCCGCGCCGGACGATGGGTTGGGCATCTTTGCGCTGACGCGGCTGCTGGTCCGGCAGGGTCGCTGCCCGGTGGTCGCCGCCGGTGGGATCATGGATGGCGCGGGCATCGCCGCCGCGCTCGATCTGGGCGCGGTGGCGGTCCAGATGGGAACGGCTTTTATCCTATGTCCGGAATCCGCCGCCGATGCGGCCTATCGTGCGGCGCTGACGGGGCCGGGGGCCTTTCATACGCGGATGACCAGCCTGATTTCCGGCCGGCCCGCGCGGGCGCTGGCGAACCGCTTTACGGCTCTGGCCGACGTGGGGGATGTACCGACCCCGCCGGATTATCCTGTCGCCTACGATGCGGGGAAGGCGCTCCATGCCGCCGCTAAGGCTTGTGGAGAATACGGGTTCGGCGCCCAGTGGGCCGGGCAGGGGGCGCCCCTGGCCCGATCCATGCCGGCGGCGCAACTGGTCGCCTGTCTGCGGGAGGAACTGGTGGCCGCCCGCGCGATGTCGGCGCCGTTGCAGGAGCGGCGATAGCAGCGGGTCCTTCCCAGGAGCCCTATGTGACGAGCAGGTGGGGCACGATGGGCGAGGCATGGCGGATGACGGCATCGGGGCTCTCGCGTACCGTCAACCCGGCGAAATGGCTGCCGACGATCCATGCCCCGATGGAGGCGGTGACGCCGTCGATGCGATGATCGGCATAGTGCTGGTAGATGCGGGGATAATCGCCGTAAGTGCCGGGCTCCAGCGCCAGAGTTTCCGTGCCGGAGACGATGCGGATATTCTCGCCGCCGCGCGCGTGGATGGGCTTTTCGACGTAGCGCTCCATGCCTTCGGGCGTCCAGGCGGCGGGCAGCAACAGCGGGTGGCCGGGATGGCGTTGCCAGAGCGCGGGCAGGAGCGCCTTGTTGGAGAGCAGCGCCGTCCAGGGCGGGTTGAGGAATCGGCAGCCGCATCGGCGCAGGTGGCGGGCGCCCGCGTCGCGGAACATCAGCTCCCACGGATACATGCGGATCATGGAGCGGATGATACGGCCGCGATGCAGCAATCGGCCGTCGGTGCTGATCTCCAGGTCGCGCAATTCGCAATGCACCGCCTCCAGACCGGCCTGCCGCGCCCAGTCGGCATAGTAGCGGGCATGGACCGCGTCCTCTCGATTGTCGGGATAGGGCACGACGTGGACGACATCCTCCACCTGGCCCTGGGCGCGGAGGGCCATCAGGTGGTTGACCAGTGCGGCTTCGCTGAGCGCGCGGTCGGTTCCGGCGGGGTGTGTCGCGCGCCGCCATGCTGCCTGCATGCGCGTGCTTTCCGGCAGGGTGGCCGGTGTATCGGCATTATATTCGATCAGTTTCGGCTGCCCGTCCCGCCACGCGAAATCGAAGCGGCCGATCAGGAAGGCATCGCGGCGTTCCCAGGAATCGCGCACCACCGGCTGCATTGCTTCGGGAATGCGGAATTCGTCCAGGCCGCGCCGCGTGCGGACGGCTTTGTCCACCAGGTCGAGGCACATGCGGTGCAGGGTCTCGGCCGCGCGGCGCAGGGTTTCGGCGGCGGCCGGTGTGATGGCGTAATACGCATCTTCCCGCCAGGCGAAGCTGCCGTCATCGTTGCGGTAATAAGTGTAGCCGATGGCGTCGGCATCGCCTTGCCAGTCGGGGCGTGGGGGGCACGCGATGCGCCGGACACCGGGGAGCATGGGGATACGGTGGTTATTCGCCGCCGCCGCCATGGCCGGCGGCGCTGGCGCCGAAACCGGCATGGCCCGCCGATTCCGCCTCGCCGCCGCTGCCGCCCGCGCGGCCGGAGCGCGGTGCGTCGTCATCGTCGCGGCCGCGGTTGCCAGTGGGGGTGAAGAATGCTCCCCCGCCGGAGGCATGGTACGCATGGTGTTGGCGGGGATCGCATTCCTCCGGCTTGCGGTTCTGTGGATCGCCCGGCCGGGTGCCGGCCGCCACGGCGGGATGGCCCTGCGCGTCCTGACGGCAGGCCTGGTCGTCCGCCTGGTGGCTGGAGCCGATCAGGAACGATGTCGCGCCGGCGACCCCCATCGCTCCGGCGGCGGCGACAAGAATGGTTGTCCTGGGTTTGGTCATTGAAAAGATCCTGACAGGTGCCGATCCGTCACGCGCGCGCTCATTCGGGCGCCACGGCGCGGGTGGCGAGCGTGCGCATGCCGTCGGAAATCCGGTCGCGCAACTGGCGTAGCTGCGTTTCCTGCGTGCGGGTGCGCTCGACGGCCAGGCGGTCGTTCTCCGCCATTTCGGCCAGTGCCTGCGTCACCTTGTCGGCGGCCTGCGACAGGGCTTCGATCTGGCGCGGATCGACCCCGCGCTGGGCGGCCGTGGTGCGCGCGGCTTCCAGCGCGCCGTCGGCCACCAGGCCCAGCACCTGGCGATCGGCCTCGTTGAGCTTGTCGCGGGCGGCGGCGGCATGGCGATTGTCGACCTGCCCCACGGCGACGGCGCAGGCGGCCTTGAGGTTGGGAATGGTCTTGGTCAGCGCCGAATGCAGCGCCACGATCCGGGCTTCGGCGGCCTCGCGCGTGCTCTTGAGCATCGGCACGGTCAGGGCCGCGCGCATCAGGCCCTCGCGCTGTTCGGCGAGGTGCCCGGCAAAATTGGCCAGCCGGCCGCGCAGTTCCATGACCTCGGCCGCATCCACCGGGTCGTTGGTTGCCAGCGCGTGGCGGCGCAGGCTCTCGGCCTCCTGCTGGCCACGTTCCAGGGCGAGCTGGCCGGCGGCGATGTCGATATTCAGTTCGCGTACCGCGTGGCGCAGGGCCTGGTACATCGATTCGAAATTCTCGATATTGCGCTTGAGGTCCGCGATGGTGGTGCGGGCTTTGGCTTCCTGCTGGTCCATCAGGGTGGTGAAGCGTTTGCGGTTTTCGGCAAAGCCGGACAGCGCGTCCTTTGCGCCGCCAACCAGTCCGCCCAGGCGGGCCAGCAGGCCGCCGGGCCGCGCGCCTTCGCCGCTGGCGATCTTGCGCAGGTCGCCGATGCGCAGGATCTTCACCCCGTCCAGCACCGAGGCCGCGATGTCGCCCACGGCGTCGGACTGGCCCAGGGTGCGGCCGGCCAGCATGCGGTCGGCGATCTCCGCAAGCTGGGTCAGCGCGCCGTTACCGTGTTCGAGCAGGGTGTTGAGATCGTGGAAATTCACTGCGTCCGCGCGCCGATGGGCCTCGGCGACCATGTCGGGTGGCAGCCTGTCCAGTTCCACCAGCCGGGCGAAGGCTGCCATCGGCTGGTGCAGCGGGCCTTCCGGAGCCGCTGCGGGTGGCGGTGCCGAGGTTTCGGTGGGCAGGGCAGGCGGTGTGGGTTCGTCCTCGGCATACAGGGCGCTGAGATCGAGGGGCTTGTCCTTGTCGGCGTCGTTTTCCGGCGGCATTTCAGATATCCAGCGACAGGGTCAGGGTGGGGGCGAGGTCGAAATCGGGGTCGGGCTGGCCGGTGTCGAGCATGGCGGTTCCGACCGCCAGGAATTCGACGATATGGTCGCCCCAGACATGGGATTCCTCTTGCAGGCGCGTGCCGATGATCTCGTTGGCGCCGCTGGCGGCGGCGTGGGCGGTCATGCGCTCCATCGCGGCCTCGCGGGCCGTGTAGTAGGCTTGGGTGAACAGGTTCAGTTCCACGCACTGGCCGGTCTGGCGCAGCGTGGTCAGCAGGCTGCGCCGGGGAATATGCTGGACGCAGCAGCCGACGACCAGATCCAGCGGCCGGCGGCCGGCCTTGAGCGCCAGGGCGAAATCCTGGCCGGACAGGTCGGACGTGAAGGGGCGCCCGTCGGGGCGGCGGTAGCCGGGATGCCCGTCCTGGTGGACGATGGCGGTGCCGAAGGCGCGGAATTCCAGCATGCCGGAATCGGCAAGCTGCGCGATTTCCAGCCGCGTGCCGACGATTCCGTCCGCGCCCAGCGCCTCGGCTTCGGCGCGCATGATCTCGACCGCCTTTTCGCGTGCGCCATACATGGCGCCGGTGATGTCCGTCAGTTCGTAGGCGCTGTTATTGAGCTGGAAATTCGCCTGGACCTTCCAGATGCTGTTGCCCATGCACAGGCCGAGCGCGCGGAAGCCCGCATGTTCGACCACCAGCAGCTCACGGACGCTGAAATCGGAGGTGACGACCCCGCCCTGCCGGGCATGGGCCGCCATGAAGCCGGTGGGCGCGGTCGCGGACGGGCCGTCGCCGGCGGACGTGGCATCCGGGGCGGTGGGTGTCTGGTTCCAGCCTGGCGGGCTGGCGGCGGGGTGGCCGGGACCGCCAGCCGCCGGGAAGCCCGGCATTCCATCGAAAATGCCCATACGTTGTGGTCTTTCTTCGCTAGCTGAACAGGTCGCCGATATTGCCGAGCAGGTCGCCGACGGCGCCGGTCGCGTCGGTGGCCCCGGTTTCGATGGCCGCGCCGATGATCGCGGCCGCGCCCGCCAGACGTTCTTCGCCCGTCAGTTCCACCGCCGTATTGAGCAGTTCGATGTTCTCGGTGAGCTCGGCGCCCTCTTCTCCGGTTTCAATCTTGTTCTCGATCCCGGCGAAGAGCGGGCGGTGCCCGGCGATCCGCGCGGCGTGATCGTCGAGCGCGGCCAGAAAGGCGGGGGTGAGCGGGACCGTGCCGGGCTGCCGCCGGTAGCCCAATTGGGTGATTGCGGCGCGCAGGCGGCAGGACGTGATGATCCCGTTGCTGGTTTCCACCGAAATGGAGACGATTTCATCATGGGCCAGCGCGCCGGTCCAGAAGGCGCGCAAGGGATCGTCGGCCAGGCGGGCCAGCGCCGCGTCGCGTGCCTGGCGTTTCCATTGACCGAGCAGGGGTGTCTCGCCTCCGCTCCAGGGGGCCAGTGCTGCGTCGTAGCGAAGCGGGACATCGACGGTTTCGATCGCGCCGACCGAAAAGCCGATCGGCACGAGGCCCATGCGCATGGCCAGGGCGAAGGTGGTGGCGTTCCACGGCACGCAGGGCAACGCCGGGCCGGCGTCGAGGCCCGGAACCACCACCGCGTCGCCATGCAGCAGGAAGCCCAGTGTGCCGCCACCGCCCGCCAGCCGATAACGCAGGTTCAGCACGGCATTGGCCCCGCGTGACAGGGCGGCGGCGCGCAGGCGGAACATGGCCACGCGCCAGCCCTGCTCATGCACCGTTGCCCAATGCGACTGGCCGAGGGAAAAGCCGGTCTTCCACCATGCCTCGGCATGGACGCTGCCCAGCGCGCGCGTGGCGGTTCCGGCGAGGCCCTGGCGGATCGAGCCCAGCCGCACGATCGGGGGCGGGCGGCCGTCGAGACGGGTGAAGGCGTTGCCGGTCGGTTGGGCGCCGGAGGCGGGAGGGAAGGACGGGATGGCGTTCGCCGGAGCCGGCCCGGCGGTGCGCGCGGATCTGCCGCCGCCCAGGAATCCGAGGAGGCGCCGCAATGTCATCCGGACCAGCGTGTGGCGTGTGCCAGGGCGTCGCCTTCGCCGGAGACGGTGCCGCCCAGCGCACGGACCTGTTCCATGAGGGTGGTGATCCATTCGCGTAGCGGCAGGATTTGGCGGCTGAGGGCCACGCCCCGGACCTCGTGGACGATGCTGGCCTCGATATCCGCGCCGGTGCGGGCCAGGCGGAACAGATATGTGGCCAGGCGGATATCCAGCCCGTCGATGGTTTCGGTCTTGCGGAAAAGCCCGCGCCTGCTGCGCGATACGGTCGTCTGGCGTGGCAGGGCCTGCTCGCAGAGATGCGCGAACCGATCGAGGAAACGATCCCGTTCGGCTTCCGCTTCACGGATCAGCGCAGCCACGTCGTCGAAGGAGTCGGTCATTGTCCGCGCCCACCTCCTCGTGCGTCATGCAACGGGCGGTGTTACGTTTCGTTAAAAAAACGGGCGCGTCAAGGATGGATCGTGGGCTTCGTCAACGGGATGGAGGAAGGCAGGTGGGGGTGGTTCCCGCCCGCGAGAGCTTCTCAGCGCGTCTGCTGGATTGCCGAGAGCAGCCAGCCGCCGCCGCGTGAGGGGCGCATGAAGGTCCAGAGTTCGGTGATGGTGACCCGTTCGGTCGAGCTGCCGTCGATGACGCGGCCGGTCATGTCGGTGGTGATGTCGACCATCGAGTAGCGCATGGCCACGGTGGCGTAGTCGAACCCGTTCTCGCTCCATGCCTCGGACAGGTCGCCATGTTCGAAGCGGACGTCCGAGACGACGTTGCGGGCGCCACGGCTGGCCAGGTCGGAAAGCTGGGCGTTGAAATAGCCCACCATTTCCGGCGTTGCCATATGTTGCAGGGCCGGCAGGTTCTGCTGGCTCCAGGCGGCCTGGATATCCATCAGCAGGCGCTGGAAGGCACGGTAATCGTCCGGGGTGATCGTCACCTGGGTCGACGCCGCCGAGGGGCCGGCCTGGCCGTATGACGGGGGGGCGGCGATGGGGGCACCCTGGCGGGCGCCACCGCTGAAGCGGCGCACCAGCCAGCCGATCAGCAGGCCCAGCAGCAGAAGCTGGATCAGCAGGCCGAAGAAGCTGCCGCCGCCGGTCAGGCCGCCGGCGATGCCGTGGCCGAACAGCACGCCGAACAGCCCGGCGCCCAGCATGCCGCCCAGGAAGCCGCTGGCGAACGGGTGCGGCCGCGCGGCATAGGGCGAGCCGTATGGGGCGCCGTAGGGCGAACGCGGATAGGAGGACGGCCCGTTGGCGTAGCCGCCGGACGAGGGCTGGGTAATCGAGCGCTGCATCGGCGACGCGCCGTACGGCGAGGTCTGGGTGGGCGCGGGCGCGCTGTAGGTGCGCGAGCCGCGGCTGCCCATCGAATAGCCGCCGCCGGGACGGGCATCGGCGCCATGCGGCAGGAGGGGCAGGACGGCCAGGGCGGCGCCGAGGAGCAGAATGCCGGAACGGCGGGCGTTGCGGACGGGCTGGTTCGGTTTGGTCATTGCTCTGTCCATATCCTGTCGCGAAGGGCGGCGTTCAAGAGCCGGCGATCATCATATCGTCGATGCGGATCGTGGGCGCATTGATGCCACGACGGAATACCAGGTCGTTCGCCAGCATCAGGCGGGCGAACATATCGTTCAGGTTTCCGGCGATGGTCAGTTCCGCGACCGGTTCTGCCAGCGTGCCGCCCCGGATCATGAAGCCGGAGGCGCCCCGGCTGTAATCGCCGGTCAGCCCGTTGATGGCCGAACCCATCAGTTCGGTCACGTAGATGCCTTCCTGGATGTCGGCCATCAGTTCCGCCGGGGTGGGGGCGCCGGGGCGGGCATACAGGCTGCCCAATGACGCGCTGCCGCCACGGCTGGCCCGGCCGTTGCCCTTCAGGCCCAGTTGCCGGGCACTGCGGGAATCCAGCGCCCAGTTGGTCAGCACGCCGCCTTGTACGATCACCAGTTCGCCGCAGCGGACGCCTTCGCCGTCGAACGGGCGGGACGACAGGCCGCGCGGCCGCGTGGGGTCGTCGAGGATATCGACGCCTTCGGGCAAAATCCGCTGGCCCATTTTTTCTTTCAGGAACGACGTGCCGCGTGCGATGGCGCTGCCATTGACGGCCCCGGCCAGATGGCCCAGCAGGCTGGACGACACGCGCGGATCGTAGACGATCGGCAGGCTGCCCGTGCGCGGACGGGTGGGGTTGAGGCGAGCCACCGCCTTTTCGCCGGCGCTGCGCCCGGTCGTGGCGGCATCGGCCAGGTCGGACAGATGCACGGTGGCATCGTAATCGTAATCGCGCTGCATGCCGGTGCCCTCGCCGGCCAGCACGCTGACGGACACGGAATGGCTGCTGCGGGCGTAGCGGCCGGAGAAGCCGGCCGAGGTCATCAGCACGATATCGGCCAGGCCGAAACTGGCCGAGCCGCCGCTGCTGTTGGTTACGCCCGCCACCGCCAGCGCCGCCTCTTCGGCCGCGCGGGCGCGGTCGATCAGGGCTGCCGTGTCGGGGCGGGCCGTATCCAGCAGGTCCAGCCCGGCGGCATCGACGAAGCCATGCTCGGCCTGGGGGGACAGGCCGGCATAGGGGTCCTCGGGCAGGACGCGCGCCATGGCCAGGGCCTGGTCGACCAGCGCGTCGAAGCGCGCGGGGTCGAGGCTGGTGGCCGAGACGGTGGCGGATTGCCGGCCGAGGAACACGCGCAGGCTGAGATCGCATGTCTCCGACCGTTCCAGATCCTCGGTCTTGCCGTTGCGGATCTGCACACCGTGCGCCGTGTGCGCCGAATAGGCGGCGTCCACCGCGTCGGCGCCGGCGGCGCGGGCCTTGGCGATCAGGGTGCCGATCTGGTCCAGCGGGTCGGTACTCATGCTGCCAGCGCCTCGGCGATCGACCCCAAGGTGGGGATGTTCTGTACCGGGCCCAGCGATGCCAGCGTGGGGGTGCCCCGGAATACGCGGGCGGCGACGCGCTTGACGTCGTCGATCGTGACCTTGTTGACCAGGCTCACCGTTTCGGCCGTGGGTACCAGGCGGCCGAAGACCTGCAACTGGCGGGCCAGTTGCTCGCACCGGCTGCCGGTGCTTTCCAGCGACATCAGGAGCGAGGACTTCAACTGCGCCCGCGCGCGGTCCAGTTCGTCCTGCCCGACCTGAAGCTGCACCTTGCGCAGTTCCTCCAGTGTGACGGGCACCAGTTCGCTGGCCTGGTCGGCGCCGGTGCCGGCATAGATGCCGAACAGGCCGCCATCGCGGAACGGGGCGTTGAAGGAATAGACCGAATAGACCAGCCCGCGCTTCTCGCGGATTTCCTGGAACAGGCGCGACGACATGCCGCCGCCCAGCAGGGTGGAGAGCAGCAGGACCGGGTAGTAGTCCGGATCGCCGTAGCCGACCGAGGGGAAGCCAAGCACGACATGGGCCTGGTCCAGATCCTTCTCGCGCCGGAATTCGCCGCCGGCATAGCGGGAGTCGAAGCTGGCGGGGCTGCCCAGCGTCGGCAGGTCGCGGAAATGGCGCTCGGCCAGGGCCACGACGTCTTCATGGTGCAGGTTGCCGGCCGCCGCGACCACGGTGTTCGCGGTCGTGTAATGGCCGCGCATGTAGCGCATCAGGGTCTCGCGGCTCATGTCGCGGATCAGCGCTTCGGTGCCGAGCGTGGGGCGGCCCATCGGTTGCTCGGGGAAGGCGGTTTCCTGGAAATGGTCGAAGATGATGTCGTCGGGCGTGTCGTTGGCCTGGCCGATTTCCTGCAGGATCACGCCGCGCTCGCGCTCGACTTCCTCGGACGCGAAGCTGCTGTGGGTCAGGATATCGCCGATGATGTCGGCGCCCAGGGCGAGGTCTTCCTTCAGCAGCTTGACGTAATAGGCGGTGTGCTCGCGCGCCGTGTAGGCGTTGATGTGGCCGCCGACATTCTCGATTTCCTCGGCGATGCCGGCGGCGCTGCGGCGCTCGGTGCCCTTGAAGGCCATATGTTCGAGGAAATGCGAGACGCCGTTTTCCTCGGCGTGCTCATGGCAGGTGCCGGCGGCGACATAGGCGCCGAGCGACACGGTTTCGACCCTGTCCATGCGCTCGGTGACCACGGTGAGGCCGGAAGGGAGGCGGGTAACATTGATCTGGTCGGTCATCAGGGTCCTGCGTGACGGTCCGGCCGGCGGGGCCGGACGTCCGGAGAAAGGGGAGGTAAAGGCGTCAGCTATTCTTCATTGCCGCCGCGCGAACGCGGTCTTCCACCGCATCCAGTTGGTTGGGCACGACATCATAACGCTCCGGCCGGTCGAACAGATCCGCCAGATGGGGCGGAAGGGCGGGCCGGATACCGACCGCCTGTACCATCGCGTCGGGGAATTTGGCCGGATGGGCGGTTGCCATCGCCACCATCGGGATGCCGGGCTCGCGGAACATCCGGCCGGCGGCGATGCCGATGGCGCTATGCGGGTCCGCCAGATACTGGCTGGAGCGGTACAGGTTACGGATTTCGGTCTTCGTGTCCTCGTCTTCAAGGGCGAGGGCGTGGAACAGGCCCGATGCCTGGCGCCAGACCGCATCGGGGACGCTCATGCGGCCGGTGCGGCGGAAATCGGTGACGGTGCGCGCGCAGGCCTCGGCGTCGCGGTTCAGCAGTTCGAACAGCAGGCGCTCGAAATTCGAAGAGACCTGGATATCCATCGATGGCGACAGGCTGGGCACGACCTCGCGCGCGGTCATGTCGTTGTCGCGCAGGAAGCGGGTCAGGATGTCGTTGCGGTTCGAGCCCACGCAGAGCGCGCGGACCGGCAGGCCCATGCGGCGGGCGGCCCAGGCGGCGAGGATATTGCCGAAATTGCCGGTCGGCACGGCGAACGAGACCTCGCGGTCGGGCGCGCCGAGATTGAGCGCGGCGTAGACGTAATAGGGGATCTGGGCCGCGATGCGGGCCCAGTTGATCGAATTGACCGCCGAGAGCCCCATCTCCTGCCGGAAGGGGGCATCGGCGAACATCGCCTTCACCAGGTCCTGGCAATCGTCGAACGTGCCCTGGACGGCGAGGTTGGTCACGTTGGGTTCCAGCACCGTGGTCATCTGCCGACGCTGGACGTCCGACGTGCGACCCTCGGGGTGAAGGATGACGATCCGCACCCGCTCGCGCCCGCGGCAGGCCTCGATCGCGGCTGAGCCGGTATCGCCCGAGGTGGCGCCCACGATGGTGACGCGGGCGTCGCGCTCGGTCAGCACATGGTCGAACAGGCGGCCCAGAAGCTGCATCGCCATGTCCTTGAAGGCGAGCGTGGGGCCATGGAACAGTTCCTGGACGAACAGCCCGTCTTCGACTTGGACCAGCGGCACGATGGCGGCGTGGTCGAACCCGGCATAGGAGTCACGGCACAGGCGCAGCAGCACGTCGGGCGCGATGCAGCCGGCGGTGAAGGGCGCGATGATCCGCGCCGCCAGCTCGGGATAGGGCAGGCCGCGCAGGGCCCGCCATTCCTCGGCGGTGAGGACCGGCCAGCTTTCCGGCAGGTAGAGGCCGCCATCCTCGGCGAGACCGGCCATGAGAACCGAGGAGAAATCGCGGACGGGGGCCTGTCCCCGGGTCGAAACGTAGCGCATGCCCCCTTCATACCGCCAAGCGGGCGCCACGCGAAGGGGTTGCGTCAGCGTACGGGTGCGGGAAGGGCGGCGGTGTCGATGCGGTAGATCGTCAGCGGCCATTGCACCGCCATCTGCCCATGATTGAAACGGGGCGTGCGGTCGAGCTGCGCGGTGGGAACATAAAGCTGCCCGGTTGCCGTGATGGTGGGGGTTGCCGGCCAGCGCAGGCGGGGATCGACGACGATGCGCTGATAGATGCGCCCGGCGGTGAAGCGGAAGATGCTGCCGGTCGAAATGTCGTCGAAATACAGCGTGCCGTCGCGGGCGACCGTCATGCCGCCCAGGGGCGGGGTCTTGTACCAGAGCGTCGGGCTGTCATCGAGTTCGAAGCTGGTGATGGTGGTATCGGTCAGTAGGTCGGTGCCGAGCCGGTAAAGCGGGCCGCCTGGAGACTGATAGTATAGCCATTGCCCGTCGGGGCTGATTTCGATCTCGTTCGCGTTGACGATTGCGGTGTGGCCGGTCGTGTCCTGCATCACGCGGCCGTCCATCGTGATCGGGTGCTGGGCGGTCAGGGACGGGTTATGGTCCATCAGGCGCCGCTGGGTGCCGTGCTCCAGATTGATGACGATCAGGCCGGGCACGCCGGAATCGAGGATGAAGGCATGGCCCTTGCCGACCCGGACGCCCGCGACATGGCTG
This sequence comes from Gluconacetobacter brunescens, assembly GCF_048695475.1. Lineage (NCBI taxonomy): Bacteria > Pseudomonadati > Pseudomonadota > Alphaproteobacteria > Acetobacterales > Acetobacteraceae > Gluconacetobacter > Gluconacetobacter brunescens. The sequence continues at coordinate 878,401 of NZ_JBLHEN010000001.1, read as the reverse complement.
CCGGGGCGGAGTACCGCGGGGTCGATGGTCCAGCTTTGGGTCACGCTGGCGGTGTGGGTGTCGAGCTTGACCAGTTTGGCGGGGGCGATGGCGTGGTCAGTGCTGTCGAAACCGCTATCCAGCACCCATAGCGTGCCGTCATCGGCCAGTTGAATGCTCTCGGCCGAGACGAGGCGCTTCTCCGGCGCGGTGGCGGGGGCGTTCCATTGGGTATCGGGATAGGGGTGGGTCGTGCCGTCCGTGTCGTGCAGCGCCAGGGTGGGGCCGGGGGCGCCGGTCCAGGCCGGGGCGTCGAGGATCATGCGGCCGTCGGGCAGGACCACCAGGGCGGTCCAGACCTGACTGGTCGATTCGGCCACGGCGGTCATCGGGGCGGACGGGTTGAGCGGCGGCGCGGGCTTGGCGGCCAGGGCCGGCATGGCGGCGGAGAGGATCGAGACGGCCAGCGCGGCCGGGATCACGCGGGACGGGAGGGTGCGGGTGCGGAACATCGGCGCCATGTCGCCACGATCGGCCGCCGAAGGCAACCGGCCGGGCGGTATGGCCGCCATCCCCGTTCGGCTGGTGTTACGGTGTGCCGCAATAGCGTTCGCGCAGATGGGCGCGATAGGCATCGGTGGAGGGCGGTGCGCCGGTGGCGGCCGCCACGATCCCGGCGGTGGAGAGCCGGCTGGCCTGCCCATGCACATGCACGCGCAGCCAGGTGACCAGCGGGGCGAAATCGCCGCGTGCGATGCCCTGTGCGATGGCGGGGTCGGCGTCGAACGCCGCCTTGCGCAGTTGCGCGGCCAGGATGGCGCCCAGCGTGTAGGTGGGGAAGTAGCCCCAGGCGCCGGACGGCCAGTGGATATCCTGCAGGCAGCCCAGACGGTCGTTCGGCACCTCCAGCCCCAGCAGGTCGCGGATGCCGGCATTGAAGGCTTCCGGCAGGTCGCGCAGGGGCAGGGAACCGTCGATCAGCGCGGTCTCCAGCTCGTAGCGGACCAGTACGTGGGCGGGGTAGGTGATTTCGTCGGCATCGACGCGGATGAAGCCGGGTTTGACCTGCGTGACCGTGCGGTACAGCGCGTCGGCCGACCAGCCGGCATCGGTTTCGGCGGCGCCGAAGGTTTTGCGCAGCACGGGGGCGATCCAGTCGATGAAGGGCCGCGAGCGCGCGATCTGCATTTCCATCAGCAGCGACTGGCTTTCATGCAGGCTCATGCCCCGGGACTGGCCGACGGGCAGGGTGTGCCATTCCGCCGGCAGGCCCTGTTCGTAGAGCGCGTGTCCGGTCTCGTGGACCACGCCCATCAGGGCGGAGAGGAAATCCTCGTCGTCGTAACGGGTGGTGATGCGGACATCGTCCTCGGCGCCGCCGCAGAAGGGGTGGATGCTGACATCCAGGCGGCCGCGCGCCATGTCGAACCCCAGCGCGGTCATGATCTGCCGGCCCAGGGCTTCCTGCCGCGCGACGGGGAAGGGGCCGGACGGGGTGACGATCGGCGGCAGGGTGGCCTGGTGGGCCTGGGCTTCGGCGATCAGGCCGGGGAGGTCGCGGCGCAGTTCGGCGAAGACCGGGTCGATATCGGTGCGGCGGGTGCCGGGATCGTACTGGTCCAGCAGCGCGTCATAGGGGGAAAGGCCCAGCGCCGCGCCCTTGACGATGGCCAGTTCGCGCGTGCGCTCCAGCACGTCGGACAGCAGGGGGAGCAGGGCGGCGAAATCGCCGTCGCGGCGGGCCGTGCGCCATGCGACCTCGCATCGTGACGCGGCGCGGGACGAGGCTTCGACGAGTTCGGCGGGCACCGAGGCGGCGTGCAGCCAGGCGCGCCGCATTTCATGCAGGTTCGCGGCTTCCCACGTGCCGGCGGGGGCTTCCGCCCGCTCCAGCAGTTCGCCGATGCGCGGGTCGGTCAGCATGTCGTGGCACAGGACGCTGAGGGTGGCGATGCTGTCGGCGCGGCTGTCGGCGGCGCCCGAGGGCATCATCACGTCCTTGTCCCATCCCAGGATGCCCAGCGCGTTGCGGATGCGCCCGATACGGGCGAAATGGCTGGTCAGGTCCTGGTAAGCGCTTTGTGGCATGGTCTCTCTTCTTGCGAACGGGACGGGCTGCCGCACTGTGGGCGATGGCGGCCGGCGGATGCAACCGGGACGAATGGAATGGACGGACGACAGGACAGAGCGGCCCAAGCGATGAGGCTGCTGGCGGATGGCGACCGTGAGGGCGCGACGTCGTTGCTGCGGGCGGCGTTGGCCGAGGCGCCGGATGACCCGGATAGTCTGCATGGCATGGCCTGTGTGGCCCGTGCGTCGGGCCGGGCGGACCTGGCGATCGGGCTGGCAGGGCGGGCGATCGCGATCCTGCCGGCCGCGCATTTTCATATTACACTGGGCTGCGCATTGCACGAACAGGGACATCTGGAGCCCGCGCGTGCTGCCCTGCATGTGGCGACCCTGCGCGAGCCGCGTGATCCACGGGCGCATGCCGCGCTGGCGGCGGTGTTGGGGGAGATCGGGCGCTGGGCCGAGGCCGAAGAGAGCCTGCGCGCCGCGTTGGCACTGCGTCCGGCGGATACGGCGTTGCTGCTGGATTGGGGGCGGGCTGCCATTCTGGCCGGCGGGGCTGACGTTGCGCCTCGATTGGCGGCGGGGCGGTTTGTCGTGGAGGATGCCGGGCGGCTGCATGAACTGGCCGGGCTGCTGTCGGAACGGGGCCGGCATGGGCAGGCGGAGATGCTCTATCGGAGGGTGCGGGATCTGTGCCCGGAGCAGGGCGCCGCGTGGGCCAATCATGGGGCCGTGCTGTTTGCGTTGAACCGGCATGAGGAAGCGCTGGCGGCGCTGGAGCAGGCTGACCGGCTGGCGCCGGATGTGGCCGAGACGTTGAACAATCTGGGGCTGGTGCTGATGGCGCTGGGGCATCTGGCACGGGCGGGTGAGGCGCTGGCGCGGGCACGGCGTGCCGCGCCGGACGATGTGCGGATCGCCATCAACGAGGCGACCATCCTTGGCGATCTGGGGGAGGATGGGGCGGCCGAGCGCCTGCTGCGTGGTGTGCTGGCGGACCCGGTTGCGGCAGGGGGTGTGGAGGGGGCGCGGGCAGGGTTCAATCTGGGAACGCTGTTGCTGGCACGGGGTGATCTGGCGGAAGGGTGGCGGGCTTTCGAGGCGCGCACCCATCTTCTGCCGGAGACGCGCTGGCCGGATATTTTGCCCTGGGATGGATCGGCGCTGCCGCGTGGCCGGTTGCTGCTGCATGCCGAGCAGGGGATCGGCGATGCGATCCAGTTCCTGCGTTATCTGCCGCTCTGTTTGCGTCGGGTTGGGGTGGTGCTGGTGTTGCCTCCCTCGTTGCATCGGCTGGCGCGGACCATGCCCGATCCGGAGGGATTGATCGCGTCGCGCTGCACACTGCTGTTGCCCGGTGTGCCGGTGCCCGATGATGTGGTGGCCCGCTGTGGGCTGCTCAGTCTGCCGTTTCTGCTGGAGGTGGCTGAGGTGCCGCCTTTTGTGCCCTATCTGCTGCCGTGCGGGTTCGAAAGGACGGGTTCTCGGGTTGGGTTGTGCTGGGCGGGCAATCCGGCGTTTCGTTTCGATCGTCGGCGGTCGATTGCGCCTGCGATGCTGGCGCCGTTGGGCGCGGTCGCGGGTTTGTCCTTCGTCAGTCTTCAGCACGGGGCGGTTGCCGAGGATCGGCCGTTTGCGATGGAGGCCGCCGCCATGGGGGCCTGGCTGGAGACCGCGCAGGTGATCGCCGGGCTGGATCTGGTGATTACGGTCGATACCGCGATTGCCCATCTGGCCGGGGCGATGGGGCGGCCGGTCTGGCTGCTGAACCGGTTTGGCGGTGACTGGCGGTGGTCGGCCGCGTTCGACCGGGTGGCGCCGCCGCGCTGGGGGAACGGGACCAGCCGGTGGTATCCGTCGCTGGAGCAGTTCAGGCAGAGCGTGCCCGAGGCGCCCGATGAGGCGTGGCGGGAACCGGTGCTGGCGTTGCGCGGTGCGTTGGAGCGATGGCGGGATCGGGATCTGTGAAGGTTGGGATAATTTCTCAATTTTTCATGAAGGTGCGCAGGCGGAGATAGCTGAAGAGGCTCAGTGCGGCTGTGGCCGATATCATCCAGCCCGGGATCAGCGGATTGCCGCTGATGGCGATCAGCCAGGTGACGGCGGGTTGGGTCAGGCCGCCGAATATGGACACCGCGAGCGCGTAGATGATGCCGAACAGAAAGGAGCGGCTGTGTGGTGGCAGGGCGTCCAGCAGGATTTTCCACAGGCTGGTCATCACGAAGCCGGAAAGCGCGAACATGGACACGTTCAGTGTCAGTTGGCTGGCCAGGCCGGGATCGTGGATGGCGTAGGAATAGACGAATGGCGAGAGGATGCCCATCAGGACGGTCACGAAGATGACCATGCCGGACGGGTGCGGATGGCGGGCGATGAACGCCATGCTGGCCAGGACGCTGAGTGAGCCGGCGGCCAGGCCGGCTGTCATCGCGGCCATGCCGGTTGCCGGCGGGAGATGGAGCACCGATACCGCGTAGCTGACGCCGAAGGTGCGCAGATAGGTGGAGACGGTTCCGCTGACGATGCCGAGGAAGACGAACAGGATGACCTTGCGCACCGCACGCCGTTCCTCGGGGGAGGGCGGCGTGGCCGGGCGGCGGGGCGTGATGGCGTGGCCGGCGGCGGCGAGGCGGCGGATGAACAGGCCCGCCGGAACGATGACGAGCCCGAAGGCGAAGGGGACCCGCCAGCCCCAGGCGAAGAGGGCATCGTGCGACATGCCGAGCGACAGGACGAGGCCCAGCAGGACGGCGAGCAGGCTGCCGAGGAGCTGCGTCATGTACTGGAGCGTGCTGTAGACGCCGCCGAGGCCGCCGGGGGCGGCTGAATAGAGCAGTTCGGTCGCCGGCCCGACCTCGCCGCCATCGGAAAAACCCTGGAGAATTCGGGCGAGAATGATGATGATCGGTGCCGTGATGCCGATGGCGGCGGCCGGTGGGGTTGCGGCGATCAGGAACGAGCCGAACCCCATCATGCCGAATGTCAGCATCAGGGCCGCATGCTGTCCGTGGGCCCTGGCGAATCGCCCGATGACGACGGCGCCCAGTGGCCGCATGACGAAGCCGACGGCGAACGTCATCAGCGCATACAGCAGGTTCATCAGGTTGCCGCTGCCGCTGGGGAAGAACGCATGGCCGATCATGGGCGCGAAGAACGCATAAGCCATGAAATTGTAGAATTCGAGAAAATTGCCGGCGCAGGCGGCGCCGATCAGAACGCCTGCCCGGGCGTGGCCCGTATTCTCCGCCATCGGTGCGTCTCTCCGTTCTGTTCCGGCCGACCGGTGGCCTGGGCGCCACGGTATATTGCCGGTTCTGGAACGTTATGGAAACGGTTCGATGGGTGAGGGCCCGGCACGATGCGGATATCGTGCCGGGGGTTGCCGATCAGGGGGTGTGGATCAGCTTGTGGTTGACGAATTCGGTGATGCCGAATTCCGACAGTTCGCGGCCGTAGCCCGAATTGCCGATGCCGCCGAAGGGCAGGTCGGGGGCGGTGCCGGTGACGTCGTTGACGAAGACCATGCCGGTCTCGATCTTTTCGGCCACCTTGCGGCCGCGCGCGATGTCGCTGGTATGCACCGAGCCGCCGAGCCCATAGGGCGAATCATTGGCCAGGGCGATGGCCTCTTCCTCGCTGCCGACAGGATAGATGGTGGCGACCGGGCCGAAGATCTCTTCGTAGAAGGTCGGATTGTCCTTTGTGACGTCCTTCAGGATCGCGGCCTTCATGAAGAAGCCTTCGCGCTCGAGTTGCTTGCCGCCGGTCACGAGGGTTGCGCCGTGCTTCACCGCCTTGTCGACCTGCGAGATCGCGCGCTTCATGGCGTCTTCGCTGCTCATCGGGCCGTGGGTCACGCCCTGTTCCAGCGGGTCGCCATAGCGGAATTCGCCGATGGCCTTTTCCAGGCGGATGGTGAATTCGTCGACCAGCGAATCATGGACGATCATCCGCTTGGCGGCGGTGCAGACCTGGCCGTTATTCCACATCCGCCCCGCGACCGCGTTGGGGATGACCTGATCGAGGTCGGCGTCATCGAGCACGATGAAGGCGTCGGCGCCGCCCAGTTCCATCGTGCTTTTCTTGAGCGCGCGCCCGGCCTGGGCCGCCACCGCGCTGCCGGCGCGTTCGCTGCCCGTCAGGGCGACGCCGCGGACTTCCGGACGGGCGATCAGCGTCTCGGACTGGTCGTTGGTGATGAACAGGTTGGTGTAGGCGCCGGCCGGGGCGCCGGCCTCGCGGAACAGGGCCTCGAAGGCTTCGGCGCATTGCGGCACGCCCGGCGCGTGCTTCACCATGACGACATTGCCGGCCATCAGGTTGGGGGCGGCGACGCGCGCGAGCTGGTAGTAGGGAAAATTCCAGGGCTCGACGCAATAGATCACGCCCAGCGACTGGCTCAGCACCGTGGCGTTGCCCTTCGCGACGTCCAGCTTCATCGGGGCGAGGAAATGTTCCGCCTTTTCGGCGTAGTAGGCCAGGATGTCGGCCGAGAGTTCGATCTCGCCGATGGCTTCGGGAAGGATCTTGCCCATTTCGATGGAAATCAGGCGCGCGTGCTTTTCCTTGTCGCGGCGCAGGATGTCGGCGGCCTTCTGGACGATGGCGCGGCGTTCGGCGAAGGAACGGTGCCGCCAGTCATCCTTCCACAGCGTGTGGGCCGTCTCCAGCTTCGCGACGACCTCCCGATCGCTGTGCAGGTCGAAGGTTTTCTCGGTCTTGCCGGTCGCGGGGTTGATCGTGCGATACATGCTCATCGGTCTGTCCTTCCTGGACGGTCTCAACACACACTTTTTCAGGTGGGGGCGCGCGGCGTGGATAACCAGAGCGCGATCGCGAAGGCGTGATCATCCTGACGGAAAGGAGTCCGGTGCAGCCGGTTCAGGGCGTGTTCGCGGGGGCCGTCTTGCCGAATTTTTCGACCCGCCAGTGAAAAGCCGCCTGCAGGTCCGCGATATGGTGGCGGGTGAGGGCTTCCATGCAGGCCAGACGGGCCGGTGGGCCGCCCGAGCCTCCGGAGAAGGAATGATATTCGGTATCGCAGAACGCGTCGCGATAGGCGGTCCATGCGCGCTCGGTCCGGCCGAGTTCCATTCGGGTCTGGTCGGTTACCGCGTCGGCAATCTGCCGGTAGGTGGATTCACGTTGAAGATCGGCCTGCTTTTCGGCCGCCGCGAGACAGGTGGCCAAGGCATAAGTCTGCGCAATATCGCGGCATGGCGCGTCGGCGGCGTTCATGTGCTGCGCGTGGGCGGAGGGAGCCCCGCCCGATAGCGCCAGCAGGAAGATGGCGCGGAGTCCTGGTATTTTCCGCATGTGTGACGGTGGGGTTGCCATCGTCACGCGCACGGACGCCGTCAGATGGACAGGGTTTCGACGGGGGGAACCTCGGCGTCGCTGGTGGCGGCTTCCTCGGCCTGGCGCAGGCCCTGGATCAGGGCCTCGCGGATTTCCGTCAGGCGGCGTTCGTCGGTGATCTTCAGGCCGAACAGGTCCTTGACGTAGAAGACATCGACCGCGCGCACGCCGTAGGTGGTGATGTGGGCCGAGGCGATCTGCAATTTGTGGTCGCTGATCGCCTGGGTGACGTCATGCAGCAGGCCGGGGCGGTCGCGGCCGTTGACCTCGATGACCGTGTAGCTGTTCGAGGCGCGGTTATCGATGACCACGCGCGGCGGCACGTGAATGGCGCGCATGCGCCGCCCGTATCGCATGCGGCCGATGCCGCCGATCTCGCGCGCGATGTCCGTCCGGCCGGACAGGGTCTGTTCGACCAATGTGGAGAGGCGGGCGAGCTGGTGCGGTTCCTCGAACGCTTCGCCGCTGGCGTCCTGGATCCAGAACGTGTCCAGCGCCATGCCGTTGATCAGGGTGTGGATGCGCGCATCGACGATCGAGGCGCCGGCGATGGCGAGGGCGCCCGCGATGCGCGAGAACAGGCCGGGATGGTCGGCGGTGTAGATGGTGACTTCGGTGACGCCGCGTGTCGGCAGGGGCTGGGTTTCGACCGTCAGCGGAGACTCGCGGCGTTCGGATTCGCGGATCAGCAGCGCGTGGCGGGCGTGGGTGTCCTGGTCGAAGGACAGCCAGTAGCTGCCATAGCCCATGCCGAGGAACTGCTCGGTCTCCTCGGCAGAGAAGCCGTCTTCCTCCAGGATCTCGCCGACGGCTTCCTTGGCGCGGGCCACGCGCACGTCGCGCTCGGTGGTGGCCAGGCCGCCTTCCAGCACCTCGGCCACGCGCATGTACAGCTCGTGCAGCAGGGTGGCCTTCCAGGCGTTCCAGACGCGCGGGCTGACGGCGCGCATGTCCACGATGGTGAGCAGCAGCAGCAGGCGCAGCCGTTCGGGCGACTGGATGGTGTCCGCGAGGTCCAGGATGGTCTTCGGGTCGTCGATATCGCGCTGGAAGGCGGTCTGGCTGAGCAGCAGGTGGTGCAGCACCAGCCACGAGACGGTCTCGGTCTCCTCGCCGGTCAGGCCCATTTCGGGGCAGACTTCCAGCGCGATCTCCGACCCCAGCTCGGAATGGTCGCCGCCGCGGCCCTTGGCGATGTCGTGCAGCAGGATAGCCATGTACAGCGCGCGGCGGGACTGGAGATTGCGGGCCAGGTCGTAGGCCAGCGGGATCTCGTCGGCCATCGCGCCGTGTTCGATCCGGCCGAAGATGCGGATGGCCTCGATCGTGTGCTCGTCGACCGTGAAGACGTGGTAGGTGTCGAACTGCATCTGGCCGACGATGCGCGACCAGTCGGGCATCAGCCGGCCCATGATGCCGGTCTCGTTCAGGATGTGCAGCCAGTAGGCGTTGCCCTGGCGCCGGTCCTCGGCGGTGGCGTGGAAGCTGGGGGCTTCCTCGCGCGGCGTGGCGTCTGCCGTGGCGGCGGGGAGGCGGGGGGCGCGTTCGGGCGGGGCGCCGCACAGCAGGTCGAGGAAGATCCGCGCCGCTTCGGGATTGCCGCGCAGGCTGGCGGCCCGGCGCTCCCAGCGGATCAGCTTGTGCATGGCCATGGGATGGATGGGCAGCTTGCGCGTGCGGGCCCATTCCAGCAGGCGCATCATCTGGATCGGCTCGGCATCGAAGGAGGTGCCGCGTTCGGGCAGGATCTGGCCGTCCAGTACCGTGAAGCCGGCGTCGCGCATCGCGGTGTCGGCCTGGGGCGCGTTGGCGGTCGGGCCCAGCGCCTGGCGCATCACCGCCGGTTCCAGCACATGGGTGAGGCGCATGACCTCGCGCACCGTCAGGAAATAATGGCGCATGAAGCGCTCCACCCCGACCTGGCGGCCGTGGCGGGTGTAGCCCATGCGGGCGCCGACCACGGGCTGGACGTCGAAGGTCAGCCGTTCCTCGGCGCGGCCCGAGATGTAGTGCAGGTGCAGCCGCACGCTCCACAGGAAGTTCCATGAGCGGCGGGCGCGCTTGGCTTCCTGCTCGGTCAGCAGGCCCAGGCTGCTGAAGCCGGGGGCCAGCAGGTCCGACACATGGCGGGTGCCGAAGGTGTAGCGGCACATCCAGTACAGGGTTTGCAGGTCGCGCAGGCCGCCGCGCCCTTCCTTGACGTTGGGTTCCACCAGGTAGGGGCTGTCGCCGAAGCGGTGGTGGCGGGCCGTGCGTTCGCGGCGCTTGTCGGTGATGAAGCGGGCGGCCCCGGCCTCGACGCAGGCGACGATATAGCGGGCCTCGAACATCGCGAACAATGCGTCGTCACCGGCCAGCAGGCGGGCGTCGAGCAGGGTGGTGCGGACGGTGGTGTCGGCCTCGGCCTCGGCGATGCATTGGGGGATCGAGCGGGTGGCGTGGCCGACCTTCAGCCCCAGGTCCCAGAGGAAATACAGGATATATTCGACGACGCGGCTGACATCGGCCGAGGGCTCGTCCGGTGTGAGGAACAGCAGGTCGATATCGCTGAAGGGGGCCAGCATGCCGCGCCCGTAGCCGCCGGTCGCCGCCACCGCGAGGATCGGCCGCCCGGTATCGGGCGCGAAATCCAGCGCGTGCTCCATGGTGAAATCGACCAGGGTGCGGATCATGCCGTCGGTGTATTGCGCCAGTTGCTTGGCGGCGGAGGCGCCGTGGAGGCGATGGGCCTCGAACTCCTCGCGCACCGACGCCTGGAAGCGGGCCAGATGCCGGCGGAACAGGCCGATCGCCACCTCGCGCGGGACGGCATCCCCCGTTTCCGGTGACAGGAGGGAGGCCGCGAGGCTTCGGGTCAGGTCCCTGACGGACAGGGAAGGAGAAGACAGAGTCGGCATCGCGGCGTAATCGGTTTCCTGAAAATGTTTACGGCCGGACGTCCGCCCGGCCTGACATTCTATCCGTGGTCCAGATGTCGCGATTCTTCAAGCATCAGTTTCTTGAGCGCATAGACCATGTCCAGCGCGCCGCGCGGCGTCAAGGCATCCGGATCGAGCTGTTCGAGCATCTGGCGCACGGCTTCGGGCATGCCGGGGTCGGCCGGATCGGTCGGCTCGGGGGGGGGCGGCGCGTCGGTGGAGGCGAAGAGCGGCAGGGGGCGGGCGCCGACCGCGCGTTCCTTTTCCAGGCCGGTCAGAAGCCTTGCCGCGCGGCGGACGACGGGCTCCGGCACGCCTGCCAGCCGGGCCACATGCACGCCCCAGCTCCGGCGGGCCGACCCCGGAACGACCTCGTGCTGGAACACCACCTGGCCCTTCCATTCGCGCACGCTCATGGTGTGGGGGGAGAGGCGGGGGAGGCTTTCGGCCAGCTCGGCCAGCTCATGGAAGTGCGTTGCGAAAATCGAGCGGCACCGCAACGTGGAATGCATGGCTTCCAGCACCGCCCAGGCGATGGCGAGACCATCCAGCGTGGCCGTGCCCCGGCCGATTTCGTCGACCACCACCAGCGAGCGCGGGCCGGCCAGGTTGAGGATCGCCGCCGTCTCGGTCATTTCGACCATGAAGGTCGAGCGGCCGCGTGCCAGGTCGTCCGACGCGCCGACGCGCGAGAACAGGCGGTCGACGATGCCGATCCGCGCCGCCTTGGCCGGGACCGGCAGGCCGGCCTGGGCCAGGATCACGGCCAGGGCGTTCTGGCGCAGGAAGGTCGATTTGCCGGCCATGTTGGGGCCGGTTAGCAGCATGACGCGCTGGGCGGGTTCCAGCACGCAGTCGTTGGGGGTGAATCGCTCGCTGCGGGGGAGTGCGGCCTCGACCACCGGGTGGCGGCAGGCGGTGAGGGTGAAGGCGGCGTCGTCGGTGACCTCGGGGCGGCACCACAGGCCGCCGGCGGCGAGATCGGCGCAGGATTGCAGCACGTCCAGCACCGCCAGCGCGTGGGCGATGGCCGGGACCGCCGGTTCGGCCAGGATGTCGCGCACCAGGGTGGCGAAGATGCCGCGTTCGCGGGCGCTGGCGCGGTCGCCGGCCTCGGCGATGCGGCGGTCGAGGCTGATCAGTTCGTCGGTCGAGAAGCGGGCGGCGCTGGCGGTGCCCTGACGCAGGATCAGGTCCGTGCGGTCGCGCACGCGGGCGGCGGCAGCGCTGGGGATTTCGATGACGTAGCCGAGCTGCGCGTGGTGGCGGATCTTGAGGCTGGCGACGCCGAATGCTTGCGCATAGTCGTTCTGCAGGCCGGCGATGATGCGGCGGCTGTCGTCGCGCAGGCCGCGTTCGGCGTCCAGTTCGGGATCGAAGCCGGGGGCGACGACGCCGCCATCCTCGACCCGCGCGGGCAGGGAGTCGGCCAGGGCGCGTTTCAGCAGGTCTTCCAGCGCGGTGGCGCCGCCCAGATGACCCATGGCCTCGGCGATCGGGGCGGGTGGGGCCGCGCGGCCGTCGGCCAGGGCGGCCGCGATGCGCCGGGCGATGGAGAGGCCGTCGCGCACGGCCGCCGCGTCGCGCGGCAGGCCCCTGCCCAGGGAGAGCCGGGCCAGGGCGCGGGCGATGTCGGGCGTGCCGCGCAGGCCCTGGCGCAGGGCGGTGCGCACGCCGCCTTCCTCGATCAGCCACGACCAGCCGTCCTGGCGGGCGGCGATCGGTGCGCAACGGGTGAGGGGGGCGGCGATCCATTCCGCCAGCAGGCGGCTGCCCGGTGCGGTGACGGTGCGGCTGACGCTGGCCAGTAGCGTATGTTCGGTGGTGCCGTCGCGGGTGCGCAGCAGGTCCAGGCTGGTGCGGGTGGCGGGATCCAGCCCCAGGATGCCGCCATTTTCATGGGCGTGGGGGTGGGCCAGGCGCGGCATCTGGCCGGCCTGGCTGCGGCGGACGTAATCGAGCGCCATCGCGGCGGCGACGGCCTCTTCGTCGGAGAACGTGCCGAAGGCGTCGAGGCTGGCGACCTCGAAGGTCTCGGCCACCCGGCGGCGGGCGGTGGCGGCGGCCGGGGGGGTGGCCTCCGGCGCGCGTCTTGCGTCGAAATCGCCCAGTTCGATGCCACCGGCGGCGAGGATCTCGGCCGGGTCCAGCCGGCCCAGCAGGTCCATCAGCCCGTCGGGCGGGAGGGAGGCGGTTTCGAACGCGCCGGTCGAGATGTCGATCCACGCGACGCCCCAGCCACGGCTGGCCGGGGCGCGGCCGGCGCCGGCCGCGACCGCCACCAGCAGGTTCTGCCGGCCGGCTTCCAGAAGCTCGTCCTCGGTCAGGGTGCCGGGGGTGACCAGGCGCACCACGGCGCGGGCCAGCGGGCCCTTGGCGACGCCCTTGCCGGGCTTGCGGGGTGGTTCGGTCTGTTCGGCGACCGCGACGCGGAAGCCCCGGCGGATCAGCCGGGCCAGGTAGGCCGAGGCTGCCGCCACCGGCACGCCGCACATCGGGATCGGCATGTCGCCGTGCGTGCCGCGCGTGGTCAGCGAGATGTCCAGCGCGCCGGACGCGGCTTCGGCGTCGGAGAAGAACATTTCGTAGAAATCGCCCATGCGGAAGAACAGCAGGGCTTCGGGATGTTCGGCTTTCAGGGAAAACCATTGCGCCATGGCCGGGGTGGCGCCGTCCGGGGAAGGGAGCGTCATGCGGGCCTGTGTACAGGGGCGGGGGTCGATGGGCTAGCGGGGAAATGCGCGGCGGAGGCCCGCGCCGGCCGCCGTTTCCGCTCCGGCTTCATGCCGTGCGCCCGCGCCGGCGGGCCAGGCGGCCGCGCAGCATGGCGACGGCGGCGCGGAGTTCCATGACGCCCAGCACTTGCAGCCCGATGCCGTAGGCCAGCATGCCGGCCGTGACCAGGACCATCAGCGCCAGGATGCGGAGGGGGCCGTGGCGGACGGCCAGGGGGCCCAGGGCCGTCAGGTTGAGCATCAGCAGCGTTGCCGCCATGCCGAGTGCCGCGAGCAGCATCCGGGCGACCCGCGAGAGCGTGGCCGGGAAGATCCGCAGCAGGGCGCGGCGGCGCAGCAGGAAGCCGAGGATCCCGACATTGACGATGGCGGCCAGGCTGCTGGCCAGCGGCGGGCCGGCATGGAGCAGCGGGTGCATCAGCAGCAGGTTGAGGGTGAAATTCAGGGTGAGGGTGAACAGGCCGATCCGCACCGGGGTGGCGGTATCGCCCCGGGCGAAGAAGCCGGGGGCCAGCACCTTGATCAGCACGAAGGCGGGCAGGCCGATGGCGAAGGCGCGCAGCGACTGGGCCGACAGCATGGCGTCGCGCTCGGTGAAGGCGCCGTGCTGGAACAGGGTGGCGATGATGGGGTGGGCCAGTACGATCATGCCCAGCGCGGCGGGCAGGGTGAGGACCATGGCATAGTCGATCGCGCGGTTCTGTGCGCCGTGCGCGCCGTCATGGTCCTCGGCCGCGACGTGGCGACTGAGGACCGGCAGCAGGGTGGTGCCGGCCGCCGCCCCCAGCACGCCCAGCGGCAACTGGTTGATGCGGTCGGCGAAATAGATGAACGAGACGCTGCCGGCCGGGAGGTAGGAGGCGATCATGGTATCGACCAGCAGGTTGATCTGGCTGACGCCGCTGCCCAGGCAGCCGATCGCCATCCGCCGGAGCAGGGTATGGATGCGGGCGGTGAGGCGGGGCGGCAGCAGCATGAGGCGGAAGCCGGCCCTGTGTACCGCCAGCAGCAGCAGGCCGAGCTGGACGACGCCCGACAGGGTGACGCCCCAGGCGGCGGCCTGCCCGACATCGCCGGTGAGCGGCGGAAGCAGGAGGATGGCGGCGATGCCGACGACGTTGAAGGAGACGTAGGCCGCCGCCGCGACGCCGAACCGGTGCAGGCCGTTGAGCACGCCCGACACCAGCGCCGCCGCGCAGATCAGCACCAGGTAGGGGAAGGTGATGCGGCTGAGCGTGACCGCGATGTGGTAGCGCTCGCCATCCATGGGGAAGCCGGCGGCGATGACGCTGACGACCTGCGGCATGAAGATCTCGCCCAGCACCGCGATCATCATCAGCCAGGTCAGCAGCACGCTGAAGGTCTCGCTGGCGAAGCGGCGGGCCTTTTCGGTGCCGTCGGTGGTGAGCATGGCGGAGAAGATCGGCACGAAGGCCGTGTTCAGCGCGCCTTCGCCGAAAAGCTGGCGGAACATGTTCGGCAGGCGGAAGGCGATCTGGTAGGCATCCTGGACCGGGCCGGCCCCCAGGAAGGCCGCCAGCAACTGGTCACGCACCAGGCCCAGCACGCGGCTGAGCATCGTCCAGCCACCGACGGTAAGAAAACCCTTGAGCAAACGGGACCTCCTGCCTTGGCCGCGCGCAGGATGGGCGGGCATTTCCCGCGCGCATACTGCACGACCCCGCGATTTCGGCCCAGCGTGATTCGCGCGGCGGGAGCGGGATTAGTGATCCAGGATGGCGCGTTCGATGGCCAGGCGCATGCGCCGCGATTCGGGCGAGGTGAGGCTGACGAACCAGTTGGCCAGCGTGCCGTCGCGGCCGATCAGGTATTTGTAGAAATTCCAGCGCGGGCGGGACAGCACGCCGCCTTCCTGCCCCAGCCAGCGGAACAGGGGAATCGCCTCGGGACCCCGGACATGGCTGCGCGTGGCCATGGGGAAGGTCATGCTGTAATTGCGGGCGCAGAAGGTGGCGATCTGCTCGGGAGAGCCGGGTTCCTGGTTGCCGAAATCGTTCGACGGCACGCCGATGACCGTCAGGCCGCTGCCGCGATAGAACGACCACAATGCCTGCAGCCCCTCGAACTGGGGCGTGAAGCCGCATTGCGACGCGGTGTTGACGATCAGCACCGGCTTGCCGCGCAGGGCGCCGAGGTCGATCGTGCCGCCTTCCAGGGCCGGCAGGGTAAAGTCGTACGCGGTCGTCATGAGCCGATTCGATCTGTTGTCGTCTTTATACGGTGCGGGAGCCTAAAGCAGTTTCCGTTGCCGCACGAGTAGGCAGGGGCGGCGCCATCCGCCACTCTGGACAGCACATCGCGCAGAGCACAGTGTCGTTACGGTTTGGGTCGTTACGGTGTGATTCGTTACGGTTTTGGATTGGTAGGGTGGAATGGCGGTCCTGCATGGAATTCTCGGGCTGGCCTGCCTGATTGCGCTGGCGGTGGCGTTTTCGGCGGATCGGCGGGGCATCCGCCCCCGGATCGTATTGGCCGCCGTGGCGATGCAGGTGGCGCTGGGCGGGCTGATCCTGTTCGTGCCGCCGGGGCGGGCGGCGCTGCATGCGCTCTCGGGCGCCGTCGATACCGTGCTGGGCTATGGCGCGCAGGGCAGCGCCTTCCTGTTCGGCCCGCTGGTCGGGCCGCGCATGGACACGCTGTTTCCGGGTGGGGGCTTTATCTTCGCGCTGCGGATCCTGCCGCAGATCGCCTATATCTCGGCGCTGATCGCGATCCTGTATTATTACCGCATCATGCAGCGCCTGGCGCGGCTGCTGGGCGGGCTGCTGCGGCGGGCGCTGGGCACGTCGATGATCGAATCCTTTTCCGCCGTCACGACGATCTTTCTCGGCCAGAGCGAGATGCCGGTGGCGCTGCGGCCGTATGTGCCGCTGCTGACGCGCGAGGAACTGTTCGCCGTCATGTGCAGCGGCACGGCCTCGGTCGCGGGCTCGGTGCTGGTGGGGTATGCGGGGCTGGGCGTGCCGATGGATTATCTGCTGGCGGCGTCGGTGATGGCGATTCCGGGGGGACTGCTGTTTGCCAAGATCCTGATGCCGTCACGCACGCCGACGCGGGTTTCGGGCCTCGACCTGGAATTCGGCCATGAGCATCCGGTCAATGTCTTCGAGGCCATCGCCATCGGCACCGCCAGCGGTGTCGGCGTGGCGGTTGCCGTGGGGGGAATGCTGATTGCCTTTATCGGGCTGATCGCGCTGGCCAATGGGTTGATCCATGGGCTGGGGGGCTGGTTCGGGGTGAGCAATCTGTCGCTGGAGACGATCTTCGGCGTGATCTTCGCGCCGCTGGCGTGGCTGATCGGGGTGCCCTGGCATGAGAGCGGCGTGGTCGGTGCGATCATGGGGCAGAAGCTCGTGTTCAATGAATTCGTGGCCTATGTCGCGCTGGGGCCGCATTTTCATGACGCGACGCTCGATCCGCGCGCGCTGGCGATCGCCTCGTTCGCGCTTTGCGGGTTCGCCAATTTGTCGTCGGTCGGCATCCTGATTGCCGGCTTCGGCAGTGTTGCCCCCGAGCGGCGGGGGGAGGTGGCCAGCATGGGGCTGCGGGCGGTGTTTGCCGGGTCGCTGTCGAACTTTGCCAGCGCCACGATTGCCGGCATGTTCGTCGGTTAACGGGTGTTGTTGACCCCGAACGGGTAAAGCGGCATTTCCGGGCATGAGACATCCGACAGTGGCGGCATGGAGACTTGCGAGCGTTGCAGTGTAACGTTCGTAATCCTTCTCCAGACCCGTGCCAGCATCGCCAGGTGTTTCAAAACGCACGCTGGCGGCGGTCTGATGAGCGCTTCCAAACCGGCTCTGACGATGTAATCGGACCCGTCGTCGCAGGTAGCCCGGCACGCATCCGATGAACATGTGATGATTTAAAAAATATATCGTAATTCCAGCGAATATTATCACAGGAATGATATTCACAGAGGGTTGATGGGCGGAACTGGTCTTTTTTCGTTAAAGGGCAAGGGCCGTAATAAACGGGGCATCATACGTGGATGCTCTGAAGATTCTTGATTGAAGAAAGTAGAATTATTTATTTTTCTACTTTTCTGGAAAATTCAGTTTTGAATCTTCCCATGCGGCTGGAGGCGTGACCAGTGATTGTACATGCTCATCCGGACACGAGTTGATCGCAATAGAATTGAACGATCCACCTTTCCGGTATTTTTTGATATCGAATCGACGGATAATGTAAATAGATACAATGTGTTGTTTTTAAAAAAAAGTAACAAAATAATTTAATAAGAATAAGTAGTAAAATTCTTCTTTCAACAAGAAGGAAATTGTTCATGCTGGAGGAAAAATGTCAGACGATATAAGGGCCAATTCAAGGCCGATATTATTAAGTTCCGTGATATTTGTTGTTGGCTTGATCCTTATGGCAGGAGGGGTTGAGCTTATTTTTCTGGGAGGAAGCGCATACTATTTCATTACCGGTATTGCACTGGCTGCGAGTGCGATCCTGGGCTGGATGCGGCGCAGTCTTGCATTGTGGATCGTGGCGCTGACCATATTGGGCACCCTGATCTGGTCGCTTGCCGAAGTTCATTTGTCTTTTTGGGAATTGGAACCGCGTCTGGTTGCGTTTCTGGTTCTGGGTGGTCTTGTCCTTCTGCCGTGGTTCAGGAGCAGGCTGCTGCCGGTCTCCCGTGCCGCAACGATGTCGGTGGCGGGCGTGACGGCGGTAACATTCCTGACCCTGGTGACCGCTGCATTGCAGCCCGCCGGCATCTCGGGCAAAGCGCAACTCGCAGCGAACGAAACGGGTGGGTCCGACGCATCGGTTCCCGATCAGGACTGGCAGTATTATGGGCGCACGCAGGGGCAGGATCGTTTCTCGCCACTGAAGCAGATCAATGCCGGCAACGTCAGGAACCTGAAACTGGCCTGGAGCATGCATACCGGCGATACCATGCGCCCGGGCGAGGATCAGGGGGGAACCGACGGCGGGCATGAGTTCAACTTTGAAAACACGCCGATCAAGGTGGATGATACCCTGTATGTCTGCACCGGACATAGCTGGGTGGAAGCCATTGATGCGGCAACCGGCAAGATCAAATGGAAATATGACCCCAAAGCCGAAACCGGCCCGGACGTCTATCTCGCCTGCCGTGGCGTGGCCTATTACAAGGCTCCCGAAGGGGCCAGTGCCCAGTGTCCCGAGCGTATCATCGCGCCGGTTCTCGATGCGCGCATGATGGCGCTGAATGCCAAAACGGGCGAACCGTGCGACGATTTCGGCGAGCACGGATTTATTTCATTGACGCAGTATCTTGGCCATGTTCCCGCTGGATTCCATTTCGTCACATCGCCGCCGATGATCATAAGCGACCGCGTCATTACCGGTGGCTGGATATTCGACAACCAGGCGACGTTCGAGCCTTCGGGGGCGGTGCGTGCGTTCGATCCGATTACCGGCAAGATCGTCTGGGCGTGGGATGTGGGACATGATCCGCAGACCTGGACACCTGGGCCCAACGACGAATTGAGCCGGGATACGCCGAATGCCTGGGGGGTTTATACCGCCGACCCCAAGCTTGGACTCGTCTACCTGCCGACCGGCAATGCGCCGCCTGATTATTTCGGTGGGCATCGGCGCCCCTTCGATGACAAGTTCAGTAGTTCGATTGTGGCACTGGATGCCAGAACAGGTGAACTGCGCTGGCATTTCCAGACCGTTCATCATGACGTCTGGGATATGGATGTGCCGGTTGGTCCGTCCCTGATCGATCTGCCCGGCCCCAATGGGACAACCATTCCGGCGCTGGTGCAGACGACCAAGCGCGGCGAATTCTTCATGCTGAACCGCGAGACCGGCCAGCCGGTGGCGGATGTCGAGGAGAAGAAGACACCTCAGGGAGCGGTCCCGGGCGACTGGACGACGCCGACGCAGCCTTATTCGGTCGGCCTGCCTTCGGTCGCGCCGAAGGACCTGACGGAACAGCATCTGTGGGGTGCCACGCCGATCGACCAGATGCTGTGCCGCATCGAGTTCCGCCAGGCTGCCTATCAGGGGCAGTTTACGCCGCCGCAACTGAAGGAGACCATCGTCTACCCTGCGTTTGACGGTGTCGTGGACTGGAATGGCGCATCGGTCGATCCGGTGAACAGACTGGTGATTTCCACCGCCAACTATATCCCCTTCATGCTGCGGATGGCGCCGCGCGGGCCTGTCGAGAAGGCGGGGATGGTGCCGCCATGGGATGGCAGCGGAAACGAGCCGCATGTGAAGGGCGGTGTTTATGGTCCGCAATACGGTACGCCGTATGTCGGTTACGTCCATCCCTGGCTGAACCCGCTCAAGGTGCCCTGCGATGCGCCGCCGTGGGGAACCCTGACGGCCATCGATCTCGTCAGCCGGAAAATTGTCTGGCAGCACCCGATCGGCACAACGCGGGACACCGGCCCGTTTGGGACCCGCAACAACCTGCCGCTGCCGACCGGTATGTTCAATATTGGTGGCACCATGGTGACCGGCGGGGGACTTGTCTTCCTGGGTGCGACTGCGGACGATTACCTGCGTGCTGTTGATGAAAGTACCGGCAAGGTCGTCTGGAGAGCACGCCTGCCGGCGGGCGGCCAGGCAAACCCGATGTCTTACATGATCAATGGCAAGCAGTACGTGGTCATCGCCGCCGGCGGCCACGCGGGCCTGGGCACACGCACGGGCGACTATATTCTTGCCTATACGCTTGATGGCGAGCAGGCTTCGCAAGCCCATTAAGCCGTCGCAATGTCAGGATTTTCATTTTTGAAACCCTGATATTCCGGCATTGTTTGAAGAAGGCCGACAGAAATGTCGGCCTTTTTTTGTGCTGGGTATCCGGCGTCTCTGACTGGAGCCCGGTAAGGGGAGAATTTCTGGAATATCATTTATTTCCAATCTGTTGGTCTGGAAAGGTGCGGGGACCATATGCTGCCAGGGTTGACCGGCTATTGCCGATATGCGGCTTTCCACTCGGAACGATCCTGTTATAAAATTATGTCTTTCTGATAATTTTTGGAGCCGATTCCATTGTCTCTGCGCAATATATTCCGCCCTGAGGGCAGTGATGGGCGTCTCCGGTGGACAGCCGACGTGCATGCGTTCGTCGCCATTGCCCTTGCCTTCGGTGTGGCAGGGCATGCCTGGGCTGCGCCGGCTGGCGACCGGCATGCGGTGGACGCGTCGCTGGCGCTGGCGGAAAAGGCGATCGGGTTGCGGTCGGTTGCCGGGCCGGGCAACCAGACGCCGCAGGTGGCGCAACTGTTTCGGGATGCGCTGGTCGCGGGTGGGTTTTCCGCCTCGGATATTACGATCACGCCTTATAAGGACACGGCTTATCTGATTGCGCGGTGGCCGGGGAGCGATCCGTCGCTCAAGCCGCTGGTGATTTCGGGGCATATGGATGTCGTCGAAGCCAAGGCCGAGGATTGGACGCATGACCCTTTCACGGCGAAAATCGAGAAGGGCTTTCTGCTGGGGCGCGGCGCCACGGACATGAAGCTGGATGATGCGATCGCGATCGAGACGCTGATCGGGTTGAAGCGCGCGGGATACAGGCCCCGGCGCGACATCATCATCGAATTTTCCGGCGACGAGGAAACGGCGATGGCGACGGGGGCCATCATCGCGGAGAAGCTGGCCGGTGCAGAACTGGTGCTGAATGTGGATGGGGCGAACGGGGTCATCGACGAGAAGACCGGCAAGCCCGATTATTTCGCCTGGGAGGGGGGTGAGAAGACCTATGCCGATTATCGGCTGGTCGTGACCAATCCCGGTGGCCATTCCTCCGAACCGCGCCCGCTGAACGCGATCGACGAGATGGCGGAAGATCTGCTGCGCATCCAGCATTATCGCTTTCGGCCCGAGATCAACGATCTGAGCCGGGGGTATTTCCTTGGTGCGGCGCAGTGGGAGGCGGCGCCGATTGCGGCTGCGATGCGGGCCTTTGCGGCCGAGCCGACGAATGAGGCGGCGATCGAGACCCTGTCGGCCGATCCGTCCTTCGTCGGGCGGATCGGCACCACCTGCGTGGTGACCGAAATCAATGGCGGCCATGCCATCAACGCGCTGCCGCAGCGGGTGACGGCCAATGTGAATTGCCGGATCTTTCCCGGCCATCCGCGCGCGGAGATTCTGGACGAATTGAAGCAGACGGCGGCCGATCCGGCCATGACGATCACGGATGTGACCGAAGGATCGGTCGAGACGCCGGCTTCGCCCATGCGGGCCGATGTTGTCGGTGCCATCGAGCATGCCGTGCATGGGGTCTATCCGCGCGTGGCCGTTTTTCCGTCGCTGGGA
Organism: Gluconacetobacter brunescens; assembly: GCF_048695475.1. Taxonomy (NCBI): domain Bacteria; kingdom Pseudomonadati; phylum Pseudomonadota; class Alphaproteobacteria; order Acetobacterales; family Acetobacteraceae; genus Gluconacetobacter; species Gluconacetobacter brunescens. The sequence goes on along the minus strand of NZ_JBLHEN010000001.1, from coordinate 857,034 downwards.
TCGGGTGCCAGCGACAGCATGTGGTTCCGGTCGCATGGGGTCCCGAGCTATGCCGTGAGCCCGCTGTTCATCAGGAATTCGGACTCGTTCATGCATGGGTTGAACGAGCGGACGCCTGTGGCGAGCGTGGGGCCGGCGCTCGATATCATGGCGGCGATGGTGACGGATCTGTCCCGGTAGGGCTGCTCGGTTCGGGCCGGTCGCGTCTATGCGGCTGGTCGGTCTGGGACGTGGCGATCCATCGGAAGCATCTATTCGATGCCGACGGGGCGACTGAGGAGGCGGTCGCGGGCTTCGGGCAGGTCGATGTCGCCGGCCAGGAGGAGGGACACGGTTTCGATGACCGGGACCGTGATGCCATGGGCGCGGGCGAGAGTGAGGATGGCGGGGGCGGTGGCGACGCCTTCGGCGACGGTGGTGCGGCTGCCCAGGATCGCGGCCAGCGATTCGCCCCTTCCCAGCGCCAGGCCGAGGCTGAAATTGCGTGATGACGGGCCGGTGCAGGTGAGAATGAGGTCGCCGACGCCTGCCAGGCCTGACAGGGTGGAGGCGCGGCCGCCCAGCCCCAGCGCCAGCCGGCCGAGTTCGGCCAGGCCGCGCGTCATCAGCGAGGCGCGGGCGTTTTCGCCCAGGCCCGCGCCGATGGTGGCGCCGGCGGCGATGGCGATGACGTTCTTGGCCGCGCCGCCGACCTGCACGCCGATGGCGTCGTCGCTGGCATAGAGGCGGAAGGTCGCGGTGGTCAGGTGGTCGGCCAGGGTGCGGGCCAGAGAGAGGTCGGCGCAGGCCAGCACGGCGGCGGTGGGCAGGCCCTGGGCGACTTCATGCGCGAAATTGGGGCCGGAGAGAACCGCGCGCGGCAGGTCGGGGTGGCGGTCCGCGATGATCTGCAACGGCAGGGCCAGCGTGTCGCGCTCCACGCCCTTGCAGCAGGCGATCATCGGGCCGGCGGGGGGCATCTGTGCCAGCACGGCACGCAGATGCTGCATCGGGACGGCCAGCAGCACGGCGTCGGCCCGGGTGGGCATCTTGCCGGTGACGGTGATGGTCTCGGGCAGGACGATCTGCGGCAGGCGGGGCAGGGTGCGGGCGTCGGTCAGGGTTTCGGGGTTTCGGGCCCAGAGATGGACCTGTGCGCCGGCGCGCGCGGCCTGGGTGGCCAGGGCGATTCCCCAGGCGCCGGCGCCGATGACGGCGATGCGTGCGGCCATGGGCCTATTCCTCCACGATGCGCGTGACGGTGGCCTCTCCCGTGCCGTCGGGGGAGAGATGGGTCAGGGCGCGCAGGGCGGGAAGGGCGGCTTCGACGAAGCCGAAGGGGGGATTGATCACCACCAGCCCGCAGCCGTTGAGGCGCGTGGGGTCGAGCGGCGGGCGCAGGGTGAGTTCCAGCGCCACGATGTCGCGAATCCCCGAATCGCGCAGCGAATCGAGGAAGGCGCGAACGGGCGCGCGGTGCTTGATCGGATACCAGCCCGCCAGGATGCCGGTGGCGAAACGCCGGTGCGCCGTCTTCAGCCCTTCGGCGAGGCGGGCGAATTCGTCGGGCTGCTCGAAGGGGGGGTCGATCAGGACCAGTCCGCGCTTTGCTTCGCGCGGGGGGAGAAGCGCTGTCAGGGCGGCGTAGCCGTCGCGGGCGTGGACCGAGACCTGGCTGTTATTGGCGAACAGGCTGCGCAGGGCGTGGCTGTCTTCGGGGTGCAGTTCGCAGCAGACCAGCCGGTCCTGCGGGCGCAGCATCATCGCCGTGATCAGGGGGGAGCCGGGATAGATGTCCGGTGCGCCGGCCCGGCGGACCAGATCGAGATAGGCGGGGGGGAGGTCGGCCGGCGGGTGGTCCAGCAGGCGGCCGATCCCGCCCTGCCATTCCATGGTGCGCGTGGCCTGCGTGCCGCCCAGGTCGTAGCGGCCGATGCCGGCGTGGGTGTCCAGCACCGAAAAGGCCGCCGGCTTGCGGGCCAGCGCCTGGAGCAGCAGCACCAGCAGCGCGTGCTTCATGCAGTCGGCGAAATTGCCGGCGTGGAAGGCGTGGCGGTAATTCATGCGGCGGTGGCGTCCAGGCGTGCCGCCATCTGCTCCAGCGGCCAGCGGGGGCGGGGGAGAAGGTCCAGGTCGTCCAGCGGCGGCAGGCCGAGGGCGTGGCGGGCGCGCATGGTCTCGATGGCTGCCCAGCCGACCATGACGGCGTTGTCGGTACACAGGCGCAGCGGTGGGGCGGCGAAGGGCAGGCCGCGTGTCTGGGCGAGTGCATCGAGGCGGGTGCGCAGGGCGCCGTTGGCCGCGACGCCGCCGGCCGCGACCAGCAGGGTGGCGTCGGGCATCATGTCCAGCGCGTTCGCCACGCGGTCGCCCACGATATCCGCCACCGCGTTCTGGAAGCTGGCGGCGATGCCGGCGGCGACCGGGCGGGGCAGGGCGTCCATGGCGTAGGGCGCCAGTTTCTGCGCCACGGCGGTCTTGAGGCCGGAGAACGAGAAATCGCATCCGGGCCGGCCGTGCAGCGGGCGGGGGAGCGGCCAGGGGGTGGGATCGCCCTCGCGCGCCAGGGCCTCGACCGCCGGGCCGCCCGGCCAGCCGAGGCCGAGCATTTTGGCCACCTTGTCGAACGCCTCGCCGGCGGCGTCGTCGATCGTGCCGCCCAGCTTGCGATAGCGGCCCACGCCCTCGACGGCGATGCACTGGCAGTGGCCGCCGGAGACCAGCAGCAGCAGGTAGGGGAATCGGGCGCCGCCGGGCACCAGGCCGGGCAGGCGCGCGGTAAGGGCGTGGGCCTCGATATGGTTCACCGCGATGAAGGGGCGGCCCAGCGCCACCGCCAGCCCCTTGCCGACGCCCGCGCCCACGATCAGTCCGCCGATCAGGCCCGGGCCGGTGCTGGCGGCGATGGCGGCCAGGGCCTCGGCGGGCAGGCCTGCGGCGTCGAGCGTCTGGCGCACCAGGCCGGGCAGGGCCGCCAGATGCGCGCGGGCCGCGATTTCCGGCACCACGCCGCCGAAGGGGATATGGCCGGACTGCGAGAGCACGGTTTCGGCCAGGATCGTGCCGTCGGGGGCCAGGATGGCGCAGGCGGTGTCGTCGCAGGACGATTCGATGGCCAGGATCGGCGCCTGGATCGGTGCCGGGGCGTCTGGGGAGGAGGAAGACATGATCATTGCATAAAATAGGGTTCCGCCGGGCGTTATGTCATCTTTCCTTCGTCGCGTCGCGGTAATAGAGACAGCGGATGGTTTTCGCTCCGTCCTCCAGCTCCGACCGCTCCGGCGCCCAGATTTCGGCTCAGGCTTCGGCATTGCAAAAGATCGCGGCCGAAGCCGCCGCGCGCCAGAGGCAGGGTGTGCTGCGCCCCGCCCTGCCGCATCGGCGGCAGTTGCCGCTGCGTGTCGGCACGCGGGCGTCGCCGCTGGCGCTGGTGCAGACGCGGGCCTTCCTGACGATGCTGACGCGCTTCTGCCCCGTGCTGCGCGACATGGGGGCGTTTCAGGAGCACCAGATCAACACCACCGGCGATCAGGTCCAGAACCGCCGGCTGGCGGAAATTGGCGGCAAGGGATTGTTCGCCAAGGAAATTCATGACGCGCTGTCGGACGGGCGGATCGATTTCGCGGTCCATAGCCTGAAGGATCTGGAGACCACGCTGCCGCCCGGCCTGGTGCTGGCCTGCACCCTGCGGCGCGAGGATGCGCGCGATGTGCTGATCCTGCGGCCGGGGGCCGTGCAGCCGGACCAGGTCGATCCGGCGGCGCCCTTCGACAGTCTGCCGCAGGGGGCCTTGGTCGGCTGTGCCTCGGTACGGCGGCAGGCGCAGATGCTGCATGAGCGGCCCGACCTGCGCTTCGGCCTGCTGCGCGGCAATGTGCAGACGCGGCTGGACAAGCTGGCGGCGGGGCAGTGCGAGGCCACCCTGCTGGCGTTGGCCGGGCTGCGGCGGCTGGGCATGGGCGACCGGGCGGATATCATTCTCGACCCCGAGATCATGGTGCCGGCGGCGGGCCAGGGGATCGTGGGCGTGACGGTGCGCGAGAGCGATATCGAACTGCGCGAATTGCTGTCGGCGATCGAGGATTACGAGGCGCGGGCGGTGTCCACCGCCGAACGCGCGCTGCTGGCGGAACTGGATGGATCGTGCCGCACGCCGATCGGCGGCTATGCCCGCCTGATCGACGATGCGCAGGCGGGTGGGCCGATGCTGCGCCTGACCGGGCTGGTGGCGCGGGAGGATGGGTCCTTCCTGCTGCGACGTGTCGTGACCGGCGCGCCGGCCGATGCCGAGCGGATGGGGCGCGAACTGGGCCGCAGCCTGCGGGCCGACAGCCCCGCGGATATTTTTGCGCCCTGACCGGACGGACGCGCCGCCATCGGGCGGGGTAAGACCGGCGGTGCTGGTGACCCGGCCTGAGCCGGGGCTGAGTGAAACCATGACGGCCGTGACGGCGCTGGGCTGGCATGCGGTGGCCCTGCCGGCGCTGCGGGCCGAGCCGATGGTGCATGGGCCGCTGCCGGTGCGCGGCGTGCAGGCGATTCTCGTGACGAGCGGGCAGGCGGTGACCGCGCTGGCGGGGCGGGTGCCGGCGGATATGCCGATTCTGGCGGTCGGTGCCGCGACGGCGCGGCGTGCGCGCGCGGCCGGTTTCGCGCATGTGACGGCGGCGGACGGCACGGCCGATGCGCTGGCCGATCTGGTGCGGGCGGAATGGCGCCCTGCCGATGGCGTGCTGCTGCTGGCGACGGCGCCCGGATATGGGTTGGATCTGGCGGAAGCGTTGCGGCGCGGCGGTTTCAGGGTCGTGCGGCGGTGCGTCTATCGCATCCGGCCTGGGATGCCGCCCCCGGAGGATCTGCGGGCGCTGATCGGGGGGGATGGGGTGGCGGCGGCGCTGTTCTTCTCGGCCGAGACGGCGCGCCAGTTCCTGCGGCATCTGCCGCGCGATGTGCGGGATATGTTGCGCGATGCGCGGGCTATCGCGATTTCCGACAAGGCGGCCGAAATGCTTGCCTCGGCGCCCTGGCGGGAAATCGTGCGGGCGGCCACGCCCGATCAGGCTGCGATGCTCGATCTGCTGGGGGTGGCCGCCCGGTAGTCGGGCCCGGCCGCCTGTCGGGCGGCCGGGGGCTGCATCAGTGGAAGGCTGCGGCGCCTGCGTTCAGGTCCTCGCCCCGGGCGCGGGCCTGGCGCATGTAGGCGCGCGCGTGTTCCGGGATCGAGAGGGACAGCGTCAGCAGGCCGGCGAAGACATAGAGGCCGGAGAAGATCCAGATGATCCCCTCGATGCCGTGCCACGCCTGGAACCAGGTGACGATGGCCGGGCCGACCCAGGTGCTGGCCCCGGCGCCAAGGCCCAGGGCCGACAGGGCGGCGGCCTTCTCTTTCGGGCAGATCTGCGGGACCAGGCCCGAGAGAGGGACGAATGCCGCGATGGTCGCGCCGTAGAAGATGCCGACCAGCGCCGCGATGAGGAAATTGCCGTGAAAGGCCAGCGGCACATAGTAGAAGGCCGGGACCGAGATCGCGGCGCCGAGGCAGCCGGCGACCGACACCACCGTGCGATGGCCCAGCCTGTCGGCCAGCATGCCCGACATCAGGTTGAACAGGATGTTGCTCATGAACACGATCGAGAGCAGCACCAGCCACTGCGACAGGGTGAAGCCGACCACCTTGGTGAAGAAGGCGGGCATGATCACCAGGAACGCATATTCGGACGAGGTGTTGATGGTGCGGACGATCAGCGCCATGAACGTCCTGGGTTCGCGCCACAGGATGGAGATCGAACCGAAGAAGATCCCGCCCACCGAGACGTTGGCGGGGGCCAGGCGGCTGGCGCCACGCGGTTCGCGCGTCATCAGCAGGGCGACGCAGCCGCCCGCGACCACCAGCACCAGCGACAGCCAGAAGGTCGTGATCTCGCCGACCAGCGGGATCGTGACGCTGGCGAAGAGCGAGCCGAGGGTGGGCAGGCCGCCGGAAAAGGCGAACCAGAACCAGCCGGCGGCCGAGCCGAGTTGGCGCGGCGGGGTGGCGGCGGCGATCCAGACCAGGAACCCGTAGGCGAACAGCGGATAGCCCAGGCCGCGCAGCGTGTAGGCGGCGAGCATGACCGTGTAGTTGCCGGTCATGATGCCGGCCATCAGGAAGACGACTTCGAAGGCGGCCCAGATTGCCAGGCCGATCCACATGACGCGCTTCGGCCCCCACAGATCCGACAGCGGACCCGACAGCCAGGACGAAATGGACACGGCGACGCCGTAGATGGTGAACAGGAAGGCTACGTCACGCGACGTGACGCCGTGATTTTCGAGATAGGGGGCCAGGTAGCCGGCCTCGACCCCATCGCCGACCATGAACAGAAGCAGCCCGACAAAGCCCCAGAGCAGGGGGCGCGGGATGCCCATCCGCTCGACGAGGGAAGGGCTGGGCAGCAGAGTATCTGTCTGCGTCAAGGGGAGTGTCTCCTCTTTAACAGGCAGCCAACATAACGGTGAGGGGCTTCGCCTCATTACGAAGCATCGATGCAAGCTGCGTTCGGAATCGCGATGCGGCGCGCGCAAGGATCGATTCCGAAATCATCATGTAGGGATGCGCGTCCAGGACGCGGAAATCACCAGTTTCCTGGCGAAATCTCGGTGTGCGATAATATATCGCGTGGGACGGTTTTTATTATAAAAATATTCTGAATAGTTCAGAATAGAGTAAAACCGGTATTCATTCCCCATTCGCGCAGGGGATGCGCAAATGTTACTTCTGTCTCTCCTGCTATGAATCTCGTGTGCGCATAGTATAAGAAATATACGCGCATTTGAAGGAAAAAATCATAAAATATGGAGAAATTTTGTCAAATATATATTGATGGTGTGGCATATTATTCGGCAAATAAATATGCTGTATGAGGAATTATTTTATAAAAATTGTGATTTTTTATACAAATACTGGAATTTATTTTATTATATTATTTGATATCTGTTTAGATAAAAAAATATATTTTCTTGGATTGCGCCGGGCGAGCGGGCCTGGGGCCTAAAAAGAAAAGGCCCGCACGAGGCGGGCCTTTCCGTTGGATAACAGTCGCTTGGAGCGGATCAGGCGTTGCCGGCCGTCTGCGGGAAGTTGGCGCGCTTGGCCTGCCACAGGGAGACGAAATCGATCGGCTGCAGCACGACCGGCGGGAAACCGCCGTCGCGCGTGACGTCGCTGATGATGTTGCGCACGTACGGGAAGATCAGGCGCGGCACTTCCACCAGCAGGATCGGCTCGACCAGGTCGTCGGGCGCGTTGCCCAGGGTCACCACCGCGGCATAGGCCAGTTCGGCGACGAACACCGTGCGGCCGGGGGCGGCGCCTTCCTTTTCCGGGGCTTCCACGGCTTCGGTCTTGATCGACAGCACGACCTCGAAGACCGGCTGCTCGGGCGGCAGGCGGTTGGCCTGCACGTCGATGTTCACCGAGATCTGCGGGTTTGCGCGCAGCGTGGCGAAAATCTCGGCGCCCGAGGGAACTTCGAAGGACAGATCCTTGATATACTGAACATTAATGGCCAACGGCAGCGCCGGCGGGGCATTCTGGCTTCCGTCGGCGGGGAGCTGGGTCGAATCTGACATGAACGAGGATTTCCTTGCGGGCAATGAAGGCGGATACCGGGTATCGCCGGTAGCATGCCCCGCGACGTTCGCCAACCTCGGGGATCGGCGGGATGGAAATTCCTCCCGCCCCGGATCGTCCTGCCGCATTGTGTCGGCAGGATGCGTTGCCTATGTGTTAGGGCAACATAGGGGAACGCGCTGCCGGCAGGCCCGGCGCGCCTTTCGGTTAGGCGTGGTGATGGATTTTTCGTTTAGTCATTTTCCGTTCGACCTGGTGCTGTTCGGGCTGATCGCGGCGTTTCTCGCGCTGCGGCTGCGCAGCATCCTGGGCACGCGGGTGGGGGTCGAGCCCGCATCGCCCGCCGCCCCGGTGCCCCGGCCCGGCCCGGTGATCGAGGGCCGCGCCGAGCCGCCGGCCCCGCTGACCGACTATGACGTGCCGGCGCCCGAGACCCGGGTGGGGCAGGTGCTGGCGGCGATCGCCGGCCAGGAGCGCGATTTCGTGCCGGCGCAGTTTCTGCGCGGGGTCGAGGTCTCGTTCCGTCAGGTGGTCCAGGCCTTCGCCGCCGGCGACCGGACCATGCTGCGCGAACGCCTGACCGCCGAGGCGTTCAGCGCGTTCGATGCCGCGATCCAGTCGCGCGAGCAGGCCGGGGAGACCCAGAGGAGCGAGGTGCGCGCCATCACCAGTCTGGCGATCGTCGATGCCGCGATCGACCAGTTGGCCGGGGCACCGCAGGCGCGGATCGACGTCCGCATCGTCTCGGACCAGATCAGCCTGACGCTGGACAAGGACGGGCACCCCGTGGCGGGCACCGATGCCGTGACCGAGTTTTCGGATCTGTGGACGTTCGAGCGTCTGCTGGGAGCCTCGATCGGTGGCGCGGCGTGGCGTCTGGCGGCCAGCCGCAGCGCCTGATCGAGCGCTCCCGTCCGGCGGCCGTTGGCCGCCCATCTTTCGCATGCAAGAGCAAGTCTGGCTGTTTCCTTGAGCTATTTCCGTCTGCCCACCGTCATGCGGGGCGTTTGTGCCGCCGCAATCCTTCTGCTGTCCGCCTGCGCCGAAACGGGGCAGGAGGGCGTGCACCAGCCCGTTCCATTCGCCGACCTGTCCGGCTGGGGGCCGGATGAGGCGGGGCGCGCGCTGCCGGCCTTCCTGGAGGAGTGCCGCCATCTCGGCCGCTTGCCGGCCGAGGCGACGCTCGGGAGCGAAAGCGGGCCGGGGGCGCATGTCGGCGACTGGCTGCCGGCTTGTCAGGCGGCGACGGCGGTGCCCACGGGGGATGGTGCTGCGGCGCAGCGCTTTTATGAAACCTGGTTCGCGCCGGTGCTGATGTCGTCCTCGGCGCTCTTTACCGGCTATTACGAGCCCGAGATTCGCGGGGCGCTGTCGCGCGGCGGCATCTACCAGACACCGGTCTATCGGGTGCCGGAGGATCTGACGCGGGCACGGGCGACCGATGGGCGCTGGGTGTCCGGCCACTGGCAGGGCGGGCAGTTCGTGCCCTACTGGTCGCGGGCGCAGATCGACGCGGGGGCGCTGGCCGGACGGAACCTGGAATTGCTCTGGGTGGCCGATCCGGCGGACCTGTTCTTCCTCCAGATCCAGGGTTCGGGGCGTGTGCGCCTGCCCAGCGGGCAGATCGTGCGGCTGGGTTTCGGCGGCAAGAACGGGCAGCCTTATGTGCCGCTGGGGCGCGTGCTGGTGCAGAAGGGCGAGATGAGCGAGGATGCGGTGAGCATGCAGTCGATCCGCGCCTGGCTGACGGCCCACCCCGCCCAGGCCCGGGCCGTGATGGAGGAGAATCCGAATTACGTGTTCTTCAACGCGCTGGACGACGTGCCGGTCAGCCAGGGGGCGCCCGGTGCGATGGGCGTGCCGCTGGAGCCGGGGCGCTCGGCGGCCGTGGATCGCAGTGTGATTCCGCTGGGTACGCCCGTCTGGGTCGAGACGGCCTTGCCGGCGCCGGCGAACCAGACCTGGCATCGGCTGGTCTATGCGCAGGATATCGGGACCGACATCAAGGGTGCCGGGCGCGCCGACCTGTTCCTGGGCTGGGGTGACGAGGCCGAGCAGACCGCCGGTGCGATGCGCCAGCATGGCCGGATGGTCGCCCTGACGCCCCGCCCCGTCGTCACCCGACCCTGATGGCGCCGCGAAGCGGGCCGGGAACCGGCGCCCGTGCCCCCCGTGCCGTGCGCCAGGCGATCGGGCCGCATCTTCTGGTGCGGAACGACTGCCTGCGCGAACTGCGCCGGATGGAGGCGGATTCGGTCGATGTCGTCGTGACCTCGCCGCCCTACAATATCGGCCTGGGCTATCGGACCTATCGCGACCGCATGTCGGAAGACCAGTATCTGGACTGGATGATGGCAGTGGCGGCCGAACTGCATCGGGTGATGCGGCCGGACGGGTCGTTTTTCCTGAATATCGCGGGATCGTCGGCGCAGCCGTGGCTGCCGTTCGAACTGGCCGTGCGGCTGCGCGAGATCTTTCATTTGCAGAACCATATAAGCTGGATCAAGTCGATCTCGGTCCATGACGACACGTATGGTCATTTCAAGCCGGTCAACAGCGCGCGTTATCTGCACCGCAATCATGAGCATCTGTTCCATCTGACGCGCTCCGGCACGGTGGAACTCAGCCGGCTGGATATCGGAGTGCCGTACAAGGACAAATCGAACATCGCGCGGCGCGGGCATGAGCAGGACAGGCGCTGCCGGGGGGATACCTGGTTCATCCCCTATGAAACGGTGCGCGACAAGGCGCAGAAATTCAATCATCCGGGGACCTTCCCCGTGCAGTTGCCGCGCATGTGCATTCGTCTGCATGGCCGGCCGGATGCGGTGGTGCTGGATCCGTTTATGGGTACAGGGACCACGCTGGTGGCCGCTCAGATGGAAAGGGCGCGTGGCATCGGGATCGAATTGGACGCGGCCTATGTAAAAGTGGCGCGGGAGCGGCTGAAACTGGCCATGGAACAGGACGAACCATCGGCCTGATCGACCCACTCAATCGTTTTTATTAAAAATATGACTTTGACAGATGTTTTCTATATCCGGCAAACCTCTCCTTGAGACGATAGAGGAGGGGTGGACGTGTCGGTGCGCAAGGCAATAGTTTCGGTGGCGGCTCTGGGGATTGTCGCCTATGGCGGCGTTGTGGGGTATCTGACCCATTTCGACCATGCAACGGCACCGACGCTGGATACCCATTCGCCGACCCTGGCGGACCCGGTGACCTCGGCCGCCTTCGCGGCGATTCGCGAGGCACGATGCGATTATTGCCACACGCGCAATGTCGAACTGCCCTTCTACTTCCATGTGCCGGTCGCCAACCAGTTGATGCAGCGCGATGTGGACCAGGGATTGCGCCATTTCCGGCTCGAGCCGGTGATCGAGGCGTTCCAGACCGGGGCCGTTCCGTCCGAGGAACAACTGGCGCGGATCGAGGAAGTGGTGCGCCAGAACCGGATGCCGCCGACATTGTATCTGCTGATGCATTGGCATGCCCATCTGTCGCAGGCGCAGCGGGACGCGCTGCTGAACTGGGTCGCCGCCGAGCGGCGCGCGCATTATGCGACGCCGGGCGTTGCCGCGCGTTTCGCCGCCGAGCCGGTCCAGCCCGTGCCCGAGAGCGTGCCTGTCGATGCGGCCAAGGTGGCCCTGGGCCAGCGGCTGTTCTTCGACAAGCAATTGTCGGGTGACGGCACGCTGAATTGCGCCAGTTGCCATGGGCTGGATAAGGGGGGCGCGGATGGGCGCGTCACGGCGCTGGGGATCGGTGGCCAGCATGGGCCGATCAACGTGCCGACCGTCTATGACGCGGTGTTCAACAAGAGCCAGTTCTGGAACGGGCGTGCCGCGACGCTGGCCGAGCAGGCGGCCGGGCCGGTGATGAACCCGCTGGAAATGGGCTCGCATGACTGGGCGATCGTGTCGGACAAGGTGAAGGAAGATCCGACCTATGTCTCGGCCTTCCATGATGCGTTCGGGTCCGACGATATCGACAAGGACCGGATCACCGATGCCATCGCGGAATATGAAAAGACGCTGATCACGCCCGACAGCCGCTTCGACCGCTATCTGAAGGGCGACGAGCAGGCGCTCAATGCGCAGGAAAAGAACGGGTATGCGCTGTTCAAGAATATCGGCTGCTCGGGCTGCCATACCGGCGTGTCGCTGGGCGGGCAGGCCTTCGAGGTGATGGGGCTGGAGGGCGATTATTTCGCCGCGCGCGGCGGGGCCGTGACCGATGCCGACAAGGGGCGCTTCACCGTTACCCAGTCGCCTGACGACATGGAGCGCTTCAAGGTGCCGAACCTGCGCAATATCGCGCTGACCGCGCCCTATTTCCACGATGGCAGCGTCAAGACGCTGGAAGAGGCGGTGCGGCTGATGGCGCGCTACCAGACGCCCGACCATACGCTGTCGGATCATGATGTCGCTGATATCGTGGCCTTCCTGCGCACCCTGACCGGCACCTATCAGGGACAGCCCCTGGCCGGTGCCCAGGCACCCTGACGCGCCATCTTGATGGGCAGCGCGCGTCCGGGCTTCGGTCCGGGCGCGAACTGCTTTAAGATCAGGCGGATCGGGGCGAGGGGCGGCATGGGGTCGCCCGCCGGCGGGCGGGGAGAACAGGGGTGCGCCGTCGACGGGTCCTCGGGAAAGACGAACAGGCGCTGTGGTCGGCCTTTGCGCGCGATATCCAGCCGCTGGCCCGCAGGGCCGCGCGGCCGGCGCCCGTGGATGCTGCGCCTTCGGTTCCGCCTGCCGCCGTTCCGGCCGATCGACGGGAGCGTGTTGCCCCGTCCGTGACCCCTGTGCCGCAATCCGACATGCCGCGCGTGGCCCGGCCGGGCTTTACGCTGGTGCGGTCGCGGGCCGAGGTCGCCATTGGCCATCGCGGGCCGGGTCTGGACGATACAAGCTGGCGGACGCTGGTCAGCGGCAAGCTGCGCCCGTCACGGACGCTCGACCTGCATGGCCAGAACGCGCATGCGGCCTTCCAGCGGCTGCATGGTTTTCTGATCCAGGCCCGTTCCGACAATCTGCGCTGTGTGGAAGTCATTACCGGCCTGGGCTCGGGCCGTGACGGCGGGGTTCTGCGCCGCGAACTGCCCTTCTGGCTGGGGCGGCCGGACCTGCGGCCGCTGATCCTGGCGGTGGTGCATCCGCATGCGGCCAATCAGGGGTCGGTGCGTATCCTGCTGCGCCGGGCGCGCGTTTGACGTTGGCGCCGCGCGGGGAGAGGCTGTTTGCAAAGCCGGCCTGCCGAGTGAGAGTACCGCGCAGCGGCACGCCCGGCGTGTATTTTTGAGCATCTGATCGCCGGCAGGGCGGTTTTGCAAGCAGCCTCTTAGCCTAGTCGCCATTCCGCGGTGTGAACGGCCAGCCAGCGGCGCAGCATCAGCACAGCGGTGATTTCGCCGGTCATGTCGTGCAGGTAGCGGCCGCAATCGGGGCCGCTGACCAGGGTGCGGCCGGCATCGTTCTTCAGCGTGTCGAGCGCGCCCTGGCTGCTGGCGAGGCCGACCGCGTGGCGCCAGCCGGCGACCTGTGCCGGCGGGGTGAGCATCGGCAGCATCAGCCCGATATCGAGCGATGCGGCGGCGGCGACGATCTTCCAGGCTTCGTACAGGAGGCCGGCGGGGGCGCGGCCGCGTTCCTGGGTGAAGCGTTCCGCGAAACTCTGTACCGGCTGGCCATGCACGGTTGCGCGGACGGTGTCGGTCAGGGTGAAGAGCGGCGTGGCGCCGGCCTGTTCCAGCGGGGCCAGCAGGGTGTCGAGCGCCTGGGGGGGCATGGGGTCGGAGATCTGCGCCACGTCGACCTTGCCATCACGTAACGCGGCCAGGGCTTCCTGCGGCGTGGCGATGCCCGTGACCGGGATCGGGCGGAAGCCGAAGATGGCCATGGCCATGACGGTGGCCAGTTCGATGCCGTGATCGCTGGAGACCGCCACCCGGATCGGACGGTCGCGCACCAGGTCGCGCAGGGTGCGGTGCAGGTCGGCCCGGCCGACCACGATGGGCGAGACCAGGCTGAACATCAGCGGGACCCAGCGGCCGAAATCGTAATGGGCGCGCGGATCGCCGGTCAGCGAGGCCACCAGCGCCGCGCCGGGAACCAGCAGGGCCGTGGCGCCGTCCGGCACCGTCTGGGTATCGAACTGGTTGGCGCCGGTCACGCCGTCCAGCCCGCTGGTGAGGTGCGTGGTCAGCGGAGAGGGGGAGCCCAGCCCCTGTGCCAGGGCCGGGGCGAGGACGGTGCTCCAGTGGCCCGCGGCGCTTTCGGCGCTGCCGGCGACCAGCAGGGCGGGATCGACGACGGTGCCGCCGGCCGGGGCGATGGCGGCGATGTGCGTCAGGGCGCCCGCGTGGGCGGCGGGAATACCGGCGAGTGCGGAGAAACCCGCCATGGCAAGAAGCTGGCGGCGGCGCATGCGCATCTAGGCCCGACCGGGCCGTTGGTCAGAACAGGGAACGGGTCGGGTAGTGGGCAAAGGCGGCATCTCCACGGCAGGGAACATCCCAGCGCCTGTCTTGCGCTGGAATGCGGCGAGTCTATGGCAGGTGCCGGGGCGGCCCTCGGCGGCGAAGGAGCGACTTTACGGCCAGTGGACCTCGGGGGGAAGACTCATCAGAATCGCCTCGGTGTTCCCGCCGGTCTTCAGGCCGAACAGGGTGCCGCGATCGTGGATCAGGTTGAATTCCACGTAGCGGCCGCGCCGGACCAGTTGCGCGCGGCGTTCCTCCTCGGTCCAGCGCTCGTTCATGCGGTGGCGGACGATGGCGGGGTAGGTCTCGAGGAAGGCCAGGCCGACATCGCGGGTGAAGGCGAAATCGGCCGCCACGTCGCCGGTGTTCAGCCGGTCGTAGAAGATGCCGCCCAGGCCGCGTGGCTCGTTGCGGTGGGGCAGGAAGAAATAGCGGTCGCACCATTCCTTGAAGCGCGGGTAGTAGGCTGGGTCGTGCGCGTCGCACGCGGCGCGGAAGCCGGCGTGGAACTGTACGGCATCTTCCCGCGCCTCGGCGCTGTCGGGGAACATCGGCGTCAGGTCGCCGCCGCCGCCGAACCAGCCCTGGGTGGTGATGATCATCCGCGTGTTGAAATGGGCGGCGGGAACGCGGGGATTGCACATATGGGCCACCAGGCTGATGCCGGTGGCGAAGAAGCGCGGGTCCTCGGCGGCGCCGGGGATGGTGGCGCGGAATTCGGGGCTGAACGTGCCCTCGACCGTCGAGACGTTGACGCCCACCTTCTCGAACACCCGGCCGCGCATCAGGCTGATCACTCCGCCGCCGCCTGGCGTGCCGTCTTCGTTCACGCGGTCCCACGGGGTGCGGACGAAGGCGCCTGGTGCGTCGCGGCCGGGGAGGGTCTGCACGTCGCCGGCGTCCTGCTCGATCTGCTCGAAGGCGTTGCAGATGCGGTCGCGCAGGGTTTCGAACCAGGCGCGGGCCTCCTGCCTGAGGTCGTCATGGGGGGTGGGCGCGCGGGTTTCTGTCATGGTCGGGTCATCTTCTGCGTCGGACGGGTCGGCGGAACGGGGGTTTTGAAACGGGGTCCATAGAGTCCGATCATGGGGGCAATTGCAAGAAGGGGCGGGGGGCCGTTATGGAAGGCGGGCGCCGTTGGGGCGGAGGATTGAGGACCGAATGACGGACGCAGGTTCCCGCGACAGGCAGGATCGACAGGCGAAGACGGGCGTTCTGCCCTGGCTGGACGCGCGGCTGCCGGTCGTCTCGGCCTTTCGCCGGGAATATGTCGACTACCAGACGCCGCGCAACCTGAACGGGCTGTGGAATTTCGGCGCGATCCTGACGGTCGTGCTGCTGGTGATGCTGGCGACGGGCATTTTCCTCGCGATCAATTACACGCCGACCGCCGCCGGGGCGTTCGCGTCGATCGAGGCGATCGAGCGCCAGGTGCCGAGCGGTTGGCTGCTGCGGTCGATCCATGTCACGGGCGCCAGCATGTTCCTGGCGGCGCTGTATATCCATCTGTTTCGCGGCCTGTACTACGGGTCGTACAAGGCGCCGCGCGAGATGCTGTGGCTGACCGGGCTGGTGCTGCTGGCGATGGTGATGTTCACGGCCTTTGCCGGGTATGTGCTGCCCTGGGGGCAGATGTCGTATTGGGGCGCCGATGTCGCGGGCAAGGCTGTCGATGCGATCCCGGCCGTGGGGCCGTGGCTGGAGCATTTTCTCCAGGGGGGCGATGCGCCGGGGGATGTGTCGCTGCATCGCTTCTTTATCCTGCACATGGTGCTGGCCTTCGCGGTGCTGGGCGTGGTGGGGGTGCATGTCGCGGCGCTGCATGTGACAGGCTCGAACAATCCGCTGGGGGTCGAACCTAAAGGGCCGCGCGATACGGTGCCTTTTCACCCTTATTATACGAGCAAGGACGCGCTGGGGCTGATCCTGTTCGCGCTGCTGTTCGCGGTGGTGGTGTTCTTTCTGCCCAATGTGGTGTTCGAGGCCGAGAATTTCCGGCCGGCCAATCCGCTGCATACGCCGGCCGATATCGAGCCTGAATGGTATTTCCTGCCGTTCTACGGGATCCTGCAGTCGGTGCCGTCGAAATTCGGCGGGCTGCTGGCCTCGGTGGGGGCGATCCTGGTGCTGTTTCTGGTGCCGTGGCTTGACCGTTCGCCAATCCGCTCGGCGCGGTTCCGGCCGCTTTATCGGGTCTGCATGGGGCTGCTGGTCGTCTGCTTCGTCCTGCTGGGCTTTGTCGGACGGCATCATGCGCAGGGGGGGTGGATGATCGCGGGGCGGGTCGCGGTCGTTTATTATTTCGCGCATTTTCTGGTCCTGCTGCCGCTGTCGGCGCGATGGGAGCGGGAGGTCGTTCTGCCGGACAGCATCGCCGGGGGGCGTGGGGCATGAGGGGCGGGGTGATTCTGCGGTTGGTATCGGTGCTGGCTTTTGCCGCGCCGCTGGCCGATCTCTCGCCGGCCATTGCGCAGGCGGGGCCGCATGACCGGGCGCCGCATCAGGCCTGGAGCTTCGAGGGGCCCATGGGGCGCTTCGATCTGTCGGCCGTCCAGCGTGGCTATGCCGTCTATGCCCAGGTCTGTTCGGCCTGCCATGGCATGAAGGCCATGACCTATGGCGACCTGACGCGAATGGGGCTGACCATGGAGCAGGTCGGCCGGATCGCGGCCACGCAGCAGGTGCCGGGCGGGGTGGACGCGCAGGGCGACCCGGTGACGCGCGCGGCGACGCCGGCCGATCATTTCCGCGATCCGTTCGTCAATCCCGAAGCCGCGGCGGCAGCGAATAACGGCGTGGCGCCGCCCGACCAGTCGCGGCTGGCGCTGGTCTATCCCGGCGGGCCGGACCGGATCTATGCGGTGCTGACCGGGTATCGGCCGCCGCCGGCGGGGTATCGCCCCAGCCATGCCGGCGCCGTCTACAACCCTTATGCCAGCGACCGCGAGATCGCGATGCCGCCGCCGTTGCGCGACGGGCAGGTTGTCTATACCGACGGCACGCCCGCCACCACGGCGCAGGAGGCGCGGGATGTCACCACCTTCCTGGCATGGGTGGCGCAGCCTCATCTGGAGGCGCGCCATCGGCTGGGCGCGCAGGTGGTGCTGTATCTGCTTTTTCTTGCCGTTCTGGCGTTCCTTCTGAAACGGAGAGTCTGGTCCGATGTCCACTGAAACCGCCCCCCTTTCGTCTGCGCAGGACGCCATCGAACCCGTGATCGGCCTGATCGGCGGGTCGGGCCTGTATGATATCGACGGGCTGGAAGACAAGGAGTGGCGCACGGTCGAAACCCCGTGGGGCCTGCCGTCCGACCAGTTGCTGTTCGGCCGGCTGGATGGCGTGCGCTGCGTGTTCCTGCCGCGCCACGGGCGGGGGCACCCGATCCCGCCGTCGCGCCTGAACTATCGCGCCAATATCGCGGCGCTGAAGATGTCGGGCGTGACCGACATCGTGTCGCTGTCGGCCGTGGGGTCGCTGAAGGAGGAACTGCCGCCGGGGCATTTCGTCATCATCGACCAATTCATCGACCGGTCTTTCGCGCGCGAGAAGAGCTTCTTCGACACCGGCTGCGTGGCCCATGTGTCGGTGGCCGACCCGCTGTGCCCGCGCATCGGCGACGTGCTGGAAGCGGCGGCGCGGGACCTGAAGCTGGATGTGACGCGCGGCGGCACCTACCTGGTGATGGAAGGGCCGCAATTCTCGACCAAGGCGGAGAGCAATCTTTACCGTTCCTGGGGCTGCTCGGTGGTGGGCATGACCAACATGCCGGAGGCCAAGCTGGCCCGCGAGGCCGAGATCTGTTACGCGACCGTGGCCATGGTGACCGATTACGATTGCTGGCACCCGGACCATGACAGCGTGACGGTCGATGCCGTGGTGAAGGTCATGCTGTCGAACGCCGACCGCGCCCGGGCGCTGGTCAGGTCGGTGATCCCGACCCTGGGCCGTCCGCGCGGGCTGTGCCCGGCCGGGTGCGACCGGGCGCTGGAGCATGCGCTGATCACCGCGCCGGACAAGCGCGACCCGGCCCTGCTGGCCAGGCTGGAGACCATTGCCGGGCGCGTGCTCTCGCGCGGGTGATCCTGGTCGAGGGGGCGCCGGGACACTTGCTCCGGCGCCCCTGTGATTGTGGTCTCACAGTAGCTGGTTGAAGAAGGCCAGGCTGCGGGCGCGGGCGAGGTCCGCCGCCGCCGCG
This sequence comes from Gluconacetobacter brunescens, assembly GCF_048695475.1. Classification (NCBI taxonomy): domain Bacteria; kingdom Pseudomonadati; phylum Pseudomonadota; class Alphaproteobacteria; order Acetobacterales; family Acetobacteraceae; genus Gluconacetobacter; species Gluconacetobacter brunescens. The sequence goes on along the minus strand of NZ_JBLHEN010000001.1, from coordinate 838,764 downwards.
TTGAAGCTGGCGCGTTCCGAGCAGCCGAAGCCGTGGCCGGCGTCCGGGTAGGTGTAGATCGGCAGGTCGGGGTGGGCGGCGCGGATGGCGGCGATGTCGGAGAGCGGGATCGAACCGTCGGTCTCGCCGAAATGCAGTTCCACCGGGCAGTGCGGCACCAGGGTGCGCTCGGCGGCGATGCCGCCGCCGTACCAGCCGACCGCCGCGCCGAAGGCGTTGGTGCGGCAGGCGGCCTGCCAGGCGATGGTGCCGCCCCAGCAATAGCCGATGATGCCGATATGGGCCGGCTCCAGCGCCAGGGCCCGCGCGGCGGCGGCGATGTCGAGCAGCGTGTCTTCGGGCGGGATCGCGGCGCGCAGTTTCAGGCCCTTCTGCACGCCGTCCTGGTCGTAGGCCAGTTCCACGCCGCGTTCCGCGCGGTCGAACAGGGCGGGGGCGATGACGCGGTAACCGTCGGCGGCGAAGGAGTCGGCGACGGCGCGGATATGATGATTGACGCCGAAAATCTCCTGCACCACCACCAGCGCGCGGGGGGCGTCGGCCGGGCCGGCGGTGTAGGCGGAGAGCGTATGGCCGTCTGTGGCGGTCAGGGTGATGGTCTGGCCCATGAGGCAGGTCCTTTTCTGTCCCGATATCGGCCGGTAGAGTGGCGCCATGGCTGAAATCGTCAACCTGCGACAGGCGCGCAAGCGCAAGATCCGCGCGGACCAGGCCGCCATTGCGGCGACGAATCGTGCGCTGCACGGCAGGACGCTGGCCGAACGCGACCGCGAGCGGCTGGAGGCCGAACGGGCCCGGCGGGCGCTGGACGGTGCCCAGCTTGCCTCCGGGCCCGAGCAGGACGGGCAGGCGTGATGTGCGCTTGCGAGCCTGTCAGGGCCCTTGCGGTCAATGGAGCGTGAGGCACGTCGTGGCGTGGCGCAGGGCCGGCAGGGCGATCGGGCCCTGCTGCGCCACCCTGACCGAGTGCAGTTGCCCCTCCAGCGAGCGGGTCCAGAAATCGAGGAACCGGCGGAGTTGCGGATAGGACGGCGCCAGGTCGAGCTCCTGCCAGATATAGGTCTGGAGCAGGGTCGGGTGGTCGGGAAGGCGATAGAGGATTTCGGCGGTCGTCAGGCGGTAGTCGTTGAGCTGGAGCCGGAGGGACATGGACACCTCGCTGGATCGACAGTTGGGCTACAGCGCCAGCCTGCGGGAGCGGGTATGGGAATTTCAAGAAAAATTCTTTTATTCCCAGAAACTTGGCAGTCGTCGAAAGAAAGTGCTGCCAAAGCGTTGACATGGGCGGGGTGGGCACCTACCTGTTTGTTGGCACTCTCGCTAGGGGAGTGCTAAAGCGACGCGGCTCTGGCGCGCGTGCCAACCCGGTGGCGTTGCTTATTCAAGGGCGTTACCTTTTTTAGACGTGGAGCGATCCATAATGACGAATTTTCGGCCCCTGCATGACCGTGTGGTCGTCCGTCGCCTGACCGGCGAAGAGAAGACGGCTGGCGGCATCATCATCCCCGACACCGCCAAGGAAAAGCCGATGGAGGGCGAGGTGATCTCGGTCGGCCCCGGCGCTCGGAACGAGCAGGGACAGATCGTCGCCCTCGACGTGAAGGCGGGCGACAAGGTGCTGTTCGGCAAATGGTCGGGCACCGAGGTCAAGATCAATGGCGAGGAGCTGCTGATCATGAAGGAAAGCGACATCATGGGCGTGATCGCCTGAGGTCCTTCCTCTTTCCTTTCTGATTAACGGGTTTCCTACAGGAGAATTCTAAAATGGCAGCCAAGGACGTAAAGTTCGGCGGTGACGCACGCCAGCGCATGCTGCGGGGCGTGGACATTCTGGCCGACGCGGTGAAGGTGACTCTGGGCCCGAAGGGCCGGAACGTCGTGCTCGACAAGAGCTTCGGCGCACCCCGCATCACGAAGGACGGTGTGTCGGTCGCCAAGGAAATCGAGCTGGCCGACAAGTTCGAGAACATGGGCGCCCAGATGGTGCGCGAAGTGGCCTCGAAGACCAACGACGTGGCCGGTGACGGCACGACGACGGCGACCGTGCTGGCCCAGGCCATCATCCGCGAGGGTGCCAAGGCCGTGGCCGCCGGCATGAACCCGATGGACCTGAAGCGCGGCGTCGACAAGGCCGTGAAGGCGGTCGTCGAAGAGCTGAAGAAGAACACCAAGAAGATCACGACCCCGGCCGAAACGGCGCAGGTCGGCACGATCTCTGCCAACGGCGAGACCGAGATCGGCGAGATGATCTCGCAGGCCATGCAGAAGGTCGGCAGCGAGGGCGTCATCACGGTGGAAGAGGCCAAGGGCCTGCACACCGAGCTGGACGTCGTCGAGGGCATGCAGTTCGATCGCGGCTATATCTCCCCGTATTTCATCACGAATGCGGAGAAGATGATCGCCGATCTGGACAACCCCTACATCCTGATCCACGAGAAGAAGCTCTCGTCGCTTCAGCCGATGCTGCCGCTGCTCGAGAGCGTCGTGCAGTCGGGCCGTCCGCTGCTGATCCTGGCGGAAGACGTCGATGGCGAGGCGCTGGCGACCCTGGTCGTCAACAAGCTGCGTGGCGGCCTGAAGATCGCTGCCGTCAAGGCGCCGGGCTTCGGTGATCGTCGCAAGGCGATGCTGGAAGACATCGCGATCCTGACCGGTGGCCAGGTGATCAGCGAAGATCTGGGCATCAAGCTGGAAACCGTGACCCTGGCGATGCTGGGCCGCGCGAAGAAGGTCCGGATCGAGAAGGAAAACACCACGATCGTCGAGGGCGCCGGTTCGTCCGACGACATCAAGGGCCGTTGCTCGCAGATCCGCGCGCAGATCGAGGAGACCTCCTCGGACTACGACCGTGAGAAGCTGCAGGAGCGTCTGGCGAAGCTGGCCGGTGGCGTTGCCGTCATCCGCGTCGGTGGCTCGACCGAGGTCGAGGTGAAGGAGCGCAAGGATCGCGTCGACGATGCGCTGCATGCGACCCGCGCCGCCGTCGAGGAAGGCATCGTTCCGGGTGGTGGCACCGCGCTTGCGCGTGCGTCGACCGCGCTGAGCCACCTGCATTTCCACAATGACGACCAGCGCGTCGGTGCGGAGATCATCCGCAAGGCCCTCCAGGCTCCGCTGCGCCAGATCGCCCACAATGCGGGTGAAGACGGTGCGGTGATCGCCGGCAAGGTGCTGGAAGTCAGCGACTACAACTATGGCTTCGACGCCCAGATCGGCGATTACAAGGATCTGGTCGCGGCCGGTATCATCGACCCGACCAAGGTTGTCCGTACCGCGCTGCAGGATGCGGCGTCGGTTGCCGGCCTGCTGATCACCACCGAAGCGATGGTGGCCGAGAAGCCGGAAAAGAAGGCCCCGCCGGCCCCCGGCGGCGGCATGGGTGGCATGGGCGACATGGATTTCTGATCCATCAGCCTGTCGGTCCGGGCCCTGTGCCCGGGCCGGAAGCCGCTTTATCCGGCAGGAAAGGAGCCGTCCGTTCGCGGGCGGCTTTTTTTTGTTTTATCGGCTGGGGCGTTCCTTGTGGCAGAGCCCGAAGAAGGCCGTCGGGGCGACATCGAGATCGTCAATGTTGTTCGTGCCCGCCGTCAGTGTCGTCAGGCGTAACCGTCCGGGTGATCTTTCCTGTTTCATCGAGAAAATTGATCGAGGCCTTGCCCTCTTCACTCACCTTCATGACAAGGCGCTTGCGACCAGCAGCATCCCGCAACACGACTTCGGACGATTTATCGGTCGCACGTCCGACAAATGCCCGCTGTGTACCGCCGACATTCGCGGCACGATAAGCAGCTTCCTGCTGCTCCGGCGGCAAATGACTGGCCCGGTCAGCGGCAGCAAAATCCTCGTATTTCTCCGGCTGATCATTCACGATCAGACCCGCGGTGCGTTGTTGCCCGTCTTCGATGCCCAGCAATTGTATGACCTGATCCTGATGATATCGGTCGAAAGTCAGACTTCCTCCACTGGAGACTGTTCCATTTTCTTTCTTTCCCGCAAAAATCAGGCCACCGTTTTCTGTTCCTTCGTCGTTGAAAAACAGCATCCCGGCCATCCGGCGGTCGGGGCGAGGATATTCTTTCGCGTCTACGATTAATCCGGGAGCCTGGGCACTGCTTGCGATCGTCATGCGCAAGGTTCCATCAGGCTCGCGAATATTAATTCGTCCTACATCAATAGTCTTAAAATTGACTGATTTGTTAAATAGGCCAGGAGATGTTAAGGTTCCCCACGCCACAACTAAAGTTAAAGCGCCTGCGTAGACAACAAGGGCACGTTGTGCATCAAACTTCATGACTGTATTTCTGCTTCAGATGGCGTTGAGTTTACAAAATATGACATTTTGTATCCTCGGATCATAGCGCAATCGAATTGAAAGCCAATACGCGCGCCCCTGTCGCGTGATCGCCTTCTTGGCGGCTTTCCGGGCTTTCTCGGCCGCCCTCATTTCCTGTCGGCGTCCGATCTCGGCCTGGTCCGGCGCATGCAGGACCGAGCCACCGGATGTTCATCATGGACTTTCAGTGATGTCATGATTTTTTGAACACCCGATACCCGGATGGTTTGACAAACTGGCCGGGTTCGTGCGCCCATAACCGCATCTGGATCGATGCTGGTCGTCGGCGGGCAGCCCGTCGGGTATCGCGTGTCGGGCAGACATCGATCGAGCGGCATCATGCCGGCAACAAGGGACGAAGTGACTATGGCGACCGGTACCGTGAAGTGGTTCAACGCAACCAAGGGTTTTGGCTTCATCATGCCCGAGGACGGGGGCAAGGATGTGTTCGTGCACATCACGGCCGTTCAGGCGGCGGGTCTGCGGGGCCTGAACGAGAACCAGCGCGTCAGCTATGACGTCGTGACCGAGCGCGGCAAGGCGGCGGCGTCGAACCTCAAGCCGCTCTGACGGCAGGATTACGGGGCGGGGGGCCTTGCGTGCTCTCCGTCCGCCGAGGCGCGCAGGAACGCTTCCAGTTCCCGCGCGGTCTCGGCCAGGCCGGCCCGGCGGACGGCGACCCCCTCGGGGAAGGCCGACATCAGCCGTGACGGCGCCCGGCGGTCGAGCAGCACGAATGCGCCCCGATCGCCCGAACTGCGGATCAGCCGGCCGAAGGCCTGGCGCAGGCGCAGGCGCGCGATCCGGTCGTCATATTCACCCGGCGCCCCATGCGACAGGTGCGTGCGGCGCTCGCGATGCAGGATATCGGGGCGGGGCCACGGCACGCGCTCGAACACCACCAGACGCAGCGCGTTGCCCGGCACATCCACGCCGTCGCGCATCGCATCCGTGCCCAGCAGGCAGGAATTTTCCTCCGAGCGGAAGATATCGACCAGCGTGGCATTATCCATGCCGTCGACATGCTGGGCGTAAAGCGGGAGGCCCGCTTCCTCCAGCGGTTGCGACAGCCGCTTATGCACGGCGCGCAGGCGGGAAATCGCGGTAAACAGGCCCAGTCCGCCGCCGCCGGCGGCCAGGAACAGCGTGCGATAGGCGGCGGCCAGCGCGCCGATATCGTCATGGGCCACGTCGGTGACGACGAAGGCGCGGCTCTGCTGGCGGTAATCGAACGGGCTGGCCAGCGAGGCGCGCAGCGCGGGCGAGGGCAGGTGGCTGGCGCCGGTCCGGGCCTCGGCGGCTTCCCACGCGCGTTCGGCTTCCTCCGGGTCGTCCCTGGCGTTTTCGTCGCGCAGGGTGGCAGAGGTGATCAGGACGCCATGGGCCGGGGCGGCCAGTACGGTGGCGAAGGGGATGGTCGGGTCCAGCCAGTGGCGGTGCAGCCCGACATCCTGCTCGCCGGGGCGCTGGCCCTCGCGGCGGTCCATGCGGATGAAATCGACATATTGCGGAGCGCCGAGCTGCGTGCCGTCACGGGTCTCGCCGATCGCGCGCAGCATCGCGCTCCAGCCGTCGACGCGGCTGAGGGCCCGGCGGCGCATTGTGCGGACCGCGGCCTCGATCCGCTCGCGGGTGGCGGGGTCGAGGTCGCCCGATTCGTCGTCCAGCCGTTCCAGCAGCCGGTCGACCAGGGTGCGCAGGGCGACCGACAGCCGGTCCAGTGCCCGCGCCAGCGTGTTTGCGGCCGGCGTTACGTCCTCGGCCAGCGGGTGCAGGTCGCATTCGATGGCGCCTGGCATGGCGAAAGGCTGGGCGGGGTCGCCGGCGCGGCTGCGGGCGAGGACCTGGCAGGCCAGCAGGTGCAGGAACTGTTCGCAGGGATTGGGCAGGGTGTCGCGCGCGGGGGGCGATGCGTCGGTGGCTGTCTGGTCCTCGCCGGGTGGGGAGGGCATGGCGGCGCGCAGCATGCTGGCCAGACGGCCGGACCAGCCGGGCGCGGGCAGGGCGTGGGCGGCCTGCAACACGGCATCCAGCGGCGATTCCAGCCTGGCGTCGCCCACCACCAGATCGTCCAGGCGGCGCTTCAGGCCACGGGCGCGGGAGCGCGCACCTTCGGCGCCCAGCAGCCAGCGGCGGAGTTCGGCTGCTTCCAGCCCCGACAGTTCGACGGAGAAGGCGCTGTCGGCGGCGTCCATCACGTGATGGCCTTCGTCGAACACGTAGCGGGTGGGGATATTGTCTTCGTCGGAGGCCGTGTCGCCGCCCATGGCGTGCCATGCCGCCTGCGTCATCACCAGCGCGTGGTTGGCGATGACCAGGTCGGCCTGGCGCGCGCGGCGGATCGAATGTTCGACGAAGCAGCGCTGATAATGCGGGCAGGCGCCGTGGATGCATTCGCCCCGCCGGTCTGCCACGCCCGCCAGCGTGCCGCGGCCGAACAGGTCGCCGAACCAGCCGGGCAGGTCGCCGCCCATCAGGTCGCCATCGGCGGTGACGCCGGCCCAGCGGGCCAGCAGCGACAGCGCGACGATGCCGCCCGAGGGACCGCCCCGGTTGCCGGCGACGTTCACGGCTTCTTCCATGTTCAGCAGGCACAGGTAATTTTCCCGGCCCTTGCGCAGGACGACATGCTGCCGCCGGATCGCCGGGTCGGGGTGGAGCCGGGTCAGTTCGCCCTCGATCTGGCGTTGCAGGTGCCTTGTGTAGGTGCTGATCCAGACGGAGCCGCCATTGCGTTCCGCCCACAGGCTGGCGGGGGCAACATAGCCCAGCGTCTTGCCGGTGCCGGTTCCCGCTTCGGCCAGGACCATGTGCGGGTCGCCGCGCGTCAGGCGGGGGGCGAAGGCGGCGCTGGCCGCGCCCGCGAAATCGGCCTGTCCGGCGCGGCTTTCCGCCTGGGCGCCCAGCATCTCGGCCAGCCGGCGGCGGGCGTCGGCCACGGAGACCGGCAGGCTGGAGGGGGCCGGGCGAGGAGCTGTTTCCTCCCATTTGGGCAGGCGGCGCCAGACGCGGATGGCGTCGCCCGGTTGCAGGACCTCGGCCGGCAGGGGGTGGGCGGCGCCGAGCGCGGCCAGCACGCTGGGACCCCAGGCCCAGCCCGCGTGGTCCATCCTGACCGCCAGCGCCGCCATTTCCTCGCCGGCCGGGGTGGGGCGCAGGGCCGTGATATGGTCGAGAAGGAGATCCGCGAGGTCCGGCAGGAGGTCGGCCTCGGCCTTGCCGACCCGTGCGTCGTCCAGCCCCAGGGCCAGTGCCAGCCCGCGTGCGGTCGGCGGGATCGTGCGGCCGGGCATGGCGAACAGGAACAGTTCCAGCAGGTCCAGCCATGCTGTCGGCTGGGGCTGGGGCGGCAGGCCCAGCCGGCGCGCCGTCAGTGGGGCGTGCACGACCAGGGGCGGCGGCATGTCCCGCAGCAGGCGGGCCGCTTCCTCGCCCGGCACGGCCAGGAGTTCGCCGTCGGGGGTGAGCAGCGAGCAGGTGCCGTGACGCGCCACCAGGGCGGGCGGCAGGTCCGGGGAAGGGGGCGGTGTGGCCATCAAGGGAACATATAGGGCACAAATCGCCGCCTGTCGCCCACCGGATGGACAGATGATGTATGGTATGGATTGACCGGTCAGGTTTCAGTTCATAGCTTCCTGCGCATCATGTCCGATCAGAACCGTCTCGATCCCGCTTCCCTGCCCAAGGCCTGGCCGTTCGAAGAGGCGGCCAAGCTGGCCGCCCATGTGGAACGCAAGGCCCTGCCGGCCGATGCGCCCGCCCTGCTGGAAACGGGCTATGGGCCGTCCGGCCTGCCGCATATCGGCACCTTCGGCGAGGTGGCGCGGACCTCGTGGGTCCGGCAGGCCTATACGCGCCTGACGGGGCGGCCGACGCGGCTGCTCGCTTTCTCCGACGACATGGACGCGCTGCGCAAGGTGCCGGACAATGTGCCCAACGGCGACATGCTGCGCCAGCATCTGGGCAAGCCGCTGTCGCGCATTCCCGACCCGTTCGGCACCCACGAATCCTTTGCCGCCCACAATAATGCGCGGCTGCGGTCGTTCCTGGACGGATTCGGCTTTGAGTATGAATTCGCGTCCTCGACCGAGTATTATGCCAGCGGCCGGTTCGATGCGGCGTTGCGCCGCGTGCTGGAAGTACATGACGAGATCGTCGCGGTCATCGCCCCGACGCTTGGCCCGGATCGTCGGGCGACCTATTCCCCGGTCCTGCCGGTGCATCCGCGCACCGGGCTGGTGATGCAGGTGCGCATGGACGGCATCGACCCCGTGGCGGGGACGGTGCGCTGGACCGACGAGGAGGGCGAGACGTTCGAGACCCCGGTGACCGGCGGCCATGCGAAGATGCAGTGGAAGGCGGACTGGGCCATGCGCTGGTTCGCGCTGGGTGTCGATTACGAGATGTCGGGCAAGGACCTGATCGACAGTGTGAAGCTGTCGGGCAAGATCTGCCGTATCCTGGGTGGCGAGGCGCCGGCCGGCCTGACCTATGAGCTGTTCCTGGACGAGAACGGCCAGAAGATCTCGAAATCCAAGGGCAACGGCATCTCGGTCGAGGAATGGCTGCGTTATGCGCCCGCCGAGAGCCTGGGCCAGTATATGTTCAACGCGCCCCAGCGGGCGAAGCGCCTGTTCTTCGACGTCATTCCCAAGGCGGCGGACGAATATCTGGCCAATGTCGCGCGGGCCCGGACGCTGGCGGCCGACGATCCGGCGCTGCTGGCCAACCCTGCCTGGTTCATTCATGCCGGGCGGATCGACGACCGTGCGGGCAGCCCGCTGACCTTCGCGATGCTGCTCAACCTGGCCAGTGCGGCGAACGCGGATACGCCCGATGTGCTGTGGCGGTTCATCCATCGCTATGACGCGGCGGCGTCGCCCGAGACCTGCCCGATGCTGGCGCGGCTGGTGGATCACGCGATCGTCTATTACGCGGATTTCGTGCGGCCCTCGAAGACGTACCGGGAGCCCGACGAGCGGGAGCGCGCGGCGCTGGCCGATCTGGCGGAGACGCTGCGCGGGCTGGAAGGCGGGGCGACCGATCCCGACATGTTGCAGAACCTGGTCTTCGAGATCGGCAAGCGGCATGGGTTCGAGCCGCTGCGGAGCTGGTTCGGCTGCCTGTACGAGGTCCTGCTGGGCCAGAAGGAGGGGCCGCGATTCGGTATTTTCATCGGTCTCTATGGGGTGGCGGAGACGGTGGCGCTGATCGAGGCGGCGCTGCTTCGGGCGGCGGCCGGGACCGCATCTGTCGTCGCCGGTTGACGCAGGGGTGGTGACCTCTGCCATGGCCGGGTTCGCTCTCTCATGGTTCTGAACTGCTCCCTGCCGCCGGAGGCGCCGCCGCCTCCGGCACCGGGTTGGCGGCGCCTGCTGCGGCATCTGCCGCATGTGGTGGGCCTGTGCCTGATGGTCGCCGCGATCGTCGTGGTGCAGCACGAGGTCCGGGACCTGCATTGGGACGATATCCGGGCGGCGCTGGGGACCATTCCGGCCACCACCATGATGCTGGGGATCGGCTGTACGGTCCTGTCCTATTTCATCCTGGCTTTCTACGACTGCCTGGCGGTGGTGCAGGTCGGTCATCGGCTGTCGTTCCGCAAGGCCGCCTTTGCCTCGTTCTGTTCCTATGTGCTGTCGCACAATCTCGGTTTTGCCGCGATTTCCGGGGCGGCCGTGCGTTTTCGGCTGTATGGCAACTGGGGGCTGGGGGCGTTCGATATCGCCCAGATCATCGCCTTCTGTTCCGCGACCTATCTGCTGGGGGCGGGGGCGCTGATCGGTGCGGTGCTGCTGCTGGAGCCGGGTGCGATTCCGGTCGTCGGGGCGCATCTGCCGCATCTGGTGCTGGCGGGGATCGGGCTGCTGCTGTGGGCGGCGGTGGGAGGTTATATCCTGCTGGGGCTGTGGCTGACGCAGGTGCGGGTCTGCCGCTGGACCATCGTGCTGCCCCGGCCGGCCATGGCGTTTGCCCAGATGGTGGTCGCGGCCGCCGAGGTCGCCGCCACGGCCGGGATCGCCTACATCTTCCTGCCGTCGGGGATCGGGCTGGGATATGGGGTGTTCCTGGCCATCTATATCGCCTCCTATACCGCCGGTCTGGTGGCCAGCGTGCCGGGCGGGCTGGGGGTGTTCGACGGTGCGATGATGCTGGCGCTGGGGGCGTATCTGCCGCCGTCGCAGATCGTCAGCACCATTCTGGTCTTCCGGCTGTTCTATTACATCATCCCGCTCTTTCTCGCCGGGCTGATGTTCGCGGGGCACGAGCTGTTCCTGCGCGGGGATGCGGCCCTGGCGCGCAAGACGGCGCCTCGGATGCCCCGGCGCGGACCGCGCGAGGTCCGGCCCAGCCATGTGATCCGCGAGAGCGAGGCCGATTTCTCGGTGGTGGTGGCGACGGGGGCGGTCTCGATCTGCGGCGCGCTGCTGATCGCGCTGACGATCCTGGACCCTGCATCCTGGAGCAATGCCGGGGGGTTGCATCATCTGGTGGGGGTGGCGGGGGATTACCTGCTCTCGCTGATGGGGGTGGCGTTGATCGGCCTGGCCGTGGGCCTGTCGCAGCGCGTGACGCTGGCCTGGAAACTGACGCTGGGCCTGCTGGTGGGGGCTGCCGCGCTGACCCTGCTGCGGGGGGCATCGCTGGCCGTGCCGGGTATCCTGGGGCTGGTGGCGGTCCTGATCGCGCCGTTCCGCAGTTCCTACTACCGGCATGCGCGGATTCTGAGCGAACCGCTGTCGTTCCGTACCGGGCTGTCGCTGGTGCTGCTGATCGGCTGCGTACTGGTGCTGGTCTGTTCCGGGCCGCAGGACGAGGTTGGCGGGAGCTGGTGGGAGGTGATGCTGTTCACCTCCTCCCACGGCATTGCGCAATGGGTCATGGGGCTGGCCGTCGTGCTGGGACTGGTCATGATCGGCCGGCTGGTGCGCCCCGGGCGGATCGCCGTGCGGCCCTGGGATAGTGCCGGTGAGGCCGAGTACCGGGCGCTGGATCATGCGCTGGACGATCTGGGGCCGATCCCGCCCGCCGGGCTGATCCCAGGCGAATCCGGCCTGGCCCTGCTGCCGTTCGTGCGGACGCAGACCTTTCTGATCGGGCTGGGCGACCCGGCCGGGGCCTCGGCCGATTGTGCCTCCGCCATCTGGTGGCTGCGGGACCTGGCGGTGCAGGAGGGCAGGCAGCCGGCATTCTGGCAGGTCGGGGCCTCGATGCTGGATGTCTATAACGATCTGGGCCTGACATCCTGGCCGCTGGCGGAAGAAACCGGGGATGAGTTGTATCTGTGCTGTGTGCCGCAGAGCGTGCAGCCTGTCATTGCCGTGATGCAGACCGATGGGGCTGTGCCCGCCATCCGCCTGGACGGGGCTTGACGGCCGCGCGAGTCTGGGAAAAACGATAGGCGGCTTTCGACTGGCGGCGACTGGTCGGGCATTGCCGCCAGATCGCTCCTTGGAATGCGTTCCGATGTCCCCAGGCCTTCATGGCATTGCTTCCCTCGGTTGGAAGGATGCGCTCTCCGTCTTCAGCAATACGTTCCTGCTGGCGTTTCCCGCGCTGTTCTCGATCGTCAATCCGCTGGGGGCGTCGCTGATCTTCTCGCAGGTGACGGCCGGGCGGGAGCGGAGCGAATCCCTGGCGCTGGCCCGGACGGTCGCGCTCTATTCGGCGGCGCTGCTGATCGCGTCGATCTGGGCCGGCAGCGCGATTCTCGCATTCTTCGGCATTACGGTGGATTCGCTGCGGATTGCCGGCGGGCTGGTGGTTGCCGTGCGGGCCTGGTCGCTGCTTCAGGCGCCGGAGGAAGCCGCCGCGCGCAAGGAAAAACAGGCCATGCAGGGCGGGCGGACCGTCACCGTCCCGAACTGGACGGAAATGGCCTTCTTTCCGATGACCATGCCGTTCACGGTCGGGCCGGGTTCGATCGCGGTCGCCATCGCGCTGAGTGCCTCGCGGCCGGCATCGCCCGCGTGGCTGCCCTTTTACCTGGCGATTTCGGCCGCCGCGATCGTCGTGGCGGGAACGGTGTGGCTGGCTTATTCCTACGCCGAACGGCTGGTTGTCCTGCTGGGGGTGACGGGCGCGCGGATTGTCTCGCGCCTTGCCGCGCTGATCCTGCTGTGTATCGGCGTGCAGATCCTCTCGGCGGGGATCGAGGGGCTGGTGGTGACGATCATGCACGCGGCAGCGGCGTCGTGATTTTCTAGGCTGTCTAAAAGGCCCGCTGGCGGAGGCCCGACGGCGGGGCTTTTTAGACAGCCTCCTCGGGGGTCAGCAGGGGGGCGATGGCGGTGCGTAGCGCCGGCAGCACTTCTGTTGCGAACCAGGGGTTGCGGCGCTCCCATGCGCCGGTGCGCCACGAGGGATGCGGCAGCGGGAAATAGCGGGGCAGGTAGGCGCGGAAATCGCGCACCCGGTCCTCCACCCGGCCTGGCCCCAGGACCGCCGCCTGGGCGTAGGAGCCGACCAGCAGGGTCAGGGCGATGTCGGGCATGCGGGCCAGCAGCTTCGCCCGCCAGAGCGGAGCGCATTCCGGGCGCGGTGGGCGGTCGCCGCCCTTGGGCAGGCGGCCCGGATAGCATAGGCCCATCGGCAGGATGGCGATGCGGCTGGAATCGTAGAAGGTCTCGCGATCCATGCCCAGCCAGCCCCGCAGCCGGTCGCCGGAGGCATCGTTGAACGAGATCCCGGTTTCATGAACCCGTGTGCCGGGGGCCTGGCTTGCGATCAGCAGGCGGGCGGTGGGCGAGACATGCAGGACCGGCCGTGGCCCCAGCGGCAGGCTGTCGGCACAGACCCGGCATGCGCGCACCTGTGCCACGAGAGCGGCCAGATCGTCCGCCGCCCCGGTGCGCTGTGTCATGAGCCCAGGAGTTCTGTCACCCATTGGGGAACCATGCGGGTCGCCGGGCCGACCAGCGTGCGGTCGAACAGGGTGGGGACCTGGGGGGCGTCCAGGTTGATGTCCACCGTTTCGGCATGGTCGCGGACCTCGGCCACGAAACCGGCGGCCGGATAGACCGTGCCGGAGGTGCCGATCGTCACGAAACAGTCGCAGCCGGCCAGGGCGGTTGCGATACGATCCATATGAAGCGGCACTTCACCGAACCAGACGACATCGGGCCGTAGTGTAGGGCGGTGGCAGGCCGGGCAGGGGGTGTCGGGCAGGCAGTCATCCAGCCATTCGGGCGTGGCGCCGCAGGACGTGCAGCGGACCCGGCGCAGTTCGCCGTGCATATGCAGCACGTTGCGGCTGCCCGCGCGTTCGTGCAGGTCGTCGATATTCTGGGTGACGATCAGGATTTCGCCGTTCCAGCGCCCGTCATGCGCGGCCCGCTCCAGTTCCGCCAGTGCCAGATGGGCGGCGTTGGGCTGGACGGCCGCCAGTTCGGCGCGGCGCCCGTTATAGAAACGGTCGACCAGCATCGGGTCTCGCCGGAAGCCTTCCGGCGTGCAGACATCCTCGATGTTATGGCGGCTCCACAGGCCGTCTGCGTCACGGAAGGTCTCCAGGCCGGATTCCCGGCTGATTCCGGCGCCCGTCAGGACAACGATGCGTTCCGCTGGATGATGCTGGGTCATGCCTTATCTATGCCCGATCGGTGGGCATAAGAAAACCGCCGCGGGGAGGCCCCGCGGCGGCTGAAAAGAGACCTGGCTGGCCGGGCGCGGTTTACTGCGCCTCGTCCACCCCGGCATGGGTCTGCGGCGCGAAGGTCCAGCCTGCGCCATAGGGCTGCGGGTGCAGCAGCGGCCAGCCGCTGGTCGGCGCGCCGAAGCCGCCGCCCGCGAGGGGAGCCCCGGTGTCGCGCAGCTTGGCGACATCGGCCGCCGTGACGTTGGCCGGCGCATGGTTGCCCCATCCGGTGCGGATGAAGTTGACCACATCCGCGATCTGCTGGGCCGACAGGGTCTTGCCGTAGCCCGGCATGGCCACGGCCGAGGGGGCCCAGTTGGTCGGCGGCAGGACGCCGCCATGGACGACCACATTGACCAGCGAGGTCGGGTTTTCCGTCACCACCACCGGGTTGCCGGCCAGCGGCGGGAACATGCGGGCCACGCCGCCGCCGTCATTGCGATGGCAGATGGCGCATTCGCGCAGGTAGACATCGGCGCCCGGCGACGATGCGGTCTTCCCCGCGTTCAGCATGTCCGCGGTCGAGGCATCATACGTGTAGTTGCCCTGTGCCGGGGGAACCGGCGGCAGGCTCTTCAGGTATTTGGCCATCGCGCGCAGGTCGTCGTCGGTGAAATACTGGGTGCTCCAGCCCACCACGTCGGCCATGCCGCCGAAGACGGCCGAGTGATCGATACGGCCCGTCTTGAGGAAGTAATACAGATCGTCCTCGGACCAGCGTCCGATGCCGACCACCGGGTCGTTGCGCAGGCTCGGCGCCACCCAGTTGTCGATCGGCGCGCCGCCGGCCAGGAAGACCGCGCCGCCGCTGGCATCCAGCGCCTTTTCCTGCATGGCGAAGCCGCGCGGGGTATGGCAGGCGCCGCAATGGCCCGGGCCGGTGACCAGATATTCACCGCGCGCCACCACCGGATCGGTGCCGGCCGCCGGCTTGAATTCGGCCGGGGACGGCGCGAACAGGGTCCGCCAGATCGACAGCGGCCAGCGCATGGACATCGGCCACGAAATCTCGTTGGCCCTGTTGGGCTGGGCCACCGGCTTCACGCCATGCATGAAATACGCATAGAGCGCGCGCATGTCGTCCTGCGTCATGCGCGAGAAGGCCGGGTAGGGCATGGCCGGATACAGCGTCGAGCCGTCCTTGCGGACGCCGTGGCGGACCGCCTGGTCGAATTCCTCGAAACTGTAGCCGCCGATGCCGTCGGAGCTGGGCGTGATGTTGGTGGAGTAGATCGTCCCGATCGGGCTCTTGATCTCCAGGCCACCGGCATAGGCCTGCCCGTGGAGGGCGGTATGGCAGGCCACGCAGTCACCCAGGCGGGCAACATACGCACCCTTGTCGATCAGCGCCTGATCCGGCGCCTGAGCCATTGCGGCCGTGGCAAGGAGGCTGAACGCCGCCGTGCCGATCGCAACCTTAAGCCTGTTGAGCATTCTGTTCACCATGCGTCGCGTTGATGCAAAAAAAGCGGAAGATCGAACGGAAGTGCCTCATTGTGCGGGAATGCCTTCCGCGTTCTTCCGGGCATCAACCTCCCTCTGGTAGGTCTCGTTGGCGCGCTTCAGCAGGAACTGCCGGATGTCCTCGATCTGCGCGGGCGACATCGAGGAATCGAAGCGGTCCATGCCGTAGGCCGTCAGCGCGCCGCGACCGACCACGTTGTAGAATGCATCCTGGTGACGGATCGCGCCGGACCAGCGCAGATCGGGCAGAACGCCGCCGGCTTCGCCATTGTCGCCATGGCAGGCCGCGCAAAAGGTCTGGAACTCGAAATAGCCGTTATCCGTCCGCTTTTCGTCGAACTCGGCGGGCGGCTTGACCGGCAGGTAGCCCTTGTCGTTCTGCGGCGGCAGCTTGGCGTTGCCGTCCAGCGAGAAGGCGACGACGCGGGAATGGTTGACGGTCCAGCCGCTGGTGCGGGCGATGCCGCCCAGGAAGAACGGATAGATGCCGCCCCAGCCCACTTCGACGGCGACATACTGCTTACCGTTCGCCAGGTAGGTGACCGGGGGCGCGATGATGCCGCTCTGGGCCGCGAAGCTGAACAGGTCGTTGCCGTTGGTGGCGTCGTAGGCGTGGAATTCGCCGTTCGCCAGGCCCTGGAACAGCAGGTCGCCGCCGGTGGCCACGATGCCGCCGTTCCACGGGCCCTTGTGATCGACGCGGAAGGCTTCCTGCTGCTTGATCGGATCCCAGGCCACGATCCAGCCCTTCAGGTCCTTGATGAAGGCGTCCTTGGCGTCCTGCTTGTCGGGCAGGCCGACCTTGTTCATGTCCAGGCCGAGATTCCAGCTGTCCGGATGGGCCTTGAAGCCGCCGACCTGGTTGGAATACAGGAACGGAACCTGCTGTGCCGGGATGTAGACCAGGCCGGTGCGGGGGCTGAAGGCCATCGCCGCGAAATTGTGGCCGCCCAGGTCGCCCGGGATGCCGTACCAGTCCTTGCCCGTCAGCGTGTAGAGCGCATCGGGATTATAGAGCGGACGGCCGGTCTTCGGGTCCAGGCCGCTGGCCCAGTTCACGTAGACATAGTTCTTGCCCGACAGGAACTCGCCGGTCTTGGCGTCGATGACGTAGAAGAAGCCGTTCTTGGGCGCGTGCACGATGACGTGCCGCATCTGGCCATTGATCGGCAGGTCGAGGGTCATGATCTGCTGGACCGAGGTGAAGTCCCACTGGTCCATCGGCGTTTCCTGGAAGTGCCAGACATATTCGCCGGTATCGGGCTTGATCGCCACGATGCTGCCCAGGAAGAAATTGTCGCCCTTGCCCTCGGAACGGTACTTGTAGTTCCACGGCGAGCCGTTGCCGACGCCCAGATAGACCAGGTCGGTCACCGGGTCATAGACGATCGAATCCCACACGGTGCCGCCGCCGCCCTGCTTGGTCCAGGCGCCCGTGGGGCTCCAGGTCTGGTAGGCCTTGTTCATCAGCACGCTGTCCGAGGCCGCGTTGTCCGGCTTGTTCTCGGGGTTCGGCACGGTGAAGAAGCGCCAGTCCAGTTTGCCCGTCTCGGCGTCGAAGGCGGAGACGAAGCCGCGCGCGCCGAATTCCGAACCGCCATTGCCGATGATCACCCGGCCGCGGGCGATGCGCGGCGCGCCGTCGACCGTGTAGGAACGCTGGTTGCCGAGCGCGCCTTCGGTGGGGATGGTGTTGACGCTCCAGACCAGCTTGCCGGTCTTGGCATCGAGCGCGATCAGGCGGCCGTCGAACGTGCCGAAATAGACCTTGCCGTTCCAGTAGGCCGCGCCGCGATTGACGGTGTCGCAGCAGCCCTTGTCGGCGATGTTGCCGGGCACGCGCGGGTCATAGGCCCACAGCAGCTTGCCCGTGGCCGCATCGAGGGCCTTCATCTTGCTCCAGTTCGTCGTCGCGTACATGACGCCGTTGACGACCAGAGGCGTGCCTTCCTGGCCGCGATTGGTGTCCAGGTCGTAATACCAGGCCAGCTTCAGGTTACCGACATTGGAGCGGTTGATCTGGTCGAGCGGGCTGTAGCGCTGCTCGGAATAGGTCCGGCCATATGTCATCCAGTCGCCTGGATGGTCATCGGCATGGATGATCGCCTCTCCCGTATCGCTGGCAACAGGGTCAGCCGCAATGGCGGCATGGCCGCACAGTGTGACGGCGCATATCGTTCCGGCGGCAAGCGTTCCTCGCAGAGAACGTCCTTTCCGGAAAGCAGCTCGCATCATGTCCGATGTCCTCGTGACAATAGAAAAAACAGCCCGGCCTTCCCCGGCCCCTGACCGGGAGGAAGCAGGCTCAGTGCGACCATACTGAGGCTGTAAATTCAGTCTTCTGACGATTTTGTGTGTGCCGGGGGCGTGCCCTGAAACACACGGATTTGATTGATCGTCGCGGAACCCGCGCTGAAACAGCATGGTATGCCTCATTATATTGATTCTACGATCTTTTCCGCCGCGTAGATTAAGCGGATGTAACATATTTCCGTTCGGTGGGTGAAACATTAATATTCATTAATGTAATTAAATATATTCATAATTCTGATGAATTGGCCGTGAGATCGGCGAAGAAATTCGGTCTGGAATCCGGTTATCCCGCCAGATCGTACTCGGCCAGACTCTCATAAACCGCTTCATCCGGGCCGCGCAGGGACTGGTAGAGGGTCAGGCGCGGGATTTCGACCGGCGGAAGGGGGAGGGCGGACCATCGGGCCAGCCAGGGGGCCAGCCTGTCCGGTGACGGTGTGGCGATCGTGCCGATCGTCACATGCGGCAGGAAGCGCCTGCGCTCGATCGCCAGGCCGGCCGCGCGGCGCAGGGCCGTGTCCACCTTGCGGTGCAGGTGCAGCAGGGGGGCGCTGCGCTCGATTCCGATCCACAGGGTCTGCCGGCCGTCTTCCTGTTCGAAAATGCCCGGTGCTTCCGGCTGCAGGCGGACGGCCGGCGCGCGGATGGCGGAGAGGGCCATGTCGAGGTCCTCCAGCCGGTCGCGGCCGGAGATTTCGCCGATGAAGCGAAGCGTGACGTGACAGGTGGCGGGATCGACCCATCGCACGCCGGCCAGGCTGCCGCGCATGGCCGCGATGGCGTCACTGAGCGGCGATCCGACACCAAGGGCGATGAAGAGTCTCAACTGTCGTGCGTCCTCGGCTGCGGGAAGGTTTTCGCGATTCCGTCCGTTGCCTTATAATAGGGCCCTTCATGGTGCTGGCAGTTCTAAATATTGAGGAAAAGTCATCCGGAAGCGAGACGATTTTCCTTGAAATGTTGCCGGCGCCTCCCACATCTCAGCTATGTTGCGTCCGGAATTGCCCGGACAAAGGAAGGATGTCATGGCTTTCAGCCCGGATTTTCGAACAATGTCCCGACCCGCAGGCACCGGGGTCGGCGCTGGAGTCATCGACCAGGGGCTGCGTGCCTATATGCTCCGGGTCTATAACTGGATGGCTTCGGGCCTGGTGCTGACCGGACTCGTGGCCTATCTGGTTGCCAATACGAGCCTGCGGGCCGCGTTCTTTGCCGAGATGCTGTTGCCCAACGGCGGCGTGGCCGTGCGGCCGACCGGGCTGGGCATGCTGGCGATGTTCGCGCCGCTGGGCTTCGTCCTGGTCATGTCGCTGGGGGTGAACCGGCTTTCGCGGCAGGCGGTGCAGATGCTGTTCTGGCTGTTCTGCGGTGTCATGGGCGCCAGTCTGTCCAGCATTCTCCTGACGTTCACCGGTGTCTCGGTGGTGCGCGTGTTCTTCGTCACGGCCGGCACGTTCTCGGCCATGTCGATCTGGGGATATGTGACCCGCACCGACCTGACGCGCTTCGGCTCGTTCCTGATCATGGGCCTGTTCGGGCTGGTGATCGCGGGGGTGGTCAATCTGTTCCTGCACAGCCCGATGGTCTATATGCTCTACAGCGTCGTGGGCGTGTTCATCTTTATCGGCCTGACCGCGTTCGACACGCAGCGGATCAAGATGACGTATCAGCAGTTCGCCTATTATGACGGGCCGGACGGTGCGGCCAAGCGCGCGGTCTATGATGCCCTGGCGCTGTATCTGAACTTCATCAACCTGTTCCAGTTCCTGCTGCAGTTCATGGGTGTGCGCAACAACCAGAACAATTGAGGCGCTCGAATCGCTTCCTGATCGCGCATGACGATCCGGGCCCCGCCGAAAGGCGGGGCTTTTTTTTATCCGTCGCCGATCGACGCCGAAAAATCAGGCGGGTGGTGACGAACGCTGTGGAATTTCGGCCAAAATAAGACTTATTCTTCCAGGGAAAGAGTGAGATGACGCGGATGTGATGTTAGGCATCTCGTTCTATCCAATTGAAATAAAACAAATTAATGCTGCCATTTTGGTCTGTTTGAAATGATCTGAAACATTATGTGAAGGCTTGCTTGTAAGGTCCTTCCGGTCGGATAAGGCGGTAAGAGAACTATGAACGAAAGGATAGCTGCGCAGACAGGACGCTCGAGGCACGCGGCGGCACATGAGGCCCAGTCCGGTTTGTCGGGATGGAAAATATGTTTGACCATTCCGATCCTTGATCAGGATCAAGGCCGAGAAGCCGACGAAAACTCATGACGGGATCGATCCGGCGAAGGCCTCCCATTCCAAGAGGGAGGTAGACGGCGGTTGGATATCAACGGATGTAATATACGGCGAGAGACCCACACCGGGATTCGCGGTAGACGTGAAGCATGGCCGTTGTTGCTTTGGGGGCCCGTGAACGAAGCGAGCATATGAGCAAGGGTGATGTCGAAACCAACGAGGCGTGAGATGAAGAAAAAAATCTTGCCAAGATTATCGAGTTTATTGTGTTTGTCCTCAGCGTTCCTCTTGGCGGGATGTGACTGGGCACTGCTCGATCCGAAGGGCACCATCGGTGTCCAGGAGAAGAGCCTGATCCTGACCTCGACCTACGCGATGCTGCTTGTGGTCATACCGGTCATCGTTCTGACGCTGCTGTTTGCATGGCAGTATCGTCATTCGAACACGAGTGCCGAATACCTGCCGAAATGGTCGCACTCGAACAAGATTGAAGTGGTGATCTGGGTCGTTCCGTCCGTGATCATTCTCTTCCTGGCAGTGCTGACCTACCAGACCTGTCATTCGCTTGATCCGTATCGTCCGCTCGAAGAAGAAGCCAATGTGAAGCCGATTCACGTTGAAGTCGTCGCGCTGGACTGGAAGTGGCTGTTCATCTACCCCGACGAGGGGATCGCCACCGTCAACCAGATGGCCTTTCCGGTGAATACGCCGGTTGACTTCCGGATCACCTCCGACGCGGTGATGAACTCGTTCTTCATCCCGCAGCTGGGCTCGCAGATCTATGCGATGGCCGGCATGCAGACCCAGTTGCACCTCGAGGCCAATACGGCTGGCAACTATCTCGGCGAGTCCGCGAATTTCAGCGGCCGGGGCTTCTCGGACATGCGCTTCCGCGCGCTGGCGATGAGCAACGACGACTACACCGCCTGGGTCCAGAAGGTGAAGGCGGCATCCGAGCAGCTCGACAACTCGAACTATTCCAAGCTGGCCGCGCCCAGCGAGGCGAATCCGGTCGAGTATTTCTCGCATGCCGAACCTGGCCTGTTCGACCAGATCGTGGCCAAGTACAACAATGGCATGGTCATGGATAAGAGCACGGGCAAGATGTTGCATGTGCAGTCCGCGATGTCCGACATGAATATGAAGGAATAGGACCGATGTTAGGAAAATTAAGCTGGTCGGATATTCCGATCGATGTGCCTATCCTTGTCGGCACCTTTGCCGGTGCGGCAATCGCCGGCCTGGCGGTGCTTGGGCTCATCACCTATTACGGCAAGTGGGGCTATCTCTGGAAAGAGTGGTTCACTTCGGTAGACCACAAGCGTCTGGGCGTGATGTATATCGTCCTGGCCCTGGTCGCCCTGTTCCGTGGCTTCGCGGACGCCATCATGATGCGCTCGCAGCTCGCGCTGGCCTATGCCGGCAATCCGGGCTACCTGCCGCCGCATCACTACGACCAGATCTTCTCGGCTCACGGCACCATCATGATCTTCTTCATGGCGATGGCGTTCATGACCGGGCTGATGAACGTGATCGTGCCGCTGCAGATCGGCGCGCGCGACGTGGCCTTCCCCTTCCTGAACTCGCTCAGCTTCTGGATGACGACCATCAGCTTCGTGCTGATCAACGTGTCGCTGTTCATCGGTGAGTTCTCGCAGTGCGGCTGGCTGGCGTATCCGCCCCTGTCCGAGCAGCAGTTCAGCCCTGGGGTCGGTGTCGACTACTATATCTGGGCGGTTCAGCTTTCGGGTGTCGGCACCCTGCTGACCGGTGTGAACTTCTTCACCACCATCGTGAAGATGCGCGCCCCGGGCATGACCTACATGAAGATGCCGGTGTTCACCTGGACCATCTTCTGCACCAGCGTGCTGATCATGCTCTCCTTCCCGATCCTGACCGTGGCCCTGGGCCTGCTGGGTCTGGACCGTTACCTTGGCATGCACTTCTTCACCAATGATGGTGGCGGCAACCAGATGCTCTATCTGAGCGTGATCTGGGGCTGGGGGCATCCGGAGGTCTACATCCTGGTTCTGCCGGCGTTCGGTGCGTTCTCTGAAATCACGCAGACCTTCTCGCGCAAGCCGCTGTTCGGCTACAACACCATGGTCTATGCGACCTGCTCGATCATGGTCCTGTCGATGGTCGTGTGGCTGCATCACTTCTTCACCATGGGTGCCGGTGCGAACGTCAACTCGTTCTTCGGCATCATGACGATGATCATCGCCATCCCGACGGGCGTGAAGATCTTCAACTGGCTGTTCACCATGTATAAGGGCCGCGTCGAGTTCCACGCGACCATGTACTGGGTGATCGGCTTCATGATCACCTTCACCATCGGTGGCATGACCGGCGTCATGCTGGCCATTCCGGCCGCTGACTTCGTTCTGCATAACTCGCTGTTCGTTATCGCCCACTTCCACAACGTCATCATCGGCGGTGTGTATTTCGGCTATGTCGCGGCGATGAACTTCTGGTTCCCGAAGGCTTTCGGCTTCAAGCTGAACGAAGCCTGGGGCAAGCGGGCGTTCTGGCTGTGGTTCGTTGGCTTCTACTTCGCGTTCATGCCGCTCTATGTCCTGGGCTTCGAAGGCATGACCCGTCGTATGAACCACTACGACAACCCGGAATGGTATCCGTGGCTGCTGGTTGCCGAAGCCGGCGCCGTGATGATCGCCCTGGGCATCGTCTGCCAGCTGACGCAGCTCTATGTCTCGATCCGTGACCGCAACCTGGCCGAAAACCGCGATCTGACGGGTGATCCGTGGAACGCGCGCACGCTGGAATGGTCGACCTCCTCGCCCCCGCCGTTCTACAACTTCGCGGTTGTTCCCGCGGTGCATGACCTGGATGCGTTCGCCCATGACAAGGAGGCCGGCATCGATACCCGTGCCGCCGGTTCGAACTACCAGCCGATCCATATGCCGAAGAACACGGCTGCTGGCTTCAGCATCGGTGTGTTCAGCCTGATCCTCGGCTTTGCCGCGGTCTGGTGGATCTGGTGGCTGGCGGCCGTTGGCCTGATCGGTGTCATCGCGACCGTGATCGCGCGGAGCAGCAACAACGATGTCGACTACTATGTGCCGGCGTCCGAGGTTGCCCGTATCGAGAACGAGCATACCCGTAACCTTCTGGCGGCACAGGCGGCGGAATAATGGCGCACGATATCACTGCTGATGCGGCCCACGCCCATGATGAGCACCACGAATCTCCCGTGGTGTTCGGGTTCTGGCTGTATCTGATGACCGACTGCATCATCTTCGGAACGCTGTTCGCGGTGTTCTCGGTGCTGCGGAACCAGTTTGCCGGTGGTCCCACCGGCAAAGACGTCTTCGAACTCGGCGGGGTCGGGATTGAGACAGCGATCCTGCTGCTCAGCTCGATCACCTACGGCTTCGGCATGATCAGCGCGCACCAGAACAAGCTGGGCGCGCTGCGGGGCTGGCTCGGGATTACCTTCCTCCTGGGCCTGGGCTTCCTGTTCATGGAAATCCGTGAGTTCTCGCACATGATTGCGGAAGGCAACGGACCGGATCGCAGCGCGTTCCTGTCGGCCTTCTTCACCCTGGTCGGGACCCACGGGCTGCACGTGACCTGCGGCCTGCTGTGGATGGCGGTTCTGATCGTCCAGACGGGCGGCCAGACGGTTCTGTCCGAGCGTATGACGAACAAGCTGACCTGCCTCAGCCTGTTCTGGCACTTTCTGGACATCGTCTGGATCTGTGTCTTCACCTTTGTCTATCTGATGAGTGTGATCTGATGGCTGACGCGCACGCGCATACGGACCATTCGGGAGCGAGCCACGGGAGCGTAGGGTCTTACCTTACCGGGTTCGTCATCTCTGTCCTGCTGACGGTCGCGGCTTTCGGCATCGTGATGGCACACAGCTTCTCGCCCTCCGGGACGATTGCTGCCATTGCGATCCTGGCTGCCGTGCAAGTTGTGGTTCATCTGGTGTTCTTCCTCCACATGAACACGTCGTCGGAACAGCGTTGGAACGTGATGGCGTTTGCCTTCACGGTGCTGACGGTCTTCGTTCTGGTTGTCGGCACGCTGTTCATCATGCATGACACCACGATCAACATGATGTCGCGCTGATATCCGCCTTCCCGGGTGCCGCAAGGCACCCGGATTGGATGGATGCCAGACATGAAAAAGGCCGGTGAGGGAAACCTCACCGGCCTTTTTCATGTCCGCGTCGGGAGCGGCGGATGCCGCTCCGACCGGGTGGGATCAGTCCTTGTGCGGCTCGGGCGACAGGAGGTCCTTCTTGCCCGGCTTGTCCTTCCATTCCTCGGCGTCGGCGGGCGCGGTGCCCTTGCGCGTGATGTTGGGCCATTTGGCGGAATAGCTGGCATTGATCTCGGCCCAGGCGGCGGCGCGGTCGTCGCTGTCGGGAACGATGGCTTCAGCCGGGCATTCCGGTTCGCACACGCCGCAATCGATGCACTCGTCGGGGTTGATGACCAGGAAGTTCTCACCGGCATAGAAGCAATCGACCGGGCACACCTCGACACAGTCCATGAACTTGCAGCGGATGCAGTTTTCGGTGACCACGTAGGTCATCGTTCATCTCCGATTATCTGTAGCTGCGATAACGTCGTGAGCGACGACATCGCCAGCCTTGGGCCTGCGAGGCGCCGCCAGCGGGCTCCTCGCCTATGATGCGGGTTGGTATGAAAGTCTTTTGAAGCCATGGCAAGTCAAAGACGCCATGTCGCCATGTCGGGGCGCCGATGGTCACTCGGCGGGCGACAGGGCGCGTTCGGGCACGACCTCGTAGAGCAGGCGCGCGACGGAGGCCGGCCCGCGCCGCTGGGCCAGCGCCACGATGCGCAGCACCATCACGCCGTCGCCGGTGGGCGGCGGCAGGGTCAGGACGTCACCGGGGCGTACCAGCGCATGGGCCTTTTCGGTGCGCTGCCGGTTGATCCGCACCAGGCCGGCCTGGGCGATGCGGGCGCAGTCGGACCGGCTGCGGGCGAAGCGCGCGCACCACAGCCAGCTATCGAGCCGCTGTGTCGCGGCTTCATCGGGTGCCGCGCGGTCGCGGCTCATCGCCGTGGGTATTTCAGGGCGGCCAGCGCCGCGAACGGGCCGTCCGGGACGGGGCGTGGTGCCCGGATGGCCGGGATGGTGCGAACGGGGCCTGAACCTGAGCCTGAGCCTGTGGCCTGGCCCTTTGGCCCGGACGGACGGGTTGGCCCCTCGGGCAGGGCTGCGGGGTTCCGGTGCCGCTGGCGGCGTCGCGCATCCTGGGTGACCGCCAGCATCGGCGGCGCGGCCGGGCCGTATTCGCTGGCGCCGAGGGGGCGGGCGGCGCGGACGGGAATCTCCAGCGCCTTGAGGATCGCCGCTACCATCTCCGGCCGCACGCCCAGGCGTGACGGCAGGCCGTCGGGCAGGGGGACCGGGCCGTTGCGCGCCCGCCAGCGCAGGTCGCCGGACAGTTTCTCGGCGATATCCAGGCGCAGGCGCACCGGGCCGGCGGCGATCCAGCCCAGTTGCGCCAGGATGGCGTCGTGCGGGCCGTCGGTCGGGATCGAGACCGCGCCGGCGGGTGGCAGGTCGGGCAATTTCCGCCCGGCCCGCGCCGCCAGCAGGATGGCGCGCAGGTGCATGGCGTGGGGGCGCAGCAGCGCGGGCATCAGCACCGCATGCCGCCCGATGCGCACGCCCAGCGCCTTGAGGCGCGCCCGCTGGGCAGGGGGAACGGACAGGCTCTCGGCCGCCACGCCGCCCTGTTCCTCCAGCCGGTGAAGAACGCCGCGTAATGTGGGATCGGACTCCACGGCGGCGCGGGCGGCGAACAGGGGGGCCATGACGTCGCGCACCTGACGGTCCAGCCACTGGGCGAGATGGGCCCGGATACGTTCCTTCTGCGCGCCGTCGAGAAAGGAATTGTCCAGTACGTCGATCCGGGGGCGCAGCAGGTGGTCGCCGCCACGCAGGCGCGCGACGGTGCCGCCGTCCCATGCGACGAAGCGTCCATCGGCCGAGAACGCGAAGGCGTCGTCGGGGGCCTGCGTGAGCGCCTGGACGCGGCGGGGGATTTCGGTGCGCAGGGCGCGGCGGGCGGCGCGCAGCAGCAGGCGCTGGTCGGGCAGTGCGCAGGCGGCATCCGCCACCAGGTCCAGGCCCACCACCCGGCCCACCGGATGGCCTTCCACCACCACCTCGCCCTGGGCGGTGACGGCGGACAGCAGGTCTTCCTCGGCCGATTCATCCAGGCGGCGGATCAGGGAGGCGGCGCGGCGGTCGACGAAGCGGGCGGTCAGCCGTTCATGCAGTGCGTCCGACAACTGGTCCTCGACCGCGCGGGTGCGCTCCTGCCACAGGGTGGCGTGGCGCACCCAGTCGCGCCGGGCGGCGATATAGGCGCAGACGCGGATGCCCGAGAGGCGGTGCATCAGGGAATCGATATCGCCCTCGGTCTTGCTGAAGCCCGCGATCTGGGACTCCATCCAGGCCTCGGGCACGTGCTCGTCGCGTATGACGTGGGTGAAGATCCGTGCGCAGAGCCTGGTGTGGCTTTCGTCACCCAGCTTGCGGAAATCGGGGATCTGGCAGGCTTCCCACAGCAGCCGGGTGGCGCGGGAGGACCGGACGAGGTTGCGGATGTCCGGCACCGCCGTCAGGCTGCCGAGGGTCAGGACGTCGGTCGCCTCGTTGCCGGCGGTGAGGCCGATCATCGGCGGGGGGCGGTTCAGGCTGGCCAGCAGGGCCTCGGGGTTGGCGAAATCCAGATCGCTGTTGCGCCAGAACAGGCGCTCGATCGGATCGAAACGGTGGGATTCGACGGCCTCGACCACGTCCTCGGACAGCGGGGGGCAGGTGCCGGCGCTGCCGAAGGTGCCGTCGCGCATGCCGCGTCCGGCGCGGCCGGCGATCTGGGCGATTTCGGCGGGGTAGAGCCGCCGGGCCCGCATGCCGTCGAATTTCGACAGGCCGGCGAAGGCGACATGGTTGACGTCCATGTTCAGGCCCATGCCGATCGCGTCGGTGGCGACCAGGTAATCGACCTCGCGCTCCTGATAGAGTGCCACCTGCGCGTTGCGCGTGCGCGGGGAGAGCTGGCCCATGACGACGGCGCAGCCGCCGCGCCGGCGCCGGATCAGTTCGGCGATCGCGTAGACTTCGGTGGCCGAGAAGGCGACGATCGCGGAGCGGGGGGGCAGGCGCGTCAGCTTGCTCGCACCCAGATGGGTCAGGCTGGAGAGGCGGGGCCTGGTGTCGATCTCGATGCCCGGCACCAGGCGGCGCAGCAGCGGGCGGATGGTCTCCGCGCCCAGGAACATGGTTTCCACCATGCCGCGCGCATGCAGCAGCCGGTCGGTGAAGATATGGCCCCGGTCGGGGTCGGCGCAGAGCTGGATTTCGTCGACCGCGACGAATTCCGCGCGCTGGTCCAGCGGCATGGCCTCGACGGTGCAGGAGAACCAGCGGGCGTTCGGCGGGACGATCTTTTCCTCGCCGGTGATCAGCGCGACGGCGGCAGCACCTTTGGCGGCGACCATGCGCTCGTAATTCTCGCGGGCCAGCAGGCGCAGGGGAAAACCGATGATGCCGCTGGAATGGGCCAGCAGCCGCTCGATGGCGAGATGGGTCTTGCCGGTATTGGTCGGCCCAAGGACGGCCCTGATTCGCCTGGCATGCGCAGGGTGGAAGGCGTGTCGCGCGGCACTGGGGGACCCGGCCCCCGAGGATGCACCCATCATGCCGCCATGCTCAGATGACACCGGATGGATTGCAAGCAAAACCCGCGTCAGCATTGTAGAATGCGTGCGCGACCGGTTGCGTTGCCCGACCGCAGGACGCACGCTGCTGGTGTTCGGGTCGCGGAGGTCGCTGATGTCCATTGAAGAATTCCCCTGCCTGCTGCCGTCCACGCGGGGGCGACGCAGCGGCGTGCGCGTGATTCACGCCATCACCCAGGCTGATCTCGGCACTCTGGCCGAACGAGTCGGTGAATCCGGCGCCGCCTTCCTGCGCGAGTCGGGCTTTCGGGGGCAGGTCGGAGAACTGGGGCTGGTGCCGGGCAAGGATGGCGTGGCGGCGGCGGTGTTGGGGGTGCGGGCGGGCGCGGACCCGTTTCAGTTCGGCACGCTGGCGAAGGACCTGCCGCCGGGGGCATGGAAGATCGCGCTGCCGGAGGGCATTGCCCCCGATATCGCGGTGCTGGGCTTCTGCCTGGGGGCTTATTGCATGCCCGCCTTTGGCCGGACCGCGCGGCCGGAGCGGGAGATCGCGCGCCTGATCGTGCCCGCCGGCGGGGCCGCCGGGGCGGAGGTCGCGCATGCGATCCGGCTGGGGCGGGACCTGATCAACGCGCCGCCCAACCTGATGGGGCCGGCCGAGCTGGCCGAGGCCGCCCGTACCCTGCTGGAGCCGCTCGGCGCCCGGGTGGAGATCGTGAAGGGGCGGAAGCTGGCGCGGGCCTATCCGACCGTCGCGCATGTCGGCGCGGGATCGGAGCGGGCGCCCAAGGTGGTGATCGCCCGCTGGGAGGGCAGCCGGGCCGGGGCGAAAGCCCCGCTGCTGTCGCTGGTGGGCAAGGGCGTGTGTTTCGATACCGGCGGTTATGACATCAAGCCGGCGGCGGGCATGCTGCGCATGAAGAAGGATATGGGCGGTGCCGCCATCATGCTGGCCCTGGCCCGTCTGGTGATGGCGCGCGACCTGCCCATCCGGCTGGAATTGCGCCTGGGATGCGTGGAGAACAGCATCTCGGGCACCGCCATGCGGCCATCGGATGTGGTGGTCACGCGGTCGGGGCAGACGGTGGAGATCGGCAATACGGATGCCGAGGGCCGGCTGGTGCTGTGCGACCTGCTGACCGAGGCTAGCGAGGCGGACCCGGACCTGCTGGTCGACGCCGCCACGCTGACCGGTGCCGCCCGCGTGGCGCTGGGCCCGGACCTGCCGGCGCTGTTCAGCAATGATGATGCGGTTGCGCAGGCGATCCTGGAGGCCGGTATCGCCAGTGCCGACCCGCTGTGGCGCCTGCCGCTATGGGACGATTATGCCTCGTGGCTGCGGAGTCCGGTGGCCGATCTGAACAATGTGGCGGCAAAACCCATGGCCGGAGCGCTCACGGCGGCGCTGTTTTTAAAAAAATTCATCAAAACAGGCGTGCGCTGGGCACATATCGATGTGTATGCCTGGAACGATCATTACCGTTCCGGACGGCCGGAAGGAGGCGAAATCCCGGTTTTGCGTGCCGTGTACGCATCTTTGTTGCGGGTCCTGCATGCAAGGGACAGTACGCAATCGTGAAATAATGACAAGGAACGAACTATCCCCGTTTCACGGGCTTATATCTGCCGCATTCTGAAACTATATACGGTTCTGGAATGACCGTCGGACCCTGAGCGGGAACGCTGACGGCGACAATTTTGGGAGGGCATTGCCGACCTCCTCGGGAAAGGCTTTTTTCACTATGGCTCAGAACTCATCGACCACCGACCAGTTGGTCAACACCCTGCGCGACACCATCGTTGCCATGGTGCGCCGTGACGGGCCGGATCTGTCGGCCCGCCAGCTTGGCGTCTTCCTCACCTGCTATCTTGAGGAAGGGGCACATACCGTCCGTGGCCTCGCCGCCGCGCTGAACGTGTCCAAGCCGGCCATCACCCGTGCCCTCGACCGGCTCGGCGAGCTGGATCTGGCCCGCCGCAAGGTGGACCCGATGGACCGCCGCTCGGTCCTGGTACAGCGCACGCTGAAGGGCTCGGCCTATCTGCGCGAACTGCGCTCGATCATGGGCGAGGCCGCTGGCGTGCCGGCGACCGGCCGTGCCGCCAAGATCGTGCGCGAAGAGCGCGCGCCGCGCCGCGCCGCCGGCTGATGCGGCGGGGCGGCTGCCCGTCCGGGCAGCCGCCCATTCCATCCTGGAAGACGACAGACCGATCGGATGAATTGGCGGGTGACCGTGCGTGACCGATGGTCCGCACGCGCGCCCCTGTGCCCGCCGATTCCCTTCGGCGTCCATTCGGGCGTCAATTCAGCCGATTGGGACAGACGTAGGAGAAAGATCATGCGTATGGCATCGCGTATTGTTGCCGTGGCCGCTCTCGCCGTTCCGTTTCTGATGACATCCCTTCCTGGCCCGGTGACCGCCCGTGCCGCCGATGAACTGGGTAAGCCCGTCGGGCATATCCGGCTGGTTGCGAAGTCGGCCGATGTCGGCGTGGGCTGGACGTGGGGCAGCGGGAAGCTGACCTATGGGCACCATACCTATAAATTCACCATCAAGGGCGGTTCGATCGCCGCGGTTGGCTATTCGAAGATCGAAGGCACCGGCACCGTTTACAACCTGAAGAACCTGCATGATTTCGACGGCACCTATGTGGCCGGCAATGGTGAGGCGACGGCGGGTAACGGTGTGGGTGGCAGCCTGCTGCACAACGGCAACGGCGTGACGATCAAGATCGACACCATCTCGCAGGGCGCCCGGCTGGCCGCCGCCGCCCAGGGGCTGGAACTGACACTGACCCGCTGACGGGTCTTTCGGCGCCGGCCCGGTTTCGTCGTCAGACGGGCCGGGTCGGTTGCCGCATGCGCCGCTCGACGAAGGCGCTCCAGGCCAGTTGCGGCAGCAGGACCACGAGCAGGCCCGCTGTTGTTCCCGACTGGCCATGCAGGACGGCGTAGGCCGTCACGCCCCCCCACAGGACGAACCCCCAGTGTATCAGGGTGACGGTGACCGGTGAGAGGCCGGTCTGTGTCGCGCGTTGATAGAGGTGCTCGCGATGGCCTTCCATCAGGCGGGCGCCGTTCCGCCAGCGACGGGCCAGCGTATAGAGGACATCGTAGATCAGTCCGGCCAGCAGCATCGGCACCACGTACCATGCGGTCAGGCCGGGATGGCTGGCGCAGGCGAGGCCGAACGCGCCGGCCAGCAGGCCGCAGGGCTGGCTGCCGACATCGCCCATGAAGATTCGGGCCGATGGAAAATTGAACGGCAGGAAGCCGGCCAGGGCCGCCGCCAGCACGAGGCCCGTGCCGCCGAGAGCGGTCCCCGCCGCCAGGATGCCGATGGCGAGACCGGCCAGCATGAGCGAACCCGAGACCAGCCCGTTCAGCCCGTCCATGAAATTGACGGCGTTGGTCATGAACACCAGGCAGCAAACCGACAGGACGAACCAGGCCGGCGCGGCCAATGGGGCGCCCAGGGGAGTGGGCAGCAT
This sequence comes from Gluconacetobacter brunescens, assembly GCF_048695475.1. NCBI lineage: Bacteria > Pseudomonadati > Pseudomonadota > Alphaproteobacteria > Acetobacterales > Acetobacteraceae > Gluconacetobacter > Gluconacetobacter brunescens. Next base: position 807,594 of record NZ_JBLHEN010000001.1, on the reverse strand, counting down.
GGCGGGCAGGCCGGCGGGAACCGGGAGCGTGAGGGCCACCAGGACCGATGCCGCGACCTGCGCCCCCAGCTTCAGGAGGGGCGACCATTGGTAGACATCGTCCAGCCAGGAGATCGCGGCCAGCAGGATCGTCGCGGCCAGCAGGCCGGCGAGGGGCAGGTCCAGCGGCGGCAGGCCGTGCAGCATGCGTCCGGCCGGGACCGCCAGCGCGAAGGCCGCCATGATGCCGATGCCGCCGCCCTTGGGCGTGGGCCGCGTGTGCGAACTGCGATGCCCGGGATGGTCCATGACGCCCAGGCGGATCGTCGCCGCCACGATCAGGGCGGCGATGGTCCAGGTGGCGAACAGCAGGAACGGGAAGGCCAGGGTCGGGGACGGGGCGATCACGACCGCCTGCCGCGATGTTTTGTCGTCATGGCTTCTTCTAGCATGGAATGGGCTGGGCTATATGATCGGGGCAATGGCTTCGCAACGCCCTGATCCCGGCGACGACCCCGGCGAGCCCGACGCCGGGCGGCGTCCGGTCAACCGAATCGCCGTCAACGTGATGCTGGATGGGGGGCTTGCCGCGCTCTCGGCCCCGCTTGCCCGCTGGCTGGCCGACCCTGGCGGCGGCCTGCTGCATCCGCTGTGGTTTATCGCGGGTGGGGCGATCACGCTGGTGATCAGCAGCCTGCCGTTTCGCGTCCAGCAGCAATATTGGCGTTTTTCCGGGGTGGATGACCTGCTGGGAATCGCCGGGGCCTCGGCGGCGAGCGCCGTGCTGTTCTCGCTGGGTCTTTACGTCACCGGCTTTCCGATTCCCACGCCGGCTTTTCCGTTCATCCATGCGCTGGTGCTGCTGGTGATGCTGGGTGGGGTGCGGGTGGTCTACCGCCTGTCCTGCCGGCATTCGACGCGGCGCTATCCGTCCGCCCAGGTGGTGCTGATCGGGTCCGACCAGTCCGCCGACCTGTTCATCCGCGCCATCGAGCGCGCGCCGCAGCCGGCGTTCCGGGTCGCGGGCATCATGACCGGCGGGCGGCGGCAGACGGGGCGCAGGATCCATGGTGTGCCGATTCTGGGCCATGTGCGGACGATGGACGACATCCTGGACCGGGCGCGCGGCGGGAGCGGGTGGCCGGACCTGCTGATCGTGACCGATGCCGAATTCCGGGGCGAGGAACTGGCGCGGGTGCTGACCTCGGCCGAGCAGCGCGGCCTGTCCGTCCAGCGGGCGCCGGACCTGACCGACCTGACCCCCGCCGCGCGGCTGGAACTGCGGCCCATCGCGATCGAGGAATTGCTGAACCGGCCGCAGGTCGACCTGGATCGCGAGGGAATGGCGGCGCTGCTGGGCGGACGCACGATTCTGGTGACCGGGGCGGGTGGTTCGATCGGATCGGAACTGGCGCGGCAGATCGCGGGATATGCGCCGGGCCATCTGCTGCTGCTGGACCATGGGGAGTTTGCCCTGTGGCAGATCGACCTTGAATTGTCCGAACGCGCGCCGGACGTTCGGCGCGAGGCGATTCTGGCCGATGTGCGCGATCGGGACCGGATGGAGGAAATCTGCGCCCTCTATCGCCCGGAACTGGTCTTTCATGCCGCTGCCCTGAAGCATGTGCCGATGGTCGAGGCCAACCCGTGCGAGGGCGTGCTGACCAACGTGATCGGCACCCGCGTGGTGGCCGATGCGGCGGCGCGCAACGGGGCGCATGCCCTGGTCATGGTCTCGACCGACAAGGCGGTGAATCCGTCCAGCCTGATGGGGGCCTCGAAGCGCGCGGCCGAAATGTATTGCCAGGCGCTGGATGTCGCGGCCCGGAGCGGTGGCGGCGGTGGCGGCAAGGCCATGCGCTGCGTGACCGTGCGGTTTGGCAATGTGCTGGGATCGACCGGGTCGGTCGTGCCGCTGTTTCGCCGCCAGTTGGAGCGGGGCGGGCCGCTGACCGTTACCCACCCCGACATGCAGCGCTATTTCATGACGGTGTCGGAAGCGGTGGGGCTGGTCCTGCAGGCGAGCGTGCGCGGCACGATCCGCGACCAGGCGGGAAGCGGCACGGATACGCTGCTGCGCAATGGCGGGATTTTCGTGCTGGACATGGGCAAGCCGGTGAAGATCGTCGATCTGGCGCGGCAGATGATCCGGCTGGCCGGCCTGCGCCCGCAGGTGGATGTGCCGATCCGTTTCACCGGCCTGCGGCCCGGTGAAAAGCTGTTCGAGGAATTGTTCCACGGGCGCGAGGCGCCGGTGGCGACCGACCACCCCGGCCTGCGCATGGCGACGCCGCGCATTGTGGACAGTCATGCGGTGGGGCTGGTGATCGACCGGCTGGCCGTCGCCTGCCACAGGGGGGATGCGCCGGCGGTCCTTGCGCTGATCAGGGGTCTCGTTCCCGAATTCGCCCATAACCCGACCGGCGATCCGCACGATACGATGGCGGAACCGACCGACGCCGAAAGGACGATGCATTCATGACTGCTCCGCTTCCCGACAGCCTTCCGCCCATCGCGTTTCTCGACCTGCCGGCGCAGCAGGCGCGGCTGGGCGACGCGATCCGGCGGCGGGTCGATGCCGTGATGGCCCATTGCCGGTTCGTGATGGGCCCCGAGGTCGCGGAACTGGAGCAGGCTCTGGCGGCCTATGCCGGGGCGGACCATTGTGTCGGCGTGTCCTCGGGCACCGATGCGATCCAGATCGTGATGATGGCCGAGGGGATCGGGCCGGGGGATGCCGTCTTCCTGCCGGCCTTTACCTACACGGCGACGGCCGAGGTGCCGCTGCTGCTGAATGCGACGCCGGTTTTCGTCGATGTCGACCCCAGGACCTTCCAGATCGACCCGGCCAGCCTGGAACGGCGGATCGCGCAGGTGCGGGCCGCCGGGCGGCTGCGCCCGCGCGCGATCGTGGGGGTCGATCTGTTCGGCCAGCCGGCGCCGTGGCCCGAACTGCGCGCGATTGCGGAGCGGGAAGGGCTGTTCCTGATGGATGATTGCGCCCAGTCGTTCGGCGGTGCGCTGTCGGGCCGCAAGCTGGGATGCGAGGCGACCGCGACGACGCTGTCCTTCTTCCCGTCCAAGCCGCTGGGCGGCTATGGCGATGGCGGCGCGATCCTGACCAACGACGCCGAGCGGGCGGACCTTTACCGTTCGCTGCGCACCCATGGCGAGGGCAAGACGCGATACGAGGTGCTGCGCATCGGCATGAACGGTCGGCTCGATACGCTCCAGGCGGCGGTGCTGCTGGCGAAGCTGGACGGGTTCGACGACGAACTGGCGCGACGCGACGCCATCGCGGATGCCTATGATGCCGGGCTGGAGGGGCATGTCGTCACGCCGGCGCGGGTACCGCATTCGCAGAGTGCGTGGGCGATCTATGCCGTATTGACCGAAAACGAGGCCGCGCGCGCGGCCTTGCAGGAACGGCTGAAGGCGAAGGGCGTGCCCTCGGCGATCTATTATCCGCGGCCCCTCCACCTTCAGCCCGCATATCAGGGCTCGCACGACGGAACGGCGTTGCCTGTTGCCGAAGATCTTTCTTGCCGTATTCTCGCATTGCCCATCCACCCCGAACTGACGGATGCGGAGGTCGCGCGGGTTATCGCGGCCGTTCGCGGATAAACGAGAAAGACATTAGGCATGAGACGGGAAACAGCACTGCTCCTGGGCTTCCTGACAGTCACGGTCGGGACTTCGGCCGTGCTGTGGTCCTTTGCGATGCCGAATTTCAAGCCCCTGGCCATTCCGGAGATGACGAATGGCGTGATCAGCGTGGGGCCGATGCGCCACCAGCGCGCGCTGTCGGCGGCGGAGATCCATACGCTCAATGACTGGTTGCAGCATCATCGCACCGTCTGGGGGCCGCTGGGGCAGACGCCGCCTTCGTCGGGCGACGCCACCATTACCCTGACGGCCAACCGGCCGGCCGGGGCGGACGGCAAGCCCGTTCCCTACAGCATGACGCTGTGGACCGGCATCAGCGCCGCCGACTGGAACAATACGGTGTTCCTCGAGGATCGGCCGGGGGCGGTGATCCGCGTGCATCAGTTTTCCGAAGCCGATTTCGCGGCGTTGCGCCAGCTTGTGGACCAGCATCCGTACGAGCGGACCGCCTTTCCGTGATCGCCGTTCCGTCGCGGACGGCGGCGCTGATCTTCGATTGCGACGGTACGCTGGTCGATACGCTGCCGCTCTATCTGCGGGGGTGGCTGGCGGCCTTGCAGTCGGAGGCCGCGCATGAGGTGGCGCCGGAATGGTTCCACGGTCGGGGCGGCCTGTCGGAACATATGGTGCTGGACCTGATGGAAACGGAACTGGGGCGGCCGCTCGACCGGCCCGCCATCGTCCGTGCCGCCCGGCGGAACGTATTGGCCGCCATGGATGATCTGCGGGAAATCGCCGTGGTGGCGGAGCTTGCCCGCCGGTATCGCGGCACGCTGCCGATGGCTGTGGCCTCCAGCGGCTCGCGGGAGATCGTTCTGGCGTCGTTGACCCGTACGGGGCTGCTGGAACTGTTCGATACCGTGGTGACCATCGACGACGTGGCGCGGGCCAAGCCGGCGCCGGACCTGTTCCTGGAGGCCGCGCGCCGGCTTGGCGCCGCGCCCGAATGCTGCCTGGTGCTGGAGGACAGCGCCGAAGGACTGGCGGCGGCGGGCCATGCCGGCATGCAGGGTGTGGATATCCGACCCTATATCCGCCCTGTGAACGACCGGCTTTGAAAGCCTGACAGCCTCGCGGAGCCTGACCGGGAATGTGGGCCGGTGAGCGGGAGCGGCCCGCCAGACCATATTCCCGGTCGGGCTTTCAGACCCGGTCGGAATCTTTCAGTGGCGGGCTGGCCCGGTCCATCACCGCCAGCAGGGCGGCCGTCAGCGGGGAGGCCAGGATCAGGCCGGGGAGCCCGAGGATGGTGCCGAACACGGTCTGCGACAGGATGGTGACCCCCGGCGGCATCTGCACCGCGTGGCGCTGGATCAGCGGCGCCATGACATTGCCCTCGAAGAACTGGATGGCGGTATAGAGTGCGAGCACCATCAGCCCCTCGCGCGTGCCGACCGACAGGCCCAGCAGGATGGCGGGGATCGCGCCGATGAAGGCGCCGATATAGGGAATGAAGTTGGCCAGGCCGGCGACGACGCCGAGTGCCAGGGCCAGCGGCACGCCGATGAACCACAGGCCCAGCGCGGACAGCATGCCGACCACGAACATGTCCAGCGCCTGCCCGGCGGTCCAGGCCCACAGGGTGCGCCCTGCCACCAGCAGCAGCTTGCGCGCGGTGGGGCGTTGCGCCGTGGGGAACAGGCGCAGCAGGCCATTGACGTAAATGGCGGGCGAAAGGGCGAAATACAGCCCCGCGATCAGCACCACCGCCAGGGTGCCGACGACGCCGAAGGCCGAGGACAGGACGCCGGTCATGGACCCGGCGATGCGCGAGCCCATGCCGTCGGTGCCGCCGCCGGTCTGGTTGCCGCCCAGCGCCTGCGGCAGATGGTCCAGCAGCGTGCGCCCGAACTCGCTGGTGCCCAGTTGCGTCCGCACGGCATAGGCCTGCGTGGTCAATGCCACGCGCAGGCGTGTCGCCTGTTCGGCGATAGTGGGGCCGCTGCTCCAGATCAGGCCGCCGAACGCGGCGAGCAGGACCACGACGACCAGGGACAGAGCGAGCCAGTAGGGCAGCTTGACCCAGCGTTGGACCAGCGTTGCCAGATTGTGGAGGATGACCGCGAGCAGCGTCGCGGCGAAGACGACCATCAGCACGGGACCGAGCAGCCAGATCGAGAGGATCACGGCGGTCAGCAGGATCGTTCTCTGGAGCAGGGTATGGATTTTGGCCAACTGCACGGCGCGGGCATCGGTGGAGGACGATTCGTGCTGGGGCTCCCGCTTTTCCTCGGAAGTGGCGGGCTTGGAGTCGGTCACGGCGATGGGGGGCATGGCGTTTCCGCTTTGTGGTCGGCTGGTGGCCGGAGACCGGCCACGCATCATGAATTCAACAGGTCCGAGTGACAAACCCGGCATCCAACGGATTTGAGGGTCTGAACACCTGGGGGAGGGGTCGCATATCCGCCGGCCTGCGTCGATGTCGCCGGGGCCGGGTGGAACGCTATCCTGCCAACGCCCCGGTGAACGAAAGGATACCGGATGGTGGTGTGGGCCGGAGAGCCGGGCTGTTCTGTGGCCCGGTCAATCCTGGGCCGAGGCTTCCTCGATCGCCGCTTCGGCCAGCAGCCATTCTTCTTCGGCCGCTGCCTCTTCGCGGCCGATGGCGGCGAGGCGGGTGTTGATGGCGGTGACGTCCTCGGCGCTGCCGGTGGCATAGAGGGTGGGGTCGGCCAGACGCGCTTCCAGCCGGGCGCGTTCCACCGTGAGTTTGCCGATGCGGGCTTCGGCGTCGCGGGCTTTTTTGCGCAGGGGGGCGACGGCCTTGCGGGCTTCGGCGCGGTCGCGACGGTCTTCGCGTCTGGGCGCGGCGGCGGGGGTTGCCGGGCGGCTGGCGGCGCGGGCGCGCTCGGACAGCCAGACGCGATATTCGGCCATGTCGCCATCGAAGGGGCGCACCGTGCCGTCGCCGACCAGCCACAGCCGGTCGGCGACCAGTTCGACCAGATGCGGATCGTGGCTGATCAGCAGCACCGCGCCTTCGAATTCGGCCAGGGCGCGGATCAGCGCCTCGCGCGCGTCGAGGTCCAGATGGTTGGTCGGTTCATCCAGGATCAGCAGGTGCGGGGCGTCGCGGGTGGCCAGGGCCAGCAGCAGCCGCGCTTTCTCGCCGCCCGAGAGGTCGCGCGTGACCGTGTCCGCGCGGTCGGCGTCCAGCCCGAAGCGGGCGAGCTGGGCGCGCACCGCCGTGGGGGGCGCCTTGGGCATGGCGCGGGCCATGTGGGCGACCGGCGTTTCGTCGGGCACCAGTTCCTCGGCCTGATGCTGGGCGAAATAGCCGACCCGCAGGCGCGGATTGTGGTTGGCCGTGCCCGATAGCGGGGCCAGGCGGCCGGCGATCAGCTTGGCGAAGGTCGATTTGCCGTTGCCGTTCGCGCCCAGCAGGGCGACCCGGTCTTCCATGTCCAGCCGCAGGGACAGGTTGGAGAGGATCGGCTTGCCATCATAGCCCACCGACACGCGGTCCAGCGTCAGCATCGGTGGCGGCAGGGGCGTGGGTTCGGGGAAGGCGAAGCGGGTGGGGGTGTCCTCGACCACGGCTTCGATCGCCGGCAGTTTTTCCAGCGCCTTGATGCGGGCCTGGGCCTGCCGGGCCTTGGTGGCCTTGGCGCGGAAGCGATCGACGAAGGACTGCATGTGCGCGCGCTGGGCGGCGATCCGCTCGGCGGCGCGGGCCTGCTGCAAGGCCTGCTCGGTGCGGATGCGGACGAATTCGTCGTAACCGCCGGGGGTCAGCGACAGGCGGCGCTGGTCGAGATGGGCGATGGCGTCCACCGAGCGGTCCAGCAATCCGCGATCGTGGCTGACGATCAGCGCGGCGCCGGAGAAGCGGGCCAGCCAGCTTTCCAGCCAGATCGTGGCTTCCAGGTCGAGATGGTTGGTGGGTTCGTCGAGCAGCAGCAGGTCGGGGTTGAGGAACAGGGCGGTGGCCAGCGCCACGCGCATGCGCCAGCCACCCGAGAAATCCGAGACCGGGCGGGCCTGGGCGGCGGCGTCGAAGCCCAGCCCCGAGAGGATGGTGGCGGCGCGCGACGGGGCGCTGTCGGCGCCGATGGCGCGCAGGCGCTCGTGGATGTCGGCCAGTCGCGCCGGGTCGGTCGTCTGTTCGGATTCGGCCAGAAGGGCCGTGCGCTCGATATCGCCGGCCAGCACGGTATCCAGCAGGTTGGCGTCGCCCGAGGGAGCCTCCTGCCGGATGCGGGCCATGCGGGCGCGGGAGGAGAGGGTGATGGTGCCGCCATCGGGCGCGATATCGCCGGCGATGGCGGCCAGCAGGGTGGATTTGCCGGCGCCGTTGCGCCCGACCAGGCCGATCTTGCGCCCCGGATCGACGCTGAGCGATGCGCCGTCCAGCAGGGTGCGCCCCGCGATGCGGAGGGTCAGGTCGGAGATGACGAGCAGACTCACGGGGGCGGGCTCCGGAAGATGGGCGGGACCTTGGCGCGGCCCTCGGGCGGTACAGGCCTCCCGGCAGTGCGTCGGGTGCGCCGTCCGGCGGGGGCCTGACGCGGCGGGCAGGATTTGACGACCGTGTACCTACCAGCCCCGCCCGATATGCTCCAGTGCGGCGTTGCGGAATGGGCAATGGCGTCGTCACGGGTCCATGGTGCTTGCAGGCGGCCGGTCGGATATGTTTGGAAAAGAGACAGGTTATCAATCGAAGCGGGGCCTGTCGGGGAATGGGGACTGGCAAGATGGTACGTGATCGCCGGTGCGGGATGGCGTGACACGCCGCCGGCCGTGGCCTGAGGCCTCCACCGATCTGTTCCGCCATGTCACCGCTGACAAGGCGGTGCTCTATCGCGCCATCATGGAGGTCTTCGCGGCGGCAAAGCGGCAGTACCGGCTGCAACTGAGGCCGGACGAAGTGCTGGCCGAAACCGATTGGGCGGGTGGCGTGCCACCGTCGCAGGAAGAAGTCACCACGGCACTCGCGCAACTGGCCGCCTGGGGTAATCTGGAGTCGCAGCCGGATATGGCGCGTGTCTCCACGCTCAGCGATTACTATCGCGCGCGCTATCTCTACCGGCTTTCGCGCGGCGGCGAGGCCGTCGAGGCGGGGCTGGGGGTTTTTGAACAGCATCTGCGCCATCGGGCGGAATTGCAGACCGTTGCCCTGGAGGATATCGACAGCCGCCTTCAGGCCCTGCGACGCCTGCTGGACGAGCGGGCACCGGGCGGCGGCGTGGACGAGGCCAAGGCGCACGAGATCTTGCGTGACCTGGTCCGCGTTTTCGAGGACCTGACCACCAATGCCCAGGCTTTCATGGCCGGGGTGGCGCGAAGCCTGGAATTGCAGCAGGCCGATGCGACCGCGCTGGCGGCCTACAAGCGCCGCCTGATCGAGTATCTGGAGCGCTTCATGGGGGACCTGATCCGGCGTTCCGATACCATTGCCCGGACCCTGCGAAGCCTTTCGGCCGTGATCGACGACGTGCTGCGGCAGGTTGCCGAACGCGAGGCGCGCGATGCGGCACCGGGCGACGCCGGGGAGCGGGCGGACGAGACCCGGCGTCGCCGGGAGGATTGGCGCGAACGCTGGAAGGGGCTGAGCGGCTGGTTCCTGAGTAACGGGCATGAACTGCCCCAGGCCGAATTGCTGCGGGCGCGGGCGCGGGCGGCCATTCCTCAATTGCTGGCCGCCATTGCCGCGATGAACGAACGGCGCAGCGGGCGCAGTGACCGTTCGGCCGATTTTCGTGTGCTGGCGCAGTGGTTCGCCGCGTGCGAGGGCGATGACGAGGCGCATCGCATGGCCCGCGCGGCGTTCGCGCTGCATCCGGCGCGCCATTTCTCGCTGGACGTCACGGCCGAGCAGGATGTGCCGTCCAGCACGTCCTGGCTGGATGCGCCGGTGCTGACGATCAATCCGCGTCTGCGCGAATATGGCGAGGCGGTACCGCGCGGCAGGCCGGCGAGCCTGCGCGACCGCAGCCGCGAACGTGCGTTGCTGGCGCAGCAACTGGCCGAGGAATCCCGTCAGGTCGAGGCCGCGAGGCGGCGGCTGGCGACCGGCCGTGCGACGCGGCTGTCGGAACTTGGCGAACTCGACAGCCGGGCGTTCGGTCTGTTTCTGGGTCTGCTGGGCGAGGCGCTGGCCGATCAGGCAGACCCGGAGCAGGTGGTCGAGCGGCTGACGGGGGATGGCCTGCTTCATCTGCGTCTGGAGCCGCTGGCGGCCGACAGCCGTGCCGAGATCCGCACCCCCGCCGGTACCTTCAGCGGGCGCGATCATCTGCTGACCATCCGGCCGACGCGGGAGCCGATGTGAGCGGGCGCGCGCCACGCCGTACGGCCCGGCAGTTGGGTGCATTGCAGCGGGCGCAGCAGCAGGACGAGTTCCAGCGCGGCGTGCGCAGCCTGCTGATGCGGCCGCTGATGCCGGCGGGCCATCCCGATTTTCCGGCCGTGCAGCGCCAGGCCGAGCGCCTGCGCGAATGGTTTGCACGCGAGGCGGGGTGGCCGCTGCATGTGGACCGCGACAGTGCGCGCCTGTTCAAGCGCCCGGCCGACCTGGCCGATCCGACCCGGGGCCTGCCGGATTATGATCGTCGGCGCTATGTGCTGCTGTGTCTGGCCTGCGCCGTGCTGGAACGCGCCGATGCGCAGATCACGCTGCGGCTGATCGGCGAGCGCATCGTGCAGCAGGCCGCCGATCCGGCGCTGGAGGCGCTGGGTTTTACCTTCACCCTGCTTACGGCGCCGGAGCGGCGCGAACTGGTCGCCATCTGCCGGACGCTGCTGCATCATGGCGTGCTGGAGCGTGTGGCCGGCGAAGAGGAGAATTTCGTCCTGGAGAGCGACCGGCAGCAATCCGACGCGCTGTATGACGTGCATCGCCGTGTGCTGGCAGGATTTCTGGCGGCGGTGCGCGGCCCTTCCACCTGGCGCGCCGAGGAGGCCCCGGCGGAGACCGAGGCCCGGTTGCAGGCATTGGTGGCCGGGTTTGTGCTGGACAGCGAACAGGGCCGTCGGGATGCCGTGCGGCATCATCTGGCGCGGCGGCTGCTCGACGATCCGGTGCTGTATCTCGACACCCTGGATGACGAGGCGCGCGCCTATTTCATCAACCAGCGCGGCGTGCTGGCCGTGCGACTGTGCGAGGCCGTCGGGATGATCGCCGAGCAGCGCGCGGAGGGGCTGGCCCTGGTTGACGAGGGGGGTCAACTGACCGACATCGCGATGCCCGCCGAGGGAACCGAGGCCCATGTCACCCTGCTGGTGGCCGAATTCCTGGCCCGGCGCCTGCGGGGAGCGCGTGCGCCGGTGGCGGTATCCACCGAGGAGATCGCCCTTTTCCTGCGTGATGCTGCCGGCCGGTATGGTCGTTACTGGCGCAAATCGGCCCGTGCGCCGGGTGCCGAGCGTGAACTGGCGGAGATTGCGATCGGGAGACTGTACCGGCTGGGGCTGCTGGCGCGCGAAGCGGAGAACGTCATACCCTTGCCGGCCATCGCCCGCTTCGCGCTCGGCCCGTCTGACGTGCGGAGCGCATCGGGCGGCGAGTCGCTTCTTCCCTTCGACATGCCTTTGTCTGATTCCGGTCCATGACAGCAGATCTTCTTGCCATCGTGCCGTCCCGCCCCGATCTGCCTGAGCCGCGACGCGAGCGCTGGCAGCCGTTGCGGATGGGCCTGATCGAGCTGTTTCATTACGACAGCGAGGAATTCTGGTTTCATGACGGGCATCTGCTGCTGCGCGGCAATAATGGCACGGGCAAATCCAAGGTTCTGTCGCTGACGCTGCCGTTGCTGTTCGACGCGCAACTGCGTTCGTCCCGGGTCGAACCCGATGGCGACCCCGGCAAGAAGATGGCCTGGAATCTGCTGCTGGACAGCTATCCCCGCCGCATCGGCTATAGCTGGATCGAATTCGGCCGGCGGGAACGCGATGGCCGCGCGCGCTACCTGACCCTCGGCGCCGGCCTGTCGGCGGTGGCCGGGCGTGCACAGGTGGATAACTGGTATTTCCTGATGGAAGGCGATGGTACGGCAGCCGATCCGCGCCTGGGCCAGGATGTGTGGCTGACCACGGCCGATCGTCAGGTGCTGACGCGCGAGCGGCTGCGGGAGGTGCTGGCCGGTCGCGGCCAGTTGTTCGAAAGCAATGCGCAGGCTTATCGCAGGGCCGTGGACGAGCGGCTGTTTCATCTGGGAACGCGCCGTTACGACGCCCTGATGGACACGCTGATCCAGTTGCGCCAGCCGCAACTCTCGAAGAAACCCGATGAGAGCGGATTGTCCCATGCCCTGAGCGAGTCGCTGCCGCCGCTGCCCTCCGAACTGCTTGGCGACGTGGCCGAGGCGCTGAACCAGCTTGAAGAGGATCGCAACCGGCTGGAGGAAACCCGCCGGCTGGAGCAGGTGGTGGCGCAGTTCGAGCAACGCTATCGCGTTTATGCGGGAATGCAGGCGCGTCGCCAGGCGCGCGAACTGCGCCAGGCCCAGACGGGCTTTGACAATGCCAGCGAGGCGCGCAACCGGATCCAGTCCGACCTGGAACGGTGGCAGGGTGCCGAACGCGATGCCGCCGGGCAGCTTGAGGCCGCCAAGCAGGACTATTCGATCGCCCGCGAGCAGGTGGAGACCTTGCAGAGCGATCCGGACAATAACGAGGCCAACCGGCTGGCCCAGGCGGAACAGGACGCCGCCCAGCGCCGGGGGGAAGCTGATGCCGCCGCCGAACGATGCGGCGAGGCGTCTGGCCGACTGAGGCGCGAGGCCGATCTCGGCCAGCGGCGCGGCCGCCGGGCGGAGGAGGCACGAGAGCGGTTGGCGGTGGGGCGTATCCGCGTAATGGGGGAAGCGGCACGGGTTGGTGTCGAGACGGATGTTGCCGTCAATCCGCTCCATGCCCTGACGGTGGATGCGCTGGCCGGGCCGCTTGCCGCGCCGCGCGAGGCGGGCGAAGCGCTGCGCGCGCTGGTAGTGCGACGACGCCGGGACATTGCGCATCTGCGCCAGTGCCATGCCGAAATCATGCGGTGCCAGACCCTGCTGACGGGCGCGCGGGAGCATGCCCAGGCGGCCCGGACCGATCTGGACGATGCGTTGGAACGGCGGGAGCGGGCCGACCGGGGGGCCGAGCAGGCGGGGCAGGCCCTGGTGGAGGCATGGTCGCGTCATTGTGCGGGCCTGGTGCAATTGGGCTTCGATGCCGACGAGGCATTGCGCCGGCTGGTGGACTGGACGCTGCGCCCCGAAGGGGAGAATCCGGCACTGGGGGCCTTGTCGGTTGCGTGGCAGGCGGCCTTGCGGCGATACGCCATGCGCCAGGCGGAACTCGATGCCCGGCGCGACAGCCTGCATGGGCAACGCGCGGAACTGGAAGCGGAGCGGGCGCGGCTGGTGGCGGGCGAAGATACGGTGCCGCCGGAACAGGCGACCCGTTCCGGTGCGGCGCGGGCGCAGCGGTCTGGCGCGCCGCTGTGGCGCCTGGTGGATTTCAGCCCCGCGCTGGGGGCGGCGGAGCGCGCCGGGCTGGAAGCCGCCCTGGAAGCCGGTGGTTTGCTTGATGCCTGGCTCTCGCCGGATGGGTCGTTGCTTGATGGTCGGGGACAGCCTTGGCTGGATGCGAGTTGGGTGGAGCGCCCGTCCGTGGCGGGGACCTCGCTTGGCGACGCGCTGATTGTGACCTTGCCCGACTCCTGCCCTGTCACGGCCGCGACGGTAGCCGGCTTTCTGGGCTCGGTGGCCTATGGCCCGGAGGACTCGCCCGACGCTGAAACGTGGTTTTCGCCCGATGGCCGCTATCGTCTGGGAACCCTGGCCGGCGCCTGGCGGAAGGCCGAGGCGCGGTATATCGGCCATGGCGCGCGCGAGCATGCGCGGCGGCGGCGATTGCAGGATATCGCGGAGGCGCTGGCTGGCCTCGATGCGGAAAGGGGGGAATGCGATCGGCAGGCCACGGAACTGGATGCGTTTCGCCGGCGGGCCGAGCAGGAGTGGCAGGGCGCGCCATCGGACCGGCCTTTGCATGACGCCATCGCGGCGGCGATGCAGGCCGGGCGGGAAGCCGGCCAGGCGCGGCAACGGCTGGAACTGGCCGATGGGCGCTGCCGCGACGCCGAGGCCAGGGTGCATGAGGCGCGCGAGCGTGTGCGTCACGATGCCACCGACCTGCGCCTCCCGGCCGAGGAATCGGGCCTGTCGTCGGTCGAGCAGGCGCTGGAGAGCTTCGATCAGGCACAAAGTGAGCTGGTGCAGGCCGTTCATGAATGGCAGCGTGCGTGGCCGGAGCATCTGGAGCAGCAGCAACGCGAAGGCGAGGCGCGCGCAATGCTGGAGCAGGCCGAAGCGGCCCTGACGCGGGCGAAGGCGCTGGCGGAACAGGCCCGGATCCGTTTTGAGGCGCTGCATCAGTCCATCGGCCAGCAGGTGGAAGATCTTCGGCGGCGGCTGATGGCGGCGCTCGCGGAACGCGGACGGGCCGAACAGGTGGTGGAGCACTGCCGGGCGCTTTTCAGCGAGGCGCAGAAAGCCCATGTCGTCGCCGCCACGCATATGGAGCAGGCTGAAAGGACGCTGGCCGAGCGCGGCGCCGCCCGCCTTGAGGCGACCGAACGCCTGCGTCGTTTTTCCCTCAGCGGGCTGCTGGCGTCCGCGCTGCCTGGGCTGGAATTGCCCGAGCACTGGAGTGTCGATCCGGCCCTGAACCTGGCACGCCGCATCGAACAGGCACTGACCCGGATTGCCGATGATGACGCGGCCCGGACCCGGGCGCAGAGACAGGTGGCGGAAGATCTCAACGATTTGCAGCGTGCCCTCACGGCGCTGGGTCAGCAGGCGATTTCCGAGCCGAACGACTGGGGCATTACCGTTGTCATCCAGTACCAGAATCGTGCGGAGCGGCCCGACAGGCTCGCGCAGTTGCTGGCTGACGATATCGCGCAACGTGGCGAGCTGCTCTCGGCGCGGGAGCGCGAGGTGCTGGAGAATCATCTGCAAGCCGAGATCGCCTCGGAAATCCAGCGGCTGATCCGTGCCGCCGACGACCGCGTGACCGCGATCAATGATGAACTATACCGGCGGCCCACCAGCACCGGCGTGCGCTACCGTCTGCAATGGGAGCCGCTGAGCGTGGAGGACGGCGCGCCGGTCGGGCTGGAAGAGGCACGCAAGCGACTGCTCAACACCAGCCCGGATCTGTGGTCGGCGGAGGACCGGGCAACGGTCGGCGTCATGCTTCAGCGGCAGATTGCCGCCGAACGGGCCAATGCCGAGAGTGCCGCCGCCAGCGGCAGCCTGATCGACCAGCTTGCGCGGGCGCTGGATTACCGGCACTGGCACCGTTTCCGCATCCTCCGCCAGCAGGACGGGCAGTGGCGCCGATTGTCGGGGCCGGCCTCCAGCGGCGAACGCGCGCTGGGCCTGACCGTGCCGCTCTTCGCCGCCATTGCCAGCTTCTACGGTCATGGCGGCAATCCGCTGGCGCCGCGCCTGATGCTGCTGGACGAGGCGTTCGCGGGCATTGATGACAATGCCCGTGCGCACTGCATGGGGCTGGTGCGGGAATTCGATCTGGATTTCGTCATGACCAGCGAACGCGAATGGGCCTGTTACGCGGAGTTGCCCGGTGTGGCGATCTGCCAGTTGCAGCGCCGCGAGGGGATTGATGCGGTGTTCGTCTCGCGCTGGGTCTGGGATGGCCGCGCCAGACGGTTGGAGGACGATCCCGACAGGCGATTTCCCGCCGCATGAGTCATGACGCGCCCGATCCGCGCCTGGTGCGTGTGCTGGGCGGCCCTGAACTGGCGTCCGTTCGTCTGCGGTTGCGCCGTCATTTCGAACGTGCCGAACCGGAGGCGGCGCCGGCCATCATTCGCCTGGATGCGCTTGACCCCGCCGCGCACATGGCATTGTGCCAATTGACCGGCCGGCCCTCGCGCAAGGCGCGTTCGATGATGTTGGACATCGGGGCCCTCGATATTCAACTGCGTGAGGCGGATCTGGCCGATTCGCTGCGTGATGCGCTGGAACGGCTGGATGGCCCCATCGTGGCGAAGGCGCGATTGCGGCAGGCCTTGCAGGACCAGTGGTCGGCGCTGGTCGCGACCGCCGGCGTCGGCCCGCTGCTGCGGGCATGGCTTGACGCCGCGCCGGATGCCTTGGTCCGGCTCAAACGCCTGGGGCGCGGCCCCGAAGGGGCGGCGCAGTTGCTGGCGGCCGCCGACGCGGTGCTGGGCCGCCTGCCGGCGCAGGGGCAGCCCCGCTCGCAACTGGCCGCCGAAACCCTGGGCGACGCCCATGCCCTGGATGACCGGCGGCCAGTTGCCAGCCTGGTACTGACGGCGTGGCGGCATGGGGAACGACGTGGCCGGGACGGTGAATGTGTCGCGATCGGGCCGGACGGCGCGGAGGATGCCGAGGAGCGGCTGCGCGAGGTCTGGGCCCGGGCGGGTATTCTGGTCAATGAACTGGCGCGCCCGGCGCTGCTGCTCAATCTGCCGGTCGTCGACATGGCCCTTGCCACCTGGAAGCCGGGGGAGCCGGCTTATCTGTCGCTGCGCCAGTTGCTGCGGATGCCCCCGGCCTGGGCTGTCGATGGGCGGTCGGTCTTTGTCTGTGAAAATGCCAATCTGCTGGCCATCGTCGCGGACCGGCTGGGCGCGTGGTGCGCGCCCATGGTCTGTACCGACGGCATGCCGGCCGCCGCGCAACGGACATTGCTGGACCAGTTATGGCGCGCCGGGGCGCGTCTGCATTATCACGGCGATTTTGACTGGCCGGGGATCGGCATTGCCAATTTCGTCATGCAGACGTGGCAGGCGACGCCGTGGCGCCTGTCTGCGAGCGATTACGAAGCCGCCGTGTGCGCGGCGCCGGGCTGGCGGCACGATCTGGGGCCGGGAACCATCGGTGCCGCGTGGGATCCGCTGCTGGCGCCCGCGATGCGGCGCCATGGTGTCGCCATTGCTGAAGAGGCCGTGGCAGCGGTCCTGATCGAGGATCTGCATGGCCGCGGTCCGGCCTCTTTCATCAGCCGGGCTTCCCACCCATGAGCAGGATGGGCTAGATGGCGCGCGAAAGGGGCGCCGGTCCGGATGGGCAGGGGGTCCCGGTCATGCAATGCGACCATAAAAAAAGGAGCCATCCCATGGCGACCGAACGTACCCTCTCGATCATCAAGCCGGACGCGACCCGGCGCAACCTGACCGGCAAGATCAATGCCGTGTTCGAAGATGCCGGTCTGCGGATCGTGGCGCAGAAGCGCGTGCAGCTGACCGAAGCGGTCGCCGGCGCGTTCTACGCCGTCCACAAGGAGCGCCCGTTCTATGGCGACCTGGTGTCGTTCATGATCTCCGGCCCGGTCGTGGTGCAGGTTCTGGAAGGCGAGAATGCCGTCCTGAAGCATCGTGACGTGATGGGCGCCACCGACCCGAAGAAGGCCGCCCCCGGCACCGTGCGCGCCGAGTTCGCCGAGAGCATCGAGGCGAATTCGGTCCATGGTTCGGACAGCCTGGAAAACGCGAACAACGAGATCGCGTTCTTCTTCGCGCAGACCGAAATCCTGCCCTGATCGGCAGGGGGCGGGCACCCTCGGGTGCCCGCCATCGGCTGGTCAGACGACCAGCAGCGATCCGCCGCCATCCACGGGTGACGGCGCTTCGGGCCGCAGCAGCCTGTGCAGGGCGGCCGGATACAGGCGATGTTCCTGTTCCAGAACGCGCGCGGCGAGCATGTCGGGCGTGTCGCCGGCATGGACCGGCACCGCCGCCTGGCCCAAAATCGGGCCGTCATCCATGACTTCCGTGACCAGATGCACCGTGCAGCCATGCAGCTTCACGCCGGCTTCCAGCGCGCGCTCATGCGTGTGCAGGCCGGGGAAGGCGGGCAGCAGGCTGGGGTGGATGTTGAGCATCCGTCCGGCCCAGGCTTCGGTCAGGAAGGGTGTGAGCAGGCGCATGTAGCCGGCCAGGCAGACCAGTTTCACGCCGGCTTCGCGCAGCATGGCGTCTACCGCGCGCTCATGCGCCGCGCGGTCCTTGCCGAAGGGCCGGTGATCGACGGCCTCGGCCCGCAGGCCGGCCGCGCGGGCGATATCCAGGCCCGGCGCATCCGGCTTGTTGCTGAGGACCATGACGATGCGGGCCGGGAAATCTGGCGCGGCGCAGGCGTCGATCAATGCACGCATGTTGCTGCCGCGCCCGCTGATCAGGATCGCGATCGGGCAGCGATCGTCCGATGAGAATGCACGCACGGAGGATCAGCCGGTGAAGTCGGGGCGGGTGGTGAAGCGCAGGCCGGCGGGGGTATCCGCGGCGGAGGCCTCCAGCTTGCCGATTACGACCGGGGCCTCGCCCGCCGCGCGCAGGGCGGCCAGTGCGGCCTCGGCATCGCGGGCGACCAGCACCATGCCGATGCCGCAATTGAACACCTTGAGCATCTCGTCGGCATCGACCTGGCCGGTTTGCGCCAGCCAGCGGAAGACGGGCGGAATCTGCCATGATGCGCCGTCGATCACCGCCGTCAGGCCGGCCGGCAGCACGCGCGGCAGGTTGCCGGGCAGGCCGCCGCCGGTGATGTGCGCGGCGCCCTGAATCAGGCCCTGCCGGTGCAGGTCCAGCACCTGCCTTACATAGAGGCGCGTGGGCGTCATCAGCGCCTGGGCCAGGGTCTGGCCTTCGGCGAAGGGGCAGGGGGCGTTCCAGACCAGGCCGCTGCGGGTGACGATGGCGCGGACCAGCGAGAAGCCGTTGGAATGCACGCCGCTGGCCGAAAGCCCGATCAGCGTGTCGCCGGCGGCGATTCCGTTGGGCAGCAGGGCCGAACGCTCGGCGGCACCGACGGAGAAGCCGGCGAGGTCGTAATGGCCGGGAGCGTACATACCCGGCATCTCGGCGGTTTCGCCGCCGACCAGCGCGCAGCCCGACTCGGCGCAGCCCTGGGCGATGCCGCGCACCACCTTGGCGGCGTCTTCGACCGCCAGGCGGCCGGTGGCGAAATAATCCAGGAAAAACAGGGGTTCCGCGCCCTGGACCACCAGGTCGTTGACGCACATCGCCACCAGGTCGACGCCGACTGTTTCGTGCAGGCCGCTTTCGATGGCAATCATCAGCTTGGTGCCGACGCCGTCGGTGCAGGAGACCAGGACCGGATCGGTGAAACCGGCGGCCTTGAGGTCGAACAGGGCCCCGAATCCGCCCAGGCCGCCCATGGTGCCGGGGCGGTCCGTCGCCTTCGCCGCCGGCTTGATGGCATCGACCAGCGCGTCGCCGGCTTCGATGTCCACGCCTGCGTCGCGGTAGGTGGCGCCGGCGGGCGGGGTCGAAGAGGAGGGGGGAGCGGAGGTCATGGGCGGGGCCTTCGTAAACGGCGGGGGTCGAAGAATGGGGCGAGGTAGGGTAAACGCTCTGGGTTCCTTTACGGCAGGCGAAGGCGGCACGCAAAGCAGTGGTTGAACAGGCGGTGCAGAATCCGGGCGAACAGGTGCCGGCGGGTGGCGTGGACCAGCTTGCCTTGCCCTTCGGGCATCGCAGCCGCTTCGCGCGCGCCGATTTCGTCGCGGCCGGGTCGAACAATGCGGCGCGGGCCTGGCTGCTGGGCGCGAACCCGTGGCCCGAGCACAGGCTGGCGCTGTGGGGGGCCGCCGGTGCCGGCAAGACGCATCTGCTGGAGATCTGGGCGCGGGAGCAGGGGGCCGTGCTGCTGCGCGGCGCGGATGTGACGCGGGCGATGCTGGGCGAGCTGCTCGACGGGCGGACGGAGACGTTTCGGGCCGTGGCGGTGGACGATGCGGACCACGCGGAGGACCAGCAGGCGATCCTGCATCTGCTGAATGCGGCGCGCGAGCAGCGGATCGCGCTGGTGATGGCGGCCCGGCTGCCGCCCGCGCGCTGGCTGGTGGCCCTGCCGGACCTGGCCAGCCGGCTGCGCGCGACGATGGCGATCGAACTGCGCCAGCCCGAGGATGCGCTGCTGCGGATTCTGCTGCTGCGCCATCTGGCGGACCGGCAGATCGTGGTCAGCCAGCCGGTGACCGAGTGGCTGCTGCGCCGCCTGCCGCGCACCGCCTCGGCCATTCGCGATGCCGCGATCCGGCTGGATCAGGCCGGGCTGGCGGCGGGGCGGCGCGTGACCCGCGCGCTGGCGGTGTCGGCGCTGCATGACCTGCTGGACCATGAGGAGGCGCCGGCCGACCGGCTGGCAGAGCTGCCTGTCCGCTAGAAAAAGTTCATCTACCATCGCGTTGGCATGACAGGTGGTTCCGCCTAGTTTGACGGATTGAAGGCGGATTTGTGGCAGGAGATTGGATTGACCAGACCGACGGGGAAAACGCCCGCGCGCCGGACATCCGGACGGACAGCCGGCAAGCGTGCGGCCGCACCGGCGACACGGCGGCGGCTGGCGCCGCCCGCGCCGCCCGCGAAGACACCGCCGCCACCGCCGATCGACCTGCATTCCCCGGCCCGGTTCATCAACCGCGAACTGTCCTGGCTCGATTTCAACCAGCGGGTGGTCGAGGAGGCGGATAATCCGCGCAATCCGCTGCTGGAGCGGCTGCGTTTCCTGTCGATCAGCGCGGGGAACCTCGACGAATTCTACTCGGTCCGCGTGGCCGGCCTGGTGGGGCAGGTGCGCGAAGGGCTGCTGAGCATGTCGCCCGACGGGTTGACCCCGGCGCAGCAGCTTGCGGCCGTGCGCACCCGCACCGCGCGCCTGCTGCGCGAGCAGCAGCGGATCTGGAAGGATCTGCGGGGGCTGCTGGCCGAAGCGGGAGTCGTGGTCTGCGGCCTGGACCATATTACCGAGGCCGACCGTGAGTGGCTGGATGGCTGCTTCATGGACCGGGTCTTTCCCGTCCTGACGCCGCTGGCGATCGACCCCGCGCATCCGCTGCCGTTCATCCCGCATATGGGGCTGGCGCTGTCCCTGCGGTTGATGAGCAAGGAGAGCGGGCGCTTCGTCATGAGCGCGATGATCCTGCTGCCGGCCCAGATCGACCGCTTCATCCGGCTGCCGGCCAGCCTGTCGCCGCCCGGCGTCGCCCGGTTCATCATGCTGGAAAACATGATCGCGCTGTGCATCGACCGGCTGTTCCCCGGCATGGTGGCGGGCGACTGGGGCGTGCTGCGGGTGATCCGCGATACCGACGTGGAATTCGAGGACGAGGCCGAGGATCTGGTCCGCTCCTATGAAACCGCGCTGAAGCGCCGGCGCCGGGGGGTGGTGATCCATCTGGATATCGATTCCCGCATGCCGCCCGATCTGGGGCAGGCGGTGGCCAGCGACCTGAATGTGCCGCCGGACGAGATCGAGATCCAGCCGGGGCTGATCGGGGTGGTGGACCTGAAGCAGCTGATCGTGGACGACCGGCCCGAACTGCTGTTTCCGCCCTATACGCCGCGCTTTCCGGAACGGGTGATCGATTTCGGGGGGGATTGCTTCGCCGCCATCCGCGCGAAGGACATGATCGTCCATCATCCGTTCGAGAGTTTCGACGTGGTGGTGCAGTTCCTGCGGCAGGCGGCCCAGGACCCGGCGGTGGTGGCGATCAAGCAGACGCTGTACCGGACCTCGCGCGACAGCCCGATCGTCAAGGCGCTGATCGAGGCGGCCGAGGCCGGGAAGTCGGTCACCGCGATGGTGGAACTGCGTGCCCGGTTCGACGAGGAGGCCAATATCCGTCTCGCCCGCGCGCTGGAGGCCGCCGGCGCGCAGGTGGTGTTCGGCTTCGCGGACCTGAAGACCCATGCCAAGCTCAGCCTGGTCGTGCGGCGCGAGGGCGGGACGCTGCGGTCCTATGCCCATTTCGGCACCGGGAATTATCACCCGATTACCGCGCGGATTTATACCGACCTTTCCTTCTTTACCTGCGACCCGGAACTGGCGCGGGATTCGGCGCGGTTGTTCAATTACATGACCGGCTACGCCATGCCGGCGCGGATGGAGGCCATCGCCTTCTCGCCGGTGACGATCCGCCGCACGCTGGAAGAGCTGATCCAGGCCGAGATCGAGCATGTGCGGGCCGGGCGGCCCGGGCAGATCTGGCTGAAGATGAATTCGCTGGTCGATCCGGACCTGATCGACCGCCTCTATCGGGCATCCTGTGCCGGGGTGCGGATCATGGCCGTGGTGCGGGGCATCTGCTGCCTGCGGCCGGGGGTGGCGGGGCTTTCGGAGAATATCCGCGTCAAGTCGATCGTGGGGCGGTTCCTGGAACATGCGCGGATCTTCGCCTTCGGCGACGGGCACCGGCTGCCGTCGCGTTATGCGAAGGTCTATATCTCCTCCGCCGACTGGATGGTGCGGAACATGGACTGGCGGGTGGAAAGCATGGTACCGATGCGCGACCCCACGGTGCATGCACAGGTCCTGGACCAGATCATGGTCACGGACCTGAAGGACAATCTGCAATCCTGGGTGTTGCAGCAGAACGGTGTGTGGCGGCGGCTCGAACCCGGTGCCCGGCCGTTTTCGGCCCATGATTATTTCATGACCAATCCTTCGCTGTCCGGGCGGGGGACTGCCGCGCAGGACAGTGCCATCCGGGTCAGCACGCCGTTGCCGCGGCATCAGGACCGGATTCTCGATGATTGAGGGTTTCAGTGAAGGTTTCAGCATGACGCAGCTTCCGCCGGTCGCCGTTCGCATGTGCCGGGCCCGATGATCCGGGTTCCGCATCGCCGTTCGGCCGTTGTCGATCTGGGGTCGAACTCCGTCCGGCTGGTCGTCTTTGACGGGATTTCGCGGAATCCGATTTCCATCTTCAACGAAAAGGCGGTGCTGCGTCTGGGGCGGGGGCTGAATGCCACCGGGCGGCTGAACGAGGAAGGCGTGGGCCTGGCGATGCAGGTCATGGACCGGTTCCATGCCATCGCGCGGGGCATGGATGCCGATCCGTTCGAGATCCTGGCCACCGCCGCCGTGCGCGATGCGACCAATGGCCCTGAATTCGTCGCCGCCCTGCGCGCGCGGATGCCCGGGGTGCCGATCCGCATCCTCTCGGGTGAGGAAGAGGCGGATTATTCGGCGACCGGCGTGCTGTGCGGCCTGCCGGAGGCCGATGGGCTGGTGGCCGATATCGGTGGCGGGTCGCTGGAACTGATCCGCCTGTCCGCCGGGCGCAAGCTGGATGCCTGCACCCTGCGGCTGGGGGTGATCCGGCTGAACGACCGGGCCGAGGGGGATCTGCAGAAGGCGCGGAACATTGCCGATGCCGATATCGCGCAGGTCGGCTGGCTGGACGATGTGGTGGGGCGGCCGCTCTATCTGGTGGGGGGGGCTTTTCGCGCGCTGGCGCGCCTACAGATCGCCCGGACCAGTTATCCGCTGAATATCGTGCATCTTTTCACCCTGTCGGGCGAGGGGGCGCGGGACATGACCGAGTGGGTCATCAACACGCCGCGACGCGCGCTGGAACGAGTGCCGGGCGCGCCGCGCAAGCGGCTGGAGGATGTGCCCTTCGCGGCCATCGTGCTGCGCCGCCTGCTGCGCCGGTTGCAGCCCTCCAGCGTGGTTTTCTGCGTCGATGGCCTGCGGGAGGGATGGTACATGCGCCGGGTCGCGGCTTCGGTCGCGGCGCTGGACCCGCAGGAAGCCGTGGCGCGGGAGATGTGCCGCCGCCTGGGGCGCAGCGAGACTTTGCCGGACCAGTTGATGAACTGGACGGCACCGCTCTTTCCCGGTGAGAGCACGCCCCAGCGCCGGCTGCGTCGCGCGGCGTGCCTGCTGTCGGATATCGGGTCGTACGATCATCCCGAATATCGGGCCGAGCAGACCTATCTGCGGGTATTGCGCATGCAGGGGGTGGGGTTCGATCATCAGGCCCGTGCCTTCGTCGCCCTGACGCTGGCGGTGCGCTACGAGGCCGAACTGGGCCATGATTTCCTGCAGCCGTCGCGCCTGCTGCTGACGGCCGAGGATTTCCAGCGGGCCCTCATCCTGGGGCTGGCGCTGCGGCTGGCCTATACGGTGTGCGGCGGCACCGAGGAACTGCTCGACGGGACATGGATCAAGCTCTCGGCCGGGGAGGTGACGTTGCATCTGGCGCGGGGACGCGGCGTGGTGCGTGGTGAAAGTGTGCGGCGCCGGCTGGACCGGCTGGCCGAGGCATTTGCGCTGCCCGCGCGGATCGAGGAGGCCGGCACGGCATGAGGCCTCGCGTATTGGGGTGGTGTGTTCCCGCACTCATGGCGGCGGGAGTGTTGCTGGCGACCGCGCGGGCCAATGGTCCGCCCAAACCCGATCACGACCCGGATGTGCTGTGGAAGATCGTGCATGGGCGGTGCGTGCCCAACGAGCTTGGCGAGAATACACCCGCGCCCTGTGCCGCGGTCGAGCCGAACCGTGGCTATGCGGTGCTGAAGGACCGTGAAGGTGTTGCGCAATATCTGCTGATTCCGACCGATCGGGTCACCGGCATGGAAGACCCTGCGATCCTGAGCCCGAACGCGCCGGATTATTTCGGCGCGGCGTGGCATCAGGTCGACCGCGTGCTGGCGGGGCTGGGCCATACCATGCCGCGCGAGACGGTGGCGCTCGCGATCAATTCGCAGCATGGCCGTTCGCAGAACCAGTTGCATATTCATGTCGATTGCCTGGCGCCGGAAATCCGGGTGGCGCTGCATTGGGCGCGGCCGCAGATCGGCGCCGGCTGGACGCCACTGACCCTGGCGGGGCATCGCTATCGCGCCACGCGGATCGACGGGCAGGAACTGGACGGTGCCTATCCGTTCCGGCGGCTGGCGGCCTCGCTGGCCGACCCGGCGCGCGAGATGGGCGGGCATACGCTGGTGGTGGTGGGCACGGTCTGGCCCGGTGGACGGCCCGGCTTCATCCTGCTGGACGATATGGTCAAGCCGGTGTCGGGCGACCGCGCATCGGGCGAGGAATTGCAGGATCATGCCTGCAAGATCGCGCATTTCGAACCCGGTCGGGCGCTTCGGGCATCAGCCTATCCGCAGTGACTTTCGCTTCGGCCCGTTAAGCGGGATCAGGCACCCGATGGCGAGGCGCCCTCGTTGACCTGCTCGGGAAGCAGGCGTGGGGAGAGCGCCAGATAGATCCCGGCGCCGGCCGCGACGCCGACGAACCATGAGAGTGCGCTGATCGCGGACAGGGCCGGCAGGAACTGGCCGGCGGAGGCCAGCACGCCGCCGGCCGCGAAGGCCACCAGCGCGGGGGGATTCCAGCCGCCGCGTCCGTCATACTGACCGCCACGGCGATAGAGGGCGGGTACGTCCAGCATCTGGCGGCGCACCAGATAGAAATCGGCCAGCATGATGCCGGTGACCGGGCCCAGCAGGCCGCCGACCACGTTCAGCACCTGATAGATGCTCGCGGCATCGTCGAACCATAGCCAGGGCACGAAGAACACGCCCAGCACCAGCACCAGGGAGGACGCGCGGTCGAAATTCAGCCGGCGGGGCATCAGGTTCATCAGGTCGTAGGCGGCGGGCATGATGTTGGCCACGACATTGACCGACAGGGTGGCCAGAACCAGCGTGGCCCCGCCCAGCACCGTGATGACGGGGTGATTCAGCGTCAGCAGCAGTTCGACCGGGTTCCAGATCGGCCGGCCGAACAGGATCATGGTGGCCGAGGTGGTGATGATGCCCATCGGGGTGAAGACGAGGGCCGTGACCGGCAGGCCGATGGCCTGGCCGATCACCTGGTCGCGCTCGGAGCGGACGAAGCGCGAGAGGTCGGGAATGTTGACGGCGAAGGTGGCCCAGATGCCGATCATGCCGGTGACGCCCAGCGCGAAGGCGGACCAGAACGCCCCGCCATGCAGGCGTGACGGCTGGGCGAACAGCGGGCCCGGCCCGTGGCCGACCCTGAGCGCCCAGATGGTGGCGAGCAGCCCGATGGCAATGACCAGCGGGCCGGCGACCAGTTCGAAATTGCGGATGCGATGCACGCCGTGGCCGGCGATCCAGGCATGCAGGGCCCAGATCAGCGCCATGGCCAGCCACATATGCACCCGCATGCCCAGGAACGACACGTCCAGCGAGGCCCAGCCGCTGATCACGGTCGAGAGGATGGCATCGACGGCCTGGGCGGCGGCGTAGGATTGCACCGAGAACCAGAAGATGGCGCAGAAGCCGCGCAGCAGGACCGGAATTTGCGCGCCGGACGGGCCGAAGGCGGAACGGATCAGCACGCAGAACGGAATGCCGTAGCGCGTGCCCGCCCGGGCGTTGAACCACATGGCCAGGAACAGGACGACATAGGCGACCGCGACCACTTCGAGGCATTCCCACGCCGAGAAGCCCAGGGCCATCAGGCCCGCCGCGGCCTCGTAGACCACGATATTGTGGACCATGCCCATCCAGACAGTGGCCATGTTCAGCCACGTCCAGTCCCGCCGCGCGGGCGGGACCGGTGCGAGGTCGGCGTTGTACAGGCCCGGATCGTATCCGGCGGGCGCGGTGTCTGCCATGCGTGTCCTGTCTCCTACTCGACCGTGCGGAGAATGTCGGCCAGCGTGCCGAACAGTTGGTCGATCTCGGATTTCTGGATGATCAGCGGCGGCGAGACGGCGATGACGTCGCCGGTGTAGCGGACCAGCACGCCCTTGTGGAACGCGCGGTCGAAGATCTCGTACGCCCGCGCGCCCGGTGCGCCGGGGCGGGAACTGAGTTCGATCCCCGCGACCAGGCCGACATTGCGGATGTCGATGACATGGGGCAGGCCGCGCAGGGCGTGGGCGGCTTCCTCGAAATAGGGGGCGATGTCGCCCGCGCGCTCGAACAGGTTTTCCTCGGCGTAGGTGTCCAGGGTTGCGAGCGACGCGGCGCAGGCTACCGGGTGGCCGGAATAGGTGTAGCCGTGCGGCAGTTCGATCCCGGTTTCGGGGCCGTTCATGAAGGCTTCGTAGACATGGTCGCGCGCGATCGCGGCGCCCATCGGGATGGTGCCGTTGGTGACGCCCTTCGCGCAGGTGAGGATATCGGGCAGCACGCCGAATTTCTCGGACGCGAAGGGCGTGCCGCCCATGCGGCCGAAGCCGGTGATGACTTCGTCGAAGATCAGCAGGATGCCGTATTTGTCGCAGATCTCGCGCAGGCGCTTCAGGTAGCCGACCGGGGGCGGCAGCACGCCGGTCGACCCGGCCATGGGTTCCACCATGACGGCCGCGATGGTCGAGGGGTCGTGCAGGGCGACGATCCGTTCCAGATTGTCGGCCAGTTCCGCACCATAGGCCGGGAGGCCCTTGGTGAAGGCGTTGCGCTCCAGGTCCAGCGTGTGCGGCAGGTGATCGACGCCGGTCAGCAGCGAACCGTACAGCTTGCGGTTGCCGGAGATGCCGCCGACGGAAATGCCGCCGAAGCCCACGCCGTGATAGCCGCGCTCGCGCCCGATCAGGCGGGTGCGGGCGCCGTCGCCGCGCACGCGGTGATAGGCGATGGCGATCTTCAGCGCGGTATCGGCGGCCTCGGAGCCTGAATTGCAGAAGAAGACGTGGTTCAGGTCGCCCGGTGCCAGGGCGGCGATGCGGTCGGCCGCCTGGAAGGCCAGCGGATGGCCCATCTGGAAGGTCGGGGCGAAATCCAGCGTCGCGATGGTCTTCTGGACCGCCTCGGTGATGCGGGGGCGGTTATGGCCGGCATTCACGCACCACAGGCCGGCGCAGCCGTCGAGCACCTTCCGCCCGTCCTCGGACGTGTAATACATGCCGTCGGCCGCGACCAGCATGCGCGGCGTCCGGCGGAATTGCCGGTTGGCCGTGAACGGCATCCAGAACGCATCGTGATTGGTAGGCGGCATCGCGGAAGGCTCCTGAGATCGAACATGCGAGTCCGTCCGGGAAACAACCGTCACGGCCGCGCAACCATCACAGGATGGAACACGCGGCGGCGCCGGGCTAGATGATTTTTTGCCCGGCGGCCGGTCACCATGTGGTGTCGGAGCCTGATCGAAAATGTGGGCTGGCGAGCGAGAGCGGCCCGCAGGGTCGCGCCCGTCATGTGTTTCAGAGCACCGAAGCGCAGCGGCCTTGCGGGCCGAGAGCATCGGAGCACAGGAAACGCGCGCCGGATCGCCGCCGGCGCGCATTTTCGGTCAGGCGTTCAGTCTTGTCAGGCGTTCAGTCTTGTGTCGGCATCGAGCACCGCGCGCAGCAGCACGTTGGCGCCGGCCGCGACATCGTCAGGCTCGGCGCTTTCCGCCTCGTTGTGGCTCAGGCCGCCCGCGCACGGGACGAAGATCATGGTCGTGGGGGCGACGCGGGCCATGTAGGCGGCGTCGTGCCCGGCGCCCGAGACGATGTCGCGCGCCGGATAGCCGAAGGATGCGGTGGCCGCGCGGACCGATGCGATGCAGGCCGGATCGAAATGCACGGCCGGCGAATCCCATACCCGCTCCATCGCCAGGGCGATTCCGGCCTCGGTGACGATCTGTTCGATCCGCCCGCGCAGGTCGGTTTCCATCGCCACCACCACGGCGTCGTCGGGGTGGCGCAGGTCGATGGTGAAGAAGACCTCGCCGGGAACGACATTGCGGCTGTTGGGCCGGTTCTCCAGCAGGCCGACCGTGCCGACGGCATCGGGCCCATGAGCCAGCGCGACCGTGCTGACGGCCTCGATGATGCGGGCCGCCGCCAGCAGGGCGTCGGCGCGCATGTGCATGGGGGTGGTGCCGGCATGGGAATCGCGCCCGGTCAGCGTGACCTCGTACCAGCGCATGCCCTGCACGCCGGTGACGATGCCGATGGTCTTGCCCTCGGCTTCCAGGATCGGTCCCTGCTCGATATGCAGTTCGAAATAGGCGGCGACCGGATGCTGGCCGCAGGGGGCCTCGCCCCGATAGCCGATGGCCGCCAGCGCGTCGCCGAAGCGGATGCCGTCGCGGTCGGTCTTGTCCAGGGCTTCCTGCTCGGTGAACACGCCGGCGAAGACGCCGGAGGCGAGCATGGCGGGGGCGAAGCGCGAGCCTTCCTCGTTCGTCCAGTTGATCAGTTCGATCGGGTGGCGGGTCTCGTGGCCCGATGCGTGCAGGGCGCGCAGCACGGCCAGGCCGCCCAGCACGCCCACGATGCCGTCGAACTTGCCGCCGGTCGGCTGGGTGTCGAGATGGCTGCCCATGGTGATCGGCGGCAGGCCGGCGTCGCGGCCCGGACGGCGGGCGAACTGGTTGCCCATTGAATCGTGGGTGACGGTGCAGCCCAGGGACGTGCAGGCGGCGGCGAACCAGGCGCGGACCTGGCGGTCTTCCTCCGTCAGGGTCAGGCGCCGGACGCCGCCCTTGGGGGTGCCGCCGATCCGCGCGGTTTCCAGGATGTCGGCCCACAGGGCCGTGCCGTTGACCGTGATGTTGCCGCCAGCCTGAAGGACGCCCGAACTGCTCATGTCTGCTCTCCCGCAATGCGATCCGCGCCGGCGCTGCCGGCGGGCCCGTGCCGTCCCTGCCGGGCGGCGGCTTCGGGCGGATCGTGTCGTCAGATAAATGTATGGTCGGTGCAATACCGTGAACGAGGGTGTGAAAGGTTATGGATATTCAAAACCTGATATCAGCATAGGGTTGATATCAGGTCATTTCTATCCCGTTCAGGACCAGGGTGATGATCGTGTTGGCGGCGTCGTCGTAATCCTGCTCCGCGAGGACGGGCTTGCCCAGCACCGTGCAGACCTGGGCGCTCATGTCGGCATAGGTCTGGGTCATCGCCCAGATGCAGAACAGGAAATGCGCGCCGTTGACCGGCCGCATCTGCCCCGTTCGCTGCCAGATGCGGAAGACGTCTTCCAGGTTCTGGGCGTACTCGCGCAGCGAGGTGTTGAAGTAATTCTGGAT
The DNA here is from genome assembly GCF_048695475.1 of Gluconacetobacter brunescens. Lineage (NCBI taxonomy): Bacteria > Pseudomonadati > Pseudomonadota > Alphaproteobacteria > Acetobacterales > Acetobacteraceae > Gluconacetobacter > Gluconacetobacter brunescens. The sequence continues at coordinate 778,216 of NZ_JBLHEN010000001.1, read as the reverse complement.
GTTCGGCGCGCCTTGCAGGACCTCGTGCGCGAAGATGCGCGAGGCGTCGGGCCGGTCGCGCGAGAAGGCGATTTTCGAGCGGACATAGCCTTCCAGCGCCGCGCGGGGCGTGGCGTCGGCGTGGATCCAGACCGTGGCGTCGCCCAGCCAGTTATCCAGGATGTTTTCCAGCACCGCGCGGTACAGGTCCTCCTTGGTGCCGAAATAATAATGGATGTTGGCCTTGGGCAGGCCGGCCGCGGCGGCGATGCCGGCCATGCTCGCCCCCTTGTAGCCGTCACGGCCGAATTCCCGTTCGGCAGCCCGCAGGATCTGCCCGGTGCTGGCGCGGCGGGGGGCCCCGACCGGCCGTTCGTGGGCGGTGGCGAGGGTCAGGGACGGGGCGAGGGGGGCGGGGCGGGACATGGTGCAAGATTTTAGGCTTTGCGCGCGCCGCGCAAGCGGGAAAACGTTACCTCGGTTGTTACAGGATTGCACCATTCCCGATCCGGCCGCCGGATGGCATGCTGTCGGGGTCCGATATCGTGGGGGAAGAGCGGCGATGCTTCTGGTGCAGGGCGGAACGGTGGTGACGGCCGAGGACACGCGGCGGGCCGATGTGCTGTGTGACGATACGGGGCGGATCGCCGCCGTGGGGCCGGCGCTGGACGTGCCGACAGGGTGCGCGATCGTGGATGCGGGCGGGCTGCTGGTGATGCCCGGGGGCATCGACCCGCATACGCATATGGAAATGCCCTTCATGGGCTCGGTGGCCAGCGACGATTTCCAGACCGGGACCGAGGCCGGGGTGGCCGGAGGAACCACCACCATCATCGATTTCGTCATTCCCGAACGCGGCGGCTCGCTGCTGGGGGCCTGGAAGGACTGGCGGGCCAAGGCGGAAAAGGCGGTGGCCGATTATTCGTTCCACGTCGCCGTGACCCATTGGGACGAGCAGGTCCATGCCGACATGGGCACGCTGGCGCGGGAATGCGGCGTCAATTCCTTCAAGCATTTCATGGCCTACAAGGGTGCGCTGATGGTCGATGACGGCGTGCTGCTGCGCTCGATCGGCCGGGCGCTGGAACTGGGTGCCCTGTGCAACGTGCATGCCGAGAACGGCGATGCCGTCGCCTTTCTCCAGCAGGACCTGCTGCGGCGCGGGCTGACCGGCCCATCCGCGCATCCGCTTTCGCGGCCGCCCACGGTCGAGGGCGAGGCGGCGCAGCGGGTGATCGCCATTGCCGGGCTGCTGGGGGCGCCGGTCTATATCGTGCATGTCTCGACCGAGGAGGCGACGGCCGCCATCGCCGCCGCCCGGGCGCGCGGGCAGCGCGTGTATGGCGAGGTGCTGGCCCAGCATCTGGTGATCGACGACAGCGTGTATGCCGATCCGGACTGGCTGGGGGCGGCGCGGCATGTCATGAGCCCGCCTTTCCGGCCGAAACATCACCAGAAGGCGCTGTGGGCGGGCCTGGCAGCGGGGCAGTTGCAGACGACGGCGACCGATCATTGCTGTTTCTGCGCCGGGCAGAAGGCGCAGGGGCGCGACGATTTCACGAAGATCCCCAACGGCACGCCGGGAATCGAGGACCGGATGAGCGTGCTGTGGCACCATGGCGTGCGGACCGGGCGCCTGACGCCGCAGGAATTCGTGGCCGTGACCTCGGCCAATACGGCGAAGATCTTCAACATCCATCCGCGCAAGGGCGCGATCGTGCCGGGGGCCGATGCCGACCTGGTGCTGTGGGATGCCGAGGCCAGCCGTACCGTCTCGGCCGCGACCCATCACCAGAACGTGGATTACAACCTGTATGAGGGGATGAGCCTGACCGGGCTGGCGCGGCATACGATCAGCGCCGGGCGCATGGTCTGGTCGGACGGCGATCTGCGCACCGTGCGGGGGGCCGGACGGTATGTGGAGCGGCCGTGCTTCGGGCCCGACATGGCCGCCCAGGTCCGGTGCAACGAGACGCTGGGCACCGGGGTGGTAAACGGGCTCGCGTCGTGACGCGGGGCCGTTTCCTTCCCGGACGGTAGGCCATAGACTGGTCGGACGGATGGCCTCGGGGGAGGTGATCCGGACCGCGTTCCGGTTGTCTGTCCTGCGGGGGGTGGGCAGCCAGGACATTGGCCCTTCGGGGCATGTCACTTGCTCGACGGAACCGAACGATGCGCGACCATATCCGCTTCTATCTGGGCGACACGCTGTGTGAACTGGCGTCCGTTCCACCGACCCTGACGGTCCTGGACTGGCTGCGGGAACATCGGGGGCGGACCGGCACCAAGGAGGGTTGCAACGAAGGCGATTGCGGCGCCTGCACCGTGCTGGTCGTCCGACTGGAAGGGACCTCTCTGGTCTGGCGGGCGGTGAATGCGTGCATCCAGTTCGTGGCGATGCTGGATGGCGCCCAGTTGTTCACGGTTGAGGATCTACGCGCGGCCGACGGCACGCTGCACCCGGTCCAGCAGGCGATGGTGGATTTGCATGGCTCGCAATGCGGGTTCTGTACGCCGGGATTCGTGATGTCGATGGTCGCCTACCGCAAGGCGCCCGGGGCGGTGGCCGAGGACGGGCCGATCGACGACGCGCTGGCGGGCAATCTGTGCCGCTGCACCGGATATGCCCCGATCGTGCGGGCGATGAAGCAGGCCATGGCGGCCGGTCCCGATCGGTTCGACGGGATGGCAGATGCGGTCGTGGCCCGTCTGGCGGCGCTGCGCGACGGGCGGACGGTCTGTATGACGGCGCCGGAAGGGCGGCTGACGATTCCCGCCGATGCCGACGCGCTGGCGGCGACGCTGGCCGAGGACCCGGCGGCCACGATCGTTGCGGGTGGTACCGATGTGGGGTTGTGGGTGACCAAGGGGCTGCGTGTGCTGCCGCATGTCGTCATCATTGGCGGAATCGCCGATCTGCGGGGGCTGGAGCGGACGGCGGAGGGGCTGCGGATCGGCGCTGCCGTGACCTATGGGGAGGCCCGGGCCGCGCTGGCGGATCTGCTGCCGGATGCGGGAGAGGTCGTGCGGCGCCTGGGATCGACGCAGGTGCGCAATGCCGGCACGGTCTGCGGTAATATCGCCAATGGCTCGCCGATCGGCGATGGGCCGCCTGTGCTGATCGCGGCCGGGGCCACGCTGCATCTGCGGCGGGGCGATGTGCGGCGGACGCTGAAGCTGGAGGATTATTTCCTGGCCTATGGGCGGCAGGACCGCCAGCCGGGTGAGTTCGTCGAGGCCGTGACGGTGCCGGTGCCGCCGGCCGGGATGCTGTTTCGCGCCTACAAGATTTCCAAACGCTTTGATCAGGATATCTCGGCGCTGCTGGGGGCTTTTGCCCTGACGCTGGACGGGGAGGGGCGGATCGGCGAGGCGCGGATCGCCTTTGGCGGCATGGCCGCGACCCCGTGCCGTGCCCGGGCGACCGAGGATGCGTTGCGGGGGCGGATATGGAACGCGGCGACGCTGGAGGCGGCACGGGCGGCGATCGCTACCGATTTCGCGCCGATTTCCGACATGCGGGCCAGCGACTGGTATCGCCGCACGGTGGCCGCGAACCTGCTGACACGGCTGTTTGCCGAAACCGCGCCCAGTGTGGAGCGCCCTGAAACGCGGCTGGCCGGACGGGGGCGGGAGGTGGCCCATGTCTGACCTCGTGAGTGATCTTGCGGCTGATGCGCGTGCCGCTGTCGTGCCCGGCGGGGCGTCGCAGAGCCTGCGGCATGAGAGTGCCGCGATGCATGTCTCGGGTTCCGCCGCCTATATCGACGATATGCCGGAGCCCAAGGGGTTGGTGCATGTGGTGCCGGGCCTGAGCACGCGGGCGCATGCGCGGATCGTGTCGATGGATCTGGATGACGTCCGCGCCGCGCCGGGTGTGGTGCGGGTGCTGACGGCGGCGGATATTCCCGGCCACAACCAGGTCAGCCCGGTGGGGAAGAATGACGAGCCGCTGCTGGCGTCGGACATCGTGTCGTTCCACGGGCAGCCGATCTTTGCCGTTGTGGCCGAGACGCGCGGCCAGGGGCGCCGGGCGGCGCGGCTGGCGCGGATCGTCTATGAAGACCTGCCGGCGGTGCTGGATATCGACCAGGCACGGGCAGCGGGGGGCGCGCTGGTGTGGCGCGCGCTGACCATGCGGCGCGGCGATGTGGAGCAGGGGCTGGCGGCAGCGCCCCGCCGCCTGTCGGGCCGGATCGTGATGGGCGGGCAGGAGCATTTCTACCTCGAAGGACAGGCGGCGCTGGCGCAGCCGGGCGAGGAGGGGGAGATGCGGGTCTGGTCCTCGACCCAGCATCCGACCGAGACCCAGCATATGGTGGCGCATGTGCTGGACCGGCCGAGCAATCTGGTGACGACCGAGATCCGGCGCATGGGCGGCGGGTTCGGCGGCAAGGAGACCCAGGCCAACGGGCCGGCCTGCCTGGCGGCGCTGGCGGCCGAGCTGACCGGGCGCGCGGCCAAGATGCGGCTGGACCGCGACGACGACATGATGATGACGGGCAAGCGTCATGATTTCGCGGTCGATTACTCGGTGGGTTTCGACGATGACGGGCGGATCCGGGCGGTGGATATGGTGCTGGCGGCGCGGTGCGGGTGGTCGGCCGACCTGTCCGGCCCGGTGACCGATCGGGCGCTGTTTCATGCCGACAATGCCTATTATTACCCCGATGTGCGGCTGCGCTCGGAACCGCTGAAGACCAATACGCAGTCCAATACCGCCTATCGCGGTTTCGGTGGTCCGCAGGGGATCGTGGCGGCGGAGCGGGTGATCGAGGAGATTGCCTTTGCCACCGGGCTGGACCCGCTGGATGTGCGGCTGCGCAATGTCTACGGCACCGGCACGCGCGACCTGACGCCGTATCACATGACGGTCGAGGATTCGATCGCGGCGGAGATCATGGCGGAACTGGCCGAGGGATGCGCCTATCGCACGCGCCGCGCCGCGATCCGGGCCGCCAATGAAGACAGCCCGCATATCAGGCGCGGGATTGCGTTGACGCCGGTGAAATTCGGCATCTCCTTTACCGCCACCCATTACAATCAGGCGGGCGCGCTGGTGCATGTCTACACCGATGGCTCGGTGCAGGTGAACCATGGCGGCACCGAGATGGGGCAGGGGCTGCACACCAAGATGGTGCAGATCGCGATGCGGGAATTCGGCCTGCCGGCCGACCGGGTCCGCATTACCGCCACCACCACCGGCAAGGTGCCCAACACCTCGGCCACCGCCGCGTCCAGCGGTGCCGACCTGAACGGCATGGCGGTGCTGGATGCCGTGCGCCGGATCAAGGGGCGGCTGGTGGCGTTTGCGGCCACGCATTGGGGTGTGTCCGAGGATTCGGTGCGCTTTCTGCCCGACGGTGTGCATGTCGGCGAGACGATCGTTGCCTTCCCGGAATTGACGAAGGCGGCCTATTTCGCGCGCGTGTCGATGTCGTCGAGCGGGTTCTACAAGACGCCGAAGATTTCGTGGAACCCCGATACCGGGCGGGGGCGGCCGTTCTTCTATTTTGCCTATGGCGCCGCGTGCGCCGAAGTTGCCGTCGACCTGCTGACCGGCGAGATGCGGATCGAGCGGGTCGATATCCTGCATGATGCCGGGCAATCGCTGAATCCGGCGATTGATATCGGGCAGGTTGAAGGGGCCTTCGTGCAGGGGGCCGGATGGCTGACCACCGAGGAACTGGTCTGGGACGAGAGCGGCCGGCTGCGCACCCATGCCCCCAGCACCTACAAGATTCCGGCCTGTTCCGACCGGCCGGGCATCTTCAATGTTTCCCTGCTGGAGCGGGCGCCCAATCGCGAGGAGACGATTTTCCGCTCCAAGGCGGTGGGGGAGCCGCCCTTTGTGCATGGGGTGGCGGTGCTGCATGCGATTTCGGACGCGCTGGCCAGCCTGGATGGCTACCGCTCCTGCCCCGGCCTGGATGCGCCCGCGACACCCGAGGCGATCCTGCGCGCGGCCGGGCGGATGCGGGCCCGCGCCGCCGCGCGGGCGGACGCGGGAACCGTGGGCTGACGGCCGCCTGGCCCATGGACGACATCATCACCATGCTGGCCGGCTGGCGGCGGGCGGGGTGGCCCGTGGTGCGCGTCAGCATTCGCGCGGCCCTGGGCTCGACCCCGCGCGAGGCCGGGTCGTTCATGCTGGTTGCGCCGGGCGCGCAGGTCGGTACGATCGGTGGAGGGCGGCTGGAGTGGGAGTGCGTGGCGAAGGCGCGTGCCTTGCTGGCCGGTACCGGCATGGCCGGGGAACTGGAGATCCCGCTCGGGCCGGAACTGGGCCAGTGCTGCGGCGGCCGGGTGCGGGTGCGCATCGAACGCGCGGAGGAGGCGATGCTGGACGCGATCGTGCGGGATGCCGATGCCGCGCGGGCGGCGCTGCCGCATCTGCTGCTGTTCGGGGCCGGGCATGTGGGGCGGGCGCTGGCCCGGGCGCTGGCGCCGCTGCCCTTGCGGCTGGTGTGGATCGATCCGCGTGCCGAGGAGTTCGGATCGGTGCCCGAAGGGGTCGTGGTGCGGATGACCGAGGATTGGGAAGGCGTGCTGGCGGCCGCGCCGGCGGGGTCCGGCGTGCTGGTGCTGACCCCCAGCCATCGGCTGGACGCGCTGATTGTCGGCGCGGCGCTGGAACGGGATGATTTCCGCTATGTCGGGTTGATCGGGTCCAGGACGAAGCGGCGTGGGTTCGAGGCCGGTTTTCGTGCCGTGGGCCTGGGGCCGGAACGGATCGCGCGCCTGGTGTGCCCGATCGGGGACCGGGGCATTCGCGACAAGCGGCCGGAAATTATCGCGGCGCTGGTGGCGGCGGAAATTGTCGAACGCCTGCTGCATGGTAATGATACGGGTTCGGAACGGTAGGCATGGGGAACAGGACATGAGGCGACCGGTCCGAAGCCAGCACATGATGCGGCTGCATGCGCGCTGCATCCTGTATTTCAACGCGGTGCGCGACCATGGCTCGATCCGCGAGGCGGCGCGGCAGTTGAACGTGACGCCCTCCGCCCTGACGCGGCAGATCGCCCAGATGGAGGACGAGATCGGCGCGCCGCTGTTCGACCGCCTGCCGGGCGGCATGGTGCTGACGGCCGTGGGGGAGATCGTGGCCCGGCATATCGTCACCGTCATGCAGGATGCCGTGCGAACCGACGAGCAGATCGCGGCACTGGCGGGCATGCGGGGCGGGCGCATCAGCGTGATGACGGTGGAAGGTATTGCCGGCGACCTGATGGCGCGGCTGCTGACGCGCATGACCCGCGTCTGGCCGGATATCGACCTGCACGCGGAGACGGGGTCGCCCGCGCAGATCGTGGCGGCGCTGAGCGGAGGCACGACGGATCTGGGCATTGCGTTCTCGCTGAACGAACCGGATGATCTGCGCCGCGTGGCGGTGGCGTGCTTTCCGGTGGGGGTGGTGATGCCCGCCGACCATCCGCTGGCCGGCCGGCGCAGCGTGCGGATCGAGGAATGCCTGGACTACCGGCTGATCCTGCCGAGCGAATCGCTGTCGCTTCACCAGGTGATGGAGCCGATGCTGCATCCGTGGCGTGACAGGCTGGATGTGGTGCTGGAAACCGGGTCGATCGAACTGACCAACCGGATGGTGTCGGCCGGGGTGGGGTTGGCCTTCCAGTCCCGGCTGGCGCTGGAGTTCGATATCGGTCGCGGCGCGCTGGCCCATGTGCCGCTGGACGACCCGAGGGCCATGACCGACCTGGGTGTGTATGTCCGCGAGGCGCGGTGGCTGCCGCCGGCGCTGGAGCGGCTGATCGTCGAGGTGCGCGAGGCCCTGCGGGAACAGGAAGAGGCCGCCCGCATTCATGGGGCCGAAGACCTTGTGATGGAATAGTTTGTTTTAAAAACAAACTATTATGACGGTATTCTGAATTTTTGTTTCATTCGGCTTTGTTGCCGAACGGGCAACATGTTGGTCAATTTATTCTACTGGACGGAACGGCCCCTCATCCGGTTAGTTTCGGTGCCGTGATGGTGTGGGTTGGGGAACCCGGGTCCGTGTCGGGGGACACGGACCCACGCCGTCGGTCCATGGGTCTGTCCGACCAGGGAAGTGCAAGGAGGCGCGGATGGCTGCCGATCGCGATAATCGTCCAACCGGACAAACCCCGGAAGAACGTCTTGCGGCGCTCGATGCCCAGGTCAGGCGCGATCTGGCCGTTATCGACTATCCGCGCCATGACTGGACGCCGCGCCTGACGCGCGATGGCGAGCCGGTGCTGGATGTCGCCATCATCGGCGCGGGCCAGGGTGGGCTGGCGACCGCTTTTGCGCTGAAGCGCGGCAATATCAGCAATGTGCGGATTTTCGACCGTGCGTCGCGCGGCGGCGAAGGGCCGTGGATCACCTTCGCCCGGATGATCACGTTGCGGACGCCGAAATATGTGACCGGCCCCGATCTGGGGATTCCGAACCTGACGCCGCGCGCCTGGTATGAAGCGCGATATGGCGCCGAGGCGTGGGAGAGCCTGGACAAGATCCCCCGTGGCGACTGGCAGGCCTATCTGGACTGGTATCGGGCCGTGCTCGACCTGCCGGTGGAGAATGACCGCACATTTACGCATGTGGCGTGGGAAGACGGGCTGCTGCGCCTGACCTTTGTGGACGCGGACGGGCGGGAGCATCGGCATCTGGCGCGCAAGCTGGTGCTGGCGACCGGGATCGACGGCGGCGGCCGGTGGCATGTGCCTGACTTCATCCGCCAGGCCCTGCCGCGCGAACGCTACGCGCATACGTCGGAGCCCATCGATTTCGCCGCGCTGCGCGGCAAGCGGATCGGCGTGCTGGGGGCGGGGGCATCGGCCTTCGACAATGCCGCGACCGCCCTGGAAGAGGGCGCCGCCTCGGTCGCGCTGTGCCTGCGCCGTCGGGTCATTCCCTCGGTCAATCCGTATCGCTGGATGGAGAATGCCGGGTTCCTGGCGCATTTCTCCGCGCTGTCCGACACGCTGCGCTGGCGGTTCATGCGGCATATCTACGAACTGAACCAGCCGCCGCCGCAGGATACGTTCTGGCGCTGCCGCCGGCACCCGACCTTCAGCTACCATACCGGCTGCGGCTGGACCGGGGCGCGGATGGAAGGCGACGAGGTTGTCGTGCAGACGCCCGATGGCGAGATGCGGTTCGATTTCGTGATCATCGGCACCGGCTTTGCCGTCGACATGGCGTTGCGGCCGGAGACCGCGTCCTTCGCCGGGTCGGTGGCGCTGTGGCGCGATCGCTTCAGCCCGCCCGAGGGCGAGGACAGTGCCGTGCTGGCGGCGCATCCTTATCTGGGCGAGTCCTATCAGTTCCTGCCGCGCGACGCGGCCGATCCGCTGGCGCCGATGCTGGCGAACATCCACAATTTCACCTTCAGCGCGACGCCCAGCATGGGGCTGTCGGGGGCGTCGATCAGCGGCATGCGCTTCGGCGTGGAGCGGCTGGCGCGGGGGCTGGGGCGTGATCTGTTCGTGGCCGATGGGGCCTGGCATCTTGAGCAGTTGCTGAATTATGTGACGCCGGAACTGGTCAGCCTCGACCCTCCGGATGCATGATCCCTCGTGATCCTGCCGGCGTGGCGGCACGGCAGGCCGAGGGACGGGACAAGCCCATGAGCGAACATGATGGTGACAGCATTGTGCCGGAGGAGGCGGTCGTCATTGCGACGGCGCGCGATATCGGCCTGAGCATCGACGGGTCCTGCCTGCCGGGCGTGGTGGCCAACCGGGCGCTGCTGCGGCGCTATGCCGATCTGGTCCATGGCTTTGCCCTGCCGGATACGTGCGAACCGGCATACGAATACCGCCCATGAGCGCGCCCGCCATGAGTGATCCGTTCGACGCGCTGGCCATTGCCGCCGATATCCGCCAGGGCCGACGCAGCGCCGTTTCCGTGATGACGGAAACGATCGCCGCGATCGAGGTCCGTGACACATCCATCAACAGCGTGACCCGCATTTTCGGGCCCCGCGCGGTGGGCGAGGCCGAGCGGATCGACCGCCGCCTGGCCGCCGGCGACGATCCGGGGCCGCTGGCCGGCGTGCCGTTCGGGGTGAAGGACCTGTTCGACGTGGCCGGCGAGGTCACCACGGCGGGGTCGGTGGTGCTGCGGGAATCGCCGCCGGCGACGCATGACGCCGCCGTGGTCGCGCGCCTGCGCGCGGCGGGCGCGATTCCGGTCGCCAGCCTGAACATGGACGAATTCGCCTACGGCTTCGCCACCGACAATGCCCATTACGGCATCACCCGCAATCCGCATGACACGGCGCGGCTGGCCGGTGGGTCGTCGGGTGGCTCGGCGGCTGCCGTGGCGGCGGGGCTGCTGTCGCTGACGCTGGGGTCGGACACCAACGGCTCGATTCGCGTGCCGGCATCGCTGTGCGGCGTGTGGGGGTTGAAGCCCACGCTTGGCAGCGTGCCGCGCGAGGGGGCCTATCCCTTTTCCGCCAGCCTGGACGTGGTGGGGCCGTTTGCCGGCACGCTGGATGGGCTGCGCGTGGCCTATGAGGTCATGGCTGGTGGCCCGATGCCCGAACTGCCGGTGGCGTCCGACCTGCGGGTCGCGAAGCTGGGCGGCTGGTTCGGCGCGAATCTGTCGGACACGCTGGCCGGGGCCATCGACGCGGTGGCCGCGCATCTGGGCGGGCTGGAGACGGTGGAACTGCCCGAGGTGGCGCGCGCGCGCGCGGCTTCGTTCCTGATTACGGCGGCCGAGGGGGGGACGTTGCATCTGCCGCGCCTGCGCCGGCATGCGCTGCGCTATGATCCGGCGACCCGTGACCGGCTGATTGCCGGGGCGCTGCTGCCCTCGGCCACGTCGGTGCAGGCGCATCGGTTCCGTGGCTGGTTCCGCGAGCAGGTCCATGCGCTGTTCCGCTCGGCGGATGTGCTGATTGCTCCGGCGACGGTGGGCGAGGCGCCGCTGATCGACCAGCCGACCATCGTGGTGGATGGGCAGGTCGTCTCGGCGCGGGCCAATCTGGGCCTCTATACGCAGCCGCTGAGCCTGGCGGGGGTGCCGATCCTGAGTGCGCCGCTGCTGGGCACGGGGGGATTGCCGCTGGGTGTGCAATTGATTGCGGCCCCGGGGCGGGAAGCCGCGTTGTTCGCCCTGGCCGGCGCGCTGGCGCGGGCGGGGCTGGTCGGCAGGGTGCCGCCTCCGGCATCGAAGGGACGTTAGGCCATGCTGAATACTCCGCGTTCCCTGCGCGGGATGGTGACATCCCCGCATCATCTGGCCAGCCAGGCCGGCCTGGACGTGCTGCGCGACGGCGGTACGGCGATCGAGGCGGTGGTGGCGACGGCGGCGGCGCTGGCCGTGGTCTATCCGCACATGACCGGCATTGGCGGCGATGCGTTCTGGCTGGTGATGTGGCCCGATGGCCGGACCGAGACGATCGATGCCTGCGGCGCGGCCGCGCGGCGCGCCGACCTGGCATTCTATCGCGCCGCCGGGTGCGACACGATTCCCTGGCGTGGGCCGCTGGCGGCCAACACGGTCGCCGGCACGGTGTCCGGCTGGGACCTGGCCCTGGAGTGGAGCCACGCCATGCAGCCCGGGCTGGGCCTGCATCGGCTGCTGCGCGATGCGATCTATTATGCCGAGCAGGGCGTGCCGATTACCGAGGGTGGGGCCGCGCTGACGGCTGCCAAGATGGGCGAACTGGCGGGGATTCCCGGTTTCCGGCAGGTGTTCCTGCCCGGCGGCAAGGCGCCCCAGGCCGGGGACATCCTGCATAACCAGGCCCTGGCGCATACGTTGCGCCGGCTGGCGGGGGATGGGCTGGATTCCTTCTATCGCGGCGCGCTGGCGCGGGACCTGGCCGAGGATCTGCGCCAGTTGGGCAGCCCGCTGGATCTGGCGGACCTGAATACCCACCATGCGCAGGCGCGGCCGCCGCTGCATGTCGATATCGCGGGCGCGCGGCTGTTCAACATGGCGCCGCCGACCCAGGGCGTGGCGTCGCTGCTGATCCTGGCGCTGTTCGACCGGCTGCGGGCCGAAGAGGTCGACGGGTTCGATTATTTCCACGGGCTGGTCGAAGCGACGAAACAGGCGTTCCGCTATCGCGACACCCATGTGGGCGACCCGGCCTTCATGTCGGTGGCGGCGCAGGAGGTGCTGGACGATGCCATGGCGCTGGATCGCATGGCGCTGGACATCGACCCTGAAGTCGCGGCGCCGTGGCCGCATCCGCCGCAGATGGGCGATACGGTGTGGATGGGGGCGGTGGATGCCGATGGCGTTGCCGTCAGCATGATCCAGAGCGTGTATTTCGAATATGGATCGGGCGTGGTTCTGCCGCGCAGCGGGATTGTCTGGCAGAATCGCGGTTCCAGTTTCCGGCTGGCCGAGACGGGCTGGAATGCGCTGCGTCCGGGGCGCAAGCCGTTCCATACGCTCAACCCGGCCGGTGCGCGCTTCGCCGACGGGCGCACCATGGTCTATGGCACCATGGGTGGCGAGGGGCAGCCCCAGACGCAGGCGGCGCTCTTCACCCGCTATGCCCGCTATGGCGTAACATTGCAGCAGGCGGTGACGGCGCCGCGCTGGCTGCTGGGCCGCACCTGGGGCGAGACCAGCACCAGCCTGAAATATGAGGACCGGTTCGCGCCCGAGGTGATCGCGCGGATGGTGGCGGCGGGGCATGTGATGGAGCCCATGCCTGCCTTTACCGCGACGATGGGGCATGCCGGAGCGCTGGTGCTGCATCCGTCGGGCCTGATCGAAGGGGCGACCGATCCGCGCAGCGACGGGATGGTGGCGGCATGGTGAAGATGCCTGTGCGCGAGACGGCATCGGGCCCGCGCGCGGTCGTGCGGTGCGACGACCTGGGAGTCGCTCCCTATTCGGATTCCGACGATCATCTGTTCCGCCCCTATCTGGGAGCGGGGCATGCGGCGACGCTGGACCGGATCGCGGCCTGGATGACCGAGGCGGGAATGACCGCGCGGGTCGATGCCGCCGGCAATATTGTCGGCCGTTATGAAGGGCGGCACGCCGATGCGCCGGCGCTGGTGATCGGCTCGCATGTCGACAGCGTGCGCGATGGCGGGCGCTATGACGGCATGCTGGGCGTGATGCTGGGGATCGAGACGGTGGCGTGGTTTGCCGAGCGCGGCCATCGCTTTGCCTTCGCGATCGAGGTGATCGGGTTCGGCGACGAGGAAGGATCGCGCTTTCCGGTCTCGATGCTGACCAGCCGTGCGGTGGCTGGGGTGCTGGGTGACCAGGACCTGGCGCTGGTCGATGCGGCGGGCGTCGGGCTGGCCGAGGCGCTGGACGGTTTCGGCCTCGACGTGGCGCGCTTTGCCGATGCGGCGCGGCAGCGGGAGGACGTTCTGGCCTATGTCGAGGCGCATATCGAGCAGGGGCCGGTGCTGGAGGCCGAGGGGCATGCGCTGGGTGTCGTGAGTGCCATTGCGGCCCAGTATCGCTTTCGCGCCGTGGTGACGGGCGTGGCGGGCCATGCCGGCACCATGGCGATGCGCCTGCGCCATGACGCGCTGGCCGCCGCCGCCGAGATGGTGCTGGCGGTGGAGCGGATCGGCGGTGCCGGGCCCGAGGACCTGGTGGCCACGGTCGGGCGGATGGAGGTCGGGCCGGGGGTGCCGAACGTGGTGCCTGGGGCGGTGACCTTCAGCATCGATATCCGCTCCGGCGTTAGCGCGGTGCGCGACCGCGCGGCGGACGAAATCCGGGAGGCGCTGGCGGAGATTGCCGCCCGGCGGGACGTGGGGCTGGACCTGACGCTTCAGCAGGACCTGCCGGCGACGCCGTGCGATGCCGGATTGAGCCGGTTGATGGCGGACGCGGTGCGGGACGTGACCGGTGCCGAGCCGCGCGTGCTGGTCAGCGGGGCGGGGCATGATGCGATGGTGATGGCGCGGCTGGCGCCGGTTGCGATGCTGTTCCTGCGCTGCCGGGGCGGGATCAGCCACCATCCGGCCGAGGCGGTGGAGGCGGACGATGTGCAGACGGCGCTGGATGCCATGACGGCCTTCGTCACCCGTTTCGAACAGACTTGGTCGGGGGCCGGGACGGCGCTGACGGAAGAGGAGAGCTAGGGTGTTCGGACAGATCGACCCGCCGCATCGGCTGCTGATGGGGCCTGGCCCGGTGAACGTGCATCCGCGCGTGCTGCGTGCGATGTCGGCGGACATGCTGGGGCAGTTCGACCCGGAGATGACGCGGTACATGAACGAGACGATGGCGCTGTATCGCCGCGTGTTCATGACCGAGAACCGTTGGACGTTCCTGGTGGACGGCACGGCGCGGGCGGGGATCGAGGCGGCGCTGGTGTCGCTGGTCGAGCCCGGGGCGCGGCTGCTGGTGATCCAGGCGGGGCGGTTCGGGCTGCTGCTGTCGGAGATCGGGCAGCGGATCGGGGCGGAGATTTGCACGCTGGATATTCCATGGGGCGAGGTGGCGAGCCTGGAGCAGATCGAGGCGGCGATCGTGGCGCATCGCCCGCAGGTGCTTGCGGCGATCCATGGCGATACCTCGACCACGATGGCGCAGCCGCTGGAGGGTGTGGGCATGATCTGCCGGCGGCATGGCGTGCTGTCCTATGTCGATGCCACGGCGACGCTGGGCGGCATGGCGGTGGCGGCCGATGCGTGGGGCGTGGACGTGGTGACGGGCGGCCTGCAGAAATGCATGGGCGGGCCGCCGGGGTCTTCGCCGATCACGATTTCCGACCGGGCGGCGGCGCATATCATGAAGCGGCGGCATGTCGAGGCGGGGATACGCGGCGCGGACCTGGACGAGGGGCCGGGGGCGCTGATCCGGTCGAACTACTTCGATCTGGCGATGATCATGGAATACTGGTCGGAGAAGCGGCTGAACCACCATACCGAGGCGACCAGCATGCTGTATGCGGCGCGCGAGGCGGCGCGGGTGATGGTGGAAGAGGGGCTGGAGGCGCGTTTCGCGCGGCATCGGGCGGCGGGTGCGGCAATGAGTGCCGGGCTGCGGGCGATGGGGCTGACCCTGTATGGCCAGGATGCCCACCGCATGACCAACGTGACGGGGGTTTATATTCCCGAAGGCGTGGATGGCGAGCGGGTGCGGGCGCGGATGCGCGGGGAGTTCGAGATCGAGATCGGCACCGCGTTCGGGCCGCTGGCGGGGAAAATCTGGCGGATCGGGGCGATGGGCTACAACGCGATGCGGCACAAGGTGCTGATCACGCTCGGCGCGCTGGAGGCCGTGCTGCGCGCCGAGGGCTACGCCCCGCCGGTGGGCGCGGCGATCGACGCCGCACGCGCCGTCTACGAGGCTGAACCATGACGGCGCCCTATCCCCGCGATCTTGTCGGCTATGCCGGTCATCCGCCCGACCCGCGCTGGCCGGGCCAGGCGCGGGTCGCCGTGCAGTTCGTCATCAATTACGAGGAAGGGGCGGAAAATTCTGTCCTGCATGGTGATGCGGGGTCGGAAGCCTTTCTCTCCGAGATGGTCGGTGCGCGATCGGTGCCTGGGGCGCGGGCGATGGCGATGGAAAGCCTGTACGAATATGGGTCGCGCGCCGGGTTCTGGCGATTGCGCCGGCTGTTCGTCGAGCGGGGGCTGCCCGTGACCGTCTTCGGGGTTGCCGCCGCGATGGCCCGCAATCCGGACGCGGTGGAGGCGATGCTGGAGGCTGGGTGGGAAATTGCCAGCCATGGCCTGCGCTGGATCGATTACCAGGATATTCCCGAGGCGCTGGAGCGCGCGCATATCCGCGATTGCATCATGCTGCATACGCACCTGACGGGCTCGCGGCCGCTGGGGTGGTACCAGGGCCGCACCAGCCCGAACACCGCCCGGTTGATCGTCGAGGAAGGCGGGTTTGTCTATGACGCCGATTCCTATGCCGACGACCTGCCGTACTACGACCGCCATCATGGGCGGCCGCAACTGGTCGTGCCCTATACGCTGGATGTGAACGACATGCGCTATGTGGCGCTGAACGGCTTTACCGAGGGCGAGCAGTTCTTCCGCTATCTGCGCGATACGTTCGATAGCCTGTACGAGGAGGGCGAGGTGGCGCCCAAGATGATGTCCGTGGGGCTGCATTGTCGCATTGCCGGCCGTCCGGGGCGCGCCCGCGCGGTTGCCCGCTTCCTGGACCATGTCCTGGCCCATGAGCGGGTCTGGGTGGCGACGCGGCTGGATATTGCCCGCCACTGGCTGGAGGTTCACCCCGCATGAATCCGGTGATGCAGCGCGTGAACGGGATGGAGCCCGCGCGGTTCGTCGAACGGTTCGGCGCGCTTTACGAGCATTCGCCCTGGGTGGCGGAACGCGCGGCGGCCCTGCGCCCGTTCGCGGACCCGGACGCGATGCTGACGGCCATGAATGGGGTGCTGGCGCGCGCGACGACGGAAGAGAAGCTGGCCCTGGTGCGCGCCCACCCCGAACTGGCGCGCCGGGCCGGGCTGGACCCCGACCTGACCCGTGCCTCGCAGGCCGAGCAGGCCTCGGCGGGGCTGGATCGGCTGACGCCGGAGGAATATGCGCGGTTCAACAGCCTGAACGATGGGTATGCCGCGCGGTTCGGCATGCCGTTCGTGATCTGTGTCCGCCTGTCGGACAAGGCGCTGATCCTGTCGGAGATGGCGCGCCGGCTGGCCCAGACGCCGGAGCGGGAACTGGAGACCGCGATCGCGGAGATCGGCAAGATCGCCGGCTTGCGGCTGACCGATGCGCTGGCGCGCGAGGAGCAGGATTCATGAGCACGCTGTCCAGCCACGTTCTCGATCTGGTATCCGGCCGGCCGGCGGCGGGCATGGAGATCGCGCTGTGGACGGGTGAGGCGTGCCTGTTTCGTGGCCGGACGAATGAAGACGGACGGTGTCCGGATCTGGCCGGGGTGGGGGCACTGTCGCCGGGGGCTTATCGGCTGGAATTCGCGGTTGCCGCTTATTTCCGGGGGCAGGGCGTGGCGCTGAGCGAGCCGCCGTTTCTGGATGTGGTGCCGATCGCGTTCGGGATCGCGGCGCCTGCGGCCGATGGTACGGGCGGGCATTACCATGTGCCGCTGCTGGTCTCGCCCTATGGGTTTTCGACCTACCGCGGGAGCTGAAAAAGACACGCCCCGCCGAGGCGGGGCGTGGGGTGCCGGTTTCCGAAGAAACCGGCGGTCGGTATCAGACCAGGTGCTGCTTCAGCGCGGCGGTGAATTCGCGCGTGCCGGACTTGCCGCCCAGGTCGCGGGTCAGCAGCTCGGGCTTGGCGATCACGGCCTTGATGCCGCTCTCGATACGGGTCGACAGATCGTCGCGCCCGACATGCTCCAGCATCATGTTCGCCGCCAGCAGCAGGGCCAGCGGGTTGGCCAGGTCCTTGCCGGCGATGTCGGGCGCCGAACCGTGGACCGCCTCGAACACCGCGGCCTTCTCGCCGATGTTCGCACCCGGGGCCATGCCCAGGCCGCCGACCAGGCCGGCCGTCAGGTCGGACAGGATGTCGCCGAACAGGTTGGTGGTGACGATGACGTCATACTGCCAGGGGTCGATGACCAGCTGCATGGCGCACGCATCGACGATGCGCTCGTTGCATTCCACGCGGCCTTCATATTCCTTGGCGACCTTGCGGCCTTCTTCCAGGAACAGGCCGGTCAGCAGCTTCAGGATGTTGGCCTTGTGGACCAGCGTCACCTTCTTGCGGCCATGCTTGACGGCATATTCGAACGCGAAGCGGACGATGCGGTTACATTCGGCGCGCGAGTTGTAGCCGGCGCCGGTCGCGATCCCGTGCGGGTCGTCGCCCACCGGAATGTAGCTTTCCATCGCCGCGTAGTACCCTTCCAGGTTCTCGCGGACCAGGACCAGGTCGATCTTGTCGAACCGGGCACCGGGAACGAACGTGCGCGTCGGGCGCAGGTTGGCATACAGCCCGAATTCCTGGCGCAGGGTCACGTTGATGGACTTGAAGCCGCCGCCCACGGGGGTCGTCAGCGGGCTCTTCAGGGCCAGGCCGGTGCGGCGGATGCTGTCGATCGTCTGGGGGGGCAGCGGATTGCCGGTCGCGTCAACCGCCGCCATACCCGCGAGCTGCTTGTCCCAGGCGAACGGCGCGCCAACCGCGTCCAGGATCTCGGTCACGGCATCCATGATTTCCGGGCCGATCCCATCGCCGGGGATCAGGGTAGCCGGAATGGTCTTTTCAGCGGACATTGTCGAACGTCTCCCTCTGTGCTTTGCCAGGCCCGACCTGCCGACCGTGCGTTCGCGAGGCGGGGCAGCCGGGCCGGAACCCGTATGGTCCTAGGCCCGTGGCAGACGGGTGACAATCGCGCCGGCCCCCGCCACGAGGGCTTTCGCGGTCACATTATCTGGCGCTGTCCGGGGAGGTTTCGCGCTATTCCGCCACGATCGGGGCACAGGCCGCTTCGAGCCATGCGCGGGCGTCGGAAGCCAGTTGCGGCGCGATGAGATCAAAAACCCGTGCATGGTACGTGTCCAGCCAGGCCGTCTCTTCACGGGTCAGCAGGGCCGGGTCGATCAGCCGCCGGTCGAACGGTGCCAGGGTCAGGGTCTCGAACGCCAGGAAGCTCCGGCCGGCCTCGGCGAGGGCCGGATGGGCCAGCAGCAGGTTCTCCAGCCGGATGCCGAAGGCGCCCGGCCGATAGTAGCCGGGCTCGTCCGACAGGATCATGCCCGCCGCGACCGCCACCGGCCGGTGAACGGGCGAGATCGAGCACGGCCCCTCATGCACCGAAAGATAGCTGCCGATTCCATGGCCGGTGCCGTGGTCGTAATCCAGCCCGTCCTGCCACAGCGCGTAGCGTGCCAGGGCATCCAGCGCGTGCCCCGTCGTGCCGACCGGGAAGCGGGCCCGCGCCAGCGCGATATGGCCCTTCAGCACGCGGGTGAAGGGGCCGCGCACGCTGTCGGGGCCCGGCCCCTTGCCGGTCCAGAGGGTGCGGGTGACGTCGGTGGTGCCGAAGGGATACTGGCCGCCGCTGTCGATCAGATAAACCTCGTCGGCGCCGATCGTGCGGGCGGAGTCCGGGGTGACCCGGTAATGGATCACCGCGCCGTTGGGGCCGGCGCCCGAGATGGCGGGGAAGCTCTCCTCGCGATAATCGGGGCAGAAGGCGCGGAATGCATCCAGGCGGCTCGCGGCCTGGAGTTCATTCTGGCCGATGCCCTGCGTATCGACCCAATGGAGGAAACGGCATAGTGCGATGCCGTCGATCAGGTGCGCGCGGCGCGCGCCTTCCTGCTCGACCGGGTTCTTGCAGGCGCGCGGCAGGGCGCAGGGGTCGGTGGCGCGGGCGATGGTGGCGCCGGCGGCCTGCAGCGTCTGGATGAACCAGATCGCCGTGCCGACCGGATCGACCCGCACCGTCTGTCCGTTCAGGGCCGTCAGGGCCGCGTCGAGCCCGGAAGGCGGTACGATCCGCACCTGCGGCCCCAGCCAGTGGGCGGTATTGGGCGGCACGCGGGCCGGGTCGATGAACAGGTCGACCTGCGCGTCGGCGTGCAGGATGGCGAAGGCCAGGCAGGCCGGCGTGTAGGGAACGTCGCTGCCGCGAATGTTCAGCAGCCAGGCGATGGATGTCGGGTCGCCCAGGATCGCCGCGTCCTGGCCTTCGGCGCGCAGGACGGCCGCCATGCGGGCCCGCTTGTCGGCGCTGTCCTCGCCCGCGAAGGAGAGGGGATGGGGCAGGCAGGGGGTGCCGGGGGCGGCCGGCTGGTCGGTCCAGATCCGGTCCACCGGATTGGCCGCCAGCGGCACCATGTCCAGCCCGCGCGCCAGGAAGGGTTGCAGGCCGGCCTCGCCGACCAGGCGGGGATCGTAGCCGATCCGCAGGCCGCGCCCGCCCTGGGTCGCCAGCCATTCCGCCGGGGGCGTGTCGCGCATATGCAGGCGGGCCCAGGCGGTGCCGTCCACCTGCTGGTCCATCTGCGTGATGTAGCGCCCGTCGGAGAAGACCGCCGCCGGGCCGTCGCGCAGCACCACCGCCATGCCGGCGCTGCCGGTAAAGCCGCTCAGCCAGGCCAGGCGCTCGGCGTAGGGGGCGACATATTCGCCCAGATGCTCGTCGCCGCGCAGCAGGAGGAAGCCGTCGACATCCATGTCCTCCAGCACGCGGCGCAGTGCGGGGAGACGGGTTGAGATCTCGGGCATTCCTTTATCCTTTTGCTTTAGAAACAGTATATTCCGTTGATTTCTGTTTGCGTTGCCTGAACTGTCAGGCGCCCGTCGCGGCATCGGGGCGGCGCAGCACGAGCGTGGACCAGTCGCCTTCGGTCAGGTGCCGTTCCAGGACCAGGCCCTGCCGCCGGTGGGCGGCCACCACCATGCGGGCCTGGCTGTTCAGCAGGCCGGCCAGGATGGCGGTGCCGCCGGGGGCCAGATGGGCCGCCAGATCCCTGGCCATCAGGCAGAGCGGCCGGGCGAGGATATTGGCGAAGATCAGGTCGAAGGGGGCATGGCGCTTCAGGCCCGGCGTGCGCCAGCCATTGCCCAGCCGGGCTGCGACCAGCGTGGAGAGGCCGTTCAGCGCGGCATTCTGCTGCGTCGTGCGGACCGACCACGGGTCGATATCCACCGCCAGGACCGGGCGGTGCAGCAGGGCCGCCGCCGCCATGGCCAGGATGCCCGAGCCGCAGCCCATGTCGAGAATCCGGCGAGGGCGGCGATGGGCGACCTGTTCGAGGGCGCGCAGGCAGCCACGGGTCGAGCCGTGCTCGCCCGAGCCGAAGGCCATGCCGGCATCGAGCGTGATGGCGATGCGGCGCGACTGGGTGGGGCCTTCCAGGTGGGTGCCGCGCACCACGAAACGCTGCCCGACATCCTGCTCGGGGAAGGATTCGTAGGTGCGGGCCAGCCAGCCCTCGGCCTCGGTGCGCGTGCGTTCCAGTTCGGCCGCGTGGCCGCTGACGGCGGCGGCGAGGGCCAGGGCGGCCGTCAGTTCGGCTTCGCCGTAACCGACATCGCGCACGCCTTCGACCCGCCACAGGATCTGCGTATCGTCCACCTCGAAGATGCCGATGGTGGAGCAGACGACCGACAGGGCGTCCTCGTACGCCATGACGGCGTCGGCGGGGACGGTGATGGCGATGGTTTCCAGTTCCGTCGCGTGGCGACGGGTCAGACTTGTCATGGTGCTTTCTCGACAAAACTGTCCAGGAGACGTTTCGGTCCGGCCTTGTCGAAGGCGACTTCCAGCCGGTTGCCCTCGACGGACGACACCGTTCCGTATCCGAATTTCTGATGAAAGACCCGCGTTCCGACGGCCATCGTCGCCTTTGCGGGGGCTGTTGTGGCATCGCCCGTCCCGGCCGCGCGCGGGCGGCGCGCGGTGATGGGGAAGGCGCTGGAGAAAGCGGGGGCCTGGCCGAAGGCACGGCTGCGCGCCTGGCTGGCGGCGCCGGTCGTGGTCACGTATTCGTCGGGCAGTTCCTCGATGAAACGGCTGGGCATGGCCGATTGCCAGTTGCCGTAGATGCGGCGGCTGGCGGCATGGCTGATGATGGCCCGGTGCCGTGCCCGCGTGATGCCGACATAGGCGAGGCGCCGTTCTTCCTCCAGCCCCTTCAGGCCGCCCTCGTCGAGCGTGCGCTGCGAGGGGAACACGCCTTCCTCCCAGCCCGGCAGGAACACGGTGTCGAATTCCAGGCCCTTCGCGCCGTGCAGGGTCATGATGCTCAGGCGCTCGGTGCTGGCGCTTTCCTCGTTTTCCATCACCAGGG
The DNA here is from genome assembly GCF_048695475.1 of Gluconacetobacter brunescens. Lineage (NCBI taxonomy): Bacteria > Pseudomonadati > Pseudomonadota > Alphaproteobacteria > Acetobacterales > Acetobacteraceae > Gluconacetobacter > Gluconacetobacter brunescens. The sequence goes on along the minus strand of NZ_JBLHEN010000001.1, from coordinate 756,549 downwards.
CGACATGTTCGAGGAAATGGCCCAGGCTTTCGAAATCGGCCAGCGCGCGCACCAGTTCCTTCAGATTGTCCAGCCGGCCCGGCGCCTCGACCGAGGTGTCGGCCTTCCACATGTCGATATAGCCGCTTTCCTCCAGCAGCCTGTCGATGACCACGACATGGCCCTCGCGCGGCAGGGCTTCGCGGCCCTGTTGCAGGATGTTCAGCAGCGCGGCCAGGCTGTCGCGGGCCTTGCCCTTGATCTCGCCGCGTTCGAGCATGCCGCCGATCGCGGCCGTCAGCGGCATGTTGCCGTCGCGGGCGGCCTGGTGGAATTTCTGCATCGCGACGGCGCCGATGCCGCGCCGGGGCACGTTGACGATGCGTTCGAACGCCAGGTCGTCCGCCGGCTGGTTCAGCACGCGCATGTAGGCCAGCGCGTCGCGGATTTCCGCGCGTTCGTAGAAGCGCAGGCCGCCGACGACGCGGTAGGGCAGGCCGAGCGCGATCAGCCGTTCCTCGAACGCGCGGGTCTGGAAACCGGCGCGGACCAGGATGGCGATCTCGGACATGCGGTGGCCGCCGGCGCGCAGGCGTTCGACTTCCTCGCCGACCAGCCGGGCTTCGTCGTCGGAATCCCAGACCGAGGCCACGCGCACCTTGTCGCCCGAGGCGTCCTCGCGGCCGGGGCGCAGGGTCTTGCCCAGCCTGCCGTCATTATGCGCGATCAGGCCGGAGGCGGCGCCCAGGATCTGGGCGGTGGAGCGGTAGTTGCGCTCCAGCCGGACGATGGCGGCTCCGGGGAAGTCGCGCTCGAACCGCAGGATGTTTTCCACTTCCGCGCCGCGCCAGGAATAGATCGACTGGTCGTCGTCGCCGACGCAGCAGATATTGGCCTGCTGGCCCTCGCGCTGGGCCAGCAGGCGCAGCCACAGATACTGGATGGTGTTGGTGTCCTGGTATTCGTCGACCAGGATATAGCGGAACAGCCGGTGATACTGGGCCAGCACGTCCGGCCTGGTGCGCAGGATTTCGGTGACGTGCAGCATCAGGTCGCCGAAATCGCAGGCATTGAGCTGTACCAGCCGGGCCTGGTAGCTGGCATAGATCGCCCGGCACTGGCCATCGGCGAAATCGCAATCCTCGGCCGGGGTGACGCGCTCGGGCGTCAGGCCGCGATCCTTCCAGCGCTGGATCACGCCCAGGATGCCCTGCGGGGGCCAGCGCTTGCTGTCGATGCGCAGCGGCTCGATCACCTGCTTGAGCAGGCGGAGCTGGTCGTCGGTATCGAGGATGGTGAAACCTGAACTGAGCCCGACATATTCGGCATGGCGGCGCAGCATGCGTGCGCACAGGGCATGGAAGGTGCCCAGCCACAGCCCTTCGACCGGTTCGCCCAGCAGGGTGCCGATCCGCTCGCGCATTTCGCGCGCCGCCTTGTTGGTGAAGGTGACGGCCAGGATCTGGTAGGGCCGCGCGCGGCCGGAGAGCAGGATATGGGCGAAGCGGGTGGTCAGGACGCGCGTCTTGCCCGTTCCGGCGCCGGCAAGGACCAGGAGCGGGCCGTCGGTCGTCTCGATCGCCATCCGCTGTTCGGGATTGAGGCGCTGGAGATAATCCGGAGCATCGGGGGTGGGGGCTGGGGTCTGGTTCACGGTTCCCGTATAGGGCGTCGCGGGACTATGACCAAGCATTGCGGACTGATTCCCGCGCCGGGGGATGGGTCCATCGGACAGGGGAGACGGGCAGCGGCATGACGCGGGCGGGCAGGGACGGCGGAAAGGGCGCGGGGCGGGCGGTGCCTTTCAGGGAAACCGGGCCGGCCGGGCACCGGGGGCGGATGCGTGCCAGGGTCCTGACATCCGGCGCCGCGTCGCTCGCGGATTACGAGATCGTGGAGATGCTGCTGTTTCTCGGCGTGCCCCGGCGGGACACCAAGCCGCTGGCCAAGGCGTTGCTGAACCGATTCGGCAGTCTGGGCGCGCTGCTGTCGGCCTCGCCCGACGGGCTGCGGGAGGCCGGCCTGTCGGACCGGGCGGCGGCGGCGCTGGGGCTGCCGGCCGCCGTGGCCGACTGCCTGTCGCGCCCCGATCCGCTGACGCGCACCCCGATGCGGGACTGGGATGCGGTGCTGGTCTATTGCGACACGCAACTGGCCGACGCGCCGCCCGGCCAGTTGCGGGTGCTCTTCCTCGACAGCATCAATCACATCATTGCCGACGAAGCGGTGGACGATAGCGGGGGCGGCGCGCCGGAACTGACCCAGCGCCATATTCTGCTGCGCGCGCTAGACCTGCACGCCACGGCGCTGGTCGGAATCCGCATCGCGCCCTGCTGGCCGCCGCCGGTTGCGATGATCGAGGGGGATGCCGTGCTGATGCAGGCGATTTCCTACCACGCGCAGAACCTGTCCCTGACGGTCCAGGACCATGTGTTCCTGCGGCGCGGCCAGTGGCTCAGCCTGCGTCAGCAGCGACGTCTTTAGGAGTCTGGCGGGCGATGCGCCGGCGGTCCGGGAGGCATTTTCCTTCGGGCTCCGGAAGGTTATTCCGCCGCGGGATGGATATGCGCGGCCGCCAGTTGTCCGCGGATTGCCGCCATCAGCTCGCCGGGATCGGTCACCAGCGCGTCGGCGCCGGCTTCGGTCAGTTCTTCCTCGCCGCCATATCCCCACAGCACGCCAAGCCCCCGGATATGGTTGGCATGGGCGCCGCTGATATCGAACCGGCGATCGCCGACCATGACGGCGTGGTTTCTGGCGATATCGTGCTCTTCGAGCAGTTGGGCGATCAGTTCGGGTTTCTCCGCGCCGGTATCGTCGGGCCGGGCGCCGTAGAGCGCCGTGAAATAGGGGGTCAGTTCCCGCAGTTCCAGGATGGCGCGCGCCAGGTGAACCGGCTTGGAGGTGGCCAGGAACAGCCGGGCGCCCGATGCCGTCACCGCCTCGATCACCTCGCGCATACCAGGGAAGACCGGACTGCGATGCATGCCGCGCCGCTCGTAATGATAGCGGTAGCGCCTTACGGCTTCCTCGGCCCGATCGTCGCCGTAATGCGTGAGGACGCGGGCGACCAGGTCGTGCAGGGGCGGGCCGACAACCCAGGTCAGGTCTTCCGCCGGATCGGGTTCATGGCCAAGATCGCGTATCGCGTCATGCAGGGAACTGATAATGCCGGCGCGGGAATCGATGATGGTACCGTCGAGATCGAGAAGAACCGCGTCGTGATGGTTGAGAGACGACAGAACATTCATACCGGCGATGGTCCTTTTGGCTCCATGAAGAGCCCTTATACCCAAGCTGCCGCTTCGCGGCCATTGTCGGCCGCCTGTGCGGGTGGCCGGGGCCTTGGGATGGCATGACCGCTCCTTCCGCCGGTGCCGGCGACGTCGCGCTGCTGTCCGCGATCCTGACGCTGATCCTGCCGTCGGGGGGCGACCCCGCCGGGCTGGCGCATGCGATGCTGACGCGATTCGGCACCGCCGGCGCGGTCTTCGCCGCCGATGCCGACGAATTGTCGGCGGTGGCCGACGGGCGGCTTCAGGTGGTCGTGACCCTTCCGCTGCTGCGTGAGGCGGCGATCCGGCTGATGCGCACGCGCATCCGGCACGGCAACCTGCTGGCGTCACATGATGCGCTGATGGCTTATCTTCAGGCCGTTCTGGCGCGCGACACGCTGGAGCAGTTCCGCGTGCTGTTCCTGGACCGCAATGCCCGGCTGATCGCCGATGAAGTCCTGGCCCAGGGTACGATCGACCAGACGCCCGTCTATCCGCGCGAAGTCATGCGCCGTGCCATCCGCCTGAAGGCGAGCGAGCTGATTCTGGTCCATAACCATCCCGGCTGGAACCCGATGCCGTCGCGCGAGGACATCATGATGACCCGGCGGCTGGAACAGATCGCCACCGTGCTGGGGTTGACGGTGCGCGACCATGTCATCGTGGGGAATGGTGGGGCGACCAGCTTCCGGCAATCGGGCCTGCTGTAAGAGGCTCTCGGTCGGGCGCGTTCTTCAGGTGCTGTCTTCAGGTGCTGTCGGCCGTCTGCTCGGCGGGGGTTGTGTCGGCGATCATCAGACGGTTGCGGCCGCCCCTTTTGGCGACATAGAGCGCCTGGTCGGCGCGCTCGATCAAGGCCGCATGGTCTTCGCCGGGCTGGTGACTGGCGATTCCCATGCTGATCGTGACATGCAGGGTCGGGCCGGACGGGATCGCGATGGAATCCGACGAGACGGCGCGGACCAGGCGGCGCGCCAGGCTGATGGCCTGTTCGGGATTCTGGTCCGTGATCAGGACCGCGAATTCCTCGCCGCCGATCCGGGCGACCATGTCGCTGTCGCGCACGGCGGCCAGGACCGTGGAGGCGACCCGCCGCAGCACGACGTCGCCGATCGGGTGGCCGTAGCGGTCATTGACCAGCTTGAAATGATCCAGGTCGAAAATCGCGACCGCGATTTTCGCGGCATCCTGGGCCAGGCCGGCATGGAGGGCCTGGAAGAAGGCGCGCCGGTTGGGCAGGCCGGTCAGTTCGTCCGTATTGGCCGCGTGCTCGTTGGCTTCGGCGATCCGGCGGTTCTGCTCGTCCTGCGTGAACTGTTCGGTCACATCGCGGATCAGCCCGCCAAAGCCCAGATCCTCATCCAGGCGATGGGCCAGGATCTCGACATGCCGGATCGTGCCGTCGCGGCGGCAGATGCTGACGACCTGACGCAGATCTTCCCGGCTGCCCGATACGAGTTCGGCCAGCGCCCGGCTGAGGGGAGGGCGGTCTTCGGGGATGACGCTTTCCAGCATGTGCTGGCCCAGCCGGTATTCGACCGGTACGCCGAACAGTTGCTCGGATGCCGGATTGAGGTAGCTCCAGCGGCCGAAGGCATCGACCCGGAACAGCACGTCGCCCACACGATCCGCCAGGTGGCGGAAATCGCGCAGCCGCCGTTCGGCCAGCGCCGCTTTCTGGTCGCGCTGGGTCAGCACGGCGCCCAGCGGCAGGGCGCAGAAGAAGATCGTCGCCAGGTCGAGCTGGAAAATATAGATCCTCAGCGAGTCCGGCCCGTGAAGGGGCATGACGGGACCGACATCGGTAAAGATGAAATAGCTGCCGATCATGGCGATGATCGCGACGGCCAGCGCGGCACCTTTGGCGTACAGGTGATAGGTGGCCAGAAGCAGCGGCGGCAGAAGCAGGAACTGGAACGGATAGCGGGACTGGCCATAGACCATGATCGCCGCGCAGGCGACGAGCGCCATCAGGCCGCCGGCCACGAACGGCGAGGGGGCATCGTGATCTGCGTCGCCCTTGGTATCGTAGGGGTTCAGGGCCAGCAGAACCGGAACCGTGATCAGGACGCCGGGCAGGTGGGCCATGGTCCAGGCCATCGCGCCGCCCAGCCAGCCGCGCCCTTCGCTGAAATACAGGGCCTCCGCGGCGATGGCCGCCGAGCAGATGACGGCCATTGCCGTCACAAGGGCGAAACGAAATGCCCATCCCGGATGTTCGAAAAAGCCGGAAATCGGGCTGAAACGGCGGGTCAGGAAAATGGCGAGCAGGATCTCGACCAGATTGGCGCTTGCGAAGCCGACGCTGGTGACCCAGGGGCGATGGTCACCCAGATTGACCAGCGTGGACAGCAGCAGCAGCAGGGGCGCAAACAGTCGCCAGTCGAAATTCCGCATGCACAGGGCCGCGGCCACCAGGATCGCGTTGGCGGGCCAGATCATGGCGGAACTGCCGCCATGGCGGGTCCATCCCACGCTGGCGATGGCGACGAGGCACCAGACAACGCAGGTCGATACCGTCGACAGACTATTCCGACGTGCCAGGATTCCTGCCATGTTCCGCAACCCGTTCGTTCTTGTAATTTCAATTATCATTATCCGTCCATTGGTGGACAGACCGCAGGGACGCTCAAATACACAGAGCAACAAAAATATTGATTTGCTGTGCCCGGAACCACATGCCGCGAAGGCGGCTGCGATGGCCTTTGCTGCCTTGCCGGTTTCCGCAACAGCGTGTGCAGGGCGGTTGGGGCGCCTGCGGGCACTTCGAACAGGTGAGGATGCTCGTAAAAACAATAAACTTTAGTCGTCGGACCGGCAGGCGTCGATAAAGATTGATGAAGTCATGTTCATCCATGTACGAAAGAGGCGTTGGCTGACCTGGTGGCTTCTTGCCTCATCTGGTGATGTGGCCCCGGCTTTTAGCGCGGGCAGAAGGAGGACACAGGATAATGAACCCTGGGGAAAGTCGCACATACGCCGGGCAGGAATGGTGGGATCTCTCGGTGTCCAGACTTGTCCGGGTTGGAGAAGAATTCTTTGCGCCATGGCCGTGCTTAGGGAGAAGCCCTGCCTCCGTGAAGAGAGCAGGGCCTGGTCATGAATGGAACTGGAGAGCGGATGCCTCAGGCGATCTGGGCTGACGCCGGTTCGGCCGATCGGGCGGAGACAGTGTAGGGGCCCGCAACCTTGATCTGGATGGCCAGCAGGGCGATGCTGTTGGGGTAGCGTGTGCCGATCGGCAGCAGGGCCTCCCCCTCTGTCCAGCGGCTGTTCTCATGGTGCGGCGTAGCCCAGCCGGGAAGGTCCTGTTCCGTCAGATGCGCGGTGATGTGCGCCGCGTGGTTGCCTTCGAACAGTATGATCTCTCCTACCGAGACGCCCAGATTGCGGCGATCATCGACAAAAGGGCCGATCACGTCGCTGGGACGGCTGGTGCGCGAGAGCAGGCGCACGCTTTCGACCCCGGTGGGCAGCATGAATGTCACGTACTCCCCGGCCGGCCGGGCGGGCCGGACGATCTGTCCTCTGTCAGTGAGGAGATGGAGGTCCGCATCGTTCGTCAGGACCGGCGCATCCATGCGGTTTTCGAGCCCGGCCTGTCGGGCACGGGTTTCGAGCCGGCGGAACAGGGGCTCGACAAACGCCCGGTCGACACCCAGCGGTGCTGCGGCGTCCGTCGACCATGTTTTGGCATGGCCGCCAATCCTGGTGACATGTCCCTGCTTGCGGAAGGTCCGGCGGTTGCCGGTGTCGAGGTAGCTTTCCGTCAGCACGCCATCGGCCATGATCACGGAATGATCTTCGGTCTCGATATGATAATATTCGTAAGCCGTGAAGGATTTGTCGTAAAAAATGGACCGTCCGTTGATCAGCATGCGGGCTGGAACGAATTTGCCGTCAAAGAACAGGCAGTGTTCGGCCGTGATCAGCAAGTCCTTGCAGGGGACGCCCTCGGAAATTGCATCCTTGAGAATACGGACGGGCCAGCCTGCCTGATCGTCCGGACGATCGGGATTGACCGTGGCATGGGTTTTGCCAGCCCAGATGACCTTGCGGCTTAGTGCTTCGCCATCAACATAAACCGTGACATCATTGCCGGATTCGAGGTCCTGAACGGCGACTGGACCGGTCGGGGTTGAAATCATCGAGTCGGCCAGAAAGCAGATACCAATATATGTGTTGCCGGCCGAATAGGTTACTTTCAGCGGGTTGGCGCCCTGACCCACGATATAGGTGGCGTCGGGCAGCAGGGAAGCGTTTGCCGGATTGACGCTGTAGTTCGCCACGACCTGTCCGTCGGCTCCATACATGGTGATGATTTTCGAAGAACCGCTGCTGGAAATATTATAGGTCGCTATGGGTTGAGTTGTATTTTGAAGTTCTATTGTGTCGTATGTGGGATCATAATTATTGAATGTGACTGCGGAGGCGCCATTATTGGCGAGGAGGTTCAGAACGCCATTGTCGGCATTCAGGATAAGCGTGCCGCCTCCCGATTGAAAATTGACGGTCGAACCGGCCAGAATAGTGATGAGGTTGCTGCTTCCGTTATAGGTGCCGCCATATCCGATATTGATTGTGGAGCCACTGAGTAACCCAATTAAGGAAGACCCAGAAAAAGAGGCTGTTCCACCATAAATATTGACAGTATTTCCGGAAAGAGCATTTACGCCTATATTTATGTCTGTTTTGCCACCTATGTAGTAGGTATTTCCGCTTATGGCATTTGCAACCAGATTGATGGCGCCCGTGCTTCCCGGCATGGAAACATAGGTACCGCCAATAAGGCCAACAAGAGTCGTAATGGAAGAGGATCCGGTTACGACATCGCCTGTCGGTGCGATTTTTAATTGAAGAAGATTGATTCCAGAACTTAGATCTCCGGTATAAATGGCATTTCCGGCAGGATCTGTGATCACGACATGATATTGTGTCGTGGTCAGAATACCAGGAATGCCAATCGTGGATTCGGTTTCCGTATAAGTGACGCCGGAAGCTGTTTGGACCATTGTTCTGTCCTTCAATCTCTTCAATAGCGAGAACGCCGATTTGTCATATAAAAGTTAACAAATTGGCCAATGGCGGAGAGATGGCATCGCGTGGTGGCTGGAAAAATCCGTCGGGCGAAAATGACATGATCTGAACGCCGGGCATGTGTCTGGCAGATGGCCCGCAGTGGGGGCAGATCGTGCCGGGGCAACAGCGGAAATGCTGTTCCATTGCTGTTGGGAGAGGGACTGTTTCTGGAAAATCTTTCCCGGATTTCAGCGCCTTCCTTGTGGAGGAATGGGCTAAAACTAGGGAATATCAATGGATTTTCAGAAAGTCGTTGGTGCCGGGTGAGGGATTTGAACCCCCGGCCTTCGGTTTACAAAACCGCTGCACTACCGCTGTGCTAACCCGGCGGCGATGGGGCGTTGCTCCATCGTTTAGGCTATCCACGACATCGTGGTCCGTTTGAGGACCAGAGCCGGGACTGTGTGCTTTTGCCTCTGTCTCCCGAACGGGTCAAGAGGGCGGGGTGGCGGGGGATATCATGACCCCGCCATCCCTCTCTGGTCAGGGCTGCTGGTAGAGCAGCCGGGCGCGGATCGTGCCCTTGAGGTCGCGCAGGCGGCGCAGGATGCGGTTGTCCTTGTCGGTGTCGCGTCCCGTATCCGCCTCGACCACCACGTAGCCCAGCTCGCCATCCGTCTGGAGATACTGGGCCGTGATGTTGCTGTTCTCGGCCATGAAGATCTCGTTGATCTGCAGCATGATGCCGGGAACATTGCTGTGGACGTGCATGAAGCGGGTGCCGCGCGGGCTTTCGGGCAACTGCACGGTCGGGAAATTGACCGCGCCCAGGGTCGAACCCACGTCGGAATATTCGATCAGCTTGCGCGCGACCTCGACGCCGATCCGCTCCTGCGCCTCGGCGGTCGAGCCGCCGATATGCGGGCTGAGGATGACGTTCTCCAGCCCCTGGAGCGGGGAGGAGAAGGAATCGCCGGCACCTTTGGGCTCGGTCGGGAACACGTCGATCGCCGCCCCCAGCAGGTGGCCGTCGCGCAAGGCCTCGGCCAGGGCTTCCAGGTCCACCACGTTGCCGCGGGCGTTGTTGATCAGGAACGAGCCGGGCTTCATCGCGCGGATCTGCTCGGCGCCGATCATGTTGGCGGTGCTGGGGAGCTGCGGCACATGCAGGCTGACCACGTCGCTCTGCGCCAGCAGGTCGTTCAACGTGTCGACCGGGGTGGCGTTGCCATGCACCAGCTTGTCGATCACGTCGTAATAGATCACCCGCATGCCGAATGCCTCGGCCAGGACGGAAAGCTGTGAGCCGATCGAGCCGTAGCCGACGATGCCCAGCGTCTTGCCCCGGACTTCCCAGCTATTAGCGGCGGATTTGTTCCAGCCGCCGGCATGGCACTGCACCGAGCGCGGGAAGATCCGCCGCATCAGCATCACGACCTCGCCCATCACCAGTTCGGCGACCGAGCGGGTGTTGCTGAACGGGGCGTTGAAGACCGGAATGCCATGGGCACGGGCCGCCGTCAGGTTGACCTGATTGGTGCCGATGCAGAAGCAGCCCACGGCGATCAGCCGGTCGGCGGCGGCGATGACCTCGTCGGTCAACTGGGTGCGGGAGCGGATACCCACGATATGTACGCCCTCCAGGGCCTCGCGCAGCGCCGCCCCTTCCAGGGCGGTCTTCAGGCGCGTGACGTTCTCGTATCCGTTGGCTTTCAGCAGCGACACGGCGCTGTCGTGAATGCCTTCGAGAAGCAGGATGCGGATCTTGTCCTTGGGGAGGGACAGGTGAGAGGGGGCTTCGCTGCTCATCTCGAATACTCGCGCTTATTCGGGGAAGATGGTGCTCCTATCCGATCGGCGGATAAATGGATAGGGGAAGGATGGCATCGGTGCCATGTGCCGCCCGGACGGGTGGGGGAGTTCACCGCGCCGGCAGGCCCGTGTTCAGCAGGGAGACGGCGTCGGCCAGCATGGCCGGGTCGCCCACCGCCAGCACCGTGCCGTCGCTCTCGGCATGGAGCGGGCGGCCGTGCCAGTCCGTCACCCGGCCGCCGGCCCCTTCAATAATGGGGACGAGAGCGGCCCAGTCCCAGATCTTCATCGTGCATTCCGCGATCACATCGACCTGTCCCAGTGCCAGCAGGCCGTAGGCGTAGCAGTCGCCGCCCCAGGTGACGCGGCGGGCGGCGCGGCGCAGCGCGTCCCAATGCGGAGTCGGGGCGTCCGCGATCATCTCGGGGGAGGTGCAGGAGAGTTCCGCCAGTTTCAGCTCGGCGCAGCGGCGGGTTCCGACTGTGCCGGGCAGGCGGGACTCGTAGAGCGTCGGCCGGCCGCGCACGCCGATCCAGCGTTCGCCGGTGATCGGCTGGTCGATGATGCCCAGCACCGGTACGCCGTCTTCCAGCAGGGCGATCAGGGTGCCGAAGGTGGGGCGGCCGGTCACGAAGGCCCGCGTGCCGTCGATCGGGTCGATTACCCAGCACCGGTGGGCGCCCGCGCGTTCCAGCCCGAATTCCTCGCCCAGTACCGCGTGGTCGGGCAGGCGCTCGGCCAGGATTGCCCGGATGGTGCGCTCGGCCGTGCGGTCGGCGACGGTGACCGGGCTCTGGTCGCTCTTGTCGTCGACCGTGACCCCGGCCCGGAAGAACGGGCGGATGACGCATGCGGCGGCATCGGCGGCGGCGGTCGCGGCGTCCAGCAGGCGATCGGCGTCGGGAAGGGAGATATCGGCCGGGGGCGTGCCGGTGTGGGTCATGGCTGGTGTCCTCCGTCGGACAGGGTGTGCAGGTAGGCGATGATCGCCGCGCGGTCGCGGATGTCGGACAGGCCGGGGAAGGCCATGCGGGTGCCCGGCGCGAAGCGGGCCGGGCTTTCCAGCCAGGTCGAGAGGGCTTCGTCGGTCCAGAATTCCGACCGGTGTGCCGAGAGCGCGGGGGAGAAGCTGTAGCCGGGGATGCCGGCGACCGGGGTGCCGGCGACGCCGAACAGGTTGGGGCCGACCGTGGGGGGCGCGCCCTTCGTGAAGCTGTGGCAGGTCGTGCAGGACCGTGCGGCGAGGGCCTGCCCGGCTTTGGGATCGGCATGGGCCAGGGCGTCGGCGACCGGGAGGCCGGCCGATCCGTCGGGCGGTTCGGGCAGGGCGAAGGCCGGACGGAGCGGGGTGGCCACGGGGATGGCCAGGTGCCCGGCCCAGACGCTGCCGGCCATCGCCAGCGCGGTCAGCAGGAGTGCGGCGCCGATGCGGTTGGCGTCGTGGCTGTCCATCCGGGTTACGAGGCTCCATCGGTGTTTCGGTTGCATGCCGGCCGGTCCTTACCTAGACTGCCGCCCGCCTTGTGTGAAGCAGCGTGGGATCGTGCCGATGGGCCGGAGCGCATGTCCGCAGCGGCGTTTTTCCGGCCGGACGTTTCCGCCGCTTTCGAGTGTCAAGGCCCGCTGCGTGTTCGCATGAATCCAATCGTCATCATTCCTGCCCGCATGGCCTCGACGCGCCTGCCGGGCAAGCCGCTGGCCATGATCGGCGACCGGCCCATGATCCTGCATGTGCTGGAACGCGCGCGCGCCGCCGATATCGGGCCCGTCGTGGTCGCGGTGGCCGACCCCGAACTGGCGCGGGTGGTGGAGGCGGCGGGCGGTACCGCCGTCCTGACCGATCCGGCGCTGCCTTCGGGCTCCGACCGGGTGTGGCATGCTCTGGCGACCGTCGATCCCGACGGGCGGCATGACGTGGTGCTCAACCTCCAGGGCGATCTGCCGGGGCTGGTGCCGGAGACCCTGGCCGCCGCCCTGCTGCCGCTGGCCGATCGGGCGGTCGATATCGGCACGCTGGTCGCCCCGGTCACGGAACCCGGCGAAGCGCAGGCGGATTCGGTCGTGAAGGTCGCGTGCGCCTTTCCCGAGGGTGCCCCGCGCGCCGTGGCGCGGGCGTTGTATTTTTCACGGGCGGCGGTTCCGTGGGGCGAGGGTGCGCTGTGGCACCATGTCGGGATCTATGCCTATCGCCGGGCGGCGCTGGCGCGGTTCGTGGCCCTGCCGGAAGCGGCTTTGGAAAGGCGTGAGAAACTGGAACAGCTCAGGGCCCTGGAGGCCGGAATGATCATTGGATGTGCCCGGATCGGGGCGGCACCGTTCGGCGTGGATACGCCGGCGGACCTGGAACGCGCGCGCCGCATGCTGGCGGACGTGGCATGAGCGGCGCGCCGTCGATTCCCCAGATGGGCATCGTCGCCTTTCAGGGGCGGCCGGGAGCCTATTCCGACCTGGCGTGCCGGCAGGCCTTTCCGGGCTGGACCACGCTGCCCTGCGAAACCTTCGCCGATGCGATCGCGGCGGTTCATGACGGGCGTGCCGACCTGGGCATGCTGGCCTGCGAGAACAGCCTGGCGGGGCGGGTGCCGGATATTCATGCCCTGCTGCCGCAGGCCGGGTTGAACATCGTCGGCGAGCATTTCCAGCGGGTGGAGCATTGCCTGCTGGGCGTGCCCGGCAGCACGATCGAGCAGGCACGGCGGGTCCATACCCATCCGGTGGCCATGGCGCAGATCCGGGGCATCATCGAAGCGCTGAACCTGACGCCGGTGGTGGAGTTCGATACGGCGGGCGCGGCCGAACTGGTGGCGCGGTGGAACAACCCCGAGGATGTGGCCGTGGCGTCGGCGCTAGCGGCGGAGCTGAACGGCCTTGTGGTGCTGCGCCATAATGTGGAGGACGCGGCGCATAACACGACCCGCTTCTACATTACGTCGCGCGCGGCGGTCCGGCCGCCGCCGGGGCAGGCGGGCACGCTGACCACCGTGCTGTTCCGGGTCCGCAATACGGCCGGCGCGCTCTACAAGGTGCTGGGCGGGTTCGCGACCAATGGCGTGAACATGACGCGGCTGGAGAGCTACATGCTCGATGGGTCGTTCGCCGCCACGCAGTTTCTGCTGGATGTCGAGGGGCATCCCGAGGATGCGCCGCTGGCGCAGGCGTTGGCGGAACTGGCCTTCTTCTCGGAAACTTCGGCGATTCTGGGTGTTTATCCGGGTTCGCCGTTCCGTGGCCATGCGGTGGCGGACCGATGAAGGTTGCCTAGCCACTACCCCCGGCATTAACACAATGGATTAACAGCACAGGCGGGACCCCAATCCTGCCGGGGTGGCCCGAGGGGCGGCCCGCGTCACAGCCTGCGAGATTCGAGTGGAAACGACTATGTTCAAGGGTTCGATCACAGCCCTGATTACGCCGATGAACGATGACGGATCGCTGGATTTTCCGGCTCTGGGCCGATTCCTCGACTGGCAGGTGACCGAAGGCTCATCGGGTGTCGTGCCGATGGGCACCACGGGCGAAAGCCCGACCCTGACGCATGACGAACATGCGCGTGTGGTCGAATACGCGGTTCAGGTCGTGGCGGGGCGGGTGCCCGTCATTGCCGGCGCGGGCTCCAACAGCACCACCGAGGCCGTCAACATGGCCCGCCATGCCAAGGCGGCGGGTGCGGATGCCGTGCTGGTCGTCGCGCCCTATTACAACAAGCCGACGCAGGAAGGGCTGTACCGTCATTTCATGGCGGTTGCCGATGCGACCGACCTGCCGCTGGTCGTCTACAACATTCCTGGGCGCTCGGTGGTCGATATCTCGGTCGAGACCATGGCGCGGCTGGCGCGGCATGCCCGGATCATCGGTGTGAAGGACGCCACCGCCAATCTGCTGCGCCCGATCCAGGTGCGTCGGGCGATCGGTCACAAGCCCTTCAACCAGCTTTCGGGCGAGGACGGTACCGTGGTCTCGTTCCTGGCCGCCGGAGGGGATGGCTGCATCAGCGTGACCGCGAATGTCGCGCCGCGCCTGTGCGCCGAACTGCATCGGGCCTGGCAGGACGGGCGCGTGGCTGACGCGATGGAATTGCAGGACCGGCTGTCGCCGCTGCACGATGCGCTGTTCTGCGAGAGCAATCCGGCGCCGGTAAAATATGCCGCCAGCCTGCTGGGGCTGGCGGGCGAGACCTGTCGCCTGCCGCTGGCGCCGCTGACCGATGCGTCCCGCGCCCTGGTCCGCGAGGCGCTGGCCGCCGTGGGCCTGTTGAACTGACGATGGCCGAGAAAAACAAGAGTGGCATGATCTCGCACGGGATCGCGGCGCAGAATCGCAAGGGCCGGTTCGACTACAAGATCCTGGAAACGGTCGAAGCCGGGCTCGTGCTGAAGGGACCGGAGGTCAAGAGCCTGCGCATGGGGCGGGCGACGATCAACGAAGCCTATGCGGGCGACCGGAATGGCGAGATCTGGCTGTTCAACAGCTATATCCCCGAATATCAGGGCGGCGTGCTGTCGCGCTTCGAGCCCCGTGCGCCGCGCAAGCTGCTGCTGCATGGCAAGCAGGTGAACAAGCTGCTGGGGGCCGTGGCGCGCGAAGGCGTGACGCTGGTGCCGCTGGATATCCATTTCAATGCCCGTGGTCTCGCCAAGGTCACGCTGGGGATCGGCGAAGGGCGCAAGAAGGCCGACAAGCGCCATGCGATTGCCGAACGCGACTGGCAGCGCGACAAGGCGCGGCTGATGCGCAACAAGGGCAAGGAATAGGCCGTTCGTCTGGGTGCGTTCGCCCGGCGTGATCGCGCCTCTGTCGCGCGAGACACCAGGAAGAAGGTTTTCCAAACAAAAACAGGGCCGCCCGAGGGCGACCCTGCTTGTTGATCAGGCATGACGCCGGATCAGTCGACGCTGATCGACGCGGCCTCGGGGCCCTTCTGGCCCTGCACGACCTGCACGTTCGCCGTCTGGCCTTCGGTCAGGCCGGTCAGGCCCGAACGCTCTAGAGCCGAAGCGTGGACGAAAATGTCCTTGCCGCCGCTTTCCGGGGTGATGAAGCCGAAGCCCTTCGTGGCGTTGTACCACTTTACGATGCCGCGCATGTCCTGCGCATGCGACAGGTCGGGGGCCGGACGGGCCGGACGGGCGCCGAAGCCGCCGGGGGCACGCGGGGCGCCGGCGCCGAAGCCGCGCGGACGCTCCGGCTGGGCCGTGCTCTCGTCAACCGAGACCACCGCCGCGACCTGGCGACCCTTCGGCCCCTGGCCGATGCGGACCACCAGCGTCGTGCCGGGGGAGACGGAGCTGTGCCCGCTCTGTGCCAGCGCGTTGGCGTGAAGGAAGACATCGCCCGAACCGTCGGCCAGTTCGACGAAGCCGAAGCCCTTCTCGCTGTTGAACCACTTTACGGAGGCACTGATCTCCGGTCCCGAGGCGATCACCTGGGAGGGGGCGCCACCGCCACCGCCCATGGGGCGACGGGGAGCACCGCTGCTGCCACGATCACCAAACGTCGGCGGCGACATGAAATCGTCGTCAAATCCGCCGCGGCGCGGGGAACGGGGGCTGCGGTCGGTCCTGTTACTTCTCAACGGTCGTAATCCCGAGGTCTAGTTGGCGGGTCCTGTCCCAGGAGCCACCGGATGAAGAAATTTTGCTGGATCAAGGCATTACACAACCGTTCTCCGAACCGCCTGAGCGGCCGTGGCGGACAGCATCCTTTCCCCGCGCGGACCCTAGCACGAATGCGTCGGTGTCCAATACAGATAAGCATAACTTCCGCCCGCGGTTCCATCATGTTGTCATCTTTAATATGACTAACCATTAATGTTTGCGCCATCAGCGGTGGACCGCCGGATTGTCGTTATGACGGCGGGCTGTCCGATCACGAAAGTCACCCGTGGGCTTTCTCGAAACGCCGGGACGTTTTAGACAGTCGGTGGGCGCGGTTCGGATGCGGCGTCGCGCAGGTGAAAGGGAAGCTGATGGGCCAGACAAAGACGGAAAGAACAGCCCTTTGGATGGCGCGTGTCGGTACGCTCGCCGGCATGGGGTGCCTTGCGGCAGCCGTTTGCGCCCCGGCCCATGCCACGCCGCTGCAGGACCCGTATGGAACCTGGACGATCCAGGGGGAAAACGACGCGGTCACCACGCTGAAGGGCACGTCGGACCAGTATTACACCAGTGGCCTGCGCGTGAACTGGACATCGGGCACCGATAACCAGCCCGCTCCGATCGAGACCATCAACCATGCCATCATGGGGGCAGGCGTCACCCGCATCAGCATGGGACTGCAGCAGCTTATCTTTACCCCGCAGAATACGCAGATCAGCACGCCGTCGCCGCGTGACCGCCCCTATTCCAGCCTGCTGCTCGGCACCATCAACCTGATCAACGATACCGATTTCTCCCGGTCGGTGTTCGGGATCCAACTCGGCATGATGGGCCCGGCCGCGATGGGCGAGAAATTGCAGAACGGTTTCCATGGCGCGATCGGCGATACCCGCAACCTGGGGTGGCGCCACCAGTTGCAGAACCAGCCGATCTTCCAGGTGCAGGCCGGGCGGACCTGGCGGTTTCCGCTGGCCGATGTCTACGGCATTTCGATGGACATGCTGCCCGCGGCCTCGGCCGCGATCGGCGATTACCGGATCTATGGGTCGGTGGCCGACACGTTCCGGATCGGCCAGGGGCTGAACAGCGATTTCGGCACGCCCACGATCGGGTCGGGTACCGATGGCACCGATGCCTACCGGCTGACGCGCCCGGTGTCGTGGTATGTCTTCGGCAACGTGACGGGCTCCGCCGTCGGTTATGACGCCACCCTGCAAGGCAATACGATGCGCAGCAATTCGCCGCATGTGCCGGTGAACTGGGATGTGGGCGAGATCCATGCCGGCGTCGCGATCATGTGGCATGGGATGCGCCTGTCCTACAGCCAGGTATGGCAGACCCAGGAATTCAAGGGTGCGCGCAGCGGGCTGTTCAATTATGGGTCGCTGGCCCTGTCCGCCAAATTCTGAAAGTCGGCTGGAACATTGGTCCTTCCTGGACTTTGGGGGGTGAAGCGTTGAATCGAATATGAAAAAGCATCGGATTTCGATGTGCTTCGATTCGAGTGAAAATGCTTCTGCGTAAGGTGGTGGAAAACTTCCAAGGAAGAGAGGGATCGGCAATAATGTCGGCTTCAGCAGGGGTAGTTTCAGGGCCGGTACCGTTCCGGACGGCTTTCACGACGCAAGATTAACAGCGGATTCCCGCGCTGAGTTTCGACGTGAGTATGTCATTAGGGGCGGTGGACAGCCTGGTCTCCATGCTACCGCGATGGGCGTGGAGACGTGGCTTCTCTTCCGCTTATGTCGTGCAATCGCCGTTCGTTGGGCATTGGGGGGCACCGTATTTTCACACGTGGCTGCTCCGGGTGGATCGACAAGAAATACCAGCCGGTCTCGTTCAAATCATTGCTGCATTGCCCGCTATGCCGCCTGAAGCGCCGAAATCCAGCCAAGGATACCCTTTTTCGATTGCAGGGGCAGGACCCAAGGATGGATTTGAGCGCAGGCTATGCTACCAGTTCATCATTCTTCAGAAGACTCTCATGAATTCACTCCTTAAGGAAGTCAAACGCGGCATCTTTCTTCATAAACGAAAGAATTGAATGGATAATTGAGTTGTCTATATCAGCATGGAATCTATCCCCAGTAAATTTTGAAAAAGAATAAAATTCACAGTAACACGACTGATCCAAAAAACTCACATTCTTTATGAATTCACCATCAGTGGAGATTCCATTGTATGAAATCATCACAAGTGAAAAATTGCTATATTTTTCTTTTATTGCATTATGCAAATGGATAAAATCTTCTTTTTTACATGAATCATGAGAGAAATTTAAAAAAACTTTGTTTTCTTTTGAACTAAGGGTGTTGATAAGTCTATCGGTTCTGCGCTTCAATGTTTCGTAAACAGGCCCTTCTAAGGGGTTGAAATGATTGAATACGAAATTTGCATTATGATTTTCTCTGTAAAATGAATGGTGACAAAAACTATGATCTTCTCCCCATGGCCTTTCGTGGAGCGGTATGAAACTATAATACTTTTTATCTAAAAAAGTGGAAAAATCATCATTGATACAGTGAACTAGCATGGGATTTGTTGTGAATAGCCAATCCATGGGCAAGGAAAATCTCCTCAACCCTAAAGTTTCAATGGTTTTTGCTGGAAGGCAGCATGTTCCGAAAGGTATAAAAAAAGAAACTGGATCAAGAGATTTAAATAATTCAAATAGATTACGATCTTCTTTCATCTCTGTGGTCTCTTTGGACCCAAAAAATTTTGTAAGATATTGAATTTTCATATTATAATCCTTGTCTTAATATTTTTTCTGAAATTATCATTTAAGCTTGCGACGACTTGAGGCAAATCGAGACCGTTGACCGCTGTGTGTGTCTTCTGGAGGTTCCTGATTGCAGCAGGTTGGATGGTGGTCTATCTGTATCATCAGATGAATAATCCGGACCATGATTTACCTTATCTGTAAGTAACCTGCTTTCAATCTTTGGCTTCCAAGACCGGGCCAGTTGCAAAATTTTAAATTTAAAACAAGATTTCGGCAAGTCCTTGTTTCATGGTGATTTCTGGATGGTTGTTGAGCAGGATCTTAGCCGGACCGTAAGGTCCGTGTCGCGTCGTGGCGGTCAAACAGTTCCACGGCCAGTGCGATCGCCCCACGCCTTGCCTCGGCGTTGCCTTCGACGATCCGTTGCGCGTCTTGTGCCGCGGTCGTTACCAGCAGGTCCAGCCGGGCGCCGGTGGCCAGTCGCAGGTCCGGCAGGCCGGACTGGCGGCGGCCTGTCAGGTCGCCGCCGCCGCGCAGGCGGAAATCCTCGTCGGCGATCAGGAAGCCGTCCTCGGTATCGCGCAGCAGGGCCAGTCTGCGCCGCGCCGTCTTGCCCAGGGCGTCGTCATGCAGCAGCAGGCAGAAGGATTCGTCGCCGCCGCGACCGACGCGGCCGCGGAGCTGGTGCAACTGCGCCAGGCCGAACCGCTCGGCGTGCTCGATGACCATGACCGTGGCGGCGGGGATGTCGACCCCGACCTCGATCACCGTCGTCGCGACCAGGATGCGGGTGCGGCCGGCGGCGAAATCGGCGATTGCAGCCTCGCGCACCGCGATGTCCTGCTGGCCGTGGGCCAGGCCCACGACTGGCCCGAACCGTTCGGCCAGCACCGCGAAGCGGGCTTCGGCCGCTGCGATGTCCAGTGCCTCGCTCTCGCTGACCAGCGGGCAGACCCAGAAGACGCGCGCGCCACCCGCGATGGCGCGGCCGATGCCGTCCAGCAGGTCGCCCAGTGACGCCATGGCGTGGAGCGAGGTGCGGATCGGCAGCCGCCCCGCCGGCTTCTCGTCCAGGCGGCTGACCTGCATCTCCCCCCATTGGGTCAGCAGCAGGGTGCGGGGAATCGGGGTGGCGGTCATGACCAGGATGTCGGTCAGGTGGCCTTTTTCACCCAGCAGAAGCCGCTGTTCGACGCCGAAGCGGTGTTGTTCGTCGATCACCGCCAGCGCCAGGTCGGCGAAGACCACCTTGTCCTGGAACAGGGCGTGCGTGCCGACCACCAGGGGTGCACGGCCGGTGGCGATGTCTTCCAGCACGTCGCGCCGGGCCCGGCCCTTGACGCTGCCGCTGAGGAAGGCGACCGGGACGGGGGCCAGCCGGGTGAAGGTGGCCAGATGCTGGCGGGCCAGGATCTCGGTCGGTGCCATCAGCACCGCCTGGTGCCCGGCCTCCACCGCGCCCAGCATCGCCTGCAGGGCGACCAGCGTCTTGCCCGCGCCGACATCGCCCTGCACCAGGCGCAGCATCGGGCTGGGAGATGCAAGATCGGCATCGATTTCGCGCAGGGCGCGGGTCTGGGCGCCGGTCGGGGGGTGGCCGAAACGCTCCAGCGACGTGGTGCGCAGCACGCCTGTGGGGATGATCGCGCGGCCGGGACGGTTGCGGTTGCGCCGCCTGGCCTCGGCCATCGCGACCTGTTCGGCCAGCAATTCGTCGCAGGCCAGACGCAGGCGGGCCCGTTCGGACGCGGCGGCGTAGGCATCGTCCTTCAGCAGGTCGGGGAATTCATCGGGGCAATGCAACTGGCGCAGCGCGGTTTCGAAATCCGGCCAGTGCCGTCGCGCGACGAGCGTGGGGTCCAGCCATTCCGGCAGGGTAGGGAACCGTAGGAAAACCTGTCGCAGCGCATTGCGGACATGGCGGGGGAAGAGGCCCGCCGTCAGTGGCCAGACCGGGTCCAGCATCGGGATGCGCCCGATATCGCCGCCCGGCACGATGTGATCGGGGTTGGCGATCGAGAGCCGGTCGCCGAATTCGTCCAGCATGCCGGAGACCGCGACCGTGCTGCCGATCACCATCTGCCGTGCCTGGTAGGGGGAGAAAAAGGCCAGGTCGATCGCGCCGCTGCCGTCTGACAGGCGGACCCGCCATGGTTGGCGCGAGCCGCGCGCGGGGGCATCGACCCGCTGCACGGTGCCGGACAGGGTGCAGATCCGGCCTGGGATGGCGTCGCGCATTGGGGGGCGATAGCGCCGGTCGATGAAGGATTCGGGAAGGTGGAACAGCAGGTCTGCCACGCGCGTGCCGCCGGTCGCGCGCGCCAGCAGCTTCGCGGTGGCGGCGCCGACCCCGGGCAGCGTGGCGAGCGGGGCCAGAAGCGGGCCGAGAAGGCCCGGTGAATCGTCCTGGGGGGTGGTATCGGACACGCTGGGCTCGATCGTCCTCAAATCCCCCGGTTAATTTCCGTGGGGCCGTTTCTGGGGGCCGGTGCGACTGCCGGGCTGACAGGACCCTGACGGAGGGCTATAGGACAGCAACGCGAAGGAACAAAACGAAACCATATCAGGGCAGGCACCATGTCCCTCGACATACCGGACTTTTCGAACCTCGATCCGCGCCGTCGCCGGATCTATTTCCGCGCCACGCATCGCGGCACGCATGAGACCGACATCCTGATCGGCGGCTTTGTGGCCCCGCGTCTGGCGGCGATGTCGGATGCGGACATGGATGCGCTGGAAGCGGTGATGGACCTGCCGGACGCCGACCTGGCGGACTGGCTGAGCGGCCGCAAGCCGGTGCCGGCCGAGGTCGACTGCCCGATGATGCGGGCCATCATCGCCGACGCCAACGATCCCGCCCGGCAGGCCGCGATCCGGGGAGAACGATGACAGCAGAGGGAAGGGACCAAGCCGCCGCGCCAGCCTCCGGGCACCCCGGCTGGATGAATGTCTGGGGGGTGCCGGACGGGTACGACGCCTTTCTCGTCGCCCGGCGCGCGCGCGAGCATGACGGGCCGGTGCTGCATGTGGCGCGCGACGATGCGGGCATGGCGCGGATCGGCGACCTGCTCTCGTTCATCGTGCCGAATGCGGAGATCCTGCGTTTTCCGGCGTGGGATTGCCTTCCCTATGATCGGGTGTCGCCCAATCCGGCGATCATCGCCGAACGGGTCGCGACCCTGACGCGCTTGCTGGAACCCGCGAAGGGGCCGCGCATCGTGCTGACCACGGTGGGCGGGCTGGTCCAGCGTGTGACGCCGCGCGCCGCCTTTCGCGGCCAGTCGCTGACGGTAGCCGCCGGCGACAGTCTGGATCAGGAGTTCCTGATCGAACTGCTGGTGACCAACGGCTACAACCGCACCGATACGGTGATGGAACCGGGCGAATTCGCGACCCGGGGCGGTATCTTCGACATCTTCCCCTCCGGCGATGCCGAGCCGGTGCGGCTGGACCTGTTCGGCGACGAGGTCGAGAATATCCGCCGTTTCGACCCGGCCACCCAGCGGTCTTCCGAGCGGCTGGACCGGTTCGTGATGCGTCCGGTGGCCGATTTCAGCCTCGATCAGGCCAGTATCTCGCGCTTTCGCACCGGTTGGCGCGATCTGTTCGGGCCGGCTGCCGCCGGCGACCCGCTTTATCAGCATGTTTCCGACGGTCGGCGCCATGCCGGGCTGGAGCACTGGCTGCCGCTGTTCTACGAGCATCTGGAAACGCTGGTCGATTATCTGCCGGGCGTGGCCGTGATCATGGCGCATCAGGCGGACGAGGTGCTGTCGTCGCGGCTGGAAATGATCGCCGACCATTTCGAGGCGCGGCGCCAGCCGGTGCGCGAGGGCGAGGTGCCATACCGGCCGCTGCCGCCGCATCTGATGTATCTGGACCGCAAGGGATGGGACGGCATGCTGTCCGGCCATCCGGTGGTGGTGTTCAATCCCTTCTCCCGCCCGGATGGGGCGGAGGGTATCGACGCGCTTGGGCGGCCGGGAATCCTGTTCGCCCGCTCGGTGGTGGATGGATCGCGCGAGAACGTGTTCGCCATGCTCGATGTGCAGGTCCGGCAATGGGCCGAGACCGGGCGCCGGGTCTATCTGTCGGCCTGGACCCGTGGCTCGCGCGAGCGGATCGCGACGCTGCTGCGCGAGCACGGCATGCGGGCCGAGACGTTCGAGACCTGGACCCAGGCGCAGGATCTGCCGGCCGGAACCGTCGGGCTGCTGACGCTGGGGCTGGAACGCGGCTTCATTGCAGACAATCTGGCCTTCGTGTCGGAACAGGATCTGCTGGGCGAGCGGATTTCGCGCCCGCCGCGCCGCCGCAAGCGGGCCGACCAGTTCATCGCCGAGGCGTCGGAGATTGCCGAGGGCGACCTGGTGGTGCATCAGGATTACGGCATCGGCCGCTATGACGGGCTGGAGACGGTGGCGGTCGGCAGCGCGCCGCATGACTGCCTGCGCCTGGTCTATGACGGCAGCGAGAAGCTGTTCCTGCCGGTCGAGAATATCGAGCTGCTCAGTCGCTTCGGGTCCGACCAGGCCGGGGTGGCGCTGGACAAGCTGGGCGGTGCGTCGTGGCAGAACCGCAAGGCGCGGATGAAGCAGCGCATCCGCGACATGGCGGGTGAACTGATCCGCACCGCCGCGATGCGCGCGCTGCGCGAGGCACCCAGCCTGACCCCGGCGGAAGGATTGTGGGACGAGTTCTGCAGTCGTTTTCCTTTTGCGGAGACCGAGGACCAGTCGCGCGCCATCGTCGATGTGCTGGAGGATATGGGCTCCGGCCGGCCGATGGATCGTCTGGTGTGCGGCGATGTGGGGTTCGGCAAGACCGAGGTGGCGTTGCGCGCGGCCTTCGTGGCCGCGATGTCGGGCGCGCAGGTGGCGGTGGTGGTGCCGACCACGCTGCTGGCGCGGCAGCATTTCCGCACCTTCTCGGCCCGGTTTGCCGGGCTGCCGGTCACGGTGGCGCAATTGTCGCGCATGGTGACGGCCAAGGAAGCGGCGGCGGTGCGCAAGGGACTGGCCGACGGCACGATCAACATCATCATCGGCACCCATGCCCTGCTGGCCAAGGGCGTGCAGTTCGCCGACCTGGGACTGCTGATCATCGACGAGGAGCAGCATTTCGGCGTCGCCCACAAGGAGAAGCTGAAGGCGCTGCGCGAGGATGTGCATGTCCTGACGTTGTCGGCCACGCCGCTGCCGCGCACGCTGCAACTGGCGCTGACCGGCGTGCGGGAAATGAGCCTGATCGCTACGCCGCCGACCGACCGGCTGGCGGTGCGCACCTTCATCATGCCCTTCGACAGCGTGGTGATCCGCGAGGCGATCCAGCGCGAGCGGTTCCGGGGCGGGCAGATCTTCTGCGTCGTGCCGCGGATCGAGGATCTGGACCGGATGGGCGCGCGATTGCAGGAAATCGTGCCCGACGCGCGGCTGGTGCAGGCCCATGGGCGCCTGACGCCCACCGAGCTGGAACGGGTGATGACCGAGTTCAGCGACGGCAAATACGATATCCTGCTCTCCACCAATATTGTGGAAAGCGGGCTGGACATGCCGGCGGTGAATACGCTGATCATCCATCGGGCCGACATGTTCGGGCTGGGACAGCTCTATCAGTTGCGCGGGCGCGTGGGGCGCGGCAAGCAGCGCGGCTATGCCTACCTGACCTGGCCGCAGACCCATGTGCTCTCGGCCGCCGCCGAGAAGCGGCTGGAGGTCATGCAGACGCTCGATACGCTGGGAGCGGGATTCACCTTGGCGTCCCATGATCTGGACCTGCGCGGTGCGGGCAACCTGCTGGGCGACGAGCAGTCGGGCCATATCCGCGAGGTCGGGATCGAACTCTACCAGCAGATGCTGGAAGACGCGGTGGCGGAACTGCGTGCCGAGAAGGGCCGGCGCAAGGCCGAGGACCGGGACTGGACGCCGAACATCATCCTCGGCCTGCCGGTGCTGATTCCGGAAGAGTATGTGCCGGACCTGCCGGTGCGGCTGGGGCTGTATCGGCGCATCGCCGGACTGGCGAACGATGCCGAGATCGAGGCGATGGAGGCCGAACTGGTCGACCGGTTCGGCACGCTGCCTGATCCGGTGCGCAACCTGCTGGATGTCGTCGCGATCAAGCGCCTGTGCCGCGAGGCCGGGGTCGAGCGGCTGGAGGCCGGGCCGAAGGGGATGGTGATCCAGTTCCGGGGCAATCATTTCGCCAATCCCGCCGGGCTGGTAGCATGGATGGCGAAGCAGAAAGAGGGCAATGTCCGCCTGCGTCCCGACCACAAGCTGGCGCTGGTGCGGGAGATGACGAATGCGCAACGCATCCGTCTGGCAAAGGACACGGTCCAGGCTCTGGGTCGCCTGGCGGAACAGGAGAAGGCGGCCTGACGACACACCCCGCTTGTGGTGACGGACACGCGGAAGGAGGAAGCGGAATGAAAATCGATCTGGCAGGAAAAACGGCGATCGTCAGCGGCTCGACCGCCGGGATCGGGCTGGCCATCGCGTTGGCCCTGGCCGAGACCGGGGCGGACGTGATCGTCAACGGTCGCAGTCAGGCCCGGGTGGACGAGGCCATGGCCTATATCCGGACCCGCATGCCCACCGCGCGGTTGCGCGGCGTGCCGGGCGACCTGGGCACCAAGGAGGGAATCGACGGCTTTATCCGCCTCGTTCCCCAGGCCGATATTCTCGTCAATAATCTGGGCATTTTCGAGCAGAAGCCGTTTCTTGAGACGCCGGACGAGGATTGGCAGCGTTTCTTCGACATCAATGTGCTGAGCGGCGTGCGCCTGACCCGCCATTATCTGCCGGGTATGGTCGAGCGGGCGTGGGGGCGCGTGGTGTTCGTCTCCAGCGAATCGGCGCTGAATATTCCGGCGGACATGGTCGCCTACGGATTTTCCAAGGCCGCGCAGGTGGCGATCGCCCGGGGGATTGCCGAGGGCGTTCCCGGAACGGGCGTGACGGTCAATTCGGTGTTGCCGGGGCCGACCCGGACCGAAGGCGTGATGGAGATGTTCGCCAAGGCGGCGCAGGAGAGCGGCCGGCCGATCGGGGAGATCATGGCCGAGTTCGTGCCGCAGCACCGGCCGGCCTCGTTGATCCGCCGCCTGGCGGAGCCCGAGGAGATTGCCAGCATGGTTGCCTATGTCTGCTCGCCGCAGGCGTCGGCCACGACCGGGGCGACCTTGCGGGTGGAAGGGGGCCTGTTGCGCCATCCGGGGTGAGGGACTGCTCTGTCGACTCGGTCGGCCGGTGATCCGATGCCGGTTATTTTTCAAATGATGGCTCAGCGGAAATGGGACGTGCTTCCTGCGCGCCGCACGAAGATGTTTTCGTCACAAAACAAGTCATCGGGCGTGTGGCCCTTTTCGTGCTGTCGTCACGGATGTTAAGAACAGTAACAATACAGGAAGGGAGCGATGCATGCCTGAAATCGAGGATCGTGCGCCCCAGGCACCACTGCGCGATGTATTTCAGCTGATGGGTGCGATCCTGTTCGTCATCGGCATGATCATGATCGGGTGGCGGGCGGCTTTCTTCTCGGGGGTATGGCCCGCCTGATCGCCCTTGGGGCCTGTTCCGCTTTTCCGAAGTGAGAGCACGTTTGGCCGATGGATGGTCATTCGGGACCGGATAGCGCGGTCGCGAGCGCGTTGCGTTCTTCGGCGGTCAGCGGACGCGCGGCGGCGGCGACGTTGGCTTCGATCTGTGCGGGGCGGGTGGCCCCGGCAATGACCGAGCCCACAACATCGTGCGACAGGAGCCAGCCGAAGGCCAGTTCGGTCAGGCTGCGCCCGTGCGTGCGGGCCACGCGATCCAGCCGGTCGAGAAGAGTCCAGTTGGCGTCGGTCAGGTACCGGTCGGCCAGATGGATCCAGGCGCTCAGCCGGCTCCCGGGAGGCGGGGGTGCATTGCGGTGGTATTTCCCGGTCAGGATGCCGCTGGCCAGGGGGAAATAGGGCAGCAGCCCCAGGCCGTAATGACGGATCGCCGGCACCAGGTCGCGCAATGCGTCCCGCGCCAGCAGTGACAGTTCGTCCTGGCACGAGATGAAGCCGGCATAGCCGGCCGCGCGGGCGACGTGGCAGGCGTCGGCGACCTGCCAGGCCGGGAAATTGGAGCAGCCGGCATAGAGGATCTTTCCCTCGCGGGTCAGGTCGTCCAGGGCGCGCAGTGTCTCCTCGATCGGGGTGGCCGGGTCGGGGGTATGGACCTGGTACAAATCGATCCTGTCCGTGCGCAGGCGGGTCAGGCTGGCTTCGACGGCCTGGCGGATGTAGCGGCGCGACGCGCCCTGAAGGTAGCCCTCGGCATCCATGGGCATGCCGAATTTGGTGGCCAGCACGATCTCGTTGCGGCGCGGGCCGAGGATCGCACCCAGTGTTTCCTCCGACGCGCCGTAATGGGCTTCGCGCCGGCCATAGACATCCGCGATGTCGAACAGGGTGATGCCGCTGTCCAGGGCCTGGTGGACCACGGCCCTGGACTCGTCCAGCCCGATGCGGCCGCCCAGATTGTTGCAGCCCAGCCCGACGGCCGAGACGCGCAGGCCGGAACGGCCGAGGTGACGATATTCCATGGGGAAAACCTTCTTGCCCGCTCAGGGCATCTCCAGCCCGACCGAGACCGGGCAATGATCGGACAGGTCCGGCGCCTGGGTCTGGTCCTGCGTGTCGTAGGTCAGGACCCGGAGGCTGTCGGGGTGGAGCCATGCGCGGGCCTGGTTGCCCAGCAGGATGTGGTCGATGAAATAGGTGCCGCCCCAGCATGGGCTGGCGCGCCCCGCCGTGGTCAGTGTCAGGGGGCCGTCGGTTTCCAGTTGCCGGAAGAATGGGTCGGCAGGGGTGAGGTTGCGGTTGAAATCCCCCATGACCAGGAAGGCTACGCCTTCGTCCTGCCGCTGGGCAATCCAGTCATCCAGCACCGTCAGCTGCCGGGCGAGCGTGCGGCAGGCCGGCCGCCGGTCGGCCAGGGCCGCGTTGCGGCAGCCGGCCTTGAGATGCACGATGAGGATGCGCAGGCTGGCGGTGCCGTCACCGACCGTGACATCCAGCCCCACGCGCAGATGATGGGGAGCGTCGGGCGGATAGACGTCGAGTTCCGACAGGTCTGGATGGCGGGTGACGGTCAGCCCGGTGGCGACCGCCAGCCCGACGCGCTGGACCACGTGATCGTCGCTCATGACGACCTGATAGTGTTCGGGTGGGAACAGGCGGGCGGCCAGGGTTGGGGAATCGACTTCCTGAAACCCGATGATGTCGGCGCCGAGCCGTGTGGCGTAGAGAGCCAACTGGCGCAGGCCGGCGTCGCTGCGATGATGAAGATCGGGGGGCAGGGCGGGGTCGCCCGGTGGCCGTGCCGTCAGCCAGTCCAGGTTCCAGGTCGAGACCTTGATCGCGCGGGCGGCCGCGCCGTGGAGCGGAGATGTGGCGAGGACGGCCACCAGCCACCCGGCACAGGCCAGGAAGCGGATGACCGCCGATCGCGGATCAGGCCTGTTCAGTCTTCGCATCCACCTCACGGGTCAGGCGGGCGATGGCTTCGTCGACATGGATGCTGGATCGTGAGGTTTCGTCCAGGATCACGACCTCGCCGCTGGCGATGTCGTAGAACCAGCCTTGCAGGATCAGCGTGTTGCGCGCCAGGGCGGCGGCCACGGCCGGATGGGTGCGCAGATGGGCGATCTGCAGCAGCACGTTCTGTTCCGCCAGGCTGCGCACGGATTCCGGGCCGGCGTCGGTGGCGCGCAGCGCGCCCGCGACTGCCCGCGCGGCTTCGGCGTTGCGCAGCCACGACGCGACGGTGGGCATGTGAGCGAGTTTGGACGGATCGGGGTCCAGCAGCGCCTTCATCGCCCCGCAATCGGAATGGCCGCAGACGATGATATGCGACACGCCCAGCGCCAGGACCGCATATTCGATCGCGGACGACACGCCACCCAGCATTTCGCCGTAGGCGGGGACGATATTGCCGATATTGCGCAGCACGAACAGGTCGCCCGGCTGGGTCTGCGTGATCATGCTGGGATTCACCCGGCTGTCGGCGCAGGCGATGAACAACGTGTCCGGAGATTGCTGGCCGGCCAGTTCCGCGAACAGTTCGCGATTCTGCGGGAAGATCTCGGCATTGAATTTCTCGACCCCGTGCAGGAGCGAGATCAATGTTTTCTTGGCATCAGTGTCGGCCATCGAAGGTCCCTATGTTCTGAAGTCCGCCTGGAACTCCACAGTGGCGTTCGAACGGTCACCCTAACAACGGCCGTCCTGGAGGAGACGTGCCGTCTTGGCATGCGGGCGCCGGGGCGCCGGCATGGCCGGGCCCGTCGAAGATAGCATGGAAACGAGGACGGCACAGGTCCGGTTTCGCTTGCGGGGGCCCGGGACATACTATGTCAGGCGCCGGACACATCGCCGTGTCATCGGGACACGGCGATGGGGGGCTGTACGCTCAGGCCAGGGACTTGCGCACCGCGTCGAGCGCCGCGTCGGCCTGCGCTACGTCCGGGCCGCCGGCCTGGGCCATGTCGCGCCGCCCGCCGCCACCCTTGCCGCCCATGGCGGCACTGGCCGCGCGCACCAGTTCGACCGCATCGAAACGCTCGGTCAGGTCGGCGGTGACGCTGACGACCACGCTGCCCTTGCCGTCGGCGGTGGAGACCAGGGCCACCACGCCCGAGCCGACCTGCTGGCGCAGGGAGTCGGCCAGCGGCTTCAGTTCGCGCGCCGGCAGGTCGCCGACATTGCGGGCGATGAAGCCGATGCCGTTGATCGTCTCGGTGGTGGCGCCGCCATCGCCGCCGCTGGCCAGCTTGCGTTGCAGGTCGGAGATCTGGCGCTCCATGACCTTGCGTTCTTCGAGGATCACCGCCAGCCGCTCGGGGGCTTCGGCGGCCGAGACGCGCAGCATCGCCGCCACCTGGGCCAGCCGCTGCTCGGTCGCGACGGCGGCCGTTTCGGCGGCCTTGCCCGTTACCGCCTCGATGCGGCGGATGCCGGCCGAGACGCCGCTTTCCGACGTGATGCGGAACAGGCCGATATCGCCGGTGCGGTTGACATGCGTGCCGCCGCACAGCTCGATCGACCAGGCCGGGCGGTTTTCCTCCGCCGGGCCCATGAACACGACCCGGACCTCGTCGCCGTATTTCTCGCCGAACAGGGCCATCGCGCCCTGCGCCACGGCTTCCTCCTGCGACATCGGGCGAGTGGTGACCGCGCTGTTCTCGCGGATACGGGCATTCACCTCGGCCTCGACCTCGGCGATTTCCTCCGGCGTCAGTGGGCGGGGCTGGCTGATGTCGAAGCGCAGGCGGTCGGGCGCGTTCAGGCTGCCTTTCTGCGTTACGTGCTCGCCCAGGCGCCGACGCAGGGCCTCGTGCAGCAGGTGGGTGGCGGAATGATGGGCGCGGATCGCGCTGCGCCGTTCGTGATCGACGGTGGCGGTGACCGCCTGGCCGACGCGGACCGTGCCTTCGATCACCGTGCCGGAATGGACCAGCAGGTCGCCCAGACGCTTCTGCGTGTCGGTGACGGCGATGCGCAGGCCGGGTGCTGTGATCAGGCCGGTATCGCCGACCTGGCCGCCGCTTTCGCCGTAGAACGGGGTCTGGTTGAGCAGCAGGGCGATCTCGGCGCCCGCCGGGGCTTCGGTCACCGACTGGCCGTTGCTGACAATGGCCTGGATTTCGGCGTCGGCCTGTTCGGTCGCGTAGCCCAGGAACTCGGTGGCGCCGAATGTGTCGCGGGCCTCGAACCACACGGTCTCGGTCGCGCTGTCGCCCGAGCCGCTCCATGCGGCGCGAGCGCGTTCGCGCTGCACCTGCATCGCGGCGTCGAAACCCGCGACGTCGACCTCATGACTGCCGCCGCGCAGGGCGTCCTGCGTCAGGTCCAGCGGGAAGCCGAATGTGTCGTACAGCTTGAAGGCCACGTCGCCGGGCAGTTTCTGGCCGTCGCCGAGCTTCGCGGTCTCGTCTGCCAGTAGCGCCAGGCCGCGTTCCAGCATCGCCTTGAAGCGCTCTTCCTCGCCGCGCATGGTCTCGCGGATCAGGGCTTCGGCCTGGACCAGTTCGGGGTAGGCGGCGCCCATCTGGCGCACCAGGGCGGGAACCAGGCGGTGGAACACCGTCTCCTTGGTGCCCATCATGTGCAGGTGGCGCATCGCGCGACGCATGATGCGGCGCAGGACGTAGCCGCGACCGTCCTTGGACGGCAGCACGCCGTCCGCGATCAGGAACGAGGTGGAGCGCAGGTGGTCGGCCACCACGCGGTGGCTGGCGCGGAACGGGCCGTCCGGGTCCTGGCCCGTGGCCTCTGCCGAGGCCAGGATCAGGGCGCGCATCGTGTCCGTGTCGTAATTGTCGCGCTTGCCCTGCATGATGGCGGCGAAGCGTTCCAGCCCCATTCCGGTGTCGATCGAGGGGCGCGGCAGCGGCGAGCGGATGCCCGGCGGATCCTCGAAGAACTGCATGAACACGAGGTTCCAGATCTCGACGAAGCGGTCGCCGTCCTCGTCCGGCGAGCCGGGGGGGCCGCCGGGAACGTCGGGACCGTGGTCGTAGAAGATTTCCGAGCACGGGCCGCAGGGGCCGGTGTCGCCCATGCGCCAGAAATTGTCGGAGGTGCCGATACGGATGATCCGCTGGTCGGGCAGGCCGGCGATCTTGCGCCACAGGGCGGCGGCGTCTTCGTCGTCGGCGTAGACGGTGACCAGCAGCTTCTCGGGAGACAGGCCGAAATTGCGCGTGATCAGATTCCAGGCGAGTTCGATCGCTTCGGGCTTGAAATAGTCGCCGAAGGAGAAATTCCCCATCATCTCGAAGAAGGTGTGATGGCGGGCGGTATAACCGACATTATCCAGGTCGTTATGCTTGCCGCCGGCCCGGACCACCTTCTGCGCCGTGGTGGCGCGCGAGTAGGGGCGGGTTTCCTGCCCGGTGAAGACGTTCTTGAACTGGACCATGCCGGCATTGGTGAACAGCAGGGTCGGGTCGTTGCGCGGCACCAGCGACGAGGACGGCACGATCTGATGACCGTTGGCCGCGAAATAGTCGAGGAAGGTCGCGCGGATATCGTTTGTGGAGGTCATGGCGGAGGGCTGACGATCCTGAAATGGCGAAGGCTGGAAAGCTCGGATACCATCACCTAGCGCACGGCGTGCCCGGCAGGAAGAGCAAGGGCGTGCGGTGAGGCGAATCGGCGCCCCCATAAAAACACCGAAGGAAGGATGAACGCATGGACTGGATCGCGGAACGGGACTGGCCCCGCCTGGAACAGGGCCTGGCCGGCAGGCTGCGGCGTGACTGCGGCGCGGACTGGGAGCGGTTCATCCATCATCCCTTCGTGCGCGGCATGGCGGAAGGGACGCTGCCCGAGGCCGATTTCCGGCGGTTCCTGATCCAGGATTATCTGTACCTGATCCAGTATGCGCGGGCCTATGCGCTGGCGATCTACAAGGCCGATACGATGGAGGACATGCGCTCGGCCTCCGGTATCGTGTCCGGCCTGCTGGATACCGAACTGGCGCTGCATATCGCCTATTGCGCCGGATGGGGGCTGGGTGTCGAGGATCTGCACGACCAGCCCGAATCGCTGGAACTGCTGGCCTATACACGCTTCATTCTCGATCGGGGGCAGACGGGCGATCTGCTGGACCTGATCGTGACGCTGGCGCCGTGCCTGATCGGCTACGGTGAAATCGGTGCCCGATTGATGGCGGACCCGGCGACCCGGCGGGAGGGGAATCCCTACTGGGACTGGATCGCCCTCTATGGGGGCGAGAAGTTCGTCGGGCTGGTGGATGCCGGGCTCATGACGCTGGACAGGCTGGCCGGGCGCTATGGCGCGGAAGGGCGCTATCCCGCGCTGCTCGCCGAATTCCGGACCGCCGTGAAGCTGGAGGCCGCGTTCTGGCATGCCGGCCGGTCCGGCATGCTCTGAGCTGCCAGCCTAGAGGTTTGGTTGCCGGTGGCGGAAGACCAGCCGGTGGCTGAGTGTGAAATTGGCGGCGAGGCCGGCAAGGGCTCCGGCGGCCAGTGCCAGGACGGGAACGGCCCGGCAGAGGGGGAACAGCAGGAACAGCGCGAAGACCATGCCGCGATTCATGACGAAGCCCAGCGAACTGGCCAGCAGGAAGCGGACCCACTGAACCAGGGGCCGGTCGGCATGCACGACGTGCCGGAACGTCCAGAGCCGATTCACCAGCCAGTTCATGCTGGCGGCGATGAAATAGGCCAGCACGGTGGCGCCCGTCAGGCCCAGCACGGGCCGGAATCCGTAGACCGCCAGTGTGTCCCAGATCAGCCCCGTTGTTCCGACGATCCCGAATTTCAGGAATGGCCCGATCCGGGCACGCAGATCGCCTCTCACGCCGGGCGACGGGACATCGGCGGGAGAGGGGCGGGAATCCGGCACGCGCGGTCTCGTCAGCTATGGATGTGAAGGGCCGCCTTCACATCATGGCGGAAGGGAGCGCGCAATAAAAAAGGGATGCCCGAAGGCATCCCTCTTTACCCTGTCGAACCAGGCGGAAACCGCCAGGATCAGTGCAGGATGATTTCCACGCGACGGTTCTGCGGCTCGCGGGTGTTCGGACCCGTCGGAACCAGCGGATGCGCCTCGCCGTAACCATGGATGTCGATCGCGTTCGCGGGAACGCCGTCACGGATCAGCTCGGCCTTCACGCTCTGCGCACGACGCTCGGACAGGCCGAGGTTGTACTTCTCGCCGCGCGGACCCGGATGGGCCGCCGAGTTGTCGGTGTAGCCGTTGACTTCGATCCGCGTCGTCTGGACGTGGGTCGAGGCCTGGGCGGCTTCGGCCACGATCTCACGCGCACGCGAGGTCAGGTCCGAACGATCCCAGTCGAAGAACACCAGGTAGGTGCGCGCCGGGGTCGGGGCGGGCGGCACAACGACCGGAGCCGGCGGCGGCGGCGGCGGCGCGGTGTCGAACGCATAGCGCAGACCCAGGATGAACTGGTGGTTGAAGCGGTGGTCGAAGTTCGCGTTGCCACGGGCTTCGCCATTCGGACGATACGACGTCATCGTGAACGAGCCGTTGTTGAAGGTCTGGCCGACCATGCGATACTGCGCCGTGACCTGCAGACCCGGAACGTTCGGGATGTCGAAAGCCGCACCGGCGATGCCCTGATAGGCGAAGCCACCCGTCGTGCCGCCCAGACGGTCAACATTGCCGTTGGAGTAGCTGGTCGTGGTCGGGTTGTAGTGCTGCCACAGATAGCCTGCACCGACACCGACGAACGGCGTCACGGGAACGTCGATCCCGAACTGCTTCAGGTCGATGTCATACAGCACGTTCACCAGGCCGCCATAGGACTGGTCGCTGCCGCTGGTCCTGGCGGGAGCGGTAACGCCGCGGTGGTTGATCTCGGAATAGTTGTAGAGACCTTCAACCTCGACGCGCAGGCCGTTGCCGAGGCCCCAGCCGAAGGAGCCGAAGCCCGTGAAGCCGTCGTGATGACGGTACTGCGACGAGCTGGAAACCGACGAGCCGGTGAAATTACCCACCGGGTTGTTGGCGAAATGGCCATGCTGGTTCTGAACCAGGTTGTAACCACCGCCCAGATCGACATACGGACCGGTAATGATTGTCGCGTTGGCTGCAACAGGTGCAGCCGCCATCAGCGTGGTGGCGAGTAATGCCGTGCGGAGACGCATTTTTTCGTCCTCTTGATCATCCGTTCGAGTAACCGTCAAACCATAGACGGCCAACCTCAGCGTGATGCTTAACCCCCTATAGAACTTCCGGTTCCGGGTTAGGAACCCGCATCGTGGGCAAAGCAGCCATTACCACTAAGCACCGTGTTGAAAAAGCAACAGTTTGTTTCGCTAGGATTACGTGCGGATTGCAACCATTTCCGCGCGAGGGTGATTCGACGGTGCTGCGCCGCGGCCCTATTGCAGGATTATGTGATATCCGCGCATCTGTGTTGCGATGCCGCAACGCATGACGGAAACGTCATGCGGCGCATCCTTCCGCCAGCAGTATTTCCCGCACCAGGCTGTCGGGAACGTCGCGGCAGGTGAACGCCTGTCCGATGCCGCGCACGAGGACGAAGGACAGGCGCCCGTCGCGCATCTTCTTGTCACGCTGCATGTGGGCGAGCAGCCTCTCGGCCGAAAATGTCTGCTCCAGGTCGCGCAGGCGCGCCGGCATGCCAAGCCGTTCCAGATGGGCCGTCACGCGCTCGACATCCGCGCTGGCGCACAGGCCCATGCGCTCGGAGGTGAGGAAGGCCAGGCGCAGGCCGAGCGACACGGCCTCGCCATGCAGCAGGCGGCCGTCATATCCCAGCTCGGCCTCCAGCGCGTGGCCGAACGTGTGCCCGAGATTGAGCAGGGCCCTGCCGTCCGATTTCCGTTCCTCGCGTTCGTCGTCGCCCACGACTGCGGCCTTGAACGCGCAGGCGCGGCGCACGGCCTCGGCCTGGCTGTCGGCATCGCCATCCAGGACCGCCTGGCCGTTGGCCTCGCACCATTCGAAGAGGGCGGCATCGCCGATCAGGCCGGCCTTGACGATTTCGGCGTAGCCGGCGCGGATCTCGCGCGGCGGCAGCGTGGCGAGGGTCGCGGTATCGGCCAGCACCGCCAGCGGCTGGTGGAACGCGCCGAGAAGGTTCTTGCCGAAGGGCGTATTGATGCCCGTCTTGCCGCCGACGGAGGAATCGACCTGCGCCAGCAGGGTGGTGGGAATCTGCACGAAGGGCAGGCCGCGCATCGTGGTCGCCGCCGCGAATCCCGCCAGGTCGCCGACCACGCCGCCGCCCAGTGCGATGACGGTGGTGCCGCGCTCGACCCCCATCTCCAGGAGGATGCCGGTCACACGCTCATATTCCGCCAGCGTCTTGGAACCTTCGCCCGGCGGCACGACGATGGTCCGGGCCTCGATTCCCTCCTGGGCCAGCCCCTGGAGCAATTGCGGAAGATGGAGGGCTTCGACGGTCGAATCGGTGACGACCACGACACGCTTCTGGGGCAGGACCGGCGAGAGCAGCACGCCGGCGTGGCGCAGGAGGTCCTCGCCGATCGTCACGTCATACCGCCAGCGATCGAGCATGACGGGAACGAGCCGCGGTTGCCGGCCCAGTGCCAGGGCGTTGATGACGGTCGCGGCACTCTGTTCCACGCTTTCTTCTCCACAATCCACGGTAATGTCTGCCTCGGCATAGGTCGGGTAACGGATGTCCATCAGTTGCGCCAGAACGTCGCGCGGATTGCCCGCGTTCAGGAGCGGGCGGTGGCCGCGCCCCTGTACCCGGCGCACCAGGATGGGCAGCGGGCAGCGCAGCCATACCGATGTCGCGCGGTCGCGGACGATCGCCCGGGTCATCGGGTCCATGAAGGCGCCGCCGCCCGTCGCCAGCACCACGGGGGGGCCGTCGAGGATGCGGCGGATGACCCGGTGTTCGCCCTTGCGGAACTCGGCCTCGCCATACTGGGCGAACAGGTCGGCGATCGAGCAGCCCGCCGCGCGTTCGATTTCCAGGTCGGCGTCGATGAACGGCATGCCGAGGCGCGTCGCGATTCGCCGGCCGATCGTCGTCTTTCCCGCGCCCATCAGCCCGACCAGAACGATGCTGTCGTCGCGTGCGCCGGGGTCGGAGAAGGGAGGCAGGGTCGTCCCTGTGTCGTGAGCGGAAGAGGCGGACGGCATCGCCTGGTCCCCGGCGGAAGGTTGAGGGGTGGACTCGGACGGATCGGAGGCGTTCTGGCGTGACATGAACGCCAACCTACCATAGAGCAAAGACAACTCGCCATGTCGCATCACGGCCGGATTTTCCGGCAGGGCGGCGGGCATCATCGCTTTGGGGTTCGGTTATGCTGCGCATCCTGCTGGCTCTTGCGGGCATTGGGGTTCTGGTCGGAATCGGTGGGTTCATGTCGCTGGGTGCGTTTCCGCCCCCGGCGCCGACCATGCCGGTACACAAGGACCTGCCGCCGGATCGATTCGTCCATTCATGAGCGGGGCCGTCCAGGCCGAATCGTTCCTGGAAATGCTGGCCGCCGAGCGTGGGGCGGCCGCGAATACGCTGCGGGCCTATGCCCGGGACCTGCGTGACCTCGAATCGTTCGCGGCGCGGGACGGGTGCGCGATGGCGGATGCCGACGCGGGTGTGTTGCGCGACTATATGGCGGGCCTCGCCCGGGCCGGCCTGTCGCCCCGGACGCAGGCGCGTCGCCTGTCCTGCCTGAAGCAGTTCTATCTGTTCCTGACCCGCGAAGGATTGCGGACCGACAATCCGGCCGCCGTGCTCGACGCGCCCCGCCTGCCGGCCACCTTGCCGCGCTTCCTGACCGAAGAGGAAGTCGATGCGCTGCTGGGCGCATGCGACACGCCGCCCGATGACGGGCGGCGCTGGCTGGCCGCGCGTGCGGCGCTGGAGATCCTGTATGCGTCCGGATTGCGGATTTCGGAATTGCTGGCGTTGCCGCGCCGTGCGCTGGCGGGCGACGCGCGGATGCTGCTGGTGCGCGGCAAGGGGGGGCGGGAGCGCCTGGTGCCGTTATCCGTCCAGGCACGCGCGGCGGCAGAGGCGCTGGCGACGCGGGACCAGGCGCTGCACAGCCCGTACCTGTTTCCCGGCCGGGATGGGCAGCGGCCGCTGACACGGCAGGGCTTCGACCGGATCCTGCATGACGTGGCACTTCGGGCGGGGCTGGACCCCGCGCGCCTGTCGCCGCATGTGCTGCGCCACTCCTTTGCCACGCATATGCTGGCGCGCGGGGCCGACCTGCGGGCCCTTCAGATGCTTCTGGGCCATGCCGACATCGCTACGACCCAGATCTATACCCATGTGCTGGCCGAACGGCTGCGCGCGGTGGTCGAGGCGCATCATCCGCTCGCGGGGGGACGGAAGGGCGTGGACGGGCTGGGGAATTCGCCCTCGTAGGGCGCGCGGCCGGTGGCACCGGGCGGTCGTGCCATCCGATGGATTTGGCAGTGGACCGGGTGGGGGGACTTGGCAGGATTCGTGGCTGTGCTATCCGCACGGGATGCGCCAGTTTCTAGATTTTGAAAAGTCGGTCGCCGAGCTTGAGAACAAGATCGACGAACTCCGTCACATGTCCGGCCCCGACGGCATCAATATCGCCGAGGAGATCGCCCGTCTGACCGAAAAGTCGGACAAGCAGCTTCGTGCCGCCTATGCCAAGCTGACACCCGGGCAGAAGGTCCAGGTCGCCCGCCATGCGCAGCGGCCGCACACGGCCGAGTATATCGGCACCCTGATCCAGGATTTCACGCCGTTGGCCGGTGATCGCCTGTTCGGCGAGGACAAGGCCGTCATCGGTGGACTCGGCCGTTTCCAGGATATTCCGGTGGTGGTGATCGGGACCGAGCGCGGATCGGAACTGGAGAGCCGGCTGGAACATAATTTCGGCATGGCGCGCCCCGAGGGCTATCGCAAGGCCCAGCGCCTGATGGAACTGGCGGGCCGTTTCGGCATGCCGATCCTGACCTTTATCGACACGGCGGGCGCGTGGCCCGGCATCGACGCCGAGGCACGCGGCCAGGCGGAGGCGATCGCGCGTTCCATCGATACCTGCCTCTCGGCCCCGGTGCCGGTGATTGCCACCGTGATCGGCGAAGGCGGATCGGGCGGTGCCATTGCGCTGGGCGCGGGTGACCGGGTGATGATGCTGGAGCATGCGATCTATTCGGTCATTTCGCCCGAGGCCTGCGCGTCGATTCTGTGGCGTGACCCCAAGCTGGCGACCAGCGCGGCCGAGGCGCTGAAGCTGACGGCCCAGGATCTGCTGCAACTGCATCTGGTCGACCGCATCATTCCCGAACCGCTGGGGGGCGCGCAGCGCGATCCGGAGGTCGCGATTCGCGCGGTGGGCGATGCCATTGCCGCCGAATTGCCCGACCTGATGTCGCTCAGCGGGGCCATGCTGGTGGCGCAGCGCCGCGAGAAATTCCTCGCCATGGGTCGCGACGGTCTGACCTGATCACCCGAATGGTGAATTGATTGCGGCCAGCCCACGGTGACGGCCCCAAGCTTATTGGTCGGGGCGGACGATCATGCAGTCCAGCCCCTGCTGGTGCAGGGACGAGCACGCGGTGGCGGCGCTGCCGCGTGCCAGGCCGGCCAGCCGCGCGCGATAGAGCGGATGCCCGTTGAATGACGGGACGGGCTGCACGACGCTGCGTGCGCCGTTCAGGGCGTTGAACGCCGCCTGCCGGGCCATGGTGTTGGCGAATCGGGCCTG
The DNA here is from genome assembly GCF_048695475.1 of Gluconacetobacter brunescens. NCBI lineage: Bacteria > Pseudomonadati > Pseudomonadota > Alphaproteobacteria > Acetobacterales > Acetobacteraceae > Gluconacetobacter > Gluconacetobacter brunescens. The sequence goes on along the minus strand of NZ_JBLHEN010000001.1, from coordinate 717,919 downwards.
GCCCTCGGAGGCGAACGCGCCGACCTGAATCGACCATTGGCCGTAATTCACGCCGGCCGGGACGGCGGCAGCCACGGGCGCGCGGGCGACGGCCGGCAGTGCGACGAATGGTGCGGCGGCCATGGGTTGAGCGGCGGTCGGCGTGGGTGGTGGGAGCGCCGACGGCAGGGGCGGCGCCAGCGGCTGGCAGGGAGCGTCGGGATCGTAGGCCGCGTCGGGGTTTTGGGCGCATTGTCGTGCGGGTGCGGCGCGCGGCACATAGGCTGCATACTGGACGGGCTGGCCGCCGGTGGGGTTGGCGATGGTGGGTGTGACGACGACGGGCGGCGCGGGCCGGGACGCCGCCGCCATGGCGACCGGCAGCCTGGCCGGCGTGGCCGATACCATCTGGGTACCGCTGCCATAGGCGGCCAGCGGGCCGCTGAGCGCGACCGCCGTGCCCAGGTTGGGGGTGACCGAGGCGAGGTAGTTGACCGTCTCGTTCGGCAGTTGCCGGCCGGTCTGGAGATAGTCGTCCAGGCGTTGCGGGCCGGCATTGTAGGCGGCGAGAAAGCCGGGGGCGCCATAGCGGTCGTACATCTGGCGGATATAGGCGGTGCCGGCGAGGATATTGTCGTGCGGTTCGTACGGGTCCGGTCCCAGTCCGTTCTGCGCCTGCATGTCGGCGTAGGTCTGGGGCATGAGCTGCATCAGGCCCATGGCTCCGGCGGACGAGGTGATCGGCTGTCCGTGCAGGTATTCATGGCCGCCCGATTCCTGCTGCATCACCGCGCGCACCCATTCCTGCGGGACGGAGAAGCGGGTCGAGGCATCGGCAATATAGGGGCGCCATGGATCTTCGGGCGGGCCGGGGGCCCGATAGGCACCATTGCGGGCGTAATAGCGGGAATAGCGCGAACCGGGCGTGCTGCTGCATGCCGCCAGCATGGCGGGAACGATCAGGGCGAGCCCGATCATGGCGGCATGGCGGCCGCGCCTCCGGCGGGGGCCGGGGGAAGGAAGGGGCGCTAGATCAGGCATAGGCCGGCGAGGTCCCGCCGTAGCGATTCAGGAAGCATGTCGCCCGCGCCGCTGCCGGCGGCCAGGTCGGGCGGTGCGTCGGCGGGGGACAGGTAGCGCCAGCCCTGGAACGGCCGCATCGGGCGCGGGGCAACCGATATGATCTCCGGTGCCAGCACCACCAGCGCGCAGGCGACCCCGTCCTCGCGCGTGTCGGGACGGATCTCGACGACGCGCTGGCGGCACAGGATCAGGCCGCCAATGACCCGGTAGAGCGAGCCGCCATCGAGGATCTCGGATGCCCGGCGGGGAAACATGCGGGTGCGCAGCCAGGGGTGGCCGGACGGCCGGGTGCCGTCCAGCCCGTCCCCGGCCCCCTCGGCCATGGTGCGCTGCCGGTGCGCCAGGTCTTCAACCGAGGCGATGCCGACCGCGAGCTTGACCAGGTGCAGCATGGATCAGGGATGCGCGGGGGCTGGATGCACGTCGCTCTGCGCCTCGCGCAGGAACGTATCCAGGAAGCGCTGCGCGTCGATCGACTGCACGATCCGCACCTTGCGGATGCCTGTCTCCTTCGGTGCCGTGGCGTCGGGCCAGACGACGACGTGGCCGTAATGCGGGCCGTTGGCGATGTCGATGTCCATATAGGCTTCGAGCGAGGTGCTGATCAGCGTGGGGTCGGCTGCGATCGCTGTCGCCATTTCATCCCACATCGGCAGGGGGTCGTAATAGGTGCCGATATAGTCCGTCATCGGTGTGCGCTTCTGCTGGATGCGCTTGAGATAGTCGCGCGTCATCATCAGGTCGTTGGACACGTTGCCGACGACGGTGATCGACGGCCACGGGGCGGTGAGGGTGATATGCGCGGCCTCGGGATCGAAGATCATGTTGAAGTCCGACGCGAAATCGACGTTGCCTGTCAGGGCGCGCATGCTGGTGTCCAGCAGGCCGCCCATGAAGATCAGTTCCTTCGCCGTGGCGGCGAAGGTCGGGTCGATGCGGATCGCCAGCGCCAGGTTGGTCATCGGCCCGGCTTCGACGATGGTGACCTGATGCGGATGGGCGTGGACCTGCCGGATCAGGAACAGGGCCGCGCTTTCCGCCGAGGGTTTCAGGCTCGGGGCGCCGTCCTTCATCGCCGGTAGCGGCGGCTGTTCGGAGGGCACCTTGTCCATCGACCCCAGTGCGCCCCATGCACCCTTCCAGGGAATGGTGCCGAACTGCTTCTCGCGCAGGCGCATCAGGGGCACGCTGTTGATCAGCGGATAGACGGCGCCGTCGGCGACGGGCACGTCGGTCCGGCCGATGATCTCCAGGAAGCGGCGGAGATGGGCGGATTCCTGGTTTTCCCAGCCATCGCCGGTGGCGACGGTAAAGCCCAGCACCTTGACGGCGGGGTTGAACAGCAGGGGGATGATCGATTGCTGGTCGGAACCGCCGGGGCCGAGAAAATCATTGTCCTCGATCACCAGTCGCGGCTCGGCCGCATGGGCGGCCGGTTGGGTGGCGGCCAGCAGGCCCGTGCCCAGGACGAGCGCCTGCAATGCGGCGGGCAGGAGGCGGCGGGAGGCGGTGTGCGTCCGGCGCCGGAAAGAGGAAAATGGCATGCTGCGTCCTGTGTGCGAGAGCCCGGCTGCCCGGTTGCCCTGAGACTGTTTTAAAAATACCGCTTCTGGCAATCCGGCGCGTGTTTTCTCCGCTTCGCCGCGATCGGCGATCAAGTCGCCGCGCTGGCCACAAAACACAATTCCGAGCCAGTTTGACGTTGGTATTTATTATTTTAAACAGTGGCTTAAAGAACCATGGCGCCGAGTAGGGCCTCCAGGCGGAGGCGGCCCGCATTCGTGGCACGCAGGACCGGCTCCTGCATCGTCCCGTCACGTACGAGATAGCCTTCTTCCTGCGCTGCCGCCAGAATCACCGGATCGAGCGCGTCTTTCATCGCCATGCCCGTGCGCTGTGCGAATCGCGCCTCGGGCACGCCTTCGGTAAGGCGCAGGCCCATCAGCAGCATTTCGCGGGCGCGGTCGCGCGATGTCAGGATGTCATCCTGCATCAGGCCGCTGCCCGTTCGTTCCACCCGTTCGGCCCAGGGTTCCGGGGCGCGGTGGCGGCGGGTGGCGTGCAGGCCGTCCGCCAGGGTTGTCCGCCCATGGGCGCCGGGGCCGATTCCGAGATAATCGTCATAGCGCCAGTAGGTCAGGTTATGACGGCTTTCCGCGCCCGGCCGGGCGTAGTTCGAGACCTCGTAGGCGGCCAGTCCGTGACCGGCGGCGACCGTGGCGGTTTCCTCGTACATCAGGGCCCCCGAATCCTCGTCGGGCAGGGTCAGCAGTCCCTGGCGGTGCAGCCCTTCGAAGCGGGTGCCGGGCTCGATGGTCAGCTGGTAGAGCGACAGATGGTCCGATACCAGGGCGAGGGCCCGGTTCAGTTCGGCCCGCCAGGCGGCCGGCGACTGGTCCGGCCGTGCATAGATCAGGTCGAACGAGATGCGCCCGAACAGGTCGCGCGCCGTTTCCAGCGCCGCGATGGCCTGGCCGGCGGAATGTTGCCGCCCCAGCAGCCGCAGCGCGTCATCATCGAGGCTCTGGATGCCCAGGGACACCCGATTGACCCCGGCATCGCGAAAGGCGCGCAGCCGCCCGATCTCGACGCTGGTGGGGTTGGCCTCCAGCGTGATCTCCAGATCGGGCGCCGTGGCGAACAGGGACCGGGCGTCGGCGATCAGGGACGCGACCGTCTCGGGCGCCATCAGCGATGGTGTGCCGCCGCCGAAGAAGATCGACCCCAGCCGGCGCGGGCCGTCTTCTGTCAGGCGGGCTGCTTCATGGGCCAGTTCGCGCCGCAGGGCGGCGGCGAAGCGGGCCTGGGGAATGGTGTCGCGGACATGGCTGTTGAAATCGCAGTACGGGCACTTGGCTAGGCAGAATGGCCAATGGACATAGAGCGCGAGGGGCGCCCCGCCATCGGCCGGCGCTGGTGCGTCAGATGGCAAGCCGCACGCCCAGTTCCACCACGCGATCGGGCGGAATGCGGAAGAATTCGGTGGCGGGGACGGCGTTGCGCGCCATCAGCAGGAACAGCGACATCCGCCAGCGCGACATCTTGGGTACCGAGGAGCGGACCAGCAGTTCGCGGCTCGTGAAATAGGAGGCTTGCATGGCGTCGAACTCGACGCCGTTGGCCTTCAGGTCCTCCAGCGCGCGGGGCAGGTTCGGCGTTTCCATGAAGCCGTAACGCAGGATGACCCGGTAGATATTCGGCGCGAGTTGCTGCAGGGCGACACGGTGGCCGCGTGTGGCTTCCGGCTGGTCGAGGGTCTGGACGGTGACGAACAGCACGTGCTCGTGCAGCACCTTGTTGTGCTTCAGGTTGTGCAGCAGGCAGGTCGGCACGAATTCCGGTGTCGCGGTCATGAAGACGGCCATGCCGGGCACGCGGATGGTGCGCGACTGCGGCAGGCGGGCCAGGAACGAATTGACGGGCAGGCTGTCCAGTTTCTGCCGGGCCATGATCAGGCTGCGGCCGCGCTTCCAGGTCGTCATCATCAGGGTCAGCGCTGTGCCCAGCAGGACCGGAACCCAGCCGCCCTGCGGGATCTTGAGCGCGTTCGACGCGAAGAAGACGCTGTCCATGATGAAGAAGCCGCCGAACGTCGCCGCCGCCGCCGCCCGCGACCAGTGATACTGGCGGCGGAACACCACCATCGCCAGCACGCAGGTGCACATGAAGGTGCCGGTGACGGCGATGCCGTAGGCCGAGGCCAGGGCGTCGGAACTGCGGAAGGACACCACCAGGAGCAGGGCGCCGACCATCAGGAAGCGGTTGAATTCGGGCAGGAATATCTGTCCTTCTTCATCCTTGTTGGTGTGGGTGATGCGCATGCGCGGCAGGTAGCCGAGCTGGATGAGCTGGCGGCAGAGCGAGAAGCCGCCCGAAATGCCGGCCTGGCTGGCGATGACGGTCGCCATCGTCGACAGGACGATCATCGGGATCTGCATCCAGTGCGGCCCGAGCAGGAAGAACGGATTGCTGATCGCGGACGGGTCGGAAATGATCAGCGCGCCCTGGCCCATGTAGTTCAGCGCCAGGCAGGGCAGGACGCAGAACAGCCACGCATAGCGGATGGGCTGGCGGCCGAAATGGCCCATGTCGGCATACAGCGCCTCGGCGCCGGTGACGGACAGCACGACCGAGCCCAGCGCGATGAAGGACAGCCATCCGTGATAGATGATGAACTTTACCGCGTAGATCGGCGAAATCGCCAGCAGGATATGCGGGTGGCGGATGATCGCCAGCAGGCCCAGGATACCGAGCATGCTGAACCAGACCACCATGACCGGCCCGAAGATCGTGCCGACCTTGCCCGTGCCGTAGGACTGCACGCTGAACAGGCCGATCAGCACCACGATTGCGATCGGAATGATCAGTTCGCGCGCGGCGGGGAAGCTGACCTCCAGTCCTTCGACGGCCGAGAGGACCGAAATCGCCGGCGTGATCAGCCCGTCGCCGAAGAACAGGCAGGCGCCGGCGATGCCGGCCATGCCCAGGAAGAGCTTCAGCCGGCTGTCCGTGGAGACTTTCTGCGCCAGGGCCATCAGCGAGATGATGCCGCCCTCGCCATTATGGTCGGCGCGCATGATCAGGATCACGTATTTGACCGTGACGATCAGGATCAGCGACCAGAGGATCAGGCTTTCGACCCCCATGACTTCCCAGGCATCGATCCGGTGATGCTGCGAGACGACGAGGATGGTGGAGCGCAGGGCGTAGAGCGGGCTGGTGCCGATATCGCCGAAGACCACGCCCAGGACGGCCAGCAGGGCGGCGAAACCGACCGGATTGGCGGCATGTTCGTGCTGGTCGGCGCCGAATTCGGTAATCTTGGACGACGTGTCCGGATGGCCTCCGGTTTCGGCAGCCGTTGTGGCTGTCCGGGCGGGCGGCATGGATCCGGCAGCGTGGTCGACCGGGTCTGGCGTCATGTCGGGACGGCTCCGAGGAGTGTTGGCAGGCGACGGCGCGCCGGCCGCGTTAACTCCCGGCATAGCGTCATGATTCGGGGGCAGCAAGGCGAGCGGGCGGGATGGCGCCATTCGGTGGGCTGGCAGGTCGGTGGCCGAAGATCGCGCTGCCCACGCGGACATGGGTGGCACCCGCCGCGATCGCGGCCTCGAAATCCGCCGACATGCCCATCGACAGCATGGCCAGGCCGTGGGTCCGTGCCAGATCCGCCAGGTAGCGGAAATGCGGCATCGGGTCTTCCTCTGCCGGGGGAATGCACATCAGGCCGCGCACGGCGTGGCCGAAACGCTGGCGGCATGCGGTGATGAAACTGTCGGCCTGCGCGCGCGGGATGCCGGATTTCTGGGATTCGTCGCCGGTGTTCACCTGCACCAGCAGATCCGGCAGCCGCCCTGCGCGATCGGCGGCGCGGGCCAGTGCGTCGGCCAGCGAGGGGCGGTCGAGGCTCTCGATCATGTCGGCGATCCGCACCGCCTCCAGGGCCTTGTTGGTCTGCAGGCCGCCGATGACATGCAGGCGCATGGCGGGCCAGTCGGCGCGCAGGGAGGGAAACTTCTCCGCGGCTTCCTGCACGCGGTTTTCGCCGAATACGGTCTGGCCAGCCTGCAGGGCCTCCAGCACGCTGGATTGCGGGTGGAATTTCGAGACCGCCACGAGCGTGACGGCGTCTGGGGCGCGGCCCGCCCGGCGGGCCGACGCCGCGATCCGCTCCCGGATGCCGGCCAGGGCGATGGCGATCGTGGATGGGCGGGGCCGGTCGGCGGTGGGGAGGGCGGTCGTCATGGCATTACGGTTGGACGGGGCCGCGCGCCGGTCAAGGGGGATATGACACAGATTCCCCGGCTGGAGGGGTGGCGGTGGAAAGATGGGCATGCCATCAGCACGCGGCATCATGAAACAGGACGGGAGGAGCGGACGCACCATGAACCAGGGCGCACCAGACGGACGGGGGCAGCGCGGACCGCGCGGGGCCGGGGCGGACCCGACGCGGGATATCGCCTTCGATATCGTGCAGGGCGTTCTGGAACATCGCCGTATGCTGGAGACCAGCCTGGACCAGTCGCCGGCGGCGCGTGGCGCGGATGCGCGCGACCGGGCCGCAGCACACCGGTTGGCGGCCACCGTGCTGCGGCATATGGGCACGGCCGGCATGGTTCTGGAACCGTTCCTGAAGAAGGAGCCGCCGCTGCCGGTGCGCTCGGTGCTGCTGATCGGCGTGGCACAGATCCTGTTTCTGGACACGCCCGCCCACGCGGCGGTGGGCACGGCGGTCTCACTGGCCCGCCGACGTGGCCTGACGCCGTTCGCGGGCCTGGTGAATGCCGTGCTGCGCCGCGTGGCACAGGCCGGCGCGGGCGCGCTGGACGGTCTGGACCAGGACCGGCTGGACGTGCCGCCCTGGTTGTGGGGTGCGTGGGGTGACCTGGCGCGGCCGATCGCCGAAGCCCTGGGGCGCGAGGCCCCGCTTGATATGACGATGCGCCCCGGTGCGGAGTGCCCGTCCGGCGCGGAACTGTTGCCCACCGGTACGGCGCGCCTGCCGGCCGGGACACGGGTGGCGGAATTGCCTGGATATGCCGAGGGGACGTTCTGGGTGCAGGATGCGGCGGCGTCGCTGCCCGCGCGCCTGCTGGCGGCGCAGCCCGGTGAGCGGATTGCCGATCTGTGCGCGGCACCGGGGGGCAAGACGGCGCAACTGGCCTTTGCCGGGGCGGAGGTCACGGCCATCGAGCGCGAGCCGGGCCGCATGGCGCGGCTGCATGAGAACCTGGCGCGTCTCGGCCTGACGGAACGGGTGACGACCGTGCTGGGCGACGCGACCACCTGGCGGCCAGACGCGCTGCTGGATGGTGTGCTGTTGGATGCGCCCTGTTCGGCGACCGGTACCGCGCGGCGGCACCCCGATGTGTTGTGGATCAAGCGCCCGCGCGACTTGCAGGCCCTGACCGAGGGGCAGGACCGGCTGCTGGCGGCGGCGCGCGACATGCTGCGCCCCGGTGGGCGCCTGGTCTATGCCGTCTGTTCGCTTCAGCCGGAGGAAGGGCCCGAACGCGCCCGCGCCGCGATGGCGATGGGGCTGGTGCCCGATCCGTTCTCGGCGGAGGAACTGGCGATGCTGCCCGAGGCCCGGACCCCGGAAGGCTGGCTGCGGACCCACCCGGCGCTCTGGGCTGGAATCGGGGGGATGGACGGGTTTTTCGCGGCGCGTTTCCGCCGCCCCTGACATCTCCTGCGATCGTGAGGGCAAGGGTCATGGCGGGGCGGCATGCAACAGCTTGCATGCCGCCCGTGATTTCCTGTTACAGTGTTTGTCATGCCCATTCATTTCCCCCCCCTTATCGCGCCCAGTGTCCTTTCGGCCGATTTTTCGCGCATGGCGGACGAAGTCGCGGCCGTTGAGCGGGCCGGGGCCGACTGGCTGCATCTGGATGTGATGGACGGCCATTTCGTGCCGAACCTGTCCTTCGGTGCGCAACTGATCAAGGCGCTGCGCCCGCAATCGGGGCTGGTGTTCGACGTGCATCTGATGATGGCGCCTGTCGACCCGTATCTGGAGATGTTCGCCCAGGCGGGGGCCGACCATATTCATGTGCATGTCGAGGCGGGGCCGCATACGCATCGGACCTTGCAGCAGATCCGTGCGCTGGGCGTGAAGCCGGGCGTGGCCATCTGTCCGGCGACGCCGGCGCAGGCGGTGGAGGAAGTGCTGGACCTTGTGGACGTGATCCTGGTCATGACCGTCAACCCGGGATTCGGCGGCCAGAAATTCCTGACCAGCCAGTTGGAGAAGATCCGCACGCTGCGCCGGATGGCGGAGGCGACCGGCCGAGATATCCGGATTGGTGTCGATGGCGGCGTGGATGTTCGTACCGCGGCGCTGGCGACCGAGGCCGGGGCCGACATGCTGGTGGCCGGAACCTCGGTCTACGGCCAGCCGGACTATGAGCGGGCCATTGCCGATCTGCGCGGGGCGGCCAGACGGGCTGCATGATTCAAGGCAGGCTGTCATGCATGGGGTGGACGGATCTGTCTCGTGAAATGAGAGGGACCTGATGGTCCTGCGACGTTGGAGCCAGGACGCGCGTCTTTCGCTGGCCCGCCTGCCGTCGCTGGCGGGGCTGGGGCGTGTTCCGGCAGCGCCGGTCCACGCCGTGCGCGACCTGTGGCCCGGCGACCCGACATCCGGGGCGCAACTGGCGCTTGGCAGCCTGACCCATGGCGGGGTGACCCGGCGGATCGGCCCCGGCCGGTGGGAAGATCCGTCCTATCCCGATTCGTTCCGGGCCTATCTGCATGGGTTCACCTGGCTGCGGGACCTGCGCGCCGTTGGCACCGATTCGGCGCGGCTTCAGGCCCGCGCGCTGGTCAATGACTGGCTGGCCCATCCGCCGACCGACCCGATGGTGCGTGACTGCGCCGTGACGGGCGCCCGGCTGGCCTCGTGGCTGGGGCATTACGATTTTTTCGCCGCGTCGGCCGACGACGGATTCCGCCATCGCCTGATGCAGCGCCTGCTGGCAGAGGGACGGACGATCGCGGCCCTGCTGCCGCCCGAGACGCATGACTGGCGGGCGCTGATCGCCTTCAAGGGCCTGCTGGCGGCGGCGATCGCGATGCCGGAGCATAGCGGCTTCCTCTCCCGCTTCATGCGCTATCTCGATGCCGAACTGGCGCGGCAGATCATGCAGGATGGCTGCCATATCCAGCGCAGCCCCGAAATCCAGTTCCTCGCCCAGCGTGAGCTGGCCGAGATGCGGGCGATGATTCAGGCGGCCCAGTTGCCGCTGCCTGATTCGCTGGCGCTGGCGCTCGACCGGATGAGCCCGGTGCTGCGGGCCCTGCGGCATGGGGATGGGGGGCTGGCGCTGTTCAACGGCAGCCATGTCGGCAATGTCGCGATGATCGAGATGGTCCTGGCGCAATCGACCCGGTCGCGGGTGGTGGCGACCGCCATGCCCGATGGGGGCTTTATCCGCCTGCAGGTCGGGCGTTCGCTGCTGCTGGTCGACGCGGCGGCGCCTCCGCCGGCTGGTTTCGACAGCCTGGCCCATGCGGGGACTTTGTCCTTCGAGTTTTCGGTGGCGCGGCAGCGTGTGATCGTCAATTGCGGCGCCGGGCAGACGCCGGAATGGCGGCGCGCGCTGCGTGAAAGCGCCGCGCATTCGCTGCTGGTGCTGGAAGGCCGGTCGTCCTCCGACATCGGGCCCGATGGCGGTATCCAGCGGCGCCCGCCGCATGTGACGGCGGAACAGATGGGCCAGGACGGCGCACACTGGCTGGATCTGTCGCATGATGGCTATCACGCGCCCTTCGGTGCCTCCTGGCGTCGCCGGCTCTATCTGGGAGACGGGGGCGAGGATCTGCGGGGCGAGGAAATCGTCGAGGGCGAACGGGCGCAGTCCTTCGACCTGCGTTTTCATCTTCATCCCGCCGTCGGGGCGGAATGGGATGCCGAAGGGCAGATCGTCATTTTGGATATTAACGGGCGGATCTGGAAATTCCGTGCCGACAGCGGGACGCTGGCGGTGGAGGAGAGCGTCTATTGCGGGGCGGGGAAGCCCGAACGGACGCGCCAGATCGTCATTCATGTACGGCCGGGCGATGACGTAACGGCTGAAGCGGCAGTCGAGGACGTGGAGCCTCCATCGGAGGAGGCGGCGGAGTCGCAGCCCGTCGAAGAGGCGGCGGCGGCGGACCAGGGCGGCGATCATGAGGCCGCCGGGTCCAAGGCGGCCATCCCGGAGGCTCATGCCCGCGCCGCGCGTCCGGGAAGCGAGGAGCGGACGCGCCAGATCGTTCGCTGGGGACTGATGCGGGTGGACGGTTAGATGATCTCTATCCGGCCGTTGTGACGAACGGGTCGACGTGTTTTGCCCGGTCGGCGCGCCCTGATCGTGCCCATGAATTTTCGCGATGACGTGGCATGGTGCTATGAGAGCCTGTGTGGAAATACGCGCTGGTGGCGTGTCGTCGGTGCATGTCCGGACAGGCTCTGCGCGGGTTGTGGCATGGAGACGAAGGGACGGGATGCCTTGCATGCGGATGGTCGGCACGGATAGCGTGTGAACGACGATGAAAATTCTTGAAGTGACCAACGTCGATTTTTCCCTTCGGCATTTTCTTCTTCCTCTGATGCGGGGTTTGCGGGCCGAAGGGCATGAGGTTGTCGGCGTCTGTGCTGACGGGCCTTTGCTTGCCGAGGTGCGTGACGAGGGGTTCCGTGTCGAGACGGTTCCGATGGCGCGGTCCTTTTCGCCACTGGCGCAGATCCAGGCATTGACGGCGCTGATGACCCTGATCCAGCGGGAGCAGCCGGACATCGTGCATGCGCACATGCCGATCAGTGGCCTGCTGGCACGGCTGGCGGCGAAGCTCAGCGGCGTTCGGTGCGTGGCCTATACGTGCCATGGCTTTCTGTTCAATCAGCCGGGATCAATGCCCCGGCGGGGCCTGTCGCTGGCGCTGGAATGGATGGCCGGCCGGATTACCGACCGGTATTTCACGGTTTCCACGCAGGAGGCCGAGGATGCGCAGCGCCTGCGTATCCATCCGGAGCCGCTCGCGCTGGGCAATGGCCGCGACCCGGCCAGCTTTCATCCCGATCCCGAAGCGCGGCAGCGGATTCGCGCCGAACTGGGTGTGTCGGCGAATGCGGTTGTGATCATCGCCGTTTCGCGGCTGGTGCGTCACAAGGGCTATCCGGAACTGCTGGAGGCCATGGAACAGGTGTCCGGAGCGGAACTCTGGGTGGTGGGGGAACGCCTGGCCTCGGATCACGGACCGTCGCTGGACGAGAATTTTGCACGCGCGGAGCGCGAACTCGGTGTGCGGCTGCGCCGGCTGGGCTATCGCAGGGATATTCCGGCCCTGCTGGCGGCGGCGGATATCTTTGTGCTGCCCAGCCACTTCGAGGGGCTGCCGATGTCGGTGATCGAAGCGATGCTGTGCGGCCTGCCCGTCGTCGCGACCGATATCAGTGGCCCGCGCGAGCAGGTGGTAAACGGCCGCACCGGACTGCTGGTGCCGCCCGGAGAAGTTGCACCGCTGGCCCGGTCGCTGCTGCGCCTGGTACGGGATACCGATCTTCGATACCGGATGGGTGAAGCCGGGCGGATACGCGCGCAGAACCGATATGATGAAGCGGCTGTTACCGCTAACGCCGTCGCGGCGCTGCTGGGCGAGACGGAGGATGAGGGAGAGGGGAAAGACACGATGCCGGGCCCTCAGAGCCTGACCTGAAATGCGGGCTGGCGGCGATCTGCTAAGGGTCGCCTCGACAGGTGGCGCGGACAGCGCGAGATTATCATGTGGTTTTCCGCGAGCGCCGTATGGACAGTCATGGTTTCGGTGTCTAACGTACTAATATTGACTTAAAAATTCGAGTGAAAAGCTGCCTCGTTCGGGTTCTGGTATCCTGAATGCAATCGGTATGGAGTATGTCCGGCGGATTTGTGGGCTCTCAAGAATATTCAGAGAGGGGCGAGTGTCATGCGGTTCCTGCGGGAAGTTGTTGCGCTGAAGCGCGATCGTCGGGGCGTGACCATGCTGGAATATGGGCTGATCGCGGCACTGGTCGCTATCGTGGCCATTACCGCGCTGACGACATTGGGTAAAAATCTGGGCAACACGTTCAACAGTGTGGCCAGCGAACTTCCGACCAGCGATTCATCAGGTGGAAATCAGTCCGATACCGGTAAAGTCGGCATCGATTAGTCATGTCCGAAATCCACTGGTGTGATCGATATTGTTCGTGAGGGTCAGCACCGTTGCCGGAATGGCCGGGTGGCCGCTGGGGGCAGCCTGTCTGGGCGGTGTGACGGTGCTTCTGGTCTGGGCTGCCCTTTATGATATCGCGACCCGCCGGGTCTCGGACCGTCTGGTTCTCTGTGTCGCCATGCTGGATTTTCTGCTCGCCTGCCTGGGCGATTATCCGTGGTGTGGGATCCTGTCCGGCCTGTGCCTCTTTGTATTGGGGGTGGCCTGCTGGTCGCGCGGGTGGATGGGCGGCGGAGACGCCAAATTGCTGGGGGCTGTTGGCCTTGCGCTCCGGCCCGGCCAGGTGCCGGTGCTGGTTCTGGATATCGCCTTGGCCGGCGGTGTGCTGGCCCTGGGCTATCTGCTGGGCCGGGCGGCCCTGCCGCTGTGCCCTGGCAGGGCCGCTCCTCGAAACGGGGTCCGGCGTATCTTGCGGATCGAGCGCTGGCGGCTGCATCGCGGATGCCCCCTGCCATATGTATGCGCCATAGCGGGAGGAAGCCTCATCGTTTTCCTGTAACCGGGGCATGTGATGTTTCGCTTTGTTTTCTTCGTTCTTATGGCAATCGGGTTGGGAGGATTTGGGACCGTGGCATGGATCGCGGCCCATCGGCCGGCCGTGAGACCGGAGGTGCGGCAAGCTGTCATGGTCAGGGTCCTGGTTGCGTCCCGGTCACTGGATGGAGGGCATTTGCTGAAGCCGGAGGATGTAACCGCGATCGACATCCCCCAGGGGCGGGAAAGCTCCGATATGACGGTCGATTCGGCCGAAGCGCGTGAGGCGCTGACGGGGGCCATGCTGCTTCATGCCGTTGGCGGGCGCATGATCCTGCGGTCGGGCGACCTGCTGCGTCCGGGCGACCGAGGGTTTCTCGCGGCTGCGCTGCATGGGGGGATGCGGGCCGTGACGGTCGGTGTCGATGCGATTACGGGCACTGCCGGGCTGATCTGGCCCGGTGATCATGTCGACCTGATCCTGACCCAGACCTTTCCGACCGAGCCGCAGGCCGAACGGCGCGTGGTGGCCGAGATCGTGCTGTCGAACGTGCGGGTGATCGCCATTGACCGTCGCCTGGTGCAGGGCAGCGATGCCGGCCGGGAACCCCAGGCGCGGACGGTGACACTGGAAGTGACCGCGATCCAGGCCGAACAGGTTTCGGTGGTGACCCGCATGGGGCGGCTGTCGCTGGCGGTGCGTTCGGCAACACCCGGAACCGAACCCGAGCCGGTGCCGCGCGCCGCCTGGGCCGGCGATGTTTCGCGGACAATGCGCGATGACGCGGTAGCGGCTTCGGCCGCCCGTTCGGTTCTGCTTTACGAGGGGGGAGCGGACGGGAAGGAGGTGCGGTTCTGATGGCGGGTAGCGGGAGAGCGGCGCGGCTTGTTATGGCGATCACCCTATGGGCCCTGCCGGTGGTGAATGTCCATGCGCAGGAATCCGGCGCGGGGGAACAGGCCGATGGGGAACGGGCCCTCAGCCTGGAGGCCGGCAGCGGGCATATGGAATATCTGCCCGAACCCGCCGCCCGGATCTTCGTCGTCGATCCCAGGGTCGTGCAGGTTCGGCCGGCCAGCGGCACGAGCATGGTTCTCTATGGTGTGGCGGCCGGTCGGACGACGGTGATGGCGAGCGATGCCGCGGGCCGGACGATCGCGCACTTTACCGTCGATGTGACGCCGTCGCGCTACGGAGCGTCGCAGGCCGAGGCCGAGATCGCGCGCCAGATGCCGGGTAGCCAGGTCCGGATCCAGGCCGATCTGCGCAATCTGGTGCTGACCGGCTCGGTCGAATCCCCCGAGGATGCGGCGAAGGCCGAGGAGATCGCAAAGGGGTTCCTGGCCGGTAACCAGGGGGTGACCAATCGGATCGCTATCCGCTCGGCCACGCAGGTCACGCTTGTCGTGCGGATTGCCGAGATGGACCGGAACGTGGTCCGCCAGCTGGGCATCGACTGGCAGGCGGTCGGCAATATGGGAAAGTTCGGCAGCTTTCCGGCGCTGACGCTGAACATGAATGCCAGCACGGCCGCCTGTGTCGCGACCCGCAATCCGTTCTGCCTGGGCAGCAACGTCAATGGCGTGGTCGATGCGCTGGCCCAGGACAATCTGGTGCGGTTGCTCGCCGAGCCGAACCTGACGGTCATGAGCGGGCAGAGCGCCAGTTTCCAGGTGGGTGGCCAATATCCCATTCCGCTGGCGCAGCAGGCCGGGGCGATCTCGGTTGCCTTCAAGAGCTATGGCGTCAGCCTGACCTTTCTGCCGACGGTCTTCAGTAATGGCCGGATCAATCTGCATGTGGTGCCGGAGGTGAGCCAGTTGAGCAACCAGAACAGCGTCTCGGTCACGACCTCGGGTTCTACCTCGGTCATTCCCGCCCTGACGGTCAGACGGGCGGAGACGACGGTGGAACTGGGCAGCGGCGAGACCTTCGCCATTGCCGGTCTGCTGGAGGATTCGCTGACGGATTCGACCAAGGCCATTCCCGGGGCCGGTGATATCCCGGTGCTGGGGGCGCTGTTCCGGTCGGGTAATTTCAATCGGCAGGAGACCGAACTGGTCATTCTGGTCACGCCTTATCTCGTCCGGCCGGTGGCCGATCGCGCCCGTATGACGGTGCCGACCGACATGGCGGGGGTGCCGGGCGAACTGGACCGCCTGCTGCTGCTGCGGCAGGCGATGCCGAGCCAGCCCGCCCGGCCCGTTGCCGTGCCGGGCAGTGCCGGGTTCTTTGTCGAATGACGGCGGTGGGCATGCGCCATGTCCGGTCGGGCGTGCTGTGTTGTCTTCTGGGCCTTCTGGTGGGCTGCTCCTCGCTGGAGCCTTATCGCAAGCCTTATGCCTGGCATCCCGCGGGGGCCAACCAGGCCAATCTGGCGGCGATGGTGGCCGATCCGCATGATCTGGCGCGTGGACAGTCCGGACAGGAGACGGATGCGCAGGCGCCGGTGCTGGCGATCGAGCGTGTGCGGGAGGACAAGCCGAAGCGACTGCCATCCACCAGCGGGATTTTCGGCGGCGCCATGGGATCGGGGTCGGGACTGGCGGCCGGTGTCAATGGTGGTTCGCCCGTATCCGCCTACGGATATTAACGATGACGGGGATGGACACGGCGAGCCGGCACGACAGACCGTTCCTGATGGGGTTTATCGGTGACGCCGCGACCGAGGCGCTCATTCGTGACGGGCTGGGGCCATTCGTCGGCTTTACCATCGATCTTCGCCGTGGTTCCGTCCGGACGGCCACGGCTGCTTTGCGTCGGCAGGCGACACCGAAGATACTGATCGTCGATATCGGGGATGAGAAGCAGCCGATCAGCGCCCTGCGCGAACTGGCCAATGTGGTCGAGCCGGATGTATCGGTGCTGCTGGTCGGTGCCCTCGACAGTGCGGATTTCTATCGCGAGGTCACGCGCGGGCTCGGCGTGCTGGAATATCTGCCGCGTCCACTGACGCGGGAAAAGATCGCGCGCGAATTCGGCCCGGTGCTGGTGGGGCAGATCCCCGAGCGCGACAATGGTGGCCGGTGCGTAACGGTGACCGGCGTGCGGGGAGGGGTGGGGGCTTCCACCATCGCGGCCAATCTGGCCTGGCTGTTCGGTGTGGCGATGCAGCGCCATACGGTGCTGCTGGATGCCGACCTGTATCGGGGCATGGCGGCCCTGTTGCTCGACGTGGCGGCGGGGGCCGGGTTGTGCCAGGCGCTGGAGATGCCGGAGCGGATCGACGTGCTGCTGGTCGAACGCGCGGTCGTTCGGGCGACCGAACGGCTGCATGTGCTGGCGGATCGGCTCGATTTCATGACCGAACTGAACTGCGCGCCGGCCGCGACGCGCGCCTTGCTGGGCGTATTGCGGCATCGATATAATTTCATCGTGGCGGATGTGCCGTTCGTGCCGAACGGGTTCAGCCGCGATCTGCTGATGGACGTGCATCAGCGCATTCTGGTTCTGGAGCCGACCCTGGCATCGGTGCGCGAGACGCTGCGCCTGCTGGAGGTTCCACCCGGCCCTTTGCAGAAACAGCGGCCGGTTCTGGTCCTGAACCGTATGGGCCGGCCCGGGACGCTGAACCGTCGGCAGGTGGAGGATGCCCTGAAAAGTCATGTCGACCTGATCATTCCCGATCTGCCGCGCCAGGTCGGGAATGCCGAAACATTGGGGGAGGCGGCGGCCGGCACGCGCGGCGTGTTTCGTAATGCGATGCTCGAACTGGCGCGGCAGGTCGATGCGGTGGGCATGCTGGATGTCGGGTCAGGATTGTCGGTGTTGCCGACAGCCGGGAGCGGGCGACGCTGGCTGTCGCTTGGTCGGCGATGACGGGGTTTCATCCTCCGGCCTTCGGCCGTCGCATGATCAAGGGGGCCCCGCTGTCCGCGCCCGACAAGGTGGCGCCGGCAGGGCAGTCCCAACACCCCGTGGCCAGGTCCGAACCCGCCGGTGCCGGCCTGCCGTTTGAGATTCTTGCTGATCTGCGTGCGATCTGTCTGGATCGGCTGGACCCCGCGGCTGTCGCCGCCATGGCGCCGGAGCGGCTGCGCGCGGATATGGAGCGGCTGATTTCCGAGATCGCCACCGAGCGGCGCATCCAGTTGAACAGTCGTGAGCAGAGGATCCTGGCTGAGGAACTCGTCTTTGACATGCTTGGGCTGGGGCCCCTGGAACCGTTGCTGGATGACGAGATGATCAGCGAGATCATGGTGAATGGGCCTGACAAGGTCTTCGTCGAGAGCAGAGGCAGGCTTGTCGCCTCGGCGGTGCGGTTTCGCGATACGGCCCATCTGGTGGCGATCTGCCAGCGGATTGCCTCCGCCGTCGGGCGGCGGATCGACGAAGCCAGCCCGATGGCCGACGCGCGGCTACAGGACGGTTCGCGCGTCAATATCGTCTTTCCGCCGCTGGCTCTCGATGGCCCTTATCTGACGATCCGGAAATTCGGGCGCCAGATCATCGATTTGGAGCGGCTGGTCGCTTTCGGGTCACTGACCGCGCCGGTTGCGCGCGTGTTGCGGATTGCCGCCCGGGCACGGCTGAACATCATCGTCTCCGGCGGCACGGGGGCAGGCAAGACGACATTGCTGAACGCCCTGTCGCGGCTGATCGATTCCGGCGAACGGGTGATCACCATCGAGGACGCGGCGGAGTTGCAGTTGCAGAAGCCGCATGTGGTGCGCCTGGAAACCCGGCCGGCGAACCTGGAGGGCGGTGGAGAGATCGCGCAGCGCGAACTGATGCGCAACGCGCTGCGCATGCGCCCCGACCGCATCATCATCGGGGAATGTCGGGGGCAGGAAGCCTTCGACATGCTCCAGGCGATGAATACCGGCCATGACGGCAGCATGTCGACGATACATGCCAATACCACCCGCGATGCGCTGACACGCATCGAGAACATGGTGCAGATGGGCAATATGGGTCTGCCCTCGCACGCGATCCGGACCCAGATCGTGGGCGCCATCGACCTGATCATCCAGGTGGAACGCCAGCGTGACGGCGGGCGGCGTATCGTCCAGGTGACCGAGATCTGCGGCATGGATGGCGATGTCATTACCCTGAACGATATCTTCCGCTCCGAGATTCTGGGTGAGGGGCCTGATGGACGCCTGATCGGGCGTTATACGGTCAGCCGCATGCCGCCTTCGTTCATGCGGCGGCTGGCCTGTTTCGGCCTGGAGCGCGAATGGCATGCGGCCCTTGAACAGGCTGCCGGCGAATGCTGAACGGCGCGATCTCACCGACGATGCTGCTGGGTCTGTTTGGCCTGTGGCTGGCGGCCGTGGCCGCGAGCGGACTGCTGGCCCTGCGGGCGCATGAACGCAGCCGTCGCCGGGATGCGCGGATGGCGGGGGTGGTGCGGCCTTATCGTCCGGAACCGGTGGTCGAACTGTCGGCATTCAAGCCGATGCGTCGGGTCCGGCGCCCGCTGGCCGAGCGTGCGATCGGGCTGTTGGGCGTCGACGTGGCGCGGGCGGAGCTTTACCCCCTGCCGTGGTGGATCGTGCCGATCGGGGCTTTTGTCGCGGTGGCTGTCCTGATGTTCATGATGAAAGATCTTGTCGGCGTTTATGCGATTCCGCTTACGGTTGCAGCCGGACTCTGTCTTTGCCGGGCCGGTTTCGGCTGGATGACGGAAAGGCGGCAAGAGCGGCAGCTTCGGCAGTTTCCCGACGTGTTGTCGACCATCGTGCGGTCGGTCAGTGTCGGTATTCCGGTGCTGGAGGCGATGCGGGGCGTGGCTCGGGAAGTGCCGGAACCGACTGGGCCGGAATTTTCCCGTATGCTGGAGCAGGTTTCCATCGGTGTTCCGCTGGAAGATGGGCTTCGCGACATGGCGGCCCGGTCGGGCCTGCCGGAATATCGGTTTTTCGCCACCGCGCTGGCGCTCCAGGCGCAGACTGGCGGTTCGCCGCGCGCCACGCTGGAGGGGCTGGCCGATGTGATCCGCAAGCGGCTGGCCCTGAAGGCGCGCGGCTATGCCCTGGCGTCGGAGGCACGGGCCAGCGCCGCCGTGCTGGCCGTATTGCCCGTGGTGCTGGGCGTGCTGCTGTGGCTGACGAACCGGGCTTATATCCGCCTGCTGTTCACCGACCCGGCGGGGCACGCGATTCTGGCGCTGGCCGTCGGGTCCCTGACGATGGGCATTCTGATGATGCGCGCGATCATCCGCCGGACCCTGGCATGACCGGGCTGGTGCCCGCGCTCGGGATAGCGACGATTGCGACGCTGCTGGCGGTGACGATGTTGGTGGGGGCAGCCATACGGCGGCAGCGCATCCGGCGACGATTGCGCGAATTGCGGGGACAGCCCTTGGGGCGCGCGGCAGATGGGGTCGCGGTCAGGGGGATGGGTACCTCGTCGCTCCGTCTGATTGCCGCCCTGGGCCACTGGATCGTCAGGCGGGGGCTTTTATCCACCGGCACGCTGGACGAACTGCGTGCCTCCCTGGCTGCGACCGGCGTGCGCGGTGCCGGTGCGGTCGGCCTGTTTATCGGGGTCAAGATCCTGCTGGCAACGCTGCTGCCTCTATCGGCGATCGTTCTCCTCTCCCGGCTGGGGAGCGACCTGTCGCCATTGCCGTATCGAGCCCTGATCGCCGCCGCCGCGATCGGTGGGCTGTTGCTGCCGGACTGGATCGTGCGGGCGCGGCGCAACCGCTATCTGCGACAGGTCGAACGCGGCCTGCCGGATGCGCTGGATGTGATGGTGATCTGTACCCAGGCGGGCATCGGGCTGGGGCCGGCGATCGTCCAGGTCGGCGTCGAACTGCAGGACGCCTGTCCCGCGATCGCTGGTGAGTTCGCCCAGACGGCCAGCGAATTGAGCGTGATTGCCGATACCAGGCAGGTGCTGGTCAATCTCGGCGCGCGCACCGGTGTCGATGGGCTGAGGCGGCTGACGGCGACGCTGTTGCAGACGCAGCAATATGGAACGCCGATTACCGATGCGTTGCGTGGACTGGCGGCCGAACTGCGGCAGGAGACACTGACGCGCTATGAGGCCGGGGCCGCGCGGCTGGCCGTTCTGCTGACGCTGCCGACATTGCTGTTCATCATGCCCTGCGTGTTCCTGATCGCCGGGGGGCCAGCCGGTATTCAGGTCATGCATATTCTTCATCACCATAACCCCTGATGCAGTGGACGGGATATCATTTGTGAAATCGGCCATGATTACGAAACGGGTGTTCGTCGTGCTGATGGCGGGGAGCCTGTCCGCCTGCGCTGGCAGCGGGGGCAGGGATCGTGCCGAGGGCGGGCGCCTGGACGTCGCGCGCGCGGCGCTGCGCGGTGGGGCGCCGCAGATCGCGCTGCGTGCCGCCACGGCCCGTCTGGCCGATGATCCGATGGATGCGGGGGCCGCTCTGATCCAGGGCGATGCATTGACGGCGCTTGGGCGGCTGGAACAGGCGGAATGGAGTTATCGGGCTGCCTTGCGTCGTCGCCCGGATCTGGCTGGCGCCCATATGGGGCTGGGACGGTGCCTGCTGGCGACCGATGCGGCGGAGGCCGAGCGGCAATTCCTGTCGGTGGTGGGGCGGGAGCCGGGCAATGCCGCCGCATGGAATGATCTTGGTGTCGCCCGGGATCTGCTGCGCCGCCATGACGATGCGCAGATGGCCTATCGTCGGGCATTGGCGGTCAATCCGCAGATGATCGGCGCGCAGGTCAATCTGGCCCTGTCGCTGGCGATGGGGGGTGACGCCGGCGCGGCCGAGCGCATGGTGCGTCCGTTTGCGGAAGATGCTGGCGCGAACGCCAAATTGCGTCACGATCTGGCGGCGGTGCTGGCGATGGGCGGCCAACGTGGCGAGGCCGCGCGCATTCTCTCCGCCGATCTGTCGCCGCAGCAGGTTGGCCAGGCCCTGTCGGCCTATATTGAGGCGCGCGATGGGGCGGGGGCGCCCCGGATTGCCGTGCCGTAGCCATGTCGGGCGCGACGGGCAGGGGCTGGTGGCGATCGCGGAGAGAGACCGACCGGCGCGGTGCGGTCGCGTTGCTTGTTGCCTTAGCCTTGCCGGTACTGATGGGGGTGCTGGGTCTTGGGATCGATGTCAGCTACTGGGCGATGACGCGCCTGGAATTGCAGCGTGTCGCGGATCTCGCGGCCGTGGCGGGGGTTGCGCGCTACGGGGCCAGCGGGCAGGTCTCCGATGCGCTGAATACGGCCGCGGCTGTTGCCGAGCTGAATGGCCTGCCGGCTGGCACGCAGGGTGGGGACGGAATCGTGACCCGGACCGACACGGCCGGGGCTTACAAGACCACGATCACCTTCGCCGCGCCCGCTACGCTCACGGTGACGATCGTGAAGGCGGCGCCGCGCCTGTTCAGTGCCTTGTTCCTGACCTCCGGCACCCAGCCGGTTTCGGCCCGCGCCGTGGCGCGGCTGACAGTGCGCACCCATGGCGCCGCCGCCTGCGTTCTCGCCCTTTCGGGCGTGGGTGAGACGGTTCTTGAGGATGGCGCCCGCCTGAGCATGCCGGGGTGCGACCTGCGCACCAACGGTGCCCTGGCGCTCGGTGCGGAGGCTGCGATCGATGTTGCCAACCTGGTTGCCGGCGGGACCATCGGGCCGGATGGCAATGATGTGTGTTCGGCGCTTACCTGCGTGCAGTATGCGGCGCAGATGGCTGATCCCTATGCGGATCTCTACGGAGGCCTGCTGGGCATGTCGTTGCATGCCGTGAGCCTGCCGAAGGGGCAGACGACGCTCTCGCCACCGCCCGTGGGAACGGCCTATGCGTGGCAACCGGGCGGCGGGGCCTATACGCTGATGCCGGGGATTTATTACATCAGCGGGGATTTCAGCGTGAACGCGGGCACGACGCTGACCGGGACGGGGGTGACGATCATCGCCAGCGGTAATGTCGCCATCGACGGCAATGCCTCGCTCCATCTCGCGGCACCGGCCACGGGGGCTGCGGCCGGATTGCTGTTTGCCTCGGCCGGCAGCCTGTTCCAGTTCACTGGTGGGACGGCTACCACTCTGACCGGCGCGATCTACGCGCCGCATGCCAGTATGATCATCGACGGCGACAATGGCGCGGCGGCCGATTGCCTCTATGCCGTTGCCGCATCCGTGATGTTCAAGGGCGGCGCCAGCTTTGCCGATGGCGACTGCCGGGCGGCGGGCATGAGGCCGATTTATGACCTGCCGGGTGTTGCGAGCCTGGTGGAATGATGGGCGCCCGCCAGGATGGCCTCGGCCGGGCCGGGGTGGCCGCACTGGAATTCGCGCTGGTGACGCCGTTCCTGCTGATGGTCCTGGCCGGGCTGGCGGATTTTCCGCTGGCATTCTGGGATCGGATGGCGCTGATCTCGGCGGTGGAGAGCGGGGCGAACTATGCCTTTGCCGTGGAGCAGAATGCCTCCGGCACGCATGACTCGCTCTTGCCCGGCGACGTGAGGAGCGCGGTGCTGGCCGCCGGTGGACTGTCGGGCATGATTGTCACGGTCGGTTCGGCCACGACGAACTGCATTCAGCCGGGAACGGTCAGTAACCTGATCGCGGTGCCGGCGGATGGTACCTGCCCGGACGGGACTTTGCCTGGAACCTACATGAGCATAGCGGCATCTTATCGCTATACGCCGTTCATGCCGTTTTACGCGATGGTGGCCCCGGCGACCCTGACCGACATGGCCACGGTCAGGCTGCAATGAGTCGCGGGCGTGATCTGGCACGCGACGGGCGCGCGGCGGCCGTGATCGAATTTGCCATCGTGGCCGGCATTTTTCTGATGATGCTGGTGGGCGCGATCGAAATGGGGCTGCAATGGTGGACGCGCGACTGCCTGCAAATGACGGCGGACCTGACGGCCCGTTGCGTTGCCGTGGGCGCGTGCAGCGACGATCCGCTGGGGTTTGCGACAACCGAGGCTGCCGGTTGGGCGTTGCCGGGGGCGGTATCGGCACTGTCGGTCGATGACAGCGCCACATCCTGCCATGGCATGGCCGTGTCGGGCGGGCGGTTCGTTATCGTCCGGATTCGGTCGGATTTATGGTCGGGTCTGCAGTTTCCGTTTTTCGCGTCGTCACTCTCGGTCTCGGCCTGCTATCTGCGGGTATCGTGAGGGACGGGAACGCCCTCCCGCCGGAGCGGCGGAAGGGACGCCCATCTGCCTGAGGGTCAGCGCGGCAGGAAGGTCCTGATCTTGCTGTTGACCTCTTCCGACCGTTCCATCTGCGGCATGTGGCCGGTGTCGGGCAGGATTTCGACCGTGATCGCGTCCGGCAGGTCCGCCGCGTGGCGCGATGGCAGGATTTCGTCGTCCTTGCCCCAGATGACCAGGGTGGGGGGCACGCTCTCCAGCACCGGGCGTAGATTGTCGGTCTGGCGGCCATCGGTGAAGTTTGCCGCCGCTACCTGGCGCAAGGCGTCCACCGCGCCGTCCAGACGCTTGTAGCGCAGAACGTCGTCCGCCATCTTGCGGCCGATCAGCCCCTTGTCATGGACCAGGTAGGACAGGACCGGGATCAGGGTCTTCTGGCGGTCGGCGGTGATGAAGCCGTCGATGAAGGCCATGTTGATGTCCGGCCCGAGGCCGGCCGGCGCGAGCAGGGCCAGCGAAGCCACGCGCGATGGGGCGTTTTTGACCGTGGCCAGAGCTACCCCGCCGCCCAGCGAATGGGCGACCAGATGGGCGCGTTCGATGCCTAGCGTGTCCAGCAGGTCCACGACCACCGAGGAGAAGAATTCCAGCGATCCGGGGCCGACATCCTTGCCCGAGCCGCCATGGCCGGGGAGGTCGAAGGCGATGACACGCCGGTCGGACGCCAGGGCGGCATGGTTGAACAGCCAGTTGCCGATATCGCCGCCGAAACCGTGGATCAGCACGATCGGGTCGCCATCGCCATGCCCGATGTCCAGAACGCGCAGCGAGCGCCCCTTGACGTCGATCACGCTCGGCTCGGGCGGGGTGTCCTCGGCGTCCTCGGCCGCGCCGGCGGAAAACTCGGCGTTGAAATGTGCGATGAAGGCGTCGATGTCAGCGTCGGAGGTGTCGGCGTCGGCCAGCACGCCGATCAGCGCGCCGACCGGCAGCATTTCGCCTTCCTGCGCCACCTGGCGGCGCAGCACGCCGGCTGCCGGGCTTTCATAGGCGTTGGTGATCTTGCTGGTTTCGATATCGGCCAGGTCGTCGCCGGCGCGGACGGTCGCGCCGGGGCGGACCATCCAGCCGGCCAGCTTGCCCTCGGTCATCGCCAGACCGAATTTGGGCATGGTGATGGGGGTGATGGAAGCGTTCATGATCAGGCTGCCTCGGTGACTTTGTGGTTCATGACGGCCTTGACGGCGGCCTCGATCTTCGCGGCGTCGGGCAGGTAGAGGGCCTCCAGCACCGAGGCGAAGGGGACGGGGGTGTGGGGCGGGATCACCCGCCGGATTGGCGCCTTCAGGGCATCGAACGCCTCTTCCGCCACCAGGGCCGAGATATCGGCGGCCATGTTGCAGCGCGGGCTGGATTCATCGACGATCACCAGCCGGCCGGTATCGGCCACGCAATCCAGGATGGTGTCGCGATCGAGCGGCGAGGTGGTGCGCGGGTCGATGACGGTACAGCTGATGCCCTGGCGTTCCAGCTTGTCGGCTGCTTCGTTCGCCAGCTTCACCATCCGGCCGAAAGCCACGATGGTGACGTCGTCGCCCTCGCGGGTCAGGTTCGCCTCGCCGAAGGGGATGGTGTAGGCCTCGTCGGGCACATCTTCCTCGTCGTCATACATGACCTTGTGTTCGAGGAAGATCACCGGATCGTCGTCGCGGATCGCTTCGATCAGCAGCCCCTTGGCTTCGTAGGGCGAGGACGGGATGACGACCTTCAGGCCCGGGATGTGGGTGAACAGCGGATAGAGCGCCTGGCTGTGCTGGGCGGCGGCGTTGAAGCCGGCGCCGAACATGGCGCGGATTACCAGCGGGGTGCGGGCCTTGCCGCCGAACATGTAGCGGAACTTGGCGGTCTGGTTCATGATCTGGTCGAGGCAGCTGCCGACGAAATCGACGAACATCAGCTCGGCCACCGGGCGCAGGCCCGTGGCGGCGGCACCGGCGGCGGCGCCGATATAGGAGGCCTCGGTGATCGGGGTGTCGAGCACGCGCTCGGGGCCGAATTCCGTGTACAGGCCCTTGGTGACGCCCAGCACGCCACCCCAGGCGTCGACGACGCCGGAAGTGCCGCCCTGGCCGCCGGCTACGTCCTCGCCCATGATGATCACGCGCGGATCGCGGCGCATTTCCAGTCGCATGGCCTCGTTGATGGCCTGCCGGAAGCTTTTCTTGCTCATGATTGTCTCTTTTCTGGCTCGCGGGAGGATGAGGCTGGGCGCTCAGTACCGGACATAGACATCGGCCAGCAGGTCGGCGGGCTCGGGCAGCGGGGCGGCCTTGGCGGCGATGACCGAGCTTTCGATCTCGTCGCGGACGGCCTCGTCGATCGCATCCAGGTCCGAATGGTCCAGCAGGCCGGCCTCGGTCACCTTCTTGCGGAACAGCTCCAGGCAGTCATGGTCGCGCTTGGCCTCGGCGACCTCGCCGGCGGCGCGATAGGTCATGGCGTCGCCTTCGAAATGGCCGTACCAGCGCTGCAGATGCACATGCAGCATGATCGGCCCGTTGCCGGCGCGGGCATGGGCGATGGCTTCGCCGGCCGTCTGGTAGACCGCGAAGAAATCCGATCCGTCGCATTCCAGATACGGCATGCCGAATCCGGCCGCGCGGTCCTTCTGCGTGCCCGCGACGGCGAAGGACGAGCCCGTGGCCTCGCCATAGCCGTTATCTTCCACCACGAAGACCACCGGCAGTTTCCACACCATGGCCAGGTTCAGGCTTTCCAGCGTGGTGCCCTCGTTCGACGCGCCGTCGCCGTAGAAGGCGACCGCGACGCCGCCATCCTTCAGCGTCTTGTGCGAGAGCGCCGCGCCGCACATCAGCGGCGGCCCGCCGCCGACGATACCGTTGGCGCCCAGCATGCCGCGCGACAGGTCGGCGATATGCATCGAGCCGCCCTTGCCGCGGCAGACGCCGGTGCTCTTGCCGTAAATCTCGGCCATCATGCCCGAGACCTCGACGCCCTTGGCGATGCAGTGGCCGTGGCCGCGATGCGTGCTGGAGATGGTGTCGTTGTCCGTCAGGTTGGCGCAGACGCCGACACCCGACGCTTCCTCGCCGCAATAGAGATGGACGAAGCCGGGGATCTCACCCGTGGCGAATTCGACATGCAGGCGCTCCTCGAAATCGCGGATCGTGCGCATGGCCCGATAGGAGCGAAGCAATGTTTCCCGTGCGATCTGCATTGGAAATCTTCCCTGTTATTCCGGGGACATCGAATCCCGATATCCGTCGCCACAGGGGAACGCCGATTGACTTCGACGACAAGAAAGACTGTTATTCGAATAACGAATATGTGACGCTGTCTGTCCGTTCTGTCGCGTTCCTGCGACAGGCGGGACGGGTTAAATGAAGACAGGCCATAACCGTTCGAAAGAGACGGATGATGTTGCAGATACCATCACCTTGGGTGGCCGGCGCTGCTCCGGCCGCCGCTGTTGCCCGGATGCAGCTTGCCGCGTCCTGGCAACGCTGCGAGGGCGACTATGCCCTGGACCCTGCACAATCGGGACTTACGGACCTGATGTCGTGCTTCGAATTGCGCCAGTCCTGCGATGAGGCCGGGCCGCTGCTGCGGTTTGCCGATGCCGAGCTGGACCGGCTGCATGTGATCGTGCGCGATATGGATTATGCGGTTCTGCTGGCCGACCGGACCGGCACCGTGCTGACCCGCCGGACTGTGCGGGATACCGAGCGGGGTTGCCGGCGCTGGCATCTGTGGCCCGGCGCGCGGTGGAACGAGCGCGAGGAAGGAACCAACGGCATCGGGACCTGCCTGGCGGAGCAGCGGCCCGTCACGGTGCATATGAACCAGCACTGGCGGATGAACCTGCGCTATCTGACCTGCACCGCCGTGCCGGTCTATGACGCTCTGGGGCGGCTGGCGGGGGCGCTGGATGCCAGTTCGTATCATCCCGACCCGGATGCCCGCGATGTTGCGCTGATCCGCAACACGATCACCGAGGCCGCGCGGCGGATCGAGGCGCGCTGCTTCAGCGACCTCTATCGCGGGCACATGATCGTGACGATGGGGGCGGATGACGGCACGTCGGCCCCGCTGCTGGCGCTGGACGCCGATCGCCGGGTGGTCGGCGCCACCCATGCAGCGCGCCGGGAAATGGGGCTGGAGGATGGCGACGAGCTGGAATTCTGCCTGATGGACGAACGGGGGCCCGGGCGGGATGGCTTCCGCGTCGCCGAGAAGGCTGTGGTCGAGGCGGCGCTGGCCTCGGCGCGGGGAAATGTCAGCGCGGCGGCGCGGCAATTGGGGATCAGCCGGTCCACCCTGCACCGGAAGATCAGGACGCTCGCGATCGAAGCTGGATCGTAGGGAAAGTCCTGTTCCTACTCGGTGGGTTCGTCCTGCTGGCCGTATCCTTCCGCCAGCGGGCCCAGGGCGGCGTCGACGCCGAATTCGCCGGGTAATGCGCCGGCAGGGAATAGCACGTTGACGTGACCCATCTTGCGGCCGGGCCGGGCTTCGGCCTTGCCGTAATGATGCGGCAGCAGGCCCGGTGTCGCCACGATGGCCGGCCAGAGTGCCATGTCGTTGGGGCCGACGAGGTTCTTCATCACCGCGTCGGAATGCCGGACGGCCGGCGGCAGCGGCAGGCCGGCGACGGCGCGGACATGCATGGCGAACTGGTCGACCGGGCAGGCATCCATGGTCCAGTGGCCGGAATTGTGCGGGCGCGGCGCGATCTCGTTGACCAGGACCTGCCCGTCGCGATCGACGAACATCTCCACGCC
This sequence comes from Gluconacetobacter brunescens, assembly GCF_048695475.1. NCBI lineage: Bacteria > Pseudomonadati > Pseudomonadota > Alphaproteobacteria > Acetobacterales > Acetobacteraceae > Gluconacetobacter > Gluconacetobacter brunescens. The sequence goes on along the minus strand of NZ_JBLHEN010000001.1, from coordinate 689,799 downwards.
CAGCAGGCCGACCAGATCCAGCGCATTGGCGATGCGCAGGGCGATCTTGCGCGCATCGTCCCTGACCGTCTCGGGCACGCGGGCGGGGGCGAGGCTGAGATCGAGGATGCCGTTCCGGTGGCGGTTTTCCGTTACGTCGAAGGTGACCGCCGCGCCGTCCAGCCCTCTTGCGACCATCACGCTGACCTCGCAGGCGAAATCCACCATGCCTTCCGCGACCAGCGGATGAGGGGCCAGGGTGTCGAAGGCGGGCTGCATGTCTTCGTCGCGATGGATGCGGCTCTGGCCCTTGCCGTCATAGCCCAGGCGGGTGGTCTTGAGGATGAAGGGCAGGCCGAGCGCGGCACGGGCGGCGGACAGGTCGTCTGGCGTGCGGACGTCCCGCCATGGCGCGACGGGGATGCCGGCTTCGGTCAGGAAGCGCTTTTCGGCGACGCGATCCTGGCTGATGCGCAGGATATGGCCGGACGGGCGCACCGGGCGGAGGGCCGCCAGCAGTTCCAGCCCGTCGGCGCTGATATTCTCGAATTCGAAGGTGACGACATCGACGGCCATGGCGAAGCGGCGCAGGGCGTCCGGGTCGTCATAGGCGCCGATGGTGACGGCGTGGGCGACCTGCGCCGCCGGGCCGTCGGGCTCGTCGGTCAGGATATGGGCCCGGTAGCCCAGCCGGGCGGCGGCGACGGCGGACATCCGGCCGAGCTGGCCGCCGCCGACGATGCCCAGGACCGCGCCAGGGGGCAGGGCGCCGGGAGAGGACGGCGTGCTCATCGTGACGGGATGTCCGCGACCGCGTCCGTCTGGGCCTGGCGCCAGGCCGACAGCCGGCCGGACAGGCCGGTATCGTTCAGGGCCAGGATCGAGGCGGCCATCAGGGCGGCGTTGATCGCGCCCGCCTTGCCGATGGCCAGCGTGCCGACGGGTACGCCGCCGGGCATCTGGACGATCGACAGCAGGCTGTCCATGCCCTTCAGGGCGTGGGATTCCACCGGCACGCCCAGAACCGGCAGGATGGTCCAGGCCGCGCACATGCCCGGCAGGTGCGCGGCGCCGCCCGCGCCGGCGATGATGACCGAAAGGCCGCGTGCGGCGGCGGTGCGGGCATATTCGGCCAGGCGGTCGGGCGTGCGGTGCGCGGAGACGATCCGCACCTCGTGCGCGACGTCCAGCGCTTCCAGCACCGCGACGCCATGCCGCATGGTTTCCCAGTCGGACTGGCTGCCCATGATCACTCCGACCCGGGGCGCGGCCTGGGAAGTGGAATGGGGAGAAGGGGTGGGAGGCGTATCGGTCACGCTGGTCGGCTTTCGGGGGTGGAAGGAATGGGAGAGGCTTGCGGGAGGGTTATGGCCTCAGGCGATACTGTCGGGGATCAGGCGGCTTTCCAGCCACGAGATTTCGTCCTTCAGCAGCAGCTTGCGCTTCTTCAGCCGCTGGAGCTGGAGCTGATCCATCGGATGCGGCGCCAGGCGGCTGATGACGGTATCAAGGTCGCGGTGTTCGCTGCGCAGTTCGTGCAGCTTGCGGAGCACGGTATCCCGGTCAGTCAGCATTGTACCCCGTCTCGCATGTGGTCGGCCACCCATTCTACCGACTCTTGCCGGGATGGCGAGATCCCCGATGGCGCGCATGGCCGCCCTGGCGAGTTCTGCAATTTTAGCATGCACCGCGCCAGCATGGCTGGCTTAGGCTGTCTGGTGTCGGAAACGCAACTCGCTGGAGGCATCATGTCCCACGAACCCAGAATCCGTAGCCTGCGCCTGCGTCATGCGCGCCTCGATGACAGAATCTTCGATGAGGACCACCGACCGTCGCCGGATCATGGCGTTCTGCGACGGCTGAAGGTGGAGAAGCTGCGGATCAAGGAAGAAATCGAGCGGCTTTCTCAACCGGCCTGAGCCTGGGCGACCAGACCGAAGGCGGGCGGGCATGATCTGCCCGCCCATGCCGATCAGTTGGCGTCCTCGCTGATTTCCAGCGGCACCGGGACGGCCTGGCCTTCGCGGGTCAGGCGATCGTTCGCGGCCTGGACCATCGCGTTGAGGTCGGTCTGGCTGCACAGGCCCAGGATCACCGGGTCGCGCGGCTTGATGTTCGCGCTGTTCCAATGCTGGCGGTCGCGCACCTTGGCGATCGTGTCCTTGGTGGTGCCGAGCAGCTTGACGATCTGCGGTTCGGAAAGCTGGGGAAAATTGCGCAGGATGAATGCGATCGCGTCGGGACGGTCATTGCGCTTGGCGACGGGGGTGTAGCGCGCGCCCTTTGCCCGGCGGTGGATCGGGTTGGGCGTGGTCAGCACCTTCAGCCGCAGGTCCGGGTTGGCTTCGCATCGCGCGATGTCTTCCTGGCGGACCTGATGGTTGGCGACCGGATCGTAGCCCACGATGCCCTGCGCGACTTCACCATCGGCGATGGCCTGCACCTCCAGCGGATGCATGCCGCAGAATTCCGCGATCTGGGTGAAGGTCAGCGCCGTCTTTTCGATCAGCCACACAGCGGTGGCCTTCGGCATCAGGGGCAGTGCATTCATGATAACGGGTCCTAACTGCGCAATGGGTGGCGCCGCGCAGGCACCCGGTCCATGTCAGCGTCCCGGAACCCGGTCCACCCCTGCGTGCCTGCAGACGCGCAATGACTTGATTACCGATATGGGGCCGTTCGGGGGGAGGGGTCAAGGGCGGGCGGGCTGTCCGGACCATGAAAAAAGGGCCGGGCTTGCGCCCGGCCCCCTTGATCTTCGGTCTGTGTTGTCCGAACCGTGCGGGCGATCAGGCCGCGTGTTCGGCCGGGGCCGCATCGGCACCGTCATTGGCCACCGCAGGTGAGGGCTGGACCGAAACGGCCGGTGCGCCGGTGCCGACGGGGATGCGGCGCGGCTTCAGGGCCTCCGGCACGAAATGCCGGACGGCGACGCGCAGCAGGCCGTTCGTCAGGTCCGCATTGTCGACCACGATATGGTCGGCAAGGACGAAGCGGCGTTCGAACGCCCGGGTGGCGATGCCGCGATGCAGCACTTCGCCCGTCGGCGCGGCATTGGCCAGACGGCCGGCCACGACCAGCGTGTTGTCCTGAACCGTCAGTTCGATATCCTCGGGACCGAAACCGGCGACCGCCATGGTCAGGACGTAACTGTCCTCGCCCAGCTTTTCGATATTGTAGGGGGGATAGGACGGGGCAGCCGGGTTCTGGGCGGCATTGTCCACGAGGCGCGCCAGACGGTCGAAGCCGATGGCGGTACGGAAAAGGGGTGCGAAATCATAGGTCATGTCAACCTCCTCGACAGCAAGGTTAATTCAGCCGGCTGATTTTGGCCCCTCGACGAGCGGGCCGGTGCCTGACTGGCGGAAACCCGAATGGCGTTTCCGTATCCCTGATGTGAGAAACCCCGCCCCCCGGTTCAAGGGGCAGGGTTCCGCAAACATGACAATGTGGCGGGCGGGGGAGCTTGCCCCCGCGGCTCTTACGCCTTGGCGCGGCGGCCCAGACCACCGAACTTCTTGTTGAACTTCGCCACCTGGCCCCCGGTGTCGAGCATGCGCTGCACGCCGGTCCACGCGGGATGCGACTTGGGGTCGATGTCCAGGCGCAGCGTCGCGCCGGGCTGCCCGTAGCAGGAACGGGTCTTGTATTCGGTGCCATCGGTCATGATGACATTGATTTCGTGATAGTCGGGGTGAATGCCGGATTTCATCGTCAAACCTTCATGTTGGGCCCGCCGATGCCGACCGGGGGCGTTTGCATGGGCGTATAGATGAGGCGCGGCGCGGGATCAACGCCTATCTGCCGGCAGTCGGGACCATGGATTTGTGGCGGTGGGGAGACAGTTGCCGCGCACATGCGGCACGGTGCGTTTTCCTGTTCGTGTGGTATCAGCCGGATTGCTATCAACTGTCTATCGGCAATGCACAAGGAGGCTTCATGTCCCTCAAGGCCCCGTCCATCCATACTCCGGGATGGATTTTGGAATTCCGCGCCTTTCTCATGCGCGGCAACGTCGTCGACCTGGCGGTCGGCGTCATCATCGGCGCGGCCTTTACCGCGATCGTCAACAGTCTGGTCAAGGATATCTTTACCCCGTTCATCGGGCTGCTGATCGGCGGTATCGACTTCACCAACGTCTTCTTCACGCTGCGCGGGCCGCATCTGGCGACCCTGGCCGAAGCGCAGAAGGCGGGGGCGGTGACGATCAATGTCGGGCTGTTCCTGAACGCGCTGATTCAGTTCGTCATCATCGGCTTCGTCATCTTCTGGGTGGTCAAGGCCGTGAACAAGCTGACCGTGAAGCACGAGGCGCCGGCCGAACCCCCGCCGCCGCCGCGCAGCGAGGTGCTGCTGGAAGACATTCGCGACCTGCTGGCCGCGAAGAAGACCACGCCCTGAGGCGGGATGACGTGGCATGCCGGCAGCGGTTTATCCGCTGTCGGCACGCCACGTCGTTATTCCGGCAATCAAGCCGTCAGGCCGCCATCGACGGCGAGGCAGGTGCCGGTGATGTAGCCGGCGCGGGGGCTGGCCAGGAACGACACCATATCAGCGATATCGGAGACCTTGCCGTAGCTGTCGGTGGCGGTGAAGCCGCGGATGGTGGCCGCGCCGTCGCCATGCGCCGGGTTCAGGTCGGTGTCGATCGGGCCGGGTTCCACCACGTTGACGGTGATGCCCCGCTCGCCCAGGTCGCGCGCCACGCCGCGTGCGAAGCCGCCCAGCGCCGCCTTGGTGGCGGAATAGAGCGAGATGCCGGGGAAGGGCGCGCGCTCGCCGAACGCCGAGCCGATATAGATCAGCCGGCCGCCGGAGCCCATATGCTTCACGGCTTCCATGGTTTCCACCATCACCGCGCGCACGTTCAGGTGCAGCGTGCGGTCGATCTGCTCCACGCTCATTTCGCCGATCGGGCCGTAGGGGTAGATCCCGGCATTGCACACCAGGGTATCGAGCCGGCCCAGGGCCGCCACGGTCTGGGTGATGGCGGCGATGTTGCCGTGGGTGGTGGCGCCGTCGGCCTGGATGGCCACGGCCCGGCGCCCGAGGGCCTCGACCTTGGCCACGACCTGGGCGGCGGCGGCGGCGTTGCTGGCATAGGTCACGGCAATGTCGAAGCCGTCTTCAGCCAGTTTCGCGGCGATCGCGGCGCCGATTCCACGGCTTCCGCCGGTCACGAGGGCGACACGTTGGGTCATGGATCTTATCCTTGGCTTCTGAGGTTAAAGGGCCGGCTCGTCGGTATGGACTATAGGGCTTGAGCGGGACAGGTAAACTTTCGGGTAAAAAGCCAAAGGACTACAGGGAAATTTCACAGTCACGTCATGTCCTGCCGGTCATTGACAGGTGCTATGCGCATTGACCTTGCGGCTGTTCGACAGAGATATTTAGGGGCGATATGGATGGGTTCATGAGGGCGATGAAACCCGGCTTGATCGAAGAGACAGTGATCGTGGCGCATCGGCCGGATCGTTCGTCCGGTTTGGGAGCGGGGTTGTTCGCACTCGAGCGCAGAAGCATGACGAATGCGTTCAGGGCCTGCTTTGCCCTGTGGCGTGACAGGATGCTGGCCCTCTTCACGCTCGCGGGGTTTCTGTCGTGCCTGCATCTCTGGGGACGGAGCCAGCCGTGGCCGATGATGGCGGCGGCGGGCGGATTCGTGGCGTGTCTGCTGGGGTGCGCGATCGAGCGGTTTCTGGACGAGCGGCTGGCTTTTCATGAAACCGACGGTCTGCTGGCGGCGGCGGCGTTGCGGCGCCGGGAACGCCGACAATACAGGATGGCGTGGCATCTGGTCGGATTGGGCATTGCCGCCTTCATGACGCTGGCCCTGCGGCCCGCGCTGCTGCCGGCCACTCTTCCCGGATATGTCGTGGGTGTATTGCTCGGGCAGGTGACGGTCCATGTCGTGCGGTCGCTGGCGCCGGTGGGAACGGCGCCTGTCATGCGGCGTATTCTCGCCTGGCCCCGGCGCTGGCTAGCCGGTGTGGGGGCGGCCGTCGTGATGGTGCCGGTTCTCCTGCTCGTTGCGCGACTGCCGGATCCGGCTGCGCGCCTGTGGCTTGCGGGGATCGGGGCCAGTGTCATCGCGCTGGGGCTGACCGGCATTGATCATGATGTGGTGCGGTTCATGGCGGGCGCCGGGCATGCGCCGTGGCATGTCATCCGCCATCATGTGCGGGGACTGGCCGCGTTCGGTGTTCCGGCCACGCTGGTTGCGTTTCTTGCCATCGGGCCGGCTGGGGGCGGCGTATTGCTTGCCGTTTCAGGAGGCAGCCTGTTTCTCGTGTCGCTCAACATTCTGGTTGCCCTGCTTTACGGAAAGCAGGCGGCTTCACTTGTCATCATGCTGACATTTGCCATGATTGCCGTGATCGCAAGCATGTTGCCGGTCTTGCTGCCTCTCTTCCTGGTTGTCTTCCTCTGGCAGCTTGGCCGCCGCGCGGCGGCGCGGACATGGATCGTCGCATGACGCCGGTGGTGTCTCTTCGAGGCGCTCAGGTCGCGCATCAGGGCAGGACGGTCGTTCACGCGATCGATCTGGATATTCCGCGCGGGTCGTGGTTCGGGCTGGTCGGGGCGAATGGATCGGGCAAGACCAGCCTGCTCAAGGCCCTGGCTGGCCGGTTGCCGTTTTCGGGCGGGGCCTGCCTGATCGACGGACGGGACATGATCGCGGATCGGGCCGGGCGGGCCGAGCAGTTCGGCTTCGCGCCACCGGCCGATCGATTGCCCGACAGTTTGCGTGGCTGTGAAATGCTCGCATTCGTCGGGGGGAATCTCGACCGCGTGCATCGGAATCTGGGCCCGCTGCGCCAGGCACTGGGGTTGGACAAGCTGCTGGATCAATGGATTGGCAATTGCTCCGCCGGGATGAAGCAACGGCTTGCCCTCGCCGCCGCCTTTGCGGGTGGGCAAAAGCTGGTCATTCTGGATGAGCCGTTCAATTGGCTTGATCCGGTGGCGATTTTCGATCTGCGCCTGGCATTGCGCCAGATGGTCGATGACGGTCTGACGCTGATCACGGCCCTGCATGACCTGAATGCCCTGGTCGTGGCATGCGATGGCGGGCTTATCCTTTCGCATGGAAAGAAGAGGATCGATCTCAGTCGTGGCATGTTGCGGGATGCCGCGGCCTCGCCCTCTCTCTTCGAGAAGGAGATGATCGATATCCTGAGGACGGGCGCCGCCGAATAGGAACGGCGTCGTCCAGGCGGCGAGGGCACCGTGAGCGATCTTCCGACCTTTCATACCAGGAGACTTGTCGTCAGGCCCCGCGTGATGGCGGATCTGCACGCTTGTCTGGTGATGGATCGTGATCCGGAGGTTACGCGGTTCGTGGCTGGTCCCTGGAATGATCCTGAACGCCACGCGGCTTTCGTGCGGGAGAGGATTACGGCCGATTTCGGTGTGGGGCTGGGATATTGGTCGGTGTGCGACCGGTATGAGCCGCATCGCTTTCTCGGATGGGTGTTGCTGATCCCCTATGATGGAAACGGCCCCGATATCGAGATCGGCTGGCGGTTCGTCCGCCGGGCGTGGGGGCGGGGCTATGCGACGGAGGCCGCCCTGCCGATTGTGGCGCATGCGTTCGGCACGCTGGGATTGGGGCGGATCGTTGCCGGCATCGAGCCGGGGAACGACGGCTCGATGAATGTGGCCCGCAAGATCGGGATGCGTCGGTCTGGCCAGGAGGCGGGCGGGGAGGCGTTGTTCGTCATGAGCCGCGCCGATCATGAGCGGACGTCCGGACGGCGGGGGATCGAACGTCACGAGGTGTTTTGAGCGGGGTCGATTCTGCTCTAGGCTTCGGCGATGACGAAAAGCTGGAACATGATCGGGCGACAGAAGCTGGCGGCATCGCTGCTGGTGGCGGCCTTTGTCGGGCTGACGGGATGCCGGGGCGGTGCGCCCGCCGAGAGCATCCAGCCGGTCAACAGGCTGCCGCTGCCGTTGCAGGCCTATCTGAGCCTGGATGCGTATTTCATCGCCCAGGGGATGGTGAAGGGACGGCTGTCGGATGGCCGGCTGATGCATGACCAGGCGCGCGACCTGGTGGCCGCGACCCTTTATGCCCGCCAGCTGGCGGCCCGGAACATGATGCACCCGACGGTGGATGGTCAGAAGCGCGTGCAACTTGCCATCGAGATGGTGCTGGACTGCGTGCAGCAGGCAAACAGCGGGTCGACCGCCGCCTGCCTGGGGCCGCCCTCGGTCAGCGGGGCGGCCGGGAGTCCCGTCGCAGACGCTTCTCGCCCAGCAACAGCAGAATCGGCGCCGCGATAAAGATCGAGGACGAGGTTCCGACCACGATCCCGAACAGCATCACCCATGCGAAGCTGGACAGGCTGGCGCCGAACAGGGCCAGCGGCAGGGCCGCCAGGAACACGGTGGTGGATGTACCCAGCGTGCGGCTGAGGGTTTCGTTGATCGAGAGGTCGATCAGTTCGGCCAGCGGCATGGTGCGGTATTTGCGCAGGTTCTCGCGCACCCGGTCATAGACCACCACCTTGTCGTTGGTGGAGTAGCCCAGGATCGTGAGGATGGCCGCGACCATCACCAGGTCGAACTCGAAATGCGTGATGACCAGGAAGCCGATGGTCTTGGTCAGGTCGAGGATCAGGGTGATCACGGCGCTGACCGCGAACTCCCACTCGAAGCGGAACCAGATATAGCCCAGGATCATCAGCAGGCTGATGCCGAGCGCCAGCATGCCGTCGCGGAACAGTTCGGCCGAGACCGAGGCGCCGACCGCGTCCGCGCGCAGCACCTGCGCGCCCGGCAGGGTGGCGACCGCGTGGCGGACCGAATCGACCAGCGCCTGGGTGCGGGCCTCGTGATCGGCGCTGGCGGCAGGCGGGGCATCGAGGCGGATCAGCACGTCGTCGGGCGCGCCGAAGGACTGCACGCCGGCGGCCTCGACATGCTGGGTGGCCAGCGCCGCGCGGACCTGACCGAAATCGGCCGGGCCCTGGGTGCGGACCTCGACGACGATGCCGCCGCGGAAATCCAGCCCCAGCGTCAGGCCCGGATGGAGGAACAGGATCACGGACGCGATCGACAGCACGGCCGAGGTGGCGAGGCCCATGAAGCGGCCGCGCATGAAGTTGATTTTTGTGCCGTTGGGCACGAAGCGCAGGAGGGGGCGAGAGAACATGGTGATGCGCCTCAGACCGGCAGGACAGTGGGACGGGTGCGGGCATACCAGCGCACCATCAGCATCCGCGACAGCAGCAGCGTGGTGAACAGCGTCGTGACGATGCCGATCATGATCGTCAGGGCGAAGTTCTGCACCGGGCCGGTGCCGAAGGCGAACAGCATGATATGCGCCAGCAGGGCCGTGGCGTTGCTGTCCAGGATGGTGGAGGTCGCGCGCTCGAAGCCGGCCTGCATCGCGGCCAGGGGGGTACGGCCGCGGCCGATTTCCTCGCGGATGCGTTCGTTGATCAGGATGTTGGCGTCCACCGCCATGCCCAGGGTCAGCAGCATGCCGGCCATGCCGGGCAGGGTCAGCGTGGCCTGGAACAGCGACAGGATGGCGACCATCAGCACCAGGTTGGCCAGCAGGGCGACGTTCGCGTACCAGCCGAAGCGGCCATAGAACAGCGCCATGAAGACGATGACGAGGGCGAAGCCGACGCCGAGGCTGATCATGCCCGCGCGGATCGAATCGGCGCCCAGCGACGGGCCGATGGTGCGCTGTTCGATGACCGACAGCGGGGCGGGCAGGGCGCCGGCGCGCAGCAGCAGGGCGAGGTCGGTGGCCGACTGCGCGTCGAAGCCGCCGCTGATCTGGCCGTTGCCGCCGGTGATGGGGCTGTGGATGACCGGGGCCTGTACCACCTTGTTGTCGAGCACGATGGCGAAGCGGCGGCCGACATTGGCCTGCGTGGTGGCGGCGAAGGCGCGGGCGCCGATGGAGTCGAGGGTGAAATCGACCGCCCATTCGCCGGTCTGCTGGTCGATGGCGGCGGAGGCGTTGGTCAGGTCGGCGCCATCGACATCCACATGGTCCGCGATCGGCAGTTTCTGGTCCGGCGCGTTCATCATCGGCAGCAGGCTGATGCCGGGACCCGGCGCCGCCGAGCCGAGCGCGTTGTCCTGCACCAGGTGGAACGTCATCTTCGCGGTGGTGCCGAGCAGGTGCTTGACGCGCTCCGGATCGCTGATGCCCGGCAGTTCGACCACGATGCGGTCGTCACCCTGGCGGGTGATCTCGGGATCGACCGCGCCGGTCGCGTCGATGCGGCGGCGGACGATCTCGATCGACTGGGTGACGGCGTCGGTCGCGCGCAGGCGCATGGCCTCGGGCGACAGCGTGATGGCGATTGAGCCGTCCGGCCGCTGGGCGACGGCGAATTCATTGGGCACCGCCATGGGCATGGCGCGGAGGGCCTTGAGGTCGGCCTCGGTCTCGGACGGGCTGCGCGGGGTGAAGGTCACGGTGCCGGCCTGGGCGTCGGTCGCGACGTCGCGGTAGCCCAGGCCGGCGCCGAGCAGCGCCTGGCGGGTGCCGTCGGCCAGCGTGCGCAGGCGGTCGGCGGCGACGGTGTTCATGTCCACCTGCATCAGCAGGTACGAGCCGCCCCGCAGGTCGAGCCCCAGATGGATCTGGCGCCACGGCACCGTCGGCGCGGGCTGGCGCAGGGCATTGGGAAGGCAGAGCAGCATTCCCAGAAAGCAAACGGCGACGACCGAGGCCAATTTGAGCCGGCTGTAATACATCATGACTGAAAAGGGTGCTCCTTACGCTCGGCCCAGCCGGCTCCCTGTTCGCGTGTCGATGCCGGCGCATGGCCGGCGACGCGGGAACATGCCGGGCCCAAGCGCCGGATGCAACCGCCCGACGGCTTCCGCCGCACGAATCCTTCCGTTTCGTCCGCGTATTCGTCAGAACAGGGACAGTTGCGGGTCCGGCGGGGCCGGGGGCGGCGCGAAGAGCGCGCAGTCCAGCGGCCGCCCGCGCGTGAGGCCCAGTGCCCGGCGGGCGCGGGCGAAACGCTGGGCCAGCAGGTCGGCATGCACGCCCTGGCCCCGGCCGCGCCGGCCGAAGGTCGAATCGTTCAGCTTGCCGCCACGCATTGCGCGGATGCGGTGCAGGACGTGGTGCGCGCGATCGGGGTAGTGCCGGGCCAGCCAGTCCTCGAACAGGGGCGCGACCTCCAGCGGCAGGCGGAGCAGGGCGTAGCCGGCATCGCAGGCGCCGGCCCTGGCGGCGGCGCCGAGAATCGCTTCCAGTTCGTGGTCGTTGAGGGCCGGGATCATCGGTGCGGCCAGGACGCTGGCGGGAATGCCGGCGGCGGCCAGGGCTGATATGGCATCGAGCCGCCGGGCCGGGGTCGAGGCGCGGGGCTCCATCCTGCGGGCCAGTTCGGTATCGAGCGTCGTGACCGACAGGCTGACCCGCACCAGGTTGCGCGCGGCCAGGGCCGCCAGCAGGTCGAGGTCGCGCAGGATGCCGGCCGATTTGGTGACGATGGTGACCGGGTGGGAAAACCGGTCCAGCACCGCCAGGATGGCGCGCGTCAGGCCCATCTGGCGCTCGACCGGCTGGTAGGGATCGGTGTTGGTGCCCAGCGCGATCGGGCGCACCCGGTAGGCATGATGACGCAGTTCGCGCTCCAGCAGGCGCGCGGCGTCCGGCTTGCAGGTGAGGCGGGTTTCGAAATCCAGCCCCGGCGACAGGCCGATCCAGGCGTGGGTGGGGCGGGCGAAGCAATAGATGCAGCCATGTTCGCACCCGCGATAGGCGTTGATCGACCGGTCGAAACCCAGGTCCGGACTCTCGTTGCGGGTGATGATGGTGCGGGCCGGCTCGAATGTGAGTTCGGTGCGCGGGGCGGCGTCGTCATCGGCCAGGCTGTCCCAGCCATCATCGACCGGTGATGCGTGATGGCGGGCGAAGCGGTCGGGCGGCGACAGGGTGGCCCCGCGCCCGTGGCGGATGCCGGCCACGCTGGACGACTCGCCGGACAGCGTGCGCGCGGCGGTGCGGGTCGGTTGTCCGGAGCCGATGCGGATGGGGGATGGATTGGACATGACGGGCTCCGGGAGGCGCCTGTTGCGGGCGGAGCGCATGATGGCAGGCCGACTTTGGGCGATCAAGAACAAAAAGAGAACATGCGATCCGGCGCTGGTTGCCCGGTGCCGCCGCCTCTGGCCGAGCGGGCGCGGGTGCTCTAACCCTTCGTCATCCTGGATGCGGAGAGGACACGATGGCGGGGCTGTTCGGTGGCGGAGCGAAACGGGGTGAGGCGGCGCGGCAATTGCGCGTGGGTGTCATCGGCGCCGGTCATTTCGGACGGTTTCATGCGCTGAAGGTCGCCGCGTCGCCGCGCGAGACGCTGGTGGGCATTCATGACCCGGACCAGGCGCGGGCGGCCGTTGTCGGGGCCGAGGCGGGCGGGGCGCCGGCGCTGGCGCTGGACGACCTGCTGGCACGTTGCGAGGCGGTGGTGATCGCGGCCCCGGCCGAACATCATTTCGCCCTGGCCGACCGCGCGCTGCGGGCCGGCCGGCATGTGCTGGTGGAAAAGCCGATCGCCTCGACTCTGGAGCAGGCCGACCGGCTGGCGGCGCTGGCCGTGGAGACGGGGCTGGTGCTTCAGGTGGGGCATCTGCTGCGCTATTCGGCCGAGCATCGGGCCATTACCGGGCGGATTACGCGCCCGCTCTATATCGAGGCGACGCGCATCGCGCCCTTCAAGCCGCGCGGCACCGATGTCTCGGTGATCCTGGACCTGATGATCCATGATCTGGACCTGGTGCTGGCGATCGTGGACAGTGAGATCGTGGATGTCGATGCGCTGGGGGCGGCGGTGAGTTCGCAGCACGAGGATATCGCCAATGCCCGGGTCCGCTTTGCCAACGGGTGCGTGGCGACCATCACCGCCAGCCGGATCTCGCTGAAGACCGAGCGGCGGATGCGGCTGTTTTCCGAGGAAGGCTATCTCTCGGCCGATTTCGTGAAGCGCGAACTGACGATGATCGGGCGGGAGAAGGGATTGCCGCTGCCGGGCACCGGCGGCTTCCGGCGCGAGGTCGTGAGCTGGGACGACCACGACACGCTGGCGGCCGAGCATGTGGCCTTCGCCGCCGCGTGCCTGGATGGCGCGCCTGTACTGGTGGATGCGCAGGCGGGCCGGCGCGCGCTGGCGGCGGCGCTGGCGGTGACGGACAGTATCACGGCGGTGCGGGCGCTGTGGGAGGCGTCCGGGCTGGTCAGCCCCGGCTGAGGGGTGGTCGGTGGGGCTATCAATGAGGCTATCAGTGGGGCAGGGTCTCGATCCGGGCCGCCATGATGAAATCGTTGCGGTGCAGGCCGCCGATGCTGTGGGTTTGCAGCTTCAGGCGCACATAGCCCCAGCCGAAGGCGATGTCCGGATGGTGGTCGGCGGCCTCGGCCAGGGCCGCGATGCGTTCGACCAGCGCGTAGGCATTGGCGAAATCGGGCAGGACGCAGGACCGCTGCAATGTCGTGCCGTCCGGGGACAGGGTCCATTTCGGGATCTGGGCCAGCAGGGTTTCGGCCTCGGCGCGCGTCAGGGCCGGCGTGTTGCGCGGGCAGGGGGCGATGACCTCGCGCGCGAGGGCGGTGGTGGCGGACAGGGGCATGGGGGCGTCCTTCAGCCGCGCGCGGCGCGGGTCAGGATGAACCCAGCGACTCGCGCAGCATTTCCAGTTCCAGCCAACGCTCTTCGGCCGCCGTCAGTTCGGCTTCGGCGCGGTCCAGTTTTTCCGTCGTCGCGGTGAAGGCCGCCGGGTCGCGGGCATAGAGCCCGCCATCGGACAGGATCGTCCGCAACTGGCCGATCTTTTCCTCCAGGGTCGCGATCTGGCCGGGCAGGCGGTCGAGCGCGTGCTGGTCCTTGTAGGACAATTTGCGGGCCGGGCCTTTTTCCGAGCGTTTCTGCGTCGGCGCGGATGCACCTGTTTCGGTGCGCCGGTCCCGGCCCGCCGGGGCCATGCCGCCGCGCTGGGCCAGCATGTCGCTATAGCCGCCGGCATATTCAACCCACCGTCCGGCACCTTCCGCCAGCAGCACCGAGGTGGCTACCCGGTCGAGGAAGTCACGATCGTGGCTGACCAGCAGCACGGTGCCGGCGTAGGCGTCCAGCATCTCCTGCAACAGGTCGAGGGTTTCCAGATCCAGGTCGTTGGTCGGTTCGTCCAGCACCAGCAGGTTGGAGGGGCGGGCGAGGGCGCAGGCCAGCATCAGCCGTCCGCGTTCGCCGCCCGACAGCGCGCTGACGGGGGTGCGCGCCTGTTCCGGGCGGAACAGGAAATCCTTCATGTAGCCGATGACGTGGCGCTTCTCGCTGCCGACCTGGACCATGTCGCCGCCGCCGCCGGTGAGCGTATCGGCCAGGGTGCGGGCCGGGTCGAGCGTGCGGCGCTGCTGGTCGAGGGTGACGACCGACAGCGCGGTGCCGATGCGGATCTCGCCCGAATCGGGCTGGTCCTGGCCCGTCAGCAGTCGCAGCAGGGTACTCTTGCCCGCGCCGTTGGCGCCGACGATGCCCAGACGGTCGCCGCGCAGCACGCGCAGGTCCAGCCCGTCGATGACCGTGCGGGGGCCGTAGGCCTTGTGGACGCCCTCGGCCACGGCGACCAGCTTGCCGGACAGGCCGTCTTCATTGGCCTGCATCCTGACGCCGCCAGGGGCGCGCACCGCTTCGCGCCGGGCCTGGCGCAGGGCCGCGAGTTCGCCGACCCGGCGGACATTGCGCTTGCGCCGGGCGGTGACGCCGTAGCGCATCCAGTCTTCTTCGCGCGCGATCTGGCGGTCCAGCTTGTGGGCGTCGCGTTCTTCCTGTTCCAGAATCTCTTCACGCCAGGATTCGAAGCGGCCGAAGCCCTGGTCGAGGCGCCGTGTGACGCCGCGATCCAGCCAGACGACGCTGCGGGACAGGGTTTCCAGCAGGCGGCGGTCATGGCTGATGATGATCATGGCCGACGACAGGGACAGCAATTCGCGTTCCAGCCACTCGATGGTCGGCATGTCGAGATGGTTGGTGGGCTCGTCCAGCAGCAGCAGGTCGGGTTCGGGTGCCAGTGCCCAGGCGAGGGCGCAGCGGCGGGCCTCGCCGCCGGACAATGTCGCCGGGTTTTCTTCTCCCGTCAGGCCCAGTTCGCCCAGCAGCAGGGCCGCGCGGTAGTCGGGCCCCTCGGGCGGCATGCCGGAGCGGACATAATCCAGCGTGGTGGCGAAGCCGGACAGGTCGGGTTCCTGCGGCAGGTAGCGCACGGTGGTGCCGGGCTGGAGGAAACGCTCGCCGTCATCGGCGGCGAGTTCGCCGGCCGCGATGCGCAGCAGGGTGGATTTCCCGCTGCCGTTGCGCCCGACGAGGCAGATCCGTTCGCCAGCCGAGACGCCGAAGCCGGCGCCGTTGAGCAGCGGAGCGCCACCGAGCGTCAGGGTGATGTCCTGAAGAAGAAGGAGAGGAGGCGACATGATCCGGGTTCTGGACCATGGCAAGGGCAGCGCGCAAGGGAGAAAGCGGTAATGCCCTGCAAGGCGGATTTTTAAGTGATTCTTGGGCCGCCGGTGACGGCCTGATAGGTCGCGATGGCCAGGGTCATCGGTTCGAAGGGTTTGGTGATGACGAAGGCGGGTTCGATCGCCTCGCCCGTCAGCAGCCGTTCCGGGTAGGCGGTGACGAAGATGACCGGGGCCATGTGGTGGCGGAGGATGCTGGCGACCGCGTTCGCGCCGTCGCCGCCCGTGCCCAGATTGATGTCCGCGAGGATCAGGCCGGGTTTCGTCTGGCGCGCGAGTTCCACCGCGTCGGCCTCGGTCGCGGCCACGCCGGCGACCTGGTGGCCGCACCAGCGGACCAGGTCTTCGATATCCATCGCGATGATCGGTTCGTCCTCGATGATGAGGATGGAGGTCTGGGCCACCTTGCGCAGCCCGGCATGGGCGTGGGCGAGAATGTCCGCCGCTTCGGCCTCGCCCAGATCCACGACCCGCGCCGCGTCGGCGATCGTCAGTTCCTCCAGCGATGTCAGCAGCAGCAGCTTGCGTTCCAGCACGCTCAGGGTTTCGGCCTCGGAGGCGGCATCCTGCCGGAACTGGCGCGAGATCCACTGGTAGAGACACTGCCGCGCCGGCATCGGTCCGGCTTCCGCAACGGCCAGTCCTCGCAGGCTTTCGGCCACCAGAAGATCGCCGCGTGGCTGACTGCCGGTCAGCGCCCGGGCGTAACGCCTGGCATAGGGAAGGGCCCGGATCAGATCCTGCCGCCGCGAGAGGGGCATTGAACGGTCAACTCCGCAAGGAACTAGGGAACACGTTACAATATGGATCATGACAGCGTTAAATTTGTCCGCAAGGGGAAGTAGGGGCTAAGGTGACCGTCCGCCCGTGATCGTGTCGCCGTCGTGACATCAGGACGGCGGACGAATGCGTCGCCACATCGCGCGGGATGAGTCCCGGCGACGGGCGGATGGGGTGCCCCGGCTGGCAGCGGATGCCGCCGACAGAGTGGCCAGGCGGGGTCATGACGAGATTTTAACGGTGGATTAGGGTTTTCTAAACGCTTCTCACGCCTTCGTCATGATTAAAACACAACCCAGACATTACACTGGTGCGCGTGTTGGCAAGAGAGGAAAAGAACAATGGCCCATAATTTTCATGACCAGGTGATCGCGATCCTCCCGCGCCTGCGTGTTCAGGCGCTGGCCCTGACGCGAAATCGAACGATGGCTGAAGACCTGGTGCAGGATGCCGTATGCAACGCGCTGGCCGCCCAGGACAGTTTCATCCCCGGCACCAATTTTTCGGCCTGGATGCATCGCATCCTGCGCAATCGCTTCATTTCCGACCTGCGCAAGCGGCGGGAAACCACGGATATCGAGGATATCCCCGCCTCGGTGCTGGCCACGACGGCGCCCCATGAGGACCGGCTGGCACTGAAGGATCTGGCAATGGCGCTGGACCGTCTGCCCGAAGACCAGCGCGAGGCGCTGATCATGGTGGTGCTGCACGGCATGAGCTACGAACATCTGGCGGAGGCGACCGGATGCGCGGTCGGCACCGCCAAGAGCCGGGTTTTCCGTGCCCGCCGCCAGCTGGAAAGCTGGATGATGGGCGAAGAACATGACTCGCCGCAGATCAAGGCGCGGGTGGCCCGCATGCGCGGCCTGCTGGCGGCGAGGACGGGAACGCGCAGGCCTGAAGTGGCGCGTTCCTGATCCACGCCCGGCAACCCTTCGCTTCCCTGGCGGTTATTTCCTGAGTCGGACGGCTGGACGGTAGGTCGCGGGCTGTTTTACTGTCCGCCGATATCGACACGTTCGGGATGCGGGTTCAGAGGGTTGGCGGGGTATTAGTGGATCTCAGGGATCATCAATGACGTCCCGCAAGGATTCCCGTCCGAGGCGGCCGTCGAAAACCAGCAAGACCACCCAGCGAGACGATCCGTTCGAGCTATGGCTCAAGCGTGGGCTGCATGAGTTGTTCGACGGAGTCGCTTCGGAGCCGCTTCCCGAGGAGTTGCTGCGTCTGATCGAGGAAGACCGCAAGACCAGGGGCTAGATGGGCAAGGGTGGCGGCCGGAACAGGCCGGGGCGTGGTACGCCATATGGTGGATGGCTTTTTAGGCTGTTCGGGACGGTCAGTGCGCGGATGATCGCGATCATCCTCTGCGCGGCCGGCCCCATGGCCGTGATCGCCAGCCTTCAGGCGTGGAACAGCTATCGTCATACGCTTGAGGCGCCGGCGTTCCGGGCGGACATGGCGGTCAGCCGGATCGATCTGGAAGTGCGCCACGATGTCGATCATATCGGCGCCCTGCTGTCTTCGGTCAGTCGGATGTCGCTGGATGAAGATGGGTTCGCGCGGATCTTCCAGATGGCCCGGTCGCTGACCGGGGAATTCTACCGCCTGGCGTTGCTGGACGATCATGGGCGGGTGGTGCTGGCGGTCAATGGCGATACGATACCTTCGCTGCCTGACCAGGTGCCGTACGACGATCTGCCGCGCTTCAGCGGTGACGTTCGGGTGGTGCCGCTCGATATCCCGCGGCAGGATGCGAACCGGCATTCCTATATCCGGGTGACCCTTTCCACGCCGATTGCCGATTCCTCGGGGACGGTACGATCCGGTTTCCTGACGGCGGTCATGCCCGTGATCTGGAGCCGCCGTCATCTTCAGATCGGCGATCCCCGACTGGATTTCATGCAGAAGAACGGGGCGATCGACGCCTGGATCGTCGGCCGCGACCAGACACTTTCCCCTTTATGCGATGATTGTGCTTCTCCCGGACCGCCGCCCGCGGAGGTGCAGCGCTGGATCGGGGCCATGACGTCCGTTCAGCGCGAGGTCCGGCAGACCATGAGCGTGGGGGATGCCGCCTTTGCGTTCGGCCCGATCGAGGGCGGGGTGGCGGCACTGACGATGACCCGGCGCAATTCGGCCGAAACCCATGCGCTGGTCATGTTCGTGATCTGGCTGTTCGTCATCGTCAGCCTGCTGGGATGCTGCCTGATTATCGTGACCCAGAGCGCGAATGCGCTGCTGGTCGCGCCCGTGCGCCAACTGACCGGCTCGGTCGAGCGGTGGCAGGCGGATGGCGGCGTGTTCGATGCGCAGGCGAGTTGGGTCATGCCGATCGAGATCCGGCAACTGGCACGGGCCTTCACGCAGGCGACCCGCAGCCTGGCCCGCGACGAGCGGCGGCTGGCGCGTGCGGCGGTAAGGCAGGAACTGCTGCTGAAGGAGATGCATCATCGGGTCAAGAATAACCTGCAGATCGTTGCCTCGCTGCTGAACCTACAGGCCAACCGCATCCGCCAGGCCGAGGCGCGCGAAGAATTCGCGCAGGCGCGCGACCGGGTGCGGGCGCTGGCGACCCTGCATCGCTACCTGTATGCCGAGGGCGAATTGTTCAGCATGAACATGGAGCATTTCGTCACCGAACTCTGCGGCCAGATCATGCAGGCGGCGGGGCATGCGGGCAGCGGGCAACTGGCCCTGTCGGTTGAGGCGGCGACGCTGGAACTGGAGCCCGACCAGGCGGTGCCGCTGGCGCTGATCATTACCGAGATCGTCAGCAATGCCATCAAGCATGCCTTTGCCGATGGGCGGCGCGGCACCATTTCCGTCAGGCTGGAGCGGGTGGAGCCCGGCCAGGCGCGGCTGGATATCGCCGATGACGGGATCGGGCTTGCCGGCGGATACCAGCAGGCCAGCGAGGAACGCAGCGGGATCGGCATGCAGTTGATCCGTGGTTTCGCGCGACAGTTGGGCGGAAGCCTGAAGATTATCGAGGAGGACGGGACGCGCTATATCCTTCTGTTCCCTCTGAAAGAGGACGAATCGGGCGATCTCGTCCGCTGAATCCGCATGGCCGGTGGCCGGATGGCGGGGTGATTCACGAGCGGGAATGGGTGTCCCTGGCTGGACGCTTCGATTATAGGTCGCGGTCATGAGCGGTGACAAAATGGTGATGCGCGCCTGGACACGGGCGCAATCGCGCCTGGGGCGCCGGCAGGCAATGCCGGTCATGGCCTGCGGCTTGCTGGCGGGGCTGGTCGCCGTCGGCCAGGCATGGTGCGTGGCGGCGGTTCTGGCGCGGGGACTGATCGGGGCGGGCACGGCCGCGTGGCCGGGTGCCGGGCTGCTTCTGGCCGCGTTGGCGGGCCTGGCGGTAGTGCGTGGCCTGATCATGGCCGGAGGCGACATCTGTGCGGCCCGGGCCGGGCAGGCTGCCCGCCGGCGGCTGCGCGACGAGGTGCTGGGCGCCATCCTGCGGGGCGGGCCGGCCCTGCTGCGGCGCCGGCACAGCGCGGAACTGGCGGTCCTGGCGGTCGACAGGATCGAGGCGCTGGACGGGTTCTTCGCGCGCTGGATTCCCGCATCTGTGCTGTGGATCGCGGTTCCGGGACTGATTGCGGCCCTGGCCGCGCTGGTGCAGCCGGGTGCGGCGGTGATCATGGTCGTGTGCGGGCTGGCCGTGCCGGTGGGGCAGGCCGTCTTCGGCATCGGCGCGGCCGTAGCGTCGCGCAACCAGTTTCTGGCCATGACCCGGTTGCAGGCCCGCTTTCTGGACCGGGTGCGCGGTATCGCCACCATCGTCCTGCTGAACCGCACGGATGACGAGGCCGGACGACTGGCCACCGCCGCCGACGAGCTGCGCCGCCGGACCATGAAGATCCTGCGGGTGGCGTTTCTTTCCTCGGCGTCGATCGACTGCGCGATGGTGGTGGCGCTGGTGCTGATCGTCGTACGGGATGGCGGCATGCTGGCCGTGCTGCGCCATGGGGGCACTTCGGCCTCGCTTGCCGATGCGGCGGCGCGCAGCCTGTTCGTGCTGCTGCTGGTGCCGGAATTCTTCGCGCCCCTGCGTGCGCTGGCCCTGGCCTATCAGGATCGCGCCCATGCGGCCGGTGCGGCATCCGCCATGGGCGATCTGCCGGACGGAACGGATGCGGCGGCGCCGGCCGGCGCCGCGGTGCCGCGTCTTTCCGAAGGCGGGGTGTCGGTGGCGTTCGAGCATGTCACCTTTGCCTGGGATGCCGCGCGCGGGCCGGTGCTGAGGGATCTGAGCTTCGCCGTTCGGGCAGGGGAGATCCTGACGCTGGTCGGGCCTTCGGGGGCCGGTAAATCGACGATCATCGAGATGCTGCTGGGCTTTATCGTGCCGGGTAGCGGCCGCGTGCTGGTGGGGGGCGTGGATCTGGCGGCCGTGACGCCCGCGACCCAGTCCGGGCTGATGTCGTGGATCGGGCAGAAACCGGTGCTGTTTGCCGGGACGCTGCGCGAGAATATTCTCTTCGCCCGCCCTGATGCGGATGACGATGCGTTGGCCGCGGCGCTGCGCGCGGCGTCGGTCGATCGTTTTGTCGCGGACTTGCCCCAGGGGTTGGACACGCCGATCGGTGAGGGCGGGTTCGGCCTGTCGGGCGGGCAGGCGCAGCGCGTGGCGATTGCGCGGGCCTATCTGAAGGACGCGCCGCTGCTGCTGCTGGACGAGCCGACGGCGCATCTGGACCCGGAGACCGAGCGCGAGATCTTTGCCAGCCTGCGCATTCTGGCGCAGGGCCGGACGGTGATCCTGTCCAGCCATGCGGCGGGGGTGCGGGCGTTTGCCGGTCCGTGTCTCGATCTGGGGAAGAGTGGCGATCCGGCACCGGGCGCGGGGCGGATGGCGCCCATCGAGGAAGGGCATGTCCATGTCTGATCGCTCCCTTTCCGGTTCGCGGGCGCAGGATCGTGATGGGCTGACCCCGGTCCTGCGGGTTCTGGGATTGTGGAAGGATCGCGCGCCGCGTCTGGTGATGGGCGGTGTGCTGTCGCTTGTGGCGCTGGCGGCGGGGCTGGTGCTGATGCGTGGGGCCGGCGCGCGCATGGCGGGGCTGGCCTTCGGCGGCGCGGTGGCCGGACTGGCGCTGTTGCGCGTGGCCGGTGTGGCGCGCGTGGTGCTGCGTTATGTCGAACGCCTGGCGACCCATGATGCGATGTTCCGGGCGCTGGCCGATATCCGCGTCTGGTTTTTCCGCCGGCTTGCCGGTGGGGCGGCTGCCGGGCTGGGGTTTCGCCGGGCGGGCGACCTGCTGTCGCGGCTGGTGTCGGATGTCGAGGCGCTGGACGGGCTGTATCTGCGGATTATGGTGCCGCTGGCCGGGGCGTGCGTGGTGCTGCCTTTTCTGGTGCTGGCGGTTCTGCCGGTCGATCCGGTGCTGGCGGTGATCGTCGGCGGGCTGTTCGTGATCGGCGCCTTCGTCCTGCCGCTGGCGGCGGCCGTGATGGGGCGGCGCGAAGGGGCGATCCTGACGCATCGTCTGGCCGACCTGCGGATCGGGGTGCTGGATCTGGTGACCGGGTTACGTGAAATCCGGGCGTTTGGGGCTGAAGGGCGCATGCTGGCGCATGCCCGGGCGCGCGATGCCGCGTTGCTGCGGGGGCAGGCGCGACAGGCGCGGCTGCTCGCGATGATGGGCGGGGCGTCTTATCTGTGCGGGCAGGCGGCGGTGCTGGCGGTGCTGGCGGCGATCCTCGGTGTCGGGCTGGGGCCGATCCCGGCGGCGCGTGGAGTGGGGCTGCTGTTCCTCGTGATTGCCGGCTTCGAGAGTGCCGGCGGCCTGACGCGGGCCGGGGCGCTGGCCGGCGGCATCAGCCGCGCGGCGGCGCGGGTGGTCGCGGTCGGCGAGACGGATGGGCCGGTGGTGCCGGCGGGCACGCGGCCGGCCCCGGCGGGCACCGATATCCGCTTCGAACAGGTGTCGTTCCGCTGGCAGGCGGATCGGGCTGCCGTGTTCGACGGGTTGAATCTGGAGATCAGGCAGGGGGCGCGGGTTGCGATCCTGGGGCCTTCGGGGATCGGGAAATCCACGCTCGCGGCGCTGCTGCTGAAGGTGGCGGCGCCGACCTCGGGGCGGATCATGCTGGGCGGCGAGGATCTGGCGACGCTGGAGAGTGGCTCGGTGCGCCAGCGGATGGCGTGGCTGTCGCAGGCGACGCATCTGTTTGCCGATACCATCCGCGCCAATCTGCTGCTGGGGCGGCCGGATGCGACCGAGGCCGATCTGTGGACGGCGCTGGATCGCGCGCAGGTGGGCGATGTGGTGCGTGCGCTGCCCGAGGGGCTGGATGCTTGGCTGGGTGAGGGCGGGGCATCGCTCTCGGGTGGCCAGGGGCGGCGGATCGCGCTGGCGCGCACGCTGCTGTCCGACGCACCGATCCTGATCCTGGACGAGCCGGCGACCGGCCTGGATGCCGAGACCGAGCGCGAATTCCTCACCACGCTTTACGATGTGACGGCCGGGCGCACGGTGATCCTGATCGCGCATCGTCTGGTCGGTGTGGAAAAACTGGATCGCGTTTGGCGCCTGTCGGACGGCCAGGCGGTAGCCGCCGCCGTCTGAAGCCGGCGGTTTTTCCTGGGGATGGCGTTTCTGCTCGGAGAGCCGTGCTGGTGAGCGAGAGCGGCCCTTCGGGCCGCGCCCGTCATGTGTTTTCGAGCATCGTAGCGGAGCGGCCTTGATGGGCGCCCGCCGCGGAGCGTGGAAAGCGGGCGTCGGATTCCTCGGAATAGAGAGTACGGTGTTTCTGCCCGGAGAGCCGTGCTGGTGAGCGAGAGCGGCCCGTCGGGCCGCGCCCGTCGTGTGTTTTCGAGCATCGGAGCGGAGCGGCCTTGATGGCCGTGAGCAGCGAAGCGCAGAAAACGCGCGTCGGATCGCCGCCAGCGCGGCTCTCCGGGCAGAAACTGTTGACGTGGGGGTGGGGAGGGGGCACCAAGGTTCCCTATCCATATGTCGCTGACTTTCCCGCATTGTTGGCGGCGGATTCATCCGTAAGCCGGTTAAGCAAGGGGATCTGCCGATGCGTCGCCTCTCTCTCGTTCTGGGGTTGTGCCTGCTGGCGGGGTGCGCCGATGGTCCGTCGCGGAAATATGTCGTGTTCTTCACCCGTGATTCCACGGCGCTGGAAGATCCGGCCCTGTGGGTGGTGCAGCATGCGGCGGAGCAGGCAGTGCATTATCCGCAATCGATGGTGACGGTCGAAGGCTATGCCTCGGCGCATGGCGACCTTTCGGCGGACGCCCTGCTGGCGATCGACCGGGTGAAGAAGGTTTCGGGACAGTTGGTGGCTGACGGGGTGAAGGTCGATCGGATCCGGCAGAAGCCGCGCGCGCCCTCGAACGAGGACGGTGCCGTGGGATCGCGCCGTGTCGAGATCGAGATTGCAGCACCCTGACGCCCCCGTTGCGGACCGTATGATGGTGTCGCCCGCCGCCGGCATGACGGCCCCCGAGAGGGCGGATACGCCCCGCGCGATCCTGTCGCGTGTGTTCGGATTCCCTGATTTCCGTGGCCTCCAGGAGGAGGCGGTGGACGCGGTGATGGCCGGGCGCGACTGCCTGGTGCTGATGCCGACCGGCGGGGGCAAGAGCATCTGCTACCAGGTGCCGGCACTGGCGCGTCCGGGCACCGGGCTGGTGATTTCGCCGCTGATCGCGCTGATGGACGACCAGGTGGCGGCCCTGCGGCAGGTGGGCGTGAATGCCGGGGCGCTGCATTCGGAACTGGAACCCGAGGATGCGGCGCGGGTGCGCGCGGACCTGGCGGCCGGGCGGCTGGATATCCTGTATGTCTCGCCCGAGCGGCTGCTGTCGCCCGGCACGCTGGACAGGCTGTCGCGGCTGACGATTTCGGTCATTGCGATCGACGAGGCGCATTGCATCTCGGCCTGGGGGCATGAATTCCGGCCGGAATACCGTGCGCTGGCCACGCTGCCCGAGCATTTTCCCGGTGTGCCGCGCATTGCGCTGACGGCGACCGCCGATCCGCGCACGCAGACCGATATTCTCGGCGCGCTGGCGATGCCCGATGCGCTGGTCCTGCGCGCCAGTTTCCATCGGCCCAACCTGGATATCGCGGTGCGGCCGAAGACATCGGAACTGCGCCAGTTGCTGGAGGTGCTGGGCCGGCATGAGGGGGAGGCCGCGATCGTCTATTGCGGCAGCCGCAACAAGACCGAGCGGGTGGCGCGGTCGCTGACCGAGCGCGACTGGCCGGCGCTGCCGTTTCATGCCGGGCTGTCGCCGATCGAGAAGCGGGCCGCGCTGGCCCGGTTCCGCTCGGGCGAGCCGGTGGTGATCGTCGCGACCGTCGCCTTCGGCATGGGGATCGACCGGCCCGATGTGCGGACGGTGGTGCATCTGGATATGCCCTCGTCGCCCGAAGCCTATTACCAGCAGATCGGCCGCGCCGGCCGCGATGGCGAGAAATCGGAGACCGTCCTGCTCTATGGCGGCGACGATATCGCGCGGGCGCGGCACTGGCTGGAGCAGTCCGCCGCACCCGAGGCCCAGAAACGGATCATGAGCGCCCGGCTGGAGGCGATGATCACCCTGACCGAGACCACGGGGTGCCGCACGCAGGCGCTTCTGGGCTGTTTCGGCGAGACGCTGGCCACGCCGTGCGGGCATTGCGACAATTGCCGCAATCCGGTGGCCTCGTTTGATGGCACGGTCGAGGCGCAGAAGGTGCTGTCGACGATCTATCGCATCGGCCAGAAATTCGGCGCGGTGCATGTGGCGGCGGTGCTGCGGGGCAAGGAAAATGAGATGGGCGCGCGCTACAGCCATGACCGGCTGAGCGTGTTCGGGATCGGCAAGGACCGGCCGGAGCAGTTCTGGCGCGGGGTGATCCGGCAGTTGATCGCGCGCGGGGCCATCCGCGTGACCGGCGATTATAATGCGCTGGCGCTGAACGAGGCCGTGGCGCGCCCGATCCTGCGCGGCGAGGATAAGGTGCTGCTGCGCGACGACCCGGTGGAGGAGCTGAAGACGACGCGCGCCACGCGGTCGGGGGGCGCCGCGCGGTCGGCCACGGCGCGGCCGGTGGTCAGTCTGCCGCCCGAGGCCGAGGGGCCGTTCGCCGCGCTGCGTGCCTGGCGGCTGGGCGAGGCGCGCGAGCAGGAAATTCCGCCTTATGTGATCTTCCACGACGCGGTGCTGCATGACATCGCGATCGAGCGCCCGGCGACGTTGGACGAGTTGGGGCGGATCAAGGGTGTGGGGGCGTCCAAGCTGGACCGCTATGGCGACGCCGTGTTGCAGGTTCTGGCCGAGGCGGGCTGACCCGATGGCCGGCGTGCCCTCCGAAGAACGCTATCGCGAGATCCTGTCGCTGGTGCGGGCGCGCGGCTATGTGGCGAATGAGGAACTGGCGCAGCGCCTGCGCGTGGCGGTGCAGACGATCCGCCGCGATGTGAACCATCTGGCCGGGATCGGGCAATTGGCCCGGCATCATGGCGGGGCGGGGCTGATCTCGTCGATCGAGAACATCGCCTATGCCGAACGGCAGATCCTTAACCGGCGGGAGAAGGAGGCGATCGGCCAGATCGCGGCCCGGGAAATTCCGGATCATTCGTCGCTGTTCATCAATATCGGCACGACGACCGAAGCTTTCGCGCGGGCGCTGCGGCATCATCAGGGGCTGCGGGTGATTACCAATAACCTGCATGTGGCCTCGACCCTGGCGCCGGAATCCAGTTTTCGCGTCGTGGTGGCGGGGGGAACGGTGCGGTCGCATGACGGGGGGATTACCGGCCCGACCGCGACGGCGATGATCGACCAGTATCGCGCCGATTTCGGGGTGATCGGCATCAGCGGCATCGAGGAAGACGGCACGCTGCTGGATTTCGACCTCGACGAGATCGACCTGGCGCGGGCGATCATGCGCAATGCGCGCACGGTGTTTCTGCTGGCCGATCATACCAAGTTCGGGCGGCGACCGATGGGGCGGGTGGGGCATCTGTCCGAGGTGCAGGCGCTGTTCACCGATCGGCCGCCGCCGCCATCGGTGCGCGCGGTGCTGGAGCAGCACCAGATCGCCCTCCATATCGCTGGTGTCAGCCCGTAAACGTGGGCTGGTGGCGATCCGGTGCGCGTTTACGGGCAGACACCCTCGGTGCCGTGCAGTCTGTGCGGGCTTTCCGCTTTCCGCAGGGTGGTGTGTTCCAAAGCGAACATTGCGATGGGTTTCATGACAAAATAATCAGGTTTTTCGGGTTCGAAACCGCGCTTCATCGCTTCGTTTTGCGTTGATTTCTCCTTTTATGTTCGTTTACGAACATCGGCAGGAGGAACGAGCCATGTTGTCCGATCCATCGCGCGGGGTGAATGCCGCGCAGGAACCCTATGACCTGCTGATTGTCGGGGGCGGTATCAACGGCGTCGGCATCGCGCGGGATGCCGCCGGGCGCGGGGCGTCGGTGCTGCTGGTGGAACAGCACGACCTGGCGTCCCATACCTCGTCCGCCAGCACCAAGCTGATCCATGGCGGGTTGCGGTATCTGGAATATTACGAATTCCGCCTGGTGCGCGAGGCGCTGATCGAGCGCGAGCGGCTGCTGGCGATCGCACCGCATATCATCTGGCCGCTTTCCTTCGTGCTGCCGCATTCCAAGCTGGTGCGGCCGGCCTGGATGCTGCGGATGGGGCTGTTCCTGTACGATCATCTGGGTGGCCGGATGACGCTGCCGCGCTCGCGCGGGGTGCGGCTGGACCGCGACCCGGTGGGCACGCCGCTGCGGTCGGATTACCGGCGCGCCTTCATCTATTCCGACGGGCGGGTGCTGGACAGCCGCCTGGTGGTGCTGAACGCCATGGATGCGCGCGCGAAGGGGGCCGATATCCGGACGCGCACCAGGCTGGTCGCGGCGCGTCGGGTCGATGGCGTGTGGGAAGCGACGATCGAGGATGCGGCCGGCCAGCGGGTCGTGCGGGCGCGTGGGCTGGTGAATGCGGCCGGACCCTGGGTGGAACGCATCCTGCGCGATACGCTGGCGATCAAGACGTCCAAGCAGGTGCGGCTGGTCAAGGGCAGCCACATCGTGGTGCCGCGCTGCTTCGAGGGCGAGCAGGCTTATATCTTCCAGAATCCCGACCGGCGGATCGTGTTCGCCATTCCCTATGAGCGGGATTTCACGCTGATTGGTACCACCGACATTCCGTGGGCCGCCGATCCGGGCGAGGTCAGGATCGGCGACGACGAGGTGCGCTATCTGTGCGAGAGCGTGAACCGGTATTTCCGCAAGCCGGTCACGCCCGAGGATGTCGTATGGACCTATGCCGGGGTCCGGCCGCTCTATGACGACGCGGCGCAGAATGCCTCGGCGGTGACGCGCGATTATGTGCTGGATGTGGACGCGCCGCCGGGCGAGGGCGTGCTGCTGTCGATCTTCGGTGGCAAGATCACGACCTATCGGCGCCTTGCGGAACATGCGCTGGAGAAGCTGGCCCCCAGCCTGCCGGTTCTGGGCGGGCAGGGATGGACGGCCAGCCGGCCGTTGCCGGGGGGCGATCTGGGGCCGGGCGGGTTCGATGCCGCCGTGGCGCGCCTGCGGGCCCATGCGCCCTTCCTCTCGGCGGACGATGCCTGGCGGCTGGTCCGCAATTACGGCACGCTGGCGTGGGACATCGTGGGGAAAGCGCAGCGCCAGGCCGATCTGGGCGAGGATTTCGGCGGCGGGCTGACGGCGCGCGAGGTCGATTATCTGATTGCCCAGGAATGGGCGGTGACCGCCGAGGATATCCTGTGGCGGCGCTCGCGCCGGGGCCTGCATATCGATGATGCGGGCAAGGCGCGGCTGGAACGCTATCTCGACGCCCGGCGCGAGGCCGTGCGCGACAGCCGGCCCGCCATGGCCGGCTAGGACCGGCGGCGTCCATCCGGGCTGCCAGCCCGGACGGACGCGCCCCGGGATCAGGGACTCCAAGAGCAATAACCCGAAAATCAATAAAGAGAAGAAACGGGACCATGTTCAGGAACAAGCAGTTTGTCGGCGAGCTGATCGCTGAATTCATCGCGGTCTTCATCATCATCCTGTTCGGTGATTCCGTGGCCGCGATGTATTCGCTGTATGATCCCAGCCCGTACCGCAATGCCTATTGGGGCGTGTGCATCGTCTGGGGGCTGGGGGTTACCATCGCCATCTATGTGACCGGTGCGGTCTCGGGCACCCATGCCAATCCGGCGGTGACGCTGGCGCTTGCGCTGTTTCGCGGTTTTTCGTGGCGCAAGGTGGTGCCCTATGTTGCCGTTCAGGTGCTGGGCGGCATGGCGGGGGCGGCCATCGTCTATGTGCTCTATGCGCCGGTGATCGATCATTTCAATCTGGCGCATCATCTGGACCGCCTGCATGACGGTGGCGCGGCCGGGGTGTTCTTTACCCATCCCGGCGATTTCGTGACGCCGCTTCATGCCCTGGTGGATGAGACCATCCTGACGGCGATGCTGCTGTTCGGGATATTCGCCGTGACGTGCGAGTATAATACCCAGGCGCCACAGGCCAATTCCGGCGCGCTGATCATCGGGTTGCTGGTGGCGGCGATCGGCGCGTGCGCGGGCTATCTGGAAGCCTGGGCCATCAATCCGGCGCGCGATTTCGGGCCGCGCCTGTTCTGTTATTTCGCGGGCTGGGGGCCGTCCGCGCTGCCGGCGCCGGATCATTACTGGTGGGTGCCGATCGCGGGGCCGCTGGCGGGCGGTGTGATCGGCGCCGGCGCCTATGAATACCTGGTGCGCCCTTATATGCCGCGCCTGCGCGACCGGGTGGCGTCATCGGAGGTCGGCCCGCTGGCCGACGCCCCGGTGGCCGATACCGGCTTTTCCGGCCAGCCATGACATCGAGCGCAGACTCGGGAGGAACGAGCATGAGAAACAAGAATACCATCCTGGCGATCGACCAGGGCACGACCTCGACCCGCAGCATCGTCTTCGATCGTGACGCGCGGCCCCTGGCGACGGCGCGCGCCGAATTCGCGCAGCATTATCCCGACCATGGCTGGGTGGAGCATGACGCCGAGGAGATCTGGCGCGACGTGCTGTCGACCGCGCGCGGCGCGCTGGAGCAGGGCGGCGGCGTGGAAAGCGTGGCGGCGATCGGCATCACCAACCAGCGCGAGACGATCGTGGTGTGGGATCGCGCGACGGGCAAGCCGATCCATCGCGCCATCGTCTGGCAGGATCGCCGCACCGCCCCGCTCTGCGCCCGCATGCGGCAGGAGGGCTGCGAGGACCTGGTGCGCGCGCGGACGGGGCTGCTGCTGGACCCGTATTTTTCCGCCAGCAAGCTGGCCTGGATCCTGGACAACGTGCCGGGCGCCCGGCGGGATGCCGAGGCCGGGCGGCTGGCCTTCGGCACGATCGACAGCTTCCTGCTCTGGCGCCTGACGGGTGGGCGGGTGCATGCGACCGACGTGACCAATGCGGCGCGCACGCTGCTGTTCGACATCCATCGCCAGTGCTGGGACGAGGATCTGCTGCGCCTGTTCAATATCCCCGGCAATCTGCTGCCCGAGGTGCGGGGCAACAGCGAGATTTATGGCGAGACCGATCCGGCGCTCCTGGAGCGTGCGATCCCGGTGGCGGGCATGGCGGGCGACCAGCAGGCGGCCCTGGTCGGGCAGGCCTGCTTTACGCCGGGCATGGCCAAGGCGACCTATGGCACGGGCTGCTTCGTGCTGCTCAATACCGGCGAGGCGCCGGTGACCTCGGCGAACCGGATGCTGACCACGATCGGCTACCGGATCGGCGGCAAGACGATTTATGCCCTCGAAGGCGCGATCTTCGTCGCGGGGGCGGCGATCAAATGGCTGCGTGACGGGCTGCAACTGATTACCCATGCCTCGCAGACCGACGACATGGCGACGCGCATTCCGCATAGTCATGGCGTGTATATGGTGCCGGGATTCGTGGGGCTGGGCGCGCCGCACTGGGACCCGGAGGCGCGCGGCCTGATCTGCGGCCTGACGCTGGATGCCACGGCGGCGCATATCGCCCGGGCCGCGCTGGAATCGGTGGCCTACCAGACCTACGACCTGATGGAGGCGATGGCGCAGGATGGCGGCGGGCTGGTGACGACCCTGCGCGTCGATGGCGGCATGGCGGCCAATGACTGGTTCTGCCAGTTCCTAGCAGACATCCTGCAGGCCGGCGTGGAGCGGCCGACCCATCTGGAGACCACGGCCACGGGTGCGGCGTTCCTTGCCGGACTGGCCTGTGGCGTCTGGACCGATCTGGACGATGTGGCGGCGCGCTGGTCGCGGGGCCGCGTGTTCGAGGCCAGCATGGAGGACGCGCAGCGCCAGACCATGCTGGATGGCTGGCGGCAGGCGGTGCGGCGGACTCTGACCCCCAAAGCGGCCTGATCGCGGGCCGGGGAGAGTAGATCCTGTTTGAACGCATGCGTTCAAACAGGCGAAGATTCTTGTAAAAACAATAAGCTAGAGAATTTCCACCGAACCGGTTTTCGGTGGAAATTCTCTAGGGTGTCGTCTCTTCGGTATTCGCCGACGGTTGGACGACAAAGGGAACGCTGCGCGTTGCGCCGCCCATGAAGCGGAAGGTGATGGTGATCTGCTGGCCGGGGCGCAGGCTGTCGTCATAGCCGGTGCAGATCAGGTGGTAGCCGCCGGGCGGGAACACCAGGGTGGTCTCGGCCGGCAGGGCCAGATGCGCGAACAGGGTCGCGGTGTCGCTGGTGCTTTCCTGTTCCGTGTGATGGGCGAACAGCTTCTGGCAGGCAGGCGATGAGACGCCGGCCAGCAGATGAACCGATTTGCCGCGATTCTCGATCGTGAAATACCCCGCCGCGATCCGGCGATCGGGGCGGAGGATCTGTATCGAGGTATCGCGGATATCGATATCCTGTCCGGTCGCGGCCTGGTCGTCCTCGGGCGCGAGGGGGGCGGCCCGGGCGGCCGAGAGGCCTGCCTGGCTCATGAGGATCAGTAATCCGATCAGCAGCGCGTGTCGCGTCATGGGCTCCTCGGCTTCATTGCGGGAAGAATATCAGGATGCCGGAACGGGGCAAAGCGGGCCCGGCATGGACGCATGGGCTTGCGTCCGGTTGATTTCGTGCGCATTTCCCACCTCGGAAACACGCTGCTCAGGACTGATACCCGCATGAGATGCCCTTTTTGTGGTCATGACGATACCCAGGTCAAGGACAGTCGCCCGCATGAGGACGGGGCGGCGATCCGTCGCCGGCGGATCTGTGCGTCATGCGGCCAGCGTTTCACGACCATCGAGCGGGTGCAGCTTCGGGACCTGCATGTCATCAAGACGGACGGGCGGCGGGTGGCGTTCGAGCGGGACAAGCTGGCGCGGTCGGTGCGCATTGCGCTGCGCAAGCGCCCGGTGGATGACGAGCGGATCGAACGAATCGTCAACGGCCTGGTGCGCAAGCTGGAGGCGTCGGGGGAAACCGATATCCCGTCGGGCGATATCGGCAAGCTGGTGATGGACACGCTGCGCGAGGTCGATATCGTGGCCTATATTCGGTTCGCCAGCGTGCATTGGGATTTTCGTGAAACCAAGGATTTCGCGGCGATCCTGGAGTCGATCCCCGGAACGGTCGAGGCCCGGGCCGCCGCGGCCGGCGGGCGGCAGGACGAGGCGCCGGGGGATGGGGCTATGGACCTGGCGACGTAAAGAGGCGATGAAGCCGCCTTTCGCGGAATCGTGGCAGCAGGAGACAGGCGCATGAACGGATCGCAGGACGAAGACAGCACCCATGCGCGGACCCGCTCGCGGACCGCATCGCGCGTGGCGGTGGTGCAGGCCCTTTTCCAGATCGAACAGGCCGGCGACGCGCCGGAGGCGGTGATCCAGCAGTTTCTGCGCCACCGGCTGGTGGTGACGCCGGGAAGCGACCAGGGCGCCGAATATGAGGACGGGCGCGTGCCTGAGGCCGATATCCGCCTGTTCGAGCAGGTGGCGCGGTCGGCGGTGGCGCGGCGTGAACAGATTGACGCCCTGATCGTGGATGTGCTGCCGGCTTCGTGGCCGGTCGGGCGCCTGGACCCCGTGCTGCGGGCCCTGCTGCGTGCCGCTGGCGGCGAACTGGCGGTGGTCGGCGGGGTGCCGACGCGGGTGATCATCAACGAATATCTCGATATTGCCCACGGCTTCTTTTCGGGGGACGAGCCGAAGATGGTCAATGGCGTGCTCGATACGCTGGCGCGCCGGCTGCGCGCATCCGAGACCGCGCCCGAAACCGCGTCCGATGGGGCGCCCCAGGAAACGCATGGGGCCGAAGGCGCCTGATCCGGCGGGGCGCGCCGTGTCGCAGCCTTTGTCGGGCGCGGGCCTGCCGTCGGAGTTCAAGTTCATCCGGCGGCATTTTCGCGCCCTGGCGGGCGAGGGGGCGCTGGGTCTGACGGATGACGCGGCGCTGGTGCATCCGCCGGAAGGCCGCGAACTGGTGATCGCGGTCGATACGATGGTCGAATCCGTGCATTTTCTGCCGGACGATCCGCCCGATACGGTGGGGCGCAAGCTGTTGCGCTGCAATCTGTCCGATCTGGCGGCGATGGATGCGACGCCGCTGGGCTATCTGCTGTCGCTCACCCGGCCGCAATCGCGGGATGAAGAGTGGTTTGCCGCTTTCGCCGCGGGTTTGCGCGACGATCAGGCGCGTTATGGCCTGACCCTGCTGGGGGGCGATACCACCGCGACAAAGGGGCCGCTGGTCCTGTCCCTGACCATTCTTGGCCATGTGCGGCCCGGCGGGGCCCTGCGGCGCAGCGGGGCGCGGGATGGGGATGATGTCTGGGTGACCGGGACGATCGGCGACGGGGCGCTCGGGTTGCGGGTGCTGCGCGGTGAACTGGCGGATGCCTCCGGCTTTCTGGCCCGGCGCTACCGTCTGCCGGAGCCCCGGCTGGGGCTGGAACTGGGGGGGATTGCCTCGGCGGCGATGGATGTGTCGGACGGGCTGGTGCAGGATCTGGGCCATCTGGCGCGGGAAAGCGGCCTGGGCGCGTGGCTCGATGCGTCGTGCGTGCCCTTGTCCGACGCGGCGCGGCGGGCGGGGGCGGCGTGGCTGCCGACCTGCCTGACCGGGGGCGACGATTACGAATTGCTGCTGGCCGTTCCGCCGGAACACGAAGGGGCCCTGCGCCATGCCGCGGCGCGGGGGGGCGTGCCGGTGACGCGGATCGGCCGCTTCGACCGCACGCTGGACGGGGTCGACGTCCGCGATGGGGCAGGTGGCGTGCTGGCGCTGGATCGCACCGGCTGGAGCCACCTTTAGGAGGCTGTCGGGTTGGGGTACCAGCCTCTGGCGATCTGGGGTAAGCTTTCAGGATGAGCAGCTTCATCCCATTTGATCGATCGCAGCCGTATCTTCTGCCGCCGGATGTGAAGTCATGGCTGCCGTCGGACGATGTGGCGCATTTCATCGTGGCGGCGGTGGAGCGGGTGCCGCTGGGGGCCTTTTCGGTGCCCCGGCGGACTGGCGGCAAGGCACAGTATCATCCGCGCCTGATGCTGGCGCTGCTGATTTACGCCTATGCGAACGGCGTATTCTCATCGCGTCGGATCGAACGGGCGACGTATCGTGACATCGGTATGCGCTTTGTGGCGGCGAACCTGCATCCTGACCATGACACGATCGCGACGTTCCGGCGCAGCAATCGCACGGCGATCGAGGCAGCGTTCCTGCATGTGCTGGAACTGGCACGCGAGACGGGGCTGATGCGGCTTGGCACGGTGTCGATCGACGGCACGAAGATCGATGCCAACGCCTCGAAATACCGTTCCATCCGTTATGATCGCGCAAAAGAATTGCGCGAAAAGCTGACCGCCGACATCGCCACCCTGATGGAGCGGGCAGAGGCGGCAGATGCGACCGATACGGATCACCAGGCCTTGCCGGAGGAACTGGCCCGCCGGGAGGCTCTGAAGGCAAAGCTGGATGAAGCCTGTGCGCGGCTGGAAGCGGAAACCCAGGAGCAGGCCGAGACCGCCCGGCCCGAATACGAACGCAGGAAAGCAGCCTTTGATGCGAAGCGGGGACGGCGCGGTCGGCCGCCGAAAGAGCCGGACGATAAACCGCCATCAGACCGGCAGATCAACCTGACCGATCCGGACAGCAAGCTGATGCGTCGCTCCGACGCCCATGAATACCGGCAAGCCTACAACGCCCAGGCCGTGGTTTGTGCCGAGGGCAGCCAGTTGATCCTGGAACATGGGATAGTTGCGACGACGGCGGACGCGCCCAGCTTCGCCGCCACCATCCTGGGCATGGAGAAAAGGATCGGCCTGCCACGCACCGTCCTTGCCGACACGGGTTTCGCCAGCGGCAAAGCCATCGGACTATTGCAGGCCAGCGGCGTGGATCCGCTGGTCGCCATCGGACGCCCCATGGACCGGCGCCCTTATGACTTCCGGCCAGAGCCACCATCCAAGGCGCCGCCCCGGATCACCGAGCCATGGCGCCTGGACATGAAGACTAGGCTGCAACAGGACCCGGCAAAAACCCTCTACACCTTACGCAAGCAGACCGTCGAACCGGTCTTCGGCATCATCAAGAGCGTCATGGGCTTCACCCGTTTCGATCTCCGTGGCCTCGCCAACGTCGCAACAGAATGGACGCTCCTCGCCCTCGCATACAATTGCCGCAGGATCACACGACTGACGGCCGCGTAAACGCCCTCGCCACTTAATAACAGGGCCCAACCCGACAGCCTGTTAGAAGCTGTTTGAAAAGTCACCCTGCCGGCGATCCGACGCGCATTTTCTGTGCTTCGGTGCTCACGGTCATCAAGGCCGCTCCGCTCCGATGCTCAAAAATGCACGCCGGGCGTGCCGCTACGCGGCACTCTCGCTCGGCAGGCCGACTTTGCAAACAGCCTCTTGGCCCCGGCTGTCAGTTCGCTGTCAGCGAACGGTCATACACGCGGTAGCGCTTGCAGGGGTCGGGGGCGAGGCGTTCGATCAGGCGGCGCATCGGCATGTTGGTCTCGACGATCCAGCCCATTTCGACCATCCGGTAGGGCAGCGACTGGCCGCGCCGCATCAGTTCGGTAATGGCCAGGGCCGGCAGGATGGCGCCCAGGGCCGTGCCCTCCATCTTGGAACTCACGCCCAGCAGGATGACGCGGGCGGAATGGAATTTGTGGCGGAGCAGGCGCGCGGCCAGCTTCACCCAGCCCAGCGGGGAGGGGGCGCCGCCGAGGTCGCTCGCGATGTCGTAGAGATTCGGCACGACGAGGGCGACGGCCACCGGGTCGCCGTTCTGCTCGATCAGCACATAATGCTCGGGCTTCAGGATCGGCTTCATCTGCGCGACCATCGCCGTCATCTCGGCTGGGGTCAGCGGCAGGGAGCCCCAGTTGTTGCGCCAGGCGTCGTTGTAGAGCCCGCGCAGGATCTCGCCGTCCTCGGCCATCCTGTCCTTGCGCATGGTGCGCGTGGTCACGCTGCCCAGCCGGCCTTCGCCCAGCCGCAGGCTGGAGGGAACGAGGTGCTTTTCTTCCGCCTGCGGGCCGATTTCCATCTGGTAGGCGAGGAAATCCATCGCCTGGGCGAAACCGGCGGCCTCGATCAGCGGCGGGAGCCAGCGCGGGTGCCAGGGCATGGCGATCATCGGCGGGGCGTCGTGGCCCTCGATCATCACGCCCGTTTCGCCGTTGGAATTCAGCGTGAAGGGCCCGCGGGCGGTGACCATGCCCTGCGCGCGCAGCCACGCGCATGCGGCGTCGAGCAGGGCGGCGACCACGGCGGCGTCGTCGATGGCGTCCAGCGCCCCGAAAAAGCCAATATTTTCGCCGAGTCTCTCGATGGCCAGGTCGTCGATCTGCGCGGAAATCCGGCCGACGGGCCGGCCGCCGCGCATGGCCAGGAAATATTGCGCGCGCCCGTGGCCGAAGAAGGCGCTCTTGCGCGGGTGCAGCAGATCCTTCTGCTCCATGTCCAGCGGCGGCACGTATCCGGGCAGCCCGGCATAGAGCCGGCGCGGAAGACGGATGAACTGCGAGAGCTGACGAAGGCCGGATACGGGAGTGATGACAAGTTGATCCGCTTCGTTCATGACCGTTCCGTTTTTGGGCTGCGGTGGGCCGGAACCGGGTGCCCGCGATGGCGGGGAACCGGCCGAGCCATGCAGCAGGCAAGTGGCTGACTGGAGTGGCCGCATAGGCCAGCCTGTGCTGATGACATGGAAATGGTAGTCAAAGAAAGGGGCCCGATGACCAAGATCCATCAGGGTGGCGAAATCCGTTTTGATCCGGCGACCGTCCTGATTACCGGGGCCTCCAGCGGCATCGGGGCGGAACTCGCCCGCTTCTATGCGCGCTCGGGCCGCCGGCTGGTTCTGTGGGGGCGCGATCCGGCCCGGCTGGAGCAGGTGGCGCGCGACTGCCGGACCATGGGGGCCACGGTCGCGACGCGGGAGTTGAACCTGGCCGACGGGGCCGCCGCGATCGCGGCCTTTCGCGAGGATGACGACGCGCACCCGGTCGATCTGCTGATCCTGGCCGCCGGCCTGGGCGACATGCGCCAGCAGGCGGCGCTGACCGAGCGGGCGGAGACGGTGCTGGAACTCGGGCTGGTGAATTTCGCGACCCCGGCGGCGCTGGCCACGGCCGGGGCCGAGCGGATGGTGCCGCGGCGGCGGGGGCATATCGTGCTGCTGGGCTCTGTCGCGGCTTTCCATGCCCTGCCGTTCGCGGCCGGCTATTCGGGATCGAAAGCCGGGCTGGCGCGTTTTGCCGAGGCGCTGCGCAACGGCCTGCTGGACTACGGCGTGGGCGTGACGCTGGTTTCGCCGGGATTCGTCGATACGCCGATGAGCCGGCGGGTGAGCAGCACCAAGCCGTTCCTGCAAAGCGCGCCCCAGGCCGCGCGGCTGATCGCGCGGGCGGTGGAGGAAGAGCGGCCGCATCTGATCTTCCCCCGAATCTTCGCGGGTCTGCGTGTGCTGGATATCGTGCTACCGCGTCGGATACGGGATTTCGTGCTGAGGCGCCTGAAGGCCGAACAGGCGCCGCGCCCGACGATCTGACGCCCGGCGCGCCTGTTTGCGTCGGCATACCATCCGCAGGGAGCCTGGACTGGACATGAAAGAAATCGTCGCCGTGGATATCGGCGGAACCCATGCCCGTTTCGCGATCGCCACGGTGGAGGCGGGGCGTGTGGTGGCGCTGGGGGATGCCCTGACCCTGAAATGCGCCGAACATGCGAGCCTGCTGCTGGCCTGGGAGGCCTTCGGCCGGCAGATCGGGCGCACGCTGCCGCGCGCCGCCGGCATTGCCGTCGCCTGTCCGATCCAGGGCGATATCCTGAAACTGACGAACAATCCGTGGATTATCCGCCCCGCGCAGCTTGGCGCCCAGTTGGGGGTGGACGAGCATGTGCTGGTGAATGATTTCGGCGCCGTGGGGTATGCGGTGGCGCAGGTGGACGCCACCCATCTGCGCCATCTGTGCGGGCCCGATCGCGCACTGCCGGCCGAGGGCGTGACCACCATCGTCGGCCCCGGCACCGGGCTGGGCTCGGCCTATGTCGTCCGCCGCGACGGGCGCTGCCTGGTGTGCGAGACCGAGGGCGGGCATGTGGATTTCGCGCCGCTGGACAGTGTGGATGACCGGATTCTCCAGCGGCTGCGGCAGCGTTACCGCCGGGTTTCGGCCGAGCGGATCGTCTCCGGGCCGGGGCTGGTGAATCTCTACGAGACGATTGCCGAGCTTGAGGGGCAGCCGGCGCGTATCCATGACGACAAGGAACTCTGGACGCTAGGGCTGGAAGGGCGCGACCCGATGGCATCGGCGGCGGTGGAGCGGTTCTGCCTGGCGCTGGGCGGCGTCGCGGGGGATCTGGCCCTCGCGCAGGGAGCCAACGGCGTGGTGATTGCCGGCGGGGTGGGCCAGCGGCTGGCGGACCATCTGCCGCGATCGGGGTTCGCCGAGCGATTCGTGGCCAAGGGGCGATTCGAATCCATGATGGCGCGGATGCCGGTGAAGCTGATCACCCATCCGCAGCCGGGATTGCTTGGAGCGGCGGCCGCCTTCGCCGAACGCTTCGCCTAGGCGGCTCATGAGGCACTTTTAAAACCGCCTCCAAAGGGGTGCGGGGTCTCTTGCATCATATCGGAAGCGGTAGGACATTCCCTTGACCTTTGTTGAGGGAAGAGACTGGCAGTGACGCATGACGGCGCCGGGGCAACCGGCTGGATCGACCGTTTTTTCCATGTGACGCGCCGGGGCTCGACCCTCTCGCGGGAACTGATTGCCGGGCTGACCACGTTCGGGGCCATGGCGTATATCATGATCGTCAATCCGGCGATCCTGGCCCTGGCGGGGCTGGACCGGCATGACATGATCATGACGACCATCGCGGCCTCGGTCGTGGGCTCGCTGCTGATGGCGCTGCTGGCCAACCTGCCCATCGCCCTGGCCCCGGCCATGAGCAGCAACCTCGTCTTCGCGCAGGTTGTCGTGGTGCAGATGGGGATCGCGCCGCCGGTCGCCTTTACCATGGTCTTTATCGGCGGGCTGGGCTTCGTCGCGCTGTCGCTGACGCAATGGCGGCAGAAGATCGTGATGGGGTTTCCCGTTTCGGTCCGCACCGGCATCCATTGCGCGATCGGCGCCTTTATCGCCCATATCGGCATGGTCAGCGGCGGGCTGGCGGTGAAGGGGGCGGAGGGGTTCGCCTTCGGGTCGCTGCGCGATCCGGCGGTGCTGCTGGCGATCGGCGGTCTGTTCCTGGCCGGGGCGCTGCGGATGCTGCGGGTGCCGGCGGGAATGTTGCTGAGCATCGTGGCGGTGACGCTGGCGGGGTGTTTCGTCCACCATCCCGATGGCCATCCGGTCACGTCGCGGCCTTCCGCCTGGCTGGAGTGGCCGCATTATCCGGTCCACATGCTGTTTCCCTTCGATTTTCATGGGTTCGTCACGCATCTCGGCCTGGTGCTGCCGGTGACGCTGTATTTCTTCCTTGGCGATTTCTTCGATGCGACGGGCACCATGATGGCGGTGACGCGCAAGGCCGGGCTGTCGGTCGAGGACGGGCAGCCGGTGCTCGGCCGGGCCGCCTTCGTGGCCGATGGCACGGCCAGCGTGATGGGCTCGATTCTCGGAACCTCCACGGTGTCGGCCTATCTGGAATCGCTGGTCGGGGCCGAGGCCGGGGGACGGACCGGGCTGGTGGGGGTGACGGTGGCGGCGCTGTTCGCGCTGTCGTCGGTGCTGTGGCCGGTCATTACCGCCGTTCCGGCGGTGGCGACCGCGCCGGTGCTGATCCTGGTCGGGTTGGGCATGCTGTCCGACATGGGGCGGGCGGAGCAGGACGATGCGGGGGGGATTCTCGCGCCCCTGCTGATGGTGCTGGTCACGGTCATGACCGGCAATTTCATGGTCAGCCTGGCGCTGGGGCTGCTGCTCTATACCGTGCTGGCGGTCGTGGCGCGGCGCTGGCGCGAGATTACGCCGATCCTGCTGCTGCTGGACGGGGTGTTCATCTTCTATCTGGTGCTGGCCAGTGGCATCGGGGGAGGGACGTGAAGGCATTTGGCGCGTTGCTGCTGCTGTCGGGCCTGTCCTTCGCGGTGCCCGCCGCCGCGACGGAAGGGGGGAGTATGTGGCCCGACACGCCGGATGCGCGTCTGGAACTGGAAGCGCTGGTCGCGACGCTGGATGCGCGCCTGCTCTCCCACCCCAGCGCGACCCTGACGCTGGAGGGCTGGTGCCGCGATCACGGTCTGGCGCCGGTGGCCCGTGTGGTGGCGCGCCGCGTGCCCGGTGTAAAGCGGGCGCCGAGTGCCGAACAGCGGCGGGAACTGGCCGTGGATGCGGAAGTTGACGTTGCTTATCGCCGGGTGGAACTGGCGTGCGGAGGGCGTGTGCTGTCGGTCGCGGACAACTGGTATGTGCCCTCGCGCCTGACCCCGGCGATGAACGACCTTCTGGCGCGGACCGATACCGCGTTCGGCCATGTGGTGGCGGACCTGCATTTTACCCGCCGGACATTGGAGAGCACTCACCTGTTCACGCCGCTGCCCGATGGGTGGGAGCGGGATGGCCTGCCGCCGCCGGGGGCGGGGAGAATTGCCATTCCAGCCGCGATCCTGCGCCATCGTGCGTTGCTGTATCGTCAGGACGGATTGCCGTTCAGCGAGGTGGTGGAAACCTATACCGGTGCGATGCTGGATTTTCCTCCGCCGCCATCGAAGTGAGAAATGCCATGACCCGATCCGCAATCGACCTGCGCAACCCCGACCTGCCGGCTGAGGCGGTACGGGAGGCGCTGGCGCTGGCGCCGCATCCCGAGGGCGGGTGGTATCGCGAATTATGGCGTGACAGCCCGCCGGATGGTGGACGGGGTGCGGCGACGACCATCCAGTTCCTGCTTGCGCAGGGCGAGCGGTCGCATTGGCATCGGGTCGATGCCGCCGAAATCTGGTGCTGGCAGGGCGGTGCGCCGTTGCGCCTGCGCATGGCGCGGGATGGGGCGGAAGAGACCGTGATTCTGGGGCCGTGCCCCGGCGAGGGCCAGGTTCAGCAGGCGGTGGTGCCGGTGATGGACTGGCAGGCGGCCGAATCGCTGGGAGCGTGGAGCGTGGTGGGCTGTATCGTTGCTCCGGCTTTTCAGTTCTCGGGCTTCGAACTGGCCCCGCCCGGATGGTCGCCGGAGGGAGCCGGGGCATGAGCGGCGAGCCTGACTGGCTGGTGTGGGGGCGTGAGATCCAGGCCATTGCCCAGACCGGCCTGACCTTTGCCCGCGATCCGTTCGATCGGGAGCGGTATGAGGCGTTGCGGATGATCGCGGCGCAGATGATGGCGGCGGGCTGCGACGAGCCTGTGGCGCGGATCGAGGCGCTGTTTGCCGGGCAGGAAGGATATGCGACGCCGAAGGTCGAGGTGCGTGCCGCCGTGTTTGACGATTCGGGCCGGATCCTGATGGTGCGTGAGGTGCTGGATGAAGGGCGCTGGACCCTGCCGGGCGGCTGGGCGGATGTGAACCTGACCCCGGCGGAGAACGCGGTGAAGGAAGTGCGCGAGGAGAGCGGTTATATCGTGACGGCGCGCAGGCTGGCGGCGGTGTGGGACCGCACCCGGCAGGGGCATGGAAGCAAGGCGTTCTCCTGCGCCAAATTCTTCTTCCTGTGCGACCTGGCGGGTGGGGAGGCGGCCACCAGTGTCGAGACCTCCGAGATCGCGTGGTTCGGCGCGGAGGAGATTCCCGAGGATCTGTCGCTCGGCCGGGTGTTGCCGGGGCAGATCCGGCGCATGTTCGACCATTACCGCGAACCCGGCCTGCCGGCCGATTTCGAGTGATGGGAGATCGACGCGGCGCAGGCCGTTGAAATTATGATATTCGTGACCCATATGCAGGGTCTGTGTGATTTGACGTAATAGAGAGATTTCCAACATGGTCGATCAGGCTACCGGCTCTGACGCGAGCCGCCCCGCTGCGACGGGTGGCGAGGAACATGCTTTCAGCGCGGAGGTCGGGCGGCTGCTCGATCTGGTGGTGCATGCGCTGTATTCGGAGCGCGAGATTTTCCTGCGCGAACTGGTGGCCAATGCCGCCGACGCCACCGACCGGCGGCGCTTCGAGGCCCTGACCGATGCGGCGCAGGCGCTGCCCGAGGGCGCGAAGGTGCGCATCGACCCCGACAAGGACGCGCGGCGCCTGACCATCAGCGATGATGGCGCGGGCATGAGCAAGGAGGAACTGGCGCGCAACCTGGGCACGATCGCGCGCTCGGGTACCCGTGCGTTCGGCGAGGAACTGGCCAAGCACAAGCCCGAGGAACGCTCCGGGCTGATCGGGCAGTTCGGCGTGGGCTTCTATGCCGCCTTCATGGTGGCGGATCATGTCGATGTGGTGTCGCGCCGGGCCGGGACGGACGAGGCGTGGCGCTGGTCTTCGGACGGCAAGGGCAGCTTCACCCTCAGCCCCGCGACGCGCGAGCAGCCGGGCACCGATATCATCCTCTACATGAAGGAGGATGCGGACGAATTTCTGGACGCCTGGCGCCTGGAAGCGATCGTGCGCAAATGGGCCGATCACATCGCCTGGCCGATCACGATCAAGAGCGACGGCGAGGACAAGGCGGCCAATGCGGGCACCGCCCTGTGGCGCAAGCCGCGCGGCGAGGTGACCGAAGAGCAGCTCAACGAATTCTATCGCCAT
Source organism: Gluconacetobacter brunescens (assembly GCF_048695475.1). Taxonomy (NCBI): domain Bacteria; kingdom Pseudomonadati; phylum Pseudomonadota; class Alphaproteobacteria; order Acetobacterales; family Acetobacteraceae; genus Gluconacetobacter; species Gluconacetobacter brunescens. Next base: position 647,376 of record NZ_JBLHEN010000001.1, on the reverse strand, counting down.
ATCAGCCATAATTTCGATACGCCCTGGGCGACGCTGCACTGGCATGCCGAAGGCACGATCGACTTTACCGCGCTGCTGTTCATCCCCGGCAGCCGCCCGTTCGAGTTCGGCGAGCAGGTGCGCGAGAGCAAGGTGCGGCTGCATGTCCGCCGCATGTTCATCACCGATGACGCGGCGCTGCTGCCGCCGTGGCTGCGCTTTGTACAGGGTGTGGTGGATACCGAGGACCTGCCGCTGAACGTCTCGCGCGAGATGTTGCAGGCGACGCCGGTGCTCCAGCGCATTCGCAAGGCGGTGACCAACCGGGTGCTGAACGAACTGCGCACCCGCGCCAAGGATGCCGAATCCTATGCCACCTTCTGGGACAATTTCGGTCCGGTGGTGAAGGAAGGGATCTGGGACGATGCGGAATACCGCACCGATCTGGCGGGTCTGGCCCGGTTCCGCTCCAGCACCGAAGAGGGCTGGACGACGCTGGCCGATTACGTGTCGCGGATGAAGGACGGGCAGGAGGCGATCTATTACCTGACCGGCGACAATGCCGACACGCTGCCGGCCTCGCCGCAACTGGAAGGGTTCAAGGCGCGCGGGATCGAGGTGCTGCTGCTGACTGACCCGGTCGATTCCTTCTGGCCCGAGCGTCTGGGTACGTTCGAGGGCAAGGCGCTGCGCAGCGTCAGCCAGAGCCATGCCGACCTGGAGAAGTTCGAGGCCCCGCTGTCCGAAGGGGACAAGGCGGAACTGGACACGCTGCTGCCGGCGCTGAAGGAGGCGCTGGGTGATGCGGTGTCGGACGTGCGCGGCAGCACGCGGCTGGTGAGCAGCGCGGTGGTGCTGGCGGCGGCCGGCCAGGGGCCCGACCTGCAATTGCAGCGTCTGCTGCGCCGCAGCGGCCAGGCGGTGCCGGATCTGGCGCCGGTGCTGGAGGTCAATCCGGCGCATCCGCTGATCCGCGACCTGGCGGCGCGGGTGGCGCGGGGTGAGGCGGTGACCGATACCGCGCTGATCCTGCTGGATATCGCACGGATTCAGGAAGGCGAGAGCCTGAAGGACCCGACGGCGTTTGCCAGCCGGCTGACGGCGACGCTGACCCATATTCAGGGCGGCGCCGCTTAAAGAAAGTGCCATGACAGGTTCACGCACCTCTGGTGCGTGAACCTGATAGAATGCCGCGTGAAGCCCGCAGCCTGATGGTTGCGGGCTTGATGCCGTGCCGTTTGGGTGCTTCCCTGCGCGGCCTTTTTCCCAGCCATTGGAACCGTGCGGCATGAAAATCGGTAATGTCCCTTATCGCAGCGTATGGGTGGACCAGGATGATGGCTGGTCGGTCCATATTTTCGACCAGACCCGCCTGCCGTGGGCGCTGGATATCCTGCGCCTGACCGAGCGGGACCAGGTGGCGCAGGCGATCCGCAGCATGCAGGTGCGCGGCGCGCCGCTGATCGGCGCGGTGGCGGCCTATGGGCTGGCGCTGGCGCTGCGTGTCGATGCCTCCGACGCCGCCATGGAGCGTGATGCCGCCCTGCTGGCGGAGACGCGGCCGACGGCGATCAATCTGCGCTGGGCGATCGACCGCATGCTGGCGCGCCTGCGCCCGCTGCCGGCCGAGGCGCGCGTGGCCGCCGCCTATGACGAGGCCGGGCGGATCTGCGACGAGGACGCGGCGCAGAACGAGGCGATCGGCCGCCATGGCCTGGGCCTGATCCAGGAGATTGCGGCGCGGCGGGGCGAGGGGGCGACGGTCAATATCCTGACCCATTGCAATGCCGGGTGGATCGCCACCGTCGATTGGGGCACCGCGCTGGCGCCGATCTACATGGCGCATGACAGCGGATTGAAAGTGCATGTGTGGGTGGACGAGACCCGGCCGCGCAACCAGGGCGCCGCGCTGACGGCGTGGGAACTGGGCAGCCATGGCGTGCCGCATACCGTGGTGGTGGATAATGCCGGCGGGCATCTGATGCAGCACGGCTCGGTGGATCTGGTGATCGTGGGCACCGACCGCGTGACACGCGGCGGCGACGTGGCCAACAAGATCGGCACTTATCTGAAGGCGCTGGCGGCGCATGACAATGGCGTGCCGTTCTGGGTTGCGCTGCCCTCGACCACCATCGACTGGCGGGTGACGGACGGGCTGGCCGAGATCCCGATCGAGGAGCGTGCGGGCGCCGAGGTGACGAGTGTGACTGGCCAGACCGCCGATGGCCGGATCGAGACCGTGCAGGTGACGCCGCCGGGCAGCCGGGCGGCCAATCCGGCCTTCGACGTGACGCCGGCGCGGCTGGTGACGGGCCTGATCACGGAGCGCGGGCTGTGCGCGGCCTCGCATGCCGGGCTGGCCGAGCTGTTTCCGGAGCACGCCGAGGCGTGATCGTGGCGCGGAGGCTGGTGGGCGAAGGCAACCCTTGACAGGGGCGGCCCGGCCCGGCTTCCTCCGCCTTCGATCGAACGGGGCGCGTCGCGCTCCGTCCCTTGTTTCTTGGTGACACAGGACCGGACCATGCATCCCTACCGTACCCATAGCTGCGCCGCCCTTCGGGCCAGCGACGCCGGGCAGACCGCCCGCCTCTCCGGCTGGGTGCACAGCAAGCGCGATCATGGCGGTCTGCTGTTCATCGATCTGCGCGATCATTTCGGCATGACCCAGATCGTGATTCCCGCCGGTTCACCGGTGCTGGAGGCGGTCGAGCGCGTGCGCGTGGAAAGCGTGCTGACGGTGACGGGCGAGGTGGTGCTGCGCGACGACGCGACGCGCAACCCGAACCTGCCGACCGGGGATATCGAACTGCGCGCGCAGACGGTGGATGTGCAGTCGGCGGCCGATGTGCTGCCGTTCCAGGTCGCGGGGCATGAGAACTATCCCGAAGACCTGCGGCTGACCTATCGCTATATCGACCTGCGCCGCGACAAGGTGCACCGGAACATCCTGCTGCGCTCGCAGGTGATTGCCAGCCTGCGCCGCCGCATGACCGAGCAGGGCTTCATCGAGTTCCAGACGCCGATCCTGACGGCGTCTTCGCCCGAGGGGGCGCGCGACTTCCTGGTGCCGGCGCGCATGCATCCGGGCAAGTTCTATGCCCTGCCGCAGGCGCCGCAGCAGTTCAAGCAGCTTGCGATGGTGGCCGGATTCGACCGGTATTTCCAGATCGCGCCGTGTTTCCGCGACGAGGCGGCGCGTGCCGACCGGTCGCCGGGCGAGTTCTACCAGCTCGATTTCGAGATGGCCTTCGCCACCCAGGAAGACGTGTTCGCGACCCTGGAGCCGGTGATGGAGGGCGTGTTCCGCGAGTTTGGTGGCGGGCGCACGGTCAGTGCCGCGCCGTTCGAGCGGATTCCCTATGCCACGGCGATGAAGCTGTATGGCAGCGACAAGCCGGACCTGCGCAACCCGCTGCTGATCAGCGACGTGACCGAAGCGTTCGCCGATTCGGGCTTTGGCCTGTTTGCCCGCATCGTCGCCGCCGGGGGCGAGGTGCGCGCGATTCCCGCACCGGGGGCGGGCGACCGTCCGCGCACCTTCTTCGACAAGCTGAATGCCTGGGCGCGCGAGGCCGGGGGCGGCGGGCTGGGTTACATCATCTTCGACGAGGAAGGCGGCAAGGGCCCGATCGCCAAGAACCTGGAGCCCGAGCGGGTGGAGGCGATCCGTGCCAAGGCCGGGCTGAAGGCGGGCGATGCCGTGTTCTTCGCGGCGGGCAAGGGCGACGAGGTGGTGAAATTCTCGGGCCAGGTGCGTACGCGCATTGCGACCGAGCTGGACCTGATCGAGCCGAATGCCTTCCGCTTCTGCTGGATCACCGACTTCCCGATGTACGAGCGCAACGAGGAAACGGGGCAGATCGATTTCTCGCACAACCCGTTCTCGATGCCGCAGGGCGGGCTGGAGGCGCTGAACAGTCAGGACCCGCTGACGATCACGGCCTATCAGTACGACATCGTGTGCAACGGCATCGAACTGTCGTCGGGCGCGATCCGTAACCATCGTCCGGATGTGATGATCCGGGCGTTCGAACTGGCGGGCTATCCGGCCAGCGAGGTCGAGGCGCGCTTCGGCGGCATGCTGAACGCCTTCCGCTACGGCGCGCCGCCGCATGGCGGGTCGGCGCCCGGTGTGGACCGCATGGTCATGCTGCTGGCCGACGAGCCGAACATCCGCGAGGTGATCCTGTTCCCGCTGAACCAGCAGGGCGAGGACCTGATGATGGGGGCCCCGGCGCCGGTGACGCCGGAGCGGCTGAAGGAACTGTCGCTGGCGCTCGACCTGCCGCGCCCCAAGCCGTCGGCGGGGAAAGACACCAAGCCGGCGGAATAAGTCCGGATATGACGCGTGACCGGTGGAGCATCATTGCGCGGAAGGGCGTGATGGGCTCTGCTGCCAGCATGACATCAAGCATCCGATGCGCCGCCACGGTGCGGCCGGGCAGGGGACTGCTGGCCGCGCTCCTCCTGGCCCTGGGGTGGGGAGGGGGAAGCCCTGCCCGGGCGGAGACGCCGATCGCGCTGGCGCCGCATCGCGCGGTCTATGACCTGACGCTGGTTGCCGTGACCGGCGGGGATACGATTTCCGCCAGCGGGACCATGACCTATGCGGTCAGCGATGCCTGCTCGGCGTGGTCGACCCAGCAGCAATTGCGCCTGCAAACGGTGTCGCGCTCGGGCGGCGTGACCGAGATGGTGTCGGACTATGCGACGCTGGAGGCCAAGGATGGCCATAGCCTGGTGTTCCGCACCGTGCAGACCGCCAATGGCCACCCGGCCAGCCGGGTGATGGGCGAGGCGACGATGACGCCGACGGGCGGCGAGATCCGCTATACCGAGCCGAGCGCGCATACGGTCCATCTGCCTGCCGGGGTGATGTTTCCGATGGCCCATACCAGGGCGATCATCAGTGCCGGGGAACAGGGACAGACATCGCTGGCGCCGGCGCTGTTCGACGGAACTGGCGAGGATGGGGCGCAGGATACCTATGTCATGATCCTGGGGTGGAACCATCCGCCCTCGGCCAGCCAGTATCCCGCGCTGGCGCGCCTGCCGTCCGGGCGGGTGCATGTGGCATTCTACACCGCGTCGTCCCACGACATGCGCCCCGATTACGAGATCGGGATGCGGTATTTCGCCAATGGCGTCTCCGATGACCTGGACATGGATTTCGGCGATTTCCGCATGCACGGCACGCTGCATGAATTTACCCCAGCCCCGGAAGGCCACCGATGCTGAACCCCGCGCTGACCCAAGACAGCCCGCAGGATGCGGCCCCTGCCAACGGGAGCGGTCTGGCCCATTCGTTGCGGACCCGCCACGTTTCCATGATCGCGATTGGCGGGATGGTCGGGGCCGGGCTGTTCGTGAACACCTCGGTCATGATCGAGGGGGCGGGGCCGCTGGTGCTGCTGTCGTACCTGATGGCCGGGCTGATCGTCTTTCTGGTCATGCGCATGCTGGGCGAGATGGCCATCGACTGCCCCGAGGCGGGGTCGTTCGTGGGGCATGTGCGGCGGGGGCTGGGGCATCGGGCCGCCTTTGTCACCGGCTGGTCGTACTGGCTGTTCTGGGTGGTGGTGGCCTCGGTGGAGGCCAAGGCGGCGGCGCTGATCGTGGCCCCCATGCTGGGCGTGACCCAGTTGACGGTGGCGCTGGGGCTGATTGCCTTGATGACGGCCGTCAACATGGGGTCGGTGCGGGGGTATGGCGAGTTCGAATTCTGGTTCTCCCTGATGAAGATTACCGCGATCGGGGTGTTCACGCTCATTGCCGGGCTGGCGCTGTTCGGGGTGATCGGGTCGTCGCTGCATGGCGGTATCGCGCATCTGTGGGATCAGGGCGGGTTCATGCCCCATGGGTTCGGCGCTTCGCTGTCGCTGTTGCCGGCGATCCTGTTTACCTTCGCGGGGGCCGAGATCGCGACCGTGGCGGCGGCGGAAACCGACAATCCCGGCTATAACATCGTCCAGGCGATCCGGACCGTCGTGGTGCGCGTGATGCTGTTCTACATGGGGTCGCTGGCCGTGATCCTGTGCCTGATTCCGTGGAACCAGATCCGGGCCGGGCATTCGCCGTTTCTCGACGTGCTGCACCGGATCGGCATTCCCGGCGCCGAAACCGCCATGACCGTGGTGGTGCTGGTGGCGATCGCGTCGTGCCTCAATTCCACGCTGTATGTCACCTCGCGCATCCTGTTCGAAATGGCGGCGCATGGCGATGCGCCGGCGGCGCTGGTGCGCACCGGGCCCAGCGGGGCGCCGCGCCGGGCGATCGCCATCGGCAGCCTGGTGGCCTGCGTGCTGACCGTGATCGCCGCGACCTTTCCGGGAGAGGTCTTCGGCTTTCTGCTCAATGCCTCCGGGGCGATCATCCTGTTCGACTATCTGATGGTGGTCTTCGCCCAGATCGCCCTGCGCCGGAAGATGCGTGACGAGGGGCGGCAGCCGGCCTTTCCGATGCTGCTGTTTCCCTACCTCTCGTGGCTGACGGTCGGTGCCATCCTGCTGGTGATGGTCACGATGATGCTGATGCCCGATACGCGGGTGCAGATCGAACTGGGTAGCCTGACGCTGATCCTGATCGTGGCGCTGGGGGCGGTGACCCCGCGCCGGCGCGGCCGTGCGCCGTCGTGATGGCTCGTGGTGTCATGCGGCCATATTTCGCCATTTCAACGCCATGATGATCGGACCATATTGCCGCTGACGGGACGCAAAGATCCCGTGTGCAAACAGGAGTTGGTTCGCATGAACAGGCAGATTGTCAGGGGCGCCCTGCTGGCGCTGGGCGTCATCGCCGGAGGCGCCATGACGGTGGGCGACGCCGCCCCCGCCCAGGCACAGGCCTATCGCTATGGCCCGGTCACGCCGGGATGGGCGCCGCCGCCCATGCCGCCGCCGCGTGCCGAGATGGTGCCGCGCCCGCGTCCCGGCTGGGTCTGGGTCGGTGGTGGCTGGGACTGGAACAATGGCGGCTATGTGTGGGTTCCGGGACGCTATGTGCGCGGCGGCCGGCGTGGCGGCTGGGGACCGGGGCGCTGGATGCAGCGTGGCCCGCGCTGGGTGTGGGTGCGGCCCGGCTGGCGTTGACGGCATGATGTGAAAAGGCACCCGTCGGCGTTGCGGCTGACGGGTGCCGGCTTCAGGCTTGGGCGTCGTCCAGCGTGATGACCAGCGGTACGTGGTCGGAGGGCTGGTTGCGGCCGCGTTCGTCACGGTCCGGATGGGCGTCGCGCAGGCGTTCCGCCAGGCGGGGGGAGAGCAGGGCGTGGTCGATGCGCAGGCCGCAATCGCGTGGCCAGGCGCCGGCCTGATAATCCCAGAACGTGTAATAGCGGCCGTGCGGGTGCAGGGCGCGTAGCGCGTCGGTCAGGCCCAGCCAGATCAGGCGGCGGAAGGCGGCGCGGGTTTCCGGGCGCACCAGGGCGTCGGTGGGGGGCAGGGCGCCGGGGGCGCAATCCTCGTCGGTCGGGCAGACATTATAGTCGCCGGCCAGCACGAAATCCCGGCCGGCGTCGAGCAGGGCGCGGGCATGCAGGGCCAGTGCCTCCATGAAGGCCAGCTTGGCCTCGTATCCGGCTGTGCCGCCTGAATTGCCGTTGGGCAAATAGAGATTGCCGAAGATCAGGCCGTTGGCCTCGATTTCCACATAGCGGGCCTGGGGGGCGTCGTCGTCCAGCAGGGGCAGCGAACGGGCGGTGACGGTGAAGGGCACGCGCGAGAGGATCGCGACGCCGTTATAGCTTTTCTGCCCGACCACCACCGATTCGTAGCCGGCGGCGCGGAAGGCTTCGGCGGGGAAGACGGAATCCTCGCACTTGATTTCCTGAAGGCCGAGCAGGTCGGGTTTCTCGCGCTCCAGCCAGTCCAGCACATGGGTCTGGCGCTGGCGGATGGAATTGACGTTCCAGCTTGCGATTTTCATCTTGGACGGGCGGCCTGCTCAGTCGATCGAGAAACTGGTGCCGCACCCGCAGGACGAGGTGGCGTTGGGATTGCGCACCGTGAAATGCGCGCCCATCAGCGAATCGTTGAAATGCAGTTCGGCGCCCGACAGCAGGTCCATGCTGGCGGGATCGACCCGCACGCGGGCGTTGCCGGCGGGCACCACGATGTCGTCGGGGCGGGCCTCGCCGTCCAGCGCGAAGCTGTACTGAAAGCCGTTGCAGCCGCCGGCCAGCACGCTGACGCGCAGCGCGGTCGAGGCGGCGTCAACGCCCGGCTGGGCGGCGATGATGTCCTGAAGCCGGGTCGCGGCCTCGGGCGAGACGCGGAAGGCCGTGTCGGGCGAGGAGGAAGAAGGGAGTGGCATGTCCATCGGGATCACCATCGTCGCGCGGCCCAGGTCGGCATGCTGGCCAGCATGCTGGCCTTGCGGCGCCGGGCGGGTTATCGACAGGGGGCGGTGGTCCGGTTTAGAGGCCGGGCGTACGCCACCCATCCGGGATTGGGGTTATATATGAGCGTCGCACCCTATGCTGTCCAGACCGCCACCGCCCGGGGGCGCCTGTATGCCGAGCCGGAATCGCCCAGCCGCTCGCCATGGCAGCGCGACCGCGACCGGGTGCTGCATTCCGCCGGCTTCCGGACGCTGCAATACAAGACGCAGGTCTTTGTCAACCATCAGGGCGATTTCTTCCGCACCCGGCTGACCCATTCGCTGGAAGTGGCGCAGATCGCGCGCTCCATCGCCCGCAGCCTGTCGGTGGACGAGGACCTGACCGAGACGCTCGCGCTGGCCCATGACCTGGGCCACACCCCGTTCGGCCATGCGGGCGAGGACGCGCTGGCGGCGGCCATGCAGGATTGGGGCGGTTTCGACCACAATACCCAGACGCTGCGCCAGGTGACCAAGCTGGAGCGCCGCTATTTTGATTTCGACGGGCTGAACCTGACCTGGGAGACGCTGGAAGGGCTGATCAAGCATAACGGCCCGGTGGATCATCCGACCGGCTATGTTGCCCGCTATGCGGACGGGCTGGGGCTGGATCTTTCCAGCTATGCCTCGGTCGAGGCCCAGATTGCCGCCATGGCCGACGATATCGCCTATCACGCCCACGACCTGGATGACGGGATGCGCGCCGGGCTGCTGGATCTGGCGGATCTGGCGGACCTGCCGGTGGTCGGCGCGGCGCTGGCGCTGGTCCGGGAACGGGCGGGTGGGGTCGCCATGTCGGGCGATATCGCCGAGGAGACGCATCTGCAGGACCGGATGCGGCATGAGACCATCCGCCGGGTTATCAACGCCCTGGCGGTGGATCTGACGGAGCAGACGCGGCGCAACCTGGCGGAGCTGGCCCCGCAATCGGCCGATGACGTGCGCGCCGCCGCCATGCCGGTGGTGGCCTACAGTCCAGCCATGGGGCGCGATAACGGGGCGATCCGCACCTTTCTCTACGCGCGGATGTATCGGCACTGGCGGGTCAACCGCATGACGCGCAAGGCGCGGATCGCGGTCGAATCGATCTTCTCGATTCTGGCCAATGATATTTCCCTGCTGCCCGACGGCTGGCGGCAGGAGGCCCGGGCGACCGACGCGACGGGTGCGCGGCGGATCGTGGCCGATTATATAGCCGGGATGACAGATCGATTCGCGATGGAAGAACATCGACGGTTGACGGATCTGTCCGTGGCGGGCTGAAACGCCCGACCAGTAACGTTCATACGCGCCGGGCGGGTGATCCGCCCGCGCCGGTGTTTCAGTGGGAAGCCGTATCGCATGTCCGACAGTCTGTTCGTTCGCTATCTCTCGCATGTGCGCGATGCCCTGCGACGGATCGTTCCGGACCTGCCGGAGGAGGTGGCGGCGCGCGTGGAACTGACCCCGACGCGCGATCCGGCCCATGGCGACATGGCAACCAACGCCGCCCTGCTGGCGGCCAAGCCGGCGCGTCGCCGCCCGGCCGAGATCGCGGCCGAACTGGCGGCGGTGCTGGTGGCGGTGCCGGGTATCGCCAGGGCGGAACCGGCCGGGCCGGGCTTCGTCAACCTGACGCTGGACGAATCGGTGCTGCGCGCGGTGGTGGGCGATGTGCTGCGCGCCGGCGAATCTTACGGCGATGCCACGCTTGGGCAGGGCGTGCGGGTGAATGTGGAATATGTCTCGGCCAACCCGACCGGGCCGATGCATGTGGGGCATTGCCGGGGCGCGGTCGTGGGCGATGCGCTGGCCAATCTGCTGGCCAAGGCCGGATATGCGGTCACCAAGGAATATTACATCAACGATGCCGGCGCCCAGGTGATTGCCCTGGCCTGGGCGGCTTACTGGCGGTACCTCGAAGCCATCGGCACGACCATGGACCGCGAGGCGTTCGCGGAACTGGTGCCCGGCGGCATCCAGTATGGCGGCGATTATCTGATCCCCGTCGGGCAGGCGCTGGCGGAGCAGCACGGCACTGGTCTGGCGGGGCCCGGCGGCCAGCCGGCGGCGGCCGAACTCTGGATGGACACGGTCAAGCCCTTCGTGGTGGCCGCGATGATGGCGATGATCCGCGAGGATCTGGACGCGCTGGGCGTGCGGCATGACGTCTTCACCAGCGAGGCCAGGATTCTGGCCGATGGCGTGACCGATCGGGCCATCGCGCGGCTGGATGCGCAGGGCCTGCTCTATGAAGGCGTGCTGGAGCCGCCGAAGGGCAAGCTGCCCGACGATTGGGAGGCCCGGCCCCAGACGCTGTTCCGCTCCACCGCGTTCGGCGACGATGTGGACCGGCCGCTGCGCAAGTCGGACGGGTCGAACACCTATTTCGCCAATGATATCGGCTATCACGACGACAAGGTGCGTCGTGGCGCGGACCTGCTGATCGATGTCTGGGGCGCCGACCATGGCGGCTATGTCACCCGGATGAAGGCGGCGGTGCAGGCGCTGGCGGTTGGGGGCAAGGCGGTCGGGTTCGATGTGCTGCTGTGCCAGATCGTGCGAATCGTGCGCGATGGGCAGCCGGTGCGGATGTCCAAGCGGGCCGGCACCTTTGTGACACTGCGCGACCTGATCGACGAGGTGGGGCGCGATGCGGTGCGCTTTACCATGCTGACGCGCAAGGCCGATGCCCAGATGGAGTTCGATCTGGACCAGGTGGTGGCGCAGACCCGCGATAATCCGGTCTTCTACGTGCAGTACGCCCATGCGCGCTGTCGCTCCGTGCTGCGGGCGGCGCAGGAGATGCTGGGTGAGACCGCCATCGCCCCGGCGGCGCTGGTCGAGGCCGAACTCGATGGAATCGGGTCGGATGCCGAACTGGCGCTGCTGCGGCGAATCGCCCAGTGGCCGCGCACGGTGGAAGGTGCCGCCCAGGCGCATGAGCCGCACCGGGTCGCCTTCTATCTTGGGGAACTGGCTGGAGATTTCCATACGCTGTGGAATCGCGGCCGCGATGATGCGACACTGCGCTTCCTGCAGGAGGATGATCCGGTTGCCACCCGTGCGAAGCTGGCGATGGTCGAGGCCACGGCCACGATCATCCGTTCGGGGCTGGCGGTTCTGGGCGTTGAGCCGGTTGAGGAAATGCGATGAGCGATACCGACCCCTCCGGCCGCGACCCCTATGAGGACCGCCTGAACCGCGTGCGCGAGCGCATGAGCGCCGACTATGGCGATGAAGAAGCACCGCCGCCGCGCAAGCGCCCGGCCCGCCGGGTTGGTGGCATGCTGGACGGATTGCTGGGCAGCGACCCCACGACACGGCGCCTGGCTTATGGCGCGGCGGGGCTGGGTGGCCTGCTGGTGATTGGCATCGGCGGCTGGGCGCTGCTGGGGCACCAGCAGACGGGCATTCCGGTTCTGGGGCCGCCGCCCGGCCCGGTGCGGGTGCGGCCGGTCGATCCGGGTGGCATGCAGGTGCTGGGAGCCGAGGCGCCGAGTGGCGATGACGGCGCGGTGGCACGCCTGGCACCGGGGCCGGAACAGCCGCGCCCCGACCGTTTGGCCCAGCAATACGGCCAGCCGCCGGCACCGTCGGCCGCTGACGCGACGGCGGCTGCGACACCGCCTGCTGCCGCATCGGCGCCGGCGCCGGCCAGCCCGCCTGTGGCCGACGCGCCGCTTCCGGTGCCTGCCGCCGGTCCTGCGCCGGTTGCCGCCGTGCCGGCCCCTGCTGCTGCGCCGCCGCCGAGGACGACGACGCTGGCCGCCGAACCTGCCGCGCCCATGCCGCCAGCCGCCAATGCGGCGCCGGCGGCGACGCCCGCCGCGCCGGCTCCGGTGGCGGGAGGGCGCTATGGCGTGCAACTCGCGGCGCTGGATTCGCAGCAGGCGGCCGAGAAGGAGTGGGCACGCCTGACGCAGCATTATCCGGATTTGTTCGGGAGCCATACGCCGGTGATCGAGCGGACCGAGCGCAATGGCGCCGTGTTCTTTCGGCTGCGCACGCGCGGGTTTGCCAGCATCGCCCAGGCCACGTCGTTCTGCGAGCATGTGCGGCTGAACGGGCTGGCCTGCACCCTGGCCGGGTTCTAGGGCCGGGCCATTGGCGAGCGAGCCTGTCGATAGAGTGCATGCGCAAGGGCAGGAGGGCGGCCTGCCCGAGGGGCTGACCGCGCCCATGCTGCATCTGGACGGGTTCGAGGGGCCGCTGGACCTGCTGCTGGAGCTGGCCCGGGCGCAGAAGGTCGATCTGGCGCGGATTTCGATCCTGCAACTGGTCGAACAGTATCTGGCGATCGTCGAATCGGCCCACCGCATCCGGCTGGAACTGGCGGCCGACTGGCTGGTGATGGCCGCTTGGTTGGCCTGGCTGAAATCGCGCCTGCTGCTGCCGGCCGAGGACGGCGAGGACATGGACGCCGAGGAGGCGGCCGAACTGCTCCAGGCGCGGCTGGTCGAACTGGCGCGGATCGGGCAGGCGGCGGCGTGGCTGGGCGCGCGCCCCCAGTTGGGCCGTGACGTGTTTGCCCGTGGCGAGCGGGAGGACCTGACGGAAATCGACCGGTCTGGGCTGGCGCTCGACCTGTCGCAATTGATGGGCGCCTATATGGCCGCCATGCGGCGTGGGGCGCGCAAGCGGGTCTATCAGCCCCGGCGGATGCATTTCTGGACGGTGCAGGACGCGCTGGCCCGGTTGCACCGCCTGCTGGGCGCCGACACGATCCCCGGTGGAGGGGAGTGGTGCGAGCTTGGGGCCTTTCTGCCGGAAGGCGGGCCGGCGATGGATGGCGAGGATGCGGAGGAACGCATGCAGCAGCGTCGCGCGGCGATGGCCGGCACGCTGATCGCCGGACTGGAACTGGCGCGCAACGGCACGATCGAATTGCGGCAGGATGAACAATTCGGCCGGATCATGCTGCGCCCCAATGCGGGGGGCGAGGCGGCCAACGATCCGGGCATGGGGCCGGACATGGACAGGATGGACGCGGCGGAATGACCGACGACAGCCAGCAGATACCGGTCGCGCCGGCCTCCGGTGAGGAACCGGCCGCCGAGGCGGTGGGAAACGAGGCTTCAGGAAACCCTGGGGACTCGGGCACGCCGGCCGTGCCGCTGGCGATCCGGCTGATCGAGGCCATGATCTTCGCCAGTCCGGACCCGGTGTCCGAACGCGCGATCGCCGAACTGCTGGAGGCGCAGGGGCTGGTGCCGCCCGAGGCCGAGGATCTGGCGGCCTATGTGCGTGCCGTGATCGAAGGCGTGGTGGCGCGATATGACGGCCGGGGCGTGGCGCCCGTTCTGGTGGCCGGCGGCTGGCAGTTCAGGACCGCCGCCGATCTGGCGCCGCGCCTGACCCGCGTGTTGCAGCGCCCGCGCCGGCTGCCACGCGCCACGCTGGAGAGTCTGGCGATCATCGCCTATCACCAGCCCTGCACCCGCGCGGAAATCGAGGAGATTCGCGGTGTGTCGCTCAGCCAGCAGGTGCTGGACAATCTGCTGGAGGCCTCGCTGATCGTGCCGCGTGGCCGCAAGGAGGTTCCGGGGCGGCCGATCCTGTGGGGGACGTCGGCCGATTTCCTGCGCCATTTCGGCCTGCGCGACCTGCGCGACCTGCCCCGGCGCGAGGAATTGCTGGTGGATGTGCCGGATAATCCCGCCCTGCGGGCCGCTGCCCCGGAGGAGACGAAGACGGAAGCGGTTTCCGGCCCGCCGGTGGCGTGATAGGTGTCCTTTCTTTCCGCGCTGTTTCGACGCGGTTCGCGCCATGTCACGTCTGAGTTGGTCAATGTCCAAATCTGAGCCACGGATCGGTCATGTTTGATTTCGCATGGTCCGAGATGGCGCTGATCGGTGTCGTCGCCCTGTTGCTGATCGGGCCCAAGGACATGCCGGTGGCGATCCGCACCGTCACCGGTCTGATCAAGAAGGCCCGCAAGATGGCCTCGGAATTCCAGACCCATGTCGACGAGATGGTGCGCGAGGCCGACCTGACCGAGGCGCGGGATGCGCTGGGCGGCATCCGGCGCTTCAATGTCCGCAACCAGATCATGCGGGCGATCGACGATGACGGCACGCTTCAGCGCACCTTCAACGAATCGCCGCTGGATACGCGCCCCGCGACGCCGCTGGTCCCGCCGCCGACCGCAGCGCCCGATTACGATCCGGACGGGCAGCATCGCTATGGCTATATGCCGCCGGCGCAGCCTCGGGACGATGCGGCCTTTCCCCCGCTCGTCGATGATGGTCCCGCGCCGGCCCTGCTGCCGCCCGCCGTGGCGCGGCGGCTGGCGGCCGATCGGGCGCGGCTGCGTCCGCCCGCTTTCCTGCCGCCGGTGCGGGTAATCCATGGGGCGCGGCGCGTGCCGGTGGACGTGCCCGGCGCGGCGCGGACGGCGCCTGCGGGAGAGCCGACGTAATGGACGAGTCCAAGCCGGGAGAGACGGATCTGAACGACGACAATCGGGGCCATGCCGATCCGATTCACGACCAGCCCATGCCGCTGCTGGAGCATCTGGTCGAACTGCGGCGCCGCCTGATCTGGTCGGCGGTGGCGTTCAGCCTGTGTTTCCTGCTGTGCTACCATTTCTCGGCGCGGATCTACCTGTTTCTCGCCCAGCCGCTGGGTGACGTGATGCGCGCGCAGGGCGAGCAGCCGCATCTGATCTACACGGCGCTGTACGAAGCCTTCTTTACCTACATCAAGGTGGCGATCTTCGGGGCGGGGTTCCTTTCCTTCCCGATCGTGGCCATGCAGGCCTGGATGTTCGTGGCGCCGGGCCTGTATCGCAGCGAGAAGCGGGCTTTCCTGCCGTTTCTGGTCGCCACCCCGATCATGTTCCTGATGGGGGCCGCGCTGGCCTATTATTTCGTCTTTCCCTTCGCCTGGAAGTTCTTCCTCTCGTTCCAGACCGCTGACGGGCAGGACGGGTTGCAGATCCAGCTTCAGGCCAAGGTGTCGGAATATCTGGCGCTGGTCATGAAGCTGATCATGGCCTTTGGCGTGGCGTTCGAACTGCCGGTGGCGCTGACGCTGCTGGCGCGGGTGGGGATCGTCACCGCCGCCACGCTGAAGCGCTTCCGGCGCTATGCCTATGTGGGCGCGTTCGTGATCGCGGCGATCCTGACGCCGCCGGACATCATCACCCAGACCGGTCTGGCGGTGCCGCTGATCGGGTTGTACGAAATTTCCATCATCTGCGCGCGCATGGTCCAGCCCAAGCGCCCCGAGGATCCGGACCAGGAGAATCCCGATGCATGACCTTCGCGCGCTCCGCGCTGATCCGGCTGCTTTTGACGCATCCCTGACGCGCCGGGGCGAGGCCCCCGTCGCCGAACATGTGGTGCGGCTGGACGAGGACCGGCGCGCGGCCGTGACCGCGTTGCAGGATCGCCAGGCCCGGCGCAAGACGCTGTCGAAGGAGATCGGAACCCTGCGCCGCACGGGTGCCGACAGCGCAGCCCTGGAGGAAGAGGCTGTCGCGCTGCGCGAGGAGATCGAGCGGCTTGAGGCCGTGGTCCGGGACCGGGACGCGGAAATTCGCGACCTGCTGGTGACGCTGCCCAACCGGCTGGATGACGGTGTGCCCGATGGTGCCGACGAGACCGCGAATGTGGTCGTGCATCAGGTTGGCGAGCGGCGGAATTTCGCCTTTGCCCCGCGCGAGCATTTCGCGTTGGGCGAGGCGCTGGGCATGATGGATTTCGAAACCGCGTCCAAGCTGTCGGGCGCGCGCTTCGTGGTGCTGCGGGGGGCGCTGGCGCGGATGGAGCGCGCGCTGGGGCAGTTCATGCTCGACCTGCATGTGCAGGAGCATGGCTATACCGAAACGGCGGTGCCGGTGCTGGTCAACGAGGCCGCGATGTTCGGCACCGACAAGCTGCCGAAATTCGCCGACCAGTCCTTCCGCACCGAGGATGGGCGCTGGCTGGTGCCGACGGCCGAGGTGCCGCTGACGGCCAGCGTGGCGGGGGACATTCTGCCGGGGGCCATTTTGCCGCGCCGGATGGTCGCGCTGTCTTCCTGCTTCCGCAGCGAGGCCGGGGCCTCGGGGCGCGATACGCGGGGGATGCTGCGCCAGCACCAGTTCCAGAAGGTCGAGATGGTGTCGGTCACCCGGCCGGAAGACAGCGATGCGGAACTGGAACGCATGACAAGATGCGCCGAGACGGTGCTGGAGCGGCTGGGCATTCCCTATCGCCGGATGCTGCTGTGTGCCGGCGATACCGGATTTGGCGCGGCGAAGACGTTCGACCTGGAAGCATGGCTGCCGGGGCAGGATGCGTGGCGCGAGATTTCCTCGTGCTCCACCACGCGGGATTTCCAGGCGCGGCGGATGAATGCGCGCTTCCGGCCCGCCGAGGGTGCAGCGCCGGAGTTTGTCCATACGCTCAACGGCTCGGGCCTGGCGGTGGGGCGTACGCTGATCGCGGTGATGGAGAACTACCAGAACGAGGATGGCAGCATCACGGTGCCGGAGGTTCTGCGGCCATATATGGGCGGGCTCGCCGTCATAGACGTGGACTGAAATATCCAACGGGACAGGCGCGCCGGTGGCAATTCGGCGCGCCTTTGTCGTCTCAGGTGCGGGCGGAGGATCGGGGCTTGTGTCCATGGGCGGCCGGGCCCTTGCCGAAGCTCTTGCCCGGTTTATGGGAACCGGGGCGTTTGTGGGCCGGCCGGTCGGTTTCGTCCGCGCGGGCGCGGCTGCTCTGCTGGCGCAGCACGTCCTCGATCCAGTCGTTCAGGCGGGCGGTGGCGTCCTCGGCGTCTTCGCTCGCGCGGTAGGCGTCGGGGAAGCGCAGCGCCAGCCAGCGCCAGGCGACCAGGCGCTTGTGGCGTTTTTCCGCGCGTTCCAGTTCGACGCGATCCGCGCGCTCGGCGGGGGGGAGGCGGCCGGTGCCGGGGGGGATGACCGGGCGGCCGGCGGCGTGGTCGGCCGCCCACTGGACCAGGCGCTGGATGCCATTGTCGCGGTCGTCCACCGGGCACATCGCATAGACCCAGCGCTGGGCCAGCGTCAGGCCGGTGACGCCTTCCAGCGCGGTGGCGATGGCGAAGGCCTGTTCCATGTTCGCAAGCCGGTAGTTCGGGTCGTCATGGCGCAACACGGCGCGGCGGATGCGTGACAGCACGCCGAACAGGCTCTCCGAGCCAATCTCGGCCGCCACCGCCTGGATGATGTCGGAATCGGGCTGGACCTGCGGGCGCAGGTCGGTGGGTTCGGCCGGGGGGGCGGCGAGCATGGTGCGCACGAACGCGGCACTGCCGGCGCCGGCCAGCACCGCCACGATGCCCTGTTCGTGCTTGCCGTAGCGGCCGGCGCGGCCGCCGATCTGCTTGACTTCCTGCGCGTTCAGGTCGCGGGTCTGGGTGCCGTCGAACTTGCGCAGGGCGGTGAAGATCACGCGGCGGATCGTCAGGTTCAGGCCCATGCCGATGGCGTCGGTGGCGATCAGGATATCGGCCGCGCCGTCATTGAAGCGCTGGGCCTCGGCCCGGCGGACCTCGGGGCTGAGTGCGCCATAGACCACGGCGACCTTGCGGCCGCGCGCCACCAGCAGCGCGCGCAGGTCCAGCACCTCGCGCCGCGAGAAGGCGATCAGCGCGTCATGGGGCTTGAGGTCCTTGATCTGGACCGCCTCGCTGGCGGTGACCAGCGGGCCCTTGCGCTCCAGCCGTACCTCGTCCAGCGGATCGCCGCAGAGTTCGGCGATGCGGCGGACCATCGGCACGCAGTCAGGGGCGCCCAGTACATAGAGATGCCGTGCCGGCGCGCCCATGATCGCCGCCGTCCAGGCCGCGCCGCGATCGGGGTCGGACAGCATCTGGGCTTCGTCGATGATCGCGACATCGACGGGGTTGTGCAGCGGGCACATCTCGACCGTGGCGGCGAGGTGGCGGCTGCCGGGGACGTCGATCCGCTCTTCGCCCGTTGCCAGCGATGTGGGGACGCCGCGTGCGGTCAGGGCCTCGCGGAATTCATGGGCCAGCAGGCGCAGGGGGGCCAGCGCCATGCCGCTTTCGGCGCGCGCCAGGGCTTCCAGCGCAGTGTGGGACTTGCCGCTGTTGGTCGGGCCGGTGACCAGGGTGATCCGGCGCTTCAGGGCCCGGGCGGTCTTGAAATGCGCGGCGTAGCGGTCCAGCGCCGCGACGCGGGCGATGACGGCGTTGCCGACCTTGCGGGTGCCGGCGTCGGGAACGAGGGCAGGGGTGGTGGGGGCGCCGCCGCGCCATTCCGGCAGGTGCTTGCGCAGGGCCACCAGTTCCCTGGGATCGAATTCCCAGTGTTCGGTGCCGTCCGGCTGCGGCACGCGGCGGGCCACGGGCAGGCGGTTCTCGGCAATCCAGCGCAGGGCTTCCTTGCCCGAGCACCGCAGCAGGCGCGGCACCTCGGAGAAGCCGACCAGGCTGGTTTCCCATTCCTGCAGCCGGCGTTCTTCCTCGGTGCGGCGGGCGCGGGCGGCCTGTTCGATGGCCTCCTGTTCCTGCCGCCTGATGTCGGCGTCGCGGCGCATGCCCTCGACGAAGCCCGATCGCGGGTCGAGCGCGAAGGCTTCGGCCACCGCGCGGGACAGGGTTTCGGTCTCGGTGGGCGTCAGGATACGGCCGGTGCCGTCGAACAGGTCGGCACGGATGGTTTCCACCGCCGCCTCTGGCGTGGGGGCGCTGGCGCGCAGGCGGGCGCGGATGATGACCGAGAGCGCATCGAGCAGCCGGGCGTCATCGGGTTCCGGGTCGTCGATCGTGGCGGCGGCGGCTTCGGTATCGGCGCGCGTGACCCAGACCTGGCCCGCGCGGCGGGTGAGGTCCATCAGGCGCGAGCCCCACGGCTTGCGGCGTACGGTACACAGCGCCGCGCGGAAAGTTGCATCGTCGACGCGGTCCTGCCCCGGTGTCAGGGCGCGGGCGATCGTGCGTTCCAGCTTGGGCAGTTCGCGGGTTTCGACCGTCAGGCCGGTTTCGGCGATGGCGGCGGCGACGGCGCTGACGGCGGGGGAATTGGATGTCATATCCGGTTTGTGCGCCATCGCGCGTCATCTCACAACGGTTGTGCGTGGGGCAGATCTGCCCGTGTCTCAACCCTCCGATCGCGGTTTTGTGCTGGCATCGGGCGCGCGGGGTGCTTAAACATCTCTCCCTCTTGCACGAACGGGGCGCATGCCGCGCGTCGTGGCCTATGAGTTCCTGTCATGACGGAGAGTTCTGATCTCATGTCCGATACGTTGACCATGCCTGTTGGGACCATGCCTTCGGAGGCCGTGCCGAGCGGTCTGGAACCCGTTCCGGGTGAGGCTGGCGTGTATCATCTGGCCGAGCCGACCAAGACCTATGGCCATCTGAACGCCGAGACGGTCCTGACCGTTCATCACTGGACCGATCGCCTGTTCAGCTTCACCACCACCCGCGATGCCGCGCTGCGGTTCGAGAACGGGCAGTTCGCGATGATCGGCATCGAGGTCGAGGGCAAGCCGCTGCTGCGCGCCTATTCGATCGCCAGCGCGAATTACGAGGAACAGCTCGAATTCCTGTCCATCGCCGTGCCCGACGGCCCGCTGACCTCGCGCCTGCGGCACGTCAAGCCGGGCGACAAGGTGCTGATCGGCCGCAAGCCCACCGGCACGCTGCTGCTGGACAATCTGCGCCCCGGCCGCAACCTGTATTTCCTCTCCACGGGCACCGGGCTGGCGCCGTTCATGAGCCTGATCAAGGACCCGGCGGTCTATGAGCGGTTCGACAAGGTGATCCTGAGCCATACGGTGCGGATCTCGGGCGAACTGGCCTATGCCAACCATATCCGCCACGAACTGCCGCAGCACGAGTTCCTGGGCGAGGATGTGTCGGGCAAGCTGCTGTACTATCCGGCGGTGACGCGCGAGGCGTTCGCGGTGACCGACCGCATCACCAAGCTGATCGAGTCCGGCAAGATCTTCACCGACCTGAACATCCCGGAACTGGACCCCGAGCATGACCGCGTGATGATCTGCGGTTCGCCCGAGATGCTGGCCGATACCGAGGCGCTGCTGGAATCTCGCGGTTTCGACGAGGGCAACAACTCGAAGCCCGGTGCCTATGTGGTCGAAAAGGCGTTCGCCGAACGCTGATCGGAACCCGACATGACGTATGATTTCGACCTGTTCGTCATCGGTGCGGGGTCGGGCGGGGTGCGCTGCGCGCGCATCGCGGCCTCGCATGGTGCCCGCGTGGCCGTCGCCGAAAACCGGCATTGGGGTGGCACCTGCGTCAATCTGGGATGCGTGCCCAAGAAGCTGATGGTCCAGGCCGCCGAATATGGCGACCTGGCCCGTGACAGCCATGGGTTCGGCTGGGATTTCCCCTCCGGCCATCATGACTGGGCGGCCCTGATTGCCGCCAAGGACCATGAGATTGCGCGCCTGAACGGCATCTATGTCTCGATGCTGGAAAAATCCGGGGTGAGGCTGTTTACCGGCACTGCCCGGTTCGAGGATGCGCATACCATCGTGATCGGGCCCGGCGAGCTGGCACCCGACGCGCCGGTGCGGCGCGTGACGGCGGCGCGGATCGTGATCGCTACCGGGTCACGGCCGGACCTGCCCGCTATTCCGGGGATCGAGCATGCGATCTCCTCGGACCAGGCGTTTCATCTCGAAGCGCGGCCGAAACGGGTGTGCATGGTCGGTGGCGGTTATATCGGCGTGGAGTTCGCCGGCATCTTCCAGGGGCTTGGGTCGGAGGTCGATCTGGTCTATCGCCAGCATCTGCCGCTGCGTGGGTTTGACCATGACCTGCGTACGGCGCTGCACGAGGCGATCGCGGGCAGGGGCATCCGGCAGCATGCGGGGCGGTCGCCGGTGGCGATCCGGGCCCATGGCCGCCACTACACGGTCGAACTGGATGACGGCGCGAAGATCGAGGCCGATTGCGTGTTCTTCGCTACCGGGCGCAACCCGAATGTGGGTGCGCTGGGCCTGAACCATGCCGGTGTGTCGGTGACGGCCGGCGGGCGGATCGTCGTCGATGCCGTGGGCGAGACGAACGTGCCGGGCATCTTCGCCATCGGCGACGTGACGAACCGGCTGAACCTGACGCCGGTTGCCATTGCCGAGGGCCATAGTCTGGCCGACCGTCTGTTCGGCCACGGGCACCCGCGCGAATGGTCGCTGGAGACGACGCCCAAGGCCGTGTTCTTCTCGCCGCCGCTGGCCAGTGTCGGCCTGACCGAGAGCGAGGCCGCGCGCGACGGCAATGTCGATATCTATCTGGCGCGCTTTACGCCGATGCGCCACACGCTCAGCGGTCGCACGCGCAAGACGGTGATGAAGCTTGTGGTGGATCAGGCGAGCCAGAAGGTCGTCGGCGCGCACATGCTGGGCGACGACGCGCCGGAGATGATGCAGGGGCTGGCCATTGCCGTGACGGCGGGGCTGACCAAGCAGGATTTCGACCGCACGGTGGGTATCCATCCGACCTCGGCCGAGGAATTCGTGACCATGCGCACCCGCACGCGGGTCACGGAGCGTTCCAGCGACTGAAATACAATGGCGCGTGTTTTCGCGGATGATGCGTAAGAGGCTGTTTGAAAAGTCGCCCTGCCGAGCGAGATTGCCGCAAAGCGGCGCGCCCGGCGTGGGTTTCCGAGCATCGGAGCGGAGCGGCCTTGATGGCCGTGAGCACCGAAGCGCAGGAAACGCGCGACGGATCGTCGGCAGGGCGACTTTGCAAATTGCTTCTTAGTGCGGGGTGACCCAGCCATTGCCGGTGGCGTCGCCGAGCTGGCCCTGGCCGTAGGGGCCGCTGCTCTGATAGGCGCTGCCGAAGCGTGACAGGTCGGTGCCGGTGACCGAGTCACGATGCACGTTGGCCTCGTGGTCCGGGTCGGGGCCGTGGGTCATCTCCATCGACGGGGCGTCCTGATAGCCGGGCGGCAGGCTGCGGCGGCCTTTGACGGTCATGTCTTCGCCGTGCTGGGCCTCGACCCCTTCCTCCTGCGGAGTTTGCTGCTGCGTGTCGCCGGGAGCGGCGAGCGCGGGGATGGCAAGCAGGCAGAAGCCGGCCAGAAGCGGAAGCAGGCTGGTGTGGAATGTGGCCGGCATGGGGAATCCTTCCATTTTTATATGGGACACAGCATGTCATGTGCGCCGTGGCCCGTTAAGACCCCCCGTACCGCCTTGCGGGCTGGATGCCGGGGCCTGACGGGGCCGTCACTGGCATATGATGTCGGACTGTCCCTGTATCAGCCGGGTCTAGCCGATTGCGGCGGATCGTTGCACGCCCGAAAAACATGGCTGGCAGGCAGGGAAAGCGATGCATCGGCCATGCGGGCGTACGAATATATCGCCCGGTGCCTGCGCGGCGACGATCCTCTTTGCGTTGAGAGGCGATTTTCGACATAAAGGCTCCCCCTTTGCAAGGCCGGCCATCGGGGCTCGGGCTGGGGAAGATGGCGGCGCGCATCGCTGGGATGTCGCGACCGGACGATCAGAGGAATTTTAGGAACCGACCATGAGTGCGACGCACAGCCACGACAAATCTTCCCGGCAGGCCTGGACGCCGGAAAGCTGGCGGTCGTTTCCCATCCGTCAGGTTCCCGCCTATCCCGACGCGACCGCCCTGCAGGCGGTCGAGGACCGGCTGCGCCGATATCCGCCGCTGGTCTTCGCTGGGGAGGCGCGGCGCCTGAAGGCCAGCCTGGCCGCCGCGTCGCAGGGCAAGGCCTTTGTGTTGCAGGGCGGCGCGTGCGCCGAGAGCTTCAGCGAGTTTACCGCCGATATCGTCCGCGACACGTTCCGCGTGCTGTTGCAGATGTCGGTGGTGCTGACCTTCGGCGCCAAGGTGCCGGTGGTGAAGATCGGCCGCATGGCCGGTCAGTACGCCAAGCCCCGTTCGTCGGATAGCGAGACGATTGATGGCGTGAGCCTGCCGTCCTATCGCGGCGACATCATCAACGGTGCGGCCTTCACGCCCGAGGCGCGGATTCCCGACCCGGTGCGGATGGAGACCGGCTATTTCCAGTCGGCGGGGGTGATGAACCTGCTGCGGGCGTTTGCCGGCGGCGGCTATGCCAACCTGCATGAGGTGCATCGCTGGAACCTGGGCTTCGTCGAGCGTTCGCCTCTGGCCAAGCGCTATGGCGTGCTGGCCGAGCGGATCGACGAGACGCTGGCCTTCATGGCCGCCTGTGGCGTGACCGGTGCCACCAGCCGCCAGTTGGACGAGACCGAGTTCTACACCTCGCACGAGGCGTTGCTGCTGCCTTACGAGCAGGCGCTGACGCGCATCGATTCCACCACGGGCGAATGGTACGACTGTTCGGCCCATTTCGTCTGGATCGGTGACCGGACCCGCCAGCCGGATGGCGCGCATGTCGAGTTCCTGCGCGGCGTGCGCAACCCGATTGGCATCAAGGTGGGGCCGACCACGACGATCGAGGATCTGGAGCGTCTGCTGGAGATCCTGAATCCGAAGGATGAGCCGGGCCGGATCTCGCTGATCTCGCGCATGGGGGCCGAGGGCGTGGCGCGGCATCTGCCGGCGCTGCTGCGCAAGGTCGTGGCTTCGGGGCGCACGGTCACGTGGTTGTGCGATCCGATGCACGGCAACACCATCTCGACCGTCAACAAGGTCAAGACCCGGTCGTTCGACGCGATTTTGAGCGAGATTCGCGGGTTTTTTGACGTGTTCCAGGCTGAAAACGCCCACCCTGGCGGGGTGCATGTGGAGATGACCGGGCAAAACGTGACGGAGTGCGTGGGCGGTGCCCACCGCTTGACGGAGGCCGATCTTGGTGAGCGGTATGAGACCTTCTGCGACCCGAGGCTGAATGCCGAGCAGTCGCTGGAGATGGCATTCCTGCTGGCCGAGGAACTGACGGCGCGCCTGCGTGGTGGGTCGGGCAAGAAGGGCACGGAGGCCGCGTAACGGAACAGAGCATCGGAGGGACGATGTCGGCAGTCCAGTCACCTACGGCATTCGGTCCATTTCAGGCGCTGGATGACGCGACCATCCGGGCGCGGACCGATGCCTATTTCAACCGGACACGCGACATCGTCACCCGCTTCGGCGACCGGCGGGTGACCTATGCCCTGTTCGTTCGCCGGCCGGTCCTCTCCGCGACGCGGCTGATGACCGAATGGCTGGACAATGTGGCTCATGCCAGGGGGATGACCCTGACGCATGAGGTGATGTTCCCCGAAGGTGCCTGGGTGGGGGCGGGGGAGCCGCTGGTTTATATCACCGGCTCGTTCGCGGCGCTGGCCGACCTGGAGACGCTGCTGCTGCAGAAGCTCGGGCCGCCCTGCGTGGCGGCGCTGAATGCCTACCAGATGGCGATGGCGCTGCCGAAGGTGCGCTTCCTGGCCATGGAGGCCCGGCATTGTGCCGGCTTCGAGATGCAGGAACAGATGGCCTATGCGGCCTCGGTCGGTAGCCTTGCGGCCCGGAACGAGGGGGCGCTGGGCTTTGTCGGCGGTGCCAACGATGCCACGGCGGGCTTTTTCGGCCAGTCGGCCGGGCTGGGCACCATGCCCCATGCCCTGATCGGCTATGCCGGGTCGACGCTGCGCGCCGCCGAGATGTTCCATGAAGCGTTTCCTGAATCCGACCTGGTGGTGCTGACCGACTATTTCGGGCGGGAGATCACGGACGGGCTGGCGGTCTGCCGCGCCTTTCCGGAACTGGCGGCGGCGGGACGGCTGGCGGTGCGGCTGGATACCCATGGCGGGCGGTTTCTCGAAGGGCTGGACCCCCAGACGTCCTACGCCGCGCTGGAGCGCAATACGCCGGGCACCATCCGGCGCTATCGCTCCGAGACCGAATTGCGGAATCTGGTCGGCACCGGCGTTTCGGCCGCCGCGATCTGGCGCATGCGCGAGGTGCTGGACGAAGCGGGCTTCCCCCGGGTGCGGATCATCGTCTCGTCGGGTTTCAACGTCGAAAAATGCCTGGCGATGGCCGACGCCCATGCGCCGATCGACGTTGTGGGTACCGGCTCGTTCATTCCCGATCGCTGGTCGGAAACCTATGCGACCGCCGACATCGTGTCGTATGACGGCGAACCCCGCGTGAAGATCGGCCGCGAGTTCCTGCTGCGTCGCGCGGGCGATCGGGCTGCCGTCGGCACTTGATCCCATTCTCCCGTCGGGGCATGCCCCTTCGGGCATCATCACAGGGAATTGCGCATTTGACCGATACTCCTATTTCCGATTCCACGGCGGACGAGTCGGGCTGGCGCGTCCGGATCCTGGATCTGTCCGGTGGCGCCGAGGAGGGAATCGTCGAGGAGATCGGCGGTTTCGTCGATCTGTCCCATGCCAATGCGTTTGCGCGGGCCTATGTGCGTGACAGCATCGAGCGTTGCCGCGTTCCCGGTGCCTCGCCGCGCGAGGTGCTGCAATCGTGGCTGACGTTCGGCGAGGATGCCGAAATCCAGGACGCGGGTGACGAGGCCTGGCGTTCGGCGAATGAACTGGACGATTTCACGGCCAATCCGGCCTCGCCGATGGAGCGGGACTGGCGGGCGCTCGACCCGCGCCGGCTGGTCGAGGATGACGAGGACGATATCGACGAATAACGGCCGGGCTGGCGGGCGTTCCGGCTGGTCTTTCCGGCGCGCCCGACGCATATAGGCGGCATGAAACTCCGCTTCGCGCCCAGCCCGACGGGCCTGATCCATGTCGGCAACGCCCGTCAGGCGATTGCCAACGCCCTGTATGCGCGCCGCCATGGCGCCACGTTCCAGCTCCGCATCGACGATACCGACCGCGAGCGCTCGCGCGAGGAGTATGCCGATGCGCTGCGCACCGACCTGACATGGCTCGGCATCGCTTGGGACGAGACGTTCCGCCAGTCGGATCGGCTGGACCGCTATGCGGCGGCGATCGAGACGCTGAAGGATAGCGGCCGGCTGTATCCGTGCTTCGAGAGCGAGCAGGAACTGGCCGCCAAGCGCGAGGCGCGCATCCGCATGCGCAAGCCCCCGGTCTATGACCGTGCGATGCTGCGCATGACGGCCGAGCAGCGCGCCCAGGCCGAGGCGAACGGCAAGGTGCCGTACTGGCGTTTCCGCCTGTCTGACGGGATCGTGGCGTGGGACGACCTGGTGATGGGCCGCTCGCAGGTCAAGCTGCCCTCCATTTCCGACCCTGTGCTGGTGCGGGCCGACGGCACGGTGCTGTATACGCTGGCATCGGTGGTGGACGACCTGGAAACCGGGGTGACGCATATTCTGCGTGGCGAGGACCATCTGACCAATACCGGCGTGCAGACCGACATTGCCGAGGCGCTGGGCGCCCGGCCGGGGCGCTTTACCTTTGCGCACCTGCCGCTGCTGCTGGACGAGGCGGGGGGCAAGCTGTCCAAGCGCTTCGATGGGCTGTCGTTGCGTGCCCTGCGGCAGGACGGGATCGACCCCGGTGCTGTCGTGTCCTATCTGGCTCGCCTGGGCAGTTCGGAGGATCCGGCGCCGCTGTCCTTCGAGGAACTGGCGACCACCTATGACGTCCGCCGTGTCTCGCGTTCGGCCGCGCGGTTCGACATGCGGCAGTTGATGGCGCTGAACCGCAAGGTCATGCACCAGAAGCCGTTCGCCGACATGCGCGACCTGCTGCCGGAGGGCGCGACCGAGGCGTTCTGGCTGGCCGTGCGCGGCAATGTCGACCTGCTATCGGAACTGCGCCACTGGTGGGATGTGGTCGGTGGCACGATCGTCCCGCCGGTGCAGGACGGGGAGGGCGACTATCTGCTCCAGGCGCTGTCCCTGCTGCCCGTCGATCCGTGGGATTCGGAGACCTGGAAGAACTGGACCAATGAAATTCGTGCCGCGAGCGGGCGTAGCGGCAAGGCGCTGTTCCATCCGCTGCGGGTTGCCCTGACGGGTGAGGAAAAGGGGCCGGAGATGCGGGACCTGCTGCCGCTGATGGGCCATGAACGTGTGGCGGAGCGGCTGCGTATCGCCGCGCGCTAAAGCGAAACCTACCTGCCTGGATCGTAGCCTGCAGCGTTGAAGTCGTTGGTGCACTCATCGGACGAGAATGCGTGGAGAGTGCACCGATGGTGTCCCAGAGGTTTCGACGGTACAGGTGGCAGGAAGCGCAGTTCGGCACCGGCATATTCGATGAGGCGCCGGGTGTGCCGCCCTTGGGGTTGGAGATGTTGTCCATAATGACGACGTCGTTTCATGACGAACGGAGCGATCATGCCGCGCTGAGCCAAGTTGGTGATGATGGTGGTGGTGTGCCAGCACCCATGCGCAACCTTCTGGCTGCGCATGGGGGGGCGCCATGTTGGTCTTGGCCCAGGTTTTGTCGATGAAGCCAGACGCTGGGGGTGGAGATCGACTTGTCCGTCGAACCAGGCCTGGCGCTGGGTTAGGATATCCGGTCGATCCTGTTCCGTCGCGTGCGCGGTATTTTTTTTGCACGTCAGCGTATGGCGCGCAAAGAGATGCTGCAGGAACCCGTTACCGGAACTATGGCTTCGATCCGGCAGAGTCCGGCGAAGTCCCGCGGTCGTGATGTCCGGGGTTTCGTCCAGAAAGCGACGGATCCACTCATGCTGCGCCTCGATCCGGCCGGAGCGATGGTCGCCGCCCAGCGGTCCAGGCGCGACATCACCTTGCCGCCGATCCAGCGCCCGCCATCGGCTGACGGTCGCAGAGCTGACCACAGACCGCTCCGCCGCAGCACGACGCTGGTACCGCCAGCAACTGCCGCAGCACACGAATACGAAGATCGATCGATAGGACTCGACATGGCAGCCGGCCTCCCACCCGGCCTCCATCATGAATCACAGATCTGGTACCCTGGCACACCTCGCGATTCATTCAGTTCGGAGAATGCTCTAATCATTTGTGTTTGAACTATTCGTGAGCGCTCGCGTGAATGACCAGCTCCGGATGGTAAATGTTCTGAAGACCTGATTGCTGCGTTTCACGGCACACTGATCGCGCTGTTGTGGCTTCGGCAAAGTAAGCGTGGAGGGCGTCCCGCTCTGTAGCGATGGCGTGCAATTGGGCGGTGATAGCATCGCGCTGTTGCGTGGCCTCGGCTAGGTAGCTGCGAAGGGCATCCCGTTCTTCGGCGAGGGCATCGCGCTGCTGCGTGGCCTCGCCCAGGTAGCCGCGAAGGGCGTCCCGTTCTTCGGCGAGGGCATCGCGCTGCTGCGTGGCCTCGCCCAGGTAGCCGCGAAGGGCGTCCCGCTCTTCGGCGAGGGCATCGCGTTCCGAAATAAGATTTTTCGAATTTCGAGAAAGGTCTTCACGTTTTTTTGCGCCATCAATCGCGTATTTTATAAAAATACCTCCTTTCTTGTAGCGGTCTCCCAAAATGATCTCACGAACATTTTCAGAGAACAGAGCCGTCGCTTCGGGAATGAAGTGAGTGTACCAGGGACCGTCCCACGAAACGTCATGTCCAGTCATGAGGACGTTACGTGGGACCTCATTTATAATGATATTACTATAATTTCTCTTGATATATTCATATGCTGTGTCAAGGAACGCGTTTACAGAGGAAGTATAATTTCCATCACCGAACATCTCGTTCGAATGTGATGCAACTTTATTTGTAAAATAAATTTTGTTCAGTATTATTTTGTCAAATTTTTGCGCCATATGAACAAAGTTATCGAAGTAAAATTTCCATGCATCAAAATATGCTTCATCGTTAAAGTCAAATCTCTTAATATATTTTCCGATTGCTGATTTTATTTTCTCATCATTAAAAATCGGATTATGCTTAAAAAGTATCCCCTCGACGCTCATTGGATCGATAACGTAGGAAAAGGCTTCTATTTCGTATACAGCACAAAATATGTCTCTTGTTATATCAAAAATCAAAATATCATCGTCGGCTTCTTCTAGCTCCCGGAGATGATTCTTTCGAAAATCATCTTGCCAGTAGCGCGTGAGTTCAGACGGAAAATCATGATCCATGAATGGGAGGCGCTGTGGCGCTTTCGACATGAGTGGAATTGTCGGCCTTCTCCACAGATGATCAGAATGCTTTACGGCAAAGCATTCAACCATTTTGCAAATATCATGCGTAATGCATCCTCCAAGAGACAATATGCGAACATGGCTGGGAAATTGCGAGTGTTTTCCATAGGACGAAAGAGAATTGGAAACTATTGTTGCCAATTTTCTATTTTTTGTCTCCATACGTGGCGCCTTCATTATACAATTATACGAATAAAAAGTATTTTATGCAGCAATCAGGTCAGGTTTCAATGGGATTTTGCAGAATTGGTGAGGAGTGATGAATTATCACAAAATTGTGTTGAAACCATTCCGCTGGTAAGAGCCGCGCGGAGGCCGTCCACGACATGCGCTCAGCACTTGCGTCGTCTCGACCCACCAGGCCAGGGCGAGGTGTCGAGAAACCGTGTGATCTCATCTGGTAGCCCAGTCTGTCCGTTCCGTCGCACGCGGCAAGGACGCTGCCCAGGCCATCAGACAGGTGCCGCAGGCGTCCAGCCATGATTCGGTTGCGGCCTTCGA
The DNA here is from genome assembly GCF_048695475.1 of Gluconacetobacter brunescens. Lineage (NCBI taxonomy): Bacteria > Pseudomonadati > Pseudomonadota > Alphaproteobacteria > Acetobacterales > Acetobacteraceae > Gluconacetobacter > Gluconacetobacter brunescens. Next base: position 617,564 of record NZ_JBLHEN010000001.1, on the reverse strand, counting down.
TATGATGAGTGCGCGTATGACCTGGCAGACCGCACTGGTTTATCTTGAGCACCACGCATCATGCACCGGAGATCATGGCCGTATGGCCGCTCATCGGGCCGGGGACGCTGATCTGCGCGGATGATTTCAATGTTCCACCGCTTGAGCCGGGTGGGAAGGAACGGATCGTGGACCAGTTCCTGCACAATATCCGCGTGAAGATGCCGAATTCGGGCTACCAGAAGGTCTGGCAGATATCCGGTTGAGAAAAGGGCCGTGGAAGCGGCAGTGTCAGCTTTTGCTGTTGGTTGCCCGCGCTTTGCGTCCGCGGGCCAGTTCGGTCACTACGCCGTGCAGGGTGCGGAGTTCCTGTTCCGTGACTTCGCCGCGCGTGAAGAAGTGGCGCAGGTTGCGGACCATGCCGGGGCGTTTCTGCTCGTTGCGCAGGAAGCCGCATTCGTCGAGCTGGCCGACCAGGTTGCGCATGAAATTGTCCAGTTCGCCCTTGGTGGCGACGTGGGTTTCATTGGTCATCAATGTGCGCGGCGGGGTGGCGTCTTCAGCCATCCACCATTCATAAGCCATGATCATGACCGCCTGCGCCAGGTTCAGCGACATGAAGGCCGGGTTCAGCGGGTAGCGGATCAGCGCGTCGGCACGGGCCATGTCCTCGTTGTCCAGCCCGGCGCGCTCGGGGCCGAACATCAGGCCGGTGCGCAGGCCACGGCTGCTCATCTGCCGCAGTTCGGCGGCACCCCCTCGGGCGGTCAGCACGGTCTTGACGATATGGCGGGGGCGAGGGCAGGTGGCGAAGACGTGGTGCAGGTCGGCCACCGCGTCATCGACGGTTTCATGCACCGTCGCGGCTTCCAGAATCCGGTCGGCGCCGGAGGCGGCGCGCCAGGCGCGTTCCAGCGGCCAGCCGTCGCGCGGGGCGACCAGGCGCAGGTGGAACAGGCCGCCATTGGCCATGGCGCGCGCTGTGGTGCCGATATTCTCGGCCATCTGCGGGCGCACCAGGATCACGACCGGGCTGTTGCCGATCGGGCCGATATCGGCCCCGCCGTCACGGCCGGTCATGCGCGCCTCCAGATGGTGCCGGTAGAGCTGTCTTCCAGCAGGATGCCGCGTGCCGCGAGATCGTCGCGGATGGCGTCGGCGCGGGCGAAGTCGCGGGATTTGCGGGCGGCGAGGCGTTCGGCGATCAGCGTGTCGATCTCGGCCTCGTCGACGCCGGCGCCGGCGCGGAACCAGTCATCGGCCGACTGGCCCAGCAGGCCTAGAAGGCGGCCGGATGCGCGCAGGCCACGTGCGGCATCGCGGTCGCCGGCCAGGGCGCGGTCGGCGAGGGCATGCATTTCGGCCAGGGCGCGCGGCGTGTTGAGGTCGTCGCACATCGCGGCGAGAACCTCGGTCGGGACCGGATCGGTTTCGTCGGGCGGCAGGTCGCCGATGGCGCGATAGAAGCGGTTGAGCGTCTGCTTCGCCTCGTCCAGCCCGGTGCGGGTGAAGTTCAGCACCGAGCGGTACTGGGCATGCAGCAGCAGCAGGCGCAGCGCCTCGGCGGGGGTGTCGGACAGCACGTCGCGGATAGTCAGGAAGTTGCCCAGCGATTTGGACATCTTCTCGCCGTTCACCAGCAGCATTGCGTTATGCACCCAGTGGTTGGCGAAGCGGCTGTGCGGGAAGCAGCACTGGCTCTGTGCCCGCTCGTTCTCATGGTGGGGGAACAGCAGGTCGCTGCCGCCGCCATGGATGTCGAAGCTTTCGCCCAGATAACGGTGCGACATGGCCGAGCATTCGATATGCCAGCCCGGCCGGCCCCGGCCCCACGGGCTTTCCCAGCCCGGCAGGCCGGGCTCCGACGGCTTCCACAGCACGAAATCGCCGGCGTCGCGCTTGTAGGGCGCGACCTCGACGCGGGCGCCGGCCAGCAGGTCGTCGGGCGAGCGGCCGGAGAGCGCGCCGTAATCGGGGAAATGGGCGACGGCGAACAGGACGTGGCCCTGGGCCTCGTAGGCGTGGCCGCTGGCGATCAGGCGTTCGATCAGCGTGATCATTTCGCCGATGTGGTGGGTGGCGCGCGGTTCCACGTCCGGCGGCAGCACGCCGACGGCGGCCAGGTCGTCGTGGAAATCGCGGATCGTGCGGGCGGTCAGGCTGTCGATCGTCTCGCCGTTCGCGTGGGCGCGGGCGTTGATCTTGTCGTCGACGTCGGTGATGTTGCGGACATAGGTGACGCGCGGATACAGGTGGCGCAGCAGGCGCACCAGGATGTCGGCCGTGATCATGGCCCGCAGATTGCCGATATGCGCCAGGTCATAGACCGTGGGCCCGCAATAATAGACCCGCACATTCCCCGGATCGAGGGGCGCGAAGGGAACCGTCGTGCGGCTGCTGCTGTCGTGCAGGGTCAGTTGCGGCGTGGTATCGGACATGATGGCGCCTAGATGCGACAGGGACGGGGCGGACGCAACACCCTTATGTGCGGCGGCGGCCGAATAGAAGGATACGGCGCGTGGCGTCTGGTCTTTCCGGGGCCGATCTGCTCTGGATGCGCCCATGTCGGACCCCGCCTTGCCCCAATCGGAACTTCGTCTTCTGCTGCGTGTCGCGGCCCCCATCGCCCTGGCGCAGATCGCACAGATGGCCATGGGCGTGACCGACAGCGTGCTGCTGGGTGGGCTGGGGGCCGATGCCCTGGCGATCGGCGGGCTGTCCACGACGCTGTTCTTTACCGTCCTGGCGATCCTGCAGGCGATGCTGGGGGCGGGCGGGGTGCTGATCGCCCAGGCGCGCGGGCGGGGGGATAGCGACCGGATTGCGCCGATCCATGCCATGCTGTTGGTGACGGCGCTGCTGCTGTGCCTGCCTTGCCTGGCGATCCTGGACCAGGCGGGCACATTGCTGCGGCTGATGCATCAGCCCGAATCCTTTGTCGGCCCGGTGTCGTCCTTTACCCATGTCCTGATGTGGGGTGTTCCGCCCGCCCTGATCGGGACGGGCGTGGTGGAGGTGGTGCTGCCGGCGCTGGATGCGCAGGTGATCCTGCTGCGGGTGATGCCGGTGGTGGCCGTGGTGAACGGGGTGCTGAACGCGGCGCTGATCCACGGGCTGTTCGGCCTGCCGGCGCTGGGGTTGCAGGGATCGGCGCTGGCGACCGCGCTGACCATGTGGGGGAGCGCGCTGGTGCTGCTGGCGATGGTGCATTCCCGGCCGCATCTGCGCCTGCTGCTGTGGCCGCTGCGGCCGCGCATGGCCGACATGGCGGTGCTGCTGCGGCTGGGGTTGCCGATGTTCGCGGCCGCAGGGGCCGAGATCATGCTGTTCGAGGTCACGGGGTTGCAGGCGGCGACGCTGGGGCCGCGTGCGCTGGCGGCGTTCCAGATCGTGCTGAGCGTGACCGCGACCACCTACATGGTGACCATGGCGCTGGGGCAGGCGGCGAATGTGCGGGCGGCCTACTGGACCGGTGCCGGGCGGCCCGAGCGGGTGCGTCGCGCGGCGCGGGTGGCGGTGGGCACCGCGATTACGGGCATGGGGATGGTGGGGTGCCTGATCTATCTGTTCCGCGCCCGGATCGTAGCCTTCTATCTGGACCCGTCGGTGCCGGCCAATGCGGAGAGCGCGCGTATTGCCACGGCGGCGCTGTTGGTGGCGGCGATCTTTCAGATGGCCGATGGCACGCAGGCGGTGCTGGTGGGCGTGCTGCGCGGGCGGGGGGATGCCATGGTGCCGATGGTGCTGGCCATCGCCGGCTATTGGGGCGTGGGCTTTCCGCTGGCCAATTGGCTGGCCTTCCGCTGCGGGTTTGGCGTGGTGGGGCTATGGGGCGGCGTGGCGACGGCGCTGGTGGTCGTGGCGCTGCTGCTGGGGGCGCGGGTTGTTTATACGCTGGGCAAAGGCCGGGCGGCGGTGACACCGCCCGAGGCTGAAATCAGCGGGATTCCACACCGATCTGCTTGATGTCGTGGAACGTCAGGTCGGGGTTCATTTCGGCCGTGCGGCGCATCATGAAGGCCGAGCCGGCGAGGAAGACCGGATCGCCGTCCAGATCGTCGGCCATTGCCGAGCGGTTGGCCATGGCGAACAGTTCCAGCTTCGCCTTGTCGCCTACCACCCAGCGCGCGAGGTTGTAGGGGGTGGATTCGAAGCCGATGCTCACCCCGTATTCGCCGCCCAGACGGGCCTGAAGCACGTCGAGCTGGAGCGTGCCGACCACGCCGACGATCGGGGGGGCGCCGTCCTGCGGGCGGAAAAGCTGGACCACGCCTTCCTCGGCCAGCTCGGTCAGGGCCTGGCGCAGTTTCTTGGCCTTCATCGCGTCGTCCAGCCGGACGCGGCGCAGGATTTCCGGGGCGAAATGCGGCACGCCGGTGAAGCGCAAATCCTCGCCGGCGGTGAGCGTGTCGCCGATGCGCAGCGTGCCGTGGTTGGGGATGCCGACCACGTCGCCGGCGAAGGCTTCCTCGGCCAGTTGGCGGTCGCGGGCGAAGAAGAATTGCGGCGTGTGCAGGGCGAATTGCTTGCCGGTGCGGGTGTGCTTCAGCCGCATGCCGCGTTCCAGCCGGCCCGAGCAGATCCGCGCGAAGGCCATGCGGTCGCGATGATTCGGGTCCATGTTGGCCTGGATCTTGAAGACCAGGGCGGTCAGGCCGGTCTCGTCCGCGCGGACGGTGCGGGTTTCGGTCGCCTGGTCGCGCGGCGGCGGGCCGAAGGCGACCAGCGCGTCCAGCAGGTCGGTCACGCCGATTTCCTTCATCGCGCTGCCGAAGAAGACGGGCGTGAGGTGGCCGGCATTGAAGCTCTCGCGGTCGAAGGTCGGCAGCGCGGCTTCGGCCAGTTCCAGTTCCTCGGCCAGTTGCACCATGCGCGGGTCGGACTGCTCCAGGGGGGGCGAGACATGAAGCTGGCGTTCGCGGAGATCGTAGGTGCCGGCGAACTGCGCGGCGCGGCCGACCGGCCAGGTGGCCGGGGCGGTGTCCAGCGCCAGGGCGGAGGAAATTTCATCCAGCAGCGTGAACGGGTCCTGCGCCTCGCGGTCCATCTTGTTGATGAAGGTGACGATCGGGATATCGCGCAGGCGGCAGATCTCGAACAGCTTGCGGGTGCGGTCCTCGATGCCCTTGGCGGCGTCGATCACCATGACCGCCGAGTCCACGGCCGTGAGCGTGCGGTAGGTATCTTCCGAGAAGTCTTCATGGCCCGGCGTATCGAGCAGGTTGAAGATGCAGCCGCCATATTCGAACGTCATCACCGAGGTGACGACCGAGATGCCGCGATCGCGCTCGATGCCCATCCAGTCCGACCGGGTGCGGCGGCGTTCGCCCTTGGCCCGCACATTGCCCGCCATCTGGATTGCGCCGCCCGCCCGCAGGATGCGTTCGGTCAGCGTGGTCTTGCCCGCGTCGGGATGCGAGATGATGGCAAACGTGCGCCGCCGGGCGATTTCGCGGGCGATGGTCGGGGCGAGTTCGGAAGAGGGCTCGGCGTTCACGGCAAAATCCCATGCGGGCTGTGGAATCGGGCAAGGCCGGCGGGCTGTTGCGGCAGCCAATCACTATAATCGGTAAGCCGGGCCGGACAGGCGGTCTGGTGAGCGAGAGTGCCGCGCAGCGGCACGCCCGTCGTGCGTTTCCGAGCATCGGAGCGGAGCGGCCTTATGGGCCGTGAGCACCGACGCGCAGGAAACGCGCGTCGGATCGCCGCCAGACCGCCTGTCCGGCCCGGCTTAAAATGCGGACGCCGGGCGTGGGGGGGTCCCCACGCCCGGCGCTGCGGTCGTTGGCCTGGAAGACCGGATCAGCGCGAGTAGAACTCGATGACCAGGTTCGGTTCCATCTGCACCGGGTAGGGAACGTCCGACAGCTTCGGCGCGCGCACGAAGCGGCCCTTCATCTGGCGATGATCGACTTCCACATATTCCGGCACGTCACGCTCGCCGCTCTGCGAGGCATCGAGGACGATGGCGAGCTGCTTGGACTTCTCGCGGACCTCGATCACGTCGCCATCACGCACCAGGAAGGACGGGATGTTGACCTTGCGGCCGTTGACCGTGATGTGGCCATGGCTGACGAACTGGCGGGCGGCGAACGGCGTCATCGCGAACTTCAGGCGATAGACGACCGCGTCCAGCCGGCGCTCCAGCAGGTCGATCAGGTTCTCGGAGGTGTCGCCCTTGCGGCGCACGGCCTCGTCGTAATACTTGCGGAACTGCTTCTCGCTGATGTTGCCGTAATAGCCCTTCAGCTTCTGCTTCGCCATCAGCTGGACCGAGAAGTCCGACGGCTTCTGCTTGCGGCGCTGGCCATGCTGGCCGGGGCCGTATTCCCGCTTGTTGACCGGCGACTTCGCGCGGCCCCACAGGTTGACGCCAAGGCGGCGATTGATTTTGTACTTGCTCTCGAGGCGCTTGCTCATCGCGCGCGGTCTTTCATAGTCGATGGACGGCATCGTGGCCCGAAGGCCGGTTGCCGCCCTGTATTGCACCGGTAGGCCCTGTTCCGCATGAACAGGGCGGGCGCGAACCGCATTACCGGTGCCGGGGAGCAATCACCCGATCTGGCACCGGCCGGTTCGTCCACGTTCCCGGCAGTGGGGCTGGCCTATAGGCGGTTCGGCCCGAGCCTGTCAACCGGATGGAACGGGGCCGCGGAGGCCGGCCAGGTGGCGGCATGGCGGCGGGAGCGAAAAAAGCCGGTGTCGCGTGGCGTAAAGTCCGTATACTCCACGATATCTTCTGTTTTTGTCATTGAGGAGAGGCCATGGCCACCCCGTTTACGCAGCGCTGGCAATTATTCGTCCTGCTGGGCCTGCTGTCCGTCGCGCTGGGCATCGTCGCCTGGATCGACGCGATTTCGGTTACCCTCGCCAGCACCGTGATTATCGGCATCGTGCTGGTGATCGCGGGCGGGGCGCAGTTGTTCCACGCCTTCGCGGTGCGCGACTGGGGCGGCTTCATGCTGTCGCTGCTGGGTGGCGCGCTCTACGTCGCCGGTGGCATCTCGCTGATGTATGAGCCGGTTACCGGTTCGATCGTGCTGACGCTGTTCATCGCCGCCTGCCTGATCGTCTCGGGGACCATGCGCATGCTGATCGCGGCGCGGCATCGTGAACTGAATGGCTGGTGGATCATCCTGGGTGCCGGGCTGATCAGCCTGCTGGTTGGCGTGTGCCTGTATATGACGCTGCCCTGGTCGGGATTGTGGCTGATCGGCACCTTCATCGCGGTGGAACTGATTGCCGCCGGCGTGGGCTGGGTGCAGTTCGGCCTCGCGCTGCGTCAGGCGAACACGCTGACCGGTCCCTGAAACAGGGAACCATCCAGGAGACGGACGCGGGGGGCATGGCCCCCCGTTTTCATGTCCGGGGCAGGCCCAGGCGCGTGCGCAGTTCCGGAGCCGTCAGGTCGGCCTCGAACCCGTTGGAGCCGGGCTGGAACAGGCGCGCGGTCTCCAGCGGGCCGACTGCGACCGGGTCGAACCCGGCCTCGGCAATCAGGGTGCCGACCGTGCGCATGGCCGCCGGGTCGTCGCCGGCATAGGGAATGCCCAGCAGCGGCGGCGGCGTGCGGTGGGCCTCGGCGCGGATGGTCGACATATCTTCGGAATTGAAGGCGCGGACGACATGCGCGCCGGGGAAGAAGGATTGGGTGGTGATGCCCGCGCCCTGCGTCCGGGCCGTGCGGGCGGTGTCGCCGTCGCGCCAGGGATAGGGATTGCAGGCGTCGATCACGATCTTGCCGGCCAGCAGGGTGTGCAGGCTGGCGCCCAGGCTGGGAAGCGCGCCGTAGGGAACGGCCAGCAGGACGACATCGCCGAACCGGGCGGCATCCTGCGGCGTGCCGGCCTGCGCGTTGCCGCCCAGCGCCTCGGCCGCCGCGCGGGCCGATCCGATATCGCTGGCCGAGAGCATGACCGGATGGCCGGCACGCAGCCACAGGCCGGCCAGGGTGCTGCCGACATGGCCGGCCCCGATGGTGCCGATCCGGAGCGGTTGTGCCGCATGGGCGAGGCGGGCGGGCAGCAGGGCGCAGAGTCCGGCCAGGAGCGTGTGACCCAGGAGCGCGCGACGGTGCATGGCATGCTTCATGCCTGGTGCCACAGGGCGGTCAGTGGGCCACCGGCACCCTTTGCCGGGTCGCTGGCGGGGAAGGGGACGTGGTTCATCCGTGCGATCTCCTCGGGCGAAAGCGCGCTGCGGCGCAGGTCGAAATGCTGGTCGGGCGGATAGGCGCCGACGACCAGGAAATCGTCATCCGATCCCAGGTTGCGGTGGCCGGTACCGGCGGGCAGCAGCACGACGTCGCCGGCCCGGACATCGACGACCCGGCCGCCGGGTCCGCCGAGCATCAGGCGGGCCGAGCCCGACGCGACGCCCAGCACCTCGTGCGCCGTGGAATGGAAATGGTGGAAATCATAGACCCCCCAGCGCCATTGAGGTGGCCAGCCATTGGCGGTGAACAGGTCCTCGAACGCCGAAGCCGGGTCATGGCCCGGCAGGGCCAGCACGTTGCGGTAATAGAGCACCGGCAGGTGGTCGTTGTTGGGCACCCAGTCGTTGCGCGGCAGCATGAAGGAATCGACGTCATGGTCGCTCGCGCCGGCGGCATGCACCTCGGTCCCGGCCAGCGAGAGGCCGAGTCCGGCGAGGAAGGTCTGGAAAGCGCGTCGCGAGACGGTCATGTCCGGTGTCCTCCAGCGGCGGGTGGAGGCTTTACTATGTCCCGTCGCTGAAACGGGCGACCAGTGAAAAGCAGTTTAGAGACGGTTCTCGGAGCCTGTCTGGACATGTGCGCTGGTGAGCGAGAGCGGCCCGTCAGGGCCGCGCCCGTCGTGTGTTTCCGAGCATCGGAGCGGAGTGGTCTTGATGGCCGCCCGCCGCGAAGCACAGGAAACGCGCGTCGGATCGCCGCCAGCGTGCATTTCCAGACAGGCTTTCAGCGCAGGGGGAGCGGGATGTGATTGACGGTGAGGATGCCGCCCGTCCATTCGACATCCCATGACGTATCGGTGGCATCGGTATGGTGGCCGACCAGATTGGCGATGATCAGGGCGGCGGCGGGCCGGGTCTGGCCGGCGGCGCGCAGGGTTTCGATCAGTTCAGGCAGGTTGCGCATGCTCATATGCCCGCTGGCGGAGGCGGCATCCGGACTGCCGGTCAGTTCCGCCGAGCCGCTGCCCTCGAGCTGCATGTCGCCACGGCGGGCCCGCAATGTCCGGATCGTGACCGGTACGGCGACGCTGTGGGCCGGGCGGCCGGCGGTTGCGGCCAGCAGGGGGCCGAGCGCCTGGACCGGCACCGCGAAATCCGATCGGGCATCCTGCGGCAGCAACGATGCCAGCACCGTGTCGCCGTTCATGCCGGCGCCATGCAGGTCCAGCGAAACGGCGATGGGCTGCGCGCCGCTGCCGCCGGCCAGATGCAGGCGCAGGGCGGTGAAGCGGATCTGTTTCGTGCCGGTATGGGCGATCGGTGCGGACCAAGAAATATCATACGCCTTGCCGGCCGCCAGCCCGGCCAGGATCGGCTGGAGGGTCGAGAGGAAATAATCCGCCGTGCAGCCGGCAGCGTGGTGATTCACCAGCGCGCCCAGCAGCACCACCGACGCGGCGTCGAGGATATCGCGCATGTCGCCCGCATTGCCGCCGGCGCCGGCGCCGGTCACCGTGACCGATGCGGCGTGCAGCGAGGGGGCACCCGCGCCGGTGGAGAAATGCAGCCCGTAATTGCGGGCGGTTGCCTCGGCCGGCGAGGCCAACACGCCGCCGGCCGTGCCGATGGCGCAGGCCGGCGGCAGCGGGGCGGCATGCGCGCCGGAACCGGCCATGGCGAGAACGGCACCGACGAGAGCCGGCAGAACGGGAATGCGCATGATCATCGACTTGCCCCGGCAATTACGATCCTATACCGCCCTTCCTTGGCACGGGATCGTGACCAAGGCGAGGCACACTGCGATATTCCGGCGGAGATCGTGCCGGTCCATGGTGCGGACCGCCGATTCGTCCTTAATATCCGGTGTGTTCACCGTCAGCGGAATGTTTCCGATGCTCAAGCCCGATCCGTTCCTGATCAGCCTCGTCTGTACCGTGATCATCGCCACGGTCCTGCCCTGTCATGGCGCCGCCGTGCCGGTCTTTCAGGATCTGGCGATCGCGGTCATTGCCGTGATGTTCTTCATGCAGGGCGCGCGCCTGTCGCGCGAGGCCGTGGTGGGGGGCATCGTGAACTGGCGGCTGCATCTGGCCATCCTGCTCTGCACCTTCGCGCTGTTTCCGCTGCTGGGGCTGGGGCTGCATGCGCTGTTTCCGAACATGCTGCACCCGTCGGTCTGGCTGGGCATCCTGTTCCTGTGCTGCCTGCCTTCCACCGTGCAGTCCTCGATCGCGTTTACCTCGATCGCGCGCGGCAATGTGCCGGCCGCCGTCTGTGCCGCGACCACATCCAATATCCTGGGCATCTTCATTACCCCGATCCTGACCGGGCTGGTGCTGGCGCGTCATGGCACGGCGTCGGGCCAGGGGGGCGTTGTCGCCATCATGCTGCAATTGCTGCTGCCCTTCGTGCTGGGGCAGGTGCTGCAACCCTGGCTGGGCAAATGGGCGCATCGCAACAAGCGCCTGCTGTCCATGACCGACCGGGGGTCGATCCTGATCGTGGTCTATACCGCGTTCAGCGAGGCGGTGGTCCAGGGGTTGTGGCACCAGATGCCGCTCTCGCAGATCGGGCTGATCATGCTGGCGGACAGCATTCTGCTCGCCCTTGTGCTGCTGATCACCACGCTGGGCAGCCGGGCCCTGGGCTTTCCGCGGGAAGACGAGATCGCGATCGTGTTCTGCGGTTCGAAGAAGACCCTGGCGTCGGGCGTGCCGATGGCGAACGTGCTGTTTCCGGCCGCCACCGTAGGGCTGGTGGTGCTGCCGCTGATGATCTTCCACCAGATCCAGCTCTTTGTCTGCGCGGTGCTGGCCCGGCGCTATGCCGCCGCCTGGGAGCGTCGGCAGGAGCCGGAAGTGCTACAGAAAGCGTCCTGACGCCCGGGGTCAGGACGTCAGGAAGGCCGATAGGGCATCCATCAAGGGCTGGGGCGCTTCCTCGGGGATGTAGTAGCCGCACGCGATTTCGGCCTCGTTGAGCGGGCCGGTCGCGTAGGGGCGCCACAGGTCGGCGGGATTGTACCAGCCGCCCAGCCGCCCCTCGCGCGACCAGGCCACCAGCAGCGGGCAGGCGATGCGCAGATCGCCCGGATAGGGGGGGATGCGGTTATGGCCGTTCGCCCCCGGCGTCTCGCCCGCCGGCATGGTTTGCAGGTAGTCGGCCACCGCCGGTCGGCTGAACGGGGCCGTGGAATGCGGTGCCGGGCGGGTCCATTCCTCGGGAACCGCCATCGTCGCCGATTCGGGCTTCGGATGAAGCTGGGCGAACCAGCAACTGCTGTAGCGCGACAGTTCGAATGCCAGGTCGGCGCGCCCGTAATGGCCGGGCGAGGGGATGCATTCGATCGCGGCCATGTGGGTGACCCGCTCCGGCGCCAGCCATGCGGCGTAGGCGGCGATATGGCCGCCCGTGCCGTGTCCGGCCACCGCCAGGTGCTCGTGACCCAGATCCCGCGCCAGGCGCAGCAATTCCTCGGCCTGGCGCCGGAAATCCAGGTCGCGCGGCAGGTCCGGGCACAGCACGGTGTGGGTGTCGGCCAGGGCTGGCGCGATGGCATGCCAGGCGGCGTGGCTTTGCATCTGGCCATGCAGCAGGACCAGCAGCCTGCCTTGCCCGCCAAGCCTGGCCCGGCGCGGGCTGCCGCCCCACGCCACTTCCGTCAATTCGAGTTTGCCAAAGAACATGCAGGTTCCATTGAAGACTTGATGCGCCCGATGGCACACATATAGGCACGCATTGAATTATTGGACAGAACCGCGCGACTGGCCAGCCCGCCCGTTGCCGGCATAAAGGAAACGGACGCGCCCATGACCGGCCTCGACCCCGACAATTGGGACGATCTGCGTCGTCTCGGCCACCGGATGATCGACGATATGGTCGACCGGCTGGCGACCCTCCGGGATGGACCGGTCTGGCGCCCGATGCCCGATACGGTGCGCGCGGCCCTGCATGAGACCCTGCCGACCGGCCCGACCTCGCCCGATATTCTGTACGAGCGTTTTCGCGAACGGATCGTCCCCTATGCCACGGGCAATACCCATCCGGGCTTCATGGGCTGGGTGCATGGGGGCGGTACGGGCGTGGGCATGCTGGCCGAACTGCTGGCTGGTGGGCTGAATGCCAATTGCGGCGGCCGCGACCATGCGCCGGTCGAAATCGAGCGGGCGGTGATCGGCTGGGCGGCCCGGATCATGGGCTTTCCCGACGAGACCACCGGTTTGCTGGTCACCGGGTCATCCATGGCGAACATGATCGCGGTCGTGACCGCCAGCCGGGCGGTGCCCGACGGGCTGGCGCTGCGCCGGCAGGGCGTGGGCGGGCGCAAGCTGGTCGGCTATGCCGCCGCCACCGCCCATGGCTGCATCGCCCGCGCGTTCGACCTGACGGGGCTGGGCACTGACGCGCTGCGCGTGCTGCCGGTGGACGCCGACCATCGCATGGATCTGGCGGCGCTGCGGGCTGCGATTGCCGCCGACCGCGCGGCGGGGCTGGAGCCGTTCATCGTGATCGGCACCGCCGGCACGGTCGATGTCGGCGCGATCGACGATCTGGACGGGATCGCGGATATCGCGGCGCGGGAGGGGCTGTGGTTCCATGTGGATGGGGCATTCGGCGCGCTGGCCATGCTCTCGCCCACCCGCCGTTCGTCGTTGAGCGGGTTGGAGCGGGCCGACAGCCTGGCGTTCGATTTCCATAAATGGGCGCAGGTTCCCTACGACGCCGGCTGCATCCTGGTCCGCGCACCGGGCCGGCAGGCGGCGGCGTTCGCGCAGTCCCTGGCCTATCTCACGCGCGAGGATCGGGGACTGGCCGGCAATGCGCCCTGGTTCTGCGATCTGGGGCCGGACCTTTCTCGTGGCTTTCGCGCGCTCAAGGTGTGGATGACGCTGGGCACCTATGGCACCGACCGGATGGGGCTGATGGTCGATGAATGCTGTGCCGTGGCACGGCATCTGGCCCGGCGGGTGGACGACGAGCCGCTGCTGGAGCGGCTGGCGCCGGTGGGGCTGAATATCGTCTGTTTCCGGGTGTGCGTGCCCGGTGTGGACCTGGACTGGCTGAATGACGAACTGGTGAAGGACCTGCACGAATCGGGTGTCGCGGCGCCGTCGACGACGACGGTGGATGGCGTGCGGGCGATCCGTGCGGCCATCGTCAACCACCGTACGGTGGCGGCGGATGCCGATGCCATGGTCGATATGCTGCTGCGGCGGCTGGCGGACAGGTTGGAGGTCGTCGCCGGATAAAAGCCGGAAGCGCTGGTGAAGCGGGCTGGCCTTATGCGCGCCGGGTTGCCGCCGGCGCGCATGTCCGGCCGCCCTTTCAGATCGCGGCCTTGCTGTCCTCCCGGCCCAGGCGCGAATGCGAATGGCCGTAGAATGCGTAGCTGAGGATGCCCAGCACCACGTAGGTGCCCAGCAGGATCATCGGCAGCGGATTGCCGTTGAACAGAGCGCGGACCATGTCGACGAACAGGGGGCCGGCCATGATCAGGCAGAACACGATGCCCAGCGCCGGTGCCACGCCGATCCACACCCCGGCGATACGGACGCCGCCCAGCGGCACGCTGAAGGGGCGCGGCAGATCGGGCCGCGCGTTGCGCTGCCAGATGACCGTGAAGCAGACGATGCCGAAGGCGGCCGCCGTGCCCAGGCTGACCAGGTCGCTGATGATGTCGATCGGCAGGGTCGCGGTGGCGATGGCGACCAGCGCGCCCAGCACGATGGTGCCGACCCACGGCGTGCGGAAGGTGGGATGCAGGCGGCAGAAGATCGGCGGCAGCAATCCGTCGCGGGCGATGGTGAAGAAGACGCGCGTCTGGCCGTAGAGCAGGCCCAGGATGACCGAGCAGAGGCCGACCACGGCGCCGACCTTGATCAGCAGCGCCAGCCAGGGCTGGCCGATCGCGTCGACCGCGATGGCCAGAGGGTCGGCCACGCCCAACTGGCGGAAGGGAACGACGCCGATCAGCACCGTGGCGACGCACATATAGACCAGCGTGCAGAACACCAGCGAACCGATGATGCCCAATGGCACGTCGCGCCTCGGGTTGCGGGCTTCGGCCGAGGCGGTCGATACGGTCTCGAACCCCACATAGGCGAAGAAGATCACCGAGGCGGCGCGAAAGATGCCGGGTACGCCGAAATGAAACCCGCCTTCGCTGGGCGGGATGAAGGGCAGCAGGTTCTGCGGATGGACGTAGCGGATGCCGAAGATCAGGAAGAGCATCAGCACGCCGACCTTGATGAACACGATCAGTGTGTTGATCCGCGCCGATTCCTCGATGCCGAGAACCAGCAGACCCGTGACCACCGTCACCGACAGGGCGCCCACCAGGTCGATCCGGGGGGCGACCAGCAGGCTGGCGCCATGGGCCGTGGGCAGGGTCTGGACCAGGGTGGTGCTCAGGAAGGTGGGCACATGGACGCCCAGATCGTGCAGTAGGCTGGTGGCGTATCCGGAAAACCCGGCCGCCACGCCGGCGCAGGACACGCCATATTCCAGCAGCAGCAGCCACCCGACCGCCCACGCGGCCCCTTCGCCCATCGAGACATAGGCGTAGCTGTAGGCAGAGCCGGAGACGGGCATCGTCGATGCCAGTTCGCCGTAGGACAGCGCGGTGAACAGGCAGGCCAGGCCGGCGACCAGGAAGGAAAGCAGAATGGCCGGCCCGGCATAATTGGCGGCGGCGGTGCCGGTCATGACGTAAATGCCGGCGCCGATGGTGGAGCCGATCCCCAGCATCATCAACTGGATCGGGCCGAGCGTGCGCCGCAATCCGTGGTTCTGGCTCTCGGATTCGATTTGCTGGATGGTTTTTCGAAGCCGCAGGCGACTGGTAGAAGCTGGAGGGAGAGACATAAATTTCACAATATCATATCGGGGAAAGCCTGTATCGTTGCAAAAGGGGTTCGTGCGCAAGGCCGCAGGCGGCAGGGCGCGCCATGGCCCGGAGGGATGTGATGGAGGGATGTGACCGGGCGCATCGGAAGCTGTTTTCGGACAGCTTCGTCAGTGGCGACGGTCGCCCAGGATGGTGGCCACGGTCGGCTCGATCATGCGCGCGATGTCCTGTTGCGCGGCCGCGGTCGGGTGGAGCGGCGGGTCGGGCGGGGTCAGGTGCGGGTCCAGGAAGCGTGACCGGTCGGGGGCGCCGTTGGCTTCCACCGCCGTGCCGACATCGAGCAGGTGCAGCCAGGGGCGGCCCTGGCGGATGTCGGTCTCCAGCATGCTGTTCAACTGCCGCGTGTTCGCGCTGATCCAGGGGGAGCGGATCGAGGGCAGGACCTTCAGCAGCAGGATCTGCGTGGTGGGGAAGCGGGCATGGATCGTGTCGACGATGCGCGTGATCCCCGGATAGGTGTGGGCCGCGTCGATATGGACATGGCCGAAATTATTGGCGCCGATCATGATGATGAACAGGCGCGGGGACTTGCGGAAATCCAGTTCGCCATGCGCCAGCCGCCACAGGACGTGGCAGGTGCTGTCGCCCTTGAAGCCCAGATTGATGGCGTGTCGGTCACCGTAATAATGCTGCCAGACCGGGGCGAAATCGCGCCAGGGTTCCGGGCCGTGGCTCTCCCAGTTCTGGGTGATCGAATCGCCCAGCCAGACGACATCGAACGGGCCGTTGGCGATTTCGGCCTGCTTGTCGGCAAAGCGGTGGTGCCACCATGGCGTGTCCATGCGCGAGACCTGCTCGACGGCCAGATTGGCGGTCGCGGCCGGCGCGATGGCCGGGGCGGCGAGAGCGAGCAGGGTGGTGATCGCCAGCAGGGGGCGAAGGCGGGCGGAACGGGTCATGATATCCGGGGATGTCTGGAAGCTGTTAGTGGCCGAGGACGATGTAGGCGACGGCACCGGCGATGATGCAGTAATAGCCGAACGGGCGGAGCGCCCATTGCTCGTGCTTGCGGAAATAGCGCATCAGGAAGGCGGTGCTGGCCAGCGCGGTCACGGCCGCCACCACGGCGGCCACCGTGGCAAGCTGCATCTGCCCCGGCGCGAGGGTGACGTGGCGCATATGCGCGGCCTCGCGCACCGCCGCCCCGATGATGACCGGCTGGGCCATCAGGAACGAGAAATGCGCGGCGCCCTCGTGATTGAGCCTGCGGAACAGGCCGCCGACCATTGTCGCCCCCGAGCGCGAGATGCCGGGGAAGAAGGCGAGGCACTGCCACAGGCCGATGATCAGGGCGTCGGCATAGGTGAGCGAGGCGATGGGGCGCCCGGGCTGGATGGCGCGGTTACCGCGCAGCCGGTCGGCGAACAGCAGCAGGAAACCGTTGATGACGAGGAAGATCGCGGCATAGCGGGCGCTGCCGAACAATGCGCGCAGCCAATGTTCCAGCAATCCGCCGATCAGGACGGCGGGAATGGTCGCCACCACCAGCAGGGCCAGGATGTGGATGCTCTCTGCCTGCCGCTGGCTGCCGTGGCGGCCGGAAAGGCCCTGGAAGATGGCGATCCAGTCGCTGCGGAAGAAATACAGCAGCGCGACCGCCGTCCCCAGATGCAGCATGACCAGGAAGGGAAGGAAGATCTCTCCGTGCGGGTCGAACACCCAGCCGAGCAGGGCCGGGACAATGACGGCATGGCCCAGGCTGCTGACCGGGAAGAGTTCGGTCGCGCCCTGGAGGATCGCGATCATGATGGCTTGGAAAACTGTCATTGTCCGGCTGTCCATGGCGATTTAGACTGGCGTGGTGCCCATTTTTTACCAGCTCGGCAAGCACTTGCCTGAGAGTATGGCGAATTCCGGGCCGCAGGGAATGAGGAGAGAGGCATTTGGTGCGTGAAAAAGGAAGCGCGATCGTCTTCAGCAGCCTGGTCCTGCTGGTGGCGGTCGTGTTCTACGCCTACGCCCGGGCCTCGCAGACCGATCTGAGTCATGATCGCTATCCGCTGACGGCCCGGTTCATTTCCGCCAACGGCCTGCATGTGGGGGCGGATGTGCAGTTGGCGGGCGTGCCCGTGGGGCGCGTGACCGACATTGTGCTGGACCCGGCGATGGCGGTGGCGAATGTGCGCTTCACGGTGGATCGGGCGCTGTCGCTGCCGAGCGACAGCGCGGTGATGATCGGCAGCGCGACCATGACCAGCGACGATTCGCTGATGATCCAGCCGGGTAAGGCAAAGGACAGGCTGGCAGCCGGCGCGGTGATCACCAACGCGCAGGAAGCCGTCAGCCTGGAACAGCAGGTCAGTAATTATATCTTCGGGAATGGTGGCCTGCCCTCCGATTCGGCGCCGTAGCCCGCGCCGGGGGCGCCGCGGAACAGGCTCTCAGTCGTTAAGCGGATAGGAGGCCAGGAGTTTCTTCTGGAGACGCCAGTAACGCAGCATCGTGAAGGCGCCGGATGACCGCCAGCCGGCCTTTTTCTTCTTTGCGCCGATGCGGAACGTTTCGCGGTAATGCATGAACTGCGCGGCATAGGCCTCGCGCAGCGTGGTGCGGGAATCCCAGATATGGGTCGCCTCCGACCCCACGCCGTTGATCTCGATGATCTCGAACCCCCGGCCGAGTCGAAGGGCGGCGATCGATTCGAATTTCAGGTCGATTCGGCCGAAATGGAAATCGGGGATGTCGCGCATGATCCGGTCGATCTGCTCGGTCAGGGCCGGCGTGATGTCGTCGGCGCCATTGCGGAAGATCGAGCCCTTGCAGTGATTGCCGGCGAAGACCAGGCGCATCGTCTCGCCCGCCGGCAGGACGTCGTGAACCCGCGCGCCAAGGCGGGGCAGGTAGAGATGCGGCACCAGGCGGGTGCGGGCGTCGGCGTCGATCAGCTCGCGGACGGTCGAGCGGCCGTCACCGACCAGGAGCGGCGCTTCCTTGTAGGTGAGCGATGTGATCCGGCCCCGTTCTTCGTCGGGATGGCGGATGTAGAAGACGCCGGCCTCGTGCTCGAAGGGAATGAGCCGCTGCATCACTAGCCGGATGTCCGGCGGAAACAGCGCAACCGCCGCAGCCAGTTCCGCAGGCGTGGTGACCAGCTTCACACCCGTGCCGTTGCATCCGACATCGGGCTTCACGACCACCGGCAGCGCCAGCCCGGCCCGGGCCAGGGCCGCTGTCGCGGCGGCCGCGTCGTCGGCCGATCCGGTGGTGACGGTGGTGTAGGGCGCGATCCACTGGCGCGCGACATCGCCGGCCATGTCCAGGATATCGGTCTTGCTTTCCCCGCACAGGCCGCCGGTTTCGATCCGTGGGTTGGCGGCGGTGGGCAGGCTGAGATCGCCGTGGCGCAGGCCCATCAGGATCCAGTACAGCACGATGGGCGTGTAGAACGCCCAGCCCGGCCAGAATTCGAACATCGACAGCGGCGACGGCGGCCGGGATGCGCCGGCCTCGGAGGGGGCGGCGGTGGAGACATGGGTCATCGGGACGGACTCCGCACATTGGCCACGATCCGGCCGACGAGAAGAATGGTCAGGGCGAATCCTCCCATTCCGGCCCATTTCCATGCACCCAGATGGGTGATCAGGAAATGGCCGACCTGTAGCGATACCGCGAAGAGCAGCGTTGTCCAGATTAGGGTTGCCAGGATCGCCGCCAGCGCGAAGCGCCGCACCGATGCGTTGAAGAACCCGCAGGCGGTATAGAGCGGCAGGCGCGCGCCGGGGATGAAGCGGCTGATGAACACGATGCGGAATACATTGCGGCCGAACCAGTTTCCGCCGTTCTCGTCCTGGGGAACCTTGACCCAGCGCCGGGCCGCCGGCCACAGGGCCGCGAGCCTGCCCAGGCCGTATAGGCCCAGATCGCCGGCCACGATCCCGACATAAAGCGCGAGTAAGGCAACGGGCAGGGCGACCTGGCCGGTCTGGACTTCCATCGCGGTCATGATGGTCGCGGCGTCTTCGAGGATGAAGGTGCCGATGATGATGACCAGCGCCTGGATGAGGGGCGCGGCCCCGGCTTTGGCGAACAGGGCGGAGAGTGAGGGAAACATGACCGGGTTACCGCCGTTCAATCCCGGAACGGCAGAAAAAATCGGGTCGGAATCCTCACGTCGTGAACCTCTTGCCCATGGAACCCGTTCCACGCGGCGGCCGGACGAACCGGCCGGGGCGGTGCCCGGACTGCGGACCTTGTGGCATGCTTCGCGATCACCGCCAAATCGCCTGCCGCCAGCGGCGAGGATTGAAAGCCCCCGGTCGGTTGTGGCACAGCTTCGGTCATGATCGGACGCCGTGATTTCCTGCTGTCGGCCTCGGCCGCTTTCGCTGCCGTGCCCGTGGCGCGCGCGGCGACGCAATCCTATGCCGCATTCCTGGCCGGGGTGCGGGCCGAAGCGGTGGGGCATGGCCTGTCGGCCACGATCATCGACCGTGCCCTGGCGCTGCATGCGCCGAATGCGCGGGTGCTGGAACTGGATCGCCACCAGCCCGAATTCACCCTGACCTGGGCGCAATATCGCCAGAAGGTGCTGACGGAAAAGAAGATTGCCGACGGGCGCGCGGCGGCGGCCAGCCGCGCCACGTTGCTGGCGGATGTCAGCGGGCATTTCAGTGTCGACCGCCAGCCGCTGGTGGGGATCTGGGGGCTGGAATCGGCCTATGGCACGCGGATGGGGTCGTTCCATGTCGCGGACGCGCTGGCCACGCTGGCCTATGACGGGCGACGGGCGTCGTTCTTCCGGGGCGAACTGATGAATGCGCTGCGGATTCTCGATCATGGGGATGTCGCACCCGATTCGATGCTGGGCAGTTATGCCGGCGCGATGGGGCAGCCCCAGTTCATGCCCAGTGCCTATCTGCGTTATGCCGTCGATTTTACCGGCAGCGGCCGCCGGGACATCTGGAACAGCGAACCCGACGTCATGGCCTCGATCGCCAACTATCTGGCCCGTTGCGGCTGGGTGGCCGGCGAGCCCTGGGGGCAGGAGATCACGGTGCCGGCAACCCTGGCGCAGGCCGAGCTGGGGCGCGGCAATGTCCGTACCCTGGAGGACTGGATGGGGCAGGGCGTGCGCCGGGCCGATGGGCGCGCATTTTCGCGCACCGATATTCGCGGGGCGGTGATCCGTCCGGACGGGCCTGGGGGGGAGGCCTTCATGGTCTATCGCAATTTCTCGGTCATCCGGCGTTATAATCCGTCGGATTTCTATGCGCTGGCCGTTGGCCTGCTGGGTCGCGACGTCACGTGACGCGCCGCGTCCTGCCCGTGACGCTGGCCGTGCTGGGGCTGGCGGGCTGCCATCGGGCCGAACCGCCGCTGCCGCCGGCCAACCCGCATTACGTGGTGGGGTCGCCTTACCGGATGGGTGGGGTCTGGCAGTATCCGCGCGAGGATTTCGGCTACCGGCAGACCGGGCTGGCGGTCGCCGACCCCGACCAGACGCCATACATCACCGCCGACGGCGAGCAGTACGATCCGCAATCGCTGACCGGCCGCCATGCCACCCTGCAACTGCCGGCGATCGTGACGGTGCGCAATATGGAGAACGGGCGGGAACTGACCATCCGCCTGAACGATCGGGGCCCGGAGGAGCGTGGGCGCCTGGTCGGCCTGACGCCCCGCGTGGCGGCCCTGCTGGGGATCGGTGCCCATCCTGTGCAGGTCGAGATCATCGGACACGAGGCCGAGAACGAGCAACTGGCCGAGGCGTTGCCGGGCGGCCAGCATCTGGATGTCTCGGCCGCGCCGGTCGACCAGATTCGCGCGGAATCGCTCGATCGTCCGGGGAGCGGCGGGACGGTCGTCTCGGCGCCGAACGGTTCGGTCGGGACCACCGATGTCTCGGCCCTGATGCGCGACCTGCCGCCTGACGTGCGGCAGGGCTACGTTCAGGGCGGCATGTTGTGGGTGGATGCGGGAACATTTTCCACCCTGCGCTATGCTCAGGTGGCCGCCGCGCGGACCGGTGGACGGGTGATCCCGATACAGGAGCGCGGGCGGGCACTGTGGAGGGTCCATGTGGGGCCCTTCATGAATGTCGCCGGGGCGGACAGGGCGCTGGACCAGCTTTTGGGCGCCGGAATGACCGGTGCCCGGATCGTCGTCGAATAAGGATGAACGTGCAAACCCGAAGGTTTCTTCTGGCCGGGACGGCTTCATTGGCCGCTACCGGTTCTCTGGCGGCTGCCGCGCCGCGCCGGCATCATCCGCATGGCGCCAAAGGTGCGCCGTCCGCCGCGCAATCGGATGACGAATCCGGCCCGGACCAGGCTGCGGCACCCGCCGGGCCGCCGGCTGCCAGCATGATCGGGCCGGTCGATACCGTCGCCCGCTGGGCGTGCATCGTGGATGTGACCACCGGCACGGTACTGCTGGAAAAAGCGGCCGACGAGCGTATGCCGCCTTCGTCGCTGACCAAGATGATGACGGCCTATATCGTCTTCGGCATGCTGAAGGCCGGGCGGCTGAAGCTGGACCAGGCGTTGCCGGTCAGCGAGAAAGCCTGGCGCATGCAGGGCTCGAAGATGTTTGTGCCCCTCGGCGAGAGCATTCCGGTGCAGGATCTGATCCAGGGCATGGTCATCCAGTCCGGCAACGATGCATGCATCGTGCTGGCGGAAGGCATTTCCGGCTCGGAGGAGCAGTTCGTCGCCCTGATGAACGAAACCGGGGGCAAGATCGGGCTGACCAATTCGCATTTCATGAATGCGACCGGCTGGCCGGCCGACAACCATTATATGAGCGCCCGCGACGTGGCGACGGTGGCAGTGCGGCTGATCCGCGATTTCCCGGAATATTATCACTTCTTCTCGGAGAAGGATTTCCGCTTCAACAAGATCTCGCAGGGCAACCGCAACGTGCTGGTGGACAAGGGGCTGGCCGACGGGCTGAAGACCGGCCACACCGATGCCGGCGGGTTCGGGCTGTGCGCCAGTGCCGATCGCGGCGGCAACCGCGTGGTGCTGGCGCTGAACGGCATGCCGTCGAGCAACGCCCGCGCGCATGAGGGCGAACGGCTGCTGGAATGGACGTTCGCGAATTTCGAGAACGCGACGCTGTTCCGCCGGGGCGATGTGGTGGAGCAGGCGGCCGTGTGGCTGGGCACCCAGCCGACCGTGCCGCTGGTCGCGACCCGCGACGTGGTGATGACGCTGCCGCATGGGTGGCGGACGCGGGTGCATATCGGGGTGGATTATCAGGCGCCTGTGGCTGCACCGGTGGCGGCGGGGCAGGTGCTGGGTGACCTGGTGCTGACGAATCCCGGCCTGCCGGATATCCGGATGCAGCTTGTGGCCGGACAGGCCGTGCCGAGGCTGGGCCTGCTGGCACGGGCCTCGACGGTGCTGGGCCAGAAACTGGGCCGGCACTGAGAGCGGTGCCGGGTCTGTTCATTACGTTCGAGGGTGGCGAGGGGGCGGGTAAATCCACCCAGGTCGGTCTGTTGGAAGCGCATCTGCGGGCGGGCGGGCATGATGTGGTGCGCACGCGCGAGCCGGGTGGAACCCCGGGCGCCGAGGCGCTGCGCGACTTCCTGCTGTTCGGCGGCCATGATCTGTCGCTGCGCGCCGAGATCCTGGCCCATTTCGCGGCGCGGTGCGACCATGTGGACCGGCTGATCCGGCCGGCGCTGGCGCGCGGCGCGGTGGTGATCTGCGACCGGTTTGCGGATTCGACCATGGCCTATCAGGGTTATGGGATCGGGCAGGGTGACCCCGCGACGATCGGGCTGATCGAGGTGCTGACCAGTCAGGTCGGGCTGACGCCGGACCTGACGCTGGTGCTGACCCTGGAGCGCGCGCGGGCGTTGCAGCGCCTGCATGCGCGGGGCGGCCGGTCCGACCGCTATGAAGCGGCGGACGAGGCGTTCCATGCCCGTGTGGCCGAGGGGTTTGCCGCGATTGCCGGGGCCCAGGTGGGGCGGTGCGTCTGTGTGGCCGCCGACCGGCCGGCGGAGGCGATTGCGGAAGAGATTGCCCGACTGGTCGATGCGCGGCTGGCGGGAGCCGCCTGAATGGCGGGTACCGCGCCACGCGACGGCCCGGAGCCGGTGGGGCATGACGATGCCCGGCGCGCGTTTGAGGACGCATGGGGCGCCGGGCGGCTGCATCATGCCTGGCTGCTGACCGGCCCCGAGGGAATCGGCAAGGCGAGCTTTGCCTTTTGGATGGCGCGGGTGCTGCTGAAGGCGACGGCGGCGGACAGCACCGCCGCGCGGCGGATCGCCGCCGGCAGCCATGCCGACCTGCTCTATATCGCCCGTGGCGTGGACGAGAAGCGCCAGCGGATGCGTGCCGAGATCGTGGCCGACGACGTGCGCCCGATCGGACAGTTCCTGCACCGTACGGCAGCCGAGGATGGTTGGCGCGTGGTGATCGTGGACGGCGCGGAGTTCATGAATCGCAGTGCCGCCAATGCGATCCTGAAAATCCTGGAAGAGCCGCCGCCCCGCGCGATCCTGATCCTGACCTGTGCCGCGCCGGGCCGCCTGTTGCCGACCATCCGCAGCCGGTGCCGCACGCTGCGGATGGAGCCGTTGCCGCCGGCGCAGATGCAGGAGGTTCTGGCCCGCGTGGCGGTGGATGTCTCGCCCGAGGAGATCGCGCGGGTGGCGCCGCTGGCCCATGGGGCGCCCGGTCGGGCGCTGGCGCTGCTGGCGGGCGATGGTGCCGTGCTGGGCGCGCTGGTGGCGCGCGTGCTTGAGACGCCGCCGGACGAGGGGGCGATGTACGAGATCGCGGAAAGCGTGCTGAAGCGGGAAAATGGCTTTCCGGTCTTCTTCGATCTGTTGTGTGATGCCATATCGAAGCGTGCGCGCGCCCTTGCTTTGCGCGATGGGCGTGGCGGAGAGCACGCGGACGGATCGTTGTCGGCGCACCGCATGGCGGAGCTTTGGCGCCGCCTGACCGATCTTCGGGTCGAGACGGAACGGTTCAATCTGGATAAACAACAGGCCCTGCTGAGTGGCCTGACTTTGGTGAGTGGAAGATGACAGGGCGCTATTACGTCACGACACCGATCTATTATGTGAACGGGGCGCCGCATATCGGTCACGCCTATACCTCCGTCGCCGCCGACATCATGGCGCGCTTCAAGCGGCTGGCGGGCGATGACGTCTTCTTCCTGACCGGCACCGACGAGCATGGGCAGAAGGTGGAGCAGGCGGCGCAGGCCGCCGGCGTGGCGCCGATCGCCTTTGCCGACCAGGTTTCGGCCGATTTCCGTGCGATGTACGACGTGATGAATGTTTCGTACGATGATTTCATCCGCACGACGGAGCCTCGGCACATCGCGGGCGCCCAGGCACTGTGGGAGCGGATCGCGGCGAACGGGCATATCTATCTGGGCGCTTATGAAGGCTGGTACGCGCTGCGCGACGAGAGCTTCTACAACGAGGACGAACTGGTCACCCGCCCGGACGGCACGAAGGTGGCGCCGACCGGCGCGCCGGTCGAATGGGTGCGCGAGCCGTCCTACTTCTTCAAACTGTCGGAATTCGCCGATCGGCTGCTCGAACTGTACGAGACCCGGCCCGGCTTCATCGAGCCCGCGTCGCGGCGTAACGAGGTGGCCAGTTTCGTGCGGCAGGGGCTGCGTGACCTGTCGATCAGCCGCACCAGCTTCCGCTGGGGCATCCCGGTGCCCGGCGATCCGGACCATGTGATGTATGTGTGGGTGGATGCGCTGGCCAACTATCTGTCGGCCATCGGCTTCCCCGATGCCGACAACCCCCGCGCCGGGTTCTGGCCCGCCAACCTGCATCTGGTGGGCAAGGATATCGTCCGCTTCCATGCGGTCTATTGGCCGGCGCTGCTGATGGCCGCCGGGCTGGACCTGCCGGAATGCGTGTTCTCGCATGGATGGTGGACCATCGAGGGCGAGAAGATGAGCAAGTCGCTGGGCAATGTCGTCGATCCGCGCGACCTAGTGGCGCAGTTCGGCGTCGATCCGGTGCGCTTCTTCCTGATGCGCGAAATGCCGTTCGGCGGTGATAGCGACCTGAGCCGACGGGCCATCATCAACCGGCTGAATGTCGAACTGGCGAATGATCTGGGCAACCTGGCCCAGCGCACCCTCACACAGGTGGCGCGCAATTGCGGTGGCGTGCTGCCCGCGCAGGGCGTGAGGACCGAGGCCGACGACGCCCTGCTGGCGCAGGCGGCGCTGCTGCCGACACTGATGCAGGGCCATATCGACCGCCATGCGCTGACCGATGCGCTGGAGGATGTGTGGCGGGTGATCCGGGCCTGCAACGCCTATATCGACCATCAGGCCCCCTGGGCGCTGCGCAAGACAGACCCGGAGCGGATGGCGGTGGTGCTGCGTGTGCTGGTGGACGCGCTGCGTGTGATCGGCACCATGCTCCAACCCTACATGCCCGCCAGCATTGGCGCGATGCTGACGCAGCTTGGGGTGGCGGAGGACGAGCGCGATTTCGCGTCGCTGGATCGTCCGCTGCCCGAAGGTCGCGTTCTGCCCGCGCCGCAGGGGGTCTTCCCGCGTTATGTGGAGGAAGCGGCGCAATGAGTGGGGCCGCGACCGGGCTGATCGATTCGCATTGTCATCTCGACCATTTCACCGATGAGGAGATCCCGGGCCTGCTGGACCGGGCACGCGCGGCTGGTGTGGACGGGATGGTGACGATCGGCACCCGCCTGTCGCGGGCGCAGCAGCAGAAGGACCTGACCCGCTTCGACCGGCCGGATGTGCGGGTGTGGTGTACGGTCGGCACCCATCCCGACCATGTCGAGGAATGCGACGTGGCCGATGCCGACGGCATCATCGCGCTGGCCGACGATCCGCGCGTGGTCGGGATCGGGGAGAGCGGCCTGGATTATTTCCATGGTGCCGAAGCTGTGCGGCCGTTGCAGCAGGCGCGCTTTCGCGCGCATATCGCGGCGGCGCGGCGCATGGACCTGCCGCTGGTGATCCATGCGCGCGAGGCGGATGCGGACGTTGCGGCGATCCTGCGCGAGGAAGTGGAAGCCCATGGGCGGTTCCGTTTCCTGCTGCATTGCTTCGCCTCGGGTCCCGATCTGGCGCGGGCGGGGCTGGAACTGGGCGGGTATATCAGCTTCTCGGGAATCCTGACCTTTCCGCGTTCCGACGCGCTGCGGGCGATTGCGCGCGATATCCCCGAGGATCGGCTGCTGGTCGAAACCGACTCGCCTTACCTGGCGCCGGTGCCGCGTCGCGGCAAGCGCAACGAGCCGGCGCTGGTCGCCCATACCGCGCTGCGGCTGGCCGAAGAGCGCGGCATGACGCCCGAACATCTGGCGGAGCGGACCACGGAAAATTTCCGCCGCCTGTTCAGCCGGGCGGTCTGAGCGATGGAACTGGTCGTCCTGGGATGTGGCGGATCCGCCGGCGTGCCGATGATCGGCGGGCCGGATGGCCGGGGCGACTGGGGGCTTTGCGATCCGGCGGAACCCCGCAATGCGCGCAGCCGGGCATCGGTCCTGCTGCGGGGCGATGACGGGCAGGCGGTGCTGATCGATACCGGGCCCGATTTGCGCGCGCAGTTGCTGGCGCAGGGCATCGATCGGTTCGATGCGATTCTATACACCCATGCCCATTCCGACCATATCGCGGGGCTGGACGAGGTTCGGGCGGTCAACCGGGCGATCGACCGGCCCCTGCCGGTGCTTGCCACGCCGCCGGTGCTGGCGGAGCTGGAGGCGCGGTTCAATTATGCGTTCCGCCCGTGGGTTCCGCCCGGCTTCTATCGGCCGGTCGTGGTGCCGCGGGAGGTGCATGCCGGCCAGACGCACGACGTCGCGGGGCTGCGCCTGACTCTGTTCGAGCAGATTCATGGCCGTACGCTCTCGCTGGGGGTGCGGTGCGGGACAGTTGCCTATTCCACCGATGTGGTGGATCTGCCGGAAGAGGCGTTTGCCGCCCTGGAGGGGGTCGAGACCTGGCTGGTGGATTGTTTCCAGCGGACCGGGCCGCACAATGCCCATGCCTGGCTGGATCTGGTGCTGGAATGGCGCGAGCGCGTGGCGCCGCGCCGGATGATCCTGACGCATATGGGCACTGACATGGATTGGGCGTGGATGCGCGACAACCTGCCGGAGGGCGTGGAAGCCGCCTTCGACGGCCTGCGAGTGCCTTTTCGCTGACCCGCGCATGACCGCGGGGGCGGCGGGTCGTTTCGAAAAACTCCTGCTGTCCGGGTGTGTGTTTCCGGAGCGCGCGCGATTTAGGTTGAATCCCGAACGCGGGGAGCGATAGCCTCGGCAATGACGGCCCGGGATTTCGCAGCGCGATACCTGACTGCGATTCCACCATTGCCAGTCGCCCTTGTCTGGGGCGGCAGCGTGCCTATCTGCCTGTAAACGGGCAAGACAGCAAGGGGGATTGTGTATTGACCACCCGATTGCAGAGCGAACAGGACTGACGGTTCTTCCCGCTCCGGGGACGGCTCCCCGGAGGCAACGCCTATCCATGGTGCATGGCGCCCAGACGCAGTGACGGATTCTGGCGCCGGTTCGGAGACTCCCCAGGATGGTTTCTGATTTCAACGTGTTTTCTCTGGCGACTGCGATGCGCGATCAGCGTCGCGAAATCGAGATGAGCCTGTCTGACTATCTTGAAGCCTGCCGTACCGATCCGTCCTGCTACGCGACCGCGGCGGAGCGGATGCTGAAGGCGATCGGCGAACCCAGGAGTGTCGATACCTCGCGCGATCCGCGCCTGTCGCGCATCTTCATGAACCGTACCCTGAGGATCTATCCGGCCTTCTCCGATTTCTACGGCATGGAGGAGACGATCGAGCAGATCGTGGGCTTCTTCCGCCATGCGGCGCAGGGATTGGAGGAACGCAAGCAGATCCTCTATCTGCTCGGCCCTGTCGGAGGCGGTAAGTCGTCCCTTGGCGAGCGGCTGAAGGCGCTGATGGAGAAGGAGCCGATCTATGTGCTGAAGGCCGGGCGGCATGTCAGCCCCGTCTTCGAAAGCCCGCTGGGCCTGTTCGATCCTGACCGCATGGGGGCCGCGCTGGAGGAACAGTACGGCATTCCGCGCCGGCTGCTGGGCGGCGTTGCCAGCCCGTGGGCGCTGAAGCGGCTGGAGGAATTCGACGGCGACCTGTCGCGCTTTTCCGTCGTCAAGGTGCATCCGTCGCGGCTGCGCCAGATCGCGATCGCGAAGACCGAACCCGGCGACGACAACAACCAGGACGTGTCGGCGCTGGTGGGCAAGGTCGATATCCGGCAGCTCGAACATTTCAGCCAGAACGATCCGGATGCCTACAGCTTCTCGGGCGGCCTGAACCGCGCGAATCAGGGGCTGCTGGAATTCGTCGAGATGTTCAAGGCGCCGATCAAGATGCTGCACCCGCTGCTGACGGCGACACAGGAGGGCAATTACGTCGGCACCGAGAATATCGGCAGCATTCCCTTTACCGGCGTGATCCTGGCCCATTCGAACGAAGCCGAGTGGCAGACCTTCCGCAACAACCGCACCAACGAGGCCTTTCTGGACCGCGTCTGCGTCATCAAGGTGCCCTACTGCCTGCGGGTGGCGGAGGAGACGAAGATCTACGAGAAGCTGGTGCAGTCCTCCAGCCTGGCGAACGCACCCTGCGCGCCCAACACGCTGGAAATGCTGGCCCGTTTCGCGGTCCTGTCGCGGCTGAAGCCGCATCCGAACTCCACCCAGTTCGCCAAGATGCGGGTCTATGACGGCGAGAACATCCGCGAGACCGACCCCAAGGCGCGCACGATGCAGGAATATCGCGATGCCGCCGGGGTGGACGAGGGGATGGACGGCGTGTCCACCCGCTTTGCCTACAAGGTGCTGTCCGCGACCTTCAACCATGATTCGGCCGAGATTTCCGCCGACCCGGTGCATCTGATGTATGTGCTGGAACAGGCGGTGCGGCGTGAGCAGTTTCCGACCGAAATCGAGGCGCACTATCTGGCGACGCTGAAATCGGAACTGGCGGGACGTTATGCCGAGTTCCTGGGCCACGAGATCCAGAAGGCCTATCTCGAGAGCTATAACGATTACGGCCAGAACCTGTTCGACCGTTATCTGGATTATGCCGATGCCTGGATCGAGGATCAGGATTTCAAGGACCCGGATACCGGGCAGATGCTCAATCGCGAGCTGCTGAACGCGGAGCTGACCAAGATCGAGAAACCCGCTGGGATCGCCAACCCCAAGGATTTCCGCAACGAGGTGGTGAAGTTCTCGCTGCGCGCGCGGGCCGGCAATGGCGGGCGGAATCCGTCCTGGACCTCCTACGAGAAGATCCGCGACGTGATCGAGAAGCGGATGTTCAGCCAGGTCGAGGATCTGCTGCCGGTGATCAGTTTCGGCTCCAAGAAGGACGGCGAGACCGAGCGCAAGCATGACGAGTTCGTCGAGCGGATGGTCTCGCGCGGATATACGGAACGTCAGGTCCGCCGGCTCGTTGAGTGGTACATGCGGGTGAAGCAGTCCGCCTGAGGCGCTGTTGCCAGGGTGCCGCTGATGGCCGGTCCCGTGCGCGGTTTCCATGCCTCGCGGCGACCGGCCGGCAAGGCCGCTTCGCTGCGGGGTGCCAGGGCCCGCGCGGACGCGGCCCCTGGCGGCCCGCTATCGACGCAGCATCAGCATTATTTTCGAAACAGCCTCTGAACGGGAATGGTGCCGGCCAGTGGATATCATTGACAGACGTCCCAATCCCCATGGGAAAAATCTCGAGAACCGGCGGCGGGTGCTGCAACGGGCCCGCTCGGCCGTGCAGACGGCGGTGCGGGATGCGGTGGCGCGCGGCAAGATCCGGGAAGTGGGGCAGGGGAATGCGATCTCGGTTCCGGCGGATGCGCTGCACGAGCCCTCGCTGCATCGTGTCTTCTCCGAGGGCGCGCGCGAGATCGTGCTGACCGGCAACCGCGAGTTTTCGCGCGGCGACCGGCTGCAACGGCCGCCGGGCGGTGGCGGCGGCCAGGGATCGGGGGCCGGGCAGGCCGGCGAGCAGGGGGGCGGCGAGGATTCCTTCCGCTTCGTGCTGAGCCGGGACGAATTCCTCGACCTGTTCTTCGATGACCTGGAACTGCCCGACCTGCTGAAGCGCGAGATATCGACCACCGAAAACGGCGTGCCTGCCCGCTCGGGCCTCAGCAACGAAGGGGCGCCGTCGCATCTGGACCTGGGGCGCACGATGCGGCGCTCGATCGCGCGGCGCCTGGGGCTGGGGCGGCCCAAGCCGGCCGAATTGCAGGAGGTCGAGGAGCGGATCGCCGCGCTGGAGGCCCTGCGGCCGGCTTCGGCCGAGGAACTGGAGGAACTGGAGGGGCTACGCGAGCGGCGCGGCATGCTGCGCCAGCGGCTGGCGCGGATTCCCTGGGTCGACCCGGTCGATCTGCGTTTCCGGCGCTACACCATCATGCCGCAGCCGGCGACGCGGGCGGTGATGTTCTGCATCATGGACGTCTCGGGCTCGATGACCGAGCGGATGAAGGATCTGGCGAAGCAGTTCTTCCTGCTGCTGCACGTGTTTCTGGAGCGGCGGTACAAGAAGGTCGAAATCGTCTTCATCCGCCACGCCGAGAGCGCCGAGGAGGTGGACGAGGATACGTTCTTCCACGATCCGCGTACCGGCGGCACCATCGTCTCCTCGGCTTTGGAACTGATGCGCACCATCCAGCGGGAGCGTTTTCCGTCGGCGAACTGGAACATCTATGTCGCCCAGGCGTCCGACGGCGACAATGCGTCGTCCGACACCACCCGGACGGCGACCCTGCTGCGGGACGATATCCTGCCGGCGGTGCAATATTATGCCTATATCGAAATCACCGGGTCGGGGGCGGTGATCCGTGGCGAGACCGATCTGTGGCGCAGCTATCGCGCCATCGCCGACGAGAACGATCATCTGGCGATCCGCCAGGTGGGCGACCGCAAGGAGATTTTCCCGGTCTTCCGCGACCTGTTTTCCCGTCAGCGCGATACGGCGGAGGCTTGATGGATCAGATCATATCAGGAGGCGGCACGCCGGCCCGGGCCGGGGGGCTGCTCTATTCCGGCAATGACTGGAATTTCCAGACCATCCGCGACTGCTACGACGCGATCGAGGAGATCGCGCGCGGCGAACTGGGGCTGGAGACCTATACCAACCGCGTGGAGATCATCACGTCCGAGCAGATGCTGGATGTCTACACCGCGCATGGCATGCCGGTGGGCTACAAGCACTGGTCGTTCGGCAAGCGCTTCATCGGGCATGAGAACGCCTATCGGCGCGGGCTGATGGGGCTGGCTTATGAGGTCGTCATCAATTCCGATCCCTGCATCAGCTACCTGATGGAGGAGAATTCGGCGACGATGCAGGCGCTGGTGATCGCGCATGCGGCGTTCGGCCATAATCACTTCTTCCGCAATAACAGGTTGTTCCGGGAATGGACGGACCCGTCCGATATCCTGGATTATCTGGAATTCGCGCGCGGCTACATCGCCCGGTGCGAGGAGCGGCATGGCCAGCGGGCGGTGGAGCGGGTGCTGGATGCCGCCCATGCCTTGCAGAACCAGGGGGTCAATCGCCATTCCGGCGCCCGCAAGCTGGACCTGAAGGCGGAGCAGCAGCGCGCGAAAGAGCGGCGGGCCTATGAGGACAGCATCTTCAACGATCTGTGGCGGACGCTTCCCACCGAGGCCGGTGGCGCCGATGGGGTGGCCGAAGGGGCCCATGCGCGCCGCCTGCTGGGGCTCCCCGAGGAAAACCTGCTCTATTTCCTGGAGAAGAACGCCCCGCGCCTGGCCCCGTGGGAGCGGGAGATCATCCGCATCGTGCGGATGATCGCGCAATATTTCTATCCGCAGCCCCAGGTGAAGATGATGAACGAGGGCTGCGCGACCTGGGTGCACGTCTACATCATGCGGCGGCTGCACGAACTGGGGCGGATCGACGATGCGGCCTATCTGGAGGTGATCCATTCGACGTCGAACGTGATCAACCAGCCAGGCTTCGACATGGGGGGAGGGGCGTCGTTCAATCCCTATGCGCTGGGTTATGCGATGATGACCGATATCGTGCGCATCTGCACCGAGCCGACCGCCGAGGACCGGGAGTGGTTCCCCGACATTGCGGGCAACGGCGATGCGATCGGCACGCTGCGCCATGCCTGGGCGGAATATCGGGATGAGAGCTTCATCCAGCAATTTCTCTCGCCCAAGGTGATCCGCGATTTCCGCATGTTCCGCCTCAGCGACGACACCGCCCAGCCCTATCTGCTGGTCGATGCCATCCATGACGAGGCCGGGTATCGGGAGATCCGCCGCAGCCTGGCGCGTGTCTATGACCCCGGCACGTTCTATACCGAGATCGAGATCGTCGATGTGGACCTGCTGGGCGATCGCACCCTGAAGCTGGAGCACCGCACCCGGTCCGGCCAGTTGCTCCAGGCCCGCGATGCGCGGCAGACGCTTGATTATCTCGCCGCCCTGTGGGGCTATGGCGTCGTGTTGAACGAGGTGGATGACCAGACGGGTGCGGTGCTTGCGAGCCACACCGCTGGCCCGGCGCAATAAGGGGAACCGGCAGGAAAACGCGCGCCGGCAACGGCGCAGGCGCGTGTTTCGGGTTGGAAACATGCGGAATGTTTCCCGTTTCCCGCGGTGCACCTACCATTATTTCATTGGTATCAAAAACTCTGAAATTCACTTGCGATTTTTCGAAAGTGGACGACTAGCCGTTCCGACGAAAAATTTGTATCGAAAGAACATCAAACCAGGCGGCGAGCGTGGTCCTGCTCCGCTTCCTGCCCCCGAATCGTGATTCGGGGGATGGTGTGGCGAACAACGGGGTTGGCGGGATGAAGATGATATTTCCTTCGTGGGTCCGACGGTCGCATGCTGGCTGATCGGCGGTCTCGCGTTGCGCGGCGGATTGCGCGCTCCCTGCTGGCCGCCACCGTTCTGACGGCGGTCGCGGCACATGAGCCGGCGCATGCCGCCGAGCCGATCCTGCAGACCGAGGAAAGTGACGTCGTCACCCTGCCGCCCGGCGGCCCGCACCGGGTCCTGGTCGAGGACGGAGTCTATCGCCACAGCAAGGACGGGCGGGTCTATGTCGTGGACCTCGATACCGGCCGGCTACTGGGCATGGTGCAGGCGGCCTATAACGCCAACATGGTGGCCGATCCGGCGGGCAAGGCGTTCTATGTCGCCGAGACGACGTGGGAACGCGGCAATCGCGGCAAGCGCCACGATATCCTGGCGGCCTATGATCCGCGCACGCTGGAGATGGTCGCGGATATCGACCTGCCGGGCCGTGCGCTGATCACGCCCAAGAAGCCCGACATGGCGATCGGTGCCGATGGGCATTATGTCTATGTCTACGATTCCAGCCCGACCAATGCCGTCCATGTCTATGACACGGCCCTGAAATCGGTCGTGCAGACGGTGGACGTGCCGGGATGCGGGCTGATCTTTCCCTGGGGCAATGCCGGCTTCTCGTCGATCTGTGGCGACGGGTCGCTGGCGAACGTGCAGATGGATGCCAAGGGCAAGCCGACCCTGACGCGGACCCCGCCGTTTTTCGTGCCCGATCGCGATCCGGTCTTCGAACACAGCCCGGAGGTCGCGGCCGATGGCCATGTCTGGTTCATTTCCTACAGCGGCCTGATCTACGAGACGACCCTGGGCGCGCAATCGAGCGTCGCCAAACCCTGGTCGATCCAGCAAGCCGCCGGCCTGAAGGTGGCTTCGGATGCCCGTGCCCCGTTCGAGGTGACGTGGCGGCCGGGCGGATGGCAGCTCGCGGCGCTGCGGGCGCGCGATTCGCATCTGTTCGTGCTGATGCACAAGGGCACGTTCTGGACGCACAAGGATGCCGGGTCCGAATTGTGGGAACTGGATCTGAAGACGCACCGGCTGGTCAGGCGTATCCCGCTGGCCGCCCCCAGCATGATGGTCGGCGTGACCCAGGATGCGCAGTCGCGCATCATGCTGACGGATGAAGCCGGCGACCTGATGGTGCTGAACGGTGCCGACGGCAAGCCTGTGCGCAAGATCGGGGCATTGGGAGATGCGCTGATCTTCACGGCCGCCCCCGGAGAATGAGCCCCCGCGTGACGGAGAAACGATATGCCCAATCCTGAAGACAGGGGGGCCGTCGGCGTGACGCGGAACGGCCTCGACACGATGGCCGAGCGGTTTGCCCGCTATCTTGCCGGCCGGTCCTCCCGCCGTAGCGCGCTTGCCCGGCTGGGCGGGTGGGCCGCCGCGATTCCGGCCTTTCCGCTGCTGCCGGTCTGGCGGCGCGATGCGCGGGCTGCTGCTCCGGCCGCACCAGCCGCGCCGTCCCCCTTCGCGGCGAAGGCGCAGGTGAAGGACGATACGAAGTGCGATTACTGGCGTTATTGCGCCATTGACGGCAATCTGTGCACCACCTGCGGCGGCGGGGTTCATAGCTGCCCGCCGGGAACGCATCCGTCGCCGACCTCGTGGATCGGTACGTGTTTCAACCCGCAGGACCGCCGCTCGTACCTGATCGCCTATCGCGACTGCTGCGGGCAGGATGCCTGCAACGAACAGAACTGCCTGGGTACCGATGGTGACCTGCCGACATATCGTCCGCAGGCCAACAACGACATCATCTGGTGTTTCGGTACCGGTTCGTTGCTCTATAATTGTTCGACTGCCGTGATTGTAGGAACTGCCGAATGAAGAAGATCCTTACCCTGGCCCTGCTTGTGGGCGCCGCGACTCCGGCTTTCGCCGCGCCGGATGGCCAGGCGCTCTACGGTGCCAATTGCGGCATCTGCCACCAGGGCGGTGGTGTCGGCGCGCCGGGCCAGTTTCCGCCGCTGGCGAACCGGATCGACAAGATCGTCTCGACGCCCGAAGGCAAGAAATATGTCACCGAAGTGCTGATGAACGGCCTTGCCGGTTCGATCGACGTCGCCGGGACGACCTATGTCGGTTTCATGCCCAGCTTCAAAAGCCTGTCCGATGACGATGTGGCGGCGATCCTGACCTATCTGTCGTCGCTGGGCAGCACCAAGCCCGCGCCGGTCGTCGCCGCGGCCGATGTGGCGGCCGCGCGCGCCGCGCCGATGGCCTCCTCTGCCGTTGCGGCGGCGCGGAAGGACCTGAATGCGGCGCATCCACTGCCGTAAGACCCTGACTGGACATGCGCGCCGGCAGCGATCCGACGCGCATGTCCCGTGCCGCGATGTTGACGGCGATGAAGACCGCACGACTCCGATGTTCAAAAAGATACGCCAGGGGTGCCGTCATGCGGCACGTTTGCCTGGCAGACCGATGTTTCAAATGATCTCCGGGTCGGGCGGGCGTCTTGCCCGCCTGACGGGATCGGCCCTGGTGATCGCCGCCCTGGTCGGCCCGATGATGGCGGGCCGGGCCGCGCTGGCGCTGGACCAGGTCCGCACCACCTATCTGGAAAAATGCGGCGGCTGCCACGGGATCGAGGGGCGGTCGGGGCAGACCTATATCCCCACCCTGCGTGACCGGATCGGCATGTTGAGCTGCACGCCGGAGGGGCGGGCTTATCTGCTCACGGTGCCCGGCGTTTCGATGTCGCTGATCCGCGATGACGCGCTGATGGCGCAGGTGATGAATTTCGTCCTGTTCGACCTCGGTGGCCGCAGCACGCCAGCGGGCACGCGGCCCTTCACGGCGGAAGAGGTGCACACCCAGCGTGGCCACCCGTTGAGCACCACCGATCTGCCGGCCGTGCGGGCTGGCGTGTGGGCGCGGGCGATCGCCTGCGCGAACCGCCGGTAACGGGCGGCTGCCCGTCCCGTCAGGGCAGGCGGCGCGCCAGATCGGCGGCGGCGATGGCGAAGGCCTGGTAGAAATCGTCATGCACGGCGACCATGCCGCCGGAGAGGCGGATAAAGCCCTCGGTCATGCCGTTCTGCACCATGCCGTCCGAATGGGCGAGAATCCCGTCCGCATCTTCCATCGCCCCCGATCCGACCGGGGCGTCGGGTGTGATGCGCGGGCGCAGGGTGTCGTTCCAAGCCGCATTTCGGTAGGCGGCGACTTTTTCGGGATAGGGGCGACCGTCGGTGGTATAGCCGGCGAGGGGCTTGCCCTGGGCCATCATGTAGCCGATTTCCACCGCCGTCCCAGGGTCCATGTCCGCGGCCCGGCGGAAGGGGTCGAGGCAGAAGATGCCGCCAGCGCAGCGGTCCATGAGGTCGCGGTCGGCGGTTACAATCTTCAGGATGGTCTCCAGCCCCGGTGGCAGCAATTCGATGCCGGCCTGGCCGTCGAAGGGGGCGAGGCCGTCCAGCCCCACCTCCCGGCACAGTGCGCGCAGCCGGTCGAAAATGGCGACCGCGCCGGGGCGAAAGACCAGATCGCCGGCCAGATAGACGGTTCTGTTCGCTGTCATGCCGCTTCTGCACTCCTTTTTCTTGCCACGATCCGATTCGCATCTTATGTGGAAGCGCCAACGGTCGGGTACCCGAGGCACTGGGACCCCTGCAACGGTAGATGAGGTTCCAGCACGATGTCTTCCCCCAGCCATCCGCTTTCCGTCTCTCGTGTCGAGGAGCGCATTCGCGAGGCCCTGGCATTCGACGATGTTCTGGTCGTTCCCGCGGAATCGCGGGTGCTGCCCGGGCAGACATCCACCAGCAGCCGCCTGACGCGCCGCATCGGCCTGAACATTCCGCTGATCTCGGCGGCGATGGATACGGTGACCGAGGATGCGATGGCCATCGCCATGGCCCAGCAGGGCGGCATGGGCGTGATCCACAAGAATCTCACGATCGACGAGCAGGCCGAGCATGTGCGGCGCGTGAAGCGCTATGAATCGGGCATGGTCGTCAATCCGGTGACCGTGTGGCCCGACCAGACCCTGGCCGACGTCAATGCCATCATGACCCGCCATGGCATCAGCGGCCTGCCGGTGATCGAGCGCGACACCAAGCGGCTGGTGGGCGTGCTGACCAATCGCGACGTGCGCTTCGCCACCGACCCGAACCAGCGGGTCGATGAACTGATGACGCGCGACAATCTCGTGACTGTCCGCGCCGATGTGGGCCGCGACGAGGCGCGCCTGCTTCTCCATCGCCGCCGGATCGAGAAGCTGCTGGTGGTCGATGACGAGAATCGCTGCATTGGGCTGATCACCGTCAAGGACATGGAAAAGGCGGTGCTCTATCCGCTGGCCAACAAGGACGAGATGGGGCGCCTGCGCTGCGCGGCCGCGACGGGTGTGGGCGAGGATGGTTTCAACCGCGCCCGTGCGCTGATCGAGGCCGGGGTGGACGTCGTCGTGGTCGATACCGCGCATGGCCATTCGGCCGGCGTGATGGACGCCGTGGCGCGGGTCAAGGCGCTTGACGACCGCATCCAGGTGGTGGCCGGCAATGTCGCAACGCCCGAGGCCGCCATTGCCCTGATCGAGGCGGGCGCCGATTGCGTGAAGGTCGGTATCGGTCCGGGGTCGATCTGCACCACGCGCGTCGTGGCCGGCGTGGGCGTGCCGCAATTTACCGCCGTGATGGAAACGGCGGTGGCCTGCCATGAGCGCGATATTCCGGTGATCGCCGATGGCGGCATCCGCACCTCGGGCGATATCGTCAAGGCGATCGGCGCCGGGGCCGATGTGGTGATGGTCGGCTCGCTGCTGGCCGGCACCGCCGAGGCACCGGGCGAGGTGTTCCTGTATGAGGGGCGGTCGTACAAATCCTATCGCGGCATGGGTAGCCTCGGCGCCATGGCGCGCGGCTCGGCCGACCGTTATTTCCAGCAGGAAATCAAGGAGACCCACAAGATGGTCCCCGAGGGGATCGAAGGGCGCGTGGCCTTCAAGGGCGGGATGGATGCCGTGGTGCATCAGCTCGTCGGCGGGCTGCGGGCCGGCATGGGCTATACCGGCTCGGCGACGGTCGCCGATCTGCAGGTGCGCGCGCGCTTCCGCCGGATTACGGGTGCGGGTCTGCGCGAAAGCCATGTCCATGACGTGGCGATCACGCGCGAGGCGCCGAACTATCGGCGCGACTGATCCCATCCCAGATCGCCATCTCCGACTGTCAGGACGACCATGACGCCCAGCGCGCGGCTTGCTGCCGCCATTGATCTGCTGTCGGAGATGGAGGCGACGCCGCGTCGCCCCGCCGATGCCGTTGCCAACGCCTTCTTTCGCGAGCGCCGCTATATCGGCGGCGGGGACCGTCGCGCCGTGTCCGAGCGGGTCTGGGCCGTGCTGCGGCACTGGCGCCATCTCGGCTGGTGGCTGGAGCAGGCGGGCGCGGAGGCGACCTCGCGCACGCGCCTGATCGCGGCGATGCTGTTGATGCCCCGGCCGGGCGAGGCGCCGGGGGTTCTGTTTTCGGGCGACCGGTATGGGCCCGCGCCGCTGACCGCGGCCGAGCAGGAGATGGCGGCGCGGCTGCGCGGCCAGGCGCTGGCCGATCCGGCAATGCCGCAGGCGGTCCGGCTGGAAGTGCCGGACTGGCTGCTGCCCCGGCTGGCCGAAACATTCGGCGCCGCGCTGGAGGCCGAGGTCTCGGCGCTGGCGGGTGAGGCGACACTGGATCTGCGGGTCAATCTGCTGAAGACGACACGCCAGGAAGCGGCGCGCCTGCTGGCGGAAGGGGGCATTCACGCCGAGGAGACGATTCTCTCGCCGTGGGGGTTGCGCGTGCCGGGGCGGCAGCCGGTGACGGCGACGGCGGCCTTCAAGGCGGGTCTGGTGGAAATCCAGGACGAAGGCAGCCAGATCGTGGTGGCGGCGGCCGATGCACGGCCGGGCATGCGCGTGCTGGATTATTGCGCGGGTGCTGCCGGCAAGACGCTGGGCATGGCCATGACCATGCAGAATCGCGGCCATATCGTGGCCTGCGATGTCTCCGAGCCCAGACTGGAGGGTGCGGTGCGCCGGTTGCGCCGGGCTGGGGTCCATAATGCGGAACGGCATCTGCTGGTTCCGGGCGATCGCTGGGCACGGCGGCGGGCCGGCAGCTTCGATCGCGTGCTGGTCGATGCGCCCTGCACCGGCACCGGCACCTGGCGCCGCAATCCGGACGCGCGGCTGCGCCTGACCGAACGCGATCTGGAAGAACTGACGGCCAAGCAGGCCGAGATCCTTTCGACCGCCGCCACGTTGGTCCGGCCGGGCGGGCGGCTGATCTATGCCACCTGTTCGGTACTCCGCGAGGAAAACCAGGACCGGATCGCGTCGTTTCTGGCGGCGTCGCCGCAGTTTCGGCGGGCCGGGCCCGAGCCCGATTGCGGCCTGCCGCCCGATCTGGCGCAGGATGGGATGATCGCGCTGTCGCCCCTGCGCCACGGCACGGACGGGTTTTTCGCGGCTATTCTGGAACGGGTGGCCTGAATTCCCGGCGCCGCTTCCGTGCGGCGTTCTATCCTGCTCACGCACCACGACATATTCTGGTACCCTGCGGTTTTTCGAACCAACCGTCCGGGATAGG
This sequence comes from Gluconacetobacter brunescens, assembly GCF_048695475.1. Taxonomy (NCBI): domain Bacteria; kingdom Pseudomonadati; phylum Pseudomonadota; class Alphaproteobacteria; order Acetobacterales; family Acetobacteraceae; genus Gluconacetobacter; species Gluconacetobacter brunescens. Next base: position 578,132 of record NZ_JBLHEN010000001.1, on the reverse strand, counting down.
TGTATGCAGGAAAATCTGGCCATCGGGATCTTGTGCGTTCTGGGCGGTGGTATTGGCGCCCAGTGGATTGCGTGGCGGTTTCGCCTGCCTGCCATCGTCCTGCTGTTCGCTCTGGGGCTGATCTATGGTCCCGGGCTGAACCTGCTGCATCCGTCGGCGGCGATCGGGCAATATTTCCATCCGATGGTCTCCCTGGCCGTTGCCTTCATCGTGTTCGAGGGCGGGCTGGGGCTGGATTTCCGCCAGTGGCGCGCGGCGGGCGAGGGAGTGCTGCGTCTGACGGTGGTGGCGCTGCCGATCAACCTGGTCCTGGGGAGCCTGGCGGCCCATTTTGTCGGGCATCTGCACTGGGGCGCGTCCTGGCTGTTCGGCGCCATCATCGTGGTCACCGGGCCCACCGTGGTCCTGCCGCTGCTGCGCCATACCAAGCTGCGTCCGCGTGTGGCGGCCTTCCTGCGGTGGGAGGCGATCCTGAACGACCCGGTCGGAGCCATCCTGGCGACGCTGGTGCTGGAGTTCCTGATGATCCAGGGCAACCGGCATTCCGGGATGTTCGTGGCGGAGATCGTACCGCACCTGCTGTTCGCCACCATGATGGGGCTGGGTTGCGGCGTCTTTCCGGCGGTGCTGGTGCGGTTTCTGTCCCGGCGCGACCTGATCCCGGAAATCCTGCGGATTCCCATCATCCTGACCCTGGCGATGAGCGTGTTCGCCATCTGCAATTTCTTCATGGAAGGCGCGGGGCTGATGGCGGCCACCGTCTTCGGCATGGCGCTGGCGAACCTGCATGTGCTGGGCATGAGCGAACTGCGCCGCATCAAGGAATCGCTGGGCGTGCTGGTCGTATCCTGCCTGTTCGTCATGCTGACGGCCGACCTGCATCGCGAGGTGCTGGCGCGCCTGTCGCTGCCGATCGTCGCCATGACGCTGACGGTGCTGTTCGTGGTGCGTCCGGTCGGCATCCTGCTTTCCACCATGCGGTCGGGCTTGACGTGGCAGGAACGGCTGTTCGTCGGCTGGATCGCGCCGCGCGGCATCGTCGCCGCCGCCGTGGCGGGGGCGGCGGGCCTGCAACTGAGCGATGCCGGCTATCCCAGCGCCGACCTGGTGATGCCCGGCGTGTTTGCCCTGATCGCGACGACCATGATCCTACACGGTTTTTCTCTCCGCCCGCTTGCCCGTGCCCTGCGTCTGACGCTGTCGGACGATCCCGCGCTGGCGATCGTGGGCGCGAGCGCCTGGTCCACCGACCTAGCGGGGGTGGTGCATCGCCTGGGCTGCCCGGTTGTGCTGGTGGATACCTATGCCGGCGCGCTGGCGGCGGCGACGCGGGCCGGCATTCCGACCCTGCGGGCGGAGTTGCTGTCCGACGAAGGGATGGAGAGCCTGGAGGAGCGCCCGGCCGACTACCTGATCGCCACGACGCCGGACGCGATCTATAACGGGTTGGTCTGCGCCCGGCTGGCGCCCGATTTCGGGCGCCAGCGCGTGTTTCAGGTCAGTCCCGGCGTGGCCCGGCTGGATCTGTATCGTGGGTTGAGTCGCGATTCGCGGGGGCGGGTACTGGGAGAACCGGCATGGAATTTCACCCTGTTCGAAACCTTGTTCGAACGCGGGTGGCGTTTTCGCGCCATGCCGCCCGTCCCGGCGCCCGCGGGCAGTGCGCCTGCCGCGCCGTCGGGTTCGGCTGACGGGAACCGCCTGATGATCCTGACGGTACGCAAGGGCAGCGCGATCCTGGTCTGTTCGGCCGAGGATGCAACGCCGGTGGAACCGATGGCCGGGGACATCGATGTGGTCATGGAGCCGCCGGCACCACCGGAACAGACCGGGCTGGCCTGAGAGCCCGACCGAAAATGCGCACTGGCGGCGACATGTCTTCAGGCGGGCGGAAGGACCTCGATTTCCGATAGGCCGGCTGCCAGCAGGCGGCGCAGGTCGGCCTCGGTCAGGGCGATGCAGCCTTCGGTCGGCTTCCGGTCGGGCGATTGCAGGTGCAGGAAGATCGCCGATCCACGGTCGGCGACCGGCGGCGAATCGTTGTAGCCCAGGACGATCACGATATTGTAAACGTCGTCGTCACGCCACATGCGCTCATGGCGGCCAGGGTGCGGCAGCGTGACCGGGCGGTTGTAGTCCGCATGGGTGAGGTCGTCGCACCAGCCGTCACTGGGTGCCAGCGGTTCGACCGGAAGATGGCTGGTGGGTGCGGGTACCCGGTCCGCACGATACAGAACCCGCCGCAGCGGCAGCAGGCCGGCCGGCGTGGCATGATCGCCTTCCTGCTTGTGGATGCGGACGCCGGCGGCACCGATGACGGCCGGGATTTCCTCGCCCATGCAATGCAGGCGTGCGCCAGACCCTGTATTAGTTTTTAGTAACCCGCGTATCATGAATCGCTCCAACTGGATCGCTTTTTGCTCGGAATCGGTTCTAAATTGCCGGGCCTGTGGTCTGGATACGGCGACGTGACCGGGATAGTGAGTATGGTGTCAAGTCGGCTGACCCGGATGCTGCCGTTTCCGTCCCGGGAATGATATAGGATAAAGATGCCGGCCCGGCGTGAATGGGGTTCGGTCAAAATAAAGAGGGTTCGATGGCAGGTGCGCGTCCCATTCTGATAGTGGATGACGATCAGACGTTACGTCATATGCTCGTCGAACAATTGCAGCTGGAGGGAGAATTCCAGGCGATCGAAGCCGAATCGGTGGCCGATGCCTGGGAAAAGCTGAACGCGCCGGGCGCGCGCTTCGACGCCATCATCCTGGATGTGACGCTGCCCGACGGCGACGGCCGCGATTTCTGCGCCGAGTTGCGGCGGCAGGGAAAGCGGATACCGATCATCATCCTGACCGGTTCCGACGAAGAGACCGATGTGGTGCGCGGGCTCGATGCCGGGGCGAACGACTATGTCGCCAAGCCGTTCCGCATCGCCGAACTGCTGGCCCGCCTGCGCGCCCAGATGCGCATCTTCGAAAACAGCGAGGATGCGGTCTTCTCGATCGGGCCATATGTCTTCCGTCCCTCGGCCAAGCTGTTGCAGGAGCCTGCCCGCAATCGCCGCATCCGCTTGACGGAGAAGGAAGCCGCGATCCTGAAGTTCCTCTACCGGGCCGGAACGCGGCCGGTGCCCCGTCAGGTTCTGCTGAACGAGGTTTGGGGCTATAATGCCGCCGTTACCACCCATACGCTGGAAACCCATATCTACCGGCTGCGGCAGAAGATCGAGCCCGATCCGACCAATGCGTCGCTGCTGGTGACCGAAGGCGGTGGTTATCGCCTCGATCCGGAAGGGGGGCTGCGCGCCTCCTGACCGTTCGTTCGTGTGGCGTCGGAAAGACCTTCTGACGCATGCGGCCGAGGGCTCTCCCGGGAGCCTTTCTATCTTCCTTCGTGTTTCTGAGAGCAGCTTCACGTGATGAGGTGATTCCGCCTGATCACGACGAACTGGTGATCGTCCAGATGATCGACGAAGCGGTGATCGGCGATCCCGGGACGGTCCTCGCAATGCCGGGGCCATATCCGGGGTCTGTTTCGGCGCGAAACCCGCGCGATGGTCGGCGGAATGGTGAAGGTGCCTTGAATGCCGCGACCGTGGGCTGCGATGTGATCGCCGATGGCGTAGATTGTCAGCTTATAATAGAGGGTTCCGTCAAATCCTGCAGATGGGTAATCGTGCTCACGGATCTCGTTTCGGGACGCCGGCAAGCGCCGGGGGCGGGAAGAGGGAGACGCGCTCCATGAGCAAGCCGGCGGAGGTTAATGCGCCGTTGTCCTGCGCGCTCGTGGCAAGGTGGCGTGAATGGCTGGTGACCCAGGCCCTGCCACTCTGGAGCGAGCGCGGATTCGATCCCCGGCAAGGGCTGTATCATGAGCGGCTGACATGGGGCGGTGCGGTGGCGCCGTTGCCCGAACTCAGGCTGATGGTGCAGGCGCGGCAGGTCGCGGTCTACTGCCGGGCGGGACTGGACGGGTTCTACGGCAACTCGGCCCAGGCACTGACCGATGCGTTGCTTTGTCTGGACACCGTCGAGCGACTGTACCGGCATGCCGATGGCGGGGCGGGCTGGGTCTTTTCACTGGCGCCGGATGGTACGCCTGCCAGCCGCGTGCGTGATCTTTACGCCCATGCCTTCATCCTGTTTGCCTATGCCTGGGCCTACCGACTGACCGGTGCCCCGCGCTATCGGCGGATTGCCCGTGAAACGGCGGAGGAAATCTGGCCATTATTTGCGATGGAGGAGGGATTCCGCGACTGTGTGCCTCAGACGAATGCGGTGCGTCGCCAGAATCCCCACATGCACCTGCTGGAAGCGTGTCTGGCCCTGTTCGAGGCGACAGACGAGGCCTTCTATCTTGATCAGGCTGAGCGTCTGGTGACCCTGGCATCCCGCCGGTTCATGGATCCTCGTTCAGGCGCGCTGCTTGAGGAATTCGATGCGGCCTGGGCACCGCTTGCGCCACCGGGGCATAATCGGGTCGAGCCCGGGCATCTGTTCGAATGGGCATGGCTACTGGGTGAATATCGCAGACTCGCCCCGGGCACGCAGGCGAAAGGCCATCTGTATGCAATGGCCGAACGGTTGTTCGCCTTTGGAAGCACGGGAGGTTGCGCACCGGATACGGGCCTTGTCTATGACGCCATGACCGAGGACGGTGTGGTGTGCGCGCATTCAACGCGCATCTGGCCGCAGACCGAACATCTGCGTCTGCTCTGCCGGCGTCGCAAGGATGCAGGGGAGGGGGGAGAGGGGTTGCTGTCTTCAATCAGCGAACTTTTTTTCACGCGCTATGCGCCAGCGCAGCTTGCCGGCGGATGGATTGATCGCCTGGATGAGGGCCTGGCCCCGATGGTGGATCATATGCCGGCCAGTTCGCTCTACCATATCTACGGTGCGGCGAGAGAGATTGTCTGTGCCTGACGGTTCGCTCCGCAACGTGGATCCGCCTGAATATCTTTTTGACAGAAAACGACTTTATGTCGATTTAATCGTTTAATTCGTGAAATTTCCTTTTTGTGAGGCAATATTGGCTCGAGATTCTTCTTTTCATGTCGGTGTGGATGGATTCAATCTGGCGCTCCCGCGCGGAACGGGTATTGCAACCTATGCGCGCACATTGACGCATTGTCTCAAGTCGATGGGATGTACCGTGGATGTCGTCTACGGCATGGATATCTCTCCCCGCATGTCAGCCGACCTGCGCGAAGTCATGTTTTTCGACATCCTGGGCCAGACCTCGACGAAGAAGGCCTCCAAATCCATCATCCCGCGCTGGTTGCGGAATGTCGTAGCCGATAGGGTTACAGGGGCACCTAAAGCGGTCGAGGTGCCCATCTCTGGTCGGGTCGAGGCGCGTGGCTTCGCCCAAAGGTTGCCGGCGTTCGACCGGGTATTGAATGTGCAGAATCTCTATCACGCTGCCGGGCGGCATTTTCGCTCGACTGGTCGCTTCATGGCGATCTCCGTTCCCAATCCACCGGCGATCATGCATTGGACCTATCCTTTGCCCATCAGGATCAAAGGTGCGCGAAATATCTATACCATTCATGACCTTGTGCCGCTGAGATTGCCCCAGACGACGCTCGACAACAAGAAATTCCATTTCGAATTGATCAGTAAGGTCGTGCAAGGCGCAGATGCGATCTGCACCGTGTCTGAAGCCTCCAGAAAGGAAATTCTGTCGTTTTTCCCAGAGGTTGAGAAGAGGCTGCACAATACATACCAGTCATTCGAGCCGAATACGTCGATTGATGTCTCGCGTGAAGAAGGAATCAATCGGGAAATCAGGGAATTGTTCGGCTTGCAGCCGGGAGGATTCTTTTTGTTCTTTGGCTCTTTGGAGCCGAAGAAGAATATCGGCCGTCTGATCGAAGCGTTCCTCATGGCGCGGACGGAGCGCACGCTCGTCATTGTCGGGGCCATGAGTTGGAAGACGGATGACGAGCTTCGCTTTCTGGAGCGTGGCATCGCGGCCGGGCGCATTCAGAAACTGGAATATCTGCCTGCGCCGCTTCTGGCAGCGTTGATCCGGGGAGCACGCGCGGTTCTTTTTCCGTCGCTCTCTGAAGGTTTTGGGCTGCCCGTGCTGGAAGCATTGTCCTGGGGAACGCCGGTGATGACCTCGCGTGAAGGCGCGTTACCCGAAGTCGCCGGAGAGGCGGCCTTGTTTGTCGATGCCTATGACCCGTCTTCGATCAGCGCGGGGATCGAGGAACTCGACAGCAATGATGTGCTTTGCGCCAGCCTGAGAGAACGGGGACCACGACAGGCAGCATGCTTTGATATGGGAAAATACGAAGAGCGGTTATGGGAAATGTACCGATCTGTTGTCTCTCTTGAAAATTAATGCCGTAGGCGTCTCTGTTCGGTTGACCAGACTTTGGCGGAGAACGGTGGCGGTGGGCGACCGTTGCATCTATGCAGCTATCCTTGTGCGCGTTTTTTCAAAACAGGCGCTGTTTACGGCCTGCTCCATGCATGTTCATGGAAACGGTGCTGAAAAGTTGGCTGTTCGGCCAATTGATGGAGTGGGCTTATCGGCCGTACGGCCGATAAGCCCGTATCCATTCAGACGACGTTATGCCCTCGCATAAACGTCTTCGATGCGCACGATATCGTCTTCGCCCAGATAGGGGCCGGACTGGACTTCGATCAGCGTCAACGGAATCCGGCCGGGGTTTTCCAGGCGATGGACGGCGCCGAGCGGCAGATAGACGCTTTCATTCTCGCGCACCATAATCAGGTCGGCATCGCGTGTTACCATAGCCGTGCCGCCGACCACGACCCAGTGCTCGGCGCGGTGGAAGTGCTTCTGGAGCGACAGCTTCTGGCCGGGGTCGACCGAGATGCGTTTGACCTGGAAGCGATCGCCCTGGATCAGGCTTTCATAGAAACCCCAGGGCCGATAAACCCGATTATGGCTGAGTGCCTCGGGACGCCCTGCTGCCGTCAGGCGGGCGACCATTTTCTTGACGTCCTGGGCCCGGTCGCGATGCGACACCATGACGGCGTCCTTCGTCACCACGACGATCAGATCTTCGACGCCTGTGACCGTAGCGACGATGCCGTCAGACCGGACATAGCAATTCTTCGCGCCGTCGAGAAAAACATCTCCCGAGGTTGCATTGCCGTCAGCGTCTTTCGGGGTCAGTTCCCACAGCGCGTCCCAACTGCCGATATCCGACCAGCCGAAGTCCCCTGGCACGACAGCAGCCTTTTGGGTGCGTTCGGCGACGGCGTAGTCGATTGAAATATCGGGAGATTGGGCAAAGTGCTCCACGGAAAGGCGTTCAAAGTCCGAATCGCATGTACGGTCGTCGACCGCCTTCTTGACCGAGGAGTAAACCAGTGGCTCGAAGGTCTCGATCTCGCTGAGCAGCGTGCTGGCGCGGGCCACGAACATGCCGGAATTCCAGAGATAATGTTCGTCACGAATAAAATCTTCCGCCTGTTCTTTATTCGGCTTTTCGAGAAATTTCGCGACGTGGAAGGCGCCCGGCACGTCGGCCAGTTCATTGCCGCGCTCGATATAGCCATAACCGGTTTCCGGTTTGGTGGGCTTCATGCCGAAAGTAACGATATAATCCTGACGGGCGGCGTCGACCGCCACGGTGAGTGCGGTATTCAAGGCCGTCTGGTCTTTGATCGCGGCATCGGCCGCCATGACCCACATGACCGCATTGGGGTTTTCCTCGGCGATCAGCAGCGCGGCAGCGGCGATCGCGGGGGCGGAATTTCGACCCATCGGCTCCAGCACGATGCGGGCATTGGTGATGCCCACTTCGCGTAGCTGCTCGGCGATGATGAAACGATGATCGGCGTTGCAGACGACGACGGGGCGGCCAAATCCAGGCTGCTCGCCGCGAAGGGCCGTTTCCTGCAATAGCGTTTTATCTGAAAGTAACGGCCAAAACTGTTTCGGAAAACTTCCACGCGATACTGGCCAGAGGCGACTGCCAGACCCACCAGACAGGATAACCGGAACGACTGTTCGAGTGTTTATTGCCGCATTAGGTGTATAATCAGACGGTTTCATTTGCGGGCACGTGCTCCGATTAGACATAATTGTTTGATCTCCTAATCAAAAGAGATTGCCTTGAACAGGCATAAAATCGTGTGAATGCCGATTTTCAAAGGTCTATCATGCTTGAGTGTTGTAACTATGCGGCCTTATATTCGCAAATAGCTATCTATCCGGTCGACCGTCAGGTGCAGAGAAGTCCTGCCATATTTGGGCTTGAAGCGTGAGACGGGTCAAGGGTCATGTCCGAACATGAGACCTAAAGATCATCAGAGCCCGTTTGGAAATGTCGGGTGGTGAACGAGGGCGACCAGCGAGAGCCGCGTCCGTCGTGTGCATGCCGAAGCCCAGCGGCCCTGATGGCCATTTCTACTGAGGCGCAGGAAATGCGCGTCGCATCGCTTTCCTCTTAATCTTCCTGATAAATTCGTGCCTCTTTCGAGCTGGGCAGCTTATCAGTCTGTTCCATTTTTCAAGGTCGTAGCCTGCAATGGCGGGCTTCGGTGACGTGAAAAAACCAGGAGTGACATGGACGTGCCATCTTTTATTCGTGATAATGGGGAAAGCAGAGAGGCAGGTATCGAGATCAGGATCGGCGGTGGCAGGGACGAGAGAAGGCTATGATCCAAGTTTACCTCGGCGCTGACATCTCCATCATCTTCCTGCAGATTGAATTGAGTGGAAAACGATATCGTGGGTAGTGACGTGAAGAAATTTCAAAGAAAAATTTGGTTCGATGTCTCTGATCTTCTTGGTTATTTTCCTGATAATCGGACTCCTACAGGGATACAGCGGGTTCAGATCAGCATTATCCAGTCGATTCTTTCAGGAAGCGAGAGCGAGGAAATAGCGCTTTGTCAATTCCTCGAGGACGAGAATGGGTGGTTTTTGGTCGATCCCGACCGCTTTGTGAAGGTATCTACGCTCAGTTTGATGGGCTCAGATGCGCGGGATCTGGTGTGGCGCCGGGAGGTATCGACGCTACGACAGGAAGCGATGGCAGAAAAGATCGACGCTTTTCCGCTGAGGTCTGTTCTGATCAATATCGGTACATCGTGGTGGCTTCCCAATTATTTCATGCATATCCGTGAGGCAAAAAAGAAGAGCGATATTTATTATATTCCCTTCATTCATGACGTAATTCCCGCTGTTGTGCCACGTTTTTGTGCGCATGAACTTGTGCATGAATTCATTGATTGGTTCATGGGCGTCGTACAGCATTCGGATCGGTATTTCGCCGTCTCGGAAGCAAGCAAAAAGGATTTTCTGGCGCTTGCAACGGAATTAAATGCGGGCATTCCCTCCGCTGATGTGCGCGTCGTGCATCTTGCCGCCGAAAAGAAAACTGTTTCCGTGCCAACCGCTGCGGCCACGAGCCTTTTCAGGCGAGAGGGAATTGAACCTGGGAAATTCGTTTTCTTTATTTCGACCGTTGAATCGCGCAAGAATCAGGCCGGAGCACTGGATGCCTGGCAAAACCTGATTCGTAACAACCCGAAGCTGCCTATTCCCAAACTGGTCATCGTTGGCAAACGCGGTTTCGAGAGCCATTTTTTCCTGGAGAAACTCGCCACATTTATCGAGGCTGAAAAACATATCGTCTATATCGAGAGTGTCAGCGACGAGGAGCTTGCAGCGCTCTACTCATCCTGCCTCTTCACGATCTATCCGAGCTATTATGAGGGTTGGGGACTGCCAATCACGGAATCGCTCGGTTATGGGAAGGTCTGTGTTACTGCGGACAACTCCTCGCTACCGGAAGCGGGGCAAGGATTGACTGTCACTTATCGCACCGGATCAAATCACGATTTCGAAGAAAAGCTTCTTTCTTTGATCAAGGACAGGGGCCATCTATCCGCGTTGGAACAACGCATTGCGGAAAATTTTCAGTCTCGTCACTGGGAGACGATCGCCCAGGAGGTCTTGGCATTCGCCCACGCCGTCCAGGAAGGGGTGGAGCAGACCAAGAAGATCGAGCCCGTGCTTGAGCCCGCCTACTACGCGCTCAATCGTAACAGGCAGTTAAAGATTTCAAGCGATCTCACCTCGGCGGAGGTGCTGCGTGATGGTTCGGGCTGGCATCGTCTTGAGGATTTCGGCAGTTGGACACGGGGCACAGGGGCGCGGCTGACCTTCACCGTGGCGCAGCCATGCAACCGGATTGCGATCCAACTCAAGGGAATTCCATCGTCTCACAGCGAAGTAACGGTTTCAGCCAATCTGGCTGGATCCTCCACGAAGTTTCGCCTCAATCCAGATGAAGAAGCATGGTGTTTCCTCGACTTTGACGGGGATATTGCAGGGAAGAAACTAAACATAGACGTTTATTCTCGTGAAGTGGAAACGACTACCAATCCAGAGACAGGTCATTCTCGTGTCATTTCGGTAGGCGTGTGTGGTGTGTACCTTTTTGACAAGACCAATGCCAACGCACGGACCGATTTTATCGAGGCAAAGCTTTTCGATCTTCTGAAATACAAAAAGATGAAAAAATTGCTTTGCACCCAATAAGTCTCACGAAAAAAAATCGAAGGGACGTAAATGTGGGATCGATACAAGGTTGGCGAGACATGAAAGAGATTAGGCGCGAAGAGATCGTAAGTACTTTGTTGCGATTTCGGGCAGGGAAATTCTACAAATCGGGCGGTGTCTGGGTATCCAAGGCTCTATCTCGGAAAATGAAGGGGGGAAATGCTGCGCGGGATAAGGCGGACTGGGACGCTGCGGCTCGGCATTTCAGGGAAGCTGTGGCGATCGATGGAACGATCCCGCATATCTGGATTCAGCTCGGGCATGCGTTGAGCGAACTCGGCGATCATGAGCAGGGGCTTGAGGCTTACCGAACAGCCCTCTTGCTCGATCCTTCAAAGGGCGAATGTTACCTGCACATTGGACGCCGACTGGCGGAGGATGGGGATGTCGAGAAGGCGATAGAGGCCTACAAATCGGCCCTTCCGTTTGAAGATGTGTCGGCTTCCGCAGAACAGGAAATCACCGCTCTACGTCCATCTTTTGCCGCATTCCTGCGGCAGAAAGAGACAGTAAAGGCGATCGCGGCTGATATTCGCCCCAGCACGGTGGAAGGGCGATACAAGATTGCTTCGGAGGAGGCGACTCTCTGTTTTGACGTCAGTGATCTGATTGCGCATTTTCGGCATAACAAGTTTCCGACTGGCATTCAGCGTGTTCAAATTGAGGTCGTGGCAGAAGCCGTGGCGACTTGTGCCGGTCGCGTTGAGATTTTTTTCTTCGTCGATGGCGTCGAGCATTTCATTGATCTCGATCATCCAACATTCACCTTGCTGGCAACGCTATGCAAAAATGATGATCAGGAGGCTTGGACGGCGGCACGGGACGGATTTTTTGCGCGTATTCCATTTTCACAGCCCTATTTGCCCCCGCATGGCGCGATAGTGGTGAATCTTGGTACATCGTGGTGGATGTACAATTATTTTCTTGCGATCCGCAATCTCAAGCGCGAGCGCGATATTACTTTCATTCCCTATGTTCATGATCTTATTCCCGCGATCAAACCGCAATATTGCGTAGAAGGCGTCACAATTGACTACAATACGTGGCTCGTAGGCGTATTTTTTCATGCTGACGCTTTTATTACCAACTCAACGTCGACGACACGCGATCTGACTTATGCCGCGCGCGTCATGGGCCATCCATTGAACGAGCGGAATGTCGCGACGATCCCTCTTAGCGCGAGTTTTTCCGGGGATGATGAGGGGCGCGCGCTTCCGAGTGAGGCGCTTATCAGAAGGTGGGGCCTGCAGGCTGAGGGTTATGTTCTATTCGTCTCGACGATCGAGGCGCGTAAGAACCACGAAGCTGCATTCCTGGCCTGGCAGGCGCTTCTGCAAAAAAATGATGCGGACGCCGTTCCTCCGCTCGTGTGTGTCGGCAAATTCGGCTGGCTAAATGACCGGGCTATGTCCGTCATTGCGGCTGACCCTTCGCTCAGCAGCAAGATCGTCTTTATTCAACGGGCGAGCGATCTCGAGCTTAAAAGCCTTTATAGATTGAGTCTTTTCACCGTCTATCCAAGTCATTACGAGGGGTGGGGGTTGCCGATTACGGAATCTCTCTCTTATGGGCGCGTGCCGCTGGTCGCGGATAACTCTTCCCTCGTGGAGGCTGCCGCCGGGTATGGGGTGGTATTTGAGAGTGGCAACGTCACCGATTTCGTTGAGAAGGCAGAGAAGTTGCTCTTCGATACGAAATTCCGGGCAGAACGGGAACGGCAGATCACCGAGCATTATCATCTGACGACCTGGCGGACGATGACGCATGAGATCGTCGCTTTTTCGGATAGCGTAAAGACCAGTAAAGGGTCGCTTTACGAGGGCTTCCCCAAGACTCTTGGTGGGCGTTATGTCCCACTCAATCTACACCGTGACCGCAGTATCTGGCACGGCATTGCCAGCGGTGAAATGTATCGTGTTGGCGAGGGGTGGCTCTGGCCCGATCCGAGCGGTTGCCGCATCAAGCCCGGTTCGGCACAGCTTTGTATTCCGAATCTTGGATTCCCCATTGCGCGTATCTTCCTGCACGTGCGCGGACTGAATTCAAAGTCATCGACTTTTTCGATCCATACCCAATCGGGTCTTGTTTTTTCCAGCACGACGAATGCGGGGCAGGGTATGTGGGCAGTGTTCGATGTGGAGGTCGACAGGGAAGGCTGCGTATGTTTCGAGATTCGTTCCGCCGACTATGAAACTATTGTAATGGATCATGGTGGCAGCCCGAAGCACTATGCAGCCGGCATCCCTGTCTTGGGTTTCTGTGCCTCTGACAGAGACGATCATCGTGACAGGCTGGATTTCCTTGAGGCTGCGGCAAACAATACGCTGGAGAACGTCGGTGCCTTTGCGAAGAGTTACACACAGCACTGGGTTTGATACTGGATCCTTTGGGTTGTGAGGTGGCCAATTTGGGGAAGGCTTTTTATCTGAGCTGAGGAATCTTCCGCGAGGCATACAGTCAAGAAGGTCTCAGCCGAGATCCGGAAGCGTGACGTAGGGAGATGAAGGGGGCCGGCAAGAGAGGATGACGGCGTTTATCAACGCTCATCGCGAGGGACTTGGATGCTGCCATCAAGTCCTCCTCTCACGAAATACACTGCCCGCCCTCCGACCCAGCAGGTATCTGCCTCATGCATCAGGCCCGTAATCACATGTGTTCATGCACACCCATGGCGCGGGTGTATCCGGCTGTACAGGCCTAATCTCCGATATAGTTACCGGGCATCTCTCGTCTTTGACAGGGGGGGCGCCCGGTGATTGACGCCAGTTCAATATGGTTGGGAGTGAAAGAATGAAAACAAAGGCTTTCAGGTATGCATTTGTATTGGTCGTGTTTTACGGTGGCCAACGGTGCGCACTGGGCGCATCCGGAACAATAGGAAAGCCGGCCGTAAATGCAATGTCCGGCGGCACGCTCACTTCGCAGGTAGACGACAAAACAGGCGGCCTGAAGAACTCTGGGCAGGCTACGATGCCGCTGGAAACTCGTAGGATGGAGGCGCTGCCCGTGCCGTACAGAGGTCCAAATCCTGCCTCGGCGCTAGTGGCACTCTACCGGCACATCGTTCCTGACACTCTGAAGGTGGCCGCTGATGGCGACGACGACGCGCCGTCCATTCAGCGCGTTCTGAACATCCTCTCTTCCAATGGCCAATTGGGCGGCGAGATCGTGTTTCTTCCCAGAATATATAAACTGAACTCGCCGATCGTGCAGACCAATCAGGGAGTCTGGCGATGTGTACAGGGGCATATGTCCACCGGTGGCCTGGCTGCCGACCCAGCGCAGCGTTATGGGGGTACGTGGTTTCAGATTGGTGCGCGGTTCATTGGCTCCTCGAGCCGCCCGATCACGATTTCAAGCGGAACGGCTATCGGCGCGACCATAGATGGGTGCGCGTTTTTCGAGATCCAGCCGGCATCGCGTAAGCCTGCGGCCGGTAGCGTAACCGCTTCTTGGAAGCCTGCGGCCTATCCGTTCGTAATTGGCATCCAAGATGTGAAAGGAGAGGTGTTCATCACCAACACATTGTGGCGTGGTATTACGAAAGGAGTCTATTCGGATAACGCTGGCCGCCTTCAGGTGCGCAATGCGATGACGGATTTCTATACAACCGGCTTTGAAGTCCATCATGATTATGACGTGGATCGCTTCATCGGGATACACGAATGGGGTTTCAACGGCAGTGAATTGGATAAGCTCCATTACAAGACGCACAATGAAAATCTGATCCGTCTCTATCGTGCCGACACACCGATACTGGATGATATTTTTGCTATCAACACGTTCTCCGCCATCGACCTCGAACAGGATTCCGCATCCGGATCTCTGGTCGGAGGCGTCTCGACCAAGGTGAACATCGGTACTTTGATTTGTGACGGGTCAGTGCACTGTATTCTGAACGACGCACCAGCTGCGACGGTCAAGATCTCGATCCTCGACGCGCAGGGGCAGGATAATACGCAAGAGGGCTTGACGGCCCATACGGGGTCCAGCGCGATCGAAATGGCAGCGTACGGTACGGTGCAGGTGGGGAGCCTTTACACGCAGGCCATGGCCCAGGGAGCTATCCATCTGTTTGGAAGCCAGTGCAGCTACGTTAGCGTCGATAGCTTGGTAATTGATGAAGCCGGCGGCGCAGCCGGCGCGCGTGGCTATGTTGCGGATATGGCGACCTGCGCGCAATCGCCCGTTGGCGGAACGAATACCGTGTCCCTGGGAATGCCCCCGACGCGGATCATGGTCGCGCCACCCTCGACATATATGCCGTCTACGGCCACTGGATCGCTGTTGTGGGCTGCACAAACGTCTCATCAATAATGGATCTGGCCAATTGAGAGGCCCAAGCTGCTGGAGGACGAGACACGCGGTTGAAGAAATCGCCGGCGCAGCCAACTCTGAACGAGGCAGCGTTGCGCGAGCGATTCCCTCATCAACTTTGTGGCCAAACTGCCAAGTGCCGCCGGCCGGATAGGATTCATGGCTTCCTACCCGGAAACATCGAATGGCTACCGTCCGACGTCAGGAACCCTTCAAATATCAACAGGTCTTGATGCCTGAAGATCAGCATATTCCCACCAACTGATCTCGTTCTGTGTTTCGGTCAGGGTAAATCCATTGGCCTTGAAAATGGAGCGGCAGGGGAGATTTTTCTCGGTCTCCACCAATCGCGCCTTGGCGGAATTATAGCCTGCTTGCCGGAATTTTTCCAAGAGTGCTCTTATGACATGTTCTTCGACACCCAGCCCCATTACTCGGCAACTCATGATAAATTGCTCGATTTCATTCTGTCGAACAAGGGCAACAACGACCAGGCCATAGGCCGTAAATTTGTCTTCAACCTTGAATGAAACAAATTTCATTCCCTGGGTGAAGGCGGCCTGGCATGTTTCCTGAGACCAACGCTCGCCCGTGGTGTTGAATTGATTGGTCTTATTCAGAAGCTCGAAAGATCTAAAGAATCCCTCACTTTCTACGTCATCGATTTCTATTTCTTCATACTTTATGTTCAGGGATTTTATGAATTCTTCCTGGGAAACACTATTCTTGAAATCCTCACGTTCGACCTGTGCTTTGATCATCTCCGTTCTGTTGGTCGATTCATTGGAAATTTTTGAAGTCTGCGTTTCGGCAGCCGCCAGCAGAATATGACGCCACAGGATCGGATTGCCGCCCAATACCCGCATATCGGGATAAATGCTCTTAATGTCGGAACGTTGCGCAGGATTATCATCGATGAATACGACACTATTGGGAAGAACATTGACGATCTGTAGGATCTCTTTCATGTTTTCCGACTTTTGCCGCCAGTTGATGCGACGGACCGCGAAATCATCAAGAGAAATCATTTTTCCCATGATATGTGGCCACGCTTCCCTGACAACGGCTTCTTCGTTCTTGCTGATGATCGCAAGAATGACGCCGCGTCTTTTCAGCAGAAGCAACGTTTCCCAGAACGCCCTCGGCCATCCTTCGGTGGTTGCCATTTCGGATGGCGTATGTTCGGCAATGATACCGCGCCATAACGTATCATCAATATCGACGACTACCATTTTTACGGAGTCGATCTGGCGCACGATCCTGTACATTGCAATCAGCTCGTTCCAGCCGGACTTCAGGAAGAGCGCAATTTCTGCATCGTAGATTTCGGGCGCCCGCTGGACAACTTCCAGACGGTTCTGATCAAATTCGAAATCAAAATCCCCGATCATGGAGCCATGATTGAATGAGGTGATCATATCCTCATTAATGTACTGTCTACCTATTGACGCCATTGTATCGTTGATATCGTAAAAAAATAGTAAGCGCCGATGTAAGGCGGCGTTGACGTAACGACTATTTGGCCTTTCGCTGGCGGGGTGCCCATTTCTTTGCCAGGGCAGTGAAGCGGGTTTGGATCAAGTCGACGTTTGGCTGAGTGTGGAGATCATGGGCGTCCCCCAGGGCTTCCAGTGCGTCCTCATGAAATTCATGCGTCGGATCAGTGAGGGCCTCCAGCTTTTCAGCATAGCCCCAGGGGCCTCCCGAGTCCTCGGGCGGACACATTCCGGTGGCCTCGAGCAGGCGTGGATAGCTGGCGTGCGGGTCGGCAGGGGCGATATCGTGGATCCTGACGCTATGCTCCCAGCCATCGCCGAAGTCGTAGAGGTATCGGAAGGACTTGCCTCGCATTTCCTCCAGAGCCTCAGCCAAGGTCGTCTTGCGCGCATCGAGCGGACCATCGAGACCATAGGAGGGGTCGGGGATGCCGAATCCCGTGCGTCCGAAGGTCAGTTCCCACAAGTGGCTGTCGGTCCATGCCAGCGCAGCCTGGAGGACGGTGTGCAAGCGATCGAGCCTGATACCCAGCGGCACTTCGATCATACGGCTCACAGCCGGTGTCACGTCATCCAGTGTGATCGTCATCCGCACGACGAAGGCATTGCTCAAGCAGCATGCTCCAGTTTTTGGATCTCTCTCGCTGCCTGCCAGTTCCAGGGCAGGAGTTCGTCGATCCGGTTAATCGGGTGGTTGCCGATACGTGCGATGACGTCGGTGAACCAGGCTTCGGGGTGCACGCTGTTCAGGCGGCAGGTCTCGACCAGCGAGTAAAACAGGGCCGAAGCGTCGCCCCCCTTGGTCGAACCGACAAACATCCAGTTGCGGCGGCCAAGGGCAACCCCACGCAGGGAATTTTCGACCAGATTATTGCTGATTTCGAGCAGACCGTCATCGCAATAGCGGACCATCGCCGCCCAGCGGTTGAGCGGATAGCGGCATGCCTTTGCCAAGGCACTGTCCGATGACAGCCCCCGCATCCGCGCTTCCAGCCATGGTCGCAAGGTAGCCAGCTTCGGGCATGCCAACTGCTGGCGAACCTGCCGTCGTTCATCGGGAGGCGCCCCCTTGATGGCGCGTTCGATCGCGAAAAGCTCGCCGATCCTTACCACGGCCTCGGCCGCGATCGGCGACGGGTTCTTTTCCAGGATGTCGGTAAACTTGCGTCGCGAGTGGGCCCAGCAGCCGACCTCGGTTACCTCGCGCGGTGCCTTCGTGCTGGGATCACGGTACAGCGTGTTGTAGCCGGCGTAGCCGTCCGCCTGAAGATATCCCCGATAGCCGGCGAGATGAGCTGCGGGATGCTCACCACCGCGACCGATTGTAAAGCGGAACGTTACGGCGGGCGGGCGCATGTCACCGCTCGAACGATCGTCGCGCAGATAGACCCAGAAGTACGCGGTGTGGCTACCGCCCTCGCCTGTGAGCAATGTGACCGGCGTCTCATCACCATGTATCTTGGAAGCTTCGAGAATGTAGGAGAGCAGCCGTTCGCCGAGCGGGGCCATCAGCCAGGCCAGTTTGCGGGACCAGCGGCCCATCACATCGCGATCGATGTCCACGCCCAGGCGACGCAGGATCATCGATTGACGGTGCCAGGGCTGATGATCGACGAAGCGGCTGACGAGAAGATGCGCAAGCAACGCGCTGCTCGCCATCACCTTCGGCAACGGCAGATCAATGGCTGGAGCCTGGCCGATTTTCTCGCAGGAACGACAGGCGATGCGGGGACGAACATGGCGCAGGACGCGGAAGCGGGCCGGAACGTAGTCCAGCACTTCGGTGACGTCCTGGCAGATGATGGTTTCGGCGCCGCCACAACCGCATGGCTGCGGGCGATGCTCCGTCGTCACGCGCGGGATGTGCGCGGGGATCGGCGCCCGGGTTCCAGCTTTCCGTGCAGATTGCGGCTTTGACGCTGCGGGAGCATCATCGTTGGCGAGTTGGGAGGCATCGACCTCTTCGAACATCAGGCGCAGTTGCGCGATGTCCATCTTCTCGGAACTGCGACCGAACTGGATGCGCAGAAGCCGAGCAAGGCGATGCTCCAGCTTTTCGATTGTCAGGGTCTGGATTTTGACGGTCTGCTTCGTTGCCCTCAGTTCGCTCCGTTCCAATTCCATGGCTTCGGCCATCTCCCGCAGCATTTTCTGCAGGAGAACCGGATCTGTGGGGAGGCGATCAAGGTCGAACCGCATGCCTTGAACTATAGCGCGAGCAACGTTCCGATCCTATATAAAACCTCAGTTTTCTGCGGTTTTACCGTTCACGCAAAGGTCGGTGCAGGCACCTCGTCATGGATGATCGCCTGCCTCCAATCGAGACCTTCAATCAGCATCGCCAATTGCGCAGCCGAGAGTCGGGCTGCCGCCCCGTCCTGGGTTCGGGGCCACACGAACTTCCCACGCTCAAGGCGTTTCGCATACAGGCAGAGCCCCGACCCGTCCCAGACCAGCGCCTTCAACCTGTCACCTCTTTTGCCGCGGAACAGGAATACAGCGCCGGAGAATGGATCGAGTTGCAGGATATTACTAACCTGGGACGACAATCCGTCGAAGCCTTTGCGCATGTCGCACGGCGCCAGCGACAGATAGATCTTCGCCGACGGCGGCAGCGTCAGACTCAACGTTCAAGCTCCCCGACGATGTCGAGGACCAGCCTCAGTGCTTCCCGGTCAACGAGCCTGTCGACCGATACGGTGAAGCCGCCCTCCCGCCGAATGTCGATGCGGCCGACCTCCGATGGCTTTGCAGGAGACTCGGAACTCACCAGTTCGACCGGCACGAACCCGGCCATCGCACCGCGCACCAATTGCTTGCGCCATGTGTATAGCTGGCCAGTTCCGATCCCGTAGCGTCGCGCCACTACCGCAACGATAGCGCCTGGCTGCGTCGTCTCTTTCAGAATCGCGAGTTTTTCCTCATTGCTCCAATGCCGCCGCCGCTCCATTCGCACGACCGCTCCACCATCCCGGCATGCGCTCATACGAGGCTCTTTTGACTGCTCAATATCCACTCGCAAGGCCTCCATGTGCCTCGCCAGCTTCACGCTATTCCCGCCCCGAACAAGGTCGGGTTCCGTCGGCGCTTACAAAAAATACGTTCGTATATTTCTTGATCTCTTCTGCGATGAATTTATTCAACTCTTCAACAAAATGTACAGGATTTTCTATACTGTATCTGTCAAGAAGTTTTCCGATATAATTTTGTTGCGGAAGAATAAACGAGAATACGAATGTCGTTATGCCATACTGTTGGTTCCACCTTAATCCGCTCCGAAGAAGCATTCTGGTGGCGGATTTGACGTGATCTAAAAGATCCTGATGAGCTTGCATGTCGCCCTGCTGGATCTTTGCAAAGGCACCGTCAGGTAAAGCATTTCGGATCGGGATCTGCAGGATTTGAAAGTTATAACTTCCAATAGGGTGGACGGGCTGTTCCGGAAGATCATTGGAGAACAGATATAATTCTGTCTCGAATGTTTCCTCCAGAGACGGGACGGCATTGGCCCACGCGTCAGAAAGACAAGACCCGACAATCAGTACTCGTTTGATATTGGACTGATTGACACGTAAGGTCGTAGGGTTTCTATAATTCTCTCCGAGAATATCAGAACGAGAGACAAGCAGAGAATCAGAACGGCTATCGATATCTTTCTTTGTGACCAAATAAAATTCTTCAGAATTTAGGAGTTGATTAATCATCCCTAGAACAGTGGTTTTGTTGCGAACGCACTGAGCTCTATACGCATCATTATTTACGCTCCGCTTCAAAATAGATTGAAAAAGTAATTCTACATCTTCTTCTGTGACTATTTTGTTCTGGATGCTTGAAGGATCTGCGCTCACGTTTTGTTCTCCATCCTCATCTTTAAGCATATCGATATAATGTGTATCAGTTTCTGGTGCGCGTTCTGTGAATATTTTTCCGGTAAGTAATCTATTGTAAATATCTATACCTTCTTGAACACTATTGCAGATGGCCATTTTGCCATCTTGCAGAACCATACTATGGTCGCAAACATCTCTTATATATTCCATACTATGTGAAACGATTACGAGTGCCCGATCCTTGCGTTTTTCAAAAAGTTCTCGGCGGCAGCGTTCTGCAAAACGCGCATCGCCAACCATGGCGACCTCGTCAATCAGATAACTGTCAAATTCGATCGCAATGGATAATGCAAAGGCAAGTCGGGCTTTCATGCCTGATGAGTAGTTTTTCACCGGCTCGCGAAGATGTTGACCCAGTTCTGCGAAATCATCGACAAAACGACGCATCTCGTCGTAATCGCGATTATAGATGCGTGCGATGAACCGCAGGTTATCCAGTCCACTCAAGCTGCCCTGGAACGCGCCCGAAAATGCCAGTGGCCAGGAGACGGACATGTCCATTTCGACCCGTCCCGATGTCGGCACGTCGACGCCGCCGATAATCCGCAGCAAGGTCGATTTGCCAGCGCCATTATGCCCGAGAATGCCCCATTTTTCACCGCGCTGAATGGTAAAATTCACGCCGTTCAGCACGCGCTTCATGCCAGACGATGTGTGGAATTCCTTGACGATGTCGACGCATCTTAGCATGGCTTGGTGGCTCTATCCCGTGATTTCCAGATGCTTTCTGACGCCTGCGGTCAGGAATATGCCGATAAGCACCATCAGGGCAGTGCTCCAGGTATCGTAGAAAAGATCGTACTTAACGCTGGCTTCTATCCCGAACTCGCCGCCCCGGATCATCTCCACGTTGTTGGCCATAGGAGAAAGCATCAAGATCCATTGGTAATGGAGCGGAAGCCAGGCAACCATAACGAACGCTCCGCTCATCGGGAGCGATAGATAGCCGAAGACGGTCACGGTTTTTTCGATAAGATCGGACATTTCGCTTAACGACGCGGCCAGTAGGGCGGTCGCGAAAGAAAAAACGCATTGATAGGAGATGCCGAGCAAGAGGAGGCCGTAATCTTTTGGCGGGTTCATGTAGCCCAAGCCGATGGCACCCATCATTACAATGCCGCCGGCCATGATTGTTCCGATAATTTCCAGAAACGAGCGTGCCGTGATGACGTCGAAAGGCGTTACCTGTCGATGGAAAAAGAGGCTGCCATTGGACTCATACGCCTTGACGGCACGCCCCATGCAATGCCGCCACATCGTCAGGGGAATATAGCCCGTGACCACCATGGCCGTCATGGCCAGACCATGCTCGCGCGCCGGCCGGATAGCCGTCCATACGATTGCGACGCCGGCACAAAAAAGAATTGGTTCTCCGATCACCCAGAGAAAACCCAAATTTTCGCGCCCGTAGCGGGTGTGCAGTTCCCGAAGGATGAGCGCATGAATGACCTTGTATTGAATAATGAAGCAGGAGAGTAGCGTATCGCGTCGTTGAGGTTGTGGCGTCATGTGATCTTGTGCTCCCTCGCGCCTGCAATGAGAAGCCGCCCCATGATGTAAGCGCTGTAGAAAGAGACGAGAGAAATTGCCATCACTTCGAGCGTCGACGGATATGCGGGATAATCAGGCTTATCGGGGCGGGAGACTTCTTCCAGGAAGACCATCTGATGGTCTGCTCGGGCCTTGGCGCTTTGCAGGGATGTCACCTCTGACGCCAACACCTGCTGCAGGATCTGCCGCTGGATGGTCAGGTTGTCAAACTCGGTCAGTGTCGGCACCAGGGAATGGGTATCACCCGTCAACCGGGCGGATGCGGTGTTCAATTGCTTGCGCAGGATATTGATCTGCTGCTCGTAGACGGCGATGGAGGGACTGTCGGGCGACGTCTGGCGGGTCTGGTCCAGGCGCATCTGCGTGGCGGTGAGCAGCGATTGCAGCGCGTATTGCGTGGAAACGAGGGGCTCGCTCTGCTTCTCCGGGTCGATCATCGCGCTGGTATTGCGGAAGGCTGCAAGGCGGATTTGCAGGTCGCGGATCTGGTCGAGCGTTGTGTCGACCTCTCGCTGTGCGGCATCCACCAGATTCGCGCGCTGCCGGCGGTTTATCTCGTTCACCAGATCTTCTGCGGCCGCGATGAGCGCCTTGGCAATGCGCTGTGAATCCTCCGCGCTGAAGGTGCGGACGGTCAGGACAGACAGTGAGGTCTCGGCATCGATCTGCGCCTTAACGTGTTTCTTGTAGTATTTGTAGAAGCTTTCCAGATCGCGCCGCGAATACCAGTTGGGGAAGCGGGACATGAAATCTGCGCCCGGGTGCGAGAAGACCTGGGCCAGTCCGTCTTTGTGGAGCAGGAGTGCCATGGCGTCGCGCGACATGAGATAGTCTTGCACGGCGAACGTATCATCGCTGGTGACGGACTCATTCATGCCGGTTTGCATCATCATGGAAAGCGGCGTACTCCCCATGCTGTGCTCGCCACGCACCATGAAATGGGCTTCGGAAATATATTGCGGGCTGGCGATAAGGGTCAGATAGAGAAAGAGGAAAATATTGGGCACAATAACGGTAAAAAAAAGTCCCGACCTGATCTTGTTTCTTACAAAAGACACGCCGGCCGCAAGCGGCGCTGCCGCATGGGCCGGCTGGGATGCGGGCGCTAGGGCTAATGAAGGGTGTTCTTGAAACTCATCTGACATCGAAAGACTTTCCTGCTCCAACCTCGATCGAAAAACTGCACATATCCTGTTTCGTTGCAGGCATCCTGGCTTACGCGCTAGCGCGCCACCATGTAGCCCGCCGTAATGCCCGGTTGGACGATTGTGCTGATAAGGGTGAACAGCTTGTAGAAATTATTCGCCTTCGCGTTGGAGTAATACAGCATGTCCTTGTCTCTCATGGCGAAATGCTGCCCCAGGAAATAATTGCCAGGATTCATCATGTCGATTTGGTACACGATCGGCGTGACCGGCTTGCCCTCGGCCACAGGAAGACCCAGCCGCCGGACGACGTCGTTGTCTTCATAGCGCAGAAGGAAAATACCGTTGGGATCGGACTGTTGGTCCAGGGGACCTCCCGTCCTGGCAAGGGCTTCGGACAAGGAGAGTTCAGGTACCGTAAACGGGACCTCCGACACCTTGCCGGTGGCACCGAAGACGGTAAAGGTTCTGGGCTTGTAGATAACCTCGATCCGGTCGCCGGGATGAATGGCAATGTTCTGCGACGGGTCGTTTTCCGGAACGCTCATCGCCACGCGCGCCACGTGGTCGCCCCGCGTCAACTGGATGATGGAATCCTCCGGCGGATGGGGGCTGCCCTGCGCCAGGGCGATGACATCCATGAGACGCTCGCGCGTGGGGGTGAGGAATACGCGTCCAGGGCGGGTGACGTTTCCATAGACGATGGCGGAGTTGGTCACGCTCTCGACGACATGGACGACGACCTGAGGCGCCTGCGATTTTCGCGCCAGGGCCTGGCGTACCGTCGCCGCCGCCTGATCCACCGTCTGTCCTGCCACATGCAGCGTACCTGCATAGGGGACGGTGACGGTTCCTTCTGCACTGACCTTCAGTGGCGGCAGATTGCTGAGCATGGCCTTGGCGCCCTGAGGGTCCTGCGCGGTGCCGCCGGACGACAGGATGCTGCCGGTATTCTGGGTGGTTGTAGAGCCGCCCGCCATGGCGGCGGCCATCGACGTGCCGCTGGCATTGCCGCCGCCGCCGCCGAACAGGCCATTGCCGATCTCATAGATCGAAACCTGGATCGTATCACCTGGGCCGATCATGTCATTGCTCGTAGGCCGGTCGGTCACCTTGTCCAGGGACGAAAGTGGGGCGGGGGAATCGCTGGCAAGAATGGTTAGGAGGTCGGAACTGATCTGTACGAGGCCGAACCCTATCTTGTTTTTCTTTGGATTTTTTTGTGCGCTAAGGAACTGTGATTCCGTGGGGCCGCTGCTTGGCAGGGAACTACAGCCTGACAGGAAGAGCAGGCCGCTCGCCAAGACGCCGGATACCTGTGCTGCAATACGGTATGTGGCGACGCCAGAGCGCAAGCGAGAGTGTTGAGGAATCATATGAACCACGCGACATACCACCAAGAAAAATTCGTCTCTGGTCAAACTGCCAAAGCTCTATGTCAAAGGTTGGACAGATTGACAAGAAACCAGGTCGGCGCACATCGGCTGCCGCTGATGGCCGGTCGAAGTTGGGCCAGCAGCGAGATTTCCATCTCTCTCGATCCCGTACACTTCAATCTCGGAAATCGACCGCGACCGGAACGTGATCCGATGTCGTAGGCCAGTCGCGTACATCTCGCAGCACCGTCATGTCGACCAGACGCTCCGTTAGATCGGGCGTAATCCAGACATGGTCCAGGCGACGCCCACGATCGGATGCCTTCCAGTCGCGGTTGCGGTAGGACCACCATGTGTACAGCTTTTCGTCGGCCGGCACGAAATGCCGCATTGCGTCGACAAAGCCATTTTCCTGCCAGGCCAGCAGCCGCGTGGTCTCGGGCGGCGTGTGGCTGACGACGGTCAGCAGTTGCTTGTGGCTCCAGACATCCTGCTCCAGCGGCGCGATGTTCAGGTCGCCGACCAGGACGGTGCGGCGGTTGGTGCGACCGGCGAACCAGGCTGTGGCTTCGTCCACGAACGCCAGCTTGTGCGCGAATTTCGGGTTGGCCTCGGGGTCCGGAATGTCGCCGCCGGCTGGGATGTAGAAATTATGCAGTTCGACCGTTTCGCCACCGAGTGAGAACGACGCCGCGATGTGGCGGCAATCGCCGCGCCCGCACCAGTCCGGCGTGTCGTCAAGCGAGGTCAGCGCCACGCGCGACAGGATCGCGACGCCATTATAGGCTTTCATGCCGCGATAGAGCGTGTGGGTATACCCCAACTCGCGGATCGCATCGGCAGGGAACAGGTCGTCCGGGACCTTGGTTTCCTGCAGGCAGATGATGTCCGGTCGAAGATCCTCTCCCAATCGGGCGAGCAGGGGCAGCCGAAGGCGGAGCGAATTGATATTCCACGTCACGATGCGCATATCAGTGGCATTGCCTATCATGCGCTGGCTGGCAAGAGCGATTCCCGCCATCACGAACAAAACGGGATCGAATCGCGGATGATCGGGTAGACGGTGCAGGCTCCTTGTCGTGAGCGGGAGGGATCCTCGGTTTTTTGGGCGGATTGCCTGAAGTCCATCGAACATCAAGGCCGTGTTGGAATAATTTTTATCATTATCAGTGGGTTATTTTTCTGTGCTGCTTTCTTGTGCAATCCAAGCCGGGGTCAGGAAAACTGCCCGCCCCACGATTCTGCCCGTGCCTGCTCCACAGACTTATCCACATGATCGGTGGATGAATGAGGGGGCGGCCTGATGGACGGCGATACGACTGCCACCCCGCGCCTCCGGGGTGTTGAGGCAATTCAGCAGGCCCTTCAGACCATGCCGCTTTCGTCTGGCGTCTATCGCATGATCGGCGAGAAGGGAGAGGTACTGTACGTCGGCAAGGCGCGGATTCTGAAGCGGCGGGTGACGTCCTACACCCAGCTGGGCAAGTTGCCCGAGCGGTTGCGGCGCATGGTGTCCGAGACGGTGGCGATGGAAATCGTCACCACGCATACCGAGGCGGAGGCGCTGCTGCTGGAAGCCAACTACATCAAGCGCATGAAGCCGCGCTTCAATATCCTGCTGCGCGACGACAAAAGCTATCCGTGGATCATGATGAGCGATGGCGACGCATTTCCGCAGATCGCGAAGCATCGCGGCAAGCTGGTCAAGGGGGCGTCCTACTGGGGGCCCTTCGCCTCGGCCTGGGCGGTCAATCAGACGTTGAACCTGCTTCAGCGGGTGTTCCTGTTGCGGTCGTGCTCGGATGCGGTGTTCAACGCGCGTACGCGGCCATGCCTGCTGTTTCAGATCAAGCGCTGCTCGGCGCCCTGTGTCGGGCGCATCGACCAGGCGGACTATGCCCATCTGGTGGAGCAGGCGCGGGCCTTTCTGTCCGGCCAGCGCAACGGCCTGCGCGATGAACTGGTGCGCGAGATGGAGGAGGCCGCCGCCAGCTTGGCCTTCGAGCGTGCGGCAACCATCCGAGACCGCATCCGGGGCTTCGCGGCGATGCAGGATTCGTCGGTCATCAACCCCGCGTCGCTGGAGGATGCGGACATCGTGGCCATCGCCCAGGTGGCGGGGCAGTCCTGCATCCAGGTCTTCTTCATCCGTGGTGGCCGTAACAACGGCAATCGCGCCTTCTTCCCCATCCATGCCCGTGACGAGGCGCCGGGTGAGGTACTGGGCGCGTTCCTGTCGCAATTCTATGATGACAAGCCGCCGCCGGCGCAGATCCTGCTGAACTGCGAGATCGCCGAGCATGACCTGATGGCCGACGCGCTGGGGATCAAGCGCGGCCGGAAGGTCGAAATCCTCGTGCCGCAGCGGGGCGAAAAGCGCGCGGTCGTCGAGCATGCGGAGACGAACGCGCGCGAGGCGATGGAACGCAAGATGGCCGAAAGCACGGCGCAGGCGAAGCTGCTGGACGGGGTGGCCGACCTGTTCGGGCTGGATTGCGCGCCACGTCGGATCGAGATCTACGACAACAGCCACATCATGGGCGCCAACGCCTATGGCGTGATGGTGGTGGCGGGGCCGGAAGGGTTCGACCGGCGGAGCTATCGCAAATTCGCGATTCGCGGGCCGATCACGCCGGGGGACGATTTCGCGATGATGCGCGAAGTGCTGGAGCGGCGCTTCAGCCGCGCCCTGCGCGAACGCGAGACGGAAGGGGGCTCGGCCGATTGGCCGGATATCGTCCTGATCGATGGCGGGGCTGGGCAGTATTCTGCCGTGAGGACGATCCTGGATGAACTCGGCGTGTCGGACGTCACGCTGGTGGCGATCGCCAAGGGGCCCGATCGGGATGCCGGGCGGGAATGGTTCCATGTGGCTGACCGCCCGGCCTTCCAGCTGCCGCCGCGCGATCCGGTACTTTATTATCTACAGCGGCTACGCGACGAATCCCATCGTTTCGCCATTTCCACCCATCGTGCCGGCCGGTCCAAGGCGTTGGTGAAGTCGGAACTCGACGAGATTCCGGGTGTCGGCGCGGCGCGCAAGCGCGCACTGCTCAACCAGTTCGGGTCGGCCAGGGGGGTCAGGCAGGCGGGGCTGGCCGAACTGGAGGCAACGCCGGGGATCAACCGCGAGACCGCGCGGGTCGTCTATGGCCATTTTCACCCCGGCTGGAGCGGCGGGTAGCGCCCGTTGCAGATGTTGGAGCAGGTGTGAGCGATTTCTTCATCAGACCGGCGTGAAGTACCGTTCCTGTTCGCCGTGTCTTGCTGTACGGTGCAACCGATGCTGACCGACCTGCCCAATATCCTGACCCTGTCGCGGATTGGGGCGATTCCCGTCCTGGTTGCCCTCGTGGCGATGGACAGCGCGATGACGGATTGCGCGGCTTGCCTGCTGTTTATCGCGGCGGCGATTACCGACTATCTGGACGGTCGGCTGGCGCGCGCGCGCCAGCAATATTCGGAACTGGGCCGGATGCTCGATCCGATCGCCGACAAGCTGCTGGTCGGCGCGTCGCTGATGATGCTGGCCGGAACCGACCATCTGCCGTTCGGCGCGCTCTATCCGGCCATCATCATCCTGGCGCGGGAAATCCTGATCAGCGGTATGCGCGAGTTCCTGGCCTCGACACGGATCAGCCTGCCGGTGACGCGGCTGGCGAAATGGAAGACCGGCATCCAGATGACGGCGATCGGCTTCCTGCTGGCCGGCGACGGGACGGGCCGGTTGCTGCATATGCCATGGCTCCCGGTCGGACTGATCGGGTCGATGCTGCTATGGATCGCGGCCGTGCTGACGGTCATGACCGGATGGGATTACCTCATGACGGCGCTGCGGCATATCGGCCGCCATGATGGTGCGTCAAAAATCGCGTCCTGATTGTATCATTGCATTTCATGCCACTTGTGGTTGCAGAGACGAATGGGCAGACTTCCAACCGCTGGCGGAGCAGATGCGGGCGGATGAGCATGATGATGCGCAGGGCGGCGGTGCTTTCACTGCTGGTATTGCAGACGGGTTGTGCCGGGTTCGGCAAGGTGATGGCCGATGACGCAACCTTTCCGGGCGCCAATCCGAACCTGCCGGGCGGAGATGCCGAGAACCTGCGTCGCGCCCGGGGGGAAGGGGTGGCGGAACGGCCGATCCTGCCTCAGGGCGGCAATATGTGGCCGGGTCCGCCCGCGCCGCTGCCGACCCTGGGAGACGCGACGCGGGAGCATCATGGGGCCGACGATGACGGGTTGCCGGCCGACGCGGCGACTGGCCCGGAACTGCCCGAGGGTGGCACGCTGAGTGCGGGCGAGCAGGCCGAGATCCGGGGCGGCGTGCAGAATGCCTCGGGCCAGGCACCGGGTTCTTTGGCCGGGCAGGAGGATGCGGCGCCCGCCCGGTCCGGCCAGGCGGCCTCAACCATCGTTATTCCCAATGGCGACGGCACCAGCACGGTCATCACCCCGGACGGCACCGTGAAGACGGTGCGGGACACGCAGGGCGTTTCCAGATAGGAACAGCCGCGCGGTCGGGCCGGAAGGCGGCACGGCGATGACGGGGAGGCGCTACGCATGGTGGAAATCCTGTATTTCGCCTGGCTTCGCGATCGGCTGGGCCGGTCGCGGGAGACATTCGTGCTTCCCGATGACAGGGTGCCTTCGGTTCGCGACGTCATGGACAGGCTGCGTCGGCGCGGCGCGGCTTATGAAGAGGTGTTCGCCGAAGGCGGCGGGCCGATCCGCTGTGCCGTCAACCAGGAATTCGCCGCGCTCGATACGCCCGTGCATGCGGGTGACGAACTGGCTTTCTTTCCGCCCGTAACGGGGGGATAGACCGTGCTGATCGATATCCGGGTGCAGGAAGAGACGTTCTCGCTGGATGCCGAGATGGCGCGACTGGCGGGGGCCGGATTCGATGTCGGCGGGATCGGCGCTTTCATTGGGCTGGTGCGGGGCGACGCGGGGCTGGCCGCGCTGGCCCTGGAACATTATCCGGGCATGACCGAATCCATGATCGCGCGAATCGTGGCGCAGGCCGGTACCCGATTCGGGCTGCTGGCCTGCACAGTGATCCATCGCGTGGGGCGGTTGCCGGTCGGGGCGCCGATCGTGCTGGTGTTGTGCGCGGCGGCACATCGCGGCGCGGCGCTGGAGTCGACGGGGTTCGTGATCGATTGGCTGAAGACGCAGGCGCCGTTCTGGAAACGCGAGGATTATCCGGACGGGCAGGCGAGGTGGGTGGCAGCCAAGGAAAGCGACGAAGCCGCCGCCGCCCGATGGGACGCAGGCGACCGATCGGAAGCGTAACGATTCCGATCTCGGCCGGCTGTATGGCGCCGCTGGAGGAGGGTGAAGAAAAAAACTTTTTGCTTGACGCGGAAAGTCCTGACTTCGCGGCAAAACGGGCCCTTGCCGTCTCGGCATCTTCATATATCTAGTGCGTTCCTGGTTGCCCTGACGCGATATGTAGCGTCATAATGCTGCCCTGGACATGAGGCATAATCGCCGTGTCCCGGCGATTTTCACGGAGATGATGGATGAGCCTGGATGACGTATCCGGAACCGTGTCTGATCGTCCGGTCGATGAGCGTGGCCCGTTTCAGGACCACGAATCCGGCCAGACGCCCGATATGTTCGATGATGTCGTCCAGCTACCCGGCCACCATCCCGTGCGGGTCAACCGGTCGCGCGATGCACTGCTGACGCCGTTCGGCAAGGCGACGCTGGATAATCGCTACCTGCTGGACGGCGAAAGCTATCAGGACCTGTTTGGGCGCGTCGCCTCCTATTACGGCGCCGATCCGGGGCACGCCCAGCGTCTGTATGACTATATCTCGCGCCACTGGTTCATGCCGGCGACGCCCGTGCTCTCCAATGGCGGGACGACGCGCGGCCTGCCGATCTCCTGCTTCCTGAACGAGGCCAACGACAGCCTGCGCGGCATCGTCGATCTGTGGAACGAGAATGTCTGGCTGGCCAGCAAGGGCGGCGGCATCGGCTCCTACTGGGGTAATCTGCGCTCGATCGGCGAGAATGTGGGCCGGAACGGCAAGACCTCTGGCGTGATCCCCTTCATCCGCGTGATGGATAGCCTGACGCTGGCGATCAGCCAGGGGTCGCTGCGCCGGGGATCGGCGGCCGTGTATCTGCCGGTCTGGCATCCCGAAATCGAGGAATTCATCGAGATCCGCCGCCCGACCGGTGGCGACCCGAACCGCAAGGCGCTGAACCTGCATCACGGGGTGCTGGTCTCGGATGCCTTCATGCGCGCCGTGGCCGAGGATGCGGAATGGGCGCTGCTGTCGCCCAAGGACGGCGCGCATATTCGCCACGTCTCCGCGCGGTCGCTGTGGATTCGGATCCTGACGGCGCGGATGGAGCAGGGCGAGCCCTACATCATCTATTCCGACCATGTGAACAACGCGCGGCCCGAGCATCACAAGCTGGCGGGGCTGGAGGTCAAGACCTCGAACCTGTGCGCCGAGATCACGCTGCCGACCGGCATCGACCATCACGGCCAGGAGCGGACGGCTGTCTGCTGCCTGTCCTCGCTCAACCTGGAAACCTGGGAGGAGTGGAAGGACGATCCGCAGTTTATCGAGGACGTGATGCTGTTCCTCGACAATGTGCTGCAGGATTTCATCGACCGGGCGCCCGACGACATGGCGCGCGCCAAATACGCGGCCTCGCGCGAGCGGTCGGTCGGGCTGGGGGTGATGGGCTTCCATTCCTTCCTGCAGGCGAACAACGTGCCCTTTGAAAGCGTGATCGCAAAGGTCTGGAAC
Organism: Gluconacetobacter brunescens; assembly: GCF_048695475.1. Lineage (NCBI taxonomy): Bacteria > Pseudomonadati > Pseudomonadota > Alphaproteobacteria > Acetobacterales > Acetobacteraceae > Gluconacetobacter > Gluconacetobacter brunescens. The sequence continues at coordinate 547,027 of NZ_JBLHEN010000001.1, read as the reverse complement.
AAGCGGATTTTCAAGCATATTCGCGAGCAGGCCGACAAGGCGTCGCGCAAGCTGGCGGAACTGCGCGGTGCATGCCCGGACGCGGCGGAATATGGCGTGATGGAACGCTTCTCGAACAAGCTGGCGATCGCGCCGACGGCGTCGATTTCCATCATCGCCGGCAATTCCAGCCCCGGGATCGAGCCGATCGCCGCCAATGTCTTTTTGCAGAAGACGCTCTCCGGCTCGTTTACCGTGCGCAATCGGCACCTGACCAAGCTGCTGATCGACAAGGGGCAGAACACGGACGAGGTGTGGTCGTCGATTACCCTGACCCAGGGCAGCGTCCAGCACCTGGATTTCCTGACCCAGCAGGAGAAGGACGTCTTCAAGACGGCCTTCGAACTGGACCAGCGCTGGGTGGTGGAGCATGCGGCCGACCGCGCCGGCTATATCTGCCAGGCGCAGTCGATCAATTTGTTCCTGCCGGCGAACGTGCATAAGCGCGACCTGCACCAGATCCATTTCCTGGCGTGGAAGCGGGGCGTGAAATCGCTGTATTATTGCCGTTCGCTGTCGATCCAGCGGGCGGATACCGTCAGCAACGTCCTGGACAAGAGCGACGTCCTGGTTCCGGAGCCGGCAGCCGCCGCGCCGGCCACGCCGACGTCATCCACCAATTACGACGAGTGCCTGGCCTGCCAGTAAGCCGGTAAGGCGGCGGGCGCCGCCTTTTACCCCTACGGGCTGTTGCCGCATTGCTGTCGCGGAGAAAACGACATGACCGAACCCCTCAACGCGCCCCAGCCCGAGGGCGAAGCCCATTTCGACCTGCTGACGGCGAATCCGGTCTACAAGCCGTTTCGCTATCCTTGGGCGTATGATGCGTGGCTGACGCAGCAGCGCGTGCACTGGCTGCCGGAAGAAGTGCCGCTGGCCGATGACGTGAAGGATTGGCACCGCACCCTGACCGAGAGCGAGCGGCATCTGGTCACCCAGATCTTCCGCTTCTTCACGCAGTCGGACGTGGAGGTGAACAATTGCTACATGAAGCATTACAGCCGGGTGTTCAAACCGACTGAAGTGCTGATGATGCTGTCGGCCTTCTCGAATATCGAGACGATTCATATCGCCGCGTACAGTCATCTGCTCGATACGATCGGCATGCCCGAATCCGAGTATTCCGCTTTCCTTAAATATAAGGAAATGAAGGATAAATATGACTATATGCAGGGCTTCTCGGTCGACAGCAAATACGACATCGCCCGTACGCTCGCGGCCTTCGGCGCCTTTACCGAGGGGCTTCAGCTTTTCGCGTCCTTCGCCATCCTGCTGAATTTCCCGCGCTTCAACAAGCTGAAGGGAATGGGCCAGATCGTGTCGTGGTCGGTGCGGGACGAGACCCTGCACTGCCTGTCCATGGCCCGGCTGTTCCGCACCTTCATTCATGAAAATCCGGAAATCTGGACCGAGAAGCTGCGCGAGGACATCCGCCAGGTCTGCCGCGACATCGTCGATCACGAGGATGCGTTCATCGATCTGTGCTTCGAGATGGGGCCGGTCGAGGGCCTGGATGCCGATCTGGTCAAGACCTATATCCGCTTCGTGGCCGACCGCCGACTGAGCCTGCTGGGGCTGGACGGGATGTACCACGTCCCCGCGAACCCGCTGCCGTGGCTGGACGACATGCTGAACGCCGTCGAGCATACGAATTTCTTCGAAAACCGTGCGACGGAATACAGCCGGGCCTCGACCTCCGGCACGTGGGAAGAGGCGTTCGAGGAGAGCATCTTCCAGTCGGACGGCTGATTTATCCGGCGTCCAGTGGCGCTCCGTCACGCAGGATGGCGTCGGCCTCCGGCGTGAAATGCCCGTCTGCCCGGTGCAATGTCATGCCGGGCAGGAGGGCGGCGTCGCCCCGGCCGCCGACCCGCCCCTGGACCAGCACGATTCTGGCCGGCCGGCCGGCCTTGGGCCAGAAGGGGATCAGACGGATCGACCCGATGCCATGCGCCCGCATGGACGCGATCGCCGCGTCGAGCGAGGCGGCGGGCAGGGCGAGGGTCAGCGTGCCATGATGGCGCACCTGCCGCCCCAGGCTGCGGACCCAGACATTCAGCATGTCGTGCGCCCCGACGCGCCGCGCGATATCGCGGCGCGGATCGGGTGAGGCGCTGGCATCGGTGCGATGCCAGGGTGGATTGGCGAAGGCATGGTCGAAGCTGCCTCCCTGGGCGGGGAATTCGGCGATGGGGGGCAGATCGGGCAGCGTCGCGCACAGCGCGCGCAACCGGTCGAGGCCATTGTCGTTGAAATTGGTCTGGGCCAGGGCGGCGGTGCGGGCATCGCGTTCCACGCCCACGCCGGCGATGCCGGCCACCCGCCAGGCCAGGCACATCAGTCCCGCGCCGGCGCCGCATCCGCCTTCCAGGATGCGCTGGCCGGCACGGGCAGGGACGGAGGCCGCCATCAGGACGGGCTCCAGCCCCGTGCGGTAGCCGTGGCGAAATTGCCGGTAGCGGAGCCGGCCGTCGAGCAGCGTTCCGTGGCTCGGGACTTCGATGGGTGCGTCGTCCGCAGCACATGCCAGATGCGGCGTCGGCTCATGTATGATGTCCTTCGGCTTGACCGTCATTCTCACGCCGCTCATATGTTCTACAGACCAATCCAACGGGGCCGGGGAGTTTAACCTTTTGGGCGTTGCAGTCACTCTGCCGGAATCCGAGAAAACGGCAACCGCGAAGCATTCCGGCTCCGGCGCCTCGGCGCAGGAAGGGGCCGAAGCTGCTCTGCATGAGTTGTCGAGCTATCTCGCCGACGACATGGCCGCGTGCAATCGCGCGATCATCGAGCGGATGGACAGTCCGGTCGCCCTGATCCCCCAGTTGGCGGCCCATCTGGTGGCTGCCGGCGGCAAGCGGCTGCGGCCGTTGCTGACGCTGGCCTCGGCGCGCCTGTGCAACTACCCGGCCGGGCCGGACCATCAGCGCCACGTCGCGCTGGCCGCGTGCGTGGAATTCATCCACACCGCGACCTTGCTGCATGACGACGTGGTGGATGAGAGCCTGCTGCGGCGCGGCCTGGCCAGTGCCAACGCCGTGTTCGGCAACAAGGCGTCTGTGCTGGTGGGCGATTTCCTGTTCGCCCGTTCGTTCCAGTTGATGACGGATGACGGCTCGCTGAAGGTGATGGCGATCCTGTCCTCGGCGTCCGCCACGATCGCCGAGGGCGAGGTTCTGCAGATGTCGACGCAGAACGACCTGTCCACCTCGGTCGACCAGTATCTGACGGTCATCCATGGCAAGACGGCGGCCCTGTTCGCCGCTGCCTGCCGCGTCGGGGCGGTGGTGGCCAAGCGGCCGGAGGCCGAGGAAGTGGCGCTGGAGGCGTTCGGCACCAATCTGGGCATGGCCTTCCAGCTGGTCGATGACGCGCTGGATTACGCGGCCGACCAGGCCGTGCTGGGCAAGACCGTGGGCGACGATTTCCGCGAAGGCAAGATCACGCTCCCGGTCCTGGCGGCTTATGCCGCCGGAAGCGAGGAGGACCGCCAGTTCTGGCGGCGGGTCATCGAGGAAAGCGAACAGGCGCCCGAGGATCTCGACCACGCTCTGGCCCTGATCGCCCGGACCGACGCCATCGGTGTGACGCTGGATCGTGCCGCCGCCTATGCCCGCGCGGCATGTGAGGCGCTGGATATCTTCCCCGATACCCGTTTGCGCCGCCTGTTGCAGGATACGGCGTCCTACACCGTCAGCCGGGCCCGCTGAAAGCCTGATCGGAAAGGCGCGCCCGCGGCGATCGGCGCGTATTTTCCGTATCGTGTTGCGCATGGCGCATAGGGCGGCACCGGCTTGCCCGCCCGTTTTTCCAATCGGCTTTTAAAGAACCCGTCATGAGGCGGGGCCCCGGCGATTCAGATTGCGGCGGCTGCCGGAGCAAAGAGGGTTGGCGTGCCATAGCCCAGCGCGGCCATGGCGGTCGTCATGCGCGCGGGTTCGGTCGGCATGGCGGTGAAGAGGGCCAGGTCGTGACGAAGAGCGGGTTCGGGCCGGGGCGGAAGAGTCCGCAGCACCGTTGCAGCCTGACGCGCCACGGCATCCGCCGGGTCCAGCCAGATCATCCCTGGTGGCGAGGCCGCGCGAAAGGCGTCCATCAGGAATGTGTAATGGGTGCAGCCGATGCCGACCACGTCGATCCGGTCGCCGCCGGGCTGTTCGAACAGGGCCGCCAGTTCCCGCTGGACGATGTCGGGCGGGGCCGCATGGCCACGAAAGACACGTTCGGCCAGATCGGCGAGCCCGCGCGCGCCGTGGGCCAGCAGGGTGCAATCCGGGGCGTAACGCTGTTGCAGGGCGCGCAGATAGGGACGGCGGACGGTCGCCCGCGTCGCCAGCAGCCCGATGGTGCGGGTGCGGCTCAGTTCGGCGGCCCATTTGATCGGCGGGACGCAACCGACGAACGGAATGCCGTATCGTTCCCGCAGCGCCCCCAGCGCCAGAGTGCTGGCGGTGTTGCAGGCGATGACGACGAGATCGGGCGCAAGGCGGGCAATGGCCTCGCCCATCAGGGTGACCACGCGCGTAATCAGTGCGGCATCGTCCTGCTCGCCATACGGATAGATCGCCGTGTCGGCCAGGTAATCGACCGGTGTGCCGGGGAGCCGGGCGCGAAGCGCCCGAACGATCCCGAAACCGCCGATCCCCGAATCGAACGCGAGAATCCGCTGCGTCATGGCAGGGAGATCAGCCCTGGCCCTGCGCGCTCTTGAAGGCCAGGGCCTCCTCCAGGCTGGAAACGCCGCCATGCCTGCCCGACCAGCCGCACGGATCCTCGAGGAAGCGCCGGACCTCGGATGCGTCCTTTTCCGAGAAATAGGGCTGGCCGGCGCAGGCTTCCAGCACATCCCACCAGGTGCACAGCGCGTGCAGCGAGATGTTCATGTCCGCCAGCGTCCGCAGCGAACCGGGGAACACGCCATAGAAGAACACGACGAAGGTATGGTCGACGATCGCCCCCGCGTCGCGCAGGGCGCGGGCGAATCGGATCTTGGAGGAGCCGTCGGTCGTCAGGTCCTCGACCAGCAGGGTGCGCATGCCGTCGGGCACGTCGCCTTCGATCTGCGCATTGCGCCCGAAGCCCTTGGGCTTTTTGCGGACATAGGCCATCGGAGCCATCATGCGGTCGGCGATCCAGGCGGCGAAGGGGATGCCCGCGGTTTCGCCACCCACGACGGCGTCGATGCTTTCATAGCCGATATGCCGGCCGATCTTCTCCACACCCAGTTCGACGATCTTGGCCCGGGCGCGCGGGAAGAAGATGATGCGGCGGCAATCGATATAGACCGGCGATTTCCAGCCCGATGTCAGCGTATAGGGTTCCTCGGGACGGAAATTGACCGCCTTGATCTCCAGCAGCAGCTTGGCGGTGGTCAGCGCCGCATCGCGGTCCCAGGCGGTGGAGCCCGACGAGGCGCCTGTGCCGTAGCCTGTTGAATCGTTCATCTGATGTGTCTTTCCGGTCCGATAGCGTAGGAAACGAGGTGGAAAAGCCTTAGCGGGATCGTCCGGGAAAATCTATCGCGCGACGGACATCATTCCATCGGGATTCCATCCGTGCCGCGCCATGCGAGGGGCTGGATCGCGTCCGGCCGGGGGGCGGTTTCTCTTGCCGGAGATGGAGATACTCGTTAGTATAACTGTAATTGCAAATCGTTCGCAATAAGGATTCAATACCGTGGCGCCAGAAAACGGCCGGATTACACGAAACTGCGAACGGGCGGTGGTCACCGCGTACCGGGAATTGCGGGATGTCGGGACGGGCGATGTTTCGGCGTTCCACGCCTGCACCACCCTGTATCGCATCCATCACCCCGAGGCGTCGCTGAATGAAGCCCGGCGCCTGGTTTCCGAATGGATCGACCACCATGTGGTGCGCGAGGCCGAAGGGCCGACGGCGGGTTGCGACTGTCCCTGACAGTCGTCCCACACTGATATGCGGGCAATGAAAAAGCCCGGCGGCCGATCGGCCGCCGGGCTTTTTCATTACGTATGAAGCATCGTGCGGGGAAGGAACGCTCCCCGACCCTGACGGGCTTGGGCGAGTCTGCCGATCCGTCCGGATGGAACCACCCGGACGGATCGGCTTCAGGCCTCAGCCACGCTTGGCGAACGGCACGAAGTCGCGTTCCGGCGAGCCGGTATAAAGCTGGCGCGGACGGCTGATGCGCTGGCCGGGCTCCTCGATCATTTCCTTCCACTGGCTGATCCAGCCGGTGGTGCGGGCGAGGGCGAACAGCACCGTGAACATGCTGGTGGGGATGCCCATGGCCTTGAGGATGATGCCCGAATAGAAATCGACGTTCGGATAGAGGCTGCGCTTGACGAAATATTCGTCGCTGATCGCGATCTTTTCCAGTTCAACCGCCAGGTCCAGCAACGGATCGTCCTTGATCCCCAGTTCGCCCAGAACCTCGTGGCAGGTCGCCTGCATGATCTTCGCCCGCGGGTCGAAGTTCTTGTAGACGCGATGGCCGAAGCCCATCAGACGCACGCCGCTGTTCTTGTCCTTCACCTGGGCAATGAACTCGGGGATGTTGTCCTTGCTGCCGATCTTGGCCAGCATCTTCAGCACGGCCTCGTTCGCGCCGCCATGGGCGGGTCCCCACAGCGCGGCGATGCCGGCGGCGACGCAGGCGAACGGATTGGCGCCTGTCGAGCCCGCCATGCGAACCGTCGAGGTCGAGGCGTTCTGTTCGTGGTCGGCATGCAGGATCAGGATGCGATCCATCGCCCGCGCCAGGATCGGGTTGATCTTGTAGGGCTCCGACGGATGCGCGAACATCATCGAGAGGAAGTTTTCCGCGTAGTTCAGGTCGTTGCGCGGATAGATGAAAGCCTCGCCCTGCGTGTATTTATACGCCCAGGCGGCAATCGTCGGCAGCTTGGCGATCAGGCGCATCGCCGAAAGGTTGCGGCTGGCCGCGTTCGAGATGTCGTTGGCATCGCTATAGAAGGCCGACAGCGCGCCGACCGTGCCGCACAGGATCGCCATCGGATGCGCGTCACGACGGAACCCGTTGAAGAAATTACGGATCTGTTCGTGCAGCAGCGTGTGCGACTTCAGGGTCGCAACGAAATCGTCATGTTCCGTGGTCGTCGGCAGTTCGCCGTTCAGCAGCAGATACGCGACCTCGGTGAACGTGGCCTGCTCGGCCAGTTGGGCGATCGGATAGCCACGATGCAGCAGGACGCCCTTCTCGCCGTCAATAAAGGTGATCTTGCTGGTGCACGACGCCGTTTCGCCATAGCCGGGGTCGAACGTGAAGACACCGAGATCAGCGGTGATCTTGCGGATGTCCAGCACGTCGGGGCCCAGCGTTCCGGAATGGACCGGCAGACTGGCTGTTTTGCCCTCTAGCGAGACGGTGGCCACTTTTCCTGGCTCGGTCATCAAACTCTCCTCTTGGTCGTTCGCCGCCGTGCGAGCGGCCATTCTCATCCCCAACCTGCGGACACCTGTCCTCTGCGTGACAGTTTGCGACATATCGATCCGCCGCTGTGTCCTCGTGCAGGCATGCGCCGAGATAAGGACGAAACGGCTACCGTGGCAACTCTGCCGGAAGGGGGGCGCTTACCCCTTCAATTGCATAGCGCACGGGTCAGTACGGCCTGTTTGCGTGCTAGTGCATGCCAGGGGCCATGCACCGTGAAACAGGCCAGGGAGGCGACGGGAAAGCCCCGAATCAGGATGCTCTTGTCCGGGTCGTCGATGGCATGTCCGGCCAGGTCCATCACCAGTTGGTACAGATCCGGGTTGTGACCTACTACAATGATATTGTTAATGTTTTCTGGCGTTTCCTGAAGAGTTTCCAGGATGCATTCGCTGCCGCGTTCATAAAGCCGGGCCTCCTGGCGTACCTGCGGCGCGATGGTGGTGGAAAACGGCCCGAGCGCCGCGTAGGTTTCGCCCGAACGCATCGCCGGGCTGATCACGGCCAGCTCCGGGACGAAGCCGATCTCGCGCAGTTGTGTTCCGCGCTGGTGCGCCTGGCGGCGTCCGGCCGGGGTCAGGGGGCGTCCGAGGTCGCTGGACGGGCTGGGATCGCCATAGGGTCCGGGAAAGGCTTCCGCGTGGCGCATCAGCACCAGTGTCCGCGTTGGGGCCCCCGTGGCGGCGGGATCTGACGCGGCGGCCATCAGACGGCGCCGGGCCCGGAGGATTTGCGCGCGATGGCTTCATGATGGCGGATGACCTCCTTGATGATGAAGGCCAGGAACTTCTCGGCGAAGTCGGGGTCCAGCCGCGCGGCCTCGGCCAGTTCGCGCAGCCGCGCGACCTGCCGGGCCTCGCGGGCCGGATCGGCGGGCGGCATGTTATGGCGCGCCTTCAGCTCGCCCACGGCCTGGGTATGGCGGAAGCGCTCGGCCAGCATGTAGATCAGCGCGGCATCGATATTGTCGATGCTCTGGCGGAGCCCCAGAAGCATCTCCTGGGCGCTCCGCGCCTGGCTTGTCTGGTCGATGGCCACGGTATCGTTCACGTCAACATGCTCCTGTCTGTCGATCGTGACGTTATACCGTGTTTCAGTCCTCGGCGGGCAGATCGATCCACGCCAGGTGGCCGCCTTTTCCGGCGCCGGTGTCGGTAAAGACCGATCGCCCGCCGGCGCGTCCGTCGCGCACCCACGGACGGCCGTCGGTCGACCGGCGGTCATGCCCGCAATAGACGGTGTAGCCCGGCGGGATATGGTCGACCCAGTTCAGCCTGCGTTCCGGATAGCCGTCCTTGCGCGTGCGGCCCGTGGTTTCGCCGAACAGCGCGCGCGACAGCAGAGGGGTGACATCCCCGAGGCCCGGCGGCGGGGATTCGGCAAGCATGCGGGAGTGGAAGCCGCCATGCACGAAAATCCGCCGCCCCAGGACGATCCACGGGGGCGCCTGCGCGATGTCCCGCACGGCCCGGTGACGGACGTCATCGTTATCCGGAGCCTGGAACTGGCGGACGGTCTCGCTCAACGCGGCGTCGAACCGCAGCTTGTGGCCGGCCAGCGCGCGCGCCAGCTTGCGGTCATGATTCCCCAGGATGAACAGCCCGCGACCGTCATCCAGCAGGCGCTGCATCAGCCGGAAGGTGCCGACGCTATCCGGTCCGTGGTCCACCAGGTCGCCGAGCTGGATGACGAATCGGTCGGTTGCCACCGCGTGTTCGAAGGCCCGCAGATCGCCATGCACGTCGCCGACCACGCGAATCGGGCGCCCGGCGATCAGCGCTTCCAGCGCCGGCAGGTCGCGCCAGAATCCGGCACCCTCGGCCGGCAGGGAATCCGGCGTGGGGAGGGGCGGTGGCTGCCAGGCGGTGTCGTCGGCGGACGGGTTGTGATTCGGCGGCATGGGGGCTTCGGTCACGATGAGGGGAGATGATAGGCCTTTCGTCGGATATGGGGTGACGGTCTCCATTTTGCCATGTGTTCTTCGTCGATGCCCCGGAGCGCATGGTCAGCGCATGGCTGCCAGTCGCTTTTACCTGGATGGCGCCAGCCAGCCGGGATAGCGCCGGTCAATCCTGAGGATGATGCTGTCCACGCCACGGCGCAGCAGCGCCACGTCCTCGGCCAGCAGGATCAGTCCGAGCGGGAGCATCCACAGGCCCAGGATCGGCAGAAAGGACAGCAATCCCCCCACGATCAGCACGAAACTCGCCAGAATCCGCATCGGGCGGCGGGATGGAACGCGCAGCCAGTGGATCGCCCCGCGCAGGCGGGACGGCACGCGGGTTAGTGCCATGCGCACCAGCCGCTCATGGTCGTCTTTCGGGTCGCTCATGGGGCACATGCTCAAGGATAACACTCTTTTGTTGTGACGGGTCTGCCAGGAAAGAGAACAGATGGCGTGTCGGCCCGGCCTGACATCCGATACGGTATCCTGTCTCCATGGCAGGATCAGGGCGGCCTGACCTGCGCAGTACAAGACCAAGATAACGAAAAGACACGAGGAAAGGTTCCATGATCGATCATAGCCGAATCCGGAACGCCGCCTTCCGGGCAAAAGTGACCACCGCCGAGGAGGCCGCCAAATATATCCGTCCGGGCAGCATGGTCGGCATGAGCGGCTTTACCGGGTCGGGTTATCCGAAAGCCGTTCCGCAGGCCCTGGCCGCGATCATCGAGGGGGAAAAGGGGAAGGGAAACGATTTCCGCATCCGCCTCTTCACCGGCGCTTCCACCGGCCCCGAGCTGGACGGCGCGCTGGCCAAGGTGAACGGCATCTCGTTCCGTATGCCCTACAACTCGGACCCGATCCTGCGCGGCCGTATCAACAGCGGCGAGACCGAATATCTCGACATGCATCTGAGCCACGTGGCCCCGATGACGTGGCAGGGCTTCTTCGGCGAGATGGATACGGCCGTCATCGAGGCCGTCGCGATCCGCGAGGACGGCACCATCGTTCCGTCGTCGTCGGTCGGCAACAACAAGACGTGGGTCGAGTCCGCCCGCCAGGTGATCATCGAGGTCAATAGCTGGCAGCACTCGGCGCTCGAGGGCATGCACGACATCTGGTACGGCGCCGCCCTGCCGCCGCACCGCGTCGCCATTCCGCTGCTGCGCCCCGATGACCGGATCGGCCAGGCCACGCTGAAGATCGACCCGTCGAAGGTCGTCGCGGTGGTCGAGACCCATGCGCCGGACCGCAACGCGCCCTTCTCGCCGCCCGACGCCGCCGCCAAGGCCATCGCCGGACATCTGATGGAGTTCTTCCACCATGAAGTGGCGAAGGGCCGTCTGCCGCAGTCGCTGCTGCCGTTGCAGTCGGGCGTGGGCAACGTCGCCAACGCCGTGATGAGCGGCCTGGAAGAGGGGCCGTTCGAGGACCTGACCGCCTTCACCGAGGTGATTCAGGATGGCATGCTGGGCATGCTGGAATCGGGCAAGATGCGCGTTGCCTCGGCGACCGCCTTCTCGCTGAGCCCCGAGGCCGCGGAATCGCTGAACGACCGCATGGCCGAATTCCGTTCCAAGATCATCCTGCGCCCGCAGGATGTCAGCAACCATCCCGAGCTGATCCGTCGCCTGGGCTGTATCGCGATGAACGGGCTGATCGAATCCGACATCTATGGCAACGTCAATTCGACCCAGATCATGGGCTCGCGCGTCCAGAACGGCATCGGCGGTTCGGGCGATTTCGCGCGCAATGCCTACATCTCGGTCTTCATGACGCCGTCGACCGCCAAGGGGGGCAAGATCTCGGCCATCGTGCCGATGGCCTCGCATGTCGATCACATCACCCAGGATTCGCAGGTGCTGGTGACCGAACAGGGCCTGGCCGACCTGCGCGGCCTGTCGCCCAAGCAGCGGGCCGAGACGATCATCCGCAACTGCGCGCATCCGGACTATCGTCCGCTGCTGCAGGATTACTACAAGCGGGCGCGGGAAGGCTCCTTCGGCCAGCAGTCCCCGCATCTGCTCAAGGAATCGCTGTCCTGGCACCAGCGCTTCATCGAAACCGGCACGATGCTGCCGGGCTGACATCCGTCAGGCCGCGCTCCCGGGGTAACTCGGGGCGCGGCGTTCGCGGACGGAATGCAGATTGTTCGATAAATATCTGTTTGTAAAAGATATTATCTAGCGGGATAATATCTTTTACAAAAACATGATATGCGATGGATCGCTTTCCATATCGTGTTTCATATCGCGACATAATTCTTTGTTTTTATAAGATTTATTACTAAATCTGCGGGCTTCTGACTATCCGGCAGTGTGTCCCGATGAAGTCATATCGCCACGACATTTTCTATTTTATTGTTTTTAAATAAAATATCCCCAAAAGCTCGCCCTAATGGGCCGCTTCGGTCCGTGGTTGGCCGACCATGCTCGCCGCGTGGTCGAGATCGACCGACAGCACGCGGCTGACGCCGCGCTCCTGCATCGTCACGCCATAGAGCCGGTCCATATGCGCCATGGTCAGCTGATGATGCGTCACGACCAGGAAGCGCGTGCCGGCTTCGGCCACCATATCGGCCAGCAGGGCACAGAAGCGCCCGACATTGGCATCGTCCAGCGGTGCGTCGACTTCGTCCAGCACGCAGATCGGTGCGGGATTGCAGCGGAAGACCGCGAAGATCAGTGACAGGGCGGTGAGGGCCTGTTCGCCGCCCGAGAGCAGCGACAGCGTGGCCAGCTTCTTGCCCGGCGGCTGGGCATAGATCTCCAGCCCCGCCTGCAACGGGTCGTCATTGCCCACCATGCCCAGATGCGCCCGCCCGCCATTGAACATGCGCGCGAACAGCGACTGGAAATGCCTGTCGACTTCGGCGAACACCGCCAGCAGGCGCTCGCGCCCCTCGCGGTTCAGCGCGCCGATCGAGCCGCGCAGCCGGGCGATGGCCGTGTCCAGTTCGTCCTTTTCGCGCTGGATGGTCGTGATCCGCGTCTCGGCCTCGTCGGCTTCCAGTTCGGCGCGCAGATTGACCGGCCCCATATCCTCGCGCTCGCGGGCCAGGCGGGCAATCTTGCGGCGCAGGCTGGTTTCCGCCGCTTCGGTCAGGTCGGGGGGAACGATGCCGGGTGGCTCCGGCGTCTCGGTCAGCAACTGGGCCAGAATCGCTTCGGCCTGCTCGTGCCGGCCCTCGGCGCGCAGCACGGCTTCGCGCCCGGCCGCCAGGGCCGCCTCGGCGTCGCGCCGCGCAGTCTGGGCGTTTACCAATGCCTCTTCGGCTTCGGCCAACTGACGGGCGGCCTCGGCGTGGCCGGCCTCGGCCTTGTCCATCGCCTCGCGCGCGCTCTCGCGGCTGCGGGTGACCTCTTCCGGGGTAGAGGCCAGCCGGGCATGGTCCGACCTTGCGGCATCGAGGCGGGTCGTGGTGCCTTGCAGGTCGACGGCCGCGGCCTCCTGACGGGCGGTCCAGTCGGTCAGGGCGGCCGCAACGCCGGTCAGGCGGGCCTGAATGGTCTGTTCCTCGCCGGCCAGGGTGGTGCGATGCTGGCGGGCCTCGTCCTCGGCCTGCCGGGCGGCGGCCACGGCCTCGCGTGTCTCGCGAACGCGGGCTGCGATCGCCTCCAGGTCGGGCAGGGCCTGCTGCTCCGCATGCATGCGGGCCAGCAGTTCCGCCGCTTCGTCCCGTTCCTGACGCAAGGCTTCCAGGCGTGGCGCCTGCGCGTCCAGCACGCTGCGGGTCTCGATCAGCGTGGCCTGCTGGGCCGCGTGGGTGGTCTGGGCCTTCTCCAGCGCCCGTTCCGCGTCCTGCTGAAGCTGCCGCGCCGCCTCATGGGCGGTTGCCGCATCGCGGGCCCGGGTTTCGGCGGCGGCGAGGGCGGAATCGGTCTCGGCGCTGGGGGGGAGGGCCGCGAGGGTGGCTTCGGCTTCCTGCCGTGTGGTCTCGGCCTGCTCGGCCTCGCGGGCGATACGGTGCAGTTCGGGGAGGATCGTCGCCAGCCGCGCTTCGGCCTCGTTATTGCGGGCGGCGGTGGCGTCATCTTCCCGCTTTGCGGCTTCCAGTGCGGTTTCGGCGCGTTTGCGGGCGTCGCGGCAGGCCGCTTCAGCGGCCTGCGCGGCCTGTTCCTGCTGGCGGGCGGCCTCGTGGCGCCGGGCCAGTTCGGCGGCATCCGGCAGGTCGGCTGCCGCCTGCCGAGCGGCATTCAGTGCGGTTTCGGCCTCCGCAAGCGTTTGCGTCGCCTGATCGTGCTGGGGTTGGACGGTCTCCAGCCGGGCGCGCGCGGTGGCATCCAGCCGGCTGATTTCGGCTTCCTCGGTGCGGGCCTGACGCAGTGTGGCCTCGATCGCCGCGCGGGTGGCGCGGGCCTTGCCGACCGCCTCGGTCGCCGCCGCACGGGCCTGTTCGGCGGTGGCCAGAGCGGCTTCTGCGGCCGGCAGATCGGCCAGACGGGTCTGGCGCGCGGCCTCGGTTTCGCGCAGGAGATTGCGCTGTCGCAGCAGCAGCGCCGCCCGGCTGGGCTGGCCGGCCGCCACGCGATAGCCATCCCAGCGCCATAGCGCACCGTCGCGTGCCACCAGGCTCTGGCCGGGCAGCAGGTCGCCCTGCAAGACCGCGCCATCGGCCCCGTCATCCAGCAGGCCGATCGCGGCAAGGGCGCGGGCCATCGCGGGTGGCGCGGTCACCAGCGTGGCCAGGGCAACGGTGCCCGCGCCCGGCAACGGTGCGGCGTTCAAAGGCGACAGGGTATGCCACAGGCGCGGCGCGTCCGCTGCGATGGATGCATCCAGCCCGTCGGTCAGGGCCGCGGCGAGGGCGCCCTCCAGCCCGTCGGGCACCGTGATGTCATCGACGACCGGCCGGAAATGCGTCTCGCTCTGTCCGGTCTTCAGCGCCTGGGTCAGGCCGTCCGCCTGCGCGGCCAGGCGCGAGAGATCGGCCTTCAGATCGCTCAGGCGATGCGTCGCGGCGTCGCGGTCGGTGGCGGCGCCGGCCAGGGCGGCTTCCGCCTCTTCCAAGGCCTGGCCGGCCTCGGCGAGGTGCCGTTCGGCATCCTCGCGCGCCGTTCTGGCGGCGGCCAGCCGTTCCGGTGCGATGGCGGCAGCCTGGGCGCGTGCCAGATCCTCGGCCAGGGCACGCAACCGCGCGACGGCGCGCTGATGGGCCGTGTCCGCCGATTGCAGGGCGGCCTGGGTCGTGGTGCGCCGGTTCGTGCCCTCCTGAAGGCGGGCATAGGCGTCGATCCGCGCGGCGGAGGCCGCCTGACGGTCCAGCTCCGCCTGTTCCAGCGCGGCGCGCGCGGCATCGAGGGTGGATTGCGCCGCGACGAGGCCGGAGCGCAACGCATCCCGGTGTTCGGCGGCGACCCGCTGGGCATGGGCCTCGTCATGCCGGCGCTGCAAGCCCTGCTGTTCGGCCCGCAATGCCTCGGCGCGCTCCGTGGCTTGGGCCAGGGCACGGCGGGCTTCGTCATGGCGCCGATGGGCTTCGTCCGCCCGGCCGCGTGCCAGGCTGGCCGCCAGCGTGGCGTCGGACTGTTCCTGCGCCGCCTGTTCCAGCGCAGTACGGGAGTCCGCAACGCGGGTGGTTGCCGCCGCCAGTTCGGTAGCCTGGGCCTCCAGTGTCGAGGCTTCGGGCAGGGTGCCGCGCAAGGTCTCCAGTTCGGCGGCGAGGGCGGCATGCTGGGCGTCGAGGCGCGTGTGGCGCGCCTGAGCCTCCGTGAGGGAAGCCGCGACCTGCGTTGCGCGGGCCTGTGCGGCATTGGCCTCCGCGCCCGCCTGTTCCAGAGTCTGCTCACGCGCCTGCACCATGGCGGCGGCGTCGGTCTGGGCCTGGGCGGCCTGTGCCATTTCATCCGGCAGGGCTTCGAGGCGCGTGGACAGGCCGGTCTGCTCGGCTTGCAGGCGGGCGACGTTTTCGGCGGCGTCGGTTTCGCGCGCCTGGGCGGCCTGATGGTCGCTTTCGGCCTGGGCCAGCCGTTCGGTCGCCGCCTGCGCGGCCTCGGTCGCCCGCTGCTCCTCGCGCGCCATGCCTTCGGCCAGGATCTTCTGGCGCTCCAGCAGCGTGCGGCTTTCGTCCGCGCGCGTGCGCAGCGCGGGCAGGTCGCGATTGGCCTCGAATTCCGCGATCACACTGCTCTCGGCGGCCTCTTCGGCCTGGACCAGTGCCTGCCGTGTCTGCCGGGCCATCTGGCCGGCGCGTTCCACCGCCAGACGCGCGCGGGCATGCAGCAGGGCCAGAAGCGTGGTCTCGGATTCACGGAGCGCGCTGGAAATCTCGCGATAGCGTTTCGCCTGCTGCGACTGGTCACGCAGGCTGCCCAGATGGCCCTCCAACTGGATGCGCAGATCCTCGGCGCGGGACAGATTGGCTTCGGTGGCGCGCAGTTTCAGCTCGGCCTCATGCCGTCTGGCATGCAGGCCGGTGATGCCGGCGGCTTCCTCGAGGATGCTGCGCCGTTCCTCGGGGCGGGCATTGACCAGTGCCGAGACGCGGCCCTGGCTGACCATGGCCGATGAGCGCGCGCCCGAGGCCAGATCGGCGAACAGGGTCTGCACGTCGCGGGCACGGATCGGCTTGCTGTTGACGCGATAATCGCTGCCGGAGCCGCGCTCGGCGCGCCTTGTGATCTGCAATTCGTCCTGATCGTGCAGCGGAGGGGCGGCGATCCCCTCCGTGCCTTCCAGCGTCAGCGTCACTTCGGCCAGGTTGCGCGCCGGGCGGGCGGCGGTGCCGGCGAAGATCAGGTCGTCCATCTCGCCGCCGCGCAGGGAACGGGCGGAACTCTCGCCCATCGCCCAGCGCAGGGCCTCGACCACATTGGACTTGCCACAGCCGTTCGGCCCGACGATTCCGGTCAGGCCGGGCAGGATATCGACCGAGACCGGGTCGGCGAAGCTCTTGAAGCCGCCGATGCGCAGGCGGACAAAACGGGCAGCCATGGGAGCAGGGACCTGATCAGCTCAGCGAAGCGACCTTCTTGGCAAAATCTTCGTAGTTCATCTCCTGGCCCACCATCTCCTTGTCATTGAAGCGGAAGGTCGGGGTGCCCTCGATCTTGTATTCGGCCTGGGCGCGGTTTTCCTCGTCCATGATGGCCTGACGCAGCGTGTCGTCGGCGAGCGTCTTCTGGAACAGGTCGGCGGGCATGCCGGCCAGCGCGGCCATCTTCTGCAATTCTTCCTGCGGGTTGACGTCGCGGGCGAAGGCCCAGCGGTCCTGGCTGGCCAGCAGCGACAGCACGAACGGCTCGTAGCGCTCCGGCGGCAGGGTGCGGGCGACCATCGCCGCCGCCAGCGCGATCTGGTCCAGCGGAAAATCGCGGAAGACGTAATAGACCTTGCCCGTGTCGATCAGATTGGTGCGGATCTGCGGGAAGACCTCGGCCGCGAATCGCGCGCAATGGGTGCAGGTCAGCGAGAACCATTCCTCGACATGTACCTTGGCTGCCGGATTGCCGGCCGCGCGCACGGCCATGCGCGGATCGGTGGCGGCCCGCGCGGCGCGGATGGACAGGGCCTGTCCGAACAGGAGGGCAGGAGTCGCGGTCGCGATCAGGGCGCGGCGAGTAACGGGCATGGCTGAACGGTCTCCGGCAGGCTGAAACGGGCGGATGGTAAAAGGGGGAAAGAGCCCGCAAAGCGGACAGGCGTCAAGATGCCTGCGAGGTGGGACCAGATCAGGTCAGCGAGGCCACCTGTCTGGCGAAATCCTCGTAGCTCATCTCCTGGCCCACCTGCGCTTTGTCGTTGAAGCGGAAGGTCGGGGTGACCTCGATCTTGTATTCGGCCTGGCCGCGGTCTTGCTCTTCCATGATGGCCTGGCGCAGCGTGTCGTCGGCGAGCGTCTTCTGGAACAGGTCGGCGGGCATGCCGGCCAGTGCCGCCATCTTCTGTAATGCGTCCTGCGGGTTGACGTCGCGGGCGAAGGCCCAGCGGTCCTGGCTGGCCAGCAGCGACAGCACGAACGGCTCGTAGCGCTCCGGCGGCAGGGTGCGGGCGACCATCGCCGCCGCCAGCGCGATCTGGTCCAGCGGAAAATCGCGGAAGACGTAATAGACCTTGCCCGTGTCGATCAGATTGGTGCGGATCTGTGGGAAGACCTCGGCCGAGAAGTGCGCGCAATGGGTGCAGGTCAGCGAGAACCATTCCTCGACATGCACCTTGGCAGCCGGATTGCCAGCCGCGCGCACGGCCATGCGCGGGTCGGCGGCAGCCCGCGCGGCGCGGATGGACAGAGCCTGTCCGAACAGAAGGGCAGGGGTCGCGGTCGCAATCAGGGCGCGGCGGGTAACGGGCATGGCTGAACGGTTTCCCACAGGCTGAAACGGGCGGATGGTAAAAGGGGGAAAGAGCCCGCAAAGCGGGCAGGCGTCAAGATGCCCGCGAGCGGGTGGAGGAAGGGGTCGGCACCGGACGGGCCGACCACCAGGCCGAAAGAGCCGAGCCCGAGATATTGTGCCAGATCGAGAACAGCGCCCCCGGCAGGGCCGCCATCGGGCCGAAATAAAGCCGCCCCAGCGTGGCGGCCAGGCCGGAATTCTGCATCCCGACCTCGATCGCCAGCGTCCGGCAGGCGCTTTCTTCCAGCCCCAGCAGCCGTCCGCCCCAATAGCCGCCCAGCAGGCCGATCCCGTTATGCAGCACCACTCCAAGCAGGACCAGCGGCCCCGCTGCCGCCAGCGACGGCCGCACCGAGGCGACGATGGCGCCGATGATCGTCATGATGGCGATCATGGCCACCAGTGGCAGGGCGGGCTCCACCCGGCGCACCAGGCGCGGAGCCAGCATGTTGACGGCCAGCCCTGCCGCGACCGGCAGCGCGACCAGCATGACGATGCTGCGCAGCAGGGCCAGCACGTCCACCTGCACGTCGGCCGCCACATACAGCCGCGTCAGCAGCGGTGTGGCGACGATGCCGACCAGGGTGGAAAGCGTGCTGATGCTGACCGACAGCGCCACGTCGCCGCGCGCCAGGTAGATCATGACGTTCGATGCCGTGCCGCTGGATACGCTGCCGACCAGGATCATGCCGACCCGCAATGCAGGCGGCATGCCCAGCAGCCGCCCGATCAGCCACGCCGCCAGCGGCATGATGGCGTAATGCAGCACAATCCCCGCCACGACCGGCGCCGGGCGGCGGGCGATGCGGCGAAAATCCGCCACCGTCAGCGTCACGCCCATGGTGAACATCACCAGGGCCAGCAGCGGCGTGATTGCCGGTGTCAGGACCATGAAGGCGCCCGGCCGGCCGATGGCGGCGACCGAGACCAGAATGGCCCAGAGCGGGAAGAGGCGGGTCAGGACGGACAAGTCGGTCAGGGGGCGGGCGGTGGTGCCGGCGGCGGGGGCGGCCGTACGCGCACCTTGCGGATATGCAGGGCATCCGCATCGAGCACGCGGAAGACCAGCCCGCTCTCATGGGTCAGCACCTCGCCGCGTGCCGGCACGTGGCCCGCCAGGCGGAAGACCAGCCCGCCTACCGTCTCGATCTCGGCCTCGCGCTCGGCCTCGGTCAGCAGCGTGCCAAGCCGGGCCTCGAACTCGCCGACCGGCAGGCGGGCATCGACGTCGAACGTGCCGTCCGGCCGTTCCTGGATCAGCACCGCCGTCGGTTCGTCATGCTCGTCGGAAATGTCGCCGACGATGGTTTCCACCAGGTCCTCGATCGTCACCAGCCCGTCGACGCCGCCATATTCGTCGATGACCAGCGCCAGATGGAGGTGGCGCTGGCGCATCTGCAACAGCAGGTCCAGCACCGGCATCTGCGGCGCCACCATCAGGGGCTGACGCAGCAGCGTCTCCACGTTGAAGGCTTCGCTGGTCCCGGCATAGGCGATCAGGTCCTTCACGTGGATCATGCCCACGATGTCGTCGAGTTGCTCGCGATAGACCGGCATGCGCGAATGGTTCTCGCGCCGCATCAGGGCCAGGGCCTCGTCCTGGCTCAGCGAGACCGACATGGCGACGATATCGGCGCGCGGAATCATCACGTCGTCGGCGGTGATGCCGCGCAGCCGCAGAACGTTCGCGATCAGCGCGCGTTCCTGGCGGTCGAGTTCCGAATTGGCGTCGGTCCCGTCGCCTTCGGCCTCGTTGGCCTCCTGCACCAGGGCGGCGATGGAGTGGCGCAGCCCGTGTTCGCCACGCCGGCGGCTGAACAGGGAGAGCAGGCCCCGGCCGCGCGGACGCGGCGCATGGGCGTCGTCAACCCGGCCCGACGCGCCCTCGGGCGACACGGACTCGGGCAGGGGGCGGTTCACTGCGCGTCCTCCATGCGGCCCGACGGCGCGCCGGGGCGGAATTTCCATGGATTGGGAACGGACAGGCGGCCCAGGATGCGGGCTTCCTCCATTTCCATCCGTCGTGCCTCGCCGGCCTGGTGATGGTCATGGCCGCGCAGATGCAGGATGCCATGGACGACCAGATGCATCAGATGATGCCGGATCGGCCGCCCCGCCGCCTGTGCCTCGCGCCGGACGGTTTCGAGCGCGATCATGATGTCGCCACCCGGTATGCCGTCGGGGTAATCGAAGGTCAGGACGTTCGTGGGCTTGTTGCGGTCGCGATGGCGCGCGTTCAGCCGTCGGATCGCGCGGTCGCAATCCAGCGCAATCGTGACCGGCGCTGGCTCGGCGCCAGCCCAGGCGGCGCGCGCGGTGCGGCGCACCAGGGCCGCGATTCCCGGAACGGCGCCATACCAGCGCGCGTCGGCGACGATCACATCGCAATCCGGGCTGTCCTGCACCATGGTGGAGTGAGGGCCGGCGGCCATTTCGGCCGCCGGCGGTCTTATAACGTCCCCGTCCGTTTCGGCGGGGCGTTTGCTACTTCGCGGTTCCATTGTTCTCCCGGCGCGCCCTGCTGCGGGACATATCCCGTTCGGCCGCCGCTCGCTGATCATAGGCGTCCACGATGCGCGCGACCAGCGGGTGTCGCACCACGTCGTGGGACTCGAAACGCATGATACCGATTCCCGGCAATCCTTCCAGCGTGTCCACCGCGTCGCGCAGACCAGAGGTGACGCCGTTGGGCAGGTCGACCTGGCTCAGGTCGCCGGTCACCACCATGCGGGTGCCGCTGCCCATGCGGGTCAGGAACATCTTCATCTGCGCGGCGGTGGTGTTCTGTGCCTCGTCGAGGATGACGAAGCTGTGGGCCAGCGTGCGGCCGCGCATGAAGGCCAGCGGCGCGACCTCGATCTCGCCCGTGCCCATGCGCCGCACCACCTGGTCGCCGGGCATCATGTCGTGCAGGGCGTCGTAGAGCGGGCGCAGGTAGGGGTCGATCTTCTCCTTCAGGTCGCCGGGCAGGAAGCCCAGCCGCTCGCCCGCCTCGACGGCCGGGCGCGAGAGCACGATCCGGTCGACCTGGCCGGCCTGGAGCATCGCCACGGCCTGGGCGACCGCCAAGTAGGTCTTGCCGGTGCCGGCCGGCCCGATGCCGAAGACCATTTCGGTCTGCGCCAGCATTTCCATATAGCTCGCCTGGCCGGCCGAGCGGGGGGCGATGGCGCCGCGCTTGGTGCGGATGGCCGGCAGTTCCGCCAGCGGCACGCGCGGGGTATCCGAGATCGACGCTGGGGCGTGGGTCATCCTGGTCCGTCCTTCGGCTGCCGGGCGGGGCATGGTGTGGTGGGCGGCGGCCATGCGGATCGCCGCGTCGATATCGGCGCTGTCCAGTTCGCCGCCGCCGCCTTGCAGGCGGTGATAGAGGCTGGCTAGGGCCGCCTGGGCGATTTCCACGCGGTCGGGGCTGCCATTGAGGGCGACACGGTTGCCCCGGCAGGACAGGCGGATACCGAATCCACGTTCGAGATGAAGCAGGTGACGGTCATGATCACCGACGAGTTGTGCCAGCAGGGCATTGTCGTCGAATTGCAGCGTGACCGTCCGCATCGCGGCGATGTCGGACGGGGCTTGATGATCGCGCGTCCGGGCGGGGCGCCGGCCGGGCAGAATCGCTGATGCCGTCTGTTCTCTCAAGCGAAGGCTCTCTCCTGTATGAGGGTTCCACTCAGTGAGTTGGTGTAGCGCTCCCGGATCTCGACCTGTGCGATCTGCCCGATCAGCGCGTCGGGCCCATCCACATGCACGGGTTGCAGATAGGGTGACCGGCCGGACAATTGCCCCGGCTTGCGCCCGCGCCCAGTAAACAGCACGGGAACCACGCGCCCCACCGTCGCGGCATTGAAGGCGTCCTGCTGCGTGCGCAGCAGGGCCTGCAACGCCTGGAGCCGTGCGTCCTTCACGTCCTCGGGCACCTGGAGCGGCGCGCCGGCGGCCGGGGTGCCCGGACGGGGGGAATATTTGAACGAGAACGCCTGCGCGAACCCGACATCGCGGATCAGCTGCATCGTCGCCTCGAAATCCGCATCGCTCTCACCGGGATGGCCGACGATGAAATCCGACGACAGCGCGATGTCCGGCCGCGCGTCGCGCAGGCGCAGGACGATGTCGCGATATTCGGCGGCGGTATGACCCCGGTTCATCGCCGCCAGGATCCGGTCCGACCCCGACTGTACCGGCAGGTGCAGGAAGGGCATCAGCGCCGGCAGGTCGCGATGGGCGGCGATCAGCGCCTCGTCCATGTCGCGCGGATGCGATGTGGTATAGCGGATGCGCGCCAGCCCGGGGATCGCCGCCAGGGATTCGGCAAGGCGTGCCAGCCCCCACACCCGGCCGTCCGGCCCTTCACCGTGATAGCCGTTGACGTTCTGGCCCAGCAGCGTGATCTCGCGCGCACCCGATTCGACCAGGCGTCGGGCCTCGCGCAGTACCGAATCGACCGGACGGCTGGATTCGGCGCCCCGCGTATAAGGCACCACGCAGAACGAGCAGAATTTGTCGCAGCCTTCCTGGATGGTCAGGAAGGCCGTGAGGCCGCCCGGCGTCTGCGGGGCCTGGGCATCGGGCAGGAAATCGAATTTCTGCTCGGCCGGGAAATCCGTGTCGATGACGGCGCCGGCCGCGCGCGCCGCCCGCGCGACCATCTCCGGCAGCCGGTGATAGGTCTGCGGGCCGAGCACGATATCCACGAAGGGCGCGCGGGCGAGGATTTCGGCGCCTTCGGCCTGGGCCACGCATCCGGCGACGGCCAGGATGGTGCGCTGGCCCTCGGCGGCGCGGGCGTCCTTCACCAGGCGCAGGCGGCCGAGTTCGGAGAAGACCTTTTCCGCCGCCCGGTCGCGGATATGGCAGGTGTTCAGGATCACCATGTCGGCGGCGTCGGGCGTTTCGACCGCCTGGTATCCCAGGGGGCGCAGCACGTCGGTCATGCGTGCGCTGTCATAGACATTCATCTGGCAGCCCCACGTGATGACATGGAGGCCCTTTACCTCCCGGTCGGACTCCATGGGGGGGCAGACAGAATGCTGGGTCACGATTGAAACTTCCTGGGCGCGCCGCCGGACCATCCCGCGCGGTCGCGGGAACACATCATATGCGCGGGGCGCCCGGTCAAGGGCACGAGTCGGAGCACTCGGGGCGTGACAGCGTCATCGTGCGGCAAACCTCCCTCGTACGGGGCGGGACGCGGCGGCGTCGTTACCTGTGCAATCAGGTAAAAATATGGGGGCTTTTGTCAAGGCAAGTTTCCGAGTCCCGGACAAAACCATGTGCGCGCCGTGCCGCGGGTGCGCCTGACATTGTTTTTTATCGTCTCGTCAAACGATTGCCTTATAAATGGGTTAGACGTGCCGCTCGGGGCGAGGCGGCATGTGAACGATGGACCAGCCGGACCGTTGATCGGGATGACGCACAGGAACAGGACGGGGACACGTTGGCAGCGGTGCGGCGACGTCGGGTGATTGCACGGCGGGGAGCGAAGAGGACGGATCGGCCGGAGCATCGGGGCTGGACCGTAGGGAATGGTGACCCTGCACGCTGGAACGGCTTCGTCGTTGCGGGGGGCATGCTTGCGATCGCGCTGTGCTGGCCGGCCGATACCGTTCTCGGTGCGGACCCGCAGACCTACACCACCACCATTACGCCGACGGGCGAGGCCGATCTGGATGCCGCGATCAGCGCGTCCTCCAGCCTGGTGTCTCTCCAGAAGACCCATGCCGTCAGCCCGTTCGCCCTGGCCGGCCGCATCCGCAACGATTACGACCGGCTGCGGACCGCGCTGGAAAGCTACGGCTATTACGCCCCGACGATCCGGATCAGCGTGCGGCCGCGTGGCGACAAAAATGCGGCGCCCGCCACGTCGATGGACGGAACCGATCCCCAACTGCCGGAATGGTTGCAGGCGATCCCCAAGGGCCAGGCCGTGCAGGTGACGATTACGCCGACCAGGGGCGAGATCTTCCGCCTCGGCCGTGTGACGCTGGTGCGCGCGGCCGGCGACGGAACCGGGCCGGTGGTCCTGAACCCGATCGAGAGCAAGGCCCTGGGCGTGAAGCCCGGCCAGCCGGCCATCGCCTCCGACGTGCTGACGGCGGCGGCGAGCCTGCAAACCGAGATGAAGGAAGAGGGGCACGCGCTGGCGCAGGTCGCCCCGCCGAAAGCATGGCTGCGACCGGAGACCCACACGCTGGATGTGGAATATACGGTGCGCAGCGGCCCGGTGGTGACCATCGGCGCGATCAGCCTCTCCGGTATGAAACGCACGCATCCGGCCTATATCGCCCAGCGGATCACCATGCATCCCAATGACCTGTACCAGCCCTCGCGGATCGAATCCGCCCGGCAGGATCTGGCCGGGCTGGGGGTGTTTTCCGATGTGCAGGTCAATGACGCGCCGCCGCTTTCGGCAGGCAACCAGATGCCGCTGTCGCTGGATTTCAAGGAAGGCAAGGTGCGGACCGTGGCCGTGCAGGGCGGCTATTCCACCGATCTGGGCGGGCGCGGCGGCGTAAGCTGGACGCATCGCAACATCTTCGGCAATGCCGAGCGCCTGCGCCTGACGGCACTGGTGACGGGCCTGGGCGGATCGGCCCAGCAGGGACTGGGCTACGATGTCTATGCCGACCTGATGAAGCCGGATTTCGGTTCCCGCGACCAGAATCTCAGCGTGCGGGTCGAGGGCATCCGCCAGCTTCTCTATTCCTACCGGCAGACGGCGCTGCTGGTGCGGGCCGGCGTGGTGCGCAAGCTGGGCCAGCGCTGGACCGTCTCGTTCGAAGGGCAGGCGGAACAGGAGCAGATCGAACAGATGGGGATGGTGAATGATTACACCATCGTCTCGCTGCCCCTGGGGGCGACCTATGACAGCACCGGCCTGAGCAACCCGATCGACCCGGCCACCCATGGCGTCCGGGTAGCCGCCAGCGTGACGCCATCGGCATCGCTGATCGACGGCACGTCGTTCTTCACCATCATGCAGGCGAATGCCTCGACCTATTTCGACCTGACGCATCTCGGCATTTCGCGGCCCGGCCGCAGCGTCATCGCGGTGCGGGGCATCGTGGGCAGCGTGCAGGGGGCCTCGACCTTCGATATCCCGCCCGACCAGCGCCTGTATGCCGGCGGCAGCGCGACCGTACGCGGCTTCCGTTACCAGGGCGTCGGGCCGCAGTTCGAAGGCAGCAAATATGCCATCGGCGGTACCTCGATGGATGCGGGATCGGTTGAATTCCGCCAGCGCTTCTTCCGCAGCTTCGGCGGGGCGCTGTTTGCCGACGCGGGGCAGGTCGGTACCGGCAGTCGGCCGTTCCAGGGCACGCTGCGGGTCGGGGCGGGTGCCGGCGTGCGGTACTATACGCCCATCGGCCCGGTGCGCGTGGATATCGCCGTGCCGCTCAACCGGCCGAAGCGCGGCGATACGTGGGAACTCTATCTCGGTCTGGGGGAAACCTTCTGATGGCGCAGGAGACTCCGCCCCCCGCCGCCGGGCCCGCGCGACGCTGGCCCAGGATCGTCGCCTGGACACTCGGCCTGCTGCTCGGCGTGCCGCTGGCCGTGGTCGTGCTGGGCGTGGTGGCGATCCTGATCGTGGCCAATACGGGCTGGGGCCGCCATTCCATTGCGCGCCAGACGGCGGAGCTGACGGGCGGCGCGGTGACGCTGGACGGCATTTCGGGCCGTTTCCCCGACGCGCTGCGCATCGCCCGGATCAGCCTCAACGACCGCAAGGGAACGTGGCTCTCGATCGAGGGGCTGGAACTGGACTGGCGGCCGACCCATCTGCTGGCCCGGCAGGCGCGTGTCGACCGGCTGTCGATCGCCCGGCTGGCCATTCCGCGCCTTCAGGCGGAAAGTGGTGCGAAATCCGCCAAGAGCAGCAATGGCGGCAGCAGTTTCGACCTGGGGATCGACCTTCGCGCCGTTCATGTCGGGCGGATCGAGGTCGGCGCCGCCATCGCGGGCAGCGACGCCGCCTTCTCGCTCGATGGCAACGCGCGCCTGGCGCATCTCGCCCCGGTTCTGGACGGGCTCAGCGTGGCGACGCTGCCCACGGCCGCGATCGACCTGAACCTGAAGCGCCTGGATCGCGCGGGGGCCCTGGCCCTGCGGACGCAGATCGTGCCGGGGCGCCTCGGGCTGCACCTGACGGCGGACGAAGGGCCGGGCGGCTTTGCCAGCACGTCGGGCCTGGAAACGCTGGACCCGTTGCACCTGGCGCTCGATCTTGACGGCCCGAGGGACGCGAACCATCTGGCATTTACGCTGAAATCCGGAGATATATCTTCCAATATCAATGGTATAATTGATTTTATAAATGTAAGATCAAACCTCTCTATCATGGCCCGCGCACCCCATATGACCGTGCGCGACGGGATCGGCTGGCAGAATTTCGTCCTGGATGCGCATCTGTCGGGCGATGTGCATCATCCGGTCGGGAATGGTCATCTGGCGCTGGACCAGCCGATGGCCGCAGGGGTGGCGGCCAACCGGATCGCGGTCGATTTCGAGGGGCATGAGGCGATGGGCGGCCAGCCGTCGAACGCCCACCTGCATGCCGCAATCGACGCGCTGTCGATTCCAGGCAGCCATCCCGGCCTGTTCGCCGCCGCGCCGCTGACGCTGGATCTGTCCCTGCATCCCGACGACGCGGGCTGGCCCCTGGATGTCCGGCTGGATCATACGCTGCTGCATCTGGCGGGGCAGGTCATGACCGCGACGCCGTCGCATGGAACATTCGATCTCGACGTGCCGGCGCTGGCGCCTCTCGCAGGCGCGGGCGGGACCGATCTGGAGGGCCATCTTGGCTTGCATGGCGCGTTTGCGATGCCCGCGCGGCCCGGCGATGCGATGACGCTGGCGCTGGATGGCCCGCTGGCGATCACCGGGGGCCTACGACAGGCGGTGTCGCTGATCGGTCCCGATGGTAAATTATCGCTGCGCGCGTCCATGCAGAGCGCGGTTGGCGACCATCCCGGCCTGTTGCGCATCGACCAACTGGCATTGGACGGGCAGGCCGTGCACCTGGCGGTTTCGGGCAGCCGGTCGGCTGCTCCGGCGGCAGACCCGGTCTCGGGCGGAAAGGCCGGCGCCGCGGTCGATGCGACCGCGAAGCTGGCGATCGACGACATGCAGCGTGCGTCGCCGGCAATGCGGGGGCAGGCGGGGCTGACGCTGGCGATCAACGGACCGATGACCGATTTCTCGGCCACCGCGCATCTCGAAGGGCAGTTGGGCACGAAGGAGATGCCGGCGGGCCCGCTCATGCTGGATGCCGTCTTTCATCACCTGCCCACCCATCCGCAGGGCACCTTGATGGCCAAGGGAACATTGGACGAAGCCCCGCTGTCGATCGCTGCCGACCTGGAACAGGACCCGCAGGGACGGCGTACCATCGATCTGGCGCATCTGGACTGGAAGAGCCTGTCGGGCAGCGGGCATCTGGTGCTGAACCCGCACCGGGTCACGCCTCTGGGCACGCTGGATGTGCAGATGGATCGGCTGGCCGATCTGTCACGTCTTGCGGGTCAGCCGGTATCCGGCTCGTTGAAGGCGTCGATCCGCACATCCGATCCCGCATCCGACAGTGGGCCGAACGCCAAGCCGCCGGTCGTGACGGTGGCGGTCGACGGCGCGCTGGCCAGTGCGCAGGCGCGTCTGCGCAGCCTGTCGCTGGCCGGCACGGTCACCGATCCGCTGGGATCCACGCTGACCGACATGACATTGCGGCTGGACGGCGTATCGGCGCCCAATGTGGCTGGCGATGTGCGGGTGACGGCGCGCGGGCCGCGCGATGCGATGGCGATCGGCGCCAATGCGACATTCCAGGCCCTTGCCGGTGCTCCGGCAGCGCTGGCCGCCACCCTGGTCGTGGATACGCCGGCGCAGTCGGTCGCCATCCGGTCGCTGGAGGCCAATGCACGGGGCGAGGCGATCCGGCTGACGGAGCCGGCCCGGATCGGGTTCGGCAAGGCGATCGGCGTCGATCATCTGCGCCTGACGCTGGCGCCCCCCGGCGTGCCACCGGCCAGGATCGACGTAGCGGGTACCGTGAAGCCGGCGCTGGGCCTGACGGCGACGGTCGATAATCTGACGCCCGCCATTGCCCGCCCCTTCATGCCGTCGCTCCGGGCGGACGGGACGATCAGCGCCCGGGCCAACCTGCACGGCACGACGGCCAATCCCGAGGGCACGGTGAGCGTAACGGCCAGGGGACTGACCTATCACAGCGCTTTCAGCGGCGCGCTGCCGCCGCTGAACCTGGATGCGAACGCGCAATTGTCGGGCAGCCAGGCGCGGGTCGATGCCACGGCGCATGCGGGATCGCTGCTCGACCTCGCGGTGAAGGGAACAGTGCCCACGGGGTCATCCGGTGCCCTGGGCGTGCAGGCCGATGGCCATGTCGATCTTTCGGCGGCCAATGCCTATCTTGGCGCGCAGGGGCGGCAGGTCGAGGGCATTGCCCGCCTGTCCATCGCACTTCGCGGCGCGCTGTCGGCTCCGAAGGCCTCGGGAACCGTGACCCTGACCGGCGGGCAGGTGCATGATTATGCGCAGGGAATCCAGCTTTCGAACATGAAGGCCACGATCATCGCGCAGGATGACCGGCTGACGATCGACAATCTGTCGGCCACGGCCGGGCCGGGCAGCATCGGTGTCAGCGGAACGCTGGGGGCTTTCCAGCCGGGCCTGCCCATCGATCTGCGGATCACGGCGAAGAATGCCCGCCCGCTGGCCAGCGACCTGGTCACGGCGCAGATCAATGCCGACATGACCGTCAAGGGCGCGCTGGCTTCCCGCATCGACGTGGCGGGGCAGGTAACCATCCCGCATGCCGAGATCAATATTCCCAGTTCGTTGCCGCCGTCGATCGCGACCCTGGATGTGATCCGCCCCGGCGACAAGCCGCCGCCATCCGATGCCGAGAAGGCCGGCAAGTTCATGGTCGGGCTTGATGTCACCGCGTCTTCGCCGGGCCAGATGTTTGTGCGCGGGCATGGGCTGGACGCCGAAATGAGCGGCCGGCTGCGTGTCGGCGGAACGGCCGATGCCCCCGACATCACCGGTGGGTTTACGATGCGGCGCGGCAGTTTCAATCTGGGCGGGGTGTCGCTGGAATTCACGAAGGGCCGGGTCGCCTTCAACGGTTCGGGCGTGACCCAGGCGATCGACCCCACGCTGGATTTCGAGGCCGAACGCGCGACGGCCGCCGGCACGGCGAAACTGATCGTCGGCGGTTATGCCAGCGCGCCCAAGATCAGCTTTTCCTCCACACCGCCGCTGTCGCAGGACCAGATCATGGCGATCCTGCTGTTCGGCACCGATGCGCAGTCGCTCTCGACCACCCAGATGGCCGAAATGGCGGCGGCCGTCGCGACCCTGACCGGCGGATCGGCCTTCGACCCGCTGGGCAAGGTGCGCAGTACGCTGGGGCTGGACCGGCTGCAACTGACGGGTGGATCGGGCGTCGGCAAGGGAAACGGCACCAGCGTGGAGGCGGGCAAATACGTGATGCGCGGTGTTTATGTCGGCGCGAAGCAGGCCACCAGCGGGTCTGGCACGCAGGCGCAGGTCCAGGTCGACCTGACACGTCGCCTGAAACTGAACACCACCGTGGGTACCGGCGGCAACGTCACCGGCTTTACCACCCCGGAGAACGACCCCGGCAGCAGCATCGGCCTGTCCTATCAGTTCAATTATTGACGCGGCGGATCAATCGGGAAATCGGCGTTACGGGTTGTCCGTCATGCCGAGCCGGAACACGCGCGTCTGGGCATCGCCGATCGAAAGCTCTATTCCGAGGCGTGTCGGGCAGGGGTACCATGACCGAAAGGCAGGGATGGTCTGTTCCGGCACTTTCCTGGCGCGCTACGAATTGAGGGCCACATGAAAATCGCGGTTGCCGGCCTCGGCTATGTCGGTCTGTCAAACGCCGTTCTCCTGGCGCAGCACAATGACGTCACAGCGGTCGACATCAGTTCCGCGCGCGTCGAGAAGGTGAATGCGGGCATATCGCCGATCATCGACAAGGAGATTGAAGATTTCCTCGCCAATGAGCGGCTTTCGCTACAAGCGACGACCGACCCCGCCGAGGCGTATCGTGACGCCGATTTCGTCATCGTCGCCACCCCCACGAATTACGATATAGAGACCAGCCACTTCGACACGTCCTCCGTGGAGGCCGTGGTCTCGGATGTCATCGCGTTGAACAGATCCGTGACGATCGTCATCAAATCGACGATCCCGGTGGGCTTCATCGAGAACCTCCGTGCGCGAATGGATACCGACCAGGTGATCTTTTCGCCCGAGTTCCTGCGGGAGGGTCGTGCGCTTTACGACAATCTGTATCCCTCGCGAATCATCGTGGGGGAACGCAGCGAACGCGCCCGCGTCTTCGCGGACCTGCTGATCGAAGGAGCCGTGAAGAAGGATATCCCCGTCCTTCTCACGGACCCCTCCGAGGCTGAAGCCATCAAACTCTTCGCGAATACCTATCTCGCGCTGCGTGTGGCCTTCTTCAACGAACTCGACAGCTATGCCCTGGCCCGCATCCTCGATCCACGCCAGATCATTGACGGCGTTTGCCTCGACCCGCGGATCGGGCAACATTACAATAATCCGTCCCTCGGTTATGGCGGCTACTGCCTCCCCAAGGATACGAAGCAGCTTCTCGCCAATTACGACCAGGTCCCGCAGAACCTGATCTCGGCGGTGGTCGATGCAAACCGCACCCGCAAGGATTTCCTTGCGGAGCGGATTATCGCGATGAAGCCCGGGATTGTCGGTATCTATCGGTTGGTGATGAAGGCCGGATCGGACAATTTCCGGCAGAGTTCCATCCAGGGGATCATGAAGCGCATCAAGGCCAAGGGGATCGAGGTCGTCGTCTACGAGCCCAGCATGCAGGATGACCGCTTCTTCGGCTCGCGCGTCATACGCGATCTGGCGGAGTTCAAGGCGCTCAGTGACGTGATCGTGGCGAACCGGCGCACCCCGGACCTCGCCGATGTCGACAGCAAGGTCTTTACCCGCGATGTCTTCGGCGCGGACTGATCCCATCGGAGACAGGGGCATCGAGACCGGGACAGCCCTTCCATGTCAGGTGGTCTTGCCGTTTTATAAGCTGAATTGTTGCGCGCGTTATAACAGACTATGGGCTGTTGTCGCACGCACGACGATAGGGTGAGGGAAATGATCGATCCGTTTTCATGGCTTGCCGGATGGATCCAGGAAAACTGGCTGATTCCGATCCTCTATCACTTCGGGTGGATGGAGTGGGAGGACACCTCCTTCCTCTGGGCGATGTTCGCGATCTACGGCGTGTTGCAGGTCGTGCTGAATCTTGCGATCTGCATGCCGCTGGAGCGGTTCTGGCCCCTGCGGCAGTGGGAAAACCGCGACAACGTGACCATGGACGTCGTCTATACCCTGATCGCGCGTATCGGCCTGTTTCCACTGGTGACGTTCTTCGGCTTCTACGAGATCCAGACCTGGCTGAATGGCTGGCTGACCGATCATGGCTATATTCCACCAACGCTGGAGAGCGTGTTTCCGACCCTGATGGACTGGCCTGTCGCCACGTTCTTCCTGTACGCGGTGATTCTGGATTTTGCCGAATATGTCCGCCACCGGCTGTCGCATGTCTTCGGCTGGTGGTACGGGCTGCACGCCCTGCATCACGCCCAGACGCAGATGACATTCTGGTCGGATGACCGGAACCATCTGCTCGACGATGTCACGTCCTATGTCTGGGCGATTGCCGTCGGGCTGCTGATCGGCGTGCCGCCACTGCAATTCCCGCTGCTGATCCTGTTCCTGCGGCTGGTCGAGAGCCTGTCGCACGCCAATACGCGGGTCGGGTTCGGCTGGCTGGGCGAGCGGATCCTGGTCTCTCCGCATTTCCACCGCGTGCATCACGGCCTGCGCTCCGCCGGCCGGCGCTCGTGCAACTACGGTGCGGTCTTTCCCTGGTGGGACATGATGCTGGGAACGGCGAATTTCTCGCACAATGTGGTGGAAACCGGCGACCCGAAGGCCGAACAGGCGCTGGTCAGCGGTGGGTGGCTGGCCCAGCAGGCAGCGGGGCTGCGGCTGTCATGGCGCCTGGCGACCCGTCGCTGGCGGCGGGCCGAAACCCGCGCACCGGCGGCCACGGGGCCAGGCGGAGCATGAACAAACAGGATCGGCCCCCAACGGGGGCCGGCAGAGATCAGGCGGCCTTCATTGCCGCCGTCAGGGATTCCAGCACCGCGGTCGGCTCCTTGCCTTCCAGCACCGCGACTTCGGCCACGAAGCGTTCCTGCGCGGCCTCGAACAGCTTGCGCTCGCTGAAGCTGCCATCCAGGCTGTCGACATTGCGGCGCAGGTCGCGCAGCACTTCGGCGATCTGGACCAGATCACCGGAATTGATCTTTTCCTGGTAGGCGACGGCACGACGGGCCCACATGCCACGGCTGACATGGGGCTTGCCCTTGATGATGGCCATGGCCTTGTCCACGATCTCGCGCGAGACGATCTTGCGGAGGCCGGCCTTGCGCGCCTTGGTCAGCGGGATGCGCAGCGTCATCTGGTTGCCGGGAAACGAGATCTGGATCATTTCCAGCTTGGTGCCCGCGATCTCGTCGATGCCGATGCGATCCACCCGCCCGACACCGTGGGCGGCGTAGACGATGGCGTCGCCCTCGCGGAAGGGATCTTCGTCCTTGACCTTGGTCTTCGCCTGTGCGGCAGTTGTGGCTGCGGCAGTGCGCGCCATTGCGTCGGTCACACCGCCCTTTGGGGTCGTTCTGAACATGCTCATTTGACTAGTTATATCACATTTTTCCTATTCTGTCTCGATCCTCGGGTCGTGCCGGCCCTGTGAAACGCTCAGGGCACGGCTCTCAGGACTGCACCCCGCGCACCGGCGCGATCGGGCCTTCGACGGGGATATGGACCGGCTGTAGCAGGTCGATCTCGATCGTCCGGGCCATGGTCCGCATCGGCATGGCATGGGGCGAATTATCGAAGGGGTCCTGCAGGTCGCTGCCGATCTTGTCCAGCGCGACGAACAGCAGCCCGACCAGCGATGAGCCCAGCGGCGTGATCCACCCCAGGGTCTGCACCATCGACAACGGCAGGATGACACAGAACATATTGGCCACCAGCCGGGGGATCAGCGAGAACTGGATCGCCAGCGGCGTATTGCGGATGCGCTCCAGCCCGCCCTGGGCGTTGGCCAGATCGGACAGGATGCGGTCGATCTGGCCGTGCACGGCACCGTCGATCTTCTGTCGCGCCACTTCCTCGTTCACCGCCAGTCCGATCTGATAGAGGATGGCATTGGGCTGATTGTTCAAGCCGACGATGGCGCTCTGCATCTCCGGCGGCAGCAGCCGGGCGATATCGGCCGAACCGTCCAGCCGCCCCAGCGCCGCACGCAGCGCATACGGATAGGCCGCCATGGCGCTGGCCAGATCCGGCCGGCCGCCCAGCAGCGACCCGGCCTGCCGGCCGAACGAACGGCAATTGTTCGTGATCGCGCCCCAGAGCGTCCGTGCTTCCCACCACCGTCCGTAGGCGGCATTGTTGCGCACCCCGAGGAACAGCGCGACAGCCGAGCCGAGCAGGGATACCGGCAGGGTCGGCTGTTCCATCCAGTCCTGGTGGAAGACCTGGAACATGACGACGACAAAGATGTCCCATGCCCCCAGCAGCGCCAATGTCAGCAGGCTTTCGCGCATCAGGATGAATAATCCGATCCGCCGGTCGACGATCATCGATGCTTTCTCCCTCTGGACAGACTGCGTGCGTGGCCTTCGAAGGCCAGGCAATCAATCCCATACTGACCGCGCGCCCGCGAAAGACAACAGCCTGAACGGAAAGACGGATTTTGTGACAGTCGGGACATTCTCTGTCGCAAACCCGTGTTACGGCATTGACCCTTTCAGGGATGGCACCCTTTATGATGCGATAATTTCGATGCACGATTCTGGAGAGGCACGATCATGGACGTAAGGGCGGCGGTCGCGTTCGAGGCTGGCAAGCCACTCGAAATCGAGACGGTACAGCTTGAAGGCCCGAAGGCGGGCGAGGTGCTGGTCGAGATCAAGGCCACCGGCCTGTGCCATACCGACAAATACACCCTCTCCGGGGCCGATCCGGAAGGGCTGTTTCCTGCCATCCTGGGGCATGAGGGCGCCGGCGTGGTGGTCGAGGTCGGGCCGGACGTGCGGCACCTGAAGCCGGGCGACCATGTAATCCCGCTCTACACGCCCGAATGCCGGGAATGTAAATCCTGCCTCTCGCGCAAGACCAATCTCTGCACCGCCATCCGCGCGACGCAGGGCAAGGGCCTGATGCCGGACGGCACCAGCCGCTTCTCCTACAAAGGGCGGTCGATCCATCATTACATGGGTTGCTCCACCTTCGCGAACTACACGGTGCTGCCCGAGATCGCTCTGGCGAAGATCCGCCCCGACGCGCCGTTCGACAAGGTCTGCTATATCGGCTGCGGCGTGACCACCGGCATCGGCGCGGTGCTGTTCACCGCCAAGGTCGAGACCGGATCGACGGTGGTGGTGTTCGGCCTAGGCGGGATCGGGTTGAACGTCATCCAGGGGGCGAAGATGGTCGGTGCCGACATGATCGTCGGCGTGGACATCAACCCCGCGCGCGAGGAGATGGCGCGCAAGTTCGGCATGACCCATTTCGTCAACCCGAACGATCTGGGCCCCGATGGCGACGTGGTGGGGCATCTGGTCGAACTGACCGGCGGCGGTGCCGATTATTCCTTCGAATGCGTGGGCAACCCGACCCTGATGCGTCAGGCCCTGGAATGTTCGCATCGTGGCTGGGGGGTTTCCACCATCATCGGCGTGGCCGGCGCGGGGCAGGAGATCAGCACCCGCCCGTTCCAGCTCGTGACCGGCCGCCGCTGGATCGGCTCGGCTTTCGGCGGCGCGCGCGGGCGGACCGACGTGCCGAAGATCGTGGACTGGTACATGGACGGCAAGATCGACATCGACAGCCTGATCACCCACACCCTGCCGCTGGAGAAGATCAACGACGGCTTCGACATGATGACGCGGGGCGAGAGCATCCGCACCGTCGTCGAGTTTTGAGCGTGGCGATCACGACCCGCGCCACCCACGCCTGTTGCGGCGGCACGCTCGGCTTCTACAGCCATCCGTCCGAGAGCCTTGGGCTGGACGCGCGCTTCGCGGTGTTCATGCCCGATGGCGCCTCGGCCGCCGCCCCGGTGCCGGTCATCCACCTGCTGGCCGGATTGACCTGCACCGAGGAAACCTTCCTGATCAAGGCGAACGCGGTGCGCTTCGCGGCGGAATACCGGATCGCGCTGGTCGCGACCGATACGTCGCCCCGAGGTGCCGGCATCGCCGGAGAGGATGACAGCTACGATTTCGGCAGTGGCGCGGGGTTCTATCTGGACGCCACGCAGGCGCCCTGGGCCACCCATTACCGGATGGGCACCTACGTGGCCGAGGAACTGCCCGCCCTGACCGAAGCCAATTTCCCACTGGATGGCGCGCGGCGTGGCATCATGGGGCATTCGATGGGCGGCCACGGCGCGCTGGTGCATGCGCTGCGCGCGCCCGATCGCTGGAAATCGGTCTCGGCCTTCGCGCCGATCGTCCATCCGGCAGCGGTCCCGTGGGGCGAGAAGGCCTTCACCGGTTATCTGGGGCCAGACCGCGCGACCTGGGCCTCCCATGACGCGACCCTTCTGCTGCAAGCGGGCCGTACCCATCCGACGACCATCCTGGTGGACCAGGGCGAGGCGGATCAGTTCCTCGATGCGCAGTTGCAGCCCTGGCATCTGGAGCAGGCCGCGAAAGCCGCCGGCCAGAAGCTGATCCTGCGCCGCCATCCCGGCTACGACCATTCCTACTGGTTCATCCAGTCCTTCATCCAGGATCATCTGACCCACCACGCGGCGATCCTGTGCCGATAAAGCGAAAGAATAGCATGACGATGGCTTATCGTGCGGCACGCCGCGCGCGCCTTGCGCTCGGTGGTCTCGTTCTGGCGGCCGGCATGGCCGCCTGCGCGCCGACATCGGTTCCACCGGCTCCCGTGCCGGTAGCGGCCAGCGTGATCAGCCCGCCCGCGCACGGCGATTTCGGCCATTATACGCTGGCGCTCACCTGGCAGCCCGGCTTCTGCGCCAGCGGGCCAGGCTGCCAGCCGGACCAGCCGAAAGCGCCGCTGATCGGCCTGCATGGCCTGTGGGCATCACGCCCCCAGCCGCTCATTGCCCAGGGCGTGCCCCCGCAACGCTGGTGGGCCGCCGGATGCGACATCTATCCCGGACAGGATCCAGCCGGGCCCCTGGCCGTAAGCAGCGAGACGAAACAGGCGCTGGACCAGACCGTGGCGCATCTGCCGCATAGTCTGGCCGACCATGAATATCACAAGCATGTCCAATGTTTCGGCATTCCCGCCGAGACGTTCTTCCATACCGCGCTGGAGATGCGCACTGCGGTCGCGCAGTCCGATTTCGGCAGCACTTTGCAGGCATGGCAGGGGAAAGTGGTCACCAGGGACGCGGTGATGCAGGCGTTTCACGTCGCCTTCCATACCGAAACGGATCGTGCGCTTCAGCTTCGCTGCGAGCACGACCATGCGGGCCGTGATGTGCTGACCCAGCTCTGGTTCACCCTGAAACGCGAGCGGGTGGCCGATTTCCCACGTGCCAGCGCCTTCTTCCGCGCGCCCGAGGCGCAGGATAATTGCCCGGCGCGGTTCCTCGTTCCGGGGTGGTGAGGTTTACTCGCCGATCAGGTGCAAAATGAGCTGCCGGCGGTGGGGCTGGCGGCGATGCTCGAACAGATAGAGCCCCTGCCACATGCCCAGCACCGGTTGCCCGTCGGCAACCGGGATCGAAAGCTGGGTCTGGGTCAGCATGCTCCGCAGGTGGGCAGGCATGTCGTCCGGGCCTTCATCGTCATGGATGTAGCGGCCCGGCGCCTCGGGAACGAGCGCCTCGAAGAAGCGCTTGATGTCCTCGCGCACCGTCGGGTCGGCGTTTTCCTGCACCGTCAGCGATGCCGAAGTGTGCTGGCACCAGATCGTCAGCAGGCCGGTCTCGATCCCGGTCTCCGCGACCCATTGCCGGACCGCATCGGTAAACATCACCAGCCCCTTGCCACGGGTCGGGATGTCGAGGCGATGCAGGGCCTGGCGCATGGTGTCGGGTTGCCTATTTCAGGAAGCCGACGAGGCGTTCGGCCTCGCTGACGATCGGTTCGGCGATCTCGGCCGCGCGCACGGCACCGTCGCGCAGCACAGCGCGCAGATGGTCCGGTGCTTCCAGCAGGCGTCGGGTTTCATCGGCGATCGGCACCACGTTCTGGACCAGCACCTCGGTCAGTGCCGTCTTGAAGGGGCCGAACCCTTCGCCGCCATGGCGTGCCAGCACTTCGGTCGCCGTGATGCCGGCCAGCGCCGCGTAGATATCGACCAGATTGCGGGCCTCGGGCCGGTCCTGCAAGCCGACCGGCTCGGAGGGCAGGGGCTCGGGGTCGGTCTTGGCGCGGCGGATCTTCAGCGCGATCGCGTCGGCGTCGTCGGTCATCTCGATGCGGCTCTGGGCCGACGGATCGGATTTGGACATCTTCTTCGTGCCGTCGCGCAGGCTCATGATCCGCGCGGCGGCAGGCGGGATCAGCGGCTCGATCGCGGGGAAGAAATCCACGCCGTAATCATGGTTGAATTTCTGCGCGATGTCGTTGGCGAGTTCCAGATGCTGGCGCTGGTCGTCGCCGACCGGTACCCGCGTCGCCTTGTAGGCCAGGATGTCGGCGGCCATCAGGTTGGGATAGACATACAGGCCGGCCGAGTGGTTCTCGCG
This sequence comes from Gluconacetobacter brunescens, assembly GCF_048695475.1. Classification (NCBI taxonomy): domain Bacteria; kingdom Pseudomonadati; phylum Pseudomonadota; class Alphaproteobacteria; order Acetobacterales; family Acetobacteraceae; genus Gluconacetobacter; species Gluconacetobacter brunescens. The sequence continues at coordinate 509,426 of NZ_JBLHEN010000001.1, read as the reverse complement.
GTCCTTGCCTGCCTTGTCCTTGAACTGGGTCATGCGGTTGAGCCAGCCGAGGCGTGACACGCAATTGAAGATCCAGCCCAGCCGCGCATGGGCGCTGACGGCGGACTGGTTGAACAGGATATGGGCCTTGGGGTCGATGCCGGCGGCCAGCAGGACGGCGGTCTGGGCCAGCGTCTGCTGGCGCAGGGTTTCCGGGTCCTGCCACACCGTGATGGCATGCAGGTCCACGAGGCAGAAGACGCACTCGTGATCGGCCTGCAACGCGACCCAGTTGCGGATCGCGCCCAGATAATTGCCCAACTGCGGAATGCCGGTCGGCTGAATGCCGGAGAATATGCGTTGCATGAGGGTTCTTTTCAGGCGTCGGACCCGATCCGGTCAAGCCGGTCGTCGATCACGACATCCGGGTTTCAGGGCAATGGATGGATATGGTCCAGCGCCCGCCGTTCATCCGCCACGCGGGAAGGGCCCAGGGACTGCGCACGCTGCGCCGCGACGTCGCTGGCGGCGAAGGTGGGCGGATCGGCCTGCCCGCCGCTGGCGGAGAGATAGGTCAGGATCGCCGCGATCTCGATATCGGAGAGACGGCGAAAGGACGGCATGGAGAAATTATAGCGCCCGCCATTGGCGACCAGCGGGCCATTCAGGCCGTTCAGCAGCACATCGACCAGATAATGCCGGCCCTCGGGTGTGCGGGCGATCTGGTCGATCCGCCCGGTCAGAGGCGGGATTTCCCCCAGCATGCCTTCACCGCCATGGTGGCAGATCCCGCAATTGGTCCGGTAGCGCGCCTGGCCGAGATTGTGATGCGACGAGCAACCGCCCGTCGCCAGCAGGCCCATAAGGCCCACAACGAGCGGGGCGAGAGAACGCGCGCGCCGTATCATGCGATTCTGCACACCGGCGCGCCTCCCACGCTTACTGTTTCGAGACGCCCAGAAGCTGGATCTTGAAGATCAGCGGGCTGTCGGCGGGGATGATGCCCATCGAACGATGGCCGTAACCCAGTTCGGGCGGCACATAGAGCATCCAGGTATCGCCCACATGCATCATCGGCAGGGCTTCCATCCAGCCCTTGATGACGCCGTCCAGCGGCATCTGCATATAGGCGCCCTTGCCGTGCTGGTCGGAACTGTCGAAGATTCCGCCTTCCGGCAGGCGACCTTCATAGATCACCATCATTCCGTCGCCGACCGAAGGGCTTTGCCCGTCCTTGGGGCCGCTTTCCAGCACCTTGTAGGCCAGGCCGTCAGGCAGGCTCTTCACGCCAGGCTGGGCCCGCATCTTGGCCATGAACTGCTCGGGCGTCATGTCCGGCTTGGATTCCTCGGGGCGTGCGCCGCACGCCGCCAGCGACAGGGCCGTCGCGGATGCCAGGAGGAGGGAAGTGACGCGGGACAGACGTTTCATGACACCTCGGTTTGGCGGAAATGGAAGGGCAGGAGGGGACGCCGCGCTTACAGCGCGCCGCCCCGGCGTCCGATCTGCGCGCCCAGGCGCAGGCGGAGCGCGTTCAGCTTGATGAAGCCCTGGGCATCGGCCTGGTTGTACGCGCCCTCGTCATCCTCGAAGGTCACGACGCGGGTGTCGTACAGGCTGTTGGGGCTTTCGCGCCCAACGCAGATCACATTGCCCTTGTAGAGCTTCAGCCGCACGCGGCCGGTCACCGAATGCTGGCTCTCGTCGATCAGGGCCTGGAGCATCCGGCGCTCGGGCGAGAACCAGAAGCCGTTATAGATGATCTCGGCATAGCGCGGCATCAGGCTGTCCTTCAGGTGCCCGGCCTCGCGGTCCAGCGTGATGGATTCCATGCTGCGATGCGCCGCCAGCAGGATGGTGCCGCCCGGCGTCTCGTAGATGCCGCGCGACTTCATGCCGACGAAGCGGTTCTCCACCAGGTCCAGCCGGCCGATGCCGTTGGCCTTGCCCAGTTCGTTCAGCCGCGTCAGCAGCGTGGCCGGGGAGAGGGTCACGCCGTTCAGCGCCACCGGGTCGCCGGAGACGAAGTCGATCGCGATCTCGGTCGCCACATCCGGCGCGGCCTCGGGGGAGATGGTGCGCTGGAACACGATTTCGTCCGGCCCCACGGCGGGGTCTTCCAGCAGCTTGCCCTCGGAGGACGAGTGCAGGAGGTTGGCATCGACCGAGAACGGCGCCTCGCCGCGCTTGTCCTTGGCGATGGGGATCTGGTGTTCCTCGGCGAAGGCCAGCAGGCGGGTGCGCGAGGTCAGGTCCCATTCCCGCCACGGCGCGATCACCGTCACGTCGGGCTTCAGCGCGTAATAGGCCAGCTCGAAGCGCACCTGGTCGTTGCCCTTGCCGGTCGCGCCATGGGCGACGGCGTCGGCGCCGACCGCCTCGGCGATCTCGATCTGGCGCTGGGCGATCAGCGGGCGGGCGATCGAGGTGCCCAGCAGGTACTGGCCCTCATACAGCGTGTTGGCGCGGAACATCGGAAAGACGAAGTCCTTCACGAAGGTCTCGCGCAGATCCTCGACGAAGATTTCCTTCACGCCGAACATTTCGGCCTTCTTGCGCGCCGGCTCCAGTTCCTCGCCCTGGCCCAGGTCGGCCGTAAAGGTCACGACCTCGCAGCCATAGGTGGTCTGCAGCCAGCGCAGAATCACGGACGTATCGAGACCACCCGAATAGGCGAGCACGACCTTCTTGACGTCCTTTGCGGCCATGGAACGGGATCTCCTGTCGTCGAATCTGAAGAGGTGAAAGAATGCGGGCGGCGGGGCGCCTGATCCCCGCCTCCTAGCATCGGATGAAAGATGGTGCCAGCGGGGGCCCGCCGGAAATGCAGATGCGCCCCGCCGGGATGTCAGGCCGGCAGGCTGCGGCGTTCACGCTGGCTTTCGGTGCGCAACTGCCCGCACGCGGCCAGGATGTCGCGGCCGCGCGGCATGCGGATGGGCGAGGCGAAGCCGGCATCCATCACGATCTGGGCGAATTTGGCCAGTTGCTCGCGCGTCGAGGGCCGGTAATCGCTGCCGGGCCAGGGGTTGAACGGGATCAGGTTGACCTTGGCCGGAATGCCGGCGATCAGCCGCACCAGTTCGCGGGCATCGGCCTCGCTGTCATTCACGCCGCGTAGCATGATGTATTCAAACGTGATGCGCCGCGCGTTGCTGGCGGCGGGGTAGCGGCGGCAGGCGGCGATCAGGTCCTCGATCGGATATTTGCGGTTCAGCGGCACGATCTCGTCGCGCAGGTCGTTGCGCACGGCGTGCAGCGAGATCGCGAGATTGATCCCCAGTTCCGATCCGCACTGGTCCATCATCGGCACCACGCCGGAGGTGGAGAGGGTAATGCGGCGGCGCGACAGGCCGATGCCCTCGCCATCCATGACGATCTTCATCGCCTTGGCGACGTTTTCGTAATTATACAGCGGCTCGCCCATGCCCATCAGCACGATGGTCGAGAGCAGGCGCGGTGTCTCGCCCCGGGGGCTGGGCCATTCGCCATAGCTGTCGCGCGCCGCCATGAACTGGCCGACGATCTCCGCCGCGCCGAGGTTGCGCACCAGCTTCTGCGTGCCGGTATGGCAGAAGGTGCAGGAGAGCGTGCAGCCGACCTGCGAGGAGATGCAGACCGCGCCGCGATCCTCGCGCCGATCGGGAATATAGACCGTCTCGGCCTCCTGCCCGTCGCGGAAGCGGAAGAGGAACTTGCGGGTTTCGTCGTTCGAGGTCTGGACCGTGGTGGCTTCCGGCCGGCCGATGACGAAGCGTTCGGCCAGCTTCGCCTGCAACGGCTTGGCGATCGAACTCATGCGCGAGAAATCGGTCACGCCCTGATGATAGAGCCAGTGCCAGATCTGCTTGGTGCGGAAGGGTTTCTCGCCGATCGCGACCAGCGCCTCGGTCAGTTCCTGACGCGACAGGCCGACCAGGTCGCGCCGTCCGTCCGGCAGCATGCCGGTCGGCGGGGCGAACAGGGCCGATTTCGCCAGGATGCGCTGGCGCTCGGCCTCGGTGAGCGAGGCGGCGAGGCCGGTCTCGGCGGGGGGCTGGGGCGCTGAAGCGGAAACGGCGGTCATGAACGGCTACTCATCGGGCAGGCGCCGCGCGTATTCGCGGCGCGAATGGGCTGAATCCGCGCTGCCTATCACATTCTCGGGGAAAAAGGGGAATTACTCTGCGTCGCGCCGCGCGGCGATCAGGAATTCGCGGTTGCCTTCGGGGCCGGTAATTGGGCTGGGCTCGACCCCCAGCACGGTCCAGCCGGGCAGGGTGGACCACCATTCCTGGATCATGGTGCAGACCGCGTCATGCACCGCCGGGTCGCGCACCACGCCCTTGGCACCCACGGCCTCGCGCCCGGCCTCGAACTGCGGCTTGATCAGCGCCACCGCCCAGGCTCCCGGCTTGCACAGTGCCAGGCCAGCCGGCAAGACGGTGCGCAGGCCGATGAAGCTGGCATCGCATACTAGCACGTCGATCGGGTCGGGGATGGTCGTCGCGTCCAGCGTACGGGCATTGCATTTTTCCAGCACCACCACGCGCGGGTCGCTGCGCAGCTTCCATGCCAGTTGCCCATGCCCGACATCGACGGCGAAGACCTTCGTCGCCCCGTGTGTCAGCAGCACGTCGGTAAAGCCGCCGGTCGAGGCCCCGACATCCAGCGCCACGGCACCGGCCGGGTCCAGGCCGAAATGCTCCAGCGCGTGGGCCAGCTTGACGCCACCGCGCGAGACCCAGGGATGATCCTGGCCCTTCAGCAGCAGCGGGGCATCCTCGGGCAACTGCTCGCCGGCCTTGGCCACGCGCCGGTCGCCCGTATAGACCACCCCGGCCAGGATCAGCGCCTGGGCGCGGGCACGGCTTTCCACCATGCCCCGATCGACCAGCATCTGGTCCGCGCGCTGCTTGGCCATGATCGCTGCCGCCGGATCAGGCCGTCTGCTGCGAGGACGCGACACCCAGGGCGTGCAGGGCGGTTGCCGCGATGGCGGTGGCGTCGAGACCGGCCTCGCGATACTGGGCGTCCTGCGTGTTGTGGTCGATGAAGCGGTCGGGGAGCGTCATGGGGCGGAAGCGGACGCTGTCGAGCAGGCCGGTGCGCGCCAGATGGTGCATGACATAGGCGCCGAAGCCGCCCTCCGCGCCTTCCTCGATGGTGATCAGCACCGCGTGGTTGCGGGCGAGGTTTTCGATCAGCGCGGTGTCGAGCGGCTTGGCGAAGCGGGCATCGGCCACGGTCGGAGGCAGGCCCTGGGCGGTCAGGACGTCGGCGGCCTTCAGCACCTCGGCCAGGCGGGTGCCCAGCGACAGGATGGCGATGCCGCCCTTCTCGCGTCCGGCCTGGCGGCCCATTTCGCGGATGATGCGGCCACGGCCGATTTCCAGCACCGTGCCTTCCTCGGGCAGGGCCAGGCCCAGGCCGTTGCCGCGCGGGTAGCGCAGCGCGATCGGGCCCTGGTCGAAGGCGCAGGCGGTGGCCGTCATGTGCAGCAGTTCCAGCTCGTCGCTGGGGGCCATGATGGTCATGCCGGGCAGGCAGCCCAGGTAGTTGATGTCGAACGCGCCCGCATGGGTGGCGCCGTCGGCGCCGACCAGGCCGGCACGGTCGATGGCGAAGCGCACCGGCAGGTTCTGCAGCACCACGTCATGCATCACCTGGTCGTAGGCGCGTTGCAGGAAGGTGGAATAGATGGCGCAGAACGGGCGCAGCCCCTCGGTGGCCATGCCGGCGGCGAAGGTCACCGCATGCTGCTCGGCGATGCCGACATCGAAGAAGCGGTCGGGATAGGCGCGGGCGAAGGCGTCGAGCCCGGTGCCGGACGGCATGGCGGCGGTGATGGCGACGATGCTGTCATCCTGCTTCGCCCGGCGCGTCAGCTCGCGGCTGAAGACCGAGGTGTAGCTGGGCGGGCCGGGGGGCGCCTTGTTCTGCACGCCGGTGACGACGTTGAACTTGGCGACCGCGTGATATTTGTCCCCCGCCGATTCGGCCGGGCGGTAGCCGCGGCCCTTCTCGGTGAGGATGTGCAGCAGGATCGGGCCCTTGTCGTCGGCGTCGCGCAGGTTGCGCAGGATCGGCACCAGCTGGTTGAGGTCGTGGCCGTCGACCGGGCCGACATAATAGAAGCCCAGCTCCTCGAACAGCGTGCCGCCGGTGATCATGCCGCGCGCGTATTCGTCGGCCTTCTTGGCGGTGCGTTCCAGCCGCTCGGGCAGGCGGCGGGCCACCTTGCCGGCGAGGTCGCGCAGGCCGAGGAACTGGCGCGAGGACATCAGCCGCGACAGGTAGTTGGACATGGCGCCGACCGGCGGGGCGATCGACATCTCGTTGTCGTTCAGCACCACGATCAGGCGGCCGGCGCCGGGGCCGGCGACCGAGGCGTTGTTCATCGCCTCGTAGGCCATGCCGGCCGAGATCGAGCCGTCGCCGATCACCGCCACCACGTTGCGCTCGCGGTAGGCGGGGTCATGCTCGGCGCGCAGGTGGTGCGCCACCGCCATGCCCAGGCCGGCCGAGATCGAGGTGGAGGAATGGGCGGCACCGAACGGGTCGTATTCGCTCTCGCTGCGGCGGGTGAAGCCCGAGAGGCCGCCGGGCTGGCGCAGGGTGCGCACGCGCTCGCGCCGGCCGGTGAGGATCTTGTGCGGGTAGGCCTGGTGGCCGACATCCCAGATGATGCGGTCGTCGGGGGTGTCGAACACCGCGTGCAGCGCCACCGTCAGTTCCACCACGCCCAGAGAGGCGCCCAGGTGGCCGCCGGTGGTCGAGACCGCGTCGACCGTCTCGGCCCGCAATTCCTCGGCCAACTGGCGCAACTGGTCCACCGACAGGTTGCGCAGGTCGCGCGGTGACTGCACGCGGTCCAGCAGCGGGAAACGGCCCTTCGTCGGGATCGCGTCGTCCGGGATCTCGGCGCGGCTCTTGTCTTCGGCCATGGTCTTCAGCTCCTGCGATCGACGACGTAACGAATCAGGTCCCGCAACCGGTCGGCTTCGGGCCCGAAGATATCGAGATGGGCTTCCGCCTGTTCGGCCACGCGCCGTGCCTCGCGGGCGGCACCATCCACGCCCAGCAGGGCGACATAGGTGGATTTGCCAGCCGCCAGATCCTTGCCGGCGGTCTTGCCCAGTTCCTCGGCGCTGGCGGTGGCGTCCAGCACGTCGTCGGCGATCTGGAAGGCGGCGCCCAGGTCACGCCCATAGGCGGCGATGCGGGCACGCACCGACGGATCGGCCTGCCCGAGAATCGCCCCGGCCTCGGCCGCGTAGCGGATCAGGCAGCCGGTCTTGAGCGCATGCAGGCGCTCGACTTCCGGCAGGGACAGCGAACGGCCTTCGCCTTCCATGTCGATCATCTGGCCGCCGACCATGCCGGCCGCGCCCGAGGCGGCGGCGAGGGCGGCCACCAGGCCGATGCGGATGGTCGCGTCGGGGTGGGTGGCCTCGTCGGCCAGGATCTCGAAGGCCATCGTCTGGAGTGCGTCGCCGGCCAGGATGGCGGTCGCTTCGTCGAACTTGCGGTGCGTCGAGGGCTGGCCACGGCGCAGATCGTCGTCATCCATGGCCGGCAGGTCGTCATGCACCAGCGAATAGGCATGCAGCATCTCGACCGACGCCGCGACGCGATAGGACCGGGTGGCGTCCACATCGAACAGGCTGGCGACTTCCGCCGTCAGGTAGCCGCGCAGGCGCTTGCCGCCGCCCAGCGTGGCATAGCGCATGGCGTCGATCACCCGGCCTTCGGCACCCGGCACCGGGGGCAGCAGGCTGTCGATGGCGGCTTCGACGGCCGTGGCCCGTGTCGACAGGGAAGACCGCAGCAGGCTGGCGCGGTCCGCGGTCTGCCCTGTCCGGGCGGTCGCTGTGGTGTGGCTCATCGGTACGTCAATCCATCGATTTCGTCTCCAGCGCGCCATCGGCCCGCTGGATGATCGCCTGAACGCGGGCATCCGCCTCGTTCAGCTTGCTTTCGCAGTGTCGTCGCAGGGCCGCCCCACGCTCGTAGGATGCGATGGCATCCTGGAGGCGAAGCTGTCCGCCTTCGAGCTTGCGCACGATATCCTCGAGCTGCGCGAGGGCATCCTCGAAGGAAAGCTGGGACAGATCTTCCGTCATTGGGTGCGGTACTTCCATCATGAGGCGCAGGAATTACTCCCAGGTGGCCGCTTCTGCCAAGGGCATAGGGCGGATAGGGGGATTTTGTGCCGCCTGTGGCATTTAGGGCACGTCTTTGGAACGGACAGGCAAGTAATGGCGTCCTATGGGGCTGCCGGCGCTTCGGGCCGGCGCCGGATCACGAAAGAGAGCACGCCGCCATCCTCGCCGAAAGCGATCAGCGCATGGCCCGTCTCACGGCAGAATGCCTGGAAATCCGCAACGCTGGCCCGGTCGGTCGCGATCACGCGCAGCCGGTCGCCCGGCTGCATGCTCCGCAGGGCCCGATTGGCCTTGAGGACGGGCAGGGGGCAGCTCAACCCTTTGACGTCGAGCAGCGTCTCGCTCATGGCGGCGGACTCCGGAAGGCGGCAGCGGATCACGAACCCTCTGCCTGGGGGTGACTTTACGACACGAAAGGTCGCACCATAGAAGAAATGGCGACCATGGAAAATATCACGGCTGACGGGACGGACATGACCGGTTATCGGATTGGAATCGATTTTGGCGGAACGAAAATCGAAATCGCGGCATTGGCCCGCGCGGACGGCCGGGAGCTGGTCCGGCGACGCATCGCCAACCCGGGACATTACGCTGGCGCGGTCACGGCCATTCGCGATCTCGTTGCCGCCATGGATGCCGAACTGGGCGGCACGGGAACCGTGGGCATCGGCATTCCAGGCTCGATCAGCCCAGAGAGTGGCCTGATCAAGAACGCGAACGCCACCTGGCTGAACAACCAGCCCTTCGGGCGGGACCTGACCGAATCCGTCGGACGCGAGGTCCGGGTCGAGAACGATGCCAACTGCTTTGCCCTGTCCGAGGCCGTGGACGGTGCCGGTGCAGGCCGCCGCGTCGTACTGGGCGTGATTCTGGGCACGGGGATGGGCGGCGGGCTGGTCGTGGACGGCAAGCTGCTGACCGGCGCGCACCATATCGCCGGCGAGTGGGGGCACATCCCGCTGCCCTGGCCGCGAATCACGGAAATGCCGTTTCCCAAATGTTTCTGCGGCAACGAGGGCTGCCTGGAACGATTCCTGAGCGGCCCGGCCCTGGCGCAGGACTGGAAAGGGCCGGGCCATCGCGACACGGCAGGCATCGAGGCAGCAGCCGAAGCGGGGGACATCGCCGCCATCGGCGCGCTGGACCGCTATGTGGACCGTCTGGCGCGGGCCTGCGCCATGGCGATCAACTTCCTCGATCCGGATGTCATCGTTCTGGGGGGCGGGGTGTCGAACCTGCTCTCGATATACGCCCGCGTGCCGTTGCTGATGCCCCGTTACGTCATCACGCCACAGTGCAATACGCCTGTCATCCGCAACCAGCATGGCGACAGTTCCGGCGTACGCGGCGCGGCGTGGCTATGGTCGGCGGACGAGGTTGCCGCATAACGGGACCGAGAGACGGTTTGTGGAGGCGGGTTTAAACCGCCTCCTTTACTCTTCCGGTTGCTTGGGAAGAACCCGATCGGGGCGGAAACCCGTTGCGACCACATACAGCTCGCTCGATTCCTTGCGGCTGGCCGGCGGCTTGGCGTGGCGAACGGTCGCGAAGGCGTGTTTCATCGGTTCCAGCATCTGCTTCTCCGACCCGCCCTGAAAGACCTTGGCGACGAAGGTGCCGCCTGGTGCCAGCACCTTCAGCGCGAAATCCAGGGCCAGTTCCGCCAGGCCGAGGATGCGCAGATGGTCCGTCGGGGCATGGCCGGTCGTATTCGGCGCCATGTCCGACAGGACGAGGTCCGCCGGGCCGCCCAGCAATTCCGTCAGCCTGTCCGGCAGATCTGGGTCGTTGAAATCGCCTTCGAGAATCGTGGCGCCGGCAACGGGATCGACCGGCAGCAGATCGACGCCCACGACATTGCTCGCGCCGCGCTTGACGGCCACCTGCGTCCATCCGCCCGGCGCCGCGCCGAGATCGACCACCCGCATGCCGGGGCGGATCAGATGGAAGCGGTCATCCAGTTCGATCAGCTTGAAGGCCGCGCGCGACCGCCAGCCCTGCTTGCGGGCGGCCTGCACATACGGGTCGTTCAGTTGTCGGTTGAGCCAGCGCTGCTGGGCCGTCGTCCGGCCCCGCGCGGTGCGCAGCGATACGGCCTGGCTCCGGGTCGAGCGCGCGGCACCGGAATCCGCCGCCGCATTGCCGGTGCCGGGGGTTGAACTGCTGCTGAGAGCCTTGCCGGGAACCCGTGATTTTCCGCCGCCTCCGGCGGGAGGGCGACGCTTCATGGAAGCGATACGCCCATCGCCGGCGGCCGGGATGCTGCAAAGGGCAGGGGAGAGGGTGACGAAGGCATGGCCACACTGGTCGAATCGTTGATCATGCGCAGCAGCATACCATCACGCAGGCCGCGATCGGCCACCATGATTTCCGGCACCGGCCATACCCGGTGAATCGCCTCGAAAATCGCGCAGCCCGGCATCACGTACTGGGCCCGGTCGGGGCCGACGCAGGGGTGCTGGCTCAACCCGACCGGCCCCATGGCGGCCAGGGTGCGAATCGCCTCCAGGGCCGGTCCGGCCTCCAGGATCGTGCCGTCCACCGCCGTTCGGCTGTAGCGCGCCAGCGACAGGGCGATGCTGGCCAGGGTGGTGACGGTGCCGCTGGTGCCGATCAGGCTGACATTGCCGCGGCTGATTTCGCGGCGAATGCAATGCACGGCCTCGAACGCCCGCAACTGGTTGGCGATCTGCTCGACCATCCGCTGGTAGCCCTGTTCGCTGAACGCGCTCTCGCCGAACTGCTCCGCCTGGGTGATCACGCCCGCCGGCAGGCTGAGATAGCCGCTGAGATCCTGGCGGCGGGTATGCCGGTCGGTGCGGACCCAGGCGATTTCGGTCGAGCCGCCACCGATATCGAACAGCAGCGCGCGGGTGCGGGTGGGGGACACCCGGTCGTCATGCAGCAGGGCCGAACAGCTTTCCATCGCCAGTTCGGCTTCCTCGCGCGACGAGATCACGGTGATATCCAGCCCGGTTTCCTGCCGGGCGCGCGCGATGAAGGCCGCGCCGTTGCCGGCGCGGCGGCAGGCTTCGGTCGCGACCGCGCGGTAGCGATACAGCCGCCGGCGCTCCATGCGCATGGCGCAGATCCGCAACGCCTCGATGGTGCGATCCATGGCGTGGGGGCTGAGTTCCCCGGTCCGTTGCAGGCCTTCGCCCAGCCGGACGATCCGGTTGAAGCTGTCGACGACCCGAAAACCGTCGGCATGCGGGGCGGCGATCATCAGCCGGCAATTATTCGTTCCAAGATCGATCGCGCCGAACATGCCCAGCATGCCGCGATTCGGCCGAAATCCCGAAGCACGGGGGAGTCGCGTCGCCTCCTGGCCATCGCGCCAGGACATCGTACTGTCCATCGGACGGTCCCTCTGCCACCACCGTATGGAGTATATACTGTGTGCTGACCCGCACGCAGGGCAAGACAAATATGTCCGATTGAAAAAACAGCACGGAAAGGTGCTTGTCACGCTCCATGGCCGATGCTATCAGCCCCTCACCGCACGGCACTAAGCCCGGTCACCCGGTTGGGGGATAGTTTAGCGGTAGAACTACCGGCTCTGACCCGGTCAGCCCTGGTTCGAATCCAGGTCCCCCAGCCAATATTTCCTTTAAAATCGATCGACGAAATACGTTGCTCTATCGGGAATCCCGCGTGTGGATCTCCTTGAATGCAGCAGACGCGCTTTCCGTCGTCGCCTCTTGCCAGGGGATACCCGCGTCTGTCGTCGGGTTCTCGCGACGAAGCCGCGTTCAATCCTGCTCCAGGTCGCCAGGGCAGAGAAAGCAGAGGCCGAGCAGGAGCGGGACCGGCAACAGGAAGTAGCCGGATGTCGCATGGCGCACGAGAACCGAGAGAAATGCTCCGGCGATGCAGCCTGCCCAGCCAAGGCCGGGCAGCGCGGCGGCAAGAGAAAAGGCGGGCTTTCCGCGCTTCGAGGCCCAGAGAAACCCCGCGACATTGTCGGCGAATTTGACGATGTTGTTCGTAACGACGATCGTCTGCACGGAGACACTGGAAAAGCGGGAGAGAACTTCGCCCTGCATGGCCATCGCGACGGTCAGGAGCAGGGTCTCGGCCCGCGACCCCGTGCCGGCGGCGTGGGACCAGTGCAGGCATTGGGCCAGGACGAGAAGGGCCGCGATCCAGAGCCATTCGTGGCGGTAGGCGCGCAGGCTGCGGCGCAGAAGGCTGGCGACCAGGGCGCCGCAGAAAAACAGGCCGAGGACGGTGCCGATGGCGGCCACCTTCGGCCAGTCCCGCTCGGCAAGAGAAATGCCGAAATTGGTCGAATTGCCGGTCATGGCGGCGCTGAAGATGCCATGAAGTTCCACATACCCCACGGCGTCCACGTAACCGGCGACAAGGCTCAGCGCCGCCACCCGCAGCGCCGAGTGGGTCATGGAGAGCATCAGACGATCAGGGGTTTGTCCTGGCGCAGTTTCGACAGGGTTTCCTCATCGAGGTTGAGATGCTCCTTCACCATCTGGCGCGGCGACAGGCCGAGCCATTGATTGGCCGAGAAATCGGCAAACCGGTCACTCTTGAAGGCTTCCAGGAACACCATCGGCTCATCGCCGATATTTTCCAGATAATGACCCATGCCCAGCGGCACATAACCCACGTCGCCGGCGCAGTAATCGAAGGTCCGCGCCTTGCCGCCCGAGGCGAAAACAGTCATGCGGGCGCGGCCACGGACAAAATATTGCCATTCGTCGTTGTTGGGGTGCCAATGGAGTTCACGCAGCCGCCCTGGTTCCACGACGTTGATCGCGGCGGCGATCGTGGAAGCCGCCGGAAAATTGCGGGAATCCACGACGCGGACGGTCCCGCCGGCGGCCCGGGCTGGCTCCTGCTTCAGGAAGCGATGCGTGTACTGGATCGGCGACGGGCCCTGAGGGCACTTGATCGCATCCTGCTTCGCAACCGTGGGCTCGGTGCCGTTGAAGATCCAGCGGGTCTTTTCGACCTCGGTGGGCAGATGGGCGAAAGCGGATTCCGGCACGCCGAAATTTTTCGCGAGGATGTGTCGCGGCGTGTGGGCAAACCAGTCGCTGACAAGGAACGTCTCGTTTTCCGAGAAATTCGCATCATCGAAGACCAGCAGGAATTCGCACCCTTCGTCGCCGAGTCCCTGGATGGAATGGGGAATGCCGGCCGGGAAGTTCCAGATATCGCCGGCCTCGACATCATCGACGAACGGCCGCCCCTCGGTGTCGATGGCCGTGACGCGGGCCTTGCCTGCGATCATGAAGCCCCATTCGGCTTCCTTATGATAATGCAACTCGCGGTATCCGCCGGGCTTGAGGCGCATGTTGACGCCGGCCAGTGTCGTGGCGGCGGGAAGTTCGCGAATGGTGATTTCGCGCGCCCAGCCGCCCGAACCGAGGCGGTTGCGCGCATCAGCATAGGAAAATTTCAGGTTGGGAATGGTTCCGGCGTCGGTATCCGGCGAAGCGAGCAGATCGGGTACTTCGCGTTCGCGGGCAAGATTGCGCGGGCCGAGAATGCTGGCGCCGCGATCGCCGCGAATGGGTTCCGGCGCTTCGGGCTTTGAAATGAGCCATGGAAGATCGGTCATCGGAATACCTCCTGATCAGGCTTGGTTTATGACATAATATGTCAAATCGCTGTCGGCGAGCCGTTGACACGGATCAAGGATCCCGATTTCTCACGCCCATGTGATCATTGCTGGTCGCATCTCACGATCTGGTGCCGCGCGTGTCCGCTGGACGTTTCCATGGGTTCAGTCGTCAGGATATGTGTCGAAAATAAAAACAAGAGTAATTATTAAATAATAAGCTGTTTAATATATATTATGCCAATTAACATTGAAAATAATTCAATTATTATAAATAAATAAATAAACTAATATAAGTATTTATATGTATTCCGATGAAACTGAGATCACGACCGCCGGTCGGGGCGGCGCAGCCGATAGGTCAGGGCTTCGGCGACATGGGGCTGGGTCGTTTCCGTTTCTCCAGCCAGATCGGCGATGGTGCGGGCTACGCGCAGCAACCTGGTGAAACCGCGCGCCGACAGGCGCAGCCGGTCAGCGGCCCGCACGGCATAATCGCGGGCGGTGGCGTTGATAGGGAACAGGTCTGGCGAGGTCTCGGCATTGGTCAGTCCGTCCTGGCGCGCGGCCTGGATCGCGCGCGCGGCAGCGACGCGCCGCGCCACCACGGCGCTGCTTTCGCCCGTGGACAGGCCCGCCAGTTCGGCGGGCGAGACCGGTTCGACATGCACGCTCATGTCCATCCGGTCCAGCATCGGGCCGGAAATGCGGGATGTATAATCCTCGCCACAGCGCGGCGCCTTGCGGCATTCCTGCGTCGCATCGCCCAGATAGCCGCAGCGGCAGGGATTCATGGCCGCGACCAGTTGAAAGCGGGCAGGGTAGGTGACATGCCCCGACGCCCGCGCCACCGTAATGGTCCCGGTCTCGATCGGCTGGCGCAGCGCCTCCAGCGCCGGACGCGAAAATTCCGGCAGTTCGTCGAGAAACAACACGCCACGATGGGCCAGGCTGACTTCGCCGGGCCGTATCCGGCTGCCACCACCCACCAGGGCAACCTGGCTGGTCGAATGATGCGGATCGCGGAAGGGTGGCCGGAAGATGGGCAACCCCATGGGCAACTGGCCGGAGATACTGTGAATCCGGCTGATCTCCAGAATCTCGGCGCTGCTGAGGTCGGGCAGCAGGGAGGGCAGGCGTGCCGCCAGCATGGATTTGCCGGCACCGGGCGGGCCGGTCATCAACAGGGAGTGCGCGCCGGCCGCCGCGATTTCCAGTGCCCGACGCGCCGTTTCCATGCCGCGCACATCCGCCAGATCGGGCCCGCCTGCGAGATCGAACGGCAGGCGCGCCGGCAGTTCGACCGACGGCAGAACCTGTTCGCCGGTCAGATGGTTGACCAGTGCCAGCAGGCAGTCCGCCGCGACGATGTCCAGATCGTCGCCAGCCCAGCGCGCTTCGGCGCCTTGCTGCGCGCCACAGATCAGGCCGCGCGACTGGTCGATCGCGCTCAGGGCGGCGGGCAGCACGCCAGGGACCGGATTGATCCGCCCATCCAGCGACAATTCGCCGATCGCGCCATAGCGTCCGCTTTCCTCGGGCGGGACGACGGCCATCGCCGTCAGCAGGGCCAGCGCGATCGGCAGGTCGAAATGCGATCCTTCCTTGACGATGTTGGCCGGCGCCAGATTGATCACGATCCGCTTGGCCGGCAGCGCCAGACCCATGGCCGCCAATGCGGCGCGCACACGCTCGCGCGCTTCGGCCACGGCCTTGTCGGCCAGGCCGACGATCAGGAACGATGGCAGGCCCGACGCAAGCTGCACCTCGACCCGGACGGGAATGGCGTCGATACCCGACAGGGCGAAACCCAGCACGGAAGAATTGGTCATGCAGCCCCGATCGCCGGAAAATCCTGTATCATCATGTTGTAGCCCAGAAAGCCGCCTGCGAAACCCCATGGGTGCTTCCATCGTGGCGCACATATGAGTTGGCATAATATATATTATACGACTTTTGGCCGTCAGCGCAGACTGAGGGAAAATGCCCGCCCACGAGAGCTGTGTCGCTATCGCGCTCCGGTTGTGGCCAACCGCGTCCAGCCTCACGATCAGGACGTCTTTTTTTGGCTTCCGTTGCCGCCCGGCCGGCGTGTCGCGCGCCGTGGTGCCGATTCCGGCGGAGAGACCGCCGGCAAGATGCCCTCCACGGCATCACGCGGCGTAATGCGGTTCCACACATCCAGCGCCGCAATCTTGTATGCCTCGGCAAAGGTCGGGTAGTTGAAGGTCGCTTCGATGAAATATTCGACGCTGCCATCGAAATTCAGGACCGCCTGACCGATGTGGATCAGTTCGGTCGCCCCTTCCCCCACGATATGCACGCCCAGAAGGCGGTGCCCTTCCAGCCCGACGACGAGCTTCAGGAATCCTTCCGTCTTGCCCATGATCACGCCGCGTGACGTCTCGCGGAAGCGGGCGATCCCGGTTTCGTAGGGGATCTTCCGTGCCCGGACCTCCTCCTCCGACAGGCCGACGGTGGAGATTTCAGGCACCGCATAGATCCCGTAGGGGAAGAATTTCGGCGCGGGCGGCACGGGCTGGCCGCAGGCATGGCAGGCGGCGATGCGTCCCTGCTCCATGGAGGTGGACGCCAGCGCGGGGAAGCCGATGACGTCGCCAGCGGCGTAGATGTTCGGGATTTCGGTCTGGAACGTGATCGGGTCCACCGTCAGCCGCCCGCGCGAATCCGCCTTCAGCCCGGCGGCCTCCAGGTCCAGTGTGTCCGTCGCACCCTGCCGGCCGCCCGTATAAAGCAGCAGGTCCGCGCGCACGCGCCGGCCGCCTTCGAGAATGGCCACGGGCTGGTCGGCCTCGACCACGATCGACTCCACCGTGCTGCCCAGGCGGAAATTGACGCCGCGATCACGCAGTTGATGCACGAATTCCTCCACCGTTTCATGGTCGATGAATTCCAGCACATGCTCGCGTTGATCGACGATCGTCACGCGCGCGCCCAGCGCGCTGAAGATCGTCGCGTATTCGATGCCGATCACGCCCCCGCCGATCACGGTCAGGGACCGTGGCAGGCAGGTCAGGCGCGTCATGCCGTCACTGTCGATGATCCGGGCATCGTCGAACGGCACGTAGGCCGGCCGGTGCGGCACGGAACCCACGGCAATGACGATGGCGCGCCCGCGCACCCGTTGCTCCAGCCCCTCCCCTTCGGCGATCGACAGCGTATGGCGATCGAGAAAGCGCGCCACCCCCCGGGTCACGGCGATATCGTTGCGGGCGAACTGGTGCTCCAGCACTTCCACCTCGCCCTGAATGGTCTTGTTCAGGCGCATGCTCAGATCCTGCGCCTCGATCGATTGCTTCACGCGGTAATTGACGCCGTAGAATCCGCGCTCCCGCCAGCCGGTCAGGTTCAGGATCGTCTCGCGCAATGTCTTGGAGGGAATGGTCCCGGTATGGACCGACACGCCGCCGACCTGGGGCTGCCGTTCGATCACCAGCACCGACCGGCCGAATTTCGACGCCTGCACGGCCGCTCGCCGCCCTGACGGGCCGGAGCCGATGACGATCAGATCGTAATCATATGCAGCGGTCATATTTCTCAGCCCCCAGCGGACCCGCAAACGGGGCACCTGACAGGAGCATGACGCCGCCATCGCCTGCCGGGTTGCCTCGGAAACTGTTTGCAAAATCCTCCCGCCGACGATCCGGCGCGCATGGGCCTCAAGCCCGCTCCAGCCGGACGGACCCTCATTCCAGATATGTTTCGGGCGACACCGGCCATTCTGTCGCGGGTTCATGCGCGTTACCTTTTCCGCGCGATGCGTGGAAAGGGAGTCTTGCCCGTCAATGTCCATCAGGCCGGCACTTCTGGGTTATGGCGGGAACTTCTCGTTCGGCCGGACCGCCTATCCGCGTGGCGGCGAATTCCGTGTGACCGGACGGCCCTATGCCTGCCTGCTGCTGCTGGAAGCCGGTATGATGCGCACCGTCATCGACCGCCAGGAGCGCACGCTGCATGCCGGCGAATGCGGTCTTTTCATCAACAGGACAGGCCGCTGCGCCCATTATGCGCCGCGCAGCACCGTCTTGTGGTGCGAGACCCCGTTATCGGTCGCGCCGCCGCCCGAGGCCGCGAACGACTCACTGGGCCAGCGGGTGCAGGCCTCCGTCCGGCTCAAGACCCTGTTTCGCGAGGGCCTGGCCTGCGGCACGCTGAGTTCGCCCGCCACCGACATCCTGCGCAACGCGCTCGGCGAGGCCTTGCTCGCCGCGTGGCGCATCGAGGCCGGATTGGACATCGCAGGTCATCTCCCTGCCCCGCTGCTGGCCGCGCGCGACTACATCGCCCGCCATTATGCCGAAAAACCGGCCCTGAACCGCCTCGCCGCGATCGCGAACGTCACGCCTGCCCATCTTATCGCTCTGTTCCGCCGCCATCTCGGCACCACGCCGATGCGCCATCTGCGCGAGGTCCGGGCCCAGGCGGCGGCGCGGCTGATCCGGCACACGGACATGACGCTGGCCGACATCGCGGAACTGACAGGCTACGGCACCGGCTTTCACCTCTCCCGCGAGGTGCGCCTGCTGGTGGGCCTCAGCCCCCGGCTGCTGCGCCGGCGCGGCATCCGTGAACCCGGCTCCTTCGAAAATGGCGACGGCGTGCGCATCCAGAGCGATGCACCCGCCGGGTCTGCCGCCCCTTTGCCCATGAAAGGTTCCCGCCCCATGTCTCCGCTCATTCCCGTCATCGACATCGCCCCCCTGCGCAACGGCGACGACGCCAGCCGCACTGACGCGGCGGCCGCCATTGGCAAGGCCTGTCGCGAGACCGGCTTCTTCTACATCACCGGCCACGGTGTCGCGCTGGAGACGGTCGCCGCGCTGTTCGCGGCGTCCCGCGCCTTCTTCAGCCAGCCCATCGAAACCAAGGATCGCCTTGCCATGCATCGGGTGGGCCGCAATCGCGGCTATGTCGGACTGGGCGTCGAACGGCTCGACACGACCGCGCTGCCCGACCGCAAGGAGGCCTTCAATATCAGTCCCGCCGAGCCCGGCCAGGATGCATGGCCGGACCTGCCCGGCTGGCGGGCGTTGATGACGCGGTATTTCGAAACCTGCCTGGACCTCGGTGCCGCCCTGCATCGCGGCTTCGCGCGCGATCTCGGCGTGGCGGAGGATTTCTTCGCCGATAAATTCAGGAACCCGATGGCGACCCTGCGGCTGCTGCGCTACCCGGCGCCGTCCGATACCGCAACCGATGCGCCGGGTGCGGGGGCGCATACCGATTACGGCAACGTCACCATCCTCGCCGTCAACGGTGTCTCGGGCCTGCAGGTCCGTCCGCGTGGGGGCGAGTGGACGGATGCCCCGCTGATCCCGGGCACCTTCATCTGCAATATTGGCGACTGCCTGATGCGCTGGAGCAACGACGTCTATGTCTCCACCCCGCATCGGGTCCTGCGCCCGGCGGCGGAACGATATGCCATCGCCTTCTTCCTCGATCCCGACGCGGACGCCGTCGTCGAGCCGATCGTGAGCCTTGCGGGCGATACGCCGCACTATCCCCCCGTCACCGGCCATGATTATCTCCAAGAACGATTGCAGGCGACATACGGCCACCGTTCCTGATGGCGGGCTGAATCCAGGAAACGCCTGCCAACCGGTGTAACGATCATGGACCCGCAGATTGCCGAACGTGTCGCATCGATCCTGAACTGGACCCCGCACGCTCTGTCGCGCATCGTCGGCGGCTATACCCTGGCCGCGCGATACCGGGTCGAGGCTGCGGGCAAGAGCGCGTTCGTAAAGATCGCGACCAATAGCGAGACATCATCCGCATTGCGCAAGGAAGCCCTGGCCTATCAGACGGTGGACGTGTCATTTCGTCCGGCACTCATCGGCTTCCAGGACGACGAGACACACCCGATATTAGTGACGGAAGATCTGTCCGGCTGCTTTGTCACCCCGCCATGGAATACGAAGACGATCGAGAGCGCCCTGTGTCTTGTCGAGCGTCTGCACGCTTCCCCGGCGGCGCTGCGTCCCTACCGCGACATCCATGGCGACACCGGGGCCGGATGGACCCTCGTCCAGCACGACCCGCAGCCGTTCCTGAGGCTGGGCATTGCCTCGCCTGCCTGGCTGTGCCGCGCCTTGCCTGAATTGCTGGCAGCGGAAGCCTGTTGCGTCACGTCGGGTTCCGCGGCCTGCCATTATGATATTCGTAGCGACAATCTCGCCTTCCCGGCGGACGGAGCGAAGCTGGTCGACTGGTCGGAGGCCTGCCTGTCCAACCCGCGCCTCGATCTGGGCTTCTGGCTGCCGAGCCTTGCCAGCGAAGGCGGGCCTGTTCCCGAGGCGCTATTGCCCGATGCGCCGGAGATCGCCGCATGGGTTTCGGGCTACTTCGCCGCGCGCGCCGGCCTGCCCGTCATTCCGCACGCGCCACGGGTACGGCTGGTGCAGCGGCGACAGCTCGTCACCGCGCTTGCGTGGGCGCAGCGGGCCCTGCGTCTGCCGACGCTGTAGCCGGAATTCCAGTACGCGCGACGATCCAGTCTTCCACTGTTTGCAAGGCGATCGGGGCAATGGTCTCCCTTATCGTCCCATATTCGGCGGGCAGCCCCGTATCGGCTGTCTGAAACAGGTGGTTCAGCCCCGGCAACTCCCGCACTGTCGCGTCGTGATCGTTCCGCAGGGCGGTCCTGATGGTCTCCAGATTGGTGTTCGCTTCCACCTGAATGTCTTTCGATCCCCCCAATGCCAGCACCGGGCAGCGTATCTTTTCCAGATCCGTGCGGGGATCATAGGCCAGGAACCAGCGAAACCACGGTGATGCGACAACCCGGATCGCGGGCGGCACGGTGTCGGACGGATGCCCCTGCGCGGTGGTGACCGCTTGCCATGCCTTCAGTAACGCGGCGTCGGCTTCCTTCTGATCCCGTGTGGTTCTGACCGCGTCATAGAGTGTCCGCATCGTCGCCACCGACTGGTCCACTTCCGCGTCGGGCACGCCTGTCGCCTGTTCAAGCTGGCGTTTCTGCTGGAGAAGAAGCTGCTCCCCCGGTTCGCCGGAGCCTGCGAGCATGACAACAAAGCTGATCGCCGGGTCACGGGCCGCGAGCAGTGCGGCGATGATCGCGCCCTCGCTATGGCCCATCACCCCGATGCGGTGCGGGTCGACAGCCGCGCGGGATCGCAGGAAGGCCACCCCTGCCGCGGCATCTCCCGCGAAATCGGCCGTGGTCGCCCTGGCCACCTCCCCCGTCGATCCGCCGGTCTGCCGGTCATCGACACGCAGCACCGCAATGCCCCGCCTTGTCAGCCCATCCGCCCAGAGCAGGAACGGCTTATGGCCGAACAGAGTCTCGTCCCGGTCCTGCAAGCCCGACCCCGTGACCAGCAGCACCGCCGGAAACGGGCCGGCCCCGGCGGGCAGGGTCAAGGTGCCAGCCAGATGGGCATGGCCCGCGTCATTGTCGTAGGCGACGTCCTCGCTCCGATAAGGAAAGGGCGGGTGCGGCGTTTGCGGGCGTGGGTCGGCTCGATCGGTGGCCGTCCGCCCGCGCCGCATCGTCAGCGGCAAGGCACCTGCCCCCTGCGACCACGTTCCGCTCAGGGTCTGGCCATTCTGTGAAAGGGTCGCGTCATAGCCCGCCGGGGGAGCCGCGAGCCGGATCGCCACTGCCCTTCCCTGCTGCGTGACGGCCTGCGCGTGCAGGCCCAGCGCGCCCTGGCTCGGACTATCCAGGGTGGCTGCCCAATGCCCGGCCGAACCGGTGACATGCAGGACAAGCGGAATGCCATGGCCGGGCAGCGGTGCCAATACGCCCACCCAGTCGCCCGAAAGGGTCGGTTCCGGCCCGGCAGCCCATGCCATGGCGGGGAGGAATGGCAACAAGCCGGCGGCGATCAACCACGCCTTTGCTCCCCGCATTGTCGGTGCCTTCCCCCTGCTTTTCTTCAGCGTCAAAGCCTATCGGTTGGCAGGAGACCGCGTCAAACCGTGTCCGAGGATCAGAACTCCTCGTAACGTGCAGGGTCCTGATCGAACGTCCGGCCATCGGGCCGTGCCAGCGTGGCGATTTCCGCCATGTCTTCGGCGCTCAGTTCGAAATCGAACACCGAAAGGTTCTCGACCTGCCGCGCGGGGCTGGCGGCCTTGGGCAACGATACGGCGCCGAGTTGCACGTGCCAGCGCAGGATCACCTGGGCCGTCGTCCGCTGGACCCGCTCGGCGACCTTCTGGATGACCGGGTCCTGCATCAGGTGATTGGCGCGGCCGAGCGGGCTCCAGGCTTCGGTCACGATGCCGAGCGACCTGTCGAAGGCCAGTTGTTCATGCTGCGGAAAATACGGGTGCAGTTCGACCTGGTTGAGGACCGGGGTCACGCCGCTGTCCGCGATGATCCGCTTGAGATGCTCCGGCAGGAAATTGCAGACGCCGATCGAGCGCACGAGCCCGCGCCTGCGTGCCTCGACCAACGCGCTCCAGGCTTCGGAATAGAGATTCTTGCTGGGGTTCGGCCAGTGGATCAGATAGAGATCGTAATAATCGAGCTGCGCGCGATAGAGCGATTCCTCGACCGTGGCGATGGCCTCGTCGAAATGGTGGTGCCGGCCCGGCAGTTTCGAGGTGACGATCAGGTCCTGGCGCGGCACGCCGGCCTTGCGGATCGCGGCGCCGACCGCGCCTTCATTTTCGTAATTGAAAGCGGAATCCAGCAGGCGGTAGCCATTGCGAATGGCGGAGACCATTCCCTCGACGCCGGATGAACCGTTCAGCTTGTAGGTCCCGAAGCCGATGGCCGGAATGGAGCTGCCGTCGTTCAGTTTCAGCTCGGGGACAGCAATCTTGCTCATTCAGAAACTCCTTGCGCGTATCGGTTCATAAGGCGGACGCCACGGGGGCCTTCCGTTGCTAACGGGTGAACGGAAACGCCGTTCCCCCTTGAGCGGGGCCTCGCGCATCTTGACAGAGGCATGGTCACCCTGAAGGCATGCGTCATGAACGCCCTCGGTCTTTTCGCCATCCTCACGACGCTGTCCACCCTGTTCGGTATTGTCAACCACCGGACGCTGCGCCTGCCGATGACGATCGGGGTGCTGGTGATCTCGCTGGCCGTGTCGCTGGTGATCATGGCGCTGGACCCGCTGTTTCCGTCCCACGACCTGCATCTGATCCCCCGCTCGCTGCTGGGGGCGATCGACCTGCCCCGGACCCTGCTGGACGGCGCGCTGTCGCTGCTGCTGTTCGCGGGCGCGATGCAGGTCGATCTGCACCACATGCTCTCGCGCATCGTCTCCGTCGCCGCGCTGGCGGTGCTGGGCACGATCTTCGCGGTCGGATTGCTCGCCGTGTCCGCCTGGTGCGTCTTTCCGCTGGTCGGGGTGCCGGTGCCGTTCGTATGGTGCGTGGTGCTGGGGGCGATCCTGGCGCCGACCGATCCGGTATCGGTGGTCGGCATGCTGCGGCGGCTGGGGCTGCCGGCGCCGTTGCAGGCGATCTTCGCGGGGGAAAGCCTGTTCAACGACGGCGTCGGGGTCGTGATTTTCGGCGTCACGATCGGGCTGGCGACCGGTGAGGTCGCGTCGGTCTCGGGGGCCGATATCGCGACCAGTTTCCTGCTTCAGGCCGTCGGCGGCGGTCTGCTGGGCGCGCTGACGGGCTGGGTCGCGCTGCGCCTCGTCCGGGGGGTGGATGACGCGCATATCGCCCTTCTGGCGACACTCTCCCTGGCCTCCGGCACGTTCGCGTTGGCCAATGCCCTCCATATGTCCGGACCGATCGCCGTGGTCGTGGCCGGCATGAGCCTGGGCACACGCCATGGCCATGCCGCGATACAGGACCACGCGCGCACCGAACTCCTGGCATTCTGGTCGATGGTCGACGAGGTGCTGAACGCCCTGCTCTTCCTGCTGATCGGTTTCGAGATCCTGGAGATCACGCCGCGTCTTTCGGCGCTGCTCGCGACGCTGGCCGTCATTCCGCTGTCGATCGCGGCGCGCGGGCTGAGCGTGCTGTGCGCGACGCTGCCGGTCTATCTGCGCAATCGCGATCGCTGGCGGGCGCTTGTCGTTCTGACATGGGGTGGCCTGCGGGGCGGGATTTCGGTCTCGCTGGCATTGGGCCTGCCGGCCGGTGCGTTGCGCGACACGCTGCTGCCCGTCTGTTACGGTGTCGTGGTGTTTACCATTCTCGTACAGGGGCTGACGATGGAACGCCTGGTCGGGCGCCTGTATCGCCCGGTTGCGGCCGGCGCGGACGAAGCCTGAGCGGAATATTCCGCCGACACGGCCCAGGCGCGCGCGTCGCGGGGTTGCCCCCCGTGGACCGGGCGTCTACAGCGTGTGCCCAGAACTCTATCCTGTTGTTTAAAGTGTATATTTTTATTCCGGAATGAACGGGATGCCTAGTCGGGCCGAGAGCCTGATCCGGCGGGGGCGTGTGTTTGCGCATCGGAGAACGGGGTCATGACGAAGGCCATGCAGAGCATCTTCCGCCATTCCCGGGCCCGACTGCGGTTGGCGCTGGCCCTCTCCGGCGTGGCCGTCCTCCCCGGCGGCGTGGCCGATGCCCGCGCCGACACGATCCAGGACTGGTGGCACGATGTCACCCTGCATGGCCAGATCGAGGGCGGAATCAGCGCCAACCCCGCCCGGCCGGCGAACGGCAATAATTTCGGCGCATTCATGGGCGACCACGCCAATCAGGCGCAACTCGACCAGATCACCCTGACCGTGGCACGGGCGGTGGACCACAGCGCGTCCACCTATCAAATAGGCTTCGGGATCAAGGCCCTGTACGGCGCCGACGCCCGCTATTACGAAATCGCGGGCATTACCGACCGGATGATGAGCGGGCGCTACCAGTTCATTCCCTCCGAGGCCCATCTGGACCTGCATCTGCCCTGGCTGACGCGCCACGGGCTGGACATGCAGGCCGGCATCCTGGGCTCGCCGATGGGAGTGGAAACGCTCGACCCGGCCACCCGCCCCTTCTACACGCTGGCCTACACCACCGAATATTCCACGCCGTTCGAGCATGTCGGCGCGATGTTTCAATGGCATGCCACCGAGCGGTTCGACGTGCTGTTCGGGGTCGATACCGGCAACCAGGTCTCGTTCGGTCGCGGCGACAACAACAATGCTGCCGCCGGTTATTTCGGGCTTTCGGGCAACGGGTTCGCGGGGGGGCGCCTGTCCTTCACCTATCTGGGCCGCGCGGGGCCGGAGAACGCCGTGCGTGCGTTGGGGAACCGGGCCAACAGCGCGCAGCGGTTCTGGAACGATCTGGACGTCACCTATAAAATCAGTAACCGCCTGTCGGTGACCGGCGAGTTCAACGCGCTGCATGACGACGGCATACGGGCCGATACCTACAGTTTCGTCAGTTTCCTGAGTTATGAGGTCACGCCGTCGCTGACATTCAATTATCGGGGCGAGATCTATCGCGACAATACCGGGCTGGTCGTGACCAGCTTCCTCGACAACAACGCCTATATGCGTTCCACGCTCGGCCAGCCGGCCGATACGCAATCCGCCCCGCCGACGACTTACGGCGCGCTGACGCTGGGCCTGACCTGGCATCCGTCGCTCGGCCATGGTGTCAGCCTGTTCGAAATCCGGCCGGAAATCCGTTTCGATCGCTCGCTGAGCAATACGACCCCGTTCAACGACCTGCGGAATGCCGGCATGTTCACGTTCGGCGGGGATGCCGTGCTCGGCTTCTGACCTGATCAACAGGGTGGGGAGAAGGACAATCCCCCTCCTCCCCCGACATCGTTCCGGCTCCGTCAGAGCTGAACGTCTCCCTCGCTTTCCTTCACCTTCGGCGTGTCATCGTCGTGGTCGTCATGGTCACCGCCATCGACCGTGATGGAGCCGATTCCGCTGACCTCTTTGGTCAGCGACGCCGGCTTGCGGGTCAGGTTCACCGCGCCCACGCCACTAAGGCGGACAGAAGCATGCCCGCTCGGCCCGATGCTGACATGGCCGGCGCCCGAGATCCCGATATCCGCGTCACGCACGACCATGTCCGACAGATTGGCCTGCGCCGCGCCCGCGACCTTCAGCACCACCATGTCCGCCTTACCGTGCCCGGTCACGCTCCCTGCCCCCTCCACCGTCAGGGACAGATGATCCACCGCCACGTCGTTCAGCGTCAGCGACCCGGCGGAGCGCAGGGTTATCATCTTCAGGGCCGGGGCCGTGACCACGATCTGGAGATGGCGGTTGTGCCAGTGATGATGCGAAACATGGTCGATGGAGAGTTCGTCGCCATCCAGTTTCACCCGGTCCACGAGATCGCGGGCCCCGGTAACCGTGATGCCGGCCGCCGGTCCCTGCGTATAGACGATGCTGGCCGGAAGTTCGAAGGTCAGCGCCTCGCCGCCCTTCCAGTCCAGCTTGCGCGAGACCGCCGGCGCCGCTGGCGTGCCGCCGTCGTCGTCGTCCAGCAGGTCCCATCCCGACACATTCCACGATATGGGGCCGCGCACGGCCGCCACGGCGAAGCAGGTCATCGACAGAAACGCGCCGCCGACCGCCACCAATATAAGTCCACGAATCATGGCTTTCTCCTCGCGCGCACCGGCGCAGTTGGAAATGTTCCGTCAGTCGCGCAGCGGGGCATTGCTGCCCCTTGCGATCAGCCGGTAGTGGGCCCGCCCGTAGCGGACCAGCAAATTGACCAACCCGATGGTGAACAGGATGCAGGCGGCCGTCAGCGCGGCGCCGCCGCTCATGACGCCCATGCTCAGCAGCCCGGCCTGCAACCGGTCGCCGGCAAAGCCGGGGAGATTGGTGATGAATGCAAACGGCAGCATCAGCCCCCCGCCCAGTGCGGTGACGAGCCCGACCAGCAGGAAGGCGAACAGCGTGCTCACCACGCTGACCAGCACCGGCAGGACGACGAACAGGTCCAGCGCCGCCAGCCCGATAATCCCCACGATCACGCCCAGTGCGGCAGCCAGGCTGCGCTCGTCCTCCCACCGGCGCAGGCCGGCTTCGGCGCGCAGTTCCCGTGCCAGGCGCGCGGGGTCGCCCAGCGAGGCGGCGACATCGGCATCGCTGCGGCCGGCCGCGCGGCCGGCATCGAAATGCCCTTCGTAGTCGGCAATGATGTCGTCGATGGCCGGTCGCGGCAGCCCCCAGAGGCCGCTCCTCAGCCTCCGGAGAAACGAATCCCGCTCATTCATGATGTCTTCTCCAGATCCAGTTCCAGAATGGCGGCGACGGCGCGCGTAAAGTCGGTCCAGGCCGCTTTCTGGGCATTGAGGTTTTTTCGGCCGCCTTCGGTCAGGCGATAATATTTTCGCGGGGGGCCGGATGATGATTCGACCAGGTAAGTGGAAACCAGCCCGTCCTTCTGCATCCGGCGCATCAGGGGGTAGATCGTTCCCTCACCCATATCGATGGCGGCGGACAGACGGCTGGCGATGTCGTAGCCGTAGGAGTCCGACCGCGCGAGGAGTGCGAGAACACAGAGTTCCAGCACCCCCTTCTTGAACTGGACGAGATTGCTGTCCACGACGCCTCGATCCTTGAATGGGCTCCGCACCGCACGGAACCTGTGTATGCAAGGTAGCCATCATTAGCCGGTTCCTTGCAATAGTTTTTTATGGCGATCGAGAATTTGGACACAAAAAAAGCCGGACAAGCCGGCTGAGTTTGTTGCGTTAAAACGTAAGAAGAATATTTTAATAATATGTTTTTAAAACAGATTATTATTCATTCGATCAGGGTCGCGTCTGCGTGGCGCGCATCCGCTCCAGCACGCGCTGATCGGTGCGCTCGAAGCACAGCGGCGTAACGGAGACCTTTCCGGACAGAACGGTCGCGGTCTCGGTTCCTTCGTCATCGGTCGTGGATGACCTGGTCAGGCTCAGCCAGTGATAGGCGCCGTTGCGCGGATCGGTGCGCGCCGTGATCGAGGCGCCGCCCAGCAGGCCCGCTCCCTGGCTGGTCAGCACCGGCCCACCCGCCTGCTCGGGCGGACGATCCGGGAAGTTGATGTTCAGGCAGGCATCGCGTGCCCAGTCGAGCCGCACCATCTCGCGGATGACGGACGGCGCCAGGGCCCGCGCCGTCGCCCAGCGTACCGGCTGGTCGCGGGTGAAAAGCTGGCTCAGCGCGATCGAGGGGATACCCAGCAGCAATCCGGTCATTGCGGCGCCCACCGTTCCCGAAAATACCGTCTCCATTCCCAGGTTGGCGCCGCGATTGACGCCGGACAGGATCAGGTCCGGCGGCTGGTCGGCCATCAGGTGGCTCACGCCCATCACCACGCAGTCGCCCGGCGTACCCGTGACGCCATAGCGCCGCTCCCCCCGCTGGCCGACCCGTAGCGGATCATGCAGGCTGAGCGCGTGGGAGGTGCCGCTCTGGTCGCGTTCCGGCGCCACCACCCAGATTTCGGGGGCCAGGGTCGCGGCGATCTCGACCAGCGTGGCCAGCCCCGGCGCGTCGATGCCGTCATCGTTGGTCAGAAGAATCCGCCGCGCGATAAAATCGCCATCCACCATGTCACGTTCCCGATCGGCGACCGTCGCGCGTGGCGGCGATGGCGCGTCTGTTGCCTGTCGGGCCGGAGCGCCCGGCCGCTCCGCCCTGCCTATCACCGCAATGGCGGGACGGAAACGGGGCGCGGCCCGGTCAGTCGCCGTAGGCGGCCGCGCCCGTCAGCACTTCCAGGCCCGCCGACAGGTCGGCGATCAGGTCCTCGGGGTTTTCCAGCCCGATATGCAGGCGGAACGCCGGGCCGCAATCAGGCGCATCGGACGTGCAGGTGCGCACCACGCCGCCGGTCGTGGGCAGGACCAGGCTTTCATAGCCGCCCCACGACGCCCCGATCCCGAACAGGGTCAGGGAGTCGATCATGGCGACCATCGCCTCCTGGCTGTAGTCCGGCCGGAACACCACGCCGAACAAGGCCGAGGCACCGCTGAAATCGCGCCGCCAGAGCTCATGCCCGGGGCAGGATGGCAGCGCCGGATGCAGCACGCGCGCGACTTCCGGCCGGTCGGCCAGCCACAGCGCCACGTCGATCGCGCTGCGCGACTGGCGCTCCAGCCGGGCGCCCATGGTGCGCAGGCCGCGCAGGGTCAGCCAGCAATCGTCGGGGCCGGCCACCTGCCCAAGCTGGATGCAGGTGTCGCGTAGCACATGCCAATCCTGCTCGTCCGCCACCGAGACCGCGCCGATGATGCTGTCCGAATGGCCGGCCGGATATTTGGTCAGCGCCTGCACCGCGATATCGACCCCATGATCGAACGGGCGGAAGATGCCCACGCCCCAGGTATTGTCCAGCATCAGCCGCGCGCCGTGCTCGTGCGCGACATCGGCGATCATGCGGACATCCTGGACCTCGAACGTATGGCTGCCCGGGCTCTCGGCGACCACGACCTGGGTATTGGGCCGCATCATCGCCCGCAGCCCCTCGGCATCGGTCAGGGGCGGGTAATAGGTTGTCTCCACCCCGAAGCGCCGCAGCACCGTATTGGCGAAGCGCCTTGTCGGGCCATAGACCGAGTCCGGAATCAGGCAATGGCCGTTCTTGCCCAGAAATGCCAGCAGCGGCGTGGTGCAGGCGGCAAGGCCCGACGACACGATCTGGGTATGCCGCGCACCCTCGATCGCCGCGATCGCGGCTTCGAGCTCATGCTGGATCGGCGTGCCCATGGCGCCATAGATCAGTTCGTGATCATAGCGCCTGGTACCGTTGCGGTTCATGTCCGCGACGGTCGGGAACAGCACCGTCGAGCCGCGCGTGGGCGGCTGGTTGACCAGGGTGCCGCGCGCATCGGGCGGCAGGTCGCGGGCCAGGTGAACCAGAAGGGTGCCCATCTCGCGCCACCCGCGCGATACGGCCTGATGCAGGGCGTCGCGGTCCGTCACGAAACGGCGCCCCGTCCCGGCCCGGTTTCCACCGGCGCGCCGGGCGTCGAGCCCCATTCGGCCCACGAGCCGTCATAGAGCGCATCGCCCGTGCGGCCGCAGATCGCCAGCCCCAGCGACAGCACCGCCGCCGTCATGCCGGAGCCGCAACTGGTGATGACCCGCCGATCCTCGGTCACGCCAGCCTCGGCAAAGCGCGCCTGCAACGCTTCGTGCGGCAGGAAGGCGCGATTTTCGTCCAGAAGCATGCCGAACGGCAGGTTGCGCGCGCCCGGCATATGGCCCGACACCACACCCGGCCGGGGCTCCGCCACCTCTCCCGTGAAGCGCCCATGGGCTCGCGCATCGAGAATCAGCCGGTCGCCATGCCGCACATGGTCGCGCATGTCACCCAACCCCGCGACCAGCCTGAAGCGTGGCGCCGGGCGAAAGGCGCCAACCTGCACGGCCTGTACGGGGCCTTCCTCGACCGGGCCGCCGGCACGTTGCCAGGCCGGCAGGCCGCCATCCAGCACCTGCACACGCTCCAGCCCGAACAGGCGGGCCAGCCACCATCCCCGCGCCGCCGATGCCGCGTTGCCCTGATCGTAGAAGACCACATGGGCTGCGTCCGACACGCCCAGCGCCCCCGCCAGCGTCGCAAAACGCGCCTGGGTCGGGATCATGTGCGGCAGAGGGGAGCCTGGGTCGGAAAACTGCTCGATGTCGAAGCGGCGGGCCCCCGGTAGGCGGGCTTCGACGAAACGCCGCGCCGGATCGAACGTCTCACCCGGCAGGGCCATCGTGGCATCGAGCAGCACGAGGTCCGGCGCCGAGAGGATATCCCGCAGCCGCGCGGGCGAGATCAGGGGATGAATGGACGCATGCATCGATAAGGGCCCCATCACGGTTCCATGCTGTCCGGGCCCAGACGGAGCGACGGGGCAGCCGAAGCACGGATCGTCCTTAGCTGAGTGGCTCGGTCCCGATCAACCATCGGTGGCTCGGCGGCCCGCCATGCAGTGCGTGCCCTTTACCATCCCGATGCGGTGCCACATCATCGGAACGGGCCGGATGCGCTCCGGCGTCGCAAGCCATGGCGGGAATGAATGACCGAGCGCATCATGATGGGATTGTTGCTGGGCGGGGTGGCCTTCGGGTGCGGCGCCATCCTCTATCCCTTCATGTCGGCGCTGCTGTGGGCGGCGATCCTGACCTTCGCGACATGGCCGATCTATGTGCGCATCCGCCGGAACACCGGGCCGGCGGTCGGCGCCATCATCATGACGGTGCTGACCACGCTGATCGTCGCCGTGCCGCTGGTGATCGTGGTCAGTTCCAGCATTACCGACCTTCCCGGCACGTTCGAGCGCCTGACCGCCGCGCTGACGTCGATCCACCTGCCCCCGCCCGCATGGCTGTCGCGCATCCCCCTGATCGGCCCGGACCTGACGAACAAATGGACCCAGTGGGCCACCGATCTGGGCCATGCCGAACATATGCTGCTGCCCTATGCCGGCAGTATCGCGCAATCCATTCTCAGCGGCCTGATGCTGGTGGCCAGCGGCCTGGTCCATCTGGGCATGGCCCTGTTCATCGCCTTCTTCTTCTGGCTGGGCGGGGACGCGCTGGGCGGGACGTTCACCGCCGTCATCCGACGCATCGCCGGCGCCTATGCCGACCGGATCATCGGCATCATCGGCCGGACCATCCGCGGCACGGTCTATGGTATCCTGGGCACCGCGATCATCCAGGGCGTGCTGACGGGGCTGGGCTTCGCCATGACCGGCCTGCCGCAACCGGTCCTGTTCGGCATGATCACCGCCGGGGTCGCGGTGCTGCCGGTCGGCGCGCCGCTGATCTGGATTCCGGGGGCGCTGGTGCTGATGCTGACGCATCATCTCTGGCGCGGGATCTGCCTGGTGGCCTTCGGCACCTTCATCATTTCCGGGGCCGATCATGTCATCCGACCGATGTTCATCTCGCGCGGCGCGCAACTGCCTTACCTGCTGACGGTCCTGGGCGTATTGGGCGGGGTCTGGACCTTCGGCGCGCTGGGGATCTTCCTGGGCCCGGTGCTGCTGGGCGTCGGCTATACGCTGACGGCCGAATTCGCTGCCAACGTGCCGGGCCGGGCGAGAGAAGCCGCCCGGATAGAGGAGACCTTCATCGAACCATGAGCATCACGCACCCCTCCCCGCTGCTGCCCCCGCGTCCGGGGCAGCGCCCGCGCCCGGCTCACATGCCGGCGCCGGTCATCGGGTCGGAACGCAAGATCGTCAGCTGGAACCTGCTGCGCCGCGTCGGCGCCACCCCGCGTGACGTGATCCACCTGATCGAGGAGGAACGGCCGGACCTGCTGCTGATGCAGGAAGCGACCGAGGATTTCGACGCCCTGCCCCATCTGATCGGCGGCTATTACGCCCGCGCGCCTCTGCCCGGGCGCATTCACGGCGTCGCATGCTGGAGCCCCGGCCCGTTCCGGCGGCCGCCGCTGGCCTGCACCCTGCCCTCCGGCCCGCTGGTGCGCCGGGTGGCGCAGGTGATCGAGTGCGCGGCCTTCGGTTTCTCGGTGGCCAATGTCCATCTGTCGCATGGCCAGATCATGAACCGCCGCCAGTTGCGCCGGCTGGTCCAGATCCTGCCGTCACACGCTGCCGTGCTGGGGGATTTCAACCTGGTCGGCCCGACCCTGATGCCGAGCTTCCGCGATGTCGGGCCGCGCGCGCCCACTCACCGGATGGTCGACATGGTGCCGATCCGCATCGACCGGTGCCTGGTGCGGGGTCTGATCTGCACCCAGGCGCGGGTGCTGAACCATTATGCCTCGGACCACCGGCCCATCGCGGTGCGGCTGGAACGCTCGGCTCACAGATAGGGCAGCAACAGCCGGGCCGCCGCATCGCGCAGGCGGACCGGCAGCGTCCGGCGGTCCAGATCGTAATGGGTCAGGCGGTCATGCCTGTGTGTGACGATGAAATCGTCGATCCGCGCCGCCAGGGAATCGTCATAGGCTTCCAGGTTGATTTCGAAATTCAGACGCAGGCTGCGCACGTCGAGGTTGGAACTGCCGACGCAGGTCCAGTGCCGGTCCACCACCATCAGCTTGGAATGATTGAAGGGCGGCCGGGCCTGCCATACGCGGCAGCCCGAATCGAGAAAGCGCGGCAGGTTGGCCGAGCGGGCCCAGTCGATCAGCGTGTGGTTGCTGCGTCGCGGCACCACGATATCGACTTCGATCCCGCGCAGGGCCGCCAGCGCCAGTTCGCTCAGGAAGCGTTCGCTGGGCAGGAAATAGGGCGTCATCAACCGCACCGACTGCCGGGCCAGCGTGATGGCCTGAAGCATGGTGTATTCGATCTTCTCCAGGTCGGAATCCGGCCCGGCCGTCACGATCCGCGCCAGCGTATCGCCCTTCCGCGTCACCTCGGGAAAGATCGAGGAAGGCGGCAGGTCTTCCCCCCAGGCAAAGGACCAGTCCCGCGCGAAGGCTTCGGTCAGTTGATGGACGATCGGGCCTTCCAGCCGGAAATGCGTATCCGCCACGGGGTGGCGGGGATGGGTCGCCATCAGGTTTTCCACCCCGATATTCAGCCCGCCCATGAAGCCCAGATGCCCGTCCACCACCAGGATCTTCTTGTGGTTGCGCATGTTGATGAAGGGCATGCGCCAGGGCAGCATCGAATGCATGAAGCGAGCTACCGGCACCCCGGCCCGGCGCAGCGCGGCCGCGACCGGGCAGCGGAAATAGCCACTGCCGATCCCGTCCACCAGCACCCGCACCGCGATCCCGCGCCGATGGGCCCCGATCAGCGCGGCCAGGAACCGCGCGCCGGCCGCATCGCCGCGAAAGATGTAGGAACAGAGCAGCACGCTGCTGGTGGCCCCCTCGATCGCCGCCAGCATCTGCGGATAGACCTGGTCGCCGTTATGCAGCATCTCGACATGGTTGCCGCCCATCAGCGGCCGGCCGGTCAGCTTGCCGACCATGTGCGCCAGCGGAGCGAAGCTGCCCTCCTCGGCGCGCTTCCAGCGCGAGGAAAGCGTGCGGCTGTGCCAGGAGGCCCGCCCGATCAGCTTGCGCGCCCGGCGATGGACGCGATTGATGCCGAACATCGCGTACAATGTGCCGCCGGTGAACGGCATCAGGATGGAAATGCCGATCCAGCCGATTGCCGCGCCGACATCCTTCTTGTGCAGCAGCACATGCACCGTCACCAGGGCCGCAACCGCAATCCGGGATAGAAACACCAGCAGAAGAACGGTTTGCCAGTACACGATCAGCATGCGTCAGTTCGATCCATGATGATGGGCGGCGGCATTGTCGAATCGGGCGTGGCGGCGCACAGTTCAAGCCGACGCGGATAGAGGGTCAGGGCGATTGATGGTGCAGCCGGAATGGGGCAAGGATCAACTCTCGGCCGGACTGCGTGCCCGAAGGCAGGTCCGTGGCGCCGCATCGCACGTACGCGGCCTTCAAGCCGAACAGGCGGCCATGGCCTGGCTGCGCCAGCGCGGGTGGACGATCCTGGGCCATCGGGCCCGTACCCGCTGGGGTGAAATTGATCTTGTCGCCCGTCAGGACGATCTGCTGGCTTTCTGCGAGGTCAAATGCCGCCCCTCCTATGTCGAGGCGGCGGAAAGCGTGACCCGGCATCAGATGCGCCGTCTGGCGAACACGGCTGCGGCGCTCTGCGCCGCCCACCCCGACTGGGTGTGCGGACAGATGCGCTTCGATGTCCTGCTGGTCACCGCCGATGGAACCGTACACCACATCGCCGACGCCTTCAGGCCGGAAGCATAGGCTTCCCGCCCATCCGCGACGGGTGGCACGAATCAGGTACGCTGGCGTCCCTTGTGGGCGGTATGCCGCGCAGGGGCAGCGGCATGGGGATGATAGACGGCATTATGAACCAGACCGCGCGAGTGGACGGTCGCATGGGCCGAATGGCGGTCGCTGATCGAGGCGAGATGAACGGCGCGCGCATCGTGGCGATAGGCGACGTGCCGGACCGGCGCGGGGATCGCGGTCAGAGCGTCGAGCGTCAGCCGCCCGGCTTCATCATTCGTCACCACATGGGCCTGTGCGGCATGAGGGGGAGCAACCAGCAGGAACATTCCGGCTCCGAGTGCGCCGAACGCGGTTTTCCTGAATAGAGCCTGGAACATCCATCACCTCACACCAACCCGATCCGGAAAAGCTAAACGAAAGGCGGGGTGGGCGACAAGAGAAAGGGCGCGGTTCCAATATAAAAAACGGGCCGGTCACGGCGACCGGCCCGTTCTTCAGATCACGATGCGCGAAAGGATCAGGCCGAGGCCGACACGATCCCCTTTTCCTCGAACAGCTTTTCCAGTTCGCCGGTCTGGAACATTTCGGTCACGATATCGCAGCCGCCGAGGAATTCGCCCTTCACATAGAGCTGCGGCACGGTCGGCCAGTTCGTGAAATCCTTGATTCCCTGGCGCAGTTCCGGGTCTTCCAGCACGTTGGCGGTCTGGAACGGCACGCCGGTGTGGTTCAGGATCTGCACCACGCGGGCCGAGAAGCCGCATTGCGGGAACAGGGCCGTCCCTTTCATGTACAGCATGACCGGGTTGGTATCGATATCGTTCTGGATGCGCTGCGCGATGGTTTCAGCCATTTGTTCAGTCCTGTGCGGTAGGCGGTCGGGGGCGACCGCATAATGGGGGCGTTTGTTCAGTCCGGGGCGTTGGTTTGAAGGGCCAGGGCGTGCAGCTTGCCGCCCATATGCCCCTGAAGCGCCGCGTAGACGATCTGATGCTGGCGAACACGCGACAATCCCCGGAAGGATTCGCTGACGACGGTGCAAGCATAATGATCGCCGTCCCCCGCCAGATCCTCGATACTGATCGAAGCATCAGGCAGGGCGGTGCGGATATAGGTTTCGATCTCCTGTGCCGTCATTGCCATCGGCGTTCCTCCTTCGCGACCAGGTCGCTCAATCGTCCATCAGGGCGGGGAAAAATGCCGAATTGACCGCTTTCATCCGCGCCTTCGATATTGTGGCGCCGCTGGGCAAAGTCAAACCGTCTCCCCCCACCTTGCCGAGGATCCGCGTTTCCACCCCGGCCGATGTCGCGGCAAGGGTAAAGGCCTCGGCGTCACGCACCGCCACAACATATCGTGACTGGTCTTCGCCGAACCAGAACGCCTCGGGCCGCATGCCCGATTGCGGGGCCAGCAGGATGCACCCGGCCTCGCCCACCATGGCCATCTCGGCCAGCGCGACCAGAACGCCGCCATCCGACACGTCATGGCACGCCAGGACATGACCGGCTTCGATCTGCTGGCGGACGAAATCGCCGTTCCGGCGCTCCGCCGCCAGGTCGATCGTGGGCGGGGCGCCGTCCTGCAGGCCATGGACCTCGCGCAGCCACAGCGACTGGCCGAGTTCCCCACGGGTGGCGCCGACCAGCACCAGCGTGCCCTCCGCCGGCATGGCCAGGCCGACAGCGCGACTGACATCGTCCAGCACGCCCAGCCCGCCGATGGCCGGCGTCGGCAGGATCGATACCGACGAGCCGTCGGGCGCGCGGGTTTCGTTGTAGAGCGAGACGTTGCCGCTCACGACCGGGAAATCCAGCGCGCGGCAGGCCTCGCCCATGCCCTCGATCGCGGCGACAAACTGCCCCATCACCTCGGGCTTTTCCGGCGATCCGAAATTCAGGTTGTCGGTCACCGCCAGTGGGCGCGCACCGGTCGCGACGATGTTGCGCCAGGCCTCGGCCACCGCCTGCGCGCCGCCCAGGCGGGCATCGGCCCGGCAATAGCGCGGCGTGCAGTCGGTGGTCAGCGCCAGGCCCAGCGACGTCCCTTCGACCTTGACGATCGCGGCGTCGGCGGCACCAGGCCGCTTGACGGTCTGGCCGCCGACGGTGCTGTCGTACTGGTTCCACACCCAGGCGCGCGAGGCCAGGTCCGGGCAGCCGATCAGCCGGATCAGCGCCTGCTCGATCCCGAGCGGATCGGTGATCGGACCCAGCGGCGTGGGCGGGAGCGCGGGCGCGGTCGGGCGGCGATAGAGCGGCGCCTGGTCGGCCAGCGGATCGAGCGGAATATCCGCCTCGACGCGCCCCTGATGGCGCACGACGATATGGCCGGTATCGGTCAGATGGCCGATGATCGCGAAATCCAGTTCCCACTTGTCGAAGATCGCGCGGGCGAGCTCGGTCTTGTCCGGATGCAGGACGATCAGCATGCGCTCCTGGCTTTCGGAGAGCATCATCTCATACGCGGTCATCCCGCGCTCGCGCTGCGGCACGGCATCGAGGTCGAGATCGATCCCCACCCCGCCCTTGCCCGCCATCTCGACCGACGACGAGGTCAGGCCGGCCGCGCCCATGTCCTGGATCGCCACGATCGCGTCGGTGGCCATCAGTTCCAGGCACGCCTCGATCAGCAGCTTCTCCACGAACGGGTCGCCGACCTGCACGGTCGGCCGCTTGGCCAGCGCGTCCTCGTCGAACTCGGACGACGACATGGTCGCGCCATGGATCCCGTCGCGGCCGGTCTTGGAGCCGACATAGACCACCGGATTGCCGATACCGGCGGCGGCGGAGAGAAAGATGCGGTCCTGGCGGGCAATACCCACCGTCATGGCATTGACCAGCGGATTGCCGTCATAGGCCGGATGGAAATTGATTTCCCCGCCCACGGTCGGCACGCCCACGCAGTTGCCGTACCCGCCGATGCCGCGCACCACGCCATCGACGATGCGACGGGTCTGCGGGTTTTCCGGGCTGCCGAACCGCAGCGCATTCAGGTTGGCCACCGGGCGCGCGCCCATGGTGAACACGTCGCGCAAAATGCCGCCCACGCCGGTCGCGGCGCCCTGATAGGGCTCGATGAACGACGGGTGATTATGGCTTTCCATCTTGAAGATGGCGGCCAGCCCCTGCCCGATATCGACCACGCCCGCGTTTTCGCCCGGCCCATGGATCACCCATGGCGCCGTGGTTGGCAGCGTGCGCAGCCAGACGCGCGAGGATTTATAGGAGCAATGTTCCGACCACATGACGGAAAAGATGCCCAGTTCGGTCATGCTGGGCGCCCGGCCCATGATCGAGAGCACATTGCCGTATTCTTCGGCCGTCAGTCCGAATTCCCGTGCCAGGGCTTCGTCGACGGGCTTCTGCCCCGTTGCGCTGCTCATCCGACCAGAGCCTCCACCAGCCCTTCGAACAGGGGCTTTCCATCTTCGCCGCCCATCAGCGGGTCCACCAGGTCTTCGGGATGCGGCATCATGCCGCAGATCCGCAGATTGGCGCTGAGCACGCCGGCAATCGCCTTGATGCTGCCATTGGGATTGGTCCGCGCGTCGCTCTCATCCACGCGCCCGTCGGGCCGCGCGTAGCGGAACGCGATGCGCCCGCTGTCTTCCAGATCGCGGATCGTCGCGTCGTCGGCGATATAATTGCCGTCGCCATGCGCCATGGGGGCGCGGAACACGTCGCCCGCCTTCCAGCGGCGGGTAAAGGGCGTATCGTCGCGCTCGACCCGCAGATGGCAATCCTGCGACAGGAAGCGCAGCGCGCCGTTGCGCAGCAGCGCCCCCGGCAGCAGCCCGGCTTCCGTCAGGATCTGAAAGCCGTTGCACACGCCCAGGATATGGCCGCCGGCCTCGGCAAAGCGGCGGATCGGGGCCATGATCGGGGCATGGGCGGCCATGGCGCCGCAGCGCAGGTAATCGCCGTAGCTGAACCCGCCGGGCAGCACCACGAGATCCAGGTCCGGCAGATCGGTTTCGCCATGCCAGATCATCACCGGCTCGCGCCCGGTCACGGTCCGCAGCGCAATCGCCATGTCACGTTCCCGGTTCGTGCCCGGAAAGACGACGATTCCGGCCTTCATTTGCCGTCACCGCAGGGATAGGCCTCATGCAGGGCGGTGAAGACCAGTTCGCCAACCGGCTTCGACAACTGGTCGGTATGGGCCCGCAGCCACGACACGGTATGGCCGCGCATCTCGGCGCTGGTCACGCCGGACTTGATGCAGAAGCCGGTCGGCGCGGTCTTGTCGCCCTCGTTGCGGTCATAGACATGCGTCAGCGCAACGGAATCGGCCAGGCCGGAGAGGTAGGCATCGCAGATCGCAACGCTCGGCGCGCGGCTGCACAGTTCCAGGAACCGCCCGCCCTGCAAATTCGAGACGCGCTGGGCCATGGCCGAGGCCGGCAGACCAGCCGCCAGGGCGGCGACCAGCAGGATGGAACGACGCGCGCTCATGCCACCACCTCGGTCACGAAATCCTCGATCACCAGGTTGGCGAGCAGGCCGCGCGCCATGGCATCGGCCTTCTCGCGCGCGGCGGCGGGGTCGGTCTCGTCAAGCTCCAACTCGATCACGCGGCCGATCCGCACCTCGCCCACGCCGCCGAAGCCCAGCACATGCAGCGCATGGCCCACGGCCTTGCCCTGCGGATCCAGCACGCCGTCCTTCAGCATGACCGTCACCCGTACTTTCATTGCATCACCTCCGGCCCCTTCATGTCGGAATTCGTGGCCTCGGGCAGGATGCCGAGCCGCCAGGCCACTTCCTGATATGCTTCCTCGACACGGCCCAGGTCGCGCCGGAAGCGGTCCTTGTCCAGCTTCTCGCTGGTCTTCGCATCCCACAGGCGGCAATTGTCGGGCGAGATCTCGTCCGCCAGGACGATGCGCATCTCGTCGCCTTCCCACAGCCGGCCGAACTCCAGCTTGAAATCGACCAGCGTGATGCCGATGCCGACGAACAGCCCGGTGAGGAAATCGTTGGTGCGCATGGTCAGCGCCACGATATCGTCCAGGTCATGGACGCTGGCCCAGTCGAAGGCCGTGATATGCTCTTCGCTGACCATCGGGTCGTTCAGGCTGTCATTCTTGTAATAATATTCGATGATCGTGCGCGGCAGGCGCGTACCCTCGGGAATGCCCAGCCGCTTGGCCAGGCTGCCGGCGGCGACATTGCGCACCACGACTTCCAGCGGAATGATCTCGACCTCGCGGATCAACTGCTCGCGCATGTTCAGGCGGCGGATGAAATGGGTCGGGATGCCGATATCGTGCAGGCGCAGCATCAGATGTTCGCTGATGCGGTTGTTCAGCACGCCCTTGCCGGTGATGATCCCCTTCTTCGCCCCGTTTCCGGCCGTGGCATCATCCTTGAAATACTGGACCAGCGTCCCGGGTTCCGGACCCTCGAAGAGGATCTTGGCTTTTCCTTCGTAGAGCTGACGACGGCGGGCCATACTCGTCCTTCATGCGGCTGATGGAGGGCATGGGCTGCATGCCGTCCGATATGGGAGCCCCCTCAGGGCCCCGGAATGCGACTGCCTCATAGCAATGATTGATCGCGGAAGATACTATTCCCTTGACGGCGCGCCACGGCGGCACCGCCGGTCGCTCAGGCGGCGGAAAGATCCACCGCCGCATAGCCCACGCGGTCCGGCGCGCCGGCGGCGAAATACCAGGACGGTGTGGTGGCCGGATCGGCCGGCAGGCCGATGACCGATGAGCTGCATGTGCCAAATCCCGCGCGCGGCGGAATGTTCAGCTCGCTGCCGGCCGGCAGCGAGCGGTCGGAGAGCAGTCGCGTCCAGTTGGTCCAGTCCGGCGGCACCGGGCGCCCGGCCTCGCGGAAACGCGGCAGGTGCCGCCCGATCCGCGGGATCGACATATCGTCGGGCTCGGTCGTGGCCGCCATGTGCGTGCCGGGTTCCAGCACCCTGATCTCCGGCGTGGCATAGCCGAGACCGGAGATGAAATAGGCACCGGTGCGGTCGGCCACCATCATGTTGAACGATCGCCATGCCCCGGCATCCAGATTGCCGATGGCCCGCACGGCCTCGGCCGCCGTGGCATGTTCCAGCGCCAGCAGGGGCAGCTCGCCGCGCGAACGCTTGCCCGGTGCCGGGCCCAGGCTGCCCACGCGATTCATCACGCCGGCGACGACGCCCGCATCGTTCAGGGCCAGCCACGACCCGCCGGCCAGCCTGTCC
Organism: Gluconacetobacter brunescens; assembly: GCF_048695475.1. NCBI lineage: Bacteria > Pseudomonadati > Pseudomonadota > Alphaproteobacteria > Acetobacterales > Acetobacteraceae > Gluconacetobacter > Gluconacetobacter brunescens. Next base: position 468,884 of record NZ_JBLHEN010000001.1, on the reverse strand, counting down.
CGTCCGCCGACCACCGTGGGCCGATCCGGCCAGTGGCGGCCGGGCGCGTCCCAGGTACGATCCAGCCGTTCGTCACGGTTGGCGCCGAACAGCAGGGGCCAGGCGGCGCCAGGGGCAAAGGACAGGACGATCGTACACATACGGGCTCTGGCTGCTCCTCTGCCTCAGCCGGCGCGGGCCGGGCCGGCCTCGCCGAAGACGCGGGTAAAGCTGTGATCCAGCGCACCCAGATGGGAATCGCTGTTCATCGCCGCATCCAGCACCTCGGCAGGCACGCGGCCCGCCACCTCGGGGTCGGCATCCAGGTTCTCGCGGAAGGTGCGGCCATCGGGCTCGCCCAGCCGGGTCCAGGTCGCCATGGCATTGCGCTGGACGATCCGGTAGGCGTCCTCGCGCAGGATGCCGGCCCGCGCCAGTGCCAGCAGCACTTCGCCGGAATGCACGACGCCGCCCAGGCTCTCCAGGTTGGCCATCATGCGATCCGGATAGATCACCAGCTTTTCCATCATGCCAGCCAGGCGGGCCAGCGCGAAATCCAGCCCGATCGTGCCGTCGGGGCAGATATTGCGCTCGACCGACGAATGGCTGATATCGCGCTCGTGCCACAGCGCCACATTCTCCAGCGCCGGGATGACATGGGCACGCACCAGCCGCGCCAGGCCGGTCAGGTTTTCCGACAGCACCGGGTTGCGCTTGTGCGGCATCGCCGACGAGCCCTTCTGGCCCGGATGGAAGAATTCCTCGGCCTCGCGCACTTCCGAACGCTGGAGATGGCGCACTTCGATCGCCAGCCGCTCGATACCGCTGGCGATGACCGCAAGCGCGCAGAAATAGGCGGCATGACGGTCGCGGGGGATCACCTGGGTCGAAACACCTTCGGGCTCCAGCCCCAGCTTCTCGGCCACGAAGGTCTCGACGCGCGGATCGACATGGGCATAGGTGCCCACCGCGCCGGAAATGGCGCAGGTGGCGATTTCGGCGCGGGCACGCACCAGCCGCTCGCGATTGCGGGCGAATTCGGCGTAATGGCCCGCCAGCTTCAGGCCGAACGAGGTCGGCTCGGCATGGATCGCGTGGCTGCGCCCGATGGTCAGCGTGTATTTATGCTCGAACGCCCGGCGTTTCAGCGCCTCCAGCACCGCGTCCAGATCCGCCAGCAGCATATCGGTCGCCTGGACCAGTTGCACCGACAGGCAGGTATCCAGCACGTCCGACGACGTCATGCCCAGATGCACGAAGCGGCTTTCCGGGCCGATCTTCTCGGCCAGCCAGGTCAGGAAGGCGATGACGTCGTGGCGCGTCTCGGCCTCGATCTCGTCGATGCGGTCCAGGTCTGCCTGCGAGAACGCGGCCATCGCGGCATCGCCCTTCTCGCGCACCACGCGCGCGGCCTCGGCCGGCACGCCGCCATACTGCGCCATGGCTTCGCATGCCAGAGCCTCGATTTCGAACCAGATCCGGTACCGGTTCTCGGGGGCCCAGATGGCGGCCATGGCGGGACGGGTATAACGCGGAACCATCGTGCTCGGCTTTCTCTCTTCGACCGGATACCGCTCAGCGGCATCGTCACGTCATGCGGCAATCCCGGGGCCAGTCGGCGATCTGCTCCGGGGACGGGGCTGCCCCTTTAGCCGATTTCCCGCGCCGCGTCTTCCTTGGAAAGCGGGAGGGTCTTGCCCGGTTGCAACGGGAATGGTCAACATCATGCGGCATCGGCCGACAAACCGGCCGCCGGATCATTCTCTTATCGGGAGCGAGACCATCCTCACCCTATCCGCGCTGGCCTCGCTGTTGCAGGTCATTCTGATCGACCTGACCCTGGCCGGCGACAATGCCGTGGTGATCGGCCTGGCCGTGCGCGGCCTGCCGCATCCCTTGCGGGGGCGTGCCATCCTGGCCGGCGTTGCGGCGGCGGCGGTGATTCGCGTCGGCCTGGCGATCGTCGCCGTCCAGTTGCTGGCCATCATCGGCCTGACCCTGGCCGGCGGCATTCTCCTGCTGTGGGTCTGCTGGCGCATGTTCCGCGAGCTGCGCCACCAGGAGGCACCCGCGGCCTCGGACGAGGCGCCGCCCGGTGCCCTGCGCGCCGCCATCATCCGCATCATCGTCGCCGACCTGTCGATGAGCCTGGATAACGTGCTGGCCGTCGCCGGCGCGGCGGGCGAGCATATCTGGGTGCTGATCTCCGGCCTGGCGGTCTCGGTCCTGATGATGGCCCTCGCGGCCTCGCTGATCGCGCGACTGCTGGAACGGTTCCGCTGGATCGCCTGGATCGGGCTGCTGATCGTGCTGGGCGTGGCGATCGAACTGATCATCAAGGGCGGCGGCGAAATCTGGCATGTCGTGTCATGATGGCGCGCCACGCCTGCTGACATGAGGCCCGCCATGCCGCCGTTCGCCATGCCACCCGCCCCGCGCCGCGCCCCGTCGCGCTCCACGGGCGGTCTTGCGCGCATGGCGGGCATCGCGGCGTGGGCCCTCCTTGCCTGCCTGCCTCTCCCCGCTGCTGCCCGCGACATCGCCAGCGACATGGCCGCGGCACCCAGCCTGTCGCCGGCCTCGGGCGATGTGACGGCGCGGGTCGAAACCTATCTGCATCTGCTCTCCCCCGAAGGCGGAAGCATCGACGCGTATCTGGCCTTCCTCGACCAGCAGCCGGCATGGCCGCGCCGCGCGGTGATGCTGGCCCGCGTCCAGAACCTGATGGCACAGGCCCCCGCCGATGACAGCTTCCTGGCACGGGCCTGCGCCACGCTCTCCCTCACCTCCGCCCCCGCCCTGCTGGCCTGCGCCCGACTGGCGGCTCCACCGCCCGGCCTGCTGGCCCACGCCCGACAGGCCTGGATCGCGGGAATAGACCGGGCGGCCGATGAAGGCCCATTTCTGGCGGTATTCGGCCCCGCTCTGACGGCGGACGACCAGTGGCACCGGTTCAACCGCCAGGAACTGGACGGCCATTCCGATGCTGCCCGCCGGCAGGCTGCTCGCCTGCCCCCGGCGCGTCGTGCGCTGGCGCTGGCCCGACTTGCCCTGCGAACAGCCCGGCCCGACTCCGGAGCGGCCGCCGGACTGTCCGCGCTGGCCACAGTACCGCCTTCGCTCGCCGACGACCCGATCCTGATGCTGGACCGGCTGCGCTGGCTGCGGCGGACGGGACAGCTCGACGAGGCTGCCGCCCTCTGGCCGCAATCCGGCCTCGCGGCGGAACGGCGCCAGCCCCTGCCCGCCTTCTGGAGCGAGCGGGACTCGCTGGCGCACGAAATGCTGCTGGCCGGCCGCGATCAGGAGGCACTGGCCCTGGCGGCCACGACCAGCGACATGAGCCAGACCGCCCGGAACGATGCCGATTTCCTGGCCGGCTGGCTCCTGCTGCGTCGCCTGCACGACCCGAAACAGGCCGCCGACCGGTTCCGATCGCTCTGCGCCTCCCGCGCGCTGATCACGCGCAGTCGCGGCCTGTACTGGACCGGCCGCGCGCTGGAGGAAGCCGGTGACGGCGCGGGCGCGCGCAAGACATGGCAACAGGCCGCCGCCATGCCCGGAACCTTCTACGGCCAGATGGCATTGTCCCGGCTGGATGGAGATGCCGCCAGCCCCCTGCTGTTTCCCGAACGCTCCGGCGCGCTGGTCCGCGACCGGCTGGGAAGCGTGCCCATGCCGGCCTGGAGCAACGATGACATGCACCGGTTCGAGGCCAGCGATCTGGTGCAGGCGGCCCGGCTTCTGGCCGCGCGAGGCGACCTGCCCCATGCGCGAGACTTCGTGCTGTTGCAGGATTCGCGGCAGGACAACGCCGCCGGCCACGCCCTCGCCGCGATGCTCGCGGTGCGGCTGGGCATGCCCGACGTGGCGGTGGCGATTACCCGCCGCGCGGGCCGTGACGGAATCGCGCTGCTGCCGCTGGGCTGGCCGACACCATTCCGGGCCGCCATCGAAGAAGGCTTGCCCAGCGGCTTCGTCATGGCGGTGATCCGCCAGGAAAGCAGCTTCGATCCCGGCATCGTCAGCCCGGCCGGGGCCTATGGGCTGATGCAGCTTCTGCCGGGCGCGGCACGCGACGTGTCGCGGTGGGCGGGGCTGGCGACCGGCACGTTGACGGGTGCCAGCCTCACCGACCCGACGCTGAACATGCGAATCGGCACGGCCTATCTCTCCCGGCTGATGCACAAGTTCGACGGCGCAATTCCCTATGTCCTGGCGGCCTATAATGCCGGGCCGCACCGCACCGACCAGTGGCTGGCCTCGGTCGGCGATCCGGCGCATGCCGACCCCACGCCCACGGCCATGCTCGACTGGATCGAGAGCATTCCGTTTGCCGAAACCCGCAGCTATATCCAGCGCGTGGAGGAAAACCTGGCCGTCTATCAGGCCCTGGCCTCCGAATCCGGATCGGAGGCGCCTCCATGACCCCTGCCCGCCTTGTCGCCAGTTTCGGCGGCTGCGGTTTTTCGCCCGTCGCTCCCGGGACAGTCGGCTCCCTGGCAGCCCTTGTCCTCGGCCTGCTGTTCCTGCCCCACCCGTTCGTCATGGGTGTGGCGATCCTGCTCTGCTGTGCGATCGGCTACGTGGCCACGGCACGGGTCAGCGATGGCGAGGACCATCAGTGGATCGTGATCGACGAAGTCGCGGGCATGTGGATCGCGATGTTTCCCCTGGCGTTCGATCCCATGCCGGTGGACCCGCTCTGGCTCGACCGGCTCGATATCCTGTGGCTGCTGCTGGCTTTCGCGCTGTTCAGGCTGTTCGACATCACTAAGCCCGGCCCTGTCGGCTGGTTCGACCGGCGGCATGATGCGATCGGCATCATGGGCGACGATATCGTGGCTGGCGTGATCGCGGCCTTGATTCTCATGGCCGCGCGAATGCTGATCGTCATGGCCTGAAATCCTGGTGGGGTGCCTTGTGACGTCCATGCTGAACGAAACCGTACTGGCCCGCGCGGCCGATGTGCTGGAGCGGATGCGCGGAGCGGGCGTAAGGGCCGTCACCGCTGAAAGTTGCACCGGCGGACTGGTCGCCGCCGCGCTGACCCACCACGCCGGATCATCCGAGATGGTCGAGGGTGGATTCGTTACCTATTCGAACGCGATGAAGACCGCGCTGCTGGGCGTTCCGTCGGCGCTGCTGGCCCGCCACGGGGCGGTCAGCGCCGAAGTCGCGGCCTCCATGGCGCGGGGCGCGCTGGCCCACGCGCCGGATGCCGATCTCGCGGTCTCCATTACCGGCATTGCCGGCCCCGGCGGCGGTTCGGCGGAAAAACCGGTCGGTCTGGTCTGGTTCGGGGCCATTCGCCGCGACGGTGAAGGTAGCACCGTTTCCCGCCACTTCACCGGCGATCGGGAAACCGTCCGCCGGCAGGCCGTCGAACAGGCGCTGGACCTGCTGGCAGAGCTGACCGACGCCACATGAAAATCCCTCCGGCCCGGCCTGCATGGCCGGGCCGGAGGGCCTGTCCGGATTGCCGGGTTTACTGCGGCGAACTCTCCGGCATCGGGGGCGCCGAAGGCATGGGCGGCGCGACGGTCCCGGTTCCCGCCGGAACGGTCGCAGTGGGTTCGGTGGGCATCGACATCGTGGGCGCCATCGGAACGGTGCCGGACGGAACGGCACCAGGTGGGACCGACGCCTCGGGCGGCGGCGGATTGCCGGCGCGGGCGGTGGCGAGGCTCCTGGCGTTCAGGTCTTCGGTCGTGGGCGAGCCCGTAGCCGCTTCCTGATGGTCTTTATGGTGATGATGATGGTGGTGGTACGGTTCCGCGAGGACCGGCGTACCGACAACCAGGGCTGCGGCGACAATCATCGGACCGAAAGACAATTTCATCACGATCGTTCCTCCAAGGGCTGGAACGCGCCCGCATCCGGGCACGCGGCGTCATGACGGCCGGGGCCATCATCCACCTTGCGCAATGCCAACGTCCCTCAGGCGCCTCCGGTTCCGGCAGGCTGCGCATTCGTGGGCTGCGCCAATGTCTTGTCGGTCGCGGGCGGCGGCCCGTAGATATCGCGCGCCCGCCGGATGAAGGCCGAGACCATCAGGCGGACGGCCTCGTTGAACACCACCCCGATCGCGGCCTGGAGCAGGCGCGAGCGAAATTCGAAATCGACGAAGAAATCGACCAGGCAGCCGCGCGGGTCCGGTGTGAAGGTCCAGACATTGTTCAGGTAGCGGAACGGCCCTCTTTCATAGCGGACGCGGATGCGGGTGGGATGTTCGAGGTCCACGCGGCTGGTGAAGGTCTCGCGGAACGGGCCGAAACCGATCGTCAGGTCGGCCACCAGTTCGGTCGCGGTGCGGGTGCGCACGCGGGCGGCGGCGCACCAGGGCAGGAACTGCGGATATTTGCCGACATCGGCCACCAGGTCGAACAACTGCTCCGGCGCATAGGCAATCAGGCGACGTTCCGCATGCGTCGGCATCAGACGCTCTCCGCCCCGCTGCGCACTGCCGCCAGCTTCGCCTCGCGCGCCGCGCGCAGTTCGGCGAAGTCGGAATCGGCATGGTAGGACGACCGGGTCAGCGGCGAGGCGCTGACTTGCAGGAACCCCTTGGCCCGCGCCATCGCTGCATAATCGGCGAATTCGTCGGGCGTGACGAAGTGCCTGACCGGCGCATGCTTCACCGTCGGCTGAAGATACTGGCCCAGCGTGATGAAATCGACATCCGCCACCCGCAAATCGTCCATCACCTGCAGGATCTCGGGCCGTTCCTCGCCCAGCCCGACCATCAGGCCGGATTTGGTGAAGATCGACGGATCATGGCGCTTCACGTCATCCAGCAGCCGCAGCGACTGATAATAGCGCGCGCCGGGGCGGATGGAGGTGTACAGGCGCGGCACGGTTTCCAGATTATGGTTGAACACGTCCGGGCGCGCCGCCACGACCACTTCCAGCGACGCCGGCTTGCGCAGGAAATCCGGGGTCAGGATCTCGATCGTGGTGGTGGGCGACGCCGCGCGCACCGCGCCGATGACGCGGGCGAAATGCGCCGCCCCGCCATCGGGCAGATCGTCGCGATCGACCGAGGTGATGACGACATGGCGCAGGCCCAGCTTGGCCACGGCCTCGCCCACGCGCTCCGGCTCGCCGTCATCCAGTGGGTTGGGCATCCCGGTGGTAACGTTGCAGAAGGCACAGGCGCGGGTGCAGATCTCGCCCATGATCATCATGGTGGCGTGACGCTGCGACCAGCATTCGCCGATATTCGGGCACGCCGCTTCCTCGCACACCGTCACCAGCTTCTGCTCGCGCATCAGCGCGCGCGTCTCGTGGTAGACCGGGTGATTGGGCGCCTTGACGCGGATCCAGTCCGGCTTGCGGGCGATGGGGTTGTCCGGCCGATGCGCCTTCTCGGGATGACGGAGCAGCGCACCGCCTTTTCTATGGTCGATCACCACGCGCGTGGACATAAGGCAGAACCCATAAAGCAGACAGACAGCCAGAAGTGGAACGTCGCGGGGAGCGCGTCAAGCAAACATCCCCCCTCCCCGCGCCCCGGCGATCAAAAGCTCAGGAGCACCCTCCTGGCCTCACCATTCAAATGTGCAGCGCCCCGTCATAGGCCGCCAGCACCGCCTCGTGCATCGCTTCCGAGATGGTGGGATGCGGGAAGACGGTTTCCTTCAGTTCCGCGTCGGTCAGTTCCGAGGTGCGGGCGATGACGTAGCCCTGGATCATTTCCGTCACCTCGGCACCGATCATATGCGCGCCCAGCAACTCGCCGGTCTCGGCATCGAACACCGTCTTGACCAGCCCCTCGGGCTCGCCCATCGCAATCGCCTTGCCATTGCCGATGAACGGGAAGCGGCCGACGCGCACCTTGTGCCCCGCTTCTTTGGCCTTGGCCTCGGTCATCCCGACCGAGGCGATCTGCGGCCGGCAATAGGTGCAGCCGGGAATGTTCAGCGGGTCGATCGGGTGGACGTGCCGCCCGGCGATGGCCTCCACGCACATCACGCCCTCATGGCTGGCCTTGTGCGCCAGCCAGGGCGGCCCGGCCAGGTCGCCGATGGCATAGATGCCCGGCTCGCCGGTGAAGCATTTCGCATCGACCTTCACATGCGTCCGGTCGACGGTAACAGCGGTGCCTTCCAGGCCGAGCTTCTCGACATTGCCCACGATGCCCACGGCCGAAATCACGCGGTCCACGGTAATGGCGTGCGTCTTGCCGCCGGCTTCGACCGACAGGCTCACGTTATTGACGCCCTTGGTGATCGGGCCGATCCTGGCACCCGTCAGGATGGTCATGCCCTGCTTGACGAACGCCTTGTGCGCCAGCGCGCTGATTTCCTCGTCCTCGACCGGCAGGATGCGGTCCAGCACTTCGACCACCGTCACTTCGGCGCCCATGTTGCGGTAGAACGAGGCAAACTCGATGCCGATCGCGCCGGAACCGATCACCAGCAGCGATTTGGGCATTTCGGTCGGCACCATCGCCTCGCGATAGGACCAGATCAGCTTGCCGTCAGGCTCCAGCCCCGGCAGCACGCGGGCCCGCGCGCCGGTCGCCAGGATGATGTTCTTCGCGCTCAGCGTCGCCACAGGCTTGCCGTCCTTGGTCACGGACAGCAGGCGGCGGCTGCCGTCCTTGCCTGCCAGCGCCCCGAACCCGTCGAAGACCGTGACCTTGTTCTTCTTCAGCAGATGGCCGACGCCGGAGGAAAGCTGGCCGGCAACCTGGCGCGAGCGCTTGACCACTTTCTGCAGGTCGAACCGCACGTTATCGGCGGCGAAGCCGAACTCGCCCAGATGGTGCAGCAGATGATTGATCTCGGACGCGCGCAGCAGCGCCTTGGTCGGGATGCAGCCCCAGTTGAGGCAGATGCCGCCCAGATGATTGGCCTCGACCACGGCGGCCTTCAGCCCAAGCTGGGCGGCGCGGATCGCGGCGACATACCCGCCGGGACCGCCGCCGACGACGACGAGATCGAATTCTGTCTTGTTCATTGATGTACGTTCCCGGAGCAGGATGCCGGTGCAGAAAAAAGCCCGTGGCCCGGACAAGCCGGGCCACGGCGGTTCAGACCACGAGGCTGAGCGGCGATTCGACCACCGAGCGGAAGGCGGCGACCCATTCGGCCGCCAGCGCGCCATCGACCACGCGATGGTCGACCGACAGCGTCACAGTCATGACGGTGGCGATCGCAAGCGCATCCCCCTTCACCACCGCCCGCTTCCCGCCCGCCGCGATGGCCAGGATGGCGGCCTGCGGCGGATTGATGATGGCCGAGAACTCCTTGACCCCGTACATGCCCATGTTCGAGATCGAGAACGAGCCGCCCTGGAATTCCTGCGGCTTCAGCTTGCCGGCGCGGGCACGGGCGATCAGTTCCTTCGCCTCGTTGCTGATCTGGCTCAGCGACTTGCGGTCGGCATTGCGGATGATCGGCGTGATCAGCCCGTCTGGCACCGACACTGCGACCGAGATATCGACATCGTCATACAGGATGGTCGCATCTTCGGTGTAGGACGCATTGACCTTCGGCACCCGCCGCAGCGTGACGGCGACGGCCTTGATCAGCAGGTCGTTGACCGACAGCTTGAACGCCCCCGGCCCTTCCGCCGGCGAGGACGCATTGAGCTGCGCGCGCAGGGCCAGCAGCGCATCCAGTTCCACGTCCATCGCGACGTAGAAATGCGGAATGGTAGATTTCGCCTCGGTCAACCGGCGGGCGATGACCTTGCGTACCGACGAATTCGGCACGGCGGTATGCGGCACGTCGATCGCCACCGCCAGCTGCGGCGCGGGCTTGGGCGCGGCTGGTGCGGCAGCCGGCGCAGCCAAGGCGGCTTCGACGTCACGACGCACGATACGGCCATTCGGGCCGCTGCCCTTCACCGCACCCAGATCGACGCCCTTCTGGGCCGCGATGCGCCGGGCGAGCGGCGAGGCAAAGACCCGCCCCGCCTTGGGCGCGGCCTCGACGACCGGGGCGGGCGCGATTGCCGGCGCGGCCGCTGCCACGGCCGGCGTCGCCGCAGGGGCGGCAGGAGCCGCTTCCGGTGCCGCGGCGGCCGGCGCCGCATCGGGCACCGCCTCGCCTTCCGCCACCAGAATGGCGATCGGCGCATTCACCTTCACGCCTTCGGTCCCGGCCTCGACCAGGATCCGCCCCAGCGTCCCCTCATCGACGGCCTCGACCTCCATGGTCGCCTTGTCGGTCTCGATCTCGGCGATCACGTCGCCGGAGGCGATGGCCTCGCCTTCCTTCTTCAGCCAGCGGGCCAGCTTGCCCTCGGTCATGGTCGGCGACAAAGCCGGCATCAGGATGTTCACGGACATGGCGCGTGTTCCTCAGACCAGCTTGCGGACCGCATCCACCACCCAGGTCGGGTTCGGGAGGGCCAGCTTTTCCAGATTGGCGGCGAAAGGCATCGGCACGTCGGCCCCGGCGACCCGCGCCGGCGGCGCGTCGAGATAATCGAACGCATGTTCGATGACCTGCATCGCCACTTCCGCGCCGATGCCGGCGAAGGGCCAGCCTTCCTCGACACAGACCAGACGGCTGGTCTTCTTCACGCTGGCGACGATCGTCTCGGTATCGAGCGGACGGATGGTCCGCAGATTGATCACCTCGGCCGAAATTCCCTGCTCGGCCAGAATCGCGGCGGCTTCCAGCGCCGTGCCGACCATGATCGAGAAGGCGACGATGGTCACGTCGGTGCCCTCGCGCTCGATCTTGGCGCGGCCGATCGGCAGGATGAAATCGTCATCGACCGGGCACGGGAATTTCTGGCCGTACAGGATCTCGTTTTCCAGCACGATGACCGGGTTCGGATCGCGGATCGCGGCCCGCAGCAGGCCCTTGGCATCGGCCGAGGACCAGGGTGCCACCACCTTCAGGCCGGGCACATGGCCGTACCAGCTCGCATAGCACTGCGAATGCTGGGCACCGACGCGGGCGGCGGCGCCGTTCGGGCCACGGAACACGATCGGGCAGGAAATCTGGCCGCCCGACATATAGCGCGTCTTGGCGGCCGAATTGATGATGTGGTCGATCGCCTGCATCGCGAAATTCATGGTCATGAATTCCACGATCGGCTTCAGCCCCGTCAGCGCGGCGCCGACCGCCATGCCGGTGAAGCCATGTTCGGTGATCGGCGTGTCGATCACGCGCTTCTCGCCGAATTCGTCCAGCAGCCCCTGCGAGACCTTGTAGGCCCCCTGGTACTGCGCGACTTCCTCGCCGATCAGGAACACGTCCTCGTCCCGCCGCAGCTCGGCGGCCATCGCGTCGCGCAGGGCTTCGCGCACGGTAATCTCGACCGTCTCGCCCCATTCCTTTTCGGGCGCAACCGCCGGTGCCGCCGGCGCGGCCTGGGCCGGGGCAGCCTGCTGTGCCACCTGCGGCGCAGCCGCTTTCGGCGCCGCAGGTGCGGCTTCCGTGCCATCCGATTGCAGGTTCGCGATCGGCGTATTCACCGCGACATGCTCCGTGCCTTCCGGCACCAGGATATCGCCCAGCGTGCCTTCATCGACGGCTTCGACTTCCATCGTCGCCTTGTCGGTCTCGATCTCGGCGATCACGTCACCGGCGGCGATATGGTCGCCGGGGGTCTTCAGCCAGCGGGCCAGCTTGCCCTCGGTCATGGTCGGCGACAGGGCGGGCATCAGAATCTGCGTGGTCATCGTTCAGCCCTCCACCAGCACGTCGGTCCACAGTTCCGACGGATCGGGTTCCGGGCTGCTCTGCGCGAAATCGGCCGCATCGACCACAATTGCCTTCACCTTGTCCTCGATCGCTTTCAGTTCCGCCTCCTCGACACCGACGGACAGCAATTCACGGCGCACCCGGTCAATCGGGTCATGGTTCTTGCGCATCTCGTCCACTTCACTGCGCGGACGATATTTCGCCGGGTCGGACATGGAATGGCCGCGATAGCGATAGGTCGCCATTTCCAGCAGGAATGGTCCCTTGCCCGCACGGCAATATTCCACCGCTTCGCGCGCCGCCTGGCGCACGGCCTCGACATCCATGCCGTCGACCTTGCGCCCCGGAATCCCCCAGGGCTCGCCATTGCGCCACAGTTCCTTCGAGGCCGAGGCCCGCTCGACGCTGGTGCCCATGCCGTAATGATTGTTCTCGATCACGAACACGCAGGGCAGCTTGTGCAGCGCCGCCAGATTGAAGCTCTCATAGACCTGGCCCTGGTTGGACGCCCCCTCGCCGAAATAGGCGATCGAGACCTCGTCGGTGCCGCGATATTTGTTCGCGAAGGCCAGCCCGATCCCGAGTGCCACCTGCGCGCCGACGATCCCGTGCCCGCCATAGAAATTCTTCTCGCGCGAGAACATGTGCATCGACCCGCCCTTGCCGCGGGAATAGCCGCCCTCGCGCCCGGTCAGCTCGGCCATGACGCCGCGCGGGTCCATGCCGGCAACCAGCATCTGCCCATGATCGCGGTAGGAGGTGATGAGCTTGTCGCCCTGCTTCAGCTCCATCTGGATGCCGACGACCACGGCCTCCTGGCCGATATACAGATGGCAGAAGCCGCCGATCAGGCCCATGCCGTACAACTGGCCGGCGCGTTCCTCGAACCGGCGGATCAGTACCATGTCGTAAAAGGCGTGCTTCAGTTCGTCCGTGGTGAAGATCGCATTGTTCCGGGCGGGACTGGAAACGCCCGCGTCAGTGCCGGACGGTTTTTTATCGTCCATGGTTTTTCTCCCTTTTTCGCGCACCGCGACGCCGGAGCGGGATGATGTTCCCGCCCTCTGGCGCTCCGGTCTGGTGATGTTCACTCAATTTGCCGTGTTTACGGATCGGGAATGCGGCTTTCCCGATAAACCGACCTGCGACGGCAATGGCGGAATCCGACGGCAGATTTACGATTTTCGCTACCTTTTTATCGTGCTGGGAGCCGTCCTCAAAGGCGGAAAGAGGTGTAAGGTCGGAAACAAACCGAACGCATTTGGTAAACGGAGTGAACGTGAGCGACAGCAGCGGCCGAAAGATGTTCTGCGGCAACAGGGTGCGCGCACTGCGCACCGCGAATGCGATCTCGCAGAGGATGATGGCCCAGCGCCTCGCCATTTCCGCGAGCTACCTCAACCAGATCGAAAACAACGCCAAGCCGGTCCCGACGCGGCTGCTGGTGGCGCTATGCGACATGTTCTCCGTCGCCCCGAGCTATTTTGGCGATGACGGCGAGATCCGAATGCTCCGGCTTCTGCGCGAGGCATCCAGCGACCCGATGTTCCGGTCCTCGCTGCCGGAACGCGAGATCCATGGCGCCATCCGGGACAATCCCGCCTTCGTGAAGATGTTTCTCGAACTCTATCGTTCGGTCAGGACCATGCATGAGCAGGGAAGCGAGATTCAGCCCGACAAACGCACGGAAGCCGAGCGCGCCTCCGCATGGTCCAAACTCTCGTCGGCCTACGAGATCGTCGGCGACTGGGTGCAGGCGGAAAGGAATTATTTCGACACGCTCGACCGCACTGCCGAACATTTGTACGAAACCGCGCGGCTCGATGCGGATACGATCGGAACGGGGCTGGAACGCTATCTTCGCGACCGCTTCGGCGTCACGATCTCCACCACGACCGTCGCGCCCGCCGTCGCCAACAGCAGCCCATGCCACTTCGACAGTGCTGAAAAAACCGCCCGCTTCGTTCCCGGCCTGCCCGGCCCGACCCGGACCTTCTGCATGGCCCGGCTGGTCGCCCATCTGGGATATTCCACGCTGATCGACGAGGCGGCCCGTCACCCGCTCCTGTCCGACGAGAACACACGTTCGATCGCCCGTGCCGCGATGGCCAATTATTTCGCGGGGGGGCTGATCATGCCGTATGAATTGTTCGCGGCAAAAGCCAAGGCGTTCAAGCACGATCTCGACCGCCTGCAAATGAGCTTCTCGGCCAGTTTCGAGCAGGTGTGCCAGCGGCTTTCGTCCCTCCAGCGTCCGGGCGCGGAAGGGGTTCCATTCTATTTCATCAAGGCCGACGTGGCGGGCAACGTACTGAAAAGCTACAGCGCCAACCGCTTCAGCCGCGCCCGCTTCGGGGCGCTGTGCCCACGCTGGAACGTCTTCGAAAGCTTCTCGGCCGCGGGGAAGCTGATCATCCAGATTTCGCAGGATACCGAAGGCGGCCTGTTCATCAGCGTGGCGCGGGCCGTTCCCTCCCACCCCCAGTCATTCTTCGACCGCCAGCCGAAACGCGCGATCGTCCTGGGCTGCTCCGTCGCCCATGCGGACGAAGTCGTCTATTCGTCGATGCTCAACCTGCACGATCCGCGCACATTCATCTCGATCGGCCCTGGCTGCCGGTCGTGCGTCCGGGCCGATTGCGAGCATCGTGCGATGCCGCAGAGCGGCTTCTTCTTTCAGCCGGCGGCAAACGCCTGAACGGGCGTCTTATTGGCGTGCGTCTGCTGGTGCTTACGCCCGCTGATATGTCCCGGAACGTCCACCGGATTTATGGATCAGGCGGACCTGGTCGATGGTCATGTCCCGATCCACCGCCTTGCACATGTCATAAAGGGTGAGCGCGCAGACGCTGACCGCCGTCAGGGCCTCCATCTCCACCCCGGTCTGGGCGGTGGTGCCGACACTGGCCTCGATCTCTATCCCGCTGCCATCTTCGGCAGGCGTCAGTTCGAGGCGTACGGAACTCAGGGCCAGCAGGTGGCAGAGCGGAATGAGGTCTGATGTCTTCTTGGCCGCCATGATGCCCGCGATACGGGCAACCGCCAGCACATCCCCCTTCTTCATGCCGCCGGAGAGAATCAGCCCCAGCGTCTCAGGCCGCATTGCCACCAGCCCCCGCGCGACGGCCCGCCGCCCGGTCACCGGCTTGCCGGCTACATCCACCATCACGGCATGACCGTTCGCGTCGAGATGGGTCAGGTCACCCGCAACCGGCACGGTTCAGGCCGTGCCCAGCAGAATTCGCGCAGCAGCACCCGGCGACGGATTGCGCAGCAGGCTTTCGCCCACCAGGAAACCACTGGCCCCGACGGCATTGAGCCGCATGACGTCATCATGCGTGCGGATGCCACTTTCGGAAACCACGATCCGATCCGGCGGGACCAGCGGCGCAAGCTGGAGCGTCGTCTCAAGATCAGTCTTCAACGTCTTGAGATTGCGGTTATTAATCCCGATCAGCGACGTATCCAGGGCGAGTGCCCGGTTCAGTTCGGCCTCGTCATGCACCTCGACCAGAACGTCCATGTCCAGCCCGCGCGCGATATCCAGCAGTTCCGCCGCCTCGCTGTCGGTCAGCACCGCCAGGATCAGCAGGATGCAATCCGCACCAATGATGCGGCTTTCATGTACCTGCCAGGGGTCGAGGATGAAATCCTTGCGCAGGATCGGCAGCGAACAGGCATCGCGTACCCGCTGGAGGTCTTCCGTGCAGCCATGGAAGCACGATCCCTCGGTCAGCACCGAGATACAGGCGGCCCCCGCCTTCTCGTATTCGGCCGCGATGCCCGCCGGATCGTAGTCGGGGCGCAGAATGCCCGCCGAGGGCGAGGCTTTCTTGATTTCCGCGATCAACCCGATCTGCCGATCCGCCGTCCGCTGTTTCAGCGCCTGGCCAAAACCACGGGTGGGCGTGCTGACTTCACGGGCACGGGCCGTAATCTCTTTCAGAGGCGTCACGGTCGCCCGTTGCGCGACATCGACCCTGGTCCGGGCGCAGATGCGCGCAAGGACGTCCGGAAGCCCATCCGGGTCCGAGGCGGTGCCGCACTCGTTCTGAGCGGGATTCGTCGCGGTATCGTTCATGATCAACCCTGTATGAATTCGTCCCGCACGGACGGCCTGCCGACACGCGCGGATTTCAAGACAGCCAGTGCAGACCCGTCATCCAGAACACGGGCCGCGTCGGCGACCAATGCCCGCAGCAATGCGGGCTGCACTTCCCCTTCTTTCAGAATGTCTCCACGGCCGGCCACATGCAGCGCTGCCGCCGCGTTCAGCAGAACGGTGTCCCGATAGGCCCCTCGGGCACCGGCCAGCAAGTCTTCCAGGGCGGCGGCATTTTCCGCTGGCCCTCCGCCCGTAATCGCCGAAATCGGTGCCGGGCGCAGACCGGCATCGCCGGGTTCCAGCACCAGATCATACAGAACGCCGTCCTGTAACGCCACGATTGCAGTGGGGCCGGCCAGCGTCAGTTCGTCAACGCCCTGCCCTACGCCGCACGCGCCATGGACGGCCCATGCGCGCTCCGAGCTCAGAAGCTGCAACGTCTCCACGACCGGCCGCAGCCAGGCCGGATCGAACACCCCGACCAGTTGGCGCGTCACGCCGGCCGGATTGCACAGCGGGCCGATCAGGTTGAACAGCGTCCGCATTCCCAAGGCCGAACGCGCGGGTGCCGCGAAGCGCATCGCCGGATGGTGCGAGGGTGCCGCCATGAAGGCCAGGCCGCCCTCGTTCAGCCGCGCCGCGATCACGGCCGGATCGTCCGACAGTGCCACGCCCAGCGCCCCCAGCACGTCGGTCGCCCCCGAACGCGATGACAGCGCCTTGTTGCCATGCTTGGCCACCGGCACGCCCAGCGCCGCCAGCACGAAGGCAACGGCGGTCGAGATATTCAGCGTGCCCAGACCGTCGCCGCCGGTTCCGCAGACATCGATCGTGCCCGCCGGTACCGGCGCCACCCGCCGCATGCGCGACCGCACGGCGCGCACGGCGCCCAGCAGTTCGGCCCGCTGCTCGCCCCGCACCCGCAGCGCCATCAGGAACGCCGCAATCAGCATGTCCGGAATGCCGCCATCCATGATCAGGCCGAAAGCCTGTTCGGCATCGGCCTCGTTCAGGGTCTCGCCAGCCGCCAGCCGGCCCAGAATGGCCCGGAAAGCGTCGGTCGGAGCGACAGTCAGGGCCGGTGTGCCATCCATCTTCTATCAGGCCGCCTTTCGCGGCGTATTGAGGCCGCGCGCGATCGCCAGGAAATTGGCCAGAATGGCGTGCCCGTGCTCCGACGCGATGCTTTCCGGATGAAACTGGACCCCGAACACCGGAAGCGTCCGGTGACGAAGCCCCATGATCACGCCGTCCTCGGTATGCGCGGTGGCCACGAGGTCGGGCGGCAGGGTATCGGGGGCGACCGTCAGGCTGTGATAGCGGGTCGCCAGGAAGGGATCGGGCAACCCCTCGAACACACCGCTGCCGTCATGAAAGACGGGGCTGACCTTGCCATGCATGGGAACCGGCGCCCGGACCACGGTGCCCCCGAAAACCTGCCCGATGGCCTGATGGCCCAGGCAGACACCGAAAATCGGTACATGGCCGGCCGCGCGGCGGATCAGGTCGCAGCAGATCCCGGCCTCGTTCGGCGAACGCGGGCCGGGCGACAGCACGATCGCCTCGGGCTTCAGCGCCATCGCCTCATCGACCGTCAGCGCATCGTTGCGGCGCACGTCGCTGCGTTCCCCCAGATCGCCCAGATAATGGACGAGATTGAAGGTGAAACTGTCGTAATTATCGATCAGCAGGATCATGGCGACATGATGGCCTGCTGTTCCAGCCCGGTCAAACAACAGTTCAGAATTTCATCGAAATAATACGTACCGTCTAAAATTGGATCGTTTGTTACGAAAACCAGCCAGGAACGTATAATTTTATGACTAAAATAGACGGAGCGGTCAGTCCGCGTTGCCTCCGCGCGCGAACCGCACCGCCGCTTCGGCCGCACGGAACAACGCGCGGGCCTTGTGCTGGGTTTCCTCGTACTCCGCCTCGGGCACGCTGTCGGCAACCACGCCGCATCCGGCCTGCACGTGCATCTGCCCGTCCTTGATCACGGCCATCCGCAGGCCGATGCAGGTATCCATCTCGCCATTCGCGCCGAAATAGCCGATGCAGCCGGCATAGGTGGCGCGCCGGGTCGGCTCGACCTCGTCGATGATCTCCATCGCCCGGATCTTCGGCGCGCCGGTCAGCGTGCCGGCCGGGAAGCCCGCGATCAGCGCATCCAGTGCCTCCAGCTCCGGCCGCAATTCGCCTTCGACATTCGACGAGATATGCATGACGTGGCTGAACCGCTCGATCACGAATTTCTCCGTCACCTTCACGCTGCCGACCGAACAGACCCGCCCGACGTCGTTGCGGCCCAGATCGATCAGCATCAGATGCTCGGCCAGTTCCTTGGGGTCGGCCAGCAGATCCCGCTCCAGCGCCAGATCCTCCTCCGCCGTGCGGCCGCGCGGCCGGGTGCCGGCCAGCGGCCGCACCGTCATCCGCCCGTCGCGCAGGCGCACCAGGATCTCGGGCGACGACCCGACGAGCGTGAATCCGTCGAAGGCCAGTTGGAACAGGAACGGCGCGGGGTTGATGCGGCGCAGCGACCGATACAGCGCCAGCGGCGGCAGGGTGAACGGGGTCGAGAAACGCTGGCTGGGTACGACCTGAAAGGCATCGCCAGCCGCGATATAGTCCTGGATATGCCGGACCATCGCGCAGAACGCCTCGCGCGTGAAGTTCGAGCGCGCGGGTTCCAGCGGGCCGGTATAGTCCGGCCGGGTCTCATGCAGCGCCAGCGGTTCCGACAGAGTCCGCCGCGCCAGCGCGATCAGGTCTTCCGCCGCCTGCCACACCTGCTCGGGCGCGCGATCCGGGCGCGGGCGCACCGGCGCCGCCAGGATCAGTTCATCCCGCACCGTATCGAAGATGGCGAACAGGCCGGGGCGGATCATCACGCCCTCGGGCAGGTCCAGATCGTCGGGCGGGCAATTGGGCAGATGTTCCATCTGCCGCACCATGTCGTATCCCAGATAGCCGAACAGGCCGGCCGTCATCGGCGGCAGCCCCGCCGGCAGCACCATCCGGCTGTCGCGAATGATCGCGCGCAGCGTGTCCAGCGGCGCCTCCGTGACCGGGGTGAACCCATCGGGATCACGGCCGGGCGCGCCGTTGATCGCCGCCTTCCCGCCATGGCAGCGCCAGATCAGATCCGGCAGCAGGCCGATCACCGAATAACGGCCGCGCGCCACCCCGCCCTCGACGCTTTCCAGCAGAAAGGCGTTGCGCGCCGGCGTGGTATCGGTCGCGCCGGCCAGCCGGGACAGCCGCATATAGGCCGAGACCGGCGTCAGCAGGTCGGCGGCCTCCACGCTCCAGACCACGCTGCCCTCTCCCAGTCGCAGGGCGGACAGCGCCGCCTCGCGCTCCTCAAGGGTCGGCGCGGCGGGAATGGTCTGAACGAGGGTCGTCACGGGCTGGTCTCTCCGGCGCCGCCGGCCCCGGTCACCGAGGACAGGGCCGATTTCAGGGCACCCATATTGGTCTTGGGCTTGACCACCTGCTGAAGGGCCGCGGCGTAGGACATCCCGATATCATCCGCCAGGGCCTGCGACATGGCGCTGCGGATACGGCCGATGCGCATCGCCTGCGTCTCCGGCGCGGGATGGGTTATCGCGGTCAGCGTCGCGACATAAAAGCCGTCGGGGCCGTCCAGCATCATTGTCTGTCCCGCCTTGTCGAAGCGGAAGGCCAGTTGTGCCAGTTCCTCGGGCACGCCCTCGACCGCCTGCCCACGCGCCAGCGGCGCCGGATGCTCGACCTGCTGGCCGGTCGCGGCAGCCGAGACGCCGCCATGGTCCTTGGCAGCCACATACAGCGTGGTGGCCGCGACATTGGCCGCATGGCGGCGGGCCTCGTCGTCCCACGCGGCGCGCACCTGCGCGGCGGCGGCATCGAAGGGCTGGATCTGGGCGGGCACGATACTGTCGACCGCGACCGCGAACCAGCCATTCTCCGGTCCCTGGACCAGGGCGGGATTAGCCCCCTTCGCCTGGCTGAAGATTTTCGCGATGATCGCCTGGCGCAGCGCGGGCGATGCCGGGATCGGCGCGGCCTCCCCGCCCTGGGTCATGCCCTGCGCGTTCAGCGTGCCGGCGATGGCCGCCGCCCCCAGATTGTCGGGAATATGGTCCAGCCCGCCGCCGGCGATCGCATCCTGGAGCTTCTGCACGCGCTGGCCGATCAGTTCCACGGCCTGGCCACGGGCGATCTGCTCGCGCAGTTCCTGCCGGGCGGTGTCGAACGTGGTCACGTGCGGCGGCGTCACCAGCGTGACCTTGAAGACGACCCAGCCGGTATCGACCTGCGCCGGCCCCTGAAGGTCGGCGAGCGGAGCGGCGAAGACCAGCTTGGCCAGACCCGCCGAGGGAATGCCCACCTGGCGGACGCTATCCATCTGCACCGTGGCGGAATCCTTGGCGTCGGCCTGGATGCGGCCCCAGTCGGCGCCGGCTTTCCACTGGTCGGCGATAGCCTGCGCGCGCGCCTGGCTGGGCGCCGTCACGATCTGCACGGTGCGGGTTTCCGGGACGTTATATTTCGTCGCCTCGGCCTCATACAGCCGCTTCAGATCGGCATCGGGGATCTCGACCGACTGCGCCACGCTCTCGCGCGACAGCACGACGATGCGCGCATGGCGATATTCAGGCGTCTGGAACAGCCAGGAATGATTATCATAGAAACGATGCAGTTGCGCCGCGTCGGGTGCCGGCGCCGCCTGGGCGGTCAGCGGAAAGCGGACCAGGTCGATGGTCCGGGTCTGGGCATCGAAATCAAACACATGGCGGATCATGGTTTCCGGCGCGCGGGCACCGTTCTGGACCGGTTCGATCAGCGCGCGCACCGCCAGGTCGGCGCGGATCAGGTCCAGCAGCCGCTTTTCCGTCATGCCGATCTGCTGAAGGCGCGAATCGAACAGCTTGCGATCGAATCGTCCGTCCAGCCCCTTGAAGGCCTGCAGCCCGAACACTTCCTCGCGCAGCGCGTCATCCGGCACGGTCACGCCCAGCCGTTCCGCCGACAGCGTGATCTCGGACTGCATCAGCAGCCGCTGCAACACCTGCTCCGCCGCCTGGCGCCGGGTCGCGACCGGCAACTGCGCCGGGTCGTTCATGCCCGACTGGCGGGCGACCTGCTGCAATTCGTTCTGCACGGCGGAGAGGAAATCCTCGGTGGTCACGGTCTGACCGCCCACCCGCACGATGACATCGGCGCGCTCGCTGCCGATATTCGACAGGACATCGCTCACACCCCAGCCGACAAAGGCCAGGAACAGCAGGCCGGCGATAACGCGCCCCAGCCAGGAATCGACGAAGACGTGACGCAGGAAGGAAATCATGAACGGCAATATCCGGGCGAAGGCGGCACAAGCGACTATGGCGACCGGCTGGCCGCCTTATTCGGCCGGGCACCATAAGGATACGGCCCGCGATTGACCAGAACCCTCTGCGCGGGTGCCGCGTCGGCGCGTGGCCATTGTGCTGGCGCGGCACGCATGGTGTACGGTATCGGCGACCGGGCGGCGCACATGGCCCCACAATACAAGCAAGGGATCAAGCCACATGAGGCAGATGATCGTCGGCAACTGGAAGATGAACGGGCTCAGCGCCCCGTCGCGCGACCTCGTAAGCGCGATCGCACAGGGTCTGGAAGCCATTCCCAACCCGCCGCCGGTCGTGGTCTGCCCGCCCTTCACCCAACTGGCGGCCATAGCTCCCCTGCTGAAGGGCACCGGCATCGCGCTGGGCGCCCAGAACTGCCATCACGCGCCGTCGGGCGCGCATACCGGCGACATCTCGGCCGCCATGCTGGCCGAACTGGGCGTGGAATACGTCATTCTCGGCCATTCCGAACGGCGGCAGGAACATGGCGAGCTTGACGAGACGGTGCGCGAGAAGGCCGTGGCCGCGATGGAAGCCGGCCTGACCCCGATCGTCTGCATCGGCGAGAGCGCCGACCAGCGCGCCGCCGGCGAATATCAGGATGCCGTCGGCTGGCAGATCAAGGGCTCGCTGCCCGACAATTTCAACGGCATCGTGGCCTACGAGCCGATCTGGGCCATCGGCTCGGGCGTGCCGGCCTCGGCGCAGGACATCGCGGACATGATGGGCTTCATCCGCGCCGAGCTCACGCGCCAGTTCGGCGAGGCCGGAAAGACCATGCGGATTCTCTATGGCGGGTCGGTCAATGGGCGCGAGGCCCCCACCATTCTGCCGATCGCGGAGGTCGGCGGCGCGCTGGTGGGTGGCGCCAGCCTGAAGGCGGACGCATTTCTGCCGATTGTCCGCGCCGCCATTGACCTGTAAACGGTCGGTCTGCGTCGCCCTATCGGAAGTCGAGAATGATCACCGTCCTGCTTTTTCTGCACCTGTTCGTCACCCTGGCCCTGATCGGAACCGTCCTGATCCAGCGCAGCGAAGGCGGCGGCCTGGGAATCGGCAGCAGCCAGGGCATGGGCAGCTTCATGTCCGGGCGCGGCACGGCCAATCTGCTGACGCGCACCACCTCGGTCCTGGCCGGCATCTTCATGGTGCTGTCGCTGACCCTGGCGGTCATGAACCGGGGTGCCGCCACCGGTGGCGGCCATGACATCCTGGCCCAGCCACCGGCCCCGGCGGCCGCCACGCCCGCTCCGGCCGCCCCCCCGGCCCTGCCCGCGGCGCCAGCGGCCACGCACTGAAGAACGGGCTGCCTTCCCCACGGAAGGCAGCCTTTTTTTATCTCGGCAAACGCGACGGTTATTCGCTTTGCCCGGCAGGTCGAAACGGTGTAGGGAGGCCATCCATGACGCGGTTTGTATTCATCACTGGCGGCGTGGTCTCCTCTCTCGGTAAAGGCATTGCCTCCGCAGCCCTCGCGGCGCTGCTGCAGGCACGCGGCTACCGGGTCCGGCTACGCAAGCTCGATCCCTATCTCAACGTCGATCCGGGCACCATGAGCCCGTATCAGCACGGCGAGGTCTTCGTAACCGACGACGGCGCGGAGACCGACCTCGACCTTGGGCATTATGAACGCTTTACAGGCGTGCATGCCACAAGGGCCGACAACGCCACCACCGGCCAGATCTACTCGGACGTGATCGCGCGCGAGCGGCGCGGCGATTATCTGGGCGCCACGGTGCAGGTCATCCCCCACATCACGGACGCCATCAAGGAAGCCGTGGTCGCGGGCACGGAAGACCTCGATTTCGTGCTGGTGGAAATCGGCGGCACGGTCGGCGACATCGAAAGCCTGCCCTTCCTCGAAGCCATTCGCCAGTTGCGCAATGACCTGGGCGCCGGGCAGACGATGTTCGTCCACCTGACCCTGCTGCCGTGGATTCCCTCGGCCGGCGAACTGAAGACGAAGCCGACCCAGCATTCCGTCAAGGAACTGCAGAATGTCGGCATCCAGCCCCAGATGCTGCTCTGCCGCTCGGACCGGCCGATTCCCGACGCCGAACGGCGCAAGATCGCCAATTTCTGCAATGTGCGCTCCGAGGCCGTGATCGCGGCGCTGGATGTCGACACGATCTATGCCTGCCCGATCTCCTACCATGCCGAAGGCATGGACAATGAGGTGCTGCGCCATTTCGGCCTGCCCTTCGACCAGGAGCCCGACCTGTCGCGCTGGCACCGGACGCTGGACGCGATTCGCCACCCGGAAGGCGAGGTCCGCATTGCGGTCGTCGGCAAATACACCGCTCTGCTCGATGCCTATAAATCCCTGATCGAAGCCCTGCTGCATGGCGGCATCGCCAACCGGGTACGGGTCAAGCTGGACTGGGTCGAGGCCGAGACGTTCGAAAAGTCGGAAGACGCGCTCGAGGCGCTGCACAACGTGCATGCGATTCTGGTGCCCGGCGGATTCGGCGAGCGTGGCGCGGAAGGCAAGATCCAGGCCGTGCGATTCGCCCGCGAGCACAATATCCCGTTCCTGGGCATCTGCTTCGGCATGCAGATGGCGGTCATCGAGTGCGCCCGCAATCTCGCCGGCCTGCCCGATGCCTCCTCCACCGAATTCGGTCCGACCGACGAGCCGCTGGTCGGCCTGATGACCGAATGGGCTCGTGGCAATGAATTGCTGCGCCGGCGCGAAGGCGGGGAGATGGGCGGGACGATGCGCCTGGGTGCCTACCCCGCCAAGCTGGCGGAAGGATCGCGGGTCGCCGAGATCTACGGCCGGACCGACATCCGCGAGCGCCATCGCCATCGCTACGAGGTCAATGTCCATTACCGCGAGAAGCTGGAGCAGACCGGCATGCGATTCTCGGGCATGTCGCCCGACGATATCCTGCCGGAAGTGGTCGAATATCCCGATCACCCCTGGTTCATCGGCGTGCAGTACCATCCCGAGCTGCTTTCCAAGCCGTTCGATCCGCATCCGCTGTTCTCCGGCTTCGTCGGTGCGGCGGTGAAGAAGATGCGCCTGGTATGACAGCGCCCCGCTCGCTCGCGATCGGCGACCTCGCGGTCGGCAATCACCGGCCGTTCGTCCTGATCGCCGGCCCGTGCCAGATCGAATCCGAAGCCCACACCATGGAAATGGCCGAGGCACTGTGCGCGGTCGCGCGCGAGACCGGGGTCGGGCTGATCTATAAAAGCTCGTTCGACAAGGCCAACCGCACCAGTATCGGCGCGGCGCGCGGCGTCGGCATGGCCAAGGGGCTGGAGATCCTGGCCCGGGTGCGCGAGCGATTCGGCGTGCCGGTCCTGACCGACGTGCATGCGGCCGAACAGTGCGCGGCGGTAGCCGAAGCCGTCGACGTGCTCCAGATCCCGGCCTTCCTGTGCCGCCAGACGGACCTCCTGCTGGCGGCGGGCGAGACCGGGGCCGCGATCAACGTCAAGAAGGGGCAGTTCCTGGCACCGTGGGACATGAAGAATGTCGCGGCCAAGATCGCCTCGACCGGCAACGAGCGGATCATGCTGTGCGAGCGCGGCACCAGCTTCGGCTACAACACGCTGGTCAACGACATGCGCGGCCTGCCGATCATGGCCGAGACCGGCTACCCGGTGGTGTATGACGCCACCCATTCGGTCCAGCAGCCCGGCGGCCTCGGCGGATCGTCGGGCGGCCAGCGTGAATATGCCCCTATCCTGGCCCGCGCGGCGCTGGCGATCGGGGTGGCGGCCGTCTTCATCGAAACCCATCAGGACCCGGACCGCGCGCCCAGCGACGGCCCGAACATGATCCCGATCGGCGAGATGAAGCCCCTGATCGAGCGCCTGGCCAGCTACGACCGCCTGACCAAAAATTCCTGAGCAATCCGGTCGGCACTGCGCGCGGACGGCAATCCCGCGCGCAGTGCCGAAATCCCATCAAGCCAGACTGACCAGCATCGCCAGCCCCAGGCAGGCCATGAAGACGGCGGTCAGCCATAGCCGGAGGGCCAGATAGCCCGAAGGCAGTTCTCCCCGGCGCCACGCGGCTCGCTCCGCGAGGAACAGCCCGAAAAATCCCGCCAGCAGCACGGCCAGCCCGATTGGCACATGGCCGAGGAAGGTTGCATGGCAGGCCAGCCAGCCGACTGGCAGCGGCAATGCACCCGTCATCAGCCGCCGATTGTCCCGCCCCACGTCCAGGCGTGTTCCCGTGATCAGCGTCGGCCGGTCCAGCGCCAGCCCCCAATGCACGGCACCGCTGAAGACCAGCACCAGGGCGGCATATTCCACCAGCCCCATGGTCATGCCCGGCACCGCGTCGGAGGAAAACAGTCCTCCCACCGCAAGGACGATGGCTGGAATCGGGCTGACAATTCCCATCAGAACCGTTGGAAGCGGCAGGCGTTTCATGTTCATCTTCCTCCTGCCCTGCTATTATCGCGTGGCTCGCCGCCTGCCCATGATACCGATCACAGGCGGCAGGAGAATTTTGCCTGGCATGTCGGGATGACCGCGAGGACATCCCGATCGCCGTTGCATGTCGCGGCCGACCTGCAACGGGCCCAATAGTCATAAACCGAGGAAGCAGACCCATGAGTGCTATCGTCGATATCGTCGCGCGCGAGATCCTGGACAGTCGCGGCAATCCGACCGTGGAGGTCGATGTCGAACTGGCGTCCGGCGCGAAGGGCCGGGCTGCCGTCCCGTCCGGCGCATCGACTGGCGCGCACGAGGCGGTCGAACTGCGTGACGGCGACAAGTCCCGCTATGGCGGCAAGGGCGTGCTGAAGGCGCTGGAGAATGTCGAGGGCGAGATCCTCGAAGCCCTGCAAGGCGCCGAATCGGCCGATCAGGTCGCGATCGACGAAGCGATGATCGACCTCGACGGCACTCCCAACAAGGCCCGGCTGGGTGCCAACGCGATCCTGGCGGTCTCGCTGGCGGTGGCCAAGGCATCGGCCGAGGAATTGCAGGTTCCGCTTTATCGCTATGTCGGCGGCGTGTATGCCCGCACCCTGCCGGTACCGATGATGAACATCGTCAATGGCGGCCAGCATGCCGACAACCCGATCGACATCCAGGAATTCATGATCCAGCCCGTGGGCGCGCCCACGCTGGCCGACGCGGTGCGCGTGGGGTCCGAAATCTTCGCCCAGCTCAAGAAGAACCTGTCGGCGGCCGGCCACAACACCAATGTCGGCGACGAAGGCGGCTTCGCCCCCGGCCTGAAATCGGCCGACGAGGCCTTGGGCTTCATCACCAAGGCCGTGGAAGCCGCCGGCTATCGTCCGGGTGAAGACGTCACGTTCGCGCTCGACTGCGCCTCGACCGAATTCTACCGCGACGGCCGCTACGTCATGGAAGGCGAAGGCAAGAGTCTGGATTCGGCCGGCATGATCGGCTATCTGGCCGACCTTGTCGCCCGCTACCCCATCGTGTCGATCGAGGACGGTCTGGCGGAAGACGATTGGGAAGGCTGGGCCGCCCTCACCGCCACCCTGGGCAAGACCGTCCAGCTGGTCGGTGACGACCTGTTCGTGACCAACCCGGAGCGCCTGCGTCGCGGCATCAAGGCCGGCGTCGCCAATTCGCTGCTGGTCAAGGTCAACCAGATCGGCACGCTCAGCGAGACGCTGGAAGCGGTCGAGATGGCGCATCGCGCGGGCTACACGGCGGTGATGAGCCATCGTTCCGGCGAGACCGAGGATTCGACCATCGCCGACCTGGCGGTGGCGACCAATTGCGGGCAGATCAAGACCGGCTCGCTGTCGCGCTCCGACCGGACCGCGAAATACAACCAGCTGATCCGGATCGAGAACGAACTGGCGACCGCCGCCCGCTATGCCGGCCGCACGATCCTGAAGACGGCCTGATGACTTTGGCCCGATTCGGCGGCATGGCGCGGAAAACAGTTTCCCGCCGCCGCCGAATCGGGAATAGTACCGTGTACTGTTTGGCAACCTGCTGAGATGGAAGAGAGACCGACTATGCAGATCGGCCGGATTGTGCGGCGGACCCTCCGTATGGTCGTTCCTCCTTCCCTGTTCATCGGCCTGACCGCCTATTTCGGTGTAAACGCCATGCAGGGCGACCACGGCATTCACAGCTATCAGGCACAGTTGCACCTGCTGGACGAGGCCCGCGCCGCACAGATGGACGCGGTCTCGGAACAGAATGCCTGGACCCGCAGGGTCAGCGGACTGAAGGAAAAGGCGCTGGACCGCGACACGCTGGACGAACGGTCGCGCGCAATGCTGAACCTGGCGCGCCCGGGCGAACTCGTTATCCCCTACGGCCCGCACGATCGGCTCTTTTGAGTCGCCACGAGCGCATCAGAACAGGTTCTGAAACGAAAAAGGCCGGGCACCACAAAGGGTGCCCGGCCTTTTTTCCGACCTATCCCACGCAAAATGCGCGGAATAGAGCGGATTATTTGATCTTCGCTTCGCGGAAGGCCACGTGCTTGCGCGCAACGGGGTCGTATTTCCGCATCTCGAGCTTGCCGGTCTGCGCACGGGCATTCTTCTTCGTGACGTAGAAATACCCGGTGTCTGCCGACGAGACGAGCTTGATCTGAATGGTGTTGGTCTTGGCCATGGAATCCTCAGCACTGCTCCGCCGCTGCTGGAACAATCAGGTGCAGCAGTGGTTCAAGTCGGCGGAAAATGCGCATACAGAGCCCCCAGGTCAAGCGTTAGTCGCACGAATCGAGCAGATATGTGCGCATGACCACCGGATGGGGGAGAATTGGGACCGATGCTGAGTGTCGCCGAAGCCCAGGCGCGTATCCTGGCAGACCTCGTACCCACGGGGCCGGAACTGGTACCCCTGGCCGATTCCTGGGGGCGAATCGCCGCCGCCGACATCACCGCCCGGCTGGACAATCCGCCGGCCGATGTCTCGTCCATGGACGGCTACGCGGTGCGGGCGGCGGATTGCGCACCGGGCGCCGTCCTGTCGCTGGTGGGCGAGAGCCCGGCGGGCCATCCCTTCCCCGGCCGGGTCGGGCCCGGTGAAACCGTGCGGATCTATACTGGCAGTCTGGTGCCCGATGGCGCCGACGCGATTCTGATCCAGGAAAACGCCCACGAGGCTGATGGGGCGGTCGCGGTCAACACGCCACCGGACTCCGGCCAATTCATCCGCCGCCGGGGCCAGGATTTCGCCCAGGGGCAGGTCGTCGTCCCGGCCGGACGGGCGCTGACGGCACGGGATATCGGGCTGGCTGCGGCGGCGAACCACGCCTGGGTTGCTGTTCGCCGTCGCCCGGTCGTGGTCATCCTGTCCACGGGCGACGAAATCGCGCTGCCGGGCGAGCCGATCGCGCCGGGCGGCATCGCCAATTCCAACACCCCGATGCTCGCCGCCCTGGTGCGCGCCTGCGGCGGCGTGCCGGTCATGCTCCCTTCCGCACGAGACACCGCCTCGGATATCGCCCGCCTGGCCCAGGGGATCGAGACCGCCGACCTGCTGCTGACCGCGGGCGGCGCCAGCGTCGGCCGCTACGACCTGGTGCAGCAGGGGCTGGAGCGGATCGGGCTCGCGGTCGATTTCTGGAAGATCGCGATGCGCCCCGGCAAGCCGCTGATGCATGGCCGGATCGGCCGGGTGCCGGTCCTGGGGCTGCCGGGCAATCCGGTGGCCGCCCTGGTCTGCGGCCTGATCTTCGCCCTGCCGGCAATCCGCACGCTGGCCGGGCACGCGGAGCCGCGCCTGCCGGAGGATCTGGCGATTCTGGGCGGCGACCTGCCGGAGAACGACCGAAGGGCCGATTATCTGCGCGCCACGCTCTCCCGCGCTCCCGATGGCAACCTGATCGCGACGGCCTTCAACCGCCAGGATTCGGCGATGCTGCATATCCTGGCCCGCAGCGAAGCCCTGATCATGCGCCCGCCTCACGCGCCCCCCGCACGCGCAGGCGCGCCCTGCCGGATCATCAGGCTGGACACGCTCTCGATCTGACCGCCCGTTTCGATAACCGCAATGATATTGACGGCCGGAGGGGGAACCAATATAGAACACAACAAGGCGGTTTCCTGTTTGTTCCCTTCTGTTGACAACGGATTGGCCGACTGACGGAACGACTGGGTCACGGGGTGCCAATGCTGACGCGCAAGCAACATGAACTGCTGCTGTTCATCGACCGGCACCTGAAACAGACGGGGTTCTCCCCCTCCTTCGACGAAATGAAGGATGCGCTGAACCTGCGATCGAAATCCGGCATCCACCGGCTGATTTCGGCGCTGGAGGAACGGGGTTTCCTGCAACGCCGCCATCACCGCGCCCGGGCGCTGGAGGTGCTGCGCCTGCCGGAAATGGCCTCGCCCGCCACGCCGCAGGAGCCTGCCGGCGCCGCCGTGGCGACCATGCCCGCGCCGGACCCGGTCGATCATGCCTTCGTGCCCAACGTCATCAAAGGCGATTTCGCCGGCCGGCTGGCAGGCGCACCCATCGCGACCGATGCCGAGGCGGTCAGCCTGCCTTTCTATGGCCGTATCGCCGCCGGCCAGCCGATCGAGGCATTGCGCGAGACCGGGGCTCAGGTCTCGGTACCGCTGAACCTGCTGGGCCGTGGCGACCACTACACGCTGGAAGTCGCCGGCGATTCGATGATCGAAGCCGGAATTCTCGATGGCGACACCGTCATCATCCGCCGGGGAGATACAGCCGATAATGGACAGATCGTGGTCGCGCTGATCGACGATCAGGAAGTTACGCTGAAACGGCTCCGCCGGCGCGGCAGCACCATCGCCCTGGAGCCCGCCAACGCGCGCTATGAATCACGTATCGTGCCGTCCGACCGCGTGCGCATCCAGGGGTCTCTGGTCGGGTTGCTGCGCCGTTACTGACAACGGCGTCAAAAGCCCTCCGGGACTTCAACCGACTTCGAAGCGGCTGACCTCGATCCCCGTTCCAACGGGCAGCAGAACGCTGGACATCCCCGGCAGGGCGCGAATCGCGCGACCGTAGCGTTTCACGTCCTCCGTTCCCGGCCGGATCATGTTGTCGGCGACGATGATCGCACCAGAATTGAGGCGCGGGTAGAACGCCTCGAGACACGGCACGTAAAGATCCTTCCACAGATCGACAAAGACGAAATCGACCTTTCCGGACATCTCCCCGATCATCCGCACGGCATCCCCGACCCGGAAATCGATCCATTCGGCCAGCCCGGCCTGTTCGGCCATCTGCCGGGCATAAGCGGATTTGTAATCGTGCAGTTCCATCGTGATCAGCCTGCCGCCGGTCGCGCGGGCGGCCTCGGCCAGCCAGATGCCAGAATAGCCGAAGGAGGTGCCGAGTTCGAGAATGGTCGGGCTATCCAGACTGCGGGCGACGATGTTCATCAATTGCCCGGTCTCGGGCCCTATGGCCCGCATGCGCTGGTCCTGCCCGCCATCGCGGCCGCCGGGCGCCTCCATTCGGGGCTGGCTGCGTTCCTCGCGCATCCGGGCATGATAGAGGTCGAGAACCGCGGAAATCCTGTCATCCATCGTCAGGTTCCCTGATCCGCCAGGACCTGCCGCACGAGGCGGCAGGTCCTGTCTGCGTCAATAAGGAGCCGGCCCCATGGGCCCTGCCCCGT
Source organism: Gluconacetobacter brunescens (assembly GCF_048695475.1). Classification (NCBI taxonomy): domain Bacteria; kingdom Pseudomonadati; phylum Pseudomonadota; class Alphaproteobacteria; order Acetobacterales; family Acetobacteraceae; genus Gluconacetobacter; species Gluconacetobacter brunescens. The sequence continues at coordinate 438,185 of NZ_JBLHEN010000001.1, read as the reverse complement.
AGCCGGGACCGTAACCCCCGGCCCCGTAGGAATTGGCGATCACATTGGCGATAATGCCCGTCGCCAGCGCCGCCAGCAGGAACTGGTTCCCGTACTGGACCCAGTAATATCCCGGCGGCGGGGCGTAGAGGCCGCGATAACGCCGCCAATCCTGCACCTGCCACATGCCCGAACGCGGGCCGTCATAGCGGTCCCCACGTCTCCAGACCCGGCCACCGCCGCCGCCGCCGTACTGCGGACCGCCACGGTTATAGCCGGGCCCGCCGCCCGGTCCGCCACCGGGGCCACGATTATCGCCACGGTTGTCCTGACCGCCACGCCCATCATGCACGCCAGATCCTCCGCCGTGGCCCCCGGGGCCGTCAGGGCCCCGCTGGGCATCAGCAGTACCCGCGGCGCCCACAATCAGACAGCCCAGGACCAGGCCGGTCATCAGTTTTGTTTTCACCTGATTCTCCTTTTACAGACGCGGATCATGTTGCCGACTTGTGGCGAAATCCAGACGCAAACCCGCATCCTGAGTGACAAAATGTTCAGAAAAAGGAGCGGCATAGATATATCGACCGGCCGTCACATCATGCCAAACGTCCGATAAGCGGCAAGGATCGTCCCGCCGATCGAAATCCCGATATCAAAGGGCCTCGAACGGCGGCAGCAGCCGGGCCAGTTCCGCCACCTGCTCCGGGCCGATCCGCTCCAGATGGGGAAATTCCGCCAGCACCCGCGCGCCGCCGAAGAGGCTGACGGCGCGTCGCGCCTCGGGGGATGGCGGTCCGTTCAGCACCACGCCGGCAACGGCAATTCCCCGCTGACGCAGGGCCTGCAAGGTCAGCAGCGTATGGTTGATCGTCCCAAGCTGGCTGCGCGCCACCAGCACCACCGGCAGCGCGAAGCGGGCGATCAGGTCGATCATCATGCAATCCGGCGCAACGGGCACCATCACCCCCCCCGCCCCTTCCACGACCAGCGTCCGTTCCCCACGCGCGGCGGGCAGGCCCAGCCCGGCGGTATCGAGCACGATATTTTCCCGCTCGGCGGCGTCGAAGGGCGAAAGCGGAGCCGCCAGCACGGCGGCGGGCGGATGCAGGCGCGCCGGCTCAAGCCCGGCCAGCGCCGTCACCGTCACGCTGTCCGCAACATCTTCGGCAATCCCGGTCTGGAACGGCTTCCAGTATTCCGCCGCCCAGGCGCGAACCAGACAGGCGGAAACCAGCGTCTTGCCGACACCGGTATCGGTCCCCGTCACAAAGACCCCCTTGCGTGCGGGCGCCCGAAACAGGCCGTAGCCGACGCGATACGTCATCGTCACGCCCGACGGCGTTTCCAGATCGCGCAGCAGGCGGCGCATCACGCCCGGCGCAACCGGGCGCGTGCCCTCGCGCGGCAGCGAGGCGCCGATCTGGCGCAGTTCGCGCACGAAGGCCAGCGCCGTTTCCGGGCGGTCGAGAATCGTCTCGGCCTCCCAGAGCCCCTGTCCCGCACGCGGCCACTCGTCTTCCAGCCGTGCCGGGGCGGGATAATCCGGAATTCCGCAATCCATGCCCGCCGCCGCATGGACAAGCCGCCATTCGCCAAAGCTGCCCGCGCAGAGGGTGGAGAACGCCATCATTCCGCCGGGCGCCAGCATGGCGGCCAGCCGCGCCAATGTCGCCGCGCGGTCCGTGAACCATTGCATCGACAGGCTGGAACAGATCAGGTCGTATTCCCCGCCCGCCGCTTCCGGCGCCTCGGCGTCCAGCACCAGGGCCCGTACATCGCCCAGCCCTTGCAGGCCCTCCAGCCGGCGGCGCGCGCGGTCGCGCATCTGCGGCGCCAGATCGCTCACCGTCAGGTCCGCATCCGGAAACAGGCGGCGCAGATGCTGGCTCAGGAACCCCGTGCCGCATCCCAGTTCCAGGATGCGCGCGGGGGCCATGCCGGCAGCGGCAATCCGTTCGGCCAGCCGGGCCGCGACCAGGCACTGCACACGCGCCGCATCGTCATAGGTCTCGGCCGCACCAAACCGGGCGGCGATCCGCTGCTTGCGCGCACTCATGGCCGGCCCGGTCCCGCCATCAGGCGGGTGATCGCGGCGGCACATCGGTCGGGATGGGTCAGCGGCAGCAGATGCCCGCCATCCTCGATCCATTCGACCGGCACGCGGTCGCGGAAACCGGCCTCGACCATCGCGGGCGGGGCAATCGGGTCCTCCCCTCCGGCCAGCACGCGGACCGGCGGCAAAGCGGTGCCCGCCGCCGCGTCCCATACGCCGCGCGCATCGGCATCCCGCAGCAATTCGAGCGCCCAGTCCAGCCGCCCGGCCCGCGCCGGGCCAGGTGCCGGCGTCGCGATTCCCGCACGGCCGCGAAAGGTGGCGACCACATCGTCCGGATGCTGCTCCAGCCCGCGCATCATGCGCTCGATTACACGAGGCGGAATGCCCTGAGGATAATCGGAAGTGGCGCCAAACCGGGCGAAACCGTTGATCAGCAGCATGCCTGCGCAATCGGCCGGCGGATTCAGCAGCAGCCACAGGGCCCCCAGCGAATGGCCGACCGCCACATGCCGCCCCACCGGCCGCGCCGTCATGTTTTCGGGCCCGAAGAAGCCGAAATCCAGCATCGTCGTCTCGACCCCGCCCAGCCGCGCGCGGACAGGCTGCCAGAAATCAGGCGTGAACCCCCAGCCATGGACAAGGAACAGCGCCGTCGGCGCCGGATCATCGGACAATGCCATGCTCCCTTGCCCCTTCGTCGAGTGCCCGCAGCAGATGGCCGAGCATCCCCTCATTATGCGCCGCACTCAACGCCAGCCGGATACGGGCCGTTCCAGGCGGGACCGTCGGCGGCCGGATTGCGCCGCCCAGGACACCCCGCGCAGCCAGCGTGCGGGCCAGGGCAAGCGCCTGTCCGGCATCCCCCACCATCACCGGCACGATCTGCGTGGAGGACAAACCGGTGGACCAGCCCCGGTCGCCCAGTTCCGCCCGCAGATGCGCCGCCAGCGCCGCCAGATGGCTGCGTTCCGCATCCAGCGTCGGCACCAGGTCCAGCGCCGCGTCGATCGCCCCCAGCAGGGCGGGCGGCAGCGCGGTGGTATAGATAAAGCCCGAGCACGTACTGACCAGCCAGTCGCATAGCGCGCGCGAACCCGCGACATAGGCGCCGAACCCACCGAGCGCCTTGCTGAAGGTGCCCATCACCAGATCCACGCCGCCCGCCTCGGCGGAAAGGCCCCTGCCCTGCGGCCCCAGCACGCCGGTTGCATGCGCCTCGTCCAGATACAGGAACGCCTCATGCCGGCCGGCCAGCGCCTTCAGGGCCGCGACATCCGCCCGGTCGCCATCCATGCTGAACACGCTTTCGGTCACGATGAAGCGCAGGCCCTTCTGCTCGCGATGGCGCTCCAGCATCCGTTCCAGATGGCCGAGATCGTTATGGGCGAAGCGGATCTGGCGGATACCGGCCGCCTGGCAACCATGATGCAGGCTGGCGTGATTCAGCCGGTCGGTAAACACCACGGCCGGCGCGCCTGTCGCTTCCACCGACAGGCGGAACAGGGCCGGCAGGATCGCGGCATTGGCCTGCCACCCCGATGCCAGCAGCAAGGCCGCCTCGCACCCCTTGAACCGCGCGAGTTTGTCCTCGACCAGCCGATGCTGCTCGCTGGTACCCGTCACCAGGCGCGACGCCCCGCTGCCGGTGCCGAAACGCCGCGTCCAGTCGATGGAGCGCGCCTTCAGCGCCGGATGGACGGACAGGCCCAGATAATCGTTGGACGAGAAATTCAGCAGCGTGGCGCCGTCACGCCGGACCAGCACCGGGCCGTCGCGCTCCAGCGGCCGCAGATCGCGCCGCAGATGATTGCGGGACAGTCCCTCCAGCGCGGTCTGGAAAAATGCATCGAAACGGGTCATGAAGCGATGGTTTGTGCCGGACCCCACGGACCCGGTCAATTCCAGTCTGCCGTCCCGTCCCCGCAAGGAGAACCTGCCCCATGACCGGACCGGACTGGTTCGACGCCGGCCTGCCGCATATCTGGCTGCCCTACACCCAGATGCAGACGGCCGCGCCCCCCATCCCCGCCATCGCGACAGACGGATGCCGGATTCGCCTCGCCGATGGGCGCGAACTGGTGGACGGGATCGCCTCCTGGTGGACCGCCTGCCATGGCTACAATCACCCCTATATCCGTCAGGCGGCCGTCGACCAGCTCACGCGCATGCCGCATGTCATGTTCGGCGGCCTGGTGCATGAGCCCGCTCTGCGCCTGGCGCGCCGGCTGGCGGACCTGCTGCCGGGCGATCTGGAGCGCGTCTTCTTCTCCGATTCCGGCTCGGTCGCAGTCGAGGTCGCGATCAAGATGGTGATGCAATACTGGCTGAACCGGGGCCAGACGGGGCGGACCCGCCTGGTCGCGTTTCGCGGCGGCTATCATGGCGACACGCTGGCCACCATGGCGGTGTGCGATCCGGAGGAAGGCATGCACAGCCTGTTCGCCGGCATCCTGCCCCAGCATTTCATCGCCGACCTGCCGCGCGACGACCATTCAACGGCCGCGCTGGAACGGCTGATGGAAACCGAAGGCCCGCATGTGGCCGCGATCCTGGTCGAACCGCTGGTCCAGGGCGCGGGCGGGATGCTGTTCCATGATCCCGCGACCCTGCGACGGCTGCGCGATATCGCCGACCGCCACGGCGTGCTGCTGATCCTGGATGAAATCTTCACCGGCTTCGGCCGTACCGGCACGATGTTCGCGTGCCAGCAGGCGGACATCGTGCCGGATATCGTCACCTTGTCGAAGGCATTGTCCGGCGGCACGGTACCGCTGGCCGCCACCGTGGCGCGGCGCCACGTCTTCGCGGCCTTTCTGTCCGACGACCCGATGCATGCGCTGATGCACGGCCCGACCTTCATGGCCAACCCGCTGGCCTGCGCCTGCGCCAACGCCTCGCTGGACCTGTTCGAACGCGAACCGCGCCTGGAACAGGTCGCGGCGATCGCGGCACAGATGCGCGATGAACTGGAAGCCTGCCGCCACTTGCCGGCCGTGCGTGACGTGCGGGTGATGGGCGCGATCGGCGTGGTCGAACTGGACCGCATAAACGACATGAACCGTCTGAAAGCCAAGCTGGTCGAACAGGGCGTGTGGGTGCGCCCGTTCCGCTCGATCGTCTATCTCACGCCAGCTTTCACGGTGACGAAGGAGGAACTGACCAGCCTGACGGGCGCGATCCGCACCGTGCTGGCCGAGGCCCCCTGACAGCCTGAAGGCACGAACCGGCGGTAAACGCCGGTTCCCTGGATCAATCAGGCTTCGACCGGAGCCAGTTCCGAATCCGATGCCGGACGGTTTTTTTCGACCGTCGCTTCCTCGCCGCCATCCTCGGCCGCTTCGTCACCATCCGTCACCGCCATCGGGCGCTGGCGGACATGCCGCTCCTGGCGTTCCTGCTGGTTCTGCTGCGCCGCCTGGGTCATGGCGTTCAGGATGCGGAAATAATGTTCGGCATGCTGGAAATAGGCCTCGGCCATGACGCGGTCGCCCGAGCCGCTGGCATCGCGTCCCAGTTGCAGGTATTTTTCAAACAATTGCTGGGCGGTGCCACGAATACGCAGATCCGGCCCATTACTGTCGAACACATGGTTACGATTAAGGGGGATCTGGCCGTTCTGCTGGCGTACACTTCCGCCGTTGCTGCCGCCCGAACGATGGTGCCGGCCCCGCATGCGTTTCATGTTCATAAGCTGTCGCAGCACTTTCCTGTTAACGGTCGCTCTTTGCCTGCGACCGCCGGGGCCAACCATCCCCTATTGTCATTCTGAGTGCCTGGCGTGCAGCCCGGCATCTGATCCTGCACGCACCCGTGCGGTCATTTCTGTTTTCATGCATTCAGGATCGGTATGCGGCATCTCGGAAAGGTAAAAACCCCCGTCCGCATTCCGCCGGTAATCTATGCCCTTATATCCGGTCTGCCAAATGGTTTTTTACTCCGTCGCGGGTGAGAAAGCCGGCCTGTCGCCGCATCGGTGCGCATTTCTCGCGCGCCGGTGCGTGCTTCCCCCCAGGCCGCCCCGCGCCGGCCCCCGAAAACACGGAATGAACAAGCCATTGCGCGGCATTCCCGCCCGGCAGACCGTCTTTCAGACTGCCGCTCACGCCCGCCGATGCCGCATCACGACCGCACGCGGAATCCCCCCCAGATCGGCGCGGACATCGACGATTTCCAGCCCGGATTCCTGCGCCAGGGCCGGCATGCTGTGTTCCTGGCCGATCCCGATCTCGAAAACAGCAACCCCATCATGCGCCAGCAGCAGGGGTAAGGCGCCGGTCAGCAACCGATAGGCATCCAGCCCATCCATACCGCCATCCAGCGCGCGCGCCGGCTCATAGTCCCGCACATCCGGCATCAGGCCGGCCAGATCGCCCTGCGGAATATAGGGCGGATTACTGAACACCACGTCGAATACGCCCCGAATCGACGCGGCCCAGTCGCCCGCCAGCATGGCGCATCTCGTCTCCAGCCCCGCCCGCCGGGCATTGCGCGCGGCCAGGCGGGCAGCATCGGGCGCGATATCCACCCCCACCCCCCAGGCCGCGCGATACTCGCTCAGCGCCGCCAGCAGCAGGCAGCCGGTCCCGGTTCCCAGATCGAGCACGCTGCGGACCCGCTCGCGGTCGGGGCAATGATCCAGCAGGGCCTCGATCAGCGTTTCGCTGTCGGGGCGGGGGATCAGGGTGGCAGGCGAGGTTTCCAGTTCCAGCGACCAGAAACCGGCGCGCCCGGTAATGTGCGCCATCGGCTCGCGCGCCGCCCGGCGCCGCACGGCCGCCAGGAAACCGGCCCGCTCGGAATCGGTCACCCGCGCGCGCGCCAGCAGGCCCGCCAGGTCGGTGCTGAGAGCATGGGCCATCAGCAGCCGCGCCTCGCGACGCGGATCGTCCACGCCGGCGTCGCGCAACCGCGCCCCACCCCAGCCGAGGCATGTCCGCAGATCCGCGTCATCATCCGGCGCTGCCAGCGCGTCCTCTTTCATTTCAGGCGAAATCCGTCCTACTCTGGCACCATGATGCCGCAGTCTCGTTCATGGAAAATCCTTATCTTTCTGGGCGCGGGCGCAATCCTGGCGACAGCGCCCCGGCCGGCCCTGGCAGGCACCTTCACCGTCGTCGACGGTCGCGCGGACAACGAGATTTCCGAAATCTCCCGCCTCTATATCGACGAACAGCTTGCCGCCACGATCCGGCTCGATGCATCGGTGCCGCAACAGGCCGTTCGCGTCGAAACCCCGGCCGGGCGCGTCAACCACACCTATGCGTTGTGCGGCGAAATTACCATACGCACGCCAGACGGCCGGACGGAAACGCACGAGGTCAATGGCGGCGGCATCCTGCACCATCCGGAAGGGCGCACGCTGAACGCGCTGGGCACCCGTAACTTCACCGAATTCTATCTGGCCGACCCGGACGACCCCTCTGCGGTCGAACGCCAGCCCGGCCGGTCCGAAATCTGCTCCGTACCCACCTCCTGAGAGTCAGGCTGGACCAGCCCGCATTTCCAGCCAGATTTCTCGACTGATGCGTTACAAGCCTTCGGCGGCCAGCAGGCTGGCCTGCTCGTCCTGAATCAGGGTATCGATGAATTCGTCGAACTCGCCCAGCATCACGCGGTCGATCTTGTAGGCCGTCAGGTTGATCCGGTGGTCGGTCACCCGGCCCTGCGGGAAATTATAGGTGCGGATACGCTCTGACCGGTCGCCGGTACCCACCTGCGACTTGCGATCGGCGGCACGGCTGGCATGGGCGGTGGCACGTTCGCGCTCGTACAGCCGCGACATCAGGATCTTCATCGCCTTGGCACGGTTCTTGTGCTGGCTCTTTTCCTCCTGCATCGCCACCACCACGCCGGTCGGCAGATGGGTGATGCGCACCGCGCTCTCGGTCTTGTTGACATGCTGCCCACCGGCGCCCGATGCCCGATAGACATCAATACGCAGGTCGCTGTCATTGATCTGGACGTCGACCTCGCCCGCCTCGGGCAACATGGCCACCGTCACGGTCGAGGTATGAATGCGGCCCTGGCTTTCGGTCGCCGGCACACGCTGCACGCGATGCACGCCCGATTCATATTTCAGGCGGGCGAACACGCCCCGTCCCGCGATGGTGGCCATCCCCTCGCGCAGGCCGCCCAGTTCCGATTCGTCGAATTCCATCACTTCGAAACGCCAGCCACGCAGGGCGGCATAGCGCCGATAGGCATCGAATAACTGGGCCGCGAACAGGGCGGCCTCGTCGCCACCGGCCGCAGGGCGAATTTCCAGGATGGCGCTGCGCTCGTCGGCCTCGTCGCGTGGCAGCATGGCAATGCGGATGTCCTGGCGCAGTTCCGCGATCCGGCCGCGCAGGTCGCCCAGTTCGGCCTCGGCCAGTTCGCGCATTTCCGGATCGGCCAACAGCGATTCGGACTGAATCGCTTCCCGCTCCGCCTGACGCAGCGCGCTGATCCGGCTGACGATGGGCTCCAGTTCGGCATATTCACGCGATGCCTTGCTGAACGCCTCGCCCACCAACCCCTGGGCGAGCATATCCTGCAATTCTTCCGACCGGCCAACGATCCGGTCCAGCCTGTCGTCAAGACTCATGCTTAGCGGCCAACCGTCCCGGCCAGATAAGGCGCAACCGCGTCCAGCGCCAGTTCGTTCTGCGACCCCTCGTCCAGCGCCTTCACCTGGGCCACGCCGCGCGCCACTTCGTCATCGCCGATCAGCACCGCATGGGTGGCGCCGATGCGGTTCGCCCGTTCCATCCGGCGCTTGGCATTGCCGCGATAGGCGATTTCCGCGCGCACGCCATGGGCGCGCAGGGCCTGCAACAGCGTCACCGCCGCGCCGGTCGCGCCCTCGCCCAGCGGCACCACCGCCACGGGGCGCGGCGCCGCCGGCGCGCTGTCCAGCAGCAGGGCCAGCCGTTCGATCCCGCCGGCCCAGCCGATAGCCGGCGTGCGCGGGCCGCCCATCTCGGCCACCAGCCCGTCATAACGGCCGCCGGCCAGCACCGTGCCCTGGGTGCCCAGCTTCTCGGTCACGAATTCGAAGGTCGTGTGCCCGTAATAATCCAGCCCGCGCACGATGCCCGGATTCTCGCGGAACGGCACACCCAGCAGATCCAGCGCCGAGCGCAGATCGTCCCAGAAGGTCCGGGCTTCGTCGGTCAGGAAGGCGCCGATCAGCGGCGCATCGGCCACCAGGGCCCGATCCTGCGGCGCCTTGCTGTCGAGGATGCGCAGCGGATTGCGCTCCAGCCGGGCACGGCTGTCATCGGACAACTGGTCCTTGAATTCGGTGAAATAGGCGATCAGCGCGGCACGCCAGGCGGCGCGGCTCTCGGTATCGCCCAGCGTGTTCAGTTCCACCACCGTATCGTCGGCGATGCCCAGCGCGTTGAGGATGTCCCGCCCCATGGCGATCACTTCGGCATCGGCCAGCGCCTCGGCCGCGCCGATCAGTTCGGCGCCGATCTGGTGAAACTGCCGATACCGCCCCTTCTGCGGGCGCTCGTAGCGGAACATCGGCCCCGCATAGAACACTTTCTGCGGCAGGGACTGGGTCAGGCCGTTGGTCACCAGGGCGCGGCACACGCCCGCCGTTCCCTCGGGCCGCAGGGTCAGGGATTCGCCGCCCCGGTCCTCGAACGAATACATCTCCTTCGACACCACGTCGGACGTATCGCCCAGCGAGCGCGCGAAGACCCGCGTATCCTCGAAGATCGGGGTGGACCATTCATCGAAGCCGTACAGGCCCGCGATGCGCCGCGCGGTATCCACCACATGGGCATGGCGCCGCTGCCCCTCGCCGATCAGGTCATGGGTACCACGGACGGGTTGCAGGCTGCTCACGGATCGATGTTCCTGTTTTCTGAATCACATATGTGTTCCGCCCCGAACGGAGCGGAACACAATATCAAGGACGGCAATTTCCCGCCCGGTCCCGCCGGGCGCGTCCTTACTGGGCGGCGACGACTGCTTCCGCGGCCTTCGCGGCCTCCTCCTCGGCACGCAGGATCTCGGCCTTCTTCTCGACCATCTCCACGATGTGCTCGATCATCGAATCCGCCGCGATCGTATGATCCTGCCGGCCGGCGGCATAGACCATGTGGCGGCCCGAGCCACCGCCGGTCACGCCGATATCGGTCATCAGCGCCTCGCCGGGTCCGTTGACCACGCAGCCGATGATCGACAGCGTCAGCGGGGTCTGGATATGCGCCAGGCGATCTTCCAGCGTCTGCACGGTCTGGATCACGTTGAAGCCCTGCCGCGCGCAGGAGGGGCAGGAAATGATCTTCACGCCGCGATGGCGCAGGCCCAGCGACTTCAGGATATCCCAGCCGACCAGCACTTCTTCCTCGGGCTCGGCCGACAGCGACACGCGCATGGTGTCACCCACGCCGGCCCACAGCAGGTTGCCCAGCCCGATCGAGGATTTGACCGTGCCGGCCCGCTTGCTGCCCGCCTCGGTGATGCCGATATGCAGCGGGTGGTCGCACACTTCGGCAAGCTGCTGATAAGCGGCCACGGCCATGAAGACGTCCGACGCCTTCACGCTGATCTTGAATTCGTGGAAATCGTGGTCTTCCAGGATCTTGGCGTGCTCCAGCGCGCTTTCGACCAGCGCTTCGGGGTTGGGCTCGCCGTATTTTTCCAGAAGATGCTTTTCCAGCGACCCGGCATTCACGCCGATACGGATCGAGCAGCCATAATCCTTGGCCGCCTTCACCACCTCGCGCACGCGCTCGGGGCTGCCGATATTGCCCGGATTGATGCGCAGGCAGGCCGCGCCGGCCTGTGCGGCCTCGATCGCGCGCTTGTAGTGAAAATGGATATCGGCGACGATCGGCACGTTCACCTCGCGCACGATCTCGGCCAGCGCGGCGGTGCTTTCCTCATCGGGGCACGACACGCGGACGATATCGACACCGGCCAGTTCCGCCCGCCGGATCTGCGCGATCGTCGCCTCGGCGTCGGTCGTCAGCGTGTTGGTCATGGTCTGGACGGAAATCGGCGCGTCGCCGCCCACCGCCACCTTGCCGACATGGATCTGCCGCGACTTGCGCCGTTCGATATACTGATAGGGACGATAGCTGCTCATTGTCTGCCCTCCGGATGAGGCGATGATAACATTGTTCTATCCGCCGGCATGACGGCGCGCCGCCTTTCCGTGCATGCTTCCTGCCAAAAACCGGTCCATTTGGCCAGACCGGACGCGACCGGCTCCGGCCCTTTCACTGCCCGCCCGCCGCAGGCGGCGGCTTCGGCGCCTGGGCCTGCCCCGCGCTTTCAACCCGCTGGGGGGGCGTGGATGGCGCCGGCTGCGCCGCCGGCGCAGGCACCGACGCCACGATCGCGCCGCTGCGGACGGCATCGCGCGTCAGCGGCAGGTTGCGCCTTACCGCGCCATTCCGGCCCAGTGGCTGCGTCGTCACGCCATCGGCGCTGACCACCAGCCCGCCGGCATTGCCGACCGTCAGCAGAAGATCGGTCTTGTCCTGCGGCGCGGACCAGCTCTCGCCCGCCTGTAGGATATGGTCATAAATCACTGGCCCGCCAGCAACCCTGACCTGCACCCATGTCTGGGCCGAGGCCGTCAGAATGATCTGGCCAGGCGCTGTTCCCGCTGCCGGCGCGGCAGGAACGGGAGCCGGGGCCGGGGCGGCCGGCGCCACGGCTGCCGGGGTCGTGCCCGGAGCCGCGGGTTGCGCCACGGACGGCACACCCGCGGGCACCGCCGCATCATTACCCGCGCTGTCGGCCATCGCGGCCGGCGCGCCCGGCTCGGCATGGCTATCCGGCACTGGCGTGGGGTCAGCGGGAAGATCCCCATCGGTGATTGCCGATTTCTCGGCTCCCGAGAGCGGCCGTGGCGGACCGGGCGCGCGTTCCGGCGGCAGGACCGAGGCCACCTGCGGCGAGGTCGGCGCCTGGCGCGTCATGCCGGGAATGGCCGAAAAAACGGAAGGAACGGGCTGCGGCGGCGCGGACTGGCCGCCCGTCATGCGGTACCAGCCGACATAGGCCAGCACGATGATCACCACACCCAGCAGCACCATGACGCCGACCGGCATCGCACCGCTGGCGGCCGGAGCCGGAAAGGACAATTCGGGCTTGCAGTCGATTCTGCCCCGCGCTTCGGTCTTGAAGCGCGCGACCAGCGCCTCGGCATCCAGGCCGAGCGCCTGGGCATAGGTGCGCAGGAAGCCGAGCGTATAGACATTCCCCGGCAGGTCCTTCACCCGGTCGTCTTCCATCGCTTCGAGAAAGGACAGACGAATCCGCAGCCACGCCGCCACATCAGGCAACGCCCAGCCCAGCTGCTCGCGCCGCGCCCGCAGCGTCGGGCCGACGCTCCCGGCACCCGCCGCTGCCCGCGCGCCGGAATCGTTCAGCGTCGTCCGGCTGTCCTCACCACTCACGACTCACCCGTTACCCTGTCACGCCGAACGAGGGCATCGACGGCCTGCTCGACCAGTTCGGCGATGATGTCGGCAACCGGCTGGACCGAAGTGATCATCCCGACCGACTGCCCGGCCATGACCGACCCGTTTTCCACATCGCCCTCGATCACCGCCCGGCGCAGCGAACCGGCCCAGAAATGCTCGATATCGAGCTGGGCGGCCTCCTTCGTCAGTTCGCCGTCCAGATAGCGGCGAATCGTCTCCGCCTGATGGCGCAGGAACGCCCGCCCGCCCTCGTTCGAGAGGCCGCGCACGGGAATGACGGGAAAACGCTCGTCCAACTGCACCGACGTCACCGCATCCCGCGCGTTGGCGCGAACGAAGGCGGCCTTGAAGCGTTCATGAGCGATGCTTTCCGCCGACGCGGCAAAACGGGTGCCGAGCTGAGCACCGGCCGCCCCCTGCTCCAGATAGGAAAGGATGGCCTCGCCCCGCCCCAGCCCGCCGGCCACGAAAACCGGGACCGAGCGGATATGCGGCAGCACTTCCTGCGCCAGCACGGTCAGCGAGACCGGCCCGACATGCCCGCCGGCCTCGGCGCCCTCGATCACCAGCGCGTCGACGCCCATGCGCACCAGCCGCTTGGCCAGCACCAGCGCTGGCGTAAAGGCGATGACTTTCGCGCCCCCGTCCTTCAGCGCGCGGATCGCGGGGCCCGGCGGAATGCCGCCGGCCAGCACTACATGCGACACCCCGGCCGCCAGACAGACCTGCACCAGATCGTCCAGACGGGGATGCATCGTGATCAGGTTGACGCCGAAGGGGCGGCTGGTCAGGGCCTGGGTCGCCGCGATTTCCTCGGCGAGGCGATCGGGCTCCATCGCACCGCAGGCCAGCACGCCGAAGCCACCGGCATTGGAAATGGCCGAGACCAGATTCCGTTCGCTGACCCACGACATGGCACCGGCCATGATCGCGACCTCGCTCCCGAGGAAGGCCGTGCCGGCCGCCCACAGGCGGTCCAGACGGGCGCGGGCGGCCGCCCGTTCCGTCACGTCGCCCGGCGACTGCGTCACGAGGGTCTCCATCACCATCATGCCGCCGCGTCGAGGCCGTAGGCCGTATGCAGCGCCCGCACGGCCAGTTCGGTATATTCCGCCGCGATCAGCACCGAGACCTTGATCTCGCTGGTCGAGATGACCTGGATATTGATGTTGCGGTCGGACAGGGTGCGGAACATCAGGTTCGCCACGCCCGCGTGCGAGCGCATGCCGATACCGACCACGCTGATCTTCACCACGTCGTCATCCGTCACCAGCTCGCCATACTGGATGACATCGCGCGAGGCTTCCAGCGACTGGATGGCACGGGCCAGATCGGTCTTCGACGTCGTGAAGGTCATGTTCGTCAGGCCGTCGGCGCCGGTGCTCTGCACGATCATGTCGACATTCACGTTCGCGGCCGTCAGCGGGCCGAAGATCGCGGCCGCGATTCCGGGGCGGTCCGGAATCCGCCGCACCGACAGCTTCGCTTCGTCGCGCGAATAGGCAATGCCGGCGACCAGTTCCTTTTCCACGATCTCGTCCTCATCCACCACTAATGATCCGGGCAGGTTGTCTTCCGACGGGGCGGGGCCATCGACGAAGCTCGACAGCACCTGTACGCGCACCCGCTCCTTCATGGCCAGTTCGACGCTGCGGGTCTGCAACACCTTGGCCCCGACCGACGCCAGTTCCAGCATTTCCTCGTAGGTGATCTTATCCAGCTTCCGCGCCCTCGCAACAATGCGCGGGTCCGTGGTGTAGATTCCGTCGACATCGGTATAGATGTCACACCGGTCGGCCCCGATGGCGGCCGCAATGGCCACGGCCGAGGTATCGGAGCCGCCGCGCCCCAGCGTCGTGATCCGCCCGTCGGCGGCAACACCCTGGAAACCGGCGATCACCGGCACCTGGCCAGCCTGCATGCGCGCAATCAGCGCCTCACCGTCGATCGAGGCAATGCGGGCCTTGCCATGTGCCGCATCGGTGCGCAGCGGGATCTGCCAGCCCAGCCACGACCGCGCCTCGACCCCGATGGTCTGCAACGCGATGGCCAGCAGGCCGCTGGTGACCTGCTCGCCGGTCGAGACCACGGCGTCATATTCCCGCGCATCGTGCAGCGGCGACAGCGCCTGGCAATAGCCGACCAACTGGTTGGTCACGCCCGACATGGCCGAGACGACCACCGCGACCTCGCACCCCGCCTCGACCTGTTTGCGCACTTTTTCCGCCACCGCGCGAATTCGGTCCAGGTCGGCCACAGAGGTGCCACCGAATTTCATGACGATCCGCGGAGTGTGACGGGACATCGAAAGGGCTCTCCAGTTCGGCGCGGTGGCCGTTCCAGCCCATCCGGGGCCGCTGGGGCGTCGGACGGGGCATTGCGGTTATCTGCAAGGCGCGTCACATACCCTTCCGCCGCTGCGCCGTCCAGCGGCAGAAGCCAGATGGAGAGGTCCAGACGCCATGCAGCTTAACGATTCGGTCCATTCTGACGGCCCGTCCGTCGTCCCGGACGAAATCGCCCGCTTCAGCGCCCTTGCCGATCGCTGGTGGGACCCTTCGGGCCCGATGCGGCCGCTGCATGCCATGAACGGCCTGCGCCTGGACTGGGCCAGGCGCCATCTCCCGGCCCCGCGCGCCGGAGAATCCGCGTCCGTGACACGCCTGCTGGATATCGGCTGCGGCGCCGGCCTGGCCAGCGAGGGCCTGGCCCGCATGGGCTATGACGTGCTGGGCCTGGATGCGTCCGATGCCGCCATCGCGGCCGCCCGCGCGCACATGCAGGCCCATCCGCTGCCGCCGGGCGCGGGCCCGCTCGCCTACCGCACCGGCAGCGCCGAGGACCTGCAAGCCGAGGGCGCGCGCTTCGATGCGATCTCGGCGCTCGAAGTGATCGAGCATGTCGCCGATCCCGCCGCCTTCCTGCGCCTGCTGGCTGGCATGGTCGAACCCGGCGGCGTCATCATCGTCTCGACCCTCAACCGCACGCTGCGCTCGCTGGCGACGGCCAAGATCGGGGCGGAATATATCCTGCGCCTACTGCCGGTCGGCACCCACGAATGGCGCAAATTCATCACGCCGGCCGAACTGGGCACCTATGCCGGCCAGGCCGGATTGCGGGTATCCGACATCGCCGGCATGACCCCGGGCCTCAGCGGCTGGCGCGAAAGCCATGACCTCGGCGTCAACTACATCGCCAGCCTCGCCGTACCGGGTTAAGCCCTCAAAGCTGAAGAAACGCGAAAGTCGTAGGGCTGCCCACGGCGGTGAAATGCCAGGTAAAATCCAGCGCGCCGGTTTCGGGATCGACCCGGAACGACGTCACGGAATCGCTGCGCTGGTTGGCACAGAACAGAAACGTGCCGGACGGGTCGAACATCATGGCCCGTCCATAATCGGCATGCATCCACACTTCATCGATCAGCGTCAGCAACCCGTCCGGCCCGACGCGGAAGACGGCCAGCGAATCCCCCAGCCTGTTCGATGCGTATACATACCGCCCGTTGGGTGACAGCAGGATTCCTGCCGCCAGCGTACTGCCCTGGAAATAGGAGGTGACGGTGCTGACCCGCTGCTGCGGCGTGATCGTGCCGGTCGTGGGGTCGAACCTGGCCACGACGACCTTGGAATCCTGTTCGCACAGGATGTAGAGCGTCCGCCCGTCGTGGCTGAACGAGAAATGGCGTGGCGCCGATCCCGGCATCAGGGACAGGAAAGGCGTCGCGGCCGGCTTGAGCTTGCCCGTCGCCAGATCCAGCGTCCAGACATAGACCCGGTCCAGCCCGGCATCGCAGGCCAGGACGAATTTGCCCGACTGGTCGCTGGCCACCATATGGACATGCGGCCCGGAATGGTCGCTGACCGCGAAATTGCCGGGCGGGTTATCCTCGGCCCGTTCGGGCATGCGCGGGCCGGAATTCTTCACAATGTCCGTCGGCTCCCCCAGGCTGCCATCCGGCCGGATGGGCAGCACGCCGACGCTGCCGCCGACATAGTTGGCGACCAGGACATACCGGCCGGAATGGTGGACGCTGAGATGCGCCGGCACCGCCCCGCCCGACGACACGACACTCAGCCGGGTCAGTTCCCCCGACAGCCGATCGACCGCGAACGCGGTTACGCTGCCGTCATGCCGGCCGTTGAAATCGTCGATCTCGCTGAGCGCGTACAGAAAGCGGTTATCGGCGGAGAGGGTGATGAAGGAGGGACTGGCAATGTCCGTAAAGGTCGAGACCGGTGCCAGCGCGCTGGTCGTGGGGTTCATCTCGAACAGGGCGATGCCCTGCCCGTTCCCCGCTCCGCCGGGCGGCGCATGTTTGTTGTAGCCGCCGATATAGCACAATGTCCGCGCCCTGGCCGGGATCGCGGCCCTGACGGGCCAGGATGCGGCAAGAGGAATACCCGACGCGGCCAACCCGGCCATCAGGCCGCGTCGTGAGATGAGGTGGGTCATGTCGCTCACGAATTCAGTTGAAGGAAAGCCGGCTCACTGCATCTGGCAGCGCGCTCCGATCGTGCCGTCATAGCGTGTCCATGTATGGGTTTCGCCAAACAGGGGAATGCCCACATAGCCCCGGAGTTTCAGCACCCCATCGCGCGGCGACCAGATCTGGGCCTGGTAGACCTTGCCGCTGTCGGGATCGAGGATATGCCCGTTCCAGCGGCCGGCATCGTCCGAATCGGGAACGAATCCGGTCAGCATCAGTAGGCCGCATTCCGATGTTCCGTCCTTGGCCTTCGGAATTTCGCCGGTATAGCGCATGCCGACCAGCCGGCCGCAGAGTTCGCCGCCGCAGGCCCTGATCTCAAAGACGCCGTCGCGCTCGCGGGTCACCCATTGCCCCAGCACGGGCGAGGCATCCCGCGCGGCGGCAGTCTCCGCCGCATCCGCCGGAAGCGGATTGCCCGCCAGCAGGCCCAGCAACCCCATAACGGCGCCCAGCGACCGCACGCCCCGGCGCCGCCCCTGCGGGAACAGGGTCTTGTCGGCCCGTCGGCTTGTTCTGTCATGCATGCGTTCCACCTCGACTTTCGGCCTCCGGCCCGGTCCCCTTCCCTGCGCGCTCAACCGTCCGCGCGCGGGACCCATGGTATGGCCATGATCTCGACGCCCTCCTCGGCCAGGCGATCGCAATCCTCTTCCGATGCGTGTCCGTAAATGCCGCGCTCTTCGCCATCGCCATGATGGATCTTCAACGCTTCCTCGGCGAATTTATCGCCCACATTCTCGCATCGTTCCTCGACATACTGCCTCAGGCGCTGCATCGCGGCCATCATCGCGGCGGGAATGGCAGCCCCGGCCTCGGGGCTCGGCCGCGCCGCTTCGGGCACCCGCGCCGGCGCGGTCCGCACGGCCGGGGCCATCAGCGCCCGTACGACATCCGATGTGCCGCATTGCGGGCACGAGAGCAGATTGCGGCGCGCCTGGTCGTCGAAGGCGGCGCTACCGGGAAACCAGCCTTCGAATTCATGCCCCGCTTCGCACCGCAACTGATAACAGATCACGCCCGCCCCCGATGCCCGATCAGGCCGCGTGCAGCAGCGGATCGAGTTTTCCCTGCCGTTCCAGCGCCATCAGGTCATCACAGCCACCGATATGCTGCCCGTTGATGAAGATCTGCGGCACGGTCGTCCGGCCGCCCGAACGCTCCCGGGCCTCGGCCCGCTCGGGCGTGCCGTGCAGGGCGCGGATTTCGGTGAACGGCGCGCCCTTCTGCTGCAGCAGGCGCACGGCGCGCACGCAATAGGGGCAGCCTGGCTGGGTATAGATTTCGATGCTGGGCATTCCGACCCCCGAAAAAGAAAAGTAACCGATTCTGAAGACATAGCGCATTTGGGCCGTGGCACTATACCGTTACCGTCATCCGTCGGGCGTGCCCCTGCCATCCGACCCGGTCCGTGCCGGATCGGGCGCGCGGGCAGCCACCAGCACATCCACGGAAATCGCCCCGGCCGCCAGCACCGCCCGCGCGCAGGCCCCCAATGTCGCCCCCGTCGTCATCACGTCATCGACCAGGAGCACCCGCCGGCCGGTCAGGCGCTCCCGACGCGACGGGCGGGCGACGATCGCCCCGCGCAGCACCTCCTGGCGCGCCCCCGCCCCCAGTCGGGCCAGCGCCGGCGTCCTGCGCACGCGCAACAAGGCATCCGGCACCACCGGCAGATGCGCGATCCGCCCGATCGCCACCGCCAGCAACCCGGCCTGGTTGTAGCGGCGACGGAACAGCCGCCCCCTGTGCAGCGGCACCGGCACCAGCAGATCGGCCTCGGCCAGCAGGTCGCGCCCCGCCCGCACCATATGCCGGGCCAGCAGCGGCGCCAGATCGGTGCGGTCGGCATATTTCAGCCGCAGGATCAGCACGCGCGACCGTTCGTCATAGACCAGCGCCGCCCGGCCGGATTGCCACGGCGGAGGCGCGTCCAGGCACGGCGCGCAGATCCGCCCCGCGCCGCCGGGAGCCGCCGCCGCGAAGGGCTGGCCACATCGCGCACAGCACGGCTCGGCGATAAAGCGCATGGCGCGGAAGCAGTCGGGGCACAGCAGCCCGGCACGATCGACCGGCTGATGACAGGCGGGGCAGTCGGGTGGCAGAAGAAGGTCGAGCACGCGCGCCGCCACGCGCCGTGGCAGGCCGGCCGCCTCGCCATGCGCCGATCGGGTTTCCCCTGCGTCCCGTGTCGTGCCAACCATCACGCAATGGTGCCATTGGCATCGCCCATCCGGAAGGGCACATGCGAGCCATGAACGATCCCGTGATTTTCGACCGCGCCGCGGTGCGCCGTCATCGCGATCGCGCCGCCCCGCTGGTGCATGCGGTCGC
This sequence comes from Gluconacetobacter brunescens, assembly GCF_048695475.1. Taxonomy (NCBI): domain Bacteria; kingdom Pseudomonadati; phylum Pseudomonadota; class Alphaproteobacteria; order Acetobacterales; family Acetobacteraceae; genus Gluconacetobacter; species Gluconacetobacter brunescens. The sequence goes on along the minus strand of NZ_JBLHEN010000001.1, from coordinate 418,894 downwards.
ACCGATCCTGCAGGAAGCCGCTGACCGCCTGCTGGACCGGCTGGACGACACGACCTACCGCTTCAGCGCGGCGCTGGATATCGGCGGCCGCGGCGTGGTCGCCCCCCGGTTGCGCGCACGCGGCATCGAAGGCGTCGTGTCATGCGACCTGTCGCCCGAAATGGCGCGGGTGAACGGCGGAACGGTCCTGTGCGCCGACGAGGAATGGCTGCCCTTCGGCCCCGGCACCTTCGATCTGGTGGTCGCCAATCTGTCGCTGCACTGGGTCAACGACCTGCCCGGCGCGCTGGCGCAGATCCGCCACGCGCTCAAGCCCGACGGGCTGTTCCTCGCCAGCGTGCCCGTCCTGCCGACCCTGGCGGATCTGCGCCGCGCCCTGACCGAGGCCGAATGCGCGCTCACCGGCGGCGCCGCCCCAAGGGTCTCTCCCTTTCCCGACCTGAAGGACTGTGCCTCCCTGTTGCAGCGCGCGGGCTTCGCCCTGCCGGTCGCGGATGTGGAAACACTGACCCTGGCCTATCGCTCGCCCATGGGCCTGCTGCGCGACCTGCGCGCCGCCGGCGAGACCAATGCCCTGAAATTGCGCAGTCGGCAGAACCCCACGCCCGACCTGTTCACCGCCGCCCTCGCCAGCCTGGCCCCGGAGACGGACGATGCCCTTCTCTCCGTTCCCCTGCGCATTGCGATCATGACCGGCTGGGCCCCGGCAGACAGCCAGCCCCAGCCGCTCCAGCCCGGTGCCTTTTCGATTTCACTTGAGGATGCGATCAAGAAAATGGAATAACGAAATGAATTTAAAATAAACTTCTATCCGCCGGTCACGCTCATATGCCGGCGCATGGCGGCGGGATCGTCCGCGCGCCGCCCGATGACGAAATCATGGCCCTTCGGCTTGCGCAGGATGGCCGACTGCACGAGGCCCAGCAGTTCGGCATCGCTAGCCCCCTCCCGCAGCGGCTGCCGCAAATCCGTCGCCCCTTCATTGCCCAGACATGGATAAAGCTGCCCGGTGCAGGATAGGCGCACCCGGTTGCAGCTTTCACAGAAATTATGGGTCATGGGCGTGATCAGCCCCAGCCTGCGCCCGGTTTCGCGCACGCGCAGATAGCGCGCCGGCCCGCCCGTGCGCTCGGCCAACGGCTCCAGCGTCCAGCGCCGCGACAGGTCGGCCCGCACGGCGGAGAGCGGCAGATAGCGATCGGAGCGATCCTCGCCCGTCTCACCCATCGGCATGGTTTCGATCAGGCAGAGATCGGCACCGATTTCACCGCACCACGCCAGCAGCGTGTCGAATTCGTCGTCATTTACCCCGGCCATCGCCACCGTATTGATGCGGATCGCCAGCCCCGCCATCCGGGCCGCGCGCACCCCCGCCAGAGTCTGGTCGAGATTTCCGCGCCGGGTGATGCGACGAAATTTTTCAGAATCAAGGGAGTCCAGGCTGATATTGACACGCCGTACACCCGCGCCGGCCAGCATCCCGGCATGCTCGGCCAGCCGGGAGCCATTGGTCGTCACGGTCAGCTCGTCCAAGTGCCCGTCCGCACCCGGCCGGTTCAGCCATTGCCCCATGGCCTGGAAAAAATCGCCGATATCCCGCCGCACCAACGGTTCGCCACCAGTCACGCGCAGCCGCGTCACCCCGCTGCGGATGAAAGCGGCACACAGCCGCTCCAGTTCCGCATAGGTCAGGATCTCGGCCTTGGGCAGGAACGACATGCTTTCCGACATGCAGTACACGCAACGCATGTCGCACCGGTCAGTGACCGAAACCCGCAGATAGGTCACGGCCCGGCCGAGGGAATCGAGAAACGGCGTACCCATGCCAACCCTTCAGGAAACGACCGTCAGCATGACGACCGACGCATCGATCAGCATCTTGCCCTGATCCTCGAAATTGACCGTCACCCGATGGGCAATAGCCGACTGCACCTGCCCCAGTCCCCATTCCGGATGGTCGGGATGGCGGACGAATTGCCCGGGCTCCAGAAACGAACGGAAAGGCAGCGCATCGGCCATGCGGCAAAAGCCTCCGGAAACCAGCCGCCAATACAGCCGGAAGGCATGCATGGCGGCGCAAATGGCCATGCAGGATATCAGCCTGAACCAGGATATTCAAAGGCCACCTGGAACGCACGGCCGGTTCAGTGCTCCTCGCCCGAAAAATCGGGCGCCGCCACGCCCGATCGTTCCAGTTGCGCGGTCAGGGCCGCCTTCAGCCGTTCCAACCCTTCAGGGCTGGCGCTTTCCGCCCGCGCCACCAGCATGGCCTGGGTATTGGAGGCCCGCAGCAGCCACCACCCATCCGCGTCCTTCACCCGCACGCCGTCGATCGTCGCCATGTCGGCGCCTTCGTCGGCCAGCCGAGCCGCGACCTCCTCGATCACCACGAATTTGCGGGCATCGGCGCAGTCAAACCGCAATTCGGGCGTGCTGACCATTTTGGGCAGTGCGTCATGCGCGGCGGACAACGTCGTCTTCATCCGCGCAACAACACCGAGCAGGCGAACCGCCGCATACAGCCCGTCATCGAACCCATACCATCTGTCGGCGAAGAAGAAATGGCCCGACATCTCGCCGGCCAGGGGGGCACCGGTTTCCGCCATCCGCGACTTGATGGGCGAATGGCCGCTGCGCCACATCAGTGGCTGCCCTCCCGCCCTGCTCACCTCGTCGAACAGAACCTGGCTGGCCTTCACATCGGCAATGATCGTGCTGCCGGGCAGCGCCTCCAGCACATCACGCGCTAGCAGGGTCAGAATCTGGTCACTCCACCAGATCGCGCCCCGATCATCCACCACGCCGATCCGGTCGACATCGCCATCGAAGGCAATCCCGATATCGGCGCCGATGTCCCGCACCGTGGCGATCAGTTGCGTCAGGTTCCGGGGGATCGTGGGGTCCGGATGATGGGCCGGAAAACGCCCGTCGATCGCACCATTCAGGATGGTATGCTCACCGGAGATATGCCGCACCAGTTCGGCCAGAACCTCGCCGGCGGCGCCATTGCCATTATCCCAGACGATTTTCAGCCGCCGCTCGCCACCATCCCAGTCCCGCGCCAGCCGGGCGACATAGGCCTCCCGGATATCGACATCGCGCACGCTGCCGACACTCTCGGGCACCACGTCGCCGCGCGCGGCCTGTTCGCCCAGTTCGCTTATACGCGGACCGAAGAAGGACTGGCCCCCCAGGATCATCTTGAATCCGTTGTGATCGGGCGGATTATGACTGCCGGTGACCATGACCGCCCCGTCAGCTTTCATGCTGGCGGAGGCGAAATACAGCATCGGCGTCGGCCCACGACCGACACGCAGCACCTCAACCCCGGAGGCGACAGCCCCATCGACCAGGGCGCTTTCCAGTTCGGGCGAGGATAATCGGCCATCATACCCGACAGCGACGGTGCGCCCGCCCTCGCGGACCACCACGCTGCCAAAGGTCCGGCCAATCGCATAGGCATCACGCGGGCCGAGTGTCCTGCCCACGATCCCCCTTATGTCGTATTCGCGCAGACTTGTCGGATCAAAGCCATGCGCGAACGCCACCATCAACCGGTGTAGTTCTTCAGGAACCCGCGTACCGCTTCCCCGAGATCGGGCCGGTCGATCGACATCGCGATCTGCGCCTCCAGATAGCCCAGCTTGTTGCCGCAATCGAAGCGCTGCCCCTCATAGCGCAGCCCGTGGAACGGAACGTGCCCGATCATCTTGGCCATCGCATCGGTCAACTGCACCTCGCCACCCGCACCACGCTCCAGCTTGGACAGATGCGGCATCACGTCGGCCGTCAGGACATAGCGCCCGATGATGGACAGGTTGGACGGCGCATCCTCGGGCTTCGGCTTTTCGACCAGTCCCGTCACCTCGACCACGCGGCCATCGTCCTTGCCGGTCTTCAGGATGCCGTAGCGGCTGGTGTGCTCGCGCGGAACCTCGGTGATCGCGACGACATTTCCGCCGGTCTGGTTATAGGTATCCACGAGCTGCTTCACGCACGGCACATCGCTCTTCACCAGGTCGTCGGGCAGCAGGATCGCAAACGGATCATCGCCGATGAAGCTGCGGGCGCACCAGATCGCATGGCCCAGGCCCAGCGGCTCCTGCTGGCGGACGGCAATCAGCGCGCCGGCCTCGATGGTGCTGGGCGCCAGGGCATCCAGGGCATCCTGCTTGTTGCGCTCGCGCAGCGTCGTTTCCAGCTCGAAGGCAACGTCGAAATAATCGATCAGCGAATCCTTGCCGCGCCCGGTAATCAGGCAGAATTCCTCGATCCCGGCGGCGCGGGCCTCGTCAATGGCGTACTGGATCAGCGGCTTGTCGACGACCGTCAGCATTTCCTTTGGCATGGCCTTGGTTGCCGGGAGGAAACGGGTGCCGAGACCGGCGACCGGGAGTACGGCTTTGCGCAAGGGTTTGATCACAAGCGTCACCTTCGATCCATCGTTGAAAATCAGAACGTCCGAACACGTCACGAATGCACGCGGCGCATGAAACAACGACCGCGCTCGCCTTTCGTTCTAACCGATATAACAAGAAAAAAAATGACTTAAGTGAGGCAAAAGAACATGATGGGTCAAAAGGATGCCGGTGACGATGTGCGCGCAAGCCCCGTTCGGCCACCCATTCCATCGCCTGCATCGGCGTAAAATCAGCGCGAGCACCCGGCCCCGGAGAATTGGACCAGTGTTCGATTCATCCTGATTTTCAGAAAAAAGCCAATCGTGCCGGCCTGGCCGGCCTGTCGATTGGTGCGGTCGAGAAGACTCGAACTTCCACGGGGTTGCCCCCACAAGCACCTCAAGCTTGCGCGTCTACCATTCCGCCACGACCGCACCGTGACATCGGTTACCGCCTGAGCGATACCGTGTTGACGGAAGGCCGTATAGACGATGCAGGTTCGAGGGGCAATGACCGAAAAGACAATTCTGTGGAATTCAAGCCGGGTGCCGGTTCCCTACCCCGACGCGATCGCCGGGATGGAGCGACAGGTGGCGGGAATCCGCGACGGCAGCCTGCCCGAGCGGGTCTGGCTGCTGGAACACCCCCCCACCTACACGGCCGGCACATCGGCCAGGGACGCGGACCTGTTCAATCCATCCGGCTTCCCCACCCACGCCGCCGGCCGGGGCGGGCAATGGACCTATCACGGGCCGGGCCAGCGGGTGGCCTATGTGATGCTGGACCTCACCCGGCAGCAGGGCACGGTCCCGCCGCGCGACCTGCGGGCCTATGTCCACGCGCTCGAGGAATGGCTGATCCGGACATTGCGCCATTTCGACGTCACGGGCGAACGGCGCGCGGACAGAATTGGCGTCTGGGTGGTCGACCCCCTCACCGGGGCCGAGAGCAAGATCGCGGCCCTGGGCGTGCGCGTCACGCGCTGGACCTGCTGGCACGGCGTGGCACTGAACGTGGCGCCGGACCTGAGCCATTTCGAGGGAATCGTGCCCTGCGGCATCCGCGAGCACGGCGTGACCAGCCTGCACGCGCTGGGCCGTGAGGTAGACATGGCAGCGGTGGATGAAGCCCTGCGCGCCGAGTGGCAGGGCCTCTTCGGCAGCACCCCAACCCCGATCAGTGTCATCTGATACCGACCGGACGCGCTGCCTACAGCGGCGCGTCCAGCGAAAAGAAACCGGGCGGAAAATCCGTGCCGGTCCGCACATCGGTCAGGTGCAGGCGCGTGCTGTTGTGCCGCGCGTCCAGCAGGTCGATCGCCACCAGCGACAACTGCCCGGCGAAATCGGCAAATCCCAGCGTCAGCAGCCCCTGCGATGGATTGTCGCTGCGCGCCATCGAAATCTGCAGCACATTGGCGCCGTGCCGAACCGCCGTAACCACCACGGCGCCCCCCAGATGCACCGGCGTGGACAGCAGCAGCCCCAGCGGCTGGTGCGACAGGTTCATGCGCGTCACCGACTGGCGCTGCGCGTCGCGAAACACCAGGTGCCCACCCGCCGCGACCAGCCGCATCGGGTGCGGCGTCCGGTAGTCCAGGCGCAGGTTGCCCGGCTCGTAGGAAAACGTGCCCTCCCCGACGCCGCCATCGGGCCAGGTCTGGACAACCCGGGCGGTCAGGCCGCGCGTGGTGTTCAGATACCGTTCGACCCGCGCCACGTCATGCCCGTCCACGGCGCCCGGCGATACCTGGCAGGCCGCAACGGCCAGGGGCGCAGACAGGAACAGCCGGCGCGAAAGCGTGCCGCTCCGGCTCATGCGCCCGCGATCCGGGCCTGTTCGGCGGGTGTGCGCAATGTCAGCGACAGCGCATGCAGGCCCGAGGCGAATTCCGGCGCCAGCAGGTCATGCACCAGCCGCGAACGCTGGACCCGCGCCTGCCCTTCGAACGCGGCGCTGACCACCAGCACATTGAAATGCGTCTCGCCCCCGGCGGCGGCACCCCGCATCCCGGAATGACCGGCATGACGACCGCTATCGTCCTCGATTTCGATCAGGCTGGGGGCCAGATGCGTGCGGATCGCGCGGGCGATCCGGTCCACCCGTCTCTCCTCGGCCAGAGAAGGTGCGGCCTCTGCATGGTCTGTGCTGCTCACTGTTCCCGTTCCCTCTTGCTGCGAACTCGCTTGGCTCTTGCACGAATACGGTTCGAACGCACATAACGCCAGATGATGACCCGAAAGAACACACGTCACCGGGCTTTCGACCCCGATCCGGATGCGCCGGCCCGGTGCTGCGACATGGCCGGCTGTGACGAGAGCGCCGGCTATCGCGCACCGAAATCACGTGACGCGCTGAACGAATATTTCTGGTTCTGTCTGCCCCATGTGCGCGAGTACAACGCACGGTGGGATTATTATAAAGGCATGTCGCCCGGTCAGATCGAGGCGCATATCCGCGATGACGTCTCCTGGAACCGCCCCTCCTGGCGGCTGGGCCAGCGCGCGGGCCGCCTGGGCCCGGATGATTTCATCGACCCGATGGACCTGATGGACGGGGCGCGCCGAGCCGGGCCACGGGCCAGCACCCCTGCCCGCCCCGACATGCCCGAGGCCCTGCGCCAGCCGCTGGACATGATGGGCCTGGACTGGCCGCTGTCGATGGACGAGCTGAAAATGCGCTACAAGGACCTGGCCCGGCGGCACCATCCCGACGCCAATGGCGGCGACCGCCAGTCGGAAGAGCTGCTGAAAAGCATCAATGTCGCCTACACCACCCTGCGCGCCCACCTGGTCTCGGCGCGGGAAGCCGATCTGGAACGCACCGCGTAGGCATGGCCTTGCCGGCGATAGCGTCTATAGTGACACCGGAAACGTCGAGAGAACGCCTCAGGCACCACAGACCGGGTGCCGAAGACAGGACGCCAGAGACCAGAACAGGATGCGGGACGACGCCACATCATGGCGTGTCCGGACCCACCAGCCGTGACGGATGCACCCCCAATGAATGACCTTGCCACCCTGACAGCCGGAGCCGTGGACGAGAATGGAGAGGCCCTGCCGCCGATCTCGGCCCTGTCCGGCGCGCCCGACCTGATGGTTTCGGCCCGCGAACTCTTCGGCATCGACAGCGACCTGCAGGTTCCCGCCTTCTCGGTCCGCACCGACCACGTGCCGGACGCCGATCCCACCTACCGTTTCGATCATGACACCACGCTGGCGATCCTGGCCGGCTTCGCGTTCAACCGCCGCGTCATGATCCAGGGCTATCACGGCACCGGCAAGTCATCGCATGTCGAGCAGGTGGCCTCGCGCCTCAACTGGCCGTGCATCCGCATCAATCTCGACAGCCACATCTCGCGCATCGACCTGATCGGCAAGGATGCGATCGTGCTGCGCGACGGCAAGCAGGTGACGGAATTCCGCGAGGGCCTGCTGCCATGGGCCCTGCAACGCCCCTGCGCCCTGGTGTTCGACGAATATGATGCCGGCCGCCCCGACGTGATGTTCGTGATCCAGCGCGTGCTGGAAATCGAAGGCCACCTGACGCTGCTGGACCAGAACCGCGTCATCCGCCCGCATCCCTATTTCCGCCTGTTCGCCACCGCCAATACGGTCGGTCTGGGCGATACGACGGGCCTGTATCACGGCACCCAGCAGATCAATCAGGGCCAGATGGACCGCTGGAACATCGTGACCACGCTCAACTACCTGCCCCACGCCCAGGAAACGGCGATCGTGCTGGCCAAGATGGGGATCGACCCCAACGACGCGCCGGCCCGCAAGCGGGTCGAGAGCATGGTGGCGCTTGCCGACCTCACGCGCTCGGGCTTCATCGCGGGCGATATCTCCACCGTCATGTCGCCGCGCACGGTCATCAGCTGGGCGGAGAATTACCGGATCTTCCAGAACCTGGAATTCGCGTTCCGGGTCACCTTCCTCAACAAGTGCGACGAGGCGGAGCGGCAGACGGTGGCGGAATATTACCAACGCTGCTTCAACGTCGACCCCACCGGCGCCACGCCGCGCGCGCGCTGATCGGCCAGCGCCATGCGCGACCGCAAGAACGACGCCATGTCCGCCCGCCAGGCCGCCGCAGAACGGACGGATGCGTTCAAGCGCGCGACCGTCGGCGTGCTGCGCGCGCTCGGCGGTCGCGCCGACGCCGACGTGATCTTCCAGAGCGGCCCGATTCCAACCGCCGCCGCCGTCAACGGCGAGCATGTGCGCCTGCCCCAGCCCGGTTCGAACCTGCAGGAAGCCGATATCGATCGCGTCCGTGGCGCCGCCGACGCAGCGGCATTGCGGCTGCGCCATCACGACGCCACGCTCCATGCCGCCACCCGACCCGAACCGGCCGATGCACGGGCGGCCTACGAGGCGCTGGAACAGGCCCGCGTGGAAAGCGTGGGTGCCCGCCACATGGCCGGCGTCGCCGCCAATCTGCGGCACAAGGCCGAGCGTGAGTATCGCGACAGCGGCTATGACCGCGCCGACCGGCGCGACCAGGTTCCACTCCCTGTCGCGCTGTCGCTGCTGGCGCGCGAGACCCTGACCGGCGAGCCGGTGCCCGAATCCATGCGCGCGATCGCCGACAAATGGCGTGAGCATCTGGGTCCCTCCGCCCAGCGCGCCCTCACCGACATGGCGGCCGCCCAGGACGACCAGCGCGCCTTCGCCCGGGCAGCCCGCCGGCTGCTGGTGGCTTGCGACCTGATCGAGGGCGAAGCCGAGATCGAGGAAGACCCGGACGGCAGCGACAACGCATCGTCCGACGAAAATGACGACCAGCCCTCCGACGCGGCCGAGGACCAGGCGCCGCAGAAGAAGGAGGATTCGTCCGGACTGGAAGAGGACGACTCCGGCCTGCAGCCCCAGTTGGCGCAGGGCACCGGCATGGGCGACGAGGACGCCGACGATGCCGACCCCGGCGAGGCGGCCGGATCGGAGGAAGCCGGCGGCCCGCGTGGCGCCGAAGACCACACGGCCGAGGACGCCGCGAGCGCCTATCACGCCTTCACGACGCAATTCGACGAAGAGATCCCGGCCGAGGATCTGTGTGACCCCGAGGAACTGACGCGGCTGCGCCAGCAGCTCGACCAGCAACTGGTGAGCCTTCAGGGCGTGGTGTCGCGTCTGGCCAACCGCATGCAGCGCCGCCTGCTGGCCCAGCAGACCCGCGCGTGGGAATTCGACCTGGAGGAAGGCATCCTCGATGCCGGCCGCCTGTCGCGGATCGTGGTCAACCCCACCCTGTCCCTGTCGTACAAGCACGAACGCGACACCGATTTCCGCGATACGGTGGTCACGCTGCTGATCGACAATTCGGGCTCGATGCGCGGCCGCCCCATCTCGGTGGCGGCGATGTGCGGCGACATCCTGGCCCGCACGCTGGAGCGCTGCGCGGTGAAGGTCGAGGTCCTCGGCTTCACCACCCGCGCCTGGAAAGGCGGGCAGAGCCGCGAGCGCTGGGTGGCACAGGGCAAGCCCCCCAATCCCGGCCGACTGAACGATCTGCGGCACATCATCTACAAATCGGCCGACATGCCGTGGCGCCGATCGCGCAAGAATCTGGGCCTGATGCTGCGCGAAGGGCTGCTGAAGGAAAATATCGACGGCGAGGCCCTGCTCTGGGCATGGAAACGCCTTCAGGGCCGACCGGAAAGCCGCAAGATCCTGATGGTGATTTCCGATGGCGCCCCGGTCGATGACAGCACGCTCTCGGTCAATCCGGGCTCGTATCTGGAGACGCATCTGCGCCAGGTCATCGCCCAGATCGAAAACCGCAGCGGCGTCGAACTGGTGGCCATCGGCATCGGCCATGACGTCACGCGCTATTACCGGCGCGCGGTCACGATCTCCGATGCCGAGGAACTGGGCGGCACGATGATGCAGGAACTCTCCGACCTGTTCGACGAACGCGCTCCCACCCGCCGCCGCGCCTGATAGCGCGGCCGGCGATAGGGCCTATGCCGACCCGGCCGGCCCGGTATAGGCACCCGGCGGCGGCCGGTCGATCGGCGGCGCCACCATCAGCGCCTCGTGCCCCGCCAGAGACGAGACATGGGCCAGCCGCTCGCGCGGCAGCGCCTCCGGGCATTCGTCACGCAGAAAGACGATGATCTTCTCGCGGATCTCGCACCGCAGGTCCCAGCTCCGCATCGCCGACCGCGCGCTGGCGATGACCCGGATGGTCATGACATGGGCGCTGCAATCGGCCACCTGAACGTCGAACACCTTGCCGTCCCATAACGCGCTGCCATGCACGATCTCATGCAGCCGCGCACGGATACGGTCCATGGGCGCATGGAAATCGACATACAGGAACACCACCCCGATCAGCGCCGCCGAATTATGGGTCCAGTTCTGGAACGGATTTTCCAGGAACCATGAAATCGGCACGATATGCCGCCGCCAGTCCCATACCCGCAGCACGACATAGGTGGCGGTGATTTCCTCCACCCACGCCCAGTCGCCATTGATGATGATCAGGTCTTCCATGCGGATCGGCTGCGTCATGGCGATCTGCATGCCCGCGATCAGGTTCGTTAGCAGCGGTCGGGCGGCAAGGCCCACCACCACCGAGGCCGCCCCCGCCGAGGCAAACAGGCTCAGCCCATATTCCCGCACCGATTCGAACGTCATCAGCGCCGAACCGACCGTCAGCAGCCCCACCAGGATATCCGCCATGCGCCGCAGCACGCGCACCTGCGTCATGTGGGTCCGCAGCAGGATATCGTCGCGGTCGTCCGTGCCGGTAATCCGCGCCAGATAGGCATCAGACAGGATCCGCATGGCCACGATCGCGGCATAGCCCACCATCAGCACGAACAGCACCAGCAGCGCGTGACCACCCCACTGGATGGTGCTGTACGAAAAGCCCGAGGCCGGCAGCGCCGTCGCCACGAACACGATCGCCAGCATCACCCGCGCCGGGCGCTGCATCGCCATCGTGAACAACCGGATGAACGCGCCCTTCTTCTGCCCGGGAATGCGCAGGACCAGCTTGGTCATGATCCGGCTGCAGACCTCGGCCATCAGCACGGCCGCGCACAGCACCACAACCGAGGCCATGGTGCCGGGAAGCCAGTCAAAGGAGATACGAATCTGGGTCAGAAGGTCGATGAAGGCGTTTTTCACGAATCCGGGTTCACTCTTTCCATGGGGGCGACGCGCGCTGCCGAAGGCATGAATGGCGCCATATCAATGGGGACGAGGTGCTTCTTTAACCACGATGGGAAGCCTCACTTCAAACGTCATCCGTGGGTTGACTTTGCCCGGACGGGGCGATATCTCCCACGTCACCGACGCGATGGCGGCGTAGCTCAGCGGTAGAGCAGGGGAATCATAATCCCTTGGTCGGCGGTTCAAATCCGTCCGCCGCTACCATCGGTCGGTTTTCCCCTTTCTTTCGATGCTGTTCCAAGGCGCCAGTGGCGCCTTCCCGCATGGCGTCGGCCCCTCGGCCTTTCAAAGCGCGGGATATGTACCCGATGTGCCGGACCCGCGCATGGCGGGCCCGGCAGGCATGGTCGCGGCGCCTGCCCCGCTCAGGGCGAAACGGCTCCCCGGGCGGCGGCAACGTCCTGGGCCGTCACATGGCCCTCCCGATTCCCGAAATGGCCGATGGCATAATTCGCGATGTCGGCCAGATCCTGGTTGCGATATTCAGGCCCGAACGCCGGCATGATCATCGCGCCATGCGCGCTTTGCAGCGTCGCCCCCTCCACCATGGTCCGGACCAGGTTCCGCCCATCGGTCTCGCCCAGGCTGCGCGCGCCCCACAGGGCGGCGAAATCGACCTGCCGCCCATGCCCGTCCGTCAGATGGCACCCGGCACAGGCCCCGGCGAACAGCCGCCCGCCATTGCTGTGGTTTGGGGCCGCCTGAGCCAGCGTCTCGGGCGAAACGACCCCGATGGTCTCGTCCGACCGTCGCGCCGGCAGACTGCGGAGATAGGTCACCATCGCCGCGACATCCTCCAGCGTCAGGTAGCGCAGACTGTGGCTGACCACTTCCGCCATCGGCCCCACGGCCGTACCGCGCCCGTCGGCATGGCCCGTGGACAGGTACGCCGCCAGTTGCGGGTCGCTCCACGCACCGATGCCGCTATCGACATCCGACGAGATATTATAGGCCAGCCACCCATCGATCGTGGCCCCGGCATAGGATTTCGTCACCGACAACGCCTGGAGCATATTTCGGGGCGTATGGCACTCGCCGCAATGGCCGGCGGCATCGACCAGATAGCGCCCCCGGTTCCAGGCCGCCGACCGTCCCGGATCGTCCGGCAGAGGGCCGGACGGGCGATAGAGCAGGTTCCACCCGATCATCGCCATGCGGATATTATAGGGAAACCGCACCTGGTTGGCCGGTGCCGGCGCATGGACCGGACGCAGGCTCATCAGATAGGCGCGAATGGCGCGCACATCCTCTTCCGTCATCTTCGCGTAGGACGCATAGGGCATGACGGGATAGAGATGCCGCCATCCCGGCCCCACGCCGCGTCGCACGGCCGAATCGAACTGCGCGTCGGTATAGCGCCCGATTCCGGTTTCGGCATCGGGGGTGATGTTCGGGGCATAGATGGTGCCGATCCCCGGCAGGTCGAACGCCCGCCCGCCGGCGAAGGGCACGCCCCCCTGCTTCGTGTGGCAGACCTCGCAATCCGCCGCCTGTTCCAGATAGGCACCGCGCCGCACCAGATCGGCGTCCTGCGCCCGCGCGGCCCCGGCCAGCACGATCCCGGCCAGCACGGCCATGCCGGCCACCCGGCGTCCGAAACGCATCATGACCGGGCGACTCATGCCTGCGGCCCCGTCAGCGGCAACCGGCGATAGCGCCGGCCGGTGGCGGCCGCCATCGCATTGGCCAGGGCCGCCGCGGCCGCGGCCGTTCCGGTCTCGCCAATTCCACCGGGGTCCTCGGTGCTGTCGATCAGATGCACCTCGATGGCCGGGGATTCGTTCATCCGCAGGATCCTGTATGTATTGAAGTTCTTCTCCTGCACCCGCCCGTTTTCCAGCGTCACCTCGTTGAACAGGGCGGCACTCAGGCCGAAGATCAGCCCGCCCTCGATCTGCGACACCACCTGATCGGGATTGACCACCCGCCCGCAATCGACGGCGACCACGGCACGGCGCACCCGCACGGTGCCCATCGCCGACATTTCGACCTCCATCACCGTGGCGAGGTACGAGCCGAAGACATATTGCAGCGCTACGCCGCGCCCGACGCCCTCCGGCAGTTTCGTCCCCCATTCCGCCTTCTCGGCCGCCAGGTCCAGGACTGCGCGCGCACGCGGATGGTCACCCGTCATCCGGCGACGGAACGCCACCGGATCGATTTTCGCGCTGGCCGCCAGTTCGTCGATGAAGCTCTCGATGACGAAGACCCCGCGCGTGCCGCCAACCCCACGCCACCAGGCCGTCACCACGCCCGGAGTCTCCCGCCGCGCATAATCCAGGAACATCGCGGGGATGGCGTAGGGCGTCTCGACCGTGGCGACCAGCAGGTCGTCATCCACGCCATTCGGCAGCAGCGCCTCGGGCGCCCAGCGGGCAACGACCGCGGGCCCCACGATACGGTGCGACAGCCCCACCAGATTGCCGTGCGCGTCCAGCCCGCCGACCAGATGATCGACATAGGCCGGACGATACCGGTCCATCGTCAGATCCTCCTCGCGGCTCCAGATCACCTTGAGCGGATAGGACACCTGGCGGGCGAACTGCACTGCCTGCGTGACATATTCATGCTCCAGCCGCCGCCCGAATCCGCCGCCGATATACTGGTTGTGCAGAAAGATTTTCTCCTTCGGCAGACCCGTCACCTCGGCCGCCGAATCGCGGGCCCGCATCGGCACCTGGGTCCCGACCCAGACATCGCAACGCTCGGGCATTACATGCACCGTGCAATTGATCGGCTCCATCGGCGCATGCGCCAGCAGCGGCTGCTGATACACGGCCTCGACCCGCGTCGCCGCATGGGCAATGGCCGCCTTGGCATCGCCCTTGCTGTTGGCGACGATCGCGGGTCCCTGCAGCGCCTCATGCAACTGCCGATAGACCGTTTCCGTGGACACGGTGGAATTGACGCCCTCGTCCCAGGTGATCGCCAGGGCTTCCAGCCCCTTGCGCGCCGCCCAGTAATGGTCGCCGACCACGCAGACCGCGTTGCCGATCGTCAGCACGTCGCGCACGCCCGGCACCTGCCGCGCCGCGCTGTCATCGACATGCAGCAGCACACCGCCCATCACCGGGCAGGCCGCGACGGTGCCGATCTTCATGTCCGGCTGCTGGATATCAATGCCGAAGGTCGCCGTGCCGTTTACCTTGGCCGGTCCGTCCAGCCGGTGCTGGGCATGGCCGATCAGGCGAAAGGTCGAGGGATCGCGCAACGCGACCGGGCCGGAAGGAACCGGCAGAGCCGCCGCCTCCACCGCCAGTTCGCCATAGGTCAGCGTGCGCCCGGTGGGCACGTGCTTCACCACCCCAGCCTCGGTCTGGCATGAAGCCGGATCGACCACCCAGCGATCGGCAGCCGCCCGGATCAGCAGCGTACGCGCCACCGCGCCGGCCTCGCGCAGGCTGGTCCATGTCGCGATCGTTGAAGTCGAGCCGCCGGTCGCCTCGGTTCCCAACGCCTTGGTGACATAGGCATCGTCGGCCGGCGCGGCCTCGATCTGGATCTGATCCAGCCCGACATCCAGTTCCTCGGCGATCAGCATCGCCTCGCCGGTATAGATCCCCTGCCCCATCTCCACATTCGGCAGGATCAGGGTGATGCTGCCATCCGGCGCAATCCGCACGAAGGCGTTGGGCGCGAAGGGGCCGGTCTGGTCCTCCACGATCCGCGTCACCGTCGCCGCGCGCGACCGCGCGTGCGGCAGCATCGCCGCCATCAGCAATCCGCCGGCCCCGGCCAGGGCCCGGCGGCGCGAAACCGCAATCGTCGTCATCGCCATCAAACCGCTCCGGCCACGTTGCGAATGGCCGCCCTGATCCGCCGATAGGTGCCGCAGCGACAGATATTGCCCGACATCGCCTGGTCGATCTCGTCGTCGGAAGGATGCAGGTTGCCTTTCAGCAGGGCGATGGCCGCCATGATCTGGCCCGGCTGGCAATAGCCGCACTGGACGACATCGATCTCCAGCCAGGCTTTCGTCACCTCCGCCGCCACTTCGTCCTCGGCCAGTCCCTCGATCGTCGTGACCGGCCGCTGGCCCACCAGCGAGGCCGGCAGCGAACAGGCCCGCACCGCCTTGCCGTCGACATGGACGGTGCAGGCCCCGCACTGGCCGATCCCGCAGCCGAACTTCGTGCCCGGAAGCCCCAGCACATCCCGCAGGACCCACAGCAGCGGCATGTCATCGGGAACATCCACCTGATGCGCCGTGCCGTTTACCTGCAATGTCAGCATACAAATCCTCCGGACCAGACAAACCGGGTCGCGCACAGGCGGTCACCCCGCCGGCCCGCCGTACCGATATCAGAACAGTATCGAATCGACCATGCCCCCCGCCATCCCTTGAAATCAGGCAGACGGCCCCTGCCGGTGCCCCGGCTCGTCGGCCGTTTCGGGCAGCGCGTCCGACAGATCGGCCGTCGCCAGCGCGATCGCATCATCGGAAGGTGTCAGAACCGCGCTGTCGCCCGGCAACAGCATGACCCCGGAGCGTTCGGTGGTATGCCGCGCCCGCGTCAGTTCATCAAGATTGGCCAGGATGTCAGGATACTCGGCCACCAGCCGGCGGAAACGCCGCGTGCTGATGCTCAGGAACTGGCCGAACTGCAACGACCGGGTCACCGCCCGCGCCGGCATGCGCGACAGGGCTTCCTCCGCCCCGATCACATCGCCGGCGCCGAAGCGCACGTCATGTTCGGGGAAATGGGTTTCCGCCAGCCCGGCACTGATGAAATAGACCGTCCGCACCCGGCGCCCGCGCCGATACAGCCGCTCGCCCGGCGACGTGAAATGGATCGAAAATTGCGGCGCGATCGCATGCAGCGCGTCGTCCGACAGGCCCCGGAAAACCGGCAGCGCGCGCATCCGCGCCTCGATCCCGGCCTTGATGTTGAAGACCAGCGGCGCGCCCAGATGCCCGCGCCGCCGCTCGACATCGCGATGAAGCTCGCGGTGCAGTTCGTCGCTGATCAGCGATTCCGACAGCAGGGAATCATATTCCTCGCCTTCCAGCCGCAGCGAGACCTGTTGCAGCAGGCGCATTTCCAGCGCCTCCGAATAGCCCTGATAATGCAGCCGCAGCGTCTGCAACGCCTCGTACAGCAGCTTGCGCTGCCGCTCCAGCACCTCGCCGACGATCTCGCCGATGCGGCTGCCCAGCGTCGGCTCCATGCGGGTGCGCATGAAGCGGATCAGCGACAGCGAGACGAAATAGCTGATCATCAGCATCTCGAACCGCTCGGTCATGCACGACATCAGCGGCTGGTCGAAATGGAAGCGATGATGGATCGCCTGCGCCAGCCGGAAGCGCAGCGACGGCCGCAGGCGCCGGCGCAGGGCGCGCACATAGCCGAAACGCCCCTCCAGCCGGGCACCGTCGACCATTGCCTCGGCCGAGCGCAGCAGCGTCTCCATCACCGGGCGCGACAGGCCCTGGATGCGGAACAGGTCCAGCAGGATCGAGCGCTCGCGGTTCGCAATCACGATCAGCGCCAGCGTCACCCTCTGCCGGTCGCCCAGCGCGGTGTCGAAGGTATTGGCCTGTTCCTCTTCCTCCACCTGTCGCCCGAGCTGGCTGATGACGGTATCCGACACGGCGCGGGAGAAGCCCAGTTCCTCGGCGACCTCGCTGGTGCGGTCGCGCACCTCGCCCAGCCCGATGCCCAGCACCTGATGCCGCAGAGCCTGGTCGATCGGCGAAAGCTGGTCGAGCTTCAGGAACAGCACCAGATAGCGCAGCGTGGTGCCGTTGACGAACAGCGTGATCAGCACGAACCCGGTGGCGATGATCCCGATGAAATGCGCGACCGGGGTCGAAACATGCTGGTTCTCGGTCACCGCCAGCGCCAGCGCCAGCGTAATCGCCCCCCGCAGCCCGCCCCAGACCATCGTGATCTTGAAGGGTGTCGGCACTGGCGGCGACAGGCGCGTGGCCGCCAGCAGCGGCAGCAGGCCGAACACCACCGCGCCGCGCGCCAGCAGCCCGGCCCCCGTCGCCAGCAGAATCAATACGCAGTCCCAGCGCGTCATGCCCACCAGCAGCCGGGGCACGAGCATCGACGCCAGCACGAACACCAGCGAGCCGGCCCAGAACACAAGCTGCTGCCAGAGTTCGTTGAGAAAGCGCCATGTCTGCGGCCGGAACGTCGAGGGCCCGTAGACCGACATGGTCAGCCCCGCCGACGCGGCGGCCACCACGCCGGAGAAACCCAGGAATTCGTCACAGAGAATATAGACGATATAGGGCAGCGCCACGGTCAGCGTGATCTCGGCGGCCGGCGCCGCGCCGATGGTGGTGATCATCAGCAGCGTCAGCCGCCCGAACAGCACGCCCATCACGATGGCGCCGATGAACGAGACCAGGAATTCCAGCAGGGCGCTGCCCGGCGCGATGCTGTGATGCGACGTCACCGCCGCCAGCAGCAGCGAGAAGATCGAAATCGCCGCCGCGTCGTTCAGCAGCGCCTCGCCCTCGACCAGACGGGTCAGCCGGCTGCTGGCCCCGATATCGCGAAAGATCCCCGCCACCGCCGAAGGGTCGGTCGTCGCCACGATCGCCCCCAGCAGCAGGCAGACCGAAAGCGGCAGGCCGGCAAAGGGAAACAGCGCGAGCCCGATGGTCGCGGTCGAGACCACCACCGCCACCACCGCCAGCAGCAGCACGGTCGCCGTCTCATGCGCCAGGCGGCGGACGTCGATGGCCAGCGCCCCCTGAAACACCAGCGCGGGCAGGAAGATCAGCAGGAAGGCTTCGCTGTTCAGCGGAAAATCCAGCAGGGTCTCGGCTGCGCCGTTGAACAGTTCGGTATAGGACGACCGCAGCACCAGGTCGGCACTGCCGCCCAGCACGATGCCCGCCAGCGCCAGCAGCACCGTCTCCGAGATTTCCAGGCGTCTTGCGACCGGCTGAACCGCGCTGACGACCACCAGAAGCGCGGCGATCGCCAGAAGAACCGCAGCCAGACCTGTCACCGCCATCCGTTAACTCCCTGTCGTCTCACGCCCAGCCGATCCATTATGGCCTGAGAGTATGACATTCCGATGGCCGTCCGGCACCGCCATGCGGCGCCGGGTCCCTCGCCCGTGCTCATGCCCCGAAAAAGCATACCGGTTGGTTAGCGGCAACGGCTCCGGCCGGTCACGTTATGCTGCCGTCCTGAAACACGGCGCCCTCCGCCGTGGCCGCCAGCCAGACCCGCACCTGCCCCTCGGGGTCCGGCTGGCCGATGAAGTCCGACACGGCGGAAACGCAATCCGCCCCCGCCGCGATGCAGGATGCGGCCCGCGCCAGCGTGATTCCACCAATGGCGACCAGCGGCACCGACCCGACCAGCCGCTTCCATTCCCCCAGCCGCTCCACACCCTGCGGCCCCCAGGGCATCTTCTTCAGCTTTGTCGGCCAGACCGGGCCGAGTGCCACATAATCGGGCCGCACCGACAGGGCACGGTCGAGTTCGCCCGTGGAATGGGTACTCACGCCCAGGCGAATCCCCCCGGCCCGAATCGCGGCCAGATCGGCATCATCCAGATCCTCCTGGCCCAGATGAATGAAATCGATTCCTTCATCCAGCGCGAGGCGCCAGTAATCATTCAGCACCAGGCACACGCCATGGCGCACGGCATGGGCACGCGCGGCGCGGATTTCGGCCAGCAGCGCGGCGCCTTCCAGGTCCTTGACGCGCAACTGGATCAGCCGCGCCCCGGCCCCGCCCAGACGGTCGACCCACTCCGCCCGATCGACGACCGGATAGATCCGCGACGGCAGGCTCATGCCAGCACCGCCCGGCCGAGAACGGGGGTCGAAGGCGCCGCCATGTCGCGCTGCTCCATCGGGTCGGCGGCCCGCGCGATCAGCCCGGCCTCGACCGCCAGCCGAAACGCCGTCGCCATCCGCGCCGGATCGCCCGACTGCGCCACGGCGGTATTGATCAGCACCGCGTCATAGCCCAGTTCCATCGCCTGCGCGGCATGCGACGGCAGGCCGATCCCCGCATCCACCACCAGCGGCACATCGGGGAAATGCGCCCGCAATGCCCGCAGGCCGAACACATTGTTCAGTCCCTTGCCGGAACCGATCGGCGCCCCCCAGGGCATCAGCACCCGGCAGCCCGCCCGCAACAGCCGCTCGGCGCCCACCAGATCCTCCGTCATGTACGGAAAGACCTTGAACCCGTCCTCGCTCAGGATCCGGGCCGCCTCGACCAGCGCGAACATGTCGGGTTGCAGCGTGTCCGATTCCCCGATGACCTCCAGCTTGATCCAGTCGGTCTCGAACACCTCGCGCGCCATGTGGGCGGTCGTCACCGCCTCCTTCACCGTATGGCAACCCGCCGTATTGGGCAGGACGGGCACACCCAGGTCGCGGATCAGCGACCAGAAAGCCTGCCCGGCGCGGCTGCCGACCGATTCGCGCCGCAGCGACACCGTCACCACCCCCGCCTGGGCGGCCCGCACGGCGTCGGCCAGAATTTCGGGTGACGGATATTGCGCCGTACCCAGCATCAGGCGGGACGACAGTTCGGTACCATAGAACAGCATGGGTCTATCCCCCCTGCATCGGCGCCAGGATCTCGATCCGCGCGCCCTCATCCAGCGTCCATGACGCCCGGCGCGATGCCGGCACGAACGCACCGTCCACCGCCGTCGCCACCCTGGCGTCGCCATAGCCCAGTTCGTCCAGCAGGCCGGCCAGGGTCGCCGTCGTGATCTCGCGCGGCTCCTCGTTCACCAGTATCCTCACGTCATTCCTCCCTGCCCCGTTCGCCCGTCACCCCGTCCGTCAGGCGGCGGGACCACCGAACACGATGTCGCCCACCCGCCGCGCCCGCGAGGGCGACAGCAGGAAACCATGGCGATACATCCCGTTCACATAAACGGTGCGTCCATGAACGGTCACGGCCGGCACATTGTCCGGATAGGCGGGCCGCACGCCAACGCCCGTTTCGACGATTTCGGCTTCACCGAAGGCCGGATGCAGCACATAGGCGGCGGTCAGCAGTTCCACCATCGAGCGCAGGGTCATGCTGGCAAGGCTCTCGCTCTCCACCATCGTCGCCCCCACCATGAACAGATGGTCCGCCCGGGGCACGATGTAAACCGGTATCCGCGGATGCAGCATGCGGACGGGCCGGTGCAGCGTCACGTCACGGCAGCGCAGCAGCACCATCTCGCCGCGCACGCCGCGCAGTCCGGTCAACTGGTTTTCGGCGGCAATCCCGGTGCAGTCCACCACCCAGTCGGGCCGCGCGCCCTGCCACGGGTCCTCGGGCACGCGATCGGCCGCCGCGTTGAGGCCGATCGTGCCGCCCAGGGCGACCAGCCGCGCGCGCAACGCCCCCAGCGCGTCGCGCGGGTTCAGATGCCCTTCCTCGGGAAAGAACAGCCCCTTATCGAACCGCCCCTCCAGATCGGGCTCCAGTTCGGCGATGCGGGCACCGTCCACGGTCTGGAAATGGCTGGTCCGCCGTGCGAAACGCGCAATATCGCCCACATCGCGCGGCGGGGCCAGAACCAGCGTGCCATTCCGCGCCACGTCCGGCACGTGGGCGGACCACCATTCGACCGATTCGAGCGAATCGCGCGTCACCTCGGGCGGCGCGGATTCGGCCTCGCACCACGGCGCCAGCATGCCGCCCGCCATCCATGACGCTCCGGAGCCCTCGCGGCCGCCGATCTCCAGCAACACCACGTCGGCACCGCGCTCGGCCAGCGTCACCGCGCTGGTCAGGCCCGCCACGCCGGCTCCGCGTACCAGCACCCGCGGCCGTGCGCCGGATTCCATCTTCGTCATGGATATCGCTCCCTTCTCCCCACCGGGCCAGCCGGCGGTTCGGGGCGAGAGGATGTTGCCTCCTGCGGCCGAAGACAACACCCGGGAGCGTCTGGCCTGAACCGCCCCCAGAAGCCGTCAGCTATTCGACGGTGACCGACTTCGCCAGATTGCGCGGCTGGTCCACATCCGTTCCCTTCAGCAGGGCGACTTCATAAGCCAGCATCTGCACCGGAATCGTCTGCAACACCGGAGCGGTAAATTCGCTCACCGTCGGCAGCGCCACCACGATTTCGGCCAGGTCGCGCAGGCGCGGCGCCCCCTTCGTGTCGGTAAAGACCAGCAGGCGGCCGCCCCGCGCACGGGCTTCCTGAAGGTTGGAGAGCGTCTTCTCGAACAACCGGCCCGAAGGCAGCGTGGCCACGATCGGCACGGTATTATCGATCAGCGAGATCGGCCCATGCTTCATCTCGCCCGCCGCATAGGCCTCGGCATGGATATACGAGACCTCCTTCAGCTTCAGCGCCCCTTCCATGGCCACCGGAAAGGACGATCCGCGCCCCAGATACAGCACGTCGCGCGCCCGTGCCACGACCGCCGCCATCTCGCGGATCGCCGGCCCCTGGTCGAACACCTCGTTCGCGCGGCTGGGCAGGTCCAGCAGTTCCGCCACCAGTTCCTGTTCCCGCGCCTCCGACAGCGTGCCCCGTGCCCGCCCGATCGCAATCGTCAGGCACGCCAGCACCGAAAGCTGGGCGGTAAAGGCCTTGGTGCTCGCCACCGAGATTTCAGGGCCGGCGACGGTGCCCAGCACGACGTCGCTCTCGCGCGCCATCGTGCTCTGCTCCACATTCAGCACCGAGAGAATATGCTGCCCGCGCGCGCGCATGCCGCGCAGCGCGGCCAGCGTATCCGCCGTCTCGCCCGACTGCGAGATCAGCAGGCCCAGCCCCCCCGGCGTCAGCGGCGGGTCGCGATAGCGCAGTTCGCTGGCCACATCGATATCGACCGGCAGGCCCGCCACCGCTTCCAGCCAGTAGCGACCGATCAGCCCGGCATAGAAGGCCGAGCCGCAGGCCGTCACCGCCGCGCGCGGCAGCGATGCCAGGTCGAACGGCAGCTCCGGCATCATCACCCGCCGGGTCGCGGGGTCGATCAGCCGCTGAAGGGTCTGCCCGATCACCACCGGGTGCTCGTGCAGTTCCTTCTCCATGTAATGGCGATAACCGTCCTTGCCGACCGAACCGGCGATCAACGCGGTGATGCGCACCGCGCGTTCCACCCGCTCGCCCGAGGCATCGAAGAATTCCGCGCCCTCCGGCGTCACCACCACCCAGTCGCCATCGTCCAGATAGGCGATGCGGCGCGTCAGCGGCGCAAGGGCGAGGCTGTCGGAGCCGAGGAACATCTCGTTCTCGCCATAGCCCACCACCAGCGGCGCTCCATGGCGCGCGCCGATCATCAGGTTGTCATGCCCGGCGAAGATCATCGCCAGCGCATAGGCCCCTTCCAGCCGGCGCAACGTGGCAAACGCCGCCTCGCGCGGCGACAGGCCCCGCGCCATATGGAAATCGACCAGTTGCGCCACGGTTTCGCTGTCGGTCTCGGTCACGAAGACATGGCCGGCCTGCTCCAACTCGCGGCGCAGTTCCTCGAAATTCTCGATGATGCCGTTATGCACGATCGACACGCGGGCGGTGGAATGCGGGTGCGCGTTGTTCTCGGTCGGCGCGCCATGGGTGGCCCAGCGCGTATGGCCGATGCCCGTCACGCCCGCCAGCGGCTCGCGTGCCAGCAACGCCGCCAGATTATCCAGCTTGCCGGCCGCGCGACGCCGCTCGATCCGCCCGTCCACCAGCGTCGCGATACCGGCGGAATCATATCCGCGATATTCCAGCCGCCGCAGGGCATCGAAGATGATCGGTGTGGCGTCCCTGCCGCCGACAACGCCGACTATGCCGCACATCACCCCTGCTCCTTCTTCCTGCGGCGCAGGGCGTCGCGCAGCGCCACCCCCCGTCCGTCCTTGTTCTCCTGGCGGGCGCGGCCAAAGGCCAGCGCACCGGCAGGCACGTCTTCGGTCACGACACTTCCCGCCGCGACCAGCGCCCCGTCACCGATCGCCACCGGTGCCACCAGGATCGCATCCGACCCGATGAAGCACTCCACGCCGATCTCGGTGCGGTGCTTGAACACACCGTCATAATTGCAGGTAATCGTCCCGGCCCCGACATTGGTCCCGGCGCCGATCGCCGCATCTCCCAGATAGGTCAGATGGTTAGCCTTCGCCCCGGCGCCAAGCGTCGTCGCTTTCAATTCGACGAAATTGCCGACATGCGCCGCCGCCCCCACATCGCTGCCCGGCCGCAGCCGCGCATAGGGCCCGATCAGCGCCCCCGGCCCCACCACGCAACCTTCCAGATGGCTGAAAGCCCGGATCTCCGCTCCACGATGCACGCGCACCCCCGGCCCGAACACCACATGGGGCTGCACCAGCACATCGGGCTCGAACACCGTATCGGCCGAGAGAAAGACCGTCTCCGGCGCCACCAGCGTCACGCCCGCATCCATCGCCGCCGCGCGCAGCCGCTTCTGCACGCAGGCCTCGGCCTCGGCCAGTTCGGCGCGGGAATTGATGCCGCGCAATTCGTCCTCAGGGGCCTCCACCGCGCGGACCTGCTCCCCTTCGGCAACGGCCAGGGCCACCACGTCGCCCAGATAATATTCGCCCTGCGCATTGTCGTTGCGCACCATCGACAGCCAGCGCCGGAAGGTCGCGGCCTCGGCGCACAGCACGCCGGCATTGCACAGGCCGATCGCCCGCTCCTGCGGGCTCGCATCCGCCCATTCCACGATCCGCCGCACCAGCCCGTCTTCACTGACGATCCGACCATAGCGGCCCGGATCGCGCGGCCGCATCGCCATCAGCGCCAGCCCGACACCGGGCGTTGCCCGGCAGGCCAGCAGGTTGCGCATGCTCTCCGGCGTAATCAGCGGGTTGTCGCCATACAGCACCGCCACATCGCCGTCACCGAACAGATCGGCCGCCTGCGCGGCGGCATGGGCGGTGCCCAACCGGTCCGCCTGCACCACCACCTGATGCGGCCCGGCCAGGGCGGCTACCTGCTCCATGCCCGGCCCGACGACGACCACGATCCGGTCGAAGACCATGGCCGCATGATCCAGCAGGTACCGCAGCATCGGCCGGCCGGCGAGCGGATGCATCACTTTCGGCTGGGCGGATTTCATGCGCGTTCCCATCCCCGCCGCCAGGATGACGGCGGTGGCGGGGCGTCGGGCGGACAGGTCCGCGGGCATCGCGGACAGAGGCGGGGCATTCATGTCATGCGGGTAGCGGGCGA
Source organism: Gluconacetobacter brunescens (assembly GCF_048695475.1). Classification (NCBI taxonomy): domain Bacteria; kingdom Pseudomonadati; phylum Pseudomonadota; class Alphaproteobacteria; order Acetobacterales; family Acetobacteraceae; genus Gluconacetobacter; species Gluconacetobacter brunescens. The sequence continues at coordinate 394,182 of NZ_JBLHEN010000001.1, read as the reverse complement.
GGATCGGCCCTGTCAAATAAAGGGGTGATCCGGGGCCATCACTTAGGTTTACCAATTACTGCATCCAGCCCGACCGGACCGGTGTCAGGAGAGCCCATGCCAGCACAGACCTCACCCCGCCTCGCCGTTTTCGACATGGACGGCACGCTTCTGGACAGCCTGCCAGACCTCGCCGCCAGCGCCGACCGCATGCTGCAAAGCTACGGCCTGCCCGGCATCGCGCCGGATCTGGTGCGCGGCATGGTCGGTGACGGCGTGGCCGCGCTGGTGCGCCGCCTGCTGGCCCACGCCGGCGAGGCCGCAACGCCGATCGACGCCAACGAGGCCGTGCAACGCTACATGGCCGATTACACACCCCGTTCCACCGAACAGTCCCGCCTGTTCCCCGGCACCGACTACGCGCTGAAGACCCTGCGGGCACAGGGCTGGCGGCTGGCGGTCTGCACCAACAAGCCGGTCGCCGCCGCCACGCGCATCATCGACGCGCTGGGGCTGGAAGGCGTGTTCGACGCGATCGGCGGCGGCGACACCTTCCCCGCCCGCAAGCCCAACCCCATCCACCTGCTCGGCACCATCCAGCAGGCCCACGGCACGCCGCCGCGCGCCGTCATGGTCGGCGACCATCACAACGACATCGCGGCGGCGGAAGGGGCCGGGGTGCGCGCCATCTTCGCCCGCTGGGGCTATGGCCGCCCGGAAATGGAGGCCGGCGCCACGGCAGGCGGCGATTCGATGACCGAAATCCCGCATCTCGCCGGCGAATTAATTCCAGCTTGAAAAGCTGGCCCCAGGGAACGCCCTACGCGGCATCCGGCAGCAGCATTATCGTCAGATGGCCCAGCTTCGGGTGGTCGAAGGCGATGCGGACGATCGTCAACCCATCGCCCGGCACGTCCTGAAACCAGACCGAGCCGTTCACGGGCTTGCGGGCCGGCGAATCCGGCCCGTCGCTCTTGCGGAACCCGGCGATCTGCATGTCGCTGAAATCACAGCGCAACGCCGCACCCTGATAGGGCTGATGGGAATCGCGCGCCATGTCCTGCGTGCCGATCGTGTGGGCATCCATATGCAGCAGCCGCGCCCCGTCGAACACGGTAGCCGACCCGTCGCACTGATGATGCGCGCGCACCGTCTGCTGCAGCCGCATCAGCGCGCTGAGCGAATCCATCGCCGGTGCCAGATCGGTGGCCGGAATCGGGTCGCGGCTGGGCTCCGGCGGCGTCTGGAGCGCGATATGCGTCTGCCCGCCACTGTAATCCAGCACGACATGCCGATCCTCGCCGCGCGAATAGCCCGCACTGTCATAGGTCAGCGGCCGCACCCCATCGGGCAGGAACCGCCCCGTCGCCTGGGAGGTGACGTTCATATGCACCAGCAGCCCCAGCAGGCCGCCGCTGCGGATCGTCGACCGCACGGCATAGCCATCCGAGGTCACGGCATAGCGCGCCGAAATCGTCAGCGCCCGGAAGCCGTGATTGAAGACGCCATAAACATGGACGACCTGCGCGGGCGCGGGTGCGACCACGGGCACGGGCGCATCCGCCGCCCGGGCGGCCGGCGCCCACACGCCAGGCATGGCCGCCAGCGCCAGCGCGGAGAATCCCCGCGCCGCGACTTTACGTGACAGACGCATCACGGCTCTCCACGAAGCAATACAACGGAAACCGCCCGGCTCAGACGTCCAGATTCGCGACCTTGAGCGCATTGCCCACGATAAAATCACGGCGCGGCTCCACGACATCGCCCATCAGGGTCGAGAACACCTGTTCGGCATTCTCCACATCCCCGACCTTCACCTGCAACAGCGTACGCATGGCCGGGTCCAGCGTCGTTTCCCACAACTGGGCATCGTTCATCTCGCCCAGTCCCTTGAAGCGGTTGATCGAGAGCCCGCGCCGCCCCTGCGCCAGAATCCGCTCATACAGCGAGGCCGGGCCCGCAGCGGTTCGCGCCGTGCCATCCAGCGTCAGCTCCACTGGCGCCGCGAAATCGCTTCCCAGCCGCTCCCCGCGCTCGGCCAGCCAGCGGACCTCGGCGCTGCGCAGCGCCGCCGGATCCAGACGATAGATTTCGCCCACGCCACGCACGCTGCGCGCCATTTCCAGCCCGGATTCTGCCGTGGCGCTCACCTTCCAGCCCCGCTCATTGGGCAGCGACACCTCGTCGAGCCGCGCCTGCAAGGTCGGTACCCGCCCCTGCACCACCTGGGTGTCGGCACTCAGCGCGCCGGTCACCGCCGCCTGTTCCAGGATCCAGATCGGCGCCCGCACCGACAGGCGCTGGATCGCGCGCGTCACGTCGCGGATAAAGATCACCTCGGCAGCCAGTTCCGCCCCCTGGAGCACACGCCCGTCGGCATAGCGCATCGACGCATTGGCCAGCGCCTTGTCCAGCAGATACTGCTCCAGCGCGGCATCGTCCTTCAGGTAGCGCTCGTCATTGCCCCTCTTGGCGCGATAGAGCGGCGGCTGGGCGATATACAGGTGCCCGCGCTCGATCAGTTCAGGCATCTGGCGGAAGAAGAACGTCAGCAGCAGCGTGCGGATATGCGACCCGTCGACGTCCGCGTCGGTCATGATGACGACGCGGTGGTAGCGCAGCTTGTTGATCGAAAATCCGCCCTGATCCACCTCGCCCCGGCCGATGCCGGTGCCCAGCGCGGTAATCAGCGTGCCGACTTCGGCCGAACCCAGCATGCGGTCGAAGCGCGCGCGCTCCACGTTCAGGATCTTGCCCTTCAGCGGCAGAATCGCCTGGAAGCGCCGGTCGCGCCCCTGCTTGGCGGTGCCACCCGCCGAATCCCCCTCGACGATGAACAGTTCCGACTTGGCCGGATCGCGCTCCTGGCAGTCCGCCAGCTTGCCCGGCAGGGACGAGACATCCAGCACACCCTTGCGCCGCGTCAGTTCGCGCGCCCGCCGCGCCGCCTCGCGCGCCGCCGCCGCGTCCATCACCTTCGCGACGATGCCGCGAGCCTCTTTCGGATGGGTCTCGAACCAGTGGGCGATCATGTCCGCCGCCGCCGCATGCACCACCGGCTGCACCTCGGAGGACACCAGCTTGTCCTTGGTCTGCGACGAGAATTTCGGGTCCGGCACCTTCACCGACAGCACGGCCGTCATGCCCTCGCGCATGTCCTCGCCCACCAGCGACTGGCTGTCCTTCTTGCTGGCATTGCTCTCGGCATATTTGCCCACCACGCGGGTCAGCGCCTGCCGGAACCCGGCGAGATGCGAGCCCCCGTCACGCTGCGGGATATTGTTGGTGAAGCACAGCATCGTCTCGTGGAAACTGTCGTTCCACGACAGCGCGAACTCGACCTTGATGCCGTTTTCCTCGTTCTGCAGGCTGCCGGTGATCGGCGGATCGACAATCGAGCTTTTCCCCCGATCCAGCCACGACACAAAGGCGGACAGACCGCCCTCATAATGGAAATTCTCCTCGCGCGTCGGCGTATGCCGCTCGTCGCGCAGGATGATCTCAAGGCCGGAATTGAGGAAGGCAAGCTCGCGCATCCGCCGTTCCAGAATGGCGAAATCGAACTCGGTGATCTTGAAGGTGCCGACACTGGGCTTGAACGTCACCTGGGTGCCGCGCGGCGCATCGCTCGGCCCGATGATCGCCAGCGGGGCATCGCGCTCACCATGCTGGAAGCGGATCATGTGCTCCTGGCCGTTGCGCCAGATCCGCACTTCCATCCACTCGGACAGGGCATTGACCACCGCCGCGCCCACGCCATGCAGGCCGCCCGACACCTTGTAGGAATTCTGGTTGAACTTGCCGCCGGCATGCAGCTTGGTCAGCACCACTTCGGCCGCGCTGACCCCTTCCTCGATATGCATGTCGGTCGGGATGCCGCGCCCGTTGTCGCGCACGGTCACACTTCCGTCGCCGTTCAGCGTCACGATGCAACTGGTGGCGAATCCGGCCTGCGCCTCATCGACCGCGTTGTCGATGATCTCGAAGGCCATATGGTGCAGGCCCGACCCGTCATCGGTATCGCCGATATACATGCCGGGCCGCTTGCGAACGGCGTCCAGTCCCTTCAGGACGGAAATGGAAGCGGCGTCATAGTCCGAATCTTCGGGCAAGGTCCCGCTCATGTCCGCATCGGATTTCTGAACAGGATTGGATTGATCGGACATACCGGGCAGATGCTCCAGACAGGATCGTGGTCGAACGCCGCGATCATACAGGCTTCGGGTCCATCGAACCAGCATCGGCCGGGGGAATTCCCCCCGCGGGCCGAAGCACTCCGTCCGACAGCGTGCGGAACGCCGCGCGACCGCGCAGCGGGTGAAACAGGTCGGCATCGGTCCCGGTCATCAGAACCGTGCCGTCAAATCCATCGAGGCTGCGAAACAGCGCCTCGCGCCGCCGCTCGTCCAGATGCACCAGCGGCTCGTCCAGCAGGATCACCGGGGCCTCCCCCCGATGCCGCGTCATCAGCGCCGCGTGCGCCAGCACCACCCCCAGCAGCAGCGCCTTCTGCTGCCCGGTGCTGGCCTGCGCCGCCGGCCGGGCGCTGGCCCGGTCCGACAGCGCCATGTCGGCCCGATGCGCGCCCATGCCGGCACCGCCCCGCGTCGCATCCGCCGCCCGGCCGGCCGCCAGCCGGTCACGCAGCCAGTCCTCGACCGCCAGCGCCGGGCGGGCGCGCAACTGCTCCGCGATCGGGCACAGGAGGTCGAGCCGCGCTGCGGGGAACCCCTCGGGCGCCCCCAGCCCCCCTTCCTCGTTCAGCCGATCCGTCAGCACCAGCCGCGCCGCCGTGGCGGCCACGGCATGCCGCGCCATCGAATCCTCCAGCGCCGCCAGCCACGCCGCATCGGCGCGCCCCCCGGCCAGCAGGCGGTTGCGCTGCGTCACCGACTGGTCATGGGCCGCCAGTTCCCGCGCATGGCCGGGCTCCAGCGCCACCACCAGCCGGTCCAGAAACCGCCGGCGGCCGGGCAGCCCATCCTGGAACAGCCGGTCCATCTGCGGCGTCAGCCAGACGGCGGACAGGGAATCGGCCAGCGCCCCCCGCCCGCGCACGGCCTCGCCGTCACGCCGGAAGGCCCGGCGTTCGGGCCGCGCCGGATCACTGCCGGTGGAAAGGTCGGACGGCAGACCGTCCGGAGCGACGAAGCGCGCCGCCACGCCCCACAATGCCGCCCCATGCCGCGCGATCTCGGCGCCTCGCGCACCACGCAGCCCCCGCCCCGGCACCAGCAGGGACAGGGCTTCCAGCAGGTTGGTCTTGCCGGTGCCGTTCTCGCCGGTAATGACATTGACCGGCGCATCGGGCTGCCAGACCAGACGCGCGTAATTCCTGAAATCCGTCAGCGCCAGCCGCTCAAGGCGCGCCATGGTGCGGCCAGCGCCTCCGCGATCAGACCCGCATCGGCATCAGCACGTACAGCGCCGACGGGCTGGCGACATCACGCACGATGGTCGGGGCGGAACTGTCGGAAAACAGGAATTCCACGTCGCGGTCGATCTGATCGGTAATGTCGTTCAGATAACGCGCCTGGAAGCCGATCTCCATCGGTTCGGCGTCGTAGGTCACGTAGTTTTCGTCCAGCTCTTCCTTCGCCGTTCCCTGGTCGGGGCTGACGGCGGAGAGAGTCAGCAGGTTATGCCCGATCGAGAGCTTGACGGGGCGCGAACGCTCCTGGCTGATCGCGGCGACACGCGCGACGGCATCGGAGAAATCCTTCTTGCCCACACGCAGGATCCGGTCGTTGCCGCGCGGGATCACCCGGTCATATTCAGGGAACGTGCCGTCGATCAGCTTCGAGGTCAGCGTCACAGGCCCGACCGAGAACTGGATGCGGGTGTCGGACAGGCCGACCACCACATCCTCGGCGCCCTCGTCGAGCAGCTTGCGCAGTTCGGCGATCGTCTTGCGCGGCACGATCACGCCCGGCATCTCCTCGGCCCCCGAAGGAACCTCGGTCTCGACCCGCGCCAGACGATGCCCGTCTGTCGCCACCGCGCGCAGCATCGGCCCGGTATCGCCGGCGGCAACATGCAGATAGATGCCGTTGAGATAATAGCGCGTCTCCTCGGTCGAGATCGCAAAGCGCGTGCGGTCGATCAGCCCGCGCAGCACCGCGGCCGGCACCGAAAAGCGGTTGGGCAGTTCGCCCGCCGTCATCGACGGGAAATCGTCCACATCGAGCACGTTCAGGCTGGTGGTGTAGCGCCCGGCCCGCAGCGCCAGCGGCGCGTCCCCGCCCGCATGGTCCAGTTCGACCGCCACCCCGTCGGGCAGCTTGCGGACGATCTCATGCAGCACGGCGGCGGGCGCGGTCACCGCGCCGTTGCGGGCGGTCTCGGCGCCGATTTCCTCGACCACCGCGATTTCCATGTCGGTCGCCGTCAGCGTCAGCCGACCATCCGCGACATTGATCAGAACATTGGCCAGAATCGGAATGGTATTCCGCTTCTCGGCGACACTCTGGATATGCGCCAGAGCCTTCAGCAATGTCGCGCGGTCAGCCTTCAGCTTCATAGGTACAGACTCTCCTTGCCCGGCATATGCCACCGGGATCATGGCCGCCCCGGCCACCCGCCCGGACTGCCAGATATGACCTTCGGTCCCGTGATTCTAGCAGCCCCCGGCCGCGTGCGCAAAGCCCCGCCGGACGGCCCGCTGCCCAGGTCCGCCTGTCAGCTCTCCAGCATGCGGCGCAGCAATTCGACATCCTCGGCGAACGCGGTATCCCGCTCCATCAGCTCGGTCACCCGCGCCACCGCGTGCATGACGGTCGTATGATCGCGGTTGCCGAACTTGCGCCCGATTTCCGGCAGCGACCGGCTGGTCAACTGCTTGGCCAGATACATTGCCACCTGCCGGGGCCGTGCCACCGCGCGCGCGCGCCGGGCCGAGGACATGTCGGTCAGGCGGATGTTCCAGTGCTCGGCCACCTTGCGCTGGATTTCCTCGATCGTCACCCGCCGGTCATGGGCCTTGAGGATATCATGCAGCACGTCCTGCGTCGCTTCCAGCGTCACCGGGCGGCCGAACAGGTTGGCATGGGCGATCAGGCGATTCAGCGCGCCTTCCAGTTCCCGCACGTTGGACGTGATCTTGTGGGCCAGGAATTCCAGCACCTTGGCCGGCACCGCGACACCCGACGCCGCCGCCTTCGATTCCAGGATCGAGATCCGCAGTTCGAAGGTCGTGGCATGGATATCGGCCACCATGCCGCATCCCAGGCGCGTGCGCAGCCGGTCTTCCAGTCCCGACAGGTCGGACGGCGACTTGTCGGCCGATACCACGATCTGCCGGCCCGCATCGACCAGCGCGTTGAACGTATGGAAGAACTCTTCCTGCGTGTTGTCCTTGCCGATCAGGAACTGCAGATCGTCGATCATCAGCACGTCGACCGAGCGAAGCTGCTCCTTGAATTCCATCGTCGATTGCGAGCGGATGGCGGCGATGAAGCGGTACATGAACTTCTCGGCCGACATATAGGCCACCGAGACCTTGCCGCCCCGCGTCAGTTCCGAGCCGATGGCATGCATCAGATGCGTCTTGCCCAGCCCGACGCCCCCATAGAGGAACAGCGGATTGAAACCGGGGCTGGACGGCCGCTCCGCCACCCGGCGGGCGCAGGCATAGGCAAATTCGTTGGGCTTGCCGACCACGAACGTATCGAAGGTAAAGCGCGGGTCCAGCGGCGCGGCCAGGTCATGCCGGCTCAACTCACTGCGCGCCTCGGCCACCCGCTCGTCCACGGCCGCAACCGGCGCGGCATCGACCGAACCGGCCTCGTCACCCGCCGGATCGGCAACCGCATCAGGCCGGCCGACCTGCAGTTCCACCCGGCGGATCGACGGCAGCTCGGCATTCCACAGCGCGCTCAGCCGGTCGCCATACTGCGTGCGCACCCAGTCGCGCAGGAAGCGGGTCGGCAGATTGAGCGTGATCTCGTCGCCATCGACCGGGCCGATGCTGATCTGCTTCAGCCAGGTGCGATATTCGACCTCGCCAACCTCGGCCTGCAAGCGTGAACAGATCCGCGACCAGTGGATGTCCAGGACGTTCCGAACCGACCGGGCTTCCGCGACGGCATCATATCCACTGAGTTCGCCCGTCATGTTCAATCCCGGCCCCATGGAGACGGTACCCTTCCGGCCATGCGGAAGATCCGTCCCTGCGTTTTCCGTCCCCGTCATACCGATGATCCCACGCAATCCACCTGCCGCCAGCCCGCCACGCAAAGGAAAACAAGCCTCCCCTTGCCCGACACCCAAAAAGGCGCGGCCACGATGTCCTGCTCAGTCGTCTCGGAATGAAGAAGCCGAAGATAGGTCACCAGCCCGATCGAGGCAACGGAAAACTGGGTCGGCGAGGTGGGAAAATCCCCCGCCCCGCACAACAGGACCAGTCACCGGAACCTGAAGCAATCAGCCGGAACTTTCACAGAAAAAGCAAAGGCCGTTCCTCTCCTTGAAAGAGAAGAACGACCTTTTGCTAAATGCTATGCGTCTATTTGCCGGATTTTAACAATACCGGCCGGCGCAGGCGATCAAGCCGCGACGAGGGCCTTGATACGGGCCGACAGACGCGAAATCTTGCGGGAAACGGTGTTGGCGTGGATCACACCCTTGCCCGAGGCGCGCTGCATTTCCGGCTGCGCGGCGCGCAGGGCCGTGGTCGCCTCTTCCTTGTTGCCCGAGGCGATCGCCGCCTCGACCTTCTTCACGAAGGTGCGCATGCGCGAGACGCGCGCCGTGTTACGCGCGTTGCGGCGCTCGTTCTGACGGATGCGCTTACGCGCGGAAGCAGTGTTCGCCATGGTTCTCAGTTCAAAAAAAAATGGTTACGAGGTCCGTCGCCAGCAGGCCTCGGACATCCAGATCAGGGTGGCGATCTAGTCCAAGCCTTCCACCCCCGTCAAGACAACTCTTCCGCACATCTGCAAATACCGCCATGCCGATCAACCGGCCGCCGCCGGCGCACCGGCCGGCAGCACCTGCCGCAGGGGGCAGAAGAAGGTCGAACGCCCCGCCTGCTCGATCCGCACCACCCCACCGCAGGCCTTGCCGCCGGGGCAATCCGGGCATCCCTGCCCCGCGCGACCATAGACGCGCCAGGCATGCTGGAAATAGCCCAGTTCCCCATCCGGCTGGGCATAGTCGCGCAGGCTTGATCCACCGGCCGCGATCGCCTCGACCAGCACCCCGCGGATCGCCTCGACCAGCCGCGCCTCCTCGGCCACATCCAGCCCGCAGGCCATCCGCGCCGGATGGATCCCGGCACGGAACAGGGCCTCGGAGGCATAGATGTTCCCGATGCCCGCCACGACCGACTGGTCCATCAGCGCCGCCTTGATCGAGGTCCGCCGCCGCGCGATCGCCTGGTGCAGCCATTCCTGGGAAAATCCGTTCCCCAGCGGCTCGGGTCCGAGTCGGGCCAGCAGCCGATGTTTTCCTTCATCCGCCGTCGCCATCAAATCCACCGTGCCGAAGCGCCTCGGGTCGATCAGGCCGAAATGGGTGCCGTCCGTCATTTCGAACGACAGATGCTCGTGCCGATCGGGCGCCGGCGCCTTGCCGGGCAGCGACAGCAGCACCCGCCCGGACATGCCCAGATGCAGCAGCATGCTCTCGCCCCGGTCCAGCCGCATCAGGATATATTTCCCACGGCGGGCAAAACCGCTGATCCGCGCGCCTTCCAGCCGCCTGGCCAGGTCCGGCGGAAAGGGCGTGCGCATTCCTTCGCGCCGCACCGTCACCCGGGCGATCGTCTTGCCATCGAGATGCAACCGCATCCCACGCATCACTGTTTCGACTTCAGGGAGTTCCGGCATGAGTGGATCTGAGGTTATATCCCTGAACCATGACCGACAATACCAAGCCCTCCGCCTTCCCCGACGCCGCCGGCGCCCCTCCCTCCGGCGCGGAGACGACCGATTTCGGCTTCCGCGACGTGCCCATGGCCGAAAAGAAGCCGATGGTGCGCGCCGTGTTCGATAGCGTGGCCACCCGCTACGACATCATGAACGACGTCATGTCGCTGGGCATCCACCGGGCCTGGAAGAAAATCTTCGTCACCGAGATGGGCGCCCATCCCGACCTCACTCTGCTCGATCTGGCGGGCGGCACCGGCGACATCTCGTTCGGCTGGCTGCGCGCCGGCGGCGGCCGAGCCATCCTGTCCGACATCAATGCCAGCATGCTCTCCGTCGGGCGCAGCCGGGCGCTGGAGCGCGGGCTGATCTCCAGCCTGAATTTCGCCGTCGTGGACGCCGAGGCCATTCCCCTTCCCGATCGCTCGGTCGACCGGGTCACGATCGCCTTCGGCCTGCGCAACTGCACCGACAAGGACGCCGTGCTGCGCGAGGCGCGCCGCGTGCTGCGGCCGGGCGGGCGCTTCCTGTGCCTCGAATTCTCCCGGGTGCAGGTCGCGGCCCTCTCGCCGATCTATGACGCCTGGTCGTTCCAGGTCCTGCCGCGCATGGGTGCGGCCATCGCCGGCGACCGCGAGAGCTACCAGTATCTGGCCGAGAGCATCCGCATGTTCCCCGACCAGGAGACCCTGGCCGGCATGATGCGCAATGCGGGGCTGGAGCATGTCACGGTCCGCAACCTGTCAGGCGGCATCGCGGCCATCCATTCCGGCTGGCGGATCTGACGATGCAAGCCGCCCCCGCCCCGATCGGCGGCCGCACGGTCCTGCTGATCGTGTGCGGGGGTATCGCCGCCTACAAGACACTGGAACTGATCCGCCTGCTGACGGGCGCGGGCCTGCGCGTGCGCACGGTGTTGACGGCGGCCGGCCGGCAGTTCGTCACCCCCCTCAGCCTCCAGGCGCTGACGGGCGAGAAGGTCTACGAGGACCTGTTCTCCCTGACCGACGAGAACGAGATGGGCCATATCGCCCTCTCGCGCTCCGGCGACCTGCTGGTGGTCTGCCCGGCCACGGCCGACATCATGGCCCGCATGGCCGCCGGACTGGCCGACGATCTGGCCAGCACGCTGCTGCTGGCCACCGACAAGCCGGTGCTGATCGCGCCCGCGATGAATGTCCGCATGTGGGACCACCCGGCCACCCAGGCCAACCTGGCGACCCTGCGCGCACGCGGCGTCACGGTGGTCGGGCCCGAAATCGGGCTGATGGCGTGCAACGAGACCGGCCCCGGCCGCCTCGCGGAACCACCCGCCATCGCCGAAGCCATTCTCCGCCACCTCGCCGGTCCGGCCACCCCCGGCCCCCTCGCCGGCCGCCACGCGCTGGTCACCGCAGGCCCGACCCACGAGCCGATCGACCCGGTGCGCTACCTCGCCAACCGCTCATCCGGCCGCCAGGGCTATGAAATCGCCGGGGCCCTCGCCGCCCTCGGGGTCCGCGTCACGCTCGTCAGCGGGCCGGTCGACCTGCCCGCGCCGGCAGGCGTCACCCTGCACCGCGTCGAAACGGCCAGGCAGATGCTGGCGGCCTGCCAGCAGGCCCTGCCCTGCGACATCGCCGTCTGCGCCGCAGCCGTCGCCGACTGGCACGTGGCGCACGAGGCCACCAGCAAGCTCAAGAAGTCCGCCGGCGCCCCGCCCCCGGTCCTGACGCTGGTGCCCAACCCCGATATCCTGGCCGAACTCTCCACCCCCGGCCCCGATCGCCCCGCCCTCGTCATCGGCTTCGCCGCCGAGACCGATACGGTCGTGCAGCACGCGGCGGCCAAGCGGCAGCGCAAGGGCTGCGACTGGATCGTCGCCAATGACGTGCGGCCGGAAACCGGCATCATGGGCGGCACGGAAAACGAGATCATCCTGATCACCGCCAACGGCACCGACCACTGGCCCCGCATGGACAAGCAGGCCGTCGCCACACACCTGGCCGAGCGGATCGCCGCCTTCTTCACCCCCGATTCCCCTTCCGGCCGGAGTGCCCCATGACCGCCCCCATCGTTTCCGTCGCCGTCCGCCGCCTGCCGCACGCGGCCGACCTGCCCCTGCCCGGCTACGCCACGGCGGGCGCCGCCGGCATGGACCTGCTGGCGGCGGTGCGCGAGCCGGTCGAACTCGCCCCCGGCGCGCGCCTGCTGGTGCCCACCGGCCTGTGCATCGCCCTGCCGCCCGGTTATGAATTGCAGATCCGCCCGCGCTCGGGCCTGGCGCTGAAGCACGGGATTACCCTGCCCAACACGCCCGGCACGATCGACGAGGATTATCGCGGCGAGATCGGCATCATCCTGTTCAACACGGGTGACGCGCCGCTGACGATCACGCGCGGCATGCGCATCGCCCAGGCCGTGCTGGCCCCGGTGGTCCGCGTCGCGTGGCAGGAAGCCGAAAGCCTGGACGAGACCACCCGCGCCTCGGGCGGCTTCGGCAGCACCGGCACCGCCTGACGGGCGGAGATGGGCAGACAGGAAAGAGGGTCATGACGGCGCGTTGGCTTCCCGCCTTTTTATCCCGCGACAGCCGGCCCAACCTGTTCGACCTGGCCGCCCTGCTGTGCATGCTCGGGCTGGCCGTGCTGCTGGCCACGGCCGGGCGCCACATGCTGGCCCCCATCACCGCGCCCAATGCCGCCGTCATCCATCTCGATCCCGCCTGGCTGCCCGGCTATGCGGTGCGCACCACCCTGCGCATGTTCGCGGCCCTCGGCGCCTCGCTGCTGTTCACCTTCACCTATGCCGTCTGGGCCGCCAAGAGCCGCCGCGCCGCGCTGATCCTGGTGCCGGTGCTGGATGTGCTGCAATCGGTGCCGATCCTGGGGTTCCTCACCTTCACGGTCGTCTTCTTCATGGGCCTGTTCCCCGGCCGCATCCTGGGGGCCGAACTGGCGGCCATCTTCACCATCTTCACCAGCCAGGCCTGGAACATGGCCTTCAGCATGTACCAGTCCCTGCGCTCCGTCCCGCCGGACCTCGAAGAAGTCGCCCGCGGCTTCGGCCTCACCGCCTGGCAGAAATTCTGGCGGCTGGACGTCCCGTTCGCCGTGCCGGGACTGGTCTGGAACGCCATGGTCTCGATGTCCGGCGGCTGGTTCATGGTCGTCTATTCCGAGACGATCACGGTCGGAAACACCGATATCCTGCTCCCCGGCATCGGCTCCTATGTCGGCACCGCCATCGCGCAGCGCGACCTGTGGGCGGTGCTGTACGCCATCCTGGCGATGCTGGTGGTGATCCTGGCCTATGACCAGTTGCTGTTCCGGCCACTCGTCGCCTGGTCCGCGCGCTTCGGCACGGCATCATCGGATGCCACCCCGGCTTCCGACCCGTGGATGCTGGTCCTGCTGCGCCGCACCGCCCTGCTTCGCCGCATCACCGATGCCATCGGCGACGGCCTGACCGCCATCGGCGGCCTGCCCCTGGGCCGGCGCCCCCACGAGGTCCGCCGGGGCCCGGTCCTCCCGTCCCGCCTGCTCGACTGGGGCTGGACCGCCCTGCTGGCCGGGCTGAGCCTGCTCGCCCTGTGGCAGGTCTGGATCTACGCGCGCGCCACCTTCACGCTGCCCGAACTGCTGCATGTCGTGGGCCTGGGTGGGCTCACGCTGCTGCGGGTGGTGGCCATGGTCCTGCTGGCCTCGCTGGTCTGGGTACCGGCAGGCATCTGGCTGGGGCTCGATCCGACCCGCGCCCGGCGCACGCAGTTCGTGGCCCAGTTCATGGCCGCGTTCCCGGCCAACCTGTTCTTCCCGATCTTCGTGGTGCTGATCGTCCACTACCAACTCAGCAGCGATATCTGGCTCACGCCGCTGATGATCCTCGGCACCCAGTGGTATATCCTGTTCAATGTCGTGGCCGCCGCATCCTCCTACCCCGCCGACCTGCTGGAGGTCGCGCGCAGCCTCCAGGTGCGCGGCCCGCTCTGGTGGCTGCGGGTCGCCCTGCCGGGCATCCTGCCGCATTACATCACCGGCGCCATCACCGCCTCAGGCGGCGCGTGGAACGCCGCCATCGCCGCCGAGGTCGCAAGCTGGGGCAGCGACCATCTCGCCGCCCACGGGCTGGGGGCGTATATCGCCCGCGCCACGGTCGCCGGCGACACCGCCCATGTCGGGCTGGGCATGACGGTCATGGCGGTGTTCGTGCTGCTGTTCAATCGCGCGGTGTGGCGTCCGCTGGCTGATTACGCCCGCCGCCACTTCGCCTTCGTCTGATCACCATCCGGGACCGCGCCATGACCCTCTCGCCTTCCCCCTCGGCCCCTTCCCCCCAGGTCGAGGATCAGGAGGACCTGATCCGCGTCATCGACTGCCGCCAGGCCTACCACAAGGGCGGCGCGGCCGACCTGGTGGTGCTGGACGACGTAAATCTGAGCCTCCGCTCAGGCGAGATCGTCGGGCTGCTGGGCCGGTCCGGCTCGGGCAAATCGACGCTGCTGCGCATCGTGGCCGGCCTGCTCCCTCCCACCGAGGGCAGCATCCTGTGGAAAGGCCGCCCGGTCTCCGGGCCGGTGCCCGGCATCGCGATGGTGTTCCAGTCCTTCGCCCTGTTCCCATGGCTGACGGTACAGAAGAACGTGGAACTGGGACTGGAAGCCAAGGGCATCGCCGCCGCCGAGCGCGACCGCCTGGCCGAAGGCGCGATCGACCTGATCGGCCTGGGCGGCTACGAAAACGCCTACCCCAAGGAACTGTCGGGCGGCATGCGCCAGCGCGTGGGCCTTGCCCGGGCGCTGGTGGTCCAGCCCGACCTGCTGCTGATGGACGAACCCTTTTCGGCGCTGGACGTCCTGACGGCGGAAAACCTCCGCACCGACCTGATCGAGCTGTGGGCCGAGCGCAAGCTGCCGGTCAAATCCATGCTGCTGGTCACCCATAATATCGAGGAAGCGGTCCTGATGTGCGACCGCATCCTGGTCTTTTCCTCCAATCCCGGCCGCGTGGCGCACGAACTGGCCGTGCCCTTCGCCCATCCCCGCAACCGCGAGGACCCCGCCTTCCGCCAGCTGGTCGACCAGATCTACGCGCTGATGACACGCCGCGCCCCGATCGTCTCCGAGGCCGAACTCCCCATCGGCGAAACCGCACCGCAGCCCACGGCACCGATCCAGGTCGCCCTGCCCGACCTGCCGATGAACACGATGGTCGGCATGATGGAAACCCTGGCCGCCGACCCGCTGGACGGCCGGGCCGACCTGCCGCTCCTGGCCTCGCGCCTGCAACTGGCGCTGGACGACCTGTTTCCGCTCGGCGAATCGCTGCAATTGCTGGAATTCGCCGAACTTGAGGATGGCGACATCCTGCTCACGGCCGAAGGCGCGCGCTTCGTCCAGAGCAGCCACGACGAACGGCGGCAGATCCTCTGGCACAGCCTGCTGCACAATGTCCCGCTGGTCCGCGTGATCCGCTCGGTGCTGGACGAACGGCCGAACCACCGCGCCAGCGCCGAGCGATTCCGCGAGGAACTGGAAGACAGCATGTCGCCCGACTACGCCAAGCAGACCCTGCAAACCCTGATCGGCTGGGCCCGCTACGCCGAACTGTTCGATTACGACGAGGAAGCGGACCAGCTTTTCCTGGACGACGAGACCGAATGACCCGCCGCGATCAGGACCGGGCCATCGCCAGCCGATCGAAGAACAGCCGCCGCACCTTCGCCACCTTGGGCGCGATCACCGCCGCGCAATAGCCGCGCTCCGGGTGCTTGGCGAAATAATCGTGGTGATAGGCCTCGGCCTCGTAGAACTGCGTCAGCGGCTGGATCTCGGTCACGATCGGATCAGGCCACAAGTGCGCCGCCGCGATCTCGTCCCGCACCTCACGCGCCACCCGCTCCTGTTCCGGCGTCGCGTAGAAGATGACGGAGCGGTATTGTGTACCCACATCCTCGCCCTGCCGGTTCAGCGTCGTCGGGTCGTGGATGGTGAAAAAGATCCGCAACAGGTCGGCATAGGACAGCACGCTCGGGTCGAACGTCACGCGGACCAGTTCGGCATGGCCGGTCCGGCCGGTGCAGACCTGCTCGTAGCTCGGGTTCGCGACATCTCCGCCCGCATACCCGGGCACCACGTCCTCAATGCCGGCCAGTTCACGCAGCGCCGCTTCGGTACACCAGAAGCAGCCACCCGCCAGATAAGCGGTCTGCCATGACGGGTCATACCCCTTCGTCGCGTTCGTCATCTCTTTTCTCCTGTGCCGGATTCGCACCGTCTCCATGGAAGATGTGCTGTCCTGGCATGGATTGAAAGAGAAGCGATCATGACGAAGGGAACGTGACGACCGTCAGGCCAGATATCCCAGCGCCGCCTCGACCCTGGCACGCTCGCTCTGGAACTGCGCCAGACGCTCGCGATTTTCCTCGACCACCTCGGGCTTGGCGCGGGCAACGAAATCCGCATTGCCCAGCTTGCGCTCGACCTTCACGATCTCGCCATCCAGCCGGCCGCGCTCCTTCTCCAGGCGCTGCCGCTCCTGGTCCAGATCGATGATGCCCGCCAGCGGAATCACCAGCGTCGCCTCGTCCACCACAAGCTGCGCGGCACCGCGCGGCATCTCTCCGGTCAGGGACTCGACCGCCGACACGCGCGCCATGCGGCCAATCGCCTCCGCCCAGCGTGTCGCCCGCGCGACGGTCCGCTCATCGGCATCGCGCAGCAGCACCGGCGCCAGACGCGACGGCGGCACGTTCATCTCCGCCCGCACGGTCCGGATCGCGGAGATGAAGCGCACCACCCAATCCAGTTCCGCCACGGCCTCCGCCGCGTCCGCCGGGCGCTCGGGCACCGGCCAGGCCGCCGTCATCAGGCTGCCACGCGCGCCAAAGCCGAACTCCGTCCACAATTCGTCGGTCACGAAGGGCATGACCGGCTGCAACAGGCGCAGGATCAGCCCCAGCACATGCGCCGCCACCGCCCGGATCTCGGCCGCCAGAGCTTCGTCCGCGCCATTGAAGACCGGCTTGGCGAATTCCAGGAACCAGTCGCAGAAGCAGTTCCAGACAAACCGGTAGCAGACAGCGGCATATTCATCGAAACGATAGGCTTCCAGCGCCGCATCGGCATCGGCCACCGCGCGGGCGGCCTCGTCCAGCAGCCAGCGGCCCAGCGGCGAGGTCACACGCTCGGGCCGGAAATCCGCAACCGGCGCCACGCCGCTCATCTCGCAGAACCGCGCGGCATTCCAGATCTTGGTCACGAACGACCGGTATTCCTCGATCCGCTTCTGGCCCAGCTTCACATCGCGGCCCAGCCCGGTCAGCGCGCAGACGGTAAAGCGCAGCGCATCGGCACCGTACTGGTCGACCATATCCAGCGGATCGATGCCGTTGCCCTTGCTCTTGGACATCTTCTGGCCGCGCTCGTCACGCACCAGCCCATGGATGAACACGGTGCGGAACGGCACGTCCTTCATGAAATGCAGGCCCATCATCATCATCCGGGCCACCCAGAAGAAGATGATGTCGAACCCCGTCACCAGCACGTCTGTGGGATAATAGCGCGCCAGATCCGCCGTCTTCTCCGGCCAGCCGAGGGTCGAGAACGGCCACAACGCGGAGGAGAACCAGGTATCCAGCACATCCTCGTCGCGCGTCAGCACCTCGTCCCGCCCATAATGCGCCCGCGCCTGATCCAGGGCCTGCGCCTCGTCATGCGCCACGAACACATGCCCATCCGGCCCGTACCAAGCGGGGATGCGATGCCCCCACCAGAGCTGGCGGCTGATGCACCAGGGCTGGATATCGCGCATCCAGGCGAAGAACGTGTTCTCCCATTGCTGCGGCACAAAGCGCACCTGTCCGGTCTCCACCGCCGCAATGGCGGGCCCGGCCAGGGTCGCGGCATCGCAATACCATTGCGTGGTCAGGCGCGGTTCCACCACCGCGCCGCTGCGCTCGGCATGCGGCACCTGGTTGCGATGCGGCTCGATCTTCTCCAGCCAGCCCAGACGCTCCAGCTCGGCCACCACCGCCTTGCGGGCCTCGTCGCGTCCCAGCCCTTCCAGCCCGCGCGTAAAGGCCGGATCGGCCAGCCCCTCCACCGCATGCAGGTCGTCGGCGATTTCCGCCAGCGTCACCCGCGCATCCTCGTCCAGCACGCTGGGCATCGCCAGCTTGTGCCGCCGCCCGACCTCGAAATCGTTGAAATCATGCGCGGGCGTGATCTTGACCGCGCCGCTGCCTTTCTCGGGGTCGGAATAGCTGTCGGCCACGATGGGAATCCGCCGCCCGGTCAGCGGCAGCACCACCGAACGCCCCACCAGACCGGCATAGCGTTCGTCCTCGGGATGCACGGCCACGGCCATGTCGCCCAGCAGCGTCTCGGGCCGCGTGGTCGCGACCGTGATGGTGCGCCCTTCCGCGTCATCGGCAACGGGATAGCGGATATACCAAAGGCTGCCCTGCACCTCGCGGTTATCCACCTCAAGGTCCGAAATCGCCGAGCGGAACGCCGGGTCCCAGTTCACCAGCCGCCGGTCGCGATAGATCAGCCCCTCGCGATACAGGGTGACGAACACCTCCAGCACCGCCTTGGACAGGCCCTCGTCCATGGTGAAGCGCTCACGCGGCCAGTCCAGCGAGGCACCAAGCCGACGAAGCTGGGTCGTGATCCCGCCGCCCGATTCCCCTTTCCACTGCCACACACGCTGCTCGAAGGCCTCCCGCCCCAGCGCCTGCCGGCTGGTGCCCTCTTTCTGAAGGGTGCGCTCTACTACCATCTGGGTGGCGATGCCGGCATGGTCGGTGCCCGGCTGCCACAGCGTGTCGCGGCCCTGCATCCGCCGCCAGCGGATCAGCGTGTCCTGCAACGTCATGGTCAGCGCATGGCCCACATGCAGCGTACCGGTCACGTTGGGCGGCGGGATCATGATCGTGTAAGGCTGCGCGCTGCTGCCCGGCACGGCCGAGAACGCGCATTCGCGCTCCCATTCCGCATAGAGGGCGGGTTCGATCTCGCCGGGCGAGAAAGACTTGTTCAGCATCGCAAAACCAGACCTGAGCATGAAGGAAGATAGCCCGGACAGGGCCACCCCCTCCGGTTCGCCGCTTATAGCGAACTTCGCCCCGAAAGAAACGCCGCGCGTCGGTCTACCCCCGGCGGCGCCTTCCCTAACGGGTCATCAGGGGGCTCGATCCTTCATATGACGCGCCGAACGGCGCCAGATAGGTTCCCGTCACCGGATCATGATCCGGGTCCGGGCTGCCACCCAGACTGAATTTGCCCAGCGGGCCGAGCGGAATGCCGAAATCATCGTCCCCCGCCGGCTTGCGGACCTGCTGGTCCGGAACCGGCGCCGCTTGGTAAACCGTCCGTTTGCCCACGACGTCCACCCGCTCTCCCCCACCATCCGGCGGCGTGGAGGCGGTGGAGGACGCCGCCGCCGGCACGGCCCGCGACGGAATGGCGACATAGATATTGGGGTCGAAGGGTCGATGCACCGGTCGCGCGGCAACCGCAACGGGGCCCGCCGGCATCATCAGCACCAACAAGACCATGTTTCGGCGCACCATCCCGGCCATGTCGCCCCCTGGTCACCCATTGCCCGGCAGACGCCGGAATAACGTCACCGCCCCGGCTGGTTCGCCGCCTGGTCGCTTATCCCCCATAGCCGGTCCTTGACCGCCTTGTAATAGGCGGTCTCGTCATAGCGCGGCACGTCCAGCTTCAGATCCTGCGCCGTCAGCCGGCCGATAGCGGCCGCCACCCCGTAGGACGCGGTCACGAGGTTGCTCAGGCTCTGCACCAGCGCCACCTGCGCCTGAAGCAGCGTCTGCTGCTGCTGCAACACTTCCAGCGTGGTGCTGGTGCCGACGATCGCCTGGCGTTCGACCCCCTCCAGGGCGACGATGTTCGAGGCAATGGCGATCCGGTTGCTCTTGATCGCCGCCGTATAGGCCACCAGTTGCTGCCAGTTCGACGAGGCAAGCTGCATCGCCGCCCGACGCTCGATATCCACCGCCCGATGCGCCTCGGACACCTGCTGGCGCGCCTGCCGCACGGCCGCATATTCCGACCCGCCCTGATAGAGCGGGAACTGGATATTCACCGTCGCATATTTGTCGTCCATCAAAGAGCGGCCGCTGCTCTGGTTGATGGCACGCGAATAGCTCGCCTCGGCCGAGATCCTGGGCATGATCGCCGACATGGCGACGCCGACCGCATCCTTCTGCGATGCCTCGGTAAACAGCGCGCCGATGACGTTCGGATTATTCTGCACCGCCTGGGCGATCGCCTCGTTCTGCGAACGCGCCGGCAGCACCAGCGGCTGCGGCGGCACTAGGTTGGGCGGCGGCGACATGCCGATCACCTGGGCATAGGTCGCCTGGGCCGTCTGCAACGTGCCCTCGGCCTCCTGCCGGGCAGCGCGGGCACTGGCCAGGGCCGCTTCGGCTTGGGCCACGTCGGTCCGCGTGATCTCGCCGACCCGGAATCGCTCCGAAGTCGCACGAAGCTGTTCTTGCAACACTTTTTCGTTATTGATGTTGAGTTGCAGCAATTGCTCGTTCTCGATCACGCCCACATAGGCGCTGACCACGTCGCTGAAGACCTGCTGCTCGGTCGCGATCAGCCGCGCCCGCTCGGCCATCACTTCGTTGACCGCCTTGTGGGTGCTGGCCGTGGTCCGCCCGCCGGAATAAAGCGGCTGCGAGATCGTCACCCCGGCCGTGTAACCCGGAACGTCGTATTTCCGGTCATATCCGGCATAGCCATCCTGCGCCGACACGCGATTGACGCCGGAGAAATAGGTCATGCCGGCATTGCTGGTCACGGTGGGCCGCCACCCGGCCAGCGCCGTGGGCACCTGCTCATCGGTCGCGCGCAGGGTCGCGCGCTCCTTCTGCAAGGTCGGGTTGGTCAGGTAGGCCGCCGCCATGGCCTCCTGCAACGTATGGGGGATGAAACTGGGCGAACCGCTGCCGTCATAACGCTGCGCCCACGCGGCCGAGCTGCATAACAGGGCGGCCAGGCCCGCCCCGATTCCGCATCCGCGCTTCATTCGCCCCTCCCCGAAAATGCTATCCGGCGTTGGGTATCGCATTTCCGGGTAAAGAATATATCAAACGGTTTCAGGCTTCAGAATGCGAAGGCCGGCGCCGGTTCCAGTTCAGGCAGCAGCGGCAGCGCCACGTCGAAGACCGGCCGCGTCGCGAGCCCGCTTGCCGAGGCTTCCCCGATGCTGGCCGTCGCCACCCCGCCTTCGGGCCAGATCACGCAGACAATCCTGCCATGCGGTGCAAGCTGCCCTGCCAGCGCCGGCGGCACCGCACGCACCGCCCCGTCGATCAGGATCAGGTCGAACGGCGAATCGCCCGCAGCACCCGCCGCCAGCGTACCATCCCGCCAGACCACGTCCGGCGCCTCGGCAGCGCAGAATTTCTTGCCGATCGCGCTCAGGGCCGCATCCGATTCCAGCGCCACGACCTTCAGTCCCAGACGCGCCAGCAGGGCCGCGATGTATCCGGTCCCCGCCCCCACCACCAGCGCGCGCTGCCCGTCCTGGGGCTCGCCGATCTGGACCATGCGGCCCGCGATCCGCGGTTCGGTCAGCACCCGCCCATGGCCCAGTTCCAGGCTCTGGTCGGCATAGGCGATGGCCCGCAGCGAATCCGGCACACAGGCTTCGCGCGGCAGCAAGCGCATGGCGGCGACGATTCGCGGATCATTGATCTGCACGGGTCGGATCTGCGCATCCACCATCCGCTGCCGCGCGGCATCGTAATCGAGGATGGCATCTCCAGGCGCGGACTGGTTCATGGCGTTCCCTTCG
Source organism: Gluconacetobacter brunescens (assembly GCF_048695475.1). Classification (NCBI taxonomy): domain Bacteria; kingdom Pseudomonadati; phylum Pseudomonadota; class Alphaproteobacteria; order Acetobacterales; family Acetobacteraceae; genus Gluconacetobacter; species Gluconacetobacter brunescens. The sequence continues at coordinate 372,527 of NZ_JBLHEN010000001.1, read as the reverse complement.
CAACGTAACCCACGGCACGGGCCCCATCATTGGTGGTTCCCTGGGGCATTTCCCTAGCCTGAGCCCGTTTTATGTCCCTACGCGCCATCTGCCTAGCAGGCCCGTTGCACACAACGGCTTGACCAGCGCCCCGAGAGCGTGGATATAGCCAACGCACCATGTCGGGTCCGGTGGCAGAATGGTGATGCAGCGGACTGCAAATCCGCGTATGTGGGTTCGATTCCCGCCCGGACCTCCACTCCGTTGGATGGGATGCCCAGACCCAACGGCTCATGAAATACCCGACAGCAAGCCGTGACGACAAAAGAAACGCCCGATCTCATTTCCAATCAATAAGTATCGTCATTCTTAAAGAGCACGATATAGATAGTTTCCATAATAATTTTCAGATCCAAAAACAAAGACCAATGATTTATATAGAAAATATCGTAACTCAGCCTTCTTCTTGCATCCCTTAATGTTTTAACTTCTCCACGGCAACCTTTGACCTGCGCAAGCCCGGTAATTCCCGGGTTTAATTTATGTCGAATTAAATAGTTCTTAACGACGTCCTCATAAATGCCCTCTCCCACCCGCATGGAAGCAACATGCGCACGCGGACCGACAATCGACATCTGCCCTGCCAGCACATTCCATAACTGGGGGAGTTCATCCAAGGAATAGCGGCGCAGATAGCGGCCAACCCGCGTAACGCGCGGATCGTCCCGTACCGTCTTCTGCACACCAGTCGGATCCGAGAGATTCGTATACATCGTCCGGAATTTGAGGACCGGAATGGGATTCGAATTGAACCCGTAACGCATCTGTTCGAAAAAAATCGGCCCCTTGCTGTCGCATTTGATCAAAATAGCAATGAAAGCGAAAACAGGAGACAGAATTAAAAGAAGAAAAATCGAAATAATTTTATCTTCCAGAAATTTTACAACACAATCCAAACCGGATAGCGGCTGCTTTTCTATAAGAATCATAGAAAATTCAGCCTCCGGCGACGCACCTTTGCCGCTGGAACCCGATTTTCTCAGTGCGATCTCGATATCGACGGGCAGGACCCGTATCTTCTGAAAGATATCAAGGAACCGCTCCCTGCTCAGGGAGAATATGGACAGGATAATGATGTCAGGCAGAGTCTGCCGACAGAAAACCAGCAAATCGTCGAGATTCCCCAGATACTGCACCGAGGGCTTAGCCTCTTCCAGTCCCCTGGTCCGATCGTCGAAATTTCCCAGAATCTCATATCGATCCGGAGCCTGACGGAGCCAGCGCGCCACCTTTTCCGCATCCGCGCCTGTCCCGACGATGACCACGCGCTTTCGCTGTGACAGCAGGCCGCCGCGCAGAAAGGATGCGGTCCTTCTGACGCTCGACGCCGAAATACGTGCCGCCAGATAGGACGCTTCCGCCTGAAGATCAGATATATCAGCCAAAACGAAATAGATCCCTGAACATTGCAATCAAGAATTCATACAGCGCCCAGACATATCGTCTTATCAGGCGTCGAGGCTCCAGTACGATCCGCCAGAACCATTCCAGATTGAAACGCTGAACGATAGCCGGGGGCTTGGGCAGGAGGCCCAGGGCGACGATCAGCGACTGGCCGATACATAACGCCCAACAGGGCGGCAGATCATCCTTATACCTGCTGACGAACAGTTCACTCCGTGGCGCCCCGACCCCCATGAAAAGCAGGGTCGTCCCGTGGCGGCAGATCAGTTGCGCCATATGTCGTGATTCGATCGCGTTATTTTCGAAACCGAAGGGCGGAACATAAAAGGCGAACCCGGCGTCGAGACCATGGACTCGCGCCCATTCAAGAACGGCCTTACCCGTCCGTTCACTATCCACCACGGCGAAAATACGATGTTTCTTCAATGCCTCCGGCATCGACATCAAGTCTTCGGTGATCTCACGCCCCGTCACCCGACCCGGCAGCGGCAAACCACGGCAGCGGCCGTAATAATAAAGCGGGAAGCCGTCGCACGTCAAAATTTCGGCCTGCCCACATGCCTTCCGAAATTCATCATTCGTCCGCATCAGCGCAATATGCTGGATATTCGGCGTCACAAGCAGACCCACGCCTTCATTCGGAGTTCTGACATGCTCTGCTATAAGATTCGAAATTTCACTAGCCGATAACGAACTAAAAGGCAGGCCAAACAACATAAGGACCGATCGAGGCACATGCGCCGACATATTGTTCGAACCTTTAACCATTATATAATTTGAAGCAAGATATCGCCGATCCGCACCCAAATGAACAGCGAATTCGCACTTCGCCTATTCGTTTCTCCGCAGACACATCTGCTCTTGGCACCAGCGTGAATGAAACGAGCCGGATGCATCCCTGAACGCCTCCTTATCTGATCGAAGATGGCGCCAGATAAGGCTTCCCGCTGCGAGGCATAATGAAGAGCGCGCTCATGCCGTAAGAATTCGCATATTTGTATATCACAATAGGGCAGAAGACACCCACAATCGTACCGAATGCCGTCTGGACGTACAGGTCATTCATATGAAAGAACCCATGCAACACAATACGCGCACCGCTTCCGGCAATGACATGGATAAGATAGATAGGCATGGAATATTTTCCTATATATTTTATCACACCCATCCTATTTTCTAAATTTATACTTATGCCAATTATGAATAAAATTGAAATCAAAGATAAATAAAGAGAGAAAAATCCTATTCTGGTGTAATTAAAGCCACAGAAAAAATGAAAAATATACTGCGAAGAAAAGGCCGCAACCAAAAGAAAAACTATATATTTCTGACACATTCCCTCAAAGAGAACCATGAATTTACCGCACAATATGCCAACAGAAAAATATACAGCGTTCGCAAGAAACAAATCAAATATGAATGGCGCGTGAAGTCTATCACGAAACACACATAGAACCGAAAGAATTATGGTCACCAAAAAATAATTCACTTTCACAAAAGCCGATTCAAATATAATAAAAACAACAAAACACATCATCAAAATGTACAAAAACCAAAACTGATCCCGCGGCGTCCACATAATGGAAAGCAACTCGATTGGCCTAAAGTGACTATTCGTATAATGCGATAAAATTATTTCTATACATCCCTGCACTATCGACCATACAATATATGGGTAAACGATAGTATCGAACTTATTCCTTATAAGTCCGTCACTATGGCGTTTTCCCAGGGAGTTATGAAAAAACAGCCCGGACACAAAGAAAAAGAGAGGCATGTGGAAGCTGTATATAATACTATCCACGACGATCAGAGCGCTGTTTTTTTGTACAATCCCAGCCTTTTCTATTCCTCTGAGCACATGGCCCAGCACGACCAAGATTATTCCAATGCCTTTAACATTATCTACCCAGGCATAGTACCCTTTGGACGACGTTTGTCGTGGCACAGAAACGGTTTGCGCGTAAACAGCATCTGCTCTAACCATACTTTCTCTCGTTCTTGCCTGTCCGCCCCAGGGAGTTGAATAAATTCTTCCCGGTGTCTGGAGATTTTTCGCAACAATATCAAATCAATATAATTCTACCCGGAGCCTGTCTGAAAATGCATGTTGGCAAGCGAGTGCGACTGGAAACGGGCCGCGCCCATCATGTGTTTCCGAGCAGCGGAGCAGCCTTGATGGCCGTAAGCCTCGAAACGCAGGAAACGCAGGCCGAATCGCCGCCAGCATGTATTTTCAAACAGATTCTCAGCATTTCACTTCCCAGACACACTCTCCCATCTGGTCGCACGTCCTCCTCGGGGGGCAGTGGCTGCCACCCGGTGAAAGAATGTCGGGAACCATGAATGGCCCAGAATCCACCGGAGAAAGCGGCGGAAGTTCCTTCGGTTCAGGCGGCACCAGATCATTGGGCTCAGCACATTGGGACACATGTTTGCATCGTCCCCATGTACAGTCCCAGACCCACCTGCAGGCATGCCGACCGACTTGCTGCTCGATCTCCCGTTGGGCCAAAGCAGCCTCGGATGCTTGTAAAACGACAAGAATGGTCGCGATCACCAATAGACCGGCTTGACCAAACCGATGCACCGTCGGTCGCCATCCGACCCTGCATCCCGCCCCTTTAGGCCACACGAACGCCCTCTTGCCGCCCCCTGTAATGTTCTTTGACAATGACATTATAGATGCCTTACCCGATCGGGCCTGGAATTAGGAGCAGGAAGAGCAGCAACAGATAGACCAGACGCAAACGCGATCATTCGCCTTCAAATACATGCAACCGATGCCCGGCTTCTCACTGTAGCCCCGATCCGTTGCCCGTCAAATCCTTGTTTTGGCGCTTCATCAAAGAATGTCGAAGGGCTATATCTGTTTTGGCACGTCCCGCGCGCCCCTGTTCCGCCATGAGTCCTTTCTGCCAATGCGTTTTCTGATTTCCCTGTCCGATCAGGCACTCGGCGCCTTGCTGACCTTCATCGTGAATCTGTGGATGGCACGTGAGGGGCTGCCCAACTCCTATGGTGTTTATGCCTTATGGCTTGCGGTCGCCTGGATCACCGGCACCGCTCAGTCGACACTGATCACCTGCCATCTCGCGGGACTGAACGCGGTTGAAAAGGATGAAAGAGCAGCAGCCGAACGTTTTTTGCTGACGATCCAGATCCTCTTCGCCCTGGCCGCTTTTGTCACGACAGCCGTGGTCATGGCGGTACTCGGTCACTACCACAGCAAGTTCCATGCCGTCGGCGCGGTCGTTTTTGTCCCGCTCTTTCTTGTCTATCAATATACGCGCGCCCTGTTCTTCGCCCATCACCAGGTCGGCTTCGCCACAGCCCTGACTGCGACGTCTCTGCTTGTCTTTATCGTCGCTGCTTCAACATGCTCCCTGGCCGGGCACGCCCCTACACCCGACATCGGGCTGCTCCTGGCCGGCGGCTCATATGGTAGCGCGGCACTCGCCTGGCTGGTAATCGGGACCAGCGGGCAGCGTCCCCTGATCCACTGGCGCGACATGCGCCCACATCTCCATTATCTGCACAGTTCGGGCTGGATCATGCTCGGTGCCGCATCGGCTGAACTCACCAACCGGCTGTTCAACTTTGTCGGTGCCTGGCGTTATGGGCCGCCCGCTCTCGCAGAACTGACCGCAACACAGGTCGTCATCAGGCCGGCCTGGATGCTCAACGCGGCATGGTCGTCCATCAGCCTGCCGCAACTTTCCAGAATGTGGGCCCATCACGATCGCCACCCTTTCATGAAGACGCTCGCCGCAGGGCTGGTGTTGCCACTGGTCGGCAGCATCCTCTGGACCGGCAGTGTTGCACTGAGTTGGTCGGAACTGTCCCACCTGCTGTACAAGGGGAATTATCAACAGAGCAGTTCGCTGATCCTTCTTTGGGGCGCAAATGTCATCCTCGGCGGCCTGTCTGCTGTCGGAGGCACGACCCTTCTGTCCATGAAGCGATATCGTGTCCTTGCGCTATCCGATCTGGCAGCCGCCCTGACAACATGCTCGAGCATGGTCATCATCGCCATGAATTCCCACTCGTCCATGGTCATTGTTGGAACCCTTGCCGGCCAAACGGTTCAATGTCTTTGCATGATATATATTATCCGACGAATCCTGGCCGGTTCCCACATGGTTTCGAAGAAATGACCCACCTGTACCAGGCTTAGATATACCCCTTGCATCTCGGTTATCGGCGTTCGATATCGGACAGCAAGCTACCAGCAGTAGATTGCGTCGCTCTCCGGCTTGTTTCGCCCTGAACATCAGATGCGCGAGAGCACATGCATGGGCAACAGTTACGCAACTTCCCACGCTCATTACGCCCTGAATGTCCGTTCTGACCTATCGCATGGTGGTATAATATACCATTCCCGGGATTATTTTTTCAACAACGACAAGTAACTTTTCTTGCTGAATAAATTAAACTTCCATATTACATTAATGAGATATCTTTCTGCGTGCGTTATTTTTATAAGGGACGGCGGCTTCGCCGGCATTTTATTCGCACAAAGCTTCAAGGCAATCTTGTAGGGAACCCATTGAGACAATACGTGATATAAAAACGCAGACCGCATAGCGGCTCGCAGATGAACGGAAAAGGATGGAACCTGCCGCATAGCCACCTGCGCCGCGAGATACGCAAGAAGATATTTGGGGTCTTCGACACCTTGAAGGATATCTCCATAATCGGATCTATTTTTCAAACCTGAAAAATATATATCGACGCCCAGGGTAACTTTCTTGAATTCGTCCCTCCAGGCCCGAATAAACGGATCGTCCGGCGGCGATGCGATCAGCCAGTTTTCAAGGACTGGGAAATGTTCGACCCTTGTCCAGTTCTCATAATAAAACCCGACAAAATTATATCGTCCGCTCGAGAACTTTTCATAAATCCAGGAAAAATCTTCAAATACCAAAATGGTGGCATCAAGCCATATGCCGCCATAACGCAGTATCAATTCCAACCTGATCAAATCGGACTTCGTCGTTGCCGACAGCCCCGCCTGCCTCACCATATAATCATCTATATAATGAGACAGAGTGTGACAGTTCAGCAAGCGAACATCGCAATCTGGGTTCAATTCGCGTAGCCGCTCTACCACAGTATCTATATATTTTGGATAATCTGGATTGTCCCAGTACATCCATATAATCTTGGGAAGACAAACCCCTTCTTCTTCTGAATTTAAAAAGGATATTTCACCAACAGCACCAGCCTCTGGGGCTTCTTCAAATGAAGACGGATAATAAAACAACAAATATGTCAAAAGCGCTTTAATTTTTCTCAGATTTTCCCAAATCTGATCATGATTCCATTTCCGACACCAACCATCACAACAAACGCCCCCTTTCCGAGAGGGCGGTCGCACGGAGCCGATCAATAGAAAACGCTCGACCCCATATTGTAATTCAGTGTCTTGTTAAATGGTATGGCCTTGTCCAGATACTGGTCGATGAAGATATCGAATGACGCGATTGCGGTCTTGGGCACAAAGACCAGGTCACCAGGTTGCAGCATGACGTGATCACTCATATCCGCCGTATTCATATAATGCCGCAGATCTATCGTCCGCAGCATCGGGCGCCCGTCAGCACGGTGACGGATCAGTACTGCCTGGGACAATTTGGCCGAATCGATGGGACCGCCGGCGGTAACAACCGCCTGCATGGCATCCATGGCACCTTTGAGCGGGTAGATCCCCTGCGTCTTGACCTCACCGCCAACATAAATCTGCGCCGCCACATAACTACGTACAATGATATCGAACGCAGGATGTCGCAGGTAGGCAGCGTACCTTTGCTGCATGCTGCTCTTCAACGTCGCAAGCGGCATCCCCGCCGCCATGACCGTTCCCAGCAGCGGCGCCGTGATCGTGCCGTCCGGCGCGATTGACAGTTCATTTTCGTTAAGTTCTGGGTTAAGAGTATATTGAATAGCCAGTATGTCTCCCGGAGAGAGCCGGTAGGGAACTGGCTCATCCGTCCAGGGAACGAAATTACGTGCGCCATGAGGTTGGGGATCAAGATGCTGGATACAGCCCGTGACGCATATGGCAAACAGCGTGACTAACAACCGGCGCAAGAATGTCACAGCCAACTTGTTCCTTCAGATCAAGGTTGCTTTCTCAATAAAGCTTTCCGGGGGGCAGAGCAATCGGTCTGATGCGATACGGAGCGCATCGCGCAACATTTCGCGTTTCACACCGGGCGCCATTCATGGTAGCACGCAATATATAACGACAGTGTTGGCGGTCTGAACTTACCATGAAGGAAACCCTCCAGCTTCGCCTGACCAGCAGGTCGATGTCGTACGCGCAACATTCGTTGCGCGATATTCTGGCCGCGATTTTTTATTATAAAAAAAGTATCCTCATCGCTGCACTGGCTCCGGTCGTCCTCAGCGTCATGGCCACCGTCACTGCGCATCGGATCTACACGGCCCAGGCGCGGCTGCTGATCCTTTATGGCGGCGAATATGTCTTCCACCCGCTCGGGCAGGAAAACGGCGGCGACGTCGCCATGGATCGCAATCAGATCATTCAGGGTGAACTGGAAATTCTCCAGAGCCCCGCATTGGCGGAACAGGTGATTCAGGATGTGGGGGTCCGGCGCCTTTATCCGGACATTCCCTCTACCCGGCAGGGGGAACAGCAGGCGGCCAGTCGCTTGCTACGGGACCTGCGCGTCGACGCCATCCCGCAATCCAATATTCTGGAACTGTCCCTTCGCAACCAGAAGCGTCAGACGGCTCTGGATACGCTCGATACCATTATCCACGACTATATTGTTTATCACGGGAAGATCTTCGCAGCGAACCGGGACAGCGGGCCTGCCCAGTTGGTGGCTCAGTTGGCAGCCCGGCTGAATGCCGCCGAAGACAAGCTCGTTGCCTTCAGTGTGGCACATAATATCAGTGACCTGCCGCAGCAGACGACCATCATTCTGCGTCGCACCGGCGATCTATCCGACCAACAGACGAACATCGCCAGTGACATAGACAATCTCGATGCCCAGATTAAGATTCTGGAAGGCACATTGTCATCGACCCCCGCACGAATCGAACTGTATTCGGAAACAGATGTCGGACTGGCCCGCAAGACAATGCAAGACCGCCTGGCGCGGCTGCAAATTCAATTAGCCGATGCCCGGCAGCGCTATCAGGACACATTCCCCCTGGTCGTCGATATTCGACATCAGATCAGCGATATCAAACAGCAGATCGAGCAGGCAGCCCCGCGCGAACTGAATGTGAAGCGCAACGGCATCAACGGCGTCTATGATGAACTGAACCAGCAACGAATCCTGCTGACATCACGGGTGGCAGGTCTCCGTGCCAAGCGGGTCGCCATTGATGCCGAAAAAAGTGCCCTTCAGACACGCCTCGCCGAACTCACCAATCTGTCGGGTCAATATCGAAACCTGCAAACGACTCGAGATTCGCTGACTGAAAGCTATCGGACACTCGAAAACAACGTCGAGGCTTCGACGATAGGCTCATCCCTGGCCCAATTGGCAAGCGCCAATATCCGCGTCGTTCAACCCCCGAACGCTTCCACGCACGGCTCAACGCTGCGGCTGCCGATTCTAGCGACTGGTCTGCTACTCGGCATGATCGCCGCTGTCGGTGTCCTGGCCTTCCGCGTTTCCACCCAGAAGATCTTCGTCACTGTTCGCGATGTCGAACATGGCCTTCGCCTGCCCGTTCTGCTATCTATTCCTTTGTATAAGAAGTAACGCATAGTGAACGACATACCTGCTACAGCCGACACGACAAACGGCCTCCACGCGTACTTGGTTTCGGAAAACGAAATAAAGCGGCTTCTTTATATGGTGCCGCGCCAAAAAAATAACGCAACGATTCTACAGTTTATCGCCACCCAGACCGGGATCGGCACAAGCAGCATTACACGTGAATACGCAGCCGTGGCCGGCGGCGAGATGGGAATTTCCACGCTTCTCCTGTCGCTCGACGAATCGACCGTCGTCACCGACGACGATCTGGCACGAAAATATCATCTATCGCCTTCTGTCCTGCTCCCTCCCGCTGCCGAACTCCCTTCCGCAGACCAGGTCAGATTCCGCACGGTCAGAGATTCGACGCTGACTGTTGCCGTAGCGACAGCGGACCAGCAAAAGCATCCCGCTGACTGGATCGCACTGCTTCAGACGTGGCGGCCGTCCTTCGAACTGATTCTGGTCGATGCGCCTCCTCTCAGAAAATCATACCTTGGTGTGGCACTTTCTTCCCATGTTGACGCCTCCATTATCGTAATCGGCGCAGAGGAAACAAATAAAAGTGATGTGAAAGACCTTATTTACAGAATACAGGAATCACGAGGCAACATAATTGGAGCAATTTTGAATAAACGCCGCTCCCACATCCCAGATATTCTGTACAATCTTCCGATATGATTTTTTATTCGACAAACATTGAGCGCGCGGTTACCGATTTTGGAGATGGGGCAGTCCTGCTCCCGATTTTCGGCGTGTCTATTGTTCTATTTGCAGCCTTTGGATGGATGCGTGGTGCCATCGTCTGGGGGGCCCTGTCAGGTACGGCGTTAGCCATATTGATGATGGCCAAGCTCATGGGTCTGGAATGGGCGTATCTTTTTGCCAGCCCCGGCCGGGCACTCAGCGTCAGCGGCCATGTCTCGGCCGGCAGCGCGATCTATGGCAGTCTCCTCAACTTTCTGATTTTTCGCAAAAGAACGAACGTATTTGCCTATTTGCCGATTCCGGTCCTGGTTGCCTGCGCATTGTCCTATACGCGCCTCATGCTTCATTCGCACACGCCTACCGAGGTCGTATTAGGGGGTATTCTCGGCGTTTCAGTCGCCTGGACATCTAGTCGCATACTCATTCCCATGCCATCCCGGTTGATTATTCCAACATTTGCAATCATGTTGATTGTCATTGTGTCCTTTTACGGCGAGCATTCCCATACTGAAACGTTTCTTCAGTCCCAGTTCTCCGCTTGGTGACCGGATTCATAAGATTGCTACATTCCTATGCGGGTATCCGCATGTGGTTCAGTGTCTCCTTTTCAGGGCCAGAAAAACGCTGATCAACAATTGAGAGTTCGGATTCTGGTAGAATCCTGCAACTCTGAGTGGAGCAGCATTCCACTCGTCGACCGATTGCACTACGGAGCCCCGTCCCGCACCCGCTGACGGAGACGCTGGAGCGAGATCGGGCGGCGTGATGGCCACGGCTTATTGTCGCTGTGGAGTGGAGCGTAGTGTGTCTGGGCGGCCGCTTGAAAAGCAATCCGTGCCGGGTCAGCAAAAAGCCGCTTCTTCGGATGACGACTTCCAGCCAAGCCTTATCACCGCGTGAAAGCTTCACCAGATTCCCTTGGCCACTGTGCGCCTCCCCTCTGGAAGGGCCGGCCAAGCTGCGCCATAATTCTGCCATCAGATTGCCCGCCATCGCAGCCCGATCATCATGACGATCTGTCGAGAATCGAGCCTTCTGCACCGTGATGAAGGACACAGCGTGCATTCATGCCAGGAAACGTGACGAAATCTTCTTATATTCCATCGTTGGATGGGATACGGGCCATTTCCATCATCATTGTCTTATTCAGCCACGCAGGCGTGTCCAAGCTCATACCGGGCGGCTTTGGCGTTACAATTTTCTTTTTCCTGTCGGGATTCATCATAACTACCCTCATGTTCAGAGAACATGACAAGAACGGGACCATATCGCTAAGGAATTTCTATATCCGCAGAGCCTTGCGGCTGACCCCTTCTCTGCTCCTGTGCATAGCCGCAGCGATCATTCTCGTTCTACTCGGCGCCGCGCACGGCACTATTGATCCATTGACCTTGACCAGTCAGCTCTTTTTCTTCTTCAACTATTTTTCGATATACGGGAACGCCCATCCCATAGATGGTCTAAGCGTCTTGTGGTCCTTATCAGTAGAAGAACATTTTTATCTGATCTGGCCGACTGTCTTTATTTTATTCATGAAAAATAGAGTCCATATCGTACAGATCGCCGGATTGGCCGTTCTTTTGCTCATATGGCGATATATCAGGTTATTTTTTCTACATGATACGGAATGGACCATTTACACTCTGACGGACACGCGGTTCGATAGTTTGATATTTGGATGCCTTCTCGCTATATTGCAAAATAAATATAAAATAAAACAACAAAATAACTATATTTTAGTCTATTCTATAATATTTTCTTCAATTTTATTTTTGATTTTTAGCCTTCTTTTTCAAGAAGATAGTTTCAGATCGACATGGAGATACACCATTCAAGGGATTGCTCTGCTTCCGTTATTCCATTTTTCGGTAACGATGCCAAATTTGATAATCTTCCGTCCACTAAACTGGACGATCTCACGCATGATAGGTGTGTGGTCTTACAATATATATCTCATTCACTATGTCATCATCCTAGCGTTCGAATCACACAACTTGGCTCCATCACATAAGATCATTTTTGCATTGATCGTTCTGTTCCTATCCTCGATCTGGGCGGCACTCATTTTCCACTTTGTCGAAAAACCGCTCCAAAAAATACGAAGGAGGTTCTGAAGAAGACGCAGGACTCGGCAGTCCTGAACGATGCTCAGGATCGGATTCCAGGTCATATGCCCTTGCAGACATAGTAATGGAGCATGGTCAAGGTTGGCGGCCCAAGTGAGGTATCTTCCACTCCTGAGCAATTCAGGTCGAAGGCAAATGACTTTCTTCCATTTTTCATCGTGAGGGCAATGGATATCTGTGGCCTTGCAAGCCTGTTCCTGTAATAGCCATTCTGCGTACCAGCATTGCCCGACATGAGACTAACATTGTTCGTCTTTTTATGACGGTCACAATCGGTGCTCTGTCGTCTCATGCCCATCACGGATGATATGCGGCCAGCAGTCAGGCAGTTTTAGCGCTGGCTGGCAGCTTCGATCGGATAAAGCGGGATTTTGTAAAACCAGAAGCATTTTCCCGCTGCGCCGGCCATTTTAAGCAGCAGCGTGGCCAAGGCTGGCGTCAGATGTGTACCACGCATGACATAAGGCACGACATGAGACAGCAGTAACAGGCATCCACCGACGCATTGCAGCAGGCCGCGCAGCATGAGACCTAAGGCCGCCCCCCCTGCATGGTCGGTGTTATGAATGACAGCGGCAGCAAAAACCTGCCCGCCACTAAATGCACGCAGGAACAGATAGCGAAAGCGCATGCGATTGGCCGGCACCCATTCGAAAACAACGGCCGACCCACACCAGACAATGCGCAGACCCTCTCTTCGAAGCCGAAGAAAGAGGTCGAGATCTTCGCCACCCGACTTCCCGAACGTCGGATCAAAGGGCGCTGCGCCCTTGAAGCACCTCCATCGCTTCCATATCGAAGCATTGGTGGACACGGTCACCGGGCACCCGCCGCTCCGCCCAAGCGGTATGGGTGTACCGTCCGACATTGGCCAGGACCGCACGAACTGCCGGCACTCTTCATCCCAGACAGGCGGTTTCTCAGCCGGTCGCGCGGATACGGCAGAGAGCGCGCAATCAGCGCCGCTGGCATCCAGCGTGGCATACATCCGATCCAGCCAGCCGGCGTCGATCGTGACATCATCATCCAGAAACGCAATGATATCAGCTTTCGCGGTTGCGATGCCCCGATTGCGCGCAATCGAAATATTGGCTGGCTGCGCGCTAACATATCGGACAGGCACAGGCTGTCCTTCATAGCGCTTCACAATGTCGCTTCCATAGCCCGAAGGGCTGTTGTCGGCGATCACGATTTCAAAGTGCAATCCATTCGGGCTCGCATGAGCGATGCACGCATCGATCAGCCGCGTCAGAGATTGGGGACGATTGAAGGTACAGATGACAATAGAAATAAGCGGCGTTTCCGTCACGTGCGCGACACCTTTACCTTGGATTACCGTATGGTCGCCAGACCGTCTTCCAGCGTGATCCGCGCGGACCAGTTCATAACCTCATTCGCCTTGTCTGTCGGATAAAAGACCTTCCGCTTGAACAGGGCAAGCTCACTGATTGCAGGCGCACCGCGGACCCAGGCGAACCTGTCCGTTCGCAACAGTTTCCTGATCAACTTGAAAGGAAGCGCGACCAAAACACGTCCATAGAGAACCGGCAGCGCGATATGACGCAATGGTCCATATCCGATCAGGTTCGCCACCTTCTGGAACCAGCTGTTCCAACTGATGCAATCCGGGCCATTGATATTGAAAACCTGCCCCGCCGCTGCACGAACGACAAGGGCAGCCTCGACTGCGGCCGCGACGTCATCCACATGCACGAGATTACATGATCCCGCACCCGCACTGCCGAAATCGCCCCAATATCCGCTCCGAATACGGCGCTCCAGATCCGTTACCCAGAGTGGGCTATCCGGACCATAAATAATGGTCGGTCGCAAGATAACGATTTCCAGCGCGGGAAAGCCTTCCGCCACCTCCTCCGCCATGGCTTTCCAGCCCGCGTAATTCGACCACGTTCCCTTGATACGAGGCGCCGCTTCCGAAACGCTCCCATCGGCCCCACCATAAACCGAGACGGAACTGATCAGCACAACACGCCTGACACCCGCAATGCGGCAGGCTTCAAGCAGCTTCCGCGTGCCGGCTATCACCACATCCGCACCGCCCACGGCGCAATGCACCACACAGTCGACATCGTGCAGAATACGGGCTTGCATCGCCGCATCCTCTGTAACATCCAACCTGAGCGTGTTATCGTTCGGCTGGCGCGCTGTGGCCAGCACCTGCATGTCGGGCCTTGCACCCAAAATGTTCACGACGGCTTTTCCAAGAAAGCCATTGCTTCCCGTTACGAGCACTTTCATGAAAACGGCCTCCTGGCCTGCCTCTACCGTCATGCGATGGAAACTATAGAAATTCGAAGAAAAGTTGCGATTCTAGAGAAACAGGACCTGTTGGCACGCATGTGGCTCGATCGGCCGGACATAGGTGCAAACAGGTCTGGGAAAGTGGGGGCGGAATGGATAGATCATGCAGATCGGCCTGATTAACGACGGTCTGACACTCCTGGAGACACAAGACGTTCATGACTTGACGTGGACGACGGAATAAAGAAGCACGGCACGGGCATGCCTTCGCGTCCCACGCCGCTACAGTAGCAGGTACACGCATGGAAACATACAAGGAACCAGGCTGGGTCCATCGCCTCTCTGCTTGGGTTCTCCTGCTCACGCTGCTGTACTCGGTGATAGGCATTCCCAATTTTCATCGCGACGCCCTGACGGTCAGCGATACGGATTCCGTCAATCCTATCAATCGTTTCATATGGCTAGCCCTTCTGGCCGCGGCCCTTCCCCTGATCAGGGTCAGGTGGAGCAGGTTGCAAGACACGTTCAAGGCCGCCTGGCCCCTTGTCGCCCTGTTCATTTACTTTACGTGCAGCACGTTCTGGGCACTCGATCCCGATGCTTCGAAGCGCCGGGTCCTGCTCGCATGGGTGCAGATTATCCTTGTGGCAACATTGACTTGCTCCATACGTGACAGGCTGCTTCTGATTCGCTGCATCTTTCTGAGCTGCGTCATCACAGCATGCGCCGACCTGATAACGTGGGTCATCATGCCCGGTTATGCCATGACCGACGAAGGCCTGGCCGGCTTGCAGCCTCAGAAGAATCTGACCGGCCTGATCATGATGTATGGCCTTCTGGCAGGCGGAACACTGCTTTTTTGTGGCCTCGGTCGCCGGGAGCGTTGGTTGACGCTGGGCGGAAACGTCTTGCTGCTGGCCCTTCTTCTCGCAAGCCGCTCCAAGACCTGTCTCGCCATCATCCTCGTGATTCCGGGACTGCTATGGCTATTTTCCACCCTCGTCCGCACCCGCAGAGTGACGGCGATCGCCATAGCCTGCGGCACCTTCGGCTGCGCGATCAGCGCGATCTTCGGCTATCTGATCTGGTGCACCACGACCAGTAACGACCCGATGCTTCTTTTCCGGAACATGACTTTTACGGGGCGCACGGATCTCTGGACCTTCATGCTCCTCGAAATCCAGAAGCGCCCATGGTTCGGGGCCGGTTTCTATTCATTCTGGGCCATCAACCCCGCCGTTCAGCCCAGTTTGAAGACATCCATGTGGTTCGGCAGCGAGGTTCATATCAACGAAGGCCACCAGGGCTACATCGACCTGATGGCGACAGGCGGCCTGGTCGGATTTACCCTGGGCGTCGGGGTCCTGATTTATGCAATCATATTGGCCATAAGGGCGATCGCCAAAACGCCGGTGCGGAACAGGCCGCACCCGGCGACCATGACCAAGCCCGTGGCATTCTTCCACCTTGCCTTTCTACTGGCCCTGAGTATTCATAATTTCACGGAGTCCAATCTCTTCAGCAATAATGGCTTGCTGGCTGTGGCGCTCTATTTTTCATTATTCGACCTGACTTGCTGGAACAGGCAGCAAATCATGCTCGATCCGGCGCGGAAACCGTGGGAAGGATCGGCCACCGTCACCTTGTCTGCCCATGCGCACGATGCGCCTCTCGTCCATTAATCATGACGGCGTGACGGCAGGCCAATGGTCCGCGCAAGCCCTCTCCTGCCCGGCAACCGCTTCCACATCTGGAGGTACCTACCCATGCCTCATGACTGTGTTAGCATCGCACGACGATCGTATCCCATTGAAAACGGTGAGGAATTAATAAACCCATGACAGAGGCTTCGGAGCAGGCATTGGTCCCCTCCACCATCGATATCAGCATCGTGGTTCCATGTTACGACCGCCTGAATTTGCTGGAACGCACCCTCCAGGCCTGCCTGGCGCAACGGGTCGATGCCGGGATCTCATGGGAGATCGTTGTCGCCGATAACCATCCCGCCCGCCTGGCCGCACCGGTGGTCTCGGCGTTCGACAGCCAGATCCCGCTGCGTCATGTCGCGGCTGGCGACCGCAATATCGCCGAGGCGCGCAATCTTGGCGTCGAGGCGGCGAAGGGCGCGTTCATCGCATTCGTCGATGACGACGAGGCACCCGAGCCCGATTGGCTGATGGCCCATTATCGATGCCTTGCCCGAACGGGGGCCGATGCCAGTTTCGGCGCGATCTACCCGATTTTCGAAGGCGGCTCCGCCCCGGACTGGGACCCGCAGGGCCGCTATTACAGCACGGATTTCGGACTGCCCGACGGCACGACGATCGAGCCGCTGAAATGGTTCCCTCCCCGTCCCCGCGGGGTCAGCACGGCGAATGTCATGCTGAGACGCTCTTCCTGTTTTTCAGAGGAAAAGCCGTTCGACGAAGCGTTCGGACGCTCCGGAGGTGAGGATACATTGCTCCTCCTGCGTCTGGCACAGGCTGGCAGGCGATTCGTGTGGTGTGCTGGCGCCCATGTCATCGAATTCAATGAAATCGGTCGGCTGAGCTTTCGCTATATGTGTCGGCGGGTTCAACGGAGTTCCCGGCATTCGGCCGAAGTCCGCATGGCGATCAGTTCCCACAAGATGGCAACCCGCATCAGCATCTATTTTATCGCATTGTCGCAATTATCGGTTTACGGCATTTTGTGGCTATTGCGCCGCAAGCCGGCCTACGTGCTTCAAATCTGCAAAGCCCTCGGAAAACTCGGCTTCGCCCGACTCGAATTCATACCGGAATAAAGCAGGCGGGGCGGCTCAGGCCGTCCCACAGAATACTGTGTTGGAAATATACTGATACCTGTGCATATGATGCTCAGAAAGAGCGCCTGCACATCTGTCGATGGCTGCTTTTATCAAGCAGCCATTATGCCACCAACCAAGTCAGTGGCGTCCCGTACGGGATTCGAACCCGTGTTACCGCCGTGAAAGGGCGGTGTCCTAGGCCTCTAGACGAACGGGACGTTGGACGAGGCAGCTTCTATGACATCGCGAGAGGGGACGCAACCCACCCAAAGCAGGAAAATCGGCTTGCAGCACTTTTTTTCCAAGATCGAAGCTTTTCAGGCGATTACGGAGCGGGCACGACCTGAGCAGCCACCGGACTCACAACCAGACGGCCAATGATCCGCCGATTCTGGACATCCCACAACAGCACCCGGTCCGGCCCACCGCCGGTCAGCGCCACCGCCAGCAGCCCCTCGCCCTGCCGGGTCAGACCGGCCACATGCGTGCCTGCGGGTTCACCCAGCACCAGTTCGCCATAATCGCCCACCGGCAGCACAGCCGGTTCGGCAGCAGTCCGCGCAATCGCTGCCGGCTTCGGGTGGGATATCCGATGGACCAGTACGCCGACCAGCACCAGCGAACCCACCGCCAGCAGTACCCCCATGCCGATCACGGCGGCCAGCAGCCCCCTCGAGGCCCCCACGCCCGGCCCCGATCCACTCACGCCCTGTCCACTCATGATTGTCTTGATCCATCCTGGCCCGGCATGATGTTCCAGCCGGGCGATTTCCGTTAAGAGCCGTGCATGATCGACGACACGCCCCCTGCCCGCGTCACCGCGACCGAAGAACATGCCGGCCAGCGAACCGACCGCTTCCTGGCCGATGCGCTCGATACGCTGTCGCGCTCGCGCGTCAAGGCCCTGATGGAAGCCGGCCACGTGCTCCGCGACGGCCAGATCCTGCGCGAGCCCGCCGATCCGGTGCGGCCCGGCCTGTGTTATGAAATCAGGGTTCCCCCGGCAATCCCCGCCACGCCCCAGGCCCAGACCATCCCCTTCGCCATTCTGTACGAGGATGCCGACCTGATCGTGCTCGACAAGCCCGCCGGGCTGGTGGTGCATCCGGCACCGGGCAACGAGGACGGCACGCTGGTCAACGCCCTGCTGGCCCATTGCGGCGACAGCCTGACGGGAATCGGCGGCGAGCGGCGCCCCGGCATCGTCCACCGGCTGGACAAGGACACCTCGGGGGTCATGGTCGTCGCCAAGACCGAACAGGCCCACAAAGCCCTGTCCGATGCTTTCGCGACCCGTGATATCGACCGCACCTACCTGGCCCTGGCATGGGGGTTGATGACCCCGGCCAGCGGCGGGTTCGAAGGCGCGATCGGCCGCGACAAGCGCGACCGCAAGCGCATGGCCGTGGTCACCCATGGCGGCAAGGCGGCACTCACGCACTACCGTACCCTGTCCACCTATCATGGCGCGCTCAGCCTGGTGGAGTGCCGGCTGGCGACCGGCCGCACCCATCAGATCCGCGTCCATTTCTCGCATGGCGGGCACCCGCTGGTCGGCGATCCGGTCTATCTGCGCCGTATCCCCGCCGCCGCGCGCACCCTGCCGGAGGACGCAAAACGCGCCGCGCTGGATTTCCCGCGCCAGGCCCTGCACGCCGCGCGGCTGGGCTTCACCCATCCCCGCACCGGCGAGACCATGCTGTTCGAAACCGCCCCACCGGCCGATTTCAAGGCGATCCTGGCAAAGATTGCTTAGTTTTAAGGCAATATCCGAGGAGCTTCCTTGACGCTCCCAGACCGGGCCGATAGGCTTGGTCCATGCTTCGACGGGTGACGCTACCGTCGGAATGGACGTCCCGCGATGGTGCGGCCCTCGGAGGGGGTGCCACGCGGGGACGTGAAGTCCATCCAAGCGCCATACGGGCCGGCCATGCAACCCTGTCGCCAGATGTGCCTTTAGGACATCAGCGGGACATGGCCTCCCTCAGGGAAAAGGAGTCCGACCAATGGCCTCTTCTGTTCTCAATGTTGGTCCCGAGACCAACCTTTCAAGGTACCTCCAGGATATCCGCAAGTTTCCGATGCTCTCGCCGGAAGACGAGCAGCGTCTGTCGCGGAGCTGGCGGGACAAGGGCGATACCAAGGCCGCGCATGCGCTGGTCACCTCGCACCTGCGGCTGGTCGCCAAGATCGCGATGGGATATCGCGGCTATGGCCTGCCGCTGGGCGAGCTGATCAGCGAGGGCAATATCGGGATGATGCAGGCGGTTCGCCGCTTCGATCCCGATCGCGGCTTCCGGCTGGCGACCTATGCCATGTGGTGGATCCGCGCCGCGATCCAGGAATATATCCTGCATAGCTGGTCGCTGGTCAAAATGGGCACCACCGCCGCCCAGAAGAAGCTGTTCTTCAATCTGCGCCGCCTGAAGGGCCAGATGCAGGCCATCGATGACGGCGATCTGCAACCCGAGCAGGTGAACCAGATCGCCAAGTCGCTGGGCGTGCCGGAACAGGACGTGATCAACATGAACCGCCGGCTGTCGGCGCCCGATCACAGCCTGAACGCCCCGCTCCGCGCCGACAGCGAAGGCGAATGGCAGGACTGGCTGGTCGACGACCACGACAACCAGGAAGAAACGCTGGCGGAAAGCGAGGAATTCAGCGGCCGCAAGGCCCTGCTGGACAACGCGCTGAAAACCCTGAACGAGCGCGAGCGGCACATCCTTACCGAACGCCGGCTGAAGGACGAACCGTCAACGCTGGAAGACCTGTCGCACACCTACAACATCTCGCGCGAGCGGGTGCGCCAGATCGAGGTCCGGGCTTTCGAGAAGGTCCAGGCCGCGATGAAGGCGGAAGTCGAAGCCCATCGCGGTGCCAGCGCGGCCTGACCACCGGCCATACGACCCAACAAAAAAGGGCCGGACCATCAGGTCCGGCCCTTTTCGTATGAGCCTCAGCCCTCGAACGGGTCGCGCATCAGGATGGTGTCGTCGCGCTCGGGGCTGGTGGAGAGCAGCGTCACCGGCGCTTCGACCAGTTCCTCGATCCGGCGCACATACTTGATCGCCTGTGCCGGCAGGTCGGCCCAGGAACGCGCGCCACGGGTGCTGTCGGTCCAGCCTTCCATCGTCTCATAAACCGGGGTCACACGCGCCTGCGCCGCCGGAGCCGAGGGGAAGCTGCGGATTTCCTTACCGTCCAGTTCATAGCCGACGCAGACCTTGATCTCCGGCAGCCCGTCCAGAACGTCCAGCTTGGTCAGCGCCAGCCCGTTGATGCCGCCAACGCGCACCGCACGGCGCACCAGCATGGCGTCGAACCAGCCACAGCGGCGCGGGCGACCGGTCACGGTGCCGAACTCATGCCCCCGCGTGCCCAGCGTACGCCCCATCTCGTCATGCAGCTCGCTGGGGAACGGCCCCTCGCCCACGCGGGTCGAATAGGCCTTGGCGATGCCCAGTACGAAACCGACCGTGCCCGGCCCCACACCGCTGCCCGTCGCCGCATTGGCCGCGATGGTGTTGGAACTGGTGACGAACGGATAGGTCCCGTGATCGACATCCAGCATCACCGCCTGTGCGCCTTCGAACAGAATGCGGCGGCCGGCCCGGCGCGCGTCGTCCAGCAGATCCCACACCGTGTCCATGTAGGGCAGCACGCGCGGGGCCAGAGCGTTCATGTGCTCCAGCAGCGCGGCCTTGGTGAAGGTCGGCGCCCCCAGCCCGGCCAGCAGCGTGTTGTGATGCAGCAGCAGTTCGTCCAGCTTCCACTCCAGCGTCTCCGGCTCGGCCAGATCGCACAGACGGATGGCCCGACGCGCCACCTTGTCCTCATAGGCCGGGCCGATACCACGGCCGGTGGTCCCGATCTTGCGCGCGCCGCGTGCCTCTTCGCGGGCCCGGTCGATCGCACCATGCACCGGCAGGATCAGCGGCACGTTCTCGGCGATGCGCAGCGTCTCCGGCGTCACCTTCAACCCCTGCGCCGTCACTCGGTCGATTTCCTTCAGCAGGGCCTCGGGGTCGACGACGACGCCGTTGCCGATCACGCCCATCTTGCCGCGCACCAGGCCGGAGGGCAGCAGCGACAGCTTGTAGGTCTGGTCACCGACCACCAGCGTATGGCCGGCATTGTGCCCGCCCTGGAAACGGACGACGATATCCGCCCGGCTGGCAAGCCAGTCGACGATCTTGCCCTTCCCCTCGTCACCCCACTGGGCGCCGATCACGGTGACGTTGGACATCAGAAGCTCCTCAGAAAAACAGTCCAGCCGGGACGCAACACATAAAAATAAAAAGAGGCGACACAGGCCGTCCAGCCGCCCGGCTTAACAGGCGCGTCAGTTCAGCGCCACCACTCCGTCGCCGGCCACGATCATATCGCATTCCAGCCGCCGCGCCTCGGCCTCGCTGTCCGCGACGGACACCAGCCCATCGACGGTCGCATAGCCCTCGGCCCGCAGCCGTTTGCCAACCGCCGGATCGCTCCCCACGGGCAGGAACACGCGCACCCGGCCGGCCCGGGCGGGCGCCGCGCGCAGTAGCGCCTCGGGACGCAGCGTCAGGCCACAGGCCGGCTCGTCATTATTGGAGACATAGCGCCCGCCACGTCCCAGCTCTTCATGCTGCCCACGGGCATAAACCGTCACGCAGACGCCGGTATGATAATGCAGTCCCCGGAATTCGACCGGATCAATGGTCAGGCGAATGTCCGGCACCCGCGCCTTGATCGCGGCAAAGGTGGCGGCCAGACGCTCGCTCAGCACCCGAACCGGCGCGGGCAGCACCAGCCTGCCCAGCACCGACAGCGCCCGCTCGGCCGGCCCGGCCGCATGCAGCAATTCGGTCAACACCGGTGCCAGCCCACCGGCCAGCTTCGCCACCGCCGCCGCGTCCTTGCGATCCAGCGCCCGCATCAGCGCCTGCCGCTCGGCGGGCGTAAAGCCCACTTCCGCAATCAGCGCCGGCGCCAGCGGCGGCATCGTGAGGTCGAACGACACACCGGGCACCCCCAGCGCCGCCAGCGCCTCGGCACCCAGCGCCACCACTTCGGCATCGGCTTCGGGCGTATCCGGCCCGATCAGTTCGATGCCGGCCTGGGAAATCTGCCGGTCGCTCTCCCGCGCCCCGCCACTCGCCTGCACGCACAGCCCGGTATAGGACAGGCGCAGCGGGCGCGGCGCATCGGCCAGCCTCGTCGCGGCAATCCGTGCGATCTGCGGCGTGATATCGGGCCGCAGCGCCATCATGCGCCGCGTGTCCGGGTCCATCAGACGAAACGCCTGGTCGGCCACCGCCGCGCCGGACCCGCTCAGCAGCGTGTCCTCGAATTCCAGCAGAGGCGGCTTCACCCGGCTGTAGCCATGCGAAGCGAAGACCCGCATCAGGCTCTCCATGCCGGCGGCCTCGGCCTCGGCGTCGGAAGGCAGCAGATCGACAAAGCCTGCGGGCAGCAGGGCGGGATTGGGAGGCGGATCGTCCGTCATGCGCGCGCCTATATCATCCTTGCGGCCATTCGTCAGCCCACGCGCGGGCTCAGGCGAACTCTGAGCGTATTTCGGCTTCGGCCCAGTCCAGCCACGGCATCAATGCACGCAGATCGTCGGCCTCGACGGTCGCGCCGCCCCACAGCCGCAGCCCCGGCGGCGCATCGCGATAGCTGCCGATATCCAGCCCCACGCCCTCGGCTTCCAGCAGACTGACAATCCGCTTGGCCGCCTTGGCCTGCGTCGCCGCATCCAGCGCCACGAACCAGGGCGCCACGATTGTCAGGCAGATCGCGGTGCTGGACCGCTCGGCCGGATCAGCAGCCAGGAAAGAGGCCCAATCCGACCGCGCGACCCAATCCGCCACCACCGCCAGATTGGCCTGGCTGCGGGCAATCAGCGCCGGCAGCCCGCCAATGGCCTCGGCCCAGCGCAGCCCGTCCAGTGCGTCCTCGACGCAGAGCATTGAGGGCGTATTGATCGTATCGCCCTTGAAGATGCCTTCGATCAGCCGCCCCTTCGCCGTCAGGCGGAAGATCTTCGGCAGCGGACGCGGCGGCGGCATCTCTTCCAGCCGGCGCACCGCACGCGGCGACAGGGCCAGCATGCCATGCGCCGCCTCGCCGCCCAGCACCTTCTGCCAGGACCAGGTCACCACATCCAGCCGATCCCACGGTAGATCCATCGCGAAGGCGGCCGAGGTGGCATCGCAGATCACCAGCCCGTCGCGCTCCACGGGAATCGCCGCACCATCGGGAATACGCACGCCGGACGTCGTGCCGTTCCACGCCAGCACCACGTCATGCGCCCAGTCCACCTGCCCCAGATCGGGCAGACGGCCATAGCCGGCCTTCAGCACCCGCGCGGCCGGCGCATGCAACTGGTTAATGATATCGTCGGCCCACGTCGCCGAGAAACTCTCGAACGCCAGCACATCGACCGGCCGTTCGCCGACCAGCGACCACAGCACCATCTCCACCGCGCCGGTATCCGACGCCGGCACGATCCCCAGCTTCCAGTCATCCGGCAGGCCGAGAATGGCGCGCGAGCGGGTAATGACCTCGTTCAGCCGTGCCCGCCCCTCGGGCGCGCGATGCGAGCGGCCCAGCAGCGCGCCGGAGAGCGCATCCAGCGACCATCCCGGACGCTTGGCGCACGGGCCGGAGGAAAAACAGGGATTGGCGGGGCGCACGCCCGGCTTCGCGATCGCGTCGGGAGAGAGAGCAGACATCATCCGGTCCGGAGAAATGGTACGAGAGAGGGGACTCGAACCCCTATGCCTTGCGGCGGTCGATTTTGAGCCGACTACGTCTACCGTTCCGTCACTCTCGCCTGCGGGCCTCCTTATCAGCAAACCGGCCCGGCAGGCAATCACGCAGGAACGATCAAACGATCCCCCGGCAAACGATCACCCGGCGTGGGGCGCGGGCGCCGCCACCCCCAGCATCAGGGCGATATTCTGGATCGCGGCGCCCGAAGCCCCCTTGCCCAGATTATCCAGCCGCGCGGTCAGCACCGCCTGTCGCCGCGATTCGTTGGCATGGACCCGCAATTCCATCAGGTCGGTTCCCGCCAGCGTCTCGGCGGAGAGGTCCGGCATGGGTTCCGCCACACTGATCCGGTCCGAACCGGCATAGAAATCGGCCAGCACCGTCCGCAGGTCGCCGCCCATCGCCGGCTGGGCCAACATATCCAGATGCAGCGGCACGGAGACGATCATCCCCTGCGGAAAATGCCCGACCGACGGAACAAACACGGGCGCACGGGTCAGCCCCGCATAACGGGTAATCTCGGGCAGATGCTTATGCTCCAGCCCCAGTCCATACAGCAGGAAAGCCGGCCCCCCCTCGCGCTCATGCGCCTCGATCATCGCCTTTCCGCCGCCGCTATAGCCGCTCACCGCATTGATCGTCAGCGGCGTATCAGGGGCAAGCAGCCCGGCCTGAACCAACGGCCGCAGCAGCGCGATCGCCCCAGTCGGATAACAGCCGGGGTTCGAAACCCGCGCCGCCCCAGCGACCTGCGCCGCACACCCTTCCCCCATTTCCGGAAACCCGTAGACCCAGTCCGGATCGACACGAAACGCCGTGCTAGCATCCAGCAGCCGGGGCGCCCGACCACCGGAAGCCGCGATCTCCGCCGCCATCGCCGCAGCCTCGCGCGAAGCCGCATCGGGCAGGCACAGCACCACCAGATCGACCGATTCCATCATCGCACGACGGGCGGCGGCATCCTTGCGGTGCTCCGGCGCAATCGAACGCACCGTCACCGGCAGCGCGTCGAGGCGCTGGCGAATGCCCAGCCCCGTCGTGCCCGCCTCGCCGTCAATGAAAACCGTCGCCTGTCCGTCCATGATATCCCCCATCCTGGGCGCGGGACTATAATCCCTGCCTGCCCCGCCAGCCAGTGCCTCCCGGCCCCGCGTCACGCTGGACGCGCCCGCCTCGCCGGTGCAGAGAGAAACGATCCCGCCGACACCAGCACGGAGCCCCCGGATGTCCGACGCCGCCCAGGCCCTCACGCGCCTTCTCGACATCATGGCCCGCCTGCGCGACCCCGTCAGCGGCTGCCCGTGGGACCGCGAGCAGGATTTCGCCTCGATCGCCCCCTACGCGATCGAGGAAGCCTACGAGGTCGAAGACACCATCGCCCGGCAGGACTGGGCCGCCCTGCCCGACGAACTGGGCGACCTGCTGCTCCAGGTAGTGTACCACGCCCGCATGGGCGAAGAGGCCGGCCGGTTCGATTTCGCGACAATCGCCGGCATGATCGGCGACAAGATGGTCCGCCGCCATCCCCACGTCTTCGGCGATGCCGCCCTGGCCCCCGGCCAGTGGGAAGACGGCAAGGAACAGGAACGCCTCGCCCGGCGCGAGCGCGGCACACTGGCCGGCATTCCCACCGCCCTTCCCGCCCTGCTGCGCGCGCGCAAACTCTCGGCCCGCGCCGCCCGCGTCGGATTCGACTGGCCCGACGCCAAGGACGTCGCCGAAAAGGTGGACGAAGAAATCGCCGAACTGAAAGTCGAGCTCGATTCGGGCGACCGCGACCGAATCGCCGACGAACTGGGCGACGTGCTGTTCACCCTCGCCACCCTGGCCCGCAAGCTGGACCTGGACCCGGAAGCCTGCCTGCGTCAGGCCAACGCCAAATTCACCCGCCGTTTCACCGGGGTCGAACAGCATCTGGCCGAGCGCGGCATGACCCCGGCCGACAGCACGCTGGCCGACATGGAGGCCGCCTGGCAGGCGGTGAAGCGGCAGGAGCGCGAAGGCAAAGCCTGACCAAAAATCAGCCCGGATCCAGCAGCAGGTCCCGCAGATCCTGCCAGCTTGCCCGGTCGGGGGCATAAAGCAGACCCCCGGCACGGTCGGTCACGCAATAGGGCGATCCATCGAAATGGGCGCAATAGCCGCCGGCCTCGCGATGGATCAGCCAGCCGGCCAGATGGTCCCACGGCATGGTGCGGTTGAAGAGCAGGAAGTGGCATTTCCCGTCCACCAGCATCAGATATTCCTGCGCCGCACAGCGGAAATCCCACGACCCCATCACGCGCGGCAGGTTACGGGCCACCAGGTCGCGTACCGGACGCGGCAGATAGCGCCACGAGGCATTGCCGCACATCTCGGCCGCCGGCACCGGCGGCGCGCAGCGTAACGGCCGCTCGGCATCGTCCGGCCCCACCAGCCACGCCCCTTCGCCACGCACCGCCAGCGCCGCGACATTGCAGACCGGATCGAGAATCGCCGCCCCGATCACCTCGCCCCGACGCAGGATCGCCACCATGACGCCGAACAGCGGCACCCCGGCCGCATAATTCGCCGTCCCGTCGATCGGGTCGATCACATAGGCCAGATCCGCGTCCTCGATCGCATCCACCAGGGCGGGCCGGGCGCAGACCGCTTCCTCGCCGATCACCACCGCGCCGGGCGAAAGACGCAGAAAAGCCTCGGTCATGTCATGTTCGGCCGCCTCGTCGGCCACCGTCACCACATCCAGCTTGCTGGTCTTGCAGCGGATGGCATCCGCGCCCAGATGGCGGAAGGACGGCATGATCCGCTCCGCCGCCGCCTGCCGCATGATGTCCAGAACCGTGCGCATATGCGCGCCCGAAACCGCGACCGTCATGACATTGTCTCCCCTTCCCGGCCATCCGGCCCGGGCGGGCGCCTACCGGTCGCGGCTGGCCAGTTGCTGTTCGAACCGCGCGCGATCGGCCGGCAGCAGCCGCACCGTCACCACGATAGCCTGCTCGCCGTCATCCCGCGTTGTCACTTCACCATGAGCATACAGCCAGGCCAGCAACGCACCGTCCTTCACCGGGATGGTGTAGTCGACGACTTCCATCGCCTCTGTCAGGCGCTGGTCGATCGCCGCCAGCAATTCCGGCAGCCCGTCACCGGTAATCGCCGAAATCGCGACACTCCCGGCCCGCACCGGCACTGCGTCGCACCCGCCCAGCAGGTCGGCCTTGTTTTGTACCTCAATCACCCGCCGGCGCCAGTCGCCTTCCAGCGTCCCGCTGGTCGCCATGCCCTCCAGCACTTCCTCCACATCGGCGCGCTGCGCCGTGGTGTCCGGATGCGAGATATCGCGCACATGCAGGATGATGTCGGCCTCGGCCACCTCTTCCAGCGTCGCGCGGAAGGCGGCGATCAGTTCGGTTGGCAGGTCGCTGATGAACCCCACGGTGTCGGAGAGGATGATCCGCCGGCCCGACGGCAGGCGAATCCCGCGCATCGTCGGGTCCAGCGTCGCGAACAACTGGTCCTGCGCATAAACCGTCGCCCCGGTCAGGGCATTGAACAGGGTCGATTTGCCGGCATTGGTATAGCCGACCAGCGCCACCACCGGAAACGGCACCCGCCGCCGCGCGGCCCGATGCAGGCCACGGGTGCGCCGCACCTGCTCCAGTTCGCGCTTCAGCCGCACGATGCGGTCGCCGATCATGCGGCGATCGGCCTCGATCTGGGTCTCGCCCGGCCCGCCAAGGAAGCCGAAGCCGCCGCGCTGCCGCTCCAGATGGGTCCAGGTCCGCACCAGCCGGCTGCGCTGGTACTCCAGATGGGCCAGTTCGACCTGGAGCGAGCCTTCCTTGGTGGCGGCACGCTCGCCGAAAATATCCAGGATCAGGGCCGTCCGGTCGATGACCTTGCAGCCCAGCGCCTTTTCCAGGTTCCGCTGCTGCACCGGCGTCAGGCGCGTATCCACCACCACGACGGCGACGCGATCCTCCTGCACCGCCTGGCGCAGCGACTCCACCTGGCCGCTGCCCAGCAGCGTGGCCGGCCGGCGCGTGCGCAGCAGCAGCACCGCCTGGCGCACGATCACCAGCCCGATCGACGCCGCTAGACCCACGGCCTCTTCCAGCCGGGCTTCAGCGGCGCGAACCTCGTCCTGACGGTCCGGCCGCTCCCATGGCAGGATAACGGCGGCCCGTGTGGGCGACTGCGCCACGGGAGCCTCAGACGAGATCGGATTCTCCCGCCAGATCCTTGTCCGACAGATCCACGGCGGCACCCTCGGGGCGCGAGGGGTCGAACAGCACGACCGGCGTCGCCGGCATCACGGTGCTGATCGCGTGCTTGTAGACAAGCTGCGTGTGGCCATCACGCCGCAGCAGGACGGAAAAATTGTCGAACCAGGTGATGATGCCCTGCAACTTGACACCATTGACCAGAAACACCGTGACCGGCGTCTTCGAGCGCCTGACATGGTTGAGAAAAACATCCTGAACGTTCTGCGTAGGTTCTTTTGCCACGGTTGGGCCTTACTTGCTCTGTCGGCGAGGACGAACGCCGCACAAGCCGCTCCGTTCCCCGCCAATAATACGGTTGGCCCTCTCTAGCAGGCCCTTCCCCGGGGGGCAAAACCTCATCCTGCTCCCCGCTCGTCGGACGTCACGCCCAACTGCTTCAGCTTGCGGTGCAGCGCACTGCGCTCCATGCCCACGAAGCCCGCGGTACGGCTGATATTGCCGCCGAATCGCAGCAATTGCGCCTGGAGATACTGGGTCTCGAACAGGTCGCGCGCCTCGCGCAGCGGCAGGCCCATCACGTCGGCGGCGGGGTCGAATTTCAGCAGCGTCGGCGCCCCCTGCCCCACCTGCGGCGGCAGCATCTCGGCGCGGATCGGATCGGTGCCGTTCCCCGGCATCATGATCAGCAGCCGTTCCATCAGGTTGCGCAGCTCGCGCGAATTGCCGGGCCAGTCATAGCTCTGCAAGGCCGCGATGGCATCGCCCGACAGGTCGCGCAGCGGCAGGCCGGCATTTTCCGCCGCCCGGTGCAGGAACATCCGCGCCAGGCCCGGAATATCCTCCCGCCGCTCCCGCAGGCTGGGCACGCGCAGCGGCACCACCGCCAGCCGGTAATACAGGTCCTCGCGGAACCGCCCGGCGGCAATCAGCTCCTGCAGGTCGCGGTTGGTCGCCGCCAGCACGCGGACATCGACCTTCACCCGCGTGGCGCCCCCCACGCGCTCGAAACTCTGGTCCTGCAACGCACGGACGATCTTGCCCTGGGTCTCGATCGGCATGTCGGCCACTTCGTCCAGCAGCAGCGTGCCTCCATGGGCGCGTTCCAGCACCCCGGTACGGCGCCCGCTGCCGTCCGCCGTGCCCTCGATGCCGAACAGTTCTTCCTCGAAGCGCCCCGGCGCCAGCGTGGCGCAGTTCAGGGCAACGAACGGCCCCTCGGCCCTGCGCGACCGGGCATGGATCATCCGCGCCGCAACTTCCTTGCCCGCGCCGGCGGCACCCGAAATCAGCACGCGCGAACCGCTGGGCGCCACCCGCTCGATCTGGTTGCGCACGGCGGCAATGGCCGGGCTGTCGCCGAACAGCGTCGCCTCAGCCCCCGCGCGCAGGCGCAGTTCCGCATTCTCCCGCGCCAGGCGCGAGGCCTCCAGCGCACGGCGGACCACCAGCAGCAGCCGATCGGACTGGAACGGCTTCTCGATAAAATCGTAGGCACCGTGCTGAAGGGCGGCAACGGCCGTCTCAATCGTGCCATGGCCGGAAATCATGATCGTGGGAACGACCGGTTCCTCGCCCTGGATCGCCTGCAGGATGCCCAGCCCGTCCAGGCGCGATCCCTGCAACCAGACATCCAGAATCACCAGCGACGGCCTGCGCGCCCTAAACGCGCTGATCGCCGAATCCGAATCTCCCGCCAACCGGGTCTCGTAGCCTTCGTCGCGAAGGATCCCCTCGATCAGCAGCCGGATATCCGGTTCGTCATCAACGATCAGGATTTCATGCGCCATGCTCGTCCTTTACCGGCAGTATCAAGATCGAAACAGCTCCCCGTCCGTCTGGCCTGTCCTCCAGACGGATGCTTCCCCCATGATCTTCCAGAATTTTCTTGACGATCGCCAGCCCAAGCCCGGTTCCCTTCGGCTTGTGGGTCACATAGGGCTCGGTCAGACGCCGCCTGTCTTCCTCAGGCAGACCGATCCCATCGTCGACGACCGCGATATGGGCGGCCGTCCCTTCGATACGCAAGACAATCCGGATAGAGCCGACCGGTCCGGCCGGGCGATCGGCAGCATCACCATCTTTCGGAAGCATTGCAATGGCATCGGCAGCATTTTGCAACAAATTGGTCAAGGCCTGCCCGACCAGCCGCCGGTCGCACGAGACGATCGGCCCATGGTCGGGCAGGTCGGTCTCGTAATGGATCTCGGGATGCGCGTTGCGTTGCAGGATCAGGGCCTCGCGCACGATTCGCGACAGGTCCTCGGGCCGCATGATCGGCTGCGGCATCCGCGCGAATGCCGAGAATTCGTCCACCATCCGCCCGATATCGCCCACATGCCGCACGATCGTATCCGCGCACTGGCTGAACGTCTCGGGGTCGGAGGTGATTTCCCGCAGGAAGCGGCGCTTCAGCCGTTCGGCCGCAAGCTGGATCGGCGTGAGCGGATTCTTGATCTCATGGGCGATCCGCCGCGCGATATCGGCCCAGGCCGCCTTGCGCTGGGCCGCCTGCAAGGCCGTGATGTCATCGAACGTCACCACATAGCGGTCCGGCGCCCCCCCGGTGGTCTCGCTCCCGATCCGGACCAGCAGCGTGCAGGCCTTGGTGCCCGATCCCACATGGATCTCGCCCGTCCACACCCGGTCGGGCGCACCCGCCGCCTCGTTCAGCATCGGGCCGAATTCGGGCACCACATCCACCAGACGCTTTCCGACGGCAGCCGGCAGATCATGTTGCAACAGCACGCTGGCCGCCCGATTCGGCAATTCGATCACCTGCTGCGCATCCAGCCCGATCACCCCGGCCGACACGCCCGAGAGCACCGCCTCGGTAAAGCGCCGGCGCTCGTTGATCTGGCCATAGGCGATCATCAGTTCCGAACGCTGGCTGGAAAGCTGGTCGGTCATGCGGTTGAAGGCGCGCGACAGGCTCGACACCTCGTCATGCCGCTCGCCTTCCGGCACCCGTACTTTCAGATCGCCGTCGCTGATGCGCTCCGAGGCCAGGATCAGCAGCCCCAGCGGCCGCACGATCTGGTTGGCCAGCACCAGCCCCACCAGCACGGCGGCAAAGAGCACCAGCAGCCCCACCAGCGCGAAGATCAGCACGAAGGTAAACTGGATCTTGGACCGGTTCCGGTTCAGCCGCTGATAGTCCGCCACCACCATCTCGGTCTTGTGCATGTGGTCGAGAATCGACGGATCGACCGGCCGGGTAATCACCAACATCAGCGCCGGCGTATCGCCCAGCGAAATCACCGCCCGCACCGTCTTCTCGTCCGGCGAATCGAGAATCGCAATCTCGTTGGTGCGGGCCATCATGGTGGCCGAAGGCGGCGGCAGGGCCTGCATGTCGCCCGCCCGGCTCATCAGCCCGCCCTTGGCCACCACGGTATTGGTCAGCGGATCATAGATCACCGCCTCGTTCAGCCCGCGCAGGGTCGCCTGCGAATCCAGCACCTGATCCAGCGCCTCGGGGTCATGCATCAGGTCCGACCCCGAGCCCTCCAGGCTGTTCGCCGCCCCGGCCAGGTAATTGGCCAGCGAGAACGCCTCGGTCCGGATATTGGCGTTATGTTCCTGCAAATACCCGCGCGAGGCCTGGAGCGCCTCGTTCAGCGCCGTGTTCACGCGGTCGCTGAACCAGATCTGGATGCCGTAATGGAAAAACACGGCGGCAAACGTGCCCACCACCACCGTCGGCGCCACCGCGACGATGCCGAACAGCGTGACAAGGCGCACATGCAGCCGTGCCCCCGCCAGGCCGCGCCGCCTGTCGGCCATCACGCGCCCCAGGCGCTCCGCCAGCGCCAGCGCCAGCAGCAGCAGCACCAGGAAGTTGAGGATAAAGATCAGCGCCTGGATGTGCGGATAATGCGTTACCGACATCCCGCCCGACAGCACGACGAAGGTCGCGACGCCGAAGCACAACGCCAGCGCCACCAGGGCAATGGCGACATTCCGCCGGGCCAGCAGCCCGAACAGCCCCCGCATCAACCCCATTCCCGACGCCAGCCGCCGAATATTGAAACCGTGCCCGGGGGTCAGCACCCGATTGTCGCCCGACGCTTAAAAAGACTCATGACAGTCAGCTTACGCCGCGAACGACCGGTATTTCCAGATCCCGGATCTTCTTGCGCAGGGTATTGCGGTTCAGGCCCAGCATCGCCGCGGCCTTGATCTGGTTGCCCCGCGTGGCAGCCAGCGTCATCTGGATCAGCGGCCGCTCGACCTCGGCAATCACCCGGTCATAGATATCGTGCAGCGGCATGCCATCCTGCCCCGCCGCCAGGAAATGCCGGATATGCCGGGCGACGGCATCGGCCAGCGGCTCCTTGGCCAGAATCTCCGGCGCCTCCGCCTCCTGGTCGTGCGACGCCGCCTCCGCCAGTTCCTGGTCCACCAGGTCCGCCGTGATCGTCTCCTGCGGATACAGGGCCGCCAGACGACGCATCAGGTTTTCCAGCTCGCGGACATTGCCCGGCCAGCGGCTGGCCTGCAGGCGCTCGATCGCCCCATCGGCCAGGATCTTGGCCGGCAGCCCGTCCTCGCGGCAGCGATCCAGGAAATGCCGCGCCAGCAGCGGGATATCCTCCACACGCTCGCGCAGTGGCGGCAGCCGGATCGGCACCACGTTCAGCCGATAGAACAGATCCTCGCGAAACGTCCCGTTCCGGATCGACTGGCGCAGATCGCGATGCGTCGCCGCGACGATACGGACATTGGCCCGGATCGGCTGCCGCCCGCCGACGGTCGTAAACTCGCCTTCCTGCAACACGCGCAGCAGGCGGGTCTGCGCCTCCGGGGGCATGTCGCCGATCTCGTCGAGAAACAGCGTCCCGCCCGCCGCCTGTTCGAACCGGCCCGGATTGCGGCTGGTCGCTCCCGTAAAGGCCCCCCGCTCATGCCCGAACAACTCGCTCTCGATCAGTTCGCGCGGAATGGCCGCCATGTTGACGGCCACGAACGGCCCGCCCCGCCGGCGCCCGTAATCATGCAGCGCCCGCGCCACCAGTTCCTTGCCGGTGCCGCTTTCACCATTGATCATCACCGTCAGGTCGGAGGTCGTGAGCCGCGCGATGATGCGATAGATATCCTGCATCGCCATCGACCGGCCGATCAGCGGCATCCGCTCCTCGGATTCGGGCGGGGTCGCCGGCTCGACCAGCGTGCGGGCCGGCGAGGCCAGCGCCCGCTCCACCACCGCCAGCAATTCCTTCAGGTCGAACGGCTTGGGCAGATATTCGAACGCCCCGCGCTGGGTCGCCTTCACCGCCGTCATCAGCGTGGATTGCGCGCTCATCACCAGCACGCGCATGTCCGGCCGTGCCCGCTTGATGCGCGGAATCAGGTCCAGGCCGTTCTCGTCGGGCATCACCACGTCGGTAATGACCAGATCGCCCTCCCCTTCCTCGATCCACTGCCACAGGGTGGCGGCGCTGGCGGTGGTGCGCACCTGATAACCGGCGCGCCCCAGCGCCTGGCTGAGAACGGTGCGGATGGAACGGTCGTCATCGGCAACAAGAATGGTCGGAAGGGGCATACGAAATCCGGTCTCTCAGTCGAAACGGGCAACAAGGAAAAGGAATAAAAAAACGAAGAAGACGGCCGCGCGGGATCGCGGGTCAGGGGTGCGCCCGCCCCTCCGCCACCACGGGCAGGTGCAGCAGGACTTCGGTCCGGCCAGGCCGGCTGTTCACCTCGATCACCCCGCCATGATCGCCGATGATCTTGCCCGCCAGCGCCAGCCCCAGCCCGCTCCCCCCGGCCTTGGTGGTCAGGAAGGGCTCGAACAGATGGGGCCGGATACTTTCGGGAATCCCGGCGCCGTTATCGCGCACCGAAACCACCAGCGGCAGTTCGACCCGCTGCTCCATACCCGGCACCGCCAGGCGCACGCCATGGCGATAGGCGGTGCCGAGCGTGATTTCGCCCTTCCTGCCCTCTCCGGCCACAGCCTCGGCGGCATTCTTGACCAGGTTCAGCAGCACCTGCACCAGCTGGTCGCGATTGCCCCATACCGGCGGCAGCGACGGGTCATATTCCTCGACAAAGCGGATATCGGCGGCAAATCCCTGCTGTGCCAGCAGCCGCACATGCTCCAGCACCCGATGAATGTTCACCGGCCGCCGCTCCAGCGGCTTGTCGCTGAAAATCTCCATCCGGTCGACCAGGTCACGGATCCGGTCCGCCTCGTCACGGATCAGCACCGCCAGTTCCCGGTCACTCTCCGAGACCGATCCCTCCAGCAACTGCGCCGCCCCCCTGATGCCGGAGAGCGGATTCTTCACCTCATGCGCCAAAATCGCGGCCATGCCGGAGACGCTGCGCGCGGCGGAACGAAAAGTCAGTTGCCGATCCAGCGCCCGCGCCGCCGACGAATCGTGAAAAGTCAGCAGCACCCCGTCCGGATGCTCGGCCACCAGCGTTCCCTGCACGGTAATGCCGCTGCGATGCAGCCGGGGGCCGTCCAGATTCAGTTCATGTTCCGCGATCGTCACCCCGTCGCGCCGCACCTGCTCCACCAGCAGAAAGATCGGATGGTCCGCCGCCAGCACGTCGGAGAGATGCATCTGCACCAGATGCTGGCTGGACATGCCGAAGAACGGCTCGGCCGCGCTGTTAACGTGGCGGATGCGGTTGTTCTCCCCCACCAGCATCACCGGCAGGGGCATGGCATCCAGCAGCGCCGCCCCGTCCGGCCGGGGCAGTGCATCGGGCGGCAGGCTCGCTTGCATGGGCATCAGGCCGCCTGGGCGGCGTCCTGGCCGCCCGACGCACTGCCCCGGCGCTCCCGGCCCGAACCGGCGGCAATCTGCCGGTCGTAGAAATCCCCGATCATGGCAATCGCCACCGCCGCCTCGTCCACCTTGTTGATCGCGGCACGGAAACCCGCCGAATCCGGCAGGCCGGCCGAGTACCAGGACACATGCTTGCGCGCCAGGCGCAGCCCGGGGTGCGCGCCGAAATGCGAGAGCATCATGTCGTAATGCTCCAGCACGATCGCCTTTTCCGTCGCCAGGTCCGGGTCGGGTATTTCCTCGCCGGTCGTCAGCGCATGCCCCACCTGCGCCAGGAACCACGGCCGGCCATAGCAGCCGCGCCCGATCATCACCCCGTCGGCGCCAGACTGCGCCAGCGCCCGCCGCGCGTCATCGACGGTCAGGATATCCCCATTCACGATCACCGGCAGCGACACCGCCTCCTTCACCGTGCGGACGAAGGCCCAGTCGGCGGTGCCGGTATAAAATTGCTGCCGCGTGCGGCCATGCACCGTGACCATGCGAATACCGGCCTGCTCGGCCATCCGCGCCAGCACCGGCGCGTTCAGGCTGGCATGGTCCCAGCCCATGCGCATCTTCAGCGTCACCGGCACGTCCACCGCCCGCACCACGGCCTCCAGCAGCCGCCCCGCCAGCGCCTCGTCGCGCATCAGTGCCGAGCCCGCCATCTGGCCCACCGCCACTTTCTTGACCGGACAGCCAAAATTGATGTCGATCATGTTCGCGCCACGATCGACGGCAATCCGCGCCGCCTGCGCCATCGCCTCGGGCTCGCAGCCGGCAAGCTGCACCGCGTTCGGCCCGTCATCGTCCGCCACCTCGGCCATGCGCAGCGTCGCCTGGTTCTCGCGCACCATGGCCCAGGACGCGATCATCTCGGAAACCACCAGCCCCGCGCCCAGGCGGCGCGCCAGGCGGCGGAACGGCAGGTCCGTCACGCCCGACATCGGGGCGAGAATCACCGGGGTGCGCAGCACCACGCCCCTCCCCAGATCGACAGGACGCAACAATTCGGACGACATGGACGGCACTACCCCCATCTGGGCTGACAGATCATGCCTTCGTCTCGCGGCGCGACACTGGGATGCGCAACACCGGGATGGACGAATTTCCAGCATGGATGCTCAGGATTTAAGCAGAATATCGACTTTGAGAGCATCACGCAATCGCGATAGCAGCCAAACGGACGGAAACGGGACGTCGGGCGCCCGAAACAAATGCGTCCCGGCGCTTGACGCCGCCGGGCGTCCGCCGCATTGCTCCGCCATGCGTGTTGCAGCCATTCTTCTTGCCGCGGGCGTGGGCCGACGTTTCAGCGCCACGACGGCATCGCCTGTCGCCAAGCAGTATCTGACGCTCGGCGGCCGGCCCATCATCCGCCACGCGGCGGATGCCCTGTTCCCTCATGTGGACCTGCTCCAGCCGGTCGGCGACACCGCCGCGCTGGCCGAGGCCCTGCACGGCCTGGACACCCTCCCACCCGTCGCTGGCGGCGCCAGCCGCCAGGAAAGCGTCCGCGCCGGGCTGGAGGCACTGGATCGCCTGCCGGCATCCGAACGCCCCGACCTGGTGCTGGTCCATGACGGCGCCCGCCCCTACGTGCCTGCCGAAGTCACGCAGGCCGTCATCGCGGCCCTCGCGACCCACCCCGGCGCCATCCCGGCGGTGCGCGTGGCCGACACGCTCAAGCGCGGCCATGGCGGCGTCATCACCGCCACCGTCCCGCGCGACGATCTCTATCGCGCCCAGACACCGCAGGGCTTCCGCTTCGCGCTGCTGCGCGACCTCCATCGCGGCGCCGCCGCCACCGACGCCACCGACGACGCCGCCCTGCTGGAAACGGCGGGCCACACGGTCGCGCTGGTCGCCGGCTCGGAAGACAATATCAAGCTGACCTACGAGGAAGATCTGATGCGCCTGGAACGGCTGATCGGTCCGACATTGCTGCCGCGCACCGGCATCGGGTACGACGTGCATGCCTTCGCCGAGAACCGGCCTCTGATCATCTGCGGCATCACCGTGCCCCATGATCGCGGCCTGGCCGGCCATTCCGACGCCGATGTCGGCATCCACGCCCTGTGCGACGCGATCTACGGCGCGCTGGCCGAAGGCGATATCGGTCGCCATTTCCCGCCCAGCCAGAACGAATGGAAAGACGCCGACAGCGCGCGCTTTCTCGTTCATGCCGGGCAGCGCATCCGCGACCGGGGCGGCATGCTGGTCAACGCCGACGTCACGCTGATCTGCGAACGTCCCAAGATCGGCCCGCATTCCGAAGCGATGCGCCAGCGCCTGGCCGACCTGCTGGAAGTCGGCATCGACCGCATCTCGGTCAAGGCTACCACCTCCGAGCGTCTGGGCTTTACCGGCCGCGAGGAAGGGATTGCCTGCACCGCCAGCGCCACAGTCCTCGTCCCCTAACCCTGTTCGGAAATGCGCGCTGGTGGCGATCCGGCGCGCGTTTCCTGCGCTTCGCTGCTCACGGCCGTCAAGGCCGCTCCGCTGCGATGCTCGGAAACACACGCCGGCCGTGCCGCTTCGCGGCACTCTCGCTCACCAGCCCACATTTCCGAACAGGGTTTCCACCTCCCGCACCGGGAGGGAGCATGGCGTTAATCTTCAGCCGTCGATTGCCATGATGACGACGACGACGGGCACGATCGCCAGCAGCACCCACGCGCCCATGGCGCAGGTCGCGACCCAGTGGGCGACACGCTGCCGTGTGCGACGCGACGAACCGGAGCAGTCAGCCTGGCCTTTCGATGACCGGTCGATCTCATGCGCGGCAATCCCCGGCATTTCCGAAAGCGGCCGCAAATCGATCAAAGCCATGCGCTCACTCCTGAGTCGTCGTTGTTCTCCGTTCCTTCTACAGCGAAGCTCTG
This sequence comes from Gluconacetobacter brunescens, assembly GCF_048695475.1. Taxonomy (NCBI): domain Bacteria; kingdom Pseudomonadati; phylum Pseudomonadota; class Alphaproteobacteria; order Acetobacterales; family Acetobacteraceae; genus Gluconacetobacter; species Gluconacetobacter brunescens. The sequence continues at coordinate 334,824 of NZ_JBLHEN010000001.1, read as the reverse complement.
TAACAGAGTGTTTGGCTCGGTGTCGGAACGCAAGCCGCAAGCTGCCGACACTTTATGGCGGTTCCATGACCGCCCCGGCCGTTACGAATCGGCCCGCAACAGCGCCAGAAACGACGCGGCGTCCATAACATCCAGCCCCAGCGTCTCCAGGCGCCCGGCCTGCTCGGCGTCGTGCCCCCAGAGTTCCATCTGGGTCCGCTCGTCCAGGGTCGCGCAGGCCATGACCTGCTCCGCCGTCAGCCGTCCATCCACCAGCGCCAGCCCCAGCACCAGGCTGCCCAGCGCCGGCACGGCAACACCCAGCGCGGCCAGCACCCCGTCCGGCAGTCCCTCAAGCACCGCCTGTAGCCCCGCCAGCGCCTCGGGCGGCTGATCGACCGGCATCACCCCGTCGGTGCTCCGCAGCACGACACCATACCGGGCACGCAGCCATTCCAGCCACGGGTCCCATTCCTGCTGCTGGAGCTCGACCAGCAGGGCCGGATAGCGCACGCGGTAACACAACAGTTCGTGGCGGGCGTATCCCAGCAGCACGCCGATCACGGCCGCCCGGTCGGGCGCGATGCGCTCCAGCATCGTTCCGGCAATCCGGGTCAGCCGCAGGTCGGACGGCGCGAAGTCGCCCCCTTTCGTGCCACCTCCCGCCGCCTGCCACTCCCCGGCCAGTGCCTCGGCCAACGCGCGACTGCCGACCCGCAGCACCGCCCCACCCGGCAGACGCACCGGCCGGCCGTCCAGCCGAACCGCGAAGCCCTCGGGCTCCGACACCACCTCCGCATGGTCCCAGAAGCGGCGTCGTGTGGCGGGGGCGGAAGGTTGAGGCGTCACAGGCGTACCCTTCATCGAAACAATCCAAGACCGCGCAGAATATTCATCACCTTCGGCGCCTTGGCCTTCGGCGCGGCATCCGGTGCCGGGCCGGGCTGTTCCTCGCGCGCCGCCTTCAAGGCCTCGGGGCACGGGTCGCCGATCCCCACCGCCGGCCCGATGGTCAGCGTGAAGCGATGCCCCGGCCCCGCCGCTTCCGGCCGGGGCTGCGGCGCCCGGATCGTACCGGCGACCACGATCGGCATCGAGGCGCCGCCGCCACCGATCAGCAGTTGCGGCATCAAATGCAGGTCCAGGTCCTGCTGCGCCAGGCCGATCGTCCCATGGCCGGTCATCGCCAGCCGAAAGGTCTGCAACCCGATCGTATCCAGCGCCGCCCGCCCGTCACCCAGCGTCATATGCACACCCAGGCACCGCAGCGCGACCGAGGTGCCCCGCGTGGCGGCGGAGGCATCCGGCCCCAGCAGGCGGCCCAGCGTATTGCCGTCGATCTGCCCCCTGACCATCGACAGGCCCAGATGCCCGCCCAATTGGTCACGCAGCGCAGCCCGATCATTCCCCTGGGTCTGCACACTGCCGACCAGTTGCAGGCTGCCGCGCAGCATCGGCGTCAGGTCGAGCGCCTGGGCCAGCCAGTCGGCCGGCAGCACCAGCGTCCGCACATCGGCCGACAGGCGCGGCACCGCACCCGACGCATCGACGGACAGCACGGCATCCAGGCTGCGCCCCGCGCCATCGGCATGCAGCGGATCAATCGTCAGATGCCCGCCCCGCAGCACGAAATGGGCTTCGGCGGCATGATAATCCTCGTCATACAGCCGCATCCGGTCCGCCGTCAGGTCCAGATCCCCATCCATCTGCCGCAGACGCTCGAAGGGCAGCGGCGCATCGGCCGCCGCATCCTCCACCACCGGAGGCGCCGCCGGCGCGCCCCCGTCAGCCGAAGGCTCGCCGTCCGGCGCAGCCGCACGCAGCGAATCCACATCCAGCCGGCTGGCATGCAGCCGCCCGTTCAGCAGCGGCACCCCGTTCGTCCCGCCCTGCCGGAGAAAAGACAGTTCCCCATCCAGCGTCATCTGCGCCGAATCCAGCCGCAGCCCCGTCAGGCGAATGTCGGAACCGCCCCGAACCGCCAGATGCGCATCGGCGGTCAGATGATCCAGCACCAGATTGCCGGGCAGCGACAGCCGGCCGGCGGTCAGGTGACTGTCGAGGGCCGACTGGCCGCCCCCGACCGTTCCCCCCAGCCGCAGGCTTCCACCCGCGACATCCACCACCAGATCCAGCGGCATCGCACTGCCCAGAAAGCTGCGCGCCGCGGCCAGGGTCTCGGCCGGCGTCCCCAGCGTGCCATGCAGCGCGAACGGCTGGCCGGCATAATGCCCGGCGGTCTCGATCGCCACATGATCGGCCGGCGTCGGCGCATCCACCGCCAGACGATCCAGCACCAGCCCGCCCACCACCGGCAGGCTGCCGATCGCCCCGGTGCGCAGCCGCACCTGCCGCAGGCCCGGCATCGGCGCGGTATCCGATCCCAGATCGACCACGTGCGCCGTCAGGTCGATATCATGGATATCCGGCAGATTGGCATGCACGAACAGCCGGTTGAGATCCCCCAACTGCCCGATCGCCAGATGCACCGCCGCATCATAGCCACGCAGGCGCATGGGGTCGGAGAGGCTACCCTCCAGCGTGGCGGAGCCCGCATCCCGCCCCTCGATCCGCAACGAAGCCTGCAAGCGGACCGGCCATGCCGAGGGCTCCGCCCCGAAAAGCCGGCCAACCTGCCCCGACACGCTGACGACCGCGGACGAATCCCCCTGCCGATGCCCCTGAACATTGATCGAGGGTTTCGAACCGGTCAGCCCGGACAGATCCAGGCTGTCCAGCGTCACCGCCCCACTGGCATGGGCACGCTGGTCATCCCAGCGCAGATCGGCATCCCGGACCCGCACGCTGCCGATCCGGACCTGCCATGGCGTCGAGGGCGAAGACACACCGCCCGGCGGCTTATCCGATTCGGCCGGCGGCTGCATCTGCCAGTTCGCGCGCCCGTCCGCCATCCGCTCCACCAGCAGGTCGGGATGGGTCAGGCGCACATCTTCCAGCCGGATTTCGCGCCGCAACAGCGGCAGCAGCGCCAGCCGAGCATCCAGTTCGCTGGCCGTCAGCATCTCCGGCCGCGCCCCGCCCGGCATGTCCGACAGCGCCAGATCCCGAACGGAGAGCGACGGATAAGGCAGCAGGTGCACCTGCACCGCCCCCACCTTCAGCACACGGCCGGTCTGGCGCCACACCGCCGCCACCGCCTGCTCGCGCAGCACGGTGGGATCGAGCCGCATCCACGCACCCACTACGCCACCGGCACCCAGTACCGCCAGCAAGGCAAGTCCCGCCAGCAGACGCAGGCGACGCCGTTTCGGTCGCGGCGGCTTCGGTTCCCCTTCCAACACGACCGGCAGCATGATTCAGCTCCGCCTTGGGGCCGGCGTCGCGCCGGCGGTAAAACCGAGTTGCCGGAAGGTCTCGCGCATATGGGGCGGCAGTTCCGCCGACACCTGCAAGCGCCCACCGGCCGGATGCGGCAGATCCAGCGACCGCGCATGCAGATGCAGCCGGTCGACGAATCCCTCGGGATGCGCCGCCTCTCCCCCATATTTCGGGTCGCCCAGAATCGGTGTGCCCAGGGCCTCGCAATGCACGCGCAACTGGTGGGTCCGCCCCGTCAGCGGCGACAGCGCCAGCCACGACAGGCGGCGCCCGGCGGCATCCAGCACCTCGTATTCCGACAGCGCATGGGCCGCGTCCTCGTCCTTGCGCGACGCCACCACCGTCAGCGCCCCCGGCCCCACCCCCAGCCGGGCCAGCGGCTGGTCGATCACCCCGCTGGCCGGCGTCGGCCGACCGACCACGACCGCCCAGTAGGTCTTGCGCACGTCGCGCCCCCGGAACGACGCCGCCAGCTTCGCCGCCACGCCGGGCGTGCGCGCCAGCAACAGCAGCCCCGACGTATCCCGGTCGATCCGGTGTACCAGGCGCGGGCGCGGATCGTCGTCATTCTCCTTCAGCGCATCCAGCATGCCGTCCACATGGTGGATGATGCCCGGCCCGCCCTGCACCGCCAGCCCGGCGGGCTTGTTCAGCACGATCACCTGCGCATCGCTGTACAGCACCATGCCCCGGATCTCGCGCACCGTCCGCTCGTCCAGCACCGGCCGGGGTGGCGGCGCCGGCCGCGCGGCGGCGGGGATCGGCGGCACGCGCACCGCCTGCCCCGGCAGCAGGCGGGTCGAGGTGTCGGCACGCTTGCCATCCACCCGCACCTGCCCCGTGCGACACAGTTTCTGCAATGCCCCCTGGGTCAGGTGGGGATAATGGCGGCGAAACCAGCGGTCGAGGCGGATATCGGCTTCGTCATCGCTGACGGTCAGGGTCACTACACTCATGACTGACGGCTTTCCCGCAGTCTGGCCCACCTGTCCAGCCGTCGCGCGATTTCAGCCTCGAATCCCCGGCCGCTCGGGCGATACAGCGATTCGCGCCGCATCTCGTCCGGGAAGTAATTCTGGCCGGAAAATCCCTCTTCGCTATCGTGGTCGTATTCATATCCCCTGCCGTAGCCGAGATCCTTCATCAGCCCTGTGGGCGCGTTCAGGATATGAGCCGGCGGCATCAGGCTGCCCGTTGCCTTCGCCAGCCGCCGCGCGGCATTATAGGCGGTATAGACGGCATTCGATTTCGGCGCGGTGCCCAGATGCACCACCAGTTGCGCCAGCGCCAGTTCCCCCTCGGGCGAGCCGAGTCGCTCATAGGTCTCCCAAGCCGCCACCGCCAGCGGCAATGCCTGCGGATCGGCCATCCCCACATCCTCGGTCGCGAAACGGGTCAGCCGCCGCGCGATGAAGCGCGGGTCCTCTCCCCCTTCGAGCATGCGCGCGAACCAGTACAGCGCCGCGTCGGGGTCGGAGCCCCGCAACGATTTATGAAGCGCCGAAATCAGGTTGTAATGTTCCTCGCGGTCCTTGTCGTACAACACCGCCCGCCGCGCCAGCAGGGCAGACAGGCCCTGCCCGTCCAGTTCCTGCCCCTCCGGCAGCGCCAGCACCTGCTCGACCATGTTCAGCAGATACCGCCCGTCACCATCCGCCATCGCGCGCAGCGTCGCCCGCCCATCCGGCGTCAGCGGCAAACTCCGCCCACTCTCGGCCTCGGCCCGGCACAGCAGCCGCTCCAGCGCCTCGTCGTCCAGCCGCCGCAGCACCATGACCTGGCAGCGCGACAGCAGCGCGCCATTCAGCGCGAAAGACGGATTCTCCGTCGTCGCCCCCACCAGCACCACCGTCCCGTCCTCGACCACGGGCAGAAACCCGTCCTGCTGGGCGCGATTGAAGCGATGGATCTCGTCCACGAACAGCAGCGTGCCCTGCCCGATGGCGGCTCGCTGCCGGGCCTCCTCAAACGCCCGCTTCAAATCCGCAACACCCGAGAACACAGCCGAAATCTGCACGAAGCGCAGCCCCGCCGCATCGGCCAGCAGCCGGGCGATGGTCGTCTTGCCCACCCCCGGCCCGCCCCACAGGATCAGGCTGGCAAGCGTGCCCCGGTCCAGCATGCGCCGCAGGGCACCGTCCGGCCCCAACAGATGGTCCTGCCCCACCACCTCGTCCAGCGACGCCGGGCGCAACCGGTCGGCCAGCGGCTGCGTACGCGAGGGCGCCGAACGCCCGTGCCGCCCGCCCTGCCCGGCCGGATCGTGCCGGACATCGACAGCTGCCGGACCACCGAACAGATCCCCGCTTTCTCGTTCATCCCGCCTGCCTGCCATGCCGTCCCGCCTCACATCCACACCAACGTCCGCCGGACATGCGTCCATCCGACCGATATCATGGCCATGGCCGTCGACAGAAATGGGATTACCGCGAGGCAAATGCCATACCGAGTTGCCAGAACACCGGACACGCGGCACGTTTGACCGATCGAGCCCCCTCCCCAACTACCGCGCCATCCACACCCGCCACGCCCTCACTCGCGCCGCCACCGACAAGCCGCATCTCGTCAGGCCCCATGGCGGGCAGACCGGAATTTCACGATGACGGCCGCATCCCGCTGGTCACTCCAGGAAATCCGCCATCTCGGCACGAAGAATGCCCGAATCCCGCCTCGATCGAGCATATCCTCCGAAGGTCGTTCTTTCGGCGCACTCATCAGGCGACCGACCATCCTCCTGCGCTTTGTGGTTTGTATCATTTTTGGTGATATCTGAGTTAAGCACTTGCCGTAATTCATGCGCCATTCATACATGGCGGCACCAACAAACAGCGCCTTTATAAATTCACCAGGATTTCCGGCATTAATAAAACTTTCAGTGTGAAGAAAAAACTATGACACAGAAATCAACAAACAAAGAAAAATGAAAACACCAAACAACATAGAGCAAAAATAGGCGGAAATATATTGTAAATTATTATCATAATAATTTACAATATTAAAAATACATTTCGAAATATATAACTAAATATGGAATTTTATCGTAAAATACATCGTGGAGATGACCCAAAAAAATTTTCCGAAGGGACTTTTTATATCGAACAATATAGAATATTAACAAAGCGTACATTTTTCGGTCTATGGTCAGGTATCCAGTATAGCGCACCGGGCCTGGTCCGGATCGGCTGTTTTTGGGATCTTGTGAGTCGGTAGTAAAACAACGGACGGCTTACCCGGCAACCGGGGCGCGTGTCTGAATATCTGGTTGGAATTCCATAATGGGTCGGTTGGATATGACAGTAAAATCGGGCCGGTTTCGTCGGGTCGCGCTCGATTCCGCTTTCGCTGCCGTCGTCGGTCTGACATTGATTGTTCTGGTCAGTGCACTTGAATTGTCCGACACCCAACAGGGTTTCTTCGCGTTCGGCACGATTAGCCTGCTTCTGTTGGTCAATCGTTTCGAAGGGCGTCTGGCCAGTTGCTTCCTGATCACATTGTCGATCATGATGTCGCTGCGTTATATCGTATGGCGGGTGGGGACTACAATCACCCACGACAACATACTGCAATTTGTTCTGTCCATCACACTACTCCTGGCCGAATGCTATGCGCTATGGATTCTTTGCCTGAGTTATTTCCAGATGGTCTGGCCACTGGAAAGGCAGGTGCATCCATTACCCGAAGATGAATCTCTCTGGCCCGTGGTGGATGTCCTTATCCCGACTTATCATGAAAGCCTGGATGTGGTGCGCGCGACGGTACTCGCTGCTCAAGCACTCGACTGGCCGACCGACAAGTTAAACGTCTATATATTGGATGATGGAAGACGTCCGGCTTTCCGCGATTTCGCGCTCGAATGCGGTGCCGGATACATCACCCGGCCGGACAACCGCTTTGCCAAGGCAGGCAATCTCAACCACGCACTCGAAGTGACCACGGGCGCGCTGGTCGTCGTGTTCGACTGCGACCATGTCCCGGTGCATGATTTTCTGAAGCAGACCGTCGGCTGGCTGGTGGCCGACCCGACGATGTGCATCTTGCAGACGGCGCATTATTTCTATTCGGCCGATCCCTTCCAGCGTAATCTGACGGCAGTCGAACAGGTTCCTCCCGAAGGCAATATGTTCTATGGCCTGATCCAGGACGGGAACGACCTGTGGGATTCGACCTTCTTCTGCGGATCGTGCGCCGTGATCCGGCGGGCGGCGCTGGAAAGCGTCGGCGGTTTCGCGACCGAGACCGTCACCGAAGATGCACATACCGCTCTGAAGATGCAGCGCAAAGGCTGGAGCACCGGCTATCTGCGCCTGGCCCTGGCGGGCGGGTTGGCGACTGAACGACTTATCTTTCATATCGGCCAGCGCATGCGCTGGGCCCGTGGCACGCTACAGATCATCCGAACGGACAATCCCTTGCTGAGGCCCGGTCTCCGCTGGGAGCAGCGGCTATGCTACCTGTCATCGATGTCGCATTTTCTGTTCGCGATACCCCGCATCGTCTTTCTGACCGCCCCGATGGCCTTTCTGCTTCTGGGACAGAACGTCCTGATGGCATCGCCACTGGCGGCTCTCGCCTATGCGGGGCCCCATATCGTGCATTCGATGCTGACCCTGTCGCGGATCGAGGGGCGCTGGCGCTATACTTTCTGGAGCGAGTTGTATGAAACCTCGCTGGCCATGTTTCTCGTCCGGGTGACGATCTCCACCTTCCTGTGGCCCAGCAAGGGAAGCTTCAACGTAACGCGCAAGGGCACGCAGCTTCACAATAATTATTTCGATATGCGTGCGGTCTATCCCAACGTGGTTCTTGCCGTTCTGCTGGGCGTAGCCGTGCTGCGCGGCCTTTTCGGGGTGTTCATCCAGCATACGGACGGGGCCGAATATCAGTCGATGCTGCTCAACACATTCTGGGGCCTGTTCAGCCTGTTCATGGTGCTTGCATCGATCGCGGTTGCCCGCGAAACGCGCCAGAGCCGTGTCCAGCATCGTGTGCGCGCCGATCTGCCGGTCAATGTGCGGATGGCGTCCGGCGAGGTCTGGCAGACCCGCACCACCGATCTGTCGTTGGGCGGGGTCGGTCTCCTGGCACCAGGCGGCGCACAACTCAGCGGGTCCACGCAAGCCATACTCGATTACTACGACGCGCAGGACCATATCGATGTCTCGATCCCCGTCGAAATCCTGCGTCAGCGCGGAGATCGCATACATGGCCGCTGGTTGATCTCGGATCTGGACCAGGAGCGCCAGGTCGTCTCGATGATTTTCGGTCGTCGTGACGCCTGGAACTCCTGGGCCGACTTCCCCCGGGACCGGCCCCTCAGAAGTTTCTTCATCATCCTCAGGAACATCGTGGCCATGTTCAGGCCCCGTTCCGGTGAGGTTCGTTCATCCGTCATTCCTGCCGATGGTGCCTCGTCCGACGACGTCGCAACGGCCCAGACATTGGAGAAGGCAAGTTTCGTGCTGAAACCTTCACGACAAGCCACCCAGCGTGGCGTAGTGGCTTCCTGTGTCCTGGCTGCCGGCCTGGCGATGGCGGCCATCCCTGTTGCTCATGGGCAGACCCACGGGGCGCCTCTCGGCTCCATCCCCGCAGATGGTGATTCACCCTTCGCCTTGCCGGTTCCCGCGCCTTCCGAAGCCAAGCCGACCATTACCGTGCCGACGCGCCCCTCCACACCGGGGGCACCGGAACTGCCGATCGACGACCCCAATGCCGGCGACCGCAATCCGGTCGCCGGCGACGACGCCGCCATCGCGGCGCGCATCTCCGATACCGAAGTGACGAATACCTTGTCCCTCCATGATCTGGGCGTATCCGGCCCCATGATCCTGCGTGGTTACAGCCCCTTGCAGGGCGTGACTGTGGCCGTACCGGCCAATCGTATCGTCACCCATGCGCAACTGACGTTGTCGGGCGCCCTGTCACCGGAACTGCTTCCCGAAGCGAGTGCGGTGACCGTGACTCTGAACGAGCAATATATCGGAACCATCAAGGTCGATCCGGCGCATCCACAGTTCGGGCCGCTGACGTTCGACGTCAATCCCATGTATTTCGGCGGAAAGAACACACTGAATTTTCAGTTCGCCGGCGAATACAGGCGCGACTGCAACGATCTTTATAACGAGGTCCTGTGGGCCCGTATTTCCGACCAGTCGCATATCACGCTGACGACGGTGCGGATCGCGCCCGAACGGACGCTGGCCCGCCTGCCGGCACCATTTTTCGATCCGAACCTGCGGACCGCTGTGCGGGTCCCGATGGTGCTCCCCGCGAAGGAGCCGAATTTGCGGGCCAGCGGCATGATCGCCTCCTGGTTCGGCAAGCTGGCGGATTTCCGGCAATTCTCCTTTCCGGTCACCAACGCGATCCCGGACGCGGGCAATGCAATCCAGATCGGTGAAAACCTGCCTGTCGGACCGGATGGCCAGCTTCCCCAGGGGCCGACACTGGTCGAAATCCCCAACCCTAACGATCGTTGGGGCACGATCCTGGTCGTGACGGGCCGCAATTCGCGTGAAGTGGAGGTCGCGGCGCGCTCGCTGGTCCTCTCGCCCACAACATTGGGCGCGGTGAATGCGCAGGTGATGTCCGATGTCGCCACGACGCCGCGCAAGCCTTATGACGCACCATCTTTCGTACCGACCGATCGCCCGGTCCGTTTTGGTGAACTGGTGCCGGCCGACACGCTGCAGGCAAACGGCTTTGCGCCCGCATTGCTCAACCTGCCGTTCCACTTGCCGACCGACCTCTTCACATGGCGTCAACGGCCGTTCCTGATGGATCTGTGGGTCCACCCGCCCGGCGTCATCGGCGGAACGTCGGTCGATCTGGCCAGTTCGCGGCTTGATGTGTCGGTCAACGACATCTTCCTGCAGCGGTCGTCGATGATCGCTTCGGGCTCCTGGGACACCTGGTCGCGGCGCCTGATCAATCCACATTTCGGCACGGTCGGCATTCAGGTGGCGCTGCCGCCGGCGGCATTGTTCGGCCAGAACCAGCTGCAATTCTCGTTCGATGCCAGGCCGGTCGATCGGGGCGCCTGCCGCCACGTTCCGATCGACCTCCACACCAGCGTGGACGAATCATCGGTGCTGGATTTCCGGCGGGCCTATCATTTCACCACCCTTCCGGATCTCGCCCAGTTCGCCCAGATCGGTTTTCCCTTCACCCGGATGGCGGACCTGTCGGAAACAACGGTGGTCCTGCCCCGGCATCCCGACAATACGGTGATCGGGGCCTATCTGGACATGATGGGCGTTTTCGGTGCGACGACCTGGTATCCCACGACAGAGGTATCGATTACCTATACGGGCGATGTCGATGCTGAACATCCAACGGGCGATATCATTCTACTGACAACAGCCGGCAATGTGCATGAAGCCGATTCGCTGCTGTCCCGCGCCCCGTACCAGGTTGATCAGAGCTGGATTACGGCGGGCCAGTACACCGGCCTGCAAGGCATTCGCCATCTGTTCCAGGACCGCGATCAGGCCGGGCTTCGGAATGCGGTGACAGCAAAGCTGCGGGCTCCGCTCGTGGGAGCAGGCCTGCTGATTGGCGCGCAGTCGCCCTACGATACTCACCGCTCGGTCGTGGCGATCATAGGTGACACGCCGCAACGGTTGCAGGAGATGGTGCTGGCACTGCGCGACAACACGGTCCATCCCCTGATCCAGGGCGATCTGGTCATCAAGAACGGCGATCGGGTTTCGAGCTATCGCACGGCACCGCGTTATACGGTGGGGTCGCTGCCGCTATGGATGTGGCCGGCCTGGTACCTGGACGGTCATCTGCTTGGCCTGTCGGTGGCCGGTCTCCTCGGCACCAGCCTGCTGGCCTACGTGATCTGGCGGGCTCTGAAGCGCCGGGCACGTCGCCGGCTGGGCGACATGTCTTCCAAGGATGATTGAGAAAGGCATTTTTCTCTGCATCCCATAATGAAGAACGGAAACCGGATATGAGTGCACTTCTCGCGGGCCTGACGCTGCTGATCATCGGCGACAGCCATGTCACCTTCAAGGATTCGCTGCTGTCGGTCCTGCCAGACGCGCTGACGGCACAGGGGGCGAAGGTCGTGGCCTATGGCGTCTGTTCGTCTCAGGCGGCGGACTGGGTGGTCCCGAATCCGAACAACGGCTGCGGCGCGGCGGAGCGGATCGACGATGCTCCGCTGGGGCCGCCGAACATGCAGCCGGCCGCACCACCGTCGATGTCGTCTCTGCTGGAGAAGTGGCATCCGAATGTGGTGATGGTGGTACTCGGCGACACCATGGCGTCCTATGGTCAGGAGAGCGTGTCCAAATCCTGGCTCGACGAGCAGGTGAAAACCCTGACCTACACGATCGGCAAGACCGCCTGTATCTGGATCGGACCAACCTGGGGCCAGTACAGCCCGCGTTATGGCAAGACCGACGCGCGGGCCGCCGAAATGGCGGCCCTCCTCAAGACAGAAGTCGCACCCTGCACCTATATCGACGGCACGGCCCTGATGAAGCCCGGTTCGGTCTCCACCATCGACGGGATTCATGCCACGGCGGCCAGCTATCGCGTATGGGGTGATGCGATCCTGAAGGTGACCGTGCCGCTCTTGCAGAAAATCAAGGACGGGACAGCCCCGGCGCCCGCGCCATAAGCCATTCGGGCTCGTTTGCATTCCTTCAGCGGCGCATTTTTACGGAAGACTGGAATGTTACAGCGCACCACCATCCCCCCAGCCGCGGGCAGTTGGACAGAGGCCCTGCGGCGGGACTTCTTTCCAGCAGACCGCCGAAGGGACGTCGACGGACTTCGTGGCCTGGCCGTTCTGCTGGTGGTGCTGTTTCATGCCGGCTGGATTCATGGCGGCTTCATCGGCGTCGATGTTTTCATCGTGATTTCCGGCTATTTCATGGGGCGTTCGGCATTACTCCAGTCGCCGTTCCGGCCGGTGAATTTCGTCTGCCGCCGCCTCTACCGCCTGCTGCCTGCCCTGCTCTTCATGATCGTTGCCGTATGTGCGGGAATGCTGTGGTGGGTCCTCGCCAGCGATCGGGCCGACATTGCGCTCAACGGCGCTTATTCACTGGTCTACCTGTCAAATCTGTGGGCTGCAGGTCATGTCGGATATTTCGAAGGGCAAAGTATCGCCTATCCGTTTCTGCATACATGGTCGCTCTCATTGGAGATGCAGTTCTACACGATCATTTTCTTCATGGCGCTTTTCCTGCCCTATGTCCGGCATCGCGGCTGGGCAATCATCGGGATCTTCCTGCTCTCCCTCATGGCCAGCATGACGGCTCATTTCCGCGGCGATAGCCAAGCCTATTACAGTATTTTCGACCGGATGTGGCAGTTCTCGCTCGGAACCATGATCTGGCTTCTGCCGCGGCATCGCATGCCCCCGCTTGCGGCGAATCTGGCCAGCGCCCTGGCCTGCGCGACAATCGTCATGGCGGGATTGTACTATTCCCTGCGTTTCGCCTGTCCGTCCTATATGTCGATATTGCCGTGTCTGGCCGCTGCCGTGCTGATCGCATTGCCGCAGAGCTGGCTATCCCAAAAGGTGCTGGGTTTGCTGTCGCCGCTCGGCGTCATGTCCTATTCCGTCTATCTCTGGCACTGGCCCTGTATCGTCGTCGCCAATTACCTGATGGCTTTTTCCGTGCACGGCCTGGTCATGGCCGGTGTTCTGGCACTTGCTCTGGTGGCCAGTGTCATCAGCTATCTCTCCATCGAACAGACCGGCCTGGCCTATGAAGGCCGCGTGGCGATGCCCGCGCGGGTCCGCGGGGCATTGTGCCTGGTCGCAACCAGCGGGCTCGTCGCACTGGGCCTGTCCATCATATCGGCTACCTCCCGTGTCCATTAGGTTGCGCTCGCCCCAGAGGAACGGACAATTGCGTGCATATTTGACTGGCATGACAATGCTGGGCGGCCTGGTCGCATGGGCGCCGGGCATCGCATATTCTCACGAAGCGTCCGACAGCACGGCTCCGGCGATCTCGGGTGGCGCCGTGCCGACATCGGAGGCCGAAGCCCGGCTGTCCCATGCCAGGTCGGTGCTGGACCTGGTGCTGGAGCAAGGCCATTACTGGATCGACGCAGGCCAGTTCGTTCGGGCACATGAGAGCATTCAGCGTGCACTGGCGATCCAGCCGACCAATACCGACGCACTGAGCATGTTGTGCGTGGTGCAGATCGGGACCGGTGATGTCACGGCTGCCCAGCAGACATTGAGCCGCCTGGCTGCCGCCGGGGGCAGCGCCACCCAGCTATCACGACTGCGCGCGGCCCTGAAGGCGGGGCCGGTGGATCAGAAGGCGCTTGCCGAGGCGCGCAAGCTTGCCGGATCAGGCAGTATGCTGGCCGCGATGCTGCGCTATCGTGCGCTGTTTCACAACGGCGAGCCGCCCCCTGCACTGGCGCTGGAATATTACCGTGTTCTGGGCGGCACCATCCTTGGATATAACGACGCCCGTACCAGACTGTCGGCTCTGGTGGCGGAAAGTCCGCACGACCTGAACGCGCGGCTGGCCCTGGCGCAGATCCAGACCTATCGCGACACCTCACGGGCCCAGGGACTGGCGGAACTACGTCGCCTGGCGGGCCCCGAGACACAACCCCTGATCCGTAATCAGGCCATCGCGGCCTGGCATGCGACATTGTCCTGGGTGCCGATCGTCGGTGCCAGCATTCCGCTCTACATGGACTGGCTCGCCCTGCATCCGGACGATACGGCAATCGTCACCCGGCTGGAAAAGGCCCGCGCCGTCCAGGCGACGATCGACGAGGGCAACGACCGGACCGAAGGCTTCGTCCTGCTGGAACAAGGACGACTGGATGCCGCCAATGCGGCCTTCCAGCGGGCATTGAGTGTCAATCCGCAGGACGCCGATGTGCTGGGTGGCCTGGGGCTGGTCGCACAGAGGCACAGACAGATCCCACTGGCCCGGCGCTATTTCCACCAGGCGATCGATGCGGATGCCGGGCGTGCATCCCACTGGCGCGCGGCCTTGAGCGCATTGAATGCGGTGGGCGGAAACGATCCGCAAATCGTCGCGATCAACCGGCTGGCGGCGGCGGGACGGTATGACGCCGCGCGGACGGCCCTGACGCATCTGGCCCGTCGCCCCGAAATGGCGTTTGCGGCACTGCTGATGACGGCCGGTCTCGACCGCCTGCAAGGCCGGACGGCCGAAGCCGAACAGCTTTACAGGAAGGCATTGCAGCGGCGTCCGGCCGATCCGAACGCCCTCTTCAATCTGGCGGATCTCCTGTACCAGGCCGGACAGTTGGACGAAGCCCGTACCCTGGCAGCCCGGGTGGCGATTCTGCGGCCGGCCCTGCTGCCCCGCCTGCAGGCCGCAGACTATACGGCTCGCGCCGCACGAGCCGGCACCGACGCCGAACAGATCGCCCTGTTGCGGCAGGCGCTGGGCAGGGTACCCGGCGACCCGTGGCTGACCCTGCGCCTAGCGCAGGCACTCTATCATAACGGCCAGCCCACCGAGGCACGGTCGTTGATGGAGGCTCTGACCCGCAACCCACATGCCCCTCCCGCCAGCCTGCAGGCCGGCGTAACGTTCGCGATGAATATGCGGCGCTACGAGGACGCGGCCGTGTTGCTGGACCGGCTGCCCCCTGCGGGCCGCAACGCGGCGATGCGACGTGCCGCCGACCTGGTCGCATTCTCCCGCCAGGTCGCGGCCGCGCCGAAGAACGACACCCGTTCCATACGGGCGATGGCCGACCAGCCGGATCCGACCGGCAATCGCGCGGCAATGCTGGTCGACGCCCTGCTGGCGCGCCACGACCGCGAAGGCGCGCGCTGGGTACTGGCGCATGAGAGCGCAATCACCCTGTCGGCCACGCCCGCACAGAAGCTGCTCTACGCCGGCCTGGCCTTGCGCCTGGAAGCTCCTGCCGACGCGCAGCGTGAACTGGATGCCTATGACCGGCTTGTCCGTGCCGAGGGCCTGCCCCCCACTGCCGATGCCGCTCTGGCCCGCGCGGATCTGGCGGTAGGGGTCATGATCCAGCGGAGTGACGCGGAAATACGCGCGCAACGGCCGCGGGAAGCCTATCGCCTGCTCGCGCCGATCGTCAGCCTGCATCCCGATTCGACAGCCGCATGGCTGGCCCTGGGGCGCGTCTATCATGCGTTGAACCAGCCACAGATGGCATTGCGCGCCGACCAGGAGGCCCTGCGACGGGGACCCAAATCCGTCGATGCCCTGGCCGCCGTGGCACAGGACACGCTGGCTCTGGACGACCGGCTGGCGGCGCGGGCGATGGAACGGCGCCTGATGGCCAGCGCTCCCCGTCGGTCAACGACCTGGCAGATCAAAGCCCAGAACGACCGTGCCGATGGGCTTGACCGCCAGCAGAAGGCCGATCTGGTCGTCGCCCGCCAATTGCAATGCGACGCGGAACAGGATCGTGCATGCGCGCCCGCTGTCCGGCAGAAGCCGGATTACCGCTGGCCCGACATCGAGACCGCATATGTACCGCTGCGCGGCGCTCCCCTGCCCGCCACGGAACATTATCTGCCGGAGGATGGTCCGGTCGGGTCGATGAACCGGCAAATCGTCTATCTGCAGGAGAGCACGGCGCCGCAACTGGATGCCAATACCTATGTCCGCAGCCGTACGGGCACGGCCGGACTGGGGCAGTTGACCGAACTGGCCGTGCCCATCACCGGCACGATCCCCTTCGAGTCCTGGCAGCACCGGATTTCATTTTCGGTCACGCCGACATTCCTCTTCACCGGCGATCCGTTGCGCAACACCTATAGTGCCGACCGGTTCGGTACGGTCCCGCTCTATGGCAGCGGGTTTGCCCGCCATCATGCATACGACGTGCAGGGCGTCGGACTGGATGTCCGCTACGTCAACCACTGGTTCGCGGCCGACGTCGGATCGAGCCCCCTGGGCTTCCCGCTCGCCAATGTCCTGGGCGGCGTCGAATTCTCACCGCGACTGACCGATAACCTGACGCTGAGGATCACCGGCGACCGACGCATGGTGACCGACAGCGAACTGTCCTATGCGGGTATGCGCGATCCGGGAACCGGCAGGGAATGGGGTGCCGTCACGCGGGTCGGCGGCCATGGCCAGCTCGAATGGGCCAATGAAAGATGGAACGCCTATGCCGGCGGCGGCTTCGGACTGCTGGAGGGCACCCATGTCGTCGACAATACCGAAATCGATGCCGAACTGGGGGGCAGTGTTACAGTATGGCAGCAGCGGCAGCGGCAGAGATTGCGGCTGGGCGTGAATGCCGAATATCTCGCCTATCATCGGAACGAATATGAATTCACCTACGGACAAGGCGGATATTTCTCGCCCCAAAGTTATTACGCCATCATGCCGTCTGCTGAATATACAGGCCATATCGGCCGCTGGACGTGGTTGGTGATGGGAAATATCGGCTACCAGAACTACCATGTGGATTCGACGTCCTATTTTCCGCTGGATCCCACCATGCAGAGGATGATGGCCCTGCCGGGGCCCAATCGATATGACGGCCAGGGCGCCAGCGGTATTGCCGGCACCGGAAGGGCGCGCATCGTCTATCAGTTGACCGACCGGCTGCGGCTGGGGGCCGAGGGCCAATATGTCCGGTCGGGAAACTGGTCCGAAGCCAGCGGCATGCTGATGGCCCATTATCGGTTCGGTAATCCGTAAGGAACGGATCATGTGCGTCGCAGGCCGCTTGACCCCGCATGGGATCCTGTTCTGGTCGGCTTGCCTGCTGGTTCTGGCGACCGGGCGGACAATGGCGGCCGAAGACTGCCCGATCTCCGGCGCGCCGGAAATGGTCTGCGTCGCCAATGAGCCCATCCCGGCAGGCCGGCAACCAGACGCCCATGACGATTCGCGGGCGGGGTACGCCGTTGGCGACTTGTGGCAGGCGGGCGGCCAGGTCTGGCACGCCGTTTCGGTGCAGCCCGATGCCGCGCGCTGGGACCCGGTGCCCGTGGCCCGGCCCGGTGATGCGTTCGGCAACCATACCGTCTTCGCCGGCGGTCCGATGAGGATGATTGCGGACTATACCGGCCCGGCACTGGATATCGCGATCACGCACGCGGGCCACATCGGGCAACGCACGATCGCCATTCGTCCCGACGGACATTTCGATGCATCGGCGCTGGAGGCCGCACTGCTGACACGTGACGGCGGTACGGCCGCGCTGGTCACGCGCATCTACGATCAAAGCGGCCACCATCATGACCTGACCGCACTTCCCGGCCATGCGGCGGCGCATATCGGCGCAATACGCATCGCGGGACAGGACGTCATTTCGTGGGGCGAACAAAATGGACCGGGCGGATTCTCGATCCCCTCGGACCTGACCCTGCCGCGCGACGGATTCTTCTTCGGCACGACGGGGATGGTCGCCTCGTCCAACAGCGCGTCGGGTGCCTCTCCCATCCTCGCGACTTTTGGCCAGGGCGAACAGGCCGTTCGCATTTTTACGGGAAGCTATACGCTCGACGGGTTCGTCCATCTGGGGGATGCCAACAATCCTGATCAGCGGAGCGGCTTTGTGCTGCCCAGCAGTCCGGCACCGTTCGGAATCGGCTCAGGACCGGATGGCTATCGCCTCGTTTCGTTCCGGGCGCCGGTGCCGCATCCCAGCAGGATCCGCCCGGGACCATTAAATGGCGGCGTCATCGGTTACGGCGCAGGTGCCAGCGCATGGGCCGCCCAGGGACACGGAACCGGCCTTTACACCGGCATCGTCATTGCCGATGCGGCGCCTTCGGATGACATGCTGCTGGCCTTTCAGGCGGCAGCGGCAGCCGACAATCATGATCTCCCTCAGCAGCGCACCGTCTTCGTAGCAATCGGCGACAGCCGAACCGAAGGGTATCAACTGGCGGATGGCGGAAACTGGCCCGTCCGGATGCAGCAGATGGCACGGTACCAAAGCTATAATTTCGCGGTGTCGGGCGCCACGACGCGGCAGATGCTCGCAGCCCTGCCCGCGGCGGGCGTGGCGGCGTCAGGCGCGTCCCGGCGCGTCGCGGTGGTATTCGGCGGCTTCAACGACCATCTGCAACAGGGCAATATCCCGGTCGACGAGACCATTGCCAACCTGGCAACGATCGTAAAGACCCTGAAAACATTTGGTTTCAAGGTTGCGCTCATGGCAGAGGCCACGACCGATCTATCCTGCCGGGCGGCGATCGCGAATGCGCTCCATCAAGGCCGCATCGCCCCCGATCTTGTCATCGACCCCTTCGCCGAAGGGCAACCACTGTCCAATGTGGCAGATCGCCGTTACTGGCAGCCGGACTACACGCACCCGACCGACGCCGGCACCGCCATGCTGGCAGACGTCGTCTGGGCGGGCGTGAAATCACTGCTCTCTCCGGTTGAGCATCATTGAAATGCAGGCTCCTGATCGGCGCAGACACGCCGCTGAACGAGATCGGCCGATAAAGGCCGCGTAAAACAGCGCAGCACTCTCGCTCGGCAGGCCGGCTTTCCAAACATCCCCCAAACCGCGTTCGCATGTGACTTTCGGGCAACGTGCGTCCGGGGAATACCAGATGGAACCAGCGAGCCGCCTTCGCGTATTGCGATCAGTTCTCATTCGCGCCTATGTGTCAGCTCCTTTCACGGCTTGCCATTCGAGGCCACCCTTGCACGCTCGATCGCTTCTCAGTGCTCTCCGCCATACTGCGGCCTTTGCAACGATACTGACACTTCCGGTATCGATATCCGCCGTTGCGTCGGCCCAGGCCCAGAATCAGGATCAGGCACAGGTCCAGGCCAAAACCCGAGCAGCCGGAAACATCCCCAAACCGCCCCAGACCGCCACCCAGACCAGCCCGACGAACAGAGCGGGCCCTTCCGACGAGCAGATCGTCGTGCAGGCCAGGCGCCGCAACCAGATGGAAGTCATCTCCGGCGGCCAGCTCGGCGTCCTCGGCACCAAGAAGGGCCTGGACGTTCCCTTCAACGTCCGCAGCTACACCTCGGCCCTGATCCTGAACCAGCAATCGCAGACCCTCGGCCAGGTGCTGGAAAACGATCCCTCCGTGCGCACGACCTACGGGTACGGCAATTTCTCCGAGCAGTTCGTCATTCGCGGCTTCCCCGTCTATGGCGATGACGTATCGATCAACGGGCTCTACGGCATCGTTCCCCGCCAGCTCGTCTCGCCGCAGCTCTACGACCAGGTACAGGTGCTCAACGGCGCCAGCGCCTTCCTCAACGGCGCGGCCCCCGGCGGCTCCTCCATCGGCGGCAACATCAACCTGATGTTCAAGCATGCCGGCGAAACCCCGCTGACCCGCATCACCGGCGACTATGAGAGTGCCGGCATGGGCGGCGGCAATATCGACGTCAGCCGCCGTTTCGGCGCCGACAACCAGTTCGGCGTGCGGATCAATGTCGCGGGCAAGAGCGGCCAGACCGCGATCGACCTGGAGCGCCGCCATTCGGTCGCCGTCGGCGGCGGTTTCGACTGGCGCAGCCGCGACGGCGCGACCCGCATGACGCTGGACATGGATTACGAGAACCAGGGCGTAAACCAGGGCCGCCCCGGCGTACTGCTGGGCGCGGGCCTCACGCGCGTGCCCAGCACCCCCTCGCCGTCGAGCAATTACGGCCAGCCCTGGACCTATACCGAGCTGAACTACATTTTCGGCATGCTCAACGTGGAGCATGATTTCTCGAAGCACCTGACGGCCTATGCGGCCTTCGGCGGCCTCGGCGGCAACGAGAAGGGGAATTATTCCACCCTGACCGTCACCAACGCCGCAACCGGCGCGGCCAATGCCGGCTCGATGTATGTGCCCTATGTGCAGACCAACGAGAGCACCCGCGCCGGCATCCGGGCCCATTTCACCACCGGTCCGCTGAAGCACGAGATCAACGCCGGCGGCTCCGGCCTGTGGTCGGAGAAGGACACGGCCTACGCCTTCTCGCTGACATCACTGGCCTCCAACCTCTACCGCCCGACTTTCTACCGGCAGTCGGCGCCCGAGACCTTCGTGGGCGGCAACGTCAACAACCCGCAGAAGAACGGCTATACCCGCCTCTACAGCCTGTTCTTCTCCGATACCGTGTCCGCGTTCGACGACCGCGTGGCCCTGACGGCGGGCTTCCGCTACCAGAACATGCTGGTGAATGATTACGGCTACGGAAACTACTTCACCCGCTACAACCAGGATGCCTTCACCCCCGTCGTCGGGCTGGTGGTGCATCCCACGCGCCAGACCTCCATCTATTTCAACCGGATCGAAGGGCTGGCGCAGGGCCCACAGGCGTCCGGCAGCGTCATCAATACCGGGCAGGTGTTCCCACCCTATCAGACGGTGCAATACGAAGTCGGCGCCAAATACGATATCGGGCGCTTCAGCACCTCCCTCGCCCTCTACCAGATCGCGCAGCCCAACGCGTACACGGTGCCCTACGGCGATGGCGGGCAGTCCATTTTCTCGGTCGACGGGCAGCAGCGCAATCGCGGCATCGAATGGACGATCAACGGCGAGATCGTGAAGGGCCTGCGCTTCAACGGCGGCACCGCGATCATCGACGCCGACCAGCGCCGCACCTCGGCCGGCCTGTATAACGGCAATCGCGCCATCGGCGTGCCGGGCTACACCATCAACGCCAATCTCGAATACGACCTGCCGTTCCTCAAGGGCGGGACGGTGACGGGCCAGGCCATCCGCACCGGCCACCAGTGGGCCGACAACGCGAACACCCTGAAGGTCCCGGGCTGGACCCGCTTCGACCTCGGCGCGCGTTACACGTTCCTGGTCGATCACAAGGCGCTGACCGCCCGCTTCGGCGTCGAGAACCTGGCCAACACACGCTACTGGGCCTCTTCCTTCGGCGGCTTCCTGCTGCAAGGCATGCCCCGCACGTTCAAGTTCTCGGTCACGGCAGACCTGTAACCCCGACAACGGACGGTCACGTTTCGGTCAATGCACAGGATCGGATATCGCGTGTCGAACGAACCACGCGAATCATGCTAGCTTTTCAGGATATTGCACGAGCCGGCCCGAAACCGGCCCGCGCGGCATTCAAGGAGGAAATGATGGCGTATTCATGCAGGAACTGGGTCGCGGCCCTCGGCCTGGGGCTGCTCGCCCTTCCGATGTCCGCCTACGCGGCCGACAAGCTGACCGGCGACCTCAAGGGCAGCGACGGCGCCTCCCACGGCACGGTCGAGGTCACCGAAGCGCCCAAGGGCGTGATCCTGCGCATCACCGCCACCGGCCTCACCCCCGGCTGGCACGGCGTGCATTTCCACGAAAAAGGCGATTGCGCACCGCCCGCTTTCAAGAGCGCCGGCGGCCACGTCCACGCGCACGATGTCGCCAAGCCGGTCCACGGCCTGCTGAACGCCAACGCCAACGATGACGGCGACCTGCCCAACATCCATGCGGGCACCGACGGCACCGCAACGGTCGAGCTTTATTCCACCCTGGTGTCCTTCAAGGGCGACGACGGACGCCCCGCCCTGCTCGATGCCGACGGCTCCTCGGTCGTCATCCACGCCAAGCCCGACGACTACCAGACCCAGCCGATCGGCGGCGCCGGCGACCGCGCGGCCTGCGCGGTCCTGGCCCAGTAGCCACGACGACCCAAGCGGGAGGAGACCGGCCCCCGGCCCTCCTCCCGCTCCGATTCGGCCAGACTAACCCGGATGCACATTCCCGTAGGACGGCGCCCCCAGCCCCGGGCATGAGCAATCGGACCCCAGCGGCACCTGCGTCGGCAGACGGCAGCTATAGACGCCAGCCTTGCAGAGATACCCGTACCCCGCGACCGGGGCCCCGGGCGGCGGCGGATACCCCTCCGCCACGCCCCTGCACCCCGCCGGCACGGCCGCCAGCCCGGCCAGCAGCAGGAGCACCCGCCCCCGCGCAACCAGCCGGCGCGCAATCAGATCAGTCGCCATTCCGTCCTCCCGTCCAAGGATCATGCGAATCCTGAAACGGCCAGCGGGACCGGCGGGTTGCGCCGCCCGCGATCAACCCTTCTCGGCGATCGCGCGGCCTGCCGCATGGCCGCTGGCCCAGGCCCACTGAAAATTATAACCGCCAAGCCAACCCGTCACATCCACCGCCTCGCCCACCGCATAAAGGCCGGGCACAGTCCGCGCCTCCATGGTGCGCGACGACAGGTCGTCCGTGTCGATGCCCCCGCGCGTTACCTCGGCCTTGGCATAACCCTCGCTCCCGGCCGGCATCAGGCGCCAGCCGGCCAGCACCTGCCCCAGACGGTTCAGCACCGCGTCCGGCACATCGCCCACCGGCCGGTCCGGCAGATGTCGCGCCGCCATCGCCTGGGCGAAGCGCTGCGGCAGAAAGCCGCCCAGCATCGTCCGCCCCTCCACCCGTGGCCGCTGCCGCTTCGCCTCGCGCAGCATCGCGCCCGCATCGCATCCGGGCAGCAGGTTCAGGCTGATCTCCCGCCCCGGCTCCCAATAGGACGAAATCTGCAGAATCGCCGGGCCCGACAATCCGCGATGGGTAAACAGCATCGCCTCGCGAAACCGCTTGCCGCCACACTGCGCGATCACCTCCAGCGAAACGCCGGCCAGTTCGCGCGTCCACCCATCCTCAACCGCATCCAGCGTCAGCGGCACCAGCCCCGGGGCCGTCGCCGTCACGCCCAGCCCGAACTGCCGCGCAATCCCATGCGAAAGGCCGGTCGCCCCCATGCGCGGAATCGAAAGCCCTCCGGTCGCCAGCACCAGGGACGGCGCGCGAAACACCCCGCGATCGGTCTCCACCCGGAATCCCTCGCCCCCCGTCACCCCCACGATCCGGTGCGATAGCCGGATATCCACGCCACCCGCCGCGCATTCCGCCAGCAGCATGGCCACAACCTGCCGCGCCGACCCGTCGCAGAACAGTTGCCCCAGCGTCTTTTCATGCCAGGCTATGCCATGGCGTCCGATCATCTCCAGAATGTCGGCGGGCCGGAAACGCGCCAGCGCCGATTTGGCGAAATGCGCATTGCCGGAGAGAAACCGCCCGGGCTCGGTATCCAGGTTGGTAAAATTGCAGCGCCCGCCACCCGAAATCAGGATCTTGCGCCCGGCCTCGTCCGCGTGGTCCAGCACCACCACCCGCCGCCCGCGCTGGCCGGCCGCCAGCGCCGCCATCAGCCCGGCAGCACCCGCGCCCAGCACGATGGCGTCCGTCTCGATCATCAGGGCCATCGACGGATCAGAAATCGAGGTCGGCGTAATGATCCGGCGGCACGATCCCCGTCACCCGGTCGTTCAGCAGCGCGCGGAAACACGGGCGGGATTTCATCCGGGCGTACCAGTCCTTGGCCGCCGGAGCCTTGTTCCAATCGACATCGTTGATGAAATCCAGGCACGACAGATGCGAAGCCGCGGCAAAGTCAGCCAGCGAGAGCGTCGGCCCCGCCAGCCATTTCCGCGTCTCGGCCAGCCAGTCCAGATAGGACATATGGTAGCGGATATTGGCATACCCGGCCCGCAGCGCGTTGCCGTCCGGGTTGCCCCGCCCCGCGATCCGCTTCATCACCTTCTCATGCAGCAGGTTCTGCGTCACTTCGCTGGCGAATTTCTCGTCGAACCACGCGACCAGCCGCCGTACCTCGACCCGCTCGGCCAGCGTGCGCCCCAGCAGCGGCGTGTCGGGATAGGCTTCCTCCAGATATTCGCAGATCACCGACGAATTGGGAATCGAGAGCCCGTTTTCCTCGACCAGCATCGGGACGGTGCCGGCCGGATTGACCGAAAGATAGTCGGGCCGCCGCTCCCAGACCCGTTCCATCATCAGTTCGAACGGCAGCCGCTTCTCGCCCAGCACCAGACGAACCTTGCGACAATAGGGCGAAAGCGGAAGATGATAGAGGATACGCATTGTCCCACTTTATGCCATCGAAACACGCCGCGCCAAGAGCCCTTGCACGCTCCGATGGAAATCGGCGCACGAACGCGCGGATCGCTCGACAGCGCCCCGTTCTCACGGTAGCTGGAACGGGTTCCCTTCCCAGCAGACGTGAAGGTCCGTGACGCCCTTGTCCGACGAAACCCGCCCGCTTCCCCGCATCCGCGCCCGTGGCCGCTCCTTCCTGGCGCTGGTGCTCTCCCCCGAGGCCGAACTGGACGACTGGCTGCGCGGGCTGGATGCCCAGATCGCGCGTTCGCCTTCCTTCTTCGTGGGCAAGCCGATCATTCTCGATCTCGGCCTGCTGGCGGGCGACGCCGAAGGGCTGGCGGAACTCTACCCAGCCCTGCTGGAACGCGGCGTCCGGATCATCGGAATCGAGGGCGCCGATCCGGACTGGCCGGCCGTGGCCGGCTGGGACTGGCCCATGGGCTTCGAGGGCGGCCGCGCCGCCGGCACGGTGGAACTGCCCGACGAAGACACGGGCGACACGGCACCCGCCGCCGCCCCGCCATCGGGGCCGTCATCGGCGCTGGTCGTCGAAGGGCCGGTACGATCCGGCCAGTCGGTCCAGAATCCCGACGGCGACGTGGTCGTCATCGGGTCCGTGGCATCGGGGGCCGAAATTTCGGCCGCCGGATCGGTCCATGTCTACGGCACGCTGCGCGGGCGGGCGATCGCCGGCATGGGCGGGCAGACCGGGGCGCGGATCTACGCGGGCGTGATGAAGGCGGAACTCCTGGCGATCGACGGGTATTACATGATCGCCGAGGAGATCGACCCCGCCCTGCACGGCCGCTCCGCCCAGGCCATGCTGGAGGACGACACCCTCATCGTCCGCACACTGAACTGACGAAAATCCCGCTTTCCCGTTGCCCTCACCACATTTCCGCCATTAGATTCATATCAAGACGTTGCCGCAGAACGGCAGGTCCCGACATAAGGAAACACGCATATGGCCAAGGTGCTGGTTGTCACTTCGGGTAAGGGCGGTGTGGGCAAGACCACATCGACCGCTGCCCTCGGCGCGGCACTGGCCCAGACCGGGAAGAACGTCGTCGTCGTCGATTTCGATGTCGGATTGCGCAACCTGGATCTGGTGATGGGCGCCGAACGCCGCGTGGTGTTCGACCTGATCAACGTCGTGCAGGGCGACGCCAAGCTGGCGCAGGCCCTGATCCGCGACAAGCGGGTGGAAACCCTCTCGATTCTCCCCGCCTCCCAGACACGCGACAAGGACGCCCTGACCCCCGAGGGCGTCGCGCGGGTCATCGAGGAACTGCGCGAGAAGTTCGACTGGGTGATCTGCGACAGCCCCGCCGGCATCGAGCGCGGCGCGCAACTGGCGATGTATCACGCCGACCAGGCTGTGGTGGTGACCAATCCCGAGGTCTCCTCGGTGCGCGACAGCGACCGCATCATCGGCATGCTCGACAGCACCACCGAGCGCGCCAAGAAGGGCGAGAAGATCGACAAGCACCTGCTGCTGACGCGCTACGACCCCGCGCGCGCCGCGCGCGGCGAAATGCTGCGCACCGAAGACGTGCTGGAAATCCTGTCGATCCCCCTTCTAGGCATCATCCCCGAAAGCGAGGAAGTCCTGCGGGCATCGAACCTCGGCATGCCGGTCACGTTATCGAATCCCACCAGTGCGCCGTCCCGCGCCTATTTCGAGGCGGTGCGCCGCCTGGAGGGCGAAACACTGGATGTCAGCGTGCCGACCGAACGCAAGGGCCTGTTCGACTGGCTGTTCAAGCGGAGTGTCGCATGAGTTTTCTGGCCTCATTCTTCGGACGCAAAAATTCGGCCCCCGTCGCCCGTGACCGCCTGCAGATCCTGCTGGCGCACGAGCGTGCCGGCGAAGGTCAGTCGGAACTGATCGCCAAGCTCCAGGAGGAAATCCTGGAAGTCATCAAGCGGCATATCTCGGTCGACCAGGACAAGGTCCAGATCAAGATGGATCGCGGCGCCGGCGTCTCGATGCTGGAGATCGACATCGAGGTCCCTGAAGCCAAACCTGCGGCGAAGACCGCCTGAACAGGCACGTCTCAGCCGGGTCCGGCCCAGCCGGCCCCGGCTGCCCCAATAGTCATCGCCCCTGGGGTCACCACCCCAGTCGAACGCGCTCCGCATAGGGCACGTTCCAACGGCGCCATATCGGGATCACCGCACCCGGCAGCAGCGATATCCACATATAGCGGCCGAACCGATCCAGGGTGTCCAGGCAGAACGGTATCTGGAAAACAACGCAGCCCACCAGCAGGCAAACATTCGCGACTGCGGCGATCATCGCCGCCACATGAGCGGCGCGGCGCACGATATCCCCTCTTACGACTGGTCCTCCACCATCCCCTGCGACAGCAGCGGCTCGATCCAGCTCCGCGCATAGTCCGCATCGATGATCAGCGCGCGGGTAGCGGCCTCCGGATCATGCGCGCGCAGCGCGGCCATCAGTTCGTCATGGGGGTGGCGCATACCGGGCGGCCGCGCGGGCGGAGCGGTGCGCGCCAGCGCATAGAGCGGCCCGATCCGCGCCCACAGATTATGCAGGATATTCGCCGTCAGCGGCAGGTCGGCCGTGGCCGCCAGCATGGCGTGGAAATCGGCATTCCCCGCCGCCATCATGCCTTCATCCTGCCGCGCGCAGGCAATCTGGAAGCGCTCATGCACATCCGAAAGCGCATCCAGTTCCTCAGGCGTGGCCCGCAGTGCCGCCGCCTGGACCAACCGGCTCTCCAGATCGACGCGCAGCCAATGGATCTCGCGAAAACTGGCGGGTGTGATGTCGGGCACCACCGCCGTATTGCGGTCGTTCAGGTCCAGCGCCTGCTCCGATACCAGCCGCAGCAGGGCCTCGCGCACCGGCGTGGGGCTCAATCCCAGCTCGGCGGCCAGCGGGCGCAGCACCAGCCGCTGACCCACCTTGTAGCGGCTGCGGATCAGCCCGCCACGAATATATTCATAGGCCTCGGCACTCAGCGCCCGTCGGCCACTCTCCATCGCCGCGCGGGAAGGCCGCTCCACCTTCTCCGCGCCATGGCCCCGTCCTTCAGGCAATGAGGCCGCCGCACGCGCCATCACCTCACCCTCGTCCCGTTCCTTCGTCATGTCGTCACACGGCACCTTCGATAAACATCGACTGGCGCTCGAGGAAATCGCGATACGGGCCTTCGGTCCGTTCCAGCACGCTCACCGGCCCGTCCTGCACGATCCGGCCATGATCCATCACCACGATGCGGTCGAAATCGCGCAGGGTGGAAAGCCGGTGCGCCACCGCAATCACGGTGCGCCCCACCTTCAGCCGGTCCAGCGCCTCCTGCACCCGCTGCTCGCTCTCGCTGTCCAGCGCGCTGGTGGCCTCGTCGAGGATCAGGATCGGCGCATTGCGCAGGAACGCGCGGGCAATGGCAATCCGCTGCCGCTGGCCACCCGAGAGCTTGACGCCGCGATCCCCCACCTCGGTCTGGAAACCCTCGGGCATGGCGTCGATGAAATCGCGGCACCCGGCGGCGATCGAGGCGGCAATCACCTCGTCATCCGTCGCATCCGGCCGGCCATAGCGGATATTCTCCATCACC
Source organism: Gluconacetobacter brunescens (assembly GCF_048695475.1). NCBI lineage: Bacteria > Pseudomonadati > Pseudomonadota > Alphaproteobacteria > Acetobacterales > Acetobacteraceae > Gluconacetobacter > Gluconacetobacter brunescens. Next base: position 307,053 of record NZ_JBLHEN010000001.1, on the reverse strand, counting down.
GACCGCCGCAGCAGCGACACATCCTGCGGCACCACCGACATGCAGGCCCGCAGGCTCGCCTCGTCGAGGTCTCGCAGATCGACCCCGTCGATCTGGATCGACCCGCCCTGCACGTAGCGCAGGCGCTGCACCAGGGCCAGGATCGTGCTCTTGCCCGATCCCGACCGCCCCACCAGCCCGACCCGCGTTCCCGCCTCGATCACCAGGTTGAAATGCGACAGCACCGGCGCCCCGCCCGGATAGGCGAACATCACGTCGCGAAACGCGACCTCGCCCCGCACCGGACCGCTAAAGCCACGCGCATTCGGCGAATCGACCATTTCATGGGGCACCAGAATGGCGGAAAGCGCCTCGTCCAGCCGCGCGATATGCTGGATCGTCTCCACCAGCGCCACCGCCAGGTCGCGGGTGCCATGCAGGATCATGAAGCCCAGATTGGCCACCATCACCACGTCGCCGACGCTGGCGCGGCCCAGATGCCACAGCATCACCACCCAGAACAGCAGGCCCGCCGTCAGCACCGCCGTCAGCACCGCATGCACCAGCCGCAGCTTTTCCATGTAGCGCAGCGACCGGCCGCGCGCGCCCATCTCCTGGCGCATCGTCTCGCCCAGGCGCAGCCGCTCATAGCCCGTCATGCCGAAGGAGCGGACCAGCGGCAGGTTGTTGACGATGTCCAGCATCTCGCCGTCCACGCTCGCCGCCTCGGCGGCATAATGCTGGTGCATGCTCCGCCCGCCGGCCGCCATGCGGAACACCAGCAGGCACAGCCCCGCCGACAGCGCCACGATCACCCCCGCCATCACCGGGCTGATCGTCAGCAGCAGGCTCACCGACAGCGCCACGTTCAGGCAGGGCGGCAGCACGTTCCACGCCGCCAGATTCTCCAGCGTAAAGACCGACATCGAGGCGGTGGAGATCCGCGTCGCCATGGCGCCGGACATCCGGTCGGCGAAATAACCGGCCGAATGGCCCGTCAGGTAGCGGAACAGGTCGCGCCGCACATCGCCGGTCATGTCCACGAAGGCATAGGTGGCGAACCACCCGGCCACCCGCCACGACATATTGTCGAAGGCAATGACCACGACCAGGATCACCACGGCATGCCAGACGGGCGGCATGTCTCCCACACCGTGCGCGGTCATGGTATCGACCAGGAAGCGGGTGGCGTAGGTAGCCCCCACGGTGCACCCCACGGCGACCATGACGGAGAGGAAAATCACGGCATGCAGCAGCGCATGACCCCGCGCATAGCGGAAGACGAAGGCAAGCGGCCGGCCCAGGTAATGAACCAACTGATCGTCTGAAATGGTGGTCTTGGTCTCAGTCGCCAAAATCGGCTGCCCTCTCTGCTGCCGGCCTGTCCGGTCGTCGTGACGCGCGGAAAGTTCCACACCCTGAAATGTTTATCTATCCGGATCGGGGGCAGGAAAGATAGGCTCTCCCTGCCCATCCCCGCAGATGCCGGGCAGGTCGGCCCATCGGACGGAACAACCTTTACCGCGCTTCGTTCCACCTGTTGCCGCAGCCCGCCTTCCGGCGTGCCATTGATTTGCCGTTTCCCGATGGCACGCTAGCATCCCCTGTCCATTCATGCGGAAGAAAGAAGTGAACTGCCCCATGCGTATCGCCCAGATCGCGCCGCTCCATGAAGCCGTGCCGCCCAAACTGTATGGCGGCACCGAGCGTGTCGTGTCTTTCCTGACGGAAGAACTGACGGCCATGGGCCATGATGTGACCCTGTTCGCCAGCGGCGACAGCGTGACCTCCGCCCGGCTGACCGCCTGCTGGCCCCAGGCCCTGCGCCTCGATCCCGCGATTCGCGACCCGATCGCGCCGCACATGCTGATGATGGAACAGGTCGCGCGCGCGGCGGAGCAGTTCGATATCCTGCATTTCCATATGGATTACTGGCCCTTCACCTATTTCAGCCGCCAGCCCACACCGATGCTGACCACGATGCACGGCCGCCTGGACCTGATGGAACTGCAACCGGTCTTCGACGCCTTCCCCAAGGTGCCGATCGTCTCGATCTCCAACAACCAGCGCCTGCCCCTGCCCCAGGCCCACTACGTGCGCACCGTGCTGCACGGCCTGCCCGAGAAGCTGCTGACGCCCCAGCCCGGCCCGCGCGACTATTTCGCCTTCCTGGGCAGGATCTGCCCGGAAAAAGGCGTGGACAAGGCAATCCGCATCGCCCGCGCCCTCAACGTGCCGCTCAAGATCGCCGCCAAGATCGACAAGGTGGACGCCGAATATTTCGAGCGCGAGATCGTCCCCATGCTGGGCGAGGGCGTGGAACTGATCGGCGAGATCAACGACCGGCAGAAGCCCGCCTTCCTGTCGGGCGCGCGCGCCCTGCTGATGCCAATCGACTGGCCCGAACCGTTCGGCCTGGTGATGATCGAGGCCATGGCCTGCGGCACCCCCGTCGTCGCCTTCCGCCGCGGCTCGGTCCCCGAGGTGCTGGAAGACGGGCTGACCGGCCTGATCGTCGATGACGAGCACGAGGCCATCGCCGCCTGCGCCCGCCTGCCCGAAATGCAGCACGACCGCATCCGCCGGCGATTCGAGGAACGCTTCACCGCCCGCCGCATGGCCGAGGACTATCTCGACATCTACCGCGCGCTGATCGAAGCGAAGAAGACGGCCTGATCCGCCACCAGAGCCTGACCGGAACAGCGCGCCGGATCACCCGGCGCGCATGTCCGGTCAGGCGCGAGGCCGCATCGCCTCGCCGGCCAGAACCTGCCGCCCCAGCGCAATCAGCGGCAGCACGGCCCCGGCCAGCGAGACCGCCTGCCACCCGCCATGATGAAACAGGGCGGCCGCCAGCACCGAACCTGCCGCGCCGCACAGAAACACGATGGTCATGAACAGCGCGTTCAGCCGCCCCCGGATCTCCGGCCGCAGCAGATAGATCGCCCGCATGCTGATCACCTGGTTGGTCTGCACCCCGGCATCCAGCACGATCGCCGCCACCGCCAGCGGCACCAGCGCATGGCCCGCCACCGCCGCCAGCCCCAGCGCGAATCCCCCCGCCACCATCACCATCGCCCCGGTGGTGGCCGCATTCGTCAGCCCTCGGTCCGCCAGCCGCCCGGCCACCGGCGCCGCCAGCGCACCGCCCGCCCCGGCCAGCGCGAACAGGGCAATCCCCGTCTGCCCCAGATGAAAGGGGGCCGAGGCCAGTTGCAGCGGCACCGCCGTCCAGAAGATATTGAACGCGGCGAACACCGATCCCTGATAGAACGCCCGCCGGCGCAGCAGCGGCGTATCGCGCAGGATACCGGGCAGCGAGGCGAGGATATGCCCGTAGGTCAACCCGTCATGCACGGGCTGCCGCCGGGGCAAACCCCGTGCCAGCGCCGCCATCAGCACCAGCGTCATCGCACACGATGCCAGGAAGACGGCATGCCAGCCGGCATGATCGGCCACCACGCTGGCAAACGGCCGCGCCAGCATGATCCCGCCGATCAGCCCGCCCATCACCGTGCCCACCACGCGCCCGCGATCCTTCACGGCCGAAAGGTGCGAGGCCAGCGGCACCAGCACCTGGGTCGCGGTCGCGAACACGCCGATGGCAAACGCCATGACCAGAAACGCCCCCGCCGACCGCGCAAAGGCGGCGGCCAGCAGCGTCAGGGCCAGCCCTCCCAGCGCCACCAGCACCAGCCGCCGGTTCTCCACGATATCGGCCAGCGAAACCAGGCCGATCATGCCGCAGCCATAGCCCAGTTGCGTCAGCATCACGATGCTGCCCAGCCACGCCGGCGCCAGGCCGATATCCGGCCCGATCAGCCCGATCAGCGGCTGCGCATAATAGATATTGGCCACCACCAGCCCGGCGGCACAGGCGATCAGGCGAATGATCCCGGCCCCGGCCGGCGCGGAAGAGGCGGAGGAAGCAGTCATCTCGTCATCCCGATATGCGTGACGAACCTTTACCCCTCCAAAGGCCGGATTGCCAAAATCAGGGCCCCGATCCGCCCCCTTCCACGGCCGAAGCGAAACGCATGGCGCACCCGGCCTCGTTCCCGCCTCCCGCCAGGAACTGTTCCATTTTTGCCCGAAAGGCCGGTGTCGCGGTCCGACCGGCGATCTCGAAATGCCGCCGCGCCTGCGCCGCCCGCCCCTCCGCCGCCAGAAAGCGCCCCAGATTGAAATGCCCGCGAAAATCCCCGCCATCGGCGGCGCGGGCATACCATACCCGCGCCTGCGCTAGGTCGCGCGTCACGGCCCAGCCGTCTTCATAAAAACCGCCGATGATATTGAACGATTTGCAGTGCCCGCGCGCGGCGGCCCGCCGCAGCCACGCCAGCGCCCGCGCATGATCGGGCGGCCCGTCCCACCCCAGGGTCAGCCCGGTGGCGTAATTGTACATGCCCCAGTCCAGCCCGGCGCAGGCGGCACGGCGATACCAGCGCATCGCCTCCTCCGGGGTCGCGGCCATGCCCCATCCCAGCTCGCAGCAGCGTCCGACCATGTTGCACCCCATGGCGCTGCCCTGCCGCGCCGCCGCCAGAAACCAGCCCAGCGCGGCCGCCGGGTCGCGCGGCAGCAGCACGCCATCCAGCAGGATCTGCCCCAGCGCAAGCTGCGCATCGGCCACCCCGCCACCGGCCAGGTCGCAGATCGTCGCGACACCGGCCGTCACCGCGTCCCGTCCGGCCTCCGGCATGGCGGCACCATTCGGCATGGAGGCCCGGCCGCTCAGAAATGCACGTTCAGATTGACCAGCGCCGTCCGCCCCGGCGCCTGCATCGCGTAATGCGTGGTGTAGGCCTGGGTGAAATAGCGCCTGTTGGCCAGGTTCTGGACATTGAGCTGAAGCGTGTAGTGCTTCAGGAAGCGGTAGCTCGCCATGATGTCGAACCGGTAATAGCTGGGGATGAATTTCGGCGCGGTGGGCGAATCCGTGCCGTAGACCTTGGCCATGTAATAGACGCCACCCGCGATCGTCAGCGGCTCGATCGGGCGATAGGTCGTCCACAGGGCCAGGCTGTTCTCCGGCGTGTTCGGCGCATGCCGCCCATCCATCACCCCGGCGGCGGCGCCCGCCCCGCCAGCCTTCAGCAGCCGCGCGTCCAGATAGGTAAAGCCGCCATTGATCGACCATTTGCGGGTAATCTGCCCGTTCAGGCCGACCTCGAAGCCCCGCACCCGCTTGGTGCCGCCATTGTCGATCCCGCCCGTCGCGGTGGAAATCTTGAAGTTGGTGGCATCGATCTGGAACAGCGCGCCGGTCACCAGCAGCCGGTTATGCAGCACGTTCCACTTGGTGCCGACCTCGATCGTGCGATCGCGCTCGGGCTTCAGGACGGCACCGATATTGCCGCTCCGGTCGGCACCCAGGCTGATATCGTCCGAGCCCTGGCCGACCGAATTGCCCGGCGGAATCGCCGACGTGGCATAGGACGCATAGATCGACCCGTTGGAACGCGGCTTGTAGACCAGCGCGCCCTGATAGGTGAACAGATTGTCGCCCCGTCCATACTCACCCGCCGCCGAGCGAAAGGTGCTCTGCACATTGTCGTAGCGCAGGCCGACATTGGCCTGAAGCTGCTTCAGCAACGTGATCGTATCGAACAGATAGACCGCCTTGGTGTCGAAGCGCGTGCTGTTCGGCGTGCCGGTATGTTTCAGGTCGCCCGTCCACAGATCGTTCGGGTTCGGATTGAACAGCGACGTGCAGGTATCCGACGACAGGGCCAGCGCCGTCGCGCAGCGCGTGAAATTGGTTCCCGACCCGACATTCTGGCCGTTTACATAGGCCGTATAATTGTCGTTCTTGCCCTGCTCGCGGGTAAATTCCGCGCCCGAGGCAAACTGGTTCTTGAAGCCCGCCAGATCGAACGACCCATAGAAATCGGTCTGGTTGGTCGCCGTATCGAAGGTCGAAAACCGGCTGTTCAGGCGGCGATAGACATAGCCGTAATAAATATTGCCCTGGCTGTCGTCCGGCATCGTCCAGCGGTCGTTCTGGGTCGTTTCCGAATAGCGCGTGGTATTGCGCAGATGCAGCGTGCTGCTGAAATCATGCTCCAGCCGCAGGGTGCCCATATCGATGCCGTCCTCGTTGGCATCGCGGTTCTCCAGCCCGTACCAGGTATCGAACGGCACCTTGACCGGCTCGCCATTGCCCGTCGCCAGAACCCGCGGCGCACCGTCGGAGCGCGGGTTGAAGGCCGGATTATTGTACGGAATGCCGACATCGGGCAGGTCGTCATTCTGCATGTGGTAATACATCAGGGTCACGCGATTGGCGGTTCCCAGCCCGAACGCCAGCGACGGCGCCACGCCGAAACGCCGGTAATGGGTCGGCCCGCGCCCGGCCACGCCCTGGTCGTCGCCCATCAGGTTCAGGCGGAAGGCGCCCGTGTCAGTAATCCGCCAGTTGCCGTCGAACGTGCCGCGCTTGTAATCGGCATTGCCGAAACCGAGATTGGCGTCGATCGCATTCTTCAGCGTCGGCATCTTGCTGTTGATCAGCAGCGCGCCGCCGGCCCCACCGCGCCCGGTAACGGCACCGGAATCCCCTTTCACGACCTCGATCGATTCCACATTGAACGTCTCGCGCGACTGCGCGCCCACATCGCGCAATCCGTCGACGAAGGTGCTCGACTGCGCGTCGAACCCCCGCAGGAACGGCCGGTCGCCGACCGGATTGCCGCCTTCGCCCGCCCCCATTGTAATGCCGGGCACGTTGCGCAGCGCGTCGGCCAGCGTGTTCGACGCGGTCTGGCTCAGCAACTGGCGGGAGATGATCGTAACGCTCTTGGGCGTATCCAGCAGCGGGGCGGTGAATTTCGGCGACATGTCATGCCACTGGCCCACGACCTCGATATGCTCGTGCCGGGGGTTCGCGCGTTCTTCCCGCGCCTTCTTCTTTTCCTCGTCGGTCAGCTTGTCGCCCGCCGCGACACCCGGCGTCGCGGCCAGCCCCTGGCTACCGATCATCGCCATCGCCAGTCCACACAGGACCTGACCGCGCTGGGGCGCCACCTGCCGCACCGCACGCCATTTTCCAGTGACACCCATTCGCCGGGGTTCCTCAAAATCATACATGAAAATGCGAACCACTCGCATTAATCGCGTATGTTTCATGGCGGATACAAAGCGTCAAGAAATTTCATTTACGACAAAAAATGTCTTCCCACCGCCAGCACGGCTTCACGTAGCCGACCACGCAGGAAAATATTGAAATACAATGATTATTTCAGGATATTCACGCACCGTATGCGACAGCGCGTATCCGGGCACGCACCTGAAACCGCGCCATCCCGGCAATCGGGAATCGTTACGAATGTATCGATCATGAGCGAAATGTAACCGCAATCACATGCCGCTACGGCTTTCGTGTCCAGCCGGGCGCCATCTCTCCGGCCCCATGGCGCGCCAGAGCGCCGCGTACCGGCACGGCCGTCATGTGTTCGACAGCGCGGACGCCCAGAAAACCCGCGCCGGATCGCCGCCAGCCTACTCGGACAGATTCTCAAAACCTGCCTGGAAATGTGGGCTGGTGAGTGAGAGCGGCCCAAAGGGCCGCGCCCGTCGTGTGTTGCCGAGCACCGAAGCGGAGCGGCCTCAATGGCCGTGAGCATCAAAACGCAGGAAACGCGCGTCGGATCGCCACCAACCTACTCGGACAGGTTCTCAAAACCTGCCTGGAAATGCGGGCTGGTGAGCGAGAGCGGCCCGCAGGGCCACGCCCGTCGTGTGTTTCCGAGCACCGAAGCGGAGCGGCCTCAATGGCCGTGAGCATCGGAGCACAGGAAACGCGCGTCGGGTCGCCATCAACCTACTCGGACAAGTTCTCCAAACCTGGCTGGAAATGCGCGCTGGTGAGCGAGAGCGGCCTGAAGGGCCGCGCCCGTCGTGTGTTTCCGAGCACCGAAGCGGAGCGGCCTCAATGGCCGTGAGCATCGGAGCACAGGAAACGCGCGTCGGATCGCCACCAGCCTACTCGGACAGATTCTCAAAACCTGCCTGGAAATGTGGGCTGGTGAGCGAGAGCGGCCCAACGGGCCGCGCCCGTCGTGTGTTTCCGAGCACCGAAGCGGAGCGGCCTCAATGGCCGTGAGCATCGGAGCACAGGAAACGCGCGCCGGATCGCCACCAGCCCGCATTTCCAGGCAGGTTTTCAGAGTTCGCACCATTGGCGCATGAGATTATGATAACAATTCACCAGTTCCAGCACGGCGGGGTCGTCGTCCCGAAGGCGCGTGCGCAGATCCATGATCGTGCGATCCAGGTCGAACAGAATCCGCCGCCGCTCCACATCCCGCACCATCGATTGCGTCCAGAAGAACGACGCCCAGCGGCTCCCGCGCGTGATCGGCGCCACGTCATGCAGCACGGTAGTGTCGTAAACGATCATGTCGCCCGCAGGCAGCTTGATCTCCTGCACGCCCGACGCATCATGGATCCGCAACTCTCCCCCCTCGTACTCCTCCGGATCGGTCAGGAAGAGCGTGGAAGACACATCGGTACGGATGCGCATACCGCCGGAATTGGGAATCGGCCGGATGGCATTGTCCACATGCGCGCCGAACGACATGCCTTCGTCATAGCGATTGAACAAAGGCGGCACGACACGCAGCGGCACCACCGCGCTGTTGAACAGCGCATTCCGCCCCAACGCGCGCAGCACGATCTCGCCCAGTGACCGATGCAGCGGATGGTCCAGCGGAATCTGCAGATTATGCTTGGCCGACGCCGATTGCGGCCCCGCCGTCACCTTGCCATCCGCCCACGGCGCGTCGGCCAGCGCACGACGACAATGCAGAACCTCCTCGGAAGACAGAACATTGGGGATATGCAGCAACATGGCGGTCCCGATCAAAGAACTGGCACGGCCCAGGCACGCGCGACCGGCGACGTTTCCCGCCCGGCAGCCCCACCAAGGCCGACGCACACCATGCGGACGACATGGCGAGGCTGCTGAATAGCTGCATTGCAACAGATTATCAATTGCACAAATAGCCCACCCATGGTTTGTAACCGCCGACTGCCAATCGCCACGGGTCCCTGCACATGCGGATTGTCCATGCCCTGAAGAAGGCCGCACGCCGGCGCCGGCCCGGCAGGCCAATGCCCCCCGCCCTGCCGCCCTTCATCGAAGAGATCCGTACCCGGGCCGCCCAGGGCCATGTCGCCGAACAGGTGCGCTGGGGCGACATCCTGCTCGACAGCATCTATGTGCCGCCCGACCCGCAACAGGCGCGGACATGGTACGAAATCGCGGCCTCGGCCAACTACGCGCCCGCCCACAACATGCTGGGGCGCTGCCATCATTTCGGCTGGGGCGGCCCGCTCGACCTCCCGGCCGCCGCCGCCAGCTACAGGAAGGCGGCCGATCTCGGCGATCTCTGGGGCTGCTACAATCTGGGCATCATGACCATGCGCGGCATCGGCATGCCGGCCGACCTCCGCCGCGCGCTGGAGCTGTTCCGCAGCGCCGCCGAACGCGGCCACGCCAAGTCGATGAACCTGGTCGCCCGCTTCACCGAGGAAGGCTGGCACACCGAACGCAATCCCGCCGAAGCCCTCCGCTGGTATCGCCGCTCGGCCGAAGGCGGCGATTATCGCGGACAGCATAATTATGCCACGGCCCTGCTGGCGATGGGCGAGCGCGCCCAGGCCCTCGACTGGTGGCGGCGCGCAGTGGGCGATGCGACGTCGGACGTGCTGCTGGCCATGGCGCGCACCCTCCACACACTCGGCCCTGACGGCGACCCCACCCTGCTGAAACAGGTACACGACCGCCTCGATGCCTTGGGCATCCCTTACCCCGCACCCGCCTGATCCCGAACAGGCCGGCCACCCTACCCCGCTCGCAGGCGCTCCAACCCCCGCATCGCGGCCCCGGGCAGGCCCCGCTGTTCCAGCCTGCCGCCACAGACCGGCCGATCCGCCCCGGTCGTTCCGGGGAAGGAGAGCGGCAACCCCCGCACGGCACGCGCGGCGAGAAAACCGAAGCACTGGGCCTCCAGCGCATCGCCATCCCACCCCACGTCCTCGACCGGCTCCACCACGGCCCCCAGCGATTCCCGCAAACCATCCATCAGCACCGGGTTGTGGCGCCCCCCACCACAGACCAGCCAGCGACGCGGCTGAAACGGCAGCGGCAGACTGGCCACCGCCCGCACGGTAAAGGCGGCCAGCGTCGCTGCCCCATCGGCCGGCGAAAGCGGGGCCAGCAGGTCCATGGCCCGATGAAACGCCAGCCGGTCCAGCGATTTCGGCGCGGGCCGGGCAAAAAACGGGTCGCCCACCAGGCGCTCCAGCACCGCCATATCGACCCGTCCCGCCCGCGCCAGCGCACCGTCACGGTCGCACGGCACGCCGGTATGGCGCATGGCCCAGTCATCCAGCAGCGCGTTGCCGGGCCCGACATCGCAGGCCAGCAACGCCCCATCCGCCCCGATCAGCGAAACATTCGCCACCCCGCCGATATTCAGCACGGCCAGCGGATGCGCCAGCCCCCGCGCCAGCGCCTGGTGAAAGACCGGCACCAGCGGCGCGCCCTCGCCGCCCGCCGCCAGGTCGGCACTGCGGAAATCATGCACGACCGGCACCCCGGTTTCCGCCGCCAGCAAGGCGGCATCGCCGATCTGCCAGCTTCGGCGCTCCGCCGGACGATGCAGGATCGTCTGGCCATGAAACCCGATCAGCTCGGCCGGCCAGTCCAGCGCGCGCACGGCCGCGACATGCAGCAGCGTCAGCTCCCGCTCGACGGCCAGCAACGCCGGATCATCGTCCGGCAGGCTCGCCGCACGATCGAGAATGGCACGGGTCCGCGCGCGCAGTCCGGGCGGAAAAGGAATGGTCGCCGTCGGCCCGGCCTCCCCGACCGCAACGCCATCGGTCTCGATTCCAGCGGCATCGACCCCATCCAGCGACGTGCCGCTCATAAGACCGATGACCCGGACCATGACCTACCCCTTGCGAAACAGCCGCAAGCCTATCGCGCCCGAGCGCGTTCCGGAACCGGACCGGCCGCCGATCTCAAAGATAACGCAGGCGGACTTCACTGATGGCGTGCGACCGCGCCTTGCGCATGATCAGCCGCGCGCGTTCGCGCGTGGGCAGGATATTGGCTTCCAGATTGGGCAGGTTGATCCGGTTCCAGATCTGCCCCGCCACCCGCTCGGCCTCGGTGGGCGACAGGTCGGCATAATGATGGAAGTAGGAGGTCGGCTTGCGGAACGCCGTGCGCTGCAACAGCAGGAACCGCTCCACGTACCACGATTCGATATCGCTGGTGGTCGCGTCGAGATAGATCGAGAAATCGAAATAATCCGATGCCACCATCGACCGGTCGGTACCGGTCTGCAACACGTTCAGCCCCTCGAAGATCAGGATATCCGGCCGGTCCACCATCTGGAACCGGTCGGGCACGATGTCATAGGCTTCGTGCGAGTACAGCGGCACTTCCTGCAACCGCTCGCCCGCCTTCACAGCGGCGAGGAAGGCGATCATCCGCCGCAGGTCATAGCTCTCCGGAAAGCCCTTGCGCTGCATCAGGCTCCGTTCTTCAAGCACCCGCGTCGGCAGCAGAAACCCGTCCGTCGTCACCAGGTCGACGCGCGGATGGTCCGGCCAGCGCGACAGCACCGCCTGGAGCAGGCGGGCGAAGGTGCTCTTGCCCACGCCAACGCTGCCGGCAATGCCAATGATGAACGGCACCGAAATGCGCGGACACCCCAGGAACGCGCTCTCCACCATGCTGTTCAGGCCACGCGAGGCCATGACATACAAATTGAGCAGGCGCGACAGAGGCAGATAGACCTCGGCGATATCCGCCATCGACACGGGCTCGTTGCGGCCACGCAGCGCCGCGATATCCTCCTCGGACAGCGAAAGCGGCACGTTGGCCCGCAACGCCGCCCAGTCCGAACGCGAAAAGGTCAGATACGGAAGCGGCGGGTCGCCATCACGCGATACCGAGCCCCATGGAGGCATACGAAGCATCATGGATCTATACCCGCGCCGGACAGACGCCGCCGGGTCTCGTGCCAACCGTCATGAATCCGCTTCCCCAGGATGGGCCATCATTCCGGCCTCGCTCAGCGCGGCGTAACACCAACGGTTGGAGCGATCCAGTGGACCGCGTTCCCCCACCCGGTCGATCTGGTCAAAAAAGGCGAAAAACCGCCATATTCCGGCACGCTCATGACAGAGACGTGACTCAGCCTCGCCGAACTAACGCCCGGTCGTCGTCTGCCCACGGCCCCGGGCGCCATAACTCACCTGCGTGTCGGGGATGACGTAATGCCCGCCCTCTTCCTTCTCACTATCATCTCCGGCGGCATTGGCATCGAAGCCGGAGGCGATCATCTGCATGCCCCAGGCATCGGGAAGCGGCTGATAGTCGGGCTGCCGCCCGGCCGGCGCGGCCGACATGGGCTGCGACCCGTCCTTCTGCTTGCCGTCAGCGGATGCCGTCTTCTGGGCATAGCCCGGCCGTTCCTGCCCGCTGAACAGGGTCAGGGGCGGCACATCGATCGACTCTCCATCCGGCCGCTTGAACCCGCAGGCCGTCAGACCGGCCAGCAGAACCAGCAATGCGAGGCCGCGCGGCCCTGCCCGCCGGTTCATCGCCCCGCGCCGGTCAGTCGGCGTCGGCAAGATCCTGTTCACCGGGAGAGACCAGCATCGCCTCGGCCACCACGCCCGCCTGCTCGCGCACGCGCCGCTCGATATCCGCCGCCATTTCAGGGTGCTCGCGCAGGAACTGCTTGGAATTTTCCCGTCCCTGGCCGATCCGCTGACTGTCATACGAGAACCAGGCTCCCGATTTCTCGACAATGCCCGCCTTGACGCCCAGGTCGATCAGTTCGCCCATCTTGCTGATCCCCTCGCCATACACGATGTCGAATTCGACCTGCCGGAACGGGGGGGCCATCTTGTTCTTGACCACCTTGACGCGGGTCTGGTTGCCCACGACCTCGTCCTTGTCCTTGATCTGCCCGATCCGGCGGATATCCAGACGCACCGAGGCGTAGAATTTCAGCGCGTTGCCGCCCGTCGTCGTCTCCGGGCTGCCAAACATGACGCCGATCTTCAACCGGATCTGGTTGAGGAAGATCATCATGGTGTTGGAGCGCGAAACCGTGCCGGTCAGCTTGCGCAGCGCCTGACTCATGAGTCGCGCATGCAGGCCCACATGGCTGTCGCCCATGTCGCCTTCCAGTTCCGCGCGCGGCACCAGGGCGGCGACGCTGTCCACCACCAGCACGTCGATGGCACCCGAGCGCACCAGCGTATCGGCGATTTCCAGCGCCTGCTCGCCGGCATCCGGCTGGCTGATCAGCAGGTTGTCGACGTCCACCCCCAGCTTGCGGGCATAGCCGGGGTCCAGCGCGTGCTCGGCGTCGATAAAGGCGCAGACACCGCCCTTCTTCTGGGCTTCGGCGATCGCATGCAGCGCCAGCGTCGTCTTGCCCGAACTTTCGGGGCCGTAGATCTCGACGATACGCCCACGCGGCAGGCCGCCGATCCCCAGCGCGATATCCAGCCCGAGCGAACCGGAAGAGATCACGTCCGCCGCCTCGTTGGGGCGCTGCCCCAGGCGCATCACCGATCCCTTGCCGAACGCGCGTTCGATCTGGCTCAGCGCGCCTTCCAGCGCCTTGCTCTTGTCTATGCCCGGTGCCTGCGCCATCGCCCTCAATCCCGTTCCGATATCATGAAAACCCCGGGTCCTGCCCGCCACGCCCCGGCGGTCCCGATCAGACAAAACTAGAACAAAACATGATCATCCACAAGCACCGCCCCAATCCCGGCCGGCCCTCAGTCCGACCCCACCGAAAGGCCGGCCGAACGCGCATCGGTGCCGCCGGCACAGCTTCCCTCGCCGCCCGGCAGGCCCGCCGGGCAGGAAATCGCATTGATCCGCCCATCCGCCGTCACCGGCCGCGCACCGGGCTTCTCACCGCCCAGAACCTGCTTCATTTCAACCGCGACCGCATCGGCGGCATCGTTCTGCCCCGATCCCGTCACGGCGGCCCGGAACCGGTTGCCCTCGCTGGCGATCGCGGCCGTCAGCAACGGCGGCGGCAGGCGCTTCGGCGAGGCCCCCATCACAATGCCCGTGCCGCCGGCAACGCGGCCGATACCGAACAGATTATCCATCGTCAGGCTGCACGCCACGGCCCCGCCATGCCGGTCGACCACGGCGAACGAGGTCGATGCCGGCAGATGCGGCAGGGTGCCCCCATTAGGCACGGTGCCGGAATCGACCACCGCCTGCGCCCGCGCAACCAGTTCGCCGCCCGACTGCGCCCCGGCCGCCTGCCCACGCCACGCGGCCACCGCCGACTGGCCGGCCCGGTCGCTCGCGCCACCCCCATTCAGGGCACGAAACGCCACCGCGCTGCCCAGCCCGCCATCGGCGGGCGGCGGCAGGAAGCCGACCGTCACCTGCCCCGCACGCACCGTCAGCGGATCGGTCTCCACCGGAACGGCGCCGCGCAGGTCCGCCACGGTCAGGCCACCGCCCGCACCCTGGCTGCCGGCGACGAACGAGCGCGCCAGCGCCCCGTTATACAGGTCGCCCACCCCCATGCTCCTGATCTGTTCCAGCACGCCGGTCAGGCGCTGCTGCACCAGGGTATCGCCCTCCGCCAGCACCTTGCCGTCGCCCCGGCTGAAGATCGCCCGCGCGCCCGGATCGGCCAGCAGCGGCCCCTGCACGGCCGCAAGGTCGGTCGCCAGCGCCCGGCTGACCGAAATCCCGCCGCGCGCCAGTTCCAGCGCCGGGGTCAGGGTTTCGCCGAAATCCACGCTGCCGTAGCGCAGGTGCATCAGGTACAGCCCGCGCGCCAGCGTCGGCGCCGCCGCCGGGCGATCAACCGGCGCGCCACCAGCCTCCGGCGCCGTCGATCCCGCGACCGGAAGGAACAGGAACGCCCGTCCGCCGCTGGAGTCGCCAGGCCGCCACGCCAGGCAGGCACCGCCACCGCCCAGCGAGGCCCGCGACGGCAGCGTCACCGCCAGCGTCATCCCCAGCGCCGCCGCCGCGTCGGCCGCATTGCCGCCCCGCGCCAGAACGTCGCGGGCGACCATGGCCGATTGCGGCTCGTCCGAAACGACATTGCCGATATAACCGGTCAGGTAGGTCGGCCCCCTCGGCGTGTCGGAGCCGCCGCCGAACAGGACGTGGCTGGCGGTCCCGACCGGGTCATTGAATGTCTTGACCGAACATCCGCCAAGCGCCGTCGCCAGGACCGTAGACAGCAGCAAGGCCCCGCAACGACGCAACGGGTGGTTCAGGGGACGTTCACGCACGCACAGATTCTCCATTGCCGCCGTCATGCCCAGGCGCGAAAAGCCGGACTATCCGGAATTAGCGGTCTTCTGGAGCATCGGCAACTCGCCATCTCCCCCGCACCCTTCCGCGCCCCCCCGTTCTGCTCTAAAGACGGCCTCCAAGACCGCCCGATACCGAACCCGAGCGCCGGAGGCAGCCCTTGTCCTTTTTCTCGTCCCGCAGCCTCGCCCGGCTGGGCACGGCCCTTCCGGCCGGCATCGGCCTGATGCTGGCCCTGTCATCCGCCGCCCACGCCGACGACAGCTTCACCCCGGCCCAGCGCAAGGAAATCGTCGCCATCGTCCGCGACGCGCTGAAGACGGACCCCTCGATCCTCTCCGATGCCATCACCGCCCTGCGCGCGGGCGCCGAGGCGCAGGAGCAGACCCGCACCCGCGACGCGCTGCTCGCCCACCGCGCCGCCCTGACCACCCCCGTGCCGACCGACGCGATTCTGGGCGCACCCAATGCCCGGACGACGGTGATCGAATTCTACGATCCGCGCTGCCCCTACTGCCGCAAGGTACTGGCCGACCTCGACCGCCTGGTTCATGACGATCCCAATGTCCGCATCCTGGAGAAGGTGATCCCGGTGCTGGGCCCGGCCAGCGTGCTGACGGCACAGGCCATCGCCGCCGCCGCGCTGCAAGGCGGTCACGACGCCTATTTCCGCATGCAGCGCGCCATCATGACCGACACCACGAAGCCCGACACCGCCCGCATCCGCCTGCTGGCGAAGCAGGCCGGCCTCGACGCGGACCGCCTGGTGTCCGATATGGCCGGCCCCGCCGTCGCCGCCACCCTGCGCGCCAATTCGGAGCTGGCCGAGGCCATCCACCTGGAAGGCACGCCCACCTTCGTCTTCGACGCCCGCTACGTCATCCCCGGCGCCGTCGATTACGACGCCCTGAAAGCCGCGATCGACAAGACCCGGCGCAGCTAACCGCCTGCCCTTTCCCTGCCGGGTTCCTCCCGGCAGGGCCACGCCATCCCCGCTACCCGCCGTTCGCCACGCCAGTCCGCGAGATCACGCTCTCGACCATCGCCGTACGCCGGCGATCGATCGTCCAGATATGATCGGGATGCAACACGTCCCAGTCGAACGCCTGGCCATTTGTGGGCAAAGGCAGGGTCTCGAGATGGACGAGGCGCCCCCCCGTTTCGGACAGCGCCAGAACATAAAGTTCCGTCCGGTCGTGACCGGTCACATAAAGCCGGTTATCCGCTCCCCATCGCCCGCCTGACGAACTGAAATGGCCGAACCGCTCCAGCACATCCTGCGGAAACAGCCATGCTTCCTGGCGGACGAACTGTGAATCCATTCGCACAAGGATGGTCGACCGATGATCGCGCGGCGCCTCCCCGCCCTCGCCATCGTAATTGGCAAAACACGCCCACCAGCTTCCCGCATGCCAGTCGATCCAGGTCAGCGACCCTAATCCCGGCCCGAAACTGTGCGAGCGCACATGCCGCATCGTGCGCGCATCGAACCATTCGACGGAACTGGTCATCGGCGTGTTCGGATAGTTCGACATCGCACAGACCAGTTCGCCACCCATCACCTGGCAACTGTTGATATGGATATAAAGCGCGGGGTCACCCTCCCACGATCCGACGCGCTGCCCCGTCGCCCGGCTATATTGGCCGATGCGCCTGTTCTGCACGGCGTAGAGAAATGTCGCATCATTGGCGACACCCTGCGTCGCCTCCAATGCCGGCACAACCCGGACGATTTCAGGCGTCGCGGCGACGGGCTCCGCCGCAACCGCCCGCGCAGCGGCCAACGCCGCCCCCAGCGTCATGGCCATGACCCGACAAGGTTTCCGGAGCAACATGGCTATCCTCACATCTTGGGCTGAAAGCGTACACCGAACCACAGGCTCCGGCCCGCCGGATGCATATCCTGGACCAGGTTGGCGCTTGGCCCCATGCGGGTCTGATACCCCTCGTTGGTCAGGTTCTGCACCTGCCCCGTCACCGACATCCATTTATTGACCCGATAGCTCAACTGCATGTCGAGCTGCGCACGCGGCTGCATCCACATATCGAGCCAACTGGCCGAACCCGAGGTATAATAAAGATATTTTCCAGTCATATTATAGGCGAAGCGCGCTTCGAAATTCCGGTCCGAATACAACAGGGACGCATTGTAGATATGGTCCGGCTGGTTCGCCAATCCGCCCATGCGCCGCTGCGATCCGTCGCTCATCTGCTCCTCGAACCAGCCCTGCAGGAAGGTCGCATTGAAGGAAACACCGAAATTCTTCAGCACCCCGGGCAGAAAACCAAACTTCTCTCGCACCAGCTGCACCTCAAGTCCGCGCAACCCGGCACCCGAAGCATTGAGCGGCTGCGATATGATAGCCTGTTCCGTAATCCCGTTCAGCGTAGCCGTTCCAAGCGTGCTGCGGGTATAGATCGCATCATGGATATCCTTGTAGAACAGGCCGACCGATACCATGGTGTCGCGCCCCGGATACCATTCGTAGGCCAGGTCATAATTCCATGAATGCAATGGCTTCAGGTTCGAATTGCCCTGGGAGATCGTATAGGTGCCATTGCTTTCCGACGTCGTGGTGGCCCCGCCGATCTGGTTATAGTTCGGCCTTCCCATGGATTCGGTAAAATCGGCCCGGATCTTCATCCGCGGGGTAATCGTGAACGTCGTCAGGACCGAAGGCAGCAGGTAATCATACTGCGCCGTGCGGGTCTGCGGCAGATATTGCGTCGTTCCCCCCGACGTCACGGCATTGATGTTGGAGACGTTCGTAAACGTATGATCCCAGCGAAAACCACCATGAATCGCAAACCAGTCATTATGCCATCCGGTCTGGAAATACAGCGCCGTGATTGATTCCATCAAATGATAATAGGCTTCCTTGTTGGTCGCCGTCTCGTCGAGCTTGCGAAACAATTCCGGATGATTGGTCAGGACGGCATGCGCCTTGACCGGATCGACGTAATAATAAGTCAGTCCCGGCGCCGAAAATACCGTGCCGGTCCGGCCCATGATGTAATCCTGCAGGCTTCCGATCTCCTGCGGCGCGTCTCCCGCCATCGGTGCCCAGTCATTGTAGGTTTCCGTATGCTGGACATTGGTCATGGTCTGCGTGGCACCCGCTCCCAGCCAGAACCCATGCCCCAGATCCCAATGCCAGTCTCCACGCAGAAACCGCAGTTTCGTCTGTAGGGAATATTGATAATCCCTGAAATATCGTGGCCCGTAATTGCTCAGATTGTTTGCCGCCGCCAGGTCATTGAGATAAATCGAGGGCACCCCACCTTTCACGGTATAGCTGTACCCATAGGGGGCGGAATAACTCGTCTTGTCTTCCGAATTCCCGGTATTGCTGTATACCATGCCGGTGTTCCACTTGAACATCCAATCCGACAGATGGTCCTGGGCCTCCGAGTCCGCGGCAACCAGGTCCAGCTTCATACGGTTCGTGATATCGTAATGAAGATTGCCGTTTACAAAAAAGGTCTGGTGCGTTTCCGGCTGTACGGCATCGCCGAACTGATACTGCCCTTGCGTCAGCGTGCCCGTATCGGGCGTCGCACCCGCAATCCACTTGCCCGAGGGCATGGAAAGCGCCTCATTGCGCACTTCCTGGTCGACGGCGTGGAAATAGCCGCCCGACAGGGCCATGGACAGACGCGACGTCGGCCGCCACTGCAATTTTCCATTCAGGCTGTAACGCTTGTAGGCATCATCGAACGCATAATCCTGCACACGCACCGGCACGGCGGCGGCACCAGGCGCATGGGCGGCGGCATCGGTATTGATGGCACTGCCCGAGGCCGCGCCCGAGGCCCCGTAATACGCCCACCCATCCCCCGATGAGTCGCCCGGCAGAATGGCATGCGCGGCCGAGTTGAGTTCCTGATAGCTCCCGGCCAGAACCAGGCCGAACTCCCGGTTCTTGCCGAATACGCGCGTAACAGTTCCATCTACACGCCAATTTTCACGGCGGGGCTCCACGACGGTGCCAGACTGGTTGTTCCAGCCGCCCAGCAACTGGACGTCAGCGGAATTTCCGTACTCGTAGGCGCTCTTGGACAGCATATGAACCTGGCCACCCAGGCCCTGCGGATCGTTATAGGCATCGATGGTCTTGAGAACCTGCAATTCACCGACCAGAGATGACGGGACCAGATCGAGCCGCATGCCGCGCTGCGGTGACGTGACGTTGTCCGCCGACGCCAGTTGCGCCCCATCCAGCGTGATCAGATTATAGGAATTATCCAATCCCCGAATGGTCACGTTCTCCATCTGGTTATCGGAGCGACCATCATTCTGGCTCGGCAGGGTCGAAATACCCACCATCCGCCGCGCGGCTTCGACGATCGTCAGGTCCGGCGCCGAGCGGATCTGCTGGGCGCTCAGCGTATCGAAGATCTGGTCGCTCGTCCGTTTGGTCAGCGTATTGTCATGGGTCGCCGAAACGACGATTCGCTCACCATCGGATTTTACCGGCTCCGCGACATGCTTCGCCCCCAGGATCAGAACGGAATCATGCCGCGACTGCACGACAAGCCCGGTGCCCGCCAGAAGGTGCGACAGCGCCTGCTCGGCGCTCATCACCCCATGCACGGCATGGGTCTGTATATTCCGCGCCGAGTTCTCACGCAGCATGATCTGAATGTCCGCCTGCCGCCCATAGACAACGGCGGCACGGGAGACGGGCATGCTGTCAATATCGAACCGACGCACCTCGGCGCGGGCGGAGGCAAGCGAAAGACCGAGCGTCAGGCCGGTGGTCGTCAGAAGGATTGCAGCGAAGCGGGCATGCGGGAACGATGAATGCGACACGGTTTTTCATATCCACCAATGATACGTTCCCTTCCTTGATCCCGGAGACCGCAAAACCCTCCTCCCAAAACCCCCTTATTTTTATTAAGCTTTTCTGACAGAGACTATTCGGACCGCAAAAGGCGGGAAACCCGCGTCAGAGCAGTTCCAGTCCACGCGCGGATGCCACCAGCCTGACATGGAACATGCGGCAAAGACTGCGCGCGAACGTCTCGGGCTCGGTCAGCGAAAAAATCCCGTCAATCCGCTGACGCGAGAGCACCGCGTCGGAAGAGAATATTTTCGTATCGTTATAGAGATTGATCCTTCTGATCGCCTCGCCTACCGAGATGGCCCGCAATTCCAGCCGCCCATGGCTCCAGGCAGAGACATATTCCAGGTCATCCGCGCTCAGGCTCCCCTCCTGCCACCTGCCCGAGGGAGTCAGCCGGACCCATTGCGCCCGGCGCAGCATGTGCACAGGCTGCCCGGCGCCACCGCGCAGCCGGGCGTCTCCGTCCAGCAGCAGCACGCTTTCCCCATCGGCGTCACATCGCATCACGAGCGATGCCGCCACGGTATCCAGCGCCACACTCCCGGCCCGCACCGAGATCGGCCCCTGCCGCCAGTCCACCCTGACACGCCCCGCCAGCAGCTCGGCATGGATCCGGCCTCCCCGCGTCAGGCAAAGAAGCTGCGAGGTCCGATCAAGGCGAAAATCCCCGCCGGTCAGTCGAACAGGCTTCGGCAATTCCGAGCCCGAACGGAAAAACCGCACCGGTTCACGCGCTTCGCCCGGCCCGGCCGTGACACCCAGCGTCGCGCCGACCAGCAGCGAAGCCGCAGCCGACATCACCATCCGGCGCCGTCCCATGAAACCGGGCGGCACAGGCTCCGTCGCCGGCACCGTCCCATCGGGAACGCGAAAAGCCACAACGCGATCGGCCGAGCGCCACAATGCCCTCGCCCGCAGGAAGGCGCCCTGGTGCCGGCTATCCGCCTTCAGCCATGCATCCAGTTCCTGCGCGGCCTCGGGAGCAAGCGCGCCGCGATCCAGCCGAAGCACCCAGGCGAATGCCGCCTCGTCGACCGGATGCGCGCATGGCTCAACATTTCCCGGCATCGCGTCGTCGTGTCGCGCAAACATCCCCGCCATCAGCAGGCCGCTCGTCCGTGCCAGGCTCGCCAAACATGCCATTGAGCGCACGCAATGCCCTGGCCAGTTGTTTTTCGACCACGCTTTCCGACACCCCCATGCGCTGCGCCACCTCGCGCTGGGATAATCCGTCGAGCTTTCTGTGCAGGAGAATGTGGCGACAACGCTGCGGTAGCTCCTCGATGAACGTGTAGAGACGTGCAAGCTCCTGGCGGGCACCGAGCGTCCGCTCAGCATCCGCCCCATCATCCACGATGCTTTGCGCGTCGAAATCCGTCAGCGCCGTGATGGAAATAATGCGTGCGCGCCGGTAGTGGCGCAGCACCACGCTGCGGGCAACCGTAAACAGGTAGGCACGCGGATTGCGGATACCGGTGATATCGGCCGTAATCATCGCCGCGTAGCTGTCCTGGACGACATCGTCGACATCGATGTCACGAAACCGGCGAAGCCATACCCTCAAGGCAGCTTCATGCGGCAGAACCTGACTGGCAACCCAGGAGATTCGCTCGTCATCCGAAGGCGGCATCTTGGTCCCCGCACGAAGGAATCCATATTCCCCGTCCCGGGAAACAGCACGGAAACTGTGGAAAAGGTGTTGGCGGAAACTAGAGCAAAGCGCGCAAGAGTGATGTTGAAATTATGATGACAATCTATTCTGACAAAAGAAAGAATAGCTCGGAGCCGATCGAGGAAGCACGCAGGAGGCGATCGCGCCCGCATCCCCGATCAGGCTCCGCGCATGGATTTCAGGACCGGTCATAAACGGCGCGTGCGGCGTCGATCGCCGCCCCCGCCGGCGGGGCGTAGCCCTCGGCGCGCAGTACGGCCTCCAGCGCGCCGAGCGTGATCAGCACCTTGTGCCGCATCGCGTTGTAGCCCATCGCCCCGATCCGCCAGATTTTCCCCGCCAGCGGCCCGAACGCGGTGCCGATCTCGATCTCGAACTCCCCGCGCATCCGCGCCCGCACCCGCTCGCCATCCACGCCTTCGGGAATATAAACCCCCGTCACGTTGGTCATGCGGTGGGCATCCTGGCCATACAGGGTCAGCCCCATCGCCCGCAGCCCGGCACTCATCGCCGCACCCGCCGCCCGATGCCGCGCGAAACGCGCCTCCAGCCCCTCTTCGACCATCACCCGCGCCGCCTCGCGCGCCGCATACAGCATGCTGGTCGCCTCGGTATGGTGATTCAGCCGCTTCTCCGACCAGTATTCCATGATCATCGCCAGGTCGAAGTAGTTCGACCGGATCAGCGCTCCCGGCCCCTCGTCCAGGTCCGCGCCGCGTATCCCCGCCTCGACATGCCGCCGCTTCATGATATGCGCCGCCGCCCGGTCGGAAATCGTGATCGGCGAGGACCCCGGCGGCCCGCCCATGCATTTCTGCAGGCCGCCCGTCACCACGTCCACGCCCCATGCATCGGCCGCCACCGCCATGCCGCCCAGCGTCGCCGTGGCATCGACATAGGACAGCACGCCATGCCGCCGGCAGATCATGCCCACACCCTCCAGCGGCTGCGCCATCGTGGTCGAGGTATCGCCATGGATCGCCGCAAGCACCTGCGGGCGATGCGCCACGATCGCCGCCTCGATCTGCTCCGGGCGCGCCACCTCGCCCCATGGAATATCCAGCGTGCAAATCTCCGCCCCGATCCGCTGTCCGATCTCCGACAGCAGCAGCCCGAACCGCCCCGCCTGGATCACCAGCAGCCGCGCCCCGGGCTCGACCAGCGACACCAGCGCCGCCTCGATCCCCGCCCGCGCCGTGCCGTCCACCAGCAACGTCCACCGGTTCTCGGTCATGAACACGCGGCGATACAGCGCCATCGTCTCGTTCATGTAGCGCGTCATCTCCGGGTCGAACTGCCCCAGCATGTCCGCCGACATCGCACGCAGCACGCGCGGATGCACATTCACCGGGCCAGGCCCCATCAACAGCCGATGCGGCGGGTCGATCTGTCCGAACACGCTGGCTCTCCTCTCCCGTAATTCCATACAATCTTGTATACAAGAAAAGCCAAAAAACAATCGAAATCGTCCGTCAGCCTACCCGCCCGCCCCCTGCAACGCGGCCTTCAGATGGTCCAGCCGGCTCGCCGCGCTGCGATAGTTCAGCGCCTTTTCAACATGCCGGAGATGAACATCCATCAGGCGCGCGGCCTCGGTGGAATTTCCCTTCTCCAGCGCGTCGATAATCCCGCCATGCTCGCCGCAGGATTCGTGCGCGTCGTGCGACGACTGATACAGGGCGGCGATCAGCACCGTGCGCGTCGTCAGATCCTGCAACAGCGACGCCAGGACCGGATTGCCCAGCGTCTCGGCCAGGCAGACGTGAAAATGCCCCAGAAGATAGCTGCGCTCCGCCCGGTCGCCGCTGGCGATGGCCTTCTGTTCCGCCCGCACATGCTCGCGCAGGGCGCGGATCATGCCCGGACTCGCCCGGTCCAGCGTCACCAGCATGCCCACTTCCAGGGCCCGCCGGGCATCGATGGTATGCCGCGCCTCCTCGACGGAAGGCTCGATGACGAACCAGCCGCGCCGCGCGGAAACCTCAACGATCCCCCGTGCCTGCAGGCGCATCATCGCCTCGCGGACCAGCGTGCGCGACACCCCGAAAATCTCCGACAGTTCCTTCTCGCCCAGACGTTCGCCCGGCGCGATCCGCCCGGAGAGAGCCGCATGGATAATGCGATCCTCGATCAGGTGCGGGTTCTTGTGTGCATCTTTTTCGGTTTCATCTCGCATACAAGAAGTATGCGCAGACCGATGCGGTTCGGCAATCGTCATCATGCCGCGGCACGGCGAACGGCCTCCGCCACGCACCACCCAGCGTCGATGATTTTTTATTCAATTGCCCATCGAAATGAACAACACTTGTGCAGAAAAACAGGCTCCCATAAATACCCGACCGAAAGATTGATTTTTTCAGTCATAAAATCAATCCATTAATCCATTTTATAAATTTTCTGTCACGTTCTGATTCCCACGCATTTTTCGAAAGCGTTTCGTTCCGGATTGTTTTAAATCTTGTATGCAACATTGCCTCTCACAAATTCTTCGATTTGTAGACCAGTCTAAAACACCATTTCATATATGAAATCATGAACACCACGCCGACCTGACGCCATCCCCCAGCCACCGGGGCCCATCGCCGAACCCGCAGGGCCCGACCAGACCAGACCAGACAAGGAAGACAGACATGCTCCTCCCGTGCCGCGCCGAGCTTTCCTTCCGAAGGCAGGCCATCATGACCAGTGTCCTGGCAGGCGTTATCCTGCCGCTGCCGGCCCTGGCCGACACGACCGGACAGGTCCCGCCCGCCGACACGCCGGCACGCGCCGCGCCTGCCCACGCCGCCGCCCAGCCTGCCCCCGCCAGGGCACCCGCATCGGCCGAAGCCGTCATGGTTTCCGCGCGCCGGGGCGCGAGCGGAGCCGGCCAGCACGACGCCCATTCGGAAACGCTGATTTCCCGTCAGGAACTGACCAATCGCAATATCCGCGTCATGACCGACATCCAGCGCGTGGCACCCAACCTCACCATCCAGCCGTCCTTCGGCTCAGGCGCCCTCAACTTCACCCTGCGCGGCGTCGGCCTGATGGATTTCACGCAGAACAACACGCCATCGACCATGCCGTATCTCGATGGCGTGGCGCTGCCGGTCTCGATCATGACGACCGGCATGATGTTCGACCTCGACGACATCTCCATCGCCGCCGGCCCGTCGGGCTACACCCACGGCCAAGCCACCACGGGCGGCGAAATCGACTTCCATACCGCCGACCCGACGCGCCAGTTCCATGCAGGCATCACCGAGGATATCGCCAGCTACGGCCGCAACCGCGTCGAAGGCTACGTCTCCGGCCCGATCTCCCGCTCCGTGTCGTTCCGCATCGCCGGCCAGTCCATGACCGGCGGCGGCTACCAGCACAACGCGGCCGGCCAGGGCTTCGGCAACGCCAATCTGGGCGCCCTGCGCGCCAAGCTGAAATGGGATATCGACGACACGTCGAACCTGATCATCGGCGGCCACTGGACGACGGACCAGTCGGAATACGCCTCCGGCCACAATCTCTACAATTCCTACAACGTCCCGGTCACGCAGGACCTCTACCAGACCGAATGGGGCCTGGACCCGCGTTTCGCCAAGATCATCGGCATCGACGGCAGCAACACCAGGCCGCGCGAAGACAATATCTTCTGGGGCGCCAACGTGCGTTATACGAAGAATTTCTCCTGGGGTCGCCTGTCGAGCATCAGCGCCTATGAAATGGCCGACGAGCACGAACTGACCAACCAGACCGATTCCGTCCTGTCCTACGGCAACATGTTCCGCAACAACCAGACGAACGTGTTCTCGCAGGAAGTCAAACTGGAATCGATCGATCCCAACGCCCGCTTCCATTGGGAAACCGGCATGTATTACAGCCGGTCGCGCATGGCGCAGAATTTCTGGTACGATTCCTCCGACCGCCCCGGCACCACGCCGCTCAACGAAACGCGCTACGGGCAGAATCAGCAGAATTTCAACCAGTACGTGCAGCTTTCCTACCGCATCCTGCCCAAGCTGCGCCTGATCGGCGCGATCCTGCATGAATCCGACGACCGGCAGATGCTCAACGTCACCAGCACGAACTACAACCTGAACACAGGCGCCATCGAGGGCAAAACCAACTTCGGCAACAGCGGCGCATTGAGCAACGAGTTCGGCGGCCGTGTCGGCGCGCAATACCAGTTCACGCGCAACGTCATGGGCTATGTCATGTTCAGCCGCGGCTTCAAGCCGGGCGGCTTCTCGGCCAACATCACGCAACAGGCGGCCCAGCTCCGCCCCTTCAAGCCCGAACAGATCCTGACTTATGAAGGCGGTTTCAAGACCATGCTGTTCGACCGCCGCCTGCGCCTCAACGCCGCCGGGTTCTATTACGATTACCGCGACCAGCAGCTTCTGGGCACGATCCTGGTCCCGCCCTACGGCGTGCTGGGCGGCTATGTAAACGCCCCGCGCTCATACATCTACGGCGCGGAATTCGACGCCGAGGCCCACCCGTTCCGCGGCATGGTCCTGACGCAGAATTTCGGCTACCAGAACGGCGTCTACACCCAGTTCCAGAGCCTCAACCGCTCGGCCACCACGGCCAATTTCGCCGCAACCGGCGTCTGGCAGGCCATCAACACCAATTACAACAACGTCAATATGGGCCTGGCCAACCTCACCCTGTCGGGCGCCGCCACCTACACATGGAATGTCTTCCGCGACTACCGGATGACCTTCGACGTCGATTATTCCTATCGCGGCCGCCAGACCCAGCCGCAATATATCGGCCAGACCGGCATCTATCGCTCGCCGGCCTATTTCCTGGTCAACTCGTTCCTGACCTTCGCGGCGCCGAAGCAGCATTGGTCGGTCACCGTCTACGGCCAGAACCTGGCCGACCGCCGCTACTGGCTGTCGGCCGGCACCCAGGCCACCTTCTACGGCGTGATTCCCGGCATGCCGCGCTTCGTCGGCGCACGCATCAACTACACCTACTAAACCGGACCCGCAGCGCCCCCTGTCACCAGCAAGGACCCCACCGGATGAGCGAGACGACCCTCCCCGCGACACATACCGGACCCACCGCGCGCCCCGGCATGTTCCTCCAGGTCGTCATCGCCACCCTGCTGGGCCTGGCACTGGGCGTCTTCGCGCCCAACCTCGCAGCCCAGACACGCTGGGCCAGCGACCTGTTCCTGCACCTGATCGTCATGGCGGTGGGGCCGCTGCTATTCTGCATCGTGGTCACCGGCATCGTCGGCGCCGGCTCCCTGCGCACGGTGGGGCGGCTGGGCGCCAAGGCGCTGCTCTATTTCGAGGCGATGACCACACTGGTCCTCCTCCTCTCCGTCGGGCTGGCGATGCTTCTCCAGCCCGGCCGCGGCATCGTCTTCACGCCCACGGCAGACGACGCCCGCATGATCTCGTCCTACGCCCACAACGCCCATGTGATGCATGAAGGCGGCATCACGGAATTCCTGCTGGGGCTGATCCCCCACACGCCCGCCGACGCCTTCGCGCAGGGCAACGTGCTGCAGATCCTCTTCTTCGCCATCCTGTTCGGCTGCTGCCTCAACCAGATCGGCGAGGCCGGCGCGCCGATCGTCCGCCTGATCGACGCCCTGTCCGCCCTGTTCTCGCGCATGATGCGCTTCATCATCGCGCTGGCACCGCTCGGCGTCTTCGGCGCCATGGCCACCACCACCGCGCGCTACGGCCTGGGCGCGATCGGTCACCTGGCAGCTTTCGTCATCCTGTATTTCGTGGTCATCACCCTGTTCGTCGTCGGCGGACTGGGCCTCTGCCTGCGCCTCTCGGGCGTCAGCCCGATCGGCTTCTTCCGCTATTTCCGCACCGAATTCGCCATCACCTTCGCCACCACCGCGTCCGATGCCGTGCTGCCCAGCGTCATGGCCAAGCTGGAACAGATCGGCGTGGACCGTCAGGTGGTCGGGCTGGTGGTGCCTGCCGGCTATTCCTTCAACCTCGACGCGCTGTCGATCTATCTGGGCCTCGCCGTCATCTTCCTCGCCCAGGCCACCGGCACGGTGCTGAGCGCGTGGCAGATCCTGATCATGCTCGCGACCGCGCTGGTCACCTCCAAGGGCGCGCACGGCGTGCCCGGCATCGCCATCGTGGTACTGGCCGCCACCCTGTCCGCCATTCCCTCGATCCCCGTCGCCAGCCTGGTGATGCTGCTGGCGGTGGACTGGTTCGTCGGCATCGCCCGCGCGGTGGGCAACCTGGCCGGCAACTGCGTGGCACCGGTGGTGATCGGCGCCTGGGAAGGCAAGCTGGACCGCAAGCGCGCCGCCGAAATCCTGGGCCGGCCATGACCGACATCCTCCTCGTCGACGCCGAGACACTGGCCTCCCGCGTCGCCGCCGCACTCCTGGCTGCCGGCGCCTCGCCCGAATCCACTTCCGCCACCACCGAAGCGCTGATGCACGCCTCGCGGACCGGCATCGACAGCCACGGGGTCCGACTGGCCGCGCATTACGCCACCATGCTGCGCGCCGGCCGGCTCAACCGCACACCGCGCCTCACGATCCGACGCACCGCCCCGGCCACCGCCATGCTTGATGCCGATAACGGGCTGGGCCATTTCGCCTGCGCCCGCGCCATGGATCTGGCCGTCGAAATCGCGGCTGAAACCGGCGTCGGCGCGGTCGGTATCGTCCGCTCGTCGCATTGCGGAGCCGCCGGCGCCTATGCCCTGAAGGCCGCCGAGGCCGGAATGATCGGCATCATCACCAGCAATTCCGACGCCAACGTCACGCTTTTCGGCGGCACCCTGCCCTTCCACGGCACCAACCCGATCGCCATGGCCGCCCCCGTCAGCGGACAGGCCCCATGGCTGCTCGACATCGCAACCTCGTCGATCCCCTTCAATCGGGTCCGGCTCTACCGCTCGCTGAACCGCCCCCTCCCCAGCGGGGTAGCAGCCGACGCACAGGGGCATGAAACCACCAACCCCCATGAAGCGGACATGCTGCTCCCCCTCGGCGGCACGGATTACGGGTTCAAGGGCGCGGCACTGGCCGGAATGGTCACGATCCTCTCCGCCGTCCTGACAGGGGCCACGACCGATGCGGACATGATCCCGATGACGGACACCAACGACCATACCACGCCGCGCAATGTCGGACAGTTCTGCCTGGCGATCGACCCCGCGCGCTTCGTGGGCCGCCCAGCCTACGACCGGGCAATGACCCTCTACCTGGATCAACTCCGCGCCGTCCCGTCCACCGAGGCGGATCACCCCGTCATGGCGCCGGGCGACCGCGAATGGCAAACCGCCCGCCACCGCGCCACGCACGGAATTCCGATCGACCCCGATACGCGGCGCTTCCTCGATCTCTGACCCCGTCAGGGCCGAGAAAGAGGAATCAGGCCGCCGCCTCTTCCTCGTGGCGGGCATTGATCCGCAGCAGAGTCCCCAACGCCGAGACCATCTCGTCCATCATCTCGTCCGTATGGTGCGGTCCCGGCGTCAGCCGCAGCCGCTCAGTCCCGCGCGGAACGGTGGGATAGTTGATCGGCGTGGCGTAGAGCCCGAAATCCGTCAGCAGCCGCCGGCTGATCTCGTTGCAGCGATCGGCATCCCCTACCGGGATCGGCACGATATGGCTGGGCGTGGGCATGAACGGGATGCCGGCCTCGGTCAGCTTGGCGCGGAACGTCGCAACGCGCTCGAACATCTTCTCGCGCCGCCAGTTCTCGCGCCGCACCATGCGCACGCTGGCCAGCGCTGCCGCCACCACCGACGGCGGCAGCGCGGTGGTAAAGATGAAGCCCGACGCAGCGCAGCGCAGATAATCGATCAGCTCCGCCGACCCGGTCACGTAGCCACCATGGACGCCGAACCCCTTGGCCAGCGTGCCCTCGATGATGTCCACCTGGTCGGCCACGCCGTCACGCTCGGCCACGCCACCGCCCTGCGGGCCGTAAAGCCCCACGGCATGCACCTCGTCCAGATAGGTGATCGCGCCATATTTGCGCGCGAGGGCACAGGTGGCGCCGATATCCGAGACGTCGCCATCCATCGAATACACGCTCTCGAACGCCACGAGCTTGGGCGCATCCTTGGGCGCGGCGGCCAGCTTGGCCTCCAGGTCCGCCAGATCGTTATGTTCGTAGATGACGCAGGAAGCACCCCGCGCCCCCTTGATCCCGGCGATCATCGAGGCATGGTTCTGCCGATCGGAAAAGCAGATCCACCCCGGCATGCTGGTCAGGATCGTCTGCAGGCTGGCCTGGTTCGACACATAACCCGAGACGAACAGCAACCCGGCTTCCTTGCCATGCAGGTCGGCCAGTTCAGCTTCCAATGCCGCATGCAGCGGGCTGGTGCCAGCGATGTTGCGGGTGCCGCCGGCCCCTGCCCCATGCTCGCGGATCGCGGCGATCGCGGCCTCGGCCACCGCCGGCTCCACGCCCATGCCCAGATAATCGTTGGCCGACCACACCACCACCTCACGCTCCATGGGCGGCTCGGCGACTGGAGCGGTCACGTAGTCGTAGACAGGGTAGCGATCCGCCTGGCGCGCCAGCGGCGTGAAGCGGCGATATCGTCCCTGTTCGCGGATACCGTCGAGGGACTCCCGGCAGAAACGGTAGAAAGGATGCCGATCCACGTCGATACTGGGCACGCTGTCATTCTCCTGCGACGCCGCTGCGGGCTCACCGGTCCGCACGGCCGTCGTCACCAAGGTCGATCCGCCGATATGGCTGCGGATCACAATCCCGTTTTATCGCACATACACCCGGACAGCGCCGGTGGTCATCGACGAATCCGACATGGCGGCCATTTCCACCTGTTCCGGTCGCGCGCCGGCGGCCACGATGGCCGCCGCCACGTCCCGGCCATAGGTGGCCACGGCCTGACGCATGGCCAGAGCCTCCTGGTCCGGCGTCGGCCCGGCCGGAACCATGACCCGCACCGTGAACAGCACGTTCGGCTTGCGCGCCAGCGCCCGCGCAACCGCGCCTTGCAGCGCTGGGCGCCATTCACCGTCCGGCGTGCCGGCGCGGATATCCACCAGCGGCGGCACCGGGCGTGGCGCGGGCGGCGCAGGCGGATAATGCGGCACAGGCGGCCGGCTGGCGCGCGGATCGAAGGTCCGCTGGTCCACCAGATTGCAGCCGGCCAGCCCGGTCGCGCACAGGGCGGACACGGCCATCAGGGTCGAGGCGGAACGAAAGCGATGAAGCATGGGCCGCCACGGTTACAGCATCCACGATACGGAGCAAGAGTCTTGCCGCAGGAAGGCTTCCGGATGCCCCCCGAACCGTATCGCGCTTGCGAAGCCTCCTGCACGATCCTATAGCCGACAACGACAGTTTCGCCGCCCGCCGGCCCGATCGCCGGCCTTCAGGACGCCTTGCCCCATGCTCCGCGCGCAGACCGACACCGCCCCCGAGCTGGACGCGCCGCCCGCCGACGCCCCGGCCGAGCCGGCGACGCGCGAGACGATCCACGCCCTGCGCGACGCGGTCAGCACGTTTATCGGCACCCGATTGGACGATCCGGCCAAGGCGGCGCAGGCCGGGGCGATGGCGGTGCCCGCCTGCATCTTATGGAACCAGTTCCTGCGTTTCGACCCGGCCAGCCCCGACTGGCCCGACCGCGACCGGTTCGTCGTCTCCTCCACCCGACACCGGCCGCTGCTGGATGCCCTGATGCGCCTGGCCGGCCAGACGGCGGCACCCGAGGCCGCGCCAGTCGAATACGGCGCCCACCCGGCGGTGGAAATGGCGTTCGGTCCCAGCGGCCAGGGGCTAGGTGCGGCCATCGGCATGGCCCTGGCCGAGCGCCAGCTCGCGGCCCGGTTCGGGCGCTCGATCGTCAATCACCGGATCTGGGCCCTGTCCTGCGGTACCGAACTGGCCACCGGCGTGGCGATGGAGGCCGCCTCGCTGGCTGCCCGGATGCGGCTCGACCGTCTCACCGTCCTGTTCGAAATCGCCCCCCACGAGGAAGACGAGGCCGAGGACACACTGGCCCGCTACGCCGCGACCGGATGGATGGTCCGCAAGGTCGCCGCCGACGACCACGACGCCGTACAGGCCGCCCTTTCGGCGGCAATCCGCTCGCGCAAGCCCTCGGTCCTCGCCTGCTCCGCCCCGCCCCGTTCCACGCCGATCCGCTCCGCCACCGGGCCGGCACCCGATCATTCGACGCTGCTGTGGGCCCGCGCGGCCCGCCGTGGCGCATCGGCCCGGCGGTCCTGGCTGCGCCGGCTGGTCAAGCACCGGCAGCGTGCGGAATTCGAGCGCATGGCCGCCCGCCGCCTCCCCGCCTTCTGGCGCGAGGACTGGCTGCGGGCCTGGCACAGTTCCTCCCTGCCCGCGATCCTGCCCGATTCCGGCCATGACACGACATTGAGCTACGGGCGCCAGGGGCTGGACATCCTGCGCGAGCTGGTGCCGGAAATGCTCTGCCTGTCTTCCCGCCGTGGCCGCGAACGCACCGAGGCGATGCCGGTCGACCAGACGCTCCCCGATTGCGGCACCCTGGTCCACGGGCTGGCGGCGCTGCTGAACGGCATCGCGGTGCATGGCGGGCTGGTGCCGTGCGGGGCGATCACCTTCGTCGCCATCGACCGCATGCGCCCGGCCCTGCGTTTCGCGGCGATGATGCGCCAGCAGGTGATCTACCTGCTGACCGACGACGGGCTGGCCCTCAGCGAAGACGGCGCCGGCTGGCTACCTGTGGAACAACTGGCCAGCCTGCGCGCCATGCCCAATGTCCTGGTCTTCCGCCCCGCCGACCGGCGGGAGACGATGGAATGCTGGGAACTGGCCCTGCGCCGCGCCGACGGCCCCAGTCTGATCACCCTGTCGCCGATGGCCACGGATGCGAACGCCCCGCCCGATCTCCGCCAGCGCCGCCCCCACGACGGCAGCGCCCACGGCGGCTACGTGATGGAAGAGGCCCGCGGCCCCCGCCAGGTCACGCTGATCGCCACCGGCAGCGAGATGGTCATTGCCCGGCAGGCCCAGCAAATGCTGGTGCGCGACGGCATCAGCGCCGCCCTGGTCTCGCTCCCCTGCTGGGAACTGTTCGCCCGGCAGGACGCCGCCTACCGCGCGCAGGTCCTGGGCGATGCGCCACGCATCGGCGTCGAGGCCGCCTCGGGTTTCGGATGGGACCGATGGCTCGGCCCTCATGGCGCCTTCATCGGCATGGAAGATTTCGGCGAAGCCGCGCCATCGGGCGAACTGTACCGCCGACTGGGCATTACAGCCGAGCGGATACACGAAACGGCGATCCGCCTTGTCGGCGAGACGGGACGTGACTTTCCATCGCCTTCGGGGCAGAAAGCGGATGGCTATCGCGCACGATCCGTCGCGGGAGGCAACACATAGCCGGGGCCGGTTTTCCGGCCGGAGCGGCTGAAATTCGGGAGAGAAATAGAATGGCTGTCAAAGTCGCAATCAATGGCTTCGGGCGTATCGGTCGCCTGGTTCTCCGCGGAATCATCGAAAGCGGCCGCACCGATGTCGTGCCGGCGGCGATCAACGACCTGGGCAGCGTCGCCGACAACGCCCACCTGCTGACCTATGACAGCATCCATGGCCGCTTCCCCGGCGAAGTGCGCGTCGATGGCAACAATATCGTCATCACGGCCAACGGCCGCACCTACGCACCCATCGCCGTCTCGGCCGAAGCCAACCCGACCAAGGTGCCCTTCGAAGGCGTGGACGTGGCGATGGAATGCACCGGCCGCTTCACCAACAAGGAAAAGGCCGCCCACCTGATCGAGGCCGGCGCGCGCAAGGTCATCATCTCCGCCCCGGCCAGCCATGTCGACGCCACCATCGTCTACGGCGTGAACCAGGACACGCTGACCAGCGACATGACGGTGATCTCCAACGCCTCCTGCACCACCAACTGCCTGGCACCGGTCGCCAAGGTGCTGGACGAGGCGTTCGGCATCGAATGCGGCTACATGGTCACCATCCATTCCTACACCGGCGACCAGCGCACGGTGGACACGCTGCACAGCGACCCGCGCCGCGCCCGCGCGGCGGCGATGAACATCATCCCGACCTCGACCGGCGCCGCCCGCGCGGTCGGCCTGGTGCTGCCGCACCTCAAGGGCAAGCTGGACGGCACCGCCATCCGCGTTCCCACCCCCAACGTCTCGCTGGTGTCGCTCGATTTCGTGCCGACCCGCACCCCTGCCTCGGTCGAGGCGGTGAACGAGGCGATGCTGAAGGCGGCTTCGGAAGGCCCGCTGAAGGGCATCCTGGCCTACAACACCGCGCCGCTGGTCAGCTCCGACTTCAACCACTCCATTGCCTCCTCCACCTTCGACGCCACCGAAACGGCGCTGATCGACGGCGGCAAGCTGGTGCGGATCTGTAGCTGGTACGACAACGAGTGGGGCTTCTCGAACCGCATGTCCGACACGGCAGCCGTCTTCGGCGCGCTCTGATGGCCACGCTGTCCTTCAAGACGCTGGATGCCTTGCAGCCCAAAGGGCGCAAGGTACTCCTGCGCGCCGATCTGAACGTCCCGGTGCGGGACGGCCAGATCACCGACCTCACCCGCATCGAGCGCCTGGCCCCCACCATCCGCGAACTGGCCGACAAGGGCGCGCGGGTGATCGTGGTCAGCCATTTCGACCGCCCCAAGGGCCAGCGCGTGCCCGCCATGTCGCTGGAGCCGATGGCGGCCGCCCTGGGCAAAACCCTGGGCCATCCGGTACGCTTCGCCGAGGACTGCATCGGCCCGGTGGCCGAACAGGCCGTCGCCGCCATGCAGGACGGCGATGTGCTGGTGCTGGAGAACACGCGCTTCCACGCAGGCGAGGAAAAGAACGACCCCGACCTGTCGAAGGCGCTGGCCGCGCTGGCGGACGATTACGTCAATGACGCCTTCTCCGCCGCCCACCGCGCCCATGCCTCGACCGAAGGGGTGGCGCATTTCCTGCCCTCCTTCGCCGGCCGGCTGATGGAAGCGGAACTCAACGCCCTGAACATCGCGCTGGAAAACCCGGTCCACCCGGTCGGCGCGATCGTCGGCGGCGCCAAGATCTCGACCAAGCTGGACTTAATCGGCAACCTGCTGGACCGGGTGGACGTTCTGATCATCGGCGGCGCGATGGCCAACACCTTCCTGGCCGCCAAGGGCGTCGCCGTCGGCAAGTCGCTGCAGGAAGCCGACATGCACGACACGGCCCGCGCCATCATGGCCCAGGCCGCCAGCAAGGGCTGCGAGATCATCCTGCCCGTCGACGCGGTGACGGCCACGGAATTCCGTGCCGACCCGCCGACGAAGACGGTGCCGGTCGACGCCATTCCCGCCGACGCGATGATCCTGGACGCAGGCCCGGAGACGGTGCGGCTGCTGACGGAAAAGATCGTCGGGCTGAAGACGCTGGTGTGGAACGGCCCGCTGGGCGCGTTCGAACTGCACCCGTTCGACACCGCCACCAACCTGGTCGCGGCGGAAGTCGCGCGGCGCACCCAGGCCGGTCAGTTGACCAGCGTGGCCGGCGGCGGCGACACGGTCTCGGCCCTGCGCCATGCCGGCGTCGCGGACGAGATGTCCTACACCTCGACCGCCGGCGGCGCCTTCCTGGAATGGCTGGAAGGCAAGACCCTGCCCGGCATCCAGGCGCTGGGCGAACTGTCGGAGCGGATCCTGCCGCTCTGACGATCAGGCAGCGACCCGGCCTCAGGCCGGGTCGCCCTCGCCTTCCTTCTTCTCCTCGCCTTCCGGCGACGAAAGCTTGATCGACGGCCCGACCAAGCCATTGGCGAACGCCTCGGCCGAGAACGGCCGCAGATCCTCCGCCTGCTCGCCCACACCCACCGCATGCACCGGCAGGCCGAACGTATCGGCCAGCGCCACCACGATGCCGCCGCGCGCCGACCCGTCCAGCTTGGTCACGATCAGCCCGGTGACGTTCACCAGTTCCTTGAACACCCGCACCTGCTCGATCGCGTTCTGCCCGGTGGTCGCATCCAGCACCAGCAGCACCGAATGCGGCGCGGTTTCGTCGAACTTGCGCATCACGCGGATGATCTTGGCCAGTTCCTCCATCAGCGCGCCCTTGTTGTGCAGGCGGCCGGCGGTATCGATCAGCAGCAGGTCAGCCCCTTCGGCCCGCGCGCGCTTCAGCGCATCGAACGCCAGCCCGGCGGCATCGGCATTCGGCGGCCCGGCGATGACCGGCGCCCCCACCCTTTGCCCCCACACCTGAAGCTGCTCGACGGCGGCGGCGCGGAACGTATCCCCCGCCACCATCATCACCTTCAGCCCCTGCTCGCCATAGAAGCGCGCCATCTTGCCGATGGTCGTGGTCTTGCCGTTGCCGTTCACGCCGACCACCAGCACCACATGCGGCTTCAGATTCGGGTCGGGCACGAAGGGAATCGCCACCGGCTCCAGAACCTGGGCGATTTCCGCCGCCAGCGCATTGCGGATTTCCTCATCCGTCACCTCGGTGCCGAAGCGCGAACTGCGGAAGGATTCGATCACCCGTGCGGCCACATTGGGGCCCAGGTCGGCTGCGATCAGCAGGTCCTCCAGTTCCTCCAGCGCGGCGTCGTCCAGCTTGCGGCGGGTAAAGACCGCGGCGATCCCGCCGCCCAGTTTCTGGGTCGATCGGGACAGGCCCGCCTTCAGGCGGGAAAAGAAGCCAAGTGCCATGTCAGAGGATTTCCGCCACCAGACCGTTTTCGTCAACCGCCGTCGCCCGCACGGCCACGATGCGCCCGGCTTCGGCCACACCCTCCGCCAGGCGAACCGGCGCGAATTCCTCGGAATGCCCGCTGGTCGCGGTTTCCAGCAGCACGTTCAGCGTCTGCCCCAGCAACCCGGTGTGATAGGCCCGCGCCGCCTCCTGCCCCGCCGCCCGCAGCCGCGCCGCACGCTCGCGCCGCGTCGGCACCGGCACGGCCGGCATCTTGGCCGCCGGCGTCCCCGGCCGCTCGCTATAGGGGAACACATGCAGGTAAGGCAGCCCCTGCCCACGCACGAACGCCAGCGTCTCGTCGAACAGTTCGTCGCTCTCGGTCGGAAAGCCCGCGATCACGTCGGCGCCGATGCCCAGATCCGGCCGGCAGGCCCGCGCCCGCTCGATCACGCCCACCACGTCGGCCACCAGATGCCGCCGCTTCATCCGCTTCAGCACCATGTCCGACCCGGCCTGAAGCGACAGATGCAGATAGGGCATGAAGCGCCGCTCGCCCTCCAGCAGCCGCCACAGATCCTCGTCGATCTCCACCGGATCGACCGACGACAGGCGCAGCCGCTCCAGTTCCGGCACCAGCACCAGCAGCCGGCGACAAAGCTGCCCCAGCGCCGGCTGCCCCGGCAGGTCGCCGCCCCACGAGGTAATATCCACCCCCGTCAGCACCACCTCCCGGTAGCCCGAGGCGACCAGCGCGCGCACCTGCTCCACCACCGCGCCCACCGGCACCGAACGCGACGGCCCCCGCCCGAACGGGATAATACAGAAGGTGCAGCGATGGTCGCACCCCTGCTGCACCTCGACAAAGGCACGAGTCCGCCCGGCAAATTCCGTCACCAGATGCGGCACCGTCTCGGTCGCCGCCATGATGTCCGAGACCGCGCGCCCTTCCCCCAGCGCCGTGGGCGTCCAGCTTGCGGCCTCCAGCTTCTCGCGGTTGCCCAGCACACGGGCCACGCCGGGCAGCGCCTCCCACCGTGCCGGGTCGATCTGCGCCGCGCAGCCGGTCACGACGATCCGCGCATCCGGCCGGTCGCGATGCGCGCGGCGGATCGCCTGCCGCGCCTGGCGCTCGGCCTCGGCAGTGACGGCACAGGTATTGACGATGATCACATCGTCCAGCCCCGCCGCATGGCCGCGCATCACCTCGCTCTCATAGGTATTCAGCCGGCAGCCGAAGGTCAGGATCTCGGGCGGCTTGTTCATGACGGATAGACCTCGGGATCGAACGACCCGACGAAGCTGGTAGTCGCCGGCCCCGTCATCAGCACATGCCCATCCTCTTCCCGCCAGGTAATCGACAGCGCGCCGCCATCCATCTCCACCCGGCAGGTCCGCGCCACCAGCCCCCGCCGCACGGCATTGACCACGGCGGCACAGGCACCCGATCCGCAGGCCAACGTCAGCCCGCTCCCCCGCTCCCACACGCGCAGCCGCATGGCTTCGCCGGACAGGATCTGCGCGAAGCCGATATTCGCCCGTTCGGGAAACAGCGGATCATGTTCCAGCAGCGGCCCGGCCACGACCGGCTCGAGGTCCAGAATATCGGCCAGGAAGAAGGTGGCGTGCGGATTGCCCATCGACGCCGCCGCCGGATCGCCCGCCAGCGGCAGGCGCAGCGTATCCACCGGCTCCGCCAGCGGCACGTCGCGCCAGTCCAGCGCCGGCGGCCCCATATCAACCGTCACCAGCCCCGCCTCGTCCACCGATGCCGGCAGCAGCCCGGCCCGGGTCTGCAACAGGCTCCGCCGCCGCCCCTCGTGCCGCCACAACAGATCGGCCACGCAGCGCGATGCATTGCCACACGCGCCGGACTCGCTGCCATCGGCATTGAAAAAGCGTACGAAAACATCCGCCCCCTCGCGGCAGGCCGGGCGCAGCACCACAAACTGGTCGCACCCGATCCCGCGATGCCGGTTGGCCAGGGCGGCGATACGCGCAGGCGTCAGCCCATGGCGTTCCACGCGCTCGTCCACCACGACAAAGTCGTTGCCCAGGCCATGCATCTTGCGGAAGGGGATCATCATGCGCGCCTTATACGGCAGGCGCCCCGCTTATATCAAAGGAAACGACCGGGCGCTCCGCGCTGCAACACCTCGATCCTGTAGCCATCCGGATCGACGACGAAAAAGAACCGCCCGACCATCCGGTCCCCCAGCGCCAGTTGCTTCACTGGCAGCGGTGACAGCCCCTCGCGAACGAAACGCGCATGCTCGGCCTCGATATCGCCGACCGAGACCGCCAGATGCCCATAGCCGTCGCCCAGTTCATAGGGCCGGTCCCGATCGTGATTGACCGTCAGTTCCAGTTCGAACGTCTGCTCGGCGTTGGACAGATAAATCAGGGTGAAGCCATCGAACGCCAGCCGATCGGCCACGGTCAGGCCGAAGGCCCGTTCGTAGAAAGCCAGCGACGCGGCCTCGTCGCGCACCCGGATCATGGAATGGATCAGTTTCGCCATCGTTTCGGGCTCCTTCCCGGCATAATCTCACCATGCGCGACATATCGGGCCGGGCGGCACGCGGTCCAGTCCTTCCATCCCCACCCGGCAGAACCTCCGGGATAGATTTCTATTGATACGATATATAAATATGTTCTATCCGATTAACTGAATTCTGATACAAAACTAAAAGAAATTATTATTTACCTTTTCCAAGAAATGTTTTGACATACTTCTGAAACTTCATCCCTCCTCATGCGATTGTTCCGAATGCCACTGCGCTCCTCGTCGTTGAAGCGGTCCCTGCCGCTGTTCCTGCTATGCTGCTCCATGCTGGTGCCTCCCGCCGCCCATGCCCAGGGCCACGGGCCGGAGGAAGCCGAGGCGATCGACGCGATGGAGAGCCAGATCGCCCGCATCCAGGAGCAGCAGCTCGAACTGCAGAAAGACCTCATGGCGATGCGCCGCGAACTGGCGCAACACCGGGCGCGCATGCATCTCGCCCGCCCCGCGACGACGAACGAGGCGTCCGCGCGCGAGCATGCCTCTTCACCGCACGGCATGGAAGGGGCCAGGCAACTGGCCCGCAACACCGCAACGTCCACCCCGGCCACCCCGGCCACGGCGGGCCATCCCCATCTCTATCCCGGCGAGGTTCCCGCCCCCACCATCGGGGAAGACACGCCCACCTACGCCGCCGTCGTCGCCCATCGCGACGAAGACATGGTCAACCGCCTGGCGGACAATAATGTCGGCCCGCACCCGCGGGAGACCGCCGGCGCGCAGGCCGCCGGCGCGCTGGGCGATCACGGCGTGTTCCATATCGGCCCGGTCACGGTCGTGCTGGGTGGCTATTTCGACACTTCGGCCGTGCTGGAAAACCGCCACGTCGCGTCGGGCACGTTCAATTACTGGTCGGCCATGCCCTTCCCGCGCGATGCCAACTACCACCAGAACAATTTCGAAGGCAGCCCGCGCTACAGCCGGTTCTCGCTCATGGCCCGCGCGAATATCGATTCCCACACCACCGTATCCGGCTTCGTCGAAACCGATTTCGGCGCCGGCGCGGAAACGACCAATCCCTACGAAAGCAATGCCTATGTGCCGCGCCTGCGCCAGGCCTATCTGAGCTACGACGACACGCTCGATGGCGATCACCTGCTGATCGGCCAGGCCTGGAGCCTGCTGACACCCGGCCGCGCCGGCATCGTCGCCCGCCAGGAAAGCCTGCCCGAGACCATCGAATCCTCGATGCTGGCCGGCCAGACCTGGACCAGACAATGGCAGGCCCGCTACGTCCACGACCTGTTCCACCACCGTCTGTGGCTCGGCCTGTCGATCGAAAATCCGGCGACGATCTACGACACCACAGGTTTCGATAATAATAACGGCTCGGTGCCGCTTCCCAATGGCGGCACGGCCACCATCGGCGCCAACGGCACGGGCCTGACCGAATTCACCACCAATTATTCCGATGAAA
Source organism: Gluconacetobacter brunescens (assembly GCF_048695475.1). NCBI lineage: Bacteria > Pseudomonadati > Pseudomonadota > Alphaproteobacteria > Acetobacterales > Acetobacteraceae > Gluconacetobacter > Gluconacetobacter brunescens. The sequence continues at coordinate 266,621 of NZ_JBLHEN010000001.1, read as the reverse complement.
TCGCGCCCGACGTCATCGGCAAGATCGCGTGGGACCCGGCCTGGGGCCATTACGAGGCCGAGGGCATCGTCCGCTTCCCGCACGACCGCGTCTTCGCAAACGGCACGGGCCACAACAACACCGCGATTGCCGGCGGCGGCGGCGGATCGGCGGTGCTGCCGGTCATCCCCCACAAGCTCGAAATCCACCTGGCCGGCCTGGCCGGGGTCGGGATCGGCCGCTATGGCTCGGTGCTGCTGCCCGACGTCACGCTGAACGCCCAGGGCAAGCCGAAACCCCTGCCCGACGCGCAGGCAACGGCGGGAATCGTCGCCCATGTAAACCCGCGGATCGACGTCTACGGCTATTACGGCATGCAACGGTCCGGCCGGAGCTATTTCTCCTCCGGCGGCTCGGCCTATGGCTACGGCAACCCGCTGTCCTCCAATGCCGGGTGCGAGGTCGAGATGTCGCCCCTGGCCTGCACGGCCAGCATCCGCTCGGTGCAGGAATTCACCATCGGCGCATGGTGGCGCTTCCTCAAGGGCCGCTACGGCACGGTGGAAGTCGGCACCCAGCTCGCCTATTCGCGCCTGCAAACCTGGAAGGCCATCGGCGGCGGTCCCTCCACCAGCATGAGCCAGATCTTCTTCGATTTCCGCTACCTGCCCTTCCAGTAACGGCACGCGGCCCCGCCGCCATGCCCGGCCCGCATCGCCGGGCCGGGCATGGGGCGAGTTGCGCCGAACGGAAAAACGGAGGATGTTCCCGCGGACCGGACCACAGGACGAAGGAGGATACGGTCATGCAGGACAAGGCACTGCGTATTCTGGCGGTATCTCTCGGCCTCGGCGCCCTGTCGGTGCCGACACTGGCGCTGGCGCAGGAGGAAGACGGCCCCAGGGGCCCCACGATGCACCAGTTGGCCACCACGCCGCCGGTACCCAGCGCGCACAAGGATTTCAGCCAGTTCCGCTACCGTCCGGCCGGTGACAAGGTGGTCGAACAGTCCGATGCCAACCGGCTGCTGTTCTGGACACCGCAGGGCACGCCGGACGGCTACGCCGAACGGCGCGGCAACGCGATCTTCTATTACGACCGGACAGGCAAGGCCGTGCGGGTGCAGGAACTCCCCCTCGACGAAAACTGAGGCCACCATCTCCGGCGGCCGCCCGGCCTATCCGCGCCCGTGCCGCCGCCGATAGCACCATCTGGTCAGCCGGGACCAGACCGTCATGACCGGCATGCACAACCGCATAAAAACCGGCGACGATAAGAACAGCGGCGGGAATATCCTGTCGATGATGGAGGGGAAATGCTCCTCCTTCCGGCTGCGCGCCACAGCCAGGATCCAGGCGGCAGCCCGCTCGGGCGCCTGCGGCCAGGACATGAAATTCAGCAGCGACCCGCCCTGTTCCATCTCCTCGCGAAACATGGACGTATCGACACTGCCGGGAAACACCGACACGACATGAATGCCCCGGGGCCGCAACTCCTGCGCCAGCGCCCGCGCGAAGCCGCGCAACCCGAATTTCGACGCGGTATAGACGGCGCTGCCCGCCAGCGGAAAAACCCCCGCCATCGAATTGACGAACAGGATCCGTCCTCCGGCCGCGATGTTCGGCAGCACTTCATGCGTCAGCATGATCACGCCGGTCAGATTGGTGTCCACCTGCCGGCGGACCCGCTCACCGTCCAGCGCGCCGGCCGCCTGGGGCGAGATCGTGCCGGCGCAGGAAATGAACAGGTCGATTCGCGGGCAGGCCTCCCGAATCGCCACGCCCGCCGCCGCGATCGCCCCCGCGTCCATCAGGTCGCACGTCACAGCCAGATCCGCCGCGATATCGGGCGACAGGCCTGCCTGGCGTGACAGAATGACGACCCGACAACCCTGCTGACGAAGCTGCCGGCACAGAAACCGCCCGATTCCGCCCGTCGCACCGCTGATGACAACGGTCTTCCGGCGGGAATTTTCACTTTCCTGGGACAAGGCAACCGCCCTTCCTGCAATGCTAGCGGGCCCTATATCAGGTCTCCCCGCCCCGCACGAGGCCGGTGCCCACAACCCCGCTCCTCACCCACCTCCCGACCGGACGGGCGATTTCCCGCCCGCAATCCGAATATAGAGCGAGGGTAGGACCAGAAGCGTCAGCGCGGTGCAGGAGATCAGCCCGCCGATCACGACCGTCGCCAGCGGCTTTTCAACCTCTCCCCCCTCGCTCATCGAGAAGGCCATCGGGAAGAACCCCAGGCATGCAACCGTGGCCGTGGCCATGACCGGCCGGAACCGCTCACGCGCGGCACTATAGGCGGCATCGACCGCATTCATCCCCGCCTGCCGCTTCAGCCGGATACAACTCACCAGCACCACCCCGTTCAAAATCGCCACGCCGAAGAGGGCGATAAAACCGATCCCGGCGGAAATGCTGAACGGCATCCCTCTGGCGGCCAGGGCGATGATCCCCCCCGTCGCCGCGAACGGCAGGTTGACGAAGACCAGCCCCGCCAGCCTGAACTCCCCCAAAGCCGCCACCAAAAGGCAGAAAATCAGCAGCAGCGCCACCGGCACCACAATTTCCAGCCGCGCCAGCGCCGACTGCATGTTGCGGAACTGGCCGCTCCATTCGATCCGATAGCCATGCGGCAACCTGACCTGCCCCGCGACCCGCCGCTGGGCCTCGGCCACGAACGAACTGAGGTCACGCCCCCGCACATTGGCCTGCACCATCATCCGCCGCTCGCCATTGTTGCGACGAATGGCGGCCGGCCCATCCTCCAGCTTGATGATCGCGACCTGCTCCAGCCGCACCACATGGTCGTCGCGCGTCAGCACCGGCAGATTGCGGATCTTGTCCACGCTATCGCCGGCATCGTCGGCAAAACGCACCTGCGTCGGGATCAGGGCGCCATTCAGCACCACGGGCGGCCCGATATGTCCGCCCAGCGCCTCGATCACATCCATCACCCCGGTGGTGTCGACATTCAGCCGTGCCGCCGCCGTACGATCGACATCGATATGCAGGAACGGAATCGTTCCGACATCCTGCGGCGCGACATCGGCCGCGCCGGGAATCGCGTTGATCAGTTCCGTCACCTGCCCCGCCAGGCGCCCCAGCGTTTTCAAATCGTCGCCATAGATGCCGACGGCGATCTGCGAGCGGACACCGGACAGCATGTCGTCCATCCGCATCTGGATCGGCTGGCTCCACGAAAACAGCGATCCCGCCACGTCGCGCTTCAGCGCCGCATCGAAGGCCCGTACAAGCTCTTCCTGGGTCGAAGCCGTCTTCCACGCCGATCGCGGCTTCAGCAGGATAAAACTGTCCGTCTGCTCCCAGCCCTGCGGATCGGTCGGGATCGCCGCCGTACCGGTATTGCTCACCACGGTCTGCACCTCGGGGAACTGCCGCAACGTCCGCTCGATCGCCGTCGCCGCCCGGATCGAGGCATCGAGCGAAATGCTGGGCAATCGCGTGGAGGTCACCACCAGGTCGCCCTCCTGCAACTGGGGAATGAACTCCCCGCCCAGGCGGCTCGCCAGCACCACCGAAACCACCAGCAGAACCAGCGCAATCCCCATCACCCGGTTGGCATGCGCCGTGCACCACGCGAAGGCAGGGTCATACACCCGCCGGCACGCGCGGATAAAAACCGTGTCGTGATGGCCATGGGGCATGCGTACCAGCAATCGTGTCAGCACCGGCACGCAGAACAGCGAGAACGCCAGCGACGCCAGCAGCGCCAGGATCACCGTCTGCGCCATGGGGCCGAACATCCGCCCCTCGACGCCCTGCAAAGTCAGCACCGGCAGGTAGACCATGATGATGACCAGGATCGCAAAGCTGACGGGCCGCACGACCTGCGCCAGCGACGTCGCGATCAGTTGCTCCATGGTCACGCCCCGATGCGTCGGCATGCTGATGACGCTCTCGACGATCACCAGCGAACTGTCGACGACCATGCCGAAATCGATGGCGCCGAGACTCAGCAGGTTGGCGGAAATGCCCAGATGATGCATGCCCGCCATCGCCGCCAGCAGCGCGAACGGAATCACCGAGATGATGACGAGCGAAGCACGCCAGTCACCGATCACCACCAGCAGGGCCACCAGCACCAGGATCGCGCCCAGCGCCAGGTTCTCCTTCACCGTGTCGATCGTCGCCCCGGTCAGCGCCGACCGGCTGTAATACACATCCAGCGTCATGCCGGGCGGCAGCGATTGCTGGATCGCCGGCAGCGCGTCTTGGATATGGGCCAGCGTCGCCTTCGCGCTCGCCCCCTGCTGCAACAGTACCACCCCATTGACGATCTCGCCCGCGCCGTCGCGGGTCACGGCCCCCAGGCGTGGCCGCGCGCCATGCGAGACGGTTCCCACATCGCCGATATGAATCACCTGGCCGTTGGGGCCGGACCGCACCTGGATCTCGGCCAGTTCAGCCAGGTTGTCGATCAGCGTCCGGCCGACGATCACCTGCTGCTGGTCGTTATGTTCTATCCACGCACCGCCCGCCACGGCGTTCCCCTGGTCCACGGCATGAAACACATCCGTGACCGACACCCCGTAGGCCTGCATCCGCTCGGGGTCCAACGCAACCTTGAAGGTCTCCTCGGCGCCCCCGTTGATGTTGACGTCGATCACCCCCTGCACCAGCTTCAGGCGTGGCACGACCTGCCAGGTCATGATCCGGTTCAGCTCCGGCGGGCCCATTCCCGGCCCGCGCAACTGGAATTGCAAGATCTCGCCCATGCCGGTCGCCAGCGGCCCCATGGTGAACGACAGGTCCCGGACCGAAATATGCGACCGCGCCTCGCTCATGCGCTGCGAGACCAGCGTCCGGTCCAGATAGATGTCCGATCCGTCGGCGAATTGCAGATAGATCACTGCCACCCCGGTGCGCGAGACCGAGCGCATGCCCGTCATGCCGGGAACACCCGCCATCGCCGTCTCGACCGGAAAAGTGACAAGCCGCTCCACCTCCTCGCTGGGCAGGCCGGGCGCCAGCACCGACAGCATGACCTGCGTGGGCGAGATATCGGGCACGGGTTCGACCGGCAGCGTCCGCAGATCGGCCACGCACGCCAGCATGAACAGCGCCACCAGCCCCAGGACGATACCTCGGCCGCGCAGCAAGGCATAAATCGCTTTCATGGCGCTATCCGCCCCCCACCCGGGTCAGGAGCATCTGCGATTTCAGCGTAAAACTACCGGCTGTCACGACGACATCGCCCGGCGTCAGGCCATGCGTCACCACAAGCATGCCGCCCGCCTCGGGGCCGGTCGTCACCTCCCGCGCCGCGTAGCGGTCGGATGCGACGCGGACAAAGACCGCCTGCGCGCCATCGAGTTCCTGCACGGCGGTCGCAGGAACCAGTACGCCCTCCACCGGCGTGGACGCATACAGTTCCGTCGTCACCAGCATGCCGGGCCTCAGGCGGCCCGACTTGTTGGGCACAAGGCTGCGTACCAGAAGCTGCCGGGTCTGCGGATCGACATTGCCGTCGATGGTATCGATGCGCGAGGCGATCGCCTGCGTGGACCTGCCACCGGGATGCGTCACCTGCCGGTTTCCCGGCGCCAGCGCGCCGGCATCCCGTCCCAGCACCTGCGACACCACCCAGACCGAGGACAGATCGTCAACCTCGACCAGCGGCTGGGTGCGATTGGCCATATTGTCGCCCATCGCCACATTCACGCCACGCACGATGCCGGGGATCGGCGAGATGATCCGCGACTGCTCTCCATCCGGCCGTTCGGTGGCCGAGGTCAGTTCGTCCAGGCGCACCTGGCTGCTGTCCAGCAGGGCCTTCTTCTCCCGCACCAGCCCTTCGGCATGCCGCAGGGCCAGTTCCCGCCGCTGGACCTCGCCCACCGCCAGCACGGTCCCGCGCAGGATTTTCGCCCGCGCCGCCGACAAGGCGGCCTCGTCCCGCGTCGCCCGCGCCTCTTCCAGCGCGGCCTCCGCCGCCGCGATCTGCTGGCGAAGCTGCACCAGCGTATGGTTGTCATATTCCAGCAGGACCTGCCCGGCCGCGACGATCTGTCCCGGATAGGTCAGCACCTTGAGCACCCGCCCTTCTCCCAGTGGGGAAATCCGCACGACATGGCGGTTGTCGGCCATCACATAGGCCGGGCAGGCAATATGCCCGCTCAGCGTTCCCGCGCGGGCAATCGTGGTCGCGATCCCCATCGTCTTCATCGCCGACGGCGCGATCGTCACCACGGCCGGCGGCGTCTCACCCGCCACGCCCACTCCCGGCAGCAGAACCAGCGCCAGAGCGACCAGTGACCATGCCGCTCTCATGGCGTTTCTCCCGCCATGATCATCATCTGCGCGATCGCCCCCCGCCATTCGACCGAGGCCGTCTGCTGCTGCTGCCGCGCCTCCAGCCCCGCCTCGCGCGCCCGCAGATATTCGATCACCGGGGTTTCGCCCGTCACCCACCCCTTACGCAGGTCCTCTATCCGGCGCGCCAGCACCCGATCCCGCCCGCTGGCATGGCGCAGGATATCCAGCGACGCGGCCAGCCGCGCCAGGGCGCGCGCATAATCGGCGCGCACCGCCCGCCGGGCCTGCCGCTCCTCCCGCTCGGCCGCCGCGATCTCCCGCACCGCCTTCATGCGCATCGGCACGTTCCGCGCCTCGCTGGGAAGCGGAATGGTCAGTTGAACGCCGACGCGCGTATTCCACGGGCTGCCGTACTGCTTCTCATGGATCGCATCCACGCCGACCTCGGGATTGGGCATGAAGGAACGGCGGGCAAGATCATCGGACGCACGCGCCGCCATGACCTGGGCATGCGCGAAACGCAGGCGCGGATCGTGATCGATCGCCTGGTCCACCGCCGTGCCGCCGCGCACGGCCGCCAGCGCATGACCGTCAACCTCGTCCAGATCGGGAATGTCCGGCTGGCCGGTCAGTTCTTCCAGCCCGGCCCGCTCGTCCTCCAGCCGCTCCCGGGCCGCCGTCAACCGCCCCTCGACGGCCTCCAGGTCACTGGCGACCGCGGCATGATCGGCCGACGAAATCTCTCCCGCATCCATCAGGTGCCGGGCGGAACTTTCGATCTCCACCAGCGCGCGCCGCTCGTCCTGCAAGGATTGAACGCTCAGCCGCGCTGTCGCCCCGCCCAGTGCCGCACGCAGCACCCGCACCGCCATGACCATCCGCTCCATCGCCAGATGGGCCGTCGCCAGCCCTCCGCCGGCCTGTTCCTGGCGGATCGTGGCCGAGCGCTGGCCGGGCAGCCACAGCGGCACGGCAACCCCGGTCTGGTAGGTCGTGTAGCCCTGATTGCTGCCTAATGCGTGGTCGTCATAATATTGTCCGCTCACGATCGGCCCGCCCGGAAACCACGACCGCGCGGCATCTGCATTGTTGTCCGCCGCCTGCCGGTCGACCAGCAGCGACTGCCGCAACGGGTCCTGTGCCCATGCGTCGCGAATAGCCTGATGCAGCGACACCGCCATCGCCGGTCGCACCAGAACACCGCCCGACAGAAACGCCGCCAACCCCAGCAATCGCCAAGCCCGCCCCGCGACAATCCGAACACCCGTTCCGCGTCTTCCCCTCCCGTTCCCGATGCGGTCATCATCAACACGTGATCGGGCGGACGGAAGGCGATGCATAATTATCCTTGCACTCAAAAATGTGGGGGAAGAATGAACTTTCTAGATAAATGTAAGAAAAAATTATCAAACAAATCATGTCTCTATAATAAATTTCCATTTAAAGAACATCGAAAGCCCGTTCGCCGGCCGAACATACAGACGCAATTCGCGCCGTAACGCGCACAACATATGCCAATCCGCAAAGCTGACTGAGCGCGTGTTCCCGCGCATGCAAACCATGGCTGCTTTCAACTTTCGAGAACCGTCATTTTCCGGAAAAATGCCCGAAACACCTTTGCCGACTACCCCTCCGGGGCAATCACATCTCCGAAACCGGATTGAAGCACCATCGGGCACGCGCCACCTCCCTTTCACAATCCATCGGATACGGGAGGCGAACCATGCGTATCCTCCGCAAACCGGTGCCGGCCGAAGCGATCGAGCTGGTGGATCAGCATGGTCCGGACGCCCTGCTGGTCGCCCGCACCCAGCTCGCCCAGGCACGCGACGCCGGCGACGACATCCGTGCCGCACGGTGGCAGACCCTGAGCGAGGCCATCAGCGCCATCCTGGAAGAGCGAAAGTCCGACCAGCCGGGAGAGCGTTCGCCTCTCCCCACGGATACGCTTTCAGGATAACCGCCTTGTGACCACGACTTATTCACCTAACATATATTTGTTATTGTCGAATTTTATAAAAAGGACGAGAAAAACGCCAACGGCTGCGAAGGTCCGGGCTGATCGGACAGCCCCAGCGGCCGATTACGGAGACTCTCGTCATGAAACCTCTCGCCAATCCAGCACCCCTCGGCCTCGCCGGCTTCGGGATGACGACGATCCTGCTCAATCTCTGCAATGCCGGTTTCCTGCCACTCAATTCGTCGGTCCTGGCAATGGGAATCATCTTCGGCGGAGCGGCCCAGATCCTGGCCGGGCTGCTGGAATATCCCAAGGGCAACACGTTCGGGCTGACGGCCTTTACGTCCTATGGCGCGTTCTGGATTTCTCTCGTCCTGCTCGTCATCCTGCCGAAATTCGGCCTGATCCCGGCGGCGAGCGCGCCGGCCATGGCCGCGTACCTGGCCCTCTGGGGCGTCTTCACGGGCTTCCTGTTCATCGGCACGCTGCGGGGCAATCGCGTGCTGCAGTTCGTGTTCTCGTCGCTCACGCTCCTGTTCTTCCTCCTCGCGCTGGGCGAGTGGACGGGCAATCTCATCATTACCCGCATCGCGGGATATGAGGGCCTGCTCTGCGGCGCCGCCGCCCTGTATCTTGCCATGGCGGAAGTGATCGAGGCCCAGTTCGGCTATCCCGTCCTGCCGTCCGGCATCCCGGCCCCGCGGGCGGCACCCCGGCACGTTCCGGCCTGAAAGACGCAGGTCCGTCTCCCCGCCACGGTGGCACGACAATCCGATAACAGCCTCCACCCTGCCTTCCGTCCCTCCTGGGGCAGAAGGCAGGTTTTTTTCATTCCCGCCGGTCCCCGAGAGACTGCTCAAAATCACCGTCAGGCCGCCACCGGCGGGGCTTTTGAACAGTCTCTTACGGATCGGGCATTTCCAGCCTACATTGCTCGGCCATGACCGACCTCCCGCACCTCCCCCTGCTGACCGTCGATACGCATATCGACATCCCCTGGCCCGATCGGGGCGATTTCACGCAGGACACCGACTATCGTCATGTCGACCTGCCCAAGCTGCGCCGGGGCGGCGTCGCAGCGGCCTGTCTGGTCGCCTATGTCGGCCAGGGCGCCACCGACCCGGCCGCCCATGCCGCGATCTCCCAGCAGGCCCTGGCGATGCTCGATGCGATCAACCGGGGCGTCGAAGGCGGCCCGGCGCGGATCTGCCCGCTCGCGGCGGATATCGAAGCCGCATTCCACGAGGGCATCACCGCCATCGTTCCGGCGGTCGAAAACGGCTATGCGATGGGCGAGGACCTGTCGCTGCTGGCCCGGTTCCGCGCGCGCGGCGCGCGCTATATGACGCTGACCCATAACGGCCATAACGCCCTGGCGGATTCGGCCCGCCCGATGGCGTCCCTGAACGACCCGGAATCCCGTCATGGCGGCCTGTCCGGCCTGGGTCGCGAGGCGATCGCCGAAATGAACCGGCTGGGCCTGATGGTCGATATCTCCCACACCGCGCGCAGCACCATGCTGCAGGCGGTGCGCCTGTCGCGCAACCCAGTCCTGGCCACCCATTCCTGCGTCCGGGCACTCTGCGACCACCCGCGCAATCTCGACGACGAACAGCTCGACGCCCTGCGCGATTGCGACGGCGTCATCCACATCACGGCCGTCGACGCCTTCCTGCGCCCGCGCGAAATCCGCGCCCAGCGGCCGGTAAGCGTGGCCGATTATGTCGATCATATCGACTATGTCGCCAACCGGATCGGCGTCCGCCATGTCGGCATTTCCTCGGATTTCGACGGCGGCGGCATGATCGAGGGCTGGCGCGATGCCGCGCAGAGCCCGGCGCTGACGGCGGAACTGCAACGGCGCGGCTACGATGCCGACCAGATCGCCCAGATCTGGGGCGGCAATTTCCTGCGCGTGCTCCGCGCGGCCGAGGCCGTCGCCACGGCGTGAGATCATGCCCGCGCTAGCCCTCGCGGGCCCGAACGTCTATACCCGCCGAGATTCTGCATCAACCGAACAGGACCGAACATGACCGCCAGCACGGACTATAAGGTACGCGACATCGCTCTCGCGGAATGGGGCCGCAAGGAAATCGCCATCGCCGAGGGCGAAATGCCCGGCCTGATGGCTCTGCGCGACGAATTCGGTGCCAGCCAGCCGCTGAAGGGCGCGCGCATCGCCGGCTGCCTACACATGACGATTCAGACCGCCGTGCTGATCGAAACCCTGACCGCCCTGGGCGCCACGGTCCGCTGGTCGTCGTGCAACATCTTCTCGACCCAGGACCACGCCGCCGCCGCCATCGCCGCGACGGGCGTGCCGGTCTTCGCCTGGAAGGGCCTGACCGAGGAAGAGTTCTGGTGGTGCATCGAGCAGACCATCAAGGGCCCGGACGGCTGGACGCCGAACATGATCCTCGACGATGGCGGCGACCTGACCGTGCTGATGCACGACAAGTATCCCGAGATGCTGAAGGACGTGCGCGGCCTGTCCGAAGAGACGACCACCGGCGTGCATCGCCTGTGGGAAATGGCCAAGAAGGGCACGCTGGCCGTGCCGGCCATCAACGTCAATGACAGCGTCACCAAGTCGAAATTCGACAATCTGTACGGCTGTCGCGAAAGCCTGGTCGACGCGATCCGTCGCGGCACCGACGTGATGATGGCCGGCAAGGTCGCCGTCGTCGCCGGCTATGGCGATGTCGGCAAGGGCTCCGCCGCCTCGCTGCGCAATGCCGGCTGCCGCGTGCTCGTCACCGAGGTCGACCCGATCTGCGCCCTGCAGGCCGCCATGGAAGGCTACGAGGTCGTGACGATGGAAGCCGCCGCCCCGCGCGGCGACATCTTCGTCACCTGCACCGGCAATGTCGACATCATCACCGTCGACCACATGCGCGCGATGAAGCACCGCGCCATCGTCTGCAATATCGGGCATTTCGATTCCGAGATCCAGGTCGAGGCGCTGCGCAACTTCACCTGGGACAACATCAAGCCGCAGGTCGACGAGGTCGTGTTCCCCGACGGCAAGCGCCTGATCCTGCTGTCCGAGGGCCGTTTGGTGAACTTGGGCAACGCCACGGGCCACCCGTCCTTCGTCATGTCGGCGTCCTTCACCAACCAGACGCTGGCGCAGATCGAACTGTGGACCGCCCCCGCGGGCAAGTACGAGCGTCAGGTCTACACCCTGCCCAAGCATCTCGACGAGAAGGTCGCGGCCCTGCACCTGGCCAAGGTCGGTGCCGAACTGTCGAAGATGTCGGAGAAACAGGCCGAGTATATCGGCGTTCCGGTCAACGGGCCGTTCAAGAACGACCTGTACCGCTACTAAGGCACGACACCGCCCGGGGACAATGCGCACCCCGGGCGGCGGCGCTAAAAGGAGAGTCCGCGCATGAGCATCTTCGCCACCATCCTGTCCACGATCTTCGGCCACGCCGGAGCCACTACCCCGGCGGTCGCCACCCCCGCCATATCCGCAGGCCAGACACCCGCACCGGCGGCACCGGTCACGCCCTCCGCCCCAGTCGATGTCGCCGCCATCCTGACCGACCTGGCCGCCAAGGCACCACAGCCGCTCAACTGGAAGCAGTCGATCGTCGACCTGATGAAGCTGCTGGGCCTGGACAGTTCGCTGGCGGCCCGCAAGCAACTCGCCGAGGAACTGCACTACACCGGCGACACCAACGATTCCGCGTCGATGAATGTCTGGCTGCACAAGGCGGTCATGCAGAAACTGGCCGAAAATGGCGGCAAGGTTCCCGACGACCTGAAATGATCCTGATCGGATGACGGGAATGGCATGACAGACGGCTCGACCGACGGCGTCCCGCCATTCCCCGAGGAAATAGAGCAGACCGGCGACACCCTCTTCGCCACAGGCCGGGGAGAAGACGCGGTCCGCCTGTTTCTGGACGCGGCCTCCCGCTATCCCGATGACTGGCGGCTTGCCGTTACCGCCGCCACGGTCATCCTGCGCCACAGTTCCGCCTACGACCTCGTCGAGGCATTCTTGCGCCCCGTCCTGCACCGACTGCCGGACACGATCCCCGCATGGAGCCTGCTGCTGCATGTCCGCGTCGTGCGCGGCGACCGCGCGGGCAGCCAGGCCCTGTTCGCCGAACTGCTGGGCCGTTACCCGAATGACAGCGGCACGCTCTGCGACGCCATGTCCACGGCCCTTCTCCAGGCCGGCCACGCGGCGGAAAGCCTGCGGATCCTGCTGCCATGCCTAGAAAACGGCATTGTCACGCCCACGCTGCTGAAAAATATGGGCATCGCCCTCTTCTGCCTGGACCGATCGGCGGAGGCCGTTTCCTGGTACGAAAAAGCCGAAGCCCTCGCCCCGACCGACTACGGAATCACGTTTGGCCATGCCTGCGCGCTGATCAAGGCCGGCCGTCTGAGCGAGGGCTGGCCACGCTATTTCAACCGACGGCTCGCCCCCGACGACAGGGCCGCCTGGTATCTGTCCCTGCCCCGCCTGCGCCCCGGCGATGCGGTCGCGGGGCGTGGCGTCGTGCTGTTTCAGGAGCAGGGGCTGGGCGACACGATCCAGTTCATCCGATTCGTGCCCGACCTGCTGGCAAAAGGGGCCCGCGTCACGATCGTCGTGCCCCGCCCCCTGCTCCGCCTGCTGGCGCAATCCTATCCGGCGGCCACGGTGTGCGAGACAAGGGCGTTCGCGCTGCAGGATGGCTACGATTACGCCGCCGCCATTCCCGACCTGCCCCATATCGCCGGCGCAACGTCATTATGGGACGTTCCGGCACCGATCCCCTACCTGCACCCCGATCCCGACGATGTCGCCCGCTTCGCCGCCCTGCTACCGAAACGCCGCCCGCGTATCGGCCTGGTCTGGGCGGGAGAATGGCGGCCTCAATCCATTCATGCCCTGGTCGACCAACGGCGCTCGACGACGCTGGCGGCGATGGGCGCGGCCCTGACGCCCGTCGAGGCAACGCTGGTCAGCCTTCAATTCGGCAATGCCCGACAGGAAATCGCGAACTGGACCGGCCAGCCACTGTACGACCCGATGGGGGCCGTGCATGACATGGCCGACACGGCGGCGATCATGGCCAATCTCGATCTGGTCATTTCGGTCGACACGTCGCCGCTGCATCTGGCGGGTGCGCTGGGCTGCCCGGTCTGGATGATCAGCCGCCAGGACGCCTGCTGGCGATGGGGCGATACCATCGGTCGCTCGCCCTGGTATCCCGGCATGCGCATATTTCGGTCGCGGGAAACATCCCTTGCCCCGGTCCTGAAGGAAGTGGGCATGGCCCTGCGCGCCTGGACAAGGAACTGGCGACCCATCCGTAAAACCTGACCGTCCGACGTATCCACTTCCATGGGATTGCAACCGGCAGGCACCCATGCCAAGTGTGCGCTTGTATTGCGAGCGGTCCCGGATATCACGATGCCCGATACGATAGCCCAGACCGAATTGTCCCTCGCCGATACGCCGCAGAGCGATGCGGCGGATGGCTTGGTCTGGGCGGTTTCCTGCGTCCCCGGACACCGGCCGGTGCAATTGTCGCCCCAGCAGGCGGCCGACCACCTGAACGGCCGCCCCCCCCATACCGACGACGCCGAAGCCGAGCCCACCACGACCGAAGAGCGGCCCGCCGGATGGGTCTGGCTGCATTACGACGTCGTGCATACGGCCAGCCGGGCCCGGGTCGAGGCCATCGCCTGCCTGCCCGAGGAAGCCCGCATCACCCTGTCGGGCACCGACCGCAGCACCCGGCTGGAGGCCGAAGGCGACATCGTCTACGGCGCCCTGCCCGGCTTCGACGACAGCATGACCGATGACGATACCAGCGTCTCGGCCTGGCGTTTCGCGGTACTGCCCGACCTGCTGATCACCACCCGCCGCCACCCCGTCCCGGCGCTGGGCGCCGCCTATCGCTGGCTGCAACGCGATGACGGCCCCCGCACCCCGGCCGAGATCGTGGACCGCACGCTGCTGGAATTCGCCGACAGCGTGCGCCGGAACATCGCCATGCTGGACGACCAGCTCGACCGCGCCGAAGATCTGCTGCTGACCCTGGACCAGCACACCGATTTCGGCCGCATCAGCGGCCTGATCGGCAAGGTGCGGCGCCGTTCGACCGAACTGCGCCGCGTCATTTCTCCGGTCGACCGGATCTTCCACAACGAGGATCTGGAACTGCCCGAATGGGCCGAGGACGATATCCGCGACCGCTCGCAACGTCAGATCCACGCGGCGCTGGACGATCTGATGGCATTGCAGGACCGCGCGCGTTCGTTGCAGGATGAACTGGCCTCGGGCCAGGCGGAAGAAACCAACCGGCGCCTGTACACGGTGTCGGTGCTGACGACCCTGATGCTGCCGGCCACATTCGTGACCGGATTCTTCGGCATGAATACCGGCGGCATGTTCCTGGCGAGCGGCTCCCTGGGCACTGTCGAGGCCGGCGGCATTTGCTTCCTGTTCATGGTCGTCGCCTGGCTGCTGCTGAAATTCACCAAGCTGCTCTGACCGCCAGCCCGCTACCACGCCCCGCCCCCGGGCACCTCCGGACAAGATAACCGATTCAAAGCGAAGGACCCCCGTCATGGACAGCCAAACAGAAACCCAGACGCACGCCGGGGACCTGGACGGCTTTCCCGTCGCCGCGAAATCCCTCCTGTCCGAACGCCGCCTGCACACGCTCAAACAGGGCGACATGTTCGGGGTCTTCGACCAGACGGGCGATATCCTCTATGGCGACGGCATCGCCGACGGCCTGTATTTCCACGACACGCGCTATCTCTCCGGCCTGTCGATGAGCCTCCAGGGCACACGCCCCATCCTGCTGTCCTCGACGGTGCGCGAGAACAACGTGATGCTGTCGGTCGACCTGACCAACACGGACATCGACGGCCCCGACGGCCAGCGCATGAATCACGACCTGCTGCATGTGCGCCGGTCACGCTTCCTGTGGAACCGCGTCTGCTACGAACGGGTCGAAATCCGCAATTTCGACGTCGAACCCCGCACCGCGCTGCTCGACATCCGTTTCCTGGCCGATTTCGCCGACCTGTTCGAGGCGCGCGGTTCCACCCGCCCCCGGCGCGGCACAATGGGCACGCCGGAGGTCGGCGAAGCCGAGGTGAAACTCTCCTATGACGGGCTGGACGACCGGCGCCGCACCACCATGCTGCGCTTCTGGCCACCGCCGGCCGAACTGACCGCCCAGCACGCCGCCTTCCGCTTCGATCTGCCGCCGGGCCAGCGCGTACTGATCCATTACGAGATCGAGTGCGACCCCACCGAACGGCACGAAGCCCAGCCCAACCGGCGCTTCCTGCGCGGCGCGGTCGAGGCAAGGCGCGCCCTGCGCCTGTCCTCGTCCCGTGCGGCGGCGATCGCAACCTCGAACGAGATCTTCAACGAGGCCATCCGTCGCTGCATCTGCGACATCTACATGCTGCTGACGGACAAGAAGACCGGCCCCTACCCCTATGCCGGCGTGCCCTGGTTCAGCACCGCCTTCGGCCGCGACGCCCTGATCACCGCCATGCTCACCCTGTGGCTGGACCCGGAAATCGCGCGCGGCGTGCTGGCCTACCTCGCCCGCCACCAGGCCCACACCGAAGACCCGGTCGCCGACGCCGAGCCCGGCAAGATCCTGCACGAGGTCCGGCACGGCGAAATGGCCGAACTGGGCGAAGTCCCGTTCCGCCATTATTACGGCTCGATCGATTCCACGCCGCTGTTCGTCATGCTGGCCGGCCAGTATCTGGAGCGCACCGGCGACGTGGCGCTGATGACAACGATCTGGCCGAACATCGAACGCGCCGTCGAATGGATCGACCGCTACGGCGATCGCGACGGCGACGGCTTCGTCGAATATGGCCGCCGCAACAAGGACGGCCTGATCAACCAGGGCTGGAAAGACAGCTACGACAGCATCTTCCACGCCGACGGCACCCTCGCCGAAGGCCCGATCGCCCTGTGCGAGGTCCAGGCCTATGTCTACGCCGCGCGCCGCGCCGCCGCGACCATCGGTCGCCGCCTCGGCCGCACGGCCTATGCCGACCGGCAGGACCACCTGGCCGAGACGCTCCGTGTCGCCTTCAACGCCCGGTTTTGGATCGAGGAACTGGGCACCTACGCCCTGGCGCTGGATGGTCACAAGAAGCCCTGCCGCGTCCGGTCGTCGAATGCCGGCCATATCCTGCTCACCGACATCGCAACCCCCGACCGGGTTCCCCGGCTGGTCGCCGGGCTGATGCACCGTTCGTCCTTCTCCGGCTGGGGCATCCGCACCATCCCCGAGGGCGAGGCCCGCTACAACCCGATGGCCTATCACAACGGCTCGGTCTGGCCGCACGACAACGCCCTGATCGGTCTGGGCCTCGCCCGCCACGGCTATCGCGACGAGGCCGAGCGCCTGTTCCGGGGCATGTTCGACGCCGCGTTCCACACCGACCTGCGCCGCCTGCCGGAACTGTTCTGCGGCTTCACCCGCAACCGCGCGGAAGGGCCGGTGCGCTACCCGGTCGCCTGCTCGCCGCAGGCCTGGGCGGCGGCGACCTTGCCGGCCCTGGTCCAGTCGGTCCTCGGCCTCAGTTTCGACCCGACCGCGGTGGCGGTGCATTTCCAGCGCCCACGCCTGCCCGATTTCCTGGAGCAGATGACGCTCTACAATCTGGAAGTCGGCGGCGACAAGGTGACGGTGCGTCTGGTCAGGGTGGAGGAGGAAGTCGCGATCAACGTCGTCCAGCGCACGCAATCCATCCAGGTGCAGATCACGAACTGACAACGGGTCGGGCCGGCGCGACAATGCCGGCCCGCTTTCCCCCATGCTCCGGCAAGCCGGCATGATCGCTACGGCAGCGCGATCATGTTGCGCGGAAGTACGGCGTTCTATAAAGATTTAGGGCAGATTCTTCCTCTCTGACCTGAACTTCCGCCCAGGACTGGCATGCGCTGATGATGAAGATGGCCGTTCTCACGTCCGAAACGGAGCCGGGTCCCTACTTTCGCCATAATCGGCGCCAAATTTCTGCCTTTACCCCGGCGCTCCCCTCGCGGGTCTCGCGCCCGTCCCGGATGAACGCCCGATGACCCGACAGAAGCAGGCCCGCCCCACCCGTCCGTCCCGGCGCGCGACGGCGCGCGCGTGCGATCTGCCGCAACCGGTACGAGGCCGGCTCGCCATCCGCGTCGCCGGCGCCGTCGGGCTGGCCGGCCTGCTGGCAGCCTGCGCCACCGACCCGGGACAACATGCCCCGGTGATGCAGGAAGCCGCGGAATACCGGGCCCACGCCAAATCCTTCTACGCTCCGCCAGGCCCGCCCGACGATCCGTGGGGCCCCTATATCATGGAAGCGTCCAGACGATTCGACGTCCCGGATACATGGATCCGCTCGGTCATGCAGCGCGAATCCGGCGGCCAGCTCTTCCGCAACGGCCAGTTCGTCACCTCGGCCCCCGGCGCGATGGGTCTGATGCAGCTCATGCCCCCGACCTACGACGAAATGAAGGGCCAGTACGGGCTGGGCGACGATCCGTTCAACCCCCGCGACAACATCATGGCCGGCACCGCCTATCTCCGGCAGATGTACGACATTTACGGCTCCCCCGGCTTCCTGGCCGCCTACAATACGGGCCCCGGCCGGCTGGACGATTTCCTGCTGCATAACCGTTCCCTGCCGCGCGAGACCCGCAATTACGTCGCCGCGATCGGCCCGCAGATCGCCGGCATCACCCCCAATGTCCGCTCGCAGGCCGACCTGATGGTCGAAGCCCACGACGTCGCGCGCGGGCACGTCTATGCCGCCGCACAGACCAACGCCGAAACCCGTTCCGTGCGCGCCGCCTGGGCCCACCGCAACGATCATCAGGGCAGCAGCAACGACAGCCAGCCGATCCAGGTGGCCGAGGCTCCGGCGGAAGCCACGCCTTCCCCGGCGCCGGCCTACACGGCATGGAAGGCCGTCTCCCCCGCCGGCCAGGGCACATCGGCCGACGCCGTCCGCGCCGCCTGGGCCGCCCGCGCCCGGCCGGACGCCACCGACAGCACAACGGCCTCGGCATCCCCGGCACCAGCACCCGCCTCACCGGCCCCCGCCGCCATCGCATCCGCCGCACCCGTTTCGCCCCGCCCGTCCGCTGCCCAATCCGCATCGACTGCCGGGCACGGCTTCCAGTTCGTCCCTCCCGCCATGGCCGAGCCCGCGCCTCTGCTGCGACGCGGCAGCCTGGCACCGGCCCAGCATGACTGGGCGATTCAGGTCGGCGCGTTCGGCACGGCATCCCTGGCATCGCAGGCCGCGGGCCATGCGCGCAGCCGCGCCGCCACCGTGCTGGCCAGTGCCCGCCCACAGGTTGCCGGCGTGCATGCTCCCCATGGCATGCTTTATCGCGCCCGACTGACCGGCCTGTCGCATGAGGCCGCTGTCGAGGCGTGCCATCGCCTGTCGACGGGCTCGGACAATTGCGTCATCATTTCGCCTGACTCGCGGTCCTGATCGCCTGCCTCCCGTTGAAAAGGTCAGCCCATGCCCCGCCTCGCCTCCCTCCGTCGCGTCACCCGGTTGAGCATGGTGTTGCCCGTCGCCCTCACCCTGTCGGGCATCACGCTGCTGTCCTTTTCCGTGGCCAAGGCGGCGCTGCCACTGGGCAGCACGGCACCCCTGTTCGACGCTCCGGCCAGCCTGGGCGGCAAGCAGTACAATTTTTCGCTGGCCGAGGCCCTGCACAAGGGTCCGGTGGTCCTGTATTTCTACCCGGCCGCCTTCACGCGCGGCTGCACCATCGAGGCCCATGATTTCGCCGACGCGATGGACGAGTTCAAGGCCCTGGGCGCCACGGTCATCGGCATCTCGATGGACAAGATCGAAACGCTGGACCGCTTCTCGGTCAGCGAGTGCCGCAGTCGCTTCCCTGTCGCCTCGGACCCGGCAGGCAAGATCGCCAGCTCCTACGATTCCAAGATGAAGCTGCTGCATTACGCCAGCCGCACTTCGTACGTCATCGCGCCGGACGGGCATATTCTGTACGCCTACAGCGCCATGGCGCCCGAAGGCCATATCAGCGGCACCCTAGCCGCCCTGCGCGCCTGGAAATCGGTCCAAACCCCCGCCCAGCACTGACGCGAAACGCGCGTCACCAGCACTCATTTCCAATCAGCCGCTCGGGCTCTCAGGGAACCGACTTCGCCGTTCCCATGGCGGCCAGGCACCGATCCCGCACCGCACGCAACCCGTCATCACGTACCCGCCGCAGAGCAGCACGGGTACGCCGGATATACCCCTTCAGATCCGGCACTTCATCATGCACGAACGGATGGGCGCAAACCCGCGCCGGGTCCAGCGCCGGCGTCTTCGGGTCCAGCAGCGGCAGAACCAGACGCGGCTTCTGCGGCAGCGCCAGGGCCAGCGCCGCCGAAACCGCAGCCCCGCTATCGGCATCCAGTCCCGGCCCCATCGCCGGCACCAGCGCCAGCCAGGCCGGATCCGCCGCCGCGATCCCGTCGGTCACGGTATCGAACGTATCGGCATCGTCCAGCGCGCCCAACGCCGCCCCCGCGCCATCCGTCTGGATCGCCGCCGCCACGCTGGCAGGTGTCGGCGCGCCCGAAGGCACCGGTTGGGCCGCCGACGCCGCCCAGGCCGGCGACAGCGCCAGCAAAGCCGGCAGGACAAGGCAAGGGAGCAATCCGGATTTTGTCATCACATGATCATGAGCGAAGCCGGACGCTTTGAAAAGCGAACGTTCTCGCCCTCACGGCCCCACGCCCTCCAGGTCCAGCCACCAGCGCCAGCCGACAGATTCATCGCGGAAATACCCGATATGCGCGATTGGTCCGCCGAAGCAGGTGACGCCTCAGCCTGGGATTCCCGACCGCCTCACTGACGGAGCGAGGAGCCCTGCGGCAGCATGCGTCCGAGCACTCTGTCCTTCAGGACGAACTGATGAAAAAGCGCCGCCATACCATGGCCTGACGCAAGACCCATGATCAGCCAGGCGTTCCAG
The DNA here is from genome assembly GCF_048695475.1 of Gluconacetobacter brunescens. Classification (NCBI taxonomy): domain Bacteria; kingdom Pseudomonadati; phylum Pseudomonadota; class Alphaproteobacteria; order Acetobacterales; family Acetobacteraceae; genus Gluconacetobacter; species Gluconacetobacter brunescens. The sequence goes on along the minus strand of NZ_JBLHEN010000001.1, from coordinate 246,406 downwards.
TAATGCAGCGTGTGAAACCACGCCACGGTTTCCGCCGGGAACCGTGCGAAGGGGGATGGGATCAGGAGGCCGAAAAAACTCATCGTCTGCCCAGCACCCCATCGCCAGAGATAGCCCAGCAAGATTTCCGCCAGAAGCAGCACATAGAGCGTGTACTCCGCTCCAAGGGCGAATACCCGGTCCACAGGCAGGAGAAGGTCCGACAGATGCCGGCCTTTCGTCAGACGCCAGACAATGCGGCACGCCATGATCGCCGTCAGCAGGATACCGGCGGTCAGATGCGCGACGACCATCAGATGATGGACGGGCTTTGCCGGCCAGCTCCAGGTCTCGCCCACGGCGAACTGAAACAGCACCAGAAAGGCCGTCATCCAGTGAAGGACGATCGTCGGCCTGTCGTAGCGCTGCAGGCTGTCCGTGATGTCCGGCGTTGAATAAGGCATATGCGTCTCGGCGAAAAGGAACCCTGAATCTACTTCCATATCATGCTTACCTGACAGGATTCTGAACAGAACAGATTTTCCGAAAATATAAATAATATTGAAAATAACTCGCAATATCAGAATAAAATATCTGTTGTCGCGGCAAACGACGCATCTTAACCTTGATTTGTATTTATCAGAAGCAACAGGTCATCTTATGTCGCGTCTCCATCCTCTGGCCGAGCGCCATGCCGTCGAGAAACTCGGCTGGCTGCGTGCGGCCGTTCTCGGCGCCAATGACGGAACATTGTCGACCGGCAGCCTCATCGTCGGCGTTGCCAGCTCTCATGCGACACGCGGCAGCATTCTCGTCGCGGGACTGTCCGCGCTTGTCGCGGGCGCCCTGTCCATGGCGGCTGGCGAATATGTCTCGGTCAGTTCCCAGGCGGATTCCGAACACGCCGACATCGCCCGCGAGAAACAGGAACTGGCCACGGACTGGGACGGGGAAGTCACCGAACTGGCCGGGATCTATCAGAAAAGAGGACTGGACGAAGACCTCTCGCGCACGGTCGCCGTCGCCCTCATGAAGCATGATGCGCTGGGCGCGCATGCAAGGGATGAACTGGGACTGTCCGAAGCCACGGCGGCACGACCCATACAGGCGGCGCTCGCCTCGGCAACGGCCTTTTCGTCAGGCGCGGTGCTCCCCGTCATGGCGGCCGTCCTGACTCCCGTGGCATGGGTGTCCTGGGGCGTGTCCCTGACCTCGGTCGTGGTTCTCGCCATTCTGGGCGTCGTCGGTGCGATCGCCGGCGGTGCACCGCCCCTGCGCCCGGCGTTGCGGGTGACGTTCTGGGGTGTCGTGGCGATGATCGTGACGGGCGGGATCGGCCGCCTGTTCGGCGTGTGACGCGGCATTCCCCGCGACGGAACTCCCGCCCCGGGCCGACTTGACCGCACCCCACATATCCACAATCGTCGATTCATGGATACAGAATCTGCTCTCGCGGCCCTCAGCGCCCTGTCCCAGTCCACGCGACTGGAGGTCTTCCGCCTGCTGGTGCGCCACGAACCGGACGGGCTACCGGCCGGAGACGTCGCGCGCCATCTCGATGCCCCGCAGAACACGATCTCGACCCATCTAGCCACCCTGACCCGTGCCGGCCTGCTGACCGCACGGCGCCAAAGCCGCCTGATCATCTATCGTGCCTGTCTTCCACGCCTGCGCGACCTGATGCTCTTCCTCGTCAGGGATTGCTGCGCGGGTAGCCCTGAACTCTGCGCGCCCCTTGCCGCGACCCTGTCCTCCTGCTGCCCCCCCCCGGACTCCTGCTCATGACGATCACGATCTTCCACAATCCGGCCTGCGGCACGTCGCGCAACGTGCTGGAGCTGATCCGCAACAGCGGTGCGGAACCCCGGATCATCGAATATCTGAAAACGCCGCCAGGCCGCGCCGAACTGGTCGATCTGATCGACCGCATGGGGATTCCGGCCCGTGACCTGCTGCGGCGCAAGGGCACACCCTATGATGAACTCGGCCTCGATAATCCGCTCCTGACCGATGACGACCTGATCGACGCCATGATGGCGCGTCCGATCCTGATCAACCGGCCCATCGTCGTCACCCCGCTCGGCGCTGCGCTCTGCCGTCCGTCCGAAACGGTGCTGGATCTTCTTCCCTCCCCACAGCGCGGCGCATTCGCCAGGGAGAACGGCGAGAAGATCGTGGATGAGGCCGGAAAGCGGATCGTCTGATGCTGGCCCTTGTCATTTTCATTGCCACGCTGGTCTTCGTCATCTGGCAACCAAGGGGTCTCGGCATCGGCTGGAGCGCCATGGCTGGTGCCGCCGTGGCCCTGGCAACAGGCGTCATCCACTGGCACGACATCCCCGTCGTCTGGCACATCGTCTGGGACGCGACCTTTACCTTCATCGCGCTGATCGTCATCTCGCTGGTGCTTGACGAGGCCGGGTTCTTCCATTGGGCCGCCCTGCATGTGGTGCGCTGGGGCAAGGGCCGGGGCCGGACGCTGTTTCCCCTGACCGTGCTGCTGGGTGCCGCGATCGCGGCCGTGTTCGCCAATGACGGCGCGGCCCTGCTGCTGACGCCCATCGTCATCGCCATCCTCACACAACTCCGCCTGAGCCATGGCGCGGCGCTGGCCTTCATCATCGCGACCGGCTTCGTCGCGGATACGACCAGCCTGCCGCTGGTGATTTCCAACCTGGTGAATATCGTCAGCGCCAATTTCTTCGGCATTCCCTTTGACCGCTATGCCGCGATCATGGTTCCCGTCGATCTGGCGGCACTTGGCGCGACCCTTGCCGTCCTGTGGCTCTATTATCGACGGCAGGTGCCCCAGACCTACCCCGTCGCCGAACTGCCCGCGCCCGCCACGTCCATTCGTGACCGCCTTGTGTTCCGCGCGGCTTTTCCGCTACTGGCCCTGGTTCTGGCGGCCTATTTCCTGACCGCGCCGTTTCATATCCCGGTCTGTATCGTGGCCTGTCTTGCCGCCGCAATCCTGCTGCTTGTCGCCGGATGTGGCCGGGTCATTCCCATCGGCCGCGTGCTGCGCGGCGCCCCGTGGCAGATCGTGATCTTCTCGCTGGGCATGTATCTGGTGGTCTACGGGCTGCGCAATGCCGGACTGACCGATCATCTGGCAACCGCGCTGGTCTGGCTCGGCCATCAGGGAACCTTCACGGCCACCATCGGCACCGGCCTTATGGCTGCGGTCCTTTCCTCTATCATGAACAACATGCCCAGCGTTCTGATCGGCGCGCTGGCCATCGACCAGGCGCGCGACATCACGCCGCTGACCCGCGACCTGATGGTCTATGCCAACGTCATCGGTTGCGATCTCGGCCCCAAATTCACCCCGATTGGCAGTCTCGCCACGCTGCTATGGCTCCATGTGCTGGCGTCCAAGAACCATCGCGTCACATGGGGACAATACATGAAGGTCGGGCTGGCGATCACCCCGCCCGTCCTGCTGGTCACGCTTGCGGCGCTGGCCCTGTGGCTGCCCCGGATCAGCCATTCGTAATGCGCGAAGGAAGCAGGATCGCTCCCTCACGTCATCCCCTCACCGAGCGCGGAATCCACCACCACCAGCGCATCCCCCGCAATCGGCGAAGGTGTGCGGTCCCGAGGCAGCAACGCCCGAAAGCGGCCATCATAACTGGCCGCCTGTTCATATTGCGCATCCAGCAACCCATGCCGATCCATAAACCGGTTCAGCGCCGCCGGAATGCGCACGCACCCTTCCGAAGCCGGCCGCCCCAGCCGCGCTTCCAGAAAATCCGGGTCGGTCGCATGAATTTCCAGCCGGATCTGCCCCTGCTCCCGGTCCGCCCGCCAGCCCTTCACCGCCCATTGCCAGCCCATATCCCACACCCGCATGCCGCGCGCGCCCAACCCGCGAATACCATGCTCGTTGCGCGTGCCCTCGGCACGATAGCCCAGCCGATCAGGTGAATTGATGAACACGCCAGTCGGCGTCAGATAATAATATTTACGTCCGGCCTGGCCGGTCGAAACCCGGGTTCCTCCCAGCACCACCCACGCATCGTCATCCGGCAACGCCAGCACAAAGCAGACCCGCTGCACACGCGGATTGCGATCCACCACCATCAGCACCTGCGCACGGTCGATCGTGACCTTGGCCCGCGCCAGTTGCGCGCGGGCCAGCGCGATCCATCGGTCGGCATCCTTGCCCGACACCGTCTGAAAATGCGGAATCTCGCGCCGCATGGCCACCAGCAGATGCTGCGCCTCGGCCCTGGCGGCCGCGTCGTCGAGTGCCGGCAGGGGCGGAATATCAAGTGCTGGAGCAACCTGCTCAGGCAGCGCGCCCGTCGGCGCGGGCACGGCCGGAGGCCCCACCTCCTCGGGGAGCAGCGGCATCGGATCGGCCAACGCGGCCCCGGCCGCGAACAGGAGGAAAAACACCGCCAGGAAGCCGGCCCCGGAAACCGTCACCGGAAAAACTGTCCGCATGCTTTCCCTCTCCGACGCGGGCCGCCGGCACTGCGTGGGCGTTCCCGCCCCGCCAACACCCGCATCCCCCGATCTTGACGCCTGAAAAGTCCCGACGTTCCCCGCCCGATGGCCGGAGAATGGCGGGTCGATCCCCGGTGCCGCTCAGCCCTTTTGGATCATATCATGCGCCATCCCCATTTCCGGCATGCAACACCTCCTACCCTGCCCTCAGCGACGCAGCCGGCGGATTGGCCGCCGCCCTGGCGGACTGCCCGAGCACGGTCAGCAGCGCGATCAGCGCCGCCCCACCGGCCGCGATCACGAACGGCCACGGCGTCAGCGCGATCCGCTGGTCGAACCCCGACAGCCACTGGCTCATGAACAGCCACGCGACCGGCCAGGCGATCAGGTTCGCGATCATGACCGGGCGAAGAAACTGCCCCACCAGCAACATCAGGACCTGCCGACGATCCGCCCCCAGCACCTTGCGCACCCCGATCTCATGCCGGCGGCGCGACACGTTGAACGACGACAGGCCGAACAGGCCCAGACAGGCGATACCGATCGCAACAGCGGAGCCGATGCCGAACAACATGCCGTAATTCTGGTCGCTGCGAAAATCGTCGGCAAAAATATCGCTGACTTCCTGGGCCGAGAACGGAACATCCGGCGCGATGCCCGCCCAGGCCGACCGCAGCCGCGCCATTTCCTCGGCCTGCGACGCACCGTCATAGCGGACGATCACCACCGCATCCTCGAAGGATCCCGTCCGGCCCAGATACAGCAGCGGCTGCATCGCTTCATGAACGTCGCCGAAACGAATATCGTCGATCACCCCGATGATACGACAACAGGGTCGGTCAGCCTGATCCGGCCGCACAACCTGCCCCACCGCCGCCTGCGGCGACGCAAACCCGAACCGTTCCGCCGCCAGGCGCGAAATGACGACGTTGATATCCATCCCCTCATGCTGCGGATCGGCATGATAATCATTGCCCTGGTGCTCGTCGAACAGACGCCCCGCAACCAGCCTCGCCCCGATCGCCTCGAAATAGCCCGGAGCCACACGGCCCCAGTGAACGGGAACAAGGCGTGCATCACCCGGACGGCGAAAATTGTCGGCGCTGTTGACATGATGGGCATACATGTTCGATCGCGTGGCAATCCGCACCCCCGGCACCTCGGCCAGCCGGCGCATGATCTCCGCCTGCCGCGCCGTCAGGCTCGCATCCATCAGCGCATCGATGGCGATCACGCCATCCTTGCTGACGCCGCGATCGAGCGCCCGCACAAACGCCGCCTGATCGGTCATCACGATCGTGCAGACCGCCAGCACGATGGCAAACCCGAATTGCAGCACCACCAGCCCGCTGCGCAGCATGCTCTCGATCCGCCCGCCCGCCGGCATCCGGCTGGCCGCCAGCACCGCCACCGGACGGAAAGACGACAGCACCAGCGCGGGATAAATCCCGGCAACAACCCCCACCACCAGCACGATCAGCACCGACACCGGCAGCACGAAGCCCCACTCGAAGGCGACATTCCACCCGCCCAGCATGTTGACCCAGCGCAGCGACAGCTCCGTCAGCGCCAGCCCGACAAGCACCGACACCCCGACCAGCATGATCGCGTCACCCATGAAGCGCACGACCAGTGCCGCACGGGTCGCCCCCAGCACCTTGCGCATCGCGACCTCACGCGCCCGCAACCCCGACCGCGCGGTGGCCAGATTGACGTAATTCACGATCGCGGTCGCCAGCGCCGCCAACCCGACCAGCCCGAGGATATCGATCAGCCGCCGGCTGGCCCCTCCCTCGCCGATCGAGGCATTATGGAAATGCACCGCGCGCAGCGGCACCAGCACCAACCCGCCATCGCCATATGTAAAACGGACCAGGCTCTCCTTCCAGGTCCCGGGGTGCCGATACGGGTATCCGTGCAATCCGGCGGCGATGCGCGGTACTGCCGCGGCATCGTCAATCCGCAGCCACACATGCCCCCACTGGCTACCCCAGTTGTTGAAGGGCCATTCCTTCAGCCAGCTACTGGGAAAAACCGTAACAATCCTGAAATCGCTGGTCGCATTCGGCGGCGGATCCACCAGGATCGCCGAGACAACTTCCTCGTCACCGCTATTGTCGATCCGCATCCGCCGGCCGATCGCATGGACGGTGCCGAAATATTTCCGCGCCATGCTCGCCGACAGCACCACCTTGCCGGGTCCGTCGAGCGCCGTCGCCTTGTCTCCCTCCAGCAAAGGCAACGCAAACACGGACAGGAAATTCCTGTCGGTGAACGCCACCGTATCCCGCTCCAGCACCGCCCCCACCCGGACGGGCGCCGGCTTTTCGACCACGCGAACCGCCTGGCTGATTTCCGGAAAATCCTGCTCCATGAAAGGAACGGATACGAAACTCATATAACTCGCCTGATAAGGCGCCCGCCCGGCCGGCCGAAAATCATCATCGACCTGATAGATATGTGACGCATCGGGCACGTAGCGATCGTACCCATATTCGTAGCGCACGATCAGCATCATCGTCAGAAAGACCGCAACCCCCAGCCCCAACCCCAGCAGATTGATCGCGCCATAGAGCCCGTGCCGGGGCAGAATTCTGAAACCGGACGCAAACATCACTCGCCCTCCCGTATAGGCCGCCCCTACCCTGCCCTCAGCGATGCAGCCGGCGGATTGGCCGCCGCCCTGGCGGACTGCCCGAGCACGGTCAGCAGCGCGATCAGCGCCGCCCCACCAGCCGCGATCACGAACGGCCACGGCGTCAGCGCGATCCGCTGGTCGAACCCCGACAGCCACTGGCTCATGAACAGCCACGCGACCGGCCACGCGATCAGGTTCGCGATCATGACCGGGCGAAGAAACTGCCCCACCAGCAACATCAGGACCTGTCGACGATCCGCCCCCAGCACCTTGCGCACCCCGATCTCATGCTGGCGGCGCGACACATTGAACGACGACAGGCCGAACAGGCCCAGACAGGCGATACCGATCGCAACAGCGGAGCCGATGCCGAACAACATGCCGTAATTCTGGTCGCTGCGAAAATCGTCGGCAAAAATATCGCTGACTTCCTGGGCCGAGAACGGAACATCCGGCGCGATGCCCGCCCAGGCCGACCGCAGCCGCGCCATTTCCTCGGCCTGCGACGCACCGTCATAACGGATGATCGCGCCCGCCTCCTCGAACGGTCCCGAGCGGCCGAAATACAGCAACGGACGCATCGGCTCATGCGCGCGACCGAACCGGATATCGTCGATCACCCCGATGATACGATAGGTGCGCGCGCTCCAATCCTCTCGCAATTCCTGCCCCACCGCCGCCTGCGGCGACGCAAAGCCGAACCGTTCCGCCGTCAGGCGCGAAATGACGATGCTGGTGCTCGCTCCTTCCTGTTGGGCGGCACGATAATCATTGCCCTGATGCGCGTCGAACAGACGTCCCGCGACCAGCCTCGCCCCAACCGCCTCGAAATATCCGGGCGTGGCACAGCCCCACCAGACGGAGATCAGACGATCGCCCCCCGGACGGCGAAAACTATTGTTATCGTCGGTGTGGTGAGGATACATGTCCGATCGTGTAGCGATTCGTACCCCCGGCACCTCGCCCAGCCGGCTTACAATCTCCTCCTGCCGCGCCACCAGGCTGGCATCCGCCAGCGCATCGATGACGATCACACCCTCCTTGCTGACCCCGCGATCGAGCACGCGAACGAACGCCGCCTGATCGGTCATCACGATCGTGCAGACCGCCAGCACGATGGCAAACCCGAATTGCAGCACCACCAGCCCGCTGCGCAGCATGCTCTCGATCCGCCCGCCCGCCGGCATCCGGCTGGCCGCCAGCACCGCCGCCGGACGGAAAGACGACAGCACCAGCGCGGGATAAATCCCGGCAACAACCCCCACCACCAGCACGATCAGCACCGACACCGGCAGCACGAAGCCCCACTCGAAGGCGACATTCCATCCGCCCAGCATGTTGACCCAGCGCAGCGAGAGTTCCGTCAGCGCCAACCCAACGAGCACCGACACCCCGACCAGCATGATCGCATCGCCCATGAAGCGCGCGACCAGTGCCGCACGGGTCGCCCCCAGCACCTTGCGCATCGCGACCTCACGCGCCCGCAGCCCCGACCGCGCGGTGGCGAGATTGACGTAATTCACGATCGCGGTCGCCAGCGCCGCCAACCCGACCAGCCCGAGAATATCGATCAGCCGCTGGCTGGCCCCTCCCTCGCCGATCGACGCACTATGAAAATGCACCGCGCGCAGCGGCACCAGCGTCAAGCCGCCATCGCCATAACTGAAACGGATCTGGCTCTCCTTCCAGTTTCCGGGGTGCCGATACGGAAATCCGCGCAACCCGGCGGCGATGCGCGGCACGGCCCCGGCATCATCAATCCTTACCCACACATGCCCCCACTGGCTGCCCCAGTTGCGAAATGGCAGTTTATCCATCCACGAACTGGGAAAAACGGTGATGATCCTGAAGTCGCTGGTGGCATTCGGCGGCGGGTCGGCCACGACCGCCGACACCACATTATCATCGCCGCTATTGTCGATCCGCATCCGGCGGCCCACCGCATGGACGGTGCCGAAATACTTCCGCGCCATGCTCGCCGACAGCACCACCTTGCCGGGTCCATCAAGCGCCGTCGCCTTGTTTCCGTCCAGAAGCGGCAGCGCGAAGACGGCGAAAAAATTCCGGTCGGTCAATGTCACCACGTCGCGTCCCAGCACCTCCCCAGCCCTCACGGGCACCGGATTTTCGAAAACGCGAACCGCCTCGCTGATTTCGGGAAAATCCTGCTCCATGAAAGGAACAGGCACGAAACTGATATAGCTCGATTCGTAGGGCGCCCGCCCTGCCGGGCGAAAATCATCATCGACCTGATAGATATGCGACGCACCGGGCACGTAACTGTCATACCCGTATTCGTACCGCACGATCAGCATCATCGTCAGAAAGACGGCAACCCCCAGCCCCAACCCCAGCAGGTTGATCGCGCCATAGAGCCCATGCCGGGGCAGAACTCTGAAACCGGACGCCAACATCACTCGCCCTCCCCTTTACGCCCTCTCTGCCAGCCCACCCGGTCAAGGGCGGCAATCGGTGTCTGGAGCGGCTCCCACCCGCGCGTCCGCGCGCGCTGCAATGCGGCCGCGTTGTCGTAATGCCGGGCGCCGGGCAACAGGTCGCGGGCCTGCAACCGCCCGATCGAGGCCAGCAGCTTCGCTTCGGCCACGATCGTGTCATGGTGGCTGGTCGCCAGATCCACCTGCGCGGCCCGCAGGTTCTGGTCGGCGTACAGCACGTCGGTCGTGCTGCGCAGCCCATAGCCATATTCGATCTGATAGCCCTTCAGCGTCGTTTCGCCCGACCGCACCTCGGCGGTACCGGCCTGGATCGCCTGCAAGCCGTTCTCGACCGCCCGCCAGTTGGTCACCACATCCTGCAACGCCGTCCGCCGGGCCTGCTCCAGATTCTGCCGCGCCTGCTCGTCCTTGTCGCGCGCCTGCCGGATCTGCGAGTTATACAGGTCGCCATTATAAAGCGGCTGCACCAGCGACACCGTGCCGCTGACCTGCTCCGAATATTCATGCCCCCGGAACGGCGCCGCCGGCCCCACGGTGCCGATCAGCCCCTGCACCTGGATCTGCGGCCCCCATTGCGACCGCGCGGTATCGATATCCGCCTCGGTCGCCGCTTTCATCTCGCGCGTCTGCGCCAGTTGCGGATTGGCGGCGATCGCCTGCCGCACCGCCTGCTCGATCGAGGGCGGCAATCCCGGCAACCCGTCCGGCATGGTCAGTTGCGCCGGCATGACCCCGATAACGGCCCGGAAATTCGCCTCCGACGCCGCCAGCGTCGCCCGCGCCTGCGTCAGGGCCACTTCGGCCGAACGGCGCCGCGTCTCGGCCTGCTCCACATCGGTGCGCGTCACCTGCTCGCCCGGCGCGCCGCCCAGATTGTAGCGCGAGGTGATCAGCCGCACCTGCCGCACCAGCATCTCCAGGTCGGCCACCCGCACGTCCAGCACGTACCGGTCGCGCAGCACATCCATGTAGGCACTGATCGCGGCGGTGAAGACCTGCGATTCCGTCAGGCGCAAATTTTCACCCTCGGCGCGTGACCGCGCATCCGCCGCCCGCACCTGGTTGGCGACATGGCCGAAGGAATAAAGCGTCTGCTTGGCCGCCACATAGCCTTCCGCGTAATTCGACGTGAAGGTGCCCAGCGCGAAGGCGCTGGTATAGGGCCCCTGCTGATAGTTCGCGTCCATGTTGACCGACACGGTCGGCCGCCAGCCGCTGCGCGCCTGCGCCGAATTCTCGGTCACGGCACGCTGGTTCGCCTGCTCGCCCAGCAGGGTCGGATTACCGCGATAGGCCATCGCCAATGAGTCCTGAAGCGTCTGCGCGGCAGCAGGCGACGCGACGACAAACGCAAGAGCGAGCGTCGCTGAGAAAACACGCATGCCGATCACTCCGCCCGCAAGGCCCGCGCCGGCTCGGCGCGCGCAAGATGAAAGGTCTGTCCAAGGACGGTGAGAATGGCGATGCCGAAAGCCCCGGCCACCGCGATCAGGAAATGGGCCGGCGTCAGCGCGATCCGTTCGTCGAACCCCGCCAGCCAGCGCCGCATGACCACCCACGCGATCGGGCAGGCCAGCAGGCACGCCACCACCACGGGCCGCAGGAAATCCCCCAGCAGCAACGCCACGATCTGCCGCCCCGAAGCCCCCAGCGCCTTGCGGATGCCGATCTCATGCACCCTCCGCGCGGCCGCAAAGGCCGCCAGCCCATATAACCCCATGCAGGCAATCAGCAGCGCCGCCGCGGCCCCCAGCGTAAAGATCCGCCCCCGTCGTTCGTCACCGCTGTAATAGGCCGCCATCCGCGCATCGACGGCCGAAAAATCGCTGGAAACATTGGGAAGAATGCCTGCCCACGCGCGATTCAGCCGCCGCGCCACGTCGGCTTCCCCGATCCCCTGGAACCGGACCGCGGGAATGGGGTCGCTGAATGGCTGCTTCGCAAGCGTGTCGAAGAAGATAATCTCCGGATAGATGGCCTGACGGGGCGATTCGAAGCGCACATCGTCGATCACGCCGACGATTCTGGCCGTCACCCCGCCACTTCCGATGATTTTGCCGATCGCCTGGTCCGGCGAGGCAAAGCCGAACCGCGACACGGCCCCTGCGTTGACAACGATGCTGGCCGTACGGGTCCGCATTTCCTCGCGCGACGGCACATCGTCCTGCCCGCGGGCAGCATCGAACCAGCGCCCGGCCAGCAGGCGCGGCCGATAGACTTCGAAATAGCCGACACCCACCGTATCCTGCAGCAGATAGACGTGTACCGGCCCGGCCGGCCCGTCAAAACTGTATGTCCCAAAGTTCTTCGTGTCCGGACGCGGCGCCAGTTCGCCGAAACCGGCCGTCACCACGCCCGGCACGGCACGCAGCGCATCCAGCATCCTGCGCTGGGCGGCCAGATCGCTGCCCGGCATCGCAGACCCGATCAGCAACCCGGAGCGCACATAACCCGGATCGGCGGTGCGCATGAATGCCGTCTGATGGTTGATCACCAGCATGCAGATCACGATCGTGATCGCGATGCCGAATTGCCCCGTCACCAGCGCATCGCGCAGCCGCGCCGCCCGCCGCCCGCCCGACGGCATCCGGGCGGCCGCCAGCACGGCGGCCGGGCGATAGCCCGACAGGACCATCGAAGGATAGAGTCCGCTGGCAAACCCGCAGACCAGCACGATCAATGGCAGAACCACGCCGACCAGCCCGTAGCGCACCACAAGCTCTTCCCCCGTCAGGCTCGCGACCTCGGGCACCAGAAGCTCGCACAGCGCCAGGCCAAGCACGCCGGCAATGGCGGCGACCAGGATCGCCTCCCCCATGAACTGCACGAACAACATCCTCCGCGAGGCGCCAAGCGTCTTGCGGATCGCCACCTCCCGAGCCCGCAGATCTGCCCGCGCCGTGGCCAGATTGACCGCGTTGGCGCAGGCAAGCGCCAGTGCCAGCAAACCCATCAGCCCGATACTGTTGATCACGGTACGATCCACCCCGTCTTCGGCATACAGGATGTGGAAATCACGAAACCGTGCCTCCTCCAGCTTCGCCAGTGACAACCCGTAGACCTTCTCGGGATGCATGCCGAACGCCGTGGGATCGCTCTCCGCTCCCGCCGCATGGCGAATGACGAAATCGCGCAGCCGCGCGCTCACCGCATCGATGTCCCCCGGCCTGCGAAACCTGAGATAGATCCTGCCGCAATCACTCGCCCAGCTCCGGAAGCAGAACCGGGTCGCCATGTCCTCCGAGGAAAACGGCTCCAGCATCTCGATGTCGGAGAGAAAATCCGGAGTCGTCCGGCGTGCCAGCACCCCCGTCACGGTATGCGTCACCGTCACCCCGGCACGGTTGATCGCCACCGTCCGCCCCATCGCCTCGGTCGTCCCGAACAGCCGGATCGCGGCATGCTCCGACAGTACCAGCCCATCCGGCCGCGCCAGCGCCTGCTCCGCCACCCCGTGCGACAGCTTCAGCCCGAAGACGCTGAAGAATGCAGGATCGGTCAGGCCGCCGGCGAACGAGGTGAAAACCCCGTCCCGCTCCGTCTGCAAGTCGGTGTTCTCGAAGCGGATTCCCGCTTCGATCTCGGGAAAATCCTCGCGCAGGAACGGCAGGGCGCGGAACGTACTGCCCGCGAACTCGGCCGTCGGGGTGCCGGGCATCGTCCAATGGGTATCCACCCGCGCCAGCCTTCCCACATCCGGCAACGCGGCGTTGAAACTGTATTCATACCGCACCAATAGGGTCAGCGTCAGGAACACGCCTATCCCCAGCGCAAGCCCGAACACATTGAGCCCGACATAGAGCGGATGCCGCCGCATCTGGCGCAGGACGCTTTTCAGGATGGTCGTGAACATCGCTGCAATTCCCTAGATGGCGTTGCGCACCGAGATCACGATCTGCCCGTCCAGCATGTCCACGCGGCGCTTCGCCAGGTCGGCATGGCTGGGCGAATGGGTCACCATCACGATGGTCGCCCCCTCGTCATTCAGGCGCTGGAGAATATCCATCACCTGCGCGCCGTTTTCGGTATCGAGGTTACCGGTCGGTTCGTCCGCCAGGATCAGGCGCGGCTCGCCGACGATGGCGCGGGCAATCGCCGCGCGCTGCTGCTGGCCGCCCGAAAGCTGCGACGGATAATGGCGCGCCCGATGGGCAATCCCCACATGGTCCATGGCATGCGCCACCCGCCGCCGCCGCTCGGCCTTCAGCATCCGGCGATAGATCAGCGCCAGTTCGATATTCTCCTCGATCGTCAGCTCGTCGATCAGATTGAAACTCTGGAAGACATAACCCAGGTTTTCACGCCGGAACGCCGCCAGCGCCGCCTCGCCCAGTTCCGTCAGTTCCTGTCCGCCGAAGGAATAGGAGCCCCCCGTCGGCCGGTCGATGGTGCCGAGAATGTTCAGCAGCGTGGACTTGCCGCAGCCCGAAGGGCCCATGATGGCGACGAATTCACCCGCCTCGATGCCAAGCTCGATATCGAGCAGCGCCGTCGTCTCCACCTCGTCGGAGCGGTAGAGGCGCTGGATGTGGGAAAGGGAGATCAGCATGTCCGTTGCATTCCGTTCGTTCGGTGGCCGTTGGTCAGTGAATCGAAAGATGATTGAAATTTTTGTAGGAATTATAGGACGAGACGATCACGCGATCCCCCGCGTGCAGCCCGCCCGTAATTTCCACCTGTTCGGGATTGCGCCGCCCGGACGTAATCGTCGCCCGGTCGGCACCATGCCCGTCCGAAGTCATGACAAAGGCCGCCGACCCGCCGCCGGCTTCCAGCCAGGCACCATTGGGCAGCACCAGCGCCGGATGCGTCTCGCCCAGCGTAATGCGCACATCCACGCTCTCGCCCCGGCGCAGCCCGGCCGCCATCGCCCCGTCGAAGGTCAGTTCGGCGCGGAACTGGCCGTTCGTCACCTGCGGATGCACGCGCGCCACCGTCATCGCCACTTTGGCGTCGCCGATCTCGGCATCCGCCCGCTGCCCGACCGAGACCCGGCCGAGATAGAATTCGTCGATATCGGCATCGAGGCGATACTGCCCCTCGCTGTCGATCTGCCCGATCCGGTCGCCCGCCTTCAGCGACTGCCCAGGCTGAAGGTCGAAATTCGTCAGCCGCCCCGCCACCGGCGCACGCAGCACCAGCGCGTTCAGACTGTCTTCGACCACTTCCAGATTGCTGCGCAGCCGCTGCGCCTCACGGTCGATCTCGTCGCTCTGCCGGGCCGCGACCGCCAGATCCTGCGTCCGCGCCGCGTCCAGCCGGGCCACACGGTTCGCGTCATACTCGGCCTCGTCGCGATAGCTTTGCAGATTGGCGTCGGATTCGAACCCCTGCCCGTGTAGCTGTTCGTGAATTTCCAGTTCCCGCCGGGCCTTCAGCAGATTGTAGCGCGCCTCGCCAAGCTGGCTTTCCTCGCTGGTCCGCGTCTGCTGCAACGCCAGCCGTTGCGCGCTGACCGCGCCCAACTGGCTGGCGATCTGCGCCTCGCGTGACGTGACATCCAGCTGAAGCTGCGGGTTGGTCAGCCGCACGAGAATATCGTCCCTGGCCACCAGCGCGCCGTCCCGCGCCACCACCTCCGACACCTCGCCGCCCTGCACCGCGCCCACATAGGTCACGTGCAGCGGCGCCACGCTGGCGCGAACGGGAAGATAATCGAGAAACGGCGCCGAGCGGACGGTCTCGATCGTCAACTGGTCATTGCGCACCGACAGCGTGCCGGAGGCCGGCACCATCCGCCACATCACCACACCGGCCACCACCACGGCCACCGCCGCCCCCCAACGCACCGCCCGCCGCACCAGCACATGGTGACGCGGGCGGCGCACCGCCCGATCCATCCCCCCACCGGAGATCGGACGTGTCGGCGACGGCACGGCGTCGGGTGATGAAATCGGTCGGTCCATGCTCTGTTTCCCTCGTTCGCAAACAGTGTATGGTACCCGAACGGATTTTTATCCCATTGTAAGAAAAGGATGTTTTCCGGATCATCCCCTCCCCCTGTCCGCCAGCGGACAAACTGTCCGAAACCGGACAGCCGGGCGGGCCTGTCAAGGCGAATATCCGGACGACCGCGCAACGAATCGGGAGCAACCACGCCATGACGGACCCGGCCAACCAGCCAACGGTCCTCTTCGTCGACGACGATGCCGACATCCAGTCCGCCGCGCGGTTGCTGCTGACGCGGCGCGGCTTTCGCGTGCTCGCGGCCCACGACGCGGCGGAGGCCCTGACCCGCGTCGCCGCCGACCCGATCGACCTGATGCTGCTGGACCTGAACTACGCGCCGGGCGCCACCACGGGGACGGAAGGGCTGGCGCTGCTGCGCGACCTGCACGCGCTGCGCCCCGCCCTGCCGGTCATCGTCGTCACGGGCCATAGCGGGGTGGCCATCGCCGTCGCCGCCATGCGCGAGGGCGCCACCGATTTCGTCATGAAGCCGTGGCATAACGAACGGCTGGTCACCCTGCTGCACGACACGCTGGACCGCCTGCGGCGCGAAGCCGGACCAACCGAGCCGAAAACCGAAGACGGCGAACCGGTCCTGATCGCGGTCTCCGGCCCGACACGCGCCGCCATCGCACTCGCCGACCGCATCGCGCCCACCCGCGCGCACATGCTGCTGTCCGGCCCGCCGGGCAGCGGCAAGACCCTGCTGGCCCGCCGCATCCATGCGCGCTCGGGCGACACCGCGCCACCGGTGATACTCGACGCGGAGGGCCTGTCCGCCCTGCCCCCCGGACGCGGTACCTGGATCCTGCGCGGGATCGAATCCCTGCCGCCCCCGCTCCAGCGCGCCCTGGCCGACCGGCTGGACGGCACTGCCCCGCCCCGCATCCTGGCCCTGTCCTCCCTGGGGGCGGAGGACCTTGCCGCCCGCCTGCCGCCACGCCTATGGCTGCCCCTCGACGCGGTGCGCGTCACGCTGCCTCCCCTGGCCAGCCGGCTGGATGACATTCCCGCACTTGCCGCGCATTTTCTGCATTATTTCGCCATCCGCCACGGCCTGGCCGAACCCACGCTGGACACGGCATCCCTCGATGCCCTCCGCCTGCGCCCCTGGCCGCAGAACGTCCGCGAACTGCGCGCGGCGATGGAGCGGATGGTGGTCCTGGGCGACGCAACCGCCCCCCAGCCCGGCGACAGCGCGCACGCGCAGAACGCCCCCACGCTGGCCCAGTCCGAACAGGCGCTGATTGAGGCCGCGCTGCGCCGCCACGGGTTCAACGTCTCGCATGCGGCGCGCGACCTCGGGCTCACCCGTCCCGCCCTGTACCGCCGCATGGCACGCTACGGCCTGTAACCTGCAATGCGCGCCATCCGCAGCTTCGCAGTCTGCATCGTCCTGGTCGCGGGCGCCTGCCTGCTGGCGCCGCGCGCGCTGGCGGCGGGCCTCTATGCCACCACGACCCTGCTGGCCCTGGCCGCACTGGCGGCAACGCTGGTCCACATCGCCCTGCTGGCCGGCCTGGCCCGGCGGCCGGTGCGGGTGGAAAGCTCCATCGTCCGCCCGTCGGACCGCGAGCGGCTGCGCAACCGCGCCCTGCTGGATCATGCCCCGATCCCCCTGCTCTACCGCACGGGCGACGGTGCCTTCCACGCCGCCAACCGCGCCGCCCGGCGCCTGTTCGCCACCGAGGACCGCCTGCCCGCCGAAACGGCCGCCCTGCTGGGCACCCCGTCGCCGGAACGCCGCGTCGTACGCATTCCCACCATGCAGGACGCACCACCGCGCACCTTTGCCCTCGCCGTCGCGCAGGGCAGCGGTTCGGGCGGTGTCACGCATTTCCTGGCCCTGACCGACATCGAGGCGGAACTGAACGCCGCCGACGCCCGCACCCTGCGCGACCTGCTCCAGATCCTCGGCCACGAAATCATGAATTCGCTCACCCCGATCATTTCCCTGGCCGAAACGGCCCACGAACTGGCCGAACCCCCGCTGGACCCGGCGGCGGCGGAGATGATCCGCGAGGCCCTGGGCACCATCCTGCGCCGCACGCGCGGGCTCGACCGCTTCGTGCAGGGCTATCGCGATCTCGCACGCCTGCCGCCGCCCGACCCACGCCCGACCAACCTGCACGACCTGCTGCGCGGACTGGCCGCGTTGTTCGGTGCCCGCTGGGGCCACCGCGTCCATCTGGAAACCACCATGCCGCCCCGCCGCGTCATCGTACGTCTCGACGTGGCGCAGATGGAGCAGGCATTGCTGAACCTTCTCAACAACGCAGCGGAAGCGGCGCTGGCCGCCACCGATCCCGCCGGCCCCACCGTCTGGCTGCAGGGCCACGCCACATCGACCGGCATGGTCATCGCCGTCCGCGACAATGGCGCCGGCATCGAAGACGCCTATCGCGACGCGGTCTTCCGCCCGTTCTTCTCGCTGAAACCCAACGGCAGCGGCATCGGCCTCAGCCTCGCCCGCCAGATCGCCCTGGCCCACGGCGGCTCCCTCACCCTGGAACCCCGCAGGCCCGACACGCCATGGCGCACCGCGTTCGTGCTCAGCCTGTAGAACCTGGCTGCGGCATCGCGGCTCGCCAGTCGTTACGATTCCGCAAAAACAAGGATTGACAGCCGAACCGGGCCGTCCGTTTCCGGACATCGCGACCGAAACCGGACACGACACCGAATTACCTTGAGAAACATAATTTTCTTCAACAAGATAAAAACGATCGAACATACCCTACACTGTTTTCCAGTGAGGAAGACAGATGATGGACAGACCCGCTCCCCCGCCCGCCATAGCACCCTCGTCCGGCCCCAGGATGCCCGGTGCCGTCATGGATCGCACCAGACCCATGCGTGACGTCGTCTCCATGCTCAACGCGATCTGACGCATCCCCGTTCAGGAAAGTGTCGAACATGCTCTCGGATTTCTGGCGCCTGGTCACACGCCATCGCCTCTACACGATCCTGAACGTGGCGGGCCTCGCGCTGGGCATCGCAACATTCCTGACCCTGTCTCTGGTCGCCCGCTACGAACTCGGCTGGGAGCGGTGGTACCCCGGTGCGGCGTCGATCTACCAGCTTCAGGCCGACCTGAAGCTCAACGGGAACGTGATGCACGCGGAATCCCTCACCCCCCTGCTGTTGCCGGGCGTTACGGCGCGCATGCCCGGTCTTGTCGCCACCCGGCTGGAAAGCGCAAAGGCCCTGGTCTCCGTGGGAAAGTCGGCTGCCGCGCGGGAAGAAATCATCAGTTTCGCCGATCCGTCCTTTTTTGATGTGTTCCGCCTGAAGTTCCGGGAAGGACAAGGAAGAGAGGCGCTTCGCGGCCCGTCGGACATCGCTCTGTCCGATGAAATGGCACGCAGATATTTTGGCGATGCATCGCCCATGGGAAAGACCCTGACTATCCGCCGCGAAGGACATGCCCGCGATTATGTCGTGACCGGCGTGCTGGCGCCGCATCCCGTCAACACGAAAATCCAGACCGGTCTCGTGGCCCCCCTGCCTGACGTCGCGGCGGAGCGCCCATGTGCGGAACAATGGGGTTATTTCTGCTCGGAAACATATGTAACTCTGCCGCACCCCGGGGATCTCGCCTCTTTCACGGCGCTGGCGCATGCTGTTTTCGCAACATCGCCGCATGCACAGCGAAACGACGGGGCGATGGGCAAGTCGATGACATTTACGCCCATTCCCCTGACGGCAACGCATTTCGGGCATGACGGCATCGCGAATGACGGATCGAGCCGTGGCGCCATGACCGCGCTTGCGATCATCGGCATTCTGGCGCTCATCGCGGCCGGCCTGAATTATATCAATCTCGCCACGGCGCAGGCGCTTGGGCGCGCGCGCGAGATCGCCATCCGCAAGGTCCTCGGGGCATCACGATACCGGCTGATCGCACGCTTTTTCGGCGAGGCACTGGCGCTGGCCTTTATCGCCGGCCTGCTCGGGCTTGCCCTGACCGAACTCGTCGTTCCGTTCGTTGTCGCGCTGTCCGGCTGGCCGATCGACGTGGATTACCGCGAGAGCCTACCGATCCTGCTGGGCGCTGTCCTGTTTCTCGGCATGGCGGCAGGCAGCTACCCGGCTTTCCTGCTCTCGTCCTTCACACCGGCGCCTGTGCTGGCGGCTTCGCGCCTCCCTGCCCAGGGTCGCTTCGGTTCGCGGCTGCGCATGGTCCTCTTCGGCATCCAGTTCGCCTTCGCGACGACGATCGGAATCTGCACGCTGGTGGTCAATGCGCAGGCCCTCCATCTGCGGAACATTCCCCGGGGGATGGAGGTCCGCGACCTGCTCCTGCTCTCGACGGACCGGCACGATGAGATCGATGATCGTACGCCGGAAATCCTGGATCGCCTCCGCGCAATGCCGGGTATGCGGGCGGCGAGTGCATCCGCCGGCTGGCTCGACGGTGCGCATGATGTTCAGAGCATCTTCCCCACAGCAAAGCCCGACGCTGCCTTCATGAGCATAACGGCTCGGATAGACGCCGATTTTTTCCAGACCTACGGCATCCCCCTCCTGGCCGGGCGTCTGCCGGACCCCAGGCGCGGTGACGATGTCGAGCGTGCCGATCGTCACCAGCCTGCCCGCAACGTCGTGCTCAATCTGGTTGCCGCCCGCAAGCTCGGCTTTTCGGATCCCGCCTCCGCGATTGGAAAGACATTCAATGCCGACGGTATCAAAACCATCATCGGCGTTGTCGTCGACGTCACGGATATGAACGGACATTTCGCGCCGTCACCGACCGCGTATGCCCTGCAAGGGGGCCATTTCAGCGGCATTGTCATCGCCATGCGCACCGCGCCCGGTGCGCTCCCGGCCGTTCTCTCGCAACTGCGTTCCGGGTGGCCGCAACTCGTGCCGGGCCTGCCGTTCGCGCCCTCGACCATGACGTCCATGATCGAAAATGCGACACGGGAGGACGTCGCGCGCGGCAAGCTCTTCACGCTCGGCGCGGGAGTCACGATCGCCATCGCCTGCCTCGGCCTGTATGGGCTGGCGGCATTCAATGCCGAGCGGCGCATGCATGAGATCGGTATCCGAAAGACCCTCGGCGCAACGGCGGGCCAGGTCCTGCGCCTGATGCTGTTCGTGTTCCTGCGCCCGGTCCTCTATGCCAGCCTCGTTGCCTGGCCGTTGGCCTGGCTGTTCATGCGCAACTGGCTCTCCGGCTTCGAAAACCGGATCGCCCTTACGCCCCTGTATTTCATCCTGACCACGTTGCTGGCTGGGATCCTGTGCGCGCTGACAGTCCTCGGCCGCTCCCTCGCTCTTGCCCGCGCCGAGCCGGCCCGCGCCCTGCGTGCGGAGTAACAACCAGGCCCATCGCCGCTGAAGCAGGGGGAACCTCTTCATAGACGGGCCTCCGAAGGCTATGGAACAACGCATGACATGCGAAATGCGTCCCTCCAGTACGATCCGCCACGGGCACCAAGGTCCATTCATGAAGCGTCACCCGGTCCTCTACTGTCTCTCCGCCACGCTGGCAGTCGCAATCGCCTTCCCACCGGGCCATGCGCATGCCGCCGGAGAAGCAACCGGGGGCCTGGCCGCCATGGTGGACCCGCGCATCGGCACCGGCGGGCCGGGACATACCTTTCCGGGGGCGACGATGCCATTCGGCATGATCCAGCCTTCCCCCGACACCGCGACGCCGGAATTTCACCATGCCTATGACTGGGCTGGCGGTTATCAGTACAATGACCCCACCATCATGGGATTTTCGCACACGCACTTCTCCGGCGCGGGGCACTCCGACCTCGGCGACGTGCTGCTCATGCCAATCTCCGGCGATGTCAGGATGGAAC
Organism: Gluconacetobacter brunescens; assembly: GCF_048695475.1. Taxonomy (NCBI): domain Bacteria; kingdom Pseudomonadati; phylum Pseudomonadota; class Alphaproteobacteria; order Acetobacterales; family Acetobacteraceae; genus Gluconacetobacter; species Gluconacetobacter brunescens. The sequence continues at coordinate 225,116 of NZ_JBLHEN010000001.1, read as the reverse complement.
CGGGCGACCCGGCAAAACCGCAGAGCGGCTATCGCTCTCGTTTCAGCCACACGACCGAGGTCGAGCACCCCGGATATTACGCGGTAACGCTGGATGATTACGCAGTCCGCGCCGAACTCACGGCCGGCCCGCGCGTGGGCTGGCACCGCTACACCTTCCCCGCCGACAAGCCCGCCCATGTGCTGCTGGATCTCCGGCCCAGCATCTACGATTATCCCGGCAAGGTCCTGTGGACGCGGCTGCGGGTGCGCGAGGACGGCACGGTAACGGGCTGCCGCACCACACGCGGCTGGGCACCGGGGCGCACTCTCTGCTTTGCGATGCGCTTCTCCCGCCCGACGACCACCCGCATGCTCTACAACCGGGAAACCAAAGTCGCCTATCGCGGCTTTCGCGGACCGGGCAACGCACCGACGGACCAGAATGTGCAAAATGGCCGCGAAGTGGAAGCGGTCTTCGATTTCAGCAAGCTGAACGGCCCGCTGGAAGTGAAGGTCACGATCTCCCCCGTCAGCGAGACGAACGCCATCGCCAATCTCGATGCCGAAGGCCAGGGCTGGGATTTCGACGCCCGCCACGCCGATGCCACCGCCGCATGGAACCGCGCCCTGTCGGTCATCGACGCCTCCGGTACACCGGACCAGCGGACGCAGTTCTACACCGCGCTATATCACGCCATGCTCGCCCCGACCCTGAGCATGGATGCCAATGGGGAATATCGTGGCCCGGATCAGGAGATTCACAAGGCAGAGGGCTTCGGCTTCTACTCCACCTGGTCCACCTGGGATGTCTATCGCGCCCAACAGCCGCTGATGGCCTTGCTGCGCCCGGACATGAGCACGCAGTTCGTGCGTTCGCTGATCGCGGCCCAGCAGGCCAGCCCGGTGGGGGTCCTGCCGGTCTGGTCATACCAGGGGCTGGAGACATGGTGCATGACCGGCTACCATGCCGTGCCGATCATCGCCGACGCCTATCTCGCGGGCGTGCGCGGCTTCGACGCGGAGGCCGCGCTGAACGCGATGGTCGCCTCCGCCCGATCCCCCGTCTATGGCGACCTGACGGATTACATCAGGCTTGGCTACGTCCCGATCGACAAGGAAGCCGAAGCCGGCTCCAAGACGCTGGAATACGCCTATGACGACTGGTCCCTCGCCCGGATGGCGCGCGCGATGGGCAAGACGCATATTGCCGAAGAATTCGAAAAACGCGCCGGCAACTGGCGCAACGAATGGGACCCGAAGACCGGCTTCCTCCGCGCACGCCTGAGCACCGGTGCATTCCACATGCCCTTCGACCCCACGGCCGCGGCCTATGGCAGTGATTATACCGAGGGCAATGCATGGCAGTATCTGTGGTTCGTGCCGCAGGACGTTCCCGGCCTGATCGCGACCATCGGAGGCAACGCGACATTCATCTCCAGACTGGACGAGTTGTTCGATACGAAGGTCGATCCCGCGCAGTTCAAGAATGTCGAGGATATCAGTGGCCTGATCGGCTGGTACGCCCACGGCAACGAGCCCAGCCACCATATCGCCTATCTCTACGACTATGCCGGCGCACCATGGAAGACGCAGCAGCGTCTGCGCCAGATCATGGAGAGCCAGTACAACGCCCACCCCGACGGCCTGGCAGGCAATGACGATCTGGGCCAGACATCGGCGTGGTACCTGTTCACCGCCCTCGGCTTCTATCCCGTCGCCCCGGGCAGCAACGAATACACGATCGGCCGGCCGTTCGTATCAAAAGCGGTCATCCACCTGCCCAACGGCCGGACCTTCACCATGGTGGCCGATCATCTGGACGCGGAGCATCCCTACGTTGCGTCCGTCACCCTCAACGGCAGGCCGCAGGACCTCCTGCATCTGCACCATCGCGATATCCTCAACGGCGGCGAACTGCATTTCGTCATGCAGGCCGAACCGAACCGGCACTAACGCCGTACAGATCGGCAATCGCCTGTGCCGACAACATCTCGGCGGCCGGCCCATCCGCGACGATCCGGCCCTCACGCATCAGGATCGCGCGGCTGAAAATCCGCGCGGCCCGCAGCGGATCATGCGTCGTGGCCAGAATACCATAGCCCTCGGCCGCCAGCCGGCGCAGCAGATCGGACAGGCGCAGTTGCTGCCCGAAATCCAGGCCCGTCTCCGGCTCGTCCAGCACCAGCAGGCGCGCACCCTGAACCAGCGCCCGCGCAATCAGAACCGCCTGCCGCTCGCCCCCGGAGAGCGCGGCATAGGACCGCTCCGCCAGATGGCCAACGGCAAGCCGCGCCAGAGCCCGCTCGGCAGCCTCACGATCCGCCGCCGGCACCACCGGCGCCAGCATCGCCCCGCCGGCCAGCCGGCCCAACGCCACCACGTCGCGCACCCGATAGGGAAAGACAACCCCATGTCCCTGCGGCACATAGGCCAGATGGGCTGCCAGGGCTCGCCGCGTCATGCCCGCTATCGGCCGCCCGTCGAGCAGCACCCGCCCCGACAGGGGCTGCAACAGCCGCAGGACCAGCCGCAGCAAGGTGGTCTTTCCTGCCCCGTTCGGTCCCAGCAGAGCGACCATTTCGCCCCCCCTGATCGCGAACGAGATCCCCTCCAGCACCCCTCGCCCACCCCGCGCAAATGACAGGCAATCGACCACCAGTTCGGTCATTCCACCCACCCACGCCGGATCAGCCGCAGCACACAGAGAAAAACACAGACCCCAAGCAGATCCGCGATCAACCCGACAGGAATCTCCTCCACCGACACACACCGCGCCAGATCATCGCAAATCAGCAGAAATATACCGCCCAAACAGGCACTAAGCGGCAGTACCCGGGCGTTGCACGGCCCCGCCAGCAACCGCGCGACATGCGGCATGATCAACCCGATCCAGCCGATCATCCCCACCACGGAAACCGTCACCGCCGACAACACGGTCGCAACCGCGATCACCCCATAACGCAGCACACCGACCGGCACACCAAGGGTCCGCGCCTCATCATCGCCCATGGCCAATGCATCCAGCATGCGCCCGCAAAGCGTAAGCCCGACGATACCGATCGCAACCGGAATCGCCATCATGCCCACATCGGTTTCCGTCACCTGCGTCAGGCTCCCCAGGAGCCAAAAAACGATATCGGGCAATTGTTTATCGGGATCAGCCACATATTTCAGCAGCGACAGAAGCGCCGTAAACAGGGCCGTACTGACCAGTCCACCAAACACCAGCATCAGCATCGACACCGCATCAAACAGCCGCGCCACCCCCACCGCCGCCACAACGGCAACAGCGCCCCCCCCGAACGAGAGAAGATGCATGCCCAGAGACGAAGCCCCGGCCACGATCCCCAGCGCGGCACCAAACCCGGCACCCGCCAGCACCCCCAGCAATCCGGGCGACACCAGCGGATTACGGAACACGGCCTGAAAACCCGCCCCCGAAACCGACAGGGCGGCCCCCACAACCACCGCACCGGCAACCCGCGGCAAGCGCGTCGCCAGCAGGATGGAATGCAGCAAGGCCCTCCGCGCCTCCGGCATCGCGCCATCACGCCCCAGCAGCACGGCCATCAGTTCACCCAACGGCACCCGATACCGGCCCAGCCCCAATGACACCACGACCAGCGTCAGCAATCCCCCCAACGCCACCATCCACAGCGCACGCTCGCGCCATGCATTCATGGTGCGCTATCAGGCCCTTTGGCCGCCAGGATGCGCGCGGCATCGGAGGCAGGCAGGTCATATCCAAAAAAATCGTGGTAAAACCGGATCGTTTCCGACGCCATGTCGAGCTTCGCAAAGCGATCCGGATACAAAATCTGCGCTGTCCACAAAAGCTGGAGCGGAAATTCGACCCCATACCGGTCCCACGGGAACACACCTGCCGGATTACGATAGACCCGCCCCCCGCGCACGGCACGCAGCCCCGTCCACTGGGCGGCGGAAAGATCGAACCCGCCGGCATCGCCCCCCAGGATAATGATATCGGGATCCCAGGCCGCAATCTGTTCGACGGAAACCGGATGCATGTTGCCCGAAATATCGGCCGCGTTCCGCCCGCCCGCCCGCGTGATCCACTCGTCGATAATCGTGTGTGTGCCGTCGATCTTCAACGGAACCAGCGACTGGATATGCAACACACGCGGCCGGCGGGATTGCGGTATGTCGGCCACGGCCGCCGCCGCCCGGTCCCGCGTCGCATCAAGCATCTTCACATAGCGTCCGGCAACCTCATGCGCGCGAGGATCGCCCAGCACCTCCGCCGTCAGCGCCACCGCCTGTCGCAACGACGCCTCGTCGGTAAATCCCGCCTGCACCACCGGCAGCCCGATCCGCCGCATCGGCTCCAAAGCCGGTGAACCGCTGGAGACGAACGCGACATCCACCCCGGCATGGCGCAGCGTCTCCACGTTCGGCACTACCCCGACCACGCCGGCTGCACGATGCAACTCCGGCGCCACGCGATACATCCACGGCCGCGTCGTAGGCAGATCGTTGGTCACAGCGATCCGCGCGGCGGCACCCAACATGATGGTCACGGCATTGTGCGCGAACCACAGATCTGCGATCCGGGCCGGACGATCCGGGACGGTCACGCTCTGCCCCGCCATGTCCACTACCGTCCGTCCCTGCCCGAGCGCGGGCCAGACAAGGCACGAAGCCGCAGCAAGAAGCCACAGGGTAGCGCGTGGATCGTATCGTCTCATTCCCGGCCCTCTATCCGACAGCGAACTATATCCCGTCAGATAGATCCGTCACCCCCACGTTCACCGGCGGTCATCTGGTGCCTGAACTTTAAACAATCTTTTCATGAACGCGGACGGTCGTCCTGTATCACCCTTGCCCTGCTGGAGGACGAGCCACGATGACCTCAATCCGCACGGCCCTGATTGCCGCCTTACTCTCCGCCACGGCAATCCCACCATCGGCGATAGCCCAGACCGTGGCCCCCGGTCACCGCGACATCCTGCTGCAGACCGATCATTCTTGGAACAGCGTGCCTTATACGCATTATCCCACGACGCAGCCGGAACTGACGATAATCCGCCTGACGGTTCCCGCCCGCTCTACCCTACAGTGGCACAAGCACCCGTTCCCGAACGCGGTATATGTTCTGCAAGGCGCACTGACCATCTCCGACCGCGAAAGCGGAAATCGGTCGACGACATCCGTCATGGACAAGCCGGCGCGATACGCAGGCGGTCCTGCTGATCACCATGCCGGCACTCCAGACGCTCCCCCTCGGTGCCCGTAAAGGGCCAATTACCAGAATATTGAGCACCTGACCCGGCGCGATGGGTAGTGAGCACAAAAGAAAGCGTAGGAAACACGCGCCGGATTGCCACCTGCACATATGTCCAGACGCAAACTCAGGGTCGCTGGATCAGTTCGATCTTATACCCGTCGGGGTCTTCAACAAAAGCAATGATGGTAGTGCCGAATTTCACGGGCCCGGCCTCACGGGTGACTTTACCGCCACCAGCCCGCACAGCCTCAACCATCGTCGCAACATCGGGCACGCCAACCGCAAAATGACCGAATCCGGTGCCGACTTCGTATCCGTCGTCCTTACCCCAGTTATAGGTCAGTTCAATTTCCGCCTGGCCGGCATCGTTATCGGCATAACCGATGAATACCAGGGTATATTTGCCCTCAGGCACGTCACGTCGGCGCAGTTCATGCATACCTAGCAGCTTATAGAAAGCAAGGCTGGCATCGAGATTGTGGACACGCACCATCGTGTGCAGATAGGTAGCCATCGTCATTCTCCTGTTCGGGCGGCCGGCATGCCCGCCGCTCCGTCACCGATCCCCATCAGAAACAGGCCGGCTTCATCGGCGGCGGCGATGCAGGCCGCTGGATCGGTTATCAGAGTCGCACCCGCCTGAAAGGCGATGCCGCGCAGCCCCACCTCTGCCGCACGCCGGACGGTATCCGATCCAATCGTCGGCAGATCGGCGCGGCGATCCTGCCCGGGTTTGAGCATCTTGACCAGAACACCGCCCGGCCGACCCGATTGCCGGCATTCCCCGGCCCGCAACAGCATCCGATCGGTACCTTCAATCGCCTCGACAGCCAGCACCAAACCATCCTGCACCACGCAGCCCTGTCCGATGTCCAGCCGCCCAATCGCCTCGACTACATCCTGCCCGCGACGGATGTCGGCCAAAGCCCCTGAATCGGGCTTGATTCGCCCCAACACGCCGGAGCATCCAACCGAACCCGAGAGGAACTCATGGGCTCCATGAATAACAAAGCCTTCTTCGGCCAGCACGCGCACGATCGCCGCAAGCAATCCATCATCGCCCGAGAACAGTGCCCGTCCGATTCGCGCCATGATCCGTGCACCCGCCGCATCAGGGCGCAGATCGGAAAAAGACGGCCGAAGCACCGGCCCGATCAGGACCAGATCCCGGCACCCTTCCGCTCGCAGACAAGACAGGATCTCACCGGCGGCCGCTAGCCTGATATAACGATGCGGCCAGGGATCGATCACGCGCGGTTCAGCAAAATCCTGAAACCCGACGATGAAGACGCGATGCCCCAGCCTTTCCACGGCCCGTGCTACCTGCCCTGGCAGCGGGCCACCACCAGCCAGAATGCCTACGCAGTCTCCGGCCAATCGAGGGCCGTCACCGGCGACCATGCCGATGCCCTATCTGCGCCCTAAACCCCGTCCGACTCGATCGATGCCGCGCCACCGCCGGCAACCCGCACCAATCCGCGATGGCTGGGGGCTTCGATGAAGGCCAGGATCTCCGCCACCTTCGGCTCATCGCCATATTCCGCCCGCACTGCAGCCAGACGCCGGCTGAAAGCCGTCGATTCATCTTCCATCGTGCGGGGATAAAGCGCACGGAACGCACGGCGCAGGCGATGCATCTCTTCGGCCTGCACGCCGTTGCGTTTCAGCCAGATCCAATGCAGCCCAACCAGCCGGGCCCTGTTTCCCAGTACACTGCCATAGGGAATGACATCGGCCTCGACACCGCACACGCCACCAACTAGTGCCGCATGACCGATACGCACGAACTGATGCAGCGCCGCCGCCCCCATAATGCGCGCATGGTCGCCTATCGTGACATGCCCCCCCATGACGACATTGTTCACGATGATCACGCTGTTCCCCAGCGTGCAGTCATGCGCAACGTGAGAGTTGGCCATGATCAGGCAATCATTACCCACGCGCGTCACACCGCTGCCGGTCGCCGTACCACGATGGATAGTCACATGCTCGCGGATCACGGTCCGTGCTCCGATGACACAGCGCGTCGGTTCCCCCCGGTATTTCAGGTCCTGAGGCGCCATCCCGATCGTGGTGAATGGATAACAGACAACCCCTGGGCCAATCCGCGTATGGCCATCGACGATCACATTGGCGATCAGATGCACGCCATCCTCTATCACAGCGTCGGGACCAATCGAACACCATGGACCAATCCGGACCCCCTGCCCGATCCGGGCCCCGTCCGCGACGATCGAGGAGGGATGAATCTCGGCGGCCCGGCTTACGGAGTCCATTTGTGCCAAATCGGTCAATATGCTCTCCCACGGCGAGGCTCAGCCCGGAACCGTCTACATGCCAGCGCCCCGGATCGGCCAGCGTTCATCTTTGGCGCGGCGATATCTCGTCAAGCGCCGTGTACCAGCGAACCGGATATCGCATTCCACGCTGGGAGGGAACTATTGCCCGGCAACGGAACGTTTCAATCTGGCCTAGGGGCGGCTTCAGCCCATAATCATCGCGCTGAATGTCGCCTCTGCCACCGATACGCCGTCCACACGCGCAACGCCCTTGAATTTCCAGACATTGGCACGACTACGTTCCTTTTCGACATGGATCCGCAACTGATCGCCAGGTTCCACCGGGCGGCGGAACTTGGCTCCGTCGATGGTCATGAAATAGACCAGCTTGCCTTCAAAGGCCGCCCCTAGAGTCAATACGACAAGGGTTGCCGCAGTCTGCGCCATCGCCTCGATTATCAGCACACCGGGCATCACGGGCCGGGACGGGAAATGCCCCTGGAAATGCGGTTCACTGGCGGTGACATTCTTGATGCCCACAGCGGAAGAACCCAGCACAATATCGACCATCCGGTCGATCAGCAGGAATGGATAGCGATGAGGAATCGCCTCCATGATCCGCATCACGTCAATCGACTCAATACTGGTCGGGCTATCGCCCACCGCGGGAACCTCTACTTCTTTATTCACGTCGTCCGACCATTTTTGCTCAGGATGGCAGGTCCACCCGCCTTTTCATACGAGCACCTACCTATCCCGGTTGAATTCCGGGGGCCTGCTGTCTTAGGCCTCTCCTCCTCCCTCGCGCGGTGCCTTTTTCGCCAAGCGCCGCAACACTGCTACATTCCGAAAGAACTCCCGGAATGGCATCGCGGGGCTGCCGATAACGTCAGCCCCTGCTTCCACGTCCGACATCACTCCACATTGCGCACCGATCCGGGCTTTGGTGCCAATACGAATGTGGCCGATCAAACCGGCCTGGGCAGCAACGGTAACGAAATCGCCGAGTTCCGTAGATCCTGATATCCCAGCTTGGGAAACCACGATACAGCAGCGCCCCAAGCGGGCATTATGACCAATCTGCACTAGATTGTCGAGGCGCGAGCCCGCTCCGATAACGGTGTCCTGGGACGATCCGCGGTCTATCGTGGAGTTCGCCCCAACTTCGACACCATCCTCCAGGATCACACGCCCCAATTGTGGAACGGTCTCGAAACCGTCAGGACCCACCGCAAAGCCGAATCCTTCCTGACCAATCCGTACTCCTGCCAGCAATGTCACCCGATCACCCAGAAACGCGTGTGATACACAGGTATGGGCGCCGACTCTGCAGCGTGCGCCAATCCGCACCCCCTCACCGATCACCGCGTGCGAATCGATGCGGGTGCCCGCCCCAATGGATGCTCGCGCTCCGATTACCACGAAAGGACCAATCTGCGCCGACGGATCGACGGCGGCCTCCGTTCCAACCAACGCAGTTGGATGAATGCCCGGTACCACCGCTGGCACCGGATGAAATAGGCTGGCCACCCGTGCCCATGCCAGATAAGGCGCCTGGCAGACCAGCCCGACCGTACCCTTGGGCAACCGGTCGACAAAAGCTTGGCCCAGAAGCACCACACCGGCACGGGTCTGCTCCAGCAACGGCGCATAGCGGCGATTATCCAGGAAGCTGACGTCCTGCGGACCGGCTGATTGCAGCGGCGCTATGCCTACATACACCCTGTCGGAATCGATGCCCTCGTGCCCCACAATCCGGGCACCGGCACATTCCGCGAGCTTCTGAAGCGAAAACGGACCGCTCCGCTCGAAGAAGCGCTCGTCACCCGGCAGGGCGGCGTCGACCTGCCCTTCCATTCCCAGTCGCGCCTTCTCAGTGATGAGTCGCCGCGGGCGCAGCCGCAGCAGGAGCAGCAGCTTCAGGCGACGCTACCGGGGCGGGTGCCTCTTGCTGCTGACGTTCGACATCGGCGGTAGTAGGCATCGTGCCGGACTTCGCCAACACTTCGGGATCGACATTCGCCGCCGGGATGAATACCGTCGGCAACACTTTATTCAGTTGATCGGCAACCTGCTGGGTGATGTCCAGCCCATCTTGGCTCAAGGCCACCTGTTCGCGATGCAGGATCAAGTTCATTCCTCGGCTACTCGCAACCTGACGGATAATCTGAACCAGTTCACGCTCAATCTGTCCCAACGAGACCTGGGCCGCTTCCTGAACGATGCGATTGCGGTTGCGGAAATCGCGCTGCGCGCTGATTACACGCTCCTGCAAATGGCGCTCGCGCTGCTGAATCTGGTCGGAGGCCATGTTCTTCGCCTGGGCCTGCAACTTCTGCTGCTCGTCCCGCCAGCCGGCCTGCTCCTTCTGCGCGTCGCGCGCCAGTTCATCACGCCGGCCACCGAGCACGCGCTCAGCCTGCTGCGCAGCACTGGAGAGACGCATCACGTCGGACACGCTAATCACGCCAATCACTGGCACCGGCGGCGCGACGCCACGCGGAATGTCGGGCGACGGCGGCACGGGCGGCAGCGGCAACACTGGCGGTGTCTGGGACTGAGCCTCATCGCCATCGGCAGGGGCTGCGGGCATCGGAACCGGCGCGGTACGTGCCGGACCACGGGGGGCCGACGCAGCCGGGCCGGGCTGAGCGGTCTTGGGAACGAACCAGCCGGCATTTCCACCGGAGGGCGCGGCAGCCCCCTGCGCCCATGCTGGAGCGCAGGCAGCGCCGGCGCATGACAGCACAAAAGCCGCGACCAGAGCAGATACGCCACGTGAACGAAGCATTGTCACCTCAGAATTGCTGGCCGAAGCCGAAGCGGAACAATTGGGTCCGGTCGTGTTTCTGCTTCAGGACCGGAATACCAAGGTCGATATTGATCAGGCCGAATGGACTTTTCCACGCAAAACCTACACCAGTACTGACGCGGGGTGTCAGCGTGTCACCATAAACCGGCGTATAGCGGGGCATGTCTTGCGGATAGGCCGTATAGCGATTCCGCACCCGCAGACCGTCCAGCCCACCCATATCGACGAAATAACGGCCACGAATCCCCATATCCGCCCCGAAAGGCATTGGGAAATTAAGGGTGGCCGAGGCGGTATATAGGAAGCGGCCGCCGATGAAATCCTCCTGCGAGTGCATCGCATAGGACTGGCCATTCCACGTATAAGCCGGGATGCCCATGCTACGCGGCCCGGCGCCGCCGTCCAGGAAGCCGCGCAGCGTATTGCCGCCCAGATAGAAGTTATCGATGATATCGCTACGGCCGCCACCCCAATTGGCAATCTCACCTGCACCGGCCGTCAGTGCCAGTGTCCAGTCATGGTTACCCGTGAGGTCATCCATCGGAATGTAGTAGCCGAGATCGACCTTGCCACGCACATAGCGTTCGTTGCCGCCCAAACCGGCGAAATCACCACCCAATCTTACGACGTAACCGCTATGTGGCTGCATGCGATTGTCCCGAGTGTCGTACGTGATGGTCGTGCTGAGCTGTGACAGCAGCGACCATCCGGTTTGGTCGAGAACATACCAGGATGCATCGCTGTAGGCGTTGTCGACGTGACGATCCGTCAGCGTGTAGCTCCAAGACTGTGACAGACGGTTGGTATAGGCATAACCCATTCTCAGCGTGATGCCGTAACGCCCTTCTGAATAGTTCTGATAGGTCTGGTAATTGTTCTCGATGACAAACAGATCGACGCCGGCAACCAAGTTTCGGTTCAGGAAATACGGATCGCTGACCGACACGTCCGCCTGCCGCTGGTAATAGGCCATCGTACCGGAAATGCCGGCATCGACGCCCGACCCAAGCAGATTATGCTGCTTCAGGCCAATATTACCCAGAATGCCGACGTCGGTCGAATAGCCACCGCCTAGCGAAAATTCACCGGTCGGCTTCTCGACGACATTAACCGCCACGTTCGTCCGGTCAGGGGCCGAGCCCGGAGTCTGGTCAACCGAAACGGTACTGAAGAACCCCAGATCCTGCAGGATCGCCTTCGTATATTTCCGCTCGGTCGGAGTATACGGGTCGCCTTCCGACATCGGGATCTGGCGACGGATCACCGAATCCTGCGTAATCGTGTTGCCGTTGATATCAATCCGCTCGACATAGGCGCGCGGACCTTCGCTCACATCGAACAGCAGGTCGACGACACGCTTTTCAGGATTGCGTGCGATTTCCGGCCGCACCATAGCGAACGGATAGCCCTGTCCCTGCAGGATTTCCTGCATGTCGGTCGCATTATGCTGCACCGCACTGCCGTCGTACCACTGGTTCGCAAACAGTTCGATATATTTACGCATCGATGCCGCGCTGACATGCTTCAGCGACGAGCGGATATTCACCTTGCCTAACCGGTAACGCGGCCCTTCATCCACCGTGAAGGTCACATAGAAGGATTTGCGATCCGGCGAGAGTTCGCCCGTCTGGTTGCGCACCTGGAAATCGACGAACCCATTACGCAGATAGAATCGACGCAATAGTTCCGAATCATAGCGGATACGCTCGGGATTATACTCATCGGACGAGGCGAAGAACCGGTACCAGGCCGTTTCCTTCGAGGATATAACCTGGGCCAGCCGGGCCTCGCTGAACGCCTTGTTGCCGACGAACGAAATCTTGTGGATCAGGGTCTGCTGGGCTTCGTTGATCTGGAAGACCACATCGACCCGATTATGAGCCAGCCGGATGATCTGTGGTGTTACCGTGGCGGCATAGCGGGCCTTGCTGGCGTAAACCTCCAGGATCTTCTTGCGATCCGCTGCCGTGATCTGAGTCGAAAACACCGCGCGTGGACGCAACGCGATCACCTTGCGCAGATCCTCGTCCTTCGCGGCATGGTTACCCTCGAAGGCAATGCGATTGACGATCGGATTCTCGGCCAGACGCACCTGAAGCACGTCGCCCGCGCGATGCAGCGTCACGTCCCGGAACAGGCCCGTGGCATACAAGGTCTTCAGCGAACGATCGAGTTGGTCCTGATTGAACGGGTCGCCGGGCTGCACCACCATATAGGACAGAACGGTGCTAGTCTCGATCCGGTCATTGCCGGTGACTTGTATGGCTTCGATAACACCGCCGGATCGAGCCGCATGCGCCGCCGGAGCATGATCTGCCGCAACACCACGCCGAGCCTCGGCGGTCCCGGCGAGAAACAACGGCACGAGGCAAACCGACGCAAGAAGCGTTGAACGTTTAGTCGGCAAATTCGGCTTCCCCCAAACCAGACGCTCCGCGAACCAAGAACCGCACCACACGAACAGAGTCGTAGTGAGCGAGATCGATCATATCCGCTTGGCGGACGTATCCGAAATCCCCCCCCTCGCGCAAGCACCCGCATGCTCGGATATGCGAGTACGTCAACCGTTCAAGGACGCAACCCAGCGAAACAGGCCGAAATGCGACAGGTCATTAAATGTAGAAAAGAGAAACAGTCCCGCGATCACGGCGAACCCTGCCTGGAAACTGATATCACGCACGCGGCGCGAAACCGGACGCCCGAGCAGCGCTTCCAGACCGTAGAACACCAGCCTCCCGCCATCCAGTACGGGAATCGGAAACAGGTTGATCAACCCCAGATTGACTGAGAGCAGCGCCATGAACGACACGAGGCTGGCTGCCCCGTACTGCGCAACCTGCCCCGACATCTGAGCGATGCGCAGTGGGCCACCCAGATCCTTAGCGCTGTGCTGCCCGGTCAGCATCTGCCATAACCCGTCCAGCGTCTGGATCGTGAGACGCCACGTTTCCTGCACGGCTGCGCCCACTGCCGCCAAGGGCGACATCGGCTTGCCGACTGCCGCGGTAAACATCACCCCAAGCTGCCCTGTCCTGCCACCACTCTTGTCCGTCACGGTTCCCACGATCACCGGAAGCGTCACCACCTGATCGCCACGTCGAACGCCCAATTCGGTATGCGCGCCTGGTTCCGCGATAACGCGAGCCTGGATATCCGCCACATCCGAGACCGCTCGATCCCCGATCCTGACGATTACGTCATCCGGTTTCACTCCGGCCGCTTCGGCCGCGCTGCCTGGTACGACCTGGCCCACGACATTGCGGATCTCCGGCCGGCCAGCAAACATAAAAAGGCCAGCAAACAGTACGATAGCAAGCAGAAAATTAAATACTGGCCCAGCAGCGATTACGATCGCTCGCGAGAGCACCGGCTTATCATGGAAGGTGCGCCCCGGCAGCCAGGCCGCCATCTGTTCGGGCGTTGCCTCATCAGGCCCTTCGAACCCGTGTGGCTTGACGTATCCGCCCAGCGGAACCGGGCATAGCCGCCATTCCGTACCAACCCGGTCGTGCCAGCGTAGCAGGGGTCGCCCGAAGCCTATCGAGAAGACTTCGACATGCACCCCCCGCCAGCGAGCAGCCAAATAGTGGCCCAATTCGTGAATAAAGACCAACACACCCAGTACCAGGGCGAAGGCAAGAAGGGTCCGAAGCAACTCGGGCATAATGACGGGTCAGCTCCTCATAACGATATTGCCGATCCCATGTCCGGGGCGAGACCCCGGCATGGGTCATGCAGCGAGGGATGTCGTACGCAGATGGGCGGCACGACGGGCTTCCTCGTCCCAATGCAGCACCTCTTCAAGCGAATCAGCATTCTGGCGCCCGAGAGCCAACATCACCCCCTCCACCACCCGTGCGATGTCGAGAAACCCGATAGAGCCGCTTAGGAACGCCTCGACCGCGATCTCATTCGCCGCCGACAGGATAGTGGGGACGGCACCGCCGGCACGCAAGGATTCACGCGCCAAACGCAGGGCCGGAAAGCGCACCTCGTCCGGTTCCTCAAAATCCATTCGCCCCAGCGCCGCCAAGTCCAGCCGGGGCGAACTGGTCGCCATGCGCGCCGGCCAGGCGAGAGTGTGGGCGATGGGAATGCGCATGTCGGCCGAACCCATCTGCGCCACGATGCTACCGTCGGTGTACTGGACCAGTCCATGCACCACCGATTGTGGATGAACAACAACACCGATCCGGTCCTCGGTCAGCGCGAACAGGCGCGCGGCCTCGATTACTTCCAAGCCCTTGTTGAACATGGTGGCCGAATCAATCGTGATCTTGGCGCCCATTGTCCATGTCGGATGCTTCAGCGCGGCTTCCAGCGTGGCCTTTTCCATTTCGGCGAGCGTGGCCCGGCGAAATGGACCGCCCGAGGCGGTCAGCACGATCTTCTCCACCTCAGCGACCTGACGATCGGCCATCGACTGAAAGATCGCATTATGCTCGGAATCGACCGGCAGCAACGTGGCCCCAGCCTGTTCGACGGCGCGAAGCATGACATCACCCGCGCAGACGAGGGCTTCCTTGTTCGCCAGAGCGACAAAGCCACCATTCCGGACCGCCGCCAGGGTGGGCTCCAGCCCGATCGCCCCGGTAATAGCGGCCATGGTCCAATCTACCGGCCGCGCGGCGGCCTCGATCACCGCCTGGCGTCCGCCCGAGGCCGTAATGCCCGTGCCGTCCAGCAGCGCGCGCAGTTCCGGCAAGCAAGCCTCATCGGCGATGACAGCCTGCTCGGCCCGCAGCACCCGCGCCTGCTCGGCCAAGCGCTGGACATTGCGCCCGCCGACCAGCACCACGGTGCGAAAACGCTCTGGTGCCTGCATCAGCAGATCGACCGTGGAGCATCCGATACTGCCGGTACTGCCCAGAACGGTGACTGACTTCATGCCTCTTTCTTCCCTGCCGTTCGGCGTCGACACGCCATCATCTCAATTCGATCGTGCGTCCGCCACGCGCCAAGTGTGGCAACGCATCCGTGTGGGCCCCAAACAGGGCGGAAACTAGACCGGCGGGCGTCACATACCAAAACGCGCCATCTCCCGCCGCGCCCAGAGACAATAGGGCCGCCAACGGCGCCGCAACCAGGAGCCCGTCAAAACGATCCAGCAATCCGCCATGCCCCGGAATGATCGCACCAGAATCCTTTACCCCGCGCGCCCGTTTCAACGCGCTTTCCGCCAGATCACCAATTTGGGCAGCCACGGCCATCAGGCCACCGAATGCTATTCCACGCCCCCAGCTATCCGGACCGGAGACGAGCACGCAGACCACGCTACCGGCCACCATAGCGCAGCCCAGTCCTCCCAGCGAACCCGACCATGTCTTGGCCGGTGAGATCGCGGGCGCCAGCTTGGGGCCGCCGATCAGACGGCCAATCAGATAAGCCCCGCTGTCGCTGACGGCGACACAGGTGATGACGAACAGTACGACACCGGCACCCGGCACTGTCATCAGCCGTAGCCATAGCAACGCCAGCCCGGCACAGCCGATCACCACCTGACCGCTCCACAGCGCTGGCCCGAATACGAACGCACCGCCGATCACCAGAAAAGCATCAAACCAATGTCCACCCAGCGCCGCCGCCATGGTAGCAACCGACCAGGCGACATAGAGCATGCCACGCCAGGATCGGGCGCGTAAGCCGAACAGGCGTCCCCATTCTATTGCCATGCCCGCGCTGGCCAGCAGGACCAGCGCCGCATAGGCAGCCCCCCCCGCCCATATGCATAGCACGGCCACGGGAACCAGCACGGCGGCTGAGATCAGACGGGCGCGCAGGTCCTTCCAGTTTCTGCCTCTGCGCGGAACAGCAGATGGCTCAGAGTGTGGGTCGGGCACCGAATCGCCTTTCACGCCGGGCGAACATGTCCAGCGCCGCGTCGAAATGCTGTTCGTTGAAATCCGGCCACAGTGTGTCGAGAAACACTAACTCGGCATAGGCTGACTGCCAGAGCAGAAAGTTGGACAACCGGCATTCGCCGCTGGTCCGAATGATCAGGTCGGGATCGGGAAGATCGGCCGTGAGCAGGAAACGGCCGAACAGCGCTTCATCGAGTTGTGCCGGATCCAGCGCGCCATCACGCACCGCCAGCGCCACCTGCTTCGCTGCCTGCATGATATCCGCCCGCCCACCATAGGACAGCGCCAGCACGAGCGTGAGCCGACAATTTGCAGCCGTTACGTCCTCCGCCCGCTTGGCTTCGGCCCTTACATCATCATCAAAGCGCGATAGATCCCCGATGATGCGGATCCGCACGCCCTCACGCGACAATTCGGCCACCTTGTGGCGCAGGTAATAGCGGAGAAGTGACGTCAGATCCGCGACTTCGTCGGGGGTACGGCGCCAGTTCTCGGAGGAGAACGCATATAATGTCAGATAACCGACCCCACGCCTGATCGCAGCCTGCACACAGCGCCGCACCGCTTCCGCACCCGCACTGTGCCCGGCGGCGCGGGGCAGCCCGCGAGCCATGGCCCAGCGCCCATTGCCATCCATGATCAATGCGACATGCGCCGGCGGAGCTGGAACAGCGCTGCCATTGCCCCGGCCCACTACATCGAGAGGGGTTTTGGGGGGTGTCTGCGCGTCAGTTGTCCCGGCTGCCGGGCCGGGTACGGAGCCCACGGTCACAGCGAAGTCAGACTTGCTTGATCTCGCGTTCCTTCTCCGCGAGCATGTCGTCGATCCGTTTTACATATTGGTCGGTCAGCTTCTGGATCGCCTCCGACCAGACTTTTACGTCGTCCTGGCTGATTTCGCTCTTCTTTTCGAACGTCTTCGTCTGGTCCATGCCGTCGCGCCGCACGCCGCGTACCGCGATCTTCGCGTTTTCGGAATATTTGCCGGCCGTGCGCGCCAGGTCGTTGCGGCGCTCTTCGGTCAATTGCGGAATCGGTACCCGCACCGTCTGGCCGTCGGCCGCCGGGTTCAGCCCCAACCCGCTATCGCGAATCGCACGTTCCACGGCACCGACCAGCGAGCGGTCCCACACCTGCACCGTCAGCATCCGGGCCTCCGGCACCGCGATCGACCCGACCTGCGTCAGGGGCACTTCACCACCATAGGCCTCCACGCGCACCGGTTCGATCAGGGCGGGGCTGGCCCGTCCCGACCGCAATCCCGCGAAATCGCGGCGCAGGCTTTCCAGCGCGCCGTCCATCCGGCGGACAAGGTCATCCAGCAGTGTCTTCTGATCAGCAGCCACAGTGGCCCTCCACACTCAAGCAGGGCGGCCGCCAGAGCGGCCACCCGTCATATACATATCATACCCGCCACAGGAACGCCCGGGCCGCCCTGACTGTCAGGACGCCTCGACGATCTTGGTATATAGCCCCTCGCCCCGCATCACCTGGGGAAACGCCCCCGGTGCGTGGATATTGAACACAAGGATCGGCAGCCGGTTCTCGCGCGCCAGGCTGATGGCGGCGGCATCCATCACATGCAGGTCGCGCGCCAGAACATCGAGATAGGTCAGCGTCTCGAAACGGGTGGCGTCGGGCACCTTGCGCGGATCGGCCGAATAGACGCCATCGACCTGCGTGCCCTTCAGCAGCGCATCGCAATCCATTTCGGCGGCACGCAGCGCGGCCGCCGTATCGGTGGTAAAGAACGGATTGCCCGTCCCCGCCGCGAAAATGACGACCCGGCCCTTCTCCATGTGACGGACCGCCCGCCGGCGGATATAGGGCTCGGCTACCGACGACATATGGATGGCCGACATCACGCGCGTCGGCACGCCATGGCGCTCCAGGGCATTCTGCACCATCAGGGCATTGATGACAGTCGCAAGCATGCCGGCATAATCGCCCTGCGCCCGGTCCATGCCGCGCGCGGCCGCAGCAACACCACGGAAGATGTTGCCGCCACCGATCACCAGACAGACCTCGACCCCGGTCTGGGCTACGGTCGCCACATCTGCGGCGATGGTGTCCACCATTTCTGGGTCGATGCCGTACGAGCCGTCGCCCATCAGGGCTTCGCCCGAAATTTTCAGCAGGACACGGCGGTAACCCTGAACATCTTGTGCTTCACGATCCGTCACGAGGTCCCCCGATTGCTCATACCATGGCTCCTCACGGGGGATACCCCCCGGCCCGGGCCACACTCACGCCGACCCTCTTATCCGCCCTTAGGACCGGTCACAAGCACGCTCGTCATTCCAAAATCATTCCCCCGTTCAGGAGGCGTCGTCCAATCCAAGCGCGCGCAGGCGGGCCTTCTCCTCATCCCAGCCGGCGCGCTCCTTAACATTCAGAAACAGATGGCATGTCCGGCCCAGCAGACGCGACAGATCCTTACGCGCCTTCTCGCCGATCGCGCGGATCCGGCTGCCTTTTTCGCCGATCAGGATCGCCTTGTGTCCCGCTCGCGCCACATAGATCGTCACCTCGATCCGCACCGAGCCATCGGGCTGCTCGCGGAAGCTCTCGGTCTCGGCGGTGGCGGCGTAGGGCACTTCTTCGTGTGTCTGGAGAAAGATCTGTTCGCGCACCAGTTCGGCCGCCAGCAGGCGATCGGGCAGGTCGGTGAGGTCATCCTCGGGATACAGGTACGGCCCCTCGGGCAGCGCGGCAGCCAGCGCATCCAGCAGGTCGTCCACCCCGTCACCACTCCGCGCGCTGACCATGTAGACGTGCTCCACGTCCAGCAGGCCGGACAGTTCGGCCGTCAGCGGCAGCAGCGCCTGGCGGTCCACCAGGTCGGTCTTGTTCAGCACCAGCCAGACGCGGCGCCGGGTCTTGGCCAGCTGCTCGATAATGGGGCGCACCGTGTCACACAGGCCGCGACGCGCGTCGATCAGCAGCAGCGTGATGTCGGCATCCTCGGCACCGGTCCAGGCGGCCGCCACCATCGCGCGGTCCAGCCGGCGGCGGGGCTTGAAGATACCCGGCGTATCCACCAGCAGGATCTGGCTGGCGCCGCGCATCAGGATGCCCAGCACGCGGAAGCGGGTCGTCTGCGCCTTAGGGCTGACGATGGACAGTTTTGCCCCCGCCATCCGGTTCAGCAATGTCGATTTCCCGGCATTCGGCGCACCGACGATGGCGACAAAGCCGCAGCGGGTGGTCATGTCGTGTACCCTTTCCGGCGAGGCTGTTCCCTCGCCACAATAATCCGTCATCCGATCCGCCGCAGCAGGTCTGCCGCCGCGGCACTTTCGGCCGCACGCTTGCTGCCTGCCTCCCCCTCGCCCGACTGGCCGCCGGCCGTTACCGCGATGACGAAGCGGGGGGCGTGCGACGGTCCGTCGACCAGGACCGTCCGATAGGACGGCAGCGGCTGGCCACGGGCCAGTACCCATTCCTGCAAGGCGGTCTTCGGGTCCTTGGGCGGGCGGGCCTGGGCGATGATCGCGTCGTTCCAGGCCGAGCGCACGAAGCGACGCGCGGGTTCCAGGCCGCCATCCAGATACATCGCGCCCAGAATCGCCTCGACCGCATCGGCCAGCACATTGGCGACCTGCCGCACGCCGGCGCGGGCTTCGTGCTCGGCCACGTCCAGCGCCTGTGTCAGGTCCATCGTGCCGGCGATGGCCGCCAGGATCGGGCGCGAGACCAGATGCGCGTGGCGTGGCCCCAGCGCGCCTTCCTGCTCGTCGGGAAAGCGCTCCAGCAGCCATTCGGCCATCAGCAGGCCCAGAACGCGGTCACCGATGAATTCCAGCCGTTCGTTCGAGCCGGCGCCGCGGCGGGAGGCCGGCTGGCGGCCGCGGCGGCCTGATCCGGCGCTGCGCTGGTGGGCGGCGGAACGGTGGGTCAGGGCTTCGCGCAGCAGGTCGGTGCGGCGGAAATGATAGCCCAGCCGGGCCTCGACCGCTGCGACGTCGCCACCGGGCGCGACATCGTCCACGGTGCCTTCGGCACTCATTTCACGCCCATGAACAGGCGGTTCCAGCGGATTTCGGCCGGCCACATCCAGAATTCCCACACCGGATAGCGCGTATCGAGCGACAGGAAGATCCATTTGGCCTGGCCGATCAGGTTCTCCATCGGCACGAAGCCGAGGTCCTCCGGGTCGTCGCCCATGAAGCGGCTATCGGCGCTGTCGTCGCGGTTATCGCCCATCGCGAAGAAATAGCCCTGGGGCACGACATAGACGGGGGTGTCGTTCTGGAAGCCCTCGCTGGTCAGCTTCAGGATGTCGTGCCGGACCGTCGGCGCGCCGGCGCTGCCCGGCAGATCTTCTTGAAAACGCTGGCCTTCCATGCGGGTGCGGTGCTCGTCCACCGCCACGTAATCGCCCTTCGACACCCGGGGCACCAGCACGTCGTTGAGATAGAGTTCGCCCCCGCGCACCTGCACCCGGTCGCCGGGCAGGCCGACGATGCGCTTGATGTAGTCGATCGACGTGTCCTTGGTGAAGCGGAAGACCGCGACATCGCCGCGATGGGGCGTGCGCTCGAAGATGCGCCCGCTGAAGAGTTCGGGCGAGCGCGGCAGCGAGAAATGGGAATAGCCGTAGCTGTATTTCGCGACCCAGAGATAATCGCCGACCTGCAAGGTCGGGATCATCGATCCGGAGGGAATGTTGAACGGCTCGAACAGGACGGTGCGCACCCCGATCGCCAGCGCGCCGGCGATGAGGATGGTGCGGACCATGTCCCAGGCGCCGCGCAAGGCCGGAAGAACGCCCCCTGACGAGAGGGGTGATGTATGGGTCTTGTGCGGGTCATCCATAGGGGTGATGTCTGAATCCGGAAGGTGATGCGGGGGGCCGCTTGTGGGGCCAGCGGATGAAGCCGGGGGGACCATCCCCTGTCAACCGGCGCGCGACCTTATTAGCCTGATCCTAGACCACTGGACCAGCGTCGATCATCACCTGCGCGAACGCATAGGGATATTCGTCGGTCATGGTCAGCAGAATGCGGGCCGTGGCGCCTGGCGGCAGCAGCGCGTCCAGCCTTGCCCGCGCGCCGCCGGTCAGCACCATGACGGGCTGGCCGGTCGGCAGGTTGTCCACCCCCAGGTCGCGGTGGAACACGCCGTGGGAGAACCCCGTGCCCAATGCCTTGGCGCAGGCTTCCTTCGCCGCCCATCGCTTGGCGTAGGCGCCCAGACGTGCCTGCCCGCTGCGCCGGTCGGCGCGCCGCCGCTCGGCTTCGGTGAACACCCGGTCCAGGAATCTTTCGCCGTGGCGGTCCAGCGCGCGTTCGATGCGGCGGATGTCGCACAGGTCGGAGCCGATGCCGAGCAGGCTCATCCCTTCGCGCGCTCCACCTGGACCACGCCGCTGGCGGCCCGCATCGCCGCGATCAGCGACGACAGGTGGCGCAGGTCGCGCACCTCGATATCCGCCAGGATCTCCATGAAATCGAGCTGGCGGTTGACGATGCGCAGATTGACGATGGTGCCGTCATGCTTGGAGGCGACATTGGTCAGGGTGGCGAGGATCGAGGGCTCGTTGGCGGCGACAATGCTGAGCCGCCCGATATGCGGCTCGCCGGTGCCACGGCCGATCACGTCGTAATCCCAGTCCACATCCATGAAGCGCTCGGGCGTGGCGGCGAAGCTTTCCAGCGTCTGGCAGCCGGCGGTGTGGATGGTGATGCCCTTGCCGGTGGCGACGATGCCCACGATGCGGTCGCCCGGCAGGGGATGGCAGCAGCCGGCGAAATGAACCGCGATGCCGGGGCCGATGCCGGCCAGCGCCATGCCGCCGCCCGTCCTGGCCTTTCCGGTGCGCGCGGGCGCGCGCATGGGGATACCGGGCACCATGCGCGGCGCGCGCGGCGTCTGGCGCAGTTCGGGATAGGCGGCATGCACCACGTCGCGCGGGCCGATATTGCCGTTGCCGACCGCGACGTAGAGGTCTTCGACCGACGCCTGCTTCAGGTCGGCGAGGATGCTCTCCAGCACCTTTTCCGACCCGTCCACGCCCTCCTGCCGGAAGGCCTTGGCCAGCGCGGCGCGACCGCCATCGACATGGGCTTCGCGCTGCTGGGCCGCCACATGGCGGCGGATGCGCGCCCGCGCCTTGCCGGTGACGACGAATCGTTCCCACGACGGTGACGGCGTGCCGCCGCGTGCCGTCATGATCTCGACCTGGTCGCCGTTCTGCAATTCGTGGCGCAGCGGCATCAGGCGCCCGTTGATGCGCGCGCCCACGCAGGTGTCGCCGACCTGGCTGTGCACCGCGTAGGCGAAATCGACCGGCGTGGCGCCTCTGGGCAGCGAAATGAGCTGCCCCTTGGGCGAGAAACAGAAGACCTGATCCTGGTAGAGTTCGAGCTTGGTGTTTTCCAGGAACTCGTCCGGGGCCGCCGAATCCTCCAGGATGTCCAGCAGGTCCTGCACCCAGCGCAGGCCGGTGACGACCTGTGCGGCACCGCCGGCGCCGGGCAACTGCTTGTACATCCAGTGCGACGCCACGCCGTTTTCGGCGATGTCGTGCATCTCGGCGGTGCGGATCTGCACCTCGATCTTCTGGTTGCGCGGATAGCGCAGCGTCACGCCCGTATGCAGGCTCTGATAGCCGTTGGCCTTGGGCGTGGAGATATAATCCTTGAACCGGCCGACAATGACCGGGAACGCCGCATGGACCGCGCCCAGCGCCACATAGCAGGCCTCGCGGGTCGGCACGATGATGCGGAAGGCCATGATGTCGGAAAGCTGCTCGAAGGCGACATTGCGCTTCTGCATCTTCTCCCAGATCGAGAAGGGCGATTTCTCGCGCCCCGAGACCTCGACCTCGCCCAGCCCGGCGTCACGGCACAGGCGGACCAGTTCGCGACGCACCTCTTCGATGACATCCGCGCCCTGGCCGCGCAGGTAGTTGAGCCGCGCGCGGATGGTCGTGTTGGCTTCCGGCTCCAGTTCGGCGAAGGAGAGATTCTGGAGTTCGGTCTTGACCTTGTCCATGCCGATGCGCCCGGCCAGGGGCGCATAGATTTCCATGGTCTCGCGGGCGATGCGCTGGCGCCGGTCCAGCCGCTGCACGTAATGCAGCGTGCGCATGTTGTGCAGCCGGTCCGCCAGCTTGACGATCAGCACCCGGATGTCCTTGGACATCGCGAGCACCAGCTTGCGGAAATTCTCGGCCTGCTTGGTGCGGTCCGACTGAAGCTCCAGCCGGGTCAGCTTGGTGACGCCGTCCACGAGGTCGGCGATGGCCGGGCCGAATTCGGCACGCAGCCGATCGTGCGTGACGCCCGTATCCTCGATCGTGTCGTGCAGCAGGGCGGTCGCGATCGAGGCCGGATCGAGATGGAAGCCGGCGAGGATGCTGGCGACGGCCAGCGGATGGGTGATGTAGGGATCGCCGTTATCGCGCACCTGCCCGGCATGGGCCTCCTGCGCGACGGCGAAGGCGCGGCGGATCAGGTCGAGATCGGCATCCGGGGCATAGGCGCGGACACGCCGCAGCAAGCCCTCGCAGGAAATGACGCGGGCGGGAGGCGGTTCCGGCGCCGCATCCCCACCCTCGCCTTCAGGCATGGTCGAAGCAGCGGAAACCAGCCCCCGGCCATCGCCGGACGCGGGCAAGGCCGGCACCTGGGCAGTGCCCTGTACTACCGAGTCGGTAGGGCCGGCCGCATCCGCTGCCATGGGCTTATCGCCGCGAACGGCCGCCCAGCTCGGCCTCGATCGCGGCCTCCAGCTCTTCGGCCGACATGCCGGCGCCGTGGGCGGCCTCTTCCTCGGCCGAGACGTCCTGGAGACCGAAGATGTTCTGCTCGGTCGGGATCAGGTCCATCACTTCCTCATCCGCCGGCTCGGGCTCGGGCGCGCGGGCCAGCGAGCGGACGAGGTCGGTGCGGATCTGTTCGAGTTCGATCGTCTGGTCGGCGATTTCACGCAGCGCGACGACCGGGTTCTTGTCGTTGTCGCGGTCGATCGTCAGCTCCTCGCCACGCGACAGGCCGCGCGCGCGCTGCGCCGCCAACAGAACCAGTTCGAAGCGATTGGGAACCCGTTCAACGCAATCTTCGACGGTGACGCGAGCCATGAGGCAAGCCTCCGGTATTTACATTATTAAAAAAAGCGATTTTATCCACAGTGCCGCGCAAACGCAAGGGTGGGTTTGGTGGGGTGCCCGTCACGCGCCGTCCAGCCGGCGAATTTGCTGCGCCGGCAAGGCTGCAATCGCCGCCCCGACACCATGGCCCGTGCGGGGATTGCGCCAGCCCGGCGCCACGTCGCGCAGCGGGAGCAGGACGAACGCCCGGTCCTCCGCCCTGGGATGCGGCAGGATGGGGTCGGGCGCGTCACGCACGCAAGGGCCCATCGCCACGATATCGAGATCCAGCGGCCGCGCGGCGTTGGCGACCGTCCGCCGCCGCCCCGCCTCGGCCTCGATCGCCTGCAAGGCGGCCAGCAGCGCGGCGGGGTCGATCTCGCCGGCCACGTTCACCACGCCGTTTACATAAGGCGGCTGGCCCGAGGGGGGAACCGGCGCGCTTTCGTACCACGCCGACACCGCCACCACCCGCAGGCCGGGAATGGCACCGATGCGCCCGACCGCCCAGCGGCAGGTCTCGAGCGGCGTGCTGCCCCCTTCACGCGGCAGATTGGCCCCGATGGCGATCAGGATCATGGCGCCGGCCTTGCCGCCGTTACGGCCGAAACTTTCCGAAACATAGTATATCCAATTGATTTTTTAATGTTTTTTCTCAGAGACGTTATATGTTTTTCGTTTCGACCGTATCAATTTGTCCGTGACGGCTCTAACCTGACATTTGTTGGGCATATTGTTAGGCGCGGTATTCCATCCGCGCAGCATTTCAAGCTCAGGCCATATTATGAGGATTCAGAGCCCATGTTTTTTCAACCCGACGAACGTGCTTGTCTTTTTATCGACGGCTCAAGTCTCTACTCGGCCTCGCGTCATCTGGGGTTCGATGTCGATTACCGCAACCTGCTGACCTTCTTCCGCTCAAAATGCCATATCATCCGTGCCTATTATTATTCGGCGATCCTGGAAAGCGAGGAATATTCTCCCCTCAAGCCGCTGACCGACTGGCTGGTCTATAACGGCTACTCGCTCGTCACCAAGACGGCGCGGGAATTCGTCGACCAGAACGGGCGGCGGCGCGTGAAGGGCAGCATGGATATCGAACTGGCCGTCGACATGATGGAGATGGCCCCCAGGATGGACCATGCCATCCTGTTCAGCGGCGACGCCGATTTCCGCCGCCTGCTGGAAAGCGTGCAGCGCCAGGGCGTGCGGACCTCCGTCGTCTCGTCCGTGCGCACCTCGCCGCCGCTGATCGGCGACGATTTGCGGCGGCAGGCCGACCAGTTCATCGACCTGGCGGATATCGCCTCGCACTTCACCCGGCGGCAGGGCGAGGCGCGGGTGGCGCGCCAGCAGCAGGCCCCCGTCCGCCACCCCGCCGACCAGTTCAGCGAACTCGACCACGACGACGAAGACTGACCTCCGGCACTGCCGGGCAGGACGCCGCGCGCCCTGCCCGGCCGAGGCGTGTGAGCCTCAGCTTTCGAGTTGCAGGCTCCGCGTCGTGCGCTCGTGCACCTGGGCGCAGAGTTCGGGCCGGTCGGCCAGCGGGCCGCCATAGGACGGGATCATTTCCTTCAGCTTCGCGTCCCAGCGCGGCAGTTCGCTGGCGAAGCATTTGCGGATCACGGTCAGCATGATCGACACGGCGGTCGAGGCGCCCGGCGAGGCGCCCAGCAGTGCCGCGACCGTGCCGTTGGCCCCGGTGACGACTTCGGTGCCGAATTGCAGCACGCCGCCCTTCTTGGCGTCCTTCTTGATCACCTGCACGCGCTGGCCGGCGGTGATCAGTTCCCAATCCTTCGCCTGGGCGTTGGGCACGAAGTCGCGCAGGGCCTTCAGGCGCGTCTCGTTGGATTGCAGCACTTGCTGCACCAGGTAACGGGTGAGCGGCATGTTGTCGCGCGCCACCGCCAGCATGGCACCGAGATTGTCCATGCGGATGGATTTCGGCAGGTCCCACAGCGAGCCCTGCTTGAGGAACTTGGTCGAGAAGCCGGCATAGGGGCCGAACAGCAGCCCCTCCTTGCCGTCGATCACGCGGGTATCGAGATGCGGCACCGACATCGGCGGCGCGCCGACCGACGCCTTGCCGTAGACCTTGGCATGGTGGCGGGCGACGATGTCCGGATTGGTGCAGCGCAGGAACTGGCCGCTGACCGGGAAGCCGCCGACGCCCTTCGATTCGGGAATGCCGGTCTTCTGCAACAGCGGCAGCGCGCCGCCGCCGGCGCCGATGAAGACGAAGCGCGCGCCGACCGATTCGGTGGTGTTCGCCGCGAGGTCGCGCACCGCGATCCGCCAGGAGCCGGAGGCGTCCTGCTTCAGGTCCTCGACCTCATGCGACAGCTTGAGGTCGAAACCCGGCTGGCCGGAAAGGAAATTGACCAGCAGATGCGTCAGCGCGCCGAAATTGACGTCGGTGCCCGAGGCGATCCAGGTCGCGGCCAGCTTGGTGCCGGCGGTGCGGCCTTCCATCACCAGCGGCATCCACTGCGCAAGCTGCGCCGGGTCGGTGGAGAAGCGCATGC
The DNA here is from genome assembly GCF_048695475.1 of Gluconacetobacter brunescens. NCBI lineage: Bacteria > Pseudomonadati > Pseudomonadota > Alphaproteobacteria > Acetobacterales > Acetobacteraceae > Gluconacetobacter > Gluconacetobacter brunescens. Next base: position 198,312 of record NZ_JBLHEN010000001.1, on the reverse strand, counting down.
CGCTGAACAGCGGATGATCCTTCAGGGCCTCGTAGCGGCGGCGCAGGTAGTCGCAGTTCTCGTCGCCCCAGACGAAGCTCATGTGCGGGATGGGGTTGAGGAAGGCGCGGGGCGAGGCGATGACGCCCGATTCGACCAGGTAGGCCCAGAACTGGCGCGAAAGCTGGAACGCCTCGTTGACGCCGACCGCCTTGGAAATGTCGATCGTGCCGTCGACGCGCGAGGGCGTGTAGTTGAGCTCGCACAGCGCGGAATGGCCCGTGCCGGCATTGTTCCAGGCGTTGGAGCTTTCCTTCGCCACGTCGTCCAGCCGTCCGAACATCCCGATCGACCAGTCCGGCTGCAGGAGCTTGAGCAGCGCGCCGAGCGTCGCGCTCATGACCCCTCCGCCGATCAGGACGACGTCATAGGCGGATTCGGTTCGGGTCGTATTCGAGGTCATGACATTCTCCGGAACGAGGCGCGCAGGCCGAAGCCTGTGAATACGGTCTGGGCCGCCGGTCCCATCACGGCGGACCGAAGGCGGGAAAGAGTGGTCGTCCAAGGACCGGACGAACCTGAACCGGGTGGCATGCGGGCCGTATCGTCGCGGACAGTCCGCCCATCGCACATACGGGGCCGCAGAGCCATAACCCGATCCGGTCCTCCGGAACGCCCCAACCTCTTGCCATCTGAACCGGCATTCCGAGACATCATCTCTGCGCGAGCCGATCCTGACCCGCGCCATCCGGCGCGGCAAGCGGGGGGAGAAGACGGTTTCCGCCTCTTCCTTCCTGTTACTTCGATTTTCTGGACTTCTCCGGTGGAATCGGGGGTCTTTCCATTCCGGCAGCGCATGACTGTCAGGCTTTTCCCGCATCGGGGCAAGGGAACCATCCGCCGGAATCCCGATGTCCCTATCAGGCCGGCGGCGGCTTCACCTGCCGGGGCATGGCCCGCCAGACGCGGAAGGCGAGCAGGCCGGCCACGACCCCGCCATAAAGCAGCGTTTCTGCCCTTATCACCTTGAAAGACAGGATGAAATGGATGGCGGCGCAGAGCGCGGCCGCATAGGCCAGGCGATGCAGCGCTTTCCAGCGCCTGCCCAAGCGGCGGATCGACCAGCCGTTCGACGTCGCGGCCAGCGCGGCCAGGATGGTGAAGGCGACCATGCCCAGGATGATGAAAGGCCGCTTGGTCACGTCGGCCAGCAGGGTGGGCAGGTCGAATCCCTGATCCAGCGCCACATAGGCCGACAGATGAAACAGCGCGTACCAGAAGGCCAGCAGCCCCAGCGCCCGCCGGTAGCGGAGGAGATTGACCCCGGCGAGCGCGCGCAGCGGCGTGATGCACAGCGAGAGGATCAGGAACCGCAGGGCCCACAGGCCCAGCGTGCGCTCGAACGTATTGACCGGATCGGCGCCCAGCCGGTCGGTCGCCCCCAGGACGAACGACACCACCGCCGGCACCAGCCCGACACCATACAGGCCCAGCCGGATCAGGCCGGCCGACCTTGCCTGCCATGCCGCCATCAGAAATCGCGCCGCAGGTCCATGCCGGCATACAGGCCGGCCACCTGTTCGCCATAGCCGTTGAACGGCAGGGTGGGCTGGCGGGCGGCGCCGAAAAACCCGCCGCCGGCACCGATCGGCCGCTCGCTGGCCTGGCTCCAGCGCGGATGGTCCACGGCCGGATTGACGTTGGCGTAGAAGCCGTATTCGTCGGACGCGCGGACATTCCACGACGTGCGGGGCTGCCGGTCGGTCAGGCGGATGCGCACGATCGACTTGATGCCCTTGAACCCGTATTTCCACGGCACGACCAGCCGTACCGGCGCGCCGTTCTGGTTGGGTAGCGTCTGGCCGTAGAGCCCGACCGCCAGGAGCGTGAGCGGGTGCATGGCCTCGTCCAGCCGCAGCCCTTCGACATAGGGCCAGTCCAGCACCGGCAGCATGCCACCCTGCCCCGGCATTTCCGATGGGCGGACCACCGATTCGAAGGCGACATATTTCGCGCTGCCCAGCGGCTCGACCTCGGCCAGCAGGTCGCGCAGCGCGAATCCGATCCAGGGAATGACCATCGACCAGGCCTCGACGCAGCGCATGCGGTAGATCCGCTCTTCCAGGGGCCGGGCCAGCAGGGCGTCGATGTCGTAGGTGCGGGGTCTGGCCACCATGCCGTCGACCCGCACCGTCCATGGGCGCGGCTGGAAGGCGCCGGATCGTTCGGCCGGGTCGGTCTTCTCCAGCCCGAATTCGTAGAAATTATTGTAGTGCGTCACGTCGCGCAGGGGCGTGGGTTTCAGCCCCGTGCCCGACAGGGCGCCCGGCCGTGCCGCCAGTTCCGCCGCCCGCGCACCGCGCGGCGGCATGATCAGTCCCGTCAGGCCGGCACCGGCGGCGGCGGCCAGCATGTCGCGCCGTGACAGCCACAGAGGGTGTGGTGTGATCGCGGAGGGCGGCGGCGCGGAGTAGCGAAAGACACGCATGCGGGGCCTTCTTTCCTGGGTCCCGGCCCCACGCCGAGCAGGGGGCGTGACACCGCCGGGATCGTCCGGCACCTTGCCGGAAACGGGACGGCAATGAAAAGGACCAGGACCATGACCGATTCCTCTGATCACGGCACGGCAGGGACTGTCGGCTTTATCGGCTTCGGCGCCATGGCCAGCCGCATGGGCCGCAACCTCGAAGCCTCCGGCTACCAGATCGTAGCCTATACCCCATCCGGCAAGGGTGGCGACGGTACGACCCGCTTCCTGCCCTCGCCCCGCGCGCTGGCCGAGGCCTCGGGCGGGACTGTCATTCTGTGCGTGCCCGACGACGAGGCGCTGGCGGAGGCGGCCTATGGCCCCGACGGCGCGCTGGCGGGCATGGCGGCGGGTACGCTGCTGATCAATACCAGCTCGGTATCGCCCGAGGCGTCGCTGGCGCTGGCGGAAGCGGCCGGCGAACGCGGGATCGCAGCACTCGATGCCCCGGTTTCGGGCAGCACGCCGGAGGCCGAGGCCGGTGCGCTGGTGATCCTGGTCGGCGGCGAGGCCGAGGTGGTGGCGCGGGCGCAGCCGATCTTCGACATTATCGGCAAGACGACGATCCATGCCGGGCCGGCCGGCTGTGGCTCGAAGCTGAAGCTGGTGATCAACGGTATCATGGGCGCGGGGCTGGCGGCGGTGGCCGAGGGCTTCTGCTACGGCGTGGCCGCCGGGCTGGAGCGGGACATGCTGTTCGAGGCGCTCGATTCGGTCGCGGTGATCTCGCCCCATCACAAGCGCAAGCTGAAGGCGGCCAGGGCGGGCGATTTCCGGCCGCAATTCCCCACCCGCCTGATGCAGAAGGACATGCGGCTGCTGCTGGACGCCGCCGCCCGCGTCGCGGCCCCGGTGCCGACCATGGCCGCCACCACCCAGCTTCTGTCGCTGACGCGGCGGCAGCATGCGAACGACGATTATTCCGCCCTGTTCGCGGTGCTGGAAAGCATGGTGGCCAATACGCCGTAAGGCGGGCCTAGAGTATTTCCACCGAACACAGGTTCGGTGGAAATATTCTAGTTTATTGTTTTTACGAGCATCTTCACCTGTTCGAACGCACACGTTCAAACAGGATCTGCTCTAACCAAAAGCCATCGCGGCCATGACCGCCAGCCGGTCGCCCAGGCCGCGTGGCGCGGGGTCGGCCCCACGGGCCAGGTCGCGCCGTGCCAGTACCCCCGGCAGCGAAGCTGCCCGGGCCGGGCGCGGCAGGCGCCGGCGGCCGGCCTCGGCCAGGAACGCCTGCCCTTCGCGGCGCAGGTCGGCACGCAACGAGTCCAGGATATCCGGCGACAGGGTTGCGCCGTCGCGAATCGCGTCGCCCGACAGGCCGGATTCGGCCAGCGCGGAATCCGGCACCGGGCATCGCCCGCTGGCCAGCACCATTTCCAGATGCCGCACCAGGCCGCCCGCGCCGTAGGCGGCGCCGTGCGATTCGACGGCTTTCAGCAGGTCGGGGTCGGCCACGCCGGCCGCCTGGGCGATGGCGACCTGCACGCCGCCGGCACCGCCGCGCATGGCCGCGCGCCAGGCGGGCCAGTCCGCCAGGCCGTCCAGTTCGGCCTCGCGGGCATCGAGGATGCCCAGGAGGGTTTCGGGCTTTACCCGGCCCTCGGCGATCAGGGCGCGGATCGGGTCGGCGATCTCGTGCGGGTGGGGGGCGCCCTCGATGATCTCGCGCCACCATTGCAGGCGAATCAGCCCCGCCATCGGCCCCGCGACGGCGCGGGACTGCATGCCGCCCAGGGCGCGAACGGTTTCGTGATTGAAGGCGAGCAGGGTGAAGGCGGCCTCGCGCGCCGCCGGCGGCAGGAACAGCGCGCACAGGAAGCGATCGGGGTCGGCGCGCCGGGCAATCGGGGCGCCGGGGGAAACTCCGGCGGCGGCGGCGCGTCTTTCCGGGGGGGCCGTCATGGCAGTGCGTGTCATGACAATGGCTTGCCGCGCGCGACGGCGTGGCGCAAGAGTCTCGGCCGGCGGGTCGGCCGTCCCTGTTCCGTCACTTGACGCCCCTTCCCCGCCCTCATAGCTCTGACGGGCGGCGTTTTCGCCGCTGCAATTCCAAGGAGAACGTCCATGGCTTTCGAATTGCCCACTCTTCCGTACCAGACCAACGCGCTGGCGGCGCGCGGCATGTGCCAGGAAACGCTGGAGCTGCATCACGGCAAGCACCACCAGGCTTATGTCACCGCGCTGAACGGCTTCGTCGAAGCCAAGCCCGAGCTTCAGGGCAAGTCGCTGGAAGAAATCATCCTGGCGGTCAAGGGTGATGCGGCCCTGGCGCCGGTGTTCAACAATGCCGGCCAGCATTGGAACCATATCCTGTTCTGGCAGAACCTGTCGCCGACCGGCGGTGCGATCCCCGACGCGCTGGCGGCCAAGATCGCCGAGGATTTCGGCAGCGTCGACACGTTCAAGACCGATTTCAAGGCGGCTGCGACCTCGCAGTTCGGGTCGGGCTGGGCGTGGCTGGTGCTGGGCCCCGACGGCAAGCTGAAGATCACCAAGAGCGCCAACGGCTCCAACCCGCTGGCCGAAGGCCAGGGCAAGGTGCTGCTGGGCCTCGATGTGTGGGAGCATTCCTACTATCTCGACTTCCGCAACCGTCGCCCCGACTATGTGACCAACTATCTGGACAAGCTGGCGAACTACGAGTTTGCCGAGGCGCAGCTCAAGGCCGCCTGAGCGACCGACGGCACCACGTGTCCTGGAACGCCCGGCCCCTTGGGGCCGGGTTTTTCATGTACGCCCGCCGGGGAGCGGCCCGGTGCGCCCGATGTCGCGCAGCCTTGTGCCGGCCGTCAGTTCGCGTTCGATCCGCTCCAGCGTCAGGCCCTTCGTCTCGGGCACGAACAGCACGACCAGCAGCACGGACAGCGCGTTCACCCCCGCATAGAGCCAGAAGGTCGCGGACAGGCCCAGCCGGTCCATCAGCGACAGGAACGACACGCCCACGATCATGTTGGCGACCCAGTTGGCGGCCGTGGAACAGCCGACGCCGAATTCCCTGCCCTGGAGCGGCTGGATTTCCGCGCACAGCACCCAGATGACCGGGCCGGCCGAAAAGGCGAAGCCGGACACGAAACAGATCATTCCGCCGATGGCCAGCGCCTGGGCCGTCGTCTCGCGCACCTCGGCGGAGGGCGAATAGCCCAGCAGCGCCATGCCGATGCTCATTACGACCAGGCCCGAGATCAGCAGCGGGCGGCGGCCCCAGCGATCGACCAGCCCGATCGCCACGAAGGTGGCGGCCACGTTCACCGCCCCCACGCTGACGGTGCCCCACAGCCGCGCATGGTCGATGAAGCCGGCCAGCCCGAGGATGCGCGGGGCGTAATACATGACCACGTTCATGCCGGTGAATTGCTGGACGAGCTGCAACGTCACCCCCAGCGCCACCGAGCGGCGGAAATTCCGGTCCGCGCGCAGCAGGGCCCAGCCCGAGGTGCGGACATGCAGGCGGGCGTCGATCTCGCGCAGTTCGCGCGCCACGCTCTGGCCCTGGCCGCGCAGATCCTGCAACGCGCGCCGCGCGGCCTCGCGCTTGCCGCGCATCATCAGCCAGCGCGGGCTGGCCGGCAGGAAGGCGACGCCGATCATGAAGACGATGCCGGGAAACGCCACGATGCCCAGCATCCAGCGCCAGGTATCGAAATAGGAGAACAGCGCGTTGGAGACGAAGGCCGCCATGATGCCGAGGGTGATCATGAGCTGATAGATCGCGACCATGGCGCCCCGGTGCCGGGGATCGGCGATCTCGGCGATATAGAGCGGTGCCGTGAAGGTCGAGATGCCGACCGCCAGCCCCATGATCACCCGTCCCGCGATCAGCGTGCCGACCGATCCGGCCACGGCGCAGAACAGCGACCCCGCCACGAACAGGGCCGCGCCGATCAGCAGCGTGTGCTTGCGCCCCCAGCCGAAGGAGAGCCGGGCCGCGACGGGCACGCCCAGCGCCGCGCCCAGCATCATGGCCGCGACGATCCATTCCTGCGTGAGGCGGCCGGCGTGGAATTCGCGCGCGACCGGGCCGAGGGCGCCGGAGATGACGCCGATATCGAGGCCGAACATCAGGCCGGCCACCGCCGCCAGGCCCGAGGCCACGCCGGCCTGGCCCCGCACGGAGGCGGACCTGGAGCGCTCGGCCCCCCGTCCGATCCCCTGCCCGACCCCCCGTTCGGCTCCGGTTGCGTCGATCTCTCCGTACAGCGTCATACCCCTTCTCCCCGGAGAAGGGTTAACGGCCGGCGACGCGGGCGGTTCGCCGGCCGCCCGGGGAGGGAGCGGTTCAGCCGGCCTTGGGGGCGACGTCGTTGGCGGGCTTGGCGGTGCTGGTGACCACCGAGGTCAGGGTCTCGCGCACCACCGTCACGCGGACGTTGGGGGCGATTTCGACCTCGATCTCGTTCGAATCGTCGCGGACCTTCTGCACCACGCCGATGATGCCGCCGGCCGTGAGCACCCGGTCGCCGCGACGGATCGCCGCGAGCTGGGCGCGCAACTGCTTCTGCTTCTGCTGCTGCGGGCGGATCAGGAGGAAATAGAAGATCGCGAACATCGCGACATAGGGCAGGATCGACATCAGCCCGCCGGCGCTCAGGAGCCCTCCCTCGCCTCCGGCACTCTGGGCATATGCCGGGGTTACCAGGAAATCTGAAATTGCGGTCATGTCGTGCTTCCGGCCGTCATTTAGTGGGTTGCGGGCTGAGGCAGTGGACCATAGTTTTCGTCCGTTTCCCGTCAAGGCGTCGGTTTGCCCTCCGCCGCGCTCCGGGTCCGATCGCGCCTTTCCAGCCACAGGACCGATGATGGAGTCTCACCCTCTCCTGCCGTTTCTCGACCGTATCGCCCAGGCGCTGGAGCGGCTGTCGCCGCCGCCGCCGAGCCTGGCCGGGCTGGATGCGGCCGATGCCTTCGTCTGGCACCCCGCGCGGGGGCGCCTGGACCCGGTGGCCCATGTGGCGCATGTCGAGATCGGCCTGCTGCGCGGCGTCGAGATCCAAAGCCGGCTGGTGCTGGACAATACGCTGCATTTCGCGCGCGGGTTGCCGGCCAACAACGTCATGCTGTGGGGCGCGCGCGGCATGGGCAAGTCCTCGCTGGTCAAGGCCGCCCATGCGCAGGCCAACCTGACGGCGGAGGGTGTGCCGGCGGCGCCCGGCCGGGGCCGGCTGGTGCTGATCGAGATCCAGCGCGAGGACCTTGCCACCCTGCCCGACCTGCTGGCCCTGCTGCGCACCAGTTCGCGACGCTTCGTCGTGTTCTGCGACGATCTGTCGTTCGAGAGCGAGGATGCCGACTACAAGGCCCTGAAATCGGTGCTGGATGGCGGGATCTCGGGCCGGCCGGAGAACGTGCTGTTCTACGCGACCTCCAACCGGCGGCACCTGATGCCGCGCGACATGATCGACAACGAGCGCTCGACCGCCATCAACCCCTCCGAGGCGGTGGAGGAGAAGGTCTCGCTGTCCGACCGGTTCGGGCTGTGGATCGGCTTTCATAACTGCGCGCAGAATACCTTCATAGACATGGTGCGGGCCTATGCGGCGGCCCGGAAGCTGGCGATCGGGGACGAGGAACTGGCGCGGCGCGCCAATGCCTGGTCGGTTGCCCGCGGCGGGCGCTCGGGGCGCGTCGCCTGGCAGTTCATCGAGGACCTGACCGCCGAACTCGCCGCCGCCCCGCCCGTTGTGGAATCGACACGTCCTTGATCAGAATCAAGGCCCGTGACCGGCTCGATGCCTGATATCATGAGGGCTTCCAGCCTGACCGGCCGGGAGAGAAACCGGGCCCTTACCGTTGCCGGGCATTGATATGCATTATCAATTGCGCGGCGGGATGAGATGCCTCTTTAATACGTGCGGCGACTGTCATGACGTTGCGCGATCCACCGGACAGCCGCAGGCGACCGAGCACATAGAGAGACGATGAACCAGATTTTTTCGACGGACAGCATGCCCCGCCCCGCCCTGACCCTTGGGGAGGATCTGCGTCGCATTCGCTGTGATCCCGATTTCTGGTACCCCGTGGCCTGGTCGCATGAACTCAAGGCCGGCAAGACCATCGGCACCCGTTATGCCGGCCTGCCGATCGCCCTTGTCCGCCCTGTCGAAGGCGACGTCTTCGCCCTTGAAGATCGTTGCGCCCATCGGCAGGTACCGCTGAGCAAGGGCACGGTGAAGGGCCAGGCGGTGCAATGCTGCTACCATGGCTGGGCCTATGGCCGGTCGGGCCGCTGCATCGACGTGCCCTATCTGGGCAAGGGCAAGCTGCCCAACGGCGTGAAGACCTATCCGTGCCGCGAGCAGGACGGGCTGATCTTCATCTTCCCCGGCGACCCGGAGAAGGCCGGGAGCGTGCCGATGCCCCGGCTGTCGCAGGTCGCCAACCCCGCATACAAGACCCGCCGCTTCGGCCGGCATGTGAAATGCCACTACAGCTTCATGCATGAGAACCTGATGGATATGAACCATCAGTTCATGCACATGAAGCAGATGGGCCAGATGAAGCCTCGCTTCCTGGGCCAGGAGCGTGCCCCCGGCATGATCGAGGCGCGCTATACCTTTGCCCGCACCGGCGGCAAGCAGCCGATCGGCGAGGCGCTCGTCTTCGGGCAGAAGCGCGACAACAGCGCGAAATTCGCCCATCGCGACGTCATGACCATCCGCACCGAATATCCGTACCAGACGCTGAAGATCGAGCCGACCGGCGGTGAAGCGGTGATGGATCTGTGGATCGCCTACGTGCCGCAGGACGAGGAGCAGCTGACCAACCGGGTCTTCGGGCTGCTGTCGATCAAGCGCCCCAAGCTGCCGGGCGTGCTGGACATGGCGTGGCCGTTCCTGGTCGCGTTTACCGAGCGGATCTTCCGCGAGGACCGCGAGATCGTGGAACTGGAACAGAATGCGTGGAACGAGCTGGGCGGCGACCATAACCAGGAAGTGTTCCCGGTGATCCGCGACCTGCGCCTGCTTCTGGCCGAATGCGGCATTCGCGCGCCCGAAGCCGGCTGAGGGTTTCGCCAGGTCCATGATCGACGAACGGACGGATACCACCCTGCAGGCCGGCCCCTTCCGGCTGCGGGCCCTTCTGTCGTCGGACGCGGGCGCGATGCACCGGCTGGTCAATGACTGGAGCGTGATCCGGATGCTCAGCCGGGTGCCGTTTCCCTACCCGCGCGGACTGACGGATGAATGGATCGCCTCCACCGCCGACCTGGCCCGGCGGGGGGCGGCCTATCATTTCGCCATTACCCATCCCGAATCGGACACGCCCGATTCGCTGATCGGCTGCATCGGGTTGCAGGTCGACCGTACCCGTCGCTCGGCTACCGTGGGATATTGGGTCGGCCGGCCCTACTGGAACCGCAAGGTCGCCACCAGCGCGGTGGGGCGGATCGCGCGCTGGGCGTTGGCCAGCATGCCGGTGGACCGCGTCGCGGCTGCCGTCGCACACGACAATCCGGCCTCGATCGCCGTGCTGCGGCGGCTGGGGTTTCGCGAGACCGGGACCGGGCACCAGGAATTCGTCTCGCGCGGCGGGGAACATCCGGTGCTGCTGTTCGAGGTGAACCGGGGGGATCTGGCGATGGAGGCATCGTCCGAAGGCTCGGCCGCGCAGGCCGGGGAACGGAAGCGTGTGGTGCTGGTGGCCGCCGTCGCGCTGATCGATACCGATGGCCGCATCCTCCTGGCGCGCCGGCCCGAAGGCAAGCCGATGGCCGGGCTGTGGGAATTTCCCGGCGGCAAGGTCGAGGCCGGGGAAACGCCGGAGGCGGCGCTGATCCGCGAACTGGACGAGGAGCTTGGGCTGGATGTCAGCCGGTCGTGCCTCGCGCCCTATACGTTCGTGTCGCACGATTACGGGCATTTTCATCTGCTGATGCCCGTCTATGTCTGCCGGCGCTGGAAGAATGTTCCGCGCCCGCGTGAGGGGCAGACGCTGGCGTGGGTTCGGGGGGACGATCTTTCGACCTATCCGATGCCGGAAGCGGATCTGCCGTTGGTGCCTCTGTTGCGCGACCTCGTGTGAGAGACGGCTGGCAAAGCCGCTCTGCTGGCGATCCGACGCGCGTTTCCTGCGCGTCGGTGCTCACGGCCATCAAGGCCGCTCCGCTCCGATGCTCGGAAACACACGACGGCCGCGCCGCTTCGCGGCACTCTCGCTCGGCAGACCGGCTTTTCCAGCCGTCTCATCGGCGCAGCGACTGTCGAATCGATTCTCTACAATCCTCTACAGCGCGAATGGCGCGTCGAGCGTGAAGGTTGCCTGTTTCTGGCCGGCGATGCTGGTGCCGAAGGCGAACAGGCTGCCGCTGAGGGGCTGGTCCACGAGCTGGCGGGCCGACAGGCCCTTGCGCGCGGTGGTGACGAAGACGGTGCGGTAGTCGGCGCCGCCGAACGCCACCTTGGTGACGTTGCGCGCCGGCATGGGAATCGGTTCGACCTTCGTGCCGTCCGGGGCCAGGCGTTCGATCCGCCCGCCATCCCATACGCCGATCCAGAGGAAGCCCGCGCTGTCGACCGCGATGCCGTCGGGGTAGCCGTCCTGCAGCGTGGCGAAGACCCGGCGGTTCGACAGGGTGCCCTCGGGCGCCACGTCGAAGGCGTAGACGGTCCGGGCGGGTGAGTGATTGTGGTAGAGCGTGTGCCCGTCGGGCGACAGGGCCGGGCCGTTGCTGACCACGTAACCGGTATCCTCGCACCGGATCGACAGGGCGCCCCGGTCCTGGCGGACGGAATAGAGCGAACCGGTCGGGGCGGTCTCGGCATCGTGCATGGTGCCGAACCACAGGCGGCCGAACCGGTCCACATACCCGTCATTGATCCGGTTGCCGGGCTGGTCGGGCTCGACCGGGAGATCGAGGCCGAATCGGCCGGTGGCGGGGGAAAACCGGTGCAGCCCGTCGCGCAGGCCGCACAGGAAGGTGCCGTCGGTGAGCGGCACCAGGAAACCCGGCCGGTCGGGGGCGGGCCAGGAGGTTCTCTCGCCGCTTTCCGGCCGGTAGCGGTGGATCGCCTTTCCGACGATATCGACGAAATACAGGGCCTGTTCGGCTTCCGACCAGACGGGGCCCTCGCCCAGCATGGCTGGAAGATCCCACACGCAGCGCGGCACGCCGCACATCGGTCCTTCCCTCATCGCCCATTCCTCCTGTCTGGCCGGAAGCGGATTCCGGGCTCATAATGATGGTCCATGCCATTGGACGGGGACCCGCCATCATGAACCCGACAGCCTGCATCCTGGTCATCGGCAACGAGATTCTTTCGGGCCGGACGCAGGACGTCAACGTGCAATATCTCGCACGACGCCTGTCCGAACTGGGGATCACCCTCTCCGAAGTGCGGATCATCCCCGATCGGCGCGAGGTGATCGTGACCACGCTGTGCGATGTGCGGGCGCGCTTCGAGCATGTCTTCACCACCGGCGGCATCGGGCCGACCCATGACGACATCACCGCGCCCTGCGTCGCCGAGGCGTTCGGCGTGCCGTGGGTCATCCACCCGGAAACCTTCCGGGTGCTGGAGGCGCATTTCCGGCCGGGGGAATTCAATGCCGCCCGCCAGCGCATGGCCACCCTGCCGCAGGGGGCGACCCCGATCACCAACAGCGTCTCGATCGCGCCGGGTTTCAGCATCGGCAATGTCCATGTGCTGGCGGGCGTGCCGCGCATCATGCAGGCGATGTTCGAGGCGCTGGCCCCCAGCCTGCGTCACGGCACGCCCGTGACCTCGCGAAGCTGGTACGCGCTGGAACTGTTCGAGGGCACGCTGGCCGCCGGCCTGTCGGCGATCCAGGACCGTTATCCGGACCTCGATATCGGCTCCTATCCGTTCAAGCGGCCGGACGGACGGCGGGGCGTGGCCCTGGTCTGCAAGGGGCTGGACCGCGACGCCGTGCTGGCGGCGGCGCAGGCGACGCACGACCTGATCGCGCAGTTGGGCTTTACCCCGCTGGAAGGCGAACCCCCGCCCTGAGCCTGACGGAACATGCGGGCTGGCGGCGATCCGACGCGCGTTTCCGACCAGGCTTTGAAAGGCTGGATTTCTTAACCGCCTTCGGCATCCGGTAAGGCGCCGGGAACGTGCATCTCCGGCAGATGGAGCGTGACCTGGTGGCCCAGATTGGCGGAATGGGCGCCGAGTGACACCCCGTACTCGCCGGCAGGCACCACCCATTCCAGCGTTGCCGGATTCCAGTGGCCCAGCATCCGCGCGTCGATCCCGACCGCCAGCCGCGCGGCCTGTCCGGGCGTAAGCTGCACGCCCCGCCAGCCGATCAGGCGCTTGGGAGCCCCGCCGGCCCCTTCGGGGAGATCGAGATAGATCTGCGGCACGTCGCGGCCGGCCATGGTGCCGCGATTGGACACGCTGAAACCCACCAGCAGCCGTGAGCCGTCCCGCGTCACCTTCAGGTCGCCATAGGCGAAGCGCGCGCGGGCCGAGAGCCCGTATCCGAACGGGAACAGCGGCGCGACATGCGCCCGGTCGAAGGCCTTGTAAGCCGCCATATGCGCCTGGGGCGGCGACGCGCCGCCGGTAAAGGTGACGGGCAGGCGCCCGGAGAAATCGCGCTGGCCGGTCAGCAGGGCCGCCAGCGCATCGCCGCCGCCATCGCGCCACGACCAGGCCTGCACCACGCCATCGACCTGATCCAGCCAGGGCATGGGGCGGGCGGGATCGTCCGACAGCAGGACGACGACCACATGACCGCCCGTGTCGGCCACCGCGCTGATCAGCCGGTCGTCCTCGGGGCCGGCGGAAAAGAGGACGGTATGGCTGGCCTGGGCGATATAGGACGGCAGCGGCCCGTCCGCCGGCATATCGGCGGCCCGGCGCGCGACCTGCCCGGCCCGGTTCAGGGCGTCGGCCATGACATCCGCCGCCTCCCGTGCCGCCCCGGCGCCCAGGACGAGGATGGGATCGGCGGTGGTGCCGGCCAGCGGGAGGATCGCGTTTTCATTCCGCAGCAGCACCGTGCCTTCGGTGACCACCTCTTCCGCCAGCGGGTCCTGATAGAGCGCGGGCGCGCGCAGCGCGCCGAACGGGGGGGGATTCTCGGTTACCCCGGCCTCGTCCATGGAGTGCATGACATGGGCGGCCATGTGATCGAGCCGGGCGGGCGGCACGAAGCCCCCCTTCATCACCGCCTGCCGCAGCGTGGCGCCGAACAGCGCCGTATCGGCAGTGCCGGGCTCGCCTTCCACGTCGATGCCGGCTTCCAGCGCCGACAGCAGCATGGGGCGACGGGCCGCCGTGCCGTCCGGCGTCGGGTGGTCCGCCAGCAGGGCGATCATGCCGCCATAATGCCATCCGTCGCGCAGCGTCCGTTCCATGCCGTCCAGCCCGCCGCATGGCCGCGCGCCGACGACCGTGACATGGCAGAGCATGCCCGCGCCCCTTGCCTGCTCCAGGGCGACATGGAGCGCCAGCATGCGGTCCTGGGACACCCCATCGGCGCCGGGCCGGCCACGGCCGCCGAACAGCGGCAGCACATGGCCCGCGATCAGCCCGGAGGCGACCGCGCCCATCATCCGGCCGGCGAGCAGCGGGTCTTCGCCGTCATAGGCCCGGTCGGCCGGCAGGGGGCCGACCCCGCCGACCGACGTGATCGCCCGGCCGCCGGCCCGGATCGCGCGGGCTCGGGCCTGCCCCGCCCGCCGGGCCAGGTCGCGGTCCCAGGTCGCCATCAGCGCCAGTGGCGAGCGCTGCGCCGCGCCGTCATCCAGCAGGGCCATGCGCAGGGCCGGCAGGCCGGCGCGCGGCACGCCGGGCAGCGTGACGATCGACACGCCCTCGACCGGGCCGGCCACGACATCCGCCCGCACCAGGGTGAGTTTTTCCGTCTGGGTCAGGCGGGCGGCCAGGGGCGCTGCCCGCGCCGGCCGGTCGGCCGCGACGGCGGGGGGCGCGGACAGGGCCAGGGCCGCCAGCAGGGCCATGCCCCGCCACGGCCCGCCGGCCCGCCCTGCCCCCCCGCCCGCGATGCCTGCCACGCCGCCCCCTCCGATCTTTCGTCCCGTCGCGCGGCGACTCCCCGCGCGGCCCGGCCTGATTGGGTCTTTTCAAACCGGCCGGAACCGTGAAGGCAAGGCTCTGGATGTCCTTGCTGGTCCTCGGTTCCTGCCGAGGTGTGGGTTGCCCGCGCATGCGACCGGGAGAAAATCGCCACCCGGCTTGGCGCGGATGGCGCGCCGGGATATGAAGACGGCAGTGAAACCGGCTGAACCGTGGTCCGACCGCCGGCCCCGGACGGGCAGGAACCGCCACGGCCGCCGATCCATCAGCGGGGCCAGACCCGAGGGGACCACAGGGGCAACATGACCGTTCGACCGCCATCCGCCATTCGCCGCCTTTCGCCATCGGCCCGCCTGCTGGGCGTGCTGGCCATTGCCCCGATTCTGGGCCTGACCGCCTGTTCCTCGTCGCGCCGCGCGGACGCGGGGCTGGCGATGCCGCAGAATCATCTGATCACCCAGGATCGCTCCGCCAATGGCGGCGACGACCAGATCGGCAAGAGCGGCGTGAACGCCTATCTGTGGCGCGGCGCGATCGACACGCTGTCGTTCATGCCCTTCGCCTCGGCCGATGCCATCGGCGGCGTGATCCTGACTGACTGGTACACCCCGCCGGCCACCAAGAACGAGCGATTCAAGATCACGGCCTATGTGCTGTCGCGCAACCTGCGGTCGGACGCGCTGCGTGTCTCCGTCTTCCGCCAGGCGCTGACCGATGGGCAGTGGGTCGATACCCCGGTCGCCCCGAACACGGTATCGGACATCACGACGCGAATCCTGACCCGGGCGCGGCAGCTTCGCGCCGATAATGGCGGCGGCAAGTAAGCCCCTTCCCCCGGTGCTTTCGCGCCGGGGACGATGCCGGGCCGCTGCCCGGCATCCTTCTGCTTCGTATCGGCCGTGCGTGACAGACCGTGACGCTCCGGCCCATGCTCCTGGACCCTGACATGACTGAAATGACCCCCGCTTCCTACGATTTCCGCACGGCCGAACCGCGCTGGCAGGCCGAGTGGGAGCGGGCGGGCGCCTTCGACGTGCCCGACGTGCCGCCGGCCGATCGCCCGAAATATTACGTGCTGGAGATGTTCCCGTATCCGTCGGGGCAGCTTCACATGGGGCATGTGCGCAACTACACGCTGGGCGACGTGGTCGCGCGCTTCAAGCGGGCCAAGGGGTTTTCGGTGCTGCATCCGATGGGCTGGGATGCCTTCGGCCTGCCGGCGGAAAACGCGGCGCGGGAACGCGGCGTGCATCCGCAGACCTGGACGCTGGACAATATCGCGGCCATGCGCGGCACGCTGAAGCGGCTGGGCTTCTCGTTCAACTGGGACCGCGAGATCGCGACCTGCCTGCCCGAATATTACGGCAAGCAGCAGAAGCTGTTCCTCGACATGCTTCAGGGCGATCTGGTCGAGCGGCGCGAAAGCTGGGTGAACTGGGACCCGGTGGACCATACCGTACTGGCGAACGAGCAGGTGGTGGACGGGCGCGGCTGGCGTTCCGGCGCGCTGATCGAGAAGAAGAAGCTCTCGCAGTGGTTCCTGCGCATTACCAAATTCGCGCCCGACCTGCTGGAGGGGCTGTCGCATCTGCCGCGCTGGCCGGAGCGGGTCCGACTCATGCAGGAACGCTGGATCGGGCGCTCGGTCGGCGCGCGCGTGCGCTTCGGGCTGCATAGCCCGCCGCGGGGGTTCGATACCGATCTGGATTCGGTCGAGGTCTATACCACCCGGCCCGATACGCTGTTCGGCATGGCGTTCCTGGCCGTCGCACCCGACCATCCGCTGGCCGCGAAGGTCGCGCGGGACAATGCGGACGCCGCCGCCTTCATCGCCGAATGCCGCCGCCTGGGCACGTCGGAGGAAGCGATCGAGAAGGCCGAGAAGCGCGGGTTCGATACCGGCCTGCGCGTGTCGCATCCCTTCATGCCCGACCAGAGCTTTCCGGTCTGGATCGCCAATTTCGTGCTGATGGATTACGGCACCGGCGCCATCTTCGGCTGTCCGTGCGGCGACCAGCGCGACCTGGATTTCGCCAACGCCTATCACCTGCCCTTCCGCCCCGTTGTCCTGCCGGCGGGCGAGGATGAAGCGGCCTTCGCCGTCACCGCCAAGGCGTGGGACGGTGACGGTACGATGATCAATTCCGGCTTCCTGGACGGGCTGGACACCAAGGCCGCGCGGGCCGAGGCCATCAGCCGCCTGGAAGGGCTGGGCGTCGGCCGGGGCGTCGAGAACTGGCGGCTGCGCGACTGGGGCATTTCGCGCCAGCGCTACTGGGGCTGCCCGATTCCGGTCATCCATTGCGCCGCCTGCGGCCCGGTGCCGGTGCCTGACGACCAGTTGCCCGTGACCCTGCCCGAGGACGTGACGTTCGACCGGCCGGGCAATCCGCTGGACCATCATCCGACCTGGAAGCATGTCGCCTGCCCGCGCTGCGGCGCCGACGCCACGCGCGAGACCGACACGTTCGACACCTTCGTGGACAGTTCGTGGTATTTCGCCCGCTTCACCGCCCCGCATGCGGCGGCGCCGACCGTGCGCCCGGCGGCCGATGGCTGGCTGCCGGTCGACCAGTATATCGGCGGGATCGAGCATGCGATCCTGCATCTGCTCTATGCCCGCTTCTTTACCCGCGCGATGCGGGAGACGGGGCATCTGGGGCTGGACGAGCCGTTCGACGGCCTGTTCACCCAGGGCATGGTCAATCACGAGAGCTATCGCGATACCGATGGGCTGTGGCTGTATCCCGAGGAAGTGGAACGGCACGGTGACGGCGCGGTGCATCGTGAGACCGGTGCGCCGGTGACGATCGGCCGTGTCGAGAAGATGTCCAAATCCAAGCGCAATACGGTGGCGCCGGTGGCGATCATCGAGCGGTTCGGTGCCGATACCGCGCGCTGGTTCGTGCTGTCGGACAGCCCGCCGGAACGCGACATGGAGTGGACCGAGGCCGGCGTGGCCGGTGCGGCGCGCTTCCTGCAACGGCTCTATCGGGTGGTGCGGACGGTGGCGGAGAGCGTTCCGGCCGCGGCTGCCCCCGAGGCTGCGCCGTCTGACGCCGCCGACACGCTGCGCCGCGCGACCCATCGCACCATCGCCGCCGTGAGCGATGCGCTGGAAGGCTTTGCGATCAATGTGGCGGTGGCCCGTCTGCATGAGCTGACCTCCGCGCTGGCGGATGCCGAGCGTGCCGGGGCCGATGCCGGCATGGCTTTTGCCCGGCGCGAGGCCGCGCTGAGCCTGTGCCTGCTGGCCGGGCCGATGGTGCCGCATCAGGCGGAAGAGATGCTGGCCCTGCTGGAGCCCGGGCAGGCGCCGGCCGTCGACCGCCCGTGGCCGGTGGCCGAGCCGGAATTGCTGGTGGCGCGCGAGCTGACGATCGCGGTCCAGATCATGGGCAAGCTGCGCGGCACCGTGGCCGCGCCGCCCGATGCGCCGGCCGAGACGGTGATCGCCCTGGCGGAAAACGAGCCCAATGTCGCGCGGCTGCTGGAGGGCAAGCGCATCGTCAAGCGCATCCATGTGCCCAATCGCATCGTCAATTTCGTGATCGCGGGCTGATCGGATGCCGCATCTGCCCCGGTCCGACGCGCCCCGTTCGTCTCGCCCGCTTCGCCGGGTGGTGCTGATGGCCATGGTGACGATGCTGGGTGGGTGCGGCTTCCAGCCCCTGTACGGAACACCGGCCGGCAGTGCGCCCGCGGGCGGGACGATCCCCGACCAGTTGCGCCAGGTCTATGTGGCCAGCATTCCCGAACGGTACGGGCAGGAATTGCGGCTGTTCCTGCAACAGAATCTGGCCGGAGCCGAGCAGGAAGACCCGACCGGCTATACGCTGCGCGTCAATTCCTATGTGATGAACGAAGCGATCGACATCCATTCGGACAATACGACCGGCCGCACCCGCGCCACCGCCCACGCCCACTGGATGCTCTATACCGTAGCACCCACCCCGATGCTGGTGACCCAGGGCGATACGCAGGTGATGGATGGCGAAAACGAGACGTTCGAGCAGTATTTCGCCCAGAACCTGAACCAGACCGCGCTGGCGCGCCGGGTGGCGCAGGCCGTCGCCGACCGCATTACCCAGCAGCTTGCGATCTGGTTCAAGACCCGTGCCGCACCCGCGCAGCGGACGGTGATGCCGCAGGCGACCTATGTCGACCCGAACGTGATGCCCAATGCCAGCACCGAGATCCCGCGCCAGTCGGTCGGTGAAGACGGCCTGCCGGGCATGGCCATCGGCCGGTCCTCCCCCGATCCTTCCGGCACGGCGGGCAGCGAGCCGGGCAACGGAACAGTCAACAACCAGTGAAGATCGACGCGCGCTCGGTTGCCCGGGTCCTGCGTGAGCCCGGCGCGCTCAGGGCCATTCTGCTGCATGGCGAGGATACCGGGCTGATCCGCGAGCGGGCCCGCCAGGCCGCAACCGCCATCGCGCCACAACTGGACGACCCCTTCCGCGTCGCGGTGCTGGACCGGGATGCGGCGGAGCGGCTGGAAGAGGAAATCTTCTCTCTTTCCCTCAGCGGCGGGCGGCGCGTCGTCTGGGTGCGTGACGGGGGCGACAGCCTGACGGCGCCGTTGAAGGCCAGCCTGGCCCGCGAGTCCGATACGCTGGTCATCATCGAGGCCCCCGGCCTTGCCAGCCGCTCGCGCCTGCGCGCGCTGGCCGAGGCCCAGGCCAGTTGCGCGGCCATCGGCTGCTATCCCGAGGAAGGGCGGGCGCTTGAAGGCACGATTCGCCAGAGCCTCGGGGAAGAGGAGATCCGCATCGACGCCGATGCGCTGGCGTGGTTCGCGGGGTTGCTGGGTCCCGATCGGGCCGCGATGCGGGGCGAGGTTGAAAAACTGGCGCTCTATGCCGGGCGGGGCGGGCATCTGACGCTGGACGATGTGCGGACCTGCATCGGCGATGCCGCCGGTGTGTCGCTGGAAGATGCGGCCTATGCCGCCACCGCCGGCGATCGGGCCGGCGCCGATACCGCGATCGAGCGGGCGCTGGCCGAAGGTACCAGCCCGATTGCCGTCGCGCGGGCCCTGCTCTCGCACCTGCACCGGCTGCGGCGCGCGCGAATCGCGATGGATTCGGGGCAGAGCCGGGCGGACGCGATGCGCGGAATGCGGCCGCCCGTGTTCTTCAAGCGGACCGAATCCTTCGGCCAGGCGCTGTCGCTGTGGAGCGCCGAGCGGTTGATGGATGCCGCCGAGCAGACCCAGGCGCTTGAGAAGGACTGCAAGCAGACCGGGTCGCCCGACCTCGCATTGTGCCGCCGCCATATCGCGCGCCTGGCGGCGACCGCGACGATGCTGCGTCGCGAGCGGTGAGCCGCCTTCCGGCCGTCGGGGGCGCTTGCCCGAAGCCCTGTGCTCGGCTAGAAGCAGAGCGTGTGTCCGCGTAGCTCAGCAGGATAGAGCACAGGATTCCTGGTTTTCAAATTGGGCGTCATGGCGGGAAACCTCATGACGGATCCGCTCAAATTCGGGGAACGCTCTGACACCGTGTGTCGTGCCGATCCCGAGCCAAGCCCGGCCTCGCCGGGAAGGTGTAGAGACTGGACGGGCGGCACCTGTCGGCCTTCGGGCCCAGGGTGAAGGGACAGTCCAGACCACGAACGCCATTTCCGGATGGCGGCGGTGAAAGCCGAAGTGGTATGAATCCTGGGGCCGTGGGTTCGAATCCCGCCGCGGACACCATATTGCGCCGGGATGCGTTTTCACGCTCCCTCGCCCGATTTCGCGGCATGCCTGCGCGCGGGACACTGAGTATGTCCTCCCCGCACCTGTTATGGAGCGGATCGTTTCGGTCCTCCGCTGCCGGAAGACATAAAAAGAACACAGACAGAGAGAATTTACGCTTGGAGAGCCCTGTGGATGGCCGATCGGCGGGTCTGTGCGTTTGTACGGGCGCGGCCGAAGGAGAGAAGCGCGGTGATCGCCTGAATGCCGGCCATGCGATGCCCGATTGTCGCAAAGCGACGCAGGTTGCCCGTCGTCAGGAATGGGCGGCGTGCTGGCACAACCGTTCAGGCTCGGCGTCCTGACACGCGCCGTTCCTGTCGGGCAGGCATTGCGGATGCCGATTCAACAGGCGATAATTTGCCTGAAATTTAGGCAAAATACGAAAGCCAGGAGGCGCCGGAAATCTGAAGTTCGTATTCCGCCATATGCTTACAGCAGAAAGCCGCCGTCCATTCCGGCTTTGATGCCTTGTTTGCGGGCGAGGGAAGCACATGAAACGCGCCGAACTCTTTTTTCAACGCCGATATGGCTTTTCCCTCCGACCCGACCGCGTTACATCGTAGTCCGATCATCGCATTGGGGCACATATCTCTTCATGCATAACAGTTCGACGTCCGAGCCCAAGGCCACTACTCGGGATGAGCCCATCGCCATCATCGGCGCATCCTGCCGCCTTCCCGGGGCGCCGGACGTTACCAGCCTGTGGCAGTTGCTGGACGAGGAACGCGAAAGCGTGCGGCCGATCCCGGAGAATCGCTTTCCGTTGCGGGATTTCTGGCACCCCCGTCGTGGCGAGACCGGCAAGTTCTATGCCACCCGGGCCTCGACCCTGGACGAGATCGAACTGTTCGATGCCGCCTTTTTCGGTATTTCAGCCCGCGAGGCCCGGCAGATGGACCCGCAGCAGCGGCTGCTGCTGGAACTGGCGTGGGAAGCCCTGGAAGACGCGGGCACGACGGCGGAGCGCATCGCATCGGCCGGTGTGTATATCGGCGCGTCGGGTCTGGAATATGCCAACCTGCGCCTGACCGACCCCTCGTCGGGCAATGCCTATTTCATGCCCGGCAACACGCTGAGCATCTTCTCCAACCGCGTGTCGTACGCGCTGGGCCTGCACGGGCCGAGCATGACCATCGATACCGCCTGCTCGTCGTCGCTGTTCGCCCTGCACGAGGCGTGCGAGGACCTGCGCGCGGGCCGGACGGGCGTGGCGCTGGTCGGCGGTGTGAGCATGCTGCTGACGCCCTACCCTTTCATCGGCTTCTGTGCCGCGAGCATGCTGTCCCCGACCGGGCGCTGCCACGCCTTCAGTGCCGATGCCGATGGCTATGTCCGTGGCGAGGGCGGCGTCATGCTGCTGCTCAAGCCGCTGTCGGCGGCGCGGCGGGATGGCGACGATGTTCGCGCGGTGATCATGGCCAGCGGGATCAATGCCGACGGCCGGACGCCCGGCCTGACCTTTCCCAGTGCCCAGGCCCAGACCGACCTGCTGCGCGAGGTTTATGATCGGGCCGGAGTCTCGCCGGATCAGGTCGCGTTCGTCGAGGCCCATGGCACCGGCACCCCGGCGGGAGACCCGGTCGAGACGACGGCGCTGGGCCATGCCCTGGGCCAGTTGCGCGCCACGCCGCTGCCGATCGGCTCGGTCAAGACCAATCTCGGCCATCTGGAACCGGCATCGGGCCTGGTCAGCATGCTGAAGGCCATGCTCGCCCTGCAGAATCGGCGCCTGCCCGCCTCGCTGCATTGCGCGAACCCGAACCCGGCCATTCCCTTTGCCGAACTCAACCTGGACGTCGTTACCGAGGCCCGGTCGCTTGAAGATGGCCCGCTGATTGCCGGGGTCAATAATTTCGGATTCGGCGGCGCCAATGCCCATGTGGTCCTGGCCAGCGCGCCGGCTGAATCCGTCGAGGCGCCGGCCGTCGCGACGGCATCGGACGATGCGGTGCCGCTGCTGCTGTCCGCGCGCTCCGAGGCCGGTCTGGCCAGCCTTGCCCGGGTCTGGTCGACGCGGAGCTGGACCGATTCCGAATTGCGCGGTCTGGCGACGCGACGTGCTCACCTGCCCCATCGCCTGGGTGTTCCCGGCGGGGATGCGGCGGAGATGCGCGCGGCGCTAGCCGGCTGGGTCGAGACCCGCACCCACGCCGATGTCGTCACCGGGCAGGCGCTCGCGCACGCGCGCACCGTCTTTGTCTTTTCCGGCAATGGCAGCCAGTTTTCGGGCATGGGGAAGGATCTACTGGAGATCAGCCCCGTTTTCGCCGCCGGGGTGGCGGAGGCGGATGCGGCGCTGCGGCCGCATCTCGGCTGGTCGGTCCTCGAGGCCATGCGTTCGGGCGACTGGTCGGCCGACCCGGCCGATGTTGCGCAGCCGATGCTGTTTGCGTTCCAGATCGGCGTTTTGCGCGGGCTGGAGCAGCAGGGGCTGAAGGCCGATATCGTCGTCGGCCATAGTGTCGGGGAAATCGCGGCCGGGGTGCATGCCGGCATGCTGGAGATGGATGAGGCCGCGCGCATCGTTGCCCTGCGCAGCCGCCATCAGGCGACGGCGCCCGGCGGCGGCATGGTCGCGATCCATGGCGATGCCGAAGAGGCACGGCGGCTTCTGGCCGAGGCCGGGCCGACGCTGGAAATCGCGGCCTTCAACGCGCCCAATGCCCTAGCGGTGGCCGGCGAGGCCGAGGCGCTGGACCGGCTGGAAGCCGCGAAAGGCAGTTCCTCGCTGCTGATCCACCGCCTGAAGGTGGGGTATGCCTATCACAGCAGCCATATGGACCGGATTGCCGAGGCGCTGGTCCGTGATCTGGGCGCGATCGCCGCGCGCCAGCCCGACCGGCTGATGATCTCGACCGTGACCAGCCAGCCCTTCACGGTGCTGCCCGATGCCGATTACTGGTGGCGGAACGTCCGCGCCCCGGTGCTGTTCGCGGAATCGGTGCGCCGGGCGGCGGAAGAAGGTGGGTCGGTCTTTATCGAGATCAGTCCTCGTCCGGTTCTCCAGCATTATCTGCGCGACATCCTGCGGGGCGGCGATACGCAATCGCGCGTCATGCCGGCCGTGCCGGCCAAGATCAGCACCGATCCGTTCCCCCGCACCGCGCTGGCATGCTTTGCGGCGGGCTGTGACATTCTGTCGGCGGCGCATTTCGCGGGGCCTGCCCATGTGCGGGGCCTGCCCGGCGTGCAGTGGCAGCGCGAGCGGCATTGGTATGAGCCGACCGAAGAAGCGCTGGCGGTGCTGTGGAACCAGCAGGGCACGCATCCCCTGCTGGGCGACCACGGCAAGACGGATGCCAGCGAGTGGACCGCGCATCTGGATGGCGCGGTGCAGCCCTGGCTGGCCGACCACAAGGTGGGCGAGACGATCGTGCTGGCTGCCGCCTGCCTGATCGAATTCGCCTTTACCGCCGCGCGGGCGACATGGCCCGATGCCGAGATTCTGGAACTGCGCGATTTCCAGATCCTGCGCCCTGTGATCATCGAACAGACGCAGTTGCGCGAGATCCGGGTGCGGCTGGCGGCGGATGGCGCCGTGACCATCGACAGCCGGCCCCGGCTGTCGCACGCGGTCTGGACGCGCCATGCCACCGCCCGTGCCGGCCTGTCGCCGGTCGCGCCGGCTGCCCTGCCGGCGGACGTGACCGATACCGACATGACGGGTGACGCGCTCTATGCCACCGCGCGGGCCGCCGGGCTGGCCTATGGACCGGCCTTCCGCCGTGTCGGCGCGATTTCCATGGCCGCCGGGCGGGTGGAGGCGACCCTGACGGGCGCGGCGCCGCTCGATGGGCTGACGCTGGACCCGACAGCGCTGGATGGCACCTTCCAGGCGCTGGTCGG
The DNA here is from genome assembly GCF_048695475.1 of Gluconacetobacter brunescens. Classification (NCBI taxonomy): domain Bacteria; kingdom Pseudomonadati; phylum Pseudomonadota; class Alphaproteobacteria; order Acetobacterales; family Acetobacteraceae; genus Gluconacetobacter; species Gluconacetobacter brunescens. The sequence goes on along the minus strand of NZ_JBLHEN010000001.1, from coordinate 174,200 downwards.
GCTGGCCGTCAATCATGCTGATGCGAGCGAAGCACCGTTGCCGCGCAAGTTCGGCATCATCCGGCTGGACCTGACGGCTGGGCCCGCCGCACGGGGGCAGGCGGCCGTCACGACGTCCGGCCCGCGCGAGACCGAGGCCGACATCGTGATGCTGGATGCCACCGGCCGGGCCGTGCTGTCGGCAACCGGCTGCTGGTTCACCCGCATGCCGGGCGAACGGCCGGTGCCGGTTGCCGAGCGCAGTTTCCACGAGATCTGGCTGCCGTCGGCCGTGGCGTCGGTGCCGCTGTCCGACGAGCGGTTCCTGGCCCTGCGCCCGGCCATGGAAACGCCTGTCGGTGACGCGGACGACAAGGATGCCGGCCTGCTGGCCCATACGATCCTGGCCGGACAGTCTGCGACGACCGGTGATGCGCCTGACGCGGCCCGGCTGTGGCAGACGCTTTTCCTCGACCTGCCGCAATGGCTGCCGGCGGCGTTGCTGCTGGCCTGGATCGAGGAACGGAAGAACGCGCCGGTCGCCGCCGACGATGCGTTCCCCGATGTGGCGTTCCGGCAGTTGCTGTCCGGCCGCAGCGTGGAACTGGCGGCCGAGCAGATTGCGACCACCATCGCCGCCTATGCGCGGGACTGGCCGCAGGACCGTCCGTTGCGCGTGCTGGAACTGCATGCCGACCGCGCCGCCCTGACGCGCCAGCTCGTCCCGCGCCTGGCGGACCTGCCGGGCCGGCTGGATTACACGATCCTGGAGCCGAACCGTGAGCGGCAGGCGCGGCTGCGGCCGACCGTGCTGGCGCATCTGCCCGGCATCGTCATGGCCGAGACCGTGCCGGCGGGGGCGTATGACGTGCTGGTTGCCTACGCGCCCGGCCTGCACGGCCAGGTGCCGGCGGCGACGCTGGCCCATGCCGATCGTCTGGCGCCGGGTGGCCTGATCCTGGTGGTGGAAGCGGCCGAGGATGCGGGCTGGGCTACGTTGCGCGACCTGTCGCCCGAGCCGCTGCTGACGATCGGCGCGTGGCGCGACCTGCCGCACCGCCTGCGCGCGGTGGCGGAAAGTGTGCCTGCCCAGGCGCCCTTCCCGCTCGCCTTGCTGGCGGCGGTCGCGATCGACGCGGAAGAAGCCGAGGCTGAGGCGGAGACCGTGTCGGCGCCGCCGGTGCTTCGTCTGTCGCATGCTCCCGCGCGGGAGGATGAGAGCGAGACCGCGTGGACCGCGCGGGCGATGCTGGCTTTGGCCCGCGATGCGCGGGCGGCGGCCGAGGCCGGTGCGTGCCTGGCGATCGTGACCCGCGATGCGGCGACCACGCCGCATGAGGCCGCGCGCGTGGCCCTGGGCCGGACGATCGCCAACGAGTTCCCTGCCCTGCGCTGCCGCCGGATCGACCTGTCGGCCACGCTGTCGGAAACGGCGGTCGCGGCGGCGCTGGAGGCGGAGCGCACTGCCGCCGACGACGAGCGCGAAGTGCGCTGGACGGCGGACGGCCGATTTGTCCGCCGCCTGCGCGAGGGCCTGCCGGCGCGCGCCGAGGGCCCGAAAATGGATGTGCGGCTGATCCAGCCGGTGCCCGGCCCGCTGGACCGGCTGTGCTGGATGCCCGAGCCCAGGGTCGCACCCGGCCCGCGCGACGTGGTGATTGCCGTGCAGGCCAGCGGCCTGAACTATCGCGACGTGCTCTCGGCCATCGGCATGCTGCCCGACGAATTGCTGCTGGACGGTTTCGCCGGCGCGACGCTGGGCATGGAATGCGCGGGCACCGTGCTGGAGGTGGGCGCGGAGGTTACCGACCTGGCTCCCGGCGACCGGGTGATGGCGCTGGCCGCCGCCGCGCATGCCAGCCGGGTGGTGACCGACCGGCGCAGCGTCTTCGCGCTGCCGGAATGGCTGTCCTTCGCGGCCGGTGCGACCATTCCCGTGACGTATCTGACCGTGCTCTATGCGCTGGAAACCGTGGGCCGGTTGCGGGCCGGCGAGACGATCCTGATCCATGGCGCGGCCGGCGGTGTCGGCCTGGCGGCCATTCAGTACGCCAGCCATGTCGGGGCGCGCATCATCGCCACCGCCGGCTCCCCCGCCAAGCGGGCGGCGCTGCGCGAACTGGGGATCGAGACCGTGCTGGACAGCCGGTCTCTGCGGTTCGGGGCCGATGTGCTGGCCGCGACCGGTGGACAGGGCGTGGACGTGGTGCTCAATGCCCTGAGCGGCGAGGCCATGGAGCGCAGCCTGGAACTGGTGCGGCCGTTCGGCCGCTTCCTGGAACTGGGCAAGCGCGACTTTTTGGCCAATACGCGGGTCGGCATCGGCCCGCTGCGGCAGAATGTCAGCTATCATGCGATCGACGTGGATGCGCTGGTACGGCATCGGCCCGATCTGGTCTCGACCGTGACCGACCGGCTGCATGCGCTGCTCGAGGACGGGGCGATCGGGCCGCTGCCCTATACCGCCTTCCCTGCCTCGGCCGCGACCGATGCGTTCGCGCTGATGCGGACCTCGGCGCATGTCGGCAAGATCGTGCTGACCATGGGGCCGGTCCATGTGCCGCCCGTGCTGGATGTGCCGGCCGACCGCACCATGCTGGTGACGGGCGGGACCGGTGGCTTCGGGGCGCGGGCCGCGCGGTGGCTTGTGACCCGTGGGGCGCGGCATCTGGTGCTGGTCAGCCGGCGCGGGCCGGCGGCCGAGGGCGTGGCGGCGTTGCGCGAAACGCTGCTGGAGGCCGGGGCTGAGACCGTGGAGGTGCGGGCCTGCGACGTGACCGACCATGCGGCGCTGGCGGCACTGATCGCGGAGATCCGGGCCACCATGCCGCCCCTGGGCGGGATCGTGCATGCCGCCGTCACGGTGGCGGACGGGCTGGTGGCAACCTTGTCCGAGGAGCAGGTGACGGCCTCGGTGCAGGCCAAGCTGACCGGCGCGCTGTCGCTGGATGCGCTGACGCGGGATGATCCGCTGGCGCTGTTCCTGGTCTTCTCTTCCGCCACCATCACGCTCGGCGCGCCGGGCCAGGGGGCTTATGTGGCGGCCAACGCGGCGGTCGAGGCGCTGATCCGGCGCCGGCGCGATGCGGGCCTGCCCGGCTGCGCCGTGCGCTGGGGGCCGATCGGCGATGCCGGCTTCCTGGAACGCAACGAGGCGGCCCGCGAGGCGCTGGACCGGCGGCTGGGCGCGCGCTCGATGCGCTCGATGGCCGCGCTGGATGCCTTGCCCGACCTGCTGGCCTCGTCCGACCCGTGGCCGGTGCTGGCGGAAATGGACTGGCAGGCCACCGGCAGCCTGCCGATCCTGAGTGAGCCGTTGTTCGGCGCCGTGGCGCGGCGCCGGGACGAGGACGGCGATAGCGGCGACCTGATGAGCCTGCTGGCCACGGCGACCGAGGAACGGCGGGAAGAGATCGTCGCCGACCTGATCCTGGGTGAGCTGACCCGCATCATGCAGACCGACCGCGAGGCCCTGCCGCTGGACCAGCCGCTGGCTGAACTGGGCATGGATTCGCTGACGGCGGTTGAACTGGCGCTGGGGCTGGAACGCCGGCTGGGCGTGTCGCTGCCCGGCTTTGCCTGGCAGGAAATGACGGTGCGGCGCGTGGCCCGCCAGGTCTCCACCCTGCTGGGCAACAAGGGGCAGGAGACGGCGGCCGCCACGCCGGACGAGGCCGTGATGGCGCGCCATCTGGCGTCGGACGAGGAACGGAACGTCGTGGTCGAGGCCGGCGAGGTTGCCGAAGAGACCGAAACGCCGGAGCCCGTGCTTTCGAACGAAGAAGAAGCGAGGCGATGACAGGACCAAAATTCGGCCGGCGGCTGGGCGAACGCATCAAGCTGCTGGCCAGCCTGTCGGGCAGCGCACCGGCGGAGAGCAGCACGCGCGGCTGGTCGCTGCCGGGCGTGGAGGAAATGGAGTTCATCGCGAAGCGGGCGGCGGCGCTGGGCGTCTCCGACCCGTTCTTTCGCCAGCATGACGGGCTGGCCGCCGCCACGACCCTGATCGACGGGCGGGAATATATCAATTTCTCGTCTTACGATTATCTGGGCCTGAATGGCGATCCGCGCGTGATCGCCCAGGTGGAAGAGGCCCTGCACCGCTACGGCACGACGGTTTCCGCCAGCCGCATGGTCTCTGGCGAACGGCCGTTCCACCGGGAACTGGAGGGCGCGCTGGCCGACTGGCATGGCGCCGAGGATTGCGTGGTGATGGTGTCGGGCCACGCGACCAACGTGACCACGGTGGCGCAGCTCATGCGGCCGGGCGACCTGATCATCCATGATGCGCTGGCCCATAACAGCCTGATCCAGGGCGCGATCCTGTCAGGTGCGCGGCGCATCGCCTTTACCCATAACGACGTGGCGGCGGCGCGCGAGCAGTTGTGGATGCATCGCCGGGCGCACAAGCGCGCGCTGCTGGTGCTTGAAGGCCATTACAGCATGGATGGCGACATCCCTGATCTGGCGGCCTTCGTGGAACTGGCCCGCGAGTTCGACTGCATGACGCTGGTGGACGAGGCGCACTCGACCGGCGTGCTGGGCGCGCGCGGGCATGGCATTGCCGAAGAGACCGGCGTGGCGCCCGATTCGATCGATCTGTGGATGGGCACGCTCAGCAAGAGCCTGATCTCGTGCGGCGGCTATATTGCCGGCCGTGCCGATATCATTACCTATCTGAAGCGCACCGCCGCGGGTTTCGTCTATTCCGTCGGCCTGCCGCCGACCAATGCCGCGGCCTCGATGGCGGCGCTGGGCATTATCCGCGAGGAACCCTGGCGCATTGCGCGGCTGCGCGAGAACGCCACCCTGCTGCTGCACCTGTTCCGCGAGGCCGGCTTCGATACCGGGACCTCGGAAGGCTACGGCATCGTGCCGGTGGTCACCGGCAGTTCGCTGCTGGCCGGCCGGCTGTCGCAGGCGCTGTTCGAACGCGGGCTGAATGTCCAGCCCATCATTCACCCGGCGGTGCCGGAGAAGGCGGCCCGCCTGCGCTTCTTCGTCAGTGCCTCACACACGCCCGAGCAGATCGAGCAGACCGTCTCGATCGTGACTCAGGCGCTGCGCGCGCTGTCGGAATAGGCCGACAGGATCCGCCGCACCGAGCCCTCGACCGCGAGGGCTCGCCCCTCGGGGGTGAAGAAATCGCCTTCGACCAGGACTTCCTGGATCAGCATGCGGCAGAACGCATCCAGCAGCCCGGCATCCGGCATGCTCGCCTGGCGCCAGAAGAGATCCAGAGGCTCCTGGAACGTCAGCCCTGGAACATCGTAGATGGCTTCGCCGAGAATCTTGACCGGCCTGTTGCGCCGCAGGGCCAGCAGCCCGACCGTGCTGTTGACCGTGACGATCCCTTCGCTGGCGTCCAGCACGGGTTCGAGCAGGCCGTCGGCCATGAAATAGACCCGCGCCGCGATACCCAGCGCGCGCGCGCGCCGGATGATCAGCCCTTCCCAGTCCGTCAGGCGCGGATCGAGCGGGTGGCGGCGGACGACCAGGGCCAGCGTGTCCGGCGCATGCGCGGCGAAAGAGGCCAGGATCTGTTCCAGCGCCTCGGCCATGCCGTGGAATGGCGAATGGACCCGCAACTGGTAGTCGCCATCGAGTTGCATCGGCACCAGCATGAAGGGACCCCGGGGCAGGATCGCGTCCTTCGGCTTGCGCACCACCCGCCCCGCCCAGTCCCGCAGCCAGCCCGCATATTCCACGAACGGACTGACCGCCGCGTGGAAGCGCGCGTGGGGAAACAGCGCCGTCATGGCCACGCGCAGCCCGTGATAGGAGACATCGTAGACCGCGCGGCGCAGGAAATCGGAATGCGGCTCGTAATGCATGGCGGGCCACGGCGCCTGGCCCCGTTCGCGGATATGCGCGGCATCGCGCGGCAGGGCCGAAAATCCGTTGACGCCATGCGGCTCCAGCGTGATCCAGCCGGGCCTCAGATATCCTTCCTCGAACACCCAGATGGCGATGCCGTGCGCGCGCGCGATCTCGGTTGCCACAAGATGAATCGGGCGGCAGTCGCCGAACAGGATGAGTCCGTCCGGCTTGTCCTCGGCGATGATCTTTTCAAGGAAGGCAGGCAGGGCGCGCTCGCGCCCGCGAAACCATGTGACGTCGTGCGAAAAGACCACGTCGCCGCCATTGAAGGCGATGCGGCGGACATGATGGCCGGCGGCCCGGAGCGCGATCGCCAGCTCGGAGAAAAACGGCGTGGCATTCCCTTGCAGCATCAGAAAACTCAGCAAACCGCTCCCACCTTCCGTCCGTCACACATGACTGCTCCCTGGCACGCCCGTGCGTTATGTCCCGTTTCCGTTCTCGATCACGCCCAGCGCGCGCAGACCGGCCGCCACCTGGGTCGGCCAGTCGGCGAATGACGGGAGCGCCCCGCCGGCCGCAGCTTTTTCATCCCCGCTCCGTTCGCGGATCGCACGCCGCCAGCCGGGGCCGTCCAGAGGGTCCAGATAGACCGGCAGATCTCCCGCGATTTCGCGAAAGACCGGCAGATCGCTGCACAGGCACGCAACCCCCATCGCCAGCGCTTCCAGCAGCGGAAGACCGAACCCTTCGGCAAAGGACGGGAACAGCAGCGCACGCGCCCCCCGGACCAGGCCCGCCACGGCCTGGTCGGATAACGTGGCATGTTCGTGAACGATGCCCTGCAAAGCAGGGCATCGTTCGATCATGTCCAGGATATTTTCGTTTTCCCATCCGCGCCGGCCGATGATCACCAGATGCGGCAGGGGCGTGGCGCCGCCCTCCATCGCCATCTGGCGCCAGAGATTCAGCAGCAGCAGATGGTTCTTGCGCGGCTCGATCGTCCCCAGGATCACGAAATAGGGGGCATCGGGCGCCAGATTCCCGACGGATGCCGGAATGCTGGACGGGAGGAGGCAGCCGTGATGCACCACGCTGACCGGCGGGCAATGCCCGTGGGGCGTCAGATACTGCCGCAGGGCCTCCCCGACCGGCCGGGACGGTACGATCACGCTGTCGGCCAGCCGCCCCACCGTGTCCATGCGGCGGCGATGGCGGTCGGGTTCGGTCGGGCGGGCATATTCGGGATAGTCGATCGGGATCAGGTCGTGGACCATGACCGCCATCCCGGCATCGGCCCGTTTCAGGAAGGTCTCGATCGCATCGTCGCGCATCAGGTGATGATGCGAAAGAAGGAGATATGTCCGGCGTTGTTTCGCACGGCCGGCCCTGCCGAGGGCCGCGGCCTGCAACAGCAACCCGGCCAGCAGCGATGCCGTGCGCGACGGCCGCGTGCCGCCTGCCCAGGCCCGTGCGAGGATGCGCAGGAAACGATCCGTCAGCGCGCGCGGCAGGAGGCCGATGCGCCCGACCGGATGAAAGGCCACGAACAGGACCCCGGACGCGGGAAAGCGCATGAGATACAGCGCATATTCCAGTTCCACGCGGTCGATCCCCGTCGGCACGGCGCTGCCGGCGCGCGACAGCAGGCGGGAAATATCCATCAGAACCGGACGGGGCGTGATGTCGGCCGCCTGTCGTGAACCGTGAGCCGGGCTGCCGCTCATAAGGTACGGACCGCCCGGACGCGCGCCCATGCCTTGCGCAGGGCCGTCTGCGCGGCCAGCGCGCGCATCCACGGGGTGGGTCGCCAGAGGTCGGGGGTTTGCAGGCGGTCGATCAGAACTTCCGGGCCGCAGGGCAGGCGCGTGACCGGGTCGAGATAGCGTGGAAACAGGATCAGCACTCCGGCAACGAGGTCTTCGAGGGACAGGCGCCGTGTCCGGCGCGCGGGAACATCCCCCAGATCGACCGTAAGCCCCCACCCGGCATAGAACGGCGCGCCATATGTAACAACCCGCCGCCCACGCATAAGCGCTTCGAAACCGGCAAGAGAGGTCAGGGTATGGACCTCGTCGACCCGGGCGATCGTATCGAGGATCGCGCCGCCCCGGTCGATGCGATCGGCCAGTTGCATGACAACGGAATCATCCATGTGGCCCAATCTGTGCGTTGCCTCGACATCCGGATGCGGCCTGTAGACGATAAAGGCGTCAGGATTATGTCGCCGGACCGCCTGGAGCAGCTCCAGGTTGCCGCCGATCCGGCCGCCGCCGCAGCGCACCGACTGGTCGTCCGCCACCTGTCCGGGCACCAGGATCGTCCGCCGGTCTCCGCTGTCCCACGATTCGGGCGCATGCGATGCACGGCCCGCGCCGTATTTGGAAATGCCGAGCCGGACCAGGGAGTCGACGAGCCGTCCGGCGCGGGCACGCAGGGCGGGGCCGAAGGAGGCCGTCGCCAGGATATGCTCCAGATCGCTCTCCCGCGCCGGATCGTAATAGATTCCGCGGGTGTCGATGGTGATCGACGAGGGCGGCATCAGCGCGCTGCCCAGACCGATGGAGCGGACGAAACCATCCTCCACGCGCCACAGGGGCGTGCCGGCCCGGCGGGCATCGTCCTCCAGCCCCGGCGGCAGGCGTGTTGCCCAGACGGCCATGGCGCCCGGCAAGCCGGCGCGAAAGGCCGGGATGAAGGGAGGCGCGCCGGGTGCCTTTGCCAGGAAATCGGCAATGCGCCGCCGTTTCCATCGCGACATGCCCAGACAGGCCCCGATCTGGCGGTTGACCATGATCGTACGGCGCCAGTCGGCCAGCAGCGTGATGGCCTCGGCACAGGAGATCGGCGCGGCGGTGTAGGGGCTGACATACGCCGTGCGGTCCAGGAGATCCGCCAGCACATCGGCCCGCAGGAAGGGCTGCTCACGCCCGCCTTCGGCCCCGAGCATGATGGGCAGGCCACGCAGGGCCGCCAGGCGCACGATATCGCCCACCGAATCGGCATAGACCCGCGTTGCGCCATCCAGCAGCGCATGCGGGTCGCTCTGCCATGGGGCGTGCGCGATGCCGAGGCGGCCCGCCAGCCCGGAGGCGGCCTCGCTCGGCCCCCGGCGAACCAGCAGGACATCGCGTGCGGCATGGACCGCCAGGACGTGCTTCAGCATGGCGACGGCGCGATGGCGCGCGCGCGCCGTGCGGGACAGGACGACCAGGACCGGACGCCGCTGCCCGGGCGCCGGAGCCCAGAAAGAGCCGCCGACCCGTTCGCGCCAGATGCGCTCGGCCAGTTCTTCCCGCTCCGAATCCGGCACGGGGAACGCGGGCGCCGCATCCTGCCGCGCACGGGCGAGAACGGGCACGGATCGGTGGAAGGGCGGTATCCGCAGCAATCCGGTCATGCGCGGGGCCGGCCCGCCGGCGGGATGACGGAGCAGGCTCGGGCTTTCCCGGCATGTGCTGCCTGCATGTCACCATTCTCCCATCGAAGACTTATGAAACAGCCTCTTAGCATGGCCGCCTCCGCACCCAAACAGTCGATCCCGGCCGTGGTTGCCCCGCCCGGACAGCCGAACGCGCCGCAGGAATACGCTGGCGGCTGCCGTTTCGCTTATCGCTGGCCGGAGGGCGCGTATTGCGCGTCGTACCAGGCGACGAACGCATCCACGCCGGTCTGAAGCGGCGTGGAAGGACAGAATCCGGTCAGGGCCCTGAGGGCCGAGCAGTCGGCCCAGGTTCGGGGCACGTCGCCCGGCTGTATCGGCAGATAATGGCGCACGCATGGCCGGCCGGTCGCTTTTTCGATCGCCGCGACAAATGTCGCCAGGCTGACGGGCTGGCTGTTGCCGATATTGACCACGCGATAGGGGGCCACGGGGCTGCTGCCCGGATCGCTCTCGCCCGCTTTCTCGGGCGCCACCCTGGAGAGGCGCAGGACGGCCTCCACCACATCGTCGATATAGGTGAAATCGCGTGCCATCTCGCCATTGTTGTACAGCGTGACCGGCTTGCCGGCATGGATGTTGGCGATGAACCTGAACAGCGCCATGTCCGGCCGCCCCCACGGGCCGTAGACGGTGAAAAAGCGCATGACCGTCGTGGGGATTCTCCAGATATTGGCATAGGAATGCGCCAGGTCTTCGGCCGCTTTCTTGGTCGCCGCATACAGGCTCAGCGGATGATCGCACCGATGCGCCTCGGAGAAAGGCAGGAGTGTGTTTGCCCCGTAGACCGAGGAGGAGGAAGCCATCATGAAATGACGGGGCGGGTTGCGGCGCATGGCCTCCAGCAGCGTGTACGTGCCGACGATGTTGGAGCCGATATAGGTGCCGGGTGCGTCCAGACTATGGGAGACGCCCGCCTGCGCGGCGAGATGCAGGACCATCTGCGGCGCCGATTGCGCGAACACCGCGCCCAGCGCCCGCGCATCCTCCAGCATGAACTCGTGGGACGTGAACTTCCCGAACAGATGCAGGATGGCATGACGCTGGCGTTTCAGGGCAACATCATAATAATCGGTCATCCCGTCGATACCGATGACAGTGTATCCGTCTTCCAGCAGCCGCCTGGCGACATGAAACCCGATAAATCCCGCCGTGCCGGTCACGAGAATACGCATCTGAAACTCCAGAAAACCCCGGCCAGAGCATTTCCACCAAAGAGAGGTTCGGTGGAAATGCTCTGGTTTATTGTTTTTACGAGCATCTTCGCCTGTTCGAACGCACATGTTCAAACAGGGTCCGCTCTATACACATGCTGCCCGGCATGGACAGGCCACCACGGCGCGCATCACATCAGCGAATCGTAAAACCCGCGCAGCCGGTCGAGATAGGCATCGGGCGTAAACCGGGCGGCGCGTGCTGCCCCCCTGGCTATCAGCGCCAGACGGGCCGGATCGTTCTCGCCCCAGCCATCCAGCAGGCGGATCCCCTCGGCGATGGCGGAGACATCGAGCGGATCGACCAGGATGGCGGCGTCTGCCGTGGCGATCTCGCCGGTCGCGCCGCCCCGCGCGGTCAGAACCGGGGTGCCCAGGGCCATCGCCTCGACGATCGGCAGGCCGAATCCTTCGGCCAGGGAGGGAAACAGCAGGGCATGGGCGTCCTGCATCGTCCTGATCAGGGTGGCGCGATCGCTCCAGGGCAGGCGGATGACCGGCACGTCGCCGACGAACGGCGCGTAATCGGGCCTGTCGTCACCATCGGGGCCGATCAGGACCAGCGGGCGGCGCGTGCCGCTGCGCGCATGGGCGGCGACCAGGCGGCAGATGTTCTTGCGTCGCTCGACCCGGCCGACATGCACGAAATAGCCCGGCGGGGCCGGCGGCCGGGCGGCGCGTGCCTGCCGCAGTTCCTCGTCGGAGAACGTCACGGCCTGGTACAGATTGTGGATGCGGGACGGGGCGATGCCGCAATGCGTGATGATGTCCTGCCGGGCTGTTTCGGACACCGTTACGATCATATCGGCGCTCTCGGCCAGGCGCGCCATCAGGCGCCGGAAACGGTCGGGGTCGATTCCCGTCAGGTCCGGATGGGTCAGCGGCACGGCATCGTGGACCGTGACCACGTTGCGCGCGCCTTCCAGCCGGATCGGCAGGGGGTAGGTCCAGTGCATGATGTCCGGCGGCGCGGCCGTCCGGACCCGCGCCAGGGTGCCCTGATGCGTGAATTTGACGTGGGCGATGCGGAAGATGTCGGGACAGACAGCCCATGGCGCCCCGCAGGGCCCCTGCCCCACCCCCTCGCCCGCCCCGCGCAGGGCCGCGCGGTAATGCGGGCGCAGGCTTTGCAGCCGGCGCCATATCTGGCGGCCCGGCGTGTGCGGGTTGGCGGGGGCCTGACCAGGGGCGTAATCGGTGAGGCAGGTCGGCTTCATGCCCGCGCCGGCCAGGCATTCCGCGATCATTTCCGCATAGCGTGCCACACCAGTGCCACCAGCCCGGTTCACATTCCGGGCATCCAGCCAGATCATCGGCATGGCAAAAGCTCCTTCTTCCCGGTATGAGACATGCCCCATCGATCCCCGCGCGACGAGAACCGAAATTTGCCAAGCACGCTTCCGACTGCCCAGACGCGACAGATGACCGCACCGCGCCGCGCGCAGAAAACGGGGGAATAGGATGTACGGTTGGGCTATCGCCGCCGTATCGGGCCTTGCGGTCGTGGCGCTTGTCATCCTGCGGATCACGAGCGGCAGGCCGTTCCGGCCGCTCTGGAACGATCTGCCCGATGTGGCGGTCGCGCTCATATTATGGCTTTCGCTGGCGCTGCTGACGCAGCGCCCGGCCTCGTCGGCGTTGCTATGGGTGGTGCTGGCGGCAGGGTTGCTGCTGGCCGACCATACCAAGCGGGCGGTGCTGCGCGAGCCGATCGTGTTTGCCGATGCCAGCGAACTGCTGCTGGTCTTCACCCATCCGCGCTTCTACCTGCCCTATGTCCACCCCGCGATCTTCTACGGGATCGGCGGGCTGCTGGTGGGCGCGACGGCGGCGCTGTTTTCCATCGAGCCCCCGGCCATGCCGGGCGACCCGGCCCTGTCGCGGCTGATCGGGGCGCTGTTGCTGATCGTGCCGATCGCCGCCTATTTCTGGCGGCCGTCGCTGAATGTCATGGCCAGCGTGATCCGCCTGCTGCGGCCCACCGGCGACCCGGTGGAGGATGCCGAAAAGCTGGGCATGCTGGGCAGTTTCGCAGCCCATACCGTGTGCTCGCGCCAGGAGCGCCCGGCACGCCAGGCCGCGTGTAGCTTCGGCATCGTGACCGTGCCGCCGGACAAGCCGCCGGTGGTGCTGGTGCAGGCCGAATCCTTCTTCGATATCGGCAGGCTGGACCCGGCCCTGCCATCGCCCCTGACGGATTACCAGGCCTGCCGCGCCCAGGCGTGGCGCCATGGGCGCCTCGATGTCGATTCGTGGGGGGCCAATACCACCCGCAGCGAATTCGCGGCCATCAGCGGCGCCACCCCGGCCGACCTGGGGCTGGACCGGTTCAACCCCTATTATTCCTTCGCGCGCCGGCCGCTGGACACGCTGGCGGCGCGCATGCGGCAGGCCGGCTACCTGACCGTGTGCGTGCACCCATACGACCGCCGGTTCTATGGCCGGCACAAGGTCATGCCCAACCTGGGCTTCGATCACTTCATCGGCGGCGAGGCGTTCGAATCCCGGCACGGCGAGCTGGTGCCCGACGAAGTGCTGGGCGACTGGATCAACGATTTCATCGCCCGCGAGACGCGGCCCGTCTTCCTGTTCGCCATCACGGTCGCCAATCATGGCCCGTGGTCGGCGCAGGCCAGGACCGAGAGCCCGTTCGCGCCCATGCTGGGCGGCTATTTGGACAGCCTGATGGGCACCGACCGGATGATCGGCCAACTGGCCGGTTCCCGATGGCTGAACGAGGAGGGCGGCATCTTCGCGCTTTATGGCGACCACCAGCCCAGCCTGCCGGTCCTGCTGAACGATGGCGCGCATATCGGCGCCTCGACCGATTATTTCATTCTCGACCGCACGCACGCTGCCGGCCCACGGCAGGATATCCGCGTCGATCAGCTTGGCCGGGAGCTTGCCGGATGCCTGAGGAACCATACCCCCCTACCGCGCGCCATGGCCGGCCGGTAAGACGGAACCGGGCTTTCCGCCCTGCCGAGCATGTGCGGCATGCAACTCGGCGTGACCGCAGCTGTTTCAGGCACATGCAGCCGACACGCGCCGTCATTGTCCGTTATCTTCCGCCTGGCGGCATGCCGCCGGCCCGGCGCATGGATGACGCGGGGTGGAATCCGGCCGGCGATGGAGCGCCCCGGGATGGACGCCGCCCTGTCGCGCATCGAATAGTCCAAGCTATCTGCTGTATGGATAGAGACATATATACCGTTGTTAAATACGGTCCTTCGGAGATCGGTTATGAATAATATTTTCGTTGATAGCCTGAGCATCGATGAGAATAGGAATTCCGGAAATTCCAATGGTTTCGAGTACGTAGATAGATTCAACACGGAATATTTTTCCGAACTTTTGAAAAATGTCGATATCGTATCGTTTGACGTCTTCGATACGCTTCTGGTTCGCCCCGTGTTTCAGCCGACCGACGTTTTCCTGTTCATGGAACGCCAGACGGGGATTGCGGGATTTCATGATGCGCGGATCATAGCGGAGCAGGATGCGCGCTCGGCGATGTATGCGGCATCGAAAACCAACGAAGTCACCCTGTCACAGATCTATGATGCGTTGCAGATCCGCGGGAAATCGTTGACCGCGGGCGGCAAGGCCGAACTGATGGGCCGCGAGATCGAGATCGAAGCGGCGTTCCTGACACGCTCGCCGCGTGTCGGCGCCCTGTACGACCTGGCCGTCAGCATGGGCAAGACGATCATAGCCATCTCGGACATGTATCACTCATCGGCGGTGATCGGTCGTTTTCTGGCGCAGAACGGCTTCAGGGCCGATCGTATCTTCGTCTCCTGCGAACATCATGCGTCCAAGCATGAAGGCGATCTGTACGGCATCGCCGCCCGGGAGATGAAGGTTGCCCCCGGACAGATCCTTCATTTCGGCGACAATTTTCATTCCGACGGTTCCGCGGCGCTCGAAGCGGGGGTGGCGGGCTATTTCCTTCCGTCCATCGGCAGCCAGCTCTGTCAGGATCATCGCTTCAACCAGCGGGCAATATCCCAGTTGCATGAGGCCGCCGTCTCAAAAAGTTCGAGCAAGAAGAACCTTTTTGCATCGGTCGTTCTGGCCTATCTGGCGCGGTTCAAGGCCGAACAGCCGATGGCTTCCATGGCTGAACATTTCGGGGGCATGTATGGCGGCCCGCTGGTGTCCGGTTTCGCGATCTGGCTGAATACCATGCAGAGGGTCGATAACGTCCGGCACCTGTGGCTGGCGACGCGGGACGGATATATCACCAAATCTGTCTGGGAACGCCTGGGCTTCGACCCGAACGCCGCGTCGATCCTGCATAGTTCCCGGCGGCTGACGATGATGCCCGCCCTGTATAGCGCGTTCGAAAAGGAAATTGCCTCGCTGCTCAACACGGGTACGACCTGCACCATGCAGGAGTGCATCGAGCGGCTGGACCTGGGAGAAGATTCGGCAGAGTTGCTGAAGGTGCTCAAGCGCTTCGTGGCTCTCGACCGCCCCATCGATACGCCGATGAGGGCGAAGGCCGCGCTGAACGCCCTGAAGAACAGCTCCAGCCGGCTGAAGAGCATCGCGAAGAAGGAAAAGGAAGCATACGAGCAATATCTGAAAGCCGAGGGTTTCGACCCGGCTTGCGATGCCTTCGTCGATTGCGGGTGGGCCCTGTCGTCGCAGCGGCGCATGGAGCGGATGCTGGGCGAAACATTCAGGGGCTATTATATCGGGTCTCTGGACCATGCGTATCTGCACGAACACATTCGTGAATTCCTGTTCCACAAGGGGGAGGAAAAGGCATGGGTCACGATCGCCGAGCGTGGCGTGGAACTTCTGGAACTTCCTTTCTCTTCCACGAACCTGCAGATCTGCCGTTTCGAGCCCGACGCGAAGAGCCCGAGCGGGGTGCGCCCTGTTCCGATCCAGCAGGCGGAACAATATGACCTCGTGAGACGTGCGTTTATCTGCAAGATGCACGAGCAGATTGAAGATTTCGCCGATTTCATCAAGCCCTTCATAGATGTGATGCCCATGGAGGAACTTCAGAAGGGACTGTTTGTCCTTTTTGATTCTCTCGTCAATCATCCGACTGAGCATGAATATCACGGGCTGGCGATCCTGCCCCATAATCGGGAACTCGGCGCCTCCGGGTTCGCGACCGTCGGCACATTCTGGCAGACGGGCGGAACGCATTACCAGCAGAGGCAACAGCAGTCGCGATGGAAAGACTATATGCGCCTCGGCATGATTTCGCTGCGCCAGAACGGGTTCAGGCTGACCTGGGCGACGGCCAGGCGCGTGCTGCGACGCAAATTAAGCCGACGTTGACCCGTTCCCTCCCCCGGGAGCAAGACTGATTTCTGTGCTGCTGGCCCCATGGAACGGCCGGCAAGCCGGTGTTGCGCCTGCGTCTTGAGGCCGGTTCGCCTATCCTCGATTTGTTTCGAGGTTCCGGCTCCGGGCGACGTTTTCTTTCAGCATTAGGATGACGCGAGCGCGTCGCCTTCGGGCGCGGGCCGCCGGCTGCCTGACCGTGTGCGGGCGTCGCCATGGCTGCCGGTTCCGCCGCCGCGAGACATGAAGCCGTCGAAGCCTGACCTGAAATGCGCACTGGCGGCGATCCAGCGCGCATTTCAGGTCAGGCGATCAGGCATAAAGAAGTTAAATAAATAATAAAGAAGAACGATAAATTTAAACAAATAAATTATTGAATGGTGTTCATTTTCTTGCTTTATGTCTTTTTATTGTAGCATCGTTATACCAGAGAACGAGGAACGACTGTGCGCATACTCGTAACAGGTGGATGCGGCTTTATCGGCTCGGCGGTGGTGCGACATCTCATCGGGGCGACCTGCCATTCCGTGGTGAATGTCGATGCCATGACCTATGCCGCCACGCGGGACTCCACGGCCCAGGTGGTTGCGAACCCGCGCTATCGGCATATACAGGCCGACATTACCGACGGCGCGGCGATGCGGGCGATCTTTGCCGCCCATCAGCCGGAGGCGGTGATGCATCTGGCCGCCGAAAGCCATGTCGACCGCTCGATCGACGGCCCCGGCGTGTTCATGACGACCAACGTGCTGGGCAATTTCACCCTGCTGGACGCGGCGCGGGATTACTGGTCGGCACTGGATGTGGCACGGCGGGCCGCGTTCCGCTTCCATCACATCTCGACCGACGAGGTTTTCGGGACGCTGCTGCCGGGCGATCCGCCCTTTACCGAGGCCACGCCGTATGACCCGCGCAGCCCTTATTCGGCGTCCAAGGCGGCCTCGGACCATCTGGTGCGGGCGTGGCAGCACACTTACGGGCTGCCGACCTTCGTCACCAACACGACCAACAATTACGGCTTCTGGCATTTTCCCGAGAAACTGATCCCGCTGGTCACGATCAATGCCATAGCCGGGCGGCCCCTGCCCGTTTACGGCAATGGCGGCAACATGCGCGACTGGCTGTTCGTCGACGACCACGCCGAAGCCCTGGTGCTGGCGGTGGAACGCGGGCAGCCCGGCGAGACCTACGCCATCGGCGCCCGCCAGCCGCGCACCAACCTGCAAGTCGTCCGCGCCATCTGCGCGCTTCTGGATGAGCTGCGCCCCGACCCGGCGGGGCCCCACGCGCGGCTGATCCGATACGTCCCCGACCGGCCGGGCCATGATTTCCGCTACGAGATCGACCCGTCGCACGCCGAGGCGGCGCTGGGCTGGCGCCCGCGCCATGATTTCGAAACCGGCCTGCGCCGCACCGTGCAATGGTATCTGGAGCATGAGGACTGGTGGACCGCGCTCCAGGCCCGGCATGACAGCACGAAACGCCTGGGCATGGCGACGATGACGGGCGCTCCATGACGACGATCGCAGCAAAGCCGGCGACGGCCGGCGAATCGGGCACGCGGCGGCTGCCGGACCGTCACACCCTGGTGATCCATGACCCGCTGCCTGTGCCGACACCGGACGGAGCGTGGTAGAGACCGATGCAGATCGAACGCCTGGCCATTCCCGACATCCTGCTGCTGACCCCGCGCCGTTTCGCGGACGCACGGGGTTTTTTCTGCGAAACCTACAATATCCGCGCGATGGCCGAGGCCGGCATCACGCCGCCTTTCGTGCAGGACAATCACAGCCTGTCGCGCCAGCGCGGCGTGATCCGGGGGCTGCATTGCCAGCTAGCCCCACACCCCCAGGGCAAGCTGGTGCGCTGCACGCGCGGCGCGATCTGGGATGTGGCGGTTGACGCCCGGCAGGATTCGCCCAGCTTCGGCAAATGGGTCGCAGCCGAACTCAGCGCGGAGAACGGAGCGCAATTATGGATGCCGGCCGGTTTCCTGCATGGGTTCTGCACCCTGAGCGAGGACGTGGAGGTGCAGTATAAATGCACCGATCTGTGGGACCGTGACAGCGAACGCTCGGTGCGCTGGGATTCGCCGGAACTGGCGATTGCCTGGCCGGTGGCGCCCGGGGAGGCGATCCTGTCCGACAAGGATGCCGAGGCCCCGACCTTTTCCACGGTGCGGGACTGGTTCTGATGCGCGCGGCCCCGGCCCGGTTTTCTCCGATTCTGGTCGTCGGCCGTTCCGGCCAGTTGGCCACCGCGCTGGCCCGCGCCGGCCGATCCGACATCCATTGTCTCGGACGGCCGGACATTGATTTCGACCGGCCGGAGACGCTGGCGGCGGCTTTTGCCGCGCTCTCCCCTGCCCTGGTCGTGAACGCGGCCGCCTGGACGGCGGTGGATGCGGCCGAAAGCGACCCCGAAGGGGCCGCGCGCGCCAATCGCGACGGCCCTGCCCTGCTGGCCCGGCTCTGTGCCGAACGCGGCATTCCGCTGATCCATGTCTCGACCGACTATGTGTTCGACGGCACCAAGGGCGCGCCTTATGTCGAGACCGACCTGATCTCGCCGCGCACCGTGTACGGGCGCAGCAAGGCGGAGGGCGAGCGCGCGATCCTGGCCGCCCATGACCGGGCGATTATCCTGCGGACCGCCTGGGTCTATTCGCCCCATGGCCGGAATTTCGTGCGCACCATGCTGAATGCCGGGGCGAAGAACCCGGTCCTGCGGGTGGTGGGCGACCAGCATGGCAACCCGACCAGCGCCGACGACCTGGCGGACGCCATCCTGGCCATCATCGACAGGATCGGGCGCGAGGGCTGGCACGATGACTATGCCGGCCTGTTCCATGCCGTCGGCAGCGGGGAGACGACCTGGCACGGGCTGGCGGTCGCTGCATTGCGCAACGCCGCAAAAGCAGGCCAGCCGATGCCGGAGGTTCTGGCCATCGCGACTGCCGACTGGCCGACCCCGGCCGTCCGGCCGCGGGACTCGCGCCTGGACTGCACCCGCCTGCATGATGTGTTCGGCATCCGCCTGCCCGACTGGCGCGATGGCGTTGCGCGCAGCGTCGCACGATTGATGGCAGCACCCGCGGCCTGATGCGCCGCCATGGCCGGCCATGGCGGTCGTGGCCATTATGGACTAACAATCGGCCCGAAGCACCGCATGCGGGGCGGCCCGGACCAATTGCAAGATTCTGGCGTATCATGATCGAAAACTTCAATTTTGGCCGCGTTGCCGTTCTCGGTGACCTGGTGCTCGACTGCTACATCAACGGCTCCGTGGGCAGGATTTCACCCGAGGCCCCGGTGCCGGTCCTGCTGCGCGCCCATCATACCGCCGTGCCGGGCGGAGCCGCCAATGTCGCGATGAATGCCGCCACCCTGGGCTGCACGGTAGAGTTGATCGGCCTTGTGGGATGCGACGCCCCCGCCGACACGCTGAAGACGACGCTGTCGGGAAACCGGAATATTGACCTCTCCGGGATCGTGGCCGACCCTGCCTGGACGACGATCACCAAGACCCGCGTCATCAGCGGCCGGCAGCAGATCGTGCGGATCGACGAGGAGTTTATCGAGCCCATCGCGCAGGAGACCCGGACCCGCCTGATCGACGCCGCCTGCCGGGCGATCGGGCGCGCCGACGTGCTGATCTGTTCCGATTACGCCAAGGGCGTGCTCTGCGACGACGTGCTGGAAGCCGTGATCGGCCATGCGCGCCAGCTTGGCGTGCCGGTGATCGTCGACCCCAAGCGCAAGGATTTCGCCGCCTATCGCGGAGCCTCGCTGGTGACGCCCAATCGGGGCGAAGTCGCCGTTGCGACCGGGCTTTCCCTGGGCAGCGACGCGGACATCGAGCGTGCCGCCCGCGACGTTTCCGGCCAGTTCGGCGGCGACGTGCTGGTGACGCGCTCGGAAGAAGGCATGACCCTGGTGCGGCGGGATGGACGGGTGACCCATGCCCGCGCGCGCAAGTCCGAGGTCTATGACGTCTCGGGCGCCGGCGATACCGTGGTGGCGACGATCGCGAGCGTGCTGTCGGCTGGCCAGGACCTGGAAACCGCGATCGTGATCGCGACCTGTGCCGCCTCCATCGTCGTCGGCAAGCTCGGCACCGCCACCGTGACCCGTCACGAACTCAGTGCCGCCCTGAGTGCCGAAATGCGCGAGGACGGCGCGCTGGTCTCGATCGACCGCGCCCGCGCCCTGACCGAGGGATGGCGGCATCACGGCGCGCGCATCGTCTTTACCAATGGCTGTTTCGACCTGATCCATCCCGGCCATATCTCCCTTATCCGCGCGGCGGCGCGGCAGGGGGACAAGCTGGTGGTGGCCATCAACAGCGATGCGTCCGTCGCCCGCCTGAAAGGCCCCGCGCGGCCGCTTCAGGACGAACAGGCCCGCGCAACCGTCATCGGGGCCCTGCGCGACGTGGATCTGGTCGTGATCTTCGACGAGGACACGCCGCTGGAAACGATCCGCGCCCTGCGGCCCGATGTCATCGTCAAGGGCAGCGACTATCAGGAACATGAAGTCGTGGGCGGGGATGTAGTGAAATCCTATGGCGGATCGGTGGTTCTCGTCGATCTCATCCAGGGGCGTTCGACGACTTCGATCGTGCGGAAAATGCAGCCGGGCTAAAGAAGTTCCTTTGGAGGCGACGGACACGCCCCCCAGGCACGCTCTCGCTCGCCAGGCTTCATTTTCGGCCAGGCTCCGGAACATTCATTTCGAACGGAGTTTCAATATTTTATTCATGTGTTTCCTTATTTGTTTTTTTAATAGAAACCAACGTGTTTTATGGGTCGATATTGACGACAACATGACATCCAAATCATGACTATTGGCTGGGTGCGACGGTGTCCAAGACATTTCGCGACGAATGCGCCGGGCGGGGTTCCCGCCCCATAACTCTCGCGAAGGAATCAGACCACGCACGACAGCGCCGGCCGAAATGATTGAGCCTGCCTTGATCCGGGTACCCTTCAGAATTTGCACGGATTCACCGATCCAGACATGAGGGCCGATATCGACATCTTGTGGAAAATTACGCTGCTTCATCGTCTTCAGATCAATGACCGCATGATGGTCGAACGTCCAAATCTTCACGTTGTCCGCGATCAGGCAATTTTCTCGGATTCTGAGGGTCGTTCCTGCATATATGGATGCAAAAAGACCAAATATAGAAAAACATTTCTCTATGTGAAGATTGGAATTTTCATATAAGAAAACTCTCAGATTTACATCGTTTTCTCTATTTATCACTACATTTGAATTATTTCCTATAAACGATATGGAACCTTGCGGTAAATTATTTCCTATCAAGGTGACGGAATTGTTCTCTCCCGAGAAATATATATTCAGTTTTTGTGGTTTATTTTCTTTTAATAAATTTTTGTCCAAGTATATTTTGTTTGATTCGCACTCGGTGTGGATGCATTTTATGCCGAAATTGAGTAGATCTGCATGGTCCGTGTGGACCGAGTAAGCTCCTTCGAATTCAGTCATTTTATTCCCCTGCGGAAATTACAGATATATGCTGTTTAATTGAAAATATAAACCGTGCATTCAACACGTTGGAGCGATTAATCGATCTTTCCCGACATTTTCCGGGTGCACTGTGATTGGGAAGGCAAAGGCCGGTTTTACTTTGCCCATTTGTTCCGTTTGGGAGACACCTCAGAGCCTGTTTGGAAATGCGCCCTGGTGAGCGAGAGCGGCCTGGAACGGGCCGCGCCCGTCGTGTGTTTCCGAGCATCGGAGCGGAGCAGCCTTGATGGCCGCCCGCCGCGAAGCACAGGAAACGCGTGGAGGATACGCCGCCAGCGCGCATTTCCGAACAGGCTCTCATATGATCGTCATTGACCCCCTGTGGGCCATAAGTCGCCCTTGCCTTGCCGGGAAAACCCGTTCTCGAGCAGGCTCGGGACCTTGGCCGGAAATTTGAAGACCATATCTGTTGCATGGATACAACATATCCAGCGCCGCGACGCTTTCCTGACCACCATCGATTGCAACATTATAACATACCATGTATGAGCTTGAGGGCCTTCATACGAACAGGATCGCCCTGAATGAGTTCGCCTCGACCTGCGCTTCGCATGGCCGCCCTCTTGCTTGCCGGAACCGCACTTGCCCTTCCGCAGGCCGTCCGTGCCCAGACCGCCGATCAGTCCTCGCCTGCCTCCGCCGCGACCCCGGCCACGGATACGGCCGCACAGCAGGACACGTCGTCCCGGTCGTCGTTCACGCGCTCTACCGACCGTGTGCTGCCAGACGGGAGCGTGGAGGCGACCAACGAGGAACATATCGTGGTCAATGCGCATCTGGACGTGACGCGCGCGGCCCTCCAGGCCTCGACCGGGGCCACGATCTATCGCTTCACGCGGCGCGATATCGAAACCATTCCCGGCGGCGACAACGCGCCGCTGAATTCCGTGCTGTTGCAGGCGCCCGGCGTGGCGCAGGACAGCTACGGCCAGATCCATATCCGCGGCGACCACAACGAGGTGCAGTTCCGCCTGGATGGCGTGGAACTGCCCGAGGGCATGAGCGTGTTCGGCCAGACGCTGATGACGCGCTTCGCCCATTCGATGTCGCTGACGACCGGCGCGCTGCCCAGCGAATATGGCTTCCTGCAAGCCGGCGTCATCGACATCACGACCAAGACCGGCAGCGCCGATCCCGGTGGGGCCGTGTCGATCTATGGCGGCGCGCGCGATTACTTCTTCCCGTCGCTGCAATATGGCGGGCATGCCGGGAAATGGGATTATTTCGCCACCGCCGATTTCGTGCATGACCGGGTGGGGGTCGAAAACCCGACGCCGGATTTCAATGCCCTGCACGACTTGACCAACCAGTACCATTTCCTCGGCCATCTGCGTTACACGGCCGATGAAAACACACGCATCAGCCTGACAGCCGGCGTGTCGAACGCCGAATACCAGCTTCCGAACAATCCGGGGCAGCAGAGGCAGTTTGCCAATCCGTCCTTCCTGGACAGTGCGCTGTCGCAGAACCTGTATGGCAGCGTGGACAGTGCAAGCCTGAACGAACGCCAGAAGCAGATCACCGATTTCGGCATCCTGTCGTTGCAGAAGGATATCGGCACGATCAGCCTGCAGAGTTCCGCCGTGGTCCGCTACAGTTCGTTGGGCTATTCGCCGGACCCGCTGGGTGACCTGGTCTATAACGGCATTGCCCAGCGTGCCCAGCGCTCGGTCTTCTCGTCGGGCTCGCAGACCGATGTGACCTGGCATGCCAACGCGCAGCATACGGTGCGTTTCGGGTACCAGATCTATGTCGAACGCACGATTTCCAAGACGGATTCGACCGTCTATCCGCAGACCGGCGTCGATGAGGACGGCGAGGCGGTGTTTGGCGACCAGCCCGTTTCGATCCATGACGGCAATGGCCGCACCGGCTGGATGTATGGCCTCTACGCCCAGGACGAATGGCGCCCGGTGCGTAACCTGACCATCAATTACGGCCTGCGTTTCGACGGGGTGGATGAATATACCCATTCCAAGCAGGTCAGCCCGCGCATCAATATCGTCTACCAGCCCTGGCATGGCGGCACGTTCCATGCCGGCTACTCGCGCTATTTCACGCCGCCGCCGTTCGAACTGCTGAGTGGCGCGCAGCTTGGCAAATTCGCCAACACGTCGGCCGCACCGGCCACGTTCCAGAACACGACCGTCAAGGCGGAGCGCGACCATTATTTCGATGCCGGTTTCGCCCAGGAGATCCTGCCCGGGTGGCACGCGTCGTTCGATGCCTATGTGAAGCTGGCCAGGAACCTGATCGACGAAGGGCAGTTCGGGTCGCCGATCATCCTCTCCGCCTTCAATTACCGGCGCGGGCAGGTGCATGGCTATGAATTCGCCACCAATTACGAACACGGGCCCTTCAGCGTCTACGGCAATTTTTCCTGGTCGCGGGCCATCGGCAAGGACATCAACACCGCCCAGTGGAATTTCGATCCCGATGATCTGGCCTATATCCAGCATCGCTGGGTGCATCTGGACCATGACCAGCGCTGGACGGCGTCGGCCGGCGGCAGCTACACGGCATTCTACAGGACCGGCCATCCGCTGCGCCTGTCGGCGACCATGGTCTATGGCAGCGGCCTTCGCCAGGACAGCGACATCCCCAATGGCGGGGTGATCCCGCAATATGCGACCTTCAACCTCTCCGCCGTGCAGTCGTTCCAGGACCTGTTCCATATCCCGTTCCTGAAGCGCACCCAGTTGCGGCTGGATGTGATCAATCTGTTCGACAAGCGCTACGAACTGCGCAGCGGCTCGGGCATCGGGGTCGGCGCGCCGCAATATGGCCTGCGCCGGACCATCCTGACCGGTATCGAACAGCGTTTCTGACCCGCGTGGCTGGCGGACGCGCAGGCGCGCCGCCAGCCTGCAGACTTGACAGACCGGCGGACCCGGTGGCCTGATCGGGTCAGGCAATGGATTTCTGCCTGACCCGCTCCGGGTCGAACCGCCTCGCCAGTGAGGCTGATGATTCCTACCCGGCCCGACAGGGCATGAAGGGAGGAATCCGTCCATGTGGCATCATCATCCATACGCATCATCCGCTGCTCGCACCCGTTTTCGCGATGGGATAGATATCGTCCCTATCCGGAAACGCTGAGGGAGAGGCCGCGATGCGCATACTCGCCATTCTGGACCGGCCGGAGACCGCCCAGTTCACGCTTCAGGCTGCCGGCGAACTGGCCCGGCGGCTGAACGGGCAGGAAATCCGGCTGCTTCATCCCAAGCGCGCGGACGATCCGGCTTTCCAGGCACCCGACGAAGGGATTCCCACGCCTGCCCAGCGTAGCGCCTTCGCCCGGCAGGTCGCCCTGCGCGCGGAACGGCTGCACGATATCGCCCGGACATGGATCGGTGCGGCCGATCATCCGGTGATCGCCCGGGCGAATTGGGTCGAGATCGCGGGCGATATCCGCCAGATCGCGGCCCAGGAAGCGCGGAGGGCCGACCTGGTGGTCATCAGCCGCCCGTGCGCCAAGGACCGGGACGAGATCGGGCAGGCTCTGGCCGGTGCGCTGTACGATGCCGAGGCGCTGGTCCTGATCGCCCCCTTGCAGGCCTATGACACAGTCGGCCGGCGCCCAGTCGTCGCATGGCATCCCTCGCCCGCCCTCGATCGGGCACTGGATGCGGCCCGGCCGCTTCTGGACGCGGCCGAGCATGTCACCTTCGTGATCGGCGCGGAACATGACACAACCGAAGCGCCGCCGGAGCCGGCCCGGGGATTGATCGCGCGCGGAGTTGCCGTCACGATCGACCGGTTCGTCGTCCCACGCGACAGGCTCGGCGAGGAGATCCGCGCGCATGCGCTGGCGGCCGGGGGCGACCTGCTGATCATGGGCGCCTATACCCATGCGCGTTTTGTGGAATGGCTGTTCGGCGGCCCGACGCGCGACCTGTTCGCGCATGCCACGCTTCCCATCCTCACCTGTCATCACGGCATCGAAGACCCTATTGCATGACCTCCAACCTGTTGACGACCCTCGGCATCGCCCTCGCCGGTGCCTGCGGAACCCTGATGCGCTACTGGGTCGGCCTGGCGACCGCGCGCATCAGCCAGACCCTTCCCTGGGGCACGATCCTGATCAACATGTCCGGATCGTTCGCCATCGCGTTCTTCGGCACGCTGACGCTAGGCAATGCGCGCTTCCAGGTGTCGGATACCGCCCGGCTGATGTTCATGGTCGGCATCTGCGGGGGATACACCACCTTTTCATCCTTCACGCTCCAGACGCTCGACCTGCTGCGCGGCGGGGCGCCGGGGCGGGCGGCGCTGAATATCGTGCTCTCCATCGCACTGGGCATGGCCAGCGTGACCGCCGGATACGTTGCCGCCCAGGCGCTCAACCCACCGCCCCCCGCAACCGGACCCGGAGAACCCTGATGGATACGCCCCCTGACTGCCGCATCAGCGCGATCATTCCCTGCAATGACCTCGACGCGGCCGAGCGCTGGTGGAACGGGCTCGGTTTTTTCGGACCGGCCGATGACGATGGGGATTACCGCATCCTGTCCAACGAGGACGGTGCGACGATTCACCTCCATCCCGCCGTGCCCGGATGGGTGGTGCCCGGGCGGAACCCGTTCGGCGTCTATCTGTCCACGCCCCATGTCGATCGGCTGGCCGAAGCGGCGGGGGATGCCATTCTCGGCCCGGTGAAGGCACCGCGCCATACCGAATGGGGCATGTACGAATTCGCCCTCAACGGCCCGGATGACCTGCTGGTCCGCATCGGCTGGCCGAGCCGGCTGTTGCAGGCACCGGGAATGGACGCTCTTTCCGGCTGATGGTACAGAAGGGCCATTGATGAAGGGAAACGTGGCCCGCGCCATACGTTTGCCGAAAATGGGTGGTCCGGAAGCCTGTCTGGATTATCGTTTTTTGAGAGAATGCCGCATGAAAATAGCCGATTGGATGAAACAGTCCGGGGTCGCCTTTGGCACCAGTGGCGCCCGGGGGCTGGTCACCGCGATGACGGACGCGGTGTGTTTCGCCTATACGGTCGGCTATCTGCGGCACCTTGCCGCGCTGGGCGAATTCGCGCCCGGAACGCCCGTCGCGGTGGCGGGCGATCTGCGGCCCAGCACGCCGCGCATCCTGCGGGCCTGCGTGGCTGCCATCCAGCACATGGAGGGCAAGCCGGTCTTCTGCGGTTATGTGCCCACGCCCGCCCTGTGCCTGCATGCCTTCGCGCAGGGTTATCCGTCGCTGATGGTCACCGGCAGCCATATCCCCGCCGACCGCAACGGCATCAAGTTCAACCGCGCGCGTGGCGAATTCCTCAAATCCGACGAAGCGGCCATGCGCACGCAGGACGTGGCGCTGCCCGAGGGCTGGTTCGATGCTGATGGCACGCTGGTCGCCTCCGTCGAACTGCCCGAGCTGACGGATGTCGTGCCGGGCTATGTCGCGCGCTATCGCGCGTTCTTCGGTCCTGACGCGCTGGCCGGGCTGCGGCTGGGGGTCTATCAGCATTCCGCCGTCGGGCGCGATGTGCTGATGCTGATCGTCGAGGCGCTGGGTGGGACGGCCGTGCCGCTGGGCCGCTCGACGAGCTTCATCCCCGTCGATACCGAGGCCGTGCGCCCCGAGGATGCCGTGCTGGCCCGCGAATGGGCGGCGGACGGCAAGCTGGATGCCATCCTGACCACCGATGGGGATTCCGACCGGCCGCTGCTGGCCGATGCCCAGGGCAACTGGCTGCGGGGCGACGTGCTGGGCATTCTGGCCGCGCGCTTCCTCGGTGCCGCCGCCGTGACCACGCCGGTCAGCAGCAATACGGCGCTGGAGAAAAGCGGCTTCGCACGCGATGTCCGGCGCACCCGCATCGGCTCGCCCTTCGTCGTGGCGGCCATGACCGACGCGGCCGAGGCCGGCGTTACGCCCTCGGTGGGCTATGAGGCTAATGGCGGCTTCCTGCTGGCCACCGACATTGCACGGGATGGCCGGACGCTGGACGCCCTGCCCACGCGCGATTCCGTGCTGCCGATGCTGTGCGCCCTGGTCGCCGCTCGCCGGGCGAACACCAGCCTGGCCGCCCTCGTCGCCACGCTGCCGCCGCGCTTCACGCTCAGCGACCGGCTGGTGAACATGCCGACCGCGCAAAGCCTGGCGGAAATCGAAAAACTCAGCCGGAACCCGGCGGAAGGCGCGATGGGGCTGGGCTTCATCGGGGCGCCGGGCGATCTGGCGCATGTCGACCAGACGGACGGGCTGCGCATGACATTCGCCAATAACGAGATCATCCACCTGCGTCCCTCGGGCAACGCACCGGAACTGCGCGTCTATGTCGAAGCCGATACGCCCGAACGGGCGGCGGACCTGCTGAAGACAGGCATCGGCGCCGTCAGCGTATGGAAAGAGCGTTGAAGGAAAGCTGTTGAATAGCGGCGATGGATATTGTCTGCCGAAACGATGAACGCACTGGATCGGTTCTCTCCGCGCTTCGATTTCAGCGAACGGCATCATATCGACATCGCCGCGTCGGATCGGCGCATCATGGATGCGGTCGTCGCCTATCGCACGCAGGATGACCGGTTGACGCGCATGGCGATCCGACTGCGAGAAGCGCCGGGCCGGCTATCGGGCCTGAAACAGGGTCGCCCCCTGGATCGCAGCGATTTCACATTGCTCGAACGGAGAGACGACATGGCGATCGTCTACGGCCTGATCGGTGCATTCTGGCAGGCGGACTATGGGCTTTGCGCGATTCCCTCGCCCGAGAGCTTCCGGGCCGATCGCCATGATGACGTCTGCAAGCTCGCGCTCGGCTTTACCCTCCAGTCCGGCCCGGACCATAAGCGCAGGCTGGTGACCGAGACACGTGTTTTCTGCGTCACCGCCCGGGCGAAGCGCCGCTTTGCGCCATACTGGTATCTGATTCGTCCGGTCAGCGGCCTGATCCGGCGGCGTATGCTGGCGACGATATGTCGCGCGTCAGAAGATCGAGGCGGTATCGGTCTTTCGTCATCCTGACGGTGGAGCGGATGCCGGGCAGCGCCGTCATGGCCGAGATGAAGAGATCCGCCGCCTCGGCCCCTTGCAGGGCTTCCGCCGTGGGGCCGAGATAATTGACGAGCACGCAATGGCCGTCGGGGCACCAGTTTGCCGCGATCCGGTCCGCGAGGTCTTCGATTTCGTCCGGCGAGAGGAAATACAGGACTTCCGACAGCACGATCAGGTCGACCGGGCTCCCGGCGGGCCAGGCTCCCGGCAGTTCGCCGCAGCGGAACGTGATGTTCGGCCGGTCCGCATTACGGCGCGCCGATGCGTCCAGCGCGACTGACGAGACGTCGAGGCCGATGACATGATCGCAGCGCCGGGAGAGCAGCCGCGTCAGCTCGCCGATCGAGCAGCCGGCCTCGATCGCGAGGGCGTAGCGGGGTCTTGGCAGGGCCTCCATGGTGGCCCGGTATTTGCCTTTCTCATAGGCCGAGCTTCGGAATTTCCACGGGTCGATATCGCCGGCATAGAGCCGGTCGAACCGGGCGGCCCGTTCAGACATGACCGGCATCTCCAACGAACAATTCTGGATTTTCGAGAAAATGGCGGCGGGCCCGTGGGTCCATGACGAACCCATCGGGATCGTCGGCAATGAGCGCCGTCATCTGGGAGCGGTGCGCGTCGATGGCCGCGCGCTTTTCGGGTTGGAATGGGGTGCTGTCGAAACGGTGGAGAATATCGTCCGCCTGCGGGGCGTCCTCGACGAAACGGCCCCAGACCGGATAGCGCCATAATGTCAGATCGGGCCGCGCCTGGGCGACCGCGCGGGCGATCGCGGCGGCGCTGCGGTGGTCGGGGTGCGGGTCTTTCTCCCACGTCGTCCAGAGGGCGCTTACATTGTGGGTGTCGATCAGGTGCAGCAGCCGGTTTCGTACCGCCGCGCGGTCGGCCGGGCTTTCGGGGGCGCCCTGGTCGGGGAAGCCGAGCATGAATGTCTCGCCGGTGCCCTGCGTCAGGATGCTTACTGCTTCGGCCAGTTCCGCCTGCCGGAGGGCGATCAGCCTGTCGGGCGGGAAGAGCCGCGAATGGGGGTGCGACAGCCGGCCATCGGTGAGGGCGACGACGAGCACCTCCCTGCCGACGCGGCTGGCCGCCGCGATGGCGGCGCCGCAGCCCAGCGATTCGTCATCGGGGTGCGGCGCCAGCACCAGCAAATTGCCGGGGCCGGTCAGCGCCGTGATCTCGATGGTGGGGGCGTGTCGTCCGGCCCGGACGATCGCGCCCTCGGCAAAGGGCGTTACCATGGCGCACCCTGCGCGCCGGTCAGCAGACGGGCCGCCTTGAGCAGTTTGGCGTCGGGCGCGGCCTGGCGCAGAAACATCGACAGGTCCCGCCGGGTGCGGTCGATCGGGGTGCCGGTGACATAGGCGGCGGTGCCCAGGGATTTTTCCGCAAGCTGGAGGATCTGGACGCAGCTTTCCTCCACGAACTGGCGCGCCAGCAGGGCTCCGGCGACCGCTTCGTCGATCATGTCCTGCGGCTTCGCCGCCGCTGCCTCGACGGTCTGGGCCGTATCCCGCAGCAGGCTTGCCATGGCATGGCAGAGGGCAACCGCCCGCGCATAGCGGGCAAGCTGCATCGGGTTGTCCAGCCGGCCGCGGCTGGTCAGGGCCGCGCGCCAGAGATCGACCAGTGCTTCCGCGCCGCCGAGATGGGCCGCGCAATAGCGCCAGATGCCGCCCTCGAAATGCGGCTCGCGCATATAATCTCCCGGCTGGCCGACGAGGTGGCCGGGGTCGATCTCCTGTCCGGTGAAATCGAAGCGGCCCGAGGCCGTGGCGCGCATCCCCGACGCTTTCCAGGCGGAGAGGTCCTGGCGCGCACCATCGGACACATCCACCAGGGCGAGCCGGGATGGTCCGTCATCGTCGTTCCCGTCACGCAGGGTCACGACGGCGAAATGGACCAGCCCCAGGCCGGAGGCAAAGATTTTCTCGCCCTCAAGCCGCAGGCGGCCGCCGGCACCGAAGCCGCGAAGCGGATGGGGGCCGTCGGCGCCCCAGACGCCAAGCAGGGCCCCGTTCCCGACCGCCTGCGCAACGTGCTCCCACACATCCGGACCACCATACAGATGCAGCAGCTTCACCGCATTCATATGCCCCTCGAACAGACGGGCAACCGAGAGATTCGCGCGGCCCAGTTGCCGCAACAATGTGCATGTATCGTGCGCGGTCTCCGCGCCGAGCCCCAGCCCCTCCCCGCCTTCGGTCTCGGGCAGGCAGGCTGCCAGCAGGCCGGCCTGCCGGATGGCGTCGATCTCGGGCGCGAGGCCCGCAGGGTCCGTCTCGGCCCTGTCGGCCCGGTTTGCCAGCCACTGCATCAGCGCGTCATGTCCGGCTGCATCAGGACATTGCCGGGAGAGCGAGAGGGCGGGACGGCAGGTCATGCGATCTCTCCGGATTGCCGGATGCGCGTGCCTGTCGCGGCCGCTGCCTCTTCGTCGCGAAGCGCTTCGAGAAGGGGGAGTTCGGCTACCATTTCGTCCCACGACATCCGGTGGCGTGCGAGGCGGGGGCTGGTGGTTTCGACGAATGCCCATAACGCGCCGAAACCGGTGAAGGCGGGTGCGGTCCGGCGCTGCTCGGCGGATAATCCCGCCTCGGTCAGGGCCGCATCGCGTTGCCGGCCGTCGCGAAACGTCCTGCGCAGCCGCGCGCGTATATGCGCGCGGAACCAGGTCTGCCGCGCGGGCTCCAGGGACTCGTCGCACCAATGTTGGCCGCCGGCGAGGCGGGAGGCGATGGTGGCCGCCATGCCGCCCGGTGCCCGCCCCTCCAGCCGGCAGGAGGTCACGACATGCGGGGCATCGCTGTAGAGCACAGGCAGATCGTGGTCGAGAAAGCGGCGGACCAATGCGCGATCTTCCCCATGGGGGACGATCGGCGCGCCGCCGATGCGGTCATAGGCGGCCACCGACATGGCTAGGTTGGCGCCCGATATCGTGCCGTGAAAAGGCCAGGGATTGAGGGGATCGGGATCGAGCAGGCTGGTGAGTTCGCGCGCTGTGCGGCCGTAGAGGTCTTCCACCGCGCCGTTGGCGGTTGCCCAGGAGGGCAGTTGCGCGAATTCCGACGGATCGAGCTCTATGGTGCCGCACACCATCGCCGCCCGGCCGGCGGCCAGAGGGGCCAGGCTGGCGTGGACCCAGTCCGGGTCGGGCCGGGAATCCGCGTCCGTCGTCAGCAGATATCCGCCCGATCCAAGCGGGGCGCGGGCGAAATCGAAGGCGGCGCGGCGCGCGGTGCCGGCGTGGGCCGTTGTGTCGGGAAAGCGCCATTCCGCCAGCCGGAGCGGCGCGCCGGTTCTCCGCGCCCACGAGAGGGCACGGGCGGCGGTATCGTCGCCGCTGTTATTGACCAGCAGCGCGATGACCCCGGGCTGGGGCCAGCGCGCCATCGCTGCGCGGCACGCTTCGAGGCAGGGGAGGATGCGCCCTGCCTCGTCGCGGGCCGGTATGGCGATGGCATAGACCGGCCGCATGACGGCGAGCGCCCCACCGGGCATGACCGTTACGCTCCGGCGTCGAGATCGACCTTCGCTTCGCGGTCCCAGAAGCGAAGGGCATGGCATGCCGTTACGAAGCCATCGACGTCGGCATCCGTCTTCAGAACCATGCAACCATCGTCGAGATCGTCGACCAGGCCGGCTTTCGCGAACAGCGTGATCGCTTCCTCGGCGTAGCCGATGAATTTGCAGTGGGCGAAGGCGTCGGTCACGAAGTCCTTGGCCGCTGCGTCGCCGGCGAGCAGTGTCGCCCCATCGGCCGAGGCGATCACCGCCACCGCGTCGAACAGCACGGAGGGGCCGCCGTCGATCTTCTGCTGTGCCGGCAGGGCCCTGCCATCGGAGAGGGTGACGCCGCCGATCCTGGGCGCGACGATTTCATAGATCGCCTTTTCCTTTTCAGCCGCCGTGACCAGCGCATCGAACAGGCCGGCATCCGCACCATCGGTCAGGAGGATGCCGAACTTGCGGCCGGCGAAGCTGTGGGGGCCGTTCCGGACGATGCTCAGCGCGTCGGACGGCGGCAGGTCGGCGATGACGGGCCGGGCCGCCTTTGCCGGTTCGGGCAGCGGCAATCCCAGCCCGCTGGTGACGGTTGCCGCCAGGTCCTCGTCGATATGGCGCAGGTGGGAGACGACGCGGGCGCGGATGTCCGGGCGCTCGACCTTGCTGAGTTCGAAGGTGATGGCGTCGCCGATATGTTTCCGTTCGATCGGGGTCTGGCTGATCACGAATTGCCGCGCCTGGCTGTAATGGTCGGCGAAGCTCTCGGGCCGGAGCCGAACCTTGCTGGGGCCGGCTTCCGCCGCCGCGAAGCTGCGGAAACCGCGCGCCGGGTCTTCGCGCGGGCCGCCCGCTTCGCCCCAGCTATTGGGTTCGTAATTGGCGCGGCCGATCGGGTTGCGCATCGCCATGTGCCCATCCTGCTGGAAATGGGCCATCGGGCATTTGGGGGCGTTGATGGGGATATGGGTGAAATTGGGGCTGCCCAGCCGCTTCACCTGCGTGTCGAGATAGGAGAAATTGCGCCCCTGGAGCAGCGGATCGTTCGAGAAATCGATCCCCGGCGGCACGTTCTGGGTGCAGAAGGCCACCTGCTCGGTCTCGGCGAAGAAATTATCGACCACGCGATCGAGCACCAGCCGGCCGACGATCCGCACCGGCAGTTCCTCTTCCGGGATCAGCTTGGTGGGATCGAGCACGTCGAAGGCGAAATTCTCGGCGAAGGCCTCGTCGAAAAGCTGGACGCCCAGTTCCCATTCCGGAAAATCGCCGCTGGTGATGGCGTTCCACAGATCGCGGCGGTGGAAATCGGGGTCGGCGCCGTTGATCTTGACGGCCTCGTTCCAGACCACCGATTGCAGGCGCAGCTTGGGTTTCCAGTGGAATTTCACGAAGGTCGAGCGACCCTGGGCATCGAGCAGGCGGAAGGTATGCACGCCGAACCCTTCCATGAAGCGGAAGGAGCGCGGAATGGCGCGGTCCGACATGACCCACATGATCATGTGCAGGCTTTCCGGCGTCAGCGATATGAAGTCCCAGAAATTGTCGTGGGCCGACTGGGCCTGGGGGAAGTCGCGGTCCGGTGCCGGTTTCACCGCGTGGACCATGTCGGGGAACTTGATCGCGTCCTGGATGAAGAAGACCGGGATATTGTTGCCGACCAGGTCCCAGTTGCCCTCCTGCGTGTAGAGCTTGACCGCGAAGCCGCGCACGTCGCGCGCCAGGTCGAACGAGCCCTTGGCGCCCGCGACGGTCGAAAACCGCACGAAGGCCGGCGTGCGTTCGCCGACGCGCTGGAAGATATCCGCGCGCGTCACGTCCGCCAGGCTGTCGGTGAGTTCGAAATAGCCATGCGCGCCATAGCCACGGGCATGGACCACGCGCTCGGGGATGCGTTCGTGGTCGAAATGGAAGATCTTTTCGCGGAAATGGAAATCTTCCATCAGCGCGGGGCCACGGGGGCCGTAACGCAGCGTATTCTGGTCGTCGGCGACCGGCGCGCCCTGCGCGGTCGTCAGCGTTGCCACGTCGCCACCGGCGACCTGGTGCGTCTCGCCACCTGCGCCCTGTACCACGTCGCTGGCCCCGGCCGGCGCATCAGGGGCCTTCTTCGGCACGGCTCCCGCCTTCTTTCCCTTGATGGTCATGATTTCTCTCCTCGCCGCCATTGCAGACAGGGCGCCGGGACCGCCGTTCCGGGAGATCGACCGCCACGCCCGACATCGTCCTGCTGCTACGCACGGCAGGAGGAGAGGTTCCGACATTATATCTGGATAAAATTGTTTTCGGTAATATCTTCCATTATATAATATATATATTTTCGATTTATTCATCACATTGATGCAAAGGACAAAGCCCCGGTCGCCAGCTTGAACGTCAAAAGGAAAGACGGCAGATATAATTTTTTCTTTATCGGCCGATATCAATGGCTATCTTCCGCTTTCTGGTGCTTCGTTTTTTATTGATTATTGTAGAATGGTTCGGCATTTCCCGGATATTCCGGCCCCTGCCCTGTCAGCGTGCATTCCCTGGTTTACGGCCCGGAAAACTTTTTCCGCTGTCCGGCCTTGTCGTCGGATAGGGCGCGTGCGCCGTAGAGGGCCGCGTCCACTCTTGGGACCGGGAGCATCGACCATGCCGCGTGGTGACAAGTCCGCCTATACGGACAAGCAGAAGAGACAGGCCGAGCATATCGAGCAGAGCTATGAGCAGCGTGGCCTCGGCGAGGAGGAAGCCGAACGCCGGGCGTGGGCCACCGTCAACAAGGAGACCGGTGGCGGCAAGAAAAGCGGCTCCGGCAGGGGGCATGAGGTGACCCACGAACCTTCCCGCAAGGGCGGCAGGCTGGGTGGTGCGGCCTCGGCGGATCGCTCGCCGGAAGAGCGCTCGGCATCGGCGAAGAAGGCGGCGGAGACCCGGAAGAAGAATGCCGGGAAATAGCGGGCTTTGCGCGCTGGTTCAGTCCGGGCGCCCGAAGACCCGGCGGAGTTCCCCTTTTGCCCGGTTGAGAATGGTGCGCCTTTCCGGCGGCAGCGCGCGCCCTGCCCGGTTGATGTAGAAGACCAGCATCGACATGGCCGAACGAAACGGCGTGGCCTTTCGGCGCGTGCTGGCTTCGGCCGACTGCTTCAGGGACTCCGCTATGCGATGCGGGTCGTCGGACTTGAAGATATCGGGTTCCAGATCGAGCGCGTCGCTGTGATGGGTGACGTCTCCCGACCAGCGTTCGGGCTTCTTCCTGTCAGTCATGAGACGGCTCCTTTTTTCTCGAAACCCGCCGTGTCTGTGTGTTGTTGGAAACGCATGCCGGGTGATGCGGATGCTTCAGGAAAGTAGGATTACGCGATGGCGCCGAGACCGTTCTGGACGGGGTATCTCAAGCTCTCCCTCGTGACCTGCGCCGTGTCGATGACGCCGGCCACCACGCAGGCGGACCGCATCCGCTTCCACATGATGAACCGGAAGACCGGGCATCGGGTCGTCGTGCAATATGCCGATGCCACGACCGGCCGGCCGGTGGATGACGACGATCTGGTGAAAGGCTACCCCCGGGGCAACGACCGGTATGTGCTGCTGGAGGATGACGAACTGGATGCCGTCGCCCTTGAGAGCACGCATACCATTGATATCGAACGCTTCGTCGATGCCGACGAGATCGGGTGGATCTGGTACGATACGGCCCACTATCTGATGCCGGACGACGCCGTGGGAGAGGAAGCGTTCGCCGTTATCCGCGAGGCCATGCGCCATACGGGCACGGTCGGCATTGCGCGGCTGGTGCTGTATCGGCGGGAGCATGCCGTGCTGCTGGAGCCGCGCGGCAAGGGGATCGTGGTCTGGACACTGCGCTATGGTGAGGAGGTTCGCCGGCCGGGGGATTATCTGCCGGCGGAAAAGAGCCCTGAGCCGGCACGGGAGGCCCTTGCCCAACTGGAGAAAGTGATCGGCGAGCGCATCCGGCCCTGGAGCCCGGATATGGTGCAGGACCCTGTGGAGGCGCGGCTGCAAGGGATTATCGACGCCAAAAGGCGATCGCGGCCGAAGAAGGCAACCAAGCCCGCCGAACCGGCTGCCGAAGGCCATGTGGTGGACATCATGGATGCGCTCAGGGCGAGCCTGAAATCGTCCGCGAAGGGCGGTAAAGCGTAGCTGTCAGGGCTGGATCGGACGGCGGGCCGTGTGAAACGCCTCCCATGGGTCGGTGCGGAGCGCGGTGAGCCGCGCGAGGGCGTTGTTGATCGTGAACTGCGCCGATCCGGTGATCTCCCCCAGTTCATCCCAGGACAGGGGCATCGAGACCGGCGCGCCGGCGCGGGCGCGGGTCGAGTATGGCGCAACGGAGGTCGCGCCCCGCTGGTTGCGCAGGTAGTCGAGCAGGATTTTCCCGTGGCGCTTCGCCTTGGTGATCGTCGCGATGTAGCGGTCCGGGCGGTCGGCGGCCATTGTCTGTGCCAGAGTTCGGGAGAATGCCTTCACCGTTTCCCAGTCCGCCTCGGGTTTCAGGGGCGCCACGACGTGCAGCCCCTTGCCGCCGGAAGTCTTGACGAAGGGGGTGAGGCCGGATGCCGCCAGGCGCTCGCGCACGTCCCGCGCCGCGTCGATGACCCGTTCCCACGCCACGCCCTCGCCGGGGTCGAGATCCATGACCAGTTGGTCCGGCCGTTCCCAGTCGCGGCAGGAGGCGCCCCAGGGGTGAATTTCCAGCACCGCCGACTGCACCAGCCCCATGAGGCCGTCGAGATCGTGCAGAGCGATCAGATGTTCCTCCGTATCGGTGGCCGGATCGTCCAGTGTCCGGATGTGGGCGTTCATGCCTTTCCAGGCGTTCTTCTGGAAGAAGCGCGGCCCGTCGATGCCTTCCGGGCAGCGCAGCAGCGCCAGCGGACGATCGACGATGAACGGTGCGATGCGCGGCCATATGGCGGCGTAGTAGTCGGCCAGGCCTTCCTTGGTGACACCGGCATCCGGCCAGTAAAGCCGGTCGGGATGGGTCAGGGCGACGGTGCGCTTCTGTTCGGTCTTGGTGGGTGCTGTCTCGGGAACGGGCATTTCACGTACGATCTCCGATGCGGGCTTGTCGTCGCGGATGCCTCGGAAAGAGGCGTGTCGCAGCCTGCCATCCGCCGTCCAGGCGCGAAACTCCACCTCTGCCACGCGCTCGGGGCGAACATAGCGCACGCCGCGTGCCTCGGGTGCGGACAGCCGGTCCGTAAAGGGGTTTTCCTGCGTCCTGGTGGCGTCCAGCGTGCGAAACAGTTCCTCTGCGACAGGGGCGGAAAAGCCGGTGCCGACGCGCCCGACATAGCGCAGACCCTCCGCGTCATGCACGCCGAGCACCAGCGACCCTATGCTCCTGCGGCCCGTGGTCGAGGGCACGTAGCCGCCGATGACGAATTCCTGCCGCGCCGAGCATTTCGATTTGACCCAGATCCTGCCCCGGCCGGAGCGATAGGGGGAATCCGCCTGTTTGGAGACG
Organism: Gluconacetobacter brunescens; assembly: GCF_048695475.1. Classification (NCBI taxonomy): domain Bacteria; kingdom Pseudomonadati; phylum Pseudomonadota; class Alphaproteobacteria; order Acetobacterales; family Acetobacteraceae; genus Gluconacetobacter; species Gluconacetobacter brunescens. The sequence continues at coordinate 136,898 of NZ_JBLHEN010000001.1, read as the reverse complement.
ACCCCTTCCAGGCTGAGGCGGCAGGCATGGCGCAGTACCAGCGCGCCGTCTTCGGCAAAATCCTCGCTGAAGCGCAGGATGCGGGGGGTTTGCGGCAGGATCTGGCGAAGGGCTGCCTTGCGGTCGCGCAATGTCGCGGCGCGAAGATCCTCGCCATCCAGATAGAGCAGGTCGAAGGCGTAGAAGACGAAACGGTCTGTGCGGCCTTCGCTGAGATCGGCCTGCAAGGCTGAAAAATCGCTGGCGCCGGTTCCGACTTCGACGACCAGTTCGCCGTCGATCAGGGCGGTTTCGATCGGCAGGGCCGCCAGCGCGTCGCGGACGGCATTGCCGAATTTCGTGGTCCAGTCCAGGCCGCTTCGCGTCAGCAGCTTCACCGCGCCGTGCGCGATCCGGGCTTCGAGTCGGTAGCCGTCGAACTTGATTTCGTGAATCCAGCGCTGTCCCGAAGGCGGTCTGGCGACCAGGGTGGCCAGGGCCGGGGCGACGAATACGGGCAGATCGGCGGGTTTCGCCCCCTTTATCCGCCGGGCATCCTGCGTGGCGGACGGCGTTTTCTGGCGCGCTTGCGGTGCGGGTTCGGGCGCTTTTCGCGATTTGTCCGCGCGGCGGGGTGGCTTGGCGGCAGCCGCAGGCGTGCCATTGGCGATTTCGGCGATCGTCCGGCCCGTTTTGACGGAATCCGGCTGTTCTTCGAGAATATCCGGGTCGGTGGCGCTGCGGGCCGCGTCGTCGTCGCCCTTGATCAGCAGCCAGTTGTCGTGTTTGTCGCGCGGCCGGCCTTTCATGCGGACGAGGTGCCAGCGGCCGGTGAGCTTTTCGCCGTGCAGTTCGAAATCGAGATGCCCCTTGGCCAGCCCTTTTTCCGCATCGCCGAGCGGCGTCCAGGTTCCACGATCCCACACGGAAACCGTGCCGCCACCATATTGCCCCTGGGGGATCGTGCCTTCGAAATCGCCATAATCCAGCGGGTGATCCTCGACATGCACAGCCAGGCGCTTTTCGCCCGCGACGAGGCTGGGCCCCTTGGTCACCGCCCAGCTTTTCAGGACGCCATCCAGTTCCAGCCGGAAATCGTAATGCAGCCGTCGCGCATCGTGCTTCTGGACGACGAAGCTATGCCCTGCGGTCTGGGCTTCTTCACCCGCCGGCTCATGGGTTTGCCTGAAGTCGCGCTTCTGGCGGTAGGTGTCGAGTGCCATCGCTCAACCTGCCTTGCGGCGGCCATGCGGGGGCCGGGAGCGTGATCCGGGCTTTTTGCGGCGGGCTGGCGCGGGTGTGCCGGTTTTGGTCGCGCCGGCGCTCTGGCGCAGGGCGTCCATCAGGCTGACGATCTTGGCTTCGGCCGGGCTGGGCGGCGGCGTGGGCTTCCTGCCCTTCAGTTTGGCCTCGACCAGGGCGGCCAGGGCGGCCTCGTAGCGATCCTCGAACGAAGAGGGGTCGAAATGGCCTTTCTTGGTCTCGATGATGTGGGCCGCCAGATCAAGCATTTCCTGCGGGAGCGGGTGGTCGGGAATCTCGCGGAACGCATCCTGCGACGCGCGCACCTCGTCATCGAAATTCAGGGTCGTCGCGATCAGGATGCCGTCATGGGCCCGGATAAGCAGTGTGCGCACACGCCGGAACAATACCGTGCGGGCCAGTGCCGCGACCTTCTGTTGCGCCAGGCTCTCGCGGATCAGCGTGAAGGCTTCTTCCGCCTCCGGTGCCGCGGGGCCCAGATAATAGGGGCGGTCCAGATAGACATCGTCGATCTCGCCGCAGCGGATGAAGGCGGAGACCGTCAGCCTCTTGTCGCTGTCCGGCACGGCGGCTGCGATCTCTTCCGGATCGAGCAGCACGATCTCGCCGTTTTTGGTCTCGTAGCCTTTGACCTGATCGTCACGCGGCACGTCTTCGCCGGTCTCGCTGTCGACATAATGCCGGTGCACGCGGTTGCCGGTCGCACGGTTGATCAGGTGCAGGGCAATCCGTTCGGAGGTCGAGACCGCCGCGAAGAGCGCGACCGGGCATGTCAGCTTCCCGATCGCGAGAGCGCCCTCCCAGCTTGCCCGTGGGGCCATGGCGACATCCTCTTCCCGAATGGGCACCAGAGCAACGCTTCAGGCCGCGCGTGCGTTGCGGCCCCATGGACAACCAGCCGGGAGGGGCCGCGCGGGGGTTTTAGTGCCCTGGCTTGTACGGATCTGGTTTGCCGCACATCCGCTTTGCCAGCGCCACGATGCCCGCCACGACAGTCAACCCGAGGGCCACATATGCCAGTTTGCGGGCGAGGCCGCCGGATTTGGCGACGGCACTGCTCTTTTCGAGCCGGGCGGCGGTCTCGCCGAGCAGTACGGAGACCTGCTGCGCGCGCTCCTGCGAATCACCGACCTTTTCCAGGATCTTCTTGTTCAGGTCGTTGGCCTGGGTCACGGCGGTGTCGCTGAGGTCCTGGAGACGCTTGGCGGTCTTGCGCAGTGCCTTGGCGCCGTTCTTCGTGCCCCACGACTTGAATTCGGTCCGCAGGGCCGTGTCTGTTTCCCGAAGATCGGCGCCGATTGTCTCGAGGTCGGAGCGGAGCCGTTGAACCTTGTCGTAAATGTCTGCCACACTGTCTCTCCTGTTATGCGTGCCCGAATCAGGCCGCGCCGCCGCTATCCGCTGCCAAGGCCGTGCGGAGCTTCTGCTCGGCCTCGGGCGAAAGCGAGGTCTGCACGATATGGGGGTGGCCGCTCAGTGCCCGGAGATGGGCCACGACTTTTTCCGGCTCCACCTTGCGCACCAGAACGAAGAGCGCCGAGGTGCCCGGCTTCAGGGTCGCGCCCACCTTTTTCATGAAATCGTCATTGATGCCGAAATCGGTCATGGCCCCGCCGACGGTGCCGGCCGTTCCTCCAGCCACCGCGCCGACGGCGAAGCCGGCCAGGGGATTGAGAAACACCAGCCCGATCAGCGTTCCAAGCAGCATACCGCTCCACACACCGTCCACCGCCCCGAGGGCCACCGTATGCACGGACTGGTCGAGATGAATCTTTCCATCATCCGTCCGACGGACGACCACCGCGTCATCGACGTCAACGAGATATTCGTTTTCGAGTTTCCATATCTCCTCGCGGGCAAGCGTCGCGCCGTCGAGCGTATCGAAACCGAGAACCACAAGGTCGGACATGGAGGCCTCCTGTGTCACATGGGAGCCGCCCCGGTGGCTGCCCCCCGTGTGGAGAGCAAACGCCCAATCGCCGGCGTTCGCAACTGCCCTGCACGCAGCCCAGCCTCACCGTACGCAACCGGATCGCCGCCCTCCATCGTTTCCGGCCAGCCCCGGTGGGAGCCGCCCGATGGAAGCGGGCTATCGCGCGGCGTCTCCGATGGATTTCCGGTCGTCGACCCGGAAATCCAGCTGATAGACGGACTGGTCCTTTGAACGCTTCTGCTGAAGGATGTGGATCGAGGCATCCTGTGGCAGCAGGCAGTTCACCAGCCAGACCGTCTCGAGGCTGGACGCCCCGTTCCGGTAGGCCAGACGATAGGGCCCGTTGCCCAGAGCGGTCTTGACGTCGAACACGATGTCGATCACCCCGGCGCCCCCCTTCAATGCGTCGAGGCCTGGAAACGCGCCCGCCCGGGGATGCAGGGCAAGCGATTGCCCGTTCAGCGACAGCGAGAGGGCCCCCGCGATCCGCTGGGCGTAGCCCTGCTGCTCCCCGGGCGAGAGGATGCCGTCGCCGTTGCGGTCGATCTGGCCGATCACCCGCTGTGCCACGTCCATGCCGGGGGTCAGCCGCAACCGCAGCGTGATCCCCTGCCGCGCGAGTGCGATCGTCGTCGCCTGGAGATATTCATCCAGCCTATGCGCCTGCGCCGGGGCGCCGGCGGCCATCAGCATGGCCGCCAACATAACCACCGGCGCCGCCCGGCATCCGCCTCTCACGGGTGCGTGAACCGGCTGCCATAGCTGTTCGTCGGGTCGCGATAGACCGTATGAACATGCATCGTCGCATCACCGCCCACGCCCTGCGGCGAGAATTCGATCAGCAGGTGTGGGCCCTGGATCCGGTAATAGGACGAGCCGTTGCGGTCCGGCGCATGCGTTACCGGGCCGCTCCAGGCAAACCATGTCTCGTCCAGATCGTCATGGATCTCCTTCAGGCGCGGGGCCGCGTAGGCATCGTTGATGATGCCCGCCCATTCGCCGATCACATCCATCAGCAGGTTTTTCTGGGCCGTTGTCAGCGACGTGCCCTTGATCCCTTCGGGGACGATCGTCTCGCCGTCATGCCCTGGTCCGGAGACCAGGTCCTCGACCGCGTAGGGCAGGATGGCCTGCCGGCGCTGCTTGGCATCCAGTGCGTCCAGCAGGGCGAACGCCTTGTCGTTCTCTCCCGCCAGCACCCGGACCGTCTTGCCGTCGGCCTGATAGACCGCCGGCTGCGCGCCGGTCAGGGTCGGCGTCATCGTTCCATGCGCGCCGTCAATCACCACATTGAGGCCGAGATGATGGCCGCCGAACTGCACCATCCATGGTGCCTCCGCCGATGGGTCGCCGAAGAGCGCGATCGTATAGACCGCCCTGCCGGAGGCGAACGGCGTTCCGCTATCCGCCAGCGCCTGGTCCGACCCCATGATGTCGAGCACTTTCTGGTAGCCTTTCGCGCTCAGAAGCGTTTCCAGAAGATGCATCGCCGCCGTGCGCTGCGCCGCCGAGAGGTGGCCCATCTGCACGCCCGGACGTGGTACGTCGCTGACGGGGAAATTCGACCATACCGACGATCCATACTGCTCGCCGATAAAGCCGCCTGGCGACCCCATGCCCGGCCCGCGCATTGCCGGCGCCGCCGCCTGCGCGTCCGTTACCGGCATGGAGGGACCGTCGGGCGTGGCGCGGCGAAAGCGGGCCAGCGTGCCATGCTTTTCTGTTACAAAAGGAAACTGTACCGCCGCGCGGCCCCGCGTGTCGAACATTTCGAGAAAAGCCGTTGCGGCTTCGACAATTTTTCGTGTCTTGCTGGCCGACATGGGGTCTTCCGACGATCTCGCAGCCGGAGCGGCCTGTGCCGGAGCACTCTGTCCGACAAGGGGCGCAGCCAGCAGAAACAACCCGCCGGCAACCAAAAAACGCTTACGCATCAGTGTTCTGCTTCCTCTTCGGCACGCCGGGGCCATCCCGAGTCCACCATGCGGCATCCGGACGGTGCCGCGCCGGCGCCATTCGATCAAGGGCTTTACGTTTCCCTCTTTTCCGCGCTCAGAATATGCCGAACGTCATGCTGGAGCATGGCATCCTGACCCTATCGCCAACGGGAGCCCGTCATGCCTCGCCAGCGCCTTCCTCCGTATGCCGCCGGTCGGCGCGTCATCGCTGGCACGGTCGCCTTCTCCGCCATTGCCCTGCTGCTGGCCCCCCTGCCCGCCCGGGCCGTGGACTGTACCGCTCTCGCGCACCAGGCCTTTCCCGATGGCCATTTCACCCTGGTCGAAACCATTGCGGCCGGTGCCTGGCATTCCCCGCAGAGCCATCTTTCCCGCATCATGACCGCGCCGGGCATGAATCTCGCCGGCCTTGCCACGCAGCCTGCCAACCCCGCCTTCTGCCGGGTCGCCATGACGCTGCACCCGACATCGGCTTCGCAGATCCGCACCGAAATCTGGCTGCCGCAGGAAGGATGGAACGGCAAACTGCTGGGCGTCGGCAATTTCGGCTGGGCGGGTTCGCTGATGTATGACGGCATGGCCACCGGTATCGGCGCCGGCTATGCCGTGGCCAGCACCGATACCGGCCATGACGATTCCACGCCGGAGGGCCAGGGCGGCCGCTTTGCCCTCGGCCAGCCCGAAAAACTGATCGACTACGCCTATCGCGCCGATCATCTGATGACGACGACGGCGAAAGCCCTGATCCGCGCCTTCTATGGCAGGGCGGCGTCACATGCCTACTGGATCGGCTGTTCGCTCGGTGGGCTGGAAGGGCTGATCGAGGCGAAACGCTATCCGGACGATTATGACGGGATCGTTGCCGGCGCGCCGCCCAACCCGATCGTCGATTTCAACGCCGAGCAGCTTTGGGCGGGGTGGATGAGTTACCATAATCCCGCGCTGCGGGTGGCCCGTGACAAGTTCCGCCTGCTCAATAGCGCCGTCATGAAGGCCTGTGCCTCGCCCGTCGGCAGGAAGCAGGGTTTTCTCGACGAACCCGATGCCTGCACGTTCCAGCCCCGGCAGCTTCTCTGCACGGGACAGGCCGGCGCGGACTGCCTGACCGCCCCGGAAGTGCAGGCTGCCGAACAGATCTATCGAGGCCCCGTCAATCCCCGGACCCATGAGGTCATTTTTCCCGGCCCGGCCATGGGAAGCGAAGACGGCTTTTCAGCCGATGGAAAACCCTTCCCCGTTGCACTGGATCTTTTCAAATATGCGGCCTTCCAGAATCCCGATTGGGACTGGACGACCCTGAACTGGGATAGCGACATTGCCGAGGCCACCCGCAAGGTCGGCCCGTTGCTGCATGTCGACGACAACCTCAATCCGTTTTTCCGCCATGGCGGCAAATTGCTGATGTATATCGGCTGGAATGACGGCCATAATCCGCAGCAACTGGCCACCTATTATCAGGCCCTGATGCAGCATGCTGGCACCGCCGGCCGCAATTCGGCCCGTCTTGTCACCATTCCCGGCATGGGCCATTGCTATGGCGGCGCCGGTTGCGACACGTTCAGCAAGCTCGGCGCCATCGACGATTGGGTGACGCAGGGCCACACCCCCGAAAAGCTCATTGCCGCCAGGGTCAGCGACGGCAGGGTCGTCCGCACCCGCCCCCTCTGCGCCTGGCCGAACGTCGCGCGGTATGATGGCCACGGGGATATGGACGATGCTGGCAGTTTCGCCTGCGTTCCATCGGCAGCCACGCTCCGGAGGCAGCATTCGTAAAAGCGCAAGGACTGGCGCCGTACTGCAATGCGTTACCATCGCTGCGCCCATACTTTCTTTTCCGCTATCGTCGCGCATCGGACCACCACCTGCACGCATTTTCGGACTACGTCACGCAGGCCGTTGCGAAACTCGCTTCGTTTTACGGCAAATATCTCCGATGGCCACGCGCATCCTCACCTTTCCAGCGCCTCGATATTGGCCAGCACCCGCTTGAGGAGCGACACGAGTGTGTCGACTTCCTCGGGGGCCAGGCCCCTCGTCATGTCGGCATTGCCCTGACGCAACACCGCGCGGCCGGCCGGTAGACGCTCGAGCGCCTTGTCGGTCAGCGAAATCAGGCTCGCGCGCCTGTCGCGCGGGTCGGAAGTGCGCGTGACCAGGCCGTCGCGCTCCATCCGGCCGAGCATCTGCGCCATGGTCGGCTGTTCCACCTTCGCCCAGCGCGCCAGTTCCGCCTGCGAAAGCCGTGCGCCGTCCTTGAGCGCCATCAGCACCGGCAGTTGCGCCGTGGCGAAGCCCAGTTCGCGCAGGCGCGTATCGCCGATATGGCTTAATCCCCTGGCGATGCGGCTGAAATAATGGCCGGGATGGCGCATGGGGTCCCATTCGTCATCGCGCATTGCATAGGCTCCTATGTTTATATATAGGTTCCTATGTAACTGGGACGCAATGAGATGGCAATGAATCGGATAGCGATTGTCGGAGGGGGCCCCGGTGGGCTGATGCTTGCGCGACTGTTGCAGTTGCGCGGCCTCTCGCCCGTGGTGTTCGAGCGTGACGCGCATGCTGCCGAGCGCCCGCAGGGCGGATCGCTGGACCTGCATGACGAGACAGGGCAACGCGCGATGCGGCTGGCGGGACTGGAAGCCGCATTCACCGCGGCCGCACGTCCCGAGGACCAGGGCGACCGGCTTTACGACGCCGATGGCACCTTGCTGTTCGATCGTGATGAACCCACGGATGACCGGCCCGAGATTGATCGCACCGCGCTGCGTCGGATTCTTCTGGAAGCGCTCTTGCCCGGCACGGTTCGCTGGAACAGTCGGGTCGTTGCGATCGCGCCGGGCGACGAGGGGCATGAAGTGATCGGCGACGGCCGGCGCGAGCGGTTCGATGTCGTGGTCGGTGCCGATGGCGCCTGGTCGCGAGTGCGGCCGCTGCTGGGGGATGGCAGGCCGGTCTATGAGGGCGTTACGCTGGTGGAACTGGGCTTCGAGGCCGCACGTCATCCCGCGATCGACCAGTTGACCGGCAGCGGGAAAATGTTCGCGGTCGGCGACAACCGCGTGCTGATCACGCAGCGGAACGGATTCAGCCATATTCGTGGCTATGCGGGCCTGCGCATGAGCGAGGCTGCGGCGCGGCGATGGCAGATTTTGCCTGCCGAAGACGTGCGTATCGCGCTGCGTGAAGCGTTTGCTGGCTGGGCGCCCGGTTTGCGGGACGTGATCGAAACGGGCGCGTTCATCGCGGTCCGGCCGCTTTATGCGTTGCCGGTCGGGCACCACTGGCAGAGCCGGAGGGGACTGACGCTGCTGGGCGATGCGGCGCACCTGATGTCCCCCTTTTCGGGTGAAGGCGTGAATCTCGCGCTCGCCGATGCGGTCGATCTGGCCGGAGCGCTGGCCTCGGGTCACGATTGGGCGGACGTCACCCGCTATGAAGAGGCAATGGCAGCGCGCGCCGCCATTGCCGCCGAAGGGGCCGCACAGGGCCTGAACGGGGCCTTCTCGCCCGAGGGGGCCGCGCCGGTGCTGGAACATTATCGCGCGCGCGTGGGAAGTGGCGATGCCTGACCGGCTGATTTGACGTGCCTCGTGCGGAGTGGTCCATTACGTGTGACAAACCTTTTCGGAACGTTCACCCGCCGCATGGAGAGTATGAGCTGAACGTGTCGCCTTGAATTTGGACCGGGCCCTGGCTGAGCCTGACCATAATCCGGCTCCCGGCGGCCTCCGACGAAAAAACACTGTGGATATAGACAACGTGCAGGAGAACTCTTTTGTCTCTCTTTGGTAAGAACTGGACATCCGCGCTCTGTCTCGGGGCTGTGTTCTCGTCCCTGGCCATGGGCGGCCAGGCATCGGCCGCGGCAACGGGTGCGGGCCAGGGGGAGATCCTGTGGGACAGTTTCGGGGTGCCGCATGTCTATGCTCGGAGCGAGGCCGGGGCCTTCTACGGTTTCGGGTGGGCGCAGGCTCATAGCCATGGCAACATCCTGCTGCGGCTTTATGGAACGGCGCGTGGACGGGCGGCGGAATATTGGGGGCCGAAGGAGGAGGATTCCGACCGGTGGCTTCTGGCCAATGGCGTTTATGACCGGGCGAAGATCTGGTACGCGCAGCAATCTCCCGATTTCCGCAAAGATATGGATGCGTTCGCTCGTGGCATCAACGATTACGCGGCAGGCCACCCGAACGAGATTGCCGACGAGATCAAACCCGTCCTGCCGGTGAATGGCGTGGATGTCATTGCCCATGCCCTTCGGCTGATGAATTACGTCTATATCGCCGCCGAAGAGAAAATGCTGGCCGACCCGCCGTCGCGCGCGGCGGGCGGATCGAATGCGTGGGCCATCGCCCCCTCACGCACCACGGACGGTCATGCGGTGCTGCTGGCCAACCCGCATCTGCCTTGGGCCACCCCCTTCTACACCTATTATGAAGCCCAGGTCAGCGGGCCGGGATTCAGCATTTACGGTGCGACGCAGGTGGGGCTGCCGATCCTGCGCTTTGCGTTTACCAAGGATGTCGCCTTCACGAACACCGTCAATACGATCCTGGGCGCGACCCGCTATACGCTGACGCCCGATGGCGATGGGTATCGTCTGAATGGCAGGAAGCATGCCTTTACGACGAAAACCCTGTCCTACAAGGTGAAGATGCCGGACGGGACGGTGGCGACGAAGCGCTTCGCGCAGAATTATGCCGTGCAGGGGCCGGTTTTCAAACGGGCCGACGGCACGTCGTTCGCCCTTTACGTCGTCGGCCTCGATCGTCCCGGCATGCTCCGGCAATATTGGGACATGGCGCTGGCGCATGATTTCGAGCAGTTCCAGATGGCTCTTAAGAAACTGCAGATTCCGATGTTCAACATCGTCTATGCGGATCATGACGGCCATATCATGTATCTGGACAACGGAATCCTTCCGAAGCACGCGGACGGGGATTTCCATGACTGGAACGGCTACGTTGCCGGCGACAGATCCGACAATATCCCCAAAAGCATTGTCGCTTACGAAGACCTTCCGAAACTTGTTGATCCGTCCACCGGTTTCGTCCAGAACGCCAACGATCCGCCATGGGTGGCGACCTATCCGCGCGCCTTATATCCCGAGGCCTATCCGGCTTACGTCGCCGTGAAGGGACCGATGACGTTCCGCGCCCAGATGTCGACGACGATGCTGGCGGGGAACGACAAGATGTCGTTCGACGAGATCGTGGCGAAAAAGCTCAATACGCACGCGCTTCTGGCGCAGCGCATCCTGCCGGAGCTTCTGGCCGCCGCCGCGACCGACAAGCGCCGCGATGTCCGTGATGCCGTCCGGGTCCTGCGCGCCTGGGATGGCGCGGATGATGCCGATAGCAAGGGCGCCCTGCTGTTCGAAACATGGGCCCGCCTGTTCATGGGGCCGAAGCTTGGCGATTCCACGAACTTCGCGAAACCCTGGTCGCTGGACGACCCGATTCACACCCCGTCGGGCCTGAAGAACCCGACACAGGCGGTTGACCTGCTCGCGCGGGCCGTCACGGAGACGAAGCGGCTTTATGGGGCGATTGATCGGCCTTTCGGCGAGGTCTCGCGCTTTCATCTGGGCAATGTCAACCTGCCGGGCAATGGCGGCTTTGGTAATACCGGGGTTTTCCGGACCATCACCTGGGGGCCGATGAAAGACGGCGAGCGGACGCCGTTCCATGGCGAAACCTGGGTCTCGCTCGTCAGCTTCTCCACACCGATGAAGGCAAAGGGGTTGCTGAGCTATGGCAATTCCAGCCAGCCGGGCTCGACGCATCGCACCGACCAGCTCTCCTATCTCAGCAACAAGACCCTGCGCGACCTGTGGCTGACGCGCGACGAGGTGGAAAAGCACGTCGAATATGTCGATCAGCTCCGCTGATCTGCCATGTTCGCATAGGACTCATCCGGAATAACGGCGCCACGTCCTTCAGATCGGGCGCCGTTATTTGCCGTTCAGATGCTGTTCGATCAGCGCGACGTTGCGCAGGTTCGCCTTGAAGGCGGCGTCGAAGACGTCGCCGACCAGCGGGACCGTATCCACGGCCGTCTCCACCGCCACATTGGCGACCATGCGGACGAGCAGCCCGCTGGGCACCCCGATCCGCCATGCCTCCCAGACGATATAGAGCGAGACGAGCCCCATGACGGCGCTGCCACCGCCCGGGATCAGCCCGATCAGGGCGTCCAGCCCCAGCCGGAACTTCGTGCCCGGCAGGCGGAAAGCCGCGTCGAGAACCCATGCCAGCGCCTTGACCCGCCGTAACCGGCGCACCGCGTCGTCGGTCAGGGGCGGGAGAATGTCCCCGGAAAATGCGCCTGCATGTGCCATGCCTGATCATATGGTTCCGTGCAGGATCGATTTCAATATTTCGCCGTCATAGATCCCCGCCCGTGTGTTCACGCGCAATCACACCGCCGGGGCGTTTTTTTCAGGAACGGTGATGGGGGCCCGCCTCTCCTGCCGCCGGTTTTGCCACCATCGGAATTCCGGCCACCGTCAGGACCACTTTGTCCGCATATGCCGCGATCGTCTGATGCAGCCAGCCGGCTTCGTCGCGAAACCGGCGCGCCAGCGCATTGTCCGGCACGATGCCCAGCCCGACCTCGTTGCCCACCAGCACCGTCATCGCTTTTCGGACTGACAGCGCCTCCTGCAACTCTGCTGTCGCGGCGGGAATATCCCGCTCTTCAAGCAGCAGGTTGGTCAGCCATAATGTCAGGCAATCCACCAGCACCGGCCTGTCACCGGCATGCCGCAGGGCTCGCGCCAGGGCGAGCGGCTCTTCCACCGTCAGCCAGCCATCCCCGCGTTCCTGCCGATGCCGGACGATGCGGTCGCGCATTTCCGCATCCCATGCACGGCCGGTCGCGATATAGACCCATGGGCCCGGCCTCGCACGCACCACGGATTCCGCGTAGCGGCTCTTTCCGGACCGCGCCCCGCCGAGAACCAGCTCAATCATCGTGCCGCTCCTTCAGCCACTTCATGTGCTTGTTCATGAATGCCATCCCTTCTTCCTGGACCCGCGCGACCGGCAGGTCCGCCTTCGATTGGCTGATGAGAGGATAAATCCCGCAAATAGTACCTTATGTATGAATTTCTCGTATAATACACGAAATATGGGAATTAATTCGCTTGATCGGTTTTTCGGTTAATTCTACAATTTTGGGTGCTAACGCGCATAAATCGACAGGGGTGCCCGTTATGTTGGATTTAAGCTTCAGCACACCGAATGAGGTCGTCAAGCGACTTTGTGAGCGTCTGCGTATGGAGCGGCTGGCGCGGCAGATGACGCAGGCCGATGTAGCGGGCCGCGCCGGCATTGGCATCAATACCGTGTCCAACCTGGAAGCTGGGCGCAATGTCGGGTTCGAGAATGTGGTCCGCGTGGCGATGGTCCTTGGCCGAATCAAGGAACTGGAGGGCCTGTTTCTGCCGAAACTGGACAGCCTCGAAGACGTTCGCCGCTACGAAAACAGTGCCCGCCGCCATCGCGTCAAGCGGAAGGCCAGCAATGCTTGAGCAGGTGAACGTCTATTACGAGGGCTGGGGCGAACGATGGCTATGGGGCACGCTGGTGTCCACGACTGCTCTCACCGGTCGCCCCCAGATCGTGTTTGAGTACAGCGATGAGGCAAAGCGAAGAGGCCTTGAACTCTCGTCCCATACCCTGCCGTTGAAGGGGCCCCGGTTGCGCCGGGATTTCCCGTCCCACCAGTTGGGCCTGCCTGGGCCCGTCTATGACTCGTTGCCTGACGGTTGGGGCATGCTGTTGATGGGCCGTTTGTTCAGACGTCGTGGTCTTGCCACCGCGCGCATCGGGCCATTGGAGCGACTGGCTTACATTGGCAGCAATGCCATGGGTGCCATGTCGTTCGAGCCTGCGATGCCCGAGGGGCGGGAACCGCATGTGCATGTTCCACTCCACCAGCTTGTCGCCGAAGTGCAGGACGTGCTCCGTGGTGACGGCGGGGAATTCCTCCAGAGGCTGCTGCTGGTGGGAGGATCGCCTCAAGGCGCCAGGCCAAAGGCTCTGGTCTATCGCGACCCTCGGACCGACGCCTTTACAACCGCTGTCACACCGGGTTTCGAAGCCTGGATGGTCAAGTTCCCGGCCAGAGAAGAACATGCGGAGGTGTGCGCCATCGAAAATGTCTATGCCGAGTGTTTGCGCATGTGCGGTATCCAGACCCCGGATACGCGGTATTTCAGCCTGCCCGACGGACAGGCGGCATTCGCCAGCAAACGCTTTGACCGCCAGGACGGTCGGCGCGTACCCATGCAAAGTCTCGCCGCCTTTACCGGCGCCGACTATCGATGCCCTGGGGTTCTGGACTACGTGACCTTCCTGCGTGCGACCCAGATGTGTACCAACGACGTGCGAGAAAAGACATTCGCCTTCGCGCGTGCCGTCTTCAATGTCGCGTTCAACAACCGGGACGATCACCCCAAGAACTTCGCATACCTCATGTCGTCCACTGGCGCGTGGAAGCTGGCACCTGCTTACGACGTGACCTTCTGCCAGGGACCGGGTGGGTACCATCAGATGGACGTGATGGGTGAGACACTGGCGATCGACCGCGCGGCAATGCTCCAACTTGCCCGGGAGGCCGAGGTCCCGGCGGAAACCGCCAGCCACATCATCGAGAGCATTTGCAACGTGGCCGGCCAGTTTTCAGCCATCGCCGACAAGCTGCATCCGCAGGCAATCACCCGGGGCACCCTGCATGTGATTCAGAGCCATATCGACCACAATATCGCCCGACTGCGTCAGGGTTGCACGGCTCGCGGCCGGTAGCGATCACATGGCGGCGAGACGGCGGCATGATTGCCTTCCCGCCGAATAAGACAGAACCGACACCATGCCATCCGTTCGCGGCTCAGCATCGGCAGCCTGCTCATTCCCGTCCTCCATAGAGAGTTGGAATGACATCCGGATCAGGCCGTAAAGCGACCCTGGCCGACCCTTGAAATATCGATTTATAGGTTATGCCTATAACGGAACTCAGATATTCGGGCCTAAACACGACCCGAAATTGAGCATAGGATGTCTGGGGTTTTGTAATATTGATTGGATTGCACCGCTTGTCATGCATCAAGCTGGCGGGAGGACGGCCTTCTCTGTCATCTGCTGCGCATGTTTTCGCGACTATTTCTGGGCGAGAAAACATGACCGTGATTCCGACACGGTCCAGCATAAGGTCTTTGTGGAGTGAATATTTGTGACGCAAGATAGATATCGGTCGCTTGCCGGTTCGTCCAACGCATCGCCCAATGCCATCAGAACAAGCCTGTCCTTGCGTCTGTTGCGTCGGGATGTGCTGTTGGGCGGCATCGGGGCCATGGTCGCCCATGGCGTCGCCGGTGCGCCATCGCGCGCCCAGGCCGCGACCGACGATCCGGACGTCGCACGCTTCTTGGACATCTCCCACTGCCTGACGGATCGGCCGCACCTTGATCCGCGGATCGGTGCCGCCCTGTATGGCGGGATCATCCATTCCGCTCCCGCCCGCAAGGACCAGTTGTCCAGGCTTCATGACATCATGGCGAGCGGTCACCTGACGACGGCTTCGGATCTGGCAAAGGCCGCCGAACAGGCCGACGCCGGCCTGAAGGACGTCATCCATGACATCATGGTTGCGTGGTATCGCGGCGTCGCGGACGGCAAGGTCGTGGTGTACCGCTCCGCCCTGATGTTCGACATCACCAGGGACGCGATCTATCCCAAGACCTATGCGGCCGGCGGTCCCTTCTACTGGACCACGCAGCCGCCCGAAGTGGCACGCCCGACCGGACAGCCCGCGCTGTCGCCGTCCCCGTTCGTCGTGGAACCCACCTGAGAGCCTGACCTGAAATGCGCGCAGGCGGCGATCCAGCGCGTGTTTCCTGTGCTTCGGTGCTCACGGCCATCAAGGCCGCTCCGCTCCGATGCTCGGAAACACACACCGGGCGCGGCCCGTTCCGGGCCGCTCTCGCTCGCCAGCTCACATTTCAGGTCAGGCTCTAAGAAACCGGAAAAGTCTCATCCATGTCTTCAGACCAGAATCTTTCCGCCGATGTCGTCATCGTCGGGTCCGGTGTCGCGGGCAGCTCCATTGCCAACGAACTGGTGCGCGCCGGAATTTCCGTCATTGTTCTCGAAGCCGGCCCCCGCGTGGATCGCCAGCATTTCGTCGAGAATTTCCGCAACCTGGAGAACAAGCCTTCCTATCAGGGCCCCTTCCCCTCTACGCCGTGGGCGCCGCATCCGCCCAACCAGATCACGCCGAACAAGTACCTGCATACGACGGGGCCGAACGCCGAGGCGTATCAGCAGGTCTATCTGCGCATGATGGGCGGCACGACCTGGCACTGGGCCGGATGTGCGTGGCGTTATCTGCCGTCGGATTTCGAACTTAAGTCCCGCTACGGGCAGGGGCGCGACTGGGCGCTGAAATATGACGAGCTGGAGCCGTTCTATTATCAGGCCGAGATCATGATGGGTGTCTGTGGTCCGGACCCGAAGATCGAGGATCTCGGCTCACCACGGCGCCAGCCCTACCCGATGGACGCACTGCCGATTTCCTACGCCGCGCAGCAGTTCCGCAAGCTTATCGGCGAGCAGACGCCTTGGCGCGTGGTCCATGAGCCGCAGGCCCGCAACACGCGGCCGTATGACGGGCGCCCGACCTGCGAAGGCCATAACAACTGCATGCCGATCTGCCCGATCGGGGCCATGTATAACGGCAGCTATTCCGTCTATCACGCCGAGGCGGCGGGGGCGCAGTTCATTGCCAATGCCGTCGTGTACAAGATCGAGCGGGATGCGGCGAACAAGAAGGTTACGGCGGTTCATTACTACGATCCGGACAAGGGCTCGCACCGCGTCACCGGCAAGTATTTCGTGATCGCCGCACACTGCATCGAGACGGCGAAGCTGCTGCTGGTTTCCGCCGACGAGCAGAGCCCGGATGGCATCGCCAACAGTTCGGGCCATGTCGGCCGGAACATGATGGACCATACCGGCGTGCAGGTCACGTTCATCAGCGGCGACAAGGCCCTTTGGCCCGGTCGCGGCCCGCTGGAAACCAACGTCATCGACAATTTCCGCGATGGCGACTGGCGCAATGAACGCGGGGCCTACCTGGTGCATATGGTGGATGACAACCAGGTGGATTTCGCCACGCAGATGGCCATTGCGAAAGGCTATGTCGGGCGGGACCTGGAAGAGCAGATCCGCTATCTGGCCTCCCACACCGTCCGTCTGTTCAGCCACAACGAGGCACTTCCCGACCCCGACAACCGGCTGACGCTCAGCAGGACGGAAAAGGATGCGCTCGGTATTCCGCATCCCGAGGTCTACTACAAGCTGCCGGAATACACGGTGCGGAGTTGTGAGCACACGCGGGGCGTGTTCAAGCAGCTTATCGGCCTGATGCACGGAACGGACGAGGAGTGGACCCCCGGCTACTTCCCGCAGGATCATCCTTCCGGCAGCACCATCATGGGAACGGATCCGAAGGATTCCGTCGTGGACGGGCAGTGCCGGACGCACGACCACGAAAACCTCTTCATTGCGAGTTCCTCCGTCTTCTCGACGGTCGGAACGGGCAATATCACCCTGACGGTGGCCGCCCTCGCGCTTCGTGTTGCCGATACGCTGAAAAAAGAATTGCTCCATGCCTGATATCAAAAAAATCCTTGGGTCATTTCTGGTCGGCGGAGCGGTTCTGGCGGGTCTCGGCGCCCATGCCGCACGGGCGGCCGACGACGAGCAGGCCCTCATGTCCCGGGGCGCCTATCTGGCGACGGCCGCGGATTGCATTGCCTGTCATACCCGGCCTGGCGGCAAGTCGTTTGCGGGTGGGCTGAAGATCTCGACACCGAAGGGTGACGTGATTTCCACCAACATCACGCCGGACGCCGAGCATGGCATCGGCAGCTACACGGAAGCCGACTTCGAAAAGGCGCTACGCCATGGCGTGCGGAAGGACGGCGCGTATCTTTATCCCGTGATGCCCTATGTCTCCTATGCGGGCCTGACGGACCAGGACGTCAAGGCTCTCTACACCTGGTTCATGCATGGCGTGCGCCCCGTAGCCGAGAAGCCGCCCGAGACGCAGCTTAATTTCCCCAGCAATATCCGCCTGTCCATGATGGCGTGGAACACGCTGGCGGGACGCGAGAAGCAGGAGACCGGGGATTCCGCGACCTACGACAAGCTGAGGCGCGGACATTATCTGGCGACCGCGCTAGCACATTGCGGAACCTGCCATACCCCGCGCAATTTCATGCTGGTTGAAAAGCAGGATCGATATCTGGCCGGCGCGCCCTTGGAGGGCTGGTACGCGCCGAATATCACCCCCAGCAAGACGGGCGGTATCGGCGACTGGAGCCAGGATGACCTCGTCGCCTACCTGAAGACCGGCCACGCCAAGGGACGCAGCCAGGCTGCCGGCCCGATGGGTGAGGCCGTCGAGCATAGCACCAGCCACCTGACGGATGAGGACCTCCAGGCTCTGGCGGCCTTTATCAGGCAGGTGCCGTCTTACGATGACGATATGGACCGTCAGGCCCGCGACAGCTTCGGCAAGGCGATCGACAATTCCGACCTTCGTTCCGGCGAACTGACCCGGATCGACGATCTGGGCGAAATGAGCGGCGCCCGGATCTATGATGGCAATTGCGCCGCCTGCCACGGGCAGGACGGCGCGGGAACGGCTGACCAGTATGCGCCTTCCCTCTATGCCAACTCTGTCGTCGGGTCCGCGCGCCCCGACAATCTCATCATGGCCATTGTCTATGGGGTAAATCGGACGACACCCGACGGTCATGCGGGGATGCCCGGCTTCGGCCGCAATTCGGACGTGCAGCGTCTCAGCAATGAGGAAATCGCCCGCCTCGTGAATTATGTGACCGCGACGTTCGGAAGCGGAGACCACCATGTGACGGCCGAGCAGGTGGGAAGTGCCCGAACCGATCATCTTGAAAAGACGGTCAGTCATGTATCGGTCAAGACTTCGTCCGACGCGCACTGAAACGAATCAGGGCCTGTAAACTGCCCGCCTTGCAAGGGCCGGCGGGAATACGGGTTTTGATCGCAACGACCGGGGCCGAATTTGCTCGTGGAATGGAGAGGCCGGAGATGCCCTCTCCATTCCACGCAATATCAAGAAGCAGCACGGTGTCTTGCGGCCTGATGGCCGCGCGAAGGTGCGCCCGTCCCTATTTTGATATCGGAGAAATTTGACCTTGCCCCCCTGAAAACTCAATCTTGAGCATCCGAACTCGTACGGCTTCTCCTCTGATTTTCGGGACTGACCTCAAACCTTTGCGCGTCCGACGATATCCATCAGTTGCTCATAGCTGGTGACGACATCGTATTTGACCAGACCATGACTGACATGGCACTCGATCTCATCGAAAAACTTCCTCGCACAAGCTATTTTGGTTTTCTCGATCTCGCGGAGCTTCATTGAGGACATTGTGCCTTTGGTTTCCGCGACGAAGTAGATGTGCTTGACGCGGCCTTCCTTGAAAGCAATTGCCCAATCAGGGTTATAGTCGCCTACAGGTGTCGGGATCAGGAAACCACGCGGCAACTTGGCGTAGACCACGACCTCGCTAGCAGTATCCAGTTTCTCAACGAATTCGCGTTCGATTCCGGAGTCGGCAACAACGTAGTCATAGATGTGGTGTTTAAGTCTAGCTGAAGCCTTGGAAAAATCCTGGCCTGTCTGGTTTGCTGTAAAGATATCCACATCATACCGCTCGGACAGACCGTCGTAGGCGAGCCGTTCGATGATCATCGTGGCCTTCTGTTCGGCGATGATCCGAGAAGCCTCCGCAATGAAGTGCTCGGGGTTCTCCTTGAACTGGCCAAACACACCGGCCTGAATCCTGGTGAGAATATCAGCCACAGTCTTACGCGTCAGCTCGGTCTTTTCCGCGACCTTACCAAGAAGATCGTATTTCACGAGGCAATGGATGGAGCCACCGCGTTCGGTTGTCGAGTCCAAAAGGGCGAAACCGTCGCCGGCCTTCAATTGTTCATCGGTCAGCTCGTCACCCTGGAGGCCGATCTGCACGGTGTATTGAAGCGGCGTGACCCGAAGCTGGCTGTCGAGCGCGCTCACGCATTTGCGGACCAGTTCGTTGGAATCGAATTCGACGCGATAGACAGCCTTCTGGTTAATTCGCCGCCAGAGTTCCTGGAATTCCTTCTTGTCGACATTGTCGTTCAGCGGATTGATCCTGGATTTCCGGCCATCGTCCACCTTCGGCAACTGGGCATCGCTGAATATGCTGTCGACAATCTGGAAAATCTGATCCGCGTAAGGCTTCAGGTCGTCCGGTAACGCTGGCAGAGTCCCGGCCTCTCTGGCCTCGTGGTAGGCTGGGGTTATCTGATCTGTTTCGTCCGAGTAGCCGTTCTTCAACAAATAACGATAGATCTGCCTTGCCATCGCTGGCGTGATCTCGATCAGGCCCGCATCGGTTGCGATGGTCTTCCCGGTGAAATAGGCCTCGGTCGCCTTCCGGGGGCGGGATGTGAGCGCGTCGGCAATCTCTTTCTGGAGATCGCTTACAAAAGCCTTATAGCTCTCGCTGGCCACGACGGTCAGCACATTGATGTCGTGGACCACAGCGGGGTTGTCCATACGGTCGCCGTGTTTATCCACTGACAGGCGCAGTCCACGGCCAATCTCCTGGCGGCGCGAGATCGTGTTGTCGCTGTGCTTGAGCATACACATGACGAACACGTTGGGATTGTCCCACCCTTCTCGAAGAGCCGAGTGCGAGAAGATAAAGCGAGTCGGTTCGTTGAAGGATAACAGCCGTTCCTTGTCCTTCAGAATCAGATCATAGGCATCCACATCGTCGGATTGCCCTTTGCCAGCGCCGGTTTTTGCGATGACGGGATCTCTCAGATGCCTGGTTTTCTTGTCGATCGAGAAATAACCCTTATGCGTTCTGGCTACATCGATACCTGCCAAATACTTCCTGTAATGCCCGTTATCGATCCCCAGCTTCTCCAAATATTCCGCTTTGAGAAGTTCATACTCTTCCTCAAACACGCCGGCATATTCGCCTTTTTCATCGGGCCGCGCGTAGTCGCGATACTTCACCACCTCATCGATGAAGAACAGTGAGAGCACTTTGATGCCCTGGGCGAAAAGCTGATGCTCCTTGTCGAGATGCGCCCTGATCGTCTCACGGATCTGGATACGCCTTATGTCGCGCTCAGACACATCTCCGGTTGCCTCGCCGGCATGAAGCACCAGGCCATTCGTAAACTCCACTGTGTCATTGCGGGCATCGATTTGCGCGATCGTAAAGCCGTTACGATACTGGTCCAGTTCTCCGGACTCGGCGAACAGGTTGTCACGCAATTCCAGCCGTCTGAGCTGACGTTTGATCTCGCCAGACTTCAACTTGACCTCGATTTCGATGCGCGCAACCGGTGCCTGCTTCGAGATGTCCATGCCTTCGAGATAGAGATAGACATTGGTGCCAGCGAAGCCGCGCGTCTGTATGCCACGCACGGCGATCTTCTTCACCAGCTTCTGGTTATAGGCATCGAGGGCATCGAGCCGATGGACGCGATTATGTTCGGTTCGGTGCGTCGCCGAGTAGCGCAGGATCATCAGAGGTTTGAATTTGGGAAGCGCCTCCATCGTGGCGGCACCTTCCATCTTCTGCGGCTCATCGAGGATCAGGATCGGCCGGTTGCTGGCAATGACGTCGATGGGCTTGCGCGACTGGAAATCGTCCAGTTCGTCATGGATACGCCGGTTATCGATGCCCCGAGCGTTGAACGCCTGGATGTTGATCACCATGACGTTGATACCGGCATCCGACGAAAAACTCTCCAGTTCGTGCAGTCGCCTGGAATTGTAGATGAAGAAACGCGCCTTCTTGCCGTAGCTCTCGATGAAATGGTCGGCGGTGATCTGAAGCGATTTGTAAACGCCCTCACGGATGGCGATGCTCGGCACTATGATAATGAATTTCGACCAGCCGTAGCGCTTGTTTATCTCGAACATGGTCTTGATGTAGCAGTAGGTCTTGCCCGTGCCCGTTTCCATCTCGATATCGAGATTGAAACGGCATCCAGCGCTGGAAACCAGCTTGTCCGACATCGGCAGATTCTGGCGACGTTGGACATCCCTGATATTGGCCAGCACCTGAAGGTCCGGCAGGACCAGGTCGGCATTTTTGAAGCCATCATACTCGGCCTCTGGCCGGTAGTGCTCACCTTTCCTCACCTGCCCAGGATCGATCCGA
The DNA here is from genome assembly GCF_048695475.1 of Gluconacetobacter brunescens. NCBI lineage: Bacteria > Pseudomonadati > Pseudomonadota > Alphaproteobacteria > Acetobacterales > Acetobacteraceae > Gluconacetobacter > Gluconacetobacter brunescens. The sequence continues at coordinate 115,483 of NZ_JBLHEN010000001.1, read as the reverse complement.
TACGTGATAGCACTTGCCATCGGCTGCCCGGTGAAGCAGTCCACCACCGCATCGACGGCTTGGGTCTGATAGGGCTGGACCTTGAATTTCAGCTTCATATCAGTTCCTTCAGATCGACCGGACGTCGGTGCCAGGGGAAAGCTGGCGAAACACCTGCTCGACGTTGATCTTCACAGCATCCGATACAAAGCCGTTATCACGGAAAACAACGCGCGCCGGTTCGCGACCAGCAAGCTCCTTCACCAACCCTTCAGTCACGCCGGTATCGAAGCAGGCGATCAGGGCATTTTCATCTACGAAGAAGACATTCTTGCCCTGCACCGCCTCGCGCTGGATCGGAAGCGTCAGGTCCACGCCCCAATCGACCAGCACCTGGAATAGCAAATCCTCGGGAGTTCGATCCGGCTTAATGTTATCGACTGCCTGAAGCAGATCCTTTTGATCGACCTGATCGGGACGATAGTACACCTCCTGCATGTTCGATGTATCTACCTTGAGAACGCGGAAACCGATATCAACACGATCGTTGACACCTTCCTCCTTTATCTTTCTCCCGGCCCGCTTTATGCGCTCTTTGGCGATCGATGCGATCGTTGGCACCAGTTTTAATTTCGCGCAAAAATTATAACCAGCTTTCTGATTCTTGTCGGATTCGTCCAATTCCTCCGGCAACTGGACAAGGATAAATCGGACCTCGCTGTCATGTTCTTTATTGAACTCCATCACGCCATGAGCAGTTGATCCTGATCCAGCAAAGAAATCTAAAACAATGTCTCCTTTATCTATCTGAGCTATTTCGCAAAGATATTTGATAAGGGAGGTCGGCTTTGCAAAAGAGAAAGGGACGCCCAAATCTGCCAATTCACGAGAACTGTTTTGATTGATATGTTGCTCAATCAGGCTATTAGGCTTTGCAGACGAATTGGCAATGACGTCATTGAGATAAGTTTTAGTGTATACGTTCCAATTGACTGATTCTCCATCCGCTCCCACCAGATTGGAAGAACGTACCTTCTTGACAACTATTTCATTTCGTTTCGAGAGATAAGCATCTCTACTCCATCGCCACACTTTGTCATCATTTGACTCTGGAAGTACCTGCGCCCCATCAACGCGCTCGTCAGGAAAAACATTTCCTGGAGGGATTAGTAGCGTTCCATCAGGTGCCTCAATGAAGTACCTCTGATTGGGACGGGAGTCCAAGCTCGACATATAGAGACGTACAAGCTGATACTTCTCGCCAGTGCGAGGTCCTTCAGTTTCTACTTGGTCATAAGCATCATAGTTTATACCACCGAAAAAAACGGGGCATTTTTCTCTTGTTTTTGCGTAGGTCAGTATGTAGTCAAAATTCGGAGCCCAAAAATCCCCCTTATTGTTGGCTTTTTTCGAAACCCGGCATGCGCATCCGAGAAAATTGTCAGTGCCAAACACATCATCGCATAGCTTTTTTAGATTTGATTGCTCATTATCAGAGATAGAAATGAAAATCACACCATTCTCTGACAGTAGATTTCGCGCAAGCCTCAAGCGAGAATACATCATACTTAGCCAATCCGAATGGAACCGACCATTGGATTCCTGGTTTGCTACCAATCGATTGCCGTATTCATCTGCTTGAAGAGTGGATATCATGTATTCGTCAAAATCGCCGACAAAATCATCGTCGTATATAAAATCATTTCCTGTATTATATGGGGGATCAATATAGATTAATCTGATCGCTCCGAGATACGCCTCCAAGAGCAATTTGAGAGCTTCAAGATTATCTCCCTCGATGAATAGATTTCTGGTCTGATCGAAATTGATGCTTTCATCGAACGAAGGTCGTAGCGTTTTAGCGATCGGCGCGTTGGCATTTAGCAATGCCTCTCTCTTTCCCGGCCAATTCAGAACGAACCGTTCCTCCGGTCCCTCGACGATCTGGGCGCTCAGTTCCTGCCGAAGCTGATCGAAGTCGACTGCCAGACGCAGCTGCCCGGTTTCATCGTCGTGTGCCTCAGTCACACAGCCAGGGAATAGATCACGGATTTTCGCGATGTTCTCTTGGGTCAGATCGGGACTATGCATTTTCAGCTTTTCCATACGTGCCCTCTTATTTCCTCGCCTTGGCGCCGACGGCTTCGCCTATGGTCAGTCGTTCCAGCTTCTGCTTTGCTACGCGCTTAAAGTGCTCGACATAGTATCAAGAGAAATCATGGCGTCAGACTCATTGAGTGCCATACATTACGCCACAAAAAATTGCTGCCTGGCGATACCGTTCGGTGCCTGAAAATGCCGGACCAAAACATAAAAAAGCCCGCATTTCTGCGGGCTTTTAGGCACTTTCATGTCTGTTGATACCAGCCTATGCCAGACGCGGGATCATTCCCACTCGATCGTGCCGGGCGGCTTCGACGTGATATCGTAGGTGACGCGGTTGATGCCACGCACTTCGTTTACGATGCGGCTGGCGACGCGGTTCAGGAAGCCGATGTCGAACGGATAGACATCGGCCGTCATGCCGTCGGTGCTGGTGACCGCGCGCAGGGCGCAGGCGTAATCGTAGGTGCGGCCGTCGCCCATCACGCCGACGGTGCGGACCGGGAGCAGCACCGCGAAGGCCTGCCAGATCGCGTCATACAGGCCGGCGCCGCGGATTTCCTCCAGGAAGATCGTGTCCACCTGGCGCAGCAGGGCCAGCTTGTCGCGGTCGATCGCGCCGGGGATGCGGATGGCCAGGCCCGGGCCGGGGAACGGGTGGCGGCCGACGATATTTTCGGGAATGCCCAGTTCGCGGCCCAGTTCGCGGACCTCGTCCTTGAACAGTTCGCGCAGCGGCTCGACCAGTTGCATCTTCATGCGGTCCGGCAGGCCGCCCACATTGTGGTGCGACTTGATGGTGACCGACGGGCCGCCGGTGAAGCTGACGCTCTCGATCACGTCCGGATACAGCGTGCCCTGGGCGAGGAACTCGGCACCGCCCAGCTTCGCGGCCTCTTCCTCGAACACCTCGACGAACAGGCGGCCGATGGTCTTGCGCTTTACCTCCGGGTCCGTCACGCCTTCCAGGGCCGACAGGAAGAGGTCCGACGCATCGCGGTGGATCAGCTTGATGTTGAAGCGGCCACGGAAGGTCTTGACCACCTCATCGGCCTCACCGGCCCGCAGGATGCCGGGGTCGACGAAGATGCAGGTGAGTTGGTCGCCGATCGCCTCGTGGATCAGCACCGCCGCCACCGAGGAATCGACGCCGCCCGACAGGCCGCAGATCACCCTGCCCTTGCCGACCTGCTGGCGGATGCGGGCGATTTCCATGTCGCGGAAGCCGGCCATGGTCCAGGTGCCCTGGCAGCCCGCCACGCCGTGGGTGAAATTGCGCAGCAGGGCCGCGCCGTGCGGCGTATGCACCACTTCGGGGTGGAACTGCACGCCATACAGGCGCCGCCCCTCGTCCGCGATGATGGCGTAGGGCGCGCCCTCGCTGACGGCCACGGCACGGAAGCCGGGCGGCAGCTTCGTCACGCGGTCGCCATGGCTCATCCAGACCTGCTCGCGCCCGCCGCGCGTCCAGGTGCCACGGAACAGCGCGCAATCCTCGACGATATCGACATGCGCCCGGCCGAATTCACGATGCGCGTGGGTTTCCACCGCGCCGCCCAACTGGAGGCACATCGCCTGCTGCCCGTAGCAGATGCCCAGCACCGGCACGTTCAGGGCGAACACAACGTCGGGGATGCGCGGTGCGTTGTCGTCCAGCACGCTGGCCGGGCCGCCCGAGAGGATGATGCCGCGCGGGGCGAAGGCGCGGATCTTCGCCTCGTCGGTGGAGAACGGCCAGATCTCGCAGTAAACGCCGCTCTCGCGCACGCGGCGGGCGATCAGCTGCGTGACCTGGCTGCCGAAATCCAGGATCAGAATCCGGTCCTGATGCAACGCCGCGTCCAGCGTCGTCTCCTTGGGCAGGGTCTGGGTGGAACCGGCGGTCTTCACATCGTCGCTCATCGTTGCTCTTTCGGTCGCGGCGTTACGGTCGCAGGGCGCGCTGCGCGGACCGGGCGGGCCGTGCAGGAGCCGGATATGCGTCGACACAGACTATAGTGCAAGCCCGCAGCGGGCAGCACCCTATGGTCCGCCGGCCCGCCCGCGCCCATATTGGCGGACAGACCCAAGGTGTTACGGAGCCCGAACGTGCCCCTCTTCCGACTGGACCGCCCTCTGCTTCCCTCGCGTGCGTACGGCCATGCTCGCGCGGCGATCGCCGGTGCCTTCATCATTGCCCTGTCGGCGGCGGGCCTGTCGCCGGCCGGGGCGGCCGCACCGGCAATCGACGCCGCCAAGGACCCGGTGGGCATCTGGACGGGCACGCTGGTCGTCGATCGCGGCATCTGCCCCGAGACGCGCGCGCCCTCCACCTTGCAGATCGAAAGCAAGCGCATCGCCTTCACGCCCGCCGACGGCGTTCATACCCTGCGCGGGCAGCGCGATGGGGCGTCGGGTCCGTTGCACGCCCAACTCGTGCTGAGCGACATGAACCGCAAGCCCTTTCCCATGGTGTTCGAAGGCACGCCCGACGGTGCCGCCATCCAGGGCACCTACGGCACGCCGCGCTGCCGGGCCCATGTCGTGCTCACCCGCCCGCAATCGCGCGCCATGGAGCATTTCATGGGCCACTGAAACCGCCTCGCCAGACGCATGCGCCGCGATGAAGGCCGGTTGCCTGATCCATTCGGTTGCGACATGGTGCCAGCACGCAAAAAACGTGACATCTCCGCAACGGCGGACAGAGCAGGAGCGCCTGGCTTGACCCTTCCTTTCCATCGCCTGGGCGGCGTGATCGGCCTGGCGGCCGCCCTGTGCCTGACCAGCAGCCTGGGCCATGCCGCTCCGCCTCCGCCGGCTGCTCCCGCCGCCGCATCGTCCCTGACGGTGCAGACGGGCAGCGACATTCCCGCCCATGTCACCTTCCCCACCGCCGCGCGCGACTACGTCAAGCGCGAGGTCATGATCCCGATGCGCGACGGGGTGAAGCTGCATACGGTGATCGTGATTCCGCGTGATGCCCATGAGGCGCCGATCCTGCTGACGCGCACGCCCTATCATGCCTCGCAGCGGCTCAACCGGGTGGAGGACGCGCCGACCATGCGCGCGCTGCTGCCCCAGGGCGACGATGTGTTCGTCGAGTCCGGCTATATCCGCGTGTTCCAGGATATTCGCGGCAAATACGGCTCGGAGGGCGACTATGTGATGACGCGCCCGGTGCGCGGCCCGCTGAACCCCACCCACACCGACGAAGTCACCGATGCGTGGGACACGATCGACTGGCTGGTACACAACCTGCCGCAGTCCAACGGGCGCGTGGGCATGCTGGGCTCGTCCTATGAAGGCTTCACGGTCGTCATGGCGCTGCTGAACCCGCACCCGGCGCTGAAGGTCGCGGCCCCGGAAAGCCCGATGGTCGATGGCTGGATGGGTGACGACTGGTACCATTACGGTGCCTTCCGCCAGGGTGGGCTGGACTATTTCACCGACCAGATGACGGTGCGCGGCTCGGGCTCGTCCATTCCGCGCGTCGATCGCGACGACTACACCAACTTCCTGCGCGCGGGTTCGGCCGCGCAGTTCGCCTCCGCCGCCGGGCTGGACCAGTTTCCGTGGTGGCAGCGCATGCTGGCCCATCCGGATTATGATTCCTTCTGGCAGGATCAGGCGCTGGACAAGCTGATCACCCGCCATCCGCTGACCGTTCCCACCATCTGGGAACAGGGGTTGTGGGACCAGGAAGATATGTGGGGTGCCATCCATTCCTGGCAGGCGCTGAAGGCGACCAGCCCGAACGTGCCCAACGTGCTGGTGATGGGCCCGTGGCGCCACAGCCAGGTGAATTACGATGGCTCGGAACTCGGCCCGCTGCACTGGAATGGCGACACCGCGCACCAGTTCCGCGCCGAGGTGCTGCTGCCCTTCTTCAACCAGTATCTGCGCCCCGGATCGCCCGACGCGCACCTGCCGGAAGCCATCATCTACAATTCCGGCGAGAACCACTGGGACCGCTTTCCGCACTGGCCGCTGGCATGCGACGACAAGGGCTGCGACCAGAAGCTGAAGCCGCTCTATCTTCAGGCCGGCTACAGCCTGTCGTTCGACCACCCGGCCACCGGGCAGGATTCCTACGTGTCCGACCCGGCGCATCCGGTGCCGTTCGTGGAGCGCCCGTTCAATTTCGCGAGCGACGGGCCGCGCTGGAAGACCTGGCTGGTGCAGGACCAGCGGCCCGCCGAGAGCCGCCCGGACGTGCTGACCTATGAAACGCCGGTCCTGACCAAGTCGGTCCGTGTCAGCGGCGTGCCGGTGGCCGACCTGTTCGCGGCGACCAGCGGCACCGATTCCGACTGGGTGGTGAAGCTGATCGACGTGATGCCCGCCACCGACGGCGACCGGCCGGAAATGGGCGGATACGAACTGGCGGTGTCGATGGATATCTTCCGTGGCCGCTACCGCGAAGGGTTCGACCATCCGGTGGCCGCGGTGCCCAACGCGACGGCGCGCTATCGCTTCACGCTGCCGGCGGTCAACCACGTGTTCAAGCCCGGACACCGGATCATGGTGCAGATCCAGTCCTCGCTGTTCCCGCTCTATGACCGCAACCCGCAGACCTTCGTGCCCAACGTGCTGCGTGCCACGGCGCATGATTATGTCGCCGCCACCCAGACCATCCATCGGGGTGGGGAGCAGTCGACGGCCATCTGGCTGCCGGTCGTTCCCTGACTGACCCGGCCGGTATGGTGGCGCCGGAGGCGGGCATGCGGTTAAGATCGCCGCATGACCGCTTCTTCCATCGTCTCGGCTGCCATTCTGTCCGTTGTTGTCCGTGGGCCGCGCCTGCTGCTGATCCGGCGCGCCAACCCGCCGGATCAGGGGCTGTGGGGCTTCCCTGGCGGGCGGATCGAGCATGGCGAGACCCTGTTCCAGGCGGCGGAACGCGAACTGCGTGAGGAAACCGGCTTCGTGACCCGCGCGCAGGGCGTGCTGACGGCATTCGACGTGCTGGACCGCCTGCCCGAGGGCGGCCTGCGCTTTCATTATGTCATCGCCGTCGTGCGCTGCGCCGATTCCGGCCAGACCGACATCCGTGCCGCCGATGACGCCGTTGCCGTCGACTGGTTCACCCTGGAGCAGATCCGCGCCGCACCCGAACGCATGAGCCCGGGCCTGCTGGAACTGGGCACGCTGGCGCTCTCCGACCGGGGAGTGGCGCCATGGCCCGTTCCCGGCGGCGACCCCCGCCGTCTTATCCCCGCAGAGGACCATGCATCATGACATCTGGCCGCCATATCCTGCTGGTGGAAGACGAATCCGCCATTGCCGACCTGATCTGCACGGCGCTGGAATCCTCCGACCTGCGCGTTACCGCCTGCGCGGGCGTGCAGTCGGCCCTGGACGCGATGGAGCGGGGTGCGGTCGATCTGGCCATTCTCGATCTTTCGCTACCCGATGGGCCGCCGGACCGCCTGGTCGCCCGGTTGAGGGCGGCGGGCGTTCCCCTGATCGCCATCAGTGGCGACCCGGCACGGCTGGCGGCCTTCGCGCCCGGCCCTACATTGGAAAAACCCTTCCGGGTCCGCGCATTGATGGATCTGGTGCGCGCCACGCTGGCCGGCGCGGCGGGATAGGGGCGCGCTATTCCCCTGCCGGCAGGCGCGCGGCGCCGGCAAGTGAGCCGGACGCCAGCGTGACGCGGAAGATGGCATAGCGTTCCGCCACATTGCCCTTGCGCGCCCGCTCGACGGTGCCGATCCGCGTGGCGCTGCTGAATGGCGACAGATCGAGATCGCGCAACCGCCGCATGCTGCACAGGAACACGCCGCTGCCCCCCGCCGGGCGGGGCAGGTCGAACAAGGCCCAGCGCGGCTCGATGCCGATTACGGTCCGGCGCGGGAGGGCCAGGGCCAGTTCCGAGGCCAGCCCGTATTCGTCGGCCGCCACGAACGTGCCGGGCGCGGCCAATTCGTCGACCGCCCGTGCCAGCCCCTGCCAGCCGGCCATCTGCCGCAAAGTGATGTCGAGATGCGGCGAGAGCGAAACCGGCGCGAGCGTGGACTGGACATAGACCAGCAGCGTGAGCGCGAACCCCAGGGCCGCGCCCGCGCGCCAGAAGCGCCAGACGGGTGACGCGGCCAGAATGGCCATGGCGGGATAGAGCAGCACCGGCCAGTTGGCCTGCACGCGGTCGCCCAGCGCGTGCTGCGCGAACACGAGGCCGGCCGGCACGATCCACCATAGCAGCACCGTCGCACCCGGATCGCGGCCGGCCCGGCGCCACGCCCGCCACAGGCCGCCACCGAACGCCAGCGCGACCAGCGGCGTCATCAGGCCAAGCTGCCCGCCCGCCAGTTCCGAGAGGAACTGCACGGCGCGCGCCGGCCGCCAGTCCCCTGCCCGGCCGCCCTGGCGCACGAAACTGGCCCAATGGTGCGCCTCGTTCCAGCCGATGACGGGCAGGAATAAGAGCGCGGCCAGTACGGCCCCGCACCACGGCCACGGCGTGCGCAGCCACGGCCGGCCGGAGCGGCTGCACAGACACCACAGAACCAGGCCGCCGGCCGGCAGCACGGCGGTATATTTGCTGTCGCACGCCAGGCCGAGCGCCGCCCCCAGCACCTGCCACCATACGCCCCGGCCGGTGGCCAGCAGCCGGCCCAATGCCCACAGCGCCAGCGTCATGAAGAACAGCAGCGGCGTATCCGGCGTCATCATCACCGCGCCGATGCCCAGCGCCAGCGTGGCGTTGAGCAGCACGCCCGCCCGCACCATCCGGCCGGCCGGCGGCCCGTCGCCATATCCCAGGTCGCGGGCGGCCAGGGCCAGAAACAGCGTGCCGACCGCCGCCGAAAGCGGACCCAGCAGCCGCACCCCCAGGGCGCCGTTGCCCAGCAGGGCGGTGCCCGCGCGGATCCACAGGGCCACCATCGGAGGGTGGTCCAGATAGCCTGGAGCCAGCGCGCGCGACCAGACCCAATAATAGGCCTCGTCCGGCGAGAGCGGCGTGCAGGCCGCCACCAGCATGCGCGCCACCGTCACCCCGACAAGGGCCAGGACCCATCGCGACAGGTCGGGGCCGGCCCGTTCGCCGCCGGTCATCGCACGCGCCAGATCAGGGTCGAGGACACGGCATAATTCCACACCACCGCGATCGCGGCCCCGGCGGCCCCCGCCAGGCCCCATTGGCCGTCACGGCTGAAAATCGCCCGCGCGATGCCGACATCGGCAATGGCACCCGCCGAACAGATGACCATGAACAGCCCCAGCCCCAGCCACATCCGGGCCCCGCGCAGTCGCCGGTCGCGATAGGTCAGGGCGTTGTTCATCCAGAAATTGGTCACCATGGCCACCAGCGTGCCCAGCCACTGGCCGGTCGTGAAATCGGCGCCGAAACGCCGGCCGACCTCCAGAACCGCCAGATTGACCAGGATACCGACCAGCCCCACCAGCGAGAACGCGACGAACCGGGTCGGCAGGAACCCCCGGCACAGCTTGTCGGCCAGCATCGCCACGAACTGCACCAGTACCAGGATATCCAGCTTGCTCTCGCCCGCCGCGCGGGGGCGGAAGACGAACGGCACCTCCAGCACCCGGGGCCGCCGGGGTGCGGAGAGGAACACATCCAGCAGGATCTTGAAGCCGGTGCCGGAAAGGCGCGGCACCGTGCGCGCGAACAGGTCGCGGCGCATGGCGAAGAAACCGCTCATCGGATCGCCCAGCCTGACCGGCAGGGTCATCTGCACCAGGCGGATGCCGGAGTCGGAGAGGAATGTCCGCCAGCCATTGGCCAGGCCGGCATTGTCGCCGCCGGCCACATGGCGGCTGCCCACCGCGATGTCGTAGCCGTCGCACGCCACGGCGTCGATCATGCGGCCCAGGCACGATTCGTCATGCTGCATGTCGCCATCCATGACGGCGACGATCCGCGCGGAAGACGACAGCACGCCTTCGATCACCGCCGAGGACAGGCCGCGCCGCCCCACGCGCAGCAATCCGCGCACGCGGCCGTCACGCTCCGCCAGGGCCCGGACCTCGTCGATCGTGCCGTCGGGCGAACTGTCATCGACGAAGATCACCTCCCATTCCCGCCCCGTCAGAGCATGGGAGAGTGCCGCGACCAGCGGGCGCACATTGGCCCGCTCGTTATAGCAGGGCACGACGATGCTGACCTCCGCCGCCGGACGCATCGGGCCGGCGATCGCCGCGTCGTCAGCGCCATCCCCCGATGCGGGGCCGACCGGGCCCCGGACGGGAATCATGCGCCGTCTGTATCGCCGAAGGGCTGGGCCAGCGGCTGCACCGGCACGCCGGCGCGGCTGAGGGAGGTGCGGATGGTCTGCAAGGTCTGGACCCGGCTGACATGCGGGCTCTCGGTCAGGCGGCGCGTCAACTGGTTTTCATGCGCCGCGTCGCGCGCCACCAGCCGGACCAGGAAATCGCCGCCGCCCCGGATCATGTGGCACTCCCGCACCTCCGGCCAGCCGGCGACCTGGGCCTCGAAGGCGGTCAGGACCGTTTCCTTCTGGCTGTCCAGCCCGATCAGGGCGAACAGGGTGATCGTCCACCCCAGAAGTGCGGCGTCGGTGTCGGCATGGTAGCCGCGAATCAGCCCTTCCTCTTCCAGCCGGCGTACGCGCCGCAGGCACGGTGGGGCGGAAATGCCAACCCGACGCGCGAGTTCCACGTTGGTCATGCGGCCATCCGCCTGGAGTTCCGCTACGATCCGACGGTCAATCGCATCCAGATCCATCACGTCAGTTTTGTCCGTCCCTGAATATCAAACCACAGGATACGGTATGCGCCCCGCGCCGAAAAGAGTATCCCGATCCCGACATCGGATCCCGCAATGGCTTGTGCCTGGCGCGCCGCGCGGCCATATCCCATGCAGCTTGAACAGACCTGTGCCGAGTCCATGACCCATACCCATTCGACCGACCTGCTCGTGATCGGCGCCGGCCCCGCCGGCTACACCGCCGCCATCTACGCCGCCCGCGCCAACCTGAAGCCGATTCTGGTTGCCGGCCTCCAGCCCGGCGGCCAGTTGATGATCACGACGGACGTGGAGAACTATCCGGGCTTCGCCCGGGGCATCCAGGGCCCCGAGCTGATGGAGCAGATGGCCGCCCAGGCCGCCCATGTCGGCACGCGCATCATCCACGACATCATCACGGAATGTGCGCTGGGCAAGCGCGAGGCGGACGAGCCCTTTCGCCTCGTCGGCGATTCGGGCGATGTCTATCTTGCCCGCTCGGTGGTGATCGCGACCGGCGCGCAGGCGAAATGGCTGGGGATTCCCGGCGAATCCGAATATCAGGGCGCCGGAGTCTCGGCCTGCGCCACCTGCGACGGGTTTTTCTATCGCGGCCGCACGGTGGCCGTCATCGGCGGCGGCAATACCGCGGTCGAGGAAGCGCTGTACCTGACGCATCATGCCGAGCATGTTTATCTGATCCACCGGCGCGACAGCCTGCGTGCCGAGAAGATCCTGCAGGACCGGCTGTTCGCGCACCCCAAGATCACGATGAAGTGGAACCGGGTGGCCGAAGAGATCATCGCGGACGGCGAGCCGCCGGTGGTGACCGGCATCACCCTGCGTGACACCGAAACCGGCGCCCGGGAAGAGCTGTCGGTCGACGGCGTTTTCGTCGCCATCGGCCATGCGCCGCATACGGAAATCTTCCGTGGCCAGGTCGAAACCGACGACGAGGGATATATCGTGACGAAGCCTGGCGGGACCCGTACTTCGGTGCCCGGCGTGTTCGCGGCCGGCGACGTGCAGGACAAGATCTACCGCCAGGCGATCACGGCTGCGGGAACAGGCTGCATGGCGGCGCTGGAAGCGGAACGTTTCCTGGCCGGAATCCCGGGCTGACCTCCATCAAATCCTTGACCGAACGGCCGGTTTCGGTCACCAAAAGTAACTTTGGTTTCACTATCCCTCCTGTCAGGATCGGAGCGTAGCATTGGACTGGGACAAACTCCGTATTTTTCATGCGGTGGCCGAGGCCGGTTCGTTCACGCATGCGGGCGACGTGCTCAATCTTAGCCAGTCCGCGGTTTCGCGACAGATTTCGGCACTGGAGGAAGCCCTTCAGGTTCCGCTGTTCCATCGCCATGCCCGTGGCCTGATCCTGACCGAGCAGGGCGAGACCCTGAACCAGACGGTGCGGGAAGTGTTCTCGAAACTGGCGATGACGCAGTCCCTGCTGACCGAAAGCAAGGAAAAGGCCGCCGGCCGCCTGCGCGTGACCACGACGACGGGCTTCGGCACCTGTTGGCTGACGCCGCGCCTGCACCGGTTCATGGAAACCAATCCCGACATCACGATCACCCTGATCCTGGAAGATAACGACCTGGACCTGGGCATGCGCGAGGCCGATGTCGCCGTGCGGATGCATCCGCCGCGCCAGCCCGACCTGATCCAGCGCCACCTCGCGGATTTTCCGCTGCCGATCTATGCCGCCCCCAGCTATCTGGAGGAATACGGCACCCCCCAGACCCTCGACGAACTGTCGGCCCACAAGCTGGTGCTGTTCGGCGGCTATCATCCGCCCGTCCCGCACATCAACTGGCTGGCGGAAGCCGGCGTGCCGTCCGACGAGAAGCGGGGCGCGCGGCTTGAGGTCAACAGCCTGCCGGCGATGGCATCGGCCATTTCGGCCGGAGTCGGAATCGGCTCGGTACCGCTTTACGCGACCGGACCGCATTCGAATCTGGTCAAGATCTTGCCCGAAGTGCCGCTGCCGACCGTCGATGCCTATTTCGTCTATCCGGAAGAACTGCGCACCTCGAAGCGGGTCGCCGTGTTCCGCGACTTCCTGCTGTCGGAAATCAATGGCCGCCACCACTAAGCGGGCCGGCAGCGTCCGCAAGGGACCGCAGGACCGATGAGCAGCCGCGACAAGCAGGGAAGCGCCCCGGGGAAACAGGCCTATGAAGCCCGCCGGGCCGCGAAGGCCGGCGTGAGCCTGGATAACTGGCTGGCCCGCAAGGAAGATACCCGCAAGGCCGCCTCTGCCCCCCAGGCGCAGCCCAACCCCGTGCTGGCCCAGGCGCGCTCGGTCTGGCGCCGCCTCATCGACCGCGCCCACCGACCCCTGTAAGAGGCTGGTTCACCTCGCCGGGAGCGGTGGCCTGACGGCTATTCCCGCGTTTCCGGCGACAATGGCTGAATATCGCATAGCGACAACACGCAGGGAACGGCGCGCTGCCATTCCCTGCCCTGGCTTTCAGCTATGGCGGTGGGCCGTGCGCCCGAGCCGGCAGCGATGCGATTTGTCGCGATAATACATGGCCTGCCCGATCGGGGCGAAATAATGCCGCTGGCCGATGGCCCGCAGCCTGTGGCCGTGCGTCCCGATCACCGCGTCATGCGAGGCGCAGAGATGCGCCGCCAGGCCGCTGCGATGATGATGCGTGCGGGTGCCGGCCAAGGCCGGCACGGCAACGCAGGACGCCGAAACACATACCACAAGAAGACCAGAGATTACGTCCCGCACGCTTACGCACCCCCGCCGTCCGGCGCCGCTCATGGAGAAGAATTGATAGCAGCCAAGCCCGGAACGTATCAAGAACATTTCGCCGGACACGCAAAAGCGCGTCCCGCCGCAGTCCCGCGTGAGCGCTCAGTCGTCCCCGGAATCGACGCCGCCATTGACCCGCTCGCGCAGTTCCTTGCCGGCCTTGAAGAACGGGACGACCTTTTCGTCCACGGCCACCATTTCGCCGGTGCGGGGATTGCGGCCGGTGCGGGCATCGCGCTTCTTGACCGTGAACGCGCCGAATCCGCGCAGCTCCACCCGGTCTCCCCGTGCCAGCGCCGCGCTGATCTCGCTGAAAATGGTCTGCACGATCAGTTCAACATCGCGGCCGAGAAGGTGCGGATTCGCCGCAGCCAGTTCGGCAATCAGCTCCGATTTGGTCATCCGTCTTGTCCCGTTTCGATTCAAGGTTTCCAGAGCGCGACCGCTCCGTCGAGCGCAACACCTTGCGATACCACAGATCCTGCCCATTCCTCACCAAGAATGACGCTGAGCATGCTGCGAGTCAGTCGCGGGATCCATTTCCCATCGGCCGGCGCCTTCAGATCGACAACAGGAACCGTCTCGGGCAGGTGCAGTCTGCGGGCCAGCCAGGCCACGGCATCGCGCTCGGTGCCGATCTGGTCGATCAGCCCCAGAGGCAGGGCCTGCCGGCCGGTATAGGGGCGGCCATCGGCCAGCGGGCGCACCTTGTCGGCCGGCATGTGCCGCCCGTCCGCCACCATCGTGACGAACTGGTCGAACAGGTCGGCCACCACGCCCTGGAGCATCTGTCGCCCTTCAGGCGACAGCGGCTGGACGGCCGACGGCTGCCCTTTCAGCGGGCCGGACACCAGTTCATCCACCCGTACGCCCACGCGATCCAGCAGGCCGGAGACATCCGGTGCCTGCATGATCACGCCGATCGACCCGGTCAGGGTCGACTGGCCGGCGAAGATGCGCTGCGCCGGCACTGAAATCATGTAGCCAGCCGAAGCCGCGACCCCGCCCATCGTCACCACGACCGGCTTGCGCGCGGCGAAGCGGGCCACCGCGTCATGCAGGGCCTCGCCACCGCTGACCGAACCGCCCGGACTGTCGACCGACAGCACCAGCCCCCGCACGGCGTCAGTCTTCGCGGCACGGTCGATCAGGTCGATCAGCTTGCGGTTGTCCGACCCGATGATCCCGCTGACCCGGACGCGGGCCAGATGGTCGCGTCCGATCATGGCGCCATGATGGAACAGCGCGTGGCCGCCCAGTCCCAGCCAGGCCAGAACGAAAGCGGCCACCGCCCCCACCCGCCAGAAGATCAACCGGCGGCGCAGGCGCAGCCGGTCGACCACCAGATCGGGATCAGCCATGGGACCGCCGGGCGATCCGCGACTCCGGACGCACCATTACTCCTGCGGCGCGGCCGGCTTGCGCCCGCGACGGGCCGGCTTGGCGGCCGCGCCGTTATCGGCCGGCGCTTCTTCGACCGTCGCGGTGATCTTGCGGCCCAGCCCGATTTCCCGCGCCAGGGTGGAGCGGCGTTCGGCGTAGTTGGGGGCGACCATCGGGTAATCCGTGGGCAGGCCCCAACGCTCGCGATACTGGTCCGGCGTCATGCCATAGGCGCTCTGCAGATGCCGCTTGAGCATCTTCAGCTTCTTTCCGTCTTCGAGACAGACGATGTAATCCGGGAAGACCGACCGCTTGATCGGCACTGCGGGCTGCAGCTTCTCAGGCTCCGGCGCGGCCTGGCCGAGGGAGGTCAGCGCCTGGTAGACCTGGCGGATCAAATCAGGCACGCCATCGGCGACCACGCTGTTGTTCGAAACATGCGCCGACACGATCTGCGCCGTGAGTTCCAACAAAGAGGCACCCTGCTCGATTTCCGACATACCGAAATTCCATTCTGTTATTATGACTTCTTACGACATCATCGATTCGCGTCGCTTCTTTATCATAAGTATCTTGAAATGACAGCGAACACAAATAATCCTTACGGAACATTTTTTATTTTTAACGGGAACGACGGGCGATGAGCGTTACAAGAAGTAATAAACCGTCAATCATCGCGTTCGGCAGCGTCAATATCGACGTCAGCGCGCGCGTGAAGCACTTTCCCGTTCCAGGCGAAACCTTGCATGCATGCGATGCAGGGCTCGGTCTTGGCGGCAAAGGCGCCAATCAGGCGGTCGCGGCGGCCCGGCTGGGCGCGGACGTGCGGCTTGTGGGCCGGACGGGAAACGATTCGCTGGCTGATTTCGCGACCGATTCGCTCCGGCGGCACGGTGTCGGAACCGGGCATCTATACCGCTCGGCCGGCGACCTGACGGGACTTGCGATGATCTGTACCGACTCCGGCGGCGAGAACACGATCGTCGTCGTGGGCGGCGCCAACATGGCGATCGACGGCACCGACGTCGCCCGACTGACGCCTCTTCTGACGCCGGGCACGATCGTGCTGATGCAATGCGAAATTCCCCTGGACGCACTGCGCGCCGCCGCCCGGGCCGTCATGCAGGCCGGCGCGCGGCTGATTCTCGACCCGGCGCCAGTGCCCCAGGATGGGCTGCCCCCCGACCTGTTCCCTCTCGCCGAACTGATGACCCCGAACGAGACCGAAACGGAACGCCTGACCGGCCTGCGCCCGCACGACCCGGAAAGCGCGCGCCGGGCGGCCGAAAAACTGCACCGTCTGGGATTGCGGCGGGCCATCGTGAAGTTGGGCGCGCGGGGTGTGCTGTATTCGGACAAATATGGAGATGGATTCGTGCCGCCCTTTACTGTCGATGCCGTGGACAGTACGGCGGCCGGCGACTGCTTCAATGGCGGCCTGGCGGTCGCGCTGTCATCGGGCATGGATCTGGCGGGCGCCACACGCTACGCGGCGGCCTGCGGTGCCCTGGCCACCACACGCCGGGGCGCCTCGGACGCCGCGCCGACCCGGCCGGAGGTCGAGCACTTGCTGGCCACGCAGCCGGCGTAGGCCGGCCGCATTATTCGGGCCGTGGCGCCTGCCCCGTCTGCTGCCCGTCGGTCCAGACATGGGTGATATTGGCGCGCGACGCCGTATAGAGCGCCGTGGCCAGCAAATCCTCGTCGCTCTCGTCGCCCCATAGCCGCATGGTGCCCAGCGGCGCGTCGGGGTCGATGCGCAGGGCGTCGAAATGCTGGCCGGGGGCGAAGCGGCCCACCGGAAGGTCCAGCGCATCGCCGCCGCCCGCCGTGGCCAGATGGAACGCCGTCATCATGTCCACCGCGCTCCCCGGCCGGCCGCGCTTCGCCGCCGGCCGATCGGGGTCCACGCCGTCGCGCAGCAGGCGCGACGCGGCCACCGTCATGCGCATGGCATCCATCATCGACGCCGAAGGGCCGCCCGCGATATCGGTGCCGAGCCCCACCCGCACGCCCTTGTCCAGCGCGGCGCGCAGCGGAAAGACCGCGTTGGCGAACCAGGCGTTCGACAGCGGGCAATGCGCCACCGCCCCACCCCGCCTGGCCAGCAGGTCCATGTCGGACCCGGTGATGAAATTGCCATGGGCCAGCACCGTATGGCGGGTCAGCAGGCCGAAACGGTCCAGCGTTTCCATATCGCCGCGCCCGAAACGGGCCTGGCCGTAGTCGCGCGCCCAGTCGCTTTCGGCGCAATGGGTCTGCACATGGCAGCCGCATGCCCCCGCCAGATGGCCGAGCGCCCGCAGCATGTCATCGGTGCATGAGGGCAGGAAGCGCGGGGTGATCACCGGCCGCACCCATCCGGCATTGCCGGGATGGGCCGCGATATGCGCCGCCACCGCCTGCGTGGCGGCCACGCCCTCGGCCACCGAGGCGTCGCGATAGAAATCCGGGCACTGGTCGGGATTGTCCATCACCACCCGCCCCACCAGGGCCCGCTGCCGGGCCGCGATGCAGGCATCGGCCAGTTCGCATGTCGCCTCGACATGCCGGCTGGCGAAATACAGCGCCGTGGTGGTGCCCCCCGCCAGCAGGTCGGCCACGAGGCGCCGATAGACCGACCGCGCGAACAGGCGGTCGGCATAGCGCGCCTCCAGCGGGAAGGTATAGCGTTGCAGCCAGACCTCCAGCGGCTGGTCCAGCCCCTTGCCCAGTTGCGGATATTGCGGTGCGTGAACATGCAGGTCGACCAGGCCGGGGATCAGGAGTCCGTCCAGCGTCACCAGCCGGCCCGCCCGTGCCGCCTGCCGTGCCATCGTCCGGTGCCCTTCGCTGCCCGCATGGCAGACCGCGACGATCCGGCCATCGGCGCCGATTTCGAGCAATCCGCCCGCCATCCGCTCCAGTCGGCCGGGTGCCGGGGCATGGAACCAGTCGCCGGCCACCACGCTATTTCGCAGGTCCGCCCACGCATGCGGGCCCGAACGAGGCAGGCCGGGCCATTGATCGGTCATTCATCTCTCCCCGTGACGAATCAGCCATGCGACTTCCGACGCTTATGACTGATATACACGGCTTGGCTATCGTCCCGGAGAAGCGTGACCTAGTGTAATCGTGATTAGCCCCCTGCCGCCGGATACCCCACGCGCCGTGCCCGTCTTGCCCGCCTTTGCCCTCAGCATGCTGGATCGCCTCCTGTCATGGCGCCCGCCGACTCTCCGGCCACCCGGAGCCGGGCGGCTGAGCCATCTGCGATGGCTGTATGCCCCCAAGGCCGAGGCGGTCGGCTTCGCGCTGCGCACCACCGCCGCCGCCATCCTGTCGCTGATCCTGGCGATGTGGATGGAACTGGACGACCCGCAATGGGCGCCGATGACCGTGTGGATCGTGGCGCAGGGGTCGCGCGGCGAGAGCCTGTCGAAGGCGCGATGGCGCCTGGTCGGCACCGCCATCGGCGCCGTTTCCGCCGTCACGCTGGTGGCGGCGTTTCCACAGGCGCCGTGGCTGTTCTTTCCGGCGATCGGCATATGGATCGGCCTGTGCTGCAGCGTGGCGACCCTGGTGCGCAACTTCCGGTCGTACGCGCTGGTACTGTCGGGCTATACCTGCGCCATCATCGCGCTGGATGCCGTGCGCGACCCGAACAACGTGTTCATGATCGCGATGTCGCGCTCGACCTACATCGTGCTGGGCATTGCGTGCGAAAGCCTGATCGCCGGCCTGTTGTCGCACAATCTGGCCGATACCGCGCGCCGCAATATCCGCGAGAAGCTGCTCTCGGCCCTGACCAGTTCCTCCGGCGCCATCGCCGAGCTGCTGGCCGGCAACGAGGAAGCCTTCGTGCGCTCGCGCGCCCTGTTCGGCACCATCCTGACGATCAACGACCAGATCGAGTTCAGCGAGATCGAGATGGGTCCGCATGGGCACGAGGGCGACCATGCCCGCGCCGCCCTGGCCACGGTCTCGGTGCTGCTGTCGCGCGGGCTGGGCATGACCGCGCGCCTGCGCGCGCTGGGCACGGCCCATCCGGGCTTTACCGAAACGTCGCTGCTGGTGCGCACCTTTCTCCAGGGCCTGCCGCCCCGCCTGAACCAGGATGAGGACCTGCCGGCGGTGCTGGGCGACCTGCGTTCGCTGCGCGGTGTCTGCCGCCAGCAGATCGTGAATGCGCTGACCGAGGAAAGCAACGGCCAGCACCCGCCCGACAGTCCCGAGATCCAGTCGCTGCTCGACGGACGCATCCTGCACAGCGCGCTGGAGGAATTGCTGGCGGAACTCCAGCAGGCGCTGGAGGAATTCGATGCCAGCCACCGCGTCATCCGTGGCGACCGTTTCCATTTCCGCCTGAAATCGCATCGCGACCTCAAGGAAGCGGCCCATAACGGCATCCGCGCCGCCGTCGCGATCACCTCGGCCGGGTTGATCTGGGAAATCACCGCCTGGCCGAGCGGCCTGGCCTTCATCATCATGGTCGCCCTGACCTGCGGCCTGTTCGCGACCCGCGAAAACCCGGTCCTGGGCACCATGAACTTCCTGCTCGGCGCGGTATGGGCGGTCGGGGTCTCGTTCGTGCTGGTCATGCTGGTCCTGCCGCATCCGGCGGATTTCGAGGTTCTGGCGGCCTGTCTGGCGCCGCCGATGATCGCGGGCGGGCTGGCCACCCGCAACCCGGCCACCGCCGGCGCCGCCGCGTCCTATACCCTCTTCCTCTCCAACCTGATCGGCCCGTCGAACCAGGGCCGGCTGAACGAGATCGCGTATTTCAATTCCTCGCTCTCGCTGCTGGCCAGCATCGGCTTCTCGGTGCTGATCTTCCGCACCATCCTGCCCTTCAGCAGCCGGGCCGAGCGCCTGCGCATGCGCGAACATAATCTGTACGACCTGCATCACCTGGCGTCGGCGATGCCGATTCCGCAGACCCATGACTGGATCGGGCTGAACACCGACCGGTTCGCCCGGCTGATCCGCCATGCCGGCCCCACCCCGACACCGACCATCGAAGCCTATCTGCAAGGCACGCTGTCGGTCATGACGATCGGGCTGAACATCATCCGCGTGCGCACCGTGCTGGCCCGCGACCAGCTCCCGCTCCAGGCGCATCGCCCGCTGCTGCTGGTCCTGCGCCGGATGGCGCGATTGACCGGAAAGCATGGCCGCACCGCGCAGGCGGCCCGCCTTGCCGTGGCCAGCCTGCGCGGCATCGAGGCCCGCGAGCCCAATATCGGTGCCCGCATCGAACTGACCCGCGCCATCGCGTATCTGCTGGTCATCTCGAACGAACTGGACGCCAATGCGACGTTCCTCGATGCGTCGTCGTCCTATCGTCCTCCCACCTGAGAGGCTGCTTCAAAAGCCCCGCTGGCGGCGGCCTGACGGCGGTTTCCTGCGCTTCGCGGCGGGCGGCCATCAAGGCCGCTCCGCTCCGATGCTCGCAAACCACCGCCAGACGCATGGCTTAAGCCATGCTTCCACTCACCATCAGAGCTTTTGAAACAGCCTCTTGAGCCTGGTCACCGGCGCGCCGCCTTTTCCTGTCGGCATAAACAGGCAACACTGATCGGATAAAGCCAGACCGAGTACCGATCATGATTCCGTCCCTGCCCCCCACGCCCGCCCGCCATGCCCTGCGCGGGCGCGCCGTTACCTTCGGCGCCAACCCGTTCCTGGACGATCCGGCCCGGTCGCTGGTGTATGAACCAGACGCGCTGATCCTGATCGAGGAAGGGCGCATCACGCGGTTCGGGGCCTTCGATGCGCTGCGCGACACGCTGCCGCCCGGCACGCCGGTCACGCACTGGGGCGACAGGATCATTTCGGCCGGGTTCGTCGATACCCATGTCCATTATCCGCAACTGCCCATGATCGCGGCCTATGGCGAGCAGCTTCTGGAATGGCTGGAGCGATACACCTTCCCCACCGAGGCCCGTTATGCCGACCCGGATTACGCATCGGACGTGGCGCGGCGCTTCCTGCGCGAACTGCTGCGTGCCGGCACGACCAGTGCCGCCGTGTACTGCACGGTCCACCCCCAATCGGTCGATGCGTTCTTTACCGAATCGGCGCGCCTGAATACCCGCATGGTCGCGGGCAAGGTGCTGATGGACCGCAACGCGCCCGCCAACCTGCGCGACACGCCCCAGGGTGGCTATGACGACTCCCTGGCCCTGATCGACCGCTGGCACCAGAACGGGCGGCAGCTCTATGCCGTTACCCCGCGCTTCGCCGCCACCAGCACCGAAGAACAGCTCGACCTTGCGGGCAGCCTGCTGCGCCAGCGCGAAGGGCTGTTCATGCAGACGCACCTGTCGGAAAACCTGGCCGAGATCGAATGGATCCGCCATCTGTTTCCCAACCGTGCCTCCTATCTCGACGTCTATGCCCATGCCGGGCTGGTCGGGCCGCGCAGCGTGCTGGGCCACGGGGTCCATGTCGATGAAGGCACGTTCCATACCTGCCATGCGGCCGGCTGCGCGCTGGCGCACTGCCCGACCTCCAACCTGTTCCTGGGCAGCGGCGCCTTCCGCCTGTTCGACGCGCTCGATCCACGCCGGCCGGTGCGCGTGGGCCTGGGCACCGATGTCGGCGCCGGCACCAGCCTGTCGCAATTGCAGACGCTGAACGAAGCCTACAAGGTCGCGCAATCGACCGGCCGGCGCCTGCACCCGGCCCAGGCCTTCTGGCTGGCCACGGCCGGCGGCGCCCGCGCGCTGTATCTGGACGACCGGATTGGCACCATCGCGCCCGGCATGGAAGCCGATCTGTGCGTGCTCGACCCGCGCGCCACGCCGCTGATGGCGCAGCGTGCCGAACAGTGCGAAACGATCGAGGACCTGCTGTTCGTGCTGATGATGCTGGGCGACGACCGCAGCGTCCGCGCCACCTATGTGGCGGGCACGCTGGTTCACGATCGCGACGCCCCGGCCGGCCAGCCGGCCTGAAGGAACCGCACGCCAACGGCCGGTTTCCCGTGCTTCGCGGCGGGGGCGGTCGGTCGCGGGCTCACCGGCTCACATATCCGGACGGGCTCGGAGAGCGGGTGCATTACTTCATTTACATAAGCGAACGATATGTTAGGTTAGCTGACTGTTAACATTCAGGATCGTCATGTCGGACTCACTCCATGACATGCCCGTTTACCACCGGCCGCCCGGCATGACGCGGCGGGCGGTTCCGAACCTCTCCGTCGAAGCCTGGTACGGTCAGCCGTTGTCCTGTCCGTGTCGTCTGGCGGATATGCCCTGATTCCAACACCACCGACGCAATGATCCGCATCGACAGGCCCGAAGAGGGAATGTGATTTCGTTCCCGGAAAGTCACGAGACCAAAAAAGGATAATGCTTTTTATGCCCGGTCATTCAGAACGTCGTTCATGGAACAACCTGTCTGCACGAATTGTTCTGATATGCGGGCTCGCCTTCATCGCCATACAGGTCGTGGCCATGACGATCTCGGCCTGGATGATGAAGTCTCAAGTTGAAAAAAGCGTTTTTTCGGAGGCGACCTCCCGCAGCCAGATCCTGGTCGACCAGATCACCCGGCGGCTGCTGGACCAGAACGATATCGCGCGCGCCAACAAGGTGGCCCTGGAAGCAAGCCACAAGGCCGGAACGGCCAGCCGGGCCGAGATCGTCAGCCTGCTCCGCGAGGCCGAGGTCCGCTCGCCCAACCTCTATGCCGTGTGGATGGAGGAAATCCCCGGCGGGTTCGACGGGCAGAAGATGTTCAATGCGCCGGGAACCAACAGCCACGGCATTCTCAATCCCTATTATGTCCGCAAGCCGGACGGATCGATCGATTTCAACGCCGTCGACGAGCATTACAGCCAGAGCTGGTTCACCCAGCCGATGGCAAGCGGCACGCCGATCCTGACGGAGCCTTATATCGACGAAGGCAGCGGCGTGGAGATGATCTCGTTTTCCTATCCGCTGGTCTTCGACGGCAAGAAGATCGGCGTGACCGGGATCGACACCCCCCTGGACTGGATCGTGACCCTCCTCGGCAGTTCCGACGTCTTCGGCAGCAAGAGCATCTCGCTTCTGTCGCAGGACATGGTCTGGATTTCACATCCCGACAGGAAACGCCTGCTCCAGCCCTACCGGGATGACGGAAAAGCCGAGCTGTCGCAGGCAATTTCCAGCCGCAAGGTCCGGATCATCCGCGGCTTCCATGACGGCGATCTGGAACGGGTGATGGTTCCCTTCCAGATCCCCGGCTTCAGCAATGTCTGGACCCTCGTCGTCGACATTCCCCGCGCCGCGCTGGATGCGCCGGTGACGGACAACATCGTCGCGCTGCTGATCTCGGGCGTGGTGCTGATGATTCTTTCCGTTCTCGTCGTCTATTTCATCTCGCGGAAACTGATCAAGGCGCCGTTCCGCAACCTGCTGGCGGCGGTTTCCGATCTGACCATGGGCCAATACGACAAGAGTGTTCCCGGTACCGGGCGCGGCGACGAAATCGGCAGGGTCGCCCAGGGGCTGGAAGGCTTTCGCAAGACGCTGCTGCGCGGCCGGGAGGCGGAAACGCGCGCGGCGGAAGCCCGGGCCCAGCACGAGCAGCTCCAGAAAAAGACGCGGCAGGAAGAAGAAACCAAGATCAGGAATATCAACAACGTCATCAAGACCATGGGCGAGGGCCTGGACAAGCTGGCAAGGGGCGACCTCTCCTGCCAGATCGACACCGCCCTGCCGCCCGAATTCGAGCCCCTGCGGCAGAATTTCAACCAGTCGGTACGCCGGCTCGCCGAGGCGCTGTCCGAAATCGCCGGCATGGGCCGCAGCATCAGCAAGAGCACCGCGCAACTCGCGACCGAAGCCGAAACCCTGGCCAAACGGACCGAGCAACAGGCCGCCTCGCTGGAGCAGACCGCGGCGGCAGTCAACGAGCTGACCGAAAGCGTCGGCGAATCCGTCCAGCAGATCAGCGATGCGCAGAAGATCGGCGTGCAGGCGCGCGGTTCCGCCAGCAGTTCGTCCGACATCATGCAGCAGACCCAGGCGGCCATGCTGCGGATCGAGGACAACGCGCAACAGATCGTCGCCATCATCGAGACGATCGACATCATCGCCTTCCAGACCAATATCCTGGCGCTGAACGCCGCCGTCGAGGCCGCGCGGGCCGGCGATGCGGGCAAGGGCTTCGCCGTCGTCGCCAGCGAGGTGCGGGCCCTGTCGCAACGCTGCGCCCAGGCCGCCAAGGAAATCGGCACCCTGGTCAGGACCACGACATCGGACATCAAGACCGGCTCGAAACGTGTGACCGAAACAGGCAAGGCGCTTCATGATATTTCACGATTCATCGCCGAAATCAGCGATAATCTGAACCAGATCCTGACGGCCGGACAGGAACAGTCCGCCACCCTGACCCAGATCAACATCACGGTCAGCGATATGGACCAGGTGACGCAGCGCAATGCCGCCGTTGCCGAACATTCCCGCACCGCCTCCCGCCGCCTGGCGGGCGAGACGGACAGGATGACCGCGCTCGTCGGCCGCTTCCGCCTGCCGGACAGCACGAATCTCGTTCCCTACCGGCCCCGGAACAAGGCATGACAACGCCCTGACGGGAAGGGTCGCGCCCACCCCACGCATGACGCGACCGATGGGGCGGCCCGTCTCCAAGGAGGATTCGCGTGTTGGCGCGCGATATGAACTCGTGCATAACGTTATATTATAACTTAATGATGAGATGCGCGTATGCCATTCGCAAAATCATATCTTCTGCTGTCGGGTGCGATGCTGTCCCTTCTGGCGGGCTCCGTCAGCGCCCGTGCGGACGAAGGCATGTGGACATTCGACCACCTTCCGAAAGCCACCTTGCAGAAGAGCTACGGGTTTCAGCCGGATGCGGCATGGATCCAGCACGTCGTGCAATCGTCGGCCCGGCTGGCCGAAGGCTGTTCCGCCTCGTTCGTCTCGGCGGACGGGCTGGTCATGACCAATCACCATTGCGCCAATTCATGCCTGTCCGCCTTGTCGGACAAGACGCATGATTATTTCCGTGACGGGTTCCACACGCAGTCGCTCGCCGAGGAACGCCAGTGCCCCGGCATGGAACTCGACCGGCTCGACGGCATCACCGACGTCTCGTCCCAGGTCGCGCAGGCGACGAAGGGGCGGCAGGGCGCGGCCTATAACGCCGCCGTGCAGGAGGTCGAGGGCCGGTTGACCAAGGATTGCGCCGCTGGCGACGCCGAACATTGGCGCTGCGACATGGTGGCCCTCTATCATGGCGGCCAGACGGCGCTGTACCGCTATCGCCGCTACAAGGATGTGCGGGTGGTGATGGCGCCCGAGCAGGATATCGCGTTCTTCGGTGGCGACCCCGACAATTTCAATTATCCGCGCTATGATATCGATCTGTCGATGCTGCGGGTGTACGAGGACGGCAAGCCGGTCCACACGCCCTACCTACAGTTCGACCCCAAGGGCCCCAAGGCCGGAGACCTCGTCTTCACCTCGGGCAATCCGGGCCGCACCCAGCGCGGCCTGCCCGCGGCCGCCCTGGCCTTTCAGCGCGACATCGCCAATCCGGCCGTTATCGACATCTTCTCGGTGCGCGAAGGCATGCTCTGGCAATATGCGCGCGAAAGTGCCGAACATGCCAGGCAGGCCGAGGACACGCTGTTCGGTGTGCAGAACGCGCTGAAATCCTATTCCGGCACCGAAGCCGCCCTGCGATCGAGCGATATCGTCGCCCAGCGGGCGAAGGAGGATGCGGCCCTGCAAGCCTGGATCGACGCGGACCCGGCGCGGCGCGCCGAATATGGACAGCCTTTCGCGGTCGTGGACAAGGCGATCGCCGTGCAGAAGGATTTGTTCGCCCGCAATCTCGCGCTGCATATGGCCCTGCACGGTCTGGCCAGTGACGCCATGACGCTGGTCGAAGGTGCGCGCGAGCGCGCCAAACCTGATGCCAAACGGCATGCCGGCTATCACGATGCGCAACTGGGCGAAATCGAAACCGAGCTTGCCGCCAGCGAGCCCGTCTATCCGGAACTGGAAACCGCGTCTTTCGCCCTGGCATTGACGAGCCTGCGCCAGATCCTGGGCGCGGACGATCCGCTGGTTCGCACCGCGCTGGGAACCGACAGCCCGGACGCCGTGGCGGCGCGACTGGTGAAGGAGACCCGGCTGGCGGACCCCGCCGTACGCACCGCATTGTGGCATGGCGGCCAGGCGGCGATCGACAAGGCGACCGATCCGATGATCGTCTTCGCCCGCACGCTCTTCCCTGCCTATGACGCGCTGCGCGAGCGCATGCTCAACGAGGTGTCCGCGCCACTGCACAAGGCCGAGGGAGACATCGCCCGCGCCCGCTTCGCGCAGGCACAGGCGGCCGGCCGCCTCGATGCGATCTATCCCGATGCCACCTTCTCGCCGCGCCTTTCCTTCGGCACGGTCCAGGGCTGGCGGCAGGACGGCGCGAACATTCCGCCCTTTACCGATTTTGCCGGCATGTATCGCCATGCCACCGGCAGCGAGCCTTTTGCCCTGCCCAAACGCTGGCTGGACGCGAAGGCCCGGCTGGACCTGTCCACCCATCTCGATTTCGTCTCGACCAACGATATCGTGGGCGGCAATTCCGGCTCGCCGGTGCTTGACCGTCAGGGCCATGCGGTCGGGCTGATCTTCGACGGCAACCTGCCGAGCCTGGCCGGTGACCTGTATTACGACATCAGCAACAACCGCGCCGTTTCGACCGACACCAGCGCCATCATCGCCGCACTCCGCACGGTCTACGCCGAACCCGCGCTGGCGGAGGAACTGGTGCGCGGCCATCGCTGACGGGCCGCCCCGTAACCGGAAGGCCGCGTTGTGGCATGCCCCGCTCCCGGGGCATGGCCATCGACCGGCCTTCCTCTCTTTTTCGTGGCGGCATAAGAAGAATTCGCCTTGCCGCCATCCGCTAACCACCGCCCCATCGCGGCGACGTCTTCCTATCGGACGGGTTTTTCCAGAAGGCACGCCGCCATGCCCGCTTACAGCGACGATACCGAGATCAACGATATCGTCTCGGGGTTTCTGAGCGGCACCCTGCCGAAGGCGAAATGGACGCACGCGGCCCATTTCGCCGTGGCCCTGTGGCTGCTTCGCCATCGGCCCGAATGGGCGGAACTGCCCATCATGCGCGGCCTGATCCGCGCCTATAA
This sequence comes from Gluconacetobacter brunescens, assembly GCF_048695475.1. Classification (NCBI taxonomy): domain Bacteria; kingdom Pseudomonadati; phylum Pseudomonadota; class Alphaproteobacteria; order Acetobacterales; family Acetobacteraceae; genus Gluconacetobacter; species Gluconacetobacter brunescens. The sequence continues at coordinate 88,405 of NZ_JBLHEN010000001.1, read as the reverse complement.
CGAGGCAAGCGGCACCGCCAACACGCTTTCAAGCGGCTATCACGAAACGATCACCATCGCCTCGATGCGCGCGGCAGGCGCTTTCCTCGCACGTTATCCGGCGGAAATGCCGCTCTGCCCTGTCCTGGATGCCCTGATGGCGGGGGCACCCGGCCGGAGCGACTGGCTGCTTGCGCACTGGACGCAGGAGACGCTGTTCGGCCCCGAGGCACGATCACACTGGGTCGAACCCGACAAAGCCGCGCTGACGGTCTGACGATCCGACCGGGGGGGGGCGGCACACCATGCGGATTTTCGCCCAGGTTCCCGAAGGTCATGGGACGCACTGATCGAGCAACGCCTCCAGTTTCGGGCGCTGGAGCGAATCAATCGACCGGCCGACATACAGGCGCGCACGCTGCCTGATGACATCGACCACACGCTGGCTCATTTCCCGCGCGCTGCCTTCAGCGAGCAGGCTGGCGATGGCAATCCGCCGCTCGACCGCATGCCGCACGATCTTGAAGGCGATGGCGTTCACGATGGATTCGAATTCCGCCCGGCCGAAACGGGACTGGCACGCCGAAAGCTGGCTCATCGCATCGAGATAGAGCCGGACGATCAGGCTCCCGCCCGTGCGGTGGAAATGCTGGCGGTGCCAGCTTCGCGCCCATGCATGTTCGCGCTCGGCGGCCAGATGCTCGCGCATGTTCGCACAGACATGGCCAGCCGGGCAGTGATAGGTCCATGCCGCCAGCCACGCGCTGACGAAATCGGGGTAGCTGTGGCGATACCATTCGATCGCGCCACCGCTGGCCCCGGTCGTGAAGCGAAAGGATTTCTGGCCGTCGACGCCATAGAGAATCGACAGCGTGCCGCTGCTCTCGGGGTCCCGGCCCAGAACCAGGATATGGCCCGGATCGCCCCCGTGCATGTGACGCTGCACGGTGAAGAGATCGAGCAGCGATTCATCCTCGACCGACCGGGCCGCATGCGCCTTCACGTAGGTCATGAACAGCGGATTGCGCACCCCCGTCAGGCCCAGCGGGCAGAAATCGAACCCCCACCAGCGCGACATCTTGACCAGATGGAAGGCCAGTTCGTTGCGCAATTCGGTCAGGCGCGCCGGCCCCTCGCCATTCTGGCACACGGCCTGGACCGTCTGGAACCGGCTGACCAGCCTGTTGATCTGCCCGGCAAATCCACGGCCGGGATCGAAATAATCCACCAGCAGCGGCGGCTGTGAATGCATGAGGTGCCAGGAGGCGTCGCAACCGATTGTCTCGCTCATCGTCAGCAGCTTCCCGTCATGAGGCGAAAAGAGAACAGCGGCATCGGACAGCGAAAGCGCGCCATCGATGCCGCCTGAGTTTCCACGGGAACGGGTTGGGAAATCGACGGTCGGGCGACTGCCGGATGCCCCGTGGGCCTCCGATCATTATTGCGACCGCATCGCAATTGCAATACGAAGAATGAAGACACCCTTCACCTCGCCGGAAGCGGAGCCTTCATGATCGCCTGCCTGGAACCATCTCAGAGCCTGACCTGAAATGTGGGCTGGCGAGCGAGAGCGGCCCGGAACGGGCCGCGCCCGGCGTGTGTTTCCGAGCATCGGAGCGGAGCGGCCTTGATGGCCGTGAGCACCGAAGCACAGGAAACGCGCGCTGGATCGCCGCCAGCGCGCATTTCAGGTCAGGCGCGTAGGGCCGGCCTTATACCAGCCGGATTATCGGCCTTTTTTCTTCTTGCGGCGGCCGTAGAGTTCCAGGCGGGTCGTCGCGACCTCATAGCCCATCCGGGCGCTGATTTCCGCCAGAAGCGTCTTCAGTTCGTCGTCGTCGAATTCCATGACGGTACCGGTGTCGACATCGATCAGGTGGAAATGATCCCCGTGGTCGGTCGTCTCGTACCGCGCGCGGCCGCCGCCGAAATCGCGGCGGCGCAGGATGCCCTTTTCCTCGAACAGCCGGACCGTCCGGTACACTGTCGCAATGGAAATATGCGGATCGACGGCCGTGGCCCGGCGATAAAGTTCCTCAACATCGGGGTGATCGTCGGATTCGGACAGGACATGCGCGATCGTGCGGCGCTGCCCGGTCAGTTTCATGCCCTTCTCGCGGCACATCGCGGCGATCGGGGAGTCCAGCCTGTCGTCTGTTTTCATTGCACCCCCAGCATAGCCCGATCCGGCGAATCGCGTCCAATGGATTGGCGTGGCCCATGGATGGGGCGGGCATCATCACGATGTGCGTATTTCATGTTTGCAAATGATAATCGTTCGCATATAGTGCGGCGATACAGCAACAGATCGGCGGCTTCGCCGGCCAGGAGTGCCCAATGAGCCACGCAATGCATGACGTGAACGACCTCTCGTGCAGCGAAAAGCTGGCCATCTGGATGATCCGGTGCGTCACCCGGCGCGAGGTGCCCGCCTGCACCGGCGCATCGGCACGCCCGGTGGCTTCGGGCCTGTTCATGGCCGGGTTCCGCTCGGAACTCGAAGGGGTCGTGGAGGCGTTTCGCGCGGCGATGAGCCGGATGGCCGGATTGCGCATGGAGCGTCTGGACGTGGGCATGCCCGGCACCGTGATCCTGACCACCACCGAACAGGGTTTTCTGGACGCGACATCGGCGGCACAGAACGGAAACGAGGCGGCGGTACGCTCCGCGTTGCGGCGGATATTTCCCCATCATTACGTCCAGTCGCGCTTCGCAGCCGCCGTCACGGTGCTGGCCGCATGCCTGGCCGGCGCGGGACACTGGCTGCCCAGCCGCCGGCCCTCCCCCGGCGTCCAGCCGCCCCGCCTGATCGACATGCAAACCGGTGAGGCCGATGCGCCACGGCCGCAGGATGCGGATACCGCAGCCCTGGTCGCCATGGCGCGGTGGCAGGAACTGGATATGGGCATGAGCCATCACCACTGGCCGCATCCGGAAAATCTCGGACTCGTCCATTAGGCGCCGGGTCGGCCGATGGCCGGACGCCCTCCCCTGTTTCGTCATGGGTGTCCTGCCATCTTGATAATGCAAACGCGACGCATCTGCATATAGCCTTGCAAGGCACAGGCAGGAGGCCCCGGAAAGAACCTCCAAGGGAGCCGACACGGCAGTGATCGGAAATAATCATGACCCATCAGCACACATCCACGAACGATCTTTCACGCGGCGAACGGCTGGCGGTGCATGCGATGCGCCACTTCATGCCGGGCCGCCCCGTGGCCGGCCTGTCGCGCGAAGAGACGCTGGCGCGCCTGCCGCTCTCGCTGCTGTCGGAGGATTATCCGTATCTCGCCCGGATGCTGGCCGATGCCGCGGCCAGGATGCCGCATGGCACGATGGGGCTGGCCGGGATCATGCCGCTCCAGGCGCCCATGGTCACACCGGTCGAACATCATCTGCTCGACGCCATCGAGATCGCGCAGAACGGCCGCGTCACCGATCTCAGGCGGGCATTGCGTCCTCTCTTCCCGGAAGGGGATATTCCCGACCTGTTGATGGCCGCATTGGCCATGCTGGGGGCCTGCCTCGCCGGCGCGGGCTATATCCTGCCCCGCCGGAATGCCGGCGGCGCGGACCGCCAGTGGTGGCATGAACCGGTTTCCGTGGCCGACTGGCTGCGCGAGGTGACGGCGAACGAACGCCCGTCGCTGGGTGCCGTCCTGGCGCGCCCGGCGGATGATCCGCCCGTCCGGGCCCTTTAAACCGGTCGGACCATCCACGCGGCTTGTCAGGTGATGAGCGTATATCCGTTCCGTCCGGCGGCCTTCGTCTTGTAGAGCGCGAGATCGGCCCGCCGGAGAATGTCCTTGATACTCTGACGTCCCGGCCCGGACAGCGTGGCCCCGATGCTGGCGGTGACCGAGCCCCCTACCTCCGGCAGGTCGTAAGGCAATGTCAGTTCATGACGGATCTGGATGCATAGCTCCTCCAGGTCCGATACCGTCTGCACGCTGGGTGTAAAGGCCACGAACTCATCTCCGCCATAGCGGGCGACCAGGCCGTGCACGTCCCGGAGGACCATGATCAGGCGCTGGGAGAAGGCGCGCAGCACGTCGTCCCCCACACCATGCCCGTGCGTATCGTTGATGCGCTTGAAATGGTCGAGATCGACGATCAGCAGCGCCCCCGATGAGGACAGTTTCATATGTGCCTCGACCGCCGGCTCGAACGTCCGCCGGTTCATCGCCAGTGTCAGCTCGTCATGCGACGATGCCTGCCGCAGCCGATCCTGCACGAAGAGCATCCGGCGCAGGTAACGCCGGTTTTCATCGACCGATACATTCGCGGGCAGGACCGTGAGGACGAGCGACACGAGATAGGCCTGTATTCCGACCTCGCGCAAAATGAGGTCGTCACCTGAAAAGAGCGCGATGGGCCCCAACCCCCGCCGCGTGAATGCCGACGCGCAGACCGCCACCAGAAAGACGGTTCCCGACGTCCATACCGGGCTTGCGCGGAAGCCGACGATGGTCAGGAGGGGATAGCTGAACAGCAGCAGCGGCGAACGCCCCCATATGAAACTGGCGATCGAAACCGCCAGGCACAGGAGCGAGAGAATCATCGACCGGCCTCGCCGGTAATCATTCTCCCCGCGCACATTGCGGACCAGATGGATGATGACCGGTGTGGCGAGGATCAGGCCGAGCGCGTCGCACGCGACCCATTGGATCCAGTCCCGGAGCAAGGGGGCCGGATCGCCCATGAGGAAACGGTCGCCCAGGACGCCAAGCCCGGCCTCGATCGCGGATGCCGCAACGGCAATGATCGAAAAACAGATGAAACGCGGCAGGCGCGCCAGGTCCGTCCGGGCTCCGCAGAACCGCCGCGTCAATGGGGCCGCTATCGCAACCTGCACGATATTCAGCAGACTGGCCTCAACGGACTCGCCATTGGCCCATCCCGCACCATAATTGGCGCACAGATTGAGCGCACAGCAGCCGGCCACAACAGCCAGGCTGCGTCGCTCCGGCAGAATCAGCAGAGCGACCAGCATCACCGCGTTGGCAGGCCAGAAGGCCGAAAATCCGTCATTATCCTGGGTGAGGAAACGGGTGGTCACGACGAGACCGCCAAACAGCACAAGAAACAGCAGGGTCAGGTCATGCCCGTGCGACTGCTCGGCCGGCCGGAAGGGTCGCCATCTGCTCAACAGCCTGGAGTTCCTGAGCCATGGACGCGAAGGTCTCACCATTCAACATCGTTCCTGCCGGCACACGCCGTCTCGGCCGTCGAACGGTTGAGAGGTCAATGGCTGTTATCGGCAGAATATAGAGCCGGCGCACGGAAAACTCCATACGTTATCGTTATAACATTTTTCCGGACGGCGTCGTGCGTCACCTCCCCCGGCCGCCACTTGTTTTTAAAAATTTTCCCGACGAAATTGAGATATTCCCGATGTCGCGACGTTTTTTCGCTTTACCGCCGTGCATGCTGGGACGGTCGCGGTGATTCCATCTTGGAATGCATACGACCAGCCCGCCCGCCCCCGGCAGCGGGGCGGCTACGCCGCGTCGTTGGGATCGGACGGTGCGGTCTCCCATCCCGGCCCGATCACCGCCGCGCTGCGCCGCCCCATGCCGTCCATGCGCAGGACGATGACGTTCTGCTCTTCCAGGTAGGTCAGTTGCCGGCGGGCGCGACCCAGCGAATGGGTGCCGTAGACCCGCGCCACCGCCGCGTCCGACGGGCAGGGCTGGCCCTCCATCGCGGCGCGGGCGATCAGCAGGAAGATGCCGCGCACATCGTCCGGCAGCGGGGCGGCGATGCGCTCGGCCTGCATCCAGCGGTCGGATTCGGCGGTCTCGGCGTCCACGCCGGCCCGCGCGGTCGCCAGCAAGCGGCGGAAGCGTGGCATGTCCAGCGCCTCGCGTCCCATGCCCTCGATCCGGCAGCGGACCAGGAAATCCTGATACAGCACCGGCGGCGGCCGGAAGCCCGCATCTTCGTCCCGCAGGATTTCGGTCAGGATGGTCAGGAAGCGGCGCTTCTGCTCCGCCTTGTCGGCCGGGGTTTCCACTACCGGCGCCTCCGTCTCGGCTTCCACCGCCGCCGAGGCGGCGTGCGCCGCAAGCTGGGCCAGGATATCGGGCGGCGGCGGGGCGGCCGGGCGGACCGGACGGGGCAGGCTCTCGCGCTCGGGCAGTCTGGCCAGGATCAGGTCGCGGATATCCTCGGGCGGCGCGGCCGGCGCCATGGGCAGCAGCGTCGGCCCGGCGGAGCGGCTTTCGGTCTCCACGTCGCCGATGCGCACCGGCACCGGGCGACGATAGAGCGCCGGGCCCAGCGCCACGAAATAGCCCCGTTCCAGGTCGCGGAAACTCTCGGCCTGCCGGCGCTCCATGCCCAGCAGGTCGGCGGCGCGCATCATGTCGATATCGAGGAAGGTGCGCCCCATCAGGAAATTCGACGCCTCGGCGGCCACGTTCTTGGCCAGCTTGGCCAGGCGCTGGGTGGCGATGACCCCCGCCAGCCCGCGCTTGCGGCCACGGCACATCAGGTTGGTCATGGCGCCAAGCGAGGCACGCCTTGCCTCGTCCGTCACCTCGCCCGCCGCGGCGGGGGCGAAAAGCTGCGCCTCGTCCACCACCACCAGCACGGGGTACCAATATTCGCGCCCGACCTCGAACATCCCGCCCAGAAAGGCGGCCGCGCGGCGCATCTGCACCTCGGCATCCGCGCCTTCCAGGTTCAGCACTACCGATGCCCGGTGCACGCGCATGCGCTCGCCGGCCGCCTGCAACTCGGCCTCGGTATGGGCCGCGCCGTCGATCACCAGATGGCCGAACCGTTCCGCCAGGCTGACGAAATCGCCCTCGGGGTCGATGATCGCCTGCTGTACCAGCGTCGCCGACTGCTCCAGCAGGCGCCGTAGCAGGTGGGATTTGCCCGACCCCGAATTGCCCTGCACCAGCAGGCGGGTGGACAGCAGTTCCGCCAGGTCCATGACCGCCGGGCCGCCGCCCCGTATATCCCCAATCGTGATCGAAACCGTCATGGGCAGGACGGATACCGTTCCTTGCCCCCTTCCTGCAACCAGTCGAGCACGCCATGGGCTGCCGCACGGCCGGTCGCGAAGCAGGCCTGCAACAGATAACCGCCCGTGGGCGCTTCCCAATCCAGCATCTCGCCCGCCACGAACACGCCGGGCAATGCCCGCAGCATGAAGCGCGCATCCACCGCATCCTGGCGCACTCCGCCGGCGACGGAGATCGCCCGGTCCAGCGAATCGGGCGCGGTCAGCGTCACCGGCACCGCCTTGACCAGCCGCGCCAGCGAGGGCGCGTCGCGCGGCGGCGCCTCCGGCCCCTCGCGCAGCAGCGCCACCGCGACGGGCGGCAGGCGCAATGCCTTGCGCAGCGTGTTCGACAGGCTCTCGCGCCCCCGCACCCGGGCCAGCCGCTCGGCCAGCGCCGCCTCGGTCATGTCCGGGCGCAGATCGACCATCAGGCGGGCCTGCCCCTCGGCGGCGATCCGGTCGCGCAGCAGGGCCGAGAGCGCGTAGACCGCCCCGCCCTCCAGCCCCCGCGCCGTCACCACCGCCTCGCCGCGCACGGTGGGGCCACCGCCCTCGGGTGTCAGCGCGATGCCACGCAGCGGGGTGCCGGCGAAACGCGCGCGCAGCGTGTCGCTCCAGTTGGTGCGAAAGCCGCAATTGGCGGGGCGGAACGGCGCGAGATCCACGCCCCGACCGGCCAGCAGGGCGGCCCATGCGCCATCGGACCCCAGCCGGGCCCAGCTTGCCCCGCCCAGCGCCAGCACGACCGCGTCGGCGGCCAGCACGCGCTCGCCCCGCGGCGAGAGCACCCGCACCCGTCCTGGGCCGTCCCAGCCGGTCCAGGCGTGGCGGGTCAGGATCGTCACCCCCTGCTCCGCCAGTCGCGTGCCCCAGGCCCGCAGCAGCGGCGAGGCCTTCATCGCCTGCGGAAACACCCGCCCGCTGCTGCCGACGAAACAGGGTTGGCCCAGCGTCGCCGCCCAGTCGCGCAGATCGTCGGGGGGAAAGGCCCGCAAGGCGGGTTCCAGCCATGGGCGCGCGGCGCCGTAGCGGGTCAGGAATCGGTCCAGCGGTTCGGAATGGGTCAGGTTCAGCCCGCCCCGGCCGGCCATCAGCATCTTGCGGCCGATGGTCGGCATGCGCTCCACCACCGTCACGGCGCATCCGCCGGCGGCCAGTGTTTCGGCGGCGGCCAGACCGGCCGGTCCGCCGCCGATCACCACGATATGGGCCATGCTGTTCCTGCTCCCTCGCGCGCTACCCGCCGGGCCGGCGCGCGGGGCGGCCGGGATCAGCGGGGGACCAACGGCCCTTCGGTCCGCGCACCGCGATGCCAGACCTGCTCGATCCTGTCGACTGCGGTAATGTCGGCCGCCGGATCGCCCGAGACCACCACCAGGTCGGCCCAGCGGCCCGGCAGCAGGATGCCCCGGTCATCGAGATGCATCAGCGCCGCCGCATTGCCGGTCGCGACCGCCAGCGCCTCCATGGGCGTCAGGCCCGCCGCCACCATCAGTTTCAGTTCGCGATGTTCGGCAAAGCCGGGGATGCGGGTGGCCGAGGCGCCGGAATCGGTGCCGAAGCCGATATGGATGCCCGACCGGTAAAGCGTGACCAGATTGCGCTCGTTGAGCGCCAGCGCCTTCTTCGCCGCCTCTGTCAGGGGAGCGGCCAGGATCTTGGCCCGCCAGGCCGGATCGGCGAACTGGGCCCGCAGCTCGGGGTTCAACCCGGCCGACAGGAACGGATCGTCCAGCCACTCGGGATGTTCGGCGAAGATGTAATTCGCCTCGTCCAGATCCAGGGTGGGGATGTACCATGCCCCCTTCTGTTCCATCAGCATGATGAAATCGGTATCGACCGGCAGGTCGCGCACCCCGTGGGCGATGATGTCGGCCCCGGCAGTGACCAGCGCCTTGGCATCGGCCAGATCGTGGATATGGGCCGCGACGCGGAGCCCGCGCGCATGTGCCCGCTCGATCACCGCGCCGTAGATCGCCGGGTCGATCTTGGGATAGCCCTTGGCCCCCGGCACGCCGTTGCGGAAATCATCCACCCAGACCTTCACCAGGTCGGTGCCCTCGTCGGCCATGCGATCGACGGCGGCCTGGGCCTCGGCCACGCTGGTGGGGCGATAGACCTGGTCCGCCCCCAGATGGAACATGCCCTGCGGCGGCACGCCGTCGGGCGCGCCAATGCCCTGATCGACCCCGAACAGGTCGGCCCCCGGATTGCGCCCGGCATGCTGTTCCTGCCGCAACTGGTCGAACAGCGGCGATTTGTTGAGGCCCAGCGAGACGACGGTCAGCACGCCATAGCGTTCGTACTGCTTCAACTGCGCCAGGATATTCTCGCGCGTGTAATTGGCGGTGTCGTCCTTCGTGCCCTTCACCAGCCCGGTATGGCTGTGATCGGAAATCAGGCCCGGCAAGATCGTCAGCCCGGTCAGGTCGATCCGCTTCGCCCCCGGCGCCGCCACCGTGCCGGCGGCGCCCACCGCCACGATCCGTCCGTCGCGGATCAGCAGCGCGCCATCGGCCAGCGGCGCCCGGCCTGTGCCGTCGATGATCGTGGCATGGTCCAGCAGCACCGGCTGCGCTGCCCGCGCGCCCGATGCCGGGGCCGCCAGCAGGGCGCCCAGCGACAGGACCGTCCATAATGGAGCCGTCCAGAACCGGGCGCGCGTCCCGCCAATTCGTGCTGCATGCTTCATGTCGGCCGCCTGCCCTTCCTGTTCCATTTCACTGTCCCGCCCAGTGTTCAGTGCGATGGCCGGCCTGTCCAGATCGGCCGCATGCCCCCGATGGAGTCAGGCGGGCGATATCCGTCAAGGCCGAAAGCGAAAAAACGCTGCCCGCACCAATTATTTCGAATATCGAACAAGATTGCACGCCTGCCGGATATTATGATATTTTTTAAAAATACAGACGCGAGCAAAGGCTGCCGATGATGACATTTACGCACAGAATTATATTATTCTATCTGGCCGCGTGGCTCTCCATGCTGATTTTTGTTTTATTCTTTTATGACAGGCAGGGGGTTTTCACGCATTTCCTGCTCCCCACCATCCGGTCGGCGGGAATATTTTTCGTCATCGTCCTGTTCTACACCCATGTCCTGAAACGGGAGCGACGGCTGATCAAGCTCTATCGCCGCCTGCTGCATTTCCGATCGTTCCAGTTCTTTCTGCTGCTTTTTCCCGCCCTGACCTTCGCATCCCTGGGCTGGGATGTTGCCGGATCGGGTCATCCCATGACAAGTCCGGCGTTCCTGAAGATATTCTCGGTGATCCTGTCCGTTCTTCTGAACGAATATCTGAGCCTGCGCGGGACGGAGCCCGGTTCCGGGCAGGTCTCCCGCCCCACGTCCCCATCACAGTGATGCTTCATCAGGCGGATCACTATTTAGTTATGACAGAACGGAGGACCGATCATTTCCACCGCCAAAGCCTGCACGGAAACGCGCGCCGGATCGCCACCAGCGCGCAGTTAGGGTCAGCCCTTCAGATCATGTAGTCGATGGGGGGAAGCATCTGATCCATGGTGAAGGCCGGCAGCGCGCTATGGCGCGTGCCGACCGGGCGCGCCGGATTGCCGACCACGGTGGTGAAGGGCGGCACCGATTCCAGCACGATCGACCCGGCGCCGACCTTGGCGCCCTCGCCTAGTTCGATATTGCCCAGGATCTTGGCGCCGGCGCCGATCAGCACGCCGCGTCGCACCTTGGGGTGGCGGTCGCCGACATTCTTGCCGGTGCCGCCCAGCGTCACGCCCTGGAGCAGCGACACATCGTCTTCCAGCACCGAGGTCTCGCCGATCACGATCCCGGTGCCGTGGTCGAACAGGATGCGCCGCCCCAGCCGTGCCGCCGGGTGAATGTCGACGGCGAACAGTTCGGAGGTGCGGCTTTGCAGATGCAGGGCCAGATAGCGCCGGCCGTTGTTCCACAGCCAGTGGGCCACCCGGTAGCACTGCACCGCGTGATAGCCCTTGAAGAACAGGAACGGCGTTGCGTGGTTCGCCGTCGCAGGATCGCGCTCGCGGATCGCCACCAGGTCGGCGGCGGCGGCGGCGACGATTTCCGGGTCGGCGGCGAAGGCCTCGGTGACCAGTTCGGACAGCGCGTCATCGGCCACCGAGCGGTCGCCCAGCTTGCGCCCGATCAGCGCGGCCAGCCCGTTGGCGAAGGTGGCGTGGTTGCGGATGCCGGTGGCCAGCAGGCCGCGCACCAGCGGATCGTCACAGCCCTCGCACCCCGCCGCGATGTCGGTCCACAGCCGCTCCTGGTCGATGGGCATCAGGGTGGGCTCGATCACGGCGCGCGCGCCGCGTGCCGCAGCAAGCGAAGTCGGTGAGATATCAGGCATGAAACCGGTCCTGTCAGCGGAAGGAACGATATGGGAGTGCGCCGCCCGGTTGACCAGAGGCGGCGGGAACGATGCGGCGGCCTGGAGCGGCGGCCTGGAGCCGCGATCAGATCCCCATGGCGTGCTTGACGAAGGCCCGCCGCAGGGCGGGCATCCGGTGCACGCCGGCCAGCCCGAGGTCGCGGGCGCGGCGCAGCACGGGATTGTCGTTGCCGAACAGCCGCTCCAGCATGTCGGTCGCGGCCAGCATCAGCATGTTGGCGGGGCGACAGCGCGCCTGATACTGGCGCAGCAGGGACGGCGCGCCCAGATCCTCGCCCCGCGCATGGGCGGCGATCAGCACGTCGGAGAGCGCCGCCACGTCGCGGAAGCCCAGATTGAGCCCCTGCCCGGCGATGGGGTGGATGCCGTGCGCGGAATCGCCCACCAGCACCATCCGCGTGTCGAAATAGCGCTGGGCATATTGCGCCGATAGCGGGTAGACCCAGCGCCGCCCGATGGGTGTGACCCGGCCCAGCCAGTCGCCCATGCGGCGCTGGACCTCGTGCGCGAAGGCCTCGTGCGGCAGGCCCACCATGCGCTGGGCCAGCGCGTCGCTTTCCGACCAGACGATGGCGGAGAGATTCGGGTGCTCGGGCGTCGCGGCCATCGGCAGTTGCGCGAACGGCCCGGCGGGCAGGAAATGTTCCAGCGCGCGGTTGTTGTGCGGATGCTCGTGCGCCACGGCGCAGACGATGCCGCTCTGATGATAGGGCAGCCGCGTGATGCCGATCCGCGCCTGGTCGCGCAGCGCGGAGCGCCGCCCCTCGGCCGCCACGACCAGCCGCGCGCCGAAGCTGCGGCCCGACTGCGTGCGCACCCGCGCGCCCTCGGCGGTGCGGGTGATCGTGGCTTCGTCCGGCGCCAGCACCGTGATCAGGTCATGGGCATAGAGCGCGCGGTTCAACGCCACACGCAGCGCCCGTGCCTCGATCATCCAGCCGAAGGGCTGATCGGCGTCCTGCCGCCCGAATTCCAGGAACAGGGGTGACGGCGCCTCGCCCGGACGGCCGTCGGAGACGCGGATCTCCTCGATCGGGCAGGCCTGGAGCGGCAGCAGGCCCCACACCCCGGCCTGCTCCAGCAGGCGGCGCGGGCCGGCGGCGATGGCATAGGCGCGGCCGTCGAACGCCGGGTCTTCCATCGGCGGCAGGGAAGCGCGATCGACGATGGCCACGCGCAGGCCCGCCACCGCCAGCCGGCAGGCCAGCGTGGCACCGACCGGCCCGGCCCCCACGATGCAGACATCCACATCGCCCTGCCCGGCGCCGGTCTGGGGGTGGGACATCGTGCCTGCGGTCATGACTGTGGTCCTGTGATGGCCGTTTCGGCCCGATGGCCCCGCGGCGAGAATGATCCGTTCCGGTGCGCGCGCCCATAATTCAGGCACATAATGCCGCGTACCGATGGCGCAAGGCACACCAGACACCGCGCTCCGTCAACCACGCGCGTGGTTGGCACGGTTTTTGTATTGCCCTTATCGCGATTTGGATCATCATTCCGCACCAGGAAAAACGGACGACAACAATGAACCAAGGAGACGTGGCGCGATGAAGCTTGTCACAGCCATCATCAAGCCCTTCAAGCTCGACGACGTGCGCGAATCCCTGACGCCCCTGGGCATCCAGGGCCTGACCGTCTCGGAAGTGAAGGGATTCGGCCGCCAGAAGGGACAGACCGAAATCTATCGCGGCGCGGAATATCACGTCAGCTTCCTGCCCAAGGTGAAGATCGAGGTCGCGGTATCCGACGACATCGTGGACCAGGTGGTGGACGTGATCCTTCAGTCCGCCCACACGGGCAAGATCGGCGACGGCAAGATCTTCGTTTCCAGCCTGGACAGCGTCATCCGCATCCGTACGCGGGAAATGGGAGAAGACGCGCTGTGACCATTCCGGGCGCTTGTCGCGCGATGCCCCGCCTGCCGGCCGCCGTCGCGGCGGCGGCGGCGATTTCCCTGATTGGCCTCTCCACCCCCGCTCTTGCCGCCGATGCCCCGCCGCCAATCGACACCGGTGATACGGCGTGGATGCTGGTCAGCACGGCGCTGGTGCTGATGATGACGATCCCGGGCCTGGCGCTGTTCTATGCCGGCATGGTCCGCCGCAAGAACGTGCTGGCGACGCTGATGCAGTCGTTTGCGATCTGCTGCATCATCACCGTGGTGTGGATGGTGGCCGGCTACAGCCTGGCCTTCGGCAACGGCACGCCCTATATCGGCGACCTGTCGCGCTTCATGCTGAACGGCATCGGCGCGCATATCGCCAAGGGCGCCGATATCGGCTTCACGCTGGGCGCGGGCACCCCCAACGCCACGACGATGACGATCCCCGAGAGCATCTACATGATGTTCCAGATGACGTTCGCCATCATCACCCCGGCGCTGATCACCGGCGCCTTCGCCGAGCGCATGAAGTTCAGCGCGCTGTGCGTCTTTACCGTCCTGTGGTCGCTGCTGGTCTATGCGCCGGTCGCCCACTGGGTGTGGAGCCCGCTGGGCTGGGTCGCCGGCCTGGGCGCCATCGACTTCGCGGGCGGCACCGTGGTGCATATCAATGCCGGTGTCGCCGGCCTGGTCACCGCGCTGGTGCTGGGCAAGCGCGTCGGCTACGGGCAGGACGACCTGTCGCCCTTCAACCTGACCTATGCCGTCATCGGCGCATCGCTGCTGTGGGTGGGCTGGTTCGGCTTCAATGCCGGCTCGGCCCTGGGGGCCAACGGGCGCGCCGGCATGGCCATGGCCACGACGCAGATCGCCGCCGCCGGCGCCGGCGTGGGCTGGATGCTGGCCGAATGGGCGCGCACCGGCAAGCCGACGGTGCTCGGCATCATCTCCGGCGCCGTGGGCGGGCTGGTGGCCATTACCCCAGCGGCGGGTTTCGTGCTGCCGGGCAATGCGCTGATCATCGGCCTGCTGGCCGGCGTGATCTGCTTCTGGACCGCCACCTCGCTGAAGCACATGCTGGGCTATGACGACAGCCTGGATGCCTTCGGCGTGCATGGCATTGGCGGCATCATCGGCGCGCTGCTGACGGGCGTGTTCGCCTATGGTCCGCTCTCGGCCACCGATGCCAACCCCGCCGGCATCAGTGGGTCGCTGGCGCAGCTTGGGGTGCAGGCCGAAGCGGTGGCCGTTACCATCGTCTGGTGCGCGGTGGTGTCGTTCGTGCTGCTGAAGATCATCGATGCCGCCATCGGCCTGCGCGTCAGCCGTGACGACGAACAGGAAGGGCTGGACATGACCCAGCATGGCGAGCGCATCAATATCTGAGCGCCTGACCTGAAATGCGCGCTGGCGGCGATCCAGCGCGCGTTTCCTGTGCTTCGCGGCGGGCGGCCATCAAGGCCGCTCCGCTCCGATGCTCGGAAACACACGCGGGGCGCGGCCCGTTCCGGGCCGCTCTCGCTCGCCAGCCCACATTTCAGGTCAGGCTCTGACTCTTCGCCATTTCTTCTTTGGCCGACCAGAACTGGCCGGGCCGGGCATCGCCCTGGTCCGGCCTTTTTCTTTCCGTATTCAGATCATGATGTTATGAACCATGATGCAGACCCGATGGCCCGTCGCGGCATGATGCCCGCCGGCCCGTTCTGAACGGAAAGGATCGCACTTCCATGGCTATTGCGCTTCGTGGCCGGATTGCCGTTGCCCTGCTTCTTGCCGCGCCGGCCGCGCCCCTGGTCGCCCCCCAGGCCCACGCCGTCAGCGCGGCGCAGGCGTG
Source organism: Gluconacetobacter brunescens (assembly GCF_048695475.1). Lineage (NCBI taxonomy): Bacteria > Pseudomonadati > Pseudomonadota > Alphaproteobacteria > Acetobacterales > Acetobacteraceae > Gluconacetobacter > Gluconacetobacter brunescens. The sequence goes on along the minus strand of NZ_JBLHEN010000001.1, from coordinate 73,308 downwards.
CTACCAGAAATTCAACGCCGAGCGGAAAGCCGGCACCGTCAAGGGCCAGACCTACAAGGAGTTCAAGGCGGCGCAGTGCGCGACGCCCGAGGCCGCGACCGCTGCCCCGGCGACAGCCGCCGCGCCGGCTGCGCCTGCGGCCCCGGCAGCACCAGCCGCACCCGTTGCGGCGGCGGCTCCGGCCGCCAGTGCTGCTCCGGCGGCTGCGGCCGCTGCCGCCGGCAGTGCGGTCCTGCCCAACGCGGTCTCGTCGCAATATGCCAGCGAGAGCGCCGGCAAGGCCCGCTTGCACACCTGCCTGGACCAGTACAAGGCCAACAAGGCGACCAACGCCAATGGCGGCCTGAAATGGATCCAGAAGGGCGGCGGCTATTACAGCGTCTGCAACACCCATCTGAAGGGCTGATGCCGGCCGGTCGCGACGGGGCACCCCGCCCTGTCGCGACCCGCTACCGCCGGGCCGGCCGCACGAACATCCGGCTGCCGGCATAGGATATCCAGACATCGTGCCGGGCGAACCAGTCCGCGCCCAGCAGCATGTCCACCCGGTCCCGCAATGGCGCGACCGTCAGCACCGGCGCCTGCTCCACCTCGCTGCCCACGCGCAGGCTGGCGAACCGGTGCCAGTGATACCAGTTCGGCCGACCATCGACGCCGCTGGTCTCGCCCCCCGGATCGACGGCCAGACGCTCCTCCGACACGCCCGCCCGCGCCGCCGCGTCAATCGAGAGAATGCGCGACCGCGCGCCACTGTCCACGAGGGCGGTCAGCGCCTGCCCGTCCAGTTCCACAGCAGCCGCCACGCGATGGCCGTCGCGCACCAGCGGCACGGTGTCGTAGGCGCCATGCCAGGCCGGGGCGGCATGGCATGCGCCGTCATCGCCCTGCATGCGCCACAGCGACAGCCAGCCGCCCGCGACATCGAATTCCACATCGAAATGCGACAGCACGTCGCCGCCCAGCAGCCCCACCACCGGCGGCGTGATCATCGGCTGCCCCGGCAGGTCGCCCACGGGCGTCGAGAGCGGGCCGAGATCGAGCCCCCGCCCGTCTTCGGTGGTCAGGCGCAGATCGGCGATCAGGACGTTGGGCACCATGCCGCCGGCGCCCCCGGTGCCGAACAGCACGGTGCGCCGCCCGGAATCGATCGCCAACCCCAATACCTCGGCCACCCGGCCGCCGATCAGCCCGCCTTCGGCCCCGGTATCGACCACGAGGCTGTACGCCCCTTGCGCCTTCCGCCCGGCGATCGAAACCGGCACCGACAGATAGCCGCCGTCATCGCGCAACGGCACCCGCGCGATGCGGGTGACGGCACAGGGAGCCGGCACCCCTTCCCGCGCCGGCGCGGAGGCCGGCAGCAGGCACAGCAGTGCCGCCGCCAGCCAGCGCGCGCGGTCAGCCGCCGTCGGCAAAACGGTCGGTGGCGTCCAGCAGCGCGGTCTGGATGCCCGGTTCCGAAACGGCATGGCCGGCATCGTCCACCAGACGGAAATCGGCTTCGGGCCAGGCGCGGTGCAGGTCCCACGCCGTTCGCATCGGGGTGGCGGCGTCATAACGCCCCTGCACGATCACCGCCGGAATATGGCGGATCCGCTCCACGTCGCGGATCAGTTGCCCTTCCTCCAGCCAGCCGGCATGGACGAAATAATGGTTCTCGATCCGCGAGAAGGCCAGGGCATAGTCCTCGTCGGCATGCTGGGCGGAAAGCGCCGGCGCCGGGCGCAGGGTCAGCGTCTCGCCCTCCCACACGCTCCAGGCCACGGCGGCCTCGACCCGCACCGCCCGGTCGGGGTCGGTCAGGCGGCGGCGATAGGCCGCCATCATGTCGCCGCGCTCCGCCACCGGGATCGGTGCCTGGAACCGCTCCCATTTGTCGGGGAACAGCCAGGAGGCGCCCTCCTGATAATACCAGAGCAGTTCGGCGCGCCGCAGGGTGAAGATCCCGCGCAGGATCAGCCCCGTCACGCGCTCGGGGTGCGTCTCGGCATAGGCCAGGGACAGCGTCGATCCCCACGAACCGCCGAAGACCAGCCAGCGTTCCGCGCCCGTCAGCACGCGCAGGCGCTCGATATCCTCGACCAGATGCCAGGTCGTGTTGTTGTCCAGCCCGGCATGAGGCGTCGAGCGGCCGCAGCCGCGCTGGTCGAACAGCAGGATGCGATAGCGCGCCGGGTCGAACAGGCGCCGGTGCGCCGGGGTGCAGCCGCCGCCGGGGCCGCCATGCAGGAACACCACGGGAATCCCGTCCGGATTGCCGCATAATTCCCAATAGACACGGTGCCCGTCGCCCGTGTCCAGGATGCCGGTGCGATAGGGCTCGATCGGCGGATACGGCATGCGGCCGGCGGCGATGGTCATGGGTCGTTCTTCCCCGTTGTTGTTGTTTCCACATCCCGCGACGGGCCGGGCCCGGCGGCGCGCGGATGGGCACCGGCCCAAACCTGCATCAGCCGCGCCTCGTCCGCCAGCGTATAGCGCTGGGTCGTCGACAGGCTGGCATGGCCCAGCAGATCCTGGATCACGCGCAGATCCGCGCCGCCCTCCATCAGATGCGTGGCGAAGGAATGCCGTAGCGCATGTGGCGTCGCATGATCGGGCAGGCCCGCCATGTCGCGCCACCCCCGCATGGCCCGCTGCGCCACCGCCGGCTGCAACCGGCCGCCGCGCACACCGGGGAACAGCGGCGCGTCCGGCAGCGGCGCGGGGTGCCGGACGCGCCAGTCCGCAAGGGCGCGCGCCACCACCGGTACCATCGGCACCAGCCGTTCGCGCCCGCCCTTGCCACGGATCAGCAGCGTGCCGCCGGCCGACAAAGCCCGGTCGAGATCGCGGATATCCAGCCCCAGTGCTTCGGAAATACGCAGGCCGCAGCCGTAGAGCAGCAGGAACAGCGCCCGGTCTCGCTGCTCGGCCAGCGGACTGGCGGCGATGGCGCCCAGCCCGTCCGGCACCTCCAGCGCCTGGTCCGTCGTCAGCGGGCGCGGCAGCGAGGCGCGGAAACGGGGGGCGGCCAGCAGACCGGGCGCCGGATTGGTCACCCCATGGTGCCGCGCCAGATACCGATAGAAGGAGCGCATGGCCGAGACCCTGCGGGCACGGGTCCGCGCCGCGCGATCCGCGCCGCCGGCGCGGCGGCCACCCTCGGCTTTCTGCGCCCCGGCGTGTTCCGATGCCAGCCAGGCGCGCAGGTCGGTCAGCGACAGCCGGTCCAGCACCGCCAGGTCCACCGTGCCGCCCACATGGGCGCCGACAAACGCCAGAAACCGGTCCAGGTCGCCCCGATAGGCGGTGAGCGTCAGCGTCGCCGCCCGTTTTTCGTCGCGCATCCAGTCCAGGAACGCATCGCGCAGTTCGGCGCCGGTCATCGGGGCAGCCGCGCGGTACGCGACGATTGCCGGAGAAGACAGCGGGCGGCTGGGGCGATAGAAAACCTCATGGTCCACGCGAGTCTAGACAAACGCCCCCCCGTGCGAAAGCCGGAAAGCGCCGGCCGGCCGCGCGTCGCGGTGCTGCTGCCGCTGCCCTTTCCCGGCCCGTTCGACTACGCCGTGCCCCCCGCGCTGGCCGACCTGCAACCGGGCGACATCGTCAGCGTGCCGCTGGGCCGCCGGACGGAAACCGGCGTGGTGTGGGACCCGACCCCCGCCCTGCCGCCCGAATTCACCCCTCCGCCGATGAAAGCGGTGGCGGACGGGCGACTGAAGCCGGTGATCAGCCGGCTGGACCAGCCCCCCTTGCCCGACGCGCTGCGTCGCTTCGTCGACTGGGTCGCGGCCTATACGCTCTCGCCCCCGGGCATGGTGCTGGCCATGGCGCTGCGCACCGCCGCCACCGCGCCCATCACCCCGACCACGGGCTGGGCCGTCGCCGAACCGCCGGCCGACCTGCGCGAAACCCCCGCCCGGCGCCGGGTGCTGGAGATTGCCGCCGGCGACGGCCCGCTGCCCGGCGCCGAACTGGCCCGGCGCGCGGGCGTGGGTGCCAGCGTCGTGCGCGGACTGGCCGATGCCGGCGCGCTGCGGGCCGTGGTGCTCAAGCCCGCGCCGCCATTCGCCGCGCCCAACCCCGCCCATTGCCCTCCAACCCTGGGGGACGGCCAGAGGGAGGCGGCGCAGAGCCTGCGCGACCTCGCCGAGGCGGGCGGTTTTTCCGTCACGCTGCTGGAGGGGGTCACCGGATCGGGCAAGACCGAGATCTATATGGAAGCCATCGCCGCCTGCCTGGAACGCGGCCGGCAGGTGCTGGTGCTGCTGCCGGAAATCGCGCTCTCGGCACAATGGACCGGGCGCTTCGCCCGCCGTTTCGGTGCCGAACCCGCGCTGTGGCATTCCGACCTGAGCCCGCGCCTGCGCCGCGTGACCTGGCACGCGGTGGCCGAGGGCACGGCGCGCGTGGTGGTGGGCGCGCGCTCGGCCCTGTTCCTGCCGTTTGCGGAGCTGGGGCTGATCATCGTCGATGAGGAGCATGAAAGCGCCTTCAAGCAGGAAGATGGCGTGACCTACCACGCGCGCGACATGGCGGTGGTGCGGGCGCGCATGGACCACGCGCCGATCCTGCTGGTTTCCGCCACGCCCAGCCTGGAGACGCTGGCCAATGTCGGCGCCGGCCGCTACCGCCATCTGGCGCTGACCGCGCGCCATGGCGGGGCGACGATGCCCGAGGTGCGCACCATCGACATGCGCGCCCACCCGCCCGAACGCGGGCTGTTCCTCTCCCCCGTGCTGACCGAGGCGATGCAGGCGACGATGGCGCGCGGCGAGCAGGCGATGCTGTTCCTCAACCGTCGCGGCTATGCGCCGCTGACGCTGTGCCGCACCTGCGGCCATCGCCTGCAATGCCCCAACTGCACCGCCTGGCTGGTGGAACACCGGGCGCGGCGGGTGATCACCTGCCATCATTGCGGCTATCAGGAACCCACGCCGCCCACCTGCCCTTCCTGCCATGCCGAAGCCAGCCTGACCCCGATCGGCCCCGGCGTGGAACGCATCACCGAGGAAGCCCGCGCCACTTTCCCCGATGCCCGCCTGCTGGTGATGGCCAGCGACACGCTGCCCGGCCCGGCGGCGACCGCCGACGCGGTGGCGCAGATCGCCCGGCGCGAGGTCGATCTGGTGATCGGCACGCAGATCGTCGCCAAGGGCTGGCATTTTCCGCACCTGACACTGGTCGGCGTGGTCGATGCCGATCTCGGACTGGGCGGCGGCGACCTGCGCGCGGCGGAACGCACGGTGCAATTGCTGCATCAGGTCGCCGGCCGCGCCGGCCGTGCCGAGGCGCCCGGCACCGTCCTGCTGCAAAGCTACTGCACGGAGCACCCGGTGATGCAGGCCCTCGTCTCGGGCGATTTCGCCAGTTTCATGCGGCAGGAGGCCGAGCAGCGCCGCCCCGGCTTCTGGCCCCCCTTCGGCCGCCTCGCAGCGTTGATCGTCAGCGCCGACACGCCGGAAGCCGCCGATGCTACCGCCCATGCCCTGGGGGCCAGTTCGCCGCGCGGCGACGGCTTGCAGGTGCTGGGCCCGGCTCCGGCTCCGCTGGCCATTCTGCGCGGCCGCCACCGCAGGCGGCTGCTGCTGCGCGCCCGGCGCGAAATCGCGCTGCAACCGATCGTGCGACAATGGCTGGAGCGCGTGCCCGCCGAACGCGGCGCGCGGATCGACGTCGATATCGATCCGGTTTCGTTTCTTTGAAGGTCGGACTGAAGCTGCCGCCATCGGTCGTTCACGTGACGGGTTGACGACCAAATTGCATGCAATCGTCGATGTAAACGGCCCACCGCTCCGGATTCATCCGACACCAGGACAATACGGCGACCGGCCACTGGCCGAGGCGCTCCTGTCCGGTTTGCAGAGCGTTGGCCATGTCATTGCCGATGCCGCTTACGACGCAGGCCCGCTACGCACTTTCATAGCTGATGGCCTCGGGGCAATCGCACACATCAAAGCCAATCCCAGCCGCGCCATCATGCGCCCGATGAACTGGAGCCTCTCCAAGGAACGCCATCAGATCGAATGCAGACGCAACCTAATGCAAGCACCATAAACAGGCTCTTACAATGCAGCTACCGAAGCGGCATCACAATCAGCCGTCCTATGGCTATCTTTGGTTGATAAATGTGGCGCAAGTAGAACGCAACTTCGCATAATTACCTTCAATTGGATAGATGAACTTCTATTCACCTGCCCAAATGTGGAAATATCCGCGATTAAAATTCTAATATTTATTGCGTTTGCTTATATAATAAAAGACATACGCCGACAAATAGTAAAAATAGAGAAATGGCTGCGGATGATTTTTCGGAACTTAAATATATAGGTATATTTTCATTAAATTTATTCCGTCTTGAATAAATCATTACAACAAAGGATATGACAATAGATGTGAATACAGCTATGTAAAAAGACATTTTTATTTTACCTCAATAAAGTGCTACCCCAATGGCCATTCCCGCCAAGACTATTCCGAGAATAGTTCTCCCAAGACGAGATCCAACTCAAGATCGGAACCCCCGCTCACCCGGTTGAGGGCTTACAAGAGAATTTGTCTACATCAATATGTTTCCTCAATCGTTATACGCAACAAAAAGCAACATGCGGCGTGGGATTTTTAAGTCAAGACAGAACCTGTCCAGCGCCTTCACTTTGGCGTTCAGGACAACTGCGCGTCTTCCGCTTTCCTCCGGCGATGCGGCGGCCGTCAGGAACATGAGCCCCAGTATGAGCGTTTTTTCGATCGTTCTCTTCAGAATGCGCACAGCGATCATTCATGATTGGCGGACAATCCAGAATGAACCGCCGAAAACGGACCGGCAAGTTTCCCGGTCAAAGCGGGGCAGGCTTGCAGAAACTAGAACGATCTAAAAACCATTTCATTCGGCGCAACGGGCCCATGACCTTATGAGATGTAGGGACATCATGGCACGCGCCACCCTGCACTCGTCCAAGGGAGAATGACCATTGAATCGTCGCGACCTTTTCACCGCCGCCGCTGGCGCCACCCTTCTGCCCGCTCTGGCCGGCGTGGCACGCGCCGGCACTGTCTCGGGCGACACGGTGCCCACCGGCTCGCTGGAAGTCGTTGCCGAGTTCTATGGTCCCGGCCCCTCGGGAATTGCCGTTACGCCGGATAACCGCATCTTCGTCGGCTTTCCGCGCCATGCCGAGAATCATAAAAAGGCCACGCTCGCCGAACTGAAGGGCGATGTGCTGGTGCCGTATCCCGACAAGGCCCTCAGCCTGCCCTCCTCCGCCAGCCCGGACCAGCGGCTGATCTCGATCCATGGCATGACGACCGACAGCAAGGGGCGGCTGTGGGCGATCGACGATGGCAAGATCGTCGGCCGCCCCATCGCGCCGGGTGCGGCGAAGGTGATCGGCATCGACCCGGCGACCGACAGGCTGATCGCCAGCGTGGTGCTGAAGCCGCCGGCCATGCGGCCCGACAGCCATATGAACGACCTGCGCGTCGACCTGACGCATGGCGCGCTCGGCACGGCGTATGTCGCGGATTCCTCCTTCGGCACCTCGCCGGCGCTGGTGGTGGTCGATATCGCGACCGGCCGGCAGCGGCGCGTGCTGGCCGATCATCCATCGGTCCAGGCCGAGAAAGGGTTCCTGACGGTGCTGGACGGGCGGCCGCTGCGCTACGACCCCGCGCACCCGACCTTTCCGATCGGCGGCGTGGACAGCATCACGCTCAGCCCGGACAGCACGCGGCTCTATTACTCGCCGTTGACCAGCCGCCGCCTCTACAGCATTCCGACCGCGCTGCTGTCGAATTTCGACGCCACCGAGGAACAGCTTGCCGCCGGCGTCACCGATCACGGCGAGAAGGTGATGACCGACGGCATGGCGACCGATGCCCAGGGCCGGATCTACCTGACGGCGGGCGAGCATGATTCCATCATGCGCTGGCTGCCGGAAGACGGCACGATCGAGGTCGTGGCGCGCGACCCGCGCATCGTCTGGCCGGACGGCATCTTCGTCACCGCCAGCCATGTCTATTGCACGCTGGGCCAGTGGAACCGCCTGCCAGGATTCAATGGCGGCAAGGATCTGCGCCAGCCGCCCTATCTGCTGATGCGCGCGCCGATCACGCCGCCCATCCGGGAAGACCAGCGCTGAAGGTTTAACGGAAAAGCCGCGCTGACGGCGATCCGACGCGCGGAAAACCGCCGTCAGACCGCCGCCAGCGCGGCCTTTGAAAGAGTCCCGGCACAGCGCGCGAGCACCTGCGGTCAGGTGCCCTCGCCCACATCCTTCACCGACGCATCGGCCGTGCCCTTGAGCCAGTAGCCCGATGCCTTGATCCATGCGGGGGCGATTCCGCGCTCTTCCAGCAGATAGCGGCGCACGGCCTTCGCCACGCTGGCCTCGGCGCCGACCCAGACGAAGGTGCGGTCCGGAATTTCGATCCCGGCCAGCACATCCAGAATACCCCGCGCCTGGTCCGCCGCCTCCATGGGCCGATGGACCCAGTGCGCGTCTTGTCGGGCGGGTGTCGTGAACCTCTGCTCGTCATCGGCGCCCGGCACGGCCACCACCGTCGTTACCCTGTCATGGGCCGAAAGCTCCTCGACCCGGCGGCCGATGGCGGGCAGTGCCGTTTCGTCGCCGATCAGAAGCCAGCCAGCCACCGGGCCGGCAATGATCTGCGACCCGCGCGGGCCACCGATTTCCAGCCGGTCCCCGATTCTGGCGGCCCGCGCCCAGGCGGCGGCGGGGCCGCCATCATGGTTCACGAAATCCAGGATCAGGGTCCCGGCCCGCGGGTCGTAGCGGCGCGGCGTGTAATCCCGCCGCGTCATTTCGCCATCGAGGTCGGGAACGAAGATCTTGATGTGGTCGTCAGGCGACGCGCTGACTAAACCGTCCAGGTCGGCGCCGGTCAGCGTTACCCGGATCATGTGCGGGGTCAGGCGCTCGACGGCCGCGACTTCCAGATCGCGGCGCTTCAGTTCATGCCTTACCCGCTGAATCGCGGGGCCATCGCCGCGCGGTTGAAGAGATTCGATCCTGTTCATCTCCCTTCCTCCTGTGTCTTCAGGCCTGCCCGATTTCGCGGGCGGCAGTGTCGAGCAGATCGGCGATCTTCTGTTCCGCTGCGGGGTCCAGCCCGCCATTGCGCAGGCGCAGGCGCAGCGCCGTCTTCAGGTTTTCCATGGCGCGCATCACCGGCACGGGGATGTTCCGGCGCCCGCCGCCTTCCGCGCCGGCGGCTGCCGAGCGGGCGAGAATTTCATCGAGCCCTGCGCGGTTCGCGGCCAGGAACGCCTCGCCTTCCGGGGTGATGTGATAGCTCTTGCGGCCGTCTTCCTCGGCGAGGCGCACATAGCCCGCTTCGTCCAGCCAGGTGAGCGTCGGGTAGATCACGCCGGGGCTGGGCGTGTAGCTGCCGCCGAACCGTTCCTCGATGGTGCGGATCAGCTCGTAGCCATAGGTCGGCTTGTCGGCGATCAGGCTGAGGACCAGCAGGCGCATCTCGCCGTAATCCAGAAGCCGGTTGCGGCCCCCACGGCGACCACCGCCGCCCCGGCCGTGATGCCGGCCCGGCCCCATGAATCCGGAGGGGCCTTCAGCGGAAAAGAAGCGGCGATCGCGACCGCCATCATGTCTGTTTCTGTGTTTCATGATCCCGATATGCATCCAGATATATCGGACGTCAAGATATATCGGGATGTATTTTCTTCATTCGGGCCGATGGTGCCTGACGCAGCCCCCGACGTCGGATCGCCGCCAGCGGCACTTTGCAGGCAGCTTTTTGGAGCCTGATCGAAAATGTGGGCTGGTGAGCGAGAGCGCCGCGCAAGCGGCGCGCCCGGCGTGTGTTTTTGAACACCGAAGCGGAGCGGCCTTGATGGCCGCGAGCATCGGAGCGCAGGAAACGCGCGCCGGATCGCCACCAGCGCGCATTTTCGGTCAGGCTCCTAGCGGTATCGGGCCAGCCAGTGGGCGTAAGGCGGCGGCAGCACCCAGGCGGCGTCCTGACGGCCCAGCGCCTTCGCCGCCGCATAGGGCCAGTGCGGATCGGCGAGCAGCGGGCGCCCGACCATGACGACATCGACCTCGTCCTGACGCACCATCGCATCGGCAAGCTGCGGCGCGCTGGCGGCGTTCCAGCTCGTGGCCGTCGGCAGGCCCGTCTCGCGCCGGACCTGCCCGGCAATCGCCCCCAGGAAGCCGGGGCCCCAGGGAATCTGCGCCGTCGGGGTATTGAAGCCCATCGACACATCGACGAAGCCCAGCCCCTCCTGCTTCATGACCCGGAGCATGGCCAGCGCCTCGGCGAACATCGCCTCGTCATCGCCGGCGAACTCGATGACCCCCAGGCGGATCGATAGCGGCAGGTTTTCCGGCCACACCGCGCGCACCGCGCGCAGGGTCTCGACCAGGAAGCGCGCCCGGTTTTCGGCGGAACCGCCATAGGCGTCCGTCCGTTGATTGGCGAATGGAGAAAAGAAGCTCTGCGCCAGATATCCATGCGCGAAATGCAGCATCAGCCATTTGAACCCGGCATCGCGCGCACGGATGGCGGCCGACACGAAATCCTGCCGCACCCGTTCGATGTCCGCGATCGTCATCGCGCGCGGCAGGCGGGGCAAGTTGGCGCCGAAGGCCACGGCCGAGGGCGCGATCGTCTGCCAGGCGCGCGGATCGGATTCCGGTAGATGGTCGTCGCCTTCCCACGGCCGGTTGGCGCTGGCCTTGCGGCCGGCATGGGCGATCTGGATACCCGGCACCGCGCCGGCTTCGGTAATGGCGCGCGCGATCGGCGCCAGGGCCTCGGCCTGGTCGTCGCGCCAGATCCCCACATCGCCGGGCGTGATCCGGCCTTCGGGCGACACGGCGGCGGCTTCCACCACCACCAGCCCCGCGCCGCCGCGCGCCAGCGTGCCCAGATGCACATGGTGCCAGTCGTTCACCATGCCGTCCTCGGCCATATACTGGCACATGGGCGAAACCGCGATCCGGTTGCGCAAGGTCACGTCGCCCAGCGTGTAGGGGGTAAAGAGATGAGTCATCCCGTCTTCCTTTTCCTCGACCTTCCCGTCCGGGAGGGCTTAGTTCTACTTTTATCGAACAAATGGCATATCGGGTAGAGTGGGCGCCATGGCAAGAGTTGAATGCGGCTATGCTCATCCGGATGAAGAGACCGTGTCGCTGGAAGCGATCTTCCACGCGCTGTCCGATCCCTATCGCCTGCGCATCGTCCGGGCCCTCGCCGCCAGCGCCGTGCCCATGAATTGCGGCGACCTGAGCTTCGGCCGGCCGAAATCGAGCATGTCGCATCATTTCCGTATCCTGCGCGCCTCCGGCGTGCTGCACACGGCCAGCCAGGGCGTGGAGCACATGAACAGCCTGCGCCGCGAGATGCTGGACCGGCGCTTCCCCGGCCTGATGGCGGCGGTTCTGGGCGAAACCGGGCGCCCCGCCGACACCGGGGCGTCCACACGTCCGCTCACACCCGCCTGAATGCGGCGTCCTCGCCTGCTATTGACGCCCCGGCCATGATGGAACATCTGTGCCATTCAGGACGTGAAGTACGGATCTCGGACGCGGAGGCTCAATCCCGATGCCCACGGTGAACGGCGCCCCGAGCTAAGGGCGATGGATTTCGCTCCGTCTCCCCCCATGCAGCCATCAGGGTCCGGGTGGCGTGTCCTTTCCTTCCTTGCCGGAAAAGCCCCGCGATGGCGGGTGCTGGTCGCCTTCCTCTGCGGCATGGCCGGGCTGGTGCCGCGCGCCTGGGCGGCGCCCCCGCCGCCGCCACTGGCCAATTACGTCATTGATCACTGGTCAACGCGCGACGGTCTGCCGCAGAATTCGATCCGCGACATCGCGCAGACGCCTGACGGCCGGCTGTGGTTCGCCACCTGGGAAGGGCTGGCGTCCTATGACGGCATGGAGTTCACCGTCTATGATCGCGGCAGCCGCGTTCCGCTGCTCGATAACGGGATCGGCACCATCGCCACCGATCCGGCGGGCAATCTCTGGTTCAGCGATTCCCGGGGCAATGTCGGCCGGCATGGCGCCGACGGCACGTGGCACCTGTGGCCGCATCCCGCCAGTGCCCCCTCCATCACCGTCCACTCCCTGGAGATCGACCCGACCGGCCGCCTGTGGCTGGTTTATGAAGGCAATGGCCTGGGCAGCATGACGACGGATGGCGTCTTCCATTATGTCCGCCCGCCCCCGAAATCGCCGCTGCTGAATCTCTATCGCCGGATGGCGTTCGACAGCAGCGGTGCGCTCTGGCTGGGCAGCTATGACGGTGTCGTGGTCCGAGATGCCCATGGCCACGTCCATGCCGCCCCGACCGACTGGCACCTCCCGCCGGGCCTGAGCTGGCCCTATCGCGGGCCGGACGGCACGTTCTGGATCGTCGCAGGCAGTCGGATCTTCCGCATCGACGCCGCCGGCGCCACCTTGCAATATGATTTGCACGATACCGGATGGATCACGGCTCTGGCGCAGGACCGGCACGGCGCGTTGTGGGCGGCCACCGAGGATCACGGGCTGCTGCGTCTTTCCTCCGCCGGCATCGAACGCCTGCCCGATAGCATGACGCCGGCATCCGGGCGCATCCTCAGCCTGATGGAGGACAGCGAGGGCAGCCTGTGGATCGGCTCCAACGGCGGCCTGTACCGTCTGCGCGAAGCCCTGTTCAGCACCCTCACCCGGCAGGACGGCCTGCCCGACGATTTTGCCCGGGCGGTTCTGGAAGATCGCGACGGCCGGCTGTGGGTGGGCACGGATAGCGGCCTGTCGCGTGAAGGCCCGGGCGGCACGATGGCCACCGTGCCGCTGGCCGCCGAGCACGATCACCAGCCGGCCGTCCTGAGCCTTGCGGAGGACAGGGATGGCAATCTGTGGATCGGCACCTATTCAGACGGGCTGTACGAGCACCTGCCGGACGGCAGCTTCCGCCATTTCGGCACGGCGGAAGGATTGCCTGCCGGCAATATCCGGGCGATCAGCACCAACGAAAACGGCGCGGTCTGGGTCGGCACGCAGCACGGTGTCTTCCGCGTGGATAACGGGCCGCCGCGCCCGCTCGAAGGGGCGGGCGCCCCGCATGGCGGGATTACCGCCTTGCGGGCGCAAGGAGACGATCTGTGGATCGGCACGCTCGACGGGGTACGCCATCTGCATGACGCCTCCATCCAGACGATCCGTTTCCCTGGCCCGCAAGGGGCGCATACGATCTTCGGCTTCATGCCGCTGGGCCGCGACATGTGGTTCATCAGTGACCGGGGCCTGTATCGCGACCGGGACGGCGCGATCGTGCATGTGGCGCGCGAACAGGGGCTGCCGGTCGATTCCATCTTCGCCATGCTGCTCGACCGGCAGGACCATGTCTGGCTCACCAGCAATCGCGGCATCATGCGCCTGCCCCTGTCCGATATCGAGGCCGTGGCCGATGGCCGGTCGCAGCATCTGACCCCTTTGCATTTCGACGAGGCCGACGGTCTGCTCAGCAGCCAGGCCAACGGCAGCGCGACTCCGCCCGCAATCCTGCGCCGGGACGGCACGATCTGGATCGCCACCGCCATCGGCGTCGCCCATGCCGACCCGGCCCAGGTGCATGTCTTCGTCACCCGGCCGCCCCCGCCCTCGGTCGCGCTCGGCTCGCTCGATCTCGACGGCAATCCGCTGCCCCTGCCCTCCAACGGCGCGGCCATTCACATTCCCGCCGGTCATGGCCTGACGGTGCGCTACGCGGCACTGAGCTATCTGCTGCCCGACCGGATCATCTACCGGACATTGCTGGAAGGCATGGACCCGTCATGGACGGAGCAAGGCAACACGCGCAGCCTGCGGTTGGTCGGCCTGCCGCCGGGTGACTATACGCTGCGCGTCTCCGCCGCCCATCCCGGCGGCGCCTGGTCCACGCACGACATGGCGGTGCCGATCGTCGTTGACCCGATGTGGTGGCAGCGCCAGGAAGTGTGGATCGGCGCGCTTGTGGCGTTCGGCGCGCTGCTGATGGCGATCTATCTTGGCATCGCCTATCATTATCGGCGCCAGGCCCGCTTCCTGTCGCGCATCATCGCGGAGCGGACGGGCGAACTGACGCAGACGGCCGAACGGCTGCAGGCCGCCGACCGTGAAAAGACCCTTCTGCTGGAACGCCTGCGCCAGCAGGCCGATGTCGCGACGCGGCAGGCCCGGGAAGATTCGCTGACCGGCCTGCCGAACCGCCGCGCCTTCAACGAACATCTTGCCGCAGTGCTGAAGGGCGTCATGGCTGGCGAGCCGGATTTCTGCCTGGCCCTGATCGACGCCGATCATTTCAAACGCATCAACGACGAACACTCCCACGCGGCGGGCGACACGGTGCTGCAAGGGATCGCGGACGTGCTGCGAGCCTCAACCCGCACACCGGATATCGTCGCGCGCATCGGGGGCGAGGAATTCGCGCTCCTGATGCCGGAAACCACGCTGGAGGAAGCCGAAGCCACCTGTGAACGCCTGCGCGCGGCTTTCCATGCGAAGAAGGACTGGGGCGGCGCGCTGGCCCTGCGGGTGACCTTCAGCGCCGGGGTCGTCAGTTCCCACCGGGGAGAGCCGAGCGCCGCGCTGCTGCTGCAAAGGGCGGATGCCGCGCTCTATCGGGCGAAGAATACTGGGCGTGACAGGATCTGCGTGGAAGCGTGAAAGAAGGCTTGAAAGGCGCTCCCGCGAGTAGTTCTGCGTTTCAAGGCGATTGTATCGTTACAGATATGGCAACGTTCGCCTCACAGCAACTGCATGGAAGCCGAACTGCCTTGCCTAAATCCCGCCATTCATCCAGCGTGTCGGGCGCCAATACTGATTTAGGTCGGCACTGCTGGAGATATAGATCGTGCGGGTGATGCTGCCAATCATAGTTTGTGTCATTGGTATTTTAAGCGTGGTTGCCAATGTGGCCGGGGCTACAACACCCGGCGATTGGCAACCACCTCCAGGCTTCAAGCAGATTCTGATTTGGCCCAGCGGCGCGCCAGATATGCCGGGTGCCTCTTGGGTGTCCGAACATGTCGAAATCACCAAGGCTCCTGATGTCGTTGCCGGACAGCCATATACTGCCGTCTATGACGTAACTTCCCCGACGATGACCGTATTTCCCGCAAAGGGGAAGAATACTGGTGCAGCGATAATAGTCTTTCCGGGCGGCGGGTTTCAGATACTCGCGATCGACCTTGAGGGCACTGAAATCTGCGATTGGATGACATCGAAGGGCATTACATGCGTCCTGCTCAAATATCGGGTTCCAAAGAGCAACGACTACTATGACAGCCATTGTCATTGCCGCATCACACCAAAAATCCGCCGTTCCCTGCAAGATGCTCAGCGCACCATCCGCTTCGTGCGGTCAAGAGCGGGAGAACTCAAAATCGATCCGCATAAGATTGGCGTGATAGGCTTTTCAGCGGGCGGTTATCTCGTGGCCGAAACCAGTAACGTCTTTGAATCCGCTTACAGACCGGTCGATGCGATAGATGAGGTCAGCAGTCGCCCCGATTTTGCGATTGCCGTTTATCCGGGCCACATATGGCGCGGTCATGGCTGGGATATGGATCCTTCGCTTCACGTCACGAAGCAAACCCCGCCGACATTCATCGTGCAAGCGTGGGACGATAAGGTCGACGGTATTCAGCAGAGCCTGATTTACGCTCATGCGCTCGAAGATGCCGGGGTTCCCGCCGAGGTTCATCTTTTCGCAAGAGGTGGCCACGCTTTTGGTCTGCGGCAGACGAATCGTCCAATCACAGGATGGCCCACATTGGTGGAGAACTGGCTCAAGGAAATCGCGATCCTGTAGACCGGGTGGCAGCATTTCACATGCGCGTGTCCGGAAGGCGACAGTCGCAGGTTCCCGCCAAAAGCATCGAGAGCCCGTGCATACTCGGCCGTCATCGCCGCCAGCCCGCATTTTCGGTCAGGCTCTCAGGGCAGATGGGCCGCAGCCTGCGTGAATGTGCTACGGATTGCGTCCATGTATAAAAATGGAAGCAATCCATGACATTCTACAGGCGCTGGCCGTTCGGATATCAAGCATGAACGAAACGAGTTCCGAGAGGCATCTCGATAATCCCGGCAAGCGCGGCTGGTCGCCTACGGTCATCCTGCTGCTCGGCGTGGCGGGGATGCTCGATTTCATCGACCGGTTTGTGTTCTCGACGGCGAATGATGCGATCAAGCATGATCTGCATCTCTCGGATGCCACGGTGGGGCTGCTGGGGGGAACGGCCTTTGCGCTGCTTTATGGCGTGATGATCGTGCCGTTCGCGCTGATTTCCGACCGGGGATTTGCGGCGCGCATGGCGTCGTTCGGGATTGCGCTGTGGAGTGTCGCGACCGCCCTGATGGGGCGCACGCATGGGATCGCCAGCATGGCGGCCGCCCGTGTGTGCGTGGGGCTGGGGCAGGCTGCGTTCTCGCCCTCCTCCGCCTCGCTGAACGCGGCCTACTCGACGCCGGAGAAGCGCAGCACGTCGTTCTCGATCGCCTACGGCATATCCTATCTTGGCTATATCGTCGGGCTGGCGGGGGGCGGCTGGCTGGTGGAGCATGTCGGCTGGCGCATGACATTTACGGCGGTCGGGTTGGCGGGAATTCCGGTCGCGATCCTGATGGTTCTGTTCGTCCGCGAGCCGCGCCTGCCGCATGTGGCGCGAGAGGCGGAATCATGGCGGGCGTTGCTTGCCAACCGGCCGTTGCGCGACCTGCTGCTGTATGGTGTGACCGGCCAGGTCGTGACCTACGGCGTCACGTTGTGGGGGGTTTCCTTCTATATGCGGTCCTTTGGCCTGTCGTCGGGGCAGGCCGGTGCGTGGTTCGGAATCGGCATCGGGATTGCGAGCGTGGTCGGGACCTTTCTTGGCGGGCCGATTGCCGACCGCGTGGCAGCACGCTTCGGTTTCCGTGGTGCGATGCGGTTCGCCTTCTGGGCCTATCTCATTGCCCAGCCGTTTCAGGTCATCCAGGTGCTGACGCATTCGCTTGATCTGTCGCTGACGATGCTGGTGGTGACATCGACGCTCTCGGCCCTGTGCACCGGCCCGGTTTACGGGGCGATCCCGAGCGTGGTGCCGGCGCATCGCCGGGCGGCCGCGATGGGGATGTACGCACTGCTGGCCAATGCGATCGGCATCGGGCTCGGCCCGCCGCTCTTCGGGTGGATCAGCGATATGCTGACGCCGCATTTCGGCGCCGATGCCCTGCGCATGTCGCTGCTGGTGGCTGCCATTCTCAGTTTCTGGCCGGCGGTGCATCTCTTCCAGTTGCAACGCCGGTTCGGAAAATAGACGATTACCGCACCCTTCTCACCGATCGGGTGGAAGACCGCGGGCGCTTGGAGCCTGATCGAAAATGTGGGCTGGTGAGCGAGAGTGCCGCGCAGCGGCACGACCGTCGTGGGTTTCCGAGCCTCGGCGCGGAGCGGCCTTGATGGCCGTGAGCACCGAAGCACAGGAAACGCGCGTCGGATTGCCGTCAGCGCGCGTTTTCGGTCAGGCGCTTGGAGCCTGATCGAAAATGTGGGCTGGTGAGCGAGAGTGCCGCGCAGCGGCACGGCCGTCGTGTGTTTCCGAGCCTCGGCGCGGAGCGGCCTTGATGGCCGTGAGCACCGGAGCACAGGAAACGCGCGTCGGATCGCCACCAGCGCGCATTTTCGGTCAGGCTCTTACTGGGCCTGGGCGCTGCGGGTCATGGTCTGGCGGATCAGCCCGTCCACCGGGCGGCCCGCCATGGTCAGGGCCACGGCTTCGGCCACGCGGATGCCGTCGATGGCTGCCGAGAGGATGCCCCCGGCATAGCCTGCCCCCTCGCCCGCCGGATACAGGCCGGCAACGTTGGTGCATTGTCCGTCCGGGCCGCGCGGAATGCGCAGCGGCGAAGACGTGCGGGTTTCCACGCCGGTCAGGACCGCGTCCGCCATGTCGAACCCGTTCAGTTGCCCGCCGAATGCCGCCAGTGCTTCGCGCATCGCCAGTACCACGAAATCCGGCAGGCAGGTGGCAAGGTCGGTCGGTGTGACGCCGGGGCGGTAGCTGGGCTCGACCGTGCCGAGATGGGTGGAGGGGCGGCCGGCGAGGAAGTCGCCGACGCGCTGCGCGGGAGCGCGGTAATCGCCGCCACCGGCCAGAAAGGCCTGGCGCTCCCAATGGCGCTGGAAGGCGATGCCGGCCAGCGGGCCACCGGGATAATCGGCATCGGGCGTCACGCCGACCACGATCCCGGCATTGGCGTTGCGCTCGGCGCGGGAATACTGGCTCATGCCGTTGGTGACGACGCGCCCTTCCTCCGAAGTCGCGGCCACCACCGTGCCGCCGGGGCACATGCAGAAGGAATAGACCGCGCGTCCGTTGGAGGCGTGATGCACCAGCCGGTAGTCCGCCGCCCCCAGCAGCGGGTTGCCCGCCTGGGTGCCGAACCGTGCCGCGTCGATCACCGATTGCGGATGTTCGATCCGCACGCCGATGGAAAAGGGCTTGGCCTCCATCGCCACGCCGTGGCCATGCAGCATCGTGAAGGTGTCGCGCGCACTGTGGCCGACCGCGAGCACGACGTGGTCGGCCGCGATCTCCTCGCCATCCGCCAGGCGCAGCCCCACGACCCGCCGCGCGCCGGCTTCATCGGTGGCCAGCAGGATATCCTCGACGCGGGTATCGAACCGGTAGGTGCCACCCAGGGCCTCGATCTCGGCGCGGATATGCTCGACCATCGACACCAGGCGGAAGGTGCCGATATGCGGCTTGGAGAGATACAGGATCTCTTCCGGCGCGCCCGCCTTGACGAATTCATGCAGCACCTTGCGCCCGTAATGGCGCGGATCGCTGACCTGGCTATACAGCTTGCCGTCGGAGAACGTACCGGCCCCGCCTTCGCCGAACTGCACGTTGCTCTCGGGCGTCAGCACCGATTTGCGCCAGAGCGCGAAGGTATCGACGGTGCGTTCGCGCACCACCTTGCCCCGTTCCAGGATCAGCGGGCGCAGGCCCATCTGCGCCAGCAGCAGCCCCGCCAGCAGGCCGCACGGCCCCGCCCCGATCACCACCGGGCGGCGATAGCCCGGCCGGTCGGCGAAACTGGCGCCGTCGCGCATCACGAAATGATAGGCCGTGTCGGGCGCGACGGCGACATGCGGCGTGCCGGCTAGCCGCGCGAGGACGGCTGCCTCGTCCCGCACCGCGCAATCGACCGTATAGACCAGCGTGATCGCCCCCCGCCGCCGCGCGTCGTAACCGCGACGGAAGATCGTATGGTCCAGCAAATCCTCGCCCGCGATGCCCAGCCGGCGCACGATTTCCGCCGCCAGCGCATCGGGCTGGTGATCGAGAGGGAGCCTGATTTCGGTCAATCGGATCATGCGGGGCGGAGCATCCGTTCGCGGGAGTACGGGAGTGTTCAACAGCGGGCCGGCGCGACCGGCAGCCACGCGCCGTGCCTTATCACGACCGCGCGCCATGACGAAAGAACGCGGGACTGGCCCCCGGCGCAATGCTTCTGATAGAGAGAGCCGCCGTTCGAGGAGAACCCGCTTTCATGGCCCATTCGCACGATTCCGCATCCGCGCACGGGCATGCAGGGCCGACCGGGGCGCACGCATGCAACCATGACCATGACCATGACCATGACCATGACCATGACCATGACCATCATGGGCACCACGGACACGGGCATGTCCATGCCCCCGCGTCGTTCGGCGCCGCCTTTGCCTGGGGAATCGGGCTCAACCTGGTCTATGTGTTCGCCGAGGCCGCCTGGGGCGTTACCTCCCACGCGCTGGCCCTGCTGGCCGATGCCGGGCACAACCTGTCC
This sequence comes from Gluconacetobacter brunescens, assembly GCF_048695475.1. Taxonomy (NCBI): domain Bacteria; kingdom Pseudomonadati; phylum Pseudomonadota; class Alphaproteobacteria; order Acetobacterales; family Acetobacteraceae; genus Gluconacetobacter; species Gluconacetobacter brunescens. The sequence goes on along the minus strand of NZ_JBLHEN010000001.1, from coordinate 53,503 downwards.
GACGTGCTGGCCCTGGGCGCGGCGTGGCTGGCCCACACGCTGTCGAAGCGCGCGCCCAGCGCCGAATTCACCTACGGGCTGCGGCGGTCTTCCATTCTCGCAGCGCTGGGCAATGCGGTGGCGCTGCTGCTGGTCACCGGCGGCATCGTCTGGGAATCGATCCTGCGGCTGATCGAACCCACGGCTGTTCCGGGCGGCACGGTCATGGCCGTGGCCGCAGGGGGCATCGTGGTCAATGGCGCCACGACCCTGCTGTTCGCCCGTGGCGGCGACGATTTGAACATTCGCGGCGCCTTCCTGCACATGCTGGCCGATACGGTGATGTCGGCCGGCGTCGTGGTTGCGGGTGCGGTCATCTACTATACCGGCTGGGCCCGGCTGGACCCGATCGTGGGCTTGGCGCTGTCCTGCGCCATCGTCGCCGGCACGTGGTCGCTGCTGCGCGATTCGCTGGACATGGCGCTGGACCGTGTGCCGCGCACCATCGACCGCGCGGGCGTGGAAGCCTATCTGCGTGCCCTGCCGGGCGTGGAGGACCTGCACGACCTGCATATCTGGCCGATCAGCACCACCGAGACCGCGCTGACCGTGCATCTGGTCTGCACCGCTCCAGCCGACGACACGCTGCTGGGCGATGCGACCGACACGCTGCGCACCCGCTTCAGCATCGGTCACCCGACCTTCCAGATCGAAACCCTGTCCTACGCTACCCGCTGCGTGCTGGCCGACGCGAGCGTGCCCTGAGCCCATGCCCGAGATCAGGATGCCCGACATCAGCAAGACCGCGCTGGCCTGGACCAGCCTTGGCGTCAGCATCGCGGCGCTGGGCCTGAAATACGCGGCGTGGCGCGCGACCGGCTCGATCGCGCTTTACTCCGACGCGGTCGAGACGATCATCAATGTCGTGGCCGCCCTCACCGGCCTGTGGGCACTGCATATCGCCAGCCTGCCGGCGGACGAGAACCATACCTACGGCCATTACAAGGCCGAATATCTCTCGGCCGTGGCCGAGGGCGTGCTGGTGCTGATAACGGCCTTCGTCATCGGCCGCGAGGCGTGGATCGACTGGCAGCATCCCAGCCTGCCCGATGCGCCGTTGCTGGGCCTTGCATTGAACGGGTCGGCCGGGCTGCTGAACCTGGCGTGGGCGCTGGTGCTGCTGCGCGCCGGGCGTGTGAAGCGGTCGCCCACCCTGGTCGCGGCCGGCCGGCATGTAATGTCCGACGTCTGGACCACCGTCGGGCTGGTGGGCGGCTTCATCCTGATCCCGCTGACCGGATGGCCGTGGATCGACCCGCTGCTGGCGGGGCTGATCGCGCTCAACGTGCTGCGGGTGGGCTGGGGCATGATGCGCGAATCCATTGCCGGCCTGATGGACGAGGCCCCCGACCCCGAGACGCTGGAGACGATCCGCCAGGTCATCGCCACCAGCGGCCACGGCGCGATCGAGGCGCATGACCTGCGCGCCCGCATCGTCGGTGCCATGGCCTTCGTGGAATTCCATCTGGTCGTGCCCGGCGCCATGAGCGTGGATGCGGCACACGAGATCTGCGACCGGATCGAGGCCGCGCTGCGCGCGCGCATCGGCGACGCGCTGATCCATATCCATGTCGAGCCCGACCGCAAGGCCAAGCATTGCGGGATCGCGATCCCCCAGTGAGAACGCCCGCATCGTGAAAGTTCCGTTGTGTCGGGCACAACACAGCATCCGCCCCCCGTCAGGGATATGTGCGCGGTTCCTGTGGAAACATCGGCCGTGTACGGAGTAAAGGGCGGTACATACCGCACGTTCCCCGGTCCATCCGGCCCGGGGCCATTGTTCCGGACACCCCGCCGATGAAGACCGACCTGACCGAACTGCGCATCCGCCATATGCGACATCTGCGCCGTTCCGCCCGGGTCACCACCGCGCAGTGGCGCCGCAAGATCGTGTACTGGACGGCGTCCGTGGTGGTCGGCCTCGTCGCCGTTGGCTTCGCCACCTCCGCCGACAAGGCCTCCGCCCTGTGCGACCGGCTGGTGGCGTGGGACCCGTGGGTGATGCTGGCGCTGACGCCGGCCGGCCTCGCGCTCTCGACGTGGCTGACGCGCACCTGGTTCCGCGGTGCCCAGGGCTCGGGCATTCCGCAGACCATCGCCGCCCTGCATCTGGAAAATTTCACCATCGTCGACCGGCTGCTGTCGCTGCGCATCGCCTTCGGCAAGATCCTGCTGACCACGCTGGGCCTGCTGGCCGGCGCCTCGATCGGCCGCGAGGGGCCGACGGTGCAGGTCGGCGCGGCCATCATGCATGGTTTTGGGCGGTGGCTTAATCTCTCCACGGTCAGCGTCCGGCGCGGGCTGATCCTGGCGGGGGGCGCCTCGGGCGTGTCGGCGGCCTTCAACACGCCGCTGGGCGGAATCGTGTTCGCGATCGAGGAACTGAGCCATTCCTTCGAACAGCGCACCAGCGGCACGATGCTGACGGGCGTGATCCTCTCGGGCGTTACCGCCATCGCGCTGGTCGGCAACTATACCTATTTCGGCCATACCGACGTCGTGGTGCCGATCGGCATAAGCTGGATGGCGGTGCTGACCTGCGGCATCCTGGGCGGCATCAGCGGCGGCGTGTTCTCGGCGATCCTGATCCGCACCTCCCAGGGCCTGCCGGGCGCGCTGGGCCGGTTCGTCACGCACCGGCCGATCGCCTTCGCCGCCCTCTGCGGGCTGGTGCTGGCCATCCTGGGGATCGCCTCGGGCGGCATCACCTACGGCACGGGCTATATCCAGGCGCGCGAGATCATCGCCGGGCAGACCAGCTATCCGGCCTCGTTCTTCATCCTCAAATATTTCGCCACCATCGTGTCCTACTGCTCGGGCATTCCGGGCGGGCTGTTCGCGCCGTCGCTGGCCATCGGGGCGGGGATCGGCGGCTGGGTGGCGCAGTTCCTGCCGCATACGACGCCCGGCGCGGTGGTCCTACTGGGCACGGTCGCCTATTTCTCGGCCGTGGTGCAGGCGCCGCTGACGGCCAGCGTGATCGTGATGGAAATGTCGGACAACCAACAGGTCACGCTGGCGCTGCTGGCCACGTCGTTCCTCGCCTATGGTGTCTCGCGCATGATCTGCCCGCGCTCGCTCTACAGTGCGCTGGCGGAGAAATTCCTCTCGGTGGTGGAACACGCCCCGCCGCCACCGCCGGCCGAGACGCCCGCCCCCGGCGCGGGCGGTGGCGTCCTGCCCGCCCCTGCGGCCTCCGACCGCGCCTGATCGCACCGGGGCCGCTGACACGGCCCCGGTGCCGAACGCCTAGCGTGCGGCCAGATCGACGATCCCGATCGCGCCGTCCTCGGTCCCGAATGCCAGGCCGGTGCCGTCGGGGCTGAAGGCCAGCGCCGAGATCGCCCCGCCGCCGGAATCGCGCACCGGCAGAACCTTCTGCGCCGCCGCGTCTTCCAGCAGGATGGTGCCGTCGGCAAAGCCCGCCGCCACGATCTCATGCACCGGATGGCACGCCACGCGCCGGCAGATCACGCCGGGCATTCCGGCCAGTTCGACCGGCGCCTTGCCCATCGGGCCGCCGCCGAAGAACGGCCACATCACCACGCTGTCCGCCCCGCTGGTCACCAGCCACTTGCCGGTGCGCGAGAAGGCCATCGACTGCACCTTGGCCGGATAGCCGCTCATGCGCATGTTGTGCCCGTCGGCCAGCCGCCAGCCATGCAGTTCGTTTTCCTGCATGCTGGTCACCAGCGCATCGCCGCCCGGATGGATGATGATGCCGGTGTGGCTGCCCTTCCAGTCCAGCCGCCGGGGGTTGTCGACCTTGGCCTGCACGAACCACATCGACGCGCCGTTATAGTGCGACGCCGCCACCCGCTTGCCCTTGGCATCGAAGGTCAGTCCGCTGACGGTGGAGGGATGCTCCAGCACCTTCAGCGTTGTCGTGCCGGCGGCATCGCGCAGTTCGACCTGCTTGCCGGAGGCAAAGGCGATCACACCCGATTTCGGCGTGTTCTTCGCGTCGATCCAGGTGGTGACATGCTCGATCCAGCGCCGGCCACGTACCAGGTCGGTCACCGCGCCGTCCGCGCCGATCCGGCGCAGCGTGGAATCGTCGCCGCCGGTCAGGAAGCCGGTCGGCGCGGCGTCGGGTGCGAGGCACAGGATGGCGCCGTCATGCACCGTCTGCACCTGCCACGCGGCGGCGTTGGTGAAATCCGCGCGCGCCGCCAGCACCACGTCGCCCTCGGCGGTCGCGAAGGCGAACTGGTTGCTGTCGCGCGATGCCACGCAGCCGATGACATGGCCATCGAGCGTGCGCGTGGCGCCCCGCCGTTCGAGCAGCCCGGCCGGGGCCCCGCTTTCGGTCTGCATCCCCGTCATCGTGCGCGGCAGCTCTCGAAGCCGCGACGCAGGCGCGGGCGGTTGAGGTTGCGGCCGATCATCACCAGGCGGGATTCCTTCTTCTCGCCTTCTTTCCACGGCCCGATGAAGCCGCCATCGGCCATCATATGCACGGCCTGGAAGGCGAAGCGCCGGTCCTCGCCCTCGTAGTTCATGATGCCCTTGGCGCGCAGGATGTCCGGCCCCTGCTCCTGAAGCACCGCGCCGATCCATGCCTGGAACTTCGCGGCGTCCAGCGGCTCTTCCACCACATAGGAGACCGAAGTCACGTTCTCCTCATGCGAGTGGCTGGTGTCCTCCAGAAAATGCGGCGCATGCTCCAGCGCCCGCGCGAGGTCGAACCCGCCCTGGTCCAGCACCTCGGCCAGCGCCACATTGCCGCGCTGGGCACGATGCAGGCGCGCCACCGGGTTGATGGTGCGAATGCGTGCCTCGATGGCTTCCAGCGTCGGCTCGTCCGCCAGATCGGTCTTGTTGAGGATGATCACGTCGGCGAAGGCGATCTGGTTCACCGCCTCGGGGCTCTCTTCGAGGGTCTGCACCACGTTCAGCGCATCGACGACCGTGACCACCGCATCCAGCCGCGTCTTGCCGCGCACGTCCTCGTCGACGAAGAAGGTCTGCGCGACCGGCGCCGGATCGGCGAGGCCGGTGGTCTCGACGATGATGCCGTCGAATTTCGTCCGCCGCTTCATCAGGCTGCCCAGGATGCGGATCAGGTCGCCCCGCACCGTGCAGCAGATGCAGCCATTGTTCATTTCGAACACTTCCTCGTCGGCATCCACCACGAGGTCGTTATCCACACCCAGTTCACCGAACTCGTTGATCACCACGGCGTATTTCCGCCCGTGTTCGGCCGTCAGGATATGATTGAGCAGCGTCGTCTTTCCGGCACCGAGAAAGCCGGTCAGCACCGTGACCGGCACCAGCCCGTCGCCGGTCGCCGCTTGGGTCTCAGACATGTCGTCTCCTGTCCATGCGTCCATATTGGCTTCAGCATATAGGCGCCCCGGCGCGTCCATCCCATCCCCCGCGTGAGGGAAACAGGCGCATACCCACCGGCGGCCCCGTCCCGCACCGAGTGCCATTAACCACCTGTTAACGATTCTTCCGAACACTCGGGCGGCTATCAAGGGATAGAACGATGCCCGTTTCCGCCGTCATCACCCAGACCGGCACCTCCCCTGCGGCCGTGGCCGACATCGCGGAAAGCGAAACCGCCCTCGTCGTCACCACCGGCCAGCCGGGTCGGGCCGAAACGTCGTCGGTCATCGTCACGCTGTCGCAGGCGGGCCTCGCGTTTCTGGCCGATTCGTCCACCCAGGGTGGAAACAGCGAGTCCGCGTCTCAGACGGCGCTCGCGCGGCTGGATCAGGATATCCAGTCCAGCCAGCAATCCATCCGGGCCATGGCCGAGCAATGGGTCGATCGGCTCACGGCGCAGATCCGCCAATTGATGCTCATGGAAGCCTTCATGTCGCCCAAGGCCCTGGCCGGCGAACTGGCACAGCTCGCCCGCCAGCTCGCGGTCGCCGTGCAGCAATATACGCAGAATCAGGGATCGGCCCCCAGCCTCGCCAACGTGGGCACCATGATCACGACCGCGCCACAGGCCACAACCCAGGCCCCCGCGCCGGACGATCAGGACATCCCGGATGTCTCCGAGCCGGCCGATACGGCCAATACACCCGATCCTGCCTCCGAAAGCACTTCGCCTACCGGGCAGAGCGCCACGGGGACGAACGACAACCAGAATTTCCAGCAAGCCGTGCGGACCCTGGCAAAGCAGATGGAAGCCCTTCTTCGGGAGGCCCGGCACCGCCTGAAGACACAACCGGACAGCGACATCCAGGTCGCCCAGCGCGCCCTGAACGAGGTCGAGCAGACCCTGCCGCAATTATAGACGGCTAAAGGTCATCCGGCGGCCGTCCCGCGACAGCCGCCCGACGCAGAGCGCCCAGCCTTTCGCGCGCCGCCACGCAATCGAACAGCGCCGCCCGCGCCCGCCCGCGCGCCGAGAGCACGGCGCGCCGTTCGGGTGAGGTCGCCAGGTCGCCGATCGCCGCCGCCAGCCCGGCGACCGGGTCCGGCGGCGCCAGGATGGCGGCATCGCCCACCAGGTCCCGCAATCCGCCCACCGGCGAGGCGACCAGCGCCGCGCCACAGGCCATCGCCTCCAGCGCCGTCAGGCCGAACGGTTCGGCCCAGCGGCTGGGCACCACCACGATGGCGGCCCGCGCCATCTCCTCCAATACCTGTTCATGTGGCCGATATCCCGCCATCTCCACCCCGGCCGCCTGCGCGGCGGGGCGCAGGGCCCGCAGAAACGGTGTTTCGGGCGAATCCGCGCCGAACCGGTCGGCCCCGATCATGCACGCCCGCCAGCCCGGCAGATGCGGCAGCACCGCGCCACAGGCGGCGACGAATGCATCCGTCCCCTTGTCCGCCACCACCCGTCCGGCAAACAGGATTGTCCGCTCCCGCGCCGCCGCCGGCAGCGGCGGCGGCAGGGAGGCGATGTCGATGCAGTTCGGCATTACCGCCACCGCGACATCGGGCAGCCCTTCGGCAAAGCGCTGGCGCACCCAATCCGACACCGCGATGACCTGCATGCGCCGCGCCAGCGCCGCCCGCTGTGCGGGCGATACAGCGCCCCGCATGCCGCACGGGTCGTTATGAAGGGTCAAAATCATGGGCAGATCGGGGAAGCAGCCTGCCAATGACAGGGCGATATCGGGCCGATTGTGGATTTCGACCAGCGCCGGCCTTACCTGGCGCACGATTCGCGCCACGCCGGCCGAATAACGCCCTACCATGCTGCGGGGCCAGATGATCCATGGCACGCGCTGCACCGCCTGAAACGCCACGCCGGCAAAGGGCCGTTCGACTGGCGACCCGACCACGATATCGCCGGGCGCTACCAGCCGATGCACCAGCAGGCTGATCGCCCCCGCCTGCCCCGGCGCAAACCGCTCGCGCGGCGGCAGCACGGTCAGGACCGGCGCGCTGTGCATCACCAGCCGTTCAGGCGAGGGTTTCGAACCGCTCCAGTTGCCACGATTCCGGCTCGCGGGCCGCATCGTCATACCAGCGCGCCATCAGCGGGTGCGCCCGCAACAGGGTCGCGTAATCGGCCGCCACCGTCGACAGTTGCACGCCGTAGCCCAGGAAGCGGGCGATCACCGGCGCGAACATCGCATCCGCCACCGTCAGGTCCGCGCCGAACAGATACGGGCCGCCCTGCCCGAACGCGGCGCGGGTGCCCGACAGCAGGGCGTCGATCCGCGCGATATCGGCCTGCACATCTTCGGCCAGGCCACCCGCCAGCGGTCGGCCGTGGCGGCCCAGATTCATCGGCAGGGCCATGCGCAGCGGCCGGAAGCCGGCATGCATTTCGGCGGCGATGCTGCGCGCATGCGCCCGCGCCAGCCGGTCCGACGGCCACAGGGCGGGCGTGATCTCGGCGCAATATTCGCCGATCGCCAGGCTTTCCCACACGCGCGCGCCGCGATGCTCCAGATAAGGCACCATTCCGTTGGGCGAGACCGCCTTGATCGCGGTCGTGCCGCCGCCGCCGGCAAGCGGAATCACCACCTCCTCGACATCCAGTCCCGCCAGATGCACGGCCAGCCAGCCACGGAGCGACCAGGAGGAATAGCGCCTGGTGCCGATATAGAGTTTGCCGTCCGCCATGGTGGGTCCCCTTTCGCAAGAGCCTTTGTTCTTTTTTGAAAAAAAGAACCAAAAAACTTCTGATCTGTTCAGGAGCCTTGTGCTGGGGGCACGCGAGGCTCTTTAAGAGCCTGACCGAAAATGCGCGCTGGCGGCGATCCAGCGCGCGTTTCCTGCGCTTCGGTGCTCACGGCCATCAAGGCCGCTCCGCTCCGATGCTCAAAAACACACGCCGGGCGCGCCGCTATGCGGCGCTCTCGCTCACCAGCCCACATTTTCGATCAGGCTCTAACGGATCAAAGTCTTTTTGCTTCTTTTTCTTCAGAAAAAGAAGATGCTACCGGCTCCCGCCGCCGGATGAACCCGCCGCCCAGCACCCGGCTGCCATCATACAGCACGCAGGCCTGCCCCGGCGCCGGCATCGCCGGCTCGTCCAGCGTCACGATAGCGCCGTCCGCCGTCCGCCGCACTGTCGCCGCCCGCACCTCTTCGCGCGCGCGGATCTGCACCATGCAGCGCAGATCCTCTTCCGGCGGAGGGATCAGCCAGTTCATGTTCCGCAACGCGACCTCATGCACCGCGCCACGCGCACGCGGGCCGATCACCACCCGGCGCGCCGCCGGCTCGATCCCGACCACCATCTGCCGCTCGCCGTCGCGCATCGCGGCATTGCCCAGCCGGCGGCTCTGCCCGACCGTAAAGCGGGTCACACCGTCATGCTGGCCGACCACCCGGCCGGTTTCGTCCACGATCTCGCCGCTGCCCGCCATTTCGGGGCGCAGCTTCTCGACCACTTCGGCATAGGAGCCGTCGGAGACGAAGCACAGATCCTGGCTGTCGGGCTTCGAGGCGACTTCCAGCCCGAACCGCTCGGCCTCGGCGCGCACGGCGGCCTTGTCCGGCATGTCGCCCAACGGAAAACGCAGGAAATCCAGTTGCTCGCGCGTGGTCGCGAACAGAAACCACGACTGGTCGCGGGAGGCATCGACCGGGCGATGCAGTTCCGGCCCGGCGGCGCCTTCGATGCGGCGGACGTAATGGCCGGTCGCCATCGCATCGACGCCCAGATCGCGCGCCATGCCCAGCAGGTCGGTAAATTTCACGCCCTGATTGCAGGCCACGCACGGCACCGGGGTCTCGCCGCCGGCATAGGCGTTGGCGAAGGTCTCGATCACGCTCTCGCGGAACCGGCTTTCGGCGTCGATCACATAATGCGGAATGCCCAGCCGGTCGGCCACGCGGCGCGCGTCATGAATGTCGCGCCCAGCACAGCACGCGCCCTTGCGCGCGCTGGCCCGCGAATCATAGAGCTGCAACGTGGCACCCACCACCTCGTGGCCCTCGGCCACCAGGCGCGCGGCCACCACGCTGCTGTCCACGCCGCCCGACATGGCGACCATGATCCGCATGGGCTGGGGTCCTTCCGTTCGTTCAGGCCGTACGGGGCAGCCGCACGACCAGCCCGTCGAGGGCTTCGGTCATCACGATCTGGCAGCCGAGGCGCGAGGTCTTTTCCAGCCCGAAGGCCAGGTCCAGCATGTCTTCCTCGTCTTCGGTCGGCTCGGCCAGCTTCGGCGCCCATTCGGGGTCGACCACGACGTGGCAGGTGGCGCAGGCCAGCGAGCCCTCGCACGCGCCTTCCAGATCGACCCCGTGCTTGTGGGCGATCTCCAGAACCGACAAGCCGACCGGTGCGTCGACCTCGCGACGGGTTCCGTCATGCTCGATGAAAATCATATGCGGCATTCTGCTATCCTGGCCGTGTCGTCATCAGTGGGGTGAAGGGCGGCGACCCCCGCCGCGCGCGCATCCGCCACCGCCCGGCACAGGATCGCCGCCGCGCGATCCATATCGGCGGCTGAGGTATAGCGTCCCACCGCCAGACGCAAGCTTCGCGCGGCCGCGTCCGCATCCAGCCCCATCGCGGTCAGCACATAGGAGGGCACCAGTTCGGCCGAAGAACAGGCCGATCCGGTGGAGACACACAGATCCGGCGCCCGCGCGATCACATCGAGCGCCCGCACCTCGGGGAACCGCAGATTGAGGTTGGCCGGCAGCCGGTGCGTCATGGACCCATTGACCACCACACCCGGAATGGCCGCCTGCAAACGGTTTAGCAAACCGTCGCGCAGCCCCGCCATCCGCCGCGCTTCCTCCACCCGCACCGCACGCGCGATGCGGCAGGCCACGCCGAACCCCACCAGCAGCGGCGTGGCCAGCGTGCCCGAACGCAGCCCCCGCTCCTGCCCGCCGCCCGAGAACAGCGGGGCCAGCCGCACGCGCGGCCGCCGGCGGACATACAGCGCCCCCACGCCCTTGGGCCCATAGAGCTTGTGGGCGGAGACCGATGCCAGATCGAGATCCATCGCCCGCACATCCAGCGCCACCTTGCCCGCCGCCTGTGCCACGTCGCTATGCAGCAGCGCGCCGGCCGCGCGCACCTCCGGCGCCAGGGCGGCCATGTCGTGCAGCACGCCGGTCTCGTTATTCGCCGCCATGATGCTGACCAGCAGGGTCGGCACCGCCAGCGCCGCGCGCAGCACCGCCGGGTCCAGCCGCCCGTCCGTCCCCACCGGCAGGATCACCGGCTCGAACCCCTCCGCCGCCAGGTCGCGCACCGACTCCAGCACGCATTTATGCTCGGTCGCCACGGTGATGACACGCCGCCGCGTATCGCCCCGCGTCGCCAGATGGCGCACCGCGCCCTTGATGGCGATGTTGTTGGCCTCGGTGGCGCCGGAGGTGAACACGATCTCGCGCTCATCCGCCCCCAGCAGCGCCGCGACCTCCGCCCGTGCCGCCTCCACCGCGTCGCGCGCCTGCCGGCCCATCGCGTGGTCCACGCTGTGCGGATTGCCGAACGCCTCGGCGAACCAGGGCATCATCGCCGCCACCACCTCCGGGTCGCAGGGCGTGGTGGCCTGATAGTCCAGATAGAGGGGGCGCATGTTCGCGCCGGAAATGTCCGCTGTCATGCCCCTGCCTCCTCCAGCGTCGCGCGGCGCGCGGGCAGCCGAGCCGCCATCGCGCGATAGGCGTCGATAAAGCGCATCACATCCTCCTCCCGCGTCGTCCAGGGCAGCGAAACCCGGATCGCCTCGCCCGCCAGCGGCCCAAGCCCCATCGCCTCCAGCACATGCGACCGCGCCACCTTGCCCGACGAACAGGCCGACCCGGCCGACACCCCGAACCCGGCGAGATCCAGCGCGATCAGTTGCGTCTGCGCAGCGCGCTCCGGCAGCGCCAGAGAGGTGGTGTTGGGCAGGCGCGGCGCGGCGTCGCCGCAGGCCACGGCCCCCACGGCCACCGCCGCCGCCTCGATGGCATCGCGCCAGCCCGCCATTTGGGATGTGCCGTCTTCGTTCGCCAGCGCCCGGACAGCCTCCGCTGCCGCCTCGGCCATCGCGGCGATTGCCGGCAGGGCCGGCGTGCCGCCGCGCCGCCCTAGTTCCTGCCCGCCGCCGGCCATGACTGGCGACAGCACCCGCGTCGTCTCGCCGGCCAGCAGCAGCGCCCCGGCCCCCTTCACCCCGCCGAATTTGTGCCCCGATATCGCCAGGCTGTCGGCACCCAGTTCGCGCAGATCCACCGCGATCCGCCCCGCCGCCTGCACGGCATCGACATGCAGCAGCGCGCCGTGGCTGCGGCAGAGGCGCGCCGCCTCGGCGACCGGCTGGATGGTGCCTACCTCATTATTCGCCAGCATCAGGCAGACCAGCGCCGGCGGGGCATCCGGCTCGGCCAGCATCCGCTCCAGCACATCCAGCCGCACCACGCCGTCGCCATCCACGGGAATGCTCTCCGCGACCGCCGCCGCACGCACTGCGTCATGCTCGATCGCCGAGGCCAGCACCCGCCGCCCGGCCCCCAGTCCGGCTACCGCCAGCAGGTTGGCCTCGGTGCCGCCGGAGGTCATGACGCAATTCTCCGCCCGGGCGCCGAACAGGCCCGCCAGCCGCTCCCGCGCCGATTCGAGCACGGCGCGCGCCTGTCGCCCCGCCCGATGCACCGATGACGGATTGCCGGTCACGGATGCCGCACGAACCATGGCCTCCAGCGCCGCCGGCCGCACGGGTTCCGAGGCGTTGGCATCGAAATAGATCCAGTCCCGCTCCATGCCATTCTCCCCCTGTTTCCGGTGCCCGCCCGTTCGGCATGACGGCACGCTGCGGGCCGCGCCGGCCAGTGTAAACACGAATTATCTGGCAATTGGCGATTCCGGATCGCTATATACATCCCCACAGCAAGGCGGTCGGTCCATGAACCGCCGGAAGCGCGATGAGTATTGTCAATGCCGGGCGAACAGCATCGTCCGCATGGGCGTTCAATGGACGGTGGCTACCGCCCTGATGCAATGAAGGGATACTGGACTATGGCCACACCCCGCAGGAAGTCAACCAGCCAGCCTCAGGCGGCCTTCCCTGGGGTTCCATGACTGTCTGAAATGCAATCCACGCCTGACGAACCGGCATTTCGCGCCGCCCTCGCGTTGCGTCACTTTAACGAGGATGCAATGTCGGCCTGCCCCCATCCCATTCGGATCGGCGCTGTCGGTATGACCAGACGTCAAGCGTGATCGCAAGGGCCATGTGCCCATCTGTCGGGGGCGGACCGTGAGCCGCCCTTTCATATCCGCCGGCAGGCGACGGGGCATCGTCGTCCACCGGCCGCCACAGTAACGATCCCGACGCCATGCCAGAGGGCGCGGGAAGCATATTGCGGGATACGAATGCCTGAGGTCATGTTCGCCGGCCCCGACGGCCGCCTTGAGGGACGTTATCACCATTCAAGCGAGCCCAATGCGCCGCTCGCTCTGGTCCTTCATCCGCACCCGCTTCATGGCGGCACCATGAACAACCGCATCACCTATGCGATGTATCGCTCGTTCGAGAAGATGGGTTTCTCGGTCATGCGATATAATTCGCGTGGGGTCGGCCGTTCGCAGGGCCGCTACGATGGCGGCATCGGTGAAATCTCCGACGCCGCTGCGGCGCTGGACTGGATGCAGATGGTCAACCCGAATGCCGGCGGGCTGTGGATCGCCGGCTATTCGTTCGGTGCTTTCGTCGGCATGCAGCTTCTGATGCGCCGGCCGGAAATCACCGGCTGGATCAGCGTCGCGCCGCCGGCCAATCATTACGATTTCGGCTTCCTCGCCCCCTGCCCCTGCGGCGGACTGATGATCGCCGGCGAGGCCGACGAGCTGGTTCCCGAGCCCGCGATCCGCAAGCTGGTCGACAAGCTGAACACCCAGAAGGGCGTCTCGGTGGATTATCGCATCTTCGCCGGCGCCGACCACGTCTTCGCCAACCATGCCGACCAGGTGGCCGAAGCCCTGGAAGACCATGTCAGCACCATCATGGCGCGCGGCGCGCTGGCCCTGGCCGCCGACTGACCCCCTGTTGCCGCGCCGCCGGGCTTTGTTCCCGGCGGCGCGGCAAGAGATTGCGCTCCATCCTCGCCCGGGTCTCCCAGAAACCTGTCTGGAAATGCGCGGAGGACACGCCACCAGCACGCATTTCCAGACAGGTTCGTCTCTGGGTTCATGTCCTGGGGCCGGCATGCTAGAGGATCGCCGCCCCTGTCCGGCATCTTCCATCCGGCCGGGCCGCCATAAGACCAGAGTGACCCGACCATGCCGAAAAGCAAATTCCTCCAGGAAGCCGAGGCCCGCGGCTTCATCTTCCAGTGCACCGACATCGACGCGCTGGACGCCGCCCTGACGGCCGGCCCGGTGGCCGGCTATATCGGCTTCGACCCCACGGCCGACAGCCTGCATGTCGGCAGCCTGATCCAGATCATGATGCTGCGGCTGATGCAGAAGCACGGGCACCGGCCGGTCGCGCTGATGGGCGGCGGCACGGCGCGGATCGGCGACCCCTCGTTCCGCGAGGAAGCCCGCCAGTTGATGACCGGCGAGACGATCGCCGCCAATCTGCGCGGGATCGAAGGCTGCCTGCGCCAGTTTCTGAATTTCGACGGCGACACCGGCGCGCGGCTGGCGAACAATGCCGACTGGCTGGACCGGCTGTCCTATATCGACCTGCTGCGCGATGTCGGGGTGCATTTCTCGGTCAACCGCATGCTGGCTTTCGACTCGGTGCGCTCGCGCCTGGAGCGCGAACAGGGGCTGACCTTCCTGGAGTTCAACTATTCCATTCTCCAGTCCTACGATTTCCGTGAACTGAACCGCACCATGGGCGTGACCCTGCAAATGGGCGGGTCCGACCAGTGGGGGAACATCGTCTCGGGCATCGACCTGGTGCGCCGCACCGACCAGAAGCAGGTCTTCGGCCTGACGACGCCGCTGCTCACCACCGCCTCGGGCGCCAAGATGGGCAAGTCGGCGCGCGGCGCGGTGTGGCTGTCGGCGGCGCGGCTGCCGGTGTTCGAATACTGGCAGTTCTGGCGCAATGTGGAGGATGCCGATGTCGGCCGCTTCCTGCGCCTGTTCACCGACCTGCCGCTGGACGAGTGCGACCGGCTGGCCGCGCTGGAAGGGGCGGAGATCAACGAGGCCAAGAAGATCCTGGCCACCGAAGTGACCGCCCTGTGCCACGGCCGGACCGCCGCCGAGGAAGCCGCCGAGACCGCGCGCCGCACCTTCGAGGCCGGCGAATCCCCCGCAGCTCTGCCCGCGACGACGATTCCGGCCGACCTGCTGGATGCCGGCATCCCCGCCTTCCGCCTGTTCGCCGAGAGCGGCATGGCCGCCAGCAATGGCGAGGCACGGCGCCTGATCCGTGGCGGCGGCGCCCGGATCAACGACGTGGCGGTGAAGGACGAAGCCCTGATGGTCACCCCGGCGGACCTGGTGGACGGCGCGATCAAGCTGTCTTCCGGGCGCAAGCACCACCTGCTGGTGCGGCCGGCCTGATGAACCGGCTGGGGGAAAGCAGGGCCGTCGACGACGCCCCGCCCCCGCCGATCCCCGACGCGCTATGGCAGGCCCTGGCCCGCTCGGCCTTCCGCGCGCGCTTCCATCTGGACGCGAAAGACCGCGCCTATCTGGAAGACAAGGGCCTGCCGACGATCATGAAGCACGCGGCGGATTTCATCGCCCGCCGCCTGGCACCTGCCAGACCGGCGCGCGACGGTCGCCAGACGCCTTGGCGCGGCCATCCGGTCTTCGTCGCGCAGCATGCCACCGCCACCTGCTGTCGCGGCTGCCTGGAGAAATGGCATGGATTCACCAAGGGGCAGGCTCTGGACCCGACCGGCCGCGCCTATGTCCTGACGGTCATTCGGACGTGGCTGGAGCGGGAACGTCCCTGACCCAGATCGCGCCGTCCCGCGCGCGGGCGGGAAAGCGCGGCACCGCGCATTGCGGGTCGGGCACGCCATCGGGGCCGACATAATGGCCCGATTCGTCGAAGGCCCAGAGATGGAAGGGGCAGATCAGACGCCCATCTTCGACATATCCCGCCGAGAGCCGGGCGTCGCGATGCGGGCAGCGATCGGCGAAAACACGCGGCGTGCCGTCCGCCGTCAGCCAGGCCACCAGCCCCGTTCCGTCCAGCACCACGCGGTGCGGCGCGGCACGCGCCGCCTCGATGTCGCACAGCCGTATCCAGCCATCCATGCTTCGGCCGCAATCCTCGTCCATCTGTGTCCCGCTCCGATCCTTCCAGGGCGGTTGCCTATCCGCTCCGGAGCGATCAGGCTAGAGTCAGCGCATCAACGTGAGCAGGATATCCGCTTTCAATGACATCCTCATCGTCCCCTGACGGGTTGTCCCATGACCGGCTTCTGGACCGCCTGGGCGAAGTCGCGGTCCGGACCGGGCTGAACGTCGCGCCGGGCCAGCAGGTGCTGATCACAGCACCGCTGGACGCCGTGCCGCTGGTGCGCAAGATCGCCGAACACGCCTACCGGGCCGGCGCCTCGCTGGTCACCCCCTTCTATGCCGACGACGCGGTGACCCTGGCGCGCTTCCATTACGCGCCGGACGATGCGTTCGACATCGCGCCGAACTGGCTGCATGACGGCATGGCGAATGCCTACCGCGCGGGTGCCGCCCGCATGGCCATCACCGGCGGCAATCCCGTGCTGCTGAGCCAGGAAGACCCCGACCGCGTGGCCCGCGCCGGCAAGGCCGCATCGCTGGCCGGCCGTCCGGCGATGGAACTGATCACCAGCTTCGCCGTGAACTGGAACATCGTCGCCTGCGCCACCCCCGCCTGGGCGGAGCAGGTCTTCCCCGACGAGCCCCCCGAGCGGGCGCTGGCGATGTTGTGGGATGCGATCTTCCAGGCCTCGCGCGTTACGGTCGACGATCCGGTGGCCGCCTGGGCCGCCCATAACGAAACCCTGCACCGGCGCGCCGACTGGCTGAACGACCGGCGCTTCGCGGCGTTGCACTTCACCGGCCCCGGCACCGACCTCACGGTGGGCCTGGCGGATGGCCATGCCTGGGCCGGCGGCTCGGAGCCCGCGCGCAACGGCATCGTGTGCAATCCCAACATCCCGACCGAGGAAGTCTTCACCACCCCGCATGCCCGGCGGGTCGAAGGCTTCGTCCGCGCCACCAAGCCGCTGTTCCACCAGGGAACGCTGATCGACGGCATCGCGGTGCGCTTCGAGGGCGGACGCATCACCGAGGCCCACGCGACGCAGGGCCAGACGGTGCTGGAACGCATCCTGGCCACCGACGACGGCGCCCGGCGCCTGGGCGAAGTCGCGCTGGTGCCGCATTCCTCCCCGATTTCGCAGAGCGGCGTGCTGTTCCGCAACACGCTGTTCGACGAGAACGCCTCCAGCCATATCGCGCTGGGGCAGGCCTACACGAAATGCATGGTGGAGACCGAAGGCCAGACGCCGGAACAGCTTGAGGCCCGAGGTGCGAATACCAGCTTCATCCATATCGACTGGATGATCGGCTCGGCCGAAATCGACGTGACCGCCATCACCCAGGATGGCGCCCGCGAACCCCTGATGAAACATGGTGAATGGGTCAAGACGGTATGACAAAACGACTGACAATCCTGGCGGCCGCCCTGGCCGCCGCCCTGCCCGCGGCGGCGCTGGCCCAGCAGCCCCAGCAGCAGCCCGCCCAGCAGGCGCGCCAGCCCTCGGCCGCCGAAATCGCGGCCTTCCAGCGCGACATGCAGACGGCGGCGCAATATCCGCTGCCGGCCGACTTCCTGCCGCGCATGACCGCGACCCTGAGCGCCATCAGAACCGCCAACATCAGCCCGCCGAACGCCCAGAACCTGTCGCTGGCGCAGACGATCGACCAGACCGCCGCCGTGCCGGGCCTGGCGCCGATCCTGTCAGCCCACGGCTTCACGGCCCGTGATTTCGTGCTCGGACTCAGCGCATTCGGGCTGACCGAATCCCTGATCCGCCAGCCGCCGCCGGCGGATGCGCATGCCCCCACCCCGAACCCGGCCAATGTGGCCCTGCTGCGCGCCCATCAGCAGGACGTCGATGCCCTGTTGCAGGCAATGAACTAAAAGCCCAGGGCTGGACTGGACCGAATGGTACGCCCCGATTCCGGATGACGGAATCGGGGCGTCGTCGTTTCACGCAAGCGTGATAGGCCCCACTAAGACCGCCCACGCGGCAGGCTCCACCGTGCACCGACCCGGACGGAATTGATTCCTCTTCAAAAAATCACAGGTTTTAGGAAACCCGACACGCCTGCGCGCGTCATGACGGCATGATGAACAGTGGGTTTTATATTGCAATTGAGAGGCGTTCTCAGTTAAGGCCATGTTCACGCATGACGCGCAACGGCCGATCGGGAGTGTCCCATGACTGACGCAATGCCCCGCCTTCACGACCTGTCCCCCGGCGAGAGACTGACGGTCCGGATCATCCGGCGCCTGTCCGCGCAATGGGTGGCCCGACAGGCGAACAGGCAGACCGCCCTGCCGCCCCCGTCGCGCGCGCGGGCAGCGCATGCCACCATGGCGCACGCCTTCCAGGATGCTTTCGGCCGCATGACGCATCTATGCCTGCCCGGCCTGGCGGTCGGCACGGCCGGCACCGCCCGGCTCACCGCGACCGAACAGAGCTTCCTGCACGCCACGGCCGCCGCCCAGCAGGGCCACACGCCGGAAGTCGGCGCGGCCCTGTATCGTGTCTTCTCCCGCCCCTCGGTCCATGCCCGGTTCGTGGCGGCGGTGAAGATGCTGGGCGACTACCTCACGGCGTCCGGCTACCGGCTGCCCTATGCCAGGCCACGCCTCCCGGCGGAGGAAAGGCTGGTGCTCGGCGGCGCCTGCCTGATGACCATGTCCCGCTGGCACGGGCTGGATATCAAGACCACCCGCGTCCTGTGGCCCCGCACGGCGCCCGAACACGCCGCGTCCTGAGCCTGAAGATCGCCACCAGCAGCCTTTGTCAGGCAGTTACACAGACCCTGCCTGGAAATGTGGGCTGGTGAGCGAGAGCGCCGCGCAGCGGCGCGCCCGTCGTGTGTTTCCGAGCACCGGAGCGGAGCGGCCTTGATGGCCGTGAGCACCGGAGCGCAGGAAACGCGCGCCGGATCGCCACCAGCGCGCATTTACAGGCAGGGTCTCAGGCCTGGTCGGGAGCGGGGGCCGAGTTCAACTGAATGTAGCGCTCGATCCCGACCAGCTTGATCAGGTCGAACTGACGGTCGAGGAAATCTTCATGCTCTTCCTCGTTATCGAGGATCTTCAGAAGAAGGTCGCGCGACACGTAATCGCGCACGCTCTCGCAATAGGCGATGCCCTCGCGCAGGTCGTCGAGCGCCTTTTCCTCGAGCTTCAGATCGCATTCCAGGATCTCCTGGACGTTCTGGCCGACCAGGATGGTGTTCAGCCGCTGCACGTTCGGCAGGCCGCCGAGATAGAGAATGCGCTCGATCAGCCAGTCGGCGTGACGCATCTCCTCGATTGATTCCTCGTATTCCTTCTTCCCCAGCAGGGTGACGCCCCAGTGGCGCAGCGTGCGGGCATGCAGGAAATACTGGTTGATCGCCGTCAGCTCGTTGGTGAGCTGCGTGTTCAGGTGCTCGATAACCTTGGGGTCTTTGATGGCCATGTACCGTCTCCGATGAATGGGGCAACGCTTCAATCTTCGACCTACACCCTGACGCACCCCAATTGCAAACACAAAACACATATATATCAGTATGATAATGGATGTGATTATTATTTGCAGTCGATCAGCCTCGCTTTCTGGATCGCAGAGTGTTCCACCGCGCGGCGATCATGGCGATAGCGGGCTCTTCCCCTTCCCGCCCCGGCGGCTGGCATCGGCGACGCCAGCGCGGTTACTCACCTTCGGTCGCGTGGAAGCGGGTATAATCGACCGTGATCCGTCCGTCGGCCGCGGCATCGATGATATCGACAAAACGGTGATTATACAGCACCCGGTCGAAGCCGTAGGCCGTGCGGGCAAAGACGCTCTGCCCCGAGACCTCGTCGGTTCCAGTCACGGTCAGGACGATCTCCGCCTCCTCCTTGCGCAATGCCTCGATCGTCAGACCGTTCAGCGGGCTGTGCGCGTCGATGACATGCATCAGCGAAAAGGCGAAGCGCAGGACCGGAATATGCGACTGCACCAGCACCAGCGGATCGAACTGCCGGGCCAGCCGCCCGTTCGGCTGGACGATCAGGCGCGAGAGAAACAATTCCACATCGACCGACAGGATCGGGCTCAATCTCTGGTTCGCGATCCGCAGGCTCAGATGCGCCGTATCGCCGTCCTTGCGGATCAGAGCGCTGTTGCTGAACATGAGCCGGGCCCGCGGCCGGGCGAAACGGGCAAAGACCAACCCGGTACCCACCGCATTCAGGATCATGCCCCCCAGCAGTTCGCATGACGCAATCACATGCGCAGTACGGCCCACGGGGGCCATGACGCCATAGCCGACGGTGGAAAAGGTCTGGATACTGAAGAAGAAATAATCCCAGAATACGCCCGGCCGCGTGCCGGCGACCTGCCGGGGCACCGTCATGTAGAGCAGCGCGAACGTGGCGTTGACCACGACATAGGCGGCCAGGGCATACCAGAAGAAGCTGCTCCAGCGGATCGTCAGGGCATGATGATAGAAATCGGACCACGCCCTGTCGGCATGGCCCACCCGCACGATATTGTCATCGCCCCGCCCTTCCAGCGCACGATGAAGGCGCAAGCGGGACAGCGCCTGCGGCATATGGGCTGCCAGAGGTCCCTTTCCTATTCGCTCCCGTCGCCCCGACGGCTCCGAAGCCCCGCCCATTGCCACGAATCCTTCCGTAAACATGATGATCGGGGGAGAGAATGGCGGCAAAATCGAATCCCGCGTATGGCACGGATCGCGCAGGTCTCATGCGCCCGACGCTCTACCCGCCACCTGCTCTCCGGGCCTGTCGGACCATGCGCGCCGGTGGCGACCCGGCGCGCATTTCCCGCCACGCCCCAGCATGAAGGACGCCGCCATGATCGAGGCTTTTCACCATGTGGCGATCATCTGCTCGGACTACGCCCGTTCGAAGGATTTCTATACACGCATCCTCGGCCTGCGGGTGCTGCGCGAGACCTGGCGGGCCGAGCGCCAGTCTTGGAAATGCGACCTCGCGGTCGGCGCGATGCAGATCGAGCGGTTCTCCTTTCCCACCCCGCCACCGCCCCCGTCCCGGCCGGAAGCCTGCGGATTACGGCACTTGGCTTGAAATGATCCCCGAAAATGGGACCGTCCCTTCTGAAGTGGTCCCCGTCATGAGGACCACGGGTGGCCAAATTTAAGTTGGAGAGCGTGGCCGGACCGCGAATGTCGTGCTGAAATGGACACAGGATCATGGCGTGCAATGGCACTATATCGCCCCCGGCCGGCCCATGCAGAACGGCTATGTGGAGAGCTTCAATGGCCGGATGCGTGACGAACTGCTGAACGAGACGGTCTTTACCAGCATAGCCGAGGCCCGGGCCGTCATTTCTGCCTGGAAAACCGATTACAACACCGCCAGGCCGCATTCGGCCCTGGGATACCAGACCCCTGCAGCGTATGCTGCAACGTTCGAGGCAATGGGGCCAGGATCTCCTTTCAATTGGATGAAAGTTCCAGACTTGGCTAATTTTTGACACGACGTATTTCTATGGAATGCAAAGCATAACCTAGACTTCGTGAATCATTGGCGCTCGCGGTAACCGTTGGACAAACGACCTCAATAAGAAGATGGCGGATGGCAAATGTATTAAAGACAATCGATCTTCCGTCGTCATTAGACGAAAACTCAGCCCTATCCCCATTTACATAGATCTCCCTGATGCGCACGGCATCAGAGGCATAAAATCTTACTCTTAGCGTAACTTCATACTCGGATTTAGCCGGCACCCCCACATAGATTTTGCTGTTGGCGCTTCCTATAGACCACCGCCAAGAAGAGCCCTCCGATTGCTCAACACTCCCGATATTTTGAGTGCCAGTGATATTAAACGCGTCGATCGTCCATTTTTCCGGCCATGCCGCGCCAAGCCTGCCAGAAAACGGCCGGAGATTAGATTGCATAAGATTTGGCGCTGATAATGGAATCGAAGATAGCATTCGCTGAAAGAACGGACCAATCCAATATGGATCCAGATAACCAATTGCGACCCGCTCACAATCGAAACGTTCCGAACTGCCATCCCCTTGCTCACTGAGCAAAAACGAATAGCCGACTTCATTTTGGAGGAAATCTAAAGCCGGAATTAATGCGTTATAATTGGACGACGCGCGAAGAACGATCACGGGCTTGTCGCGCAAAAGGGATGCTTCTGCAGACTTAAGGACAGAAGGAGTTGCCGACATTTCTCCAAGAACGATCAAGTTCACATGCCTTAGCCCACTGAGAAAATACTCCAGGGATCGGCCATCATGACGACGGGTCTGGCAGGCATCGGAAGCACAAAATGGATCAATATCGTATATTTCTTCGACGTCCTGTTCAGCAAGGAATCCTTCCAGACCAGCGACAGCGGAACGCGGCGCATGAACTGTAAGCTGCTGATCATGTAGCCAATTGAGTTGGTTTAGAGTCGAGGCAAGCCTCGTCTGTGGCTCATTGAGCCCACGCGCCGAATCAGAATAAAACGCGCTAACGAGTTGATCAATCTCTAAGCAAACTCCGCAATTTTTTAGCAGAAGAGGGAGATAAGTGACAAGCTCCCACCAACTGATTGTGATAAAGCGATTATCACGCGACATCATCGTGGCTGCTCTCACTCGTAAATCTCATGATACGGCGAACCGGGGGGGCTTATTATATTTGACGCTTTTATTGCCAGAACCGAATATTGAAGAGGCTGCCGCCCCTTGTCGGCACCCTCTAATATTTCCGGCGATAAATTTTCCATATCAAGAGTCTTGAAGCCATATTGCTCTAGAAGCTCAGACGCGTCGAAAGGTCTTGGTGTCTCGTCCTCACGAGATTGATCCTCGTCTATTATGTTCAAGAGCAAAAGTGCTCCGAAGGGCAGAAGTTTTGCGATAGTCTTAAGAATGTCAGGATATTTCAGCGTGAATTCTCTGCCGCCCAAAAGCACAAGTAGGGCATTATAATATCGGCACGTTTCATTTCGTTCATCATGTAAATAGACATTCTCCCAATCAAAACTGGCCTTGACGAGCGACACTTCAAATTCTCCGCCCCCGATTACGCCCAGATTGTCGCCGGGATGTGGAAGCGGAAGCATGAGCGACCGCCACCATAGGCTGTGTCCCGTTGTTGATTCTCTTGATAGACGAGAAGCAGTCGCTTCAACCTTTCGCCGGGCTGTTTTGGGCAATCGACGAACACGGTGTACAGGTGCGCATAGAGGAGGTGTCTTGGCATTCTTGGAAAAGGTCTTATCAATAGCCAGAATATACCCTTCAATAAAGGTCGAAAGTCTTAGCTGCTGAGTCGCAAATTTTCGAGCATTAACCTCCAGACGTTTGCGCCGTTCCGAAGAGCACACGATCGGAACAATTTTATCGAGCAGCCCTTCTCTTGTCATTTCATTGACAGCCACTTTAACAGCGCAGGTGTCGGGCAACTCGCTAAATGTCCCAATGTCCGTGACGACAATACAGCATCCCATACCCAAGCCGTTGGCAAGAGAACCGGAAGACTCGCCCAATGTCGGATAGCGCAAATTTACCAAAATATCACAGGCCGCTAGATACTCCATCAGCAAGCTATCGGGCACGTAGCCACGCGCGATTACGTGGGCCTCAAGACCAAGCCGCCTAACGTGAAAATGCAGATCAAAGTCGTCGGGAGACACCTGCCCCGCAACGACGAGTACTACTGGCCGGCCTTCCGAGACGAGAACGCTTAGCGCCTCGAGCGTCAGATCGACGCGCTTGTGTCTGGTTACAAAGCCAAGAGAAAGCAAAATTATCTTGTCTGATGGGAGGTCCAGACGTACGCGCGCCCTTCGGCGGGCCGTCTCACGATCTTCCGCCATCGGATCGATACGATCCTGATAGGGATGTGGAAGATGATATATCGGCCGATCATATCCGGCAGCGGCAACACGTAACATTCCAGTCAATGAATGTGTAACAATGCCACGGGAGCGTCGCACGAACGCCGGTACAAACCCGAGTTCACTATGGACGACCGGTGATTGCCACCCCCATTTCGTTACGTCCTCTGCAATAAGCTTTCCTGCGCTACCGTAGGCATCGAACATCAGATCGCTATAGAGGCTGCCGGCGGGGCCGCCTGGCAGCGCAAGCCCTAGCATATGTTGAAGCCCCATATCATGGATTGTTACCAGACCAGGTACCCGTGATAATGTTGGCAGCATGTAAGGATGGTCGAGGTTGTTACCGATCTGATAAATATGGGCGCATGACTGAAAAGCTGCACGACGATGCTCATATTCTGCCAGCTTTAACGGCTGATAATCCGTTGTATTCGGAAGCGTCGCATCATTCGCCACTACAGCAAAGAGATCATAGTGCTTGGCCAATGGTGCCATCAAACAATCGCAATAATCGGCAATGCCGTTACGAGTCGGGGGGAGTGGCGAAAATAAGACTAATGGCTCTTTACTCATCGGACTCAACACGTTTCCAAGTTGCGACTGGAGGCAGCATCAAGTAAGCCATGGAAACCACTAAGTTGTTTTCTTATATAGTTATTGAATACTTCTCGTGAGGCATCTCTCAAATTGGCAAGAGATCGCTCCGTCGACACTTCGGCGAGACGATCGAGAAGAGCAGTCATGTCGGCACAAAGATGAAAATGGTATCGGCTGGGAATTCCACACATGCCGTCCCTTGTAGTAATCAAAGGCAAGCCAAACGAAAGCGCTTCCACAGTCTTAATCTTCAGCCCCGTCCCACTGATGTTGATATTCATTATAATATCGACATCGCGATAGAAGTCGGAGGCTTCTTTAATGAAACCTCGCAGGTGGAAACCTGGCAGATCGGGACGAATCCGATTGCTGATATTACCAGCAATATGAAACTCGAAATTGTTCGCGATGTTAGGGCGGTCAGCGAGGCATTTGAGAAAGACTTCCAGTGATATGCGATTACTGGGGTTATCACTGGCAATATAGCCGACTCTTATTTTTCTCGATATCTTGCGAACCGGCAAGAAATTTTGGGGAAGAATGTGCCCGACCGTAAAAATGCGGCCCGAAAAACGTTCAGAGAGAGCCGCCGCTTCGACGTCTTGAATCGCAATGACACTGTCTGCGCGGGACAGACCTCTAGCCTCTTCTTCAGGCGAACAAAAGAACCAAGCTGGCGCCACGCCCTGCTCTTGCAAAACCTCGTGACGGCCGCCAAATAAATCATGAGTGTCTATGACACTATATGTCTCCGGCAATATTTCATCCGCAACACGCGACATCCACACATAATTTATTATGGCGATATCAAATTGCCATATGGACTGCAGCTGTTTTATGTATTCAGGCAATTCATCGCCGCAATAATCGTCGATGCCATACCCATCAAAGCGTGTTTGCGCCTTTGATATATTGGGAGAAACGAAGTGGAAACTATCCCACCTGTCTTCCATCGCCTTCCTTTGGTCTGGATGGATCCCCTCCATACCATAATATACGAAATGCACGTAATATCCGTGATATTGAAGCAACTCACAAATCCGGGATATCCGTGCAGAATTCCCTTGATTGACGGGATTCGAGGGGATTGGTGATACGACAAGCGCGTGCATCATCAATGATGTCCGGCGGGCTTTATGGAGAACCAATCTTCCACCTTAAACATCTCCATCCGTGATAGACTTGATGCCCCCCAAGGCGATGCTTAAAGATCTCAGGTCACCTCCCTCAGGGACAGAGGACTGAGCAGTCAGTCTCAGCAGAACAACCCGCCCTTCAACGCCCTCCAAATGCACTGTGGCACTCCAAGCCTGACCGTCGCGCGTAAATTCAGTAGACTTGATATTGCCATTAACACAAGTAACGCTGAAAGTTCTTTCGGCGTACTCTGAGTAAGTCATCGGCCCATATATAATAATCTTGCCGCGCTCAGTTTCCATTGGAACGCTGACAACTCCATCACCGCTCATCCAACGGAACGGCTCTCCACTTGCTGCCTTCTCAAGGTGATGGAAACCGGCCAAGCAATACGTCAAATCATTGTTAGATGTATACCATTCACGGACTATACTAGTGGAAAAAACACTTATATTTTCAATCCCTAATGATAGTCCGTTAGAAGGTTTTCCTTCTTTGGTCAATTGGTCAACCTCGGAGCGTATACGCAGAGAAAGGAGGCCGTCAGATGTGATGAACTGGCGCGGCACCAAGCCTACCGCGCTCCACGATCCATCTGCACTATCCTGAAATCGCGCCATCTCGAGATTTTTGTTTTCGACAGAGAAAAGGCAGTCGTCCACCGCTTTGGCAGATGCAGCCCCAACTCCTTCCACTAAAAATATGACGTCTTCTTCAGGACTAATTTCAAAGGCCACAAATGCCTGACGACCAAACCACCGAACCCGATTGGTTTCAGTCCAGCCATAGCCGATGAAAGGCATCCCGCTCCGGAAGTGGGCTTGCCGTTCGTAAGCCGGGGCGATCGCCTCAAAATGGTTAGCTGGCATTGCCCGCCACAGCGCCATCATTTGGCGCTCAAGTGCTGTACGCTGCAAACCCACGATCGCATCCACGCGCGGAACTATGACGTGCAAGTATTGATCGATAAGGCCTGAAACAATCGAGTTTTGCTCGCTACTAACCTTTGCCGTTACAGCTTCCAGTTGTTCTTCCACCAACATTAAACGTCGTGCGAAGTCCTCGCCGAATGCAATGGATATAAAGACGGGAGCGCCTGTCAATTGAGTGGCTGATCCCTCAATACCAACCGATATGATCGCGCCCCGATCATCCAACACATCTAAGGGCAGACCCAATTTGAAAGGTATCGCCTCAATGAGGCGATTTTCGGCGTTGTCGATATCGTATTTTCGATTCGGCTCAGCGTTGAGCTTCGTTCGAGCGATCACACGCCCGCGCATAGACGCACAAATTGTCAGCGGCAACGCATCTGGATTGATATTCGTTAACGCGCCGACCAAAAAACCCGCGGTTACTGAAACGTGACCATCGGCAACAGTGAGAGCTTGCGCAACTTCTTCCTGAGTGCGCAATATCAGGCTGCTGGGAACCTCACAATCAAGGCCGACAAATCGACCGCGGATTGTAACCGGAGCCTCAAGCAGCATATCTGTGGGCATTTTTAATTTAAAAAATGACTCACCATTAGCTGCAACTCGGGTGATTGAAACAAGGCCGAGGCTGAGACCATTTGCAGACAATTCGAGGCCGAACTGTACAACGCCGGTGATCCTGCCATAAATCACGCCTCGAAACGCGTTCTCGATGGAGACGACCACCTCCGCGGGTCCTGGTGACGTCTGATCCATCATTATTTCCGACACGGCCAACTCCCGGGACAATTAAGTCATCTCTGAACGAAAAAAACGCGTCCGTATGATGATTAGCTCTTCAATCTCACACGTGCAACATTGCGATACAAGCTATTCCACCACATCACTGCTGAGACCGATAGAATAGAATCAAGTTCCTGACTTTCCATTGAGAAAATAGAAGTCATGCCTGCAGTTCCCTAAAACCCGGAACAGTGTCATAAAACCTGTAGAAAACGTTCACCAGATCCTCCAGGTCCTCATACACCCTTGTAGACGAGGTGTCAGATGAGTTTGTATAATCTAATCTATCGATACCGACAAAACTTCCCTCAGCGAGATTATCGAGGCCGTAATGCCTGCGGACGGCCGAATAGACCGGCACGTTTATTTTTGAAAGCGTGTAGGGATGACTTGGTGGATTGTCAAAATTCAGCCCAATCCCATACAACATTCTCCGAACCATTTCAAATAATAAGACATTGACAGGATGATTAGGTGTATAAAATAACTTTCTTCCTTTCCCATATTCTTCGATACAATCCGAAATCTTTATATCGACATCTTTTTCACGGCGCCGCAATTCAGCGAGGGACGCCTCGATAGGATTAGGGAAAATAGATGTAAAATTCTCAACGCTGTAACAGGAGAGGCACTCGGCAACGCTGGCACCCCTCAGATAAGCGGTCCTGACAGTTTTCATGTGATAATCATCAAGCGGGCCGACAACTTTTCCAATTCCGCCAAGATACAAATACTCAATATCAGGGGAATAGCCTGCGTGATAGATATTCGGCCATATCAGCACATTTGGGAACATGCTACGAAGGCTGGCCGCCCTTAGAAAAGGAGGATTGTAGTCTGCACTAACCCTCTGGGCGAATATAACATCCACCTTACCAAGGACGTCTAGCGTCCGATCCTTATCGGCATCACTCATTTCAAAGACCGGTGGCAACCTCAGAATTTTACAATCGGTATGCATCGCTATAATCGCTTCAATTGCCTGCGCTTGGCAATTCCCTATTACCGCAATAGTGGGCATAAAAGGGGCTTCCTTTTGTTCTGAGGGGTTTACGAATATGGCCTAGATTTGTTACGGAGATCGCTTCTTATGGTTGCTGATCGCCCCCCGTTGTCGGGAGGCACGTATAATATGCCTTGCCAGGTACGGTCCACCCCCGTAACTGCTGACCTGATTGGCGACGAGAGATCGTGCTGTGTAGGGATGATCTGGTTCGCTACACAGATTGCCCTTCCTCCCAGCACTGAATAAGCGAAGCTGAAAGGGTCCCCTGCTCTACGGGCCAACCGAGACGATCAAACGCTGGGTCGCGCAGATGTCGGAACTTCAGGCACTGGCGGGCCGACCGTGCAAAACCTCGTCCAATTCGCATATTCCACCTTCGAAGGACGGTTCGGTCAGGGCCGAAGCAAAGCACGTTTCGTACAGGAACAGGCTATCGGCATCAAAGAATGCCTGTCAGGCGTTTCCTGCGTGAGGCCACACCGATCCCGCGGGCATACATCGAGATGATCCGCTCGTCGCAGTTCGCGAAGCGCCACCGGAAGCGGGCGATCAACCACGGATCGAACGTGCCGGCCCGGTGACGCGGAATGTCCCGCGTCATCGGGCCGGCATCCATCCGCACGGTTTTCTGGTTGCAGCCCTAGCCGCAGTTCGTCGAGTCGCCTCAGGCCCCACCGTCCAGATGGTAGTCCGACTCGGCATTGAGCAGCCTCTTCGCCAGCGCCTTCTTCATACTCCCCAGAAAGGTATCTGCCTCCGCTATGGTGCAGACCACCCGACATCCCCCAGTGGCAATGGGTCTCCATCTCGGGCAAAACGATCCCGCCAAGATCACGCCAACTCCGCAGCGCTGCTGCCGAGGACGTGCTGATGATTATATCAAGACTCAAAATACAAACGTTTCACCGGCCTCAATCCTAGTGAAGACATAAATGCGGCGTAGTCTAAATATTGTTGCTCATCTAGCGTGCCAATAATTGTTCTGTGAATTGCCATCACTGCCGGATCAAGACCTTTGGCCCATTTCATCCAGGCCGCCACGTCTGGATTGGACGAATAATTCATAAACCACATTGTAATATTCAAATTATTCCAGTCGGCGTAAAATTCTGTGGGGTCAATCCCCTTATATCTAAGGTAAGTAGAGTACAGCATAAATTCCGACTGTACACTATCCCGACAAAATATTTCGGAGAAATTTTTTCCAGATCTCTCCTCTACACTGCGAACCAGACTGCGGGCAATTCCAGAATGAATTATGAACGGAGTCATTATCCCCATTACTAGATCTCCCTCCTTAAGAGGAGGAATCGAAAACATATTCGAATAATTTGCATTTAACTCAAGATGTATACCCCCGCTCAAAGGTTCTATCTTTGCAGTCGGTTTTCCATTCCGAAAAAAATCATTCGCCTCTAACGGGCGGACAAAGAAATTCTTCGAGTCCAAACAAACATAAAAACTATCATCCGAAAAATTTCGGGCAATTAGTAATTTTGCGACCTGCTGCAAAGTATATGATGGCGCATCAAATGAAGTAAGATCATCTATTGGAACAATTTTTACCTTGTCTTTAATGTAAAAAAGTATGGAATCTACAATATTCTCTACTAAATTAAGACAAAAATTATAGTCTCTATTTATTATAATAGTATATGATTTAATTTGATCTGGTTGAACAAAATTTTTTATAGAAAAAGCTTGAGCCTCAAGCAGGTCAATCTCATCCTTATATGCAACTACCACAAAATTTATAGGCTGCATTATACTTCTCTCACTTTAAAATCGAATCTGTTATTGACTATAGTGAATTCCGCTGTGAAACCCAATGGATGCCACTTTTAAGCTGGTGAGATCTGCCCGGTTGATCCTTCCTTCAGTTCAAGCGACCGCCAGAACAATCCGCTATTGCTGAGCCTGTGGAAATGTGGGCGAAGCACCTGCTTCATCCATATTTCCACAGGCGTCACTTCTGCGCCGCAGCTTGCTGTCCAGACATTCATCGGAAACAATAACCCGATGCCTGATGCAAACGTGTCCAATTATAGAGGGCGGACCCACCGGAAGGAAATACCAGCTTTTGCCTCCCGTTCGTTGGCATAGCACCTTCAGGTAAATGCCCTCATGTTTAAGCGAAGGCCAGAAGCGCTGCGATGAAGCCACTATCAAACCATCAGCCCCGGCCAACCATGGAGATCCAGATGGCGTACCTGTAAAGACGCCCCTGGTAAACTGAGGCTCTGACATAAATTGAAAGGGCACTTCCACCACAAACCCATCTTGCGTGTTCGAGAGCCATCCGGAGCACGCCCTCGTATCTAGTGTCCCGAATTTGAAATCCTTCAGATTCAGATTCTAAGCGGACACTAGCCAAATCAATAGTTTAGTAGCCTGCTGATCTCCGAAATTCACCTATGAATTTCGGAGGCAGGACACTAGAGCATGCCCACTTTATTCCAGCTCATATCCAGCGACTGTAAAGAAGTTGGCGCATTCATCAGGAGTGAACGCATCCAGGACCGATCCGGCGGCCTCCCATAGGGCTATGACGGTCTTGCTGCCTTAGCGCGCAAAAGGGCCTTGAGCTTGGCGAATGCCATTTCGATCGGGTTGAAATCAGGGCTATAGGGAGGCAGGAACATCAGCCGCGCGCCGACAAAGCACTTCACGGGATCTGGTTCCCTGGCAATTGCCCCTCTTACGGCTTTCCCGCCCCCGAAACGCCATCCCTTGCGCCCGTCCCTGTTGCTCCTGAATCAGAAGAACAGACGCTCGCATAGGCCGACTTTCGCTCAGTGGATGAAAAACTGCGCGCTTCTCACCACGGCTCCACTCGGCCGGCGCTCCCGCCATTTCACGCCGTTCGTGATGGCAGAGTATCGCCGCCAAGATGCCGCTGCAGTTCCTGCGGCGGGTCTTCCATGAAGGCAAACAGCCTTAATCAAGAGGAATCCGTATCGCCCTAACTTCGTCCGTGAAAATTCCGGCGCCTCCATTCCTCAAGCCATAACAGGGGTTAATCCCCTCAATTCTATCGCCTGTGAAATTAGCTCGCCCAGTTGCATTTTGACCGTATTCATCAGTTTTTCAGAAAAAATAAAATCATCCCCATTTAAGTCAATAAGGAGTTTTTTCGCGTTCATGTGCAGCAATAAATCAACAGAAGCCAAGACATTTCTGGATAATATCTGGATTCTTGACATCATGTCATCTGAATTCCCATTCAGATAAATTCTAAATACCGGGCCATGATCGAATTCGATATACTCATTCGGCACTCGTTCGCCTTCGCCCCAAAGCGATACGTTAAACTGCAACGAAATGTTGTCATTGTACGATTGAATCTTGCAGAGAGATTCCGCCTCATCAAACCCACGAAGATCGATAATCTCCACATGTGAATATTTTCCATCAACCAGTAAGTTCGCTCCAAAAGGCCGCGAAATAGAGTGTGCATTAGCCTCAAGATCAACATTCATGATATTAACGCTCGACAAATCATCAGCGTCTGCATCATTTAGAGCATATTCCGAGCATCGCAATTTAATATGCCCTTTCCTATCAAATTCTTCTTTACTATAAATACAGATCGATTTCAAAAGGACGCCCAATTTCCGATGTTCTGAGGCGTCGGCTTGTGGAATATACAGATTCTCAATGGTAAAATCCAACTCGCAACGCTTACTTGATCCGGAGGCGATTTCAAACGCACATTCAAAATTATCCCATCCCATTATTTCATAGCTTTGCACTATTGTGGAATTCATGGATACACAAAGGCTACCTATTTTACCTGCATAAGCACTCATGAGATTCACGACTAGAACGCCGCCCATTTCGATAATTTCATCATCTAAATCGAACTGCGCTTGCGCAGATTTATCGCTGGACCAGACGCCAACATCTTCATAAGGGTGAAAATTCTGAAGATGAATGTAATCTCCGAGAACCGCTCCACTGTCGAGAGGAAGATCAAGCGGAATTGGCAAAATATTCGTTCCCGGCCCTCTGAGAGAGGGGACGTTTTCCCGTCTAGCGGTCATTTCCTTTAATGGAATTAATGATGCATATACGGGGTATTGTATGCGACTCAGGCGCCGCACCACTCGCGAACAGTCTCTATCCCAAGCCTTTTCCTCTACCGAAAGCATGGAATTTTCTTTACCTGCGGACCTCCAGTGCCATACAGCAGTAGCGCTACCGGTAAATTTAAATGGACCAAACTGGGCTAAGAGTAGGTACAAATAAACATCTTCCGCCACCTCAAGCTCTGGGTCGTCGCCAATGACCGCCTGAACGCTGTCCGTGCGCGCCATCCAAGCGTTGCTCTGTATATAATTGTCAAATTGAGCCAATTGAATAAGATTGAAATCCTGTATAAATTGCAAACGGCGATTTTCTTTAATTTCCAAACCCACCGGGCCCATAAAGTTTTCTTCTCTAAAATACAAACCTTCGTCATCTTCTTTCTTAATTACGCCACTATAGGCCAACTTAGCATCTTTGTTTTTGGAAAGAACAAAAATCAACTGCCTATAGTGATTTGGAAATACGGTATCATCGTCATCCAAATGAGCGACAAATGGAGCCTCTGCAGCGCGGAGGCCAGTCCAAAGAGCTGTAGACCGGTAGCCAGTATCAGGCGAAGTGATGTATCGCGTACTAATCCGCTTTCCAGCGTTATTTATAGCAAAATCCTTTAGATCCTGGCGGTTCTTATAGTCAACAATTATTATTCCCAAGCGAATACCATTACCATCCGCATTTATAACTGAATCTACAGCTCGCTTCACAAAATCAAGCGATCTTCCCCCAGCGCGAACTATTACATCACAGTCAATCTTCGGACTGAAACGCTTTGAGATGAAACTCAACGCTCCCCTTGAGGGACGAGACAAGTCTACCCGATCAAATAAACCGGCTTTTCGCACTTCCTTAGCAAATGGTATAAATAGCTTCTCAATCTTTGATTCTAAAGACCAATGCTTTTCGAACCATGCTTTCCCCCGCTCTGCCCTCTCTATAGCGGC
Source organism: Gluconacetobacter brunescens (assembly GCF_048695475.1). Classification (NCBI taxonomy): domain Bacteria; kingdom Pseudomonadati; phylum Pseudomonadota; class Alphaproteobacteria; order Acetobacterales; family Acetobacteraceae; genus Gluconacetobacter; species Gluconacetobacter brunescens. Next base: position 20,546 of record NZ_JBLHEN010000001.1, on the reverse strand, counting down.
CTCCGGGTTCTGTTTAATCCAATCTAGCTTTTCGCGAATTTGCTTTACAATATGGCGTGGTGACTTGGTTGTATCTATAAATAAGACAACATCTTGCAGATTCTCCTCGGCGAATGCAATGGAGTCGCATATTGGGAGCGCACCCACAGATAATGCCTCAAATATTCGCATCGAAGGCGTATTTTGTTCTCTATGTTCTTTTTTATGGAAGCAAAGTGCAACGCCGTGTCTGGCAATAGTCTCCATCACGGACACGCCGTCGAACGGAAGCATTCCCTTATACGCCCCCCCGACGTGATCCCAGCCTTTTGGTGGACCGTAGAATGAGACCAAGCCTTCTTTAGCAAGCAATTGAAAAACTCTACTATGTCGCGCTCCGTCCCAGTGGATACCTAGATAGCATAGCGTAGGGTCTACAATATTTCTTAGCGAAACCACATCATTTCGATACGTAGTCGGCAGAAAATAATCTGGCGCGACAGGCTTTTCAATCGAACTGTCGATCTGTACATCTTTGGCAAAGTGTTCCAGTTCGCGACTTCCTGCAATGTAACCATCGAATGAATTGATTGATTTCATTCGGTACTCGTCGCCGCTAAAAAACGATAACGGACTCCACAGCAGAGCAATGGTGGGATATTCGGTCAGCTTTCTGCTGAACTCATGGGTGATCAAAACAAAATCTGGCTTATACTCGTAAATATCATCACTTGTCACCACAACTTTAACATCGACATTGCCGATATGTTTGGATGCGATTTTAAATCTTTCAATAAATTCAAGCTCGGCACTCTCAGCAAGATTTGGCCAACTATTGGTAATGGCAATTTTCATTTCGAACTCTCTTTTACTAATAAAATATTCAATCGCATAACTTCGCGATTTCACCCGGTCGCGAAGAATACATGACAATCGCTAGATGCATCTCGCACAAGAAACACTCAATCACGGGCTCACAGGTTCAACGCAAACATATACTATGCATGTTTCGGCTTGGCAAGATGAGCTTAACCTCGGGATGTAGTCGGTACGTTGCCCTCAGACAGTCCTCATTCATAGCTACAATGACCAGGGCCCCATCCTGAGGACCATTGATAGCCGATTTTAAGTTGAAAGGTCCGGCTCGGGTTACTTTTTCTGTTCAAGCGACCATCAGATTGACCTAAAGTAACCGAGCCGGTGGATGTAGGCGACGCGTCAGCGTTTCAACCCGACTTTCCTACCAAACTGCCATGAGGGCTGCGGTAGCCCTGCGTCTGATGCAGACACGTCCGCTTATAGAAGTCGAGCCATCCGGCAATGCCCGCCTTGCCCTCCCGCCTATCGACGCAACCCTTTGGGCAATACTTTAGATAGATGTCCTCATGTTGAGCGAGCGCCAGAAACGCCCGATGAAGACGTTATCCATCCAGCGGCCTCGGCCGTTCATGAAGATCCGGACGCCCGAGCCTATCCTGAATTTATGGAATGCCTCTTTTACAAAAGGGACGTAGATTGCCAATTTTCGAACAGTGAAAGGTTGGTATGAGCGGCTCTGCTTTAGCAGTATCGATCTGAAAAAACTATTGTATTGTAGTGGGGATGGATGCGGCAGCGCAAGAGCTGTTTCGACATCGACGTCAGCGCTCGACGCTGTCTCGAATCGTAGCGGATTTCCTGCGCTATATCATCGCGATGAAAGCATGCTGTGGTGCGCACCACCTCGGGCGTATTTTTCAGTCACGGGGCACGAGGTCCGACTGATGCCGCCGGAGCATGTACAGCCCTACGTCAAGGCACAGAAAATGACGACCGGATGCCGAAACCATTACCGAGGCGGCGACGCGGCCAACTATGCGATTTGTCCTACTCGATAGTGAAGCGCAGTTCGATGTGCAGCGGCTGCATCGGGCACAGGACCGGCTTACGGCGGAGCGGACCGCCCTGATCAATCAGCTACGGGCCTTCATGTCGAAACACGGGATCACCGCACATCAAGAGTCCCGAAAGCCCGAAATCGCCGTCGATCAGTCAATAGTCAGATGTGAACGAGACGTTCAGCCCGCGCCCAATGACGTCAATCCCGGTTATCTGGCCGCTGAATGTCTCCACGCTGGTAACGACAATCGCTAGGTTCTGTCTGCATTCAACGTAGCCAGATCATGGCGCATGCGAGGTGGACGAACCCCATGAATGCAGGGAGAGTTTTCTCACATCGCAAGGCAATCCTGCGGAAGCGTTTGAGTTTGTTGAAGAAGCATTCGATTTAATGGTGCTCCTTGTAGAGGCTCCAGTTGATTGGGGGCATGATGGCACGGCTGGGATTGGCTTTGATCTGTGCGATTGCCCAGAGGTCATCAGCTATGAAAGTGCGTAGCGGGTCTGCGTCGTAAGCGGCATCGGCAATGACATGGCCGACGCCCTGCAAGCCGGACAGGAGCGCCTCGGCCTGTGGCCGGTCGGGATCGGGATTTCCACGGCGATCCGGTGGCTTCGGCGCGAACGTGAAAGCGGCGAACGGGCAGCGCGCCGCCAGAGCAAGCCACGCGGCTCTAAGCTGGACGGGCATGAAGCCTTTATTGCTGGCATGATCGAAGCGCAAAAAGACATCACACTCAACGAGATGGTCGCGCGCCTGCAGGGTGAGCAGTCCGTCGGGATCGGCCGCAGCATGCTCAGCCGATGGCTGCGACAGCGCGGGTGGACATGCAAAAAAAAGACCGCACATGCATTGGAGCAGGAGCGCGAAGATGTGCTGACACGTCGGCAGGACTGGTTCGACGGCCAGCCTGATCTCGATCCGCACCGCCTGGTCTTCATCGACGAAACCAGCCTCTCCACGAAGATGGCCCGCCTGCGTGGTCGCGCCTTACGCGGAGAACGCTGTCGGGCTGGTGTCCCTCATGGCCATTGGAAAACCACGACTTTCACCGCCGGCTTGCGCCTCACGGGCATGACCGCACCCTTCGTGCATGAGGGCGCCATGAACGGCGAGATTTTTCAGGCCCATGTCGAGCATGGTCTCGTGCCGACGCTGAGCCCGGGCGATATCGTCGTGCTGGACAATCTGCCCGCTCACAGGATGCCGGGCGCGCGAAAGGCCATCGAACAAGCGGAGCACGGATAATGTTCCTGCCTCCCTATAGTCCCGATTTCAACCCGATCGAAATGGCGCGTTCGCCAAGTTCAAGGCCCTCTTACGAGCCAAGGCAGCAAGAACCGTCACAGCGCTATGGGACGCCGCCGGATCAGTCCTGGATGCTTTCACTCCGGACGAATGTACCAACTTCTTCACCACCGCAGGCTATGAACCGGAATAACGTGGACGCGCTCTAGGCCCGATCGACATTCAGGATTTCCTTCTTTTGGAATGAGTGATTCATAGAGCACCGTGTTGGAGCACGGAGCGTGGGATGGGGACCAAGCGTTACGAGTTGAACGAGGCGCAATGGCAGAGGATTGCAGCCTCTGCTACCCGGCAAGGTCGGTGATGCGGGGCGCAGCGGGACGGATAACCGCATGTTCGTGAACGGCTGTCTTTGGATTCTGCGCTCCGGCGCGCATTGGAAAGACCTGCCTGAGCGGTATGGCAAATGGAAGACGGTACATCGTCGGTTCAGCCGATGGTGCCATGCCGGGGTGTGGGAAAAGGTTTTCGAGACGCTGACGGCCGATCGGAACAATCAGTATCTGATGCTCGATTCAACCATCGTTCGCACCCATCAGCAGGCCGCGAGCGGAAAAGGGGGGCCAAAGATCAGGCGCTGGGGCGTTCTCGAGGTGGTCTGACGACCAAGATCCATATGCTGGCCGATGCGCTGGGCCGCCCGCTGTGCTTCGTTGTCACGGCTGGTCAGGTTGGCGACGTCACCCAGGCGCCGGCCCTGCTCGCGGGTCAGGAAGGGGCGGCCGTCATTGCCGACAAGGCCTATGACAGCAATGCGTTACGTGCCCTCATCGCTCAGATGGGTGCAGAAGCCGTCATTCCTTGCAACCCGACCCGCAAGATTATCATCTCGCACGATCCCATCGCCTACAGGCTACGCAATCGTATCGAGCGGTGCTTCAACCGCCTCAAGCACTTCCGACGCTTCGCTACCCGATATGATCGACGCACCATCCATTTCCTCGGCTTCGTTCACCTCGCCTCAGCCATGATCTGGATGGCCTGAATGTCGATCGGTCCTAGCGAAGCTTCCACGCCATAGATCTCCAGCAGATGCCATGGATTTCGCGCACACTCATCCCGCGCGCATACATCGAGATGATCCGCTCGTCGAAGCTGGGGAAACGCCACCGGTAACGAGCAATCAACTGCGGATCGAACATCCCCGCCCGATCGCGCGGGATGTCCAGCGCCATCCGCCCGGCATCGCTCAGCACGGTCTTTGGCCTATAGCCGTTGCGGCAGCTCCAGCGACCGGTCGCTACCTCGCCGTCCAGATGATGGTCCAACTCGGCGTTCAGCAGCCGTTCCGCCAACGCTTTCTTCATATCCCCCCAGAAGGGCGTCCGCGTCCACATGGTGCGGACCACGCGACCAGCCAGAACCTGGTCCCGAACATCGTCAGGGATCACGGCTTCTTGCGCCGGGTCATGATGCTACTGCTTTCCCAGCATCACATCAAACACGCGAAATTCAGGATACGCCTGGCCGGATAGGTTGGCGCAGACTTTCACGGACAAAAAAAGCCAATGCGGACAGGGTAGGCCATAGGTTGCACCCATGTCCGACGCGATCGTCTCGGCCGCGAAGCCGACGACAATCCGCCGTCCAGATACCTCTCCACAAGCCACCTGACCTGCGCTACACTCTGGCCAACATCGGCTTTTTGTCTTCGCTCGCGAATTTTCCTTTTCTAACAAGAACTTTCGCCGCTTTCAGAATCTGATGTAACTATCATATGTGAGATATCCGGATTAAGACGCAGCGCCTGTCAAATAATAGCAATTGAATACTATAATATTTTGTGTCACCGCCCGTGTAAATAGGAGCAAAGAAGTATGAGTAGTATTGGGATAGATTCTTTCTTTTCTTTTCTTTCTTCAGAAAGATACAGATCACCATCTGAACACGAAAGTCTTTTTATTCGCCAATGTCTGATAAATTATAATATATCAAAAGCGCAGTTGTTTCAGGATATATTTGCGTTGCATGTACTCGGCTGGCGGAGATCTGGATTTTTTGTGGAATTCGGAGCGACAAATGGCGAAGATTTGAGCAATACATATCTTCTTGAAAGAAATTTTGAGTGGAAAGGAATACTGAGTGAACCGAATCCGGTTTGGCACAGAGATCTCAATAAATCTCGACAATGTATTATTGATCATCGATGTGTGTGGTCTGAGAGTGGATCGAACATTATGTTTTCGTACAATGACGTAGACGCAGAATTCGCCACTGCTGAAATTTTTCAACTTTCCGATATGCATGCGAGAATCCGAAAAGATTTCAAACTTATGGAAGTTGAAACAGTATCCTTGAACGATTTACTTTATCAAAATCACGCACCAAGCATCATTGACTATCTTTCCATCGATACGGAGGGAAGTGAGTTAGAAATATTAAAAGAATTTGACTTCAAAAAGTACCACGTAAATGTTGTTACGGTTGAACATAACTTTAATGCAATCGCAAGAGAAAATATTTTTCGCCTGATGAATGCAAATGGGTTTACTCGGCAATTTGAAAATCTCAGTCAATGGGACGATTGGTATGTTAATTCACACATTTCTTAACAGGGCGATGAAGAAGTTGCTTTCCAAGTAGTGAGGCGTTCCGCATTTTCGGTCAGGCTTGTCTGAGTGTCCGTCTGAGATCATCTTGAATCTTTGGAATCATCTGTGATTCCATGTCGGCAGCCCCGATTTGGAGAGGCCGCTCGATGTGGACGATTGAAAATCGCGTCCGGTATGACAGCGGCAAACTCCGCTATCCCAGCGACCTGACTGACGAGGAATGGTCGCTGATCGAGACGATGATCCCCCATGCGAAGCGGGGCGGCACCAAGCGGACCGTGAACGTGCGCGAGGTCATGAACGGTCTGATGTATATCCTGAGCACCGGGTGCTAGTGGCGCGCGCTCCCGAAAGATCTGCCGCCACGCAGCACGGTGAACTATTATTTCTGCCGCTGGCAGTATGAGGGTACGCTCGAGCGGTTGCACCATGCCCTTTACGTGCTCTGCCGCGAACAGGTGCATCGCGACGCCAGCCCCACAGCGGCCATTATTGACAGTCAGAGCGTCAAAAGTGCCGAAAAAGGGGGCGCCGGATCGACCCGTCCGGCTTCGACAGTGGCAAAAAGATCAAGGGCAAGAAGCGGCATATCCTCGTCGATACACAGGGACTTCTGATGGCCGCCATCGTGCATGCGGCTGATATCCAGGACCGCGACGGCGGCGTCATGCTGATGGCGACATTGTTCGGACTGTATCCGTTCCTTCTGAAACTCTACGTCGACGCTGGCTATCAGGGACCGAAGTTCCAGCAGGGCAGAGCCCCATAGGCGCGAAGTTAATATTTTCTGAGGTCTTGAGCTTGTGAGCTTCGCTTTCTGGCGGGTTGTGCCTGCCTTCGTCGAAAGCGCTGGATGTCGTCATGTCTGTCGAGCCTGATGGGAGGCGGGATGGCATATCTGAGGATTTCGCGCGCTTTCTGCCATGCGGCCCAGATGAGGTTGTATGTGGGCCTGGCTCTGCCATCAGGCTGAGGGGGAAACGCCGATGATCTCGTTGGCGAGATCATCGGTCATCACAGCGGCGATGAGATGTGCCAGCAACCATGTTCTGGCCAATGCAGGATTTGTAGCCGGCAGGCGGTCAATACCGCCGAGAGTTTTCAGTCGTTTGAAACCGATTTCGACCTGCCAGCGGTTACGGTAGAGGGCAATGATCTGTTCGGCCGGATGCCTGTCGCGTGAGAGGGATGTGAGCAGGATCAGAAAGCCTGCGGCCTCGGCGGTGCGCGGGTCGAGTTCATGGCCGTTTCGGCTGGCCTTGCGCGCCTTCCTGCGGCGTGCCGACCCGGCGCTCTCGGCGGGCCTATCCTGAATTTCGTGTGTTTGGTGTGATGCTGGAGAAGGAGAAGCGTCATGGCCCGACGCCTTGTCGATCCCAGCAACCGGCCGATCCGTGCTCGGCGCAATGACCTAAAGGACGAGATCAAGCGGGCGCAGGAGGCCCGTTTGGGTTCTATGGGACGCGCAAAGCCTGGCATCAGGTGCGCCGTGAAGGCATCCGATGGCCAAGTGCACCGTGGAGCGCCTAATGCACACCATGGGCTTGGCCGGTATTCAGCGAGACCCTCTGCCCACTGGACAAGGTGAACCGCGAATTCCGCGCGTAAGCAGGCCGAATGCCCTGTGGGTGGCCGATTTTATCTATGTCCACACAGGCGCCAAGTTCGCGTGGGGGGGCGCCCTGGAACAAGTAATCAAAGCTCTCAGGCCCGGCCCCGAGGATGGCCTGATCCACTACAGCGACAGGGGCACACAATAATTTTTCATGCTATACTCCACGCCCAGAGCATTTCCACCGAACACAGGTTCGGTAGAAATGCTCTAGTTTATTGTTTTTACGAGCATCTTCACCTGTTCGAACGCACACGTTCAAACAGGATCTACTCTAGCCGAGGTCAATCTGGCCTCTCGGTCGGCAGCGTCGATGTTTCCAATGACACCGCCTTGGCCAACGCCATCAACGGCCTCTACAAGGCCGCGGTTATCTGGCGGCAGCGATCTTGGCCGGGAGCATCAGCGGTGGGAATGGCAATGCTGCGCTGGGCCGATTGGTTCAACAATCACCACCTCTTTGGCCCCATCGGATATATCCTGGCCGCCGAGACCGCAGCCAACTACTATGCAGTCCTTGAGAACACCGACATGCTGCGTGACTCAAACCAGACAATCTCCAGAAAACCCGGAACGCTTCAACCCGTCCGGAATGATATATAATGTTTTCTGTTGTTTGGTGGTTACGGCTTGAGTAAAGGGGCAGATTATGATTGGTTGGCGATCTCGATAGCCGAGGCGCTTTTATGTGGACTGCCAAAAACCGTTGCCGTTACGACCTGGACCATCTTCGCTACCCGAGCGATCTGACCTGACCAAGAGTTGAATCCTGATGTCGTCCAGTCTGCAACGCGAAAGAGTGGGAGAATCTGACCGGTCGCGCCGTCAGCCTCTTCCGTCTCGCCTCCGTTCGGTTGATGCTCAGAAAACTATGCCAGAAAAAATAAACTTCCCTGATGGAGTCTCAGATCCTGTTTGGAAATACGCGCTGGCGGCGATCCGACGCGCATTTCCAAACAGGATCTGAGAGATCGTTAATGTCGAAATAAATGAACTGATGTATCTCCGGATATTAATATAACAAATACGGAAAAATTGATGACCCAAAGAAAAAAAACTGCTCTCATCACCGGCATTACCGGCCAGGATGGATCGTATCTAGCTGAATTTCTCATATCAAAGGGTTACGACGTCCACGGCATCAAAAGACGCGCTTCTCTATTTAATACGCAACGGTTAGATCATATTTACGAGGATCCGCATGCAGCTAATGTACATCTTAAATTACATTACGGCGATCTGAGCGACACATCAAATTTAACGCGTATTATTCAGGATATACAGCCAGACGAAGTATACAATCTTGGTGCCCAATCGCACGTAGCTGTATCATTTGAAGCGCCCGAATACACGGCGGATGTGGACGCACTTGGCACTTTGCGGCTGCTTGAGGCAATACGTTTCCTGGGCCTCGCGGAGAAGACACGCTTCTACCAGGCTTCCACGTCTGAGCTCTACGGTTTAGTGCAGGAAATCCCGCAGCGCGAAACCACGCCGTTCTACCCGCGCTCGCCTTACGCAGTTGCCAAGCTTTACGCATACTGGATTACGGTGAACTACCGTGAGGCCTACGGAATGTATGCTTGCAACGGCGTCCTTTTTAATCATGAATCGCCACGTCGTGGTGAAACCTTTGTTACTCGCAAGATAACACGTGGCCTATGTAATATCGCTATGGGGCTCGAGTCATGCCTGTACATGGGCAATATAGATAGCTTGCGTGACTGGGGCCATGCCAAGGATTATATCCGCATGCAGTGGCTCATGCTGCAGCAGGAGAAGCCCGAGGATTTTGTTATTGCCACCGGCGTGCAGCAATCCGTGCGGGAATTCATTACTTGGGCGGCCGAGGATTTAGGTATTACAGTCGAATTCAAGGGCACAGGCGTCGATGAAGTCGGCGTCGTTACGGCTATTCGCGGCACCATGGCACCTGCGTTGAAGGTTGATGACGTGATTGTTCGTATCGATCCTCGTTATTTCCGCCCTGCAGAAGTTGATACCCTGCTCGGCGATCCGACGAAGGCCAAAGATAAGCTCGGTTGGGTACCAGAAATTTCCGCGCGCGATATGTGTCGGGAGATGGTCGCCGAAGATCACAAGGCAGCACGCCGCTACGCTCTTCTCAAGACGCATGGTCTTGATCTGCCTGTAAGCGTGGAAGGCTAATGATGAACTATTCGATCGAGCGCAAGCGCGTTTGGGTTGCCGGTCATCGCGGAATGGTCGGCTCCGCACTCGTGCGTCGGCTGCAATTAGAAAACTGTGAAGTGCTGACGGTTTCCCGGTCTGAGGTCGACCTTAAAGATCAGATGGCCGTCAGGGCGTGGACCGCTCGCGAGAAGCCAGACGTGGTGTTTTTAGCCGCCGCCAAGGTTGGCGGCATCCTCGCCAATGATTCCTATCCGGTCGATTTCCTTTACGATAATCTTATGATCGAAGCGAATATCATTGAAGCTGCGTTCAGAAACGGTGTGGAAAAACTTTGCTTCCTCGGCTCGTCCTGCATCTATCCGAAGTTCGCCGAGCAACCAATCGTTGAAAACGCGCTTCTCACTGGCGCGTTGGAGCCCACCAATGAGTGGTATGCAATCGCAAAGATCGCGGGCATAAAACTGGCACAAAGTTATCGTAAACAACACGGTGCCGATTTCATCTCAGCCATGCCAACAAATCTTTACGGTCCCGGCGACAATTTTGACCTGAATTCAAGCCATGTTATGCCGGCACTAATCCGTAAGGCGCATGAGGCGAAGCTTCGTAATGACAAGACGATCACCGTCTGGGGTACAGGCAAACCACGTCGCGAATTCCTGCATGTGGACGATTGCGCCGACGCCTGCGTCCATTTGATGAAGAGCTACTCCGATTTCGAACACGTCAATGTTGGCTCGGGTGAGGACGTCACTATCCTGGAACTCACGCAGCTCGTTTGCGAAGTTGTCGGTTTCAAAGGCGAGATTGTGCACGACCTCTCCAAACCCGACGGCACACCGCGCAAACTAATGAGTGCTGATAAAATTCGGTCGCTTGGGTGGAAGCCTTCAATTGACTTGAGAGAGGGATTGGCCGCTACCTATGGTTGGTTCAAAGCGAATATCAACTGACCCCCCCTGCGCCAGAGGGTGTTATGCACCATGAGCGAGTATAGCGGCGCTTTTGAGCATAAAGCATGCGAAAGCTACGACGTGGAGACGTGCGAGCGTTGAAGCCGTAATGCTCATAATCCTTGACGAGCCTGCGGCATCGCGTGGCCCATGCGAAAGATCGTTCGTAACCGGCCATTCGTGGTCAGCCTTATGATCGGAGTGTCTGGTTGGTAAATTCACGTCATTAACCAGGCCGTTATTGACGTCGTTTGAGAGGGGTGAGGATGCGACAGAAGATCCTGATTGGCGTGGAGCGTCGGCGGCGCTGGTCCGATAACCAGAAGATGCGCGTTCTGTCCGAGGTTGGAGTGGACGGGGCGACGGTATCGGATGTGGGCCGCCATCACGACCCGACACGGCAGCATCTCTACCAATGGCGGCTCTGGCTGCGTCAGTGCTCCCCTGCTGGCGGTCGCGGTGTGCGCTTTCTCCCGCTCGAGCGAGTGGACAAGAAGACCGTCCCGTCAGGGCCTTGCGATGTAACCAGTCCTGACCGGGGAAATCTTGCTGCGCAATGGCCAGTCGATCGGCGTTAAGGGCGATCCAGGAGACGCATTGCTGGCGCGGATCATCCGGATCGCGGAGATGGCATGACCGACCGGAAAACGGCGTTCGCGTCTAGAGCATTTCCACCGAACACCGGTTCGGTAGAAATGCTCTAGTTTATTGTTTTTACGAGCATCTTCACCTGTTCGAACGCACACGTTCAAACAGGATCTGCTCTGGGCAACGCGCTGCCGCTTGATTGCCTCGCTTTGTTTCGGATATTCATAGTCTAGTAACAGCTTGAATATGCGAACTGAAATGCAATCCCCGAGAAGCTTTAAGGTATCAGAAGCATATGATTAAGACGCTTTTTATTGGCTTTAGCGTTACCGAAATGCCGAGCAGCTATATCCCTCGGCTTCAATGGTTAGCTTCAGCTCGCCAATTAGATATAGAAATTGATAAATGCGGCATTGGAGGTATCACAACACAAGCACTCCCCTATATGATAAATCGTATTTTATCTAATCAAGCGGATGCGGAAAGAGTAGTATATGAGGTTTCTACCAGCTACGTGCGCTCCGTTTATTCTACTCATTTGGATTTTACGAGATCTTACTATATGGAGATATGGTCGCATATAGAACAACTCATTTTATGCGCAAGAATTCACGGAAAGGACGTCGCTTTCGTTAATCTTCCAAGGGCGGATGTAGATTATTCTGACGATAGTCTGGAGAAGATTATTACGCAGGTATGTGCGCTATATGGGGTCCCCGTACTATCCGTGAGTATGGAGTTGGTGCTTGCGGGGGTACCGATTGATCGAATTTTAAATGACGAAGTTCATCCGAACGCTATTGGCGTTGAAATTTATGCAGAGAAAATACTTAATTTTATTGAAAAACTTGGCCCTGCGAAGCAATCGAAGTATACGTGTCTTTCTTCTCGAATCCGTTTCGATTCCCTGCGGTTTGCGGATTACTCTACAACCAATCAGCGCAGATTTGATCGCCATGGGTTTTCAGAGGAGGCTGCAAACATTCGCGAAGGAGAAACGATTGTTCTCAATCTTCCAGAAAATACGCAGATTGATGGATTCTCAGTTTTATGTGGGCCGAAATCGGGGACGCTAGTTGTTGAAACCGATGCTGTCCGCGAATTTGTCTGCTATGATAAATTTTGTTACTACGAAAGAATGATGACCGCAGTTGACAGCCTTGGTCAAACAAATCGGGTTTCCGTTCATCTTCTTCCGGTATTACCAAATATTCCTCTAATCAAGGGTGAAAGTGATCTCGGCCCACGTGAAATGGGATTATTATATTTATTTGTTAAGAGGTCGCTTTAAAATTCACGCCCGAAATGATCACCGATCTGAAGACCAGCGTTGGGAGATCTGGCCCGATTGATACTTTCTGTTCATGAAACCATCATATCCACAGGCGTCACTTTTGCGCGGCAGCTTTCTGTCCAGACGGCCCTCGGGGTGCGATAGCCCAACACCTGATGCAAACGGGTCCAATTATAGAAGTGGAACCAATCGGCAATACCTGCTTTCGTCTTCCCCCGTCGGCATAGCCCTTCAGGTGGATGTCCTCATATTTGAACGAGCGCCAGAGGCGCTCAACGAAGGCATTATCCCCTCATCGGCCCGGCCCGCGTCCATAGATATCCGGATGCCCGCCTGTGCAGCGCGCCCATAGAGGCGCCACTGAAAAACCGTGAATCCTTATCCGTATTGAAAATCTCCGGCTTTCCGTGGCGCGATAGGGCGTCTTCCAGCTCCAGGAGGCAGAAACCCGTATTCAGCGTGTTCGACAGCCACCAGAACAGAACGGCCCCGTTACGCCAGTCGATGATCGCCACCAGATACAGGCCCGCTTCGCGCGGTCGACCGCCAGATCCCGTAGAAGATGCGGGTAGATCCTGAGCCCGGACGCCGGAAGCAAGGTCTGCATAGTCGCTGACAGGCGCGACTGTGCAGTCCCTTCACCCCGGCTCCCAATCAGGCGCACGCATTGCCACTCGCACCTGCCATCCTCGACCGTCCGCCACGCGAAACCATTGTGGGCCGCCGGCGACAAGGCTACGCCTCCGGAGCATGTCTGGAGCAAGGAAGCGTTGCTGGCGCCGCCTGCCCACAATGGGCATATCGCAACCGGCATCTGGCGAAAACCTCTGGGTCTATCTGAAGGAATGGCGCGGCGTCACAACGCGTTACGCCAAAACCGCCACCTCCTTCCTCACCATTCGTCACCTCGCAGCAGCAGATTGGATCAAGATCTAACAGGGCCTATTGTTCTCTATGCGCTACGCACGACTTCGGTCACCTGATTGTACCCGATCACCTTTGCATATTCGCGCGGCACCAACTGCCAGAAGCGCGGCAGGATATTCTCCCACTTGTGCAGCATCAGCGCGGCATAGCGGCTGTGCGTCTCGCGCGCATGGGTCTCCACCAGTCCGCGCAGCACGCCCTCCCATTTCGGGTCGACTACCCGGTTCCACAGCAGGGTGTCGGGATTGATCCGCTGCTCGAACGTGCCGTTCTCGTCATAGACAAAGGCCATGCCCCCGGTGAAACCGGCGCCAAAATTGTCGCCCGCCTCACCCAGGATCACCACGGTGCCGCCCGTCATGTATTCGCAACCGTTCGACCCGCAGCCCTCCACCACCGCCGTGGCGCCGGAATTGCGCACCGCAAAGCGCTCGCCCGCCTGGCCGGCCGCATACAGCGCCCCGGCCGTCGCGCCATACAGCACCGTGTTGCCGATAATGGCGTTCTCGTTCGACACAAGGTTCGACGACGGCGATTGCCGCACCACGATGGTCGCGCCCGACAGGCCCTTGCCGACATAATCGTTGGCATCGCCCAGCACTTCCAGCTTCAATCCCTGAACCGCGAATGCCCCCAGCGACTGCCCGGCCGAGCCGCGCAGGCGCACCGTCAGATGCCCCGGCGCCAGCTTGGTCATGCCGAACTGCCGCACGATCAGCGAGGAAATGCGCGTGCCGATCGCCCGGTGCGTGTTCTGCACATTGTAGTGCAGTTGCATCTTCTCGCCATGGTCGAACAGCGGCCGCGCATCGGCGATCATCTGCGCATCCAGCGTCTCGGGCACCTCGTTGCGCCCTTCCCGGGTGCAGTAGCGGGCATGCGGTCCCGGATCGGCCTGCGCCAGAAGCGAATTGAGGTCCAGATCGTCCAGATAATCCGCCCCGCGCGACACCTGCTTCAGCAGGTCGGTCCGCCCGATAATCTCGTTCAGCGACGAGAAGCCGAGTGACGCCAGAATATTGCGCACATCCTCGGCGATGAACGAGAACAGGTTGATCACCTTCTCCGGCGAGCCCTCGAACTTGGCGCGCAGCGCCTCGTCCTGGGTGCACACCCCGACCGGGCAGGTGTTGGAATGGCACTGCCGCACCATGATGCAGCCCATGGCGACCAGGCTGGCGGTGCCGATACCGAATTCCTCGGCCCCCAACATCGCCGCGATCACCACGTCGCGCCCGGTCTTCAGCCCGCCATCGGTGCGCAGCTTCACCCGGTGGCGCAGCCGGTTCAGCATCAGTACCTGATGCGCTTCCGCCAGGCCCAGCTCCCACGGCAGGCCGGCATATTTGACCGAACTCTGCGGGCTGGCCCCAGTGCCGCCGCTATGGCCGGAAATCAGGATCGCATCGGCCTTGGCCTTGGCCACGCCGGCGGCGATGGTGCCGATCCCTGATCGCGCCACCAGCTTCACCGTCACTGTCGCCTCGGGATTGATCTGCTTCAGGTCGTAGATAAGCTGCGCCAGATCCTCGATCGAATAGATGTCATGATGCGGCGGCGGCGAGATCAGCGTCACGCCCGGCGTCGCATGCCGCAGCTTCGCGATCAGCCCCGTCACCTTGAAGCCCGGCAACTGGCCGCCCTCGCCGGGCTTGGCGCCCTGGGCCATCTTGATCTCGATCTCGCGGCAATCGTTCAGATATTGCGCCGTGACGCCGAAGCGGCCCGAGGCGATCTGCTTGATGGCCGAAGACGCATTGTCCCCATTCGGGCGCGGCTTGGCGCGCGACGGGTCCTCGCCCCCCTCGCCCGAATCCGACTTCGCGCCGATCCGGTTCATCGCGATCGACAGGGTCTCGTGTGCCTCGGGGCTCAAAGCCCCCAGGGAAATCCCCGGCGCGATCAGCCGCTTACGCAACTGGGTGATGCTTTCGACCGCCTCCACGGGGATCGGCGTCCGCCCACCCCGGAAATCCAGCAGGTCGCGCAGCGCCACCGGCGGCTGGCGCCGCACCGCATCGGCATAGCGGCGATAGATGGTGAAACTGTCGGTCGCCACCGCCGTCTGCAACATATGGATCAGGTTGCCGTCAAAGGCATGGACCTCGCCATGGCGGCGCATCTTGTACTGGCCACCCACCGGCAGCGCGATCACCGTCTGGTCCCACGCGGTCCGATGGAAGCTCAGCACGTTGGTCGCGATGCCCGACAGGCCGATGCCCGAGATGCGCGAGGGCATGCCGGGGAAGAACTCCGCCGTCAGAGCGCGCGATAGCCCGATCGCCTCGAAATTATACCCGCCGCGATAGGCCGAGACGATCGAGATGCCCATCTTGGACATCACCTTCAGCAGCCCCTTGTCCACAGCCTTGCGATAGCGTTCCACCGCCTCGCGCAGCGAGATCTCGCCGAACAGGCCGCGCCGCTGCCGGTCGGCAATGCTCTCCTGCGCCAGATAGGGGTTGATGCTGGTCGCCCCGACCCCGATCGTCACCGCGATGGCATGCACGTCCAGCGCCTCGGCCGACCGCACGTTCAGCGAGGTAAAGGTCCGCAGCGACTGGCGAACCAGATGCGTATGCACCGCCGCCGTGGCCAGGATCATCGGGATATAGGCCCGGTCGCCCGACTGCCCCTGATCGGTCAGGAACAGATGGGTACAGCCCTCGCGCACCCGGTCCTCGGCCTCGCGCCGGATACGGGCGATCGCCTCGCGCAGCCCGGCCTCGCCTTCCGCCGCCGGAAAGGTGCAGTCGATCACGAAGCCGCTGTCACCGCAGAAATTACGCAGCGCCTCGAATTCGCCGCTGGTCAGCACCGGGCTGGGCAGTTGCAGTAGGTCGCACTGGACCTCGGATTCCTCCAGGATATTGCCCAGATTACCCAGACGGGTCAGCAGGCTCATCACCCGCGTCTCGCGCAGACTATCGATCGGCGGATTGGTCACCTGGCTGAAAGCCTGGCGGAAATAATGCGCCAGCCCCCGATAGCGTGCCGACAGCACCGCCAGCGGCGCATCGTCGCCCATCGAGCCGATGGCCTCGGCGGCGGTCTCGACCATCGGATGCAGGATGGTCTCCAACTCCTCCAGGGTCGTGCCCACCGCCAGTTGCCGGCGCCGCAGCTCATCCCGGCCGAACAGCACCGGCTCCTGCACATCGGCCCGCACCACCGAGCCGATCTTCTGGATATTCTTCACCCAGGCGCCGAAATCCCGGCGCCCGGCCAGCAGGTCCAGCAGCGCCTCGTGGCCGTAGAGCTTCGCCTCCTGAAGGTCGAGGCCGATCATCTGCCCCGGCCCAAGCCGCCCGCGCCGCACGATGTCGGTCTCGGGCACTTTCACCATGCCGGTTTCCGAACCCACGATCAGCAGCCCGTCCGCCGTCACGGTATAGCGCAGGGGCCGTAGCCCGCTGCGGTCCAGCCCGGCCACCACCCAGCGCCCGTCGGTGGCGCACAGCGCCGCCGGCCCATCCCACGGCTCCATCACCGCGTTGCAGTAGGCGTACAGGTCCTGGTGCTTCTGCTTCATGCCCGAATTGCCGCCGACACTGGCCGGTACCATCAGCGCCTTGACCATCGGCGCATCGCGCCCGGCGAAGGTCAGCAGTTCGAACACATTGTCCAGCATCGCGGTGTCGGAGCCTGCGGCCTGCACCACCGGCTTCAGGTCTTCCATCACCGGGTCCAGCACCGGGTCGGCCAACCGCGTCTCGTGGCTCTTCATCCAGTTGACGTTGCCCGAAATCGTGTTGATCTCGCCGTTATGCGCCAGCCGGCGGAAGGGCTGCGCCAGCTTCCAGGTCGGGAACGTGTTGGTCGAATAGCGCTGGTGATAGATCGCAAAGCGGCTGACGAAGCGCGGGTCCAGCAGATCGGGATAGAAATCCGTCAGGTTCTCGGCCAGGAACATGCCCTTGTAGATCACCGACCGGCAGGACATCGAGCAGATATACAGGTCGAGCGAGTTCGCCTGCGCGCTCTTCTCGATCCGGCGGCGGATCACATACAGGTCGCGCTCGAACGCCTGCTCGTCCCGCCCCGGCAGGTTGCGGATCATGATCTGCTCGATCTCGGGCCGGGTGGCATTCGCCTTTTCGCCGATGCACGAGGTGTCGATCGGCACCTGCCGCCAGCCATAGATGCCGTAGCCGACAGCCAGGATCTGGGTTTCGATGATCTGGCGGCAGCGCTCCTGCGCCGCCAGGTCGGTCTTGGGCAGGAACACCATGCCGACGGCGATCTGCGTGTCCACGCAGCCTTCGCCACCGCTATGGATCGCCTCGGCAAAGAAATCCTGCGGAATTTCCAGGTGGATGCCGGCGCCGTCCCCGGTCTTGCCGTCCGCATCCACCGCGCCGCGATGCCACAGGGCCTTCAGGGCCGCGATCCCGGCCTCGACCACCTCGCGCCGCTTGCGCCCGTCCAGCGCCGCGATCAGGCCCACGCCGCAGGCATCGCGCTCCTGCGTCGGGTCGTACAGCCCGCCGATCGCCTGCGCGTTGTCCTGCCACTCGGCCACGAACTCCTGGCCGGCATCCCGCGATCCGTGATCCTGGGTCAACTGGTCCATGTCCGTCACTCCGCCGCCTGGGCGCACTGGGCCGCCCGGTTTTCCAGCCAGCGATGCATCTGCGCCGCCGCATCCCGTCCATCGCGAATGGCCCACACCACCAGGCTGGCCCCGCGCACGATATCGCCCGCCGCGAACACGCCCGGCAGACTGGTCATGAAGCTCTCATGGTCGACCCGCAGCGTGCCCCAGCGCGACACGGCCAGATCCGGCTGCCCCCACAGGGTCGGCAGCGGCTCGGGGTCGAAGCCCAGCGCCTTGATCACCAGGTCGGCTTCCAGCACGAAGGCACTGTCCTCGACCGGCTCCACCGACTGGCGGCCGCTGGCATCGGGCATGCCCAGCTTCATGCGCACGGCACGCACGCCGCTGACGGTATCATCCCCCAGAAACGCCTCGGGCGCCGCCAGCCAGACGAAGGAGACCCCCTCCTCCTCGGCATTCTTCACCTCGCGGATCGAGCCGGGCATGTTCGCGCGATCGCGGCGATAGAGGCATTTGACCGATTTCGCACCCTGGCGGATGGCGGTGCGCACGCAATCCATCGCCGTGTCGCCACCGCCGATCACCACCACCGACTTGCCGGCGGCATTGAGCGCCGCACTCTCCTCGGGGGCGAACTGGTCGCCCAGCGACAGCCGGTTCGACATCGTCAGATAATCCAGCGCCTTGACGATGCCACCCAGCCCCGCACCCGGCCCGCCGATATCGCGCGACTTGTAGACGCCGGTGGCGATCAGCACCGCATCATGCCGCGCCCGCAAGGTCGCGAAAGAGAGCGTGCCCGCGCCGTCGCCATCCGCGATATCCACCCCGAGATGGAACTGAACGCCCGATTCCTCCAGATAGAGGTGACGGCGCGCAACGATGTCCTTCTCCAGCTTGAAGCCCGGAATGCCATAGATCATCAGGCCGCCGATCCGGTCATACCGGTCATAAACATGCACCTGATAACCCTGCTGACGAAACTGCATCGCCGCCGCCAGGCCACCGGGGCCGGCACCGACAATGCCGATCGAGGTCTCGCGCTCGAAGGGCGGCCGGATCGGCTCCACCCACCCGCTGGCGAAGGCGGTATCGGTGATGAAGCGTTCGACGGCGCCGATGGTGACGCTCTCGAACCCCTTCTCGATGACGCAATTCCCCTCGCACAGCCGGTCCTGGGGGCAGATCCGGCCGCAGATCTCGGGGAAATTGTTGGTGGCGGAGGAAAGCGCATAGGCTTCCTCCAGCCGCCCCTCGGCCGTCATCTTCAGCCAGTCGGGGATGTTGTTGCCCAGCGGGCAATGAACCGAGCAGAACGGCACGCCGCATTGCGAGCAGCGGCTGGCCTGCTGCTCCGCCTTCTCCACCGCGAATGCACGATAGATCTCGTCGAAATCGCCATTCCGCTCCGCGGCCGGCCGCTTGTCGGGCTGGCTCTGCGGCACGGAGACGAATTTCAGCATGTGCTCGACCATCGGTCCCCCCTGGATAACGCCCGACCGTCACCTGCGGTACGTTGTGTTGGCGGAACACCTACGCCAGACACATCTACCATAAAAGACAGCATTGCTGCCCTTTATCCCAAAAAGGCCGCTCGGCAGCCGTCCGAAAGAATGGAGCCTTCGGCCACATTGGTCCGATCCGGACCAATTGACCATATAATGCTTTGAGTCCGCTTGTTTATGTAATTTTATATCCGCTCAGATAGGATGGAACAATCATTTCCATCGATGCCGGCTGAATACCAAGCTGCTCCAGACCGGGGGCGCCATCGGCTGCCACATTGTCGCTCGCTAGCATCGCAAGCTGGTCGCGCGTCAGCATCCGTCCGGGCAGGCGCTCCAGCCACATGGCCTGCCACCAGGCCAGGGCCGGCGGCACCGCGAACACCAGCCGGCGCCGACCGACCGCCGCCACGATCAGCCGCGCGATCTCCTCCATCGTCCGAATCGCCGGGCCACCGAATTCGAAGATCGCGCCCTCATGTCCGGCACCCGCCACCAGCCGCCGGATCCCCTCGGCCACGTCGGCGACATAAACCGGTTGCAGGCGCGTCCGCGCGCCATAGACCGGCACCACCGGGCTGAACCGCGCGAGCGTGGCGAACAGATTGGTAAAGTGATCCTCCGCCCCGAACAGGATGGACGGCCGCACGATCGTCGTCTCCGGCATCGCCCGCAGCACCGCCTCCTCGCCGGCCGCCTTGCTGCGGCCATAGGCCGAGCGGCTGTCCGGCGCGGCCCCGATGGCCGAGACATGCACCAGCCGCTCCACCCCCGCCGAGGCCGCCAGACGCGCCACCTGCGCGGCACCGTCCACATGCACGGCCTGGAACGTCGCCGCCCCGCGCTCGGCCAGAATACCGACGAGGTTCACCACCACCCGCGCGCCCTCCACGACCGGCACCAGCGAGTCGTGATTCAGGATCGAGGCGCCCAGCGGCACGATCTGCCCCACATCGCCCAGCGGGCGCAGCGACGCCGCCCGATCGGCACGGCGCGCGGCCACCCGCACCACATAGCCATCCTCGGCCAGGCGGCGCACCACATGGCGCCCCAGGAACCCCGAACCGCCGATTACCGCCGCCACTTTTCGCGTCGTCATGTCCCGCCCCTGTCCTGTTTTTTCATATTCCTAGCACAACGCCCGTCCCATCCGGCCGAATCCACATCCTCTCCCCACGCATGCAATAAAAACGATCCGAATCGTTTCCCCCATGTTGACCGCCCCCCACGGGCGGAG